>OY970313.1:0-2600124 GCA_963716445.1 uncultured Solirubrobacterales bacterium | reverse complement strand
CGGTGCGCAGCACGCTCCCGATCTCCTCGAACTGCTCGCTGTCGGCGATCAGCGGTGGCGAGAGCTGGATGACCGGGTCGCCGCGGTCGTCGGCGCGGCAGATCAGCCCGTGCTCGTAGAGCGCCCCGGAGAGGAAGCCGCGCAGCAGCACCTCCGACTCCTCGTCGTCGAAGGTCTCCCTGGTCTCCTGGTCCTTGACCAGCTCGATCGCATGGAAGTAGCCGGCACCGCGCACGTCGCCGACGATCGGGATGTCGCGCAGGTCCTCGAGCGTCGCTCGCAGCTCGCCCTCCTTCGCTCGCACGTGCCCGCAGAGGTCCTCGCGCTCGAAGATGTCGAGGTTCGCCAGCGCCGCCGCCGCGGAGACCGGGTGGCCGCCGAAGGTGAAGCCGTGGGTGAACATGGTGGTGCGCTGACTGGGACGTACGAGTGGGCGGCCGGGCATCTGCCCGGAATCGCCGCCGCCCGGGGCGTCGACGAACGGCGCCGCGACGCGCTTGGAGGCGATCGCCGCCCCCATCGGCGAATACGCGGATGTCAGCGCCTTGGCGGTGGTGATGATGTCGGGCAGGTAGTCGTAGCGCTCGCAGCCGAACCAGTGGCCGAGCCGGCCCCACGAGCAGATCACCTCGTCGGAGATCAGCAAGACGCCGTAGCGGTCGCAGATCTCGCGCACGCGCTGGAAGTAGCCCTCCTGCGGCGTGAAGCAGCCGCCGGCGTTCTGAACCGGCTCGACGATCACCGCGGACACCGTCTCCGGTCCCTCGAAGAGGATCCGCTCCTCGATCTGATCGGCCGCCCAGAGCGGGTCGCGGTCCTCGGGCCAGCGGTAGCTGTTGGTGTTCGCCGCGTGCCGCCCGCCGGGGACCAGCGGCTCGAACGGGGCGCGCAGGTCGGGGATGCCGGTCGCCGCCAGCGCGCCCATCGTCGTGCCGTGGTAGGCGATCTCGCGGGCGATCGTCTTGTAGCGGGCGCCCTCGCCGTTCATGCGGTGATAGATCCGGCACAGCTTGAGCGCCGACTCGACTGCCTCGCTGCCGCCCGAGGTGAAGAAGACGCGGTCGAGGTCGCCGGGCGCGTAGCCGGCGATCCGCTCGGCCAGCTCGATCGCGCGTGGGTGGGCGTAGCTCCAGTTGGTGTAGAAGCCGAGCTCCTTGACCTGCGCGGCCATCGCCTCGCCGATCTCCGTGCGGCCGTGCCCGGCGTTGACGCAGAACAGCGCCGAGATCCCGTCGAGGTAGCGCTTCCCGTTCTCGTCGTAGACGTAGCAGCCGTCGCCGCGCACGATGATCGGCACGTCGGCGTCCTTGTAGGCGCTCATCCGCGTGAAGTGCATCCAGAGGTGGCGCTTGGCCATCTCCTGCAGCGCGCTGTCGCCGGCCGGGGCCTGCGTGACGGTCTGCGGTGTGGTCGCCATCTTCTCCCTCGGGGCTAGACGCTCTGGACAACGGTACCGGCGAGGCGACGGGCTGGCAACTGGTCGAACGTGAAATAGGACAACCCGGTGCTTGTACAGTAAGGCAAAGAGGCCCGTCGCAGATTAGGTCATCTGCATCTTGCGGGACCGACGCTTCGGACATAGCTTCAGTTCAGGATGAGCCTCGGTGGAGCCACGCTCCAGCCGAGTCGAAGAGGAGACCGGCAGACTTGAGCGCCGCGACGGAGATCGAGGGAAGCCAGCCGAGCGTCCGGCTCGAGCGGGTCGTCAAGCGCTTCGGCGATCTCACGGCCGTCGACGGCGTCGACCTCGACGTCGAGCGCGGCGAGTTCTTCACGCTGCTCGGGCCCAGCGGCTGCGGCAAGACCACGACGCTGCGGATGATCGCCGGCTTCGAGGAGCCGACCGAGGGCCGCGTCCTGCTCGACGGCGACGACGTCTCCGGCCTGCCCGCGCATCGCCGCCCGACCAACACCGTCTTCCAGAGCTACGCGCTGTTCCCGCATCTGAGCGTCGAGCGCAACGTCTCCTTTGGGCTCGAGCGCAAGAAGGCCTCGAAGGACGAGATCCGTCGCCGCGTCGGCGAGGAGCTCGAGCGCGTCGGGCTCGCCGGCGAGGCGAAGCGCAAGCCGCGCCAGCTCTCCGGCGGCCAGCAGCAGCGCGTCGCGCTCGCCCGCGCGCTCGTCAACCGGCCGGCGGTGCTGCTGCTCGACGAGCCGCTCGGCGCGCTCGACCTCAAGCTGCGCAAGCGCCTCCAGGTCGAGCTCAAGGGAATCCAGCGCGACGTCGGCATCACCTTCGTCTACGTCACCCACGACCAGGAGGAGGCGCTGACGATGTCCGACCGGATCGCGGTGATGAACCGCGGCGTGGTCGAGCAGGTCGGCGGGCCCGAGGAGGTCTACGCGCACCCCGAGACGACGTTCGTCGCCGGCTTCATCGGCGTCTCGAACCTGATGCCCGGCGTCGTCGAGGCGGCCGGGGACCCCGGGCGCGTGCGCCTCGACGTCGGACCGTCGGTCGACGCGCGCGTCGCCGGCGCGTTGGCCGCCGGCGAGCGCTGCCACGTGGTCGTCCGTCCCGAGAAGCTGCAGATCGATGAGGGTGGCGCGGCGTCCGACGGCCGCCCGCGCGTGGAGGGCCAGGTCGAGAGCTCGATCTACCTCGGCACGGCGACGCAGATCGTGGTGCGCCTCGCTCGCGGCGTGCGGATGACGGTGCTGGTCCCGAACGCCGACGAGACCTCTCGCCAGAGGCTTCCGGGAGGAGGCGCACGGGTAACCCTGAGCTGGTCGCCGGAGCACATCCACGTCGTCAGGGACTCCGTCGCGGGCGCCGAGCCCGACGCGGGGCCGCCGCCGGTCGCGGAGCTGGCGCTAGGGGGGACGGAGAGTTGACACGAATCGAACCAGGAGGAAGGCCATGACGCGAACGAGCTCAAATCGAAAGGCCGGCCGCCCGCGGGCGACCCTCCTGGCGCTGCTCGTCCTGATCGCGGCGATCGCGCTCGCCGCGTGCGGGGACGACGACAGCGTCGGCGGCGGCAACGAGTCCGGCCGCGAGGTCGCCCAGGCCGGCGCCGCCAAGGGCGACATCACGATCTCCAACTGGCCCGGCTACATGGACAAGGGCGACGACAACACGGTCGCCGAGTTCGAGCGCGAGACCGGGGTCCAGGTCAAGTACGTCGAGGACGTCAACGACAACGCCGAGTTCTTCGGCAAGCTGCGGCCGCAGCTCGACGAGGGCGAGGCCGGCGGGCGCAGCATCTTCGTCGTGACCGACTGGATGGCCAAGCAGATGAACGACCTCGGCTACCTCCAGGAGATCGACCACGCGACGCTGCCGACCGTCTTCGACAACATGCTGCCGAGTCTGCAGGAGCCGTCGTTCGATCCCGAGCGCAAGTTCTCCGTGCCGTGGCAGAGCGGCATGACCGGCCTGATGGTCGACAGCAGCGCGGCCCCCGACGTGAGGTCCGTCAACGACCTCTTCGATCCCAAGTACAGGGGCAAGGTCACCGTCCTCACCGAGCTGCGCGACACGATCCCGCTGATGCTGAAGGCCGACGGGATCGATCCGACGCAGGCGTCGAAGCAGCAGTGGCTCGACCAGATCGAGAAGCTCGCCGACGCCGTCGACTCGGGCCAGCTGCGCCGCTTCACCGGCAACGACTACACCCAGGACCTGAGCAACGGCAACGTCGTCGCGGCGATCGGCTGGTCGGGCGACACCTCGCTGGTCGAGAACCCGGACGTCGAGTGGCGGATGCCCACCCAGGGCTGCATCCTCTGGTCGGACAACATGGTGATCCCGAAGGGGGCGCCGAACACGCCCGCCGCGCTCGAGTGGATGAACTTCGTCTACCGGCCGCCCGTCCAGGCGGACATCTCGGAGTACGTCCAGTACGTGACGCCGGTCAGCGGCGTGGCGGAGGTCTTCCGCCGCCAGGGCAAGCCCGAGCTGGCCGACAACCCGCTGATCTTCCCCAGCGAGCGGTTCACCGAGGACTGCACGACCCAGCCCGACCCGCCCGGCTCGGCCGAGGACAAGCAGGAGGTCACGAAGGCCTTCCAGGACGTGGTGACCGGCTAGGCGTGGGCGACGGCGGAGACAGGACGGGCGCCCGGACGGGTCCCAGGTGAGCGCTCTCCGCCGCCGCCTCGCGCCCTACGGGCTGCTCGGCCCCGGGACGATCTGGCTCGTCCTGTTCTTCGTCGTCCCGATGTACTACATGGGCCAGATGGCCCTGCGCTCGGGCTCGCTCGACACCGGCGGCTTCACGTTCTCCTGGGAGTGGGCGAACTTCGGCGACGCGCTCTCCGGCTACGACGAGCAGCTCGTGCGCTCGTTCCTCTACGCCGGCTCGGCGACGCTGATCGCGTTGGCGATCGCCTACCCGCTCGCCTACGCGATCGCCCTGCGCGCCGGCCGCTGGAAGCTGCTGCTGCTGTTCGCCGTGGTGGCGCCGTTCTTCACGACCTACCTGATCCGGACGATCGCCTGGAAGACGATCCTCGCCGACGCCAGCCCCGCCGTCGACGTGCTCCAGTTCCTCCAACTGGTCCCGCAGGACGGCCGCGTGCTCGCGACCGGCGGCGCGGTCATAGCGGGGCTGACCTACAACTTCCTGCCGTTCATGATCCTGCCGATCTACGCGAGCCTCGAGCGGATGGACGTCCGTCTGATCGAGGCGGCGCAGGACCTCTATGCGTCGAGCACGCGCGCCTTCCTGAAGGTGACGCTGCCGATCACCGCTCCGGGCATCGTCGCCGGCGTGCTGCTGACCTTCATCCCGGCGATCGGCGACTACATCAACGCGGCGCTGCTCGGCGGCACCGGCCAGGCGATGATCGGCAACGTCGTGCAGTCGCTCTACCTGCAGCAGCGCGACTACCCCGAGGCCGCCGCGCTGTCGTTCGTGATGATGCTCGTGATCCTCGCCGTGGTGATGGTCTACCTGCGCGTCGCCGGCACGGGCGCCTTCATGGGCGACGAGGACGAGGCGAGGCCGTGAGCGTCGCCTGGGCCTGGCTGCGCCGCAACGCCCTGCTGCTCTACGCGGCGGTCGCCGTCGCCTACATGCTCGTGCCGATCGTTGTCGTCGGGCTGTTCTCGTTCGACGCCACCGTCGAGGGCAAGCTCGACTACACCTGGAGCGGCTTCACGCTCGACTACTGGAAGGACGCCTTCGCCGACCCGTCGGTCAACGACGCGATGGTCACGAGCATCGAGCTGGCGGCGCTCTCGACGCTCGCCTCGACGGCGATCGGCACGCTGATGGCGCTGGCGCTCGTCCGCTACAGCTTCCGTGGCCGGCGCGTCTCGAACCTGCTGATCGTGCTGCCGATGGCGACGCCGGAGATCGTGATCGGCGCGGCGCTGCTGTCGATGTTCCTGATCTACGGCCTGGCGCTCGGCTTCACGACGCTGTTCATCGCCCACGTGATGTTCTCGATCAGCTTCGTCGTCGTGGTCGTGCGCTCGCGGCTGATCGGCTTCGACCGCAGCCTCGAGGAGGCCGCCGCCGACCTCGGCGCGCGCCCGCTGACCGCCTTCCGCACGATCACCCTGCCGCTGATGGCGCCCGGCATCGTCGCCGCGGCGCTGCTCGCCTTCGCCCTCTCGATCGACGACTTCGTCATCTCCAACTTCAACTCCGGCACCACCGAGACCTTCCCGCTCTACATCTTCGGCGTCAGCCTGCGCGGCATCCCGGTCCAGGTCAACGTGCTCGCCACGATGCTCTTCCTGATCGCCGTCGTCGGCATCGTCCTCGTCCTCTGGCAACAGCGCCGCGCCGAGAAGATGGCCGCCGTCCGCCCCGACGACCAACCCCCGCTAGAGCCCGTCGCCCTCACGCCCAGCGGCCGCGTCCAGCCCGTTCCTTAGCAGCGGTCCCCGAACAGGCCGGCCGCTGGGGGATCGGTTGGAATGCCGAACGTCAGGGCCGCGAACGCCCACCACTAGAGTCCCCGCGATGGCGACCTATGACCTGATCCGAGATCTGCCCCTCGTCGTGGAGTCCTATGAGCTCGATGGCTTGAGCCAGCGGTTCTCGGCCGAGTTCGAGCGACTGACGACCGAGATCGTGCTGCGTGGCGCCGGTGAGGAGGGGCGGGGCGAGGACGTGGTCTACGACGGGCTCGACCACATCGCGCTGCGCGACGCTGGGCCGGTGCTCGACCTCGCCGGCGAGCACACGCTCGGGTCGTTCTCGGCGCTGCTCGAGGGCCTCGACCTGTTCCCGTCCCCGCCCGCTCGCCCGGACTCGCGCGACTACCGCCGCTGGGCGTTCGAGTCGGCGGCGCTCGACCTGGCGCTGCGGCAGGCCGGCCGCTCGCTGGGCGACGTGCTCGGCCGGCGGCCGGAGCCGCTCGACTACGTCGTCTCGATGCGGCTCGCGCCGCTGGGCAGCGACGGGCCGGACACGCCGGACCGGCTGCTGAGGGTCCTCGAGCGCTATCCCGGCACCCGCTTCAAGCTCGATCCGACGAATAGCTGGACCCCCGAGCTGATCGAGCGACTCGTCGAGACTGGAGCGGTCGACTCGCTCGACCTCAAGGGCCGCTACAAGGGAACGCCGGTCGACGTCGAGACCGACCCGGAGCTCTACCGCCGTGTCGCGGAGGCCTTTCCCGACGCCTGGCTCGAGGATCCCGACCTCGACCACCCGGAGGCGGCGAAGGTGCTCGAGCCCCACCGCGACCGCATCACCTGGGACGCGCCGATCCACTCGGTCGCCGACATCGAGGCGCTGCCGTTCCCGCCGAAGACGGTCAACGTCAAGCCGTCGCGCTTCGGGCCGCTGGAGCGCCTCTTCGCCGCCTACGACTACTGCGAGCAGCACGACATCGGCGCCTACGGCGGCGGTCAGTCGGAGCTCGGCGTCGGCCGCGACCAGATTCAGTACCTCGCCGCGCTGATGCACCCTCACACGCCGAACGACACCGCGCCGAAGGAGTTCAACCTCCCCGAGCCGCCCGAGGGGCTTCCGACCAGTCCGATCGACCTGCCGATCGCGCCGAGCGGCTTCCGCCTGGCCCGCTGACGCGGCCCGCTGCGAGGACGAACGTCACCGCGTCGAGGCAGGGCGCCCTAACCGCCAGGTAGGCGAACCGAAGCCCCGCGGTCCGGTAGCGTCGGCGCCGGCCAGTCAGCGAGCGATCAGGAGGCGGAACGATGCCGGCGGAGCAGTTCGTATCGGAGCTCAACGAGCAGATCGGTCGCGAGTACGGCGCCCATCAGCAGTACGTGGCGGTGGCCGTCCACTACGACGCGCTCACCCTCCCGCGGCTCGCCGCCTTCTTCTACCGCCAGGCGATCGAGGAGCGCGGCCACGCGATGATGATGGTCCAGTACCTGCTCGACGCCGGTGAGCGGCCGGTCATCCCGGGCGTCGCCGCGCCCCGGGTCGACTTCGACGACGACGTCGTCGAGCCGATCCGCATCGCGCTCGAGCAGGAGAGGCGCGTCACCGACCAGATCTCCGGGCTCGCCGCGATCGCCCACGAGGCCGACGACTTCGTCAGCGGGCAGTTCACGCAGTGGTTCCTCAAGGAGCAGGTCGAGGAGGTCGCGACGATGTCGGACCTGCTCGCCGTCGCCGAGCGCGCCGACGGCCGCTGGGCGGAGATCGAGGACTACGTCGCCCGCGAGCACCCCGGCGACGAGGGCGGCGATCCGACGCAGCCGGCGATGGCCGGCGGCGGCTAGCCCTACAGCGCGAGCGAGAGCGGCTGCTCGAGCAGCTCGCGAACCTGGGCGAGGAACGCGGCGCCGTCGGCGCCGTAGAGGATTCGGTGGTCGCAGACGAGCGTGAGCGTCATCAGGTCGCGCGCGACGACCCGGCCGCGACCGTCGACGGCGGGCTTCTTGGTCAGCGCGCCGACGGTCAGGATCGCGGCCTGGGGCGGGTTGACGATCGCCGTGAAGCGCTCGACCCCGTACATGCCGAGGTTCGACACGCTGAACGTCCCCCCGGAGACCTCGGGCGGCGTGATCTCGCCGTCGCGGACACGCTCGATCAGCCGCCGCGCCTGACGCGATATCTCGCCGAGCGACTTCTGGTCGGCGTCGTGGATCACCGGCACGACGAGCGCGTCGCGAGCGGCGACCGCGACGCCGACGTTGACGCGCGAGTAGCTCTCGAACCGGCCGTCGCGGTAGGCGCCGTTGACGCGCGGATGGTCGCGCAGCGCGAGCGCGGCCGCCTTGACGACCATGTCGTTGAAGGAGGGCGCGTGCTCGGTCTGCGACTTCAGTCGCTCGCGCAGCTCGATGCAGAGCGTCATGTCGACGTCGAGCTCGAGCGAGAAGTCGGGCACCGTCGCCTTCGCCTCGGCCATCCGGCGCGACACCGTGCGCTGGAGCCGAGTCGGCTCGTGCACCGTCGTCTCGCCCTTGGCGCCGCCGACCGTCCCGCCCGGCTCGGCCAGCGGCGGCTGCTCCTCGGTCGCCGCGGCGGTGGCGCCGTCGGACACCGGCTCCGGCTCGCGCTCCGTCGCGGCGGCGTCGGATGGCGCCTCCTGGGCCGGCGCCTTCGCGGCGGCCTCGACGTCCGCCTTCACGACGCGCCCGCCCGGGCCGCTGCCCTCGACGCGCGCCAGCTCAACTCCCAGCTCGCCGGCCATCCGCCGCGCCACGGGCGACGCCTTGATCCGCTCGCTCCCGTTCGCCTTCGCGACGCGGGCCGCGACGTCGGGCGCCTCCGTCTCGGTCGCGGCCCCGTTGCCGGACGGCGTCGCGGCCGGCTCGCCGGCGGGCGGCTGCTCGGCGCCGTTCTCCGGCTCGCCCTCGCGCGCGGGCGGCTGCTCGGCGCCGTCCTCCGGCTCGTCCTCGCGCGTGGGCTCTCGCGTCGCGCCGGCCTCGTCGGCGGAGCCGATCCGGGCGATCGGCTGGCCGACCTCGAGCGTGTCGCCCTCCTGGGCGAGGACCTCGACCAGCACGCCGGCGGTGTCGGCGTCGTAGGTCATGTTCGCCTTGTCGGTCTCGATCTCGACGAGCGGCTCGCCGCGCCGGACCTCGCCGCCGACCTCCACGAGCCACTTCAGCACGGTGCCCTCCTCCATCGAGTCGGACAGCCGCGGCATCTGGACGTCGGTCGCCATCAGAGGTCCCTGAACGTCGCGAGCGCCGCCTGCACGACGTGCTCCTCGTGCGGGAAGGCGGCCTGCTCGAGCGGCTTCGAGTAGGGCATCGGCACGTCGGCGCCGGTCACGCGCCCGATCGGCGCATCGAGATGGTCGAAGGCGTGCTCCTGGATCAAGGCCGCCATGTTCGCGCCTACCCCGCCGTGGGGCCAGCCCTCCTCGACGATCACGGCGCGGTTGGTCTTGCGCACCGAGGCGAGGATCGTGTCGAGGTCGAGCGGTCGCAGAGTGCGCGGGTCTATCACCTCCGCCTCGAGCTCGTGCTCCGCCGCCAGCTCGTCCGCGGCCTTGAGCGCCGTCTCGGCCATCCGCGAGATGCCGACGATCGTCACGTCGGCGCCCTCGCGACGCACCGCCGCCTCGCCGAAGCGCATCGGCTGCTGGTCCTCGGGAACGTCGCCGCGCCGGCCGTAGAGCGTCTCGTGCTCGATGAAGATCACCGGGTTGTCGTCGCGGATCGCCGCCTTCAGCAGGCCGCGCGCGTCGGCCGCGGTGCTCGGCGCCGCCACGAGCAGGCCCGGCACGTGCAGGTAGAGCGCCTCGAGCGAGTGCGAGTGCGTCGGCCCGAGCTGGTGGCCGGCGCCCTGCGGCATCCGGATCACCAGCGGCACCTTGACCTGCGCGCCAAACATGTAGCGGATCGACGCCGCGCAGTTGACGATCTGGTCGAGCGCGAGCAGCGAGAAGTTGATCGTCATCAGCTCGACCACCGGCCGCAGCCCGGCCATCGCGGCCCCGACGCCCATCCCGACGATCGTGTTCTCGGAGATCGGCGTGTCGCGCACCCGCCGCTCGCCGAACTCGTCGAGCAGCCCGGCGGTCACCTTGAACGCGCCCTGGAACACGCCGATGTCCTCGCCCATCAGGAAGACGCGCTCGTCGGCGTCCATCTCCTCGCGCAGGGCGAGGTTGAGCGCTTCGCGGTAGCGCATGGCGGCCAAGGCTCAGCCGCCCTCGCCGCGCGCGCGGGCGCCTCGCGTCTCCGGATCGGTCTCGTCCTCGTGCGCCGCGCCGGCCTCGGCCAGCTCGCGCGCCACGGCGCCGGCGTCGCGCTCGCCCTCGCCGCGGTGGGTGTCGGGCGAGCGGGAGTCGGTCGACCACCACGGGTCGCGCACCTGCTCGCCGATCACGTAGATGTCGTCGTAGAGCGAGTCGAGGTCGGGGAACGGCGAGCGCTCCGCGAACTCGACCGCCTCGTCGATCCGCTTCACCGCCTGCTCGTCGAGCGTCGCGACCTGGTCCTCCGACAGCACACCCTCGTCGACCAGGCGCGCGGGGAAGGCGATCAGCGGGTCGCGGCCGCGCCACTGCTCGACCTCGTCCTTGGTGCGGTACTCCTCGGGGTCGGCCATCGAATGGCCGCGGTAGCGGTAGGTGACGGCCTCGATCAGCTGCGGGGCGCGCTCGGAGCGCGCCCGCTCGAGCGCCTCGCCGACGCTGGCGTGGACGTCGAGCACGTCCATGCCGTCGCAGCGGCTGCCCGGCACGCCGAAGCTCTCGGCCTTGCGCGAGAGGTCGGTGACCGCCGAGTGCCGCTCGAGCGCCGTCCCCATGCCGAACTGGTTGTTGATCACCATGAAGACGATCGGCAGCTTCCACAGCGCGGCGAGGTTCATCGTCTCGCCGAATGTGCCCTGGTTGGTGGCGCCGTCGCCGAACATGCAGAGCGTCGCGTCCTCGGTCCCCGAGTAGTCGGAGGCGAGCGCCACGCCCGCCGCGAGCGGCAGGTTGCCGCCGACGATCCCGTAGCCGCCGAGGAAGCGCCGCTCCATGTCGAACAGGTGCATCGAGCCGCCGCGCCCGTGCGAGCAGCCGTCGACCTTGCCGAACAGCTCCGCCATCACGGCCTCGGGCGGCGTCCCGCGGGCGAGCGCCTGGCCGTGCTCGCGGTAGGTCGAGAGCAGGTAGTCCTCGTCGCGGAGCGCCTGCGTGGCTCCGACGATCGTCGCCTCCTCGCCGATGCAGAGGTGCAGGAAGCCGCCGATCTTCGCCTTCGCGTACATCTCCCCGGCGCGCTCCTCGAAGCGCCGGATCAGCAGCATCCGCTCGAGGATCCGCTCGCAGGCCTCACGGTCCGGGAGGGGATGCGTCGCGGTCTCCACGCCCGTCGCGTCCGGGCCGCGGCCGACCGAAGCGTCCTCTGTCGCCATCCTCCTCGACTCTAGCGCCGGGGGAGTGGTGCTACTTGATGTCCAGCAGGTCCACTATGAAGACGAGCGTCTCGTTCGGCCCGATCGCCGGTGGCTGGCCCTGGGGGCCGTAGGCCTGATTGGGCGGGATGACGAGCTGGCGGCGTCCGCCGACCTTCATGCCGACGATCCCCTCGTCCCAGCCCGGGATCACGCTGCCCTGGCCGAGCGTGAAGTCGAACGGCTGCCCGCGGTCGTAGGAGTTGTCGAACTCCTTCTTGGTCGAGTAGGCGACGCCGACGTAGTTCATCGAGACGTCGTCGCCCGCCTTCGCGGTCGCGCCGCTGCCCTCCTTCAAGTCCTTGACCACGAGCTTCTTCGGCGGCGCTCCGGCTGGGACCTTCACCTTCGGCTTCTTGGCCGCCGGCGCCGCGGCGTCGACGGCGGCCTGCTCGCTCGGCACGTCCTCGACGGTGAAGCTCGCCGTCTCGGTGTCGTCGCCTCCGCAGCCGGTCGCGAGGGTCAGGGCAAGAGCGGCCATGCCGCTGGCGATCAGGTATCGAATGCGCATGGCCGCGCATCCTAAGCGGCCGTCGGCCCTCCGTGCAACGGTCGGCCGGAGTGGCCGCCCAGGACCGCCGCCCAGCGTCGACGCTACGAGGGCTCGCCGTAGCGCTCGGAGGCGGCGGCGGCCGCCTCCTCGAGCCGGTCGTCGCCCCAGAAGAGCTCGTCGCCGACGGCGACCGTCGGCACGCCGACGACGCCCCGGGTGACGGCCTCCTCGGTCGCCGCGCGCAGCCGGTCCTTGACCGACCGGCTCTCGATGCCCTTGGTCACCGCGTTCGGGTGCAGCTCACAGGCGGCGGCCGCGATCAGCACGTTGTCGAGGTCGGCGAGGTCGCGGCCCGCGCAGAACGCCTGCCGGAACGCGGCGAGCGAGAACGCGACGGCCCGCCCCGCCTGCTGCGCGAAGGTGGCGGCGCGCATAGCGACGAGCGAGCTCGACGGCCATGGCTCCGGCCAGCGGACCTTCATCAGGCCCCGCTCGGCGGCGCGGCGCTCGACCTCCGCCATCCCCGCCTCGCGCTCGTCGGTCAACGACCACGACCCGCTGCCCGTGTGCTGCCAGACGCCACCGAGCAGGATCGGCTGCCAGATCGCCGTGACCGGCAGCACGGCGTGGATCCGCTCGGCGGCCAGCCACGCGTAGGGCGAACCGAGGTCGTAGTAGAAGACGGGGCGGTCGTCGCTCACCGACCGCGGACCGTAACGCGAACCGGCTGCGACGTGCCGCTCGCGAACGGGTAGCCGGTCTCCGCCGGCACGCGTGCGCGCAGCCGGTAGGTCGCCGCGCGGCCCGCGCCGCGGAACACGTAGACGAACCGCCAGCGCCCGCCGCGCCGGGTGCGAGCGGTGGAGATCGTGCGCCAGCGGCCGCGGAAGTGGGCCTGGATCTCGACCAGCTTCCCGCCGCGCGGGATCGAGCCGCCGCGAACCCGCCCGCGAAACAGCGCCGGGCGGCCGGCGACGACGCGGCGCGCGGTGGCGAACGTCACCGGCGCCGGCACGTCGATCCTCAGCCGGCGCCCGCTCGGCAGCGCCTCGCGATCGCCGCCGAAGCCGAGCTCCACGACGGCCGAGCGGCGCGCGCGCAGGACGAGCACGACGTCTCCGGCGGAGTTCGTCACGGGGTGGGGAAGCCGGACGGCGCCATCGGCGGACACCGACGTCGCCGTCAGCGCCCGTCCCGCCAGCGGTCGGCCGGCGAGCGTGCGCAGGCGGCCGCGCACGACGACCGTCGAGCCGTGTCGGGCGCTGACCGCCCGACGACGGACGGTCACACGGGAGCGGCAGATCGCCCCGCGGGCGGGTCGGCAGCCAAGCCGTGCGCGGCGGACCCGCTTGACGACCGCCGCTGCCAGCCGCGTGGGCGTTCGGATCGGCAGCGTGCGCTCTCCCCCGAAGGCGACGCCCTCGTTGCCGGCCGCGTCGACGGCACGGGCGCGCAGGTCGTAGGTGCCCGGCGCCAGCCGGACGTCGTCGATCTCGGCCGTCACGCGTCGGCCGTGGCGGGCGGTCGGCAGTCCGAGCCACGCGCTCGCCCCGCGGCGGCGCAGCTCGATCTCGGCGCCGGCGACGCCCGACATGTCCTCGGCCTCGACCGCGAGCTGAGTCGGCGCCGCGGGATCGCCCGGCAGGAAGCGCACCGACGGCGGGTCCGGGTCGAACCGCACCCGCTGCGCCGGCGAGGCGGACGCCGGGTCGGCGTTGCCGGCGGCGTCCTCGAGCCAGACGCGCAGGTCCCACTCGCCGGGCCGCGGCACGAGGATGCCGGCCGCGATCGGCAGCGCCTCGACCGGCGCGTCGCCCGACGTGCACCCGCCGCCGTCCACGGGGCATGCCGTGTAGCGCGCCCTCACGATCGGGGCGTGCTGGCCGCCCGGGTTGCTCCAGCCGAGCGCGAAGCCGTTCGTCCGCCGCCAGCCATCCCCGCCGATCGCCGCGGCGGCGACCGGCGTGGCCGGTGCCGTGTTGTCGACGCGCACGGAGCGGACGTCGCCGGCCGTCGCGCCGCCGGCGTCGTCGGCCCGCAGCGAGAGCGTCCGCACGCCGTCGGGCAGCTTCGACGTGTCGACGCTCCAGCCGCCCGAGCGTCCCAGCGGGCATGGCTGAAGCTGTACGTAGTGCCCGCCGATCGCCGGGCAGCCGGAGGGCGCCGACAGCGTCGTCCCGTTGTCGAAGGCGGCGATGACGTTCGTGAGCCCGCCGCCGCCGTCGGAGGCCGAGAAGCCGAGCGTCTTGACGCCCCTCAGCCAGCCGCCGGAGAGCAGCGTCCCGCCGGTCGCGGCGACGCTGGGCGCCACGTCGTCGCGCAGCGTGAAGTGAAACGACCGGGCGCGCAGGCGCAGATCGCCCGTCCGCTTCTGAAAGCACGTGAACCCCGGGCCGCAGCGCAGGTAGAAGCCGACGGTCTGGGCGGTGAAGCCGCTCGACGACGCGTCCCAGCTACGGCCGACCGGTCCCTGCAGGCCCGACGGGGCGTACCACGTGTCGTTGCCGAGGTTGCCCTGGAAGAGGTACGAGCGACCGCCCGGCCCGCCGGCGACCTGGGTCGCCTCCGCGTAGGTCGCCATGCCGTTGATGCAGCAGCCGGCGAGCACGCCGAACGCGCCCGAGAAGTGGGTGAACACCGTGCCCGAGGGCGCGTAGGCGAACCAGCCGCCGTAGCCACCCGAGGGGTAGGTCTGCTCGACGCCGACGTTCCCGTTGCGGGCTGCCAGCCCGAACTCGCCGCAGCCGCTGCCCGGGTTCTGGATCACCGCCGGCGTGCCCGAGGCCTGCCAGCGGAAGTCGTGGAAGCCGTTGCCGGTCGCGTAGTCGCACTGGCGGACGGTGTACGTGCCAGCCTCCGCGGGCGGCGGGGCGACCAGCACGACTGACAACGCGAGCACGGCGGCAAGCACGAGAACGGCACGGAACGGACGGGACACGGCTCCTCCTTCGACGGGGCGTTCCCCCGAAGGGCCGTGCGGGAGGCCTTCGCCCCCTATCCGTGGATGAGCCAGCCGTCCGTGGCGCGGGCGGCCTCGAGGATCGTCTCGGCGAAGGCGGGATGGGGGTGGATCGAACGGGCGAGCTCGGGGTAGCCGCCCTCGAGGTCGCGTGCGACGACGAGCTCCTCGATCAGCTCGGCGGCCTTGGCGGAGACGATGTGGGCGCCGAGGATCTCGCCGTAGCGGCGGTCGCCGACGATCTTGACCATGCCGCCGCGGTCGCCGTAGACGGTCGGCGCGCCGACGGCGCCCATCGGCACCTTGCCGACGACGACGTCGTGGCCGGCCTCCTTCGCCTGCGCCTCGGTCAGCCCGAAGCTGGCGACCTGCGGCGCGCAGAACGTGACGCGCGGGACGTAGGGGTAGTCGATCGGATGGGTGTCGAGGCCGGCCGCGTCCTCGACGGCGATCACGCCCTCGTCCGACGCCTTGTGCGCGAGCGCCGGGCCGAGCACAAGGTCGCCGATCGCGTAGACGTTCTCCTTCGACGTCCGCAGCGCGCCGTCGACCTCGATCAGGCCGCGCTCGTCGGTCTTGACGCCGGCCTCGTCGAGGCCCAGGCCCTCGACGTCGGCGGCCCGCCCGGCGGCGATGCAGAGCAGGTCGAACTCGTGCTGCTCGCCGTCGACGACGAGCTTCACGGACTCGCCGGCGTCCTTCGCCGACTCGACGTTCGCCCCGGTGACGATCTTGACGTTCTGCTTCGCGATCTCGCGCGCGCAGGCCTTGGCGACGTCCTTGTCCTCCAGCGGCAGGATCTGGTCGAGCGCCTCGATCAGCATCACGTCGCTGCCGAGCCGGCCGAATGCCGACGCGACCTCAGTTCCCGACGCCCCCGCGCCGATCACCGCGAGCCGCTTCGGCTGCTCGGCTGCGAGCCACATCCCGGCCGTGTCGACGATCCGCCCGCCGAACTGCAGGCCGAGCAGCGGCTTGGCGATCGAGCCGGTCGCGAGCACGACCTTGCCGGCCTCGATCTCCTGGCCGTCGAACGAGCCGCCGACCTTGACGTTGCCGTCCTCGGTCAGCGAGCCGTGGCCCTCGAACACGTCGATCTTGTTCTTCTCGAACAGCATCGAGACGCCCCCGGTGAGGATCTTGATCACCTTGTCGCGGTGCGCCGTCGCGCCCGAGAAGTCGAAGCTCACGTCGGAGACCGTGATGCCGAAGTCCTTGGCGCCGACGACCTCCTTGTAGGCGTCGGCGACCCGCAGCATCGCCTTCGCGGGGATGCAGGCCTCGTTCAGGCAGCGGCCGCCGACGACGCTCGCGCGCTCTACCACGGCGGTCCTCATCCCGAGCTGGGCGGCCCGGATCGCCGCCACGTAGCCGCCAGGGCCGGAGCCGATCACGATGCAGTCGTAGGAGCTATCCGGCATGCGGCGAGAGCCTATCCAAGGGGAGTCGCCGGGAGTCCGGGGCCGGCCGGTCGCCGGGGCCGTCAGCCGTCGGCGCCCGGGCGCCGCGGCATCTGGATTCGCGCCATCGCCTTGACGAGGAACCAGAACAGCGTGCCGGAGCCGGCGACGAGCAGCAGCGCGAGCAGCGCCGCCCCGACGTCGACGGCGGTCAGCAGGGCGAGCGAGCTGAGGACCATCGTGATCGCCAGCAGCGTCTGCATGCCGAGCACGGCCCAGTAGCGGGCGCGCCACATGCCGACGGCGACGACGGCGAGGATCGCCGTGCCAAGACCGGTGCTGACGGTCTTGCGCGCCTCGTCGGGGTCGTAGGCGAGCAGCAGGGCGACGAGGTTCGCGACCAGCGCGATCGCGGCGACAACCGCGCCCACAGTCACGGCGGTCGGCCGCTCGCCCGGCGCCAGCGGCTTCAGCGCGGCGCGCGCCGCCTCGTCCTTGGCGCGTCCGCGGGCGTAGCCGCGCGCCATCGCGCCCTCTTGCTCGGCGCCCGCCGTCGCGGCACCCTGGCTCGTGACCGCCGGGTCGGCCGTTGCGGTGTCGACGGCGCGTCGTGGCTCCGTCGCGCGGCGGCGCTGCTTGCGCCGCTTGCGACTACTGCGCTGCGCCAACGGGGCTCCTCTCGAGCGCCGCGCGCAGGTCGGCAGCCGCCCGGCGCGGGTCGTTCGAGTCGCGGATCGCGCGCACCACCACGAGGCGCTCGGCGCCGGCCGCCACCACGTCGCCGACGTTCGCGGCGTCGATCCCGCCGATCGCGAACCACGGTTGCGGCGGCCGCCGCGCGGCGGCCGCGCGCACGTAGTCGAGCCCCGCCGCGGGCCGCCCCGGCTTGGTCGGCGTCTCCCACACCGGCCCGACGCTCAGCTGATCGGCGCCGGCGGCGATGCCCGCCTCGAGCTGGTCCGGTGCGTGGGTCGAGAGTCCGACGAGCAGATCGGGCCCGGCGACCTCGCGCGCCTGGGCGATCGGCATGTCGTCCTGCCCGACGTGGACGCCGTCGGCGCCGGCGCGGCTGGCGAGGTCGGGACGGTCGTTCAGCCACAGCAGCGCGTCGTGCTCGTCGCACAGGGCGCGCCAGGCGGCCGCGCGGCGCAGCAGCGCCTCGTCGTCGAGCGCGGGGTCGCGCAGCTGCAGCATGTCGACGCCGCCCGCCAGCGCTGCCGCCACCGCCGCGTCCGGCATCGCGCTGTCGGCCACGAGGTAGAGGCGTGCCCGCGCGAGCCGCTCGCGGCGCTGTGCTGCGGTGGTCATCGACCCCATCCTCGCAGAGGACCGGACCGGCGCAGGGGTACCGTGTGTGGCGATGGAACGCGCTCACGACCTCGTAGTGGTCGGCGCCGGAGCGATCGGCCTGAGCTGCGCCTGGCGCTGCGCGCAGGCCGGCATGTCGGTGCTCGTGCTCGAGCGCGACGCGCCGGGGACGGGCGCCTCGGGGGTCGCCGCGGGGATGCTCGCGCCGGTCACCGAGGCGAGCTTCGGCGAGGAGGCGCTGCTGCGGCTCAACGTCGAGGCGCGCGCGCAGTGGCCGGCGTTCGCGGCCGAGCTCGAGGAGCTGACCGCGCTGCCGACCGGGTACACCGAGTCGGGCGCGCTCGTGGTGGCCGCCGATCGCGACGACGCCGAGGAGCTGCGCCGCCTGCACGCCTTCCAGGTCGAGCTCGGGCTCGACGCGGAGTGGCTTGCGCCGCGCGCGGCGCGCCGGCGCGAGCCGGGGCTGTCGCCGCGGATCGCCGGCGCGATCCACGCGCCGCAGGACGGCCATGCCGATCCGGGCGCCGTGCTGCGGGCGCTCACGGTGGCGCTGGAGGCCGCGGGCGGCGAGCTGAGGACCGGCGCCGAGGTCACGGGGATCGAGACGGCGGGCGGGCGAGTCGGCGGCGTCCACACCGCCGACGGCGAGGGATTCGCCGCCGGCGCGGTGCTCGTCGCGGCCGGCGCGTGGAGCGCCGAGGGAGGCCTGGCGACGGAGGCGTCCGCGCCCCCGATCCGTCCGGTCAAGGGCCAGCTGCTCGAGCTGCGCGTCCGCCGCGGCTACCGGCCACCGGCGCGCCACGTCGTCCGGTCGCCGCGCTGCTACCTGGTCACGCGCGGCGACGGCAGCGTCGTCCTCGGGGCGACGCAGGAGGAGCAGGGCTTCGACACCGCCGTCACCGCCGACGGCGTCCACCGGCTGCTCGAGGCGGCGTGGGAGATCCTGCCCGACGTCGGCGAGCTTGAGCTGGTGCGGGCGCGGGCCGGGCTGCGACCGGGCACGCCGGACAACGCCCCGGCGATCGGTCCCGGCGAGCCCCACGGCCTGCTCTGGGCGACCGGCCACTACCGCAACGGCGTGATGCTGGCCCCGTTCACCGCGCGCGCGATCGTCCAGCTGCTCGCCGACGGCGAGCTGCCGGCCGCGTGCGCGCCGTTTCACCCCGAACGCTTCTTCGGCGAGGTCCGAACGTAGTGCTCACGGTGACGATCAACGGCGAGTCGCGCGAGCTCCCCGACGGGGCGACCGTCGCGGACGCGGTGCGCGCCGTCGGAGCGCCGGACGACGGGCGCGGCGTCGCCGCGGCGGTCGATGGCGAGGTGGTCCCGCGCGGCGCCTGGACGTCGCGGACGCTGGTCGCTGACGATCGCGTCGAGGTGCTCCAGGCGGTTCAGGGAGGATGAGGCCGTGAGCGCATTGGAGATCGCCGGCCGCCCGTTCGAGTCGCGGCTGATCATCGGCACGGGAGGCTTTCGCAGCCTCGACTCGATGCGCGCCGCCGTGCTCGCCTCGGGCGCCGAGATGGCGACGGTGGCGCTGCGCCGCGTCGACCCGGCCGCGCGCGGGTCGATCCTCGAGGTGCTCGACGACTGCGGCTGCTTCGTGCTGCCGAACACCGCCGGCTGCTTCACCGCTCGCGACGCGGTCACCACCGCGCGGCTCGGCCGCGAGGCGCTCGAGACGGACTGGGTCAAGCTCGAGGTGATCGGCGACGACAAGACGCTGCTGCCCGACCCGGGCGAGCTGCTCGACGCGGCCGAGGAGCTCGTCTCCGACGGCTTCACGGTCCTGCCCTACACCAACGACGACCCGATCCTCGCGCGCCGGCTCGAGGACGCCGGCTGCGCCGCCGTGATGCCGCTCGGCTCGCCGATCGGCAGCGGCATGGGCATCGCCAATCCCTACAACCTGCGCCTGATCGTCGAGTCCGCCAGCGTGCCGGTCGTCCTCGACGCCGGCATCGGCACCGCCTCCGACGCGGCCTTGGCGATGGAGGCCGGCTGCGACGCCGTGTTGCTCTCCAGCGCGGTGTCCCGCGCCCAGGACCCGGTGGCGATGGCGACGGCGATGCGCAAGGCCGTCGAGGCCGGCTTCGCCGCCCGCCGCGCCGGCCGCATCCCGCGCCGCCTCTACGGCGAGGCGTCGAGCCCGACCGAGGGCGTCGCCGAGCTCTCGTGAGGCGGTCGCGGACCGGCGGCTGCCGGCTCCATCGAGCACTCGCCGGCCAGCATCCGTCTCGCGTCCCGCCTCGGCGGGCTTGGCTCTCGCTCGCCTCATGACCGTTCCGGAGCGTTCGGAGATCGACCGTCTGGGTGAGCGGTGGACGGCGGCTTGGACGGCGGGCGAGGGCTTCGCCGACTGCTGCACCGTCGACGTCGGCTACGAGGATCCGCTCGCGTCGCGGCCACTGACCGGCCCCGCAGCGGTCGAGGCCCACGCCACGCGCCTCCGCGAGGCGTTCCCCGACGTCCGGATCGAGGCCACGGCGCCACCGCTGCAGCGCGGCCAGCACGCCTGCGTCCCCTGGCGGCTGGCCGGGACCAACCGCGGCTCGCTCGGCCTGCTGCCGGCCACCGACCGCTTCGTCACCCTCCACGGCCTCCACTACCTCGAGCTGCGCGACGACCGCATCCACCGCGCCCGCGGCTTCTTCGACCTCTACGACGCCGCCACCCAACTCGGCCTCCTCCCCGCCCGCGGCGGCCTCGGCGAGCAGGCCCTGATGCTGCTCCGCGGCTTCGGGCTGCGTCGCTAGCGGCGGTGGGGGGCGCGCGGCGCTCCTGTGGGGCGCCCTTGGGGGCGGGCGAGTTCGCACATCCTGCCCGGGCGTTCTCCGCGCTCCCAAGGGTTGTCCTCGAGGCGCGACCCGCGCGGTTCCCTTCCCCGCCGTCCCCATGCGGCTCTTCGCTCCTGTGGGGCGTCCTTGAGGCGCGGTTTCGTGCGGGGGTTTGGGGGGCGCTGTACGAGTTTGGCTAGTTGCGGTGCCGGTCCCTTGGCTGGGTAGGGCGGTGAGGCGGTGGCTGGGCTTCGATCGGCGCCCTTGGTCCCCGATCGCCGTGGTTCTCAGTGGTATTCAGCAGTTTCCCGGGCCAGACAGCCGTTTTGAGGCCCAGAACCCCTCCCTCCGAGAACGAGTGGAACATTGACTGGGCTCTGCCCCAGTCAATGTTCCACTCTCTTCCGAGGGGGCCCCAAAAGGGACGGTTCGAGAGCCACGGCGCCCAATCGAGCACCAAGGCCACCGAGCGACGCCCACTGCCGGCCACCAGCCACCTCGCATTCCTCCCTACCCAGCCAAGGGCCCGGCACCGCAACTAGCCCAACTCCTACAGCGCCCCCCAAACCCCCGTCCGACGGAGCGCCTCAAGTACACCCCACAGGAACGCCACCCCCGCCCGACGGAGCGCCTCAAGGACGCCCCACAGGAACGCCACCCCGCACGAAGGAGCACCTCGAGGACGCCTCACAGGAACGCCACCACCCCCGCCGAGCCAGTCCCCCTCAAACAGAACGCCGCAGCAGCGCCACCGACTCGATGTGCGGCGTCTGCGGGAACATGTCGACCGGCCTGACCGTCACCAGCTCGTAACCCGCATCGACCATCTGGCGCGCATTTGGCGCAAGCGTGGTCGGGTTGCAGGAGACGTAGACGATCGTCGGCGCCCCGACCTCGAGCACCCGTCGCACCACCTTCTGCGACAACCCGGCGCGCGGAGGGTCGACGACGACGACGTCGGCCGCGCCCTCCTCCTCGATCAGCGGTCGCATGGCGGTGCGGATGTCGCCGGCGTAGAAGCGCGCGTTGTCGATGCCGTTGAGCTCCGCGTTGGCGATCGCGTCGGCGACCGCCTGCTCGACGATCTCCACCCCGACGACCTCGCGCGAGTCGAGCGCGAGCGCGAGCGCGATCGTGCCGAGGCCGCAGTAGAGGTCGAACACGCGCTGGCGGCCCGACAGGCCGGCGAGCTCGGCGGCGGCCGCGTAGAGGCGCTCGGCCATCTCCGTGTTCGTCTGAAAGAAGGCCTCCGGCGAGATGCCGAAGCGCAGGCGCGTGCCGCCGATCTCCAGCTCCTCGAAGAGCTTCGACTCGCCCTTGACCCGCTCGGTGCTCCCACCCGTGGTCGTCTCGCCGAGGCCCTCGACGTTGGTCCAGAGGAAGCTGCTCGCGGGCACCGCCGCGGCAAGCTCGTCGACCGCCAGCTCCTTGCGCCGCGTGATCAACCGCGCCTGGAGCTCGCCGGTGCGCCGGCCCTCGCGCACGACGAGGTTGCGCAGCACGCCCGACTGGTCGCGCCGGTCGTAGGCCGGCACGTCGTGCTCGCGGCACCAGTCGGCGACGGCGTTGCGCAGGGCGTCGACGCGCTCGGACGCGAGCACGTCCTCGGTCAGCTCGTCGATCACGTCCCAGCGCCCGGCGCGGTGGGTGCCGAGCACGAGGCGGCCGTCCTCGGCCTCGCCGAACGAGTACTCGACCTTGTTGCGGTAGCGCAGCGGCTCGACCGCCGGCACGATCGGCTCGACCGGCGGCGCCTCGAAGCCGCCGAGGCGCTCGAGCGCCTCGCTCACCTGGCGCTGCTTCTCCTCGAGCTGGCGCGCGTAGGGCAGCACCTGCCATGGCGCGCCGGCGTGCGCAACGGCCGGCTCGACGCGATCGGGCGACGGCTCGAGCAGCTCGACCACGACCGCCTCGGCGTACGAGCGCTTCGACTTGCCGACCCGGGCGCGGACGCGGTCGCCGGGCACGGCGCCGCGCACGAAGACGACGAACCCCTCCGAGCGCCCGATCCCCGCGCCGCCGTAGGCGAGCGAGTCGATCGCCACCTCGAGCTCCTCGTCGCGCCGCGGACGCGGGCGCCTCACCGCGGGGGTCTCGGCCATGGGATCCATGCTCGCAGGACGGTGACGAGCTACGCGAGCCGCTGATCGACGGCGCGCAGGACCGTCTTGCGGTTCGCGTGCCGGCGCTCGTACTCGGCGACCTTGCGCAGCTCCGCCGGCGACAGGCCGGAGAGCCGGGCCTGGACGTCGGCGGCGGTCAGGTCGTCGTAGCCGGCGATCGGGAAGCTCGCGCCGATGCCGGCGGCGCGGCGCGCCTTCCCCGCCTTGGCAACCAGCAGGTGCTCGAGGTCGCCGAGGACGTCGTTGGTCTGGCGGCGGCCGCGCTCGAGCAGGCTGGTGGCGAGGTCCTGCGCGTCGTCGGCGGTGACGCGGCCCCGGCTGACAGCGTCGTTGAGGGCGTCCTCGATCCGCTCGCGCGTCAGCATCACCATGCCGAGCGGATCGATCAGGCTGCTGAGCGCCTCGCGGAGGTCGGTGACGCTCCCGGCGGCCGCAGCCTTCCTCGAGCGACCGCCTGTCCCGCGCCCCGCCGCGCCACTCTGCCGTTGCTCTGCCATCTGGCGCCTCCTGGTCTCCGTCGGTCCGCTGGTCTCGCCAGGACTATCGCACGCGGAAGGCGGCGACGACCGGGGCGTGGTCGGACAGGCGGATCGCTCGATCGCCCGGGCCCGGGACCTCGCGCTCGACGGCCCGCAGGGGGGTGGGCGGATCGACGACCTCGACACCCCGCCCGAGCAGATGGTCGAGCGCCTTCGGGCCGGTCGCCGGCGCCAGGCGGTGGCGCTCGGCCAGCGAGGCGAAGGCCTCCGGCTCCCGCGCCGGGCGCAGGTTGAGGTCTCCGCCGAGGACGAGCGGATCGCCTGCCGCCCACTCGATCGCCAGCTCGGCCGCGCGCAGCGCCTCGCCGGCGCCACGACGCGTCGAAGACACCGAGAGATGCGTGCAGGCGACCGCCAGCGACCGCCCGTCCGCGAGCTCGACGCGCGTCAGCAGCAGCTTGCGCCGCTCCGGCCACAGGGCGAGCCTCACCGCCGCGCTCTCCACGAGCCGCCCCGGAGGACGCACGAGCACCATGTTCGAGCCGCCCTCGTTCGACGCGATCAGGTCCGGGTTCCATTCGGCGAGCGTGGCGCGCAGCGGCGCCAGCCAGTTGCGCGACGTCAGGACGAGCCTTCCGGCGGCGCCGGTCGCCCGCTCGAGATCGGCGAGCCAGCGCGGCGGCGCCTCCTGCAGCAGCGCGACGTCCCACTCCCAGCCGGCGAGCCTGGCGGCAAACTGACGGCGCAGCGGGACGTTGACCTGGACGTGCGTCGCGTCGCGCTCCGGACGCCGCGTCAGGCGCGAGCGCCAGCTGAGCAGCGCCGGGTTCGGCGGCGCGTCACGCCCGTGGCAGAGGTTCCATGTGAGCAGCCGGATTAGGATGCCGGAGTGACTCGCCACTTCCTCACCGGCGCTGAGCTTACGGCCGCCGAGCTGGCCTCGCTGCTCGACCGGGCCGCCGAGCTGAAGGCAGACCGGCTCGGATCGCGGGCGCTGGCGGGCAAGAGCGTCGCACTGGTCTTCGAGCGGCCGTCGACGCGCACGCGCGTGTCGTTCGAGGTGGGCGTCACCGAGCTGGGCGGCACGCCGGTCGTCCTGCGCGGCGACGAGCTCCAGCTCAGCCGCGGCGAGTCGGTCCGCGACACGGCGATCGTCCTGTCGCGCTTCGTCCATGCGATCGGCGTCCGCACCGGCGCCCACGAACCGCTCGAGGAGCTTGCCGAGCACGGGGCCGTGCCGGTTGTGAACATGCTCACTCGCGACCACCATCCCTGCCAGGCGCTCGCCGACCTGCTCACGCTGAAGGAGCGCTTCGGGCGGCTCGACGGACTGCGGCTGGCCTACGTCGGCGACGGCAACAACGTCGCGGCGTCGCTGACGATCCTCGGGGCCAAGGCGGGGATCGACGTGGTGGTCGCCGCTCCGCCCGAGCTGGCTCCAGCTCCAGAGGCCGTCGAGCTGGCCCGCGCCGGCGCGGAAGGAGCCGGTGCCGCGACCGTCGTCACGGACCCGCTTGAGGCCGCCGCCGGCGCCCACGCGATCTACGCGGACGTCTGGGTCAGCATGGGCGACGACCCGACCGTGGCCGCGGCCAATCGCGTCACCCTCGAGCCCTACCGGCTCGACGGCGAGCTCCTCGCTCGCGCCCGCGACGAGGCGATCGCCCTGCACTGCCTGCCGGCCCACCCCGGCGAGGAGATCGCCGCCGACGTGCTCTACGGCCCCCGCTCCGCGGTCTGGGACCAGGCCGAGAACCGGCTGCACGCCCAGAAGGCGCTGCTCGAGCTGTTGATCGCCGGCTGACCTTCACCGCCGGTCCGCCCGGCGGTACGCTGTTCTCGCCCTCGTCCCCGTAGGAGGTCCCGACATGAAGAAGCTGCTTGCACTGTTCTGCGCATGTCTCGTCCTCGGCCTGGTCGCCGCCGGCTGCGGGGACGACGACGAGGGCGACTCCGGCGGGAACGCCGCCACGACCGAGCAGACCGCCACGACGGAGCAGGCCGGCGGCTCGGGGGGCGCCGCGCCGGCCAAGAAGGCGGTCGCGATCGAGATCGTCGACATCGACTACGAGCCGCGCGAGCAGACCGTCCAGAAGGGCGCCACGGTGAAGTGGACGAACACCGGCAACCTGCCGCACACGGTCACCAAGGAGAGCGGGGCGGGGGCGGACTTCGACTCGGGCACCATCGAGCCGGGGGACAGCTTCGAGCAGAAGGTCGACGCTGCGGGCGAGATCGACTACCACTGCACGATCCACTCGAACCAGCGTGGCTCGTTGACGGTGCAGTAGCCGTCCCGGCAGCGCCGCTACCGACCGCCGCCCAAGCCGGCCCATGACCGCCGCCTACTACCCGGGGCCGAACCCGCCGGACGCCGCCGAGCTGCGCGTGCTCGGCGCGCTGATCGAGAAGCGCCGCACGACCCCCGACGCCTACCCGCTGAGCGTCAACTCGCTGCGGCTCGCCTGCAACCAGGCGACCAACCGCGACCCG
The DNA here is from genome assembly GCA_963716445.1 of uncultured Solirubrobacterales bacterium. Lineage (GTDB taxonomy): Bacteria > Actinomycetota > Thermoleophilia > Solirubrobacterales > Thermoleophilaceae > JAAYBF01. The sequence continues at coordinate 2,574,813 of OY970313.1, read as the reverse complement.
GTGGTCGACTACGACGAGCACACCGTGCTCGACGCGCTCGAGTGTCTTGGCCGGCGCGGCTGGACCCGCCTGGCCAGCGGCGCCGGCAGCCGCGCGCGCAAGTACCGCCACCTCTTCGACGAGGCGCTCGGGCTGGGTCCCGACGAGCTGTCGCTGCTCGCCGTCCTGATGCTGCGCGGCCCCCAGACCCCCGGCGAGCTCAAGCAGCGCACCGACCGCCTCCACGGGTTCGCCGATCTGGCTGCGGTGGAGCAGACGCTCGAGCGCCTGATCGACCGCGAGCTGGTCGCGCGCCTGCCGCGCCGCCCGGGCCAGAAGGAGCAGCGCTACGTCCAGCTGCTCGACGGCGGCGCGGACGAGGCCGCCCCAGTCGAAGCCGCGCCGGCGACAGCGGCGCTCGCCGATGCGCTCACCGCTCGCGCGTCGGAAGCGTCGGCGGCGACGGTCGCTGAGGGAGCCGGCACCGGCAACCGCGACAGGGCCGAGGACGGCGACGAAGCCGGTCGCACCGACCGCCTCGAGCGCGAGGTCGCCGAGCTCCGCGAGCGGATCGCACGGCTCGAGGACCTGCTCGGCGCCTAGACCTGGGCGGCCTTCGCCTCCACGGTCGTGACCGGCAGGCCAGTCGCGTGGGCCGCCTTGCGCGGCAGATCGAGGTGCAGCCACTTGGAGATGTGGTGAGGCAGCATCGAGACGATCAGCTCGTCGTAGCTACCGAGGTTGCAGGCGTCCTGGATCGCGCCGAGCGGGTCCGGGTCCCCGACGATCGTGTCCGCCACGTCGATTCCCGCGCCACGCAGCCGCGCGCTCAGCGCGTCGCGGTGATCCTTCGCCTCCGCCTTTGCCGCGTCGGCATCCATGTTCGCCGCCCACTGGAGCCCGTGCGGCGTGGCGGGGATCAGCAACGTGAACTCGCAGTCCCCACGCCCCGCGCGCTCACGCAGCGCCCCCAGCAGCTCATCCGACTCGGCGGTCTGATTCGCGACCACCAGCACCTTCGCCATGGCTCCTCCTAGATCGCCTCTCCCTCCAGACCTACCCCGCCGAGCAAAGGGCCATGCCCGGCGACGCCACTCGAAGCGAGGGCCAGCGCGCCGTTTGGCGTTCACCCGGGACCGGCCGAGCGACGCCACCTCAGGCCAGGGGGGCGCGGTTCGGCGTCCACCGGGGGCCGGCCGAGCGACGCCACCTCAGGCTAGGGGGCGCCGGTTGGCGCCCTGTGTAGGAACCTAATTAAGAACCTAATACGGCGGGAAGTCGGCGTACCAGTCGCCGAGCGAGCGGAAGGCGCTCCAGAAGGCGCGCTTGGAGCGCTCGTCGTCGAGCGAGGCGTCGATGTCCGGGACGTAGAGGGCGTCGCAGCTCGCGGTGAGCTTCTGGATCTTGCCGGGCTCGCCGCTGACCTCGGCGGCGAGCGGCACCTGCAGCGCGTTGAGCTCCTCGCGCGCCTCCTCGCCCATCACGACGACGATCCGCGGCTGCACGACGGCCAGCTCGTCGAGCACGCGCGCCTTGCACTCGGGCGCGGAGAGGTCGGTGTCGGACACCGGGCACTTGACGAACACGGTGCCGTAGACGGCGAGCGGATCGATGCCGAGCCGCTTGAAGCTCTTCATCAGCGCGCCGCCCGCGCGGCCGTAGAAGGCGACGCCCTCCTCGATCTCCGACGGGCGCGGCGCGAACTTCAGCATGAAGACGTCGGCCTGCGGATGGCCCGAGCCGAGCACCGGCATCAGGCTGCCGCGCGGGCAGAGGTCGCAGTTCTGGATCTCGTGGGTCAGCTGGTTGAGCTCGCGGATCGCTCGCTCGAGGTACTTCTCGCGGATCTCGTCGTCGGTTGCCGGCACGCCGGATGGATTTGACGGTCCCGGGCGCTGTCCTCTTGGCTGCATCGTTCGTTGCTTTGGTCGGGGTGTCGATCCCATCTTGGCGGACCCCGGCGCCCGGCTCCAGCGCTTCGCTCACGAAGCAGCCGATGTCCACCATTACGACGTCCGGCCCGCCTCGCTCAGGGCGAGCTCAGGCGCCGCGACCGGCGCGCGCGGCGCCGGCGCCCGGCTTGGCGGTGCGCCGCCGCGCGGCCTCCGGCGTGGCCCTCGTCTGGATGAACTTCAGCGCCTGGACGTAGAGCAGCGACTGGCGCTTGCGGACGATGTCGGCGTCGCGCAGCGACTCGAGGAACTCGTCCGGACCGTCGAACGCGCGCATCCGGATCTTGACCGAGCCGAGCCCGGCGGCGACGTGGCTGTCCGACCCCGCGCCGGCGACGATCCGGTACTTCTCGGCGAAGCGCGCTGCCTCCTCGTTGAACGCCGAGAACGCCACGCGCGGGTTGAAGACCTCGATCGCGTCGATGTCCTCGACGACGTCGAGCAGGTGCTCGTAGTCGGGCACCGAGTGCATCCGGTCGAAGGGATGCGGCACGTAGACCAGGCCGCCCTGGGCGCGGATCGCGGCGATCGTCTCCTCCAGCGTCATCCCGCGCGGGATCTTCTCCTCGATGAACAGGCCGATCACCTCGCCCTGGTCGGCGGTCTTCACCTCCTCGGCGACGATCACCTCGATGCCGTCCATCTGGCGCGCCAGCTCGCGCGCCTCGTGGGCCCCCGACACCTCGTTGTGGTCGGTGACCGCGATCGCGCCGAGCCCCGCCCCCTTCGCGGCCGCCAGCAAGGTCGCCGCCGGCGTCGCGCAGTCGCTCGAGTGGTCGGTGTGCATGTGCAGGTCGACGTGGACGAACTCTCGCTTCGCCAGCCGCCTGCGCAGCTCCGGCCTTCCCGTCGGATCGTGCCGGCGCGCCGCCGTCGTCTGGTAGATCGTCTCGAGCTCGTCCGCGACGCGTGACCACGAGAGGCTGTCGCGCACCGCGTCGCCCGCCTTCGCGAACCTGCTCATCAGCGCCGGCTCGGACAGCAGCCGCTCGAGCTGCGCCGCCAGGGTCACGCCGTCGCGGGGCTGGAACAGCAGGCCAAGCTCGCCGTCGTCGAGCAACTCCTCGTACTGCGGCAGCTGGGCGACCACCGGCACCGCGCCGGCGCCGAGCGCCCTCAAGACGAGCTGCGGCGAGGGCGCGACGCCGGTCGACGCCGCGACCGCGATCGAGGCGCGCGCGAGGTGATCCGCCTCCGTCCCGTCCGCGGGCCCGGCAAGTCGCACGCGGTCGCGCAGGCGGCGGGGGAGCTCGAGCGGCGACGTCGTCGCGGCGGGATCGGGCAGCCACACCGTCGCCGTCCAGTCGAGCTCGACCGGCAGCTTGCGCAGCGCGCGCATGAACACCCGCAGCGCCCCGCGATCCTCGTCGGCCGAGTAGAGGATCTCCGGCGCCCCGTCGCGGCGCACCCGGTCGAGCACGTCGGCGCCCGGCGGCACGACGGCGTGGGGAGCCGCGAAGAACCGCTCGAGTAGGTCGCGCGTGGCGACGGAGCTCGCCGTCCGCGCGTCGAGCCGGCCGAACAGCAGCTGCACCACGCGGCGCGCCACCTGGGTCGAGAGGAACCGCTCGGTCGCCCCGTGAAAGGTCCCGACGTTCAGCGTCCGCGAGTGGCGCAGCGCCGCCGACGCCGCGCTCGGCGCGAACGGCTCGTGCACGTGGACGAAGTCGAGCTGCGCATTGCCCAGCAGGTCCTCCAGCGTGCGCGACACGTCGAGCGGCAGCGCCACGCTCCCCCGGCGCCGGAACGGGAGGCTCTGGCCGACCGCGAGCACATCGCCGTCGAACAGCGCCTGCTGGTCCCCGCTCGCCAGCGCCCTGACGCGCGCCCGCCCCTCGCGGACGAGCTTGCGCGAGTCCGACGGCGCCACCGTCACGACCCGGTGCCCGCGCTCCCTCAGCTCACCCGACAGCCGTTCGACGAAGCGGTTGACGTCGTGGTCCTGCTCCCAGGCGTAGGGAGTGACCTGGGCAATGGAGAACCGCTCGCCAGCCACGGCGACGCAGGATAAGACCCCACCCCTCCGCAGCTCGGCGACGCCCCTCCGCGGCGGCTACGCCTCGGTCGTCTCCTCGACCCTGGCGCCGCCAGGCAGCTTCGGCGCGCCGCCGTGCTCGGCGATGAACGCCTCGGTGTCCTCGCGGGCGATCGAGTCCGGCACCTGCACCGGCGGCGACTTCATCAGGTAGGAGCTCGGCGCCTCGAGCGGGCCGCCGATCCCCTTGTTCAGCGCGAGCTTGCAGCAGCGCGTCGCGTCGATGACGATGCCGGCGGAGTTCGGCGAGTCCCAGACCTCGAGCTTGAGCTCGACGTTGAGCGGCACGTCGCCGAAGGCCTGGCCCTCGACGCGGATGTGCGCCCACTTGCGGTCGGTCAGCCACGGCACGTAGTCGGACGGGCCGATGTAGACGTCGTCCTTGGGCAGCTCGTGGTCCATGATCGACGTGACCGCGTTGGTCTTGGAGATCTTCTTGGACTCCAGCCGCTCGCGCTCGAGCATGTTGTAGAAGTCCATGTTGCCGCCGACGTTGAGCTGCGACGTGCGCATCATCTTCACGCCGCGGTCGCCGAACAGGCGGGCGAGCTGGCGGTGGACGATCGTCGCCCCGACCTGCGACTTGATGTCGTCGCCGACGATCGGCAGGCCCTTCTTCGCGAAGCGGTTGCCCCAGTACTCCTCGCGCGCGATGAAGACCGGGATGCAGTTGACGAAGCCGCAGCCGGCCTCGAGCACCTGCTCGACGTACCACTTGGTCGCGTCCTCGGAGCCGACCGGCAGGTAGGAGACGACGACGTCGGTCTTCGTGTCCTTGAGGATCTGGACGATGTCGGCGGTCTCGCCGGGGGCCTTCGTGATCTTCTCCTTGAGGTACTTGCCGAGCCCGTCGTGGGTCATGCCGCGGTGGACGGGCACGTCGAGGTGCGGCACGTCGGAGAACTTGATCGTGTTGTTCTGGCCCGACCAGATCGCCTCGGAGAGGTCCTTGCCGACCTTCTCGGAGTCGATGTCGAAGGCGGCCGTGAACTCGATGTCGCGGACGTGGTAGCCGCCGAGGTCGACGTGCATCAGGCCGGGGACGGCCTCGTTGGGGTCGGCGTCCTTGTAGTACTCGACGCCCTGCACGAAGGCCGAGGCGCAGTTGCCGACGCCGACGATCGCCACACGCACCTTCTCGGCTTGGTAGCGCGACGCGCCGTTGCTGGGACCGTTGTTGCTCACAGAGCCTCCGTGGTGATCTAGGAGAAGAAGGGAAGAGAAGAGCCGGCCTACCCGGGGCCGGCACGCCTGGACACCAACCCCGAACGCCGGTTCGTGTTACACGCGCCGCCGTGCCTCGGGGAGGCGGACGGTGGTGCAAAGGTAGCGGCTGCGCGGCATTCAGGCCAGCGCGCCGGCCGACGCGTTGAGCGCGCGGCGGACGTGGGCGATGCGCTGGAACGTCGTCACGACGGCGAGCCCGGCGAGCACGTAGACGGCCGGCTCGAGCAGCTCGAAGTCGCCGAGCCCCGCGCCCTTGGCGAAGAGCAGGCCGGCCGAGAGAATCACGACGCGCACCGGGCGCGTCGCCAGGCCGACCTTGCACTCGACCCCGAGCGCCTCGGCGCGGGCGCGTGTGTAGCTGACCATCAGCGAGAACAGGACGGCCACGACGACCGCCGCCACGGCGAGCTCGTCGCCGCGCGAGGCGAAGTAGGCGCCGACGGCGGTCAGCACGATGCCCTCCTCGACGCGGTCGAGCGTCGAGTCGAGGAAGGCGCCGAACGGCGTGCCCTTGCCGGACATCCGCGAGTAGCGGCCGTCGAGCGTGTCCATGACGGAGCCGAGGACGAAGGCGACGCCGGCGAGGAAGAAGTAGCGCTGCGTGACGAGGACTGCCGCGACGACGTTGCCGGCCAGGCCGGTCATCGAGATCGCGTTCGGCGTCAGGCGCGACTCGATCAGCCGGTTGCGCGCCACGGCGCGCATCTCGGCGGTGCGCCGACCGCGCGGCGTGGCGCCGCCGACCGCGCCGTTCCTACGCCCGGCGGTCGAGCGGTCCCCCGGGCTGGCGGCCCTGCCCGCGGAGTCGTTTTCGCCCCGACCTCGCGCTGCGGCGTCGGTCGTGCGGCTCGAGGCGTCGCGCTCGGGCGCCACTAGGCCACCGCTCGGGCGCGGCCGCTGCGCCAGGCCCAGGCCTCCGGACGCGCCCGTCCGAGCGCATAGGAGGCGCCCCAGGCCGAGATCGCCGCGACGAGCGCCCCGAGCGCGGCGTCGAGCCAGAAGTGGTTGGCGGTCACGACGACGACGAAGGTGACGACGGCGGGGTAGAAGGCCCACACGACCTTCGCCGGGCGGCTCTTGACGATCCGCATCGCCGGGATGCCGATCATCAGCGCGAAGGCGACGTGCATCGAGGGAACCGCCGCAAACGGGTTGTAGAGGACGTTCGCGCTCGCCTCGGCCTGCGGCCCTACGAAGCTCGCGACGGTGTCGGTGAAGCCCCACTCCGGCATGTAGCGCGGCGGCGCGGTCGGGAAGGCCATGTAGCCGACGAGCGCGAGCCCCATCGCGATCAGGAACATGTTGCGCACGTAGTAGTAGGAGCGGTTGCGGAAGATGTAGAGCCAGATCAGGAACGTCGTCGTGATCACGAAGTGCGAGTTGACGTACATCCAGTTCGCGCCCGTGACGATCCACTCCTCGCCCTGCGCCCAGGCCTGCAGGCCCGGCTCGAAGAAGAGGCCGAGCGTCCGCTCGACGTCGACCAGCGTGCGCGCGTTCTCGAAGGCGATCGTCGCCTGGCCGTCGACCAGGCCGCGCACGAGCCGGTAGAGGTAGTAGGCGCCGGCGAACAGCGCGAGCTGGCGCAGCGCGTCGATCCAGCCCTGCGGCAGCCAGCGGCTGGTGACGTGCCAGGCGCGACGGAACTGCGCGAGGAAGTCGTGTGAAACCTGGCCCACGGGTCCGAGCAGGGTACCGCGCTCAGACGCCGTTGCAGCGACGGCCGCGCTGGACGATCCGCTCGGGGGAGAAGCGGGTTACGAGCGGCAGGAAGCCCGGCTGCTCGGCGATCACCCGCGTCCACTCGCCGGCGCGCTCGACGCAGCCGCCCTTGGCCAGCCAGTACGGCGTCCAGCGCACGCGCACCAGCGCGGCGCCCGGGCGCCGCACCCGCAGCAGCACGCGATCGGAGCCGAGCTGCTCGACGGCGATGTTCGCGTCGCCCTCCGGGATCGCCAGAGGCGCCGGCAGCGTGACCTCGTAGATCCGCCAGTGGTCGAAGGTCTTGCGCAGGCGCAGGTAGGGCAGGTCGCCCTCGATCAGCGCCCGCTCGCGGTAGGAGCTCGAGTCGGGCTTGGCGTCGGGCAGCGCCACGTAGCGGACAGCGTTCTCGGACAGCCAGCTCGCATAGGTGATCCGGTTGAGGCCGTCGCCGTAGAAGAGCGGATGCCGGCCGGTGTCGAGCTGGCGCAGCCAGCCGCGCGCGAGCGGCGCCTCGGACGCCACCTCGGCGCCCTCCCAGTGGCCGAAGGTGAAAGGGATCTCGATCCGCCGCTGGTCGGGGACGTGGAGGCGCAGGTACTCGCGCAGCGGATCGAAGTAGGAGGCCTTGGCGACCGGGTCATCGATCGCCTTGTAGATGTCGCGCACCGCCGGCGACCACTGCCAGAAGGCGAGCGCACCGAGCAGGGCGATCATCGGGACGAGCGGCCGGCGGCCGAGTCGCGGGTAGAGCGCGCAGGCGAGCACTGGACCGCCGACGAGGGCGCCGAGGCGGACGGCGTTGCCGCCCATCGCGGTCGGGATGACGAGCGCCAGCGTGGCGCCGATCCCGTAGAGGGCGGCGGCCCAGCGCAACGTCCGCTGGTCGCGCGGCAGCAGGATCACGCAGGCGAGCGCGAACAGCGGGATCGGCGCGTAGGACGAAAACGGGAACGGCGCGTAGCCGCCCTCGGGGAAGGCGATCGTCAGCAGCACCGGTGGCAGGAACGCTGCGGCGGCGAGGACGAGCCCGTCGCGGCGCGCCTTGTCCGGTTGCTGCCCTGCGGCGCTCTTGTGCGCCAGCGCGTATGCGATCCCGCCCATGGCGAGGAAGAGGCCGGCGACCGGACTGGAGATGGCGCTGAGGATTCCGAGCAGCGGCGTGAGCAGCCGGCGCCGGCGCTGGAGCGCCAGCGCCGCCGCGGTCCCGAACGCGACGCCCAGCGCGAACGGCAGGCGGTTGGTGAACAGCAGCGTCGCCGAGCCGACGCCGAACCAGATCGTCCCGAGCCGTGCCGCGATCGACCCGTAGGCCCGCCGCATCAGCTCCGTGAAGCAGGCCGTCGCGGTGACGGCCGACAGCGCGCCCATGAGCTGCGGGCCGAGCAGCCAGCCGAGCGGCGGCGACAGGATCGAGTAGGCGGGTGTGTGATGACCGCCGTACCACTGTCCGTTCCACACCGTGAACCCCTCGCGGCCGAACAGCTCTGAGCGGAACATGTGCGCGGCGAGATCGGGCGAGCGCGGCTTCAGGATCAAGTAGACGACCGCCAGCGCGGCCGATATCAGCGTCGGCGCGATCCGCCACCAGTCGATTCGCCGCCAGCGCGAGCGCTCGCTGGCCGACGTGGCGGGAAAGGCTGGCGGCGCGGCCTCCGGCGGCCGGCGCCGCGGCGGCGCCGCGACTGAGTAGACCGAGCGCGGCACGGAGACAGGGTAGTGGGCTGACTCGCGCCTCAGCCGAGAGCCGGGCGGCCCCTCAGACGGCGACGAGTACGAGCGATTCGTCCGGCGCGCAGAGGGCGGCCAGGTCTTCCGAGTCCGATGTCGCCACGACCGCCCGGCGCGCGAGCGCGCACGACACCACGTGCGCATCTGGGACGTCGCTCCCGCGACGCGCGCCGAGCCGAACGCCGACGTCCTTCGCGCGACGCTCGTCGAGAGTGTCGATCGAGCTCGCCTCGAGCAGGCGGGCGATGGGCGCCGAGCGTGGACCGCCTCGCCACGCCTCGGCGAGGACGCTGGCGGGGACGATCATGTCGGTCCCGCGCTCGCGCGCCTCGGTGAGGATGGCCCATAGCGAACGGTCGTGGCGCTCGATCCCGATCAGCGCGCCGGCATCGAAGACGAGGACGCTCACGTCGTCGGCGCTCCCTGCCCACCGAGCGCGTTGCGCGCCCAGGCCCGCTCCGCGTCGGTGAGCGGCTGGTCCGGGTGATGCGCGGCGAAGTCGTCGAGCAGGCGATCGAGCGCCCGGCTCTTCGCGCGATCGCGAAGGGCGCCCTCGATGGCTGCCGAGAGGTTGGGGGCCTCGCCCGCCTCCACCTCTTGGCGAGCCGCCGCAAGCGCCTCACTGTCCACCGAGATCGTCACACGCTCTCTCATATGGGCAATCTTACTCAAGGGCCGGACGGCTTCGCAAGTAGTAGGCATTCGGCGACCGTAGCGGCATGCCGAGCGCCTGCCCGGCGCCCAGGCGTGACTTCAAGCTCGCCGTGACGCTCGCGTTACGCGGCGGCGGCGCGCGTCACGAACGCGACGATTCGGTCGATCAGCGACGGCTCGTCGAACCAGGTCCAGTGACCGGCGTCGTCGAGGATCTCGACGGTCGTCTCGCCGCCCAGCGCATCGGCATAGCGCTGCGCGAAGGCAGCGGGCAGGTAGGGGTCGCGCCCGCCGTAGGCAACGAGCGCCGGAGCCGTGATCGACCCCAGGTCGCGGCCCGCCGCCGCCAGGACGTCCGGCGGCGCGGAGCGATAGAGCTTGAGGATAGCCCGCTGCGTGCCGTGGTCGTAGTGCTTCCAGACGGCGTCGACGAACTCACTCGGCAGCGGCTCGCGGTTCGAGCGGTTCAGCCCCGCGCGCATCGTCGCCTTGAACGTGAAGCCCATCGAGAGCTCGCCGATCAGCGGTCGCCGCCACTGTCGCGCGACCCAGTGCCAGCGGTAGCCGGGCAGCAGTGGCACGGCGCTGAGGATCGCCAGCCGCTCGATCCGCTCCGGCGCCGCCTGAGCGAGCGCCAGCCCGACTCCGCCCCAGTCGTGGACGACCAGCGAGAAGCGCTCGAGCCCGCGCTGGTCGGCGAAGGCGCGCAGCCAGCGCCCGTAGCCATCGATCGAGTAGTTGAAGCTCGCCAGCTTGCCCGAGTCGCCGAAGCCAGGGAGGTCGGGCGCGTAGCCGCCGGTTCGCGCGAGGAAGTCGCGCCACAGCCAGCCCCCAGTCGGCACGCCGTGGACATAGAGCACCGGTGGGCGCGAGCCCTCCGTCGGCGCCTCGAGCCAGCGCGTCTCGATCCCGTCGATGCTGCCCCGCTGCTCGACGGCGGCTGCCATGGCGCGGTTCATATCAGGCACGCGCGAGGTCCCCGCCCACGGAACGGCGCGGGCGGGAACGTAGGCTTGGCGCGATGGCGACCCGGGCCGACTGGAAGCCGCCCTCCCCGCGGCGCCTGCGGGCGATCCTCGCGCGCCTGCGCTCGGAGTACGGCCGGCCGTCGACGCGGCTCCACGGCGCGCCGATCGACGAGCTCGTCCTCACGGTCCTCTCGCAGAACACCAACGATCGCAACCGCGACGTCGCCTACGAGCGGCTGCGCGAGCGCTTCCCGACCTGGGAGGCGGTCCGTGACGCGCCCGTCGATGAGATCGAGGAGGCGATCCGTCCTGGCGGCTTGGCGGTGACCAAGGCGCCGCGTATCCAGCGCATCCTCGCGGCGATCTCAGAGTTCGAGCCGCCGCCCGGGGCCTCCGTCTCGAAACGCGCAGGCGGATCGCCGATGGACCTGTCCTGGCTCGCGAGCGTCCCGCTCCATCAAGCTCGTGACTACCTCTGTGCGCTGCCCGGCGTCGGACGCAAGACGGCGGCCTGCGTGCTGCTCTTCTCCTATGGCCGTCACGACGTTCCGGTCGACACCCACGTCCACCGCGTCGGCATGCGACTTGGCCTGTTCCGTCCCGGGGCCTCGCTCGAGGAATGCCACGACGAGATGCTGAGACTCAGCGCTCGGGGGGATCCGCTCGAGGCTCATGTCGCGCTGATCCGCCATGGACGTCGAATCTGCGTCGCCCGCGCGCCGCGTTGCTCGGAATGTCCGCTGCTGCGGATGTGCCCGTACGGGCACGAGCGCCTTCGGACCGGCCCGTAAGCACGGGCGAGGAGTCGTAGACACCGCGGGCTATAGTCGGTCTGCTAGTGGCTGATGAGCCTCTTCTGACTTCGGCTCAACGCGCGCTACCCGAAGCCGCAAAGCGGCCGCTGATGCCCTTTCGAGGCCATGTTAGACCCTTGCCCGTCGCGGCGGCGGTTCTGGGTTGACATCCCAGACACAGCGTTCTACGGTTGGCCTAGATCAGGAATTGCATTGTTTCTGTCTGATCGTGGACCCAGTGCTCAGCCACCAAAGCAAACGCCCCTTCGTGATTGACGAGGGAGAGGAACGGAGTCGAATGAGAAGCCAATGGATCGCGTCCCGCCGAGCTGCCGCTGTGCAGGACTTTGGTCCGTTCGCCCTCTTCGCTCGTCTGTTGAGAGGGGGTGGTGCGTCCGCGGCCAACGCCGGCACTGCCGTGTTCGCTGGGCTGCTGATGAGTGGGGTGCTGGGGTTGGCCGCGCCGGCTGCGTTTGCGGGAAAGACGGTCGATGGGTTTTTGGGTGGGGCGGGGTCGAGTCAGACGGACCGGTTCACTGCGGCATACGACGTTGCGGTGGTTGAGGCGTCCGGGGATGTGTATGTCGCGCAGCGCGGGAGGGTGCAGCGGCTTGATTCCGATGGGGGCTTTGAGTTGTTGTGGGGCAAGGACGCGGTCGCTGATGGGGCGCCTGGCGATACGGGCGTGGGGGGCGAGGTTTGTGTGGTCGCGGCTGACTGCACGAGCAGTTTCCGGCTGGTGGGTCCAGACGGCGCCGGCGCCGGCGAGTTCGTCAGGCCGACGGGGGTTGCGGTCAATCAGGTTGCCGGGCATCCGCAGCAGGGGCATGTGTATGTGCGCGACACGGACAACATGCGTGTGCAGGAGTTCGACGCCGACGGCGGCTTCGTGAGGGCGTGGGGTTGGGGTGTCGCTACGGGCGCTGAGGCGTTCGAGGTCTGCACCTCAGGCTGCCAGCAGGGCATAGCGGGCGGCGGCAACGGCCAGCTGGGCGCGACCGGCGCGGTCGCGTCGATCGCTGTCGATCCGACGAGCGGGAACGTGTATGTCGCCGACCCGGCCAACCAAAGGGTCCAGGAGTTTCAGGGCGACGGGGACTTCGTGTCGGCGTTCGGGTCCGCGTTCGCAGACGAGACAGCGGACGCGGGCGAGTTCGGCTTCGACGAGCCGGCGCGGATAGCGGTCGACTCGAGCGGCGTCGTCTATGCGACCGACTCCACCGACTCGGGCCGCGTCCAGCGCTACGACACGACCACCGACGCGTTCCTCGCGCCGATCGGCGCGCCGCCGCTGTTGTCAGGCGCCACCCAGGGCATCGAGATCGACCCGGCCACCGACAACCTCCTGGTCCTGCGCGACCCCGACTCCGGCGAGACCGTCGTCGAGGAGCTCGACACCACCACCCTGTCGGTCGTAGACACCCACGCCGTCGGCGACGGGCTCGGGCTGCCAGACCCCTTCGGTAACTCCCCTTCGGTGTTCGGCTTGGGAGCCGACGGGACGCGCGGCAAGCTCTACGTACCGTCAGCCTTCTTCCGCTCCCCAGACGGCATCGGAAACGTGATCCACTTCTATGGCGTTTTCGTTCTCGACGGCGACGGCGATGCCGCTCCGAGTCCCGTCGCTGGTGCGCCGCTGACTGTCGATGACGAAAGCGCGGTCCTCACGGGCACAGTCGATCCCAACGGGCCGAGCTACTACCGCTTCGAGTACTCCAAGAACGGAATCGACTGGAAGCTCACCGACAACGACAACGGCTTCAGCAACGCCAAGTTCTTCGCGGACCGACAGCTCGTCGGCTCCTCACCGCAGTCGGTGTCCGCGACGCTCGAGGGCCTCGACGCAAACACGGTCTATCGCGTGCGGATAGTCGCGACGAAGCTGACCGGCCCGCACACCGAGGTCGTCGTCAACTCACCGGAGGCGACGTTCCTCACAGACGCGCTGCCGCCGACGGCGACGACCACCACGGTGCACAGCTACACCGACACCTCGGCGTGGCTCTCGGGGCGCGTGAACCCGAAGGGGTCTGCGACGAGCTATCGCTTCGAGTGGGGTCAGAGCACCGACTACGAGCATCAGGCGCCTTTGTCGGATGCCAGCGCGGGCTCAGGCGGAGCGGAGAAGGGTGTGCTCGAGGAGATCGTGGGGCTCGAGCCTGACACGACATATCACTATCGGCTGGTGGCTGAGAGCTCGCAGGGCGTGACGGTCGGAGACGATCGGACGTTTAAGACCCGCCCGGCGTTTGGGGGCTTCGCGGGTAGGGGCTATGAGCAGATCACCCCGGTGGTCAAGAGCACCGATGCGTCGCCTTCGGATACCGGTTCCAGAATTCTTGGGACCGTTGCCGGCGTCGGCCGTCCGGCGTTGCCGGTGTCCTCTGGTGGGGATGTGGCGATGTTTCAGGTGGCCGATGCCTTGGCGGACGCTGAGCATGGTGCCTCGAGTGCAGGCGCGCTGCTGCAGCAGTACAGGGCGGTGCGTGGTGGCAGTGGGTGGTCGAGTGAGTTGTTGCTCGGGCGTCCGCTTGGGAAGATCGATGGCTCCAACCCGCATTCGTGGGCGGCTACGCCTGATTTGTCACGGTATGTGGTTAGTGCGTTTCAGCCGCTGTTTGAGGGTGCGGCCGACAGTTCGCTGTATTTGAGGGAGCCCGCGGCCGATTCCCTCGAGCAGATCGTCGGGATCGACGATCCGGTCACGGGCGGCGCGCTCCAGAGCCTGTATCAGGGGGCGTCTGCGGATCTTCGCCATGTGTTCTTTCGGATGCCCGATGGTGGGCTGCATGAGTGGGTGGATGGTCTGACGCGGCCTGTGGCGATCGATCCGGCCGGCACGCCGTTCGCGTCGCCGGCGGCGATCGGCTCGGAGTCGTTGCACCGGCGTGCGGTCAGCGCGGACGGGGCGCATGTCTTCTTCTCCACGCCGACGGGATCGGATGAGATGGAGATCTATCGGCGCAGCGGTGGGGCCGACACGGTGCTTGCTTCGCCTTCGAAGCGCACGACCCCGGATCCGCTTGGCGTGAAGGCGAAGGAGTTCCAGACGGCGTCCACTGACGGTGACCGGGTGTTCTTCACCAGCTCGCAAGAGCTGACCGACGATGCGAACACCGGCCCGTCGCGCGCCGGCAAGGATCTGTATCGCTACGAGAGCTCGACCGACACGCTGGTCGACGTCTCGGCAGAGACCGGCGATACAGACGGCGCGCGCGTGGTTGGCGTGCTCGGTGGCTCTGACAGCGGCGACACGGTCTATTACATAGCGCGCGGCCAGCTCGTCGCTGGTGAGGGGACCGCGGGTGAGCCGAACCTCTATGTGTGGCACGACGACGGCACGCCCAATGGCGACACCCGGTTCATTGCGACACTGTCGGAGGAGTCGCTTTCTTCTAGCTCTGGTGGGGGTCTGTACAGCCTGCTGCTCGATAGCGACCACAGGCCGCTTCGCGTGACGCGGGACGGGCGCACTTTGGTGTTTCATTCCGAGGAGAGCCTGACTGGCTATCGCAGCCAGGGGTTCGCGGAGGTGTTCATCTACGAGGCGGACGCCAACGACGGTGAGGGCTTGTTGAGCTGTGTGTCGTGTCGCCCGAACGGTTCGCCCGCTCAAGCCGACTCGGCGGTGCCACAGACGTATGAGGCTCGTGTCGGGGACGATCTCTCGCGGGCGCTGTCTGTGGACGGCCGGCGAGTGTTCTTCAACAGCGCCGACGCGCTCGTGTCACAGGACACCGACGGCCAGCATGATGTGTATGAGTGGGAGGCTGGCCGGTTGCGGCTGCTCTCGGCTGGCGATGCCGCCGCGCCGAGCGACTTCGCCGGCGCGAGCGAGAGCGGCGACGATGTGTTCTTCGCGACGCGCGACCGGCTTGTCGGCCAGGACCGCGATCGGCTGTTCGATGTCTATGACGCCCGTGTTGGTGGCGGGTTCGCGTCGCAGAACCCTGTCGAGGTGCCGTGTGTTGGTGAGGGGTGCAGGCCGGCGCCGAGCTCTGCTCCGCCGGCGTCTGGCCCGGGTAGCGACGCTCAAGGCGGTGGGGGCGATTACGTGCGGCCGTTTACGGTGGCGCGGATCACCGCCGGTCAGCGGCGGCTGTTGGCGCGTCGCGGCCGGATCGCGCTGCGGGTAAGGGTCAACGGGCCGGGCCGGGTGCTGGTGCGTGCGCTTCATGGTCGGCGGCTGGTCGGGTCGGCGTCGACGAACGCCCGTGGGGCTGGGTCGGTGACGGTGACGCTTGCGTTGAAGCGCTCGGCGCGGCGGGCGCTGGCGCGTCGTGGCCGGTTGCGGCTGGGCTTGGAAGTCCGCTTCGGTGGCGAGAGCGAGAAAGCCATCGTGAGCTTGAGGAGGGCCAAGTGAGCGCACCGATGACGGCGACTGGGACTGGGGTTGGGATGAGGACTGTGAGGAGCTCGATGATGCGCAGCGTTGCCAGCCGTTTGATTGGACATGTCGCCAGGATGGTCCTGGTGGCGGTGGTGTGCGGTGCCGCTCTGGCGGCCACGGCGTCAGTGGCGTCGGCTGGCCCGGTGTGGGACAACGAGATGTTCATCGCGCCGACCGAGCTCCAAGCTGGCGAGAGCGGGGTGCTGACGATCCAGAGCCTCAACAAAGGCGACACGCCGACCAACGACATCGGCCAGCTCGAGTTCAACCTGCCGGCCGGTGTGACGCTCAACCACGTCGGAACCGAGATCTTCGGGACGTGGTTTTGTCAAATCCCCGGCTTCCCCGAGAATGTCTGTCTGTCGGAGCCGGGCATCCGGGCGCGCGCGCAGGCCAACCGCCTCGATCTGCATCTCGACGTCGCGCCGGGGTTGTCGGGGACGTTCCCGATCTCTGTGACGTTGTCGGGTGGCGGCACCCCTGGGCCGCATACCTTGACCGAGCAGGTCACGATCGACGACACCCCGATCGGCTTCGGCCCCAAGCCCGGAACCCTCAGGGCGGGCGCCTTCGACGAGAGCGGCGCCGACTACACCCAGGCGGGCGGCCACCCCTTCTCGGCGGAGGCGTTCTTCGACTTCAACCTGAGATTCGACAACGGGATGTTCCAAGACGGCGGCTACATCAAGGACACGATCACCGAGCTGCCGGCCGGCTTCGTCGGCAACGCGGCGAAGCTGCCGACCTGCGGCGACGCCCAGTTCGTCGCCAGCAATTGTCCGGTCGAGAGCCAGGTCGGCGTGATCCGCCTCTACCTGTTCGGGCTAAATCGCAACCAGGCGGTCGCGCTCTACAACCTCGATCCGCCCGGGCACCTGCCGGCCCAGTTCGGCTTTCACCCGGCCGGGGACGTCTACAACGTCAAGCTCGATCCGTCGGTGCGCACCGACGGCGACTACGGCGTCCGGATCACGACGTCGAACACTCCGGAGGAGCTCGTCGTCGGTCGCGCACGTGTGATCGTCTGGGGGGTCCCAGCCGACCCCGCTCACGATCATCAGCGATGTGAGACGTTGAACTCGGTCGTGATGAGCTGCACCGGCACCGACAGCTACGGCGAGCCCTACAGCGGTGATGTGGGCGACCCGCACTCCTCGAGCGCTCCGCTGGTCCCGTTCCTCTCGAACCCGACGAGCTGCACCGGCCCGCTGGAGACCGTGTTCAGATGGGACAGCTGGGACAACCCGGCCGACCCTGACGACTTCAGCGACCCGAGATGGGTGACCGCGATCGCGCCGAACCCGGCCGTCACGGGTTGCAATCAGGTCGATTTCGACCCTACCCTCGCGGTCCAGCCGAAGACCAAGGCGGCCGGCCAGCCCACGGGTCTCGACGTGGACCTCGATCTGCCGCAGAACGACGACCCGGACGGGCTCGCGACTTCGCACTTGAAGAAGACGACCGTGACGTTGCCGGAGGGGATGACGGTCTCGCCGTCGTCGGCCGATGGTCTGCAGGCGTGTACGCGGGCTCAGATTGGTTTGACGACGCCTGTTGGGACGACGCCGGCGCGGTTCTCGAAGGCGCCGGTTGGTTGTCCTGATGGGTCGAAGCTAGCGACGGCGACTGTGACGTCGCCGGCGTTGGAGGATCCGCTTTCGGGTGCTGTGTATCTCGCTGAGCAGGACAACAACCCGTTCGGGTCGCTGGTGGCGATGTATCTGGTCGCTAAGCATCCGAGCACGCTGGTCAAGCTCGCGGGCAAGGTCGATCTCGACCCGAACACCGGCAGGATTACAGCGACGTTCGATAACAATCCGCAGTTGCCGGTGTCGGAGGTGGAGCTCGACTTCCCCGATGGACCGAGGGCGTCGTTGACGGTCCCCGCGCAGTGCGGGTCCCATCAGGTCGGTTGGGCGATGGACGGCTGGTCCGGCGCCCAGAGGTCGGGTGCGGATGGGTTCGTGTCGGAGTGTCCGGCCGGGGTGGATCCGAACGCGCCGCTTCCCTTCGCCCCATCGTTCACGGCGGGGACGACGAACCCGGCTGGTGGGTCGCACTCTCCGTTCGTGCTCCGGGTTCAGCGTGGCGATCGCCAGCAGGAGCTCTCCGGTGTGAAGCTCGACATGCCGAAAGGGCTGTTGGCCAAGCTCGCCGGTGTGCCGTTGTGCGGTGAGGCTCAGGCCGCCGCGGGAACCTGCGACCAGGCGTCGCGTGTCGGTACCGCCACGGCCGGCGCGGGCCCAGGCCCGAATCCGTTCTATGTCTCCGGACCCGTCTATCTGACCGGTCCGTACAAGGGCGCCCCCTACGGCCTGTCGGTCGCGGTTCCGGCGATCGCCGGTCCGTTCAATCTCGGGACGGTCGTAGTGCGCCAGGCTTTGCACGTCGACCGCACGGATGCGCATGTGACGGCGGTCAGCGATCCGCTGCCGCGGATCCTGAAGGGTGTGCCGTTGCAGATCCGTGATGTAAGGGTCAACGTCGACCGGCCCGACTTCGTGATCAACCCGTCGTCGTGTAAGGCCCAGCAGATCGGGAGCACGGTCTCCTCGACCGAGGGCGCTGCGAGCACGCTGGCCGACCGTTTCCAAGCGTCGGCCTGCGCGCGGCTCGGTTTCAAGCCGAGCCTCAAGCTCGCTTTGACGGGCAAGCGCCAGAGGACGACGGGTAGGCATCCGGGTGTCAAGGCGCAGGTGACTCAGAAGCCCGGTGAGGCGGCGATCCGTCAGGCGGTCGTGAAGTTGCCGAAGTCGCTGGCTCTTGATCCCGACAACGCCCAGGCGCTGTGCGAGTTCTCAGACGGCACCAAGCCCGACCTCGAGAGCCATTGTCCGAAGGGCTCAATCGTCGGACGCGCCAAAGCCGTCACGCCGCTTCTCGACGAGCCGTTGGCCGGCGACGTCTACTTCGTCAAGAACGTCCGCACCGACCCCAAGACCGGCAACCAGATCCGGACGTTGCCGATGATCGTCGTCGCCTTGCGGGGCAAGATCGCGGTCAACCTCCGCGGCGAGTCCTCCGTCTCAAAGAGCCGACTCGTCAACACGTTCGCGTCGGTGCCAGACGCGCCCATCACCCGGTTCAACCTCAACATCAAGGGCGGCGCCAACGGCATCCTCGCCGTCACCAGGACCCGCAGGGGCAGGATCAACATCTGCAACAGCCGCCAAACCGCCCAGGCCGACTTCGACGCCCAAAACGGCCGGGCACACGACCGCAACATCAAGATGACCACACCCTGCAAGCAGGGCAAGAAGGCCAAGCGGCGACGCTGAGCAGCCTCGCCGCGCAGCACCAGGAGGGGCCGGCCAGCGTGCCGGCCCCTCGTCGTTCGACGGCCTGACGCTCTCGCAATGATCTGCCATACTGGCGCTTAGATTTCTTCTAGCCAGCCAGTACAAGGAGCAGACGCGATGGGCAAGACCATCGGAATCGATCTTGGCACGACGAACTCGTGCATGGCCGTGCTCGACGGCGGTGAGCCCACGGTCGTCGAGAACGCCGAGGGCGCGCGGACGACGCCGTCCGTGGTCGCCTTCACCGACAGCGGCGAGCGGCTCGTCGGCGCGCCGGCGAAGCGCCAGGCGGTGACCAACCCCGAGAACACCGTCTTCTCGATCAAGCGCTTCATGGGACGCAAGGAGGCCGAGGTCAAGGAGGAGGAGACGATCGTCCCGTACGAGGTCGTCCGCGGCCCGAACGGCGACGCGCGCGTGAAGGCCGGCGGCAAGGAGTACCCGCCTCCGGAGATCAGCGCGATGATCCTCCAGAAGTTGAAGGCCGACGCCGAGGCCTACCTCGGCGACACGGTCGACAGCGCGGTGATCACGGTTCCCGCCTACTTCAACGACGACCAGCGCCAGGCGACCAAGGACGCCGGCAAGATCGCCGGGCTCGACGTCAAGCGGATCATCAACGAGCCGACCGCGGCCTCGCTCGCCTACGGGCTCGACAAGGAGGGTGCGGACCAGACGATCCTCGTCTTCGACCTCGGCGGCGGCACGTTCGACGTGTCGGTGCTCGAGATCGGCGACGGCGTCTTCGAGGTCAAGGCGACCGCCGGCGACAACCACCTCGGCGGCGACAACTTCGACAAGGCGATCGTCGACTGGCTCGTGTCCGAGTTCAAGAAGGCCGAGGGCGTCGACCTGTCGCAGGACAAGATGGCCCTCCAGCGCCTCTACCAGGAGGCCGAGAAGGCGAAGGCCGAGCTGAGCTCCGCCCAGGAGACCCAGATCAACCTGCCGTTCATCACGGCGGTCGACTCGGTGCCCAAGCACCTCAACGAGCGGCTCACGCGCGCGAAGCTCAACGAGCTTGTCGCCGATCTGCTCGACCGGCTCGTGGGGCCGACCAAGCAGGCGCTCGAGGACGCCGGCACCAAGGGCGGCGAGGGCATCGACCACGTCGTGATGGTCGGCGGCATGACGCGCATGCCGGCGGTCCAGGAGAAGGTCAAGGACCTCACCGGCAAGGACCCGCACAAGGGCGTCAACCCGGACGAGGTCGTCGCCGTGGGCGCCGCGATCCAGGCCGGCGTGCTGGCCGGCGACGTCAAGGACGTGCTGCTGCTCGACGTGACCCCGCTGACCCTGGGCATCGAGACCAAGGGCGGCGTGATGACGAAGCTGATCGAGCGCAACACGACGATCCCGACGCGCAAGTCGGAGGTGTTCTCGACTGCGGAGGACAACCAGACGAGCGTCGAGGTCCACGTGCTCCAGGGCGAGCGCGAGATGGCCGCCTACAACAAGTCGCTCGGCAAGTTCCAGCTCACCGGCATCCCGCCGGCGCCGCGCGGCGTGCCGCAGGTCGAGGTCGGCTTCGACATCGACGCCAACGGCATCCTCAACGTGTCGGCCAAGGACCTCGGCACCGGCAAGGAGCAGAAGATCGAGATCAAGTCGGGCTCGGGGCTCTCCGACACCGAGGTCGAGCAGATGGTCAAGGACGCCGAGTCGCACGCCGACGAGGACCGCCGCCTGCGCGAGCTGGTCGAGGCGCGCAACAACGCCGAGAACGCCGCCTACCAGGCGGAGAAGCAGCTCACCGAGCTCGGCGACAACGTCGACGAGGACTCCAAGAAGGAGATCGAGCAGGCGATCGCCGACGTTCGCGGTGTGCTCGAGTCCGAGGACGCGGCCGAGATCAACGCCAAGTCCGAGGCGCTGCAGGCCTCCTTCCACAAGGTGTCCGAGCAGATGTACGCCGCGGCGGCCCAGCAGGCGAGCGGCGACGGGGCGGACGCCGACGGCGGCGGCGCGGCCGACGCCGAGGGCGACGCTGAGGAGGTCGTGGACGCCGAGGTCGTGGACGACAAGGAGAGCTAGTCCATGATCGACGGAAACGAGACCCGGGGCGCGCGTCGCAGGACCGCCGACGAGGCTGGGCGCTCCGCCGCCAGACCGTCCGCGGAGCGACCTCCGGCGGAGCGCCCGCCGGAGGATGCCGACGCCGCCCACCTCGACGAGGACGAGACGACGCCGACGATGCAGGACGACGCCGCCGAGCCGTCGGGCGAGCAGGACGCGGCGAACGAGGCCGAGGGCGTCGCGGCCGCCGACGCGGCGTCAGAGGCGGCCGAGCCGGAGGACGAGCTGTCGAAGGCGGCTCGCGAGCGCGACGAGTACCTGACGCTCGCCCAGCGGACCCAGGCCGACTTCGAGAACTACCGCAAGCGCGCGGCGCGCGACGCCGCCGCCGCGGGCGAGCGGGCGAAGAGCGGGCTGGTGCGCGAGCTGCTGCCGGTGGTCGACAACCTCGAGCGTGCGCTCGACAGCGCGACCGAGCGGTTCGGCGACGGCGAGCGGCCCGAGGAGCACCTCGCCGACGGCGTGCGGCTCGTGCACTCCGAGCTGGTCGCGGTGCTCGCGCGCAACGGCGTCGAGGTCTTCGACCCGCGCGGTGAGAAGTTCGACCCCGAGCTGCACGAGGCGCTCTCGATGCGCGCCGAGGACGGCGCCGAGCAGGGCACCGTGCTCGACGTGGTCGAGAAGGGCTACCGCCTCAACGGCACGGTCCTGCGTCCGGCGCGCGTGGTGGTCTGCGGCTGAGGAGGACGACCCCGTGCCCACCGTGACCGATCCCTACAAGGCGCTCGGCGTCGACAGGAAGGCCTCCGACGAGGAGATCAAGAAGGCCTACCGCAAGCTGGCGCGCAAGTACCACCCGGACAAGAACCCGGACGACGCGTCGGCCGAGGAGCGCTTCAAGGAGGTCCAGGAGGCCTACTCGATCCTCTCCGACGCCGAGAAGCGGCGCGAGTACGACAGCGGTGGCCGGATCTTCGGTGGCGCCGGGGGCTTCGATCCGGGTGCGTTCCGGACCGGCGGCGGGGGCTTCGCCGGCAACGTCGGCGATATCCTGAGCGACCTCTTCGGCGGCGGCGGGCCCGGCGGCCGCGCCGGCGGGCCGACGCCGCCCGAGCGCGGCCGCGACCTCGAGACCGACGTCCACGTCTCCTTCGAGCAGGCGATGAACGGCGCCCAGGTGCCGGTCAGCGTCGCGCTCTCGGCGCGCTGCCCGACCTGCAAGGGCACCGGCGCCAAGCCCGGCACGACCCCTCATGTCTGCAGCCGCTGCCAGGGCCGCGGCGTCGAGGCCGAGTCGCAGGGGCTGTTCTCGATCTCGCAGCCGTGTCGCAAGTGCGGCGGCACGGGGACCGAGATCGACGACCCCTGCCCGACCTGCGGCGGCGCCGGGCAGACGCGCCAGGTCAAGCGCTACAAGGTCAACATCCCCGCCGGCGTGCGCGACGGCAGCCGCGTGAAGCTCGCCGGCAAGGGCGAGGCTGGTCGCCGCGGCGGGCCGTCCGGCGACCTCTATGTAGTCACGCGTGTGGCGGGCTCACCGCTCTTCAAACGCAAGGGCGACAACCTCGAGGTCGAGGTGCCGATCACGATCCCCGAGGCGATCAAGGGGGCGGCGATCGAGGTCCCGACGCTCAACGGCACGAAGCGGATCAAGGTCCAGCCGGGCACCGGCCACGGTGCGCTGCAGCGGCTGCGCGGCGAGGGCCCGCCGCGGCTCAAGGGCGCCGGGCGCGGAGATATCCACTACCGACTGGCGATCGACGTGCCGGACACGCTGACCGACGAGCAGCGCGCCGCCGTCGACGACCTCGCCGCCGTGCTCGACGGCAACCCGCGCAAGCGGATCCTCGACGGAGGGAGCTCCTGATGGCGGCCGCCGACGACGATCGCCGGGCGCGCGGCGTCTACATGATCTCGGTCGCCGCCGAGCTGGCCGGCATGCACCCGCAGACGCTGCGGATCTACGAGTCGCGCGGCCTGATCGCGCCGAAGCGCTCGCCGAAGAACACGCGCCTCTACTCCGACGAGGACGTCGAGCGGCTGCGCCGCATCCAGGAGCTGACGACCGAGCTTGGGATGAACCTCGCAGGCGTCGAGAAGGTCTTCGAGCTCGAGCGGGAGATCGGGCGGATGAAGCGGCGGATGCGCAGCCTGGAGCGCCAAGCCGAGCAGGTGAGCGAGGAGCTGAACGCGGAGCTCGAGCGCGTGCGGCGGTCCTTCAAGGCCGAGCTCGTGCCCTACCAGGCGCCCGGCGAGGCGCTCGTGCCGCGCCGGCGCTCGGACGGCGACGGCGTCCGGATCCCGATCCAGCGCCGCGGCGACCCCGGCGCCTAGTAGACGTCGCGACCCTCGAGGTCGAGTGGAAGATTGACCTGGGTAGGAACTAGCCGATGTTCCACTCGTTCGCTCGGCGGTGGACAGTGCGGGAGAGCGGCGCTAACCTATCATGCACTGACTTAGATTTTCTATCGTTCTGAGGTACAGAAAGCGATGCAGGCAGACCGATTCACCGTCAAGTCCCAGGAGGCGATCGCCGCGGCTCAGCAGATCGCCGCGGCGCGGCGCAACGCGGAGGTGGCGCCGCACCATCTGCTGCTCGCGCTGCTCGAGCAGGAGGGCGGGATCGTGCCGCGCGTGCTCAGCCGAGCCGGCGCCGAGCCCGAGTCGGTCCGCCGCCGCGCCAACCAGGCGCTCGACGCTCTCCCGACCGTCACCGGCGACGCGAGCGCGGCGCCGGCCTTCGGCTCCGACACCATCGACCTCTTCAAGCGTGCCGACGACGAGGCGCGCGGCATGGGCGACGAGTACGTCTCGACCGAGCACCTGCTGCTCGCGCTCGCGGACGACCCCAAGGTGGACGTCGGCGCCTCGCGCGAGCAGATCGCCGAGGCGGTCGCCGAGGTGCGCGGGCCGCACCGGGTGACGGACCAGAACCCCGAGGACAAGTACGAGGCGCTCGAGAAGTTCGGTCGCGACCTGACCGAGGCGGCGGAGCAGGGCAAGCTCGACCCGGTCATCGGGCGCGACGACGAGATCCGGCGCGTGATCCAGGTGCTGTCGCGGCGGACGAAGAACAATCCGGTGCTGATCGGCGAGCCGGGCGTCGGCAAGACGGCGATCGCCGAGGGCCTCGCGCAGCGGATCGTCGACGGCGACGTCCCGGACTCGCTGCGCGACCGTCGCGTGATCGCGCTCGACATGGGCGCGCTGATCGCCGGAGCCAAGTACCGCGGCGAGTTCGAGGACCGGCTCAAGGCCGTGCTCAAGGAGGTCTCCGAGGCCGAGGGACGGATCATCCTGTTTCTCGACGAGCTGCACACGATCGTCGGCGCGGGCGCCGCCGAGGGCGCCGTCGACGCGGCCAACCTGCTCAAGCCGATGCTCGCGCGCGGCGAGCTGCGGGCCGTCGGCGCGACCACGCTCGACGAGTACCGCAAGCACATCGAGAAGGACGCGGCGCTCGAGCGGCGCTTCCAGCCGGTGCACGTCGACGAGCCGTCCGAGCAGGACACGATCGCGATCCTGCGCGGCCTCAAGGAGCGCTACGAGGTCCACCACGGCGTCCGCATCCAGGACTCGGCGATCGTCGCGGCGGCGATGCTTTCGCACCGCTACATCGCCGACCGCTTCCTGCCCGACAAGGCGATCGACCTGATCGACGAGGCCGCGTCGCGGCTGCGGATCGAGATCGACTCGATGCCGACCGAGATCGACGAGGTCGAGCGGCGCATCCAGCAGCTCGAGATCGAGCTGCAGGCGCTGAAGAAGGAGACCGACGACGCGAGCGTCGCGCGGCGCGAGGCGATCGAGCGCGAGCTCGCCGACCTGCAGGAGCGCTCGGGCGCGATGAAGGCCGAGTGGCAGGCGGAGAAGGACGCGATAACCGCGATTCGCGAGGTCAAGGAGCGGCTGGACGAGGCGCACCGCGAGGCCGAGCGCGCCGAGCGCGAGGCCGACCTGCAGCGCGCCGCCGAGCTGCGCTACGGGCGGATTCCGGAGCTCGAGGGCGCGCTCGCCGATGCCGAGCAGCGCGCCGACGGGGGCGGCAACAGGTTCCTCAAGGAGGAGGTCGACGACGAGGACGTCGCCGAGGTCGTCGCCAAGTGGACCGGCATCCCGGTCTCGCGGCTGATGGAGTCCGAGGTGCAGAAGCTCGTCCACATGGAGGAGCGGCTGCACGAGCGGGTGATCGGCCAGGACGTCGCGGTCGAGGCGGTGTCGAACGCGCTGCGCCGCTCGCGGGCGGGCCTGCAGGACCCGAACCGGCCGATCGGCACGTTCCTCTTCATGGGCCCGACCGGCGTCGGCAAGACCGAGCTCGCGCGGGCTCTGGCGGAGTTCATGTTCGACACCGAGGACGCGATGGTGCGGATCGACATGTCCGAGTACATGGAGAAGCACGCCGTGTCGCGGCTCGTCGGGGCCCCGCCGGGCTACGTCGGCTACGACGAGGGCGGCCAGCTGACCGAGGCGGTGCGCCGCCGGCCCTACGCGGTGGTGCTGCTCGACGAGATCGAGAAGGCCCACAGCGACGTCTTCAACATCCTGCTGCAGGTGATGGACGACGGCCGCCTGACCGACGGGCAGGGGCGCACGGTCGACTTCACCAACGCCGTGCTGATCATGACCTCGAACGTCGCCGGCGGGCTCGAGGGCGTCCAGGCGACCTTCAAGCCGGAGTTCGTCAACCGCCTCGACGAGATCGTCCAGTTCGAGCAGCTCACCCGCGAGCAGATCGGCGAGATCGTCGAGCACTCCGTCAGGGACCTCGCCCGCCGCCTCGAGGAGCGCGGCATCGAGATCGAGCTGACCGACGAGGCCAAGACGCTGCTCGCCAACCTCGGCTACGACCCCGCCTACGGCGCCCGGCCACTGCGGCGCGTCGTCCAGAAGCAGCTCGTCGACAAGCTCGCGCTGAAGCTGCTCGAGGGCGAGTTCACGCCCGGCGACGTCGTCCGCGTGGACGCGGAGGGCGGCGAGCTCGCCTTCGCCAAGACCGCCCCCGTGGCAGCCAGCCGCTGACCGGCCTCACGCCCCCTGCGCGCTTTACGCTGCCGACATGGGCAAGCGCGGGCGAAAGCGGAGCCGGGGCGAGGCGGCTGGGACGGCGCCGCCGGCGGTCAGCTCCTACACCGACGGCGACGGCAACGTCCTCACGCTGCGCGACGAGTTGAGCGCCGGCACGCTCCGCGGGCTCGACCGGCTCGACGCAAAGCCGGCCGCGAGCGCCGAGGACCGCTGGCAGCGCCGTGTCGAGTACCTCTTCGAGCGCCTTGCCGTGCGCTGGGAGATCGCCGGCCTGCCGCTCCAGGGCCAGCGTGAGCTACTCGGGCGCTACCGGATGGCGTCGGCGGACGAGCGCCGCGCCGTTCGGGCGGCGCTCACCGAGCATTTGAGCGCGCGCTACCCGGAGCTGGACGTCTAGCGAGCCTCAGCGCTCGCCAAGCATCTCGCGGCGAATGGGCACGCACCCACGACCGCCAGCAGCTCGCGGCGGCGGTTGGGCAGGCGCCACGCTACGCGGGCCTCAGGGGCTTTGGGATCCCGCCGCGGCGGTCGCCACCCCGCGCAGCATCGGCTTCACGAGCGGCGGCATCTTCGGCAGCTCGCCGCGCTCGACCCGCTCGACGCGCAGCGGCGAGCGCTCGATGGTCGCGAGCGTGTCGCGGTTGCAGTGGCAGCCGTGGCCGAAGAAGTGCCAGGGGCCGTGCAGGCGGTCCTGCCAGCGCGCCAGCGCCGGGTCCTCGGCGCGGACGTGCTCGAGGAACAGGAAGCGCCCGCCCGGCTTCAGCACGCGCGCGATCTCCGCGAGGGCTCGCTCGGGATCGGGGACGGTGCAGAGGACGAGCGTCAGCGCCACGGTGTCGAAGCTCGCGTCCGGGAAGGGCAGCTCCTCGGCCGGGGCCTCGACCACGGGCGTCGGACGATCGAGCGCCGCCGCCTTCTCGCGTAGCTGTGCCGCCATCGGCCCGAACGGCTCGGTCAGCACCAGCTCGCTGACCGCCTCCGGATAGAGATCGTGGTTGAGGCCGGTGCCCGCGCCCACCTCGAGCGTCCGTCCCGACGCCTCCGACAGCGTGCCGCGGCGCAGCTCGCGCAGCCCGCCCTGCTCCGCGCGCGTAAAGAAGAAGTCGTACCCAAGGGCGAAAGCGCGGCCCCAGGTGGCGTCGTAGATGCGGCGCAGCACGGGACGAGGCTACCCCGCTTGCGCTCGATCGGGAAAACTGAGAGAAACAGGTCGCCTCGACGCCGATCGAAAGGACCCTCTTGCCGACATTCGTACTGCTCAGCACCCTGACCCCCGACGGGGTCCAGACGATCAAGAACAACCCGCAGCGGATCCTCGAGGTAAACCGCGAGATCGAGCAGCTCGGCGCCGAGGTCAAGGCCCAGTGGGCGGTGCTCGGGCGGTTCGACTTCGTCAACATCGTCGAGGCGCCCGACGAGGCGACGATGGCGCGCGTCTCGCTCGAGCTCGGCTCGCGCGGCACCGCCCGCTACGAGTCGCTGACGGCGATCCCGATCGACGACTTCATCGCGTCGCTCTAGCGTGGTGCGAGTCTTGGTGATCGGGGGCGGTGGGCGTGAGCACGCGCTCGTCCGCCGGCTGCTGCGAAGCCCGCAACGGCCGGAGTTGCTGTGCGCGCCGGGCAACGCGGGGATCGCGAAGGACAAGGTCGAGTGCCTCGAAGTCGCCGCCGACGACGTCGAGGGGATCGTCGCCCTCGCCCGAGAGCGCGAGGTCGACCTGGTCGTCGTCGGGCCCGAGGCGCCGCTCGTCGCCGGCGTCGTCGACGCGCTCGCCGAGGCGGGCATCCGCGCCTTTGGCCCGACCCGCGAGGCCGCCCGGCTCGAGGGCTCCAAGCGCTATGCGAAGGAGCTGATGGCGGCCGTCGGCGTGCCGACCGCCGATTACGTCGTGCTGACCTCGCGCAAGGAGGCGCTCGACCGGTTGGCGTCGGCGTCGTACCCGCTCGTGCTGAAGGCCGACACGCTCGCCGCGGGCAAGGGCGTCGCGATCTGCGCCGACGAGGCGGAGGCGCGCGCGGCGGTCGAGGAGATGTTCACCGAGCGGCGGTTCGGCAAGACCGACGTGGTGATGGAGGAGTTCCTCGAGGGCGAGGAGCTGTCGCTGCTCGCGCTCTGCGACGGCGAGCGGGCCGTCCCGATGGCTCCGGCTCAGGACTACAAGCGGATCTTCGACGGCGACGAGGGCCCGAACACCGGCGGCATGGGCAGCTACTCGCCGGTGCCCGGCATCGATCCCGAGCACGCCGAGGCGCTCGCGCTCGCCGTCCACCAGCCGGTCGTCGACGAGCTGCGTCGCCGCGGCACGCCCTTCCACGGCGTCCTCTACGCCGGCCTGATGATGACCGCGGACGGGCCACGGGTGCTCGAGTACAACTGCCGCTTCGGCGACCCCGAGACCCAGGCCGTGCTGACGCGGCTGCGCTCGGATCTGCTCGAGCTGCTCGAGGCGGCGACCGAGCCCGGCGGCCTCGAGGGCGTGGAGATCGAGTGGTCGCCGGAGTGGGCCGTCACGGTCGTCCTGGCCTCGGCGGGCTATCCGGCCTCGTCGTCGGAGGGCGACGAGATCACCGGCATGCGCGCGGTCGACTCGCTCGAGGTCGAACTGCTGCACGCGGGGACCGCCGAGCGCGACGGCCGGATCGTCACCGCCGGCGGGCGCGTGCTCAACGTGACGGGGATCGGCTCGACGCCGGCCGAGGCGCGCGAGCACGCCTACCGGGTGGCCGACCGTATCCAGTTCGCCGGCAAGCAGATGCGTCGCGACATCGCCGAGCGGGCGGTCGCGCGTGTAGAGGAGGTAGCGGGATGAGCGAGTCGCAGCAGGCCGGCCAGCCGGTCACCGAGACGGCGGTCGAGCACGAGTTCGACGACCTGTCGGTCGACGCTCCGCGCGTCGGGATCGTGATGGGGTCGAAGTCGGACATGCCGGTCATGGAGAAGGCCGGGAAGGAGCTCGAGGACCGCGGGATCCGCCACGAGATCCGCGTGATGAGCGCCCACCGCGACCCGGACGTCGTCGCCGAGTACGCCAAGAACGCCAAGATGCGCGGCCTGCGGGTGATCATCGCCGGCGCCGGGCTGGCGGCGGCGCTGCCGGGAGTGGTCGCCGCTCACACCGACCTGCCGGTGATCGGCGTGCCGCTGACCTCGGCGACCTCGGTCGCCGGCGGGCTCGACGCGCTGCTGGCGATCGCCCAGATGCCGCCGGGCGTGCCGGTCGCCTGCGTCGGCATCGACGCCGCCAAGAACGCCGCCGTCCTCGCGGCGCGGATCCTCGAGGCGTGATCGCCGTCCGCCGCCAGGCCCCGCGCGGGGCCGGCCGATGATCGACCGCTACACGCGCCCGGAGATCGGCGCCGTTTGGTCCGAGCAGGCGAAGCTCGACGGATGGCTGGCGGTCGAGCTGGCCGTGGTCGACGCGCTCGCCGAGCGCGGCGAGGTGCCGGCCGAGGACGCCGCGGCGATCCGCGAGCGGGCGGCGTTCACCGTCGACGCCGTCAAGGAGCGCGAGCGGGTCACCGACCACGACGTCGCCGCGTTCGTTGACGTCGTCGCGGCGTCGGTCGGCGAGGAGGGCCGCTGGGTCCACCACGGGCTGACGTCCTCGGACGTGCTCGACACGGCGCTCGGGCTGCAGATCGCCCGCGCCGGGGCGTTCCTGGTCGAGGGCGCGCGCGGCTACCGCGACGCTCTCGTCGCGCGTGCGCGCGAGCACGCCGGCACGCTCTGCGTCGGACGCACCCACGGCATCCACGCGGAGCCGACGACCTTCGGCGTCAAGCTCGCCGGCCTCGCCTTCGAGGCCGATCGCAACCTCAGGCGGCTCGAGCGGGCCGTCGAGCAGGCGTCGGTCGGGGCGCTGTCGGGCGCCGTCGGCACCTACGCCGCGAACGGGCCGGAGCTCGAGGCGGCGGTGCTGGCGCGGCTCGGGCTCGCCCGCGAGGACGTCTCCACCCAGGTCGTCGCGCGCGACCGCCACGCCGAGCTGCTGTCGGCGGTGGCGCTCGCCGGGGCGGGGCTCGAGCGGTTCGCCACCGAGCTGCGCCACCTGCAGCGCACGGAGGTGCTCGAGGCCCGGGAGCCGTTCCGCGCCGGCCAGAAGGGATCGTCGGCGATGCCGCACAAGCGCAACCCGATCGTCTCCGAGCGGATCACCGGCGTCGCGCGGCTGCTGCGCGGCTACGCCCAGGCCGGTCTCGAGGACGTCGCGCTCTGGCACGAGCGCGACATCTCGCACTCGTCGGTCGAGCGGGTCGCCCTGCCCGACGCGACGATCCTGCTCGACTACGGCCAGCACCTGGCGATCCGCGTCGTCGAGGGGATGACCGTCGACGCCGACCGGATGCTCGCCAACCTCGACCTCACCCACGGCGCCCTCTTCTCCCAGCGCGCCCTGCTCGCCCTCGTCGAGTCCGGCCGCTCGCGCGACGACGCCTACCGCGTCGTCCAGGAGAACGCCCAGCGCGCCTGGGACGAGGGCATCCCCTTCCGCGAGCTGCTCGCCGAGGCCGCGCCCGAGCTCGACCTCGACGCGATCTTCGACCCGGCCGCCTTCACCCGCCACGCCGCCGCGATCGTCGCCCGGTTGGACGCGCTCGAGCGCTGAGCGCATCGGCGGTTGCTCCGAGGCCGCTGGTAGCCTCGCGTGGGTGACCGAAGCAGCCGTGCTCGACGGGCTCGAGCCGATCGCACAGGGCAAGGTTCGTGACATCTACGCCGTCGGCGAGGATCGTCTGCTGCTGGTCACGTCGGACCGGATCTCGACCTACGACGCGGTCCATCCGACCCCGATCCCGGACAAGGGGAAGGTGCTCACGGGCCTGTCGAGCTTCTGGTTCGAGCGGACCGAGCAGATCGTCCCGAACCACCTGATCTCCTACAGCGACGTCCCGGACGAGGTGCGCGGGCGGGCGCTGCTGGTCGAGCGGCTCGAGATGGCGCCGGTCGAGTGCGTCGTGCGCGGCTACATCACCGGGTCGGGCTGGAAGGACTACCAGGCGACCGGAGCGGTCTGCGGGATCGAGCTTCCGCCGGGGCTGGTCGAGTCGCAGCAGCTGCCCGAGCCGATCTTCACCCCCGCGACCAAGGCGGCGGTCGGCGACCACGACGAGAACGTCGACTTCGACCGCGCGGCCGAGATCCTCGGCGACCGCGAGCTGCTCGAAGAGCTGCGGCGGCTGTCGCTCGAGCTCTACCGCTTCGGCGCCGAGCACGCGCGCGAGCGCGGGATCGTCCTGGCCGACACGAAGTTCGAGTTCGGCCGGAGGGCGGACGGGACCATCGTGCTTGCCGACGAGGTGCTGACCCCCGACTCCTCGCGCTTCTGGCCCGCCGACGGCTACGAGCCCGGACACGGGCAGCCGAGCTTCGACAAGCAGTTCGTGCGCGACTGGGCGAGCGGCTCGGGCTGGGACAAGTCGCCGCCCGCCCCGGCAATCCCCGACGAGGTCGTCGAGGGCACGCGGGCGCGCTACGTCGAGGCCTACGAGCGGATCGCCGACGAGCCGTTCTCGGCGTGGCTGGAGCGGTCGCGGTCGTGAGGGCGCGCGTCCTGATCCGTCCCAAGGAGGGCATCCTCGATCCGCAGGGCCAGGCGGTCGAGCGGGCGCTGCCGGCGCTCGGCTTCGACGGCGTGGCGAACGTGCACGTCGGGCGGCTGGTCGAGCTCGACGTCGAGGACGCCGCGCGGGTGCCGGAGATGTGCGAGCGGCTGCTCGCCAACCCGCTGATCGAGGACTACGAAGTTCTGACGGTCGAGTGACCGGGGCCGCCGGATGAGGTTCGGGGTGATCCGCTTCCCGGGCTCGTGCGACGAGGTCGACGCCGTGCTCGCCTGCGAGCAGCACGGCGACGCCGAGATCCTCTGGCACGGCGACCGCGACCTCAAGGGCGTCGACGCCGTCGTGATCCCCGGCGGCTTCAGCTACGGCGACTACCTGCGCGTCGGCGCGATCGCCCAGTTCTCGCCTGTCATGGACGCGGTCGCCGAGCTCGCGCGCGCGGGCGGTCCGGTGCTCGGGATCTGCAACGGCTTCCAGGTGCTCTGCGAGGCGGGGCTGCTGCCGGGGGCGCTGCTGCCGAACACCGAGCTGCGCTTCGTCTGCCGCCAGGTCGACGTCGAGGTGGCGAGCGCCGACACGCCGTTCACGCGCGCCTGCGAGCAGGGCGACGTGCTGTCGATCCCGGTCAAGCACACCACCGGCCGCTACTACGCGCCGGCGGACCAGCTCGCGGCGATCGAGGACGGCGGCCAGGTCGTGTTGCGCTACGCCGAGGACCACAACCCGAACGGCTCGGCGAACGGCATCGCCGGCGTCTGCAACGCCGAGCGCAACGTGATGGGCCTGATGCCGCATCCGGAGCACGCGGTCGATCCGCTCACGGGGTCGGCCGACGGCGCCTGCCTGTTCGCCTCGCTCGCCGCGGAGCCCGCGGCGGCATGAGCCTCGAGGCCGCGACGTCGGATCTGCGGGAGGAGGCCCGGGCGCTCGGCCTGACCGATCGGGAGTACGACCTGATCCGCGACAAGCTCGGCCGCCCGCCGAACGGGCTCGAGTTGGCGGTCTTCTCGCTGATGTGGTCGGAGCACTGCGCCTACAAGCACTCGAAGAAGCTGCTCGGGCGGCTGCCGACCGAGGGGCCGCACCTGCTGATGGGCCCGGGCGAGAACGCCGGCGCGGTCGACGTCGGCGACGGGCTGGCGGTCGCCTTCAAGGTCGAGTCCCACAACCATCCGAGCGCGGTCGAGCCGTTCCAGGGGGCGGCCACCGGCGTCGGCGGCATCATGCGCGACATCTTCGCCGTCGGCGCGCGGCCGATCGCGGTGCTCGACTCGCTGCGCTTCGGCGAGCTCGACTCCGCGCGCTCGCGCTACCTGCTCGACGGCGCGGTCTCCGGCATCGGCCACTACGGCAACTCGATCGGCGTCGCCACGGTCGGCGGCGAGGTCTACTTCGAGGGGCCGTACGAGCAGAACTGCCTCGTCAACGCGATGTGCCTCGGGATCGCCCCGCAGGAGCGGCTGATCCGCAGCGCGGCGGCCGGCGTCGGCAACCCGCTCGTGCTGCTCGGCGCGCGGACCGGGCGCGACGGGATCGGCGGGGCCTCGGTGCTCGCGAGCGCCGAGCTGGGCGCCGACGACGCCGACAAGCGGCCGACCGTGCAGATCGGCGATCCGTTCGAGGAGAAGAAGGTGATGGAGGCCTGCCTCGAGCTGCTCGACCGCGAGCTGCTCGCGTCGCTGCAGGACCTCGGCGCCGCCGGCCTATCGTCGTCGTCGTCGGAGATGGCCTCTAAGGGCGAGGTCGGCCTCGACATCGACGTGTCGAAGGTGCCGCTGCGCGAGGACGACATGGAGCCGTTCGAGATCATGGTCTCGGAGTCCCAGGAGCGGATGCTCTGCGTGGTGGAGCCGGAGCGGCTCGACGCCGTGCGCGAGGTCTGCGACCGCTGGGAGGTCCGCTGCACGGTGATCGGCGAGGTCACCGACAGCCGGCGGATGCGGATCTTCGACGGCGACGAGCTGGTCGGCGACATGCCCGTCGAGGCGCTCGTCGACGACTGCCCGCTCTACGACCTCGAGCCCGAGGCGCCGGCCGAGCAGATCTATCCGGCGCCGAAGCGGACGCTGGAGGAGCTCGTCGCCGCGACCGCTGGCGAGGGGGCGTCGGCCGTCGACGATCCGGCGGCGATCCTGCTCGCGCTGCTCGGCTCGTCGAACCTCGCCTCGCGCCGGCCGCTGTTCGAGCAGTACGACTCGCTGGTCCAGTCGCGCACCGTCCGCCGCCCCGAGGCGGCCGACGCGGCCGTCCTGCAGCTCGTCCACGACAGCGGCGGGCCGGGCGGGATCGCGATCTCGATCGACGGCAACGGCCGCCGCGTCGCCTGCGACCCCTACTGGGGGACGGTCGAGGCGGTGCTCGAGTGCGCCTCGAACCTCGCCTGCGTCGGCGCCGAGCCGCTCGGCCTGACCAACTGCCTCAACTTCGGCAATCCGGAGCGGCCGCACATCGCCTGGCAGCTCTCGCAGGCGGTCGACGGCATGGCCGCGGCGCTGGAGCAGCTCGGCGTCCCGGTCGTGGGCGGCAACGTCTCGCTCTACAACCAGTCCGGCGACGGCCCGATCTACCCGACTCCGGTCGTCGGGATGGTCGGCGCGGTCCCCGACGTGGCGCGAACGGCGGGCATCGGCTTCGCGGAGGCGGG
Organism: uncultured Solirubrobacterales bacterium; assembly: GCA_963716445.1. Classification (GTDB taxonomy): domain Bacteria; phylum Actinomycetota; class Thermoleophilia; order Solirubrobacterales; family Thermoleophilaceae; genus JAAYBF01. Next base: position 2,540,831 of record OY970313.1, on the reverse strand, counting down.
CCACGTGGTCGCGATGTGCGGCACGCCGCAGCCGTCGCTCGCCGGCTCCGAGCTGGCGAAGCTGCGCGGCGAGCCGCTGCCGACCTCGCTCGCGCCGATCGACATCGCCGCCGTCGAGCGCGCCCAGGACGCCGTCCGCGACGCCGTTCGCTCCGGCGACCTCGCCAGCGCTCACGACATCGCCGAGGGCGGCTTCCTCGTCGCGATCGCCGAGAGCTGCCTCGCCGGCGGCGTCGGGGCCACGATCGAGCTCGCCAGCGGAGACGGCGACGCCGAGCCGGCCTACGCCGCCCTCGAGCCCTACCTCTTCGGCGAGGCCGTCGGCGGCTTCATCGTCTCGGGCACCCGTGAGGCGATCGACCGGCTGGCGCAGCGCGTCCCCACGGACGTGCTGGGCGCTGTCGGCGGCGACACCCTCGAGGCGACGCTCGGCACGCGGCCGCTGCGCGTCTCGCTCCACCAGCTCGGCTCCGCTCACGGCGCTCTGGCCAGGGTGTTTCGATGAGTCGCGAGCACCTGGGCCAGCCGTGCGGACGCTGGTACCCTGGAGTGCTCGGGCTGGGCTTTGCCGGTGGTTGCCCAGCCGGGCTCTCGAGTCGGTCTCTATGACCTCTCAACTGACGATCCCCGATCGCGACGGGCCGCGCGACGAGTGCGGCGTGTTTGGCGTATTCGCGCCCGAGTCGGAGGTGGCGCGGCTGGCCTACTTCGGGCTGTTCGCGCTCCAGCACAGGGGGCAGGAGTCGGCGGGGATCGCGACCTGCGAGGACGGCCACATCATGACCGTGCGGGATCTGGGGCTGGTGTCCCAGGTCTTCGACGAGCAGAAGCTGAAGGCGCTGACCGGCGACATGGCGGTCGGCCACGTGCGCTACTCGACGACCGGCTCGTCGGCGTGGGAGAACGCCCAGCCGGTCTACCGCTCCGATCGCCGCCAGGTGGCGCTCGCGCACAACGGCAACCTGATCAACGCCGTCGAGCTGCACACCGAGCTGCTCGACAAGGGCGTCTCGTTCCGCTCCACCTCGGACTCCGAGATCATCGCGGCGCTGCTGTCGACCCACGAGGCCGACTCGATCGAGGATGCCCTCGCCGACGTGATGCCGAGGCTCCAGGGCGCCTTCTCGACGGTCGTCATGACCACCGACGCGCTGGTCGCCTTCCGCGACGGCGCGGGGCTGCGGCCGCTGTCGCTCGGCAGGCTCGGCGAGCGCTGGTGCGTGGCGTCGGAGAGCTGCGCGTTCGACATCATCGGCGCCGAGCTGGCGCGCGAGGTCGAGCCCGGCGAGATGGTCGCGATCCGCGACGGCGAGATCGAGTCGCGGCAGGCGATCGACTCGCCGCGCAAGGCGTTCTGCGTCTTCGAGCACATCTACTTCGCGCGGCCGGACTCGATCCTCGAGGGCAACCGCACCCAGGTCTCGCGGCGCAAGATGGGCGAGATCCTCTGGCGCGAGGCGCCCGTCGAGGCAGACGTCGTGGTCGCCGTGCCGGACTCCGGCAACCCGGCCGCCGCCGGCTTCGCCAAGGCGTCGGGGATCCCTCGCGACGAGGGCCTGATCAAGAACCGCTACGTCGCGCGCACCTTCATCCAGCCGGGCCAGGAGCTGCGCAAGCACGGCCTGCGGATGAAGTTCAACCCGCTGCGCGAGGTCGTCGAGGGCAAGCGGCTGGTCGTCGTCGACGACTCGATCGTGCGCGGCAACACGACTCGCCAGATCGTCCAGATGCTGCGCGACGCCGGCGCGCTCGAGGTCCACATGCGGATCTCGGCGCCGCCGATCCGCCACCCCTGCCACTACGGGGTCGACATGTCGACGACCGACGAGATGGTCGCCCACGGGCGGACCGTCGAGGAGATCGCCACCGAGCTCGACTGCGACTCGCTCGCCTACCTGTCGCTCGAGGGCGTCTACGAGGCGATCCGGGGCGAGCGCGGCACCCACTGCGACGCCTGCTTCTCCGGCGACTACCCGCTCGACGGGACCGGCGACGCGCAGGGCAAGTACGCCTTCGAGCTGCCGCTCGCCGCCGGCCGCAGCTGACGTCGCGCGACGATCCCGCGACGGGTGTGACGCCTGGCGCACGGCCCGCTTCACGGCCGGGCGCGGCGGTACTGTGGCCGGGCGATGGACCTCGTCGGCGCGCTCCAGGAGAACTTCGGCTTCACGGCCTTCCGGCGCGGGCAGCGCGAGGCGTGCGAGGCGGCGCTGGAGGGGCGCGACGTCCTCGTGGTGATGCCCACCGGGTCGGGCAAGTCGCTCTGCTACCAGCTGCCGGCGCTGATGCGCGAGGACCTGACGATCGTCGTGTCGCCGCTGGTGGCGCTGATGCAGGACCAGGTCGAGGCGCTGGAGGCCCGCGGGCTGGGAGACCGGGTCTCGCTCGTCAACGCCCAACGCGACGCCGCGGCCAACGCCGGCGAGATCCGCCGCGCCGCCGCGGGTGACCTGCGACTGCTCTACGTCGCGCCCGAGCGGTTCGCGTCGCCCGGCTTCCTGGAGGCGATGCGCGACGTGCGGATCGGCCTGTTCGTCGTCGACGAGGCGCACTGCGTGTCGCAGTGGGGGCACGACTTCCGGCCGGACTACTTCCGCCTCGCCGACGCCGCGCGCTATCTCGGCGCCGGCTCGATCGTCGCCTCGACCGCGACCGCGACGCCGCGGGTGGCGCTCGACATCGCCCGCCGGCTCGGTCTCGCCGATCCGCTGAAGGTCGCCACCGGCTTCGACCGCCCGAACGTCTCGTTCGCCGTCGCTCGCCCCGCGCCGCACCACAAGCGGGCGCTGATCGCCCAGGCGCTCGCCGCGCCGGACGCGCTGCCCGCGATCGTCTACGCCGGGACGCGCGCGGGAACGGAGGAGATCGCCGAGCAGCTCTGCGAGGCGCTTGGCGAGCCGGCGGCCGCCTACCACGCCGGACTCGACCGGGAGACGCGCGCGACCGTCCAGCGCCGCTTCCTCGCCGACGAGGTCCGCGTCATCGTCGCGACCAACGCCTTCGGCATGGGGGTCGACAAGCCGAACGTCCGGACCGTCGTCCACGCGAGCGTCCCGTCGTCGCTCGAGGCCTACTACCAGGAGGCCGGCCGCGGCGGTCGCGACGGCCTGGCGGCGCGCGCGCTGCTGCTGGCCGAGAACCGCGACAAGGCGCTGCACGTCCACTTCATCAAGCGCGAGCAGGTCGACGAGAAGCTGCCCGCCGGGCTCTACGAGCGGCTGCGCGCCGCCGCGGACGAGACGGGCCGCTACGCCGTCGACGCCGCCGAGCTGGTCCGCACGGCCGGAGGGGCTCCCGACCGCCTGCGCGCCGTGCTCGGTCACCTGACCCGCGCCGGGGCGATCTCCCCGTCGCCGTCGTCGCCGGACCGTGTCGCCGGCAGGGTGCTCGCGCCGTTCGATCGCCGGGTCGCCGCGGCGTGCCACTCGTCGGCCGCCGAGGGGGCGCGCGGGCGCTGGCGCCAGTACCGCGAGATCTGGGCCTATGTCGAGGGCGACCGCTGTCGCCGGCAGGCGATCCTGCGCCACTTCGGCGATCACGCCCAGGCGGAGCGCCCGGACGGGCTTCCGTGCTGCGATGCCTGCGACGGCGGGCTCGTGCCCGAGGTCGCCCCGCCGGCGGCCCACGAGATCGCGGACCTCGACTCGGCGATCGTCTCGGTGGCCCGCCTCGCCAACCCGGCGATCGGCCGCACGACCTGCGCGGCGATCGTCCACGGCGGGCGCAGCCAGAAGATCGAGCGCAACTCCTACGACGGCCTGCCCGGCTACGGCGCCGGCTCGCACATGCGCCGCGCCGACATCCTGGTGCGCGTCGACGAGCTGCTCGCCGAGGGCGCGATCGAGGTCTCGAGCGGAATCCGTCCCGTGCTGCGCGTGCCCGAGCGCGCCGCGGCCTGACTCGCGATGGCCTTCCGCGTCGGCGTACTGATCTCCGGTGCCGGGACCAACCTCCAGGCGCTGCTCGACCAGGTCCACGGCCGCGACGGCATCGAGGTCGCCTGCGTGGCGTCCAGTCGCGCCGGCGCGCGCGGGCTCGAGCGCGCCGCCGCCGCCGGGGTCGACAACGCGGTCTTCGCCAAGGACGATCACGCCGATCGCGACGCCCGCGACGCCGCGCTGGGCAACTGGCTCGACGACCACGACGTCGACCTGATCGTGCTCGCCGGCTTCATGGAGGTCCTCGGCGGGCCGTTCATCCGCCGCTTCGAAGGCCGGCTGATCAACGTCCACCCGTCGCTGCTGCCGGCCTTCCCGGGCGTGCGGGCGATCGAGCAGGCGCTCGACTACGGCGTCAAGGTCAGCGGCGTCACGGTCCACTTCGTCGACGAGGGGGTGGATACGGGGCCCGTCGTACTGCAGCAGGCGCTCGAGCTTCCATATGCTCGCGACGTGGAGGAGGTCGAGCGTCAGATGCACGAGATCGAGCACGTGCTGTTGCCCCGTGCCGTCAGGCTGATCGCCGCCGGAGCCATCTCGCGCGACCCGGCGAACTCGCGCGTCGTGCGCGTGGACGAGCAGGCGTGAGCGCCTCCTCCGAGGCCACCGAGCCGGCGAGCGTTCGGGTCCGCCGGGCGCTCCTGACGGTGTCCGACAAGCGCGGCCTCGTCGACTTCGCCCGCGGCCTCAAGGACCTCGACGTTGAGATCGTGTCGACCGGGGGCACCGCCTCGACGCTCGCCGACGCCGGCATCGAGACCCGCGCCGTCGAGGACTACACCGGCTTCCCCGAGATCCTCGACGGTCGCGTCAAGACCCTGCACCCGCGCATCTACGCCGGCCTGCTCGCCGTGCGGTCGAACCTCCAGCACACCACGACCTTGGAGGAGCAGGAGATCGAGCCGATCGACCTCGTCTGCGTGAACCTCTACCCGTTCGAGCGGGTGTCCGGGCGCCGCGGCGTCGACGAGGACGAGGTGATCGAGAACATCGACATCGGCGGCCCGACGCTGATCCGCGCCGCCGCCAAGAACCACCGCTTCGCCGCGGTCGTGGTCAGCCCAGAGAGCTACGACGCCGTGCTCGAGGAGCTGCAGTCGTCCGAGGGACATCTCGAGGCCGCGACCCGCGAGGCGCTCGCGCTCGAGGCGTTCTCCTACACGGCCCGCTATGACGCCGCGATCTCCGGCTGGTTCGCCGAGCGCGAGGACGACTTCCCCGGCCAGGTGACGCGCTCGTTCACGAAGGTGCTCGACCTCTCCTACGGCGAGAACCCGCACCAGCGCGCCGCCTACTACGCCGACGCGCGCGCCCGCACGCACCTGCTGTCGATGGTGTCGAAGCTGCACGGCAAGGAGCTGTCCTTCAACAACCTGCTCGACCTCGACTCGGGCCGCCGCCTGCTCGAGGAGCTCGAGCTGCCCGCCGCGGTGATCATCAAGCACAACAACCCCTGTGGCTGCGCGATCGGCTCCTCGATCGAGGAGGCGTTCGAGAAGGCGCTCGCGGCCGACCCGCTGAGCGCCTTCGGCGGGGTCATGTGCTTCAACCGGCCGGTCGAGCGCGGGCTCGCCGAGCGGCTGCACTCGATGTTCGTCGAGCTCGTCTTCGCGCCCTCGTTCGAGGGCGACGCGCTCGAGGTCCTCCAGCAGAAGCCCAACGTCCGGCTGCTCGAGGACAAGGAGCGCCGCCGCCCCGAGGTCGTCGAGCAGGACTTCAAGCGGGTTCGCGGCGGCCTGCTCGTCCAGGACCGCGACCTCGGCTCCGAGACGCGCGAGGAGATGATCGCCGTAACCGAGCGCAAGCCGACCGAGGCCGAGTGGGGAGAGCTGCTGCTCGCCTGGCGAATCGCCAAGCACGTGCGGTCGAACGCGATCGTGCTCGCCCGCGAGCTGGCCACCGCCGGTATCGGCGCGGGTCAGATGAGCCGCGTCGACTCGGTCAAGATCGCCGTCGACAAGGCCCGCCAGGCCGACCGGTCGCTCGACGGCGCCGTCATGGCCTCCGACGCCTTCTTCCCCTTCGCCGACGGTCCCCAGATCGCCATCGACGCGGGAGTCCGCGCGATCATCCAGCCCGGCGGCTCGCAGCGCGACCCCGAGGTCGTCGCGGCGTGCGATGCGGCGGGGGTGGCGATGGTCTTTACATCCCGCCGCCACTTCCGGCACTGACCAGCCCGCTGCAAACCGCGCCTGGCGGCGTCATCGGGAGCCTCGCGGGCTGGCGCCGGCCACGTCCGCCGCTGACCAGCCCGCTGCAAACCGCGCCTGGCGGCGTCATCGGCCGACTCGTGTGCTGGCGCACACGTCGCGGCCTGCTTCCTTGCCAGGCGCGGTTTTCGCAGGGCTGGACAGCGCCGGGAGGGTGGAGGTGCCCCCGGTCGGACTCGAACCGACGCCGCGCGGCTTAAAAGGCCGCCGCTCTAACCAGCTGAGCTACGGGGGCACCGGCAATGATGCCGGAACCCCGCTGAAGCGATTGCATCTGAGAAGTAGCCCCGGGGAGAATCGAACTCCCGCCTGCGGCGTGAAAGGCCGCTGTCCTAACCGTTAGACCACGGGGCCTGGAGGGATTTGGACCAGTCTAGAGCGCCGCTGGACGCGTCCGCGCGTGGTCTACGCGGTCGCTGCGGCGTCGCGTTCGTCGCGTTCGGGGTCGTAGCCCCCGCATGACGCGGCGAACACCAGCAGGCCGATCGCGAGCCCAACCGTGTGCGACGTGACGAGCCCGACCAGGGCCCCGGCCACACCGCCGGCGAGCGCGGCGAACAGCGCGAGCCCGGCCGGCAGGGACAGGACCCGCGCCGTGATCAGCGAGCACACGATCCAGGCGGCCGGGCCGGTGAGCCAGCCGTAGTCCTCGAAGAAGTCCTCGCCGAGCGGCAACGCGATCAGGATCGCGAACAACAGCGCTATCGCAAGCGCCTGGACACCGAGCGAGCGGAGGAACAAGCCCCTATCCACCCCTCCAATACTAGGGCCCCCGCCAAGGCGATAGCTTCTGAGGCCCATTCGGGCGGTTAGCTCAGCTGGTAGAGCGCCTGCCTTACAAGCAGGAGGTCACTGGTTCGATCCCAGTACCGCCCATCCCTCCGATGCCCTCTACAGGCGGGTCCGCCGGATGGGCTCTCGCCGGCCTGGCGTCCGAAAACGGCCGGTGCGCCCAAGGCCGGCCGTCGCGGGGTGCCGAAGAAGGATTCGTCCGGCGCGCTGGGGTGGCGGCGCGCAGCATCGTCAAGCGCCTCGGTGATCCGTGGGCAGGCGTAGGAGAGCGTCGCGCAGAGGGCTCGCCAGCCGATCCGTCCCGCGCCGTTTAGTACGTCCGACCGTAGGCGTCGTGGTCGCCTACGAACTCCCACACGATATGGGTCTCGCCGGGCCGGACCTCGTCGGCGACGCGGAAGACCGCTCGCATTCCGTCGCCGAAGCTGATCGACCAGACGTTCTGACCGGAGAGCTTGTGAAGGCGTAGCGACGGATGCAGAGGCGGCGTGAAGCCCTGTACGCGTAGTTCGGCGATGAACAGATCGCGGGCGGCGAGGAACTCGGCGCGCTGCTGCTTGGTCAGCTTGCGAAAGAGCCGCAGGAAAGCGGCCGTGACGGCGTATGTCGGCACCGCTTAGGCGCTTTCGGCGTCAGGCAGCGCGCAGTACTCATCGAGCGCGGCGTCCATCTCGGCGGTGCTCTCGTAGATGCGCCCAGCGTTGTCGCGCTCCCAATCTTGCGCTGTGTACGGCCGTACTTCGATCACTGCTGGCTTGCCGGGATCGACGCCGGCCTGTGCGAGTTGGGCAGGGCTGAGATCGACGTGCAGGCCGTTGCTGTCGGTCGTGACCGTCTCGCTGAGATTGGCGCGGGAAGCCTCCATCGCAGCGTTCAGGCTACCAGCCGGCGGATTGGCCCACCAACCTCTGCCGGTGGGTCAACGTCCACAAAACCCCTGGAAATCGGTAGGCGCGCTTCCGGCGCGCGAGCGCAGAACCCACCCCTTGCTCCGGCCGGCGGCTCGCTAGGTGAGGCTCGGCGGGTCGCCCTTGGTGACGTCGAAGTCGTCCCAATCGATGATCAGGGCGCCGTCGAGCTGGAAGCCGCTGCGGTTCATCTGGGCGGGCTCGGCTCGCCAGCCGGCGCCGTGGCGCTCGAGGCGCATCGCCACCTGTCCGGTGAAGGCGCCCACGCAAGTCTCCAGGCAGACGGTCATGTCGTGGACGAAGGCGCCGCCGCGCTCGCGGCGGATCCGGCCCTTCCAGGGGGTGGATTTCAGCGCCCCCTTCTCGGCGCAGCTGGTCACGTCCCCGCAGGCGCTCGGATCGACGCCCTGCACGACGAGCGAGTCGGCCCAGGCGTGGCCGTCGGCGTCGACCGCGAAGCGATAGTTGATCGCGCAGTCGTCGAACTTGAAATCGCCGAACACGCTCAGCACGACCAGCGGGATCCTGCCGCTGGAGGCGACCTCGACTTGGCAGCCTCCGGAGACACGAGGGAACCGCTCTGCGGACACGTCCGTGCAGGGATTGTGGCTTCCGGTCCAGACTTCCGCGCCCGCCTCCTCTCCACCCGGGAAGGGAGCGCTCGCCATCGAGCGGACGGCCGCCTCCGCGCGGTGCCGAGGCACGCCGAAGAGGCTCTCCAGCTTCCAACTGCCGTCCTCCCTGAGAAACGCCACGTCGGCGGAGCGGCCGGAGGAGGACACGGTCGCGATCCCGCGATCGCCCTCGACCTCGACGGCGGTCACCTTCGGCGGCTGGTCGCCGATCCAGCCGCCGCCCTTGCGGATCATGCCGAACACCCTGGCCACGTCACGCTCGCATCTCGACGGATCGCCATGGCCCATGTTCCCGGCCTGCACCTGCGCCGGCTTGGTCATCAGCCGGCAGATGGCCGGCATGTCCTCCTCGTCGAAGGCTGCTTGAAGCTCATGGACGGCCGCCGTCAGGGCATGGCGTGGCTCGTCGGGCTCGTCAGACGAGTCCGTCCCGCACGAGGTCCCCGCGAGCATCGCCAGCGAGATGGCCAGTGCGGCAAGCGAACGTCTCGTACGGCAACTGCTCGAGCGCATCGACCCTCCCTCCAAGGGTGCTCCTCCTAGCGACGGTCCTAGGCTAACAAGCCTAGGACCGATACGTCGGCGATGACGCTTGCTCGCGATCCTCCTCGTCGACCGCGATCTCGCGCAGCCGGTGGGTGTCGACGTCGTAGACGAAGCCCCGCACCTGGTCGCGGTGCAGCAGGAACGCCGACCGGCGGACGCGCAGGATCGATTGGCGAACGTCCGAGTCGACGTCGGCGAACGACTCGATCGCAAACGCTGGGGCGACGCCGGTCGCCTCCTGGAGCTCAGCCCGAAAGCCGTCGTCGGTCAGGGTCTGCATGCCGCAGTCGGTGTGGTGGATGAGCATCACCTCGCGCGTCCCAAGGCGTCGCTGCGAGACGGCCAGCGAGCGGATCACGTCGTCGGTGATCACCCCGCCGGCGTTACGGAGGACGTGCGCCTCGCCGTCGCGCAGGCCGAGCGCCGCGAAGACGTCGAGGCGCGAGTCCATGCAGGTGACGATCGCCAGCCGGCGGCTCGGGCGGACGTCCAGGTGCTTGGCGGGCAGCGAGGCCGCAAACGCGTCGTTGTTGGCGATCAGGTCGTCGATCACGTCCATCCGCGGCACCCTAGACGTCGTCTCGGAGATCCGCGCGCCGGCGGAGGGGCCCGCGTCGCGCGGGGCCCTCCGCAACAAGCGCGCGAACGCCGCTACGTCGTCTTGACGACCCCGACCAAGTGGCCCTCCGGGTCGTTGAACAGGCCGATCTCGATGGTCTCCATCACCTTGTCGGGTCCCATGACGCGAGTCCCGCCGAGGCTCTCGGCCTTCGCTAGCGCGGCCTCGACGTCGGGCACCTCGACGTAGAACGTGACGTGGCCGTCGTACCCCTCCGGCCCGACGCCGACGCCGCCGCCGATCCCGGCGCCATCGGCGTTGGTGTTCCCGTCGCGCTGGACGGTTCCGTACTTCATCGGGTTGTTCGCGTCGATCTCCCAGCCGAACAGCTCGGAGTAATAGCTCTGGAGCTTCGCTCCGTCCTTCCCGATGACCTCGAAGTGGACTACCGGCTGTCCCATCGCCTCTCCTTTTGTCCGTGGCGCCGCCGCTGTGACCACACCGTACCCGGAGGACGGCAGGCCGAGTCGGCGCTCCCCGCGGAGTCGTCGGGCTCGAGCGCGAGCGGCTAGATGCGGCTGGCCTCGGCGGCCGCTCGCTCGGCGGCCTCCAGCTGGCGCTCGATCAGGTCGAGGCCCGAGCTCCAGAAGCCGGGGTCGGTGAGGTCGACGCCGACGATCCTGCCGAGGTCCTCGGGCGGCATCGAGCCGCCGGCCCTGAGCAGCTCGAGATAGGACGGTACGAAGGCGTCGCCCTGCTCCTCGTAGCGGCGGTAGACCGACAGCGCGAGCAGGTTGCCGTAAGCGTACGCGTAGACGTAGCCGGGGGTGTCGATGAAGTGCGGGACGTACGACCACCAGGCGCCGTAGTCCTCCGACGGCTCGACCGAGTCGCCGAGCAGGTCGGCCTGGGTGTCGAGCCAAGCGGCTTGGAGGCTGTCGACGGACAGCTCGCCGGACTCGCGCCGCTCGCTGTGGACCCTGTGCTCGAAGCGGTTCATCGCGACCTGCCGGAAGACCGCCGCAACCGCCCCGTCGAGCGACTCGGCGAGCAGCGACAGCCGCGACGCCGCGTCGGGCGCCTGGGTGAGCAGCCGCTCCAGCACGATCGTCTCGCCGACGATCGACGCGGTCTCGGCGACGGTCAGCGGCGTCGTGAACTCGAACATCCCGCGCGGGCGCGCGAGCGCCGCGTGGACGCCGTGGCCCAGCTCGTGCGCCATCGTCAGCACGTCCCCGATCCGCGACGTGTGGTTGAGCAGCACGTACGGGTGCGCCGACGGCACGGTGTACGAGCAGAACGCCCCGCCGCGCTTCCCGGGAGCGGGCGGCGCGTCGATGTAGGAGCCCTCGAAGAACCCGGCCGCGACATCGCCCAGCTCCGGGGAGAAGCTGCGATAGCAGTCGAGCACGAGGTCGCGCGACTCGGCGTAGGGCATCCGCTGCTCGCCGTCGCCGACAGGCGCCGCGCGGTCGTAGTAGGCGAGCCGGTCGACGCCGAGCAGCTTCGCCTTGAGCCGATACCAGCGGCGCGCCAGCTCGTAGCGCGACTGCACCGCGTCGACCAGCGCCTGGACCGACTCGTCGCTCGCCTCGTTGGCGAGGTTGCGCGAGGCCAGCCAGTGCTCGTAGGAGCGCAAGCGGTCCTTGGTGGCCTTGTCGGCGAGCAGCGTGTTGAGGATGAAGGCGCGCGTGCGCAGTCCCGGCTGGAGCGCCTGGGTCACGCCCTCGGCCGCCGCCCTGCGCAGCTCGCGGTCGGGCCCCTGCAGCACGCTCAGCGCCTCCATCAGCTGCACCGGCTGGTCGTCGCCCGGCAGCTCGACGGTCAGCCCTGCCACCTGCTCGGTGAACAGCCGCTTGAAGGCGGCGCGGCCGGTGACGTCGGTCTCGGTCAGCACGCGCTCCTCCGGCTCCGAGAGCTGATGCGGCCGATAGCGGCGCAGGGTGCGCAGGTAGTGACGGCAGAAGGCCAGCTCGTCCGACGCGATCAGCTCCGAGGCGCGGTCCTCGTCGACCGCGTTCCACTCGAGGTCGAAGAACAGCAGCGCGGTCTGGATCGCCGCGCCGCGCTCCTGCGCCTCCTGCATCAGCGCGCCGCGCTCGGGATCCTGCGTGTCGACCGAGAAGTCGAGCGCGGCGTAAGAGCCGGCGCGGCCGACGCGGTCGCCGATCTCCTCCAGCTCGCGCAGCGCCCCCGCCAGGCCCGCGGCGTCGAGCTCCGCCACCCTGTCGCGGTAACGCTCGGCGAACGCGTCTGCCGACCGCTTCCCCTCGTCCAGCAGCTCGCGTACGCCCTCGGCGCCCCTGCCGTGCACGAGCGGTTGGAGGTCCCAGCGCGCCGCCTCCAGGGCCTCGTCGCGCGGCTCGGCGATCGCCTCGGTCATGCCCGGCACCTTAGTCGGCCCGCCCGCGCCCGCCCGTTGCGGCCCGCGGTCCCCTGGTTGTGCCGCCTGTCATCTACGGCAAAGAAGTTGCCTGGTAGGCAAGAGGTCTTACTGACAGACAACTTCCTTGCCGTAGATGAGAGTGACCGCTAGTCCGACGCGTTTGGATCGAAGTGGGACGTGCCTTCTCCCTCCTGGCGATCGAGCGCGGCGTAGATCGCTGCTCCCGCGATCGCCGAGCCGCCGGCGACGGCCGCCGTGCCCCAGCGGGCGTTCGCCGGCAGGGCGCCCTTCGGGGCGGCGAGCGCTCGCCAACCCGCCGATCCGGATCGACTGGCGCGGGGTGGGATAGATTGCCCTTCTACCCGGGGTACGGCAGGTCGATCCGAGGAGAGAGCGTTGGACGTCAATCGCCTGAAGTCGTTGCCGCTGTTCGAGTCCGTCTCCGACGACGAGCTCGAGCGGATCGCGCCGTTCGTCAGCGAGGTCTCGGTGTCCGAGGGCAAGCACCTGGCGGACGAGGGCGACTACGCGTACACGCTGATGGCGATCGAGGAGGGCACGGCCGAGGTGCGCCGCGGCGACGAGCCGGTCGCGCGGCTGGGGCCGGGCGACTTCTTCGGCGAGGTCGGCCTGCTCGACACCGAGCGGCGGACGGCGACCGTAGTCGCCACCTCGCCGATGCGGCTCGTGACGCTCGACCGCTGGGATTTGCGACGGCTCGAGAAGACCGCCCCGTCGGCGATCGAGCGGATCCGCGCGGTCGCCGCCGAGCGTCAGCCCGGCTCGTAGCCCGGAGGCGGATCGTGGCCGGCCGGATCGTCGTCTTCGGGGCCACCGGCTACACCGGCAGGCTGACCGCCGAGGCGCTGCTCGCGAACGGCAAGCGTCCGGTGCTCGCGGCGCGCGACGCCACACGGCTCGGCAAGCTCGCCGCGGAGCTCGGCGGGGATCTCGACACGGCGGTCGCCGACGTCTCACGGCCTGAGACCGTCGCGGAGCTCGTCGAGCAGGGTGACGTGCTCGTCGCCACCGTCGGGCCGTTCGTCAAGTGGGGCGCCGCCGCGGCCCAGGCGGCGATCGCCAAGCGCGCCGACTATCTCGACTCGAGCGGCGAGCCGCCGTTCATCCGCGACGTCTTCGAGCGTTATGGCCCCGAGGCCGATCGCGTGGGAATCGGGATGGTGACCGCCTTCGGCTACGACTGGATACCTGGCAACCTCGCCGGCGCGCTCGCGCTGCGCGAGGCGGGACCGGACGCGGTAAGGGTCGACACCGGCTACTTCGCGACCGGCGCCGGCGGCGGTAGCTTCAGCGGCGGGACCAAGGCGTCGCTCGCCGGTGTCGTCGCCGAGCCGGGCTTCGCCTTCCGCGACGGCACGCTGAAGACGGTGCGCGGCGCCGATCGCTGTCGGACCTTCTTCGTGCGCGGGCGCGACATGGCGGCGATCGCCGTCGGGTCCTCCGAGCACTTCGCGCTGCCCCGGTCCCACGAGGGACTCCGAGAGGTCAACGCGTACCTCGGCTGGTTCGGCCCGCTGTCACGGCCGATCCAGGCCTTCTCGCTCGCCGGGAGCGCGATGTTCCGCATCCCCGGCAGCCGCGCCCTCGCGAGCAGGCTCGCCGATCGCCTCGTCCGTGGCTCGACCGGCGGTCCCGGCGCCGAGGCGCGAGCACGCTCCGGATCGCACATCCTCGCCGAGGCGTACGACGCCGGCGGCCGGAAGCTCTCCGAGGTCCACCTGTCCGGCGTCGACCCCTACAGCTTCTCGGCGGGCATGCTCGCCTGGGGCGCCACGCAGGTCGTGGCCGGGCGGCTGCTCGGCGCGGGCGCCCTGGGCCCCGTGGACGCCTTCGGCCTCGATCGGCTCGAGGCCGGCGCCCGCGAGGCCGGCATCAGCCGCGCCTAGCGAGCCGGCCGAAGCGCCGCTTCGACTGCGGCTCGTCGCCGCCCTCGACGACGCGCGGGCGGCGCACCCGCTCGCGCGCCTTCTCCATCAGCTCGGCGTGGAGCGCGCGCGTGGCGCCCTGGCGGCGCTCCCAGGCCCCGTCCGGGAGCAGGTCCCAGGCGAAGCTGTCGTCGGCGAACGAGCGCTCGAGCACGTCCTCGACCTCCGCGCGCAGCGCGTCGTCCTCGACCGGGACGAGCAGCTCGACGCGCGTGTCGAGGTTGCGCGGCATCAGGTCCGCGGAGCCGATGTAGCAGCGCCGCTCGTCGCCGCGCTGGAACGCGTAGACGCGCGAGTGCTCGAGGAAGCGGCCGACCACCGAGACGACGCGGATCTTGTCGCTGACGCCCGGGATGCCGGCGCGCAGGCAGCAGATGCCGCGCACGTTGAGGTCGATCGGCACGCCGGCCTGGGCGGCCTCGTAGAGGGCGCGGATGCAGCGACGGTCGACGAGCGCGTTCATCTTCATGGCTATCCGCGCCGGCTTGCCGGCCTCGTGCGCCTCGACGGTGCGGCGGATCTCCTCGAGCAGACTGGTCCGCATGCTCTCGGGGGCGACGAGCGCCTTGCGGTAGTGGGGGTCGCGCGCCGCGCCGGTGAGGGCGTTGAAGAGCGCCGCCACGTCGGCCGCGGTGTCGCGGTCGCAGGTGAAGAGGCCGAAGTCCTCGTAGAGGCGGGCCGTGCCGCGGTGGTAGTTGCCGGTCCCGATGTGCACGTAGTGGCGAACGCCGTCGCCCTCGCGGCGGACGACCAGCAGCGCCTTGGCATGCGTCTTGAGGCCCGGCAGGCCGTGGACGACGTGCGCCCCCGCCTCCTCCAGCGATCGCGCCCAGACGATGTTGCGGCGCTCGTCGAAGCGGGCCTTCAGCTCGAGCAGGCAGACCGCCTGCTTGCCGCGCTCGGCGGCCTTGATCAGCATCGGGACGAGCTCCGAGTCGTCGGAGGTCCGGTACACCGTCATCTTGATCGCCAGCACGTCGGGGTCCTCGACCGCCTGGTCCACGAAGCGCTCGACGCTCCCGGTGAACGACTCGTACGGATGGTGGACGAGCACGTCGCCCTGGCGCATCGCCGCGAAGACGTCGGCCTTGCCGTCCTCCGTGGAGAAGCGCGGCGGCGCCACCGGCGTCCACGGCTCTTCGCGCAGGTCGGCATGGCCGTCGAGCGAGTAGAGCTCGGAGAGGTCGCCGAGGTCGAGCATCCCCTCGACGTCGATCACCTGGGTCTCCTCGATCTCCATCTGCTCGACGAGGAAGGCGCGCATGTCGGGGTCCATGCCCGCCGAGACCTCGAGCTGGACGACCTCGCCGAAGCGGCGCTGGCGCAGCTCCCTCTCGACCGCGCGCAGCAGGTCGTCGGCCTCGTCGGAGACGGTGAAGTCGGCGTCGCGCGTGACGCGGAAGGCGGCGTGGCGGCGGACCTCCATTCCCGGGAAGAGCGTGTCGAGCTGGCGGGCGATCACGTCCTCGAGCGGCACGTAGACCCCGGTGGCGATCTCGAGGAAGCGCGGCAGCACCTCCTTCGGCACCTTCACCCGCGCGAACAGCTCGCTGCCGTTGAGGGGATCGGCGAGCCACACCCCGAGGCTCAGCGAGAGGTTGGACATGTAGGGGAACGGCCGTCCCGGACCGACCGCCAGCGGCGTCAGCACCGGGAACACCTGCTCCTCGAAGATCCGGTCGACGGTGCGCAGATCGCCGTCGGAGCAGTCGGCGAGGTCGACGATGCGGATGCCGTGCTCGGCGAGCGCGGGGCGGACGACGCTCTCCCACTGGCGCGACTGGCGGCTCGCCAGGACGCGCATCCGCTCGGCGATGCGGACGATCGTCTCCGATGGCGAGAGGCCGTCGGCCTTGCGGGCGTCGATGCCGGCGTCGACGAGGTCGTGCAGGCCCGCGACGCGGATCATCGTGAACTCGTCGAGGTTCGACGAGTAGATCGACAGGAACTTGAGCCGCTCGAGCAGCGGGAGCTGCTCGTCCTCCGCGAGCTCGAGCACGCGCTCGTTGAAGTCGAGCCAGGACAGCTCGCGGTTGGCGTAGAGGTCGGTCGAGTCGAGCGAGAGCGCGGCCGCCGGCGCGAGGCTGGGTGCGAGGTTCGTCTCCATCAGGCAACCGAATTGTCACAGGCGCGGCGTCGCCGGTTGTGAATATCGTTGCCGCCGATGATCTGGATGCTGCGACACGGCGAGGCCGAGGACGGCTCGCCCGACGCCGACCGCAAGCTGACCCCCGACGGCGAGGAGCAGGCACGCGCCGCCGGCGCCGCGCTCGACGCCCTCGGCGTCGAGCTCGACGCCTGCCTCACGAGCCCGAGGGTCCGCGCGCGCGACACCGCCCGGCTGGCCTGCGAGCAGCTCGGCGTCGAGCCCGAGGAGGAGCGGGCGCTGCGCGGGGGGCCCTTCGACCCGGTCGAGGTGGCCGAGGGCCACGGCGAGTCGGTCCTGCTGGTCGGCCACGAGCCCGACTTCTCGATGGCCGTCCACGACGCCACCGGCGCCCAGGTCAGGATGCCGAAGGGCGGCCTCGCGGCGATCGATCGCGGCGAGCTCAAGTTGCTGCTTCGTCCGCGCGAGCTGCGGGCGCTCGCTCGGCGCCGCTGAGCCCGCGCTGCTCCACGTCGCGCACGAAGCGCTCGAAGAGCTTGGCCCGGCGCGTCGTGACGTGGGCGATCGCCAGCGGCAGCGGCCGGTCGCCGGCGCGCAGCCGCGCCAGCAGCTCGTCGCAGTCGTGGATCTCGCCGAGCGCGTCCTGGAGCGCCCGCGCCCGCTTGGCGGTCGCCGCCGCGGCCTCGCCGAGCATCGGCGCGAAGAGCTCGAGCACGTAGCGCAGCCGCTTGGCGGCGATTCGCATGTCGTGAAGCGCCTCGGTCTCCAGGGGGTCGAGCACCCGGGGGACGAACGACTCGAGCTCCGCCTGCCGCACAGCCGCGATCCGCCGGGCGTTGTCGATCGACGGTCCGTCCGGGTCGAGGCCGGCGACCGGGCGAGCCTTCACCGTCGTGCCCTTCCCGCGAGGTCGAGCAGCCGTCGCTCGAGGTCGCTCTCGCGGACCTCCGCCAGCTTCGCGGCCACCCGCTCGCGGCCGATCGACTGCTCGTCGCGCAGCGCGCCGACGAGCGACTCGATCTCGCCCGCCTCGCCCTCCGGCAGGTCGGCGGCCAGATCGCGCAGCTGCCCGATCGCGACGTCGGCGTCGCGCCGCGCGCCGAGCGCGGCGGCGAGCTGCTTGACCTCGCGCAGCAGCCGCTTGTGGCGCTTGCGCGGGAAGCAGGGCGCGAACACCTCCAGCGCCGCGCGCAGTCGCCGAGTCGCCACGCGGGTGTCGTGCACGCCGTCGACGTCGAGCACGCCGGCCGCGTGGGCGAAGACCTCCTGTGTGCGGGTCTCGACGGCGGCCGCCGCGGCGTCGGCGAACCGGGTGTCGGCCGCGAGGCCGGGGATCGGCCGTGCCTTCGCCATCGCAACCTAAGTGTGGCCGACGGCGATGCCCATCAGCTCTCGCCTCCGGGCGCCAGCTCGGGGTGCGAGGCGTCCTCGAACTCGCGGAACAGCCCGGTCACCACGAAGGCGGTCTGCTCGCCGATGTCGACTGCGTTGTCGCCGACGCGCTCGAGGCAGCGGGCGATCAGCATCATGTGCATCGCCCACTCGCGCTGGTCGGCGTCGTCGCCGATCTCGAGCGCGCGGCGGAAGCACTCGCGGTTGAGCCTGTCGATGTCGTCGTCCTGGCGGACGAGGTCCTGCGCAAGCGCCGCGTCGCGCCGCTCGAACGCCAGCTTGCACTGCTGGACCAGCGAGCTGGCGAGCTCGCCCATGCGGGCGATGTACTCGAGCATCCGCTCGTCGGCCGGAGGCTGGTGGCCGGCGAGCGGCACCAGCTTGGCCATGTTCACGCACTGGTCGCCCATCCGCTCGACGTGCTTGATCACGTGCAGCAGGGCGGCCACCAGGCGCAGGTCGCCGGCGACCGGCGCCTGCAGCGCCAACAGCGACAGGACCCCCTGGTGGACCTCGAGGTAGCGGCCGTCGATGCGGTCGTCGTCGGCGATCACCATGCTCGCCAGCTCGACGTCCTGGTGCTGGACGACCTCGATCGCCCGGTCGAGCGCCTCGCAGACCATGTCGAGACCGCCGAGCGCCTGGCGCTCGAGCAAATCGAGCTCGTCCTGGAACTGGTGTCGGGTCGTCTCCGGCATCGGCACCTCTCAGCCGACCTTGCCGGTGACGTAGGCCTCGGTGCGCTCGTCGCTCGGGTTGGTGAATATCTTCTCGGTCTCGTCGAACTCGACGACGCGGCCGGTGCGGTGCGAGCCCTCGGCCTCCAGCTCGACGGTGAAGAAGGCGGTCATGTCCGAGACCCGCGCCGCCTGCTGCATGTTGTGCGTGACGATCACGATCGAGTAGCTCTCGCGCAGCTCGAGCATCAGGTCCTCGATCTTTCCGGTGGAGATCGGGTCGAGCGCCGAGCAGGGCTCGTCCATCAGGATCACGTCGGGGTCCGTCGCGAGGGCGCGCGCGATGCAGAGGCGCTGCTGCTGACCGCCCGACATGCCGAAGGCGTTGGTCTTGAGCCGGTCCTTGACCTCGTCCCAGAGCGCGCCGCGCCGCAGCGCGCGCTCGACGATCTCGTCCATGTCGCCCTTCATGCCGAGCACGCGCGGGCCGAAGGCGATGTTGTCGTAGATCGACTTCGGGAACGGGTTGGGCTTCTGGAAGACCATCCCGATCCGCTTGCGTACCTCGACCGGGTCGACGCTCGGGTCGTAGAGGTCCTGGCCGTGGTAGCGGATCGTGCCGCTCACCCGGGCGCCCGGGATCAGGTCGTTCATGCGGTTGAGGCAGCGCAGCAGCGTGCTCTTGCCGCAGCCGGACGGTCCGATCAGCGCGGTGATCTCCTTCTGCGCGACGTCGAGGCCGATGTCGCGCACCGCGAGCTTGTCGCCGTAGGCGACGTCGACCGCCTCGAGCTCGAAGATCGCCTCGCGGGGGGCCTTGCGCTCATGGCGCAGCGACGCGCCCTCGAGCGCGACCGCGCCGACGTCGAGCCCGGTCTCGCCCGGGCCGGGGCGGGGAGGAGGAGGCGTCCGCTCCTCGTGCTGTCTCTGAGGATCGGTCATCTGCTCAGCCACCTTAGGTCACCTACCACTTCTGCTCGAATCGATTGCGCAGCCAGATCGCGATCGCGTTCATGCCGAGCAGCAGGATCATCAGCACGATGATCGCCCCGGCCGCGAGCGACGCGTAGTCGTTGACTGCGTTGGACGGGCGCGAGATCCACTCGAAGATCTGCATCGGCAGCGCCGTGAAGGCCGACGACAGGGTCGGATCGAAGGCGACGTAGGTCGCGGCGCCGACCATGATCAGCGGCGCCGTCTCGCCGATCGCCCGCGAGAGGGCGAGGATCACGCCGGTCGCGATGCCGGGGATCGCCGCCGGCAGCAGTTGACGCCAGATCGTCTGCCACTGGGTCGCCCCGAGCGCCATCGAGCCCTCGCCGATCGACGGCGGCACGGCGCGGATCGCCTCGCGCGCGGCGATGATCACGACCGGCAGCACCAGCAGCCCGAGCGCCAGGCCGCCGGCCAGTACGACGTTGCCGAGCGACAGCGGGCCGCGCACCAGGAAGGCGAGCCCGAGGATGCCGTAGACGATCGACGGGACCGCCGCGAGGTTCTGGATGTTGACCTCGATCGCGCGGTTCCACCAGCGCGAGTCGTCGGCGTACTCCTCGAGGTAGATCGCGGTCGCCACGCCGACGGGGATGATGAACAGCGCGCAGACCCCCATCAGCCACAGCGTCCCGAGCAGGGCCGGTCGGATGCCCGCCTGGTCGGCGATCGACGACGGATAGTCGGTGACGAACTCGAGGCTGATCCGACCGACGCCGTCGGCCGCGACGTCGACGAGCAGCGTGCTGAGCAGCAGGATCGAGGCGCCCAGGCAGGCGAGCAGCAGGGCCTTGAAGGCAAGCCCGCCGAGCCGCGCGTTGCGCGGCGCGCGACCGACGCGCCGCGGCGGCGCGTCGGCCTCCGGGAAGGCTGCCGCGGCCGCGTCGCTCACTCGTACACCTGCCGGTACTTGCGCACGAAGCGGATCGAGACCATGTTCATCGCCAGCGTGATCAGGAATAGCAGCATCCCGACGGCGAAGATCGTCTTGTACTGGACGGTGCCGGTCGCGACGTCGCCCTTGCCGATCGCCGCGATGTAGGAGGTCATCGTGTACATCGGGTTGCGCGGATCGGCGCTCAACTCGGCGATCTGCCCAGCCGCGACGAGCACGATCATCGTCTCGCCGACCGCTCGCGAGGCGCCCAGGACCACCGCGGCGACGATCCCCGACAGCGCCGCCGGGAAGACGACCCGCAGCGACGTCTGGAGGCGGTTGGCCCCGAGCCCGAACGAGCCCTCGCGCAGCGACGTGGGTACCGCCGACATCGCGTCCTCGGAGACCGACGCGATCGTCGGCACCACCATGAAGCCCATGATGATCCCGGCCGAAAGCGCGTTGAACAGGCTGACGTCCAGCTTCAGGACGTCCTGCAGGATCGTCGGCGTGAAGTAGGTCAGCGCGAAGTAGCCGAAGACGATCGTCGGCACGCCGGCCAGCATCTCGAGGATCGGCTTGAGCGTCTTGCGAACGCGCGGGCTGGCGTACTCGCTGAGGTAGATCGCCGAGCCGAGGCCGAGCGGCACGGCGACCGCGAGCGCGATGCCGGTGACGAGGAAGGTGCCGGCGACGAGCGGCAGGACGCCGAAGCTCTGCGGCTTGATGATCGGCGACCAGTCGGTGCCGAAGAGGAAGTCGCCGACGCCCACGCTCTCGAAGAAGACGATCGTCTCGCGGGCGAGCGAGATGACGATGCCGGTGGTGGTGAGGATCGAGATCAGCGCCGCGAGCAGCAGCAGCAGCTTGATCAGGTCCTCGTGCCAACGACGACGCGCCACCCCGAGAGCCGGGGTGGCGCGTGCCGTCGTGGTGGCGGAGGCCTCCATCGATCTGTCAGGAGGCCCGGCGGCTACTTGCCGGCCTTCGCCTCCGCCTCCTGGAGCTGCTGCTTGGCCTTGTCGACCTGCGCCGCGGTCAGCGGCACGATCTGCGACGCCGTGGCGATCGCCTCGCCGTTGTCGATCGCGTACTCCATGAACGCCTTGACCTGCGGCTTCTCGCCGAGGGCCTGCTCGCTGGGGTACATGAACAGCGGCCGCGACAGCGGCTTGTAGCTGCCGTCCTGGATCGCCTCGAGGCTCGGCTTCACGCAGCCGTCGCCGGCGTCGACGCCGACCAGGTTCAGCGTGTCCTGGTTCTGCTCGTAGTAGGAGAAACCGAAGTAGCCGAGACCGCCCTCGTCGCCGGAGACGCCCTGGACGAGGATGTTGTCGTCCTCGGACGGCTGGTACTCCTTGCGACTGACGCCCTCCTCACCGTTGATCTCGTCGGTGAAGAAGTCGAAGGTGCCTGAGTCCGTGCCGGGGCCGTACAAGGAGACCTCGACGTCCGGGAACGTCGGGTCGAGCTGGCTGTAGCTCGTGATCTTCGAGCCCGTGTTCCACAGCTCCTTCAGCTGCGCGGTCGTCAGGCAGTCGATCTCGAGGCTCTTGTTGGTGACGACGGCGATGCCGTCGTTGGCGACCTGGATCTCCTGGTACGTGACCCCGTTCTTCTCGCAGATCGGGGCCTCCTCGTCGTCCTTGATCGGACGCGAGGCGTCGGAGATGTCCGTCTCGCCGGCGCAGAACTTCTCGAAGCCGCCGCCGGTGCCGGACGTGCCGACCGACACCTTGGCGTCGGGATTCACGCCGCCGAACTGCTCGGCCGCGGCCTGGGCGAACGGGCCGACCGTGCTCGAGCCGTCGATCTTGACCGGCCCGGACACCTGCTCGCCGCCGCCAGCGGTGGCGTTGCCGTCCGAATCGTCGTCGCCGCAAGCCGCGACGCCGAATGCCAGCACGCCTGCGGAGGCTAGTGCGAGCCACTTCCTCATTGGTTGTCTCCTTGTTCGTTTCACAACTCGCGGCGAAGCTGTCATGGCCCGGAGGCCAGTCTGTTATGGACTTGTCTCCGGGATGTGAAAACGATGTGAAGACTCGGCGGGGAGCGGCTCGCCCTCCTGCTCCAGGCGGTAGCCGAAGCCGAAGTGGGTGTGGATGAAGCGGACGCCGGGCGCCGCGTCGTCGAGCTTCTGGCGCAGCTTCCCGACGTAGACGTCGACCGAGCGGTCGGACTTGCGGTAGGGCTCGCCCCAGACCGCCTCGTACAGCTCCTCGCGGCTGACGATCCTGCGCTGGCGCTCGGCCAGCGCGGTCAGCAGGTCCAGCTCGCGCGCCGTCAGCTCGAGCGGGGTGGCGTGGACGGTCGCGAGGAACTCCCACGGCCGGACCTCGATCGCTCCGGCCCTCAGGGTCTGGTCGCGCATCGCCGCCTCCATGGCGGTCCAAGCTGCCACGACGCGATCGCGCTCCAGTTATGGCTACGTGACCGGCCTGTGAACATCTCGTAAACGGCTGTGCGCCGGCCGCCGGGTGGCGTATGCTGATCGCGATGGTCACCTCCGATCCGGGTCCGCTCCGGCTCGCCATCCTGGACTCCGACTCCGGCTTCGTCCAGGTTCTGGTCAACCGCGCGGAGAGCAAGGGCTGGCAGCATCGACGGCTCGAGGCGCCGCCGCGAGCGGACGAGTTCGCCGCGATGCGGGTCCACGCGCTGGTCGTCGATGTCGCGCTGCTGGGGCCGGGCGCCTGGAGCTTCCTCGAGGAGGTCGTCGGCGCGGTTCCGGGCCTTGGGATCGTCGTCGCGACCGGCCGTTCGAGCGTCGCCCAGCGGGTCCGCGGCCTGCGCCTCGGCGCCGACGACTGGATCACCAAGCCGTGCCATCCCGAGGAGGCGCTCGCGCGCGTCGAAGCGGTCGTGAGGCGTCGCAAGCAGGCCAACGGCCGGATCGACCAGCAGCCGGTGCACGCCGGCGAGCTGGAGATCCGCGCCGATCAGTTTCAGGCGTTCGTCGGCGGCCGCGGCGTCGACCTCACGCGCCGCGAGTTCGAGGTCGTCCAACTGCTCGCCGCCGCCGAGGGCAAGGTGCTCCAGCGCGAGGAGATCTACCAGCAGGTGTGGGGCTACGCGATGGCCCACGGCGACCGGTCGGTCGACGTCTTCGTGCGCAAGCTGCGCCAGAAGCTCGAGAGCGCCTCGCCCAGCTGGCGCTACATCCACACCCACTTCGGCGTGGGCTATCGATTCGATCCGGAGCCGCGCGACGGTGATGACGCCGGCCCGCCGCCCCCGCCCGCGGCGCAGGTTCCCGACGCGGGGGACCGCTCTCCCGCTACGGTCGATGCTGTGGCGTCAGCGGACCTCGCGCTCCGCTAGCGCCTCGCGCACGTCCATCTCACGGAGGTAGGGCAGATGTCGAAGGCAGGACGTTGGGGGTTGGCCGCGCTCGCGGTCGTCGTGCTGGTCGCGGGCTTCCTGATCGCCCGACCGGACGACGACGACGGCGAGAGCGTTTCGAACACGCCGGCGGCTGACACCGGCGAGCGCCAGCCGACGGCGACCGCGCCGTCGGCGCCCGAGCCGCCGCCCGACGGGCCCGACCAGCCGCGGGCGGTGCGCATCGAGCTCACCGGCCATGTGCCCGCGGGCGGCGTCAAGACCGTCGTCGTGGCGAAGGGGCAGCCGATCCGGTTCACGGTGACCTCCGACGAGGCCGACGACGTCCACGTGCACGGCTACGACGTCGAGCAGCCGGTCGGACCCGGCGCGCCGGCGACGTTCGGCTTTCGCGCCGACGTCGAGGGGATCTTCGAGGTGGAGAGCCATGAGGCCGAGCATGCCGGGAAGGACCCGCTGATCGCGCGGCTCGTAGTGGAGCCTTCTTGATCGAAATCGCCCACGGGATAGTCGGGCGCAGCGACCTTCCGATACCCGAGTGGCTCTTCGGCTGGGCCGCCGCGGTGGTGCTGGTCGTCTCGTTCGTCGCGCTGGCGGTGCTGTGGCCGCAGCCGCGGCTGGCGGCCGTCCCGCCGCGGCCGTTGCCGCGGCTGTCGCGGGTCGTGCTGAGTCGCCCGGTCGACCTGCTCTGCGGCGCGCTCGGGGTCGCGCTGCTCGCGGTCACGCTCTGGGCGGGGCTCGACGGCTCGCAGACGTCGACCGCGAACTTCGCCCCCACGTTCGTCTACGTGGTCTTCTGGCTCGGCCTGGTGGCCCTGAGCGTCCTGCTCGGCAACGTGTTCAAGGCGTTCAACCCATGGCGTGCGCTCGGCCGCGCGGTCGCCTGGATCGCACGGACGGCCGCGCGGGCGCCGATGCCCGCGCCGCTGAGCTATCCCGAGCGGCTCGGCCACTGGCCCGCCGCCGCCGGGATATTCCTGTTCGCGGCTCTGGAGCTGGTGGCGTCCGACGGCGACGCGCCGCGAACGGTCGCGCTCGCGGCGCTCGCCTACTCGGTCGTCCAGTTCGCGGGGATGGCGCTCTACGGGGTCGAGGAGTGGAGCGAGCGCGGCGACGCGTTCGGCGTCTACTTCGGCCTCTTCGCGCGCATCTCGCCGTGGACGGTCAGCGACGGAAGGCTCGGCCTGCGCCCGCCGCTCGCCAGCCTCGCCGACTTCCGCGCGCTGCCCGGGACGGTGGCGCTGCTCGCCGTGATGATCGGCAGCGTGACCTTCGACGGCGCCTCCGAGGCGCCGATCTGGACCGGAGTCGCGCCGGACATCGCCGACTTCTTCGTCTCGCTCGGGCTGTCGCCGGAGAAGGCGCTCGAGGCGACGTTCCTGGCCGGGCTGATCGCGGCGATCCTGCTCGTCTACGGCTTCTACACGCTTGGCGTGCGCGGGGCGCGGAGCGTCGGCGGCGGCTTCTCGAGCGGCGGCCTGGCGCGGGCGTTTGCCGCGTCACTGGTGCCGATCGCGCTCGCCTACGTCGCCGCGCACTACGTCACGCTGCTGCTCTACCAGGGGCAGGCGATCGTCACGATCTCCGTGAACCCCTTCGGCTTCCTCGCCTCCAACCCGCTCGGCGAGACCGGCACCGACGTCTTCGGGACCGCGGACCGCTCGATCGACTACGGCGTGATCGGCGCCACCGCCGCCTGGTACTGGCAGGTCGCCTTCGTCGTCGCGGGCCACGTTGCCGCGCTGACGCTCGCCCACGAGAAGGCGCTGACCGTCTACTCGAACGCCAGGCAGGCCGTTCGCTCGCAGTACTGGATGCTCGCCGTGATGGTCGGCTTCACCAGCCTCGCGCTCTGGCTGCTGTCGCAGGCCAATCAGTAGCCGCGGCGACCGCGTAGCCTGGGAGCCAGTGCCCCTCCTCGCCCACGCCGGCCACTGGCTGGTCAACGCCGCCTACTTCGTACCCGTCGCGGGATTCCTGATCTGGCTGGGCTGGACGGAGCTGCGCAGCCGCCGCGAGCGGCGCGAGGACGCCTCCGGCTAAGGTTCGCGTCATGGCCAACCTCACCCGTCGCGAGAAAGAGAAGCGCGCCTATTCCCTCGCCGTCGTCGGAGGCGGAGCCGGGATCGCGGCCGTCGTCTTCCTGGTGCTCGCCGTCGTCGGAGTGATGGGCATCGGTCCGACCTTCCTGGCCGCGCTCGTGGCCGCCGCGGCCGCGTTCGGCTTCCGGCGCACCGTCGGCTCCTGACCTCGGCAGATCCGCGGTAGCCGTCGGGCGGCCGTCGCTCGAGGGGGGCTCTTCACACGGTCTTCTCGCGGATTTCACAAGCGGCCGGACGTCTCGTGGCACGCTGATCGCATGAGCTGGACACGCCGCGAGTTCATCGGGTTCGGTGTGGGGGGCGTGGCGACCGTCGCGGTCGGCGCGGGGCTATGGCGCGAGATCCTCGACGCCGCGCCCGCGGCGAGGAGGCTTCCGGTGTCGGGCTATGGGCCGCGCCGGGCGCCCGACGCGAACGGCATCCGCCTGCCGGAGGGCTTCCGCTCGCGCGTCGTCGCCCGCGGGCGCGACCGCGTGCCCGGCACCGGCTACCACTGGCACGAGGCCTCCGACGGCATGGCCACCTTCCCGGTGCGCGGCGGCGGCTGGATCCTCGTGTCGAACTCGGAGACCCTCGACGGAGGCGCCTCGGCGATCCGCTTCGGGCGCGACGGCGGGATCGCCGACGCCTACCGGATCCTCGGCGGCACGCTCCAGAACTGCTCGGGCGGCGGGACGCCGTGGGGCACCTGGCTGTCCTGCGAGGAGGTCGAGGGCGGCGCCGTCTGGGAGTGCGATCCGGCGGGGCGCCGCGAGGCGATCCGGCGCCCGGCGATGGGCCTCTTCAAGCATGAGGCGGCCGCGGTCGATCCGCGCGGCAGGCGCGTCTACATGACTGAGGACCTCGTCGACGGCGGCTTCTACCGCTTCACGCCCGACCGCTGGCCGAGCCTGAGCACCGGCCTGCTCGAGATCGCGACGGTCGACCGCGCCGGACGCACGCGCTGGAGCGAGGTCCCCGATTCCGCGGCTCGCCGCACGCCGACGCGGCGTCAGGTGCCGGGCAGCACCGAGCTCGCGCGCGGCGAGGGGCTCTGGCGCGACGGCGGCGCCGTCTATGTCTCGACCACCGCCGATCACCGGGTGCACGCCTACGACATCTGGCGCGAGCGGCTCGAGGTGATCTACGACGGCCTCGCGTCGCGCTCGGCGCCGTTGCTGCGCGTCGATCAGCTCACCGCCAGCAGGGCGGGCGAGATCTTCGTCTGCGAGGACCTGGCGGCCGAGGAGATCGACATCGGCGTCTTCGAGCGCCCCGGACGGGTCTCGCGCTTCCTCTCGGTGACCGGAAGCGAGCACGACGGGTCGGAGCTCACCGGCGTCACGTTCGATCCGTCGGGCAGGCGGATGTACTTCGCCTCCCAGCGCGCCGGCGGCTCGGACGGCCGGCCCGGCCCCGGCGCGATCTACGAGATTTCCGGGCCTTTTCGCCGCCGCAGGGCTTAACGAGCCGTTCACTCCGACTGACAGAGCGGTTAACAGTCAGCAGCGCCCTTCTCCGTAATTTGCGGAAAAGGAGCGGACGACGTGACCTCGCGCAACCTAGCCCCCGGGATCGCCGCCTTCGCGGCGGCGGTCCTCGTGGCGCTGGTCGGCTTCGCCGCCAGCGCCGAGGCGCCGTCCGGGGACGGAGCGGGGGCCGCGCGCCAGGGAGTCGCGAAGCTCCGCCTGCTCGGCGTCAACGACCTGCACGGCCACCTCGAGCCGCCGCGCGAGGGGATCGGCGGCGCTGCCTGGCTCGACGCGCACCTCGACGCGGCGACGCTGCCCGGTCGCACGATCCGCGTTCATGCCGGCGACATGGTCGGCGCCTCGCCCCTGATCTCGAGCTGGTTCCACGACGAGCCGACGATCGAGGCGGCCAACCGGATGGAGTTCGACGTCGGCACCGTCGGCAACCACGAGTTCGACGAGGGCGGCGACGAGCTGCTGCGCCTGCTGCGCGGCGGGCGCCGCGAAGGCCCCGAGGCGCTGAGGCGCGATGCCACCGGGCAGCTGGTCAACACCTCCTCGCCCGACTTTGCGGGGGCGAGCTTTCCGTACATAGCGGCGAACACGATCGATCGCGACGGCGAGCCGCTGCTGCCGCCGGTGAAGGTGGTCGAGCGCGCGGGCGTTCGTGTCGGCTTCATCGGGGTCACGACCGAGTCGACGGCGCAGTTCCTGCTGCCGCGGCACTCCGCGCGCTTCCGCTTCACCGACATCTCGGACGCCGTCGACCGCTGGGTTCCCGAGCTGCGGAGCCGCGGCGTCGAGGCGATCGTCGTCCTCGCCCACTCGGGCGCCCACACCGAGCCCGGCGACAGCGAGAGCGGGGCGGGGGAGATCATCGACGAGACCGGCCAGATGAGCGACGCCGTCGACGTCGTGATCGCCGGCCACAGCCACTCGCGGCTGAACCTGCGGGTGCCCAACGCGAGCGGGGTCGGCGACAAGCTGGTGATCGAGGCGCTCTCCTACGGGGTCGCCTACGACCGTGTCGACATGGCGATCGACCGCAGCACCGGCGACGTCGTCGCGAAGGCCGGCGCCGTGCCGTCGACCTCCCACGCCAACGTCGCTCCCGACGGCGACGTCGGCGCGCTCGTCGCCCGTTACGCGCAGCGCATCGCCCCGCTCGCCGGCCGCGTCGTCGGCGGCATCGACCGCCCCTTCACACGCGCCAACGGCGAGCTGGGACGACTCGCCGCCGACGCTCAGCGCGAGCTCGCCGGCGCCGACGTGGCGCTCGTCAACCCGGGCAGCATCCGCGCCGACCTCGACGCCGGGCCGCTCGCCTACGAGGAGCTGTTCGCCGTCCACCCCTACGACTTCCCGCTCGTGCGGATGGAGCTGAGCGGCCCCGCGCTGTCCGACCTGCTCGCCCGGCACCGCGTCGACGCGCCGGACCCGACGCTCTACGTCTCCGGTCTCGAGCGCCCACTCGACCGCGATGCGACCTATTCGGTCGTCGCCAACGAGCTGATCGCCACGGGCGACGCGTTTCCGGCGCTTCGCGACGCGGACGGCCGCGTCGACGCGCTCGCGAGTGAGACCGAGGCGCTTGTGCGCTACCTCGAGCGGCGACGCTGAGCGGACGTTCTTCACAGCTCGTATGCGACTCCTTCACAGGATCGCGCCTCTCCGTCCGTAGCTTCGACCCATGCCCGCGATCCTCGCCATCTGCGTGGCCGTCTCGGGCGCCTCGCTCGTCCTCCCGTCCGAGCCGAGCTTCGATCCGTGGGCCTGGATCGTCTGGGGACGCGAGGTCCTGCTGCTCGACCTCGACACGACCGGCGGCCCGTCCTGGAAGCCGCTGCCGGTGCTGTTCACCACCGCGTTCGCCCCCTTCTCGCTGATCGACGGCGGACTTCCGGCCGCGCTCTGGCTGGTCGTCGCCCGAACCGGCGCGCTGCTCTCGATCGTCCTCGCCTTCCGGGTCACGCGCCGGCTCGCCGGTCCCGGGCGCTGGACCGGCGTCGCCGCCGGCGCGGTCGCCGCCTTGGCGCTCGCCTTCGCTCCGCAGTGGCTGCGCTATGCGGCCCATGGCAACGAGGTTCCGATGGCTGTCGCGCTCATGCTGTGGGGCGTCGAGCGCCACCTCGACGACCGCCGCGGCCACGCCCTCGTCGCCGTCTTCCTCGCCTGCCTGCTGCGGCCGGAGGTCTTCCCCTTCCTCGCCGTTTACGCGGCCTGGCTGTGGCGCGCGGAGCCGGCCCTGCGCAGGCTCACGGCCGGCCTCGCGGTCGCGCTGCCCGTGCTCTGGCTGGCTCCCGACTGGGCCGGCTCCGGCGATCCGCTCGGCGCCGGCCGCAAGGCGAGCAGCGAGCCGCCGTGGAGCCTGTCGGTGCAGGAGCGGCCGTGGCTGGCGGCGCTCCAGCGCACCCACCGGATCGCCGGCCTGCCGCTCGAGCTCGGCGCGCTGGCGGCGGCGACGTTCGCCGTTCGGCGCCGCGACCGCCGCGTGCTCGCGCTGTTCGCCGTCGCGGTGATCTGGATCGCGCTCGTCGCGGCGATGACCGAAGCCGGCTTCTCCGGCAGCACGCGCTACTTCGTCCCGGCCGTCGTGATCGCCTCGATCCTGACCGGCCTGGCCGTCGCTTGGACGGTCGCGGCCGCCGGGCGCCTTCCAGCGCGTCTAGGCCTGGCGGTCGGCCGGCCCGGCGTCGCGGCAGGCGCCACAGCCGCCGCGCTCGCGATCGCCCTCGCCTGCGCGCCCTGGACGCAGCGGCGCGTCGACCTCCTCGACCGTCAGGGCGAGCTGACCGCCGAGCTCGCCGAGCTGCAGAGCCGGCTGCCCGACGCGCTCGCCCGGGCGGGCGGCGCCGCGCGCGTCGTCGCGCTCGGCCCCCCAAGCGTCAATCGCGCCTTCCAGACGCGCCTTGCCTGGGAGACGAGCCTGCCGTTGATCGACGTCGAGACCGCCGCCGGCGGCGACGGCCTGATCTTCAGCGTCCCCAACAGCCCGCTGCGCGGACGATTGCCTCCCTCCGCGATCGCCGATACCACCCACGCACCACTCGCGCGCGCCGGCCCCTGGCGGGTGAGGCGCCCCGCCCAGCCGACCGCAATCGCCGTCGCGCCGGACGCTCCCTAGACGCCAAAACCCCGTGCTGGAGGGCGTACTGGAGCGTCCCTAACCAGCCTCGGCCCGGTATAGGCTGGTCGCCGTCATGCCTCCTCCGCCACGCCGAACCCTGGTCTATGTAGATGGCTTCAACCTCTACTACGGGGCGCTCAAAGGCACGCCCAACCGCTGGCTCGATTTGGGCGAGCTGTGCGCCCGCATGCTGCCCAACGACGAGATAGTCGGAATCAAGTACTTCACTGCGCTCGTGAAGGATCGCCCAGGGCAAGAGGGTCTCGCGTCGCGGCAGCAGGCCTATATCCGCGCCCTCCAAACGATCCCCTACCTCAGTGTTCATCTTGGCCACTTCCTCACCCGGCCAGTTACTAGGGCTCTCGTGAATCCGCCTAAGAAGGGCGCGAAGTTCCGCGAGGTTTGGCAGACCGAGGAGAAGGGATCTGACGTCAACCTGGCTAGCCACCTGCTCGTCGACGGATTCCGTGCCCGCTACGACCTTGCGGTGGTTATTTCCAACGACAGCGACCTCAAGGAGCCGGTCCGGTTTGTCCGCGAAGAGCTTGACGTGCCAGTCGGCATTCTGAATCCACACGCAAACCGAAGCTGGGCACTGTCTCCTCGCAAGCTCCCACGAGGCTCGTTCTTCAAGCCGCTCCGTCAGGGCGTACTCGCGGACTGCCAGTTCCCCACCAAGATCCAGGACGCTAAGGGAACTATCCGCAAGCCCAAGCGCTGGAACGGCCCCTGAAAGCGCAGGAGCCGCCCCGAGGGGCGGCTCCGCATCCCTGCCACCGAAGCGAGCAGGGGGTATATAGCGAAGACTATAGCGGTGGTGTATGCGGATGTCTACACGCGCAAGGGCTGCCGGCGACTCCGGTCGGTGAACCCCCGCAATCCCGCTCCAGACGTGACAGGAAGGGGACTGCGGGGGACAGAGGGGGACACGCGAGCGACCGGACTCGAACCGGCGACCTCCGGCGTGACAGGCCGGCGCTCTAACCAACTGAGCTACGCCCGCTGGGGGCTGGAGAGGATACCGTAGCTGCGGTGCTCGCCGGATCGGCCCGGCGAGGGATAGAGGGCGCCTAGGGACCGATTCGCCTGCGCGCCTCCGCTTACCGGCTGGCGCCGCTGGCTCAGCGGCCGAACAGGCCGTGGTCGATCGCGTAGCGGACCAGGTCGGCGCGCGTGGAGAGGCGCAGCTTCTGGTGGATGTGGGCGCGGTGGGTCTCCACCGTGCGGATGCTCAAGTAGAGCTGGCGGGCGATCTCGCTGTTGGTGTGGCCGAGCGCGATCAGCCTCAGCACCTCGGCCTCGCGCAAGCTCAGGCCGCCGGGGGGCGCGCGCGGGCCGGATCGCTCGGCCGCGATGCGGCCGCCGAGGACAGGGTTGAGGTAGGTCTCGCCGGCCACGGCGGCGTGAATCGCGTCGATCAGCTCGATCCCGGCCGAGTGCTTGAGCACGTAGCCGCGAGCGCCCGCGCCGAGCGCCTCGCGGGCGACGGCCGGATCGGCCTCCATCGTCAGTACGACGACTGCCGTCTTCGGCGAGACCTTCACGAGCTGGGGCACCGCGGCGACGCCCAGCTCGCCCGGGACGTTGGCGTCGAGCACCAGCGCGTCGGGCTCGTGGAGCCGCAGGCAGCGCTTGGTCGACTCGAGGTCGGAGGCCTCGGCGACGACCTTGAAGTCGTCCTCCCCGTCGATCAAGAAGCGCAGGCCGGCCCTGACGACCGCTTGATCGTCGGCTACGACAATCTTGCTCGGCTCCCCCGGGGCCGGCGCCTTCACGCTACGACGATAGCCCCCGTGACCGATCGCTGCACGCATATGTAGCCTGCGCGCGTGGATCTCACGGGCGCCAGGACGCTGATCACCGGCGCCACGGGGGGGATCGGAGCGGCGATCGCCCAGCGGCTGTACGCGCGCGGCGCGGTCGTGGTGCTCAGCGGTCGCCAGCCCGAGGCGCTCGAGCGCCTGCGCGCCGGGCTCGGGGAACGGGCCGAGGTGCTGGTCGCCGACCTCGCCGACCGCGACCAGGTCGCCGCTCTGTCAGAGCGCGCGGGCAAGGTCGACGTCCTGATCGCAAACGCCGCGCTGCCGGCCAGCGGCCACCTCAACGGCTTCGAGCCGGCGCAGATCGACCGTGCGCTCGACGTCAACCTGCGCGCCCCGATCCAGCTCGCCCGTTCGCTCTCGCCCGCGATGGGCGAGCGCGGCTACGGCCACCTGGTCTTCATCTCCTCGATCGCCGGCAAGACGAGCAGCCCCGGGAGCGCGCTCTACTCGGCGACGAAGTTCGGCCTGCGCGGCTTCGCACAGGGCCTGCGCGAGGACCTGCGCACGGCGGGAGTCGGCGTGACGACGGTCTTCCCCGGCTTCATCCGCGACGCGGGCATGTTCCACGACAGCCGCGCCAAGCTGCCCTTCTACGTCGGCACGCGCAAGCCAGACCACGTCGCCAAGGCGGTCGTTCGCGGCATCGAGCGAGACAAGCTCGAGATCGACGTCGCTCCGCTCAGCATGCGGATCGGCGTGACGGTCGCAGGCATCGCCCCCGCCAAGGTCGCGGCGGTCCAGCGCCGCCTCGGCAGCAGCGACGTATCCGCCGAGATCGCCCGCGGCCAGGCGGACAAGCGCTGAGCCCTCCACGAGGCGCCCGAGCCCTCCACTGGAGCCGAGGCGCGAGGCGCCCTCAGCGGACGCCGTCGCCAGACCAGCGCCGCGCGGGGGCTCCGGGGGGCGCGAGCCCCCCGGCCTACAACTTCGGCCGCTCGGCCGAGCGGTCCGGGCGCAGGACGTCGTCCTCGAGGTCGAGCGCGACACGGACGATCCGCGCCTGCTCCTTGCGGTGGGCGGCGCTGTAGCCCTCGCTCTGCGCCGCCCGCAGCTGGCGGCCGACGTAGTAGTAGTGGAGGTGCTCGGGCAGGATGCCGGCCATGCGGCGGCGCATGTAGGCGCGCGGGCCCATGTTGCGCGGCTCCTCCTGGACCCACACCACGCGCTCGAGGCTCGGATAGCTCTCCATCAGGTCCTTGAGCTGGAGCTCCGGGAACGGGTAGAGCAGCTCGACGCGCGCGACGGCGATGTGGTCGGCCGCCTCGCGCTCCTCGTGGGCGACGATGTCGTAGTACACCTTGCCCGAGCAGAGGACGAGCTTCGTCACCTTGTCGCGCGCCTTGGGCGCGCCGCCGTCGGTGAACAGCGGGTCGTCGATCACTCGCTCGAACTCGCCGTTGGCCAGCTCGTCGACGGTCGACGTCGCCGCCTGCAGCCGCAGCAGGCTCTTCGGCGTCATGACGACCAGCGGGCGCGGCTTGGAGACCAGCGCCTGGCGGCGCAGCAGGTGGAAGTACTGGGCGGGCGTCGTGCAGTTCGCGACGCGGATGTTGCCCTCGGCGCAGGCCTGCAGGAAGCGCTCGACGCGCCCCGAGGAGTGCTCGGGGCCCGAGCCCTCGTAGCCGTGCGGCAGCAGCAGGGTCAGCCGCGAGGTCAGGCCCCACTTGGCCATCCCGGAGGTCATGAACTGGTCGATGATCACCTGGCCGGAGTTGACGAAGTCGCCGAACTGGGCCTCCCAGAGGACTAGCGCCTCGGGGTCCTGGATCGAGTAGCCGTACTCGAAGCCGAGGCAGGCCTGCTCGGAGAGCGGGCTGTTGTGCAGCTCGAACGGCGCCGAGGCGCTCGCCAGGTGCTGGAGCGGGGCGTAGCCCTCACCTGTCTCGGCGTCGTGGAGGACGAGGTGGCGCTGGCTGAACGTTCCGCGCTCGCTGTCCTGGCCGGTCAGGCGCACGGGCACGCCGAGCGCCAGCAGCGACGCGTAGGCGAGCGCCTCGGCGTGGGCCCAGTCGACGGCGCCGTCGGACTCTGTGGCCGCGAGGCGGCGCTCGAGGAACGGCTTCAGCTTGCGGTGGACGTTGAAACCCTCCGGCACCTTGACGATCTGCTCGTTGAGCGAGCGCAGCAGGTCGGCCGGGAGCGTCGTCTTCGGCTCGCGGCTCATCGTCGTGTCGACCTCGTTGGCGCCGGTCTCCGGCGGTCCGGCCATCGACTCCTTGAGGTCGTTGTGGGCGGAGGCGACCGCCGCGTGGGCCTCGCTCGCCATCTGCTCGGCCTCCTCGGCGGTCACGACGCCCTGCTCGGCGAGCTGGCCGGCGTAGATCGCCCGCACGCTCGGATGCCGCTTGATCTTCTCGTACATCTGCGGCTGGGTGTAGGCGGGCTCGTCGGTCTCGTTGTGGCCGAAGCGCCGGTAGCCGATCAGGTCGATCAGCGCGTCGCGACCGAACTCGTTTCGGAAGCCGACCGCCAGCCGGACGGCCGCGATGCAGGCCTCGACGTCGTCGGCGTTGACGTGGATGATCGGGATGTCGAAGCCCTTGGCGAGGTCGGACGCCCAGCGCGTCGAGCGGGCCTCGTTCGGATCGGTCGTGAAGCCGAGCTGGTTGTTGGCGATGATGTGGACCGTGCCGCCGGTGCTGTAGCCGTTCAGCGCCTGCAGGTTGAGCGTCTCGGCGACGATTCCCTGGCCGGGGAAGGCGGCGTCGCCGTGGATCAGGATCGGCACGACGAGGCTCGGGTCGTGGGTGATCTCCGAGCCTTCGCGGTTGGTCTGGTCGGCGCGCGCGCGGCCCTCGATCACCGGGTTGACGTACTCGAGGTGGCTCGGGTTCGGTGACAGCGAGACCTTGACGTTCTTGCCCGCCTGGGTCGTGTAGGTGCCCGAGGCGCCGTAGTGGTACTTGACGTCGCCGGTGCCGCCCTCGGGGGCCGCGGTGTCGGCCGAAAGCACCTGCTCGCCCTCGAACTCGACGAGGATCGTGCCGTACGGCTGGCCGACGGTGTGGGCGAGCACGTTGAGCCGGCCGCGGTGGGCCATGCCGAGCACCGCTTCGCGGGCGCCGCTCTCGGCGCACAGCTCGATCGTCTCGTCGAGCATCGGCACGAGCATGTCGAGGCCCTCGATCGAGAACTGCTTCTTGCCGAGGAACGCCTTGTGCAGGTAGCCCTCGAGCGCCTCGACCTGCGACAGCCGCTGCAGCAGCGCGCGCCGCTCCTCGGTCGACAGCGGGGTGCGGTGGGCGCCGGACTCGATGTTCTCGCGCAGCCAGACGCGGCGGTTGTGGCCGGCGATGTGCTCGACCTCGTAGGCGATCGTGCCGGTGTAGGTCTCGCGCAGGTGGGGGAGCGCGTCGGCGAACGTCTTGCCCGGGACCGCGACGCGCAGGACCGACGCCGGGATGCGCTCCATCATGTCGGGCGTCAGGTTCACCGACTCCGGCTCGAGCGCGGGATCGCCGCGCGGCGGCGTGCCGAGCGGATCGAGGTGCGCCGCGAGATGGCCGTGGACGCGGTGGGCCTTGATCACCGAGGTGGCGGCCTGGACGGCCTGCATCAGCGCCTCGTCGGGAACGTCGGAGACGGCGGGCGTGGTGGAGGCCGGGACGGGGTCGGCTGACGTCACGGTCGGGCTCGGCGGTCCCTGCTCGACCAGCGCCTTGTCGACCCCGAGCGCCTCGAAGAGCGAGTCGTAGAAGCCGTCGGCGCCCTGCAGCAGCTCGTCGACCCGCTTGAGGAATTGGCCCGACTCGGCGCCCTGGATCACGCGGTGGTCGTAGGTCGAGGTCATCGTCATGACCTTCGCCACGCCGATCTCGGCGAGCTTGCGCGGGTCGCCCTGGGCGAGGCCCGGCGGGTAGCCGATCGCACCGGTGGCGACGATCGTCCCCTGCCCGGGCATCAGCCGCGGCACCGACGCGACGGTGCCGATGCCGCCCGGGTTGGTCAGTGTGATGTTCGCGCCCTGGTACGCGTCGGGCTGGAGCGTGTTGTCGCGCGCGCCGGCGACGAGCTCGTCGTAGGCGGCGACGAAGGCGTCGAAGCTCAGCGCCGAGGCCGCGTGGATCACCGGCACGACCAGCGAGCGCGTGCCGTCCTTGCGCTCGACGTCGACCGCGAGGCCGAGGCTGACGGCGGCCGGCGTCACGCGCTGGGGCTTGCCGTCGACGGCGGCGAACGAGTGCGCCATCACCGGCATGTCGTCGGTGACTCGGACGATCGCCCAGGCGATCAGGTGGGTGAATGAGAGCTTCTTCCCGGCGCCTTTCAGGGCGGCGCGACGGGCGGCGAGGGTGTCGACGGGGAGGGTCCGGAAGCTGGTCGCCGTCGGGATCGAGCGGCTCTCCTCCATGAAGCGGACGAGCGTCGCGGCGGGGCCGCGGATCTGCGTCGCCTCGGCGCCGTCCGGCGGCGCGGGGGCGTTCGGCGCGGCGGCGCCTCCGCCTCTGACGGCCGCGGCCGCGGCGGCCAGCACGTCGTCCTTGGTGACGCGGCCGCGTGGGCCGCTGCCGGTCAGCTTCGCCGTGTCGACCCCGAGCTCGCCGGCCATCCGCGCCGCGACCGGCGTCGCGTTGGCTCCAGCGGAGGCGCGGCCGTTCCCGGCATCGGCCGTTCGTGTCGCCGCTCCCGCTCCGTTGCCGGCGTCGTCCGCGGGCGAGTCGTCGCTCGGCTGGTCGGTCGAGGCTCCGGCGTCGCCGCCGTCGGACGGGGAGGCCTGCTCGGCAGGCTCGGAGCTGCCCTCGCCGACCTCGATCTCGCCCAGGACGGCGCCGACCGTCACGGTCTCGTCGGGCTGGACCGCGATGCTCGTGAGGACGCCGGCGGCCGGCGAGGGGACCTCCGCGTCGACCTTGTCGGTCGAGATCTCGACCAGGCCCTCGTCCTGCTCGACGCGGTCGCCGACCTGCTTGAGCCACTCTAGGACCACGCCCTCCGTCACGGACTCGCCCATCGCGGGCATGGTGATCTGAACGGTCGTTCCCGGTGCGGCCATCGCCGTGTCCCACTCTATCCCGCGCGGCAAGCGACGGAAGTGGCGCCACCCAAACGTGAAAGAGTCCCGCCGATGGCGGAACGGCGATCCCGTCGTCGCGGGCAGCGGTGAGCGACGGCAAGCGCAAGCGCGAGCTGGCTCGCGCCGATCGGGTGCTGCCGGGCGTCTGGCGGCTGCGCCTGCCGCTGCCCTGGCTCGGCGTCCCGCACGTCAACGCGTACGCGGTCGCGGCCGGCAGCGGCGTGGTCCTCTTCGACACCGGGATGCACGAGCCGGGCTCGATGGCCCAGCTCGAGCGCGCGCTCGACCAGGCCGGACTGCGGCTCGACCACATCCGGCTCGTCGTCTGCACCCATGCCCACTCGGACCACTACGGGCTCGCCGCGCCGATCGTCGAGGCGACCGGCTGCGAGCTCTGGATGCATCCGGACCACGGCCACATGACGCGCGCGGCGCAGGATCCGCAGAAGGCATTCGAGCGCCGGATCGAGGTCGCCCGCCAGAGCGGCGTGCCGATGGCCGCGCTCGAGCGCTACCGCGAGGCGAACAAGGACCGCGGCGTTGGCATCGCCGGCGTGGCGCTACCGGACCGCGACCTCGTGCCCGGGGTGGAGGTCGAGACCGATCTCGGCCGCTGGCAGGTCCACGAGACGCCCGGCCATGCGCCGTCGCACGTCGTGCTGCACCAGCCCGAGCGGCGGCTGCTGATCTCGGGCGATCACATCCTCGGCCGCGCCTCGCTCTACTTCGACTACGGCTACACGCCCGACCCGGTCGGCGAGTACCTCGCCAGCCTCGACTCGATCCGCGACCTCGACGTCGGGCTGATCCTCGCCGGTCACGGCCGCCCGGTTCGCGACCTCCCGGCCCAGGTCCGCGCCCACGAGGAGCTCGTCGCACAGGCGCTGGGGCGGATGCGCGAGGCGCTGGCGGAAGGCCCGCGCACGCCGTTCGAGATCGCCGCCCAGGCGCTCGGCATCGCCCACGTGCCGTCCGCGGCGATGAGCTGGGCGCTGTCGCTGACGCTCTGCTACCTGTGCCACCTGGAGCTGCTCGGCGAGGTCGTGCGCGTCGAGGGCTCGGACCCGGAGCAGTGGCGGCTGGCTTAGGCCGAACCTCGTGGCCCGTCGAACGAGTGGACGATTGACCGGGCTATGTCCCAGTCAATCGTCCACTGGATGTGTCGGCGGCGCGTAACCCAACTCCGCTGACTCAACGACGATGTCGGAGGGGTGGCGGCCTCAGACCGGCTGCTTGGCGCGCGTCCACGGCTCGGCGGCGCGCAGCGCGGCGAGGATCGCCCGCGTCGCCGGGGAGCGGTTGAGCGTGTAGAAGTGGATGCCGGGCGCGCCGCGGGCGAGCAGGTCGACGCACTGGAGCGCGGCATAGGCGACGCCGAGGTCCTGGAGCGCCTGTGGATCGTCCTCGCGCGCCTCGAGCTGGCGCTCGTAGGCCTCCGGGATCTCGGACTTGCAGAGCTCGGCTATCCGCTTGATGTTGCGCAGGTTGGTGACCGGCATGATGCCGGGGATGATCGGCACCGTCACGCCGGCCTCGCGGGCGCGCGCGACGAAGTCGAAGTAGTGCTCGTTGTCGAAGAAGAGCTGGGTGATCAGGAACTTGGCCCCCGCGTCCTGCTTCGCCTTCAGGAAGCGGATGTCGGACTCCGAGCTCTCCGCCTGGGGGTGGACCTCCGGGAACGCCGCCGCGCCGACCGCCACGTCGTAGTGCTCGTCGAGCAGGGCGATCAGCTCGGTCGAGTAGAGCAAGCCGCCGTCCGTCTGGGTCCACTCCTCCTGGCCGGCGGGCGGATCGCCGCGCAGCGCGAGCACGTTCTCGATTCCCGCGGCCTCGATCTCGTCGAGCGTCGCGCGCAGCTCCTCCACCGTCGCGCCGACGCAGGTGAAGTGGGCCATCGCCTCGATCCCCAGGTCCTGCTTGATCCACTTGACGATGTCGATCGTCGTATCGCGGGTCGAGCCGAGCGCGCCGTAGGTGACCGACACGAAGTCCGGCTCGTCGCGGCGCAGCGCGTCGAGCGTGGCGCGCAGGTTCGCGTGGCCCTCGTCGGTCTTCGGCGGGAAGAACTCGAACGAGAAGACCGGCCTCCGCTCGCTCAGGATGCGGTCGATGCGCATGGCCGGGAAGGCTACCGTCGCCCGCCGGCGCCATCGGGGCGACGGCCGGGAGACGTCACTCGGCGACGGAGCGGCTGCCGTCGGGCGCGACGATCTCCAGCGCCGTCGCGACCACCTTGCGACCCCCGACCGTGTACTCGACATCGACCGAGTCGTTGCGGCCGTAGGTGCCGAACAGCGCCAGGAACATCGCGGTCCAGCGCCAGAAGCCGACCCGCTCCTTCATCAGCGGGCGCGAGAACAGCAGCTCGCCGTCGCCGAGCTCGTAGTCGCGCCCCTCCTCCTGGGGGACGGCGTTGACGAATACGCGCAGCGGCGGCCTCGCGCCGGCGGGGAGCGGGACGCGCCAGACCTCGCTCGCGGCCGCCGTCATGGCGCCAGGGCTCGGCGCAGCGCGGCGTAGGGGGACTCGCCGGCCCGCTGCTCGACGAGCGTGCGCCGCAGCTTGCCGGTGAACGCCTCGGTGGAGCTGTCGCCGCGGATGTCCACTCCGCCCTGAAAGGTGCCCGGACCGGTCACCTCGACACGACCGACGACCTGCTGCACCGGCTCGAAGCGGCGCAGCAGCTTTCCACCGACGGCCCGCCCGCCCGCCGTCCGCTCGAGCTGGCGGGCATGGCGCTCCACGGCGGCGAGCGCCTGACCGGCGTCGTCGTAGCGCTCGCGGTCGACCTTCGCCCCCGCCCGAACCGTCACCCGGTAGCCCTTCACGCGCGAGAGAGTAGCTCCGCCACCCACCCGAGCCACTCGCCGCCCGGCCCGGCGGCTATGTTGCGACCGCGATGGGCGATCCCGACAACTCGTCGCCGTCGACCCCGCCCGAGTCCCCGCCGGGAGGCCCGCGGCGCCCCGCCGACGCGGTCGCGGACGTTGAGGTGCACGCGCCGACACGCGGCAACCGCCGCCTCGAGGCCCTGCTCGCCGCCGCCAACTCCGACGACCGCGTCAAGGCCTGGTGGCACATGCAGCAGGTCTTCGCCAACCGGCTCGACATGTCCGACCACTCCTGGGTCCACATCCAGGTCGTGCTGAACATCGCCCTGCGGCTGTTCCGGCTGCTGTCCAAGCGGGGCGTCGAGCCGGCGATGGTCACCGACCACCTGATGCGCGACCGCGACGCCGAGGTTGTGATCGCCGCCGCCTGCCTGTTCCACGACACCGGCATGTCGATCCATCGCAGCGACCACGAGTCCTACAGCCTGTTCCTCGCCGCCCAGGCGCTGCCGGAGCTGCTCGCCGACGCCTACCGCGAGCCGGAGCGCTCGGTGGTGATCGCCGAGGCGCTGCACGCGATCATCGGCCACCGCCGTCGCGGCGACCCGATCACGATCGAGGCCGGGATCGTGCGCGTCGCCGACGCGCTCGACCTCGCCCAGGGCCGCTCACGCCTGCCGTTCGAGACCCGCCGGCCGAACATCCACTCGCTGTCGGCCGCCGCGATCGACAGCGTCGACATCAAGGCGGGCGAGGAGCGCGCCGTGACGATCGAGATCGCGATGAACAACTCGGCCGGGATCTTCCAGGTCGACGAGCTGCTCGCCACCAAGCTGCGCGGCTCGGGCCTCGAGCAGCACGTCGAGGTGATCGCGCGGATCGACGCCGAGCACGAGAAGCGCCTGGTGCCTGTCTTCAGGATCTAGGCCCGCTACCTTTGCAAAGGCTCCAGGCGGCCTCGCGGGACGGCCTGCCGGGTACCTGTGGAGCGT
The DNA here is from genome assembly GCA_963716445.1 of uncultured Solirubrobacterales bacterium. Taxonomy (GTDB): domain Bacteria; phylum Actinomycetota; class Thermoleophilia; order Solirubrobacterales; family Thermoleophilaceae; genus JAAYBF01. Next base: position 2,500,183 of record OY970313.1, on the reverse strand, counting down.
GTGTCCGAGTCCACCGGGAGGCGGCTTGTCATGCTCGCGCCAAGGCTTCGTCGTACGTTCGCGCGCCGCGCCGGCGCGCTTCTGATCGCGACCCTGCTGGCGCCGCCGATGGCGGCCGCCCAGGACGGCAACCCGCTGGTCGGCAAGCGGCAGTGGATCGACTGCGCGACCGGCCACCTGCGCGGAGCCGCGCCGTATTCGGTCTGGCCGGACCTCTGGCAGGCGCAGCGAGCCGGCGACGCGCGACGCGTCGCGCTGCTCGAGAAGATCGCCCACGTGCCGCAGGCCAAGTGGCTGGCGGGCACGAACGTTCGCGCCGACCCGCGGCGCGTGATCGGCGGCCACGTCGCGAACATGATCGCCACCGAGTGGGGCGGTCCGAGCTGCCAGACCCACTACGGCGCGCGCGGTGGCGCCGGCGATCCGTACGTCGGCAACTACCCCGTCTTCGCCCTGCGCCAGCTCGAGCACGAGGACTGCAACCGCCGCTACGACGGCGGCGGCGCCTGGAACCGCGCCCGCAACGGGCGCTACCTGCCCTGGCTGGAGGCGTTCATCGACGCGCTCGCGCCGATCGGCCACAACGCGACCGTGATCGTCGAGCCCGACGGGCTGCCGGTGATCCGCAACTGCCTCAGCCGCAGGGCCGGCAGGCAGCGGCTGGCGCTGATGCGCGCCGTCAGCCGGCGGCTCGGCGGCATCCCGAATCTCACCACCTACATCGACATCGGCTCGTCGGGCTGGCTGCGCAAGGGGCCCGCCAAGCGGCTGCTGCGCAGGGCGGGCGTGCGGCACGTCCGCGGCTTCGCGCTCAACACGACCCACTTCCACTACACCCGCCGCGAGCTCCGCTACGGCAACGCGCTCGCGCGCGGCCTCGGCAAGCACTACGTCATCAACACGGCCGAGAACGGCCGCGGCGGCCTGAAGAACGCGAAGAACCCGAAGGACCGCTTCTGCAACCCGGTCAACGCCGGGCTCGGCCCGCTGCCGACCACCAGGACGGCGTCGCCGTACGCCGACGCCTACCTCTGGATCTCGCGGCCGGGCCTGTCGTCCAACGGCCACGGCGGCCAGCGCCAGTGCAGCCGCGGGCCCGGCGGCAACGTCTTCTGGCACGTCAAGGCGTTCCAGGAGGCGCGCAGGGCGGTTTTCGAGGCGCCGCCCCCGTGGCCGCCGCGGCCGCTCTGAGCGTCAGCCGCGCTCCGACAGCGGCACGTAGTCGCGCTCGCGCTCGCCCGTGTAGATCTGGCGTGGACGGGCGATCTTGGTCTCGTCGTCCTCCAGCATCTCCTTCCACTGGGCCAGCCAGCCGGCGGTGCGGGGGATCGCGAACATCACCGTGAACATGTCGGTCGGGATGTTCATCGCCTCGTAGATCAGGCCGGAGTAGAAGTCGACGTTGGGGTAGAGCTTGCGCGAGGTGAAGTACTCGTCGTCGAGCGCGCGCTTCTCGAGCTCGACGGCGATCTCGACCTTCGGGTTGTCGACGCCGAGCACGTCGATCACCTCGTCGACGTGCTTCTTGATGATCTGGGCGCGCGGGTCGAAGTTCTTGTAGACCCGGTGCCCGAAGCCCATCAGCTTCTCCTTGCGGTCCTTCACGCCCTGGAGGAAGCCGGGGATGTTCTCGACCGTGCCGATCCGCTCGAGCATCTTCAGCACCGCCTCGTTGGCGCCGCCGTGCAGCGGCCCGTAGAGCGCCGATATGCCGGCGGCGATCGCCGAGTACGGATCGACCTGCGAGGACCCGACCGCGCGCACGGCGTTCGTCGAGCAGTTCTGCTCGTGGTCGGCGTGCAGGATCCAGAGGACGTCGAGCGCCCGCTCGAGCCGCGGGTCGGGCTCGTACTTCGGCTCGTTGATGCGGTAGAGCATCGACAGGAAGTTGCCCGTGTACCAGAGGTCGTTGTCGGGATAGACGTACGGCAGGCCGAGGTTGTGGCGGTACGAGAAGGCCGCCAGCGTCGGCATCTTGGCGATCAGCCGGACGATCGCCATGTAGCGCTCGGTGTCGTCGCCGAGGTCCTTCGCCGCCGGGTAGAAGGTCGACAGCGCGCCGACGGTCGAGAGCAGCATCGCCATCGGGTGGGCGTCGTAGCGGAAGCCCTCCATCGACTTCTTGATGTTCTCGTGGACGTAGGTGTGGTGGGTGATCGCGTAGACCCAGTAGTCGAGCGCGGCCTGGCTCGGCAGCTCGCCGTGGACCAGCAGGTAGGCGACCTCCAGGTAGCTCGAGCTCTCGCAGAGCTGCTCGATCGGGATGCCGCGGTACTCGAGCACGCCGGCCTCGCCGTCGATGTAGGTGATCGCGCTGCGGCAGGCGGCGGTATTGGTGAACGCCGGGTCGTAGGTCATCAGGCCGAAGTCGCCCTCGTCGGCCTTCATCTGGCGGAAGTCCATCGCCCGGACGGTGCCGTCCTCGATCGGCACCTCGTAGGTCTGGCCGGTGCGGTTGTCGGTGACCGTCAGGGTGTCGCCGCTCACGGCTACGCCGCCGTTCTCACCCGCCTGCGCCTGCTCGTCCGCCATCTCGATCTCCTGTTCGCGCGCTGCCCGACTAGAGGGGTCCGGCTCCGCCCCGCAAGTTAGCGGGGACGTCTGCTCAGCGGCCGAACAGCTTGCCGAGCCGCCCGCCGCCCTTGTGCGGCGGTAGGTCGCGAGCCTGCTCGGCGGTGATCGTCAAGGTGACCGCGCGCTCGGCGGTGCGGGCGACCTCGGGGGCGTCGACGAACACCCGCACGCCGTCGCGGTTCTCCATCACGATGCCGTCGAAGATGTGCTCGCGCGCGTTGTCGAGCACCTCGCGCACGATCCCGACCTCGACCTCGTCCGAGCTGTAGACCGGGATGCCGGTCGCCAGCGCCGTGTAGCTGACCGCGTAGCCGTCGTAGATCGCCACGGCGCCGTCAGACGGGGAGGACGAGGGCCGTCTCGTGGCCGCCGTCCTCGCTCTCCTCGGACTCCTCGCTGAGCGCGCCGATCACGGCCGCGCCGATCGCGCCGGCGACGAGCGCCACCGAGATCAGCCCGACCGCCCGCTCGGCGACCGCCGAGCCGGGGAAGTCCTTGCGGACGACGCCGAGGAACGAGACGAGCAGCGCCCAGCCGGCGAGCACGCTGCCGATTACGTAGAAGGCCTCCACCGGCGCGAAACCTAACAGCCCGGGGACGTCAGCGGCTGGTGCGCGAGCGGCGGCCCACGGCGCTGGTGCGCACCCGCGCCGGGGAGGGTGGCCGAACGCCGGCGTGGGGGCCGCGGCGTGGCGGCCGCGGCCGAAGCGGGCTGTGCGGGTGGTCCGGCCGGAGGCTGCCGCCGTCGTCCTCGCCGGGGATGGCCGGCTCCGGCTCCTTGATCGCCCACCAGACCAGCCAGAGCAGCGCGACGATCGGGATCTTCAGGACCACGAACATCCAGAGGAAGGTCGTCACCTCCATGGGCCCGAGGGTACCCGGCGCGCGAGCGCTTGAACAGGCCTTCTTCAGGCGGTGGCCGGCGCCTCGAGCGCCGTGATCTGGCGGAACTGCTCGAAGCGGGCGTCGATCTCGTCGCGCTCGAGCCGCGCGACGCGCTCGGTGCCGAACTCCTCGACGTTGAAGGACGCCAGCGCGGACCCGTAGGTCATCGCGCGACGCAGTGTGGCCTCGTTCGACCAGTCGTCCTGGGACGAGAGGTAGCCGAGGAAGCCGCCGGCGAACGAGTCCCCGGCGCCGGTCGGGTCGACGACCGTCTCGAGCGGGAAGGCGGGCAGCGCGAAGAAGCCGTTCTCGGTGAACAGCGCGGCGCCGTACTCGCCCTGCTTGGCGACCACGACCTTCGGGCCCATCGCCATCACCTCGCGCGCGGCGCGCACCAGGTTCGGCTGCTCGGTGAGCTGGCGGATCTCGGCGTCGTTGAGGAAGACGAGGTCGACCCCGGCGATCGTCTGGGCGAGCGAGTCGCGCGCGATCTCGATCCAGAGGTTCATCGAGTCGAGGCCCGCCCAGCGAACGCCCGCGCACTGCTCGCGCACGCCGCGCTGGAGGTCCGGCTGGATGTTCGCGAGGAAGAGGTGGTCGGCGGCGCGCGACGCGTCGGAGAGCTTCGGCTCGAACTCGCCGAAGACGTTGAGCTGCGTGTCGTCGGTGTGCGCCTGGTTGAAGTCGTACTCGTAGTGTCCGCGCCAGAAGAACGTCCGGCCGCCCTCGACGCGCTCGATGTCGTCGGTGTTGACGCCACGGCCGCGCAGCACCGCGTACTCGGCGTCGCCGAAGTCGTCGCCGACCGGGCCGACGACGCGCACGTCGGTGAAGAAGCTCGCGGCGAGCGAGAAGTGGACGGCCGAGCCGCCGAGCATCCGCTCGCGCTCTCCGAAGGGGGTCTTGACCGCGTCGAAGGCGATCGATCCGACTACAACGAGGCTCATAGGGCGGAAGATATAGGCCGGGGGGCTCGCGCCCCCCGGAGCCCCCGCGCGGGGTCGGGCTGCCGACGGCTCCGGTGGAGGGTGCCTTCTCCTTCGGCTCCGGTGGAGGGCTCGGGCGGGGCGCGGGCGCGGTTAGGCTGCGGGCGATGCGGGTCGTGCAGCTGACTGAGTTCGGGGGGCCGGAGGTGCTTCGGGTGGCTGAGGTGCCGGTTCCCGAGCCGGCGCCTGGTGAGGTGCTGATTCGGGTGGCGCGGGCGGGGCTGAACTTCGGGGACACGCATCAGCGGCGCAACGAGTACATCGCCAAGCATGAGCTGCCGGTGGTGCTGGGGGGAGAGGTGGCGGGGACGGTCGAGCGTGCTGGGGCGGGCTTCGCCGAGGGGGAGCGGGTGATCGCGCTGCTGCGTACGGGCGGCTATGCGGAGTACGCCGTCGCGTCGGCGGCGCGGACGTTTCGGATCCCGGAGGGAGTGTCCGACGACGATGCGCTCGCGCTGTTGATCCAGGGCCTGACGGCCTGGCACCTGCTGCGCACCTCCGCCCACCTTGCCGAGGGCGAGAGCGTGGTGGTGCACTCGGCGGCGGGTGGGGTCGGTTCGCTGCTGACCCAGCTCGCGCGTCCGATGGGGGCCGGGCGGGTGATCGCGACGGCCGGCTCGCCGGAGCGTCGTGCCGAGGCGCTGGAGCTCGGCGCCGACGTCGCGGTCGATCCCGAGACGGACGAGTTGACGACCGCGCTGATCGAGGCCAACGGCGGCGAGCCGGTCGACGTGGTGCTCGACGCCGCGGGCGGGCGGATCTTCGAGCAGAGTCTCGCTGCGCTGGCGCCGTTCGGCCGGATCGTCGCCTACGGTAACTCGACGCGGGAGAAGGTGCCCGTCACCAACGGCGAGCTGCTCAAGACCAGCCGCGCAGTCGTCGGCTTCTGGCTGATGCACCTGCTCGACCGCCGCCAGATGCTCGAGGCGCCGCTCGCCGACCTCTTCGACCGTGCCGCTCGCGGCGAGCTGAGACCGCGCGTCGGCGGCGCCTATCCACTCGCCGACGCGGGGCGCGCGCACGAGGATCTCGAGGCCCGCCGCACGACCGGCAAGCTGACGCTCGATCCGACGGCCTAGAGCCTCGAAGCCAATCAGGATCGAGCTCTAGGCGGCCTCGGGGAGAGCGCCTGCCCCAGTAGTCTCATTGGCCGCGATGACGACCTTTGCCGATCTCGGCCTCTCGAAGCCAGTGCTCGACGCGTTGGAGCACCTCGGCTACAAGGACCCGACGCCGATCCAGGAGGAGACGATCCCGCTGCTGCTGCAGGGGCGGGACGTGATCGGCCAGGCGCAGACCGGCACCGGCAAGACGGCCGCCTTCGGGCTGCCGCTGCTCGACTACCTCGATCCGTCGGACACCGAGGTCCAGGCGCTCGTCCTGACCCCGACGCGCGAGCTCTGCATCCAGGTCACCCAGGCGCTGCGCGCCTACGGCCAGAACCGCGGCATCCAGGTGGTCGCCGTCTTCGGCGGGGCGCCGATCAAGGACCAGGCGTCGCGGCTCAAGAGCGAGGCGCAGGTCGTCGTGGGGACCGTCGGGCGCGTGATGGACATGATCCGCCGCCACTATCTCTTCCTCGACTCGGCGCGCTACGTCGTGCTCGACGAGGCCGACGAGATGCTCGATCTCGGCTTCTTCGAGGACGTCGAGGAGATCCTCGCGCGCTGCCCGTCCGGCCGCCAGACGGCGCTGTTCTCGGCCACGATGCCGCCGCCGATCAAGAAGCTCGCCGAGAAGCGGATGTACGACCCGGTGACGATCAAGGTCAAGGCCGCGCAGCTGACGATCGACACCGTCGCCCAGTACCACCTCGAGGTCTCGGACAAGGACAAGCCGGACCGCCTCGCCGAGGTGCTGAAGGCCGAGCGCCCGGAGCAGGCGATCATCTTCGCGCGCACGAAGATCGGCGTCGACCGGCTCGCCCGGCGGCTGGGCGACAAGGGCCTGCGCGTCAAGACGCTGCACGGGGACATGAGCCAGGGCGCCCGCGACGGCGTGATGATCGCCTTCAAGGGCGGCCGCGAGCGGCTGCTGGTGGCGACCGACGTCGCCGCCCGCGGGCTCGACATCACCGGTGTCTCGCACGTCGTCAACTACGACATCCCGAACTCGCCCGACATCTACGTGCACCGCATCGGCCGCACGGGGCGCGCCGGCGAGACGGGCCGCGCGATCACGCTGATCACGCCGAAGCAGCGCGAGGACCTCGCGGCGATCGAGCGCCACGCCAAGACCGAGATCCCGGCCTGGTCGGGCCCGAACGGCGACACGCCGCGGCGCACCAAGGCGGAGCGCGAGCGCGGGCCGAAGCCGGATCTCGCTCCCAAGGACGAGGTCGCCCTGGAGGTGGCGGGTTCGCCGGACGCGGCCGGCGGGGCCGAGGTCGGCGCGGCGCCGGTGGCGGACGTTCGCGGCGAGCCGGCGGTCGAGCCGGTGTTGGAGCCGCGCCAGGAGCGCGCGCGGCGCGGGCGACGGTCGCGGGACAAGGACCGGCCGGAGACAGCGACGCCGCAGGCGGACGACGAGCGCCCCCAGACGCGGCGCCCGCGCCACACCAAGCCGCGCCAGCGCGACGGCAAGGTGGCGAAGCTCGTGTTCGGCGGCGGCCGCGCGAACGGCTTCCAGCCCGCCGACGTCGTGGCGGCGATCGTCGACAACTGTCATCTCGACGGCGAGGACGTGCGCAACGTGCGCGTGCTCGAGCGGTTCAGCTTCGTCGAGGTGCCCGCGGAGCGCGCGGGCGAGGTGGTCGAGAAGGTGAACGGCAACGAGGTCCGGGGCGTGCCGCTCCGGCTGGAGGTGGCGAAGCGATGAGTCAGGCGACCCTGCACACCAACCACGGGCCGATCGAGGTCACGTTCTTCGACGACGACGCCCCGAAGACGGTCGAGAACTTCCGCAAGCTCGCGGCCGACGGCTTCTACGACGGGCTGTCGTTCCACCGCGTGATCAAGGACTTCATGATCCAGGGCGGCTGCCCGCAGGGCACCGGCACCGGCGGCCCCGGCTACACGTTCGAGGACGAGTTCAACGACCACAAGGTCGCCCGCGGCGCGCTCGCGATGGCGAACGCCGGCCCGAACACCAACGGCAGCCAGTTCTTCATCGTCACGATCGGCGAGGCCGGCTGGCTCGACGGCAAGCACACCGTGTTCGGCGAGGTCACCTCCGGCATGGACGCCGTCGACGCCATCGAGGGCGTCCCCACCGGCCCGGGCGACCAGCCCGAGGAGCCGGTCGTCATCGAGCGCGTGGAGCTCTCCGAGGCCTAGCCGCGTCCCCGCGCGAGCGGGGCCGGGCGATACGTCGTGACCTAGCCGGGTCCCGGCGCTGGCGAGAGGTCCACGCCGAGCAGGCGCTGGAGCTCGGGCAGCGTGCGGTCGGGACCGCGGTGCAGCACCGCGGTCATGCCGGCGGCTTCGGCGCCCGCGCAGTTCTCGCGCAGGTCGTCGACGAAGACGCACTCGGCCGGCGGTAGGCCGATCCGCTCGGCGCCGAGCAGGAAGATCTCCGGCTGCGGCTTGTGCAGGCCGACGTCGCCGGAGATCACGACCGCGTCGAAGAGGTCGTCGAGGACGGCCTTGTCGTAGATGTCGCTGCCGACCGAGTTCGAGATCAGGCCTGTCCGGATTCCGGCCTGACGGGCGCCCCGGACAGCCTCGATCATCGCCGGCTCGGGGCCGATGCCGGCGAACACGCGGTCCATCAGGCCGTCGGTGTCGGTCACTCCGAGCAGCGGGCCGAGGTGGCGGCCGAACTCGTCGGCGCCGATCTGGTTGGTCTCGAGCCGGCGCAGCTCGGCGCGCGTGGCCGGGCTCTGCCTGAGCAGGTCGGCGAAGGCGTTCTCCGCCAGGCCCTCGCTGCGGCAGAACTCGCGAAACGACTGGAAGACGTTGGTCGTCAGGACGCCGCCGAAGTCGACGAGCAGGCCCTGGAAGCGCCTTGGCGCGGTCTCGCTCGGCGACGCGAAGGTCACGAGCCGGCTCGGGCGGTCTCGAGCGCCTTCTCCGCGAGGGCGGGAACGCCCTCGTCGAAGACGGCCAGAAACTCGTCGTCGCTGGCGCCGGCGAGGAAGCGCTTGTAGTTGCCCTCCATGAAGATCGCTGCCTTCCAGAGCGCCAACGCCTGGTACCAGTGCAGGGCGCCCATCGACCGGCCCGAGCGCTCCTCGTAGCGGGCGATCAGCTGCTCGCGGCTGGGGAACCCGGGCTCGCGCGTGACCGCCGACAGAGCGCTGAACATCGTGTCTGGCGGATCGTCGTGGGCCACCCAGGTGACCGTCAGGTATCCGACGTCGGCGAGCGGGTCGCCGATCGTCGCGAGCTCCCAGTCGAACACCGAGACGACGCGCGCCGGCGGCTCTTCAGCGAGCATCACGTTGCCAAGCCGGTAGTCGCCGTGGACGATCGTCGCCGGCGGGGACTCGGGCAGGCTCTTGGCCAGCCATTCGCCGACCTCGGCCAGGACCGGCAGCTCGCGCGTCTTGTTGTGCTCCCAGAGGCCGGCGAACCGGCGTAGCTGGCGCTCGAGGTAGCCGCTCGGCTTGCCGAAGCCCTCTAGTCCGGCGGCGCGCCAGTCGACGGCATGGATCTCGACCAGCGCGTCGACCAGCTCGTCACCGATCCGTGTGCGCTCCCGATCGGAGTCGAGGGCGGCCGGCAGCGTGTCGGTGACCACCGTCCCCGACACCTCCTCCATCACGTAGAACGGCACTCCGAGGATCGACTCGTCGTCGCAGACCGCGAGCAGGCGGGGGACCCGCGCGGCCGTGCCGGCGAGCGCGGTCAGCAGCCGCGCCTCGCGCAGCACGTCATGTGCCGACGGCGGCAGTGGCGGCCGCGGCGGGCGGCGCAACACGAATCGCCCTTCGCCGCGCCGCACGAGGTAGGTCACGTTCGAGTGGCCCTCGCCGATCCGCTCCGCGTCGAGCTGCCCCGAGCCCAGCCCGGCGCCGTCCAGGAAAGCCGCCAGCGGCTCGCGCACGAGCAGCGGCGCCCGCTCGAGCTCGTCCGCCTCGGCCCACGTGTCGACGATCTCCCCGGCTCCCATCGCGCCGCATCCTTCCAGAGCCCGCCGCGCCCTGGCCGGACCAGGCGCCCGGTCGGAGCCTTGTGCACACGGGGCTGTGCACGCGGCTCCAAAACGCTTTGGAAGTTTGTCGACTGATTTGCTAGGGTTCCCGACGTAAAGTCCATAAACTTGACGGGGAATAAGGGGATATGACGAGGAATCGCATCACCGGCCTGATCGCCGGACTGCTCGCACTGACGGCCCTGGTCCTCGCCGGCTGCGGCTCCGACGAGAGCTCCGCCGGCGGCGGAGGCGGCAAGATCGCGCTCGTCGCGTACTCGACGCCGCAGCAGGCCTACGAGGACGCCGTGATTCCCGGCTTCCAGAAGACCCCGGCGGGCAACGGCGTCGAGTTCTCGACCTCGTTCGGCGCGTCGGGCGATCAGCGGCGCGCGGTCGAGGGCGGTCTGCCCGCCGACGTCGTTGGCTTCTCGCTCGAGCCCGACATGACCAAGGTCGTCGACGCCGGGATCGTTCCGAAGGACTGGAGCTCCGACGAGCACGAGGGCAACGTCACCGACTCGGTGGTCGTGCTCTCGACCCGGCCCGGCAACCCGAAGGGCATCGAGGGCTGGGAGGACCTGGTCCGCGACGACGTCGACATCATCACGCCGAACCCCGCGACGTCGGGCGGCGCGAAGTGGAACATCATGGCCGCCTACGGCTCGCAGATCGAGCAGGGCAAGTCCGAGCAGCAGGCGCTCGACTTCGTCAAGCAGGTGCTCGCCAACACCTCGGTCCAGGACGACAGCGCGCGCGACTCGCTGCAGACCTTCGCCGGCGGCAAGGGCGACGTGCTGATCGGCTACGAGAACGAGGCCCTCCAAGCGCAGGACGAGGACATCGAGCTCGAGTACGTGATCCCCGACCAGACGATCCTGATCGAGAACCCGATCGCGGCGACCGCGGACGGCGGGGAGAAGGCCCAGGAGTTCGTCGACTACACACGCACCAAGGAGGCACAGCAGCTGTTCGCCGACCGCGGCTACCGCCCGGTGGTGAAGTCGGTGCTGGAGGCCAACCGCGACAAGTTCCCAGAGCCCAAGGCGCTGTTCACGATCGACGACTTCGGTGGCTGGGGCGCCGTCGAGCAGGAGTTCTTCGACGAGGACGACGGCTCGATCTTCGAGATCCAGCGCGAGCTGGGAAACCCGACGGAGTAAGGCAGGGAGCCCGCGCCCATGGCGACGAACGACGCGACGGTCGCCGCGCCGCCGAGGGTGAGCCTGCGCTCGCCCTTCGGCGGCGAGGTGCTGACGCGCGGGGTGGTGACGCTGTGGCTCAGCGTCATCGTCCTGATCCCGCTGGCGGCCGTCTTGGAGCACTCGCTCCAGGACGGCCTCGGCGAGTTCTGGGAGGCGATCAGGGAGCCCGAGGCGGTCGCCGCGATCAAGCTGACGCTGATCTCGTCGCTGATCGTCGTCGCGATCAACGCCACGATGGGGACGCTGATCGCCTGGGTGCTCGTGCGCGACGAGTTCCGCGGCAAGGGGATCGTCAACTCGCTGATCGACCTGCCGTTCGCGCTGCCGACGATCGTCGCCGGCCTGACGCTGCTCGCGCTCTACGGGCCGAAGAGCCCGATCGGCGCCAACGTCGCCTACACGAAGGTGGCGATCGTCCTGGCGCTGCTGTTCGTGACGCTGCCGTTCGTCGTACGGGCGGTCCAGCCGGTGCTGATCGAGGTCGACCGCGAGATGGAGGAGGCCGCCGCCTCGCTCGGCGCCTCGCGCAGGCGGATCTTCCGCAGCGTCCTGCTGCCCAACCTCACGCCGGCGATCGTCGCCGGCTGCGCGCTGGCGTTCGCCCGTGCGCTCGGCGAGTACGGCTCGCTGGTGCTGATCACGGGCAACGTCCCGTTCGACACGCAGGTCGCGTCGGTCTACATCTTCGGCCGCATCGAGAGCGACGCGCCGACCTCGGCGGCCGCCGTCTCGGTGCTGCTGCTGTTCATCTCGATCGTGCTGCTGTTCCTGCTCAACCTGATCTCGAAATGGAGCAGTCGCCATGCGAAGGGATGACTCCGGCGCTCGCCGGGTCTCGCTCCAGCGAGCTTCGAGGCGTTCCGGGGGACCGACCCCGCTGCGCGCCTCCGCTGGGGGTAGCCGTCTTCAGCGCTACGGCCTGCGCTTCGTCGCGCTCGGCTACCTCGCCGCTCTGCTCGTGATCCCCGTGGCGATCATCTTCGCCCGCACGTTCGAGGACGGCCTCGGCCCGCCGATCGAGGCGATCACCAGCGCCGACGGCCAGCACGCCTTCTGGCTGACGCTGGTCTGCGTCGGCATCGCGGTGCCGCTCAACACCGTCTTCGGCGTGCTGGCGGCGCTTGTGATGGTGCGCCAGAGGTTCCGCGGCAAGGCGATCCTCAACACGATCATCGACCTGCCGTTCGCGATCTCGCCGGTCGTGATCGGGCTCGCGCTGCTGCTCGTCTACGGGCGCAACGGCTGGCTCGGGCCGACCTTCATCGACGCCGGCGTCCCGATCATCTTCTCGACGCCGGGCATGGTGCTCGCGACGGTGTTCGTGTCGCTGCCGTTCGTCGTGCGCGAGACGATGCCGGTGCTGCAGGAGATCGGCGACGAGCAGGAGCAGGCCGCGAGCACGCTCGGCGCCTCGCCGTGGCAGACGTTCTGGCGCGTGACGCTGCCGGCGATCCGCTGGGGCGTCGCCTACGGCGTCGTGCTCGCAACCGCCCGCGCGCTCGGCGAGTTCGGCGCCGTCAGCGTCGTCGCCGGGCGGATCTCGGGCGAGACGGAGACGCTACCGCTGTTCGTGGAGAACGAGTTCACGAACTTCAACCTGGCGGGGGCCTACGCGGCGGCGATCGTGCTAGCCCTGCTCGCGCTGGTCGTCCTGTTCAGCATGAACTTGTTCAAGCGTAAGGAGAGGGAGGCATGAGGTCTACCGGGGGCATTGCCGTCGAGGGCGTCGAGAAGCGGTTCGGGACGTTCGAGGCGCTCAAGGGCGTGTCGCTCGACGTGCCGAACGGCTCGCTGACGGCGCTGCTGGGACCGAGCGGCAGCGGCAAGTCGACGCTGCTGCGCGTGATCGCCGGCCTCGAGCAGCCCGACGCCGGGAGGGTCCTGATCGCCGGCGAGGACGCGACCGCGGTGACGCCTCAGAAGCGCGGCGTTGGCTTCGTCTTCCAGCACTACGCGGCGTTCAAGCACATGACGGTCGAGAGGAACGTCGGCTTCGGGCTGAAGATCCGCAAGCGGGGCAAGGAGGAGATCGCCGCCAAGGTCGACGAGCTGCTGCGGCTCGTCCACCTCCACGGCTTCGCCCACCGCTATCCGTCCGAGCTCTCCGGCGGCCAGCGCCAGCGGATGGCGCTCGCGCGCGCGCTCGCCGTCGAGCCCGAGGTGCTGCTGCTCGACGAGCCGTTCGGCGCGCTCGACGCGACCGTGCGCAAGGAGCTGCGCACCTGGCTGCGCCGCCTCCACGAGGACGTCCACGTGACGACGATCTTCGTCACCCACGACCAGGAGGAGGCGATGGACGTAGCCGAGCAGATCGTGGTGATGAACGACGGCCGGATCGAGCAGACGGGCAGCCCGCGGGACCTCTACGAGGAGCCGGCCAACGAGTTCGTGATGGGCTTCGTCGGCGAGGTCAACGAGCTCGGCGACGACCTCGTCCGGCCCCACGACATCGAGATCCTGCTCGAGCCGGACGGCGAGCGCTCGCAGGAGGGCCAGATCGAGCGCGTCGCGCACCTCGGCTTCGAGGTCCGCGTCGAGCTGGTCCTCGACGACGGCCGCCGCCTGTCCGTCCAGACCACCCGCCAGGACGCCGAAGAGCGCGAGCTCGAGTCCGGCCAGATCGTCTACCTACGTCCCGACCGCCAACGCCGCTTCGCCGGCGCCTGAAGCCAGCCTGAAGGCAGCCTGAAGGCAGCCCAAGCGGAGGAGCGCAGCCGGACCGGTCCTACGTCAACGTTGCGCGGCTAGCTGGAGCGAGGTCCGGCGAGCACCGCAGCATGGCTCACCGTCTCTGCCATGCCCCGGGCTCGCGCGTGAGCGTCGAGACCTGCTTCGGCAGCTTGCCGGCGGCGATGTCGGCGAGCGTGACGTGCTCGAGCACGTCGCGCAGGCTGGCGCGCAGGGCGATCCAGACGTCGCGCAGCGCCTCCGCGTTGCCGGCGTAGTCGAGATCCTCGGGCTTCTCGCCGCGCACGCTGGCGAGCGGGCCCTCGGCGGCCCGGATCACGTCGGCGACGCTGACCTCGGATGCCGGTTGGGCGAGCCAGTAGCCGCCGTCCGGCCCGCGACGGCTGTTGACGAGCCCGCCGACGCGCAGGTCGACGAGGATGTTCTCGAGGAACTTCAACGGGATGCCCTGCGCCTCGGCGATCCGCTCGCCCTTGATCGGACTCGCGGAGTCGCTGCCGTTCGCCGCCAGCTCGACCACTGCGCGAACCGCGTAGTCGGCCTTGGCGGAGACGCGCATTGCGACCCATTCTCCACCACGCCGTGTCTAAAGTGTCGAGAGGTGCGCTCTCGGTCGCTTCAGCCGCTGGTCCTGCTGGCAGTCGTTGCCGTGCTCGCCCTGTCGACGGGGGCCGCGGCCGACCCGCCGGCCCGCGCGACGGCCACAGCCGGCGTCCAGGTCGGCGACTTCTTCTTTCGCCCCGACTACACCCGCGTCGAGCCGGGAGACACGGTCGCCTGGCGCGTCCTACCGGGTGACGTCCATACCGTGACCTCCCGCGCTGGGGCGCCCGAGCGCTTCGACTCGGGCGACCTGCTGCCCGGCGGGGAGTTCTCGCGCCCGTTCCCCGTCGCGGGCCGCTACCCCTACCTCTGCTCGATCCACCCCGAGATGCGCGGCGTGGTCCAGGTCGGCCCGGACACCGTCGACCCGACGCTGAGGAGGGCGAGGGCCAGCGTCGGCCGGAGGGCCGTTCGCGTCTCGTTCGGCCTGTCCGAGGCCTCCAGGGTCTCGGCGTCGATCGCCTCGAGGGCCCGGCCGAGGAGGGTGCTGCGGCGAGCGAAGGCGCGCCGGCTGCAGGACGGTCGCCGCTCCGTGTCGATCAAGACGACGGGGTTGGCTCCGGGGCGCTACCGCGCGACGGTCACCGCCAGGGATCCGGAGGGGAACGTCGGGGTGGCGAGAGTCGGGTTGAAGATTCCAGCGCCGAGGTAGGAGCGGGAGCGACATCGCCAACGGAGCGTTCCCACGCTTCTCTGACGATCATCTCGCTCCGCTCGCTCAGGCGATCTCGTCGACATGGCGGATGTTCGCCACGTCGTCGTGCTCCGCGCTGGACTCGGCGTCGAACCACGCCTCCAGGATCTCCTCGAGCACAGCGGGACTCGTCGCTCGCAGCGATAGGGCGAGCACGTTGGCGTCGTTCCAGCGCCGCGCTCCCCGAGCCGTCTCGGCGTCACCGCAAAGCGCCGCGCGGATTCCGGAGACCTTGTTCGCGGCGATCGACGCGCCAGTGCCCGTCCAGCAGCAGACGATCGCCTGATCTGCCCGCCCCTCCGCGACGTCCCTCGCCGCTGCCTCGCTCGCCCACGCCCAATCGGAGCGCCCGCCCTCCGCAAGCGCCCCGTGCAGCACCGCCTCGCACCCTCGCCGCCGTACGGCCTCGACGACGGCGTCCGCCACGCCAGTCACCTCGTCCGCCGCGATGCTTACACGCACGCACCGACTCTAGCCGGCGGGCCTAGTCTTCAAGCATGCCGGAGCTGCCCGAGGTCGAGATCGCCGCGCGCCGGCTGACGACCGCGGCCGCGGGCGCCGCAGTCGAGTCGGCGCTCGCCCCGGGCATGGTCACGATGAAGACCTTCGACCCGCCGCTCGAGGCGCTCACCGGCCGCTCGCTCGATCGGATCGACCGGCGCGGCAAGCTGTTCCTGGTCCGCTTCGGCGACCTGACGCTGCTGATCCACCTGATGTCCGCCGGCCGTCTGCAGCTGTGGGACAAACGGGCGTCGCTACGCGACAAGGCGTCGCGGCTGCTGGTTCGGCTCGACGGCGAGCGCGAGCTGCGCCTGCGCGAGTTCGGCACCCAGCAGCGCGCATGGGCGAAGCTGCTCGACGCGGACGCGGTCGCCGCCGACCCCGCGGTCGCGACGCTCGGCCCGGAGGCCTGGCCGGCGCCTCCGGCCGACGCGTTCGCCGAGCTGATCGACCAGCCCCGCCACCTGCATCCGCTGTTGCGCGACCAGCGAACGATCGCCGGCATCGGTCGTTCGTGGGTCGACGAGGTCCTCTGGACCGCCCGCCTGTCGCCGTTCAAGCAGGGCTCGGACCTCGACGGCGACGAGATCGAGCGGCTGCGCCTGGCGATCGACGAGCGTCTCGGCGCCGCGCTCGACCACTACGAGCGGGTGATCGAAGAGACGGTGCCCGACAAGGCACCGATGCCGCTCGAGGTCCATCGCCGCCAGGGCGAGCCGTGCCCGCGCTGCGGCACCCGGCTGGAGGCGATCCACTTCAAGGACTACGTCATGTCCTACTGCCCCGAGGAGCAGACCGGCGGGCGCGTGCTCAAGGACCGGCGCCTGTCGCGGCTGCTGAAGTAGCGCCCCGCCAAGCCGTCGATGGGAATCGCGAGGTCGCGTCGCTTCATATGCTCGTTCCCGCATTCTGTCCGCGAGCGACCGAGAGGATCTTGAATGAGCGAAGGCGACGAGGCCCCGGACTTCGAGCTACACGACCAGGACGGCAACCTCGTCAAGCTCTCGGACCACGGCGGCAAGCCGGTGGTCCTCTACTTCTATCCGCGCGCGGACACGCCCGGCTGCACGGCTCAGGCCTGTGGCATCCGTGACCGCGACGCCGAGTACGCCGCGGCCGGCGCCAAGGTCCTGGGCGTGTCGCCAGACGAGCCCCCCGCCCTGCGCAAGTTCGCCGACAAGCACGACCTCGCCTTCACCCTCCTGGCCGATCCCGACCACTCCGTCGCCGAGGCCTACGGCGTCTGGGTCGAGAAGTCGATGTACGGCAAGGAGGTACATGGGCATCCAGCGCGCCACCTTCATCGTCGACGGCGACGGCAGGATCGCCAGGGTCTTCCCGAAGGTCTCGCCGAAGACCCACGACGACGTCGTGTTGGAGGCGCTCGGCGAGCTGAGCGCGTCGGCGTAGAGGCTAGGCTGGGCGGAACCTAGCCGCTTGGCGTGACCCCGAACCGGAGGCTTCGACCCATGACGGATCTCGAGCCGGTCGCCTGCTCGCTGAGTGCCGGCGTCCTCCAACGGCGACTCGCCTCGATCGCAGAGATCGGGACGGACGGCCTCATCGGGAAAGAGCCCGGCGACGGCCACCACGTCCTGCGCTTTCGCGCCGACGACACCACCCGCAAGCGCCTCGAGGAGCTGGTGGCCGCCGAGGCGGAGTGCTGCTCGTTCCTCGACCTGACCCTGACTGAGCGCACGGGCGAGCTCGTCCTGACGATCGCCGCGCCCGACGAGGGGCAGCCGCTCGCCGACGCCGTCGCGCTTGCGTTCTCTGGGGCGAGTGGGTAGCGGCAGCGGTTTCGAGATCGGCCGGGGCGGCCCGGAGGCGAAAGATCGCTCCGGGCCGCTGAGTCCCCAGGCCGTACGCTCGGTTCAGTCTGGGAAGAAGACCATCGCCGGGCAAGGCTCGGGTCCGACAGTGCGGACGGTGGGGGGTTCGCCTGGGTTGTGCTTCAGCACGATGACGCCGGGATACGTGCCCGGGGACGTGTCGCCAGGGGGAAAGAATCCCAGGCCGATCAGGAACTCCATCGCTGCCTGGCAGTGGATGACGGCAGGGCCGTCTTCCATCTGCCCGCTCGACATCGGCTGTCCAGGACCCCCGGGGAACCTACCCGCCATCGCCGGGGTGCTCAACACGCCCATGAGCGTCGCTACGGCGCTGAGAACGACGACCTTCTTGAGCCGTTTCATGCATCGCTCCTCATGTTGTCTTTCGTCTTCGAGGACGGCATTTCCGCCGTCCGGAGCCGAACGTAACACCGGGCCCACTGTGTACGCTTCTGTTTTTAGATTCGCCGAAGCCCGCGGCGCCATCGCACGCGCTCCTCTTCCGGCGTCCGTAATCTCCTGGCGTGCCCGTCCAGGCGACCATCGGGGACTCGTTTCGCTCGTTCTTCGACGCGGTCGAGCAGTTCTTCGAGGGCCTCGCCGACGTGCGGCTGGGGCCGCTGCTGCTCGGGCTGCTGGCGTTCGGGATCTATCTGACGTTCCGGGCGCGGGCCTCCTACAACATCCTGCGCGCCGCATATCCGACCGAGCAGATCGCGTTTCGCGAGATTTGGGGCGCGTACTTCGCCGGCTACGGCTTCAACGCGGTGATCCCCGCGCGCGGCGGCGACGTCGTGCGGCTCTTCCTCACCAAGACGTCGATTCCCCGCTCGAGCTACCCGGCGGTCGCGGCGAGCTTCGTGGTCGAGATGGGCTTCGACGTCGCGATGGGCAGCCTGGTGCTGCTCTTCGCCTTCACGCAGGGCGTCTTCCCGAAGCCGCCCGACTTCGCGAACCTGAACGCCTTCGACCTGTCGTACCTGGCCTCGCATCCGCGCTTCACGCTCTTCCTGATCACGGCGCTAGCGGTCGGAGTGCTGTTCTCGTTCGCCTACTTCTCGGTGCGCGTGCGAGCTTTCTGGGAGCGCGTGCGCCAGGGCCTGACGATCGCGTTCGACCGCCGGCGCTACGTCCGCGAGGTCTTCGCCGTCCAGCTCGTCGGCTGGCTGTTCCGCTTCGCCGCGTTCTGGTTCCTGCTCGAGGCGTTCAACGTCGGCGGCTCGGTGAAGAACGTGCTGCTGGTGCTCGGCGTGAACGCGGTAGCCGCGGCTGTCCCGTTCACGCCGCAGGGCGCGGGCGTCGCCCAGGCGCTGCTCGTCAAGGTCTTCGCCGGCACCGCGCCGTCGGCAACCGTGGCCGCCTACTCGGTCGGCCAGCAGATCGCGATCGGCGCCTTCGCCTTCGGCATCGGCTTCGGCGCCCTGGCCTTCCTCTTCCGCCTACGCAGCTTCAGCGAAGTCGTCGCCCGCGGCCGCGAGGACCGCGACGCCGAGCGCGCCGCCAGCTAGGTTCCGAAGCCCTCGCGAGCCTCGCGTACCAGCGCGACGGCCTCGGGGAAGATCCGGCTCATCGCGGCGCGGAGCTCCTCGGCCTGCTGCTCGGCGTTGCCCTGGAGGTTGAGCCGCTGGACGCCGGCGACGGTCATGTCGACGGCGAGCTTGATCGCGTTGTCGGCCCAGGCCACCTTCTGGGCGCCCTGCATCTGCTCCGCGATCTCGGCCATGCGCCGGCGCAGCTCGTCCGGATCGCCGAACAGTCCGCCGAAGGGATCCTCTGAGGCCATCGACTCGATTCTAGGGACCCGGCGCGGCGGGCCAGGGGTAGGCTGCGCGGATCGGTCTCCCGGCCCCCTCCAAGAGCTCCGCCGCCCTGGTCACGGGAGCGTCGTCCGGCATCGGCGCGGACATCGCGCGGTCGCTGGCCAGCCGCGGCCACAACGTCGTCCTGGTCGCCCGTCGCGCCGAGCGGCTCGCCGAGCTCGCGGACGAGCTGTCGACCGCCCACGGCGTGCGCGCCGAGACGATCGCCTGCGATCTCCAGGACCAGGCGGCCCGCAAGCGGATGCTGAAGCGGCCCGCCGCGCTCGGTCTGCGGATCGACGTCCTCGTCAACAACGCGGGCTTCGGCACCGCCGGCCTGTTCCAGCGGCTCGACGGCGAGCGCGAGGCCGAGGAGGTGCGGTTGAACTGCGAGGCGGTCGTGGCGCTCTGTGGCCGCTTCGTTCCCGAGATGGTCGAGCGTGGCGCGGGCGGGGTGCTGAACGTCGCCTCGATCGCCGGCTTCCAGCCGTTGCCGACGCAGGCGACCTACAGCGCCAGCAAGGCGTTCGTGCTCCACTTCACCCAGGCGCTGGCCGCCGACCTGCACGGCACCGGCGTCACTGCGACCGCGCTCTGTCCCGGCCCGGTGAAGACCGAGTTCATCGACGTGTCGCAGCTCGGCAGGGAGGCCGGTGCGCTGCCCGGCTTCGTCTGGGAGTCCTCGCCCGACGTCGCGGAGGCCGGCGTCCGCGGCCTCGAGAGCGGCAAGGGCGTCGTCGTGCCCGGGGCGGTCAGCCGCCTGACCAGGCTCGGTGGCCAGTTCACGCCGCGCAGCGTTCTGCTCGGCGTCACGCGCCGGCTGTACCGGCTCGGCGACAGCTAGCCGCAGGACCCCCGGGCGCGCCGCATGCAAGCATCCCCGCCCGTGTCGAGCCGAGAGCAGCTGGAGTGGGAGGCCCGTTGGGCGAAGCCGGCCGCGGCGGCTGCCTTCGGCGGGGCGCTGTTGCTGGTCGCCGGCACCATCGTCCGCCAGGCCGTGGCGCTGGCGGACGGCCCGGACGACGAGCGCGAGTTCCTGATCGCCATCGACGAGCACGCGGGCAGCTTCATGGCTTCCTCGCTGCTCCAGGCGCTGAGCTTCCTCGCCTTGATCGGCGTCTTCCTCTACCTCGGCCGCGCCGTGCTGGCGCGCCGTCCCGAGCTGCCGCGGGGCCTGCTCTGGCTGGGCCTGGTCGGTCCGGTCCTGCTGGCCGTGGCCGGAGTGCTCTCGGATCTCAGCCGCCTCGACGTCGCGGACCAGTTCCTCGCCTCCGGGCCCCAGACGGTCGCGCGCGCCGAGGATCTGCTCGACGACCGCAACGTCGCCGCGGCGACGATCGGGTCCGCGGGAACGCTGGCGATCGCGGTGGCGTTCGTCTTCGTCAGCATCAGCGCGATGCGGGTCGGGCTGCTCACCCGCTTCATGGGCGTGATCGGTGCGATCGTCGGCGTGCTCTACGTGATTCCGATCCTCGCCGGGCCGTTGGTCGTGCAGCTGCTCTGGCTCGGGGCGCTTGCCGTGCTGTTCCTCGGGCCCTGGCCGGGAGGCCGCGGTCCGGCCTGGGAGACCGGTGAGGCGGCCGAGTGGCCCTCGGGCCTCGCCCGCCAAGGGGCGGCGGCGAGCGAGCGGGCGCGACCGGACGACGAGGGTGAGCCGGCCGAGTCGGCTCCCGCGGCGGGCGACGGTCCTGACGAGACTGCTGGCGGCGCCCGCTCGCG
This sequence comes from uncultured Solirubrobacterales bacterium, assembly GCA_963716445.1. GTDB lineage: Bacteria > Actinomycetota > Thermoleophilia > Solirubrobacterales > Thermoleophilaceae > JAAYBF01. The sequence goes on along the minus strand of OY970313.1, from coordinate 2,479,624 downwards.
CTCGTCGCGCAAGCGCAAGAAGCGCAGCCGGCGCTAGCGCCTCAGACGGCGCCGGCGGCCACGGCCACCTGCCGGTAGGCGACCGCTGGGTTTGAGGCGCTGAAGATCGACGAGCCCGCGACGAACAGCGTCGCGCCGGCCGCGGCGGCGGGCCCGGCGGTGGCGGCGTCGATGCCGCCGTCGACCTCGAGCGGCGTGCCCGAGGGCATCCGCTCGCGGAGCGCCGCGATCTTCGCGTCGGAGGCCGGGATGTACGGCTGGCCGCCCCAGCCGGGGTTGACGGTCATGCAGAGCAGCAGGTCGTAGGCGCCGGCGAGCGAGTCGATCGCCGAGGGGGGCGTGCCGGGGTTGAGCGCCAGTCCGGCCTGGCAGCCGCCCTCGCGGATCGCGTGCAGCGCGTAGTGGATGTTCGGCGTCGCCTCGAAGTGGACGCTGATCGAGTCGGCGCCCGCGTTCGCGAAGTCCTCCACGCGGCGCTCTGGCCGGTCGACCATCAGGTGTACGTCGAGGACGCCGCCCGCGTCGTGGACCTGCTCGCGAAGCGCGTCGACGATCAGCGCGCCGATCGAGATCGGCGGCACGAAGTGGCCGTCCATCACGTCGACGTGGATCACGCGCGCGCCTGCGTCCATCACCTCGGCGACCTGGGAGCCGAGGCGCGCGAAGTCCGAGGCGAGGATCGAGGGGGCGACGCGGCGATCGCGGAGCAGCTGCTCGTTCACGGCTGGCGCGACGCTACCGGACGGACGGGTCGCACGGCCGGCGCGGCTCAGACCTTGCGGTGCTCGGGCTGCCAGGAGCCGTCGTCCTGCCGGACGAAGTCCTGGAAGAGCCCGGGCGCCTCCTCGAGCATGACCCGCGCGATCCGGTCGAAGACCAGGCGCAGCTCCTCCTCGGCACCCTCGGCCGTTCGCATCTCGATCACGTGGCGCAGGGTCCGCGCGTTGGCGGTCCAGACGATGTCGGTGCTGAGGCCGATCGGGGCGAGCCGCCGCAGCGCCGAGGTGACCTCCTTCTTGACGTGGAAGGGGACGCCCTCCTCGTCGATGCCCAGCTCGCTCGCGGCGCTGACCTGGAACTCCTCGAGCTGCTCGACGATGCTCAGCACCTGGTCGCGTACCGGCTCGAGCGCCGGCGGCACGCGAAAGCCGATGTCGGTCAGGCGCACGTAGCGGAGGCTCTCCTGGCTGAACGCCGAGCCGGCGCGGTGGCGCACGAGCTCGTGGGTGAAGACGCGTGAGACGTTGCGCAGCACGAACGAGTAGTTGGCGTGCTCGAGCACGCTGCCGTGAGCGCTGCGCAGGATGTTCGCGAAGTACTCGCGCTGATCGGTGCGGACGCGCGTGACGTTCGGGTTGAGCCCCGGCTCCCAGCTGCGGTAGCAGGCGCGGCCGCCGAACTCGACGAGCAGCTCGCCGGCGCTGGCGCGGTCCTCCTCGCCGAGCCGGCGCTCCAGCCACGACTCGCCGCCGACGTCGCGCAGGTAGTCGCGCAGGCCGTCCACGTCGAGCTCGGGCCGAGCGATCAGGTGGACGGTCGGGGAGGTCTCGTGCACGGGCTGGCGAGTGTACGCCCGCCGTCCGACGGGTTGGAGACGCCCAGGCGGGCACCCCGCCGGCGCCTCAGGCGAGCTGGCGCGAGAGCACCCGGTCGAGTACCGGCTCGGTCGCCTTCTCGCCGGCGACGGCCTTGTCGATCGTCATGTCGATCCGCCTGCCCTCGATGCTCAGCGTCGCCACCTGGTTGTCGAACCAGGGGCCGCCGTCGACCATCCGCCAGCGGATCGGCGGATCGTCGACGCCCGCCGCGCGCGCGAGCGCTCGGGCGAAGGCGTGGGCCGGCCGGGACATCGCCGCCTCGATGACCCGCCGCTCCTTGGCGTCGAGCGGGTTGCGCAGCGGCGAGCAGACCGCCTGGTAGACCGCGCTGCGGACGCCGGCGTCGCGCGGGAACGCGACCTCGCTGAGGTAGGCGTGGTGGACGTCTCCGGAGAGCGTCACGATCGAGGCCGGCGGCTCGCCGCGCTCGCCGGCGGCCACCGCGCGCTGGAGCTCGGCGAGGCGGTCGAACGACTCGTCGAAGGCGGCCCAGTGCTCGAGGTCGAGGCCCTGGCGCAGGCGCTCGCCGACGCGCGCCGCAAGCGGCCCCCAGGCGCCGCCGCAGACGGCCTCGCTCCACGCCTCGAGGTAGTGCATGCCGGGCGACAGCAGCCAGGGCAGCGAGGTGGCGATCAGCAGGTGGTCGACGTCGCCGGTCAGCTTCTGCTCGACCCAGCGCCACTCGTCGCGGTCGAGCATCGAGCGCGCACCCTCCTCGAGGCAGCGCCCCGCGCGCGAGTCGATCACGACCAGGCGCGTGCCGGGACCGAGGTTGCGGTCGTAGCTCCAGCAGGTGCCGTCGGTCGTCGCGGCGGCCTGCTTGGCGTACTCGCGCAGGATGTCCTCGGCGTCGCCCGCCGCATGGACGCGCGCCAGCATTCCGTCGCGGTCCTGCTCGTCGGGGCTGAGGTTGCCGGCGTGCTGGTAGACCCAGTACGACATCAGCGCGCCGACCTCGTGCTCCTCCCACCAGTCTTGCCGGCGCGCCTTCTCGACCCAGGCCGCCGACGTGTTCCAGTCGTCGTGGACGTCGTGGTCGTCGAAGATCATCGCCGTCGAGACCGTCGACAGCAGCCAGCGGATCACCGGCTCGCCCCACGACTCGTGGTAGAGCCGCGTGTACTCCTCGAAGTCGAGCGCGAGCGGGCCGGGGTCGCCGTCGGCGTCGCGGCGCGACTCGACGAACTCGCGCGTCCTCGGCGACACCTCGTCGGCGTAGACCTGGTCGCCGAGCAGCAGCAGCAGGTCGGGCCAGCTCTCGGGCTCCTCGTCCATCATCCGCAGCGCCATCGCGCGCAGCGCGTCGAACTCGTGGCCGCGCTCGTCCTCGTCCTTGGGCAGCGTGTACGGCGGCTCGTTCGGCATCCCGGCGCGGCACGAGCCGAACGCGATCCGCAGCGGCGGCTGCTTGGGGTAGGTGCGGAAGCGGCTGTGCGGGAACGGCGAGTCCTCCAGCGGCCAGACGCGCTGCCCGTCGAGCTCGACCTCGTACTCGTACGGCGTGGCGGGCTCGAGCCCCTCCGCGCGCACGACCGCGTAGTGGTGGCCGGCGACGGTGAAAGTGCGCGCCGTGCTGCCGAGGACGCCGACCTCGCATGAGCCATCGGTCTCGACCCATACGACGACGCACGTCTCACCGACGTAACGGAGCAGCGGGCCAAGCACCAATCGGGGCACGGTGTCGAGCCTACCCCGCGATCGTCGCTCGGAAGCATCGAATCCGCTCACGGCTACGATCGGCTCCGACCGAGCAGAGGAGATCGAGCGGGATGAGGATGCGCGCGGCGGTGCTGGAGGAGTTCGGCAGCCCCCTGGTCGTGCAGGAGGTCGAGCTCGAGGAGCCGCGGGCCGGCGAGGTGCTGGTGCGGCTCGAGGCGTGCGGCGTCTGCCACACCGACCTCTACACGGCGTCGGGCGCCGACCCCTCGGGCTACGCGCCGACGGTGCTGGGCCATGAGGGCGCGGGCGTCGTGGAGAAGGTCGGCGAGGGCGTGGCGCTCGTCCGCGAGGGCGACCGCGTCGTCACGCTGTTCTCACCGCAGTGCGGCGAGTGCGTGCACTGCCTCAGCCCGCGCACCAACCTCTGCCTGGCGATCCGCGAGCAGCAGAACGAGGGCCACCTGCCCGACGGCACGACCCGCCTCGTGCGCGACGGCGAGCGCATCCGGCACTTCATGGGCACGTCGACGTTCGCCGAGTACACCGTGATGCCGGAGATCGCGCTGGCGGTCGTCAACCCGGAGGCCGATCCCGACCGCACGTGCGTCTTCGCCTGCGGGCTGTCGACCGGTCTCGGCGCGGCGATGAACACGGCTCAGGTCGTGCCCGGCTCGACCTGCGTCGTGTTCGGCGCGGGCCTCGTCGGGCTCGGCGCGGTCGCCGGCTGCCGGCTCCAGGGCGCGGAGCGGATCGTCTGCGTCGACCTCTCGCCCGACCGGCTCGAGCTGGCGCGCGGCCAGGGCGCGACGGACACCCTGGTCGCCGGCGACGACACCGTCGACCGGGTCGTCGAGATGACCGGCGGCTTCGGCGCCGACTACACGTTCGAGGCGACCGGGAACGTCGACGTGATGCGCCAGGCCGTCGAGGCGGCGCGGATGGGCTGGGGGCTCTGCACGGTCGCCGGCGTCGCCGGCAAGGGCGAGACGCTCGACATCGTCCCGCGCCTGTTGATCACCGGCCGCCGCGTCGCCGGCTCCTCGTTCGGCGGCCTCAAGGGACGCGACCAGGTCCCCCAGCTCGTCGAGCGCTACCTCAACGGCGAGATCGACGTCGACCCGCTGATCTCCCACCGCCTGACCCTCGACGAGGTCAACCGCGGCTTCGACCTCATGCAGGCCCAAGATGGCATAAGAAGTGTCATACAGTTCTAGCTCCGGCGGATCCCCGCTGGAGCCGGCGGAGACCAGCCCGCGCCCTCGCCGGAGCCGACGGCAGACCAACGCGTCGGAGGAGCCCTCACTGGAGCCGTCGGCAGATCAGTCCCGCGCGGGGGTTCCGGGGGACGCGAGTCCCCCGGCCGGCTTCTCTATCTCCCGCTTGAGGATCTTGCCCGTCGGGCCCTTGGGGAGGTCGTCGAGGAACCAGATGTGGCGGGGGTACTTGTAGGCGGCGACCTCGTTCTTGCAGTAGTCGCGGATGTCGTCGGCGCTGGCGTCCTGGCCCTGGTTGAGGACGACGGCGGCGCCGACCTCCTCGCCGAGCTCGTCGTGGGGGATGCCGACGACGGCTGCCTCGAGGACGGCGGGGTGGGCGAAGAGGACCTCCTCGATCTCGCGCGGGTAGACGTTGTAGCCGCCGCGGATGATCATGTCCTTCTTGCGGTCGACGATGAAGAAGTAGCCGTCCTCGTCGACGGTCGCGACGTCGCCGGTCTTGAACCAGCCGTCGGCGTCGATCGACTCGGCGGTGGCGTCGGGGCGCCGCCAGTAGCCCTTCATCACGTTGTGGCCGCGGATCGCGATCTCGCCGGGCTCGCCCTGGGCGACCTCGTTGCCGTCGTCGTCGATCGCCTTCATCTCGACGCCCTCGATCGGGGTGCCGATCGAGCCGGCCTTGCGCTCCTTGTGCGGGTGGTTGAAGGAGGCGACGGGCGAGGTCTCGGACAGCCCGTAGCCCTCGAGGATCTTGCAATCGAAAGCCTCCTCGAACGCCCGTAGCGTCTCGACCGGCAGCGACGCGCCGCCGGAGACGCAGACGCGCAGCGACGAAATGTCGTAGCGCTCGCGGTCGGGGACGGCGAGCATCGCGTTGTACATCGTCGGGACGCCCTCGAAGACCGTGATCCGGTCGCGCTCGAGGATCTCCAGCGCCTTGACCGGGTCGAAGCGCGGGATCAGCGACACCATCGCCCGCGCGTTGATCGCGACGTTCATCGTGCAGGTCTGGCCGAAGGAGTGGAACAGCGGCAGCGCGCCCAGCAGACGGTCGTCCTCGGTCACCCCGATCACCGACTCGGTCGAGACCTCGCAGTTGGTCAGCATGTTCGCCTGCGTCAGCTCGGCACCCTTCGGGCTGCCGGTGGTGCCCGACGTGTAGAGGATCACCGCCGTGTCCCGCTCGTCTCGGTCGACGACCTCGTGCACCGGCTCGGCGGCGCCGAGCTGCCGCTCGAACTCGCCCGGCGTGACGACGAACGTCTCGACGTCGAGGTCTCGCGCCCCCTCCTCGGCGGCCTCGGCGAACCCGTGCCAGGCGATCAGCGCCTTCGCGCCCGGATCCTCGAGGTAGTACTTGACCTCACGCCCCTTCAGCAGCACGTTCATCGGCACCACGACCGCACCCAGCCGCAGCACGCCGTAGTAGGCGACCGGGAAGTAGGGGACGTTCGGCAGCATGATCCCGACCCGATCGCCCGGCCCGATACCGGCGGCCTTCAGCATCCCGGCGGCCCGCGCGCTGCCCTCGTTCAGCGCCGCGTAGCTCAGCTCGACGTCGTCGAGCTTCACCGCCACCTTCTCCGGGCTCCGCTCGGCCGCGTCGATCAGGATGCTCGCCAGGTTCATCGCTCTCCAGTCCTCATCGGTGCCTTGTCTGGAACCTATCGCCCGGCTGGACCCAGGTCCACGGGCGTCGCGGCCGGATCGCTGGGCGACGGCTGGAACTTTGCATGGGCTGGAGCCCAGTCAACCTTCCACTCGAGCCCGGGCGGCGCAGGTTCTGGCTACAGCAGGGAGGAGAGTGAGCCGCCGACGTCGCGGACGACGTCGAAGAGCGGTGAGGGGACGATGCCGAGGGCGATGGTCGCGGCGGCGGCGATCAGGGCGATGGCGGTGACCTCTGGCTGGGCGCGGGGGTCGGCCTCGGGGGACCAGCCGGAGACGGGCTTGGCGGTGCGCGGCGGGACGGTGGGGAGGGTGACCTCGAGGCGGTCCATCCACATGACGGCGACGACGCGCAGGTAGTAGACGAGCGAGATCATCGAGCCGATCACGATCGCGATCCCGAGCCAGGCGTAGTCGCCGGCCACCGAGGCGTCGATCAAGTAGAACTTCCCGATGAAGCCGGCGGTGGCGGGGAAGCCGGCGAGGGCGAGCATCGCGATCGTCATCGGCCAGGCGAGCAGCGGCGCGGCGCGGCTGAGGTCGCGCAGCGACTCGATGTCGTCGCCGTGCTCGGAGACCCGCTCGCGGGCGACGACGACGGCGAAGGCGGCGACGTTCATCACGAGGTAGGCGGCGAAGTAGAAGGCAGTCGCCTGCAGGCCGAGCTTCGTCCCGACGACGACGCCGGCGAGCATGTAGCCGGCCTGAGCGACGCCCGACCAGGCGAGCAGGCGCTTGAGCGAGCGCTGGCCGATCGCGCCGACGTTGCCGACGACGATCGTGACCGTCGCCAGCGCCGCGAGCGCCGGCGCCCAGTCGTCCTGGAGCTCCGGGAAGGCGTGGCCCATCAGCCGCAGCAGGATCGCGAAGGCGGCGGCCTTGGTGGCGACGGCCATAAAGGCCGTGATCGGCGTCGGGGCGCCCTGGTACACGTCGGGCGTCCACTGGTGGAAGGGGGCGACCGAGGCCTTGAAGCCGAGGCCAACGACCGCCAGCGCGACGCCGGTGAGCAGCAGCGGGTCGCCCGCGCCGACGCTGTCGCCGATCGCGCGGGCGATGCCGTCGAGGTCCGTGCTGCCGGTCGCGCCGTAGACGAACGCAAGGCCGTAGAGCAGCGTCGCCGAGCCGACCGAGCCGATCACGAGGTACTTGAGCCCGGCCTCGAGCGAGCGGCGGTCGCGCACCTGGGCGGCGCAGAGGACGTAGAGCGGGATCGAGAGCAGCTCGAGCCCGACGAACAGCGTCACGAGGTTCTCGGCGCCGGCGAGCACGGTCATCCCAGCGATCGAGGAGAGCAGCAGGCAGAGGTACTCGCCCGCGCCGGCCTCGTCGACGGCCGGCGAGCGCAGCGACAGCGCGATCGCGACGAGGCCGGTGACGTAGAAGACGATCGATATGAAGAGCGCCAGCGTGTCGATCGCGAGCGCGCCCGAGACGATCGGCGCGCTGTCGCCCGGCTCCCAGTTGACGACGCTGAAGACGATCGCGACGACGAGCGCGGCCGCGGCCAGCAGTGGCAGTAGGACGCGCTGCACGCCGCGGCCGGGGAAGAGCCCCGCGATCAGGACGACGATCGCGCCGCCGCCGGTGGCGAACACGGGCGCCAGGCCCTGGTAGTCGATCTCCGGCGCCTTGACGGCGGCGAGGACGTCGATCATCGGATCACCGAGACCTCGGGATGGGACTCGGGCGGCGACTCGCCGGCCGTGGGGTCGGTGCGGTCGCCGGTGTGCGGACGCTCGGCGGTCTGCCCGCCCGACTGCTCGGCCGCGGCCGCGATCTTCGCCGTCGTCGCCTCCTCGGTCCGGTCGAGGATCAGCTGGGGGTAGACGCCGAGCGCGACGATGACCGCCGCGAGCGGTGCGATGGCGCCGAGGTCGAGCCGCGCGAGGTCGTGACCGCTGGCCCGGTCGTCGACGTCCGTCCGCGGGCCCGACCGGTTGTGCATCGACTTCTGGAGCAGCCGGATCGCGTACACGGCGGCCAGCGCGACGCCGACGCTCGCCACGAGCCCGAACGCCAGCTTGTCCTCGAGCGCGCCGAAGAGGATCAGGATCTCGCCGACGAAGTTCGGCGAGCCGGGCATCGCCAGCGTCGCGAACGTGACGACCAGGAACAGCACGGCGAGCACGGGCGCGCGCAGGGCCATCCCGCCCATCTGCTCGAGCGACGGCGAGCCGCCGGCGCGCGCCGTGAGCACGGCGATGACGAACAGCAGCGCCGCGACGACCAGGCCGTGGTTGACCATCTGGATCACCGCGCCCTGGGCGCCGAGGTCGTCGATCGCGAAGATCCCCAGCGTGATGAAGCCGAGCTGGGCGATCGACGAGTAGGCGAGCACCAGCCGCGGCTCGTCCTGCGAGAACGCGAGCACCGAGCCGTAGAGGATCGAGAAGACCGCGATCACGAGGATCGCGTCCTGGAAGTGGACCGAGGCGTCGGGCATCACCGGCAGCACGATCCGCAGGAAGGCGTAGACGCCGACCTTCGATAGGACCGCCGAGAGCACGACGAGCACCGGCGTCGGCGTCGCGCGGTAGGTGTCGACGACCCAGCCGTGGAGCGGGAACGCCGGCGCCTTGACGAGGAAGGCGAGCGCGAACAGGCAGAAGATCCACTGCTGCGTGCCCTCGGGCAGCGGGCTCTCGGCCAGGGCGGCGATCGAGAAGGTCAGGTCGTTGCCGGTCTCCGAGGCCGTCAGCACGCCGAGCGCCACCGCGCCGGCGAGCATCAGCAGCGAGCCGACGAGCGTGTAGATGACGAACTTCGTCGTCGCGGCGACGCGGTCGCCGATCCCCCAGCCGCCGATCAGGAAGTAGAACGGCACCAGCATCAGGTCGAAGAAGACGACGAACAGCGCGAGGTCCTGGGCGAGGAACGCGCCGAGCACCGCCGTCTCGGCGAGCGCCATGTGGAACATGAACAGCTTCTGTCGGTCGGTCTCGCGCACCGCCGACCACCACATCGCCGGAACCCACAGCAGCGCGGTCAGCGCGACAAGGAAGAGGTTGAGGCCGTCGACGCCGAGCTGGTAGCGGATCCCCAGCTCGGAGATCCAGGCCTCGTCGGTGACGTACTGGAGCCCGTCGGCGCCGCGCGGGAAGTCGGCGATCAGCGCGATCGCGTAGCCGAGCACGCCGACGCTGCCGGCCACGACCACCCAGCGGCCGATCCGTGCGGGCAGGAACGCCGCGAGCAGCGCGGCCGCCAGCGGCAGGAACAGCACGATGCTGAGGTGGATCGTCAGCACGCGATCAGCTCGCCACGATCAGGAAGTAGAGGAGCAGGCCGCTGACGCCGGCCAGCAGCAGCGCGGCGTAGGCGCGCAGCTCGCCGGTCTGGATCGAGCGGGCGAACGAGCTGCCGGCGCGCACGAGGCCGACGGTCCCGTCGACCAGCACGCCCTGGACGAAGGCGCTCTCGATCACCGTGCGGCCGAAGCGCCCGGCGGCGGCGAACGGCCGCACCACCGTCAGCGCGTAGATCTCGTCGAAGTACCAGCGGTTGGCGAGCAGGGCATGGACGCCGGCGAAGCGCTCCTGCAGCCGCGCGGTCGTCCCCGGCCGGCGCAGGTAGAGCAACGCCGCGAGCCCGATCCCGGCGACCGAGATCAGCGCGCCGACCGCGAGGCCGATGTACTCGGCCGAGTCGCTCGGGTGGACGTCGGCGTAGCGCGAGCCCTCGAAGGTCGGCTCGAGGAAGTGCTCGAGCACGTCGGTGACCCCCGGGATCTGCAGCGCGCCGGCGACGATCGCGAGGAAGGCGAGCGGCCCCATCGCGGCCTTCATCGCCGACTCGCGCTCGGCGACGTGGTGCGCCGGGCCGGGAAAGCCGACGTCGGTGTCCTCGGGCTCGCCGGTCGCGGGGTTGACCGGGTCGCCGTGGGCCAGGTGGCCGCTCTCCAGCTCGCGCGCCTCCGGGCACGACTCGCCGTGGAAGACGCGGAAGACCATCCGGAAGGCGTAGAAGGCGGTCATCAGCGCGGCGACGTAGCCGACGATCCCCAGCACGACGAACCAGCCGCCGCGATCGAGCGTGTAGGCGAGGATCTCGTCCTTCGAGAAGAAGCCCGACGTCAGCGGGAAGCCGGCGAGCGCGAGCGCGCCGATCGTGAAGGTGACGTAGGTGAACGGCATCGCCTTGCGAAAGCCGCCCATCCGGTCGAGCGACTGCTCGCTCGCCATCGCGCTGATCACCGAGCCCGCGCCCATGAACAGCAGCGCCTTGAAGAAGGCGTGCGTCATCAGGTGGAAGAGGCCGGCGCCGTAGGCGAACACCGAGACGCCGAGGATCATGTAGCCGATCTGCGACATCGTCGAGTAGGCGATCACGCGCTTGAGGTCGGTCACGACGAGCGCGATCGACGCCGCGACGAACAGCGTCGTAACGCCGATCACGGCGCTGATGTCGGCGGCGGCGGGCGCCTGCTCGAACAGCGGGTGCATGCGCGCGATCAGGTAGACGCCCGCGGTCACCATCGTCGCCGCGTGGATCAGCGCCGAGACCGGCGTCGGGCCCTCCATCGCGTCCGGCAGCCAGGTGTGCAGCGGTAGCTGCGCCGACTTCGCGAACGCGCCGACGAGCAGCAGCAGGCAGGCGGCGACGAGCTGGCCGTCGTTGCTGGAAAAGACCTCGGGCGTGCGCTCGAAGACGGTCGCGAAGTCGAGCGCGTTGGTCGCGTCGAAGAGCAGGAAGGCGCCGATCACCAGGCCGACGTCGCCGACGACGTTGATCACGAACGCCTTGATGCCGGCGGCCGTCGCGGTTGCGCGCCGGTACCAGAAGGAGATCAGCAGGTAGGAGGCCGCGCCGACGAACGCCCAGCCGACGATCAGCAGCAAGAAGTTCGCCGCGAGGACCAGCAGCAGCATCGAGAAGACGAAGAAGTTGAGGTAGGCGAAGAAGCGCGTGTAGCCGCGGTCCGAGGCCATGTAGGCGACCGAGTAGAGGTGGATCAGGAACGACACGCCCGAGACCACCAGGCACATGAACACCGACAGCGGATCGACGAGGATCTCCATGCCGGCGTCGAATCCACCGGTCGACGCGTACGTGTAGGCGGAGTCGACTAAGACGCGCGACTCCTCGGGCCGGTCGAGCAGCGCGAGCAGCATCGCGATCGACGACCCGAACGACCCGAGGATCGCCGCGCTGCCGATCCAGCCCGGCGCACGGCCCGGCCAGACCCGCCAGCCGAGCGCGATCGCGACCGTCCCGACCAGCGGGAACGCCAGCACCAGCCACCCCCAACTCGTCGGCGTCATCCGCGCAGCTCCGCCATCTCGTCGACGTCGATCGGCAGCCGGCGTCGGTACATCGCGACGATCACGCCGAGGCCGATCACGACCTCGCAGGCGGCGACCACCATCACGATCAGCGCGAAGATCTGGCCCTCCTGGTTGCCGACCATCCGCGCGAAGGCGATCAGCGCGAGGTTGCCGGCGTTGAGCATCAGCTCGAGACAGAGCAGCACGACGAGCGGGCTGCGTCGCGTCATCACGCCGGCGGCCCCGATGCAGAAGATGAACGCCGACAGGACGACGAACCAGGCGACGTCCATTAGTCCAGCCCTCCGACTCGCCGTGGATCTGCCTTGTCTCGGTGAGGTCGACTTTTCAGACGACATACGTCGGAAAAGCCGACCTGGCTGGTAAGGGTGCTCATGCCGGACCTCGCATCACGTCCGCGACGGAGATCGCGTCGGCGGGCTCGGCGAGGCCGCGGCGCTTGCGGGCGAGAACGACCGCGCCGACCGCGGCGACCAGGAGCAGGAACGAAGCCGCCTCGAACGGCAGCAGGAACTTCGTCAGCAGCAGCTCGCCGATCTCGCCGGGCGAGCCGAAGCCCGCGCCGACGTCGGCGCCGCGCGTGTCGAGCGCCGACAGCGACGACCCGATCACGGCGATCGCCAGCTCGATCAGCAGCGCGGCGGCGAACAGCGGCCCGAACGAGCTGACCACGCCGCCGGTCTCCGGCCGCAGCGGCTCGTCGGTGCCGCCGACGTATGCGACGACGAACACGTAGAGCACCATCACGGCGCCCGCGTAGACGACGACCTGCGCCGCCGCGAGGAACGCCGCGCTCAGCAGCAGGAACAGGATCGCCAGCGAGAACAGGTGCGCGACCAGCGCCAGCACGCTGAAGAACGGGTTGCGCAGCGTCACGACGCCGAGCGCGCCGGCGAGCGCGCCGAGGCCGGCGACGAAGAAGAGGAGCTGCTCGAAGAACAAGGGCCGGTTCCTCCTACTCGCCCTCGCGCCGCAGCGGCGTGCGCTCGATCGGCTCGGCGAGCAGCATCTCCTTGGTGAAGATCAGGTCCGAGCGCTCGTAGTCGGCGAGCTCGTAGTCGTTGCCCATCGTGATCGCGTCGAACGGGCAGGCGATCTCGCAGTAGCCGCAGAAGATGCAGCGGCTCATGTTGATCTCGTAGACGGCCGCGTAGCGCTCGCCGCCCGAGACCTGGTTGTCGGGCGTGTTCTCGTCCGCGACGACGCGGATGCACTCGGCCGGGCAGGCCGCCACGCAGAGCGAGCAGCCGACGCACTTCTCGAGCCCGGTGTCCTCGAAGCGGTGCAGCTTGTGGCGGCCGCGGAAGCGCGGGTAGACAGGCGTCTTCTCCTCGGGGTACTCGATCGTCACCGGCTTCTCCGCGACACGGCCGAGCGTCGTGCGCAGGCCGCGCAGCGTCGCGCCGAAGGTCCGGTAGGCGCCGCCGAGCCCGCCGGGCTCGGGCCCGCGCTGAACGGCGATCACATCGTCTGCGGGGACGTAGCTCATATATCTCTCTCAGACCACGAGGACGATCGCGGTCACCAGGGCGTTGAGGGTCGCCAGCGGCAGCAGGACCTTCCAGCCGAACGACATCAGCTGGTCGTAGCGCAGGCGCGGAAGGGTCGCACGGATCCAGATGAACAGCACGACGAAGGCGAACATCTTGAGGATCACCCAGAGCGGCGCGAGCGCCTCCGGGCCCGGCCCGTGCCAGCCGCCGAAGAAGCATGCGGTCGCCACGCCGCTGATCACGATCACCTCGATGTACTCGGCCATGAAGAACGAGCCGAAGCGCATCCCGCCGTACTCGGTGTTGTAGCCGGCGACGATCTCGGCGTCGGCCTCCGGCAGGTCGAACGGCGCGCGCGCCGTCTCGGCGAAGCCGGCGACCATGAAGATCAGGAAGCCGGCGAGCTGCGGCACGACGAACCAGATGCCGCGCCCGTCGGTGCCCTGCGCCTCGACGATGTCGACGAACGACAGCGAGCCGGCCATCATCGCGACGCCGACGAGCGACAGGCCGATCGCCACCTCGTAGGAGACGAGCTGGGCCGCCGAGCGCATCGAGCCGAGGAATGAGTACTTCGAGCCGGACGCCCAGCCGCCGAGCACCAGCGCGTAGAAGGCGAGCGAGCCGAAGGCGAAGAAGTAGAGCAGCCCGATCGGGACGTCGATGCCGTAGAGGCCGAGGTCGCCGCCCCAGGCGCCCTGCGGGCCGAACGGGATGATCGCCAGCGTCGCGACCGCCGTGGCGATCGAGATCACCGGCGCGATAGCCATCATCCACGGCACCGCCGTGGCCGGGGTGAAGCTCTCCTTCGAGAGCAGCTTGAGCACGTCGGCGAGCGGCTGCAGCAGTCCGCGGAAGCCGACCCGGTTCGGCCCGTAGCGGGACTGGAAGCGGCCGAGCAGCTTGCGCTCGAGCAGCAGGATCAGCGGGACCACCTGGAGGATGAAGGCGAAGATCACGATCGCCTTGACGATCTGGACGAGCGTCGACTCGACGGTCACGCGGACCCCCCGTCGGTCGCGTCGGGCCCGGTCTGCGCGGCGGCCACGGCGGGTGACGCGACACGCCGGACCTCGACCGTCGCCGGTCCGCCGTCGGCAAGCGCGCCCGCGCCCTGCTCGCCGTCCGCGCCGACGCCCTGGAGCAGGAAGACGCTGCCGGGCTGGACGGCGGCGCGCAAGGCGGCGGTCGTGCGCAGCGTCCGCCCGCCGGCGGTCAGCTCGATCTCGTCGCCGGAGGCGATGCCGAGCCGCTCCGCGTCGGCGGGCGAAAGCTCCGCTCGCTGGCGCGGCAGCAGGAACCGCAGCGTCGGCGAGTGCTCGACGGCCGGCGAGGCGAAGAGCGCCGGCGCGGCGCCGAGCCGCAGCCCCGGCGGCGGCTCGGGCGGCGTCTCGAGCGCGGTTGCCGGCGGCTCGGCGGCTGGGAGCGCCGAGGCCGCGTCGCGCTCCTGCCAGCGCACCCCGCGGCTGCCGATCTCGTCGAGCGTGACGCCGGCGTAGAAGGGCACCGCGGCGGCCACGGCGGCGGTCACCGCCGGCGCGGCGGCGATCGGGCCGGCGCCGTTGGCGGCGGCGGCCGCTGTCGCCGCCGGGGCGGCGACGCGCTCGCAGAGGTCGGTCAGCAGGCGCCACCCGGCGCGCACGTCGCCGAGGTGTGGGATCGCCTGCCGGACGCGCTGCAGCCGTCCGTCCGGATGTGTGAGCGTGCCCTCCTTCTCGGCGTTCGACTCGGCGGGGAAGACCACGGTCGCGTGCTGCTCGAGCTCCGGCGTGAGGAAGCCCGTTACCGCCACGACGGCGTCGGCGCGAGCCAGTCCGGCCTGCCACGTCGCCCGGTCCGGGAGGTCGCGCAGCGGGTTGGAGTGCAGCAGCAGCAGCGTCGAGAGGTCCCCGGCCGCCAGCGCCCGCCCGATCTCCGCTGCCGCCATTCCGCGCTCGGCGGCGTCGGCCAGCCCGGGCGCGAGCGTCGGCGAGACGCCGACCTCGCGCAGCCCGCGGCCGTTGGCGCCCGTCGGGATCTCGAGCAGGCCGGACTCCGGCTTCTCGGCGATCCCGAGCGCCACGGCGACGGCCAGCAGGGCGTCGATCGCACGATCGCCGCGCTCGCCGTACGTCGCCCGCTCGCCCCAGAGGACGACGACGTCGCCGGCCTCGGCGAGCACCGCGGCGGCCGCCTCGATCGCCGCCGGGTCGGCTCCCGCCTTCGCCGCCAGCTCGGCGATCCGCCGACCACGGTCGGTGTCACCCTCGCCGCCGCTCGCGGCCTCGTCGTCCGCGCCGAACGCGTCGTCCCGGCGGGTCCGCGGCGAGTCGAGCGCCGCCGCGAGCGCGGCGAGCGCCGCCTCGGCGGCGCCGGGCGCGAAGCGCACCGCCGGGTCGCCCGGCTCGCCGCCGAGCGCCGCGCCCGGGTCGTCGAGGGCGCTCGGCCGGCTGGTCAGGGCGATCACCCGCGCGCCGTTGCGGCGGCGGGCCTTGCGAACGCGGAGGTCGATCACCGGCGCCTCGTCGACCGGCTCGACCTCCACGACGAGCACCGCGTCGGCGTAGTCGACGTCCGAGACGCGCGCGCTCAGCTCGGGCCGTGCGAGGACGCGCGCCTGCTCCGGCTCGAGCGCCCCGGCGGCACGCGCGTCGAGGTGCGGCGAGCCCAGCCCCCGGCGCATCAGGTGCTGGAGCAGGAAGCCCTCCTCGTTGGTCGTCTCACCGCCGGCGAGCGCGGCCGTGCGCGCGCCACCTCTGGCGAGCGCCTTCGCCGCCTCGTCGAGCGCCCGCTCCCACGACACCTCGCGCAGGTAGCCGCCGTCGCGCACCATCGGCGCGAGCACCCTGTCGGGCGAGTGGAAGGACTCGTAGTCGAAGCGGCCCTTGTCGCAGATCCAGCCGTCGTCGACCTCGTCGTTGTCGCGCGCCAGGACGCGCAGGACCTTGTCGTCGTCGCGGACCGTGTAGCGGACGTTGCACTGGCTGGCGCAGCCGTTGCAGACCGACCCGGCCTCCTCGACCTCCCACGGCCGCGCGCGGAACCGGTAGGCGGTCGAGGTCAGCGCGCCGACGGGGCAGAGCTCGACGATGTTGCCGCTGAACGGGGCGACATAGGGCCGGCCGTCGTGGGTGCCGACGTAGGTGTGGTCGGCGCGCTCGAGGAAGACGAGCTGGTAGTCCTCGGCGATCTCCTGGGAGAAGCGCACGCAGCGATAGCAGAGGATGCAGCGCTCGCGATCGATCGCCACCAGCGGCGATACCTCGAGCGGCTTCTTGAAGTGGCGCTTCGGCTCGATCATCCGCGAGCGGCCGGGGCCCCAGCCGTAGGAGATGTCCTGCAGCGGGCACTCGCCGCCCTTGTCGCAGACCGGGCAGTCGAGCGGGTGGTTGATCAGCAGGAACTCGACGATCGCGTTCTGGGCCTCCTTGACCCGGTCGGTCGTCGTGTGGACGACCATGCCGTCCTTGACCGGCGTCGAGCAGGAGGTCTGGAGCTTCGGGATCCCCTCGATCTCGACGAGGCACATCCGGCAGGCGCCGACCGGCGGCCCGAGCTTCGGCTCGTAGCAGAAGTAGGGGATCTCGACGTCGCCGACGCGCGCGGCGTCGACGAGCATCGTGCCCTCGGCGGCCTCGACCTCGCGGCCGTCGATCTCGAAGACGATCGTCTTCGGCTCGGGGCGCGCCATCAGCCGACCCCGGGCCCCGACTCGGCGCTCGCGGCCAGCTCGACGGCCGAGAACTCCCCGACGGCCGCGGCGCGGTCGGCGCGCTCGCGCGCGGCCTCGATGTGCGACTCGAACTCGGGCCTGAAGTGCTTGATCATCGATCCGATCGGCATCGCCATCGAGTCGCCGAGCACGCAGAGGCAGTTGCCGATGATGTTCTCCTGGACGTTGGCGACGATGTCGACGTCCATCGGCGTCGCCATGCCCTGGTCCAGGCGCTCGAGCATCTTCACCGTCCAGTTCGTGCCCTCGCGGCAGGGGACGCACTTGCCGCAGGACTCGTGGCGGTAGAACTCCGCCAGCCGCAGCGCGACGCCGACGATCGGGACCGAGTCGTCGACGACGATGATCGCGCCGGACCCGAGCATCGAGCCCGCCTCGGCCATCGACTCGAAGGTGTAGGGGCGGTCGAGGTCCTCGGGCAGCAGCACCGGCGCCGACGAGCCGCCCGGGAACCAGCACTTGATCTCGCGTCCGGGGAGCGGCCCGCCGGCGAGGTCGTAGACGATCTGGCGCGCGCTGACGCCGAGCTCGACCTCGTAGTTGCCCGGCCGCTGGACGTTGCCGGACACCGAGACCAGCTTCGTGCCGGTCGAGTTGCCGACGCCGAACTGGCGGTACCACTCGGCGCCCTTCTCGATCACGATCGGCGTGTTGCAGAGCGTCTCGACATTGTTGATCAGCGTCGGGCCCTGGTAGAGGCCCTGGTTGGCCGGGAACGGCGGCTTCAGCCGCGGGTTGCCACGCTTGCCCTCGAGCGCGTCGAGCAGCGCCGACTCCTCGCCGCAGATGTAGGCGCCCTCGCCGCGGTGGACGACCAGCTCGACCTGGACGTCGGAGCCGAAGACGCCCTCGCCGAGGTAGCCCTTGCCGTAGGCCTCCTCGACGGCGACGTCGAGGATGTCGGCCTGCAGCGAGTACTCGCCGCGGATGAAGATGAACGCCCGGTTCGCGCCGGCGGCGACGGCGCCGATGACGATCCCCTCGATCAGCATGTGCGGGTTGCGCTGCATCAGCAGCCGGTCCTTGAAGGTCCCGGGCTCCGACTCGTCGGCGTTGCAGCAGAGGAACTTGTCCATCGCGCCCTTGGGGATGAAGCTCGCCTTCTTGCCCATCGAGAAGCCGGCGCCGCCGCGTCCGCGCAGGCCCGACGACTCGAGCTGCTCGAGCACCTCGTCCTGGGTCATCTCGAGTACGGCCTTGCGCGCCGATCGGTAGCCGCCGGTCGACTCGTAGACGTCGATCCGGTGCAGGTCCGGCGTGTCGAAGCTCGCCGTGAGGACCTTGGTCTCGAGCGTCTCGCTCACGCCGAGAATCCATCGGTGCGGTGCTCGCCGGATCGCGCCCGACGAGATTCGGCATCGTCCTGTGCTTCGCGATCCGCCTGCGCTCCGCCCGAATCGGCTTCCTGTGCCCACGGCAGCTTGAACGCGGGGTCGGGGAGGCCGCGGCCGGGGAGCACCTCGCGGCCGCTCGCGAGCGCGCCGACGATCTCCTCGGCGTCGGACGGGTCGAGCGGGCCGACGTAGCGGCCGTCGACAGACGCAATCGGCGCCATGTCGCAGGCGCCGAGGCACTCGAACTCGCGGATGTCGACGTCGTCGAGGCCCTGCTCGCGGGCCTCGTCGGCGATCGCGTCGTGGACCGCCTTGGCGTTGCGTAGGTGGCAGGCGACGCTGGTGCAGACGAAGACGTAGCGGCGGCCGAGCGGCTCGGTCCTGAGCATGTCGTAGAAGGTCGCGACGGAGGAGAGGTAGGCCGGCGTGACGCGCATCACGGCGGCGACCTGGCCGATCGCCTCCGGCGAGCACCAGCCGTGCAGTCGCTGCGCCGCGTCGAGCGCCGGCAGCGCCGCCGAGCGACGGTCGGGGTAGCGCTTCATCAGCGCCTCGACCCGCTCGCGCAGCTCGGCGGGCACGTCGCTCTCGGCGAGTTCGGGAATCGGCGCCGGCGGCTGGTCGAGGTCGGCTGCCTCGTCCCAGCCGAGCGGCGTCTGACGGCGGTCCTGCCGGGGGCCCTCGGCGCCCCGGCCGTCGGCTCGCGTCGGGCTTGCCGCGGCGCGATCCGGCTGCGCCCCTCCCGCGGTCATCGGTCGATCCCCCCGAGGATTGGGTCGAGCATGGCGATGTTGGCGATCATGTCGGCGAGCAGGCCGCCCTCGCTCATCTCGGCGAGCGCCTGGAGGTTCACGAAGCTGGGGTCGCGGACGTGGACGCGCGCCGGCTTCGCCGATCCGTCGGCGCAGACGTAGCAGCCGAGCTCTCCGCGCGGGGACTCGATCGCGCAGTAGGCCTCGCCCACCGGGACGCGGAAGCCCTCGGTGACGAGCTTGAAGTGGTGGATCAGCGCCTCCATCGAGGTCGCCAGCTCGTGGCGCGGCGGCAGCGCGACCTTGCGGTCGGTGGTGATGAACGGCCCCTCGGGCAGGCCGTCGAGCGCCTGCTCGACGATCCGGCAGGACTCGCGCATCTCGGCCATCCGGACGCGATAGCGGTCGTAGCAGTCGCCGACCGTGCCGACCGGGATCTTGAAGTCGAAGTCGTCGTAGGACGAGTACGGCTGCGCCTTGCGCAGGTCCCACGGGTCGCCGGCCGCGCGCAGCAGCGGGCCGGTGACGCCGAGCTCGAGCAGCCGCTCGCGCGGCACGACGCCCACGTGCTTCAGGCGCTGCAGCCAGATCTCGTTCTTGTCGAGCAGCGCCTCGTACTGGTCGATCCGCGCCGGGAAGAGCGCGAGGAACTCGCGGCACTTCGCCTCCCAGCCGGGCGGTATGTCGTCGATCACGCCGCCGACCTGGATGTAGCGCGTGTGCATCCGCTGGCCCGACGACATCTCGAACAGGTCGAGCACGTAGTCGCGCTCGCGCAGCGCCCACCACATCATCGTGATCGCCCCGATGTCGAGCGCCGAGGTCCCGAGCCAGAAGAGGTGGCTGGCGATCCGGTTCAGCTCGAGGTGGATCACGCGCAGGTACTCGGCGCGCCGCGGGACCTCGAGGTCGAGCAGCCGCTCGGTCGTCATGCAGAACGCCTGGGCGTTGAAGTAGTAGGCGAGGTAGTCCATCCGCTCGACGAACGTGATCGCCTTCCAGTACTGCTGGGTCTCCATCGACTTCTCGATGCCGGTGTGGACGTAGCCGACGATCGGCTTGACGTCGATCACCGTCTCGCCCTCGAGCGTGCAGAGCAGGCGCAGCACGCCGTGGGTCGCCGGGTGGTGCGGCCCGAGGTTGATCGTGAAGAGCTCGGTCTCGGGCTCGAGCTGCTCGGCGGTCGCCGCGCCATGCCCGACGCGCTCGATCGTGACCGACCTCTCACGCTCGCGATACGGCGCCGCGAGCGGATCTGGGGCGCTCGGCTCCTCAGTCATACCAGCGCGGCAGCTTGTGCTCGTTGAAGGTGAAGAGGACCGGCTCGCCGCCAACCGGGAAGTCGCGCCGCTGCGGGTGCCCCTCGTAGTCCTCGGGCATCAGGATCCGGCGCGGGTCGGGATGGCCGTCGAAGAGGACGCCGAACATGTCGAAGACCTCGCGCTCATGGAAGTCGGCGGTCGGGAAGACGCCGACGACGCTCGGGACGACGGGGTCCTCGACGGTCACGCGCGTCTTGACGCCGAGCCGCTCGACGCGTGTGCGAGAGAGCAGCTGGTAGTGGATCCCGAGGCGCGGCTCCTCGGGCAGGTAGTCGACGCCGTGGAGGCTGGCGAGGAACTCGTAGGGCTCCTCGTCCTCGTCGCGCAGGTAGGCGAGCACCTCGCGCACGCGCGCGGGCGCGACCTCGAGCATCGCCTGCTCGTGGCCGTAGGCGGTGCCGACCACGGCGTCGTCGGCGACGGCGCCGCGGACGCGTTGGGCGACCAGCTCCAGTCCGGCGGCGTCAGGCAACGTCGTCTCCGGGCTCCCCGGCGACCTGGACGGCGGGCTCCTCGGTCCCCTCGGCGCCGTAGCGCTTGCGCCAGCCCAGCGACGGATCGTCGACGATCTTGGCCTGCAGCTTCATGATCCCGTAGATCAGCGCCTCCGGCCGCGGCGGGCAGCCCGGGATGTAGACGTCGACGGGCATGAACTTGTCGGCGCCCTGGACGACGGCGTAGTTGTTGAACATGCCGGCGCTCGAGGAGCAGACGCCCATCGCGATCACCCACTTCGGCTCGAGCATCTGGTCGTAGATGCGCCGGATGACCGGGGCCATCTTGATCGACACGCGGCCCGAGAGGATGATCATGTCGGCCTGGCGCGGAGAGGCCCGCACGACCTCTGCGCCGAAGCGCGAGATGTCGTTGCGCGGCGAGCCGATCACCGTGATCATCTCGATCGCGCAGCAGGCGAGGCCGAAGCCCAGCGGCCAGCAGGCGTTGCTGCGCGCCCAGTTCTGCGCCTTCTCGAGCGTCGTCAGCATCACGCGCTCCTCGACGTACCGCTCGAGCTCGCGCCCGTCGAGGTCGCCGCGCAGCATCTGCTTGGCTCCCAGCTGGCGGGCTCGGAAGTCGTCGCCGGGCTTGGACACCTTCGTGCGGACTACTTCCACTCGAGGGCTCCCCGTCTCCACACGTAGCCGAACGCGACCAGCAGCAGCGCCACGAAGACGATCGTCTCGACGAGCGCGAACGTCCCGATCGCCTCGAGCTGGACGGCGATCGGATAGAGGAACACGACCTCGATGTCGAAGAGGATGAACAGCATCGCGATCAGGTAGAAGCTGATCCCGAAGCGGAAGCTCTTGCGCACGTCGGAGGGCAGCCCGCACTCGTAGGGCTCGCTCTTGGTCTTGTTGGGGCGTCGCGGGCCGAGCAGGCCGTTGAGCAGCGTGAACGCGACGCCGACGCCGATCCCGAGGGCGAGGAAGACGAGCGCGGGGAGGTAGCTCTTCAGCACGGGCACGGATGTATAACGAGGTTTGTGCGGGGTTGCTACATAGTGCGAAAGGGCGCTAGCTGAGCGAGATACACATGGCAGTCGGGATCGCGGTGCTGGCCTCCAACGGGGTCGCCGGCACGTGGGGCGCGGTGGCCTGGTTGCGCAAGGATCCGTCGGTCTGGTTCTGGTACCTGCTGCGGGTCGCCCAGGCGGCCGTGGTGGTCCAGGTCGTCCTCGGCTTCACGCTGCTCGCGCGCGGGATGGAGGCCCCCGACGGGCTGCACGCCGCCTACGGCGTCTCGCCGCTGTTGATCACGCTCGTCAGCGAGGGGATGCGCGTCGGCGTCGCCCAGCGCGAGCTCGACGGGATAGCCGACCTCGAGGGCCTGGCCCGCGCCGAGCAGGTGGCGATCGCGCGGCGCGTCGCGCTCGCCGAGATGGGCGTCATGACGATCGGGGCGCTAATGATCCTCACGCTCGCGCTGCGCGCCTACCAGACCGGCTCGTAGCGGTCCGGCCCGCGATCCAAGGGTTCGAGATCGCCGCAACGGGGAAGAAACCCGTGTTCCCGCGTGCGAATGCGCAAACGGTCGTGGGTTCTGGAATGGAACTGCTCAACCCAGTGTTCGAGGTACGCGCGATGACCATCAAGGCCGACCCGGAGCGCTTGAGCGATGCCCGCGACTGGGCCCAGCGCGCGGCGGTCGACGCCGGCCTGCCCGACTCCGACTGCTACCAGATCAAGCTCGCGATGAGCGAGGCCGTCGCCAACGCCATCGAGCACGGATCCGCGGGCCCGGACGACAGCATCCGAATCGACGCCTTCGCGCTCGACGGCTCGCTCGTCTTCGAGATCCGCGACACCGGCACCCTCGTCCCCCCGCTCAGGCGCGCGACCGAGGACGACGAAAGCGGCCGCGGCCTGGAGCTCGTCACCCTCGTGATGGACGAGGTCCAGCTCACCTCCACCGGCGACGGCAGCCTGATGCGCTTCGTGAAGCGGCTGGCTTAGGCGGGTGGCGCTCCTGCGAAGCGTCCTCGAGGCGCGGTTTCGGGCGGGCTCCCCGCCAGTCCATGCGGTCCTTCGCTCCTGTGGGGCGTCCTTGAGGCGCGGTTTCGCTGTTCCTTCCCCGCCCGGCAGACGGTTTCTCGCTCCCATGAACGTCCTTGAGGCGCGGTTGCGCACTTCCTTGCCCGGCGCTCTCTTCGCTCCTGCGGGGCGTCCTTGAGGCGCGGTTTCGTGCGGGGGTGGGTGGGGCGCTGTACAAGCTTGGCTAGTTGCGGTGCCGGTCCCTTGGCTGGGTAGGGCGGTGAGGCGGTGGCTGGGCTTCGGTCGGGGCCCTTGGTCCCCGATCGCCTTGGTTCTCAGTGGTATTCAGCCGTTTCCCGTGCCAGATAGCCGTTTCCAGGCCGAAACCCTTCGCTCCGAGAACGAGTGGAACATTGACTGGGGCAGAGCCCGATCAATGTTCCACTCGTTTCCGAGGGGGCCCAAAAGGGACGGTTTGAGAGCCCCACCAACGCCAACCGAGCACCCGAAGCCACCGAGCGACGCCCACTGCCCGGCCACCAGCCACCCCGCATTCCTCCCTACCCAGCCAAGGGCCCGGCACCGCAGCTAGCCCAACTCGTACAGCGCCCCTCAAACCCCCGCCCGAAGGAGCGCCTCAAGGACGCCCCACAGGAACGCCACCCCGCCGGGCCACCTCCGACAAGAACGCCACTCCGCCAGGCCCACCTCCAACAAAGACGCCCGGGCTCCCCGAGCGCTCGAGCCACCCCAAACGAACGCCACCCCCCTACCGCACCTCCAGCGTCCCCCGCATCCCCTTCTCATCATGGTCGGCGACGGTGCAGACGAAGCGGTACTCGCCCCTCGGAAGCCGGACCTCGAGCGTCTGCAGCCGGCCGGGCGGGAAGCTGCGCAGCCGGCCAACGACGCGGTCGCCGTCGAGGACCTCGATGTTGTGGGCCAGCTCGCCGCGGTTGACGAGCTGGATTCGCTGGCGCGCGCCGGCGGGTGCCGAGCCCTTGACAGTCACCCGGTTGGGGGTGAAGACGTACTCGCGCGCGGCCACTGTCAGCGGCTGTCCGGCGGCGATCGACTTCGGCAGGTCGGGCGGGTCCTCGGTGCCGCCGCAGCCGGCCATCGCTAGCGCCGCTCCCGCGACGCAGAGGGTCCGTCCTAGGGGCATCGTCATGGGGCGGCGGATACTATGCGCCCGCCGTGACCGGCCCCAGCCCTCGCATCCGCGTCCGAACCCTGCTCGCCGTCCTCGCCGTGCTGGCCCTCGTGGGCGTCTCGGGTTGCCGTCAGGGCGAGGTCGACGTCGACCAGGCCAACAACGCGGGAGCCGTGCTCTTCAACCAGAACTGCTCCGGCTGCCACACGCTCGAGAGCGCCAACGCGTACGGCTCGAAGCCTGAGGGCCAGCTCGCCGGCGGCGAGCGCACCAACGGCCCGAACTTCAACGTCCGCAAGGTGAGTAGGGACGACGCGCTGTTCGCGATCCGCAACGGCGGCTTCTCGGGCGCGATCATGCCCGCCAACATCGTGGTCGGCGAGGACGCCGACAAGGTGGCCCGCTTCCTCGCCAAGTACTCGGGCAAGGACGCCGGCGAGGGCACCGACGTCCAGGGCTCGGGCGAGCAGACCGAGTAAGCCCGCCCGCGCCGTGATCGACCTCAAGGCGATCCGGTCAGACCCCGCCACGGCCACGGCGGCCCTCGCGCGCCGCGGCGACGGCTCCGACGAGCGGCTCGCGCGTGTGCTCGAGCTCGACGAGCGCCGCCGCGCGATCCTCCCGCAGCTCGAGGGCCTGCGCGCCGAGAAGAACGCCGCCAGCAAGCGGATCGGCGAGCTGCAGCGCTCGGGCGACGACGCCTCCGAGGCGATCGCCGCCGTGAAGGACGTCGGCGAGCGCGAGAAGGCGCTCGACGCCGAGCGCAAGGCGGTCGACGAGGAGCTCGAGCCGGCGCTCGCGGCGCTGCCGAACCTCCCCGACGAGAGCGCGGCCGACGCGGACACCGTGCTGCGCGAGGTCGGCGCCGCCGGCGCCGGCGGCCGCGACCACCTCGAGCTGCTCGGCGACCTGATCGACCTCGAGGCGGGCGCCCGCGTCGCCGGCTCGCGCTTCGTCTATCTGAAGGGGCCGCTCGTGCTGCTCGAGCTGGCGCTCGTGCGCTGGACGCTCGGCCTGCTCGACGGGCACGGCTTCGAGCCGGTGGCGCCGCCCGTCCTCGTACGCGAGGAGGCGCTGTACGGCACCGGGTTCCTGCCCGACACCGAGCAGCAGATCTACCGCGTTCCCGACGACGACCTCTACCTGGCCGGAACGTCCGAGGTCCCGCTCGCCGCGCTCCACATGGGCGAGATCCTCGACGAGGACCGCCTGCCCGCCCGCTACGCCGGCTTCTCGACCTGCTTCCGCCGCGAGGCCGGCGCGGCCGGGCGCGACACCCGCGGGATCTTCCGCGTGCACCAGTTCGACAAGGTCGAGATGTTCGCGTTCGTGCGGCCCGAGGACTCCCGTGACGAGCACGAGCGGCTGCTGGCGATCGAGGAGGAGATCATGGCGGCGCTCGAGATCCCCTACCGCGTGGTGAACATCGCGGTCGACGACCTCGGCAACTCGGCGGCGAAGAAGTACGACATCGAGGCCTGGCTCCCGGGCCAGGAGCGCTACCGCGAGCTGACCTCCTGCTCGAACACGACCGACTACCAGGCGCGCCGCCTCGACGCGCGCTACCGCCCGGCGGACGGGGGTGGCCTGCGCCACCTGCACACGCTCAACGGCACCGCGGTCGCGGTCGGCCGGACGATCATCGCGCTGGTCGAGAACGGCCAGCAGCCGGACGGCAGCGTCGAGCTGCCCGCGGTGATCGCCGAGCACGGTGGCCCGGCCCGGCTGGAGTCCGCGAGCTTCTAGGCGACGTCGGTTTGGCCCTCGGTTCGGGGGGTAGAGGAGCCGGAAGAAGCCGTCCGACAGAGGAGCCTCGCCATGAGCACGCTGCGCCTTCCAGCAGCACTTCTAGTCGCGTTCGCGCTCGCGTTCGCCGGCTGTGGAGACGACGACGACGGAGGGGGCGGCGGTGGCGGCGGTGGCACCGACGACGCGAAGCAGGTCGGCCAGGCGCGGGCCGAGGGCGACGTCACCTGGTGCATCGGCAAGGACACGAGCGGCGCGTTCACGACCGTCCTCAACAACTTCAACAGGGAGAACCCGAACGCCAACGTCGAGCTGCTCGAGCTTCCCGAGTCGGCCGACGACCAACGGCGGCTGCAGATCCAGCGCCTGCGCGCGGAGTCGCCGCAGTGCGACGTGCTCGGCATGGACGTGATCTGGACCGCCGAGTACGCGGCGCAGAACTGGCTGCTCGACATGACGCAGGCCGTCGAGGAGCAGAGCGACGCGTTCATCCCGTCGACGCTCGAGACGGCGCGCTACGAGGACAAGTACTGGGCCTACCCGTTCAACACCAACGCCGGATTCATCTACTGGCGCACCGACCAGGCCGGCGATCAGCCGCCGGAGACCTGGGAGGACATCTACTCGCAGGCCCGGCAGGAGGACGGCTTCATCTTCCAGGGCGCCCGCTACGAGGGACTCACCGTCAACTTCCTCGAGCTGCTCTACAGCGCCGGCGCGAACGTCGTCAGCGAGGACGGCAGCGAGGCGACGGCGGACACCCAGGAGGTCCGCGACGTCCTGACCTTCATGCGCAAGGGCGTCGACGACGGCGCGGTGCCGAAGGCCGTCACCACGTACATGGAGGAGGAGTCGCGGCGCGCCTTCGAGGCCGGCCGCGCGACCTTCATGCGCAACTGGCCCTACGCCTACGCGCTCGGCAAGGAGTCGCAGGTCGCCGACGACTTCGAGGTGACGACGTTCCCGTCCTACCAGGGCAACCCGGGAGCCGGCGTGCTCGGCGGCTACAACCTCGCGATCTCGGCCTTCTCCGAGAACCCCGAGGGATCGCTCGCCTTCATCCAGTTCGCGACCCAGCCGGATCAGCAGGTGATCCAGGCGACCGAGGCGTCGCTGCCGGCCGTCGTGAGCGAGGTCTACGACCGTCCGGCCGTCAGGGAGGCGGCGCCGTTCTCGGCCGAGCTGCGCGACGCCGTCCGCCAGGCGCAGCCGCGACCGGTGTCGCCGGTCTACCCGCAGATCAGCGAGGCGATCTACACGAACGTCTACGCGGCGCTGCAGGGCGACAAGTCGCCGGACCAGGCCGCGACGGACATGAACGACGACATCCAGCAGGCGCTCGAGACGTTCTAGAAGGAGCGGCCGATGGAGGCATCTACCGCGAGACTGGGACGAGGCCGGTCTCGCGGTAGTCGCTACGGCGCGGGCGAGCGGCGGCTCGCGCTGGCGATGCTGTCGCCGTCGATGGTCGTCATCGCACTGGTCGCCGCGTATCCGATCGGCTACGCGATCTGGCTGTCGCTCAACGAGTACAGCGTGCGGGTGCCGGGCCTCTCGCGCTTCGCCGGCTTCGACAACTACACGGAGGCGTTCGCCTCGCCGGAGTTCTGGCAGGCGGTCGTCACGACCTTCATCTTCACGGTCATCTCCGTCGGTCTGGAGCTGGCCGTCGGGCTTGGGATGGCGCTGGCGATGCACGAGGCGTTCAGGGGCCGCGGCCTGCTGCGCACCGTTGTCCTGGTCCCGTGGGCGGTGCTGACGGTCGTCAGCGCGATCACCTGGCGGACGATCTTCGAGCCGAACCTCGGCCTGGCGCCGCAGGTCATAGACACGCTCGGGCTGCCGGGCGCGGGGGTGGTCTGGCTCGGCGAGGAGGGCTACTCGCTGGCGGTGATGGTGCTCGCCGACGTCTGGAAGACCGCGCCGTTCATGGCGCTGCTGCTGCTCGCCGGCCTGCAGGTGATCCCCGACGACGTCTACGACGCGGCCAAGGTCGACGGGGCGGACACGATGCAGCGGTTCCGGCGGATCACCCTGCCGCTGCTGATGCCTGCGATCCTCGTCGCGCTGATCTTCCGCACGCTCGACGCGCTGCGAATCTTCGACCTGCCGTACGTGCTCACGCGAGGGGCCAACAACACGACCACGCTGTCGCTGCTGGCGCATCAGGAGCTGACCAGCAACCGGCTGATCGGCTATGGGTCGGCGCTGTCGGTGCTCACGTTCCTGATCGTGATGGGGGTCTCGTTCCTCTACATCCGAACGCTGGGCGGCAACATCCGCTCGCTCGTCGAGGAGGACTGATGGAGGCGTCGACACCAGCGGTCGGGCGTCCTGGGACCGCGGTCGGCGAGCGCGTCCCCGCCGCCGAGGCGCGTGGGCCGCGGCGCAGCTGGGTGCGCCCGCTGCTGCTCTGGATCGCCGTGGCGCTGATCGTCGTCTTCTGCCTGATGCCGTTCTACTGGCTGATCAACGTGTCGCTGAAGACGGGCGCCGCCCTGTCGCAGGCGGACCTGCTGCCGCCGAACCCGTCGCTCGACAACTACTCGTCTGTGTTCGAGAACAACGACTTCACGTCGGCGCTGCGCAACAGCGTGATCATCACGACGATCACGACGGCGCTGGCGCTGGTGTTCGGATCGTTCGCCGCCTACGCGCTCGCGCGGCTGCGCTTCAAGTTCAAGTTCCTGATCCTCGCGATCGTGCTGTCGATCTCGACGTTCCCGCCGATCGCGATCGCCGCGCCGATCTTCAAGCTCTGGACCGACATAGGGATCTACAACACGTACACGGGGCTGATCATCCCCTACCTGACGTTCGCCCTGCCACTCGCGATCTACATCCTCGCGTCGTTCTTCAAGGAGATCCCGAAGGAGCTCGAGGAGGCGGCCCTGGTCGACGGGGCGACGCACTTCCAGGCGTTCCGCAAGGTCGTGCTGCCCTTGGCGGCGCCGGGACTCGTGACCGCCGGCCTGCTGACCGCGTTCTTCGTCTGGAACGAGTTCCTGCTCGCCGTCACGCTGACCAGCTCGCCGTCGGCGTACACGGTGCCCGTGGCGGTCGCCAACTTCACCGGCAGCACCGAGTTCGAGGTGCCGCTCGGCACGATCAGCGCCGCGTCGGTGGTGATCACGATCCCACTCGTCGCACTCGTGATCATCTTCCAGAAGCGGATCGTGGCGGGCATGACCGCCGGCGCCGTCAAGGGCTGAGTTGGGCGGCGGACCGGCGCTGCTCGACAGCGTCCTGTCGCCGGAGGGCTGGCCGTACGCGAGCGCGCCGCCGACCGGGCCCGGCGACCCGGGGCGCTTCCAGGCCCTGTTCGGCCGCGACTCGCTGATCGCCTCGCTCCAGCTGCTGCCGGTGCGGCCGGACGTCGCCGAGGCGACGCTGCGGGCGCTGGCCGCGTTGCAGGGCCGGCGCGACGATCCCGAGACCGACGAGGAGCCCGGCAAGATCGTCCACGAGCACTGGCGCCGGGTGCCGCGGCGGCTGGTCGAGATGGGCTGGCCGGTTCGCGGCGGCGGCCTGCGCTACTACGGGTCCGCTGACTCGACGTCGTGGTTCCTGGTGGTGCTGGGCGCGCTCGGCGACGGGCGGCTGGCGGCGGAGCTGGAGGGCAGTTGGCGAGCGGCGGGCGAGTGGCTGGAGCGCACGGTCGAGCGCGGCGGCGGGCTGGTGCGCCACGGTCCGCGCCGGGCGCCGGGCGGGCTGTGTCAACAGGGCTGGCGCGACACGACCGATCCGCTCGACCCCGAGACGCGGGGCGGCGGGATCGTCCGCGAGGACGGCTCGGCTCCCGCGCCTCCGCTCGCCGACGCCGACAGCCAGGCGGCGGCGGTGGCCGGCGCGCGTGCGCTCGCCCGGCTGTCGGGCGAGCGACGGCACCGTGAGCTGGCGGCTTCGCTGCGGGACGAGGTGAGGCGGGCGTTCGCGCCCGAGGAGGCCGGCGGGCTGCCCGAGACGCTCGCGGTGGAGGGCGACGGGCGGCGGGTTCGCGGCGCCGGCTCTCAGCTCGGCTGGCTGCTGTGGGCCGACGCGGCGCCGGAGGGCGCGGCCGAGCGGCTCGTCGCGCCCGACGTGCTGACGCCATGGGGATTGCGGACGCTGTCCGCCGAGCACCCGGCCTTCGAGTCGCACGGCTACCACCGCGGCGCCGTGTGGCCATTCGACTCCTGGCTCGGCTGGGGCGGCCTGCGGGCTGCTGGTCGGGACGCAGTGGCCGAGCGGCTGAGGACCGGCGTGCTCGCGGCGATCGACCGGCTCGGCGGCGCGCCGGAGCTGTATGCGGCCGGCGCCGACGGGCCCGAGCCGGTGGCGATCGCGAACCGCGTCCAGGCGTGGACGATCGGCGCGCGCTGGGCGCTCGAGAACGGCTGGGACGGCCGGGAGCTGCCCTTTAGGCGGCCTGGGGCGCGGCCATGAACTCGTCCAGCCCGGCGCGCGCCTTCTTGCGCGTCGCGCCGAGCAGGATCGGAGTCCAGCCGAGCAGCAGCCCCGGCGCCCCGAGGGCCTGCCTCGACCACTTGTAGAACGAGAAGTCGTCGCGGTGCTCGGCGATCAGGCCGTCGCGGAAGCGGAAGGTCGCCCGCACGTCGTTGACCACCGGCCGCCCGGTCTGCGTGAACGTGTACGTCGCGATCCAGTGCGCGCTGCCGGTCTCGTCGTTCGCCTCGTGCTCGCGCAGATCGATGCTCAGGTCGTTCGCCCGCGAGGTCAGCATCCGCCACATCTCGCCCGACTCCTTGCCGCGCAGCCCGGGGAACACCGGATCGTCGAAGCTCGCGTCCGCCGTGTAGCAGGCCGCCATCGCATCGCCATCCTTGCGGTCGAAGGCGGCATAGAAGCGCTGGATCAGCTCATCGTTCGCGTTGGGCATCGAGCGAGCCTATCCCAGCCAACCACCCCGCGCGCCCAGTCAGGGGAGCGTGCCCGGCGGTGCGAGCCAGATCGACTCGAACGACATGACCTGCGCGAGGATGTCGTAGTCGTGGTCGTAGTGGATGACGGCGGCGCCAGCCTCTTGGGCGGCGGCGGCGAGCAGGTAGTCGACGATCGGTATGCGATGGGTGCCCCTGGCCGGGTGACTGCCGGCCGTGGCGCGTCTTCGGCCCCTGAGCGCCGTTACGCTGGCTATACCCCATGGAGGGGTGGCAGAGCGGTTGAATGCACCGGTCTTGAAAACCGGAGTGGGTGCAAGCCCACCGCGGGTTCGAATCCCGCCCCCTCCGCTTATCGAGCGTGCGTGGTTCGTGGCGGCGCGCGGACTTGGCTGATCACCCTTCGACTATTCCTTGAGCTTCGCTTTGAAGCAAATCCACTCCAGAGTTTTAATTCATTCACACTTGACATCCGACAAGAATTGCGTATCGTCGGGTGGAACTCGGGCCAGATTGCCTTGAGCTCCCCGGCTGGAGGGAGGGGGACACAGCCGACCGTGCGACCGCCAGAGGCGGTGACCGTCTGAGAGACGGCAAGCGAACGTCCCTACGCCGTCGTGGCGTGGGGAGTTACTCTGCAAGGCGCGCCGGAGCCTGCCTTCGGCGCGGCACCCGGCTGGAGGGTCTTGCCGGGTCTACTTCTAGGAGATAACGATGCGTTATCTACGTAAGCTGGCGCTGCTCGCCGCGATGGCGATGGCAGCGATGGCGTTCATGGCTTCGACTGCTTCCGCCGACGCCCAGGAAACGGTCGAAGTGTCCAAGGAACCCGCGGTGGGCGACGACACCCACTGCCTGGCCACCGGGATCCTCCATCACCTGCCCGCCACTGGCAACTGCAGGATCAGAATAGTGTCTGAAACCAACATGCTGCTGTTTCAGCACAACGGGATGATGATGGAACTGCTGTTTAGCTCGTGCGGGAACGTCTTCGAAGCGAGCTTCAACGAAGACGGCGTCGGCGTGATTTACAACCAGGTGTGGACAGCCGAAGGCGGGGCTTGCGGGCGCGAGCCGTGCGACGAAGGCGAAAACACCTCGAATCCGCACCGCAACCATGCCTGGGCGGCCGAATTCAACGAACCCGTCGGTGGCGTCAACCAGGAAAGACTGGTAGTTGACCTATGCCTCTACTCGCACAACTCGGTCGCGACGACTGAAGGTACGACTGGCACCATCTGCCGTCTCACGCTCACCGTGACGCACGTCAATCACGCGTATGAAATCTCGACCCCAGCACACGACGGTGCCGGCAACGGCGGTGCGCCGTGTGCAGGGATGCCGCTCGAAGCCGAAGGCCACTGGATCAATTCGTGGAACGCGAATCACCCGGACAGCCTCGAACTCGCCCACCACGACGACCTCTGACCGAGCGATTGCCATGGCGCCTTGCTCAGGGCTAGCTCTGGCGTAGTTGGAAGGGCCCCGCTTCTGGCGGGGCCCTTCTGCCCTCGCACCACCGCACGCATCCCGGCCGCGGAGTCGAAGACGCCGTCAAAGACACGCCTGCCATGACTCCGCGCTCGTATGCCGGCCAACTCCTCGTTTGTCGCCTTCCACGGTGGGGTAGGCAATGGCCGAACCCGAGGAGGACTTGCATGCTCATCGCCGCCACCGTCGCCGTCTGCATCGTGCTGTTGATACTGGCCTTCCTGGCTCCGCGCCTTTCTCGCCATCCGCAGCGCGGCGTCAACAAGACGCTCGGAGTTGGCGAGCGGGCTGGCGGCGTCTTGCCCGGTCCCCTGGGTCGCTGGGCGCGCAAGCCGTTCTCGTCGTCGCGCAGGGCGGCGAACAAGAGCGCGTCGGCGGGGCGGCAGGGGCGCGGCAAGTTGTCCTGAGGCAGGCCCCTTCCTCCAGCTGAGCCCACTTGCGGCGCGGGCTAGGCTTGGGGCATGTGTCGGAACATCAGAACACTCCACAACTTCGAGCCACCCGCGACCGAGGAGGAGATCCACGCGTCGGCGCTGCAGTACGTGCGCAAGATCAGCGGTTCGGCGAAGCCTTCGCAGGCGAACGCCGAGGCATTCGATCGAGCGGTCGAGGACGTAGCGGCGGTGACCGCGAGGCTCCTAGACGAGCTCGTGACCTCCGCGCCTCCGAAGGATCGCGAGATCGAGGCGCAGAAGCACCGCGAGCGGTCGGCGAAGCGCTTCGCCGCCGCCTGAGCGCTCTCAGGCGGCGTAGCGCGGTGGGTAGGAACGCGGACGACTTCGCCCGCTCGGTCGGGCGTACCGCCGAGACGTCCTGAGCGACACGCCGACGGCTAACCCGCGTCCAGCGCGGGCTCGCGGCCCCGGGTCTCGGGCTCGTCCCGGCGCAGAGCCTCCGCCGCGTAGTACGCAAGCAGCCCGACGAAGCCGAGCCACAGCGTGAGCATCGGGACGTCGAACGCGCGGTTGACGAGGTAGCTGCCGAACAGCCCGCCGTAGGAGATGATCAGCGGCGCCAGCAGCAGCACCTGCACCGCCGCGACCGCGAGCAGCGCTCCGTCCATCAGCAGGAACGGCAGCCCGAGGATCAGGTAGTTGATGTAGAAGCCGGTGCCGAAGACGTAGAGCGCGAGCCACACGATCACCACGCCGCGGACGGCCGTTGGCCGGTAGCGCCACAGCAGGGCTCCGACCGCCCCGATCCAGGCGAGGTTCCAGAACGTGCCGAGATCGCGGATGCCGTCGACGATCGGGTTGGGGGCGACCGTCGAGATCAGGCCGATGCCGCTTGCGGCTCCCACCGAGGCGTACTCGACCGCGCTCAGCGCGTGGTCGGCGTCGGTGATCACGTAGGGGGCGAGCATCGTCACCGGGATCGCCGCGGTGGCCACCAGCAGCTGGGCCGCCTCCTTCGGCGACCGGACGTGCGGCAGCAGCGCCAGCAGCATCAGGCCCGGGGCCGTCTTGACGGCGATCGCGGCGCCGAGCAGCAGTCCGGCATGGATCGCGCGCCGGTCGCCGTCGCGCTCCCAGAGCACGAGGGCGAGAACCGCCGGCAGGATCGCCACCGAGTCGATCTGGCCGTGGTAGCCGGAGGTCGCGACGAACACCGGCCCGAGCAGCACCAGGCCCGCGGCGACCAAGCGCCGCTCCGGGCTCACGCCGCGCGTGGCGAGGAATCGCTGGACGATCCAGGCGATCGCGACGTCGGCGAAGATCGCCGGCAGCTGGATCACGCCGTGAAAGACGAGCCCTGTGGCATCGGAGAGCCAGCCGGCCGGCGCGACCCACAGGAAGAAGCCCGGCGGGTAGTTCCAGTGACCCTCCACAACCAGGTCGTAGACGTCGAACGGCGCGACCGACAGCGCCTCGCGCACCTGGACGAACGACTCCTGGTCGTAGTGCTGGCCGAGGAAGGCGAAGCCGAGCACCAGCCTGACCGCGACTCCGACCGCCACCATCCCCCACAGGATCGCGCCGAAGTGAGCCGCCGCGTAGGCCCGCACGCGGGACCCCCCATCCCCCGATCCGTGATTGCCAAGCGATGTCGGGCGAGGGGCCGGCATGGACGGCGCACACCATAGCCGCGGGTGAGGAGCCCACGGCGGGACTGGCGGGGCGCTGCGGACGCCGATTGCCCCATGTTGCACGAACTTCGTTGGCGCTTCCGCGCATTCGACGGTTACTCTGGCCCGATGGCGCCGCGCCCTGGCGGCGTCGGCCTTCCGCCGGCCCTGCGTACCGATGATCGACCGAACACAGCTAGCCGAGGCGCTCGCGCGCCTCGATCCCCGGGACCGCGAGGTCCTCGACTACTCGCTGCGCCGGCACGTCCCGGACAACGACCTGGCGGCGGTGTTCGACTGCGGGCCGAGCGAGGTGGCCCGGATGCGCGCCGCGGCCGTCGAGCGGCTCGCCGACGACCTCGGCGTGCAACGCGGCGCGGACCTCGGCCACGTGCTCACCGCCCTGCTCAACCACTCGACCTGGGATGAGGTGCCTGGCGCCAAGTCGCCCGGCACCTCGGCCACGACACCGGATCCGCCCGCCAGCGCCACCGAGTCCGCGCCGGTGCAGGCCGGCTCCCAGAGCGAGGCGCCCGATACCGCGTCCGAGCCGAAGGAGCCGACCCCCCGGTCCACCGCCGCGGACTCCGAGTCCGCCCCCGCGCTCGCAGAGGGCCGCGGCCCCGTTCTCGGGATGCTCGCGCGCGGATATGGAGGGCGGTCCGAGGACATCTCCAGTCGTCTCCCCTCGTCCTCGAACGGCGGTCGCCGTTGGTCGATCGCCGCGGCCGCGGCGCTGATCGGCGTCCTCGCGACCGTCGGGCTCGGCTCGGTGCTCGTGCTCGGCGGCGACGCGGGCTCCAGCGCCCCGAGCGACGAGAACAGCGCGACCCGTCCGTTCGAGCTCCACAGCCAGGAGATCGGCGAGCCCTTCCCGTCCGATCCGGAGAGCGCCTACCGGTACCCGATCGCGATCGTCGAGGACTCGACCGTCCTGTTGGACGAGCCGCGCGGCAAGCCGAAGGTGCGGATCGCCGGGACGACCGAGTGGGACTCGCCACGCGTGCTGAGCGTCGTCGAGCGTCAGGGCGGCTGGCTCTCGGTGCTCGCGCCGGAGCTCGAGAACGGCGAGGTCGGCTGGGTCGAGGAGGCCGACGTCGAGCGCCTCGACAGCGTCGGCTGGGCGCTGAAGGCGGACCTCTCCAAGCGCGTGCTCGAGGTCGAGCGCGACGGCGAGGTCGTGAAGCGGTTCCGGGTCGGCGTCGGCCGCGAGGACCACTCGACGCCGGTCGGTCGCTACGCCGTCACCGACAAGCTGAACGTCACCGACCCCGGCTCGCCCTACGGCTGCTGCGTCGTGGCCCTCACCGGCCACCAGACCAAGCTGCCCGCCGGCTGGCCGGGCGGCGACCGGCTCGCGATCCACGCGACCAACGACCTCTCCGGCCTCGGCGAGGCCGTCAGCCTCGGCTGCATGCGCGCAGATCCGGACGACGCGAGCTGGATGATGAAGGCGCTGCCGCTCGGCACGCCGGTGTTCGTGCACGAGTGACCGCGCGCCAGGTCGGATCTCACAGCGCGGCCGCGGTGTACGTTCATCGAGCGTGAACCTGCCGCCCTTCCAGGCACTGCTCGACAGCCACGGGGCCGTCGTGCACCGCTTCCTCGTCGCCGCCGTCGGGCCGGTCGACGCCGACGACTGCTTCCAGGAGGCGTGCATCGCCGCGCTGCGCGCATACCCGGGGCTCGAGAGCGACGGCAACCTGCGCGGCTGGCTGCTGAGGATCGCCCAGCGCAAGGCGATCGACGCGCACCGGGCGGCCGGTCGCCGCCCGCTGCCGGTCGAGCGGCCGCCCGAGACCCCGGTCGCCCCGGTCGAGCCCGTCGACGGCGAGCCGCGGCTCTGGGCGCACGTGCGGGCGCTGCCCGAGAAGCAGCGGATGGCGGTCTTCCTGCGCAGCGTCGCCGACCTCTCCTACGCCGAGGTCGGGGCGGCGCTCGACTGCTCGCAGGACGCCGCGCGGCGCAACGTCCATGAGGGGCTCAAGCGCCTCAGAGAGGAGTGGGTGGCATGAGCGAGCTGGAGCGAGAGCTGCTGCGCGACGCGCGCAAGCTGCGCACCGACGGTCCCGGGCAACGGGCGCTCGACGCACTTGCGGAGCGCGCCGAGGCGGAGGGCCTGATCGACATCGCCTACGCCCAGGCGGACTCCCCGCTGGGACCACTGACCGTCGCCGCGACCGACCGGGGACTGGTGATGCTCGCGTACCCCGAGCGCCCGCTCGGCGAGGTGCTCGGCCGGCTCGCCGCCGAGGTCTCGCCGCGGGTGCTCGAGGCGCCCGCCAGGCTCGATCCGGTCCGCCGCGAGCTCGACGAGTACTTCGCCGGCCGGCGCCGGGAGTTCGACTTCCCGATCGACTGGCGGCTGACGCGCGGCGGGTTCTTCGAGGCGATCCTGCGAGCTACCGAGAAGATCGGCTATGGCGACACGATCACCTACCGCCAGATCGCCGAGCGCGCCGGCAACGCCAAGGCGGTGAGGGCGGCGGGCAACGGCCTCGGGTCGAACCCGATCCCGGTCGTCGTGCCCTGCCATCGGGTGATCGCCACCGGCGGCGGCATGGGCGGCTACACGGGTGGGATCGAGCGCAAGCAGTACCTGCTCGCGCTCGAGCGCGGCGAGGGCTCGCTGGCCGTCTGACCGGGTGCCGCCCGCTCGACGGAGCGGCCGCTACAGGCGCTCGAGCACGGCCTGGACCATCGCCTCGGAGAACGGCCCGGCGGGAATTCCCGCCACCGACGCCTCGACGGCGTCGGCGTCGACCGCCCCGCCGTCCGCACGGCTCACCTGGCCCTCCATGTCGATCGGCAGGTCGGTCTCGCCGCCGTTCGGCAGGGTGCTCGTCGCGGCGCCGGCGATCAAGCGGCCGAGCTCGCCGCCGATGTCTCCACCGACCGCCTCGGCGAGCGCCAGCGGCGTCGTCTCCGCCTCCATGCGCAGGTAGTAGGAGGTGTCGTCCTCGTTCTTGACGAACGAGAACGCCCGCACGTCGACCGGACCCGCGGTCAGGTCCTCCAAGTCGATGTCGACCTCGTCGAAGTCGTTCAGCCGACCGAGCGGATCGTCGGTCCGCCGATCGAGGTCGATCGTCAGCCCCCGCCCGCGCGCCTCGAACCGATCGCCGCTACCCCACAGCAGCCGAACCGCCGGTAACGCCTTCACGTCCACCACAGCCGTCCCGCCCTCGCCATCCTCCTCGAGCTTCGACTCCACATGCCGCTCCACGAACCCCGGGATCACGAGCTGCGCAACCGCCCCAAGCACCACGATCGCGATCGCCGCCGTCGCCAGAATCTTCGCCATCGCGCCGCATTCTGTCGCTTTGCGGTCCAAGGCGCGCTGCTCCCGAGTGCCGGGGAGGGCGTGGCAAGGAAGAGCGGCCCGACGTGTGCGCCCGCACACGAGGGCCGTGATGACGCCGCCACGCCCTTCCCGGCGCCGGGAGGCGGCCAGGGAGGGACGCTATTTGAACACGGGCCAGAAGAACTGGCCTGACGACCGGCCCAGGCCCGGAGCTTTCGGGGTGTGTCTCGGTGGGTGATGTCCTCGATGCGCGGGTCTAGCTTGGCTTCCTCGATGCCATCGGCGCTGACCTTGAAGTGCTCGAAGGCGCCTTGGTTGTAGAGGCGGCGGGTCTGCGAATCGGCGGCGCGGTAGGCGTTCTCGCAATCGCCCATCGCATCGAGGACTTGGCTATAGACGTGGCCTAGCTCGGTGCCGTCGTGTTCGGCGAGGATTAGGAGGCGTTCGGCGTTGGCGAGGTCGCCCGCGAGCGCGTCCTGCTTCTCGCTGAGCAGCGAGCGCGGCAGATTGTCGTCGAGGAAGGCGTCAAGGAGCTTGCGCTGCCGGTCCTTGATCGCGGTGATCCGTCGCTGCTGGCGCTTGACCTCGCCCGTGTTCTGCTCGCGCATCCCGGCAATGGCTTCGTCGAGCGCGGTGCGGACGTCCTCGATATGGGCGAGCCATTCGCCCTCGGTGGCCTCTCCGATCTGCTGGACCCGAACGTCTGCGTAAGCGGCGGCGACCTTGCGCTCGGTGTCCTCGGCTGAGAGGTACGGGAGCTTGCAGCCGGTGCCCTTGATGCGGGCGATGCAGGCGAAGTAGGGGTAGATCGTGCCGGTCTTGTTCTTGGCCTTCACGTAGGTCAGGCGCGATCCGCAGAGCGCGCAGACGAGGCTGCCCTTCAGGTAGTGGTGGTGCTTGCGGTCGCGCTCCTTGGCGTTGCTGTGGGCGGCGAGGGTCGCCTGCACGCGCGAGAAGGTGTCTTTGTCGATCAGCGGCTCGTGGCGGCCTTCGTACTCCACGCCGCCGTAGCGGACGGTGCCGATGTAGTAGGGGTTGCGGAGCAAGCGGGCCAGCTGCGAGCGCGACACCGGCACGGCGCGGTACTTGCGGGTTTGGCGAGTGACCAGCCCCCGATCAGCGAGGGCCGCGAGCAGGGTGTCGAGGGTGTAGCCGCCCGTGGCGAACGCGGTGAAGGCCCAGGTGATGTGCGGCGCGCGGTCGGCGTCCGGCTCAACGAGGCGGACGTGGATGCCCTCGATGGTGCGGTGGACGTTGAGGTAGCCGAGCGGTGCCGGTCCTGGCGTGCCGCCGTGTTTGGCCTTCTTGTGGAGGCCCCGCTTGGCCTCTTGGGAAAGGTTCTCGGAATAGAACTCGGCGTCGGCGGCAAGGTAGCGGCGCATCCGCTTACCGAACGGGGTGTCGTCGAAGTGCTCGGTAGCCGAGACGAATTCGACGCCAAGGTGCTCTAACTCGGCGCTCAGAACAATGTCGTCATAGGTGTTGCGCGCAAACCGCGACACGCTGTAGACGATCACCACGTCCACGTCGCGCTCCTCGCGGACGCGGCTGAGCAGCTTCTGGAACTTCGGACGGTCGGCCACCCGCGCCGAATCGCCAGAGTCGATGAACTCGCCGACGATCTGCGCCTCTAGCTGGGCCGCACGACGCTGGCACGCCTCCCGTTGCGTCTCAATCGAATAGCCCTCCTCCGAGAAGGCCCGGCCAGCCTGGCGCGGCGTCGAGACGCGCAGGTAGATCGCCGCGCGCTTCATGCCGCCCTCGCCACCGAGCAGCGTGACGTTCCGGTCAGCATCCCGAGCGAGGCGAGCCGGACGCGCATTGCCGGCCGTGAGACGTTGAAGCGCACGGCCAGGTCCTCGATGTCCGATACGCCCTCGTTGAAGAACGCGCCGCGCACCCATACCTTCGGCATTAGGAGACAGGCGGCGAAATGGTCGGCGGCCTGCTCCGCACGCTCGCCACTATTCAATCCCCGCCACGCCGGATAGAGGGTGTCGCCAAACGGCGCGTCGAGGATGTGCTTGGCCTCATGCGCGAGGGAGAAGCGCTGGCGGACGATCGGCTCGGAGCGGTTGAGGACGATCACCCACCGGCCCTTGCTCCACGCCACGCAGCCGGAATCCTCCATCCACGCCGCCCGCTCGATCTGGACGCGCGGAAGCGTTCCGATCACCGCCTCGGGAACCGGCGGCGCGGTGATGCCCTGCGCGGCCAACAACCGCGCTGCTTGTAGCTCGCCGATCCGAAAGCCCTCGGCCACCGTGAGCGGCCGATGCGGGCACAGACGGCGAAGGTCAGCGACCACGCTCACGACCGCCTCCCCTTCTGCCCCTTGATTCGTTCGACGTAGCGCTCGACGCGCTCGGCCTCGGTCTTGGAGAGGCCGACCTTTTGGCGCAGGAAGATCGGCAGTCCGGGCAGGCTGCCCGCAGGCGCATATCCGGCCAGGGCGAACAGATCCTCGAAGTCGATTTCCAGTGCGCGGGCAATTCGCTGCAACTTCTCCGGTCGCGGCTCGCGAAACTCGCCAGCTTCGAGCCGTGAGATGGTGGACGTTTCGACGCCGCACCGCTCGGCAAGCTGCTTCCGATGGAGTCCGGCGGCTTCCCGATGGCGACGGATCGCCGCTCCAAGCTTCTTGGCGTTGGTCGTATTCACTTCTTTTTCCTCACTATAATTCTACCGCTGCCATTTGCGTAAACGCAAATAGTCATACTCCGCAACGGTGCCGCCCAGCAGAGGAAAGCGGGCGGCCTGAACATGGTGTTGTCCAGGCCGCCCGAGCCACCCGCTGCGGTTAGGCGTCGAGGGCGGCGATCTTGGCCTCGATGGCCTGCTTGCGCTCGGTAGCGCTCGCCTTCATCGCGTCGTACTCGGCTTTCGCCTCGTCGGCGCGCTCCTTGGCGGCTGCTATCTCGGTGTCGATCTTCTCGATCGAGCGGAGTAGCACCGCCTTGGCGTCCTCGACGGCATCCGCCGGGCTTGTCTCCCGCTTGCGCGGCCTGCTCGTACCACCGTTCACCTTCTTGGTGTGTTGGTAGTACGCGCCGCGCACGGAGTTGGTCGGCTGACCGAACTCCTTGGCGAGCTCTTTGAAGGCGTCCGCCTTCGATGTGCCCGCGGCGATCATCGCCTCGACGCGGTCGTAGACCTGCTGGGCCTTGGTCATGGCCCACCTCCTTTGAGGTAGTGGATGGCTGATGCGGCAGGCAGAAAGGCCCTTCGGTCCTTCCGCCCGCCGCCCGGCCGTCCACCGAGGTCATGACGTCCTCCCGAGCCGCCGCGTCGCCATCCGGGCGTAGTGCGGGTTGAGTTCGATGCCGAGCCAGTCGCGGCCGCGGCGCTCCGCGACGATCCCAACCGTGCCCGTGCCGAAGAAGGGATCGAGCACCACGCCCGGCCTGCTGGGGGCGAAGCAGTCGCAGCGCAGGAGCGGCCCGATCTTCCCGACCTCGCCCGGCCGCCGGGGTGTGCGCTGCCTGCGCCACGGGCGGTCGCACTGGACGCAGATCCGCTCCGGCACGGTGGCGAGGATCGGCCGCTCCACCAGCGGCTCGGGGAACGTCGCGAAGTGCGCGCCGCGGAACGTGGCCTTCGGCAGCGTCCACACATCGCCGGGGTTCTTGCCGAGCGGGTGGCCGTAGCTGCCGCGCGCCTTCATCCGAACGAGGCCGCCGTTGCCGCCCTGGTAGCGGCGGTTCGGCTCATACGCCGCGCGGGTCCGGCCCTGGTGCGGCACGCGGATCGCGTCGAGGTCGAAGTAGGCGCGGGGCGAGCGGGTCAGGAGGTAGACCGGCTCCCACGTCTTGCTGAGGCGATCCCGCACCGATTCGGGCAGCGGGTTCTGCTTTGACCAGATCGCCTTGCTGCGGACGATCCAGCCGTCACGGGCAAGCGCGAGCAGCAGCCGCTCCGGGCCGAGCAGCAGCGACTTCGGCGGCGCACCCGCGCGGAGGCTGCGCGAGTAGGTGTCGCCGACGTTCAGCCAGAGCGAGCCGTGCGGCTTCAGCACCCGCGCGATGGATCGGCAGACCGCCCGGAGCGAGGCGACCCACTCGTCCACCGTCTGCTCGAGGCCGAGTTGCCCGGCGGCGTCGTAGTCGCGCAGCCGGAAGTACGGCGGGCTGGTCACCACCGCGTCGACGCTCTCCGGCAGGAGCCGATCAAGCACCGCCCGCGCGTCTCCGGTGAGGACGCGGTTTCGCGGAAGTGTCCTCATGCCGCCTCCCGTGTGAACAGGCCCGGCGTGTCCGAGACGAGCGCGACGGCAGCGAACTGCTGCACGTCCTCGCGCTCGCGCGCGATCAGGTCGGCGAGGCCGTCCCGGCGATCCTCGGACGGGACGAGGAACAGCACTTCAGGAAACGCACCAAAGCGCTCCTGCTCGCGGCCGGTCACGTAGAAGCGGCGATAGACGGCGAGCTTGCGGGCAATCGCCGGAAGCGACTGCGTGGCCTGATCGACCTCGATGAAGTAGGCGTCCTGGTACTCCCCGATCCCGAGGCGGACCCAGGCGTCGGGCTTCAGGATCACTCGGCCGCCGCCCGGCCCGGTGAAGTAGCGCCAGCAGATCGGCTCGGCGTCAAAGTCGAGGACGGAGAGCGTCCCGGCCTGCTCGGACTCGCGGAGTCGGACGTACAGCTCGGAGACGGCGAGCTGGTGGCGGACGAACGGGAGGCCCGGCGTCCAGGGACGGCGGAGCCGACGACCCCCGGCCGGGCCGCAGCCGGACGCGAGACGCTGGCCGGCGGCATCGA
Source organism: uncultured Solirubrobacterales bacterium (assembly GCA_963716445.1). GTDB lineage: Bacteria > Actinomycetota > Thermoleophilia > Solirubrobacterales > Thermoleophilaceae > JAAYBF01. The sequence goes on along the minus strand of OY970313.1, from coordinate 2,437,708 downwards.
GCGCGTAGACGTGGCCGGTCGAGCCAGCGCGGACGCCGCCGACGCTGCGGTCGAGACGCGAGACGACACGCGCGGCCTGGAGCTTTCCTAGCAGCGCTTGGGATGCACGCAGCGTCAGCGGGCCGGACAGGTCGAGGAGCCGATGCAGCTGCTCGGTCGTGGCGAGCCGGAGCCGATCGAGTGAGGCGATCACGAATCGGTCCCGCTCCGTCAGCGTCCGCTCGATCCGCGCGAGGGAGGCGGCAGCCACCCGGCTCATGGGGCGCTCCATGTAGGCGGGACAGTCGTTGGCGCTCCCCGCCCGAACGGCACGCCGGGCCTGGCATCCGGCCTCCGCGAACTCGACGCGAAGTGATGGGCGAGGCGAGCGATCACGACGCCCTCCGCGTGCGCTTGATCGGCACGTCAGGAACACGCTCGGTGCGGGCACGAAGCTCGCGCTCGACGTCCTCCACTGGGCGGCCGTAGCGCTGACGCGAGAGCGCCCGGACGGCCGTGGCCGTGCCGAGAGACGGGGGCGGCGGGAGCGTGGCGATGGAGACGGGCCGCGACACCTGCGACTTCGCCGCGACCTGCGCGACCGCCTCGAACGCGCCGAGGGCGGAGAGGTCGTCGGCGTCCACGTCGGGGCCGAACTCCCGCGAGAGCAAGCGCGCGTCCGCGTGCCCCATCTGGAAGGCCACGCGGCTTCGGGCGTTGGCGAGAACCGCCTGCCGCAGATCGGGGGAAAGCTGGTGGAGGTGCTGATGCGCGGCCGTCAGGCCGACGCGGTAGCCGCGCGCCTGCGCCAAGAAGTCCGCGAACGAGGTCGGGATGCCGAGGAAATCCTGAAACTCGTCCAAGACGGCGAACGCCACGGGACGCTCCCTCTCCGGCACGGCCGCGCGGGCCTGCACCGCCTGCCACAGCTGCGCGACGACGACCGAGCCAAGAAGCCGGGCGGCGTCCTCACCGAGCACCCCCTTGGCGAGATTCACCAGCAGCACCTTCCGCTCGGCCAAAACCGTGCCGAGCGAGAAGGTGGACTGGCTCTGCCCGATCACGTTGCGGAGACGACGGCGCACCAGCACGGCGCGCACCTTGTTGGTCACAGGCGCGATCACCTGGCCGCGCTCGCCTGTGGACAGCCCCTCGAACCACGCCCAGAAGCCCTCCAACACGTAGTCATCGAGGGAGGCGGTCAAGCGCCGGCGGAACCGCTCATCGCTCAGCAGCGTCGGAAGCTCGGCGAGCGTCATGCCGGGATGGTGGGCGAGCGTCAGAGCAGCCGAGCGCATCACGTCATCCGACCGCGGCCCCCAAAACCGCGCGTACAGGTGACGGAACAGCGCGACGACCTGATCGGCCACTACCTCTGGCGCTCGCTCCGCTCCCTCAAACAAGTTGAAGCCGACGGGCCGCGCGGGATCACCCGCCGGGTCGAGCAGGATCACGTCGCGCATCCGGCGCTTTGGCACCCGATCCAACACGTCCGCGATCAGGTCGCCCTTCGGGTCGATCACGATGCAGGCGCGATCCGCGGCCAGGTCGCCGACGATCAGATTGAGCAGCAAACTGGTCTTACCAACTCCCGTCGGCCCGAGCACGTGCAAGTGCCGCAACGAATCGGTCGGCGACACCGCGACCGGCCGCTCAGCACCCGGGAACGTCGCCCGGCCAAGCACCCGCCCCGTCTCGGGGATCTCCGCCGCCGGGGGCAACTGCGGCGACGAGCCGACGGTGAGGCCCGGCAGTCGCGGCTCCCCGATCGGCACGCCGAGAAAGGCGGCGGCCTCCTTGGCGTTCAGCAGGGCCGGCCAGCCGAACACGGCCGCGCTCGCCCGTGCGATCCGCCCAGCCACCAGCTCGGCCGGAAGCCAGCGCCGCCGAAAGCTCGCCCACGGCGACGTACCAAGGTGAAACGCGCCGAGAGTGCGCCTGAGCACTTGCCGATCCCGGCTCCGGCTCGCGGTCGTCACCCCGATCCGTAGTGCGGCGAACAGGGCCGGCTCGCTGCGTTTGTCGCGGGCACCGGCCACGAGCTCGGCCGGGACGCGCACCGGCTCGCGCGGGCCGAACAGCGCCGCCAGCCCGCGCGGCTGATCCCGCAGCGTCACGACGTCCGGCACCGACGCCGGAGGCGCGGGCGTCACGACCCATTGCACCACCACCCGCTCCCCATCCGCGAGCGGCGCCAAGGTTGCCAGGAGCGCAGCCGCGCTCTGCGCCGGATCGTCGGTGCGAAGCGGCTGGGTCCGGCTCGACGTCCGAAGCTCCAAGGCCAGGCGCGGCCGGAACGCGGGCGGGTCGGCCTCCACGATCCGCACCCCCGGCAGCGCCGCGCGCAGCTGACCCGTGACGTAGTCGGCGCTCCTGGCCGGGAGCCGCAGATAGTGGGTGATCCCGTCGTGGGCCGCCTGCGTCTCGATCACGACCGCCGGGCTGCCGACGATCCGCCGCCACCACGGCGGCAGCAGGCCCGACAGGCTCCGCGCGAACGCGAGCACCTGATCCGGCGCGCTGCCGCGCGGGTACGTGACCGCGAACGTCCGGCGCCCCTCCGCCTCACGAATGGCATACAGCCAACGCGCCGCCCCAAGCGCTCCGAGGCTCACGACCATCAGGCCGACAAGATCAGCCACGGTTCGCCTCCGTCTTCCGGCGTTCCTCGGCCTCGGCGGCGCGGCGAGCCAGCACGAACGACAAGAGCGCCGCAACGACCCGCTCCAAGTCGGGTGGCTCTTTGCGAACGGGCGTGATGCGAACGGTGTGCTTCATGACGGGTCACTTGTTTGCGTGAACGCAAATGTGCTGTCCTCATTCTGTTTGCGCACACGCAAACGCCACAAGCGACCAAGAGGCGTTTTGGCGCTCCTGATGACTGACGCTTGGCTGCCTACTGAGAAGTGGCACATGGTGTCCTCCGGGGATCGCTGTCGGTTCCCCCGGCGGACATTCCATTCGCCCGCCGGGGGCACATCCAGCGCACCATCCACCGCAAGCAAGCAAACATAAACGCGCCAAGAATCAGGCCCGCCATGGCAGACTTCGGAGCCATGCCGAAGCCTTCGACCATCCGGGCGCGGCGCGATCTGCTGCGGCGTGCGAAGGCGGCCGTGCGCGAGCGCTACGGCGAGTTCGATCTGATCCTCGACGACATTGCCGAGGACGTGGGCGCCTCGCGGCGGCAGCTTCAGCGGGTGTTCGGGGAGCTACAGGGCGAGGACTTCCGCGCGTACCTTCTGCGGATTCGGATGCGGGAGGCCGCGCGACGGCTCGGGCGGGGTGAGACAGTGCGGGCTACCGCGCCGCGCGTCGGGTACCGCAAACCGTCCGGCTTACGGCAGGCGTTCCTGCGCTTCTACGGCGTCAGCCCATCCGAGATGCAGCCCGAGCCGTCACAGTATGTGGGTCATACAACCTGGACGGACAGCGGCGTTCCAATCCGGCGACCATGACCAACCCACGCTCGTTCCGTCTCCCAAAAAGAAAAGCCCCGGATGCGCGATAAAGTGAGTGCGCTGGGGGCTTTAGGATGATCTGCTATCGCTGGTATGCGGTGCTACGCGGTACAGATCAAGAAGGGCAAGGTGAGCGAGGCCCTCGGCCAGTCCAAACGACCACTGGCCAAGGGCCCGCTCGCGAGCTATGCCCGAAGGCTGAAGCTCGCCTGCGTCCCGGGCTACCACCGCGTATGCGAGTAAGTAGGCAGACTTCTACCGTCATTCCAACCACAGAGCAACGCTAGAGAAACTGCGATCCCGGGACACAAGTTGGTAAGGCAAAATCATTCGACCACGATTCCGCATATCTAGTCAAGGGATGATTCCCTAGCCGACACGGCCGCTGCTGCGCGCAAGCCGTACCGAAACGTGGATCTGACGCCCCGCAGTCTAGCTGACGCAGGCCGGTCGCGTCAGCCGTGATCGCGCCCTTGCGCGGTGGCGCTGGTGTGCTACGCTTCGCGGCCAACCACAGAGAGCGCATGCACACCATCCCCTGGTCTGGTGCGCAGAGAAACGGGCCGCGCGGAGCGTCATTCGTGGCGGCAGCGAGAAGGAGGTAGCGGTATGACTGCCACATAGCCCAGCATCCGGCTTCAGTATCGCCCGGCTACGGTGGTCTAGCTCCATTTCGGAGTATGCCTGCCTATCACTGTGCGGTTATATCCCGCACTCGCCTCGCGCGTCACCTATCGCGGTGTCGCGCAGGTCGTCGCCCGGGCGGATGCCTGAGGCCGTCACCCTTCAAGCATCCACAGGATTACGACTCGCCGGAAAGGCTATTCCCTGCAATGAAGACGAAGACTAAGCCCGATCACCTAATCAGTCAGCTCCTCGCCCATGAGCCACCAACGACCAGCCCCACGCTGGACGAGGCCGGTGGCGACCTCCGTGCGCTGCCCGACGGCCGGCTCGTGCCGCCGGACTGGAGTGAGGCCGAGCCGGAGGAGACGCTAGGTCGCGCGAGCGAGCGCGTGTTCGACTGACGCAACGGGGAGGCCGGGTCGCGTCGGCCCGGCCTCCTTCCTTCGGAGGGGTTAGGAATGACGACGACAGAAACCCGCCGGCCCGCCCGGCTCAACCGCACCACCAGTGGAGGGAGTGGCCCGCCCGCGGCGATCCCGCCGGACCTGTTTGTGCGTATCGCGGGTCGGATCGACACTGATCTGCTTCAGCGGATGAAGGTCGCGATCATCGGCGTTGGAAGCGTCGGGTCACACCTGGCCGTCGCACTGGCGCGCTCAGGCGTCGGCGCACTAGTGCTAGTCGATGGCAAGCGCCTCGACGCCGGGCATGTCGTCCGCCACATCTTGGGCGCCGACGACGTCGGCGAGAACAAAGCGTTTGCACTGAGGGCACTCCTCGAGCGACAAACGCCCTGGGTAGAGGTCGAGCACGTGCCCCGCCACCTAACGACGCGCCTTACGAACGCGGCACTCGACCACTTACTCGACGGGTGTGATCTGGTGATCGCCGCGACCGACGATCTGCGCGTCCAGCAGCGGGTCAACCGTCGCGCGCTCGCGCGCGACGTCCCGGCCGTCTTCCCCGGGGTGGACGAGGCCGCCAACCGTGGCGAGGTCTTCGTCTCACTCGGACAGCACCGCACGCCCTGTTTTCGGTGCTGGACAAACTGGCGCGATGCTGACAACCGGGTACGAGGCGCGATCGCGCTCGGAACGGACATGGCACCGACGATTGACCTCACCATCCGGCTCAGCCTTGGCCTGCTCGACCCGGCGAGCCCTTACGCCCGCCTCTACGCCCCGACTGGCAACGGGCGGCCGCCCGGCCCACCGCGCCCCCGGACACTGTTCATGGTCAGCGAGCCAGGGTCGGCAGACCTCGACGGGCAAATCAGCGGCACCCGGGGCCTTTTCCCAGACTGGCTCTCCGACTGTCCCGACTGCGGCGGCTCTCCAGCCCAGCGGCGGGGTCCGACCGCTAGAAGGCCCCGTCGCGCCGTCGCGCCACAGCCTGCGCGCCGATCCACGCCGCCGGCGACGGCACCGGACGCGCCCGATAGCGACGGCGACCCCTGGCTCGTCGTCTTTGCCGTGGTGTTGGCATTGGTAATCGCGAAGGCGCTCGGGATGGACATACAGCCATGACCGTCCAGCGCATCAGCGACCGCTTGATCGACTGGACGCTACGGCTGCTCCGCTGGCTCGCCTGGCGGCTGCGCTTCTGGTTTACCGCGCGCTCCTGGGTCGGCAAGACGCTCATCATTGCGGCCGGCCTCTGCACGCTTGGCTACCTCGCCGACGCCACCGGAGCCGATGCCATTGGCCGCGAGCTCTGGCAAGCAGGAATCCTGGTCGGCAGCGTCCTCGTCACGGTTCTCATCCTCCGCCAGATATGGCGCACCCACTTCGAGCACCACTCCTAAGACGAACGGGCCTACCTCGTTCGGGCGTCGGCCCAGCCCCGTGATCCACCAAGGCTTCTAAATCGCCTTCAACCGCGGATCACGCTTCCACTTCGTCAGCCTCGTCGCAACCCTCACCTACCCGCGACGAGGCTTCTTCTTTGTGTGTCCTAGCCGCACGCGCGGCGCATGGATCGCTTCGCCTTTCGCAGCGCGACCTTCCGCTTCGTGACGACCTTCCGCAGTCGTCGCTTGGCCGCCGGTCGCGTGGCGCGGCGTAGTTGCTTCTGCGCCTTGGCGAGCCGCCGCGTGGCGCGGGCTGTCACTGAGCGCGCGGTTGTGCAGGCCCGGCTGACTTGGGACTTCGAAGGATTCGCGGGCGGGGTCGGCGAGCTGGGGCCAATGGGCGACGCGGGCGGGGGTGCCGGAGGCGGCGGGGTAGGCGCGGACGCGGTCACGCTGAACGAGTAGGTGGCGGGTGTGGGGTCGGTGTTTCCGGCCGGATCGGTGGCGCGGACGTCGAAGGTGTGCGCCCCGGCGGTGAGCGCCGCCGTGGTGTGCGGCGATCCGCAGGGCGCGGGCGCGGCTCCGTCGACGCGGCAGGCGAAGCTCGAGCCGGCCTCCGACGAGGCGAACTGGAACGTGGCCGCTGGGTCGGTCGTGGTCGCGCCGGGACCGCTTGTGATCGTCGTGTCCGGCGGCGTGGTGTCGGGTGGCGGGCCGCCGCCGTGGAGGCGGGCGACCGCGATGTCGAAGAAGTTTGCCCCGTTCTCGGTGTAGCTCGGCCCTACCCCGACGATCTTGTCGTCGTCTTGAAGCAGCACGCTGGCGAAGCCGTCGAGGAGGCCGCCCATGTCCACGACGGCCTCCCCGTTGCCGGAGAACGTCGGGTCGAGAGTGCCGGTCGGGTTGAAGCGAAAGACCGCGGCGTCGAACATCGGCCAGTTTGCGAGGTGGACGGCCTCACCGAAGGAGCCGCCGACAAGCAGCTTGCCGTCCGCCTGCACCGCGAGCGAGCGCGCGACGACGTGATCTGACATCGCCGCCTGGTGCTTGCCGTCGCCGGAGAAGGTGGAATCGAGCGAGCCGTCCGCGCTCAGCCGCGTGAAGTGCATCGTGTCCGAGCCGGTGCTGTGGTCGGACGCGCTCCCGGCGAGCAGGATCTTCCCGCCGGGGAGCGTCACGAGGTCGCTCGCGAGCAGGGCCGGATCGAGTCGCACCCCGTCGCCGTCGAAGGTCGGGTCGAGCGCGCCCGCGAGCGTGTAGCGGAGGACCGAGTAGTCGGACAGGTTCTCGTCGAAGGCAAGTACCACCAGCTTGCCGTCGTCGGCGCGCTCCAGGGCGACGGGGGTGTAGAAGTCGCCTACGTCACTGACCTCGATGCCGTCGCCCGAGAAGCTGGTATCGAGTGATCCATCCGGGTCGAGGCGTGCGAGCGCGAGCTTGGTAGTGAAGTCCTCGGGGGCGTAACCCGCAATGACGAGCTTGCCGTCTGGCTGAAGCACCAGGCCCATGCCGAGCCCTCCGCTGATGCCGACGACGACGGCCTTGCCGTCACCGGAGAAGCCGGTGTCGAGCGACCCGTCCGCGTTGTAGCGCGCCAGGCCCACTCCACCCTCGCCCTCACCCTCGAACGGCGGCGACACCGAACCCGCCACCACGATCTTGCCGTCGGGCTGGACCGCGACCGCCGCCGCGTAGTCGCTCCCACCGAGGAAGTCCGTCGTCGCCCATCCGTCGCTGCTGAAGCTGGTATCGAGCGCGCCGCTCGGGGTGTAGCGCGCGACGAGGAAGTCCGTGAAGTCGGCCGTCGAGCCAACGTCCCGGCCGCCGACCACGACCACCTTGCCGTCCGCCTGAAGCGCCCCGGCCTGGACGTCCTCAGAGCCACCCAGGTCGGTGGTCACTCTCCCCCCGGTCCCGAACGAGGCGTCAAGATCGCCGGGCGCGGCCTCTACCCCAGCGGGTCCCACCAGCCCGATCATTAGGGCAGCGACCGCTGCCCACCTCCCAGCTGAACGCACTTTGTCGCCTCCTGTTTCTCCGTCGTTTTGGAGTGTCCGGGCCGCCCGTTTTATGCGGTGTAGTAGGTTATCACCCGTTATGCGGGTGACGCGTAGGAACCCCCTATGACGGGTCGTAGCGTGGGTGGATGCCCCGCGCGCGCCAAGAGCCAGACACCGACCGCGCGCTCGCCTTCGGCGCGCTCGTCCGACGACACCGCCGCGCGGCGGGACTCACGCAGGCGGAGCTGGCCCAACGTGTCCCGATGAGCCAGTCCAATCTCTCGCGGATCGAGGCGGGCGACCAAGGGCCGCCCGCCGACGACGTGATCCCGCCGCTCGCGGCCGCGCTTGGCGTCGACGCGAACGACCTGCTGCGCGCCGCAGGTCGTTCGCCCGGCAAAGCCAGCTTCGAGCAAACCGTCCTCGATCAACTCGACGGCATCCGCGAGGACATCGCCACCCTCCGCTCCGACCTCACCGACAAGAAGCGCTAGGCGAGGGCGGACCCACTACGCCCAGCCCATCGGATCGAGCCGGTAGTAGTAGCGCGCCGCTTCGCTCGGATGGACGACGTCGCCCTCCCGGTAGGCAAGCCCGCCCGCCACCAGCCGCCCGACCGCCGCCTCGATGATCGTGTGCGGATCGTGCAGCTCCTCCGCGAGCTCGCGGATGCGTATGCCTTCCTGCGGCGGCCTGAGCAGGTGCGACAACACAACCGGCTCGCACACGTCGAGCGCCTGATCCGGCGAGCGGTCCGACCTAGAACGCGGCTTCTCGTCGCCCATCACGACGCCCACCCCGCGTTGATCCGCTTGAAGTGCAGCGCGACCGGCGCAGGCTTCACCCAATCACCCTCCCGCGTGACGAGGCCGACCGCAACCAGCCGACCCACCACCGCCTCCACCACGATCCGCTCGCTGTGAAGCTCGCGCGAAAGGTCGTCCAAGTGTTCGCCAAGCTCGGGGGTCGGCGGATCGAGCAACTTGCGCAGCACCACCCCTTCCAACTGGCCGAGCAGCTCGGCCTCTTTGTCCGGCGCTGCCGAACAGCCGCAAGCCAACCGCCCCGGCCTATCCTGATCCTGCATGGGAGATTCGACCTCCTGTGCATCAGCCCCCGGCCGCCCTTACGCGGTCGGGGGCGCTTTACAGAGGGCCGGGACGCTGGCGCTGCCTATCGTGCGCGGTCAAGGTGTGGGCCTCGACGGCATCCGCTGGTCCTCCGATACTGAGAAAGATGACCCGTCCTGGTTTCGCTACTCAACAAGACTTACTTCGCTGGGCCGACACGCTTGCGCCAAGAAGCGAGCTTCCGAGACTCATCCGCCGCCTGGTCATGGAGACCGGTCGCGGCGTCGTCCAACTAGGTTTTCCAGCTGGCGAGGGCGTCGACGCAGGCGGATGGGACGGCACGGTTCGAGCTACCGAAGAGACCCCGTTCGTTCCCGTCGGACTTTCCCTGTGGGAGCTTTCGACGGCGAAGGCACCTGGCAAGAAGGCCAACCGCGACTACGTGAAGCGCACGTCGACGCCGGACGGGTCGCCCACAGAGGACTGCACGTACATCGCCGGTTCTCTTCGACGCTGGCAGCAACGAGCAGCATGGGCGAAAGATCGAGCGCAAGAAGGACGCTGGCGCGGTGTCCGCGCCTACGGCGTCGACGACATCGAGACATGGCTTGAGGCGGCACCAGTCACTCACGCCTGGGTTTCGTCTCTCCTCGGCCTAAACCCCTATGGGTTGATACCGGCTGAGTCGTGGTGGCATAGCTGGTCAACGGCGACGACGCCTGCGCTTCCTCCATCACTTGTGTTGGCTGGACGCGAGAGTGCGGAAGAGGCGCTGAGAAACGCTCTGGCGAGTCGTCCGCAAATCACGACCGTCAAAGCTGGAAGCGTTCAGGAGACGATCGCCTTCATTCTGGCGGTGGCGAAACGGGCGGCTGAGAGCGACGGTGGACGCCTCCTGTCACAAACGGCCCTGGTCGATGATCGCGCCACTTGGCGGTCGTTGCAGTCTCAGGCCAACCCTCTCGTATTGATCCCTCGCAAAGAGGTGGCTCAGGAGGCGACGTCGGCGTCGAATCATCACGTCCTCGTACCCGTGACGACGGGATCGGGCGCAGATATTGAGTTGCCTCCAATCGATGCCGGTGCCGCGACCGAGGTTCTCAAGGAGGCAGGGATTGAGGATGATCGACGGGCTGATGCAGGTGGCCGCCTTGCGCGTCGCAGTCTCGTGGCGCTACGTCGCAACCTTGCCAACAAGCGCGAGCTAGATCAGCCGGGATGGGCCGCGCCTGCGGTCAGTCGAACGATCCGGGGTGCGCTCCTGGCAGGCGGGTGGAATGAGGGCACCGAGGGCGATCAACAAGTGTTGGTGTTGCTCACAGGCGACGAGAGCGAGACGCTGTACGAGGATTTGGCTCAGCTGCTGTCGAGCGAGGACCCGCTGCTGGCCAAGGTTGGCCGCACCTGGGCGCTGGTTTCGGCCTTCGATGCCTGGTTGCAGCTTCGACGGACCCTCAACGAGTCTGACCTCACGCGGTTTCAGCAGTGCATCAAGGATGTCTTCCTGGAGCGCGATCCCGCGCTAGAGCTACCCGAGGACGAGCGTTGGCGCGCTGGCTTGGAGGGCAAGGTCCGGTCGTACTCCAGCGACTTGCGGCGAGGGTTGTTGACGACGCTCGCGCTGCTCGGATCTCAAGGGGAGTCGGTTGAGATAGGGAGCCTCACTGGACCGGAGTGGGCTTCCTACTTGGTGCGTGAACTCCTGGCGGAAGCGAACGACGATGCGTCGTGTCGGCTGTGGGCGTCCCTTTCTTACGACCTGCCGCTGTTGGCTGAGGCCGCACCCGATGCGTTCCTGGCGGCGGTACGGAGCGGACTAAAGGGGAAGCAACCGCTCCTCGCCGCTCTTTTCACAGATCGCGAGAGCCCTGGCATCTTCGGAGGGACACCGTCGCATACCGGTCTGCTCTGGGCGCTTGAGAATCTGGCGTGGTCCTCAGATCACTTTGGGGATGCGGTCGCCCTTCTGGCACGCCTCGCAGCAATCGATCCTGGCGGGACTTGGAGTAACCGACCCTTCAACAGCTTGCTCGCGATCTACTGCCCGTGGCATCCCGACAACACAGCCACCGTGGACAGAAGGTTGAAGGTCATCGACCGTCTTCGCCGGAGTGAGGAAGCGATCGCGTGGCGCTTCATGATCGGCCTCCTGCCTGAGTCTCATGCGGTTCATCACCCGACCCACGCTCCACGGTTTCGGGATTGGAAGCCGCCCAAGCAGTCCACCGTTACGTACGCGGAGTACTGGGCGTTCTTGCGTGAGCTGGTTCAGCGATTGGTTGAAGACGCCGGCGACGATCCCAAGCGATGGACGAAGCTGCTCGAGGAAGGAACGGACCTTCCCCCTGATGATCGGGCCACGATCCGAGACGAGCTCGTGGCTCGCGTGGCAGCGGGCTCGCTCAAGTCCGATGGACAGCAGGAGTTGTGGGCTTGCTTGCGCAGCCTGATTGGGAGGCACCGCGAGTATGCAGATACCGACTGGGCCCTTCCTGAGACAGAGCTGCGCAAGTTTGCCGAGATTGAGGATGCCGTCGCGCCTTCGCGACCCTCCGCTCGTCTCGCGTGGTTGTTCACCGAGCATATGCCGGAGCTGGGTGACAAGAGCCGACGAAGAGACGGCCGTGCCGACTACACAGAGGCGCTGGACAAGCGGCGCCGACAAGCCATCCGAGCCATTGATAGGGAGGAGGGCTTCGACGGCGTACTGCGTGTGGTCCATGACGAGGGCGGTGTGCCTGGCTTAGTCGGTGCTGCCACAGCCAGCGTCAAGGGCGCCAGGTACGAGGCACGCTGCATCCCGATGCTGGGCCAGGACAGCGGCAAGGAATCAGACTTTGCGTGGGGCTACTTCACGAAGCGGTTTGACGACAAGGGCTGGGAGTGGCTGGATAGGCAGCTGGCCCGAAAGCGCCTCTCCCCTTTGCAGCGTGCCCGGCTGCTTCGGTTAACGCGGGACTTCCCGAAGTCCTGGGAAGCCGCAGATGCCCACGGTCCAGAGGTCGCCGATCTCTACTGGCGTGCCTTCTACCCACACGGACTCGGCCAGGACTTTCCTCATATCACGGAGGTCGCTCGGCGCTTGATGGGCGTCGAGCGCTTCGCGGTCGCCCTGGATGGGCTAAGTCTTTATCTGAGATCGCGCAAGGAGGACGAGGACGAATACGCCGCGCTGATCGCCGACGCCCTAGAGGGGTTCCTCGCCCGCGGACAAGACGACCCGGAGGCTAGAGCGCTATCGCAGCATGACTTCAGCACGCTCTTCGATCATTTGGAGAATCACAAGGGCACCGTTGGTTGGGAGCGAGTAGCCCACCTTGAGTGGGGCTACCTAGCCGCGCTTGGCTATGACGCCGAGGTTCCTACGCTGCACCAGCTCCTTGCTACCGACCCAGCATTCTTCGTCGAGGCCATATCGACGATCTATCGGCCTCGATCAGCACGCGACCAAGACGCGCCCACCCTCTCAGAGGATGAGAAGGGGATCGCGAACAACGCCTATCGCCTCTTGTCGACTTGGAAATCCACGCCTGGCCGCACCGATGAAGGAACGCTTGATGCGGATGCACTGCGCGCTTGGGTAGCCGAAGCGCTCGAACGGCTGGGGGACGTTGATCGTCAAACGGTCGGCGAGCTACATATTGGTCATGCGCTCGCGCACTCCCCCGCCGATCCCGATGGCGGCTGGCCTCCACTTGAGGTCCGCGACCTTCTTGAGGATCTGCAGAACGACGAAATCGAGAACGGACTCCAAACCGAGGTCTACAACAAGCGCGGCGCGACCTCGCGCGGTCCAGAGGACGGTGGTCACCAGGAGCGGGAGCTAGCAGCCAAATACCAGGCCGCCGCCGAACGGTTCGCGGACGAGTGGCCGCGAACCGCCGCCGTTCTCCGAGCTATCGCGCAGGGCTACGAGCACGACGCACGGCGCAATGACGCCGAGGCCGAGCGCAGACGCCAGGGCCTCGATCCGTAACCCGCGGCTATGGTCAGCCCTCCTGCGCCGGGAAGAGCCGCCTATGGAGGCGGCCGATACGCTCGCAGAACTCCGGGTTCAAACAAGCGTCGCTTAGCGGGATGGGCTACACGTCGAGCTACCCGACGACAGCGGCCGATACCTCTCCATCGACTTGTTCCCTCTGCTGAGCGCAATTGGGGCGAGCGGGACCCACGCGGCCGTTCCTGCCGCTGCGCAGTTGCCAGACGACAGCTAAGCGCAGCCCGGAGCACCGGGAGCCTCATGGGAGCCCGGAGAAGTCGCCATCAGCAAGGCTTCTGAGATTTGCCAGAACGACGTCCGGATGAACGCTCGGTGTCTCGTTCACGAGTCGAACGCCAGGGCTTCGCTGCGCGAAACCACGCACGGAATCGAGCACCTCTTGGAACGATCGAGGCACGGGTGGGCCCAAGTACGCGCCACCGATCCAACGCCCATCCGGGAGGAGGTAGATGTAGTCCACATTCCCACCGGTGCCGTGATGATCGACCCAGGTAAACGTGCCCACCGGCCAGCCCGCGATCTGCTTGGTCTTTCCCCCCTTGAGGAAACGAGGCCAACCTTGGCGAGCGTCCACTTCGATCAGCGTGGCCCCAGGCCAGCCCGCCCTGCGCAGAGCGCTGATCGCAGCGGGCGCTAACTGCTCGGCCGAAGCCGCAAACTCTTGTCTTGATCCCTGCTCCTCTGCAGCTTGCTTCGCCTCCTGCTCCCTCGATGCACGCCGGTCATCAGTCCGCTTTTGCTGCAAACGGCGCACGATCTCGTCGTTCTCGCTCATCGGCGGCATAATCGCACGGCCTCGATGGAGAGTCTTGATGAACACGACAAGGACGTCGTCCTTCTTCTTGGCTACGCGGTAGCCCGCGCTCAGCTGTTTGAGCACATGCTGGTCAAGCTCTTAGAGGTGCAGCACTTCAAGCCGGACGTGCCTTTCGAGGAGCGGTGGGCAGAGATCAGCAAGTGGGTGACCAAGACAGCCGGATGGGTCGCGCACAAGCTGGACGTTCCGGAGCCTTTCGCCGCCGACGTATCGGCGGCCGTCCAGACGAGAAACTTCGTCGCTCACCACGCCTACACCTGGTACGTCGCAGCACGGGCAGGCACGGGAGGCCACGCCGTAGACGACGCGACCATGCTCCTCAACCGGGCAAGCGGCACCTTGGGGCTGGCCTACAACGGGCTTGCAGAGATCGTGACCGCAGCCCGGAAGGCGCACGCCGGCCTTCCTGACGACAAGCGACTGATGGCGATTTGGCGAAACGCCGTGCCCCAGGCTCTTGAGCCAGCCTTCCCAGCACCAAGCAGTGCTTAGCCAGGCCGAGGAGGCCGCAACCTAGTCCGCGGGGAAAAGCCGCTTGTGTAGGCGCCTAATGCGCTCGCAGAACTCGGGGTTCAAACAAGCGCCACTCAGCGGAGAGGGCGGGATTCGAACCCGCGAGAGAGCTTGCGCCCCCTACTCGCTTAGCAGGCGAGTGCCTTCAGCCACTCGGCCACCTCTCCAGGAACTTGCGCCGATTGTAGGGGCCATCGCGCCAGTCGGCGGTCGCCCGCGCGTTGCACCGGTGCGGGTCTCGCTAGCTTGTCCCGCTCGTGCTCGGCGCCGCCCGACAGCCATGACTCAGTACGCGATTCGCGCCGAGGGGCTCGAGAAGTCGTTCGGGGACACGCGTGCCCTGTGCGGGCTCGACCTGGCGGCGGCCGAGGGGACGGTGCTCGGCATCCTCGGCCCGAACGGCGCCGGGAAGACCACGGCGGTTCGGATCCTGACGACGCTGCTGGTCCCGGACGGCGGTCGCGCGACGGTCGCCGGGCTCGACGTCGTCAGGGACGCCGCCGCGCTGCGTTCGCAGATCGGCCTCGCCGGCCAGTACGCGGCCGTGGACGAGAACCTCACCGGCAAGGAGAACCTCGAGATGGTCGGGCGGCTCTACCACCTCGGCGGGGCGCCGTCGCGCGAGCGGGCCGGCGAGCTGCTCGAGCGCTTCGAGCTCGGCTTCGCCGCCGACCGGCTCGTGCGCACGTACTCGGGCGGCATGCGGCGGCGGCTGGACCTCGCCGCGGCGCTGGTGGCGCGCCCGCCGGTGCTCTTCCTCGACGAGCCGACCACCGGGCTCGATCCGCGCAGCCGCAACCAGCTCTGGGAGACGATCGAGGGACGCGTGGCGGCCGGGACGACCGTGCTCCTGACGACGCAGTACCTCGACGAGGCCGACCGCCTGGCCGATCGGATCGCGGTGATCGACCAGGGGACCGTGATCGCCGAGGGCACGTCGGACGAGTTGAAGGCGCGGGTCGGCGGCGAGCGGCTGGAGGTGAGGCTCGAGGACGGCTCGCGGCCCGAAGCGGCGGTCGCCGCGCTGGCGCCGATGGCTGAGGAGGCGCCGGCGGTTCGCGATCGCACGGTCAGCCTGCCGCTGACGCGCCGCCAGGGCGAGATCGCCGAGGCGGTGCGCCGGCTGGACGAGGCCGGGGTGGGGATCGAGGACATCGGCGTGCACCGGCCGACGCTCGACGACGCGTTCATGTCACTCACCGGCCACGCGGCCGAGGAGCGCGCCGAGAACGGCGAGGGCGACCGCGAGGAGGCGGCGTGAGCGCCGTTCGCTATGCGGCCTCCGACACGCTCGTGCTGGCGAAGCGCAGCCTGCTGCGGATCCCGCGCGCGCCCGACCTGCTGCTCGCGTTCACGGTCCAGCCGATCATGTTCGTGTTGCTCTTCGTCTACGTCTTCGGCGGCGCGATCGAGACGCCCGGCTTCGACGACTACACCGACTTCCTGATGCCGGGCATCATCGTCCAGACGATGTCGTTCGGCGGCTTCGTGACCGCGCTGGCGCTCGCCGAGGATCTGAAGAAGGGGCTGATCGACCGCTTCCGCTCGCTGCCGATGGCGCGCTCGGCGGTCCTGGCGGGACGCACGCTCGCCGACGTGGCGACCAACGTGCTGTCGCTGGCGGTCATGGTCGGCGTCGGGCTGCTCGTCGGGTTCACCTTCTTCTCGCCCTGGTACGACGTGCTGGCCGGGATCGTCCTGATGCTGCTGTTCGGCTACGCCTTCTCGTGGATCTTCGCGTTCCTCGGGCTCGGCGCCTCGTCGCCGGAGGCGGCCCAGTCGATGGGGTTCATCGCGATCTTCCCGCTGACCTTCGCGTCCTCGGCGTTCGTCCCGGTGGAGTCGATGCCGGACTGGCTGCAGACCTTCGCCGAGGTCAATCCGTTCACGACGATGACCGACGCGATGCGGGCGCTGTGGGTCGACACCCCGGCCGGCAACGACGTGTGGGGCGCGTTCGCCTGGTCGATCGCGCTGATCGCGGTGTTCGCGCCGCTGTCGGTGGCTCGCTACCGCCGGGCGATCAGCGCCTGAGCGATGGACGAGTCGCCCCGCGTGACCGAGTCGCGGACGATCTACGAGAACAAGTGGATGCGCCTGCGCGAGGATCGCTTCGAGCGGGCGGACGGATCGGAGGGCCTCTACGCCGTGGTCGACAAGGCGCCGGCCACCGCGGTGATTGCGCTCGACGACGGCGAGGTGACTCTCGTCGAGCAGTACCGGCATCCCGTCGGGGCTCGCTTCTGGGAGCTGCCGCAGGGCGCCTGGGATGGCGAGGACGCGCCGGACCCGGAGGAGCTGGCGCGCGGCGAGCTCGCCGAGGAGACGGGGTTGCGCGCCGGCGCGCTCGAGCACCTGGGCAGCCTCTTCTTCGCCTACGGCATCACCGGCCAGCCCTTCGACGTCTGGCTCGCCACCGAACTGACCCAGGGCGAGCAGGCGCTCGAGCCTGAGGAGGAGGGGCTGCGCGTCGGGCGCTTCGCCTTGGCGGAGGCCGAGGCGATGATCCTCGACGGCAGGATCGCCGACTCGGCGACGGTCGCGGCGTTCGGGCTGCTGCGGCTGCGGCGCCCGGAGCTTCTGCCCGCGCCCTAGCCGGTTTCCGCGGCCGGGACGGCGGGTAGCCTCCAGGCATGCTCAAGACGCTCGCCAAGGTCGCCATGGCCCGCCGTTCCGCCCGCTGCGTCCCTGGCGGCGGCTGGCTCACCCTGCTCGCCATGAGCCCCCGCGCCCGCGCCGCAGGACTCTTCGCCGCCCGCCGCAGCTGGCAAGAGGTCCAGAAGCGCCGCTCCCGCTAGGCTATCCCGCCCCAAGCGCCCGTAGCTCAGCTGGATAGAGCGTCGGTCTACGGAACCGAAGGTCAGAGGTTCGAATCCTCTCGGGCGCGCTCTCGGAAACCCGCTTGTCAAGCGGGTTTCTTTCGTTTCGGGGTCGTGTCCGGCGCGACTCTCGACCGCTGGGGCAACGCCTGGGGCAACACGAGCTTCGGGAGAAAGTCGCTCGCGGGCCTTGAGATGGGAGTCCGGTCCACCTAAGTTCGGGAACGGCAAGCGAACATATAGTGGCCCCGGCGGCGGTGGAACGCCCCGGGGCCTGGCACCGAAGGACAAGGCCCTTCGATGCGTCGGGATCGTCCCACATGCCCGTCGGCTTGCCGGGCTGGATCTCGGTGCTGTCGGGCCGGTTCCTTCGGTGCGCCACCGAAGGGAACAGGTCATGGCGATCACGATCAATCGCGAGCAGCGCGACGCGGTCTATCAGGAGATCATGCTCGACCTCAGCGGAGTCGGGGACATCTTCCACGCGCTCAACGGCGACGACTACGAGAAGGCGCGCGAGTACCGCCGTCGCTTCGAGGACGACATGCGCCTGCTCGACGACCTCGGCTGGGAGCCGGAGCAGGAGGCCGACGAGTTCGAGCTGACGATGCCTCGCGCGGACCTCGCGCGTGCGTTGCGTCGGCTCAATGCCAGCGCCGGGTCGATGCTGCACAGCCACATCGTCGAGCCGATCGAGGAGCGCCGCTACGCCGAGCGCGCGCTGGTCGCTCAAGGCGCCTACGGCGATGTCCTGGCTCAGCTCGTCGGCGGCGAGGAGACAGACCACGGGGACGGGGCGCGGTGAGCACCACCCCGGGCGCTCCGGTCGAAAACCCCGAAGCAAGTCCTCGCCCGGGTGTTCGGCCGTAACCTCGCGCGCGAGCGCCAGCGCCAGTGCAAGTCGATGCGGGCGCTCGCGCGGGCGGCGAACACCTACGGCAGCGAGATCAGCCGCTTGGAGCATGGCGAACGCGACCCGCGGCTGTCGACGATCGTGCGGCTCGCGCGAGCGCTCGAAGTACCGCTCGGCGCGTTGGTCGAGGGCGTCGAGTCGGGATACGAGTCCCAGAGCGCTGCTGGCGCGCTGCCATGAGCCCTCTGCTCTCGCGACCGCCGTGGGGAGTGGAACAGCCGTAGCAATCGACCATTAGGATGCCTTCGCCGCGAGGTGAGCTGAATGCTGGTCGATCTCCACGCCCACTACCCAATGCACGTCGGACCGCCGGATTCGCGGCGGATGGCGCTGCAGGTCTGGTCCGAGCGCGGGCGCGCGAGCCTGGTCGACCGCTTCGATGCCTCCGTGCTCGGCTATGCGAGCCGCCTGTGGAACTGGGAGTCCGCGAGGGCCGGACCGCGGGTGACGATCAACAGCATGCGTGCGGGCGGCATCGGCGTCGCGCTGTCGGTGCTGTGCTCGCCACTGCTGGAGATGGGCAACCGGCTGACGATGCGCTACTCGCGCAAGCCGCCCTACGGCGGGCCGCCGGAGGACCGGTACGCGACCGTCCTGCTGCGTCAGATGGACGCTGTCGAGCGGCGCGTCGCGCGAAGGCATCCGCACGCGGTCGAGATCGCCCGCAGCCCCGTCGAGGTGGACGCTGCCCATGCCGCCGGGAAGCTGGCGCTGGTGCACTGCGTCGAGGGCGGCTTTAGCCTCGGGGCTAGCCCTGAGTCGATCGAGCGTACGGTGCGGCTGCTGGCCGCGCGCGGCGTGGCGTACGTCACGCTTGCGCACCTCGTTTGGCGTGGAGTGGCGACGAACGTGCCTAGCGTGCCGTTTGCCTCCGACGACCTCTACAACAGGATCTTCCCGCAGCCCGATGTCGGTCTCAGCGAGCTGGGGCGGGCGGCGGTGCGCGCGATGGTCGCCGAGGGCGTGCTTCTCGATGTCACGCACATGAGCCAGGCCGCGCTCGACGACACCTTCACGCTGCTCGACGAGCTCGACCCTGAGGGAACCGTGCCTGTGCTCGCGTCGCACTGCGGTTACCGCTTCGGCCCGCAGGTCTACAACCTCGACGACGCGACGATCCGGCGCATCGCCGCGCGCGACGGCGTGATCGGGATGATTCTCTCGACGTACTTCATCGCCGACGGCCTCGATACCCAGCCGTCGTCGTTCGACGAGTCGTTCGACCTGCTGTGCCGGCATGTCGATGCGATCCATGGCGTCACCGGCTCGTACGCGCACATCGCGGTGGGCACCGATCTCGACGGCTTCATCAAGCCGACGCTGCCCGGCCTCGGCGACAGCGCCCAGCTCAAGCGGCTCGGGCCGGCGCTCGAGGCGCGCTACGGCCGCGCGACGGCCGATGCGATCCAGTCGGGCAACGCGATGCGCGTTCTGCAGACGGGGTGGCGCGGGGCTCGCACCGCGGGCGTTAGCAGTGCTCCAAGCGGCTGATCTCGCCGTTCGCCGTCCTTGCGAGCGCCCCCGTCGAGCCTGCGCTGACGTTGGCGCTCGAATCTCCGGGCGCCGCCAGCGGCCGAGTGGCCGTCCTCAGTCGTCGCCGTAGCCGGCCTCCGCTCGCTCCTTGCGGGCGCGCCGCTCCTTGGCCTCGATTCCGTCCACTCGCCGCAGGACGTTGCGCATCTGGCTCTCGGTCGGTTTGCCGTCCTGCCACGAGCCCCTGCTGAGCCCGAAGCGAGACAGCAGCGTCAGGCTGTCCGGCGTCAGCTGCAATCGGCCGTCGCGCTCGTCGGTGCGACGGAGCGCGTGGAGGTTGAGGTCGCGATCGTCGTCGGGTAGCCCTTCGACGAAGTTCGCCAGCGTGAGCAGCGCCTTTTTCGCCCGCACGTTCTCCTTCCGGAGATCATCGTCGTGCTCGTACTCGTCGATCTTCCTCCTGCGCCAGTCCGCCGCGTTGCGGATCGTGGCGACAAGCAGACGACGGAGGTCGGAGATCGGCCGGACAGGATCGCTCATCGCAACCTGAGGACCGTACCCACGGCGAGGACGTCGGGATCGGCACCGACCCGATCGCGGTTGAGCTGGTAGATCCGGTTGGACGCCGCGACGATCTCGGCGTTCGTCGCGCCCGCGCCGACTAGTGCGCTCGCGATCTTCCACAGCGAGTCGTCAGGCTGCACCGTGTAGGTCGACCGACCAGGACGCACGCGGTCGCGCGACGGCGACGCCGCTTGGACCGGCTCGGCCGCGGTCGTCGCTACCGGCGCCAGAGCCACTGGCGCAGGCACGGATGCCTCGGGTGCCGGAACCGGCATCCGAACCGAGGACCGCTGACGCGCCCGATCTCGCTGACGCTTGCGCGCGCTGCGGCGCTCGGCGCGGGCAGCCGCGCGCCTGTCGCCCGTCTGCTGATCGGCGTTCGACTGCGGTGCGGTTGTCGTTGTCGGTGACGGGGCGACGACCGGCGCGGACAGCGGAGTCGGCGGGACGGGCTCGGCCGGCGGGGCCGGCGTGTCGGTGCCGCCGTCGAGGGCGTTGGGAGCCAGCGCGGCGGGGTCGTCGAGCGAGACGGCGAGCGCGTCGGGATCGGTGACTGGCTCTACGTCGATGGGCGCGCCGTCGCCTGAGTCATCGTCACCGCCCCCTGCAGGGGCACCGAGATCGAACGGCAGCGTCGTATCGCCGCCGGGATCGAAGTCGGGATCGGCCGTGCTGTCCGGAGGGGTAGTCGGCTCCGGTGCCGCGACGCCCTCGCGCCCTTGGTCTGCCTCCTGGGCGACCGCGACGCCGACCGGCGTCACGACCAGCGCAACGCTGAGCGCCGCCGCTGGCACGCGCTGCGAGAAGACCCGCCGCACGTGACTGGCGACAGTCGAGACATTGGTGGTTGGCGCTGCCATCACTGGGTCCTTTCGTCAGTTGATTGGGTTGACCACGCAACGGAACTGGAGAAGGCCGCCGCTAACTGCGTTGGGGACCACCGCGACATCGAACTCCGAAGTCATCGCCAGAACCTGGATCGGCCCGCCAGGGGAGGCCGGCGGGTAGACGTGGTTGGTGAGCTCGCCGCCTGGGGCTAGGTCGATCGGGTCGTAGGTCAGCGCCAGCCGGAGCTCGTTGTGGGTCGGAAGTCGCCGGCCGGGAGTCTTGGGGCGGTTCACCTGGTCGCAGTCGCCGATCGCGCCTCCGTAGGTGTTGGCCGGGCGCGGCTGGGTCTCGATGCAAGTGCTGGCGAGCGGGATCGTTCCGGCTGGGCAGCGGACGAGGTAGCGCGATGCGGGCCGTCCTCCGAGTAGTGCGGCGTTGCGTGCCCGGCGAACGGTGCCAAGTCGGCGCTCTGCGATCTGCTTGCCGGTGAGGCTGTTGGGCTTGACGTCCTTGCCGGTCAGTGACCTGTTCTTGACGTCGCCCCCGGTGATCGTGGCGGCCGCGTAGGTCGTGCCGCCGAGCACGACGAACACGGCGATCGTGGACATGACGTTGGCGTAGCTCAGATGGCCGCGCAGGTTTCTCAGCACGATCTCGCTCCCCTTGGGTGGTGATTCAGGACGGGCATGGTCTGCCTCGAACTCTGACCGAGACGATCCGGCTAGCTCCGGTCGCGAATGGGTGGCCGGCCTCGGCCGGGACTCGAGCGCGGAATCGGAACCGTTCGGTGCCACAGGTGTTCTGGAATCGGTAGCGCTGGCTCCACCGTCCGAGGGCGTCGGTGCGCGGGGTGCGGAAGGTCTGCCACCCCTTAGAGAGCAAGACCTGAATCTCGATTAGCTTGCCCGCGTCCGGCAACGGTCGGCCCGACACGTGGCCGCTGAAGACGACCGAGCCGCCGTTGAGTGTGTGCCGCTTGCTGACTTTCAGCGACGACGCGCCGCGCGTCACGACCTCGACCGTGTCCTGCGCGGGGAGAATGGTTGGCGAGCCGGAATACGCGAAGCGCAGGGTCCGCGTCGAGATCGCGCGGGCGGTATAGGTGAACCGGCCGCGAGCGTCCGTCGCAACGGTCGCGACCAGCTGCTCGCCCGCCGGCGAAGTGCGGGAGTAGACGAGGATCGACGCGCCGCCGATCGGATTGCCGTCACGGTTGGTCAGTCGCCCGGCCAGGCGGACCCGTCGCCCGAAGGCGGCGCGCACGGTCGGCCGAAGGACCGGCACCTTGCGCCACACCTTGCGACGGTGCCCGCGTCGCCCGACCGTTCGGCGCACTCGACGCGAATCGGGCTTCCCGGCCTCGATCACGGTCTGGACTCGCAGCGGGAGCGTGACGATCATCGGCTGGCCGTCGAGACGACGGTCGGTGATGTTGAAGTTGCCGGCCTGGTCGCGGGCGCTCGCGCGTAGCGCATAAGTGCCCGGCGGGAGGCTCGCGTCATCGATCCGCGTCACCAGTCGGGTTCCCTCTTGGCTCGTCGTCAACGTCTGCCAGGTGCCCGACCCCAGGCGGCTGATCTCGATCGCGCCACCGGCGAGCCCCGACACGCGATCCTCGACGAGGACCGACAGCTTGGTCGGATCGGTGGTTGCCGGCTGCTCAAATCCCAGCGTTGGCGGCTCGGGGTCGAAGCGCAGGCGAACGGGAGCCGAAGCGTTGGCGGGCTCGCGGTTGCCAGCCGCGTCACCGCGCCACAGGCGCAGGTCCCACTGGCCCGCGCCGGGAACGGTGAGATCGTCGAGACGGCTGATCTCCGGGCCCGCGCGGTCGCCGGCGCGGCACTCGCCGCCGCTGGCGGGACACAGCCGGTAGTGGGCGCCGGCGATCGGGGCGCGGTCCCCCTCGGGCGCGTTGACCCAAGCGATGTCGAAGTCGTTGCGGTTGCGCCAGCCGTCGCCGCCGTCGATGCCGACCGACACAGCGCCCGGCGGCGTGTGGTCAATGCGGACGGTTGTGCTGGGCGAGGTTCCGGCGTTGCCGGCCGCATCCTCCGCGGTAACAGCCAGCGCTTGGGTCCCCTCGCTTAGATCACCTCGCTCAATCACGATCTGGCCGGGACCACTGGAGCACGGGATGCGCTGGGCGTAGTTGCATCCTCTCGTTACTCCGGGGCCGGCACGGCGACCGCTTATCGCGGCATGAGCGGCGCGGACGCCGGCATTGTCGGAGGCGTCGTAGGCGACCGTCTGACGGCCACTGACCCAATCGCCGCGCGTGAATGGGCTGTCGGAAATGACGCTGACCGCTGGGCCGCTGTTGTCGATCACGGTCGCCTGGGCGGTGAAGGTCCGGATGAAGTTCGCACCGCGCGCCGAGCAGAACCGCCGGCTAGGCGCGCCGACGCAGACGACGCGCTGCACGATCCGCGTCGCGCCACCGACGTCGTAAGTCCGCGGACGGGGCCAGCCAGCACCTTGGGCACGCTTGGGCTTGGGACACCGGCGATTTGCCGGGACGTTCTTGATCGGTACCGCGCCTGCGCCTGGCCGCTCGGCGTAGAGCTGGAGGGCGTAGCGGCAGTCGCGCCGTTGGGCGTGGCCCGACCAGCGGTAGCGGCTGATGACCGTGCCTGGTGGTGCGTTGAGCACGAAGACCGACCGGGCGCCGCGAGCGACCCGTCCGCTTCTGACGACGTTGCCGGTGAGCAGGCCGCGCAGGCCGGGGCCTTGCGGGTTACAGGCCCGCTTCCATCGCATCCCGCGCGTGGCGAAGTCGTCGAAGGCGACCGACGCGAAGTTGCTGCGATCGGCCTGGCAGGCCGAGATCGTGAACTCGCCCGCTGTGGCTGACGGGGCGGCGACCGCGACCGTCGCAAGCGCGGGCATGACGACAGCGAGCAGGGGGCGACTGTGGATCACGGCTCGAACTCCGATGATCCGTCCGCGACTGGCGCGGGCGTGGACGGCGTGCTCGACGGCTGCGCCGTGGGTGGGGAATACGCTGGGCTCGACGGCTCGAAGCTCTGCTCGGGCGGCGGCTGAGGGGCTGGCTCGACAGGCTCTGCTGGCGCCGGTCCCGGCTCGGGGGTCGGGATGGCCTCGGCGGCCATGGGCGCCGGTGTCGGCTGCGGTGCGGGCGGCTGCTCGGTCGTCGTCTCGGGCGGCGGGGTCGTGGCGCGCTGCTCTGGCGCTTCCTCACCCAGGCCTGGTAGGGATGTCAGTGGGTTGATGCCCTGCTCGACGCAGGTGTAGGTGCCGGTTCCGACCGCGAGGCATCCGGCGACGACTGCCGCGACCGCGCCGGGTCGCGCGCCGGCGAGGGGCGTCGGGTCGGCCGCGCGGTAGTAGGTGGCAGCGGTCTGCTGCTTGATCTGAGCGCTGCCGTCTGCGAGGTGCTGGCGCAGCGATCCCAGGCCGTCGACTGTCTTGTGCAGCGTTCGCTCGAGCAACCCGGGGTCGGCGTGCTCGCTGACGGGGATTGGGAGGATCGCGCCGACCTTCTCGCGCCAGAGGTTCAGCTGCTCGTGGAACTGCTGGCAGCGATCGCAACGGGCGAGGTGTGGCTGCGCCTGGGCTGTCTCGGTCGGCGTGGCGAGCCCGCAGGAGAGTCGGACGATCAGGGTCTCGCCGCGATCGCAGCCGCCGCCGGCAAGGCGGGCGAGAGCGACCCGCGCCTGATCCAGAATCTCTAGGAGATCACGCTTGACCGCTCGCTCGGTGATCCGAAGGTGCGCGGCGATCTCAGGCCGTTTGTAGCCGGCGCCGTAGAGCGCGAGGACGTCGCGCTGGCGGTCGGCGAGCATCGAGGCGACGGTCTCGGTCAGCGCTGCGAGGTCGACCTCGTCCTCGCGGTCGATCACGAGCTGCTCGGGTGTTGGCGCATCGGCTGCGATCGCCTCGAGCTCGCCTGACGGATCGACCGGCACTTGACGAGACAGGAGCTCGCGCTCGCGGTTGAGGGCGCGGTGGGCGACCGTGCGAATCCACCTGTAGACCTGGCCCGGCGCGGTGATCCCGTCGGTCTCGTCGATGAAGCACTTGCACGCGGTCTGGATCGCGTCGTCGATCTCCTCCAGGGTGCGCTCGGGGTGCTTGGCCGCTAGCTGCGCGCGAAGCGTCTCGCCGCGCAGGCCGGTGACGAAGCTCTGGAACAGAGCGTCGATCTGGGACGGTGTTGCGGTCGATCCCTGAGAGGCCATCACCCCTACAGGGCAGCGAGCCGCGAAAGTGGACCCCCGCCTTGCTGCGTCTACCGCCTCCACCCGTCCTGCCCTCCGGGATAACTAGAGCCAACCGTGTCTCTCGTAAGGCCGGTTGTACCCATGCCGGCCCGCCTTCAATCGAGAACGACGCCTTACTTCAGTGTCGGCGGGTAGGGCCTTCGCCCTTTGGGGACCCTCGCCGGCCGGCGCGCTGGTTTGCCGACAGAGCCCAAGCCCGCGCCGATGCCTACGTGTGGCTGGAGGTCGTCGCCTCAGCCGCGAGCGTCGTGGCGGGCGTGCAGTTGGTCGGCCCGACCTGGGCTAGCTGGACTGCGCCTGGTTCCGGCACTTTAGGGGTCCACCTTCGGGGTTCGCCGCCCTGTGTGGGTAGAGCGATGAACGAGCCTCTCACATATAAAAGAATTACCGAAACGGAGACCGCTAGGGAAGGGTCCCAAGGGACGCTCTCAGACGGCACGGTCGAGCTCGTAGCCGCGACGTTGCGAGTGATCGGCGACCCGACACGGATACGCCTGATGGAGATCCTCAATCGCCAGGGCAGAGTCACTGTCAGCGCGCTCACAGCCCAGCTCGGCGTGAGCCAGCAGACCGTCTCCAAGCAGCTGAGCATTCTGTACCAAGCCGGCATCGTCAGCCGACGCCGTGAAGGCGCGTGGGTTCATTACGAGCTGATCGACTGGACCGGCTGGTGGCTCGTGGAGCAGCTAGGCGCGGCATTCGCGCCTGCCTGAACTTCGCTCGTAGCCCATACCTCGCTGTAGCTGAAGGCCCGGTTGGGCAGCCGGGTCTTCTGCGTGAGCGGCCGGTCATACAACCACTTGCCTGTTTGGTTGTGACCACTTAGTCGCTTCGCCTCCCTGTTGTGGTGAGCCAGTCATGTGGCTGGCCGCCAACAACGGCGGAGGCGAATCGCAGGTGGCGTTTTCAGGTAGTTCTCAACTAAAGGGCCTGGCCGGCCGTTGGGGTCGTCCGCGCTCGGCGCTTCGCGCGACCGGCCGGGTCGCGCTGTGGGTCGCGGTCGCTGTCGTGCTGGTGCGCGGCGTCGGGGCGATCGCGTCCGATCCGGCAGGGACGCCTTCGGGACGCGGCGCGCAGATCGCTGCGGTTCGTTTCCCCGACGACGAGGCGCGCGCGTTCGCGGTCCGGTTCGTCAGCGCGTACCTCGGCGGCGGCGGGGTGGCGCGCTTTCTGGCTGATGGTTTGAGCGACCGGGCGGCCGTGGTGTCGCCGCGCAGCCCAGGGGCGAGTGTCGCTTGGGCGACGGTGGCGCGAGCGGCCTCCCTGGGCGGTGCTCGCGCGTTGGTCACCGTCGCCGCGTTTAGGCGAGACGGCACCAGCCGTTATGTGACGGTGCCCGTGGCGCGCGACCGGCGCGGCGGGCTGGTCGTCTCGGGGCTGCCGTCGTTCTCGGCGCCGCCGCCTCGCGCGTCGCTCGGTGGCGAGGACGTCGAGCCGCTGGCCGGCGCTGGCGCTAAGGCGATCACCGAGCTCGCCGAGCGGTTCCTACGCGAGTACGTAGCCGGGGCCGGGCGCGCCGAGCTTGCCTACCTCCTGCTGCCTGGCGCAGAGGTCGCGCCGCTGCCATCGGGGCTTCGGGTCGTCGCGGTCGATGGGCTCGCGGAGGCGACCGCGACCACTGGCTGGCGACGATCGGTGGTCGCGTCGGTGCGCGTGCGCGAGTCGAGCACGGGCGCGGTCTACCCGCTCGCGTATCGGCTAGAGGTCGCGCGCCGCGACCGCTGGTATGTCGTGGCGGTCGCCGGAGGGCCGGGCGCATGAGCGCACGACAGGTCACTCGGCGACGGGCAACGGTCGGGCTGCGCTGGCTGGTGGTGACGGTCGCGCTGGCGGTCGGGGCGGGGCTGCTCGCGCTGCTGGTTACCGCTCCCGACGCTTGCGCGCAGGCCGGCGGCCAGATCGCCCAGGCGGGCAATGACGTGGGCCGCAATCTCGGCGGGTTGCTGCGCCGCTGGGGGATGCAGCTCTACGGCGGTGTCGTGGCGATCGTCTCGCTGCTGTTCCTCGTAAACCAGCGCTACAAGGATCTCGCGCTGTTCCTGGTCGCGGCGGTGGTGGTGGCGTGGCTGGTGTTCAGCCCCGATCAGGTCGCCCGTGCCGCCAGGGGCATCGGCCGGCAGATTTTCGGGTGACGCGGCCGATGGTCGACGACCGCGCGCCGATCCAGTCCTACGCTCGGATCTTCAAGCCGGACCGCCGCATCTACGCGGTCGAGGGCTACCGGCTGCCGGTCCCGGGCGGGGTGCCGCTGGGCTGGCTGGGCTACGCCGTGGCGGCGCTGGTCGCGGTGATCGCCCTGTCGGGCCGGTCGTGGACCGTCGCGGTCGTGGTCGGCCTGATCGCGGCCGGCGCCGGGCTGCTGGCCGGCGATCGGACGACGGCGCTCGTCGTGGGCGTCGCGAGCTCGCCCCGACGATCTTCGAGATCCCCGTCCTGCTCTCCGACGACGACTGGCGGGCAGCCGTGCTCCCGCACGTCTCCGCGCCGACGCGCCAGTTCTTCGTCGAGCGGTTCCCGAGGCTCGCCCCGGAGGCGATCACGCCGGTCACCAACCTGATCGACCGGCTGCGCGTCTCGCCCGCGACGGCGGCGCTGCTCGGCAACCCGGCCGCGACGTACGACATCCGCGCCGCGATGGACCGCGGACAGATCGTGCTCGTCTGTCCCGGCGCCGGCTCGTCGCGCGATCGGCTGCTCGCCAACTTCGTCGTCTACGACCTCCTGCACGCCGCCAAGACCCGCGCCGACACTCCGCCCGACCGTCGCCGCGAGTTCTACGTCGTCCTCGACGAGGTCCAGATATACGACGGCGCATCGTCGGGCACGCTCGCCACGCTGCTCGAGCAGGTCGCCAAGTTCGGTGTCCGGGCGCTGCTGCTCAACCAGAACCCCGAGCGGCTGACCGCCGCGACCCGCGACGCGGTGACCACCAACCGCTCGCACCTGCTGACGACCGCGCTCAATGCCAGCGGCGCGAAGCTGATCGCCCGCGAGTTCGGCGGCGACGTGGCACCGGAGATCATCGGCCAGCTGCCGCGCTTTCACAGCGTCGGCAACGTCACCCTCGACGGGGAGATCAGCCGCCCGTTCCGCCTACGCGGGGTCCCGGTCGAAAAGCTGTTTCCCGACGCCTGGCACCCCGAGGCGGTCGCCGACCTCGACGCCGCGATCGACCGCACCCTCGCCCGCGAGCCCCTCGCGCAGACGCTCGACCGCCTCGACCGCCACCCCGGCGAGATCGTCAAGCACCTTCACCGGGGTCGACACGCACGCCCCGCCGCAGGCGGCAAGCAGACCCTCGACACGGGGGCGGGCCGGTGACGCGCGAGTCGCCGCCGCGCCGGCTGGGGGAGACGGCGGTCGCGGTGCTCGAAAGCCTCAACCAGCACCGGCTGCTCTCGACAAATCAGATCCGCCGACTCCATGCCCCCGACGCGTCACCGCGCTGGACTCGGCGGGTGCTCGCCGACCTGCGACAAGCCGAGCTCGCCGCCCGAACTTCGGCGGCAGGGCGGCTCGGGCTCTGGTACCTCACAGAGCGCGGCGTTGATGCCGCGGAGACGATCCCCAGCCGCGCCGAGATGCGCCGCAAGGTGATCCGACCCGAGCAGGCCGCCGGCCCGCTCCAACAGCACACCCTCGCCGTCAACGACGTCGGGCTCGCCTTCGTCGAGGCCGCACGCCAGCGCGGCGATGAGTGCGGACCGTTCGCCTGGCGCCACGAGATCGCCCACCCGCTCGGCCCGCCTCCAGGCCGCCGGACGCCAGAGCACCTGATCTCCGACGCCGTCCTGACCTACCAGCTCGTCGAGCGCGATGGCACGACCAGCATCGCCTACCGCTTCGTTGAGCTCGACCGGGCCAACCGCGCGACCGCCGACCTCGCGCAGCGACTTGGCCGCTACGCGCGCCTCTACCGCCGCACCATTCCCGCTGAGGATTCGCCGGGCGAGATTGCCGAGCTATGGACCCGGCTCTACCCCGTCTTCCCGACCGTGCTGGTCGTCCTCGCCGGCCGCCCCCGTGACCGGCTCGAGCGGCGGCGCCGAACGGTCCTCGCCCTTTGCCGCCAGGACCCCGACCTGCAGGACACGCCCGAGGTCGAGGTCTCGATCTGTTTGCTCGACGACCTCGTAGTTAGCGGCCCGTTCGCAACGATCTGCCGCACGAACGCCGACCCCGACAAGCCGGTCGACTGGCTCGGCGAGGAGCCGACATGAGGCTCGACCGGCGCCCGCCCAACGAGTCGTCGATGGCGGCGGGCCTTCCCGCGTTGCGGGTCGACGACCGATTCGTCGACCGCCTCGCGAACGCGATCGCCGATCGCATCGCGGGCCGCCTGCCTTCCAAGCGAAGCGACGACGATGGCTACCTCACACCGGCCGCCGCGGCCCGCTACATGGGGGTCACGCGCAAACGCATCCACGACCTCACCAGCAGCCGCCGCCTCGTTCCCGACGGCCACGACGGACGAACCCCGCTCTACCGCCGCCAGACCCTCGACACCTACGTCAGCGGTAGCCCCGACCCGTGACCGCCTGCGCCTCCGAAAGCCGCACCAGCACCGGGATCGCGCCCGCTGCGACGGCCCGAGATCAGGCTGTCCTCCTGATAGCATTTAGTCCGTCAACGGCAAATGGGGCGGCACCGCTGCGAACGGCCCGCCCCCGGCCCACGAGGTACAAGCTCATGAGCACGGTGGATGGTACGTCGCCGGCCGCGCAGAGTCCAGGCTGCGGCGACAAGCGAAGGCTCCGCAAGACCAAGACCCCCGGCGTCTTCAAACGCATCGACGAGAACGGCAACGTCATCGGCCACGTCGTCGTCTTCCGTGTCGCGGGCAAGCAGCGAAAGCGCCACGCCCGCACCTACGACGAGGCACGTCGCATCAAGCGCGAGAGCGAGACCGACCGCGACCGCGGCGAGCTCCAAGAGCGCACGACGATCACCTTTCTGCGCTACCTCGACGAGTGGATCGAGCGCTACCGCGGCCAGGGTCGCCGCGGCTTCCGCGAGAACACCCGCGATGAGTACCGCCGCTTGATCGCCAACTACGCCAAGCCCTACTTCCCCGGCCGGCTCAAGCTGGTCGACGTCACGCCCTACCGGCTCGCCCGCTTCGTCGACTGGCTCGCCGACCCCGACGAGCAGGACAAGCAGCTGTGCGATCGCAGCGTCGCCAACATCATCAACCCGCTGCGCGCCGCGCTGGCAACCGCCAAGCGCGAGGGGCTGATCCGCCACAATCCCGCCCAGGGGCTCGCGCTCCCGCACCGCGAGCAGATCGCCGACGAGGAGCAGGAGATCAAGGTCTTCAGCCGCGAGCAGCTGACCGCCGTCCTCGCGATGGCCCCCGACCGCCATAAGCTCCTGTTCGAGTTACTGGCGTCGACCGGCCTGCGGATCAGCGAGGCGATCGCCCTCCAACGCCTGCACCTACAACTCGACGGCAGCGAGCCCGAGGTCTGCATCCGCCGCGCGATCGTCAAGGACCGCGTCGCGCCGCCAAAAACCAAGTACGGCCGCCGCGAGGTCCGCCTGCCCGATTCGCTCGCGCTGCGGCTACGCGCCTGTCTGGCCGAGCAGCCCGACCAGGAGTCAACCGCGCTGGCGTTCACGAACGAGGCCGGCGGGAGGATCGACCCCAACAACCTCCGCCGCCGAGTGCTCAAGCCGCTTGTCGAGGAGGTCAACGCACCCTGGGCCGGCTTCCACACCTTCCGCCACACCTTCGCCTCGATCCACCTGAGCCAAGGCACCAACCTGCTCCAACTCAGCCGGGCGCTGGGCCATCACTCGGCGGCGTTCACGCTGACGAGGTACACGCATCTGCTGCCCGGGGACGGGGCGCCGGCGCTGGACCTAACTTCCGGCCTCGCAGCTGGCAGACGGTGTCAGGACTATGTCCGCCGAACGGCCATGTAGACTTCGGTCGCGCACTCTGGAAGCGCTAAAAGCGTCGGTGCCGCCGACATGATCGACGACTTCGACCGACCACTGCGAGGCCCGTCGGTGCCGCAAACGGCGGTCGTTGATTTCTTCTGCGGTTGTGGGGGCACGAGCGCTGGCCTTCGCGCGGCGGGAATGCGAATCGCGGCTGGCATCGACTGCGACAGCGACGCCGCTAACACGTTTCGTCACAACTTTCCTGAGGCGGCGTTCTTCGAGAGCGATGTCCGGGAACTCGTCATTGACGCGCTCGACGATGAGATTCCGTCTGATCGCGGTGCATTAGTGCTCGGTGCGTGCGCTCCCTGTCAGCCGTACAGCTCTCTTCGTCGTGGGAGCCGATCCGCGACTGCTGATCGCACGCTCCTGCTTCGGCTCCTTCCGTTTGTAGATCATTTGCGTCCAGACGTTGTTCTCGTTGAGAACGTCCCGGGCATGCAGGCGGTGCCTGGGCGATCGACTTGGCGTCGATTCGTCGCTCGTCTGCATGACTTCGGCTACCGCGTCAACTGGGAGGTGGTGGACTGCCGCTTCTACGGCGTGCCTCAGCGTCGCCGCAGACTCGTCTTGCTGGCGAGCCTTCGCGGGCCGCTCACTATGCCACCGCCGACCCACGGCCCAGGCCGACGGCCGTTTACAACCGTTCGGGACTGGATCTCAGATCTCCCAGTCCTGCGTGCCGGTGATTGCGATTCGGGTGATCCCAACCACCGGGCTGGAGCGCTGGGGGAGCTGAACCTCACACGCATTCGTGTTCTTAGCGAGGGAGGAAGTCGACGGGAGTGGCCTGACCACCTTTGGCTCGATTGTCATCGCGATCGCAAGGGACACGAGGACTCATATGGCCGGCTGCACCGTGACCGTTGCGCGCCGGTGCTGACCACGAAATGCACCGACATCACGAACGGTCGCTTCGGTCATCCGGTCCAGGATCGCGCTATCAGCGTTCGTGAGGCTGCATGCCTCCAGACTTTCGACCGGACGTTTGAGTTCAAGGGAACCTTCAAGGCGACAACACGTCAGGTGGGCAACGCGGTTCCGGTTCTTTTGGCGCAGCGTCTCGGGGAGGCGATTGTGGCGCATCTAGGAGAGAGCTAATGGCACGATTTCGCGCCAGCGCCCGTACAGTCGACATGCTCGGCAGACAGCAGATCGCGGGAATCCCCACGGCGATTAGCGAGCTCTTCAAGAATGCCCACGATGCCTATGCGACGGCCGCAGAAGCCGACTACATCCGATATCGCGAGCTTTTTGTCCTGAGAGATGACGGGATCGGCATGACTCGTGACGAGTTCGAGCGCCGCTGGCTTACGCTGGGTACTGCCGTCAAGGCTTCGCGGAGTGGCCAGGCCGATCCGCCGCCTGGGATGGGCCGCCGCGCAGTACTCGGCGAGAAGGGAATTGGACGCTTGGCTATCGCGGCGATCGGTCCCCAGGCGCTCGTGCTCACGCGCCATGGTGAAGGCAAAGGCCGCTCGCCGCTTACGGTCGCGCTTGTGCATTGGGCAGCGTTTGAGCTACCCGACGTCGAGTTAGATCTGATCGACATTCCTGTTGATGAGGTTGCGACTGGGGGTGCCCCGGATCTGCCGAAGATGGCGGAGCAAATTCGTATTAACTTACGGGACGTCGCGAGCGACGCGGATCATCCGGTACTGGACCGGATCGAGCGGGATCTCGAAGTCTGGGAGAAGGTGGACCCGGTCGAGTTGGCCGGCGTGCTCGGAGTTGATGCCCTGGTCGGTACCTCCGGGACCTGCTTCGTTATCGCTCCCACTTCGCCGGATCTGTCGGCTGATCTTGAGGAGACGGAGCCGAAGGAGGCGCCGCCACTTCTCAAGACGCTCATCGGGTTCGCCAACACGATGACCCCTGGGCACCCTGAGCCGGAGCTTAGAACTGCTTTTCGAGATCATCGCGCCCCTGACAACGTGTCCGATCTCATCGCGGAGTCAGAGTTCTTCTCGCCCGACGAGTTTTCGCGGGCTGACCACCACTTCGAGGGGCGCTTCGATGAGTATGGTCAGTTCAGCGGCACGGTCACTGTGTTTGGAGGGCAGTCGGTGAGCTACCCACTTGCCTGGTCAGGGGCTCGGGGCTCACCTACGAAATGCGGACCTTTTAGTCTCGACCTCGCCTATATCCAGGGTCTGCAAAGGCAGTCGAACCTGCCGCCTGCCGAGTGGCATCGGATGGTGTCAAAGCTCGATCGGTACGGAGGCCTATACATCTATCGGGACGGCATCCGCGTCCTCCCTTACGGCGACAACCGCTTCGACTGGCTAGATGTCGAGCTTCGCCGAAACAAGAGCGCATCCGACTACTTCTTTTCCTACCGCCGCATGTTCGGAGCGGTAGAGATCACGCGCGAACAAAACTCTGCGCTACGCGAGAAGGCCGGGCGTGAGGGCTTTTCCACAAACGAGGCGTATCGGCAGTTCAGATCAATCCTTCGACAGTTCCTTGTCCAGGTCGCGATGGAGTTTTTCCGCGAGGGTGGCGCGAGGACTGAGGCCTTCGATGAGGGGCGATTGGCCAACGAGCGTCTAGACAAAGCACGCGCAGCGCGAAGCCGCCATGTGCGGGTTCGGCGACAGCAGCTGCGTGACGAGTTGGAGGCGTTTTTCGCCGCCGTTGAGACGGACGAACCGGCACGTCGGGCGGCGGAGATCGTCGATGTATTGCGGGTCGACGTCGATCGCGCGGTCGAGAGCCGGGACACCGCTCGCGCGGTGGGGCTACTGGCGTCCGCCGAGGCCACGGCACGGGATGCGATCCGCGACCTGGATAACTCGCTCGATATCCGTCGTCCAAGGGGCGTTGGGCTGTCCCGGGATCTACAACGGGATGTCGAGGCGTACGAGCGTGAGCGGGCACGTCTTTATGAGGAGATCGTTCTTCCCTGCCTGGCTGAGGTGGAGACGACGGTCTCGCGTGCCGGGGACGAGCGGCAGGCCGCGGTACAGCGTCGCGTGCGCTTCGACCAGGCGCTCGAGTCCGTCAGCGCGCATAGCCGTGGCGACGTGCAGAACTCGCGTCGCGAGTTGAACGCCGCGACTGAGGAGACGCGGGCCCAAGCGCGAGAGCTCGCGACGGAGAGCTTGACGAGCGTCGAGAACGAGGTACAGCAAGTTCTCGCCCGTGCTGCTCGGCTCGACGTCGCGGTGATGGCCGACGACGAGTTCGTCGCACAGCGTGCGGCATTGGAGGAGCGCATCGCGCAGATGGCCGGGGAGAGAGCACGTGCGATGCTCAGCGTTGCTGAGCAACTTCGAGCCGTCGCCTGGCCGGTCAACGGAGACGGACCACTCGTGACGGCAGCCGATCAGGTCGAGGAGTTGGAGACCCGTCTTGAGGCGTTCATTGAGCGGTCAGAGCAGGACGTGGAGTTGACCCAACTCGGTCTGGCGGTCGAGATCATCAATCACGAGTTCCAAACGAGCATTCGGTCCATTCGCGAGAACATGAGGCGGCTCAGGGGGTGGGCAGACAGCAACAAGGAGCTGCGAGGCCTGTACCGGGACTTGAGCAGTGCGTTCGATCACCTCGATGGCTATCTACGTCTGTTTACGCCACTGCACCGCCGGCTGTACCGTGAGGCGGTCGAAATACGCGGCCGAGACCTCGAGCGCTTCGTGCGGGACGTGTTCCGCGAGCGCCTGGAGCAAGAGGACATCACGCTTGAAGCAACCAGCGGCTTCCGCGACTACAGCGTGCGACTGTACCCCTCGACCCTATACCCCGTCTTTGTCAACCTCGTTGACAACGCTGTTCACTGGCTGACTGGCTATCGCGGTCGTCGGCAGATCACTCTTGATGTAGAGGACGGCGACCTAACGGTGGTTGATACGGGGCCAGGTATCAGCGAGCGGGACCGCGACGCCGTCTTCGAGATGGGCTTCAGTCGCAAGCCGGGCGGAACGGGTTATGGCCTGTACATTTCCCGAGAGGTCTTGCGTCGGGAGAAGATGGACTTGCTGCTCGATCGGGCTAATCCTGATCGTGGTACACAGTTTCGTATTGTCGCTAAGGGAGGAGAGCCGAGCAGTACATGACGACCGCGTTCGCAAATCACATCCGGAGGACGGTCGATGACTTCCTTCACACCGTTGTGATAGTCGATGACGAGGCGTTCAGAACCGCCGACGCGCCGTCCGACGAGGATCACGACTGGGACAAGGTTGCCGATGAGGCGCCTGCGGTTGTGCGGCAGCAAGCCTTGCTTAGGGCCCCCACTGAGATTCCTGCTGCGGATGAGCTTGACCCGAGAGCGACAAGCAAAGCTTTTGGTACCCGAGGCCTCGCCTGCGCCATGTTGTCCCCGCAAACGGTCGAGGAGAACAAGGAGGTGAAAGATCCCCTTCTCCAGACAGCTGGTCGGGCGGACCTTGTCGTCTTTGACTGGATGCTCAACGGCGATGACGGCGAGACGACGCTTAAGCTTTTCCGGGGGCTTCTTCGCGCGGACGACGGTGTAGAGCGACGGCTCCGGGTGGTCGCTGTTTATACCGGCGAGCCCAAGCTGCACGACATTGCGGAGAGGATGCGTGCGGTGGCTACGAGCGAGCTCAGCGACCATGACGTCCAGGACGATTCCGAGCTACCGCAGTTCACGTGCGGTCCCGTGCGGTTGACGGTCCTGGCTAAGGAGTACATTGAGAACCTACCTAGCGAGTTGGAGGCTCAGCGGGTCGCAATCGACGATTTGCCAGACCGCCTCGCCGACGAGTTCTGCTTGTTATGCACGGGTCTTGTTCCGGGCGCCACGATATCGGCGTTAACAGGCATTCGCGCGGATGCCCACCGCCTGCTCACGGCACTGGGGCCCGACATGGACTCTGCACTGCTCGGGCAGCGAGTTGCGCTCGATCAGCCGGCTGATGTCGAGCGACAGCTCGAGGCGCTTATCACGTCAGAGATCGGAGCAGTAATTGCTGACCGCCAGGTCGGAAATGAGGCCGGGTTGCGGCGGGTGAAGCAGTGGCTGTCGGCGCAGGAGGGCCTGGCGCCTGGCGGGCTGCTCGAGGACGTGAATGCAGCGGAGCGGCTGCGCTTTCTTACGGTCGGTCTCGGGGAGGATCGGCTCGCCGAGCAGAATGAGTCCACCGCGAAGGCTAAGAACGCTTTGCGGAACATTCGCTCTCGCGCGACTGAGCTCTTTGTCACTGCGACGCAGCTGGCGGACGACTCCAACAAAGCGTTCGCTGAGCGCATGACGATTCGGACGCGCTACAGAAAGCCGGACCCGGTGCTCGGCCTCGGCGTACTCGTCGAGCGGGCGGGAAAGTATCTGCTGTGTGTTCAGCCCGCTTGCGACAGTGTGCGGTTGAAGGACCAAACGGTGTTTCCTTTCTTGCGTATGCAGGTATGCGATTGTGGCGACGAGTCGGCGCGAGTTGTACTTCGAGATTCCGGCCGTAGCAACCGATGGGTCGCGCTCAAGCTGGAGCCTAAACCCGCGAACCTTGCGCTCGTGGAATTTGATCCTGGCAGCGACGAGGTGGTGCGCTCGAGAAAGTTCAACCAGAAGCCGACCTTTGTCGCGACTCCCGTGCCGAACACGACCCGCTCGCGCCGGTACCGGTGGGTCGCCGATTTCAAGCCTGAGCATGCTCAACAGATTGTCGAGAACCTTGCACGGCAGTTCTCGCGCGTCGGGCTCGCAGAGTCTGAGTTGTTGCGTCTTCGGCGATGACTCGAACACCGGTACCGTCCTCGCCCGCCGTCAGCCGAAACCTTCGCGCGAACCGGTCTGAGAGTTCGGTCGAGCGGCATCTTCGGAGCGCGCTACACCGGGAGGGGTTCCGTTTCCGAAAGCACCTCACGGTCGTGCCTGGGCTGCGGGCGAAGCCCGACATCATCTTTACTCGGCTGCGACTCGCCATCTTTGTTGACGGCTGCTTTTGGCATCGCTGTCCCCGGCATGGGACCGCGCCACGGGCGAATGCCGCCTGGTGGGAGGCGAAGCTTGATGCGAATGTGCGTCGAGATGCACGGCAGGTCGAGTCGCTGCGTCAGGCCGGATGGACGGTGCTTCGTCTATGGGAGCACGAAGGGATCGCGGCGATGGTCGCGGAGGTACGCGCGGCCACGGCGTCAGCCGAGTCTCAGCTTCAGAACTCTGAAGCTGAGAGACCCATCCCGCCCATGAGTGGTGTGACACTGGGGCAGCACGTCCCACAGAGTCCACCCGATTCCAGCCGAACGCGATAGCCGTCAAAACGCGTCTAAGACGGCTTCGCGGCGCCCTGCCGCACTCCAAGCGCGTGCTACGGACCCATAGCGACTGGTGGGCTGTGAACCGAAGGTCGGCCGGTTGCGTGACTTCGGGGCTACGGAATCTCGAAGAACACGGGACAGTGGTCGGATGCGTAGGCGCTGGGGGTCACGGCGTCGAAGCGAGGAAACCGGAAGTCGGTTTGGAGTGGTGTTGGGTCGTCGTCGATTCGCTTGTAGCGGGTCTTCTTCGGACCGGTGCCGCCGTCGGTCAGGGTCTCGCGGAAGGAGATGCCTCGGCGCTCGATGACCGGTCGTTGTCCCTGCGTGGCGTTCGCTAGTGCTGGGGACAGGAGCAGGTAGTCGAGCTGTCCGACGGAGTTCTCGGATCGGTACCAGTGAGTCCAGCGGTCGGTCTCGCCGGGAATTCGTGCGATGGCGTTCTCGAGACCGGTGTCGGCTATCAGCGGCGCGATTGATGCTGATCCTGGCTCGTCGTTGAGGTCGCCGGCAACAAGGAAGAGCTCTTGGTTCCACGCCGGGCCGGAGAAGCGCTCTCGCAGAAGCCGCACGATCGCTTGGCTTTGCCGGAGGCGCTTGGCGTCGTTCTTCTTCTTGGCTGCCTTGCGCTTCGCCGGAGTGTTCGCCTCACGTCCGATGAATTTCGACTTCAGGTGGTTGAGAAAGACCGTCAGGGTGCGGCCGCCGTGCAGCTCGAAGACAACCTCCAAGCAGTCGCGCGAGAACAGCCGCGAGTCTGTCGATCGGGGGTCCATATCGTCCACGTGGGTGCGTATCGAGACGATCGGCAGCTGAGACAGGACACCGACGTCGATCTGGCGGAGGTCGTAGGAGTCGATGAGGACCGCCTCCTTGTAACGCCCACCCAGAGGCCCGTCATTGAAGGCGCGGAGAGCTATCAGGCTCTCGACCTCTTGGAGGAGAAGGATGTCGGGGAAGTCCGACCCATCCCTGGTGAGCGCGCGAGCGGCGAGCTCGCGTTGGATCGGGTTGAAGAGCTCGAAGGCGCCTGGGTTGTACATCGGCAGGTAGCCGAGCCTTGGATCGTCAACGGCGCTCTTCTGCGAGACGTCGCCGGGGAACGTTCCGCCGAACCGATAACGCACAAATAGGTTGTTGACGTTGAAGTTGCAGAGCGTCGCCACATCGCCTCCCGATAGCTCGCTCCGATCTTGCCTCATCCGGGCGCATTTCGCTAGGCAAGCGACTGCGGTTGGGCGCGGCCCGGTTGGGCTGTCGCCAGAACTGTCCGAGTCGCGCCTGCCCGACCGATGAGCGTATGGCTCTCCGCATAGCCCCGAGCGATCAACGCCGGCTTAGCCGTGGTGATGAGGCAACACCCGGGGCAACGTGCCCCACGAATTCCGGCCGATCCCCAGCGAACTCGGTCCCCTAGAAACCGCTCTGGGATCGGCGCCGCAGCGCCCGGACGCACCTCGGGCCCGTCGGCCAAACCGCACGGTCGTCTTCGGCTTGAGCACTTGGACCCTTCGCCATGCATTCCGTCTCCCCAAAGCGGTCTAGAGCCGGGAAGCGGCAGGTGTAACGATGGACTTCCGCTGCCTCGTGTTGACCTCCCTCGGCCAGGCGATGAGAATGCACCCATGCCAAATCCAGTTTCTGCATCTTTACTACGCCGCATAGCCGAGGCTGCCGACGGCCACCGCACAGGAGATCCGGTCTGGGTCGCCGCCCGAACAGAGGTGCCGTATGACATCGAGGTCTTCTCCAAGGAAGAGGACGCCCAACAAGCCACGCGATCAGACGCCAGGGAGGTCTTCGGTCCATACGTCACGCCCGAGGACCCACAAGATGAGCTGGTTGAGGCAGTATCAATCACCATTCGGCGAGCAAACGGGCAGGAGGAGACAGTCGATCTCGAGCCGACCGTTGATGCGATCTTCCTGAGCCAGGCGGCGGTCGACAAGTTCGCGAGGCCCTACTACGCGCGTTTCCCCGAGTTCGACGTCCAACTCGAGTCCGTCGGCCCCCTGCCCGTCGGTCACGATCGCAACACTCGCTGGCTGCCTCAGTAGAACTGGAGCGTCAGCGGCCAGAACCTAGGACCGCACGTGGCTGCGCTGGGGCAACACATGGGGCAACACGTCCCACGGATTCCAGCCGATCCGGGGCGAACTCGAACCAGGCGAAACCGCTCTTGCATCGGCTCTACGGCATCCGGACGCACCTCCGGCCTGTGCTACGGAACCGAAGGTCAGAGGTTCGAATCCTCTCGGGCGCGTAACGCAGAACCCCTGCAAATGTGGGGGTTCTGTCGTTTCGGGGCGGCATCTGGAAGCCCGAAAATTGGCGAGTGGGCAACCAAGAGGGCAACAGCTCGCGAGGAACCGCCCCTTGAGATGTCCGCGAAGTCCACCTAGCGTCGAGAACGGCAAGCGCACATAGGTGGCCCCGGCGACGCGCCAACGCCCCGGGGCCCGGCACCGAAGGCCATAGACCCTCGATGCGTCGGGATCGTCCCACAAGCCCGTGGCTTGCCGGGTGGACTGTCCTGGTGCGGGTTGCCCCTTCGGTGCCTTCGACCGAAGGAGCCGACAGTGGCGATCACGATCAGCAGGGACCAGCGGGATGCGATCTACCAGGAGATCATGCTCGACCTCACCGGAGTTGGGGACATCTTCCACGCGCTCAACAGCGACGACTTCGCGAAGGCACGGCAGTACCGTCGTCGCTTCGAGGAGGACATGCGTCTCCTCGACGATCTCGGCTGGGAGCCGGAGCGGGAGGCCGAGGAGTTCGAGCTGACGATGCCTGGCCCTGATCTTGCGGGTGCGCTGCGTAGGCTCAACGACAGCGCCCGGGCGATGCTGCACACCCACATCGTCGAGCCGATCGAGGAGCGCAGGTACGCCGAGCGGGCGCTGATCGCTCAGGGCGCCTACGGCGACGTCCTAGCCCAGATCGTCGGCGGTGAGGAGACCGACCACGAGGGGGCGCGGTGAGCAGCGGCCCATGCCCTTCGGCCGAAACCCCGAAGCAGGCCCTGGCCCGAGTGTTCGGTCGCAACCTCGCGCGCGAGCGTCAACGTCAGTGCAAGTCGATGAGAGCGCTCGTACGGAAGGCGAGCACCCACGGCAGCGAGATCAGCCGCTTGGAGCACGGCGAACGCGATCCCCGCTTGTCGACGATCGTGCGGCTCGCGCGAGCGCTCGAGGTACCGCTCAGCGACCTAGTCCGAGGTGTCGAGGCGGAGTATGGGTCTCCGGGCGCCGCGGGCAGTCCTCAATCGTCGCCGTAGCCCATCTCAGCCCGTTGCTTACGGGCGCTGCGCTCCTGGGCCTCTATGCCATCGACGCGACGGCGTGAGTGAAGGTGCTCGGCGCGCTCGATATGGGCCTCGTGGTTGCACACAGAAAGCGGTCGTAGGCGGCGCAAGTTCGAGGGGACAGGGGTCCACTTTTCGGGCTCGGCGCCCTGTAGTTGTAGATGCGCCCGATTCCTCGAACCCCCGTCGTTCCTTCTATCGCCAGATCCTGTCGGCGGCGCGGGCTGCTGCTCCCGCTGTCGGTGTGGCGGTAGGCGTGGCAGTCGGTGTGGTGGTCGGCGTGGCTGTCGGCTTGGGCCGGTGGTCGCGTGGCTGGGCTCACTGGTCCGGCCTGCGCTTCAGACGAGTGCATCGCCGCTGGCTTCTATCCCTGAAAGGGGGTTGTTCCCATGGCTGACTCGTCCGATCGTCAGGACCCGACGCTGCTCCTCCTGGTCGTCGGAGCCGTCGCGACCGTGTACGTCGCCTCCTCGCTGCCGGACTGGCTCGCTGCGCTGGGCAGCTTCGCGGGCCGCCCCGCGACCGTCACCCTCGTCGTGGCTCTGGTGATCTTCGCTGCTGTCTGCGCCATCGCCCGTCTTGTCATGACTCGCCGGGCGCTGTCGCGCCGTTCGCGGCTGCTGCTGGTCCCGGCCGACTCGTTCGATCCGACCGCCGAGGCGGTCGTGTCGTTCGCGTCTGGGTTGAGCCGGTCGCGCCGAGCGCTGCGCGGTCTGCTGGAGAAGCGTGCGAGCGCGGTGCGGGTTCGGCTCGACACCGATCCGGCCGGTCGGCTGCGGTATGCGGTCGAGCTCCCGGCGCGGGCGCGCGGGACGGTGCTGGCTTCCGCGTACGGCGATGTCGAGGTCCACGACGCCGACCCCGATCCCGCCGAGGACGAGCGGGAGGCGGGGGTCGAGGTGGCGCGCGCCGAGCTGGTGTTGGCTCGCGGCAGCAGCGAGCCGTTGCGCAACGTCGGCCTCGACCCCGATCCGCTTGCCGCGATCGCGCGGGCCGTCGGAGGGATGCGTGCCGGCGACGGTGAGAGCGCGGTGGTCTGCGTCGATCTGCTGCCCGTCGCGCCGGGCCGCCGGCGGCGCATCCGCGGAAGGCTGCTGCGCCAGGCTCGCCGCGACGCCGCCCCCGTCACGGCGCCCGCGCCTGCATCGACCGGTCCGCTGGGCGATCTGTTCTCCTCCCGGCCAAGGCGAGGGCGGGCGACCGCGCCGGAGCTCGTGCAGCGCCGGACCGACCTTGCGGCGCTGGTCGGCAAGCTCGGCTCGCCCGAGCCGCTGTTCGAGCTGCAGGTCCTGATCCGCGTCGCCTCCCCGCAACCCGGCGTGGCGAAGGAGCGGATGACGAGGCTGCTGTCGGCCTTCGACGTTTTCGCCGGCCACAACCACCTCCGCGTCTCCGGCCTCGGTGTTCCCGGCATGGCGTTCCTCGGCTCCGACCTGCCGGGCCGGCGCGGCCGCTTCGACCGGCGTGTCGCCACGGGCCTGTTCCGTCCCGCGCGGCGACGGCTCGTGACGGTCTCGGAGATAGC
Source organism: uncultured Solirubrobacterales bacterium (assembly GCA_963716445.1). GTDB lineage: Bacteria > Actinomycetota > Thermoleophilia > Solirubrobacterales > Thermoleophilaceae > JAAYBF01. The sequence goes on along the minus strand of OY970313.1, from coordinate 2,395,617 downwards.
GGGGCTGCTCAAGCCGCCGAGCGCGAAGTGCGGCGCGCCGAACGTGCTGCGCTCGGGCGGGATCGTCGGCCCGCCACCACCGGGGCTGCCGACGTTCACCGGCCAGCGGAACCTGCTCCCGCTCGGCAAGGTGACCGACGAGACGGGCGACCGCGTCGTTGGCGTCCCGCTGTCGGACACGTTCTTCTCCTACATGGCGGGCCGGTCGCGGTTCGGCAAGACCGAGACCGCGATCGGCCAGTTCGTCCACCTCGCCCGCGCAGGTCACGGCTGCCTGTTCCTCGACCCGCACGAGGACGCGCTGCACAAGATCAAGACGTACCTCGCCGACGAGGGGCTGCGCGACCGCGTCGTCGAGATCGACCTCGCCGACAACGCGCGCCAGCCCGGCTGGAACCTGCTCGCCACCGCCGGCCGTCCCACCGGCCAGGTCCAGCACCAGGTCGACGCGCTGGTCGACGCGTTCGCGTCGGCGCTGCGCTGGGACGAGACCAACACCCGTGCGCTGAACCTGACCACCCAGGCCGGCCAGGCGCTGTGCGACCTCGCCCAGCGCCTCCCGGCCGAGCTGGCGCCGACGATCTTCCAGATCCCCGCCCTGCTCGCCGACGACGAGTGGCGCGCGACGGTCCTGCCGCATGTGTCGCCGCCGACCAGGGAGTTCTTCGAGCAGCGCTTCCCGAGGCTGCCGGCCGAGGCCGTTACGCCGGTCACCAACCTGATCGACCGCCTGCGCGTCTCGCCGCCGGCCGCCGCGCTGCTCGGCAACCCGCTCCGCAGCTACCACGTCCGCAAGGCGATGGATCAGGGCCAGATCGTGCTCGTCTGCCCCGGATCGGGGTCGGCGCGGGACAGGCTGATCGCCAACCTCGTCGTCTACGACGTCCTCCACGCCGCCAAGACCCGCGCCGACATCCCGCCCGACCGCCGGCGCGAGTTCCACGTCTTCCTCGACGAGGTCCAGATCTACGACGGCGCATCGTCGGGCACGCTCGCCGCGCTGCTGGAGCAGGTCGCGAAGTTCGGCGTCCGCGTCCACCTGTTCAACCAGAACCCCGAGCGGCTGACCCCGGCGACGCTCAACGCCGTCACCACCAACCGGTCGCACCTGCTGACGACCGCGCTCAATGCGAAGGCCGCCGCGCTGCTCGCCCGCGACCTCGGCCGCGGGATCGACCCGCACACGATCGCCAACCTCGAGCGCTTTCACAGCATCGCCTCGATCACCCTCGACGGCCAGGCCAGCCCACCGTTCCGGCTCGCGGGCGTCCCGGCCGACGAGCTGTTCCCCGACGCCGCCCGACCCGACGAGCTCGCGGCCCTCGACGAAGCGATAGCCGAGACATCTCATGCGGCTCCGATCGCGGGCACCCTCCGGCGGCTCGACGGCCACAGCCGGCGAATCGCCGACTACATCGACCAGGGCGGCTCCGGCAACGAGTCGGACTGGACCGACCCCGACCGCCAGGCCGGTCAGTGACGGCGACCGCCGCGCAGCCGCGTCTCGTCGAGGCTGCCGCCGAGATCCTCCAAGGCATCCACCAGCATCGGCTGCTGTCGACCAGCCAGATCCACGCGCTGCACGTCCCGCACGCGCACATCTCCTGGCCGCAGCGGCTGCTCGCCCAGCTACGCGACCTCGGACTCGTCCACATGACCCGCCTCCCGCGCCGGCCCGCGCTGTGGCACCTCACCGACCCGGGCGCCGACGCTGTCGAGACAGTCGGCGACCGGATCGAGACCCGCCGCAAGGTCCTCGCCCCCGACGCCGCGGTAGGCGCGCTTCAGCGCCACACCCTCGCCGTCAACGACGTAGGGATCGCGTTCGTCCAGGCAGCGCGCGAGCGCGGCGACGAGTGCGGCCCGTTCGCCTGGCGCCACGAGATTGCCCACCCACTCGGACCGCCACCGGGACGCCGCCGCCCCGAGCAGCTGATCTCAGACGCCGTCCTGCGCTACCAACAGCACCGCGACGGCCAACCGCGGTTCCACTACCGCTTCGTCGAGGTCGACCGCGCCACCCGAGCGACCGACGACCTCGCTGAGCGCCTCGCCCGCTACGGCCGCCTCCACCGCCGCACCATCCCCGGCCCCGGCGGCCGGCAAGTCCGGCTGTGGCCCAAGCTCTACCCGACCTTCCCGCCCGTGCTGCTAGTCCTCGGCGGCCGCCGGCGCGACCTCCTCGAGCAACGCCGCGACACCGTCCTGCGCCTCTGCGCCCACCACCCAGACCTCGCCAACACGCCCGAGGCCGAGATCCATGCCTGCCTGCTCGACGACCTCGTCGATCACGGTCCGTTCGCGCCGATCTTCCGAACCGCCGCCAACCCCCAGCAGCCGACTGACTGGGTCGGTAGCCCCAGCGACGGGGGCGACGATGCCTGACCCGAAGGCGGCCGCCACCCCGCGCACAGACGCCCGGCGAAGCCCCTTGGGACCGGAGCTCCTGCCCAGTACGATGAGCACATCTGCTAGGTGCCCCCGCGCGGGTGCGACCGCCGGGGGCGTGGCACCAGGAGGTCAAGTCCCGATGCAACCCGCACCCTACGCACCGCGCAAGCGGGCGTCCACAAAACGACCCGCCGACGGCTGGTCATCCCTCTCGCTCGTCAAGACCGCGACACCTGGGATCTTCCGCAAGCCCGGCGCGAAGACCCGCCCCTACGTCGTCGTCTACCGCGCGGCCGGCAAGCAGCGCAAGGAGTCCTGCCGCACGATGGCCGAGGCGCGGGCGATCAAGGCCGCCCGCGAGACCGACGACCTGCGCGGCGAGTTCCAGGCCCGTTCGAAGATCACCCTCCGCGCCTACCTCGCCGACTGGATCGAGACCTACCAGGGCAACGGCCGCCACGGCTTCCGCGAGGGCACCCGCGTCGAGTACCGCCGCCAGCTCAAGTACGGCGCCCACGCCTTCTTCGGCGAGCGCCTAAGCCTCACAGACGTCACGCCGCTGCACCTCTCCGACTTCGTCCGCTGGCTCGCCGACCCAGCCCAGCAGAACGGCCGCCGCTACTCCGACTCCTCGATCGCCAACCGCGTCAACCCCGTCCGCGCAGCCCTCGCGACCGCCAAGCGCGACGGCCTGATCCGCCACAACCCAGCCGACGGTCTCGCCCTTCCCAACCGCCAGCGGATCGAGGAGGACGATGAGAACACCACCAAGGCCCTCAGCCGCGCGCAGCTCCGCGACCTGCTCGATGTCGCGCCCGATGACTACAAGCTCCTCATCGAGACGATGGCCTCAACCGGCCTGCGGATCAGCGAGGCCATCGCTCTCCAACGTCGCGACCTCCAGCTCGACGAGTTACGGCCCTACCTCCGCGTCCGCCGCGCCATCGTCCGCGGCCGCGTCGAGCCTCCCAAGTCCAAGCACGGCCGCCGCAAGGTTCCGCTCTCCCGACCCCTCGCCGCCAAGCTCGCCGCCCACATGGACGCTGTCCTCGACCGCACCGATACCGCCTGGGTCTTCGCCTCCCAGATCGGAACCCCACTCGACGCCGACAACCTCCGCAGCCGCCTCATCAAGCCGCTCATGCGGCAGATCGGCGCACCGTGGGCGGCATGGCACACCCTCCGCCACACCTACGCCTCCCTCCAACTCGCCCGCGGCGCGAACGTCGTCCAACTCAGCCGGGCGCTCGGCCACCACGCCGCCAGCTTCACCCTCGACGCCTACATTCACCTGCTGGAAGGCGAGGATGCCAGCGCGCTCGATCTCGATCACGCAGTAGTGCCGGAGGAGAGCGGCGGCGCCATCGCCGTCTTGGCCGACAGACCTGTTTCACGTTCCGAAACATGAAACGGCCGAGGGCGGCTCGTCCCCACGACGTAGTTGCAGATAACCATCTTGGCGAGTCACTCATCTAGCCAGCCCGGCGTCAGCAGGAGTCGTTTGTCTAGGGAGCCGCTGACTTCTATGCTGCGCGGGTGGAATTCAACGACTTTCAGCGTGAGGCTAACCGCACCGACCAGCGCCCTGGTCACGACGAGGGCGCGCTGCTGTTTCCGGTTATCGGCTTGAGCTCGGAGATCGGGTCGCTAGTGCGGCACGTGAAGAAGCGCTTGCGCGACGGCGACGCACACGAGCTGTTCAGCGATGAGATGGCCGAGGAGCTTGGTGACGTGCTGTGGTACGTGGCGAACCTGGCCGAGAAGCTCGACCTTAAGCTCGACGACGTCGCCGAGCGCAATCTGCAAAAGATCCGCGGCCGATGGCCGCAGCATGGGCAGACGCTTCCGTTGCCGATCGGCGACGAGCAGTTCCCCGAGCACGAGCGGCTGCCGCGGCAAACCCACGTGCGCTTTGTGGAGTCCGATGAGGATGGCGGAACCATCGTTCGCCTCTACGGGCCAGATGGCCAGCAGCTGGGCAACCAGCTAACTGACAATGCCTATGAGGACGACGGGTATCGCTACCACGACGTGTTTCACCTCAGCTACGCAGCCCTGCTGGGCTGGTCGCCGCTGACGCGACTATTCTTCGACGTCAAGCGCAACAGCGACCCCAAAGTGCGCGAGGTCGAGGACGCCGGACGGGCGACGGTCATTGAGGAGGCGATCTCGGCCTTCGTTTTCGACTACGCCCGCGACGGGCGCTTCCTTGAGGGCCTCAACCACGTCGACTTCTCGCTTCTGCAGACAATCCAGCGGCTCGTGTCTCGGCTGGAGGTCCGTGACCGCAGCGCGCACGAGTGGGAGCAGACGATCCTGCGCGGCTTCGCCGTGTGGCGCGAGCTGTATGCCGCGCGGGGAGGCGTCGTGCGACTCGATCTAGTCGCCCGCACGATCGACTTCGAGCCCGACACCTGAGCGCGAGGCGGTCAGGCGATCTTTGTGAACACGCCGGTGCCGTGCAAGTGCAAGAAGCCGCGCGATCCGAGCACCTCGTAGGCGGCCATCCGCTCGCCAAGGGTGTCGACATAGTCGGCGGTGGTCGCGAGGTGATCGAAGACGATGCTGCCGCCAACGACGAGCTGCTCGGCGCACAGCTCAAGCCCGGCACGGGCCGGACTGTAGTTGTCGGTATCGAAGAAGCAGAGCATCAGCGGCAATCCGGCGAGCTGCCGATAGGTGTCGGTGATGTCGCCGGCGATCAGCTCGACCCCGAACGGCTCTACGTAGGCGCGGACGGCGTCGAGGTCGGTGAACACGCAGCGCGGGTGTTCGTAAAGGTCGAGCACCGAGCGGCGGGGCGGGAAGCCGGCCCAGCTGTCGAGGCCGATGACGCGGCAGCCCTCAAGGCCGAGGTGCGTGGCGACGCGCGCCAGCCACGCCGTCGTTCCCCCCTTGAACGCGCCGAACTCGACGATGGCGCCGCGCAGGCCGTTGACAGCGGCCGCCTGCAGGCACTGGAAGAGATGCTCGCGCGTGTGCGGCGAGCCAGTGGCGTAGGAGGGAACGAGCGCGGGCGCGTTGAGCTCGGTGAAGTCGGGGTCGGCGAAGTCGAGGTGGGCGGTCCCGGCCAGCACTGCGTCAGGCGGATCGTCGCGGTCGCCGACGGCGCGGCGGTAGGCATCGAGCAGCTGCGCCTTGCCGGCATCAACGCCGACAATGAGTAGGTCGTGATCACAATCTACGAGTCCCTCGAGCGGCTGTGTCTTGTCGTGCGACTCGGTCGTCGCGTCAAAGATGCCGAGGATGCGGTCGCCAAGCCCAGCGTCCGTCAGCGCCGTGCGGACCGCGAGCGTGGCGGGCGTGAAGCCGAGCAGGGCGATGCGCGTAGCGCCGCGCTCGGTGACGCGCTCCAACGTACGATCAACGAGCTGATCGGCGAACGGAGCGGTCACGGGCGTGAGGCCTCATCCATGCGGGCGACCTCGTCGCGCAGCTTGACCAAGGTCGACGGGTTCTCGGCATCGAGCTGGGTCAGCAGCCAGGCGCTGTCCTGGACCAGCGCCAAGACGAGGCGCGCCTTGGTCGCATAGCTAGGGATGTCGTCGGACCCGCTCGTCGTTGGCGCGGCTTGGGCCATGAGGCCGCGCTCAAGCGCAGTGAAGACGTCCTTCACGCGCTCCCACGCCTGCGCGGAGTCGCCGGGTGGCGAGGCGGGGGTCGCCAGGACGGCGGCGAAGACATCATGCAGCGCGTCGGGGCCGTTGGCATCCGAGATCCTCGCCGCGGGAGGTAACGGCAGACCGGCGCCGTCGAGCTCGCCGGGGTGCTTGTCGGCGATCCAGGTGAGGTATTTCGCGGCGTAGACGCAGAGGTCCGCGACGGTGTCGGCCAGTGGCTCAGTAGTCGCGACTTGTTGCTCGTCGAAGGCGACGATCAGCCGGTCGTACTTGCGCGCCATGTTGGCGAAGATGGCGATGACCTCGCCGCGCTTGCGCCAGGCATCGCCGTAGGCGGCGTCCTTGTGACGGTGCAGCCGCTCAAGCAGCGCTAGCACGTCCCGGCGGGGATCATCCTCTGGGTGCAGGGACGACATGGCGCGCAAGAGGGGACCTCAGCTGACGGCGGCGACCGGGTCGTCGAACAGCCTCGGCGCGAGGCGCGGTAAGGGACGAGCGACGGGTTCGTCGCTCGTAGCGGCTACGAGATGCAGGTGGGCGTCGTCGAGCGCGAGCTGGCGAGCGGCGCTGACGGCATCGGGGAGCACGCGCGAAGCCGCAGGGATGCGGTCATTGATGTTCCACTTCGGCGGGTAGAAGAGGCCACCAATGGGCTTCGGGTCTCGGTACTCCTGCTTGATGCGCACCCGGTTGCTCGTAAGCTCGGGGAAGGCCACCCGCGCGTACTTGTCGGTCTCGCAGAACAAACCCTGGCAGTCGATCGCGTGCAGGTGCCGACCGAAGAGTCCCGACCACTGCAGGCCGAGCCGGTCGAAGTGCTCCTCCTGCTGATCGACCATGCTCATGATGAGCTGGCTGGGGGAGCGGTCGCCGAAGTCGCTGAAGACCTTGCGAAGCCCGCGGACCGCTCCCGGGCCCGGGACGGTGAAGTCGTCCTCGTCGAAGGCGAGATGATCGGAGTAGTTGAGGTCGACGGCGAGCTGGTAGCCCATGAACGCGCCGATCATCGGCCACTCGCGCAGCGCCTCGTAGACATCCTTGAGGCTCCTAGCGGCGGCGAGTTGGGCGCCGAGCGCCCCAGGGGCGAACATGCGCGCCACCAGATCGAGATGGTTGCGGTGCTTGATCCGGTGTCCGTAAGCGTCATGGGCGCACAGGATGAATGCAGCGGTGTAGATCGGGCCGTCGCGGCGCAGGTCCTCAAGCAGGTCGCCGAGCAGGTCAATGTCGAGCGTGTCACGACGCACGCCGCCGGTGGCCTGCTCGAGCGCCTCCCAGGTGCTCTCCTTGGAGAACAGGCGAAACAGGACGATGCGCAGGAAGACATCCTCGGGGGGGAGGTCGTCGGCCTTGGGGTCGTAGATCACGCGGGTGATCAGGTACTGCGAAATGCGGTCGGAGGCCCGAAAGGTGTTGCAGAACTTGAAGCGGCGCAGGATAGGATCCTCCGTCCAGGGCCCATCAGGATCCTTGAGGCGTTGGTCGAAGATGCGCTGGCGTTCGGCGGCAAAGCGCCAGTAGGCATCAAAGACCTCGGCACGAGGGGTCGGCTCCATCGGCCCAGCATTCCACGGAACGCGGACGCGCGACCGACGCAAGCGCAGCAATGCCGGTGTTTGCGGCTTGGAGTCGGCGGCCAGGTCGGGTCAGTCGGAAAACTGCGCGAGCATGGCCCGGATTGGTCCCTTGTTGGAGTCCAGCTCCACGTGACCGAGGGTCATGAGTAGCTCGCCGACCTGCAGATCGGCCTGCGTTGCGATGTAGGCCTGCAACTCGCCGAGGCCGAGATAGTTGCCATAGGCGCGGCCCACGAGGAACTCGTTGCGGTAGATGGCCTGCATGTGGAGCTTGCGCTCGTGCATGTGCACGGACAAGTGCGCCAGACACGGGAAGCTCGTTGAGCGCGTGTCCCTGCGCTCGTTGAAGATGTTGATCTCGTAGCGCGAACTCTTGTTCGAGCCGCTCTTCAGCTCGGTCTTGAGCTTTCGGACCGTGTCGGTGAGTTGGTCGGCAGGTGCGTCTCCATCGGCTCGCGGGTAGGCGACGACACGACCAAAGTAGGTGCCGTGCTTGTTGTCAGGGAACCCGAGCAGCCCGTCCTTGGTGTAGCGCTCGCGGTAGTAGGCCGTCAGCGCGGCTGGCCCGTCGGTCCGTCGCGCGTAGCTGGCAGGAAAGATGGTGTTGCGGGTCGTGTCGATGTCGGGCTTCTCGTCCTTGCCCTTGGCGTTGTGATCGTCGACGAGCTGCTGGGCGGCGGCGCGGATTGCCGGGTCCTCGGCGATGGGATCCAGGATGCGCAGGACGACGTGGATCGTCTTGTAGTTCGGGACAGCGTCAAGCATCCGAACGGCGGCCAACCAGCCCTCGGAGATGTTAGGTGCCACGGCGTAATGGTCGTCAAAGATCGTCACGCTGCCTCCAGAATGTGCGCCCGCAGCGCGTAGTGGTCGTAATAGCGGCGCGTAAGGTAGCCGTAGCCGCCCTCACCCCAGTCGTCTCCCCACGAGTTCTTGACGATCAGCCGATCTGGCGCGTCAAACGCACCGACGGCAAGCACCGCGTGGTTGCCTGGCGTCTTAGCGCCCGCTGCGGCGTCGACGGTGTCGCCGCTGTGGTACCAGGCGGCGGGAACCACGGCGACAGTCAGGATGACTGGGCGGGCCGCGTCGAGTTCGGCGCTGATCCGCTCAAAGGAGACGCGGCCGAGGTCGCACCAGGCGGGGAAGGCGTGGCGGTTGGCGGCGTTAAGCGCCGCGGTGGGGCGGCCGGCCGACCAGCGCGGTGTGCCGTAGGGCCACGCCGTCTCGGCTGCGTGGTCGTGGCGGGCGAGGCCCTCCAGTGCCCACGAGACGGTGGTCTCCTCGCGGCCGGGGACCTCGCCAACCTGATGCGCGGCCCACATCGCGTCCTCGGGTGAGCGGACAGTGACGTCGGCGGCGTGCCACTCATGGGCCGCGCTAGTCGCGAACGCGACGCAGGTCGGCCGGTCCCCCTGGTTGCGCACCGGGGTCTGATCGCTGCGGTGGTCAGACATGAACGTGTCAGCCAGTCAGCGCGAGCTCGTCTTCGGAGACCTGGATGCCGCGCAGCGGCGGGTTGATGGAGAGCAGTAGCTCGAACTCGTCGACGGTCGAGTCCGCACGCCACGGCTGCTGCTTGCTGAGCGCTAGGCGGTGGACGCCCAGCGCTGCGTCGGGGTCGATCTCCAGCGCGAGCGAGCGCGGGTGAGGCCCGCCAACTAGCTCGTCCTCGGCGGACTGGCCCTCGGCGGTGAGGTCGGGCTCCCAGTCGTCGGCGTAGGAGTCGGCGAGCAGGCGCAGCTCGTGAGGCTGCTCCACGACGCGCCAGGTGTACCCGGCGGCGGGAATCTCGTCGAGCGTGATCACGAGCCGGTCGCCTGGACGCGCGTCGAGGGGCTGGCGGTGGTGCCGGGCGTCCAGCCACCACACGTCGTTGCGTAGGTCGTCGGGGACCATGTCGCCAGCCAACGCCTGCTTGATCGCACGCGGCTGCACACGCGCCCAGCGCTCCGAGTCGGCGTAGTCGACGAGCTGGACGGCTGCCAGCTGGCGGGCCGTGGCGGTGTAGCTAGTGCCCAGCCACAGCGACAGGGCGTAGACGTCGAGCGGGTCCGACGGCCGAGGGCCGATGCCGAGATCCTTGAGACCGGCGCGGATCAGGCGGCGTGGCATCAGGAACCATGCGCCGAAGGCCTCAGCCTCCTTCTCGTGGTCAGGCCAGCGGTCGACGTTGCCGCGCTGTAGCGCTCCCTCGAGATCGACGTCGACCTCAGCGGCGTGGCCGAAGACATGATGTCCAAGCTCATGACCGGCGGTGTAGCGCTGCCGTGTGCGCGGATGCCCGGAGTGCAGCAAGATGCCCGGCGTGGGCTGCTCGGGCAGGTACAGGCCCGAGACGTGCCCGAGTGGGGCGAAGGCTAGGACCAGGCCGAGCCGCTGGACAGCATCAAAGACGTCGACCGGCCGCGTCAGGTCGATGTTCAGGTCGGCCTGCACCTCGGAGGCGGCGGCCGCCGCTCGTGTGTGCGCGTCACTCCAGCTGATCATCGCTGGCCATCGGACGGGCGCTCGTAGTTGCGCAGGAACAGCGCGAAGCGCAGCACCTGCTCCTTCTCGTCGGGGCCCATCTCCCCGGTGGCGCGCGCCAGCGCCGTCGACGTCGGGTCCTCCGCGGCGCCGGCGAGCTCGGTCGGCGGCTCATTGCCAAGGAAGTAGTCGACGGGCATCCGGTACAGGCTGGCCAGCCGCTTGAGCTCGATGCTCTCCACGCGGCGAGCGCCGCGCTCGATGTCGGAGATCGCCGAGCGCGGGATGCCCGTCTGCTCGGCGACGAACTGCTGAGAGAGGTTGGTGAACTCGCGTGCCTCTCGCAGGCGGCGTGTCAGCTGCTCGGCGTCGTCGGGCACGACGCGATCACGATCGGCCATCAGCTAGTGCCTTCGCGGGCGGCGAACTCGGCGAACGCCTGAACGGAGCGCATTGTGCGTCGGCGCAGCTTGCGCTTGGGGATCTTCAGCCCTGTGCGCTGGCGGAACTCGACCAGAATGTCGAAGAGGTCCAGCGAGTCGACCGGCATTGCGCTGCCCTTGCCCTCGAGCTCGGCGCGGAGGTCTGCGGGGTCGGTATCGAGCAGGTCGCCGAGCAGCTCGATGACCAGCTCGGAAATCCGAGCCTCGGTCCAGGTCGTGGGTGGTGCTGTCGTCGTAGCGGCCATGTGCGTCGCTCCCTAGGGCTGTCGTTCTTTCCGACATCATACAGGATAATCGGACAGACCGTCGGCTTTCCCGGCAGCATCTGCGATGATGGGCTGATGCCTGCGCCGATGATCGGCTTCGACCTCGCCGAGCCACGACGGCTGGCGGATCGGCTGTACCGGACGCCTGCACTCGTCGACGAGCTATTTCATCCGGGCGAGCTCGCGTACGCTGACAGCCAGCCCAACCCGAGCGAAAACCTCGCCGCCCGCTTCGCCGCCAAGGAGGCAGTGGTCAAGGCGCTGGGCATCGACGGGTTCGACCCGCTCGACGTCGAGGTGATAGGAGGCGGCGAGAACTGCTCGCTCGCGCTGCACGGCGCGGTTGCCGAACGGGCTCGCGCTCTCGGCGTCAAGGTGACGATCTCGCTGAGTCACCTGGACTCGATCGCCGGTGCCGTTGCGTTGGCGCAGCCGTCGGCGTGATGATGAGTTTTGCGCGGCGCGCAAGCTGCCTTTTTCTCTAAGTACAGAGAGTTGCCACTCAGCGAAGAACACGTCAATCGCGGCTGGTCTGCTGCGTGAGCTCTTTCGCTCGCAATCGAGTAGAACGCGCTATTCCGAACATCTGCCGGCTGCTTTACGGCTCGTCGCTACCGGAGCGGCGCGCTGGGCGGTTCAGCCAGCGGCGTGTATCGCAGTGACCCGTCGCCCAAGCGCGGTCTTCGTCGAAATCTGGCTGTTCCGCTGTCAGCCGAACATGGTGGTTTCGCGAAACTTCTTACTGGCGGTCAAGCGAGCTGAGCGCTGGATCAGTGGGCAACAAATGGGCAACAGCCCCCACAGAATCCCAACGATCCCCAACGAACTCGCCCCGCCGATAACCGCTCTAGAACGCGCTCCAACGCACTCAGAAGACCCTCAAACCTGGACTAGGGGACCGAAGGTCAGGGGTTCGAAGGGGCATCCGGCGCCGTGAAGGTGGCACTACACGACGTAGCGTCGGCGCTCTGCTTCGCAACTTGCAGAAGCTCTTTGGACAGGGGGAGGTGCCGCTAGCCGCTACGCGCGCCGGGTGCCCGGTACTGGACCTGCTCGGCCTTGCGCAGGGCAGCCACCGTTTCATCGACGGTGAGCAGGACCGTCGTTTCGAACGAGCTAAGGGCACCGCCCCCGCTGATCGCCAGCGCAACTGCGGCCATGGACACGTTGTCGGGGGCCTCCCAGAGGTTGTAGCCGTCGTGTGTGCCGAAGGCGTACCAGAATCCGTGGAGCTTTCCACCGACCGATTCGATGTAGGACTGAGCTGCCTGTCGGCGGTCTTCTGGTTTATCGATCAGCATCGCCCACGTCTCTGGCGTGTAGCTGAACCTGGATAGATAAAGCGGCATCGTCGCTCCTGTTCGCGGGCCCCACGTCAGTCGCCTTCAGGCCTGAGTATGACCCTCGGCTGGCTGTCGCGGTGATTACCCGTGGGCCAGCACGCTGATGACGACACCCTGCGGATCGCGAACGAAGAGGCGGCGGACGGCGCCTGGCGTGACGGCGGGATCGAGGATACCGCCGACAACGCTCGCGATGCGATCGAGGCCCTTGCTCTGGAGAGGCCCTTGCAGTCACCGCCTCATGGTTCCCGGATCGGGTATCGATACGCGATACAAAGCCGGGCGGCGGCCCATCTCCTCCGGAATGAATCCGTCTGTTCCGCTGCCAGCGGAACATGGTGATTTCACGCATCTTCCGCTGTCGTATGGCAGCCACTGTGTGAGATCGAGGCCGACGTGACGGTGAGGGCGACACGACCCTCAGTATCCTGCATATACGCTATCTCGCATGGAATTCGATGGTCGCCCCTATTGGAAGCCGCGCGATCTCGCCGCATTGCTCGATGTCGGCCTTTCGCGCGTGCACCAGCTGATCGAGGACGGCGAGCTCGAGCATCGCCGAATCGGCGAGTGCGCGATCCGCATTCCGGCTCGTGCTGTCGCTGGGCTGCGCGGCGAGGAGACTCCCGTGGTCTCGCCGACCACCGAGGGGCCGGCGGCCGATCTGGCTGAGCGCGTGGATCGGTTCTTCGAGAGGACCGGCCGGCACCCCGGGGAGTTCGTCGCGGCGTGGCGTGAGGGTCGGATTGGGGACACCGCTGAGAAGGCCTGCGACGCCATTGAGGCGCTCGCGCTCGCAAGCGCGCCTGTTTCAGGTTCCGAAACATGAAACGGCCGACGGCTGCCCGCCGGATCGAATGATCCAGGTAATCAAGGGGTTCCGCTGGCAGCGGAATCTGGGTATTGCAAGGAAAGTCGCTAGGATGAGGCCATGCTTTCGGCTTCAATCGACAGCCCCGGATCGTCCACACTGGCGGGCGCCGAGCCTCCCGCATCTGGACGAGAGGTCGCGCGCGTGGCCGTCGATCTCGTTCGTGATCGCCTGCCGAGAGGATGGGAGGCTCGGTCTGAGGTCGGTGTGGGCTCGCCCGTTCGCGATTTCGACGCCGTCTTGCAGCTCATCGCTCCCGACGGAGCGCGGGCGACCGTCGTCACCGCAGCTAAACGGCTACTCGAAACACGCGACGTTGCCCTGGCGATCGAGCGGTTGCGAGGCGCGGCTTCGACCTTGCCGGACGACGCCGAGGTCGTGCCGATCCTCGCGGCGCGCTACCTCTCGCCCTCCACACGCGCTCGGATCGCTGAAGCGGGAGTCGGCTATGTGGACGCGACAGGCAACATGCTCGTGACCGCAGATCGGCCGGCGCTGTTCATCGCTGACCGTGGCGCCGACCGCGATCCCTGGCGCGGACCCGGCCGTCCCCGTGGGTCGCTGAAGGGCCCGCCCGCCGCTCGCGTCGTGCGGGCGCTGGTCGACTTCGCGCCGCCCTACACCGTTCCCGAGCTGTCCGAGCGGGCCGGCGCGTCGACCGGCGCGACCTATCGGGCAGTCGAGTTCCTCGAGCAGGAGGGCCTGGTCGAGCGCCAGCGCTATGGACAGATCAGCGACGTGCGCTGGCGCAAGCTGCTGGAGCGCTGGAGCGCGGACTACGGCTTCGCCAGCTCCAACACCGTCGCGACCTACCTGGAGCCGCGTGGCCTCGCCGCGCTGACGGATCGACTGGCCTGGCTTCCGGATCTCGACTACGTCGTAACCGGGTCGCTGGCGGCCGAGCGTGTCGCGGCCTACGCCCCTGCGCGCCTGGCGACTATCTACGTGCGCGACGCGCGCGCCGTGGTCGAGGCTCTGGACCTCCGTCCTGCAGACACCGGAGCCAACGTCGCCTTGGCCACAGGCAACTACGACGTGGTCTTCGACCGTGCCGACACCATCGACGGTCTTCGAGTCGCCGCCCTCAGCCAGGTGGCGGTCGACCTGCTCACCGGCCCCGGCCGCAACCCCAGCGAGGCGACCGCCCTGCTCGATTGGATGGAGGCCGATGAGTCCCGCTGGCGACGCTGACCTGCTCGTCGCCGCACGCTCGGCGCTGCTGGACGCCCTCGCAGCGTTGGCCGCACACCGCGAAGCGCTGGTGCTGATCGGCGCCCAAGCCATCTACCTGCACACCGACGCCGGGGCTGTCGCCCTTGCCGAGACGACCAAGGACAGCGACCTGGCCGTCGACCCACGCGAGCTCCACGACACTCCGCTGCTCGACGACGCCATGCAGGAGGCCGGCTTCCGCCTCGACACCACCCATCCCCAGCCCGGCAGCTGGATCTCGCCGACCGGCATCCCCGTCGACCTGATGGTCCCAACGGCCCTCGCCGGCGACCGCGGCCGTCGCGGCGCGCGAATCCCACCCCACAGCATCCACGCGACCCGACGCACCGACGGCCTGGAGGCCGCCATCGTCGACCACGCGCCGATGACGATCGTTGCCCTCGACCTCGCCGATCACAGACAAGCCACGATCAATGTCGCTGGCCCGGCGGCGCTGCTGATCTCCAAGCTGCACAAGCTCGGTGAGCGCCGCGACGACCCCGGCCGCCTCCTCGACAAGGACGCCCATGACATCTATCGGCTCCTCGTCGTTAGCGACCTCAACGAACTCGCCGCCCGTCTCGACGCCCTCGCGCGTGACGACCTCGCCGGCGACGCCACTCGTGGGGCTGTCACTTATCTCCGAGACCTGTTCGCATCCACGGGCGACAGGCTCGGCGCGAGCATGGCCGGGCGAGCCGAGGAGCTCGTCGGCGACCCGGCCGTCGTCACCGCTTCCGTGACAGCACTCACCGACGACCTGCTCGACGCGCTTCGATCCGGCCCAGGACAAGAGACCTGACCCGGATGGCCAGAGACACCGACAAGCGCGCCCACCGCGAGCCCTGGCCGTTCGGCTCGCTCGCCAGCGAGTACCCCTCAATCGAGATCGGGGACATTAAGGCCGCTCGACGAGAAGCTCTGCTCGGCATCGATCAACCCACACTGGTGGGCAACAAATGGGCAACAGCCCCCACAGAATCCCAACGATCCCCAACGAACTCGCCACCCCACAAACCGCTCTAGAACGCGCCCCAACGCACTCAAACGGCCCCCAAGCCTGGACTAAGGACCGTACCTACGGCGAGGACGTCGGGATCGGCGCCGATCCGACCGCGGTTGAGCTGGTAGATCCGGTTCGACTCCGCGACGATCTCGGCGTTCGTCGCGCTGGCGCCAAGCAACGCGCTCGCGATCTTCCACAGCGAGTCGTCGGGCTGCAATGTGTAGGCCGCCCGACCGGGACGCACGCGGTCTCGCGGCGGCGACGCCGCCGCTTGGACTGGCTCGGCGGCAGTCGCCGCTACCGACGCCGGAGCCACCGGCCCGGGCACCGATGCCTCGGGTGCCGGAACCGTTACCCGAATTGAGGACCGCTGACGCGCCCGATCTCGCTGACGCTTGCGCGCGCTGCGGCGCTCGGCGCGGACAGCGGCGCGCCTGTCGCCCGTCTGCTGATCGGCGTTCGACCGCGGTGCGGTTGTCGCCGCCGGTGGCGGGGCGGAGATCGGCGCGGACAGCGGCGGCGGCGAGACGGGCTCGGCCGGTGGAGCTGGCGCATCGGTGCCGCCGAACGCGTCCGGAGCCATCGCGGCGGGGTCGTCGCCCGGAACGCCGAGCGAGTCGGGATCGGTGACTGGCTCTACGTCGACTGGCGCGCCGTCCCCTGAATCGTCCTCACCCCCGGCTGCAGGGGCGCCGAGATCGAACGGCAGCGCTGTATCACCGCCGGGATCGAAGTCAGGGTCGGCCGTGCTGTCAGGAAGGGTCGTTGGCTCCGGCGCCGCGACGCCTTCGCGCTCCTGGTCCGCCTCTTGGGCGACAGCGACGCCAGTCGGCAGCGCCGAACTCAAGACCAGAACGACGCTGAGCAGCGCTGCGTGCGCACGCCGCGAGAAGACCCGCCGCACGTAGCCTGCGACGGCTGAGACATTGGTGGTTGGCGCGGCCATCGCTGGGTCCTTTCGCGTCAGTTGAGGGGGTTGGCGACACACCGGAACGACCGCGAGCCCGCAGCTGCGGTGTCCGGAACGACGGCGGTCCGTCCCGTCACGGTCACGACCGTCATGACCTCGAGCTGCTGGCCTTCGGGCCCGCCACGAGGGCGACGGCGACTCCTCTACGACTGGTGGACCGACTGATCCCGAGAAGGTGTTGCGTTTCTTAGGACACGGGTAGCACGCGAGAGCTGCTAACCCCCTTCCATGAAAGGTCGTACCCCGTGTTCTCCTCCCCCCTGCGCTCGAAGGTCTCGACCTTCGGACTCGCGGCACTAGCTCTGGTCGCCCTCGCCGCGACCGTCGCCATGGCCCGCCCCGGCAAGGGCGCACAGCAATACCGCGCACATCTAGACGCAGTTCCTCACCTGCCCACGGCTGACGGCAACTCGAACGCCAGCGGGACCGCCAAGCTCGTCCGCAAGGGCCGGCGGGTCAGCGTAGTCGTCAAGGCGAGGGGTCTGAGCCCGCGCTTGCCGCACGCGATGCATATCCACGGCAAGGAGGCCGCCGCCGAGATCGCCAGGTGCCCCGGAGCCGACCGGCGTGACGACCTGGTCGACGACGGTTTGATCGAGACGGCCGAGGGACTCGATGACTACGGTCCCGTGCTCGTGTCGTTGACGACACGCGGGGACACGAGCGCCGAGTCGGTCCTCGCGCTCGACCGGTTCGCCGTCGCGCGCAAAAACGGCACCTTCACCTACACCCGCCGCATCAAGGTCCCGGCCAACCTGGCGAGGCGCCTTGACGACCTGCACGTGGTGGTTCACGGGCACGACATCGACGGCAACGGCAAGTACGAGGGTCGGACGACCGCTCTCGGCGCGCCGCTCGAGGGCGAGCTCCCTGTGGCCTGCGGCGAGATCCGGCGGCGCAAGTAAGCACGTTCACCCGACGCTCACGCGAGCCCGGCCTCGGCCGGGCTCGCGTGCTGTTCGACGTTCGTGGACGACCTCGCCTCGTGTAGCTTCCCCCGATCGCATCCGACGCAGGCCACGCATCGCCGCGTGGGCAGGGCTCCCCGCGTGGGTCGGGAGCGGTCTCTCCGACCGCCCACTACACCGGCGAGACATGGGTGAGGAACGGCCTCTCCCATCCTGAGCTCGCCACCTGGCAGGGCCCGGTCCTCCACCGTGCGCTCGCGTTGCCGATAGCGGTCAGCCGGACGCTCGGCGGTCCCACGCTCGACGGCCTGCTCCTCGCTCGCCACCGGATCATC
This sequence comes from uncultured Solirubrobacterales bacterium, assembly GCA_963716445.1. GTDB lineage: Bacteria > Actinomycetota > Thermoleophilia > Solirubrobacterales > Thermoleophilaceae > JAAYBF01. The sequence continues at coordinate 2,378,206 of OY970313.1, read as the reverse complement.
GACTCGATCCTCGACGACGCGGTTCGCGGCGGCGTGGGTCAGGTGGTCGAGGTCGCGTGCGGCATGTCCCCTCGCGGCTGGCGGCTCGCCGAGCGGTATGGCGATCGCCTGTCCTATGTCGAGGCCGACCTTCCCGCGATGGCGCAGCGCAAGCGCGATGCGTTGGCCCGGATGGGGTCGTTGACCGACCGCCACCGCGTCGTCGACCTCGACGTCCTGCAAGACGGGGGCCAGGTAGCCTAGAGGCGCTGCTCGACAGTCTGGACTTCAACAAGTCGCCCATGCCTTCGGGTCTCGGGTGAGGTCGATTGGTCAGCTCCGCGATAACGGTTGGGGTGGAGTGCGACGCTCGAAGGCGTCCCTGGCGACGGCAGGCCAGGTCCGCGAGGGTACGATTGCGCCGCCATGCTGGAAGAGCGATCAATCCTGCAGCTTCCGGCCGACGAGCTGGGCCTTGAGGTCCTGCGAGACTTCGATCGGACCGGGCAGTGGAACGACTACAACTACGTCAACCAAGCCCGAAATGCTGGGTACGCCAAGCCAGCGTTAGATGCGCCCTCTGAGGCAATTGGCTGGCTCCGGGCGCGTGGCTTGGTGACCCCTGACCTGAGTCAGGGAAGCAGCAATGCTGCCTTCGTAACACGCTTGGGCGGAAGCTGCTCGACGAAGGGCCGGGCCACCTGCACGCGACCGCGGGGTTACAGGACGGCGTTCATCCCCTCATCGAGAGGGAGGCGCGTCCGCAGTTCATGCTGGAGAAGTACGAGCTGGGCATCTTCGCAGCAATGCGGGCTGTCGAGATCAGGGTGCGGAAACTCGGCGGGTTCGGCGAGGACGACTACGGCGTGGGCCTGATGAACCGGGCGTTCGGGCCAGGCGCACCGCTGCGCGACGTGGAAGCGACCAAGGGAGAGCAGGACGGCATGCGAGCGTTGTTCGTGGGCGCGTACGCTGTGCTTCGCAACCCCGGCGGGCATCGAGAGGTCGATTACGACGATCCGGGGGAGGCGGCCGAGGCCGTCCACGTGGCGAGCTTGCTTATGCGAATTCTCGATCGCGTCGAGGCAGCGCAGCAGGGGGGCTCTTAGTTGACGCCTTCGTCTGCGAGGAGCTTGACGGACTTGACGGCGTAGTCGGAGATCAGGCTCGTCGTTCGTCACAGCGCTTGGCGAGGGAGCGGTTCGCGTGGTGGGCCCAAGAGGCGTGTATCGCGTATCGGTACGCGATACAGACTTAGCCGGCGTGCAGAGCCTTCACTGGCAATCTAGCGAGCCGAGCCCGGTGGGCAACAAATGGGCAACAGCCCCCACAGAACCCCAACGATCCCCAACGAACTCGCCCCGCCGAAAACCGCTCTAGAACCGCCCCCAACGCACTCAAACGACCCCCAAGCCTGGACTACGGAACCGAAGGTCAGAGGTTCGAATCCTCTCGGGCGCGCTTGTGGGAACCCGCTTCCAAGCGGGTTCCTTGCGTTTCGTGGTCGCATCCAGGTCGCATTTCGGCCGCTGGGGCAACGCCTGGGGCAACACGAGCTTTCGGAGAACGTCGCTCGCGGGCCTTGAGACGTGTGCCATGTCCACCTAGCGTCGCCGGCAGGCAAGCGACATAAGTGGCCCCGGCGGCGATGGAACGCCCCGGGGCCTGGCACCGAAGGCAGCAACCTTCGATGCGTCGGGATCGTCCCACACGCCCGCCCGCTTGCCGGGCGAGTCGAGGGCTGCCCTTCGGTGCCTCGACCGAAGGGAGCAGGCCCATGGCCATCACCATCAACCGCGAGCAGCGTGACGCGATCTACGCCGAGGTGACGCTCGACCTCGACGGTATCGGGGATCTCGCGATCGCAATGAACAACTCGGACTACGAGACCGCCCGACGCTACCGCCAGCGCTTCGAGGACGACATGCGGCTGCTCGACGATCTCGGGTGGGGGCGCGAGGAGCACCGCGACGAGTTCGAGCTAACTATGCCGATGCCCGACCTCGCGCGTGCGATCGGCTACTTCAATCGCCTGCTCGGCTCGTCGGTGCAAGCGCATCTCTCCGAGCCCGAGGAGGGGCGCAGGCACGCCGCTCAGTCGCTCGTCGCGCAAACGGCGCTCGCGAGCGTCCTCGCACAGGCCGCGGCGCAGCCCGATGGCCCCTGAGGGCGATCACGAAGGCGAGTCGTCTGGATCAGGAGCCCGAAGACGCGCCACCGCGCGTCTTCGGGCTAAGGCGAAAGCCTTGCGTCAAGGCAAGTCGATGCGAGGGCCCGCCCAGAGGCAGGGATGCACACAAGCGAGGTCAGCCGACTTGGGCATAGCCTTCGCGACCCCCGGCTCTCGACCATGCTGCGACTCTCGACGGCCTTGGTGCTCTCGTCGATCTGCTCGCCGTCGCGCAATCGTCGGCCGAGCCTCACTCGTCGCCGTAGCAGGCCTCCGCCCGCTGCTTGCGGGCGGAGCGCTTCCCTGTAGGGCGCGGCGCCGCCGCGGGCGAGCGCGTCTTGGCGCTCGCGTTGCCGGCGTCAGGTTACGCCGGCACCGAGGTGTCGGCGACGATGCCGGCCACCTGAGCGCCCTGCGATTGCGCGCCGGGCCCCATGCCGTAGTGCGCGAAGACGCTCCAAATGGTGGCCTTCACCTCCGCCAGCGGACCGTCGAGCTGCCCAGCGGCGTCCATCAGCTCGGCCGCCTCGAGGATGTCGTCGCGCATGTCGAGGAAGCCCGGGTTCGCCGCCGACAGCGTCAAGGCGTCGAAGACGAGCCGGAGCGTCAGCGGCACGCCGAGCGCGCGGTTGAGTGACATCAGCGTCGCGCACCAGATCTCGCCGATGTTGTGCTCCTCGTCGGCCTGGTACCGGCCCGTGCCGAGATCGCCGAAGCCGTCGGGGAAGCTCTCGTCGTAGCGGTGTTCCCTGAACCCGTTCGGCTTGTCCATGACCCAGGCTCCGACCACGTCGGTGCCGTTGACGGTGCACGCGATCCAGTCGCTCCAGCCCTCGCCCATCCCGCGGCTCTGCGGCGACTCGAGCGACCGATCGTCGTTCGGGCCTCCGACCATCCGGTTGGTGACCCCGTGCATGTACTCGTGGAAGACGACCGAGGAGTCGAACGCCGTGTGCCGGCCGGTCTTTGGGACGAGCCCCATGTTCATCACCGGCGGCGTGCCGTCCCCGCGCGTGAGCATGTTCGCGGTCCCCGTCACGGTGCCGGAGTGCGCGCGCGCGTCCACCCGATCGCCCTCGACGCCCCCGAGGTTCAGGTTGCTCGCCTGGAAGTTCCCGTCCGGCTCGCGGAACCCGAGCAGGTAGCAGAGGTCGTGCATGAAGCAGTTGAAGTAGAAGACGTTGAGGACCTTCTGGTCGTCACCATTCTGGTCGCCGGGATCGAAGATAAGGTCGCCGTCCCGATCCTGGCCCGGCGCCGGATCTGAGCTCGTGGCGAGGTGAGCGAACGTGCAGTTCCCGGCGGTCGACGAGTCCGCCACCCAGGCTTGCGGGAAGTCGGCGGGGTCCTGTGTCGAGCGCGTTAGCTGCCGGTAGACGTCGAGCTCGAGTGGGAAGTCGGTGAGCTCCCGCGGCCTGGACCCGTCGACGCGGTAGACGTTTCCGCGTGCGACCGACTGGACGAGGTCGCGGCAATAGAGGATCTCGCCGTCGGTGGCGTCGACGAGCACGCGGAAACAGGAGGTGTAGTCGGGGAACGTCAGCAGCACCTCCCAGGTGAGGCGCATGTCGCTCTCGGAGAGCGGGAACCAGAGCAGCCCGGCGCTGATGTCCTCGAACGGCCCCGCCGGTGAGGCCGGCCGTTCGCTGCGGCGAGTCGTCCAGCCTGGTCTCGACGCGCGGATCGAAGCCGCTGAGGTCGATCTTGCGGGGTTGGGCCGTGACGCCGAACTGGTCAGTTTCCCCGTGGTCGTCGTCCTCCGTGCGCGCCACGTGCTCGGCCGCGAGCTGCACGGCCTGCTCCAGCGCGACGTCGGGGTCGGGGGCGGGGACGCCGGCGACCTGGGCGCTGCTGCCGGCTGTGTCACGGACGCTTCCGTCGGGATTGAAGCGGACGGTCTCCGTGGCCTGGAAGATCGGGATGTCGTCGTGGCTCTGCTGCAGGTGCACGGTGACCGCGCCGCTGCCGGTCCTCTGGACCTCCGGAGCCGGCACGTACTCCGGCTCGGTGTCCACCAGACCCAGCACGGGCGAGATCGCGTGCACGTGGTCGAGCGCGCGCTCGATGTAGGCGTCGGTCGCCGCCGGGGCGGACTCCGAGGTCACGACCCGCGGCACGCCCATCGTGCGGTCGACCTGGCTCACCCAGACGGTGTGGTCCCCGGGCAGCTTCTCCGAGACCTGCGCGGCGAGGCTCTGCAGCTCGCGCGCCACCGTCGGCGTGATCCGATCGGCGCTCAAGTCGCGACGATCCAGCTCGCGGCTCATCTCATTCCCCCGTGTCTAGAGCGATACGCGTCACCGTAATGGTGGACTATTTCCCGGCAAAAGTCAACCGCAATTCTTGGTAATACCAGCGGACCCGACCGTGGTCAGGGAAGGGGCCAGGACTGCGGCACGGTGAGCTGCCGCGGAACGGCAAGCGGCTCGACGAGCCTCCCGGGCACGAGGCCCGCCGCCTGCTCCTCCGTCGGCTTCGTCTCCGGGGGCAGCGCCAGCTCTGCGCTCAGCGTGTACGTGATCCCGCCGTTCACGATCGTGCCCTCGATCTGGCGCCTGGTGGCTTCGGCGGCCGCCTTCTTCGCGTTGAGATCCTTCGCGTCCCAGTCGGTGGTGACCAGTGACTGGGTGGTGAGGACGAAGTAGTAGAAGGCGAGCACCGCGAGGAGGCCCGTCGCGAACGGCACCAGCCACGACTCCGTCAGCTCCCATCCGAGCAGGGCGAGTGTCGCCAACTCCCCGGTCACCGCCGCGCCGGTGACCGTGCACGACAGGAGCAGGGTCGCGTTGTAGCCCCACTTCCCGTCCTCTTGGTCGGCCGCGGAGGCCTTGGGGCGCCGGAGCGCTTGGAAGATGAACGGCCCGACGACCACGAGCGCGCCGAAGAGCAGGTTCAGCCCCACGAGCTCGTCCTTGCCGATCTGCCGCGGGATCTCCGGGAGCGTCGCGCTCCCGAGCACGGTGCCAAGGATCGCGCCCGCGGCCGTCAGAGTGGTCGCCCAGCTGTCGAAGCTCCACTTCGGCCCGGGCGCGCTCTTGCGTAGTAGACGCAGATCCTTCCTCGCCCTCACCAGGACGAAGCCGATCAGCGCAAGGAAGGTGAAGAGCGAGCCCCAGAGGATCCACGCCGGCCAGTCGTGGGAAGGCTCCGGTGCGGGCGTGATCGAGAAGGCACGGGCGACCGGCTCCGGGCCACCGAGGACGATCAGCTGTCCCTCGACAGGGTCGCGCTTCAGCTTGGAGAGGCCCTTCAGACCGACCTCCACGCGCGTCCCTCCGGGGGTGACACTGCTCGGCTCGAACGACGCGACTCCTATGTCCTTGGAGCTTGCGCCTTGGATCTCGACTCGGATCGGGATCGCCTCGTCGCCGGGGTTGAGGATCGAGAGCGACGCCGTTGCCGTGTCCTTGCCCTCCTTGGCCTTCACCGACAGGGCGTCCTGGGTGACCATCTCGATCCGCGGCCCCTCGGCCGGCGTCGCGGCTAGGGCACTGCCCTGGAGAGAGATCACGGCGACCATCGCCACGGTAAGGAGAGCCGATCGCAGGAGCATCGTGTGACCCTAACTCAGATTCATTCGGCTTGCACAAAGTCGACGTCGCAGGCGGCGAGCTACGGTGAGGGTGACGCGACCTCGCTGTCGGTCGCAGTTTCACCTGTTTGGTGAGCGACCGGTCCGGCTACAGGATCTGCGCGTCCATGAAGCCGGCGAGCAGGACAGTGAACGCCACGATCTCGCCGACGATCAGAGCCAGCATGAAGCCGTGCACGGCTCCGGCGGACGGGCTCGGGTCGCGGAACTGGTTGTCGGTATCCCGGCGCCAGCCGTGGTAGGCGTAGCCGACCACGGCGCCGAGGAAGAAGAAGTAGAGGACGCCGGCGGCGAGCAGGTCGGCCAGCTCGCTCCAGCCGCTGAGCTGGACGAAGGTCGCCACAAGCAGCGTCGCGAAGCTGTAGAGCAGGGCGGCCCGGTGCGCGGTGTCCACGTACGGGTGTGCGAGATGGGTCTCGGAGGTGGCCATCTGCTGGTACTTCCAGACCCCGAGCACGAGGGCGAGCAGGAACATCCCGCCCGCCGCGAGCAGAACCGCCTTGGTGTCGCCGCCGAGCGTCATCGAGCCGCGGCGATCCTATCCGTCGTCATCATGGGCCATGGCGGTGAGGCGTGCCCGACCGGAGGACATGGAGGCGATCGGGCGGCTGCTCCACGACTTCAACAGCGAGTTCGACGAGCCGACTCCCGGCGGCGAGGCGCTCGCAGAGCGGATCCGCGCCCTGATCTCGAGGGCCTGGTCGACCGCTGGGCGCTGGTGGCTGCTCGACCGCCTGCTCGGCGATCGCCATCCCTCCGACATAGAGGCGACGCTATGGCCCGCGCCTGGAACCCGCTTCCGCGACTGGGCCGCTGGGTGGACCGTTACTACCCCGAGGACTTTCGCGGAATCGAGCACTGTACGAGTCGCGCCTACCCGACGCGATGACCTTATGGCTCTCCGCATAGTCTGCCGATCGAGCTGGTGCTGCGGGTTGTTGGGGCAACACCTGGGGCAACATGCCTCACGGATTCCAGCCGATCTCCAGCGAACTCGACCCAGGCAGAACCGCTTGGGATCGCCTCCGTGGTGCCCGGACGCACCTTCGGCCTGTACTACGGACCCGCAGCGACTGGTGGGCTGAGAACCCGCAGGTCGGAAATTCAGAGGCCTTGGGGGTCGGTGTGCTTGCGAGTCTCGTGAGGGTACGCGGGCGTGGTGGTGGTGTCTAGAGCGAGCGAGTGCAGTCGCTCGCCGGCCGGGGATGTGATCGCGGTGCGGTTGCCTATTGACCCAATATCGCGGGTCAACTAGCGTGGATGTGTGCGCCAACAATGTCGAGGAGGCTGATCCGCACGTCCAACCGAGACCTCTTGACCGCGCATGCTTCATCCACTGTTGTTCTCCGACCGCCTAGCGGAGAGGAAGCGGCGGAGGCCGTCCAATCGAGACGGTCGTGGTAAGGGCACATGAGTCAGCGCGGAGCTGGCTCCTCTTCCTGTATGCCGCTCAGGAGGCCCGACGTTGGATGTCTACATAGTGCTCCTGGTTATCGCCACCGGGTATATCGTCGCCGTTACGAGGGCGACCCGCAACTAGAAGGCCTCGACCCGCCGAGTGCTGCAGGCAGCAGGCTCGGCGGGTCGCACGGCGCGTGCTCGAGTTGAATGTCCCCCGCGTCGCGCCGCCATGTCTTCACCACCTAGGGCGTCGTGGTGGTGTCTAGGATTCGGCCCGGCCCAGAGTGCGCGGTGATCGGAGATTGGTCAGCGGGCGTAGGTGATGAGGAAGGGATCTGGGCGGTTGACGCGCCAATGAGGTGTCTCCTGGGGCAACAGCTGGGGCAACACGCCCCACGGATTCCCAACGATCCCCAGCGAACTCGATCGCTCAGAAACCGCTTTGGAATCGGCTCCGGCGGTGCCCGGACGGACCCCAGGCCCGTGCTACGGAACCGAAGGTCAGAGGTTCGAATCCTCTCGGGCGCGTAGCGAAGAACCCCTGCAAATGTGGGGGTTCTGTCGTTTCGGGGCGGCATCTGGAAGCTCGAAAATTGGCGAGTGGGCAACCAGGAGGGCAACAGCTCGCGAGGAACCGCCCCTTGAGATGTCCGCGAAGTCCACCTCGGTTCGAGAGCGGCAAGCGACATAGGTGGCCCCGGCGGCGGTGGAACGCCCCGGGGCCTGGCACCGAAGAACCAACCTTCGATGCGCCGGGATCGTCCCACATGCCCGTCGGCTTGCCGGGCTGGGTCTCGGCGCGGTTGGGCCGGTTCCTTCGGTGCGCCACCGAAGGGAGCAGTCATGGCGATCACGATCAACCGGGAGCAGCGCGACGCGGTCCACCAGGAGATCATGCTCGACCTCACGGGGGTCGGAGACATTTTCCACGCGCTCAACGGCGACGACTACGAGAAGGCGCGCGAGTACCGCCGTCGCTTCGAGGACGACATGCGCCTGCTCGACGATCTCGGCTGGGAGCCGGAGCAGGAGGCCGACGAGTTCGAGCTGACGATGCCTCGTCCGGATCTCGCGCGTGCGTTGCGTCGGCTCGACGCGAGCGCCCGGTCGATGCTGCACAGCCACATCGTTGAGCCGATCGAGGAGCGCCGCTACGCCGAGCGGGCGCTGGTCGCTCAGGGCGCCTACGGCGATGTCCTGGCTCAGCTCGTCGGCGGCGAGCGGACAGACCAGGAGGAGGGCGCGCGGTGAGCACCACCCCGGGCGCTCCGGTCGAAACCCCGAAGCAGGCTCTCGCCCGGGTGTTCGGCCGCAACCTCGCGCGCGAGCGCCAGCGCCAATGCAAGTCGATGCGAGCGCTCGCGCGGAAGGCGAACACCCACGGCAGCGAGATCAGCCGCTTAGAGCACGGCGAACGCGACCCGCGCCTGTCGACGATCGTGCGGCTCGCGCGAGCGCTCGAAGTACCGCTCGGCGCGTTGATCGAGGGCGCCGACTCTGGATATGAGCCTGCGGAGCCCGCCGGCGGCCGAGCCGGCGGTCCTCAGTCGTCGCCGTAGCCGGCCTCCGCTCGCTCCTTGCGGGCGCGCCGCTCCTTGGCCTCGATCCCGTCCACCCGCCGCAGGACGTTGCGCATCTGGCTCTCGGTCGGTCTGCCATCCTGCCACGAGCCCCTGCTGAGTCCGAAGCGAGACAGCAGCGTCAGGCTATCCGGCGTCAACTGCAACCGGTTCTCATGCTCGTCTGCGCGGCGGAGCGCGTGGAGGTTGAGATCGCGATCGTCATCGGGTAGCCCTTCGACGAAGTTCGCCAGCGTGAGCAGCGCCTTCTTGGCCCGCACGTTCTCTTTCCGGAGATCGTCGTCGTGTTCGTACTCGTCGATCTTCCTCCTGCGCCAGTCCGCCGCGTTGCGGATCGTGGCGACAAGCAGACGACGGTGATCGGAGATCGGTCGGACAGGATCGCTCATCGCAGACGAAGGACCGTACCCACGGCGAGGACGTCTGGATCGGGGCCGACCCGGTCGCGGTTGAGTTGGTAGATCCGCTTGGACTCCGCGACGATCTCGGCGTTCGCCGCGCCCGCGCTGAGTAAGGCACTCGCGATCGTCCACAGCGAATCGTCGCGCTGGACCGTGTAGGTCGACTGCTCTGGGCGCGGAGGATTCGACGCGGGCGACGTCGCCGCTTGGACCAAGCAGTGGATGGCGCTAGGCGCTGGTGGCGACGAAGCAGCGCAGCGGGACGGAGTCCGGACGAAGTCAACTTCGCGCCCGCCGCCCGGTGGTTGGATCCTCCATTTCCAACTTCAGTAGCGCCTGCCGATCGCCAGGCGCTGCTCGCATTGCAGCGGGTGACGACGGCGACCGATCCGGTTCAGCGCGTCGGCGCTCTCTGGGAGGCGATTGAGTTCTACGTCGGCAAGCGTAACCCCGACCGGCAGTTCGCCCGCGATCACGTGGACGCGATCGTCGATCGCGCAACCGGCGGCCTTGGGGGCGGCCAAGCGGATCGTGTTGAGAAGGTCCTGAGGCAGTTCCTCAATCAACCTTCGATCACAACCCGACTTGAGTAGGTACTCCGCACCGAAAGCGTGCCGATCGCGCCCGATGACCTAGCGCCGTTGGCACGGTTGCGCAAGGAGCGGAACTCGGCACTCAACGGGGAGGCTGCTGCCCCCGACCATGGCGACATCGACCGCGCTCTGGCTGTCATGAGTCGCGCGATCGTCACGCGGATAGCGAGCACATCGTGATGGCGGGAAGGTGACCCAGGCACCGTCGACTTCGACGGGTTCAACGACTTCGCCCGTGCGCACCTGCTGCTGCTCATGTTCGTGGGCGGCTGCGCCGGCTCGACCGCCGGCGGTATCAAGGTCGTGCGTGTGCTTCTGCTCGGCAAGACCGCCGGCCAGGAGATCCAGCGCCAGCTGCGCCCCAAGGCCGTTCAGGTGCTGCGCACCCGCGGCCGCGTCTACTCCGAGGACGTCTGTCGCGGCGTCCTCGGCTTCTTCTACATCTATGTCACCGTCGCGATCGTGGGAACCGTGGCGATGCTCATCACCGGACTCGACGGCCTCTCGGCGCTGTCGAGCGTCGCGGCGACGCTAAACGTGATCGGCCCAGGCGCCGGCGAGGTCGGTGCCACCGACAACTACACGGCCGTCTCCGATCCCGGGCGGGCGATCCTCAGCGTCCTGATGCTCGCCGGGCGGCTGGAGGTCTTCACTGTCCTCGTGCTACTGACTCCCGCATTCTGGCGCCCCAGCACCGCCTAGTAGTCACCAGGGTCATCGGCGGAGGAGTCCGCCTCGACGGGTCAGGGCGATACGGCGGCGCCGAGCGAGTCGGCAGCGAGGAATTTAGGCGCGCCATCCTCGTAGAACTCATCCAGCTTGGTGATCTCGAACCCGGCATCGCGCAACAGATCGGGGATCTCACGTGTCAGGTGACAGCCTCCGAAGATCCGCTTTTGCATCGGCTCGAGGCGATGCTGCCAGCGGCGCACCCCCTCGTCAGGCGCCAAGCCGTGCTCGACGAAGCGCAGCGTGCCGCCGGGTTTGAGCACGCGCCGAATCTCGCCCAGCGCCTGCTCGACATCGGGAATGGTGCACATCGTCCAGGTCGAGAGAGCGGTGTCGAAGCTGTCATCCTCGAAGGGCAGCGACTGCCCGTCGAGGCCCGATCGTTCGACCGCAACGCTCGATGCGCGCAGCCGTTTGGCGGCTAGCCTCCAACCGACGTCGGCCGGCTCCACCGCTGCGACGCGCCTCACCGAGGTCGGGTAGAACGGGACATTGAGGCCCGAGCCGAATCCGATCTCGACGACCTCGCCCTCGAGACCCTCGCAGACGCGCTCGCGCAGTGGGTCGGTCACCTTCATCCCGCAGGCGGCGTTGACGATCCGCGGCAGGACATGATCGCCATAGAAGCCCATTCAGGCAGACAGCATCGCCGTTGCGGAGGGGATCGGCCGCGACATCAGTGGTCAGTCTCGCTTGGCGTAGTCGCCGATCTCGCCGAAGTCGACCATCACGCATGGCTCGTCGCCCGGCACTTCGGCGTCGTGGCCCGGCGGGATCGCGAGCACGTCGCCGGCGACGACCTCGACCTCCGAGCCGTCGTCCATAAAGATCCTCATCCTGCCCGACAGCACGTAACCGAAATGGGCGACCTGGCAGGAGTCGGTGCCTGCGATCGGCTTTACGTTCTCCGACCACTTCCACCCGGGCTCGAACGTCCCCTTGCCGACGGTGTGACCGGCGAGTTGCACCATCTTCGCCTGGCCCTTCCCCTCGAACGGTCGAACCTCGTCGGGGGAGTCGAAGTTCTTGACTTCAGCGACTGCCATGGGTCTCCTTCGATTGGGCTTTGACTCTGGCCCGACCGTACACCCGCCGCCAGGCCGAGGCAACCGCTTTTGGTCGATGCTGGTTAGGAGATCCAGGCATGTCGATAAGCACCCAAAGCCCTGACGCGGCGGTCAGCCCAGCCACGAGCGCGATCGCGCCGCCGTATCCGAGCGCGTCGGCGGTCGCGCCCGCGATCAGGGCGCCGAGGGCGTAACCCATGTCGCGCCAGAAGCGGTAGACGCCGACCACGGGCGCGCGCGTGACTGGCGAGACCGCGTCGGATATGGCGGCGATCAACGTCGGGTAGACCAGTGCGGTTCCGAGGCCCAAGAGCGCAGCGGCTACGACCGCGATTGCGATGGCGCCGTCGCTGAGCGCGAGCAGCACCAGCGCCGCCGCCTGCACGAACATCCCCGCGACGATCAGCGGCTTGCGCCCGACGCCATCCGACCAATGGCCGGTGGCGATCTGCGCGACGCTCCAGACGCCCGGATAGACCGCGGCGACCAGTCCGACCTCGGCTACCTCCGCGCCGCGCGCGGCCAGGAACAGCGGCACGAGCCCCCAGGCCAGGCCGTCGTTGAGGTTGTTGACGAGGCCCGCCTGCGAGGAGGAACGCAGCGCCGGCACGCGGTAGGTCGCCTGCGCGAACGCCTCCCGCAGCCGGGGCGGGTTGCCGTTGGCGTCGGAGTGGTGCGTCTGCTCCAGGTGGACGTGGGCGCCGGTGTCGCGGACGAACGACACGCTGAGCAGAAACGCCGCCAGCGCGATGACAGCCCCGGCGACGACAACGATGTCGCGTGCCGCGAACTCGGCTGCGAGCCAACCACTCAGCCCCGCGGCCAGGGCGACGCCGCCGTAGCCGGCGCCCTCGTTGAGCCCGAGCGCCAGGCCGCGGCGCTTGGGTCCGACGAGGTCGATCTTCATCACCACGGTCATCGACCAGGCGAGACCCTGGTTGATGCCGAGCAGGGCGTTGGCGGCGACGATCCAGGACCAGCTCGGCGCCGTGGCGATCAAGAGCGGCACGGGTAGCGCGGCCGCCCAGCCGGCGATCAGCAGTCGCCGCCGGCCGACTCGCTCGGCCAGCGCTCCGGCGCCGAGGTTGGTCAGCGCCTTGACCAGGCCGAAGGCGACGATGAACGAGAGCACCGCCGCGTTGGAGGCGAGGTCGAAGTCCTCGCGCCCGATGAGCGGCAGCGTCGAGCGCTCGAGGCCGACCATCGCGCCGACGAAGGCGTTGACGGCGACCAGCAGCGAGAACTGCGCGGCGTTCTCGCGCAGCCCGAGTTGCACCTGCCGAGGGGACATCGGCTAGCGCTAGGTGCTGCTGACCAGTGGGCGTCCGGCGCGGTTGGCGGCGACGATCGCGGCGTGCTGCTCGGGGACGGGTGGGATGTCCTTGGTCAGCGCGGCGACGAACTCGTCCTCAGAGGAGACCTGCAGGGCCGCGTTGTGGCGGCGCTCGAAGCCGACCGTCGAGATGGGGTTGCCCGACAGGCCCCGGCCGCAGACCGAGCCGGCGTAATGGGCGGGGTAGAGCAGGATGTGGTCTGGAAGGCAGAGCAGCCTCTCGGTCAGCGAGCGGTGGAGCGTTCGCGCCATCTCCTCGGCGGTGCGGTCCCCGTGGGCGTGGAGGTCCGGCCGCCCGGCGTCGCCGACCAACAGCGCATCGCCGGTCAGCACCATCCACGGGTCGTCGACGCGCGCGTGATCGGTGACCAGGTAGGCGTGATGGGCTGCGGCGTGCCCTGGGGTGGCGATCGCCTCGAGCTCGGTGTTGCCAACCTTCACGAAGTCTCCGTCGGCGAGCGGCTGGTGGTCGAACTCCACCTCGACGCCCTCCGGCATGTAGGCGGTCGCGCCGGTGCGCCGCACGAGCGCCGCCATCCCGGAGAGATGGTCCGCCTGCACATGCGTCTCCAGCACGGCGGAGATCCGCGCCCCCTGGGCCTTCGCCAGCGCGACGTAGTCGTCGACGAGGTCGATGTGGGGGTCGACGACCGCCAACTCGCCGCGGCTCTTGCAGCCCAGGAGGTAGGACGCGCACGCCGTCTCGTCGTTGAGGAGCTGCCGGAAGAGCACTTGGGCCTCCACATCCGTTGGGTAGGGGCCTTGACAACTTATCAAGACTTCTATTGAATACCAAAAACAATGGCTTCGACGGACGCGAAACGAGCCCTGTTCGAGGCGATTGCGCTGATGGGGAAGGGGTTCGCGAGCCCGCGACGGCTCGAGCTGCTCGACCTGCTCGCACAGGCGCCGCGCGGTGTCGAGGAGCTCGCGCGGGAGAGCGGGCTATCGACCGCCAACGCCTCCCAGCACCTCCAAGCGCTTCACGCGGCCGGAATGGTCACGCGCACCCGCGACGGCACGCGCGTGCGCTACGCCCTGGCCGGTGAGGAGGCGCTGCGCCTCTGGCTGGCGCTGCGCGACGCCTCGGCGGCACGGCTGGCCGAGGTCGAGCGCGCCGCGCACGACTACCTCGGCGACGACGTCGAGACGATCGGACGCGAGGCCCTGCTCGAGCGGCTCTCGAGCGGGGACGTTGTCCTCATCGACGTGCGGCCGCGGGAGGAGTTCGACGCCGGTCACATCGAGGGAGCGCACTCGATCCCACTCGCCGAGCTAGAGCGCCGGATAGCCGAGCTTCCACCCGGCCGCGAGATCGTCGCGTACTGCCGCGGCCCGTTCTGCGCCTACGCGCACGAGGCGGTCCGCCGGCTCCACGACGCCGGTCGCACGGCCCGCCGTCTAGAGGACGGCTGGCCCGAGTGGCGGCTGGCCCACCGCAGCCCGCAACTGACCTAACAGAAGGACGGCCATGACCACGACCGAACGCCAGCTCGACACCGCCGACCTCACCGAGCGCGTCAAGAGCATGTACCAAGAGGTCGCTCTGCACCCCGACCACGACTTCCACTTCGAGACCGGGCGGCCACTGGCCGAGCGCCTCGGTTATCCCGTCGTAGACCTCGACCGCGTGCCAGCGGCGGCGATCGACTCCTTCGCGGGTGTCGGCTACTTCCTCGACCTGGCGGCGATCTCGCCCGGCGAGGTCGTGCTCGACCTCGGCAGCGGCTCGGGGACCGACTCCTTCCTCGCTGCGCTGGCCGTGGGCGAGGCCGGCAGCGTGATCGGCATCGACATGACGGCCGAGCAACTGACCAAGGCCACCGACCTCGCGACGAACGCCGGCATCGCAAACACCGAGTTCCGCAAGGGACAGATCGAGGATCCGCCGGTCGAAGCGGATTCTGTCGACTGCGTGATCTCCAACGGCGTCATCAATCTCTCGCCCGACAAACCCGCCGTGTTCGCGGCGGTGGCGACAGCGCTGCGGCCGGGCGGGCGGCTGGCGATCGCCGACATCGTCAGCGCCAGGCAGCTCCCCGAGGGCGTCACCTGCGACGCCTCCCTGTGGGCGGCCTGCATTGGCGGCGCGATGCAGCGAGACCTCTACCGAGAGGCGATCGAGAGCGCCGGCTTCGAGATCCTCGCGATGCGCGACAACGACAGTTACCGCTTCATCTCCGACCGGGCCGACAACGCCACCCGCAAGTACGGCGTAACCAGCATCTCCCTGCTCGCGCACCTCCAGGAGCGATCGGGATGATCGAACGCCTCACCGGCTGGTCGCGCAGCTGCCTGACCATGCAGGGCTACGGCAGTCTCAGCGACCGCGAACGGCAAAGCCTCTGGCTCGGCCTGCGGTTCTCGCCGGCTCTCTGTCTCGCCGGAATCGCGCTCGGCACCGTCCTCGCCTCCCCCGCCCTGCTGCTGGCGATGGCGGTCGCCGCCGGCGTCGGTGGCTTCGTCACCGCCAAGCACCCGTTCGACTACGCCTACGACGCCGTCCTGCGACCACTGCTCGGTGGGCCGAGCCTGCCGCCCACCCCGGCGCCGCGCCGTTTCGCCTGCCAGCTCGCCACGCCGTGGATCGTGGCGATCGCCGTCGCATTCTGGGCGGGCGCGCCGACGGTCGCGTGGGTTCTCGCGGTGCCTCTGCTCGTGGTGGCCGCGACGAACACCGCCACCAACTGGTGCCTTCCCTCGTTCATCTACGGGCTTCTTCACGGGCGCCAGGTCGAGCAGGCGGCAAGCTGACTCCACTCCCGCGCCTGTTAAGGGAGGAGGAGGCCCACCCACGAGGGTGGGCCTCTTTGCCTTTATTTGCCCTTGCAGCCCGGAACCGGGTCGTTGGCCCCAGGGCCGGTGCCATGACCGGGCGCATGACACTTGGCACCACCGTCGTGGGGCCCCTTGCTGCTGCTGCCGGGACCGAAGTCCGGGGCGGCGAGGGCCGGCGATGCGGGAATCGTCAAAGCGCCTGCGGTGAGCGCCACTGCCAACATCTTCCTACGCATGGGAACCTCCTCAACGCGCTATCGCGCGCTTACGGGGCTCCCAGACAAGCCTTACAGCGAACCGCCCCTCCTCGCTGTCTATCAACTATCGACCTTGCAGGTTCAACTGTCAAATCCCCAAACGGAAGCTCGTTGGCGTTACCGCGATCCACACGGAGGCTCGGCAGCTCCAAGCTGAAACGCTCGGCCTTGGCGAAGTCCCTTCCGCTGCAGTGCGGCGATGGCGGACCGTCTTGCGCCCAAGCGGGCCGTACTTGAAGCGGTGCCGTGTAGGCGCGCGAACGCCGCTTCGTTCTGAAGCGAGCCGGCTGGCCCAGACCAGAAGCTTGGCGGCCGAGATCGCGGGCTGGCGGTATGGTCGCGAAGGGACGACTGATCGCGTCACCATCATCGCGTTTGCTGCCCGACAGGTGGGCAACAGGAGGGCAACAGCCCCCGCAGATTCCCAACGATCCCCAACGAACTCGACCCGGGGAGAGCCGCTCTGCAAAGAGCCCCAACGCACTCAAACGGCTGCTGGGCCTGGACTACGGAACCGAAGGTCAGAGGTTCGAATCCTCTCGGGCGCGCTCCCCAATCTGCGCCGCATTGCCCCAATCTGCACTCCCGATCCGGGATTGAGCAGAGCGGAGGACCGAAGGTCTGCCCCCGCATTGCACCGATCTGCACCGCCTCGCACCACGGGTCGGGTCACATTCGGGTCACATTTCGGGGGGCTGCATGAATCCGCCGCGCCGAGGCCGCTTCTCCCGCCTGCGCGACGGCGAGCACGACGCTCCGGTCAAGGTCCGGGCCCCGCTGATCGTCTCGGCCGCCTTCGCGAAGCGGATTGGCAAGGGCGAGATCACTCAGCACCGCCTCCACGCTCCACGGGATCTCGGGCGATCCTTTGACGGATGTCATAAGACTACGGGACACAAGCCACTACGACTGCATGGCACAAGGAGGATTGATGACTAAACGTGGTTACCGCACCATCCCGCTGTCTCTCAAGCGCGGAGAGGTAGCGGTGCGTGCAAGTCCGCGTACGGCCGACGCCCTTGAGGAGATAGGCGCGAGGATGTCTGTCTATGAGGGCGTCCGGCTTATACAGGTGATGGAGGCGGTATATGAGCAGGGAAGAAAAGACGGGGCAAGAGAGGTGTTCGATCAACTTGATACCGGCTTGACCGCCGTGAAGAAGCAAATCCCTCATCGGACGCCTGGTCGGCCCAAGCTAAGGCGCTAGGCTTGCCGACCTCGAACATGTAGGCGATGTACCTTGAGAGCATGGCCCCACAACAGGCGTCCCTGTTGTGGGGCCATAGCGCTGTAGACTGCCGGGCCAGAACTCGGGCGGGAAAGGATCGGCTTTGGGGGGACCATCGGGGGCTAGCTATCAGTGGCATCCAGATGTACATCGCCGCTGGGGCGGCGAGCAGCTCTACTTCTGGCACCTTGCGTTTAACCCCACGTACGACCGCGATAAGATCGTCGCTGGGCTGGAGACTGTTTTCGAGAGGCACGGAGTAACGGCGTATACGGTCTACGAGCTCTTCGCGGGTGGTTACGACATCTTCCTTCGAGTGTGGCTGCCGACCAGCCAGCGCGCGTTCGAGAACGATCTGCACGATGTCCTGAGCGAGTACACGATCGCTCCTAAGGCTTTTTGGGTGGATCGGATCATCCTGCACTGGCCGTGGGAGGGTGAGCCGGGCGCTTTGACGATGCGTCAAGTGTCCGATGACGTGCTTCGCCAGCGCTTGCCCGACGCCGAGATAGCGCGCATCAACGCGGGCGGCCTTTCGCGGTCGCAGCGCGCGCCGCACGAAGCGCGCAACCTGATAGCCAAAGTGCCCCGAAGAAAGGGCATCAAGTTCTTCACTCTCGTTACGACACCCCATCAGAGCCTTACGCGATACGCGACCCAAAGGCTGGAAGACCGCATCCTCGAAGTATTAAGAGCCAGTTCCGGGATCTTCGAGAAGTCGGTGTACTCGGGAGCTGGATTCGGCCTGTACCTGATCATGGGCCGTGTAACCGACTACTTCGCCATCGAGCGGGAGCTGACCACTCCTCTCAACTTGGCCGCAGACCCCTCCCTTTTCGGAGCTCGCACCACCACCTTTCCGGTCTCCTGTCCCGAGTTCCTTACCTCACGGTACGAGTTGCGAATCGACGACACCGGCCCGGCGGCTAGAAGCGCCGAGGACGCGCTCGGAGAAAGCGAGTCCCAGACCCTCGAGGTCAAGGGATCGGCCTTCGCCAACCTCGACCGATGGCTGCATGCGGGAGGGAAGCTCGTAGCCGATGATCGAGTCGTAGATCACGGCCTTCTCAAGGCAGTCACTGGAATGCTTAACGCCGACGGGGGGACCGTACTAATCGGTGCCCTGGAGCGAGCCAGGTTCGAGGAGGAGACGAAGTTAAAGGAACTTCCTCGCCGCGGCGAGTACGTCGTGGTTGGCATCGAGAGCGACCAGCATGGCGAAGACTGGGATCGCTACGAGCGTCGGCTGCGAGCGCTCTTGAAGTCGAGGATCAAACCTGATCCGACCACCCGCGTGGGACTCGCCCGGGAGGAGATAGACGGACGGACCGTGGTGGTAATAACGGTCTATCCGTCGGAGGACTGGTTCTACCACTATCCCGCCGGGAACGAGGCTGCACGGTTCTGGGTGCGGCAGGGCAATGCCACGCACGCCCTGGAGGGCCCGGACAGCGACGCATACCGTCGCGAGAAGGGTCGCGTGAGCTAGGCCTGGCCCAGCTCGGAGGGGCAGATGGCGCTTGAGCCGCATGACGTGTTTACGCCGGCCGGTGCACTGAGCCCCGGAATGTTCGCCACGCGTGAGCGCTTTGGCCTGGAGCAGACCGTTGTCGATGCTCTCCGAGAGCGTGGCCGGCACGTGGTCATCCATGGGTGGACGGGCGTCGGCAAGACGGCGCTCGTCGAGCACGTTTGCCAACAGGAGAGCATCTCGTTCCTACAGGTCGAGTGTGGGGGCACGTTCGAGCAACTGATGCACCAGATCCTGAACCGTCTCGACATAAGCGCAGAGGTCGAGCGTGTCGATCACGACAAGCGAGGCTCTGAGGGAGGGGCCAAGTTGCTCGGCACCCTGACCGGAAGACTCTCGCATGAGCGAGGAAGCGACGTGACTCGCGCAACGTACTCAGGATCCATTGAGAGAGTCGTCCTCGACGCGTTAGCGGCAGCTGAGCTACGGGTCCTCTTTGTCGACAACCTCGAGGACCTGCGTGACGACGACCAGGAGCGTGAGGGCCTCAGCCGACTGATGAAGATGTGCTCCGCCAGCACGGTGAGGCTCGGGTCCGCAGCTCCGAAATTAGTTGTCGCCGGGCCCACGCACGTCGTTCAGAAGATGCTCCTATCCGATCAGGCGGCGGCACGGCGTACCCAGGGTATTGAGATTCTGCGGATGAATCGCGAGGAGATTGAGCAGATTCTTGTGCGTGGGCAGGAGAAGCTCGCGATGGAGTTCGACCAGGGATGCCGCGACCAAATAGTTGCGTATTCCGGTGGGTTCCCCTACTACGCCCATCTTTATGCGTTGCAGTGCTCAAGGACTGCCCTCAAACAGCGTTCTCCGTACATGACGGCCCAGACCTTCGAGGAAGCCCTCGAGGCGATTCTCAAGTCTTGCTCCGCTCGCCTCACGGAGGCTTATAGCGGTGCGATACGCGGGCGGGGTCAGCCACTACTACGAGAGGGAGTGCTGGCGGCGCTTACCGCGACGGACCAAGCCGAGGTTTCCGCCGCCGAAGTCCAGCAAGCGTTCCTGAAGCTCCACCCCCAGTACGAGCGGGTCGAGCGTGTGCGATTTGTCGGGCGACTCTTGCGCGAGTTCCGCGACGCGCACTCGATCCTTGAGGACGCTTGGCTCGACGATGGGGGGCGAGGGTATCGCTTTCGAGATCCGCTGATGCGCGTCTACGTGCAGCTACGTCTCTTACACAGCCGTAACAAGAAGGATGCTGAATGGCGGAACTCCCTTCCATAGGTAGACAGGCGATGTTCGCGCTGCGCCAGGTCTCGCCCCGAGCCCGTGGGCAACAATGGGCAACAGCCCCCCACAGAACCCCACGAACTCGTCCCAGCCAAAACCGCTCTAGAACCGCCCCCAACGCACTCAGACGGTCCTCAAGCCTGGACTACGGAATCGAAGGTCAGAGGTTCGAATCCTCTCGGGCGCGCTGTGTGGAACCCCGCTGCGGAAGCGGGGTTTCGTCGTTTGGGGGCGAGCGCGGGGCGGCCCCAGATCGGCCGAGTGGGTAACCAGGAGGGCAACAGCCCGTGGAAGTTGGGGCCTTGCCGTGGGTCTGCCGTCCACCTAGCGTCGCTGCGGGCAAGCACAGACACAGTGGCCCCGGCGCAGCGCTAACTGCCCGGGGCCTGGCAGAGCGGCTCAGCCGTGTGTCACATACACGCGGCCGACGGTGACGGTCGGCACGGCCTCGTCGTAGCTCTCCGTCGGCAGCACCGGCCGGAAGGTCACGCGAATCTCGTGCTCGTTCCAGCAGCCGGCCGCGTCGAGCTTCTGGACGGTCTGGGTGATGTCGAAGATGAAGCGCGTCCCGATCGCGAGCGACTGCCCCTCCGCCTCGTGGCCGTGGGAGTGTCCACGGCCGAAGAACGAAATCACGCCAACCGCCAGGTCGGGGTCCTTGCCCTCGCCGTCCGGATCCATCAGGACCTCCCAGACGACGCCCGGCAGGGCGTCGGTCTCGACGTCCTCGAGATGGAGGTAGACATTCGGCGACTTGGGGTCGCGAGCTGCCTCAAGGATCGAAGGCGCGTCGGGCGTCGTATCCAGTCCCACGCTCGCGGGCGAGTCGCCGAGCTCGGCACCCGCCCCACCGGCGATCTCAGGACCGTTGCCCGGACGCTCGGGCAGGCTGTCGCTGGGGGCGTCGGGCGAGCCCCCGGCCATCACAGGCGGTGGCGCTGGCGCCGCCGCGACAAGCTCCTCGTAGGTGTAGTCAAGGTCCGCCAGATCCGCCACCTCACCGCAGGTCTTGCTCTGCTCCTGTCCGTTCGTATCGTAGGCCGAGAACGTCTGACCGGTCCACTCGGGGACTGCCGGGTTCGCACGCCCGTCGCCCTGTGCCAGCCACTTCGCCCAGACGCGGTCGATGTTCGAGTGGTGCAGGTAGAAGATCGGGTCGAGGGCCGCGCAGTTCGGGTCGCTCATCAGCGCCGTGTCGCAGTTGGCGATCGTCTTGCGCCCGCCGACGGCGACGTGGATGTTGTCGTGGGGCTGTGACTCGAGCAGCCCATGGGGCGAGGCGAAGTGGACCGGCGCCTTCGGAAGCCCGCCGAACCCCGGTGAGAAGGACGTCGACTCGAGCGCCTGAGTGTCGCTGGCGAAAGCCTCCGAGATCTCACTGCCCTCGTTGATCCCCGGCGCGCGCCGTCCTGTTGGCACGAACAGGGGGTTGGCAGCGCCGTTGGGCAGCGTAGGCTCGCGGAAAGCCGGCGGCAGCGCGGCGTGAGTACGCGGAGAATCGCTGTAGTCCCAGTACGGCAGGGCCCAATCGTCGGGACCGCCGAGCTCGATTACGGTCGAGCGGACGATCTGCTCGAAGTACCAGATGTAGATCCGGTGCCAAGGGAGGAAGAACCACGATCCGTGCTGGCAGCCGTTCCAGAGCGGGTCGGTCTGAACCCGGTAGGTGCCGTGCATCGCGGCTTGGTAGCTCCAGCTCGTCGGATCGTCGGACCCACGCTCCTTCATCTTGCCGACGGCCTGCGCGTAGGCCAGCGAGTAGTCGTCCCACGGCGGACTTGCCGCCGACTCCTCGAGCTTCCAGATGTCTCGCCGGATGAACGTTCCGTTGGCCATCACTGTCCCTTTCGCCTCGAGCTGAGTCGACGCAGCCGTCCCAGTGCCATCTGCACGCCTACGAGCAGCGCCCCACCGGCCGTTACGAGCGCCGGCAAGCCCTCCTCGACGGGCATGCCCACGAGGTGGGCATCGACGAAAAGCATGTGTCCCCTGTCCGGCGCCGCTCGTTTGCCTTCGCGACCCTCCGAGTGGTGCCTAAACCTGTTTACTGCCGGCGACGCTACTCCTGCTACAGGTAAGTGTCAACCAGAAATTGACAGAAATTAGGAAAGGATCACGGCTCCAGCCGCATACTGCCGATCACCGCTGACGTAGAGGTCGGCCCTCCAGCCGGCCCAGCCGGTTCGCGCCACGCCTGAGACGCATGTCGAGTGTGACGAGCCGGCAGTCGAGCGACTGCACGAGGGCGATGTACTCGGCGTCGTAGGTCTTCGCCCAGCCGAACTCCCCGGCGCGTCGCCAGGCGGCGGCGAGAAGTCCGTCGGGCCGTCGCTCGGTAATCCCTACCTCGCCGTTGATGAAGCGGTCGAACGCCTGGTCGGCAAGCTCGCGGGTGATCTCTCCACGGAAGGCGAGCTCGTTGAGCACGGACGCCGCCTCGGACCACAGCAACGGTGGCCCTACGAGATCGTCGCCGAGGGAATCCCGCGCCCGATCTCCGACTCTGTCGAGCGAGAGCTCGACCGCGAGACTCGCGTCGACGACGAGCAAGCTCAGTGCCCGTCGCGCGAGCGATGAACGGCGGCGACGACGTTGGGCATCGGCTCGCCGGTCAACGTCTCTCCCCAGCCAGCCGGCAGCGGAGCCATCTCAGGCTCCTCGACCGCGTCCGGCTCAACAGCGCGTAGCGCGATCTCCGCCTGCTCGTCGGTCCAGTCCGGCACGCGCAGAAGCAGCTTCTCCTTGGCCGTCATGCGACTGATTCTACGCCGAGGACTCGACCGATCACAGAATCGATGGGCAACAAAAGGGCAACAGCCCCCACAGAATCCCAACGATCCCCAACGAACTCGCCCCGCCGAAAACCGCTCTAGAACCGCCCCCAACGCACTCGGACGCCCGCCCAGCCTGGACTACGGAACCGAAGGTCAGGGGTTCGAAGGGGCATCCGGCGCCGTGAAGGTGGCACTACACGACGTAGCGTCGGCGCTCTGCTTCGCAACTTGCAGAAGCTCTTTGGACAGGGGGAGGTGCCGCTAGCCGCTACGCGCGCCGGGTGCCCGGTACTGGACCTGCTCGGCCTTGCGCAGGGCAGCCACCGTTTCATCGACGGTGAGCAGGACCGTCGTTTCGAACGAGCTAAGGGCACCGCCCCCGCTGATCGCCAGCGCAACTGCGGCCATGGACACGTTGTCGGGGGCCTCCCAGAGGTTGTAGCCGTCGTGTGTGCCGAAGGCGTACCAGAATCCGTGGAGCTTTCCACCGACCGATTCGATGTAGGACTGAGCTGCCTGTCGGCGGTCTTCTGGTTTATCGATCAGCATCGCCCACGTCTCTGGCGTGTAGCTGAACCTGGATAGATAAAGCGGCATCGTCGCTCCTGTTCGCGGGCCCCACGTCAGTCGCCTTCAGGCCTGAGTATGACCCTCGGCTGGCTGTCGCGGTGATTACCCGTGGGCCAGCACGCTGATGACGACACCCTGCGGATCGCGAACGAAGAACGCTCGCGATGCGATCGAGGCCCTTGCTCTGGAGAGGCCCTTGCAGTCACCGCCTCATGGTTCCCGGATCGGGTATCGATACGCGATACAAAGCCGGGCGGCGGCCCATCTCCTCCGGAATGAATCCGTCTGTTCCGCTGCCAGCGGAACATGGTGATTTCACGCATCTTCCGCTGTCGTATGGCAGCCACTGCTGAGGCTGGCCGGGCAACCGGTGGGCAACAACGGGCAACAGCCCCCGCAGAACCCCAACGATCCCCAACGAACTCGCCCCCGCGAAAACCGCTCTAGAACGCGTCCCAACGCACTCAGACGCCCCTCAAACCTGGACTACGGAAACCGAAGGTCAGAGGCTCGAATCTTCTCGGGCGCGCTTCGGAGGACCCCTGCAAATGCGGGGGTTCTGTCCGCGCCCGCGCGGCGCCGGCGGCCGAGCAGGTCCTCAGTCGTCGCCGTAGCCGGCCTCCGCTCGCTCCTTGCGGGCCGCCGTCGCCCATCGCCTCGGCGATCCGTCGCCTTTGGATCGTCGTCGCGCTGATCTGCACGGCGGCGACCGTCGCCGGCTACGGGATTGCCGACAACGTCTCTGGGAACCTGACCGCGGTCATCGACGGAATCGCCGCCGGCGCGCTGCTCGTGATGCTCGTCGACTCGATGATCCCCGACGCCGTCCGCAAGGGCGGCGACGTCTCCGGATTGATCACCGTCCTCGGCTTCGCGGTAGCCGCAGCACTATCAGGCCTCTCCTGACAACTCGCCGCGCGCCCCTGGTTCGGTCTAGGCTCGCCGTAGCCGTAACCGGGAAGCAGGGCTGTGGGGGGATGTGAGCGAGCAGCGGGAGGCGAGGGGGGCGACGGGGCTGTTGGAGCGAGACGGCGAGCTTGCCGAGCTGTCGCGCGCCGCGGCCAGCGCGCGTGCCGGGCGCGGCGGCATCGTCGTGATCGAGGCGCATGCGGGTCTCGGCAAGACGAGCTTGCTGGGCGCCGCCCGTGACGCCGGCGCCGCAAACAGCCTGACGGTGCTCACGGCGCGCGCGACTGAGCTCGAGCGGGACTTTCCCTTCGCCCTCGTGCGTCAGCTGTTCGAGCCTCGGCTGACCGACATGCCGGTCGCCGAGCGCGACGCTCTCTTCGACGGCGCGAGCGCCGCGCGCGGGGCGCTCGGCCAGGACGGCGGCAGTGGCGTCGCAGCGGACGCGTTCTCGGTGCTCCACGGCCTCTACTGGATGACGGCGGGACTCGCGGATCGGATGCCGCTGCTGCTGGCGATCGACGACATGCACTGGTCTGATCCGGCGTCGCTCGACTACCTCGGCTTTCTCCTGCCGCGCCTCGACGAGCTGGCGGTGCTGGTGGTCGCGACCTGCCGTCCGGAGGAGCCGGGATCTCCTCCGCGCCTTCGGCAGATCGCCGCCGACGCGCAGGTCCGGCGCCTGAGCCCGCGCGCGCTGTCGTCGGCGGCCACGACGGCGCTGCTCGCCGCCGAGCTGAGTCAGGACCCGGATCCCGAGTTCGCGCGCACCTGTCAGGAGGTGACCGGCGGGAACCCGTTTTTGCTCTGCGAGCTGGTCGAGACGATCGCGACCGAGGGGGTCGTGCCCCACGCCACCAAGGCGCAGACGGTGCGCGAGCTGATGCCCGACCGGATAGCGCGGACCGTCCTGCTGCGAGTGGCGCGGATCTCTCCGAGCGCTCGCGCGGTGGCGCGCTCGCTGGCGGTGCTAGGCGACGACAGCGATCACCGGCTGGTTGGCGCGCTGGCGGAGCTCGACGCGGCAGAGCTACGGGTGGCGGCAGACGCGCTGCGCGGCATCGCGATCCTCGATCCCGGCGACGCGCTGCGCTTCGCGCATCCGCTAGTCCGAAGTGCGGTCTACGCGGACATCCCGGCCAGTGAGCGGGCGATGGCCCATGCGCGTGCCGCCGCGATCCTGCGCGCCGACGGGGCCAACCCGGAGCAGATCGCAGCCCAGCTCGTGGTCAGCGAGCCGCAGGGAGACCGCGGGACCGTCGCGGTGCTGATGGACGCCGGCGCGCGGGCGCTGAGCAGCGGCGCCTCGCGTTCCGCGATCGCCTACCTGACGCGTGCCTTGCGTGAGCCGCCGCCGCCCGAGCTGCGGCCGACGCTGCTCGAGGAGCTGCTGACCGCGACGATTCGCGCTGCTGACCACCCGGCGTTTGCGGCGATCGAGGCCGACGTCTTCGCCGAGATGAGTCGCACGCCGTCGTTGCAGAGTCGTTGGGCATCCGACCTGACGGTGTGGATGGCGTTGACGGGTCGCATCGACAAGGCGGTGGAGCTGCTCGGCGAGGGCATCGAGGTGGCGGCGCGGGAGGGTGACGTCGACCTCGCGTTCCGGCTCGAGGCGCAGCTCGCGATCCTCGCGCAGCAACCCGCCGAGAAGGTGCGTGCACGGCTCGATCGCTACGGCAACCAGATCGACCCCGACAGCCCGAGCGGGCGGCTCAAGGCGGCGCTCGACTCCTATCGCTGCGCCCTCGACGGCAACGCGGCCGAAGCCGTCGAGCTGGCTCGACGCGCGCTTCGGGACGGCCTGATCTTCGACGAGCAGCCGGAGCTCACCGCTCCGGGCGGCGCGATCAACGTCCTGCTGCTGGCAAACGACCTCGAGGGCGCGCGACGGGGCGCCGAGCAAGCTCTGCGGGTCGCCCAGGAGCGCGACGCGATGCCGGAGCTCGTTGCGGCATGGACGCTTCGCGCGACGGTCTCATGGTGCTTCGGCGATCTGTACGCGGCCGAGGCGGATGCCCGCCAGGGCGTGGCGATCGCACGGCTTGCCGGGCTCTACATCGCCGTGCCGGTGCTGCTCCCGACCTTGATCGACGTCCTGATCGAGCGCGGCGAGCTCGACGCCGCCGAGGCCGAGCTCGACGCGGTCGGGATGGCGACGATCGACCTGCCGGACATCAGCTGGCTGCACGCGCTGCTGTTCGAGCGCGGACGGCTGCGCTTGGAGCAGGGGCGGCTGCGCGACGCGGTCGACGACCTGCTCGAGCTCGAGCGGCGACGCGAGCGGCTGGGGGTCAGCACCTCCCCGATGATGTTGACGGGGCCCTACACGGCCGACGCGTTGAGGCGGCTGGGCGAGTCGGAGCGGGCGCGCGAGCTGGCAGAGCGCGACCTCCTGCACGCGCGGCGCTGGGGCGCCCCGAGCGGCATCGCGCGTGCACTGCGCTCGCTGGGCTTGACGCTGGGCGGCGCGGAGGGTCTCGACCTGCTGCACGAGGCGGTCGCCGTGCTCGGTGACGTCCCGGCCCGGCTCGCGCATGCCCACGCGCTGGCGGACCTGGGCGCTGCGATGCGGCGCGCGAACCGTCGTGCCGACGCACGTGAGCCGCTGCGCGAAGCGCTGGCGCTCGCGCGTGAGTGCGGCGCGGCGGGTCTGGCCAGGCAGGTGAACGACGAGCTCGAGGCGACCGGTGAGCGAGTTCGTCGCCACACGCCGATCGGCGTCGAGTCGTTGACTCCCAGCGAGCGGCGAGTCGCGGAGATGGCGGAGACCGGCATGACCAACCGCGAGATCGCGCAGACCCTGTTCCTCACCGTGAAGACGATCGAGACGCATCTCAGCGCCGCCTACGACAAGCTCGGAATCCGCTCGCGCCGCGAGCTCCCTGGCGCGCTGTCGGACGGCCGCTAGCGCCGCGGCCGCGAGATGGTTGCCGGACGACGGCCCCACGGTGCGCAACCAAGCCCGAAGTAGCATCTCGCCATGAAGCGACACGTCCTGATCCTCGGCGCGGGCTTTGGCGGGCTCGAGTTGGCGACGCGGCTGTTCGAGACGGTTCCCGACGCGGTCGATGTCACGTTGCTCGACCGCAACGACTCGTTCTACTTCGGCTTCTCCAAGCTCGAGGTGATGCTCGGCCGCGAGTCGGCCGACGCCGTGCGGTTGCCCTACGGCGACATCGCCAAGGACGGTGTCGAGTTCCGCCAGGAGACGGTGGTCGGCATCGATCCGGTCGCTCGGCGGGTCGCCACCGACGCCGGCACCTACGACGCCGACTATCTCGTCGTGGCGATGGGCGCAGACTACGAAATGGCGGCCACCCCGGGCTTCGAGGAGGGCGGCTACGAGTACTACACGCTGGCCGGGGCCGGAGCGCCTGCGCGATGCGCTGGCCGACTTCGATGGCGGGCGCGTCCTCGTCTCAGTGCTCGGGCAGCCGTTCAAGTGCCCGCCGGCGCCGTTCGAGGGTGCGTTCCTCCTGCACGAGCACTTCACGCGACAGGGGGTCCGCGACGGGGTGCAGATGGCGACGACGTTCCCGATGCAGCGCCCGGTCCCGGTGACCGGAGAGGTCTCGCAGATGTTCCGCGACGGCCTGGCCTCGCGAGGGATCGAAGAGCTCCCCCAGCATCTCGTCGTCAGCATCGATCCGGCCGCCCGCGCGGCGCGGCTGGCGACCGTGACGCCGAGCCGCCGGGGCCTCGCCCCGAACGAGCGTAACCCTTCACCGTACGCACAGCTCGGTGCTGGTTGGTGTTAGAAGTGTGCGGTAAGCGTCGATAGCCCACCGCATCGAATTGCACGAGAGACTGTTCAATTCGGTGGAATGGACACAGGCGGAAAGAGCTGGTTGGCGGTCGGGCTCGTTGTCGTCGCCTTGGTGGCGACCGTCGCGGCTCCGGCGACAGCGACGTTCCCGGGCCGTAACGGCCTGCTCGGCGTGACCTGGACATCTGGCGGCAAGTACGAGTTTCCGTCGAGCTACATCTCGGTGATCAACCGGCACTTCCGCTCCTCGCCACCGCTGTTCACCTGCCTCGGCTGGCTCTCGCCGCTCTGCTACATCGCGGATGGGGCGACGTTCTCGCCCGACGGGCGCAGGTTGGCGTTTCAGGTTTCGATCCACGACGGCTCCGGTAGGCGCATCCGAAACGAGCTCTTGGTCACGACGGTCGACGGCGGGCCGAGCTCGCGCGCCCCGGTCGACCGATTCGTCGGCCCGCCGGCGTGGTCGCCGGATGGAACGAGCTTGCTGGTGGCCGGAATAGTCGGTCCGGAGCCCACCGACGGCACACGGCCCCAGACCGACCTGTTCGTGATTGGATTGGACGGCGAGGTCGCCGAGCGGCTCACCTACGGCGGTGCCAGCGAGCCGGACTGGGCGGGCGACGGAACGATCGCCTTCGCTCGCGGAGGGCAGATCCAGCTCATGCGTCGCGGCGATGGCTGGCGACAGCTCACTTGGCGCGGCGGTAGCGCGCCGTCGTGGGCGCCCGACGTCAGGAGGTTGGCGTTCGTGCGCGGCGGTGAGGTCTGGAGTGTCCATGTTGACGGACGGTCGCCTCGGCGGCTCACGAGGCGGGGCGGCGCCTCACCGGTCTGGTCGCCCGATGGGCGTCGGATCGCCTTCATCAGGCTCGACGAGGAGGTTGGAGGCCTGTGGACGATGCGCGCCGACGGCAAGGCGCCCCGCTTCACGGGCGAGCAGGGCGGCCCAGCGGGGTACGGCTCGATCGGCGACCCGGCGTGGCAGGCGCTCGCGACGCGGTGAGACGCGCTGCCCAATCCCTGGCCGTCGTCCTCGGGGCCGTGCTGATGCTGGCTTTGACGACGCAGGCCCAGGCGCTAGCGCGGACGTACGAGCTCACGTTCGCCCGGGTGGGAGCCGTCGCCCCTTGCCATGACTGTGGTGGCATCGCGCCAGCCGACGTGCTCTGGACCGCGCGGGTGAATCGTCACCCGCGCCCACGTCCGCTGCGCGCGTGCGGTGGGAAGCTCAGGCTCTGTGGCGCCTCCGACCACGCGTGGTCGTTAGATGGAAGGCGACTCGCCTTTGCTGTCAGGAGGCTCCACAAGACAGACGCCATCCGCGTCCGGCTTCTCGACCGGCGTAGGGGGCTCTTGCGCAGCGACTCGAGCCGGCACCGGCTGTTATCGCTCTCGGATCCGACGTGGTCGCCGAACGGGCGCCGACTGGCCGTCACGGGCGTGCAACCGATCCAAGGCGTTCCAGGCGGCACCAGCAAGGCGATCTACGTCATCGACGTACGCAGCGGCCGCATCCGGCAGCTGACCGATGGTCCGGCGGACGGGGCCGCCGACTGGTCGCGGAACGGCGAGATTGCCTTCCAACGTGCCGGCCGGGGACACGACCCCGACGACAGCGACGTGTTCGCTGTTCGACCGGACGGGAGTGGATTCCGCCGTATCACCTCCGGCAGTGGCGTCGAGCCCGATTGGTCTCCCAACGGGCGGCGGCTTGCCTTCGTCCGTAGCGTCGGGAGGGGCGAGGACGTGTTCATCGTGACGGCGGTCGGAGGAGCACAGCGACGAGTGACCGCCTCCGGCTGGGCGACAAGGCCCGCCTGGTCCCCCGACGGACGCCTGATCGCATACGAGGACGGCGGCGCAATCCGTGTCGTGCCAGCCGGCGGTGGCAAGCCGCGAACGATCGTCCGTCCTGGGCATGAGCACTCCTTCGATGTCCCCGCCTGGCGGCCGGTCGCAGGCCGCCATCGGGGTGACTCCAGCACGAGGTAGCCGAACAGGCCTACTACTGGTAGGCAGCCTTCGTCGCGGGTGCCATTACGTTTGAATTTGCCCCCGCGATGGCCGAGCTCGACGAGAACTCCACCGAATCGCCCCGCGCTCGCGTCGGCTTCGTCGGCCTGGGCATCATGGGCTCGCGCATGGCGGCGACCCTGCGCCGCGCCGGCTTCGACCTGACGGTCTGGAACCGCACGGAAGCGAAGGCGCGAGCGTGGGCCGTCGAGCACGGCGGCGAAGTCGCCCCTACTCCCGCCGCCGTGGCGGCGGTCAGCGACATCGTGATCACGATGGTCATCGACGGGGCGCAGGTCCGAGAGCTCCTGCTCGGACCGGACGGCGTGGCGGACGGCGCCGGTGAGGAGCTTCTCTGCGTCGACATGTCGACGATCTCGCCCGTCGAGACGCGCTCGATCGGCACGGCGCTTGCCGAGCGCGGCGTGCGACTGCTCGACGCGCCCGTGACCGGCTCGTCGCCGCGGGCCGAGGACGGGACCCTGACGATCATGGCTGGCGGCGAGCGCGAGGACTTCGAGCGGGCGAAGCCGCTGATGGAAGCCATGGGCGAGCTTGTCGTCCACGTCGGCCCGCTTGGGCACGGGGAGATGCTGAAGCTGATCAACAACTCGGTCGCGGCCGCGAACATCGTCGCGGTGGGCGAGGCGATGTTGCTCGCACGCGCCACGGGCGTCGACCTCGATGCGTTGGTGCGCGTGCTGGCTGCGGGATCGGGTGGCTCGGCGATGCTCGATCTCAAGTCGCACGCGATGCGCGCCCACGACTACACAACGCTGTTCAAGCTCGACCACATGGTCAAGGACGTCGACCTCTGCCTCGGCGAGAGTCGGGCGGCGGGCCTTCCCTTCCTGTCGGCGGCCAACGCGCGCGAGATGCTGATCGCGGCCGCCGGCCGTGGGTACGGCGACGCCGACTTCGGTGCGGTCATAGAGGCGCTCGAGGGCCTGGCCGGCTTGCGCCTCTGAGGTCGCATTCGCGGCACTGAGCCGCCGGCATGCAGGACCTGGGCGTCCGAGCATCAGCTTCACGCGAGAGCGGCCTGCTCTGAGCGCTGCTAGACGCGAACTATCTGGAGCCCGCTGACTCCTAGGATCGGCTCGAAGTCGTCGTCTTGGGTGACGACGGGAAGGTCGTGGGCGAGGGCGGTCGCTGCGATCCAGAGGTCGTTGACGTTCAGGCGTCGCTCTGACTCCGCGAGGTGGATGCGCAGCAGTGCCCAGGTCGCCGCGACGGCGTTGTCGATCGGCAAGGTCTCGACATCGGCGACGGCCTCGAGCGTTGCGAGTCGGCGGGCTCGGGTGTCGACGTCGGTGGCGGTCAAGACGCCGACGTGCAATTCGGCGACGGTGATCGGCGAGA
This sequence comes from uncultured Solirubrobacterales bacterium, assembly GCA_963716445.1. GTDB lineage: Bacteria > Actinomycetota > Thermoleophilia > Solirubrobacterales > Thermoleophilaceae > JAAYBF01. The sequence continues at coordinate 2,346,943 of OY970313.1, read as the reverse complement.
TCGCCCCCTCGTCGGGAAGGGATTCCTCGTCGAGTCGTCGTCCGGACTCGCTTGCGATGAAGACGCTCGTGTCGAGCAGCCCCCGCTCGACCGGCGGTGTCACTGGAGCGGACCCAGATCGTCGGTCGTCTCACCGGCGAGACGAGCTAGGTCGGCGCGCAGACCGGGATCGGCCTGGGCGCCGGCGAGCCGACGGACCAACTCGGCTCGCGGCAGCCAGCGTCGCCGCGGATGCTCGAAGGGGACGAGCGCAGCCACCGGGTCGCCGCGCTTGGTGATCACGATCTGCTCGCCCGCGTCGACCCGCCGCAGCAGGTCAGAGGTGTTGTTGCGCAGATCCCGAGATGCGACCCTGGTAGCCATGCGACAAACGTAGCATGTCTGTAGCCCTAATGGGGCGGCGTGAGCAACGAACGGTGGAGACTGTGACGCCTCGCGGCGCGGGCCCCGCCCGCCGTGGGGGCGACGGCGCTCAGAGGGAGCTGTCGGCTTTCGAAAGCCCGGCGCCCATGGCCTCGGCGAGCGCAAGGGCGGCGCTGAGCGGACGGACCATCACGGTGAGCTCGTCGATCTCGCCGTCGCCGTTCATGTGGATGAAGTCGCTGCCCTCGAGCTGCCGGTCGCCCACGCGCGCGCGGAAGACGAGGGCATGGTCGGCCGCGTCCGGCGAGCCGATCTCGCGCATGTACTGGAAGTCCTCGAATACCTGTGAGACGGCGTGGAGGATCGGCCGCACCACCTCGCGACCCCGGTACGGGGTGAAGACGACGGGGCTCTGGAAGACGACGTCATCGGCGAGCAGCGCCACGGCTGCGTCGATGTCTCGCGCCTCGATGGCGGCCCGGAACGGATGCATGTGAATCGATCTCCTCTTGGACAATCGGCCTGAACACCATACGAGCAGCCGTCTTGAGTCGACTGGAACGGTGCAGAAGGTAAGGCTCGCGCTCTACCCCCGGTCTTCGACCGGCGAGAGGCGCCGAGGGTCAGGCGGTCACGGGTCCGGGGTGCAGAACCTCAGGATCGTGGCCGGGCAGAACCGTGTGCCCGGCGTCACGGAGTGCCTTCAGGCGTTCGGCGGAGCGGCGTTGTGCGCCGTGGTCGTCGGCGAAGACCGGGAAGCGATGGTCGTCTAGCCCGCCGGCGAAGTGGGTGACGTCGGCGCCGAGGACGAGGTCGCCGATCTGGACGGACTGGTGCCCGGGCGTGTGTCCGGGAGTCAGCAGGAGGCGGACGGACCCGTCGCCGAGGAGGTCGTGGTCGCCGTCGACGAGCTCGACCCTGCGTTCGCTGTCGGTGTAGGCGCGGGGGAGGTAGAAGTTGCGCTGGATCGCGGCGTCGTCGTGCCCGGCGGCCCACTCGCCGCGCTGGACGACGACCGGCACTTCGGCCGGGACCAGCGCCAGCGCGCCGGCGTGGTCGAAGTGCAGGTGGGTGAGCACCACTCTGGTGAGCGTCGTCAGGTCGACCTGGTCGGCGATGCTCAGCTCCTGCTCCAGCTCGAACACCGCGACGCCCGGCGCGTCGCCGTAGAAGCCGCCGGGGTCGGCGACCGCCGCGGGGTGAAGCCCGGTGTCGATCAGGATCCGCTCGGTCGCCGTCTCGACGAGGTATGCCGGGACGGGGAAGCGGATCGACTCGTCCGCGCTGTCGCCTGCCCGTAACAGGCTCGCGGTCGCCGTCAGCCAGCCGACGTTGAACATCTCGACCTTCACGGTCGGATCGATATCAGCGGTTCGCGGGCGGCGGCCGCGGCATGGCCGGATACGAGGGGTATGCGTCCTTGCGGACAGCTGAGCGGCAGTTCACCATCCTGCTCATGGCGCCATCGAAACGTCAGGTCGTGCTCGTCGGCTTCGACGGCATGCAGCTGCTCAACCTCGTCGGCCCGGCCGAGATGCTCGACGCAGCCACGCAGGTGCTCGGAGACGGGCGCGGCTATCGCGTGGCGATCGCCACGCCCGACGGCAGGCCGGTTCGCGGATCCGCGGGGATGAGGCTCGCCGCCGACAAGTCGCTCGCTCACGTCCGCCCCCGGACGGTCGACACGGTGATCGTCGGCGGCGGCATGCGAATCGGCGAGGTCGTCGGCGATCGGCGGCTTGCCTCCGGGCTGCAGCGCCTCTCCGCCGGCGCCCGCCGAACCTGCTCGGTCTGCACCGGGGCGTTCCTGCTCGCGGGCGCCGGGCTGCTCGACGGCAAGGCCGCGACGACCCACTGGGCGTTCTGCGCCGAGCTGGCCCGCCGCCATCCCGGCGTCCACGTGGAGCCCGACCGGATCTTCGTCCGCGACGGAAGGACGATGACCTCCGCGGGCTCCACCGCGGGCATGGACCTCACCCTCGCCCTGATCGAGGAGGACCACGGGCCCGACGTCGCCCGCACCGTCGCGCGCTGGACGGTCATGTTCCTCCAGCGGCCCGGGGGGCAGTCCCAGTTCTCCGAGCGCCTCGCGCTCCCGGGCACGATCTCCTCGCCGATCCGCCAGGTCGTCGACGCCGTCGTCGCCGAGCCCGCCGCCGACCACCGACTGGTCCAGCTCGCCAAGCGCGTCGCCGTCTCGGAGCGGCACCTGCGACGCATTTTCGCCGACCAGACGGGAACGACTCCGACTCGGTTCGTCGAGCGCGTCCGCGTCGAGGCCGCACGCGAGCGACTCGAGCGCAGCGCATCGTCGATCGAGGCGGTCGCTGCCGCCTGCGGCTTCGGCAGCCCGGAGACGATGCGCCGCGCCTTCCTGCGCGTCCTCGGCGTCGGACCGTCCGACTACCGTGCTCGCTTTCGCGCCACCGACCGCCGTCAGCTCGCCGCGTGACGAGCTCGAGGCGCCTCACCCGACCCACGAGTTAGCGTGAGTCCGCGGTCCGATCGTGGACCAAGGCTCCGTTGTCGCCAGCCGTGTCGGGATCGGCGCCTTGACGAAGACGCGCCACGTGGAGAGAATCGCCTCAACTGGCGGGAGTCGCGATAACTCTCGCTTCATTTCCATCACTGGAGGGTCGAGATGGACGAGGGCGATCTTACGAACAAGCCGGCGGTTCAGGCCGCTGTGCGCCAGGTGGCCGACGAGTACCTTCGGGATCCGAACGTCAATTCGGTGGGCATCGGCTACAAGGTGAAGGACGGGAAGACGACCGACGAGCTCGCCCTGCAGTTCACGGTCGGGCAGAAGATCGCGCCTGAGGGTCTCGAGGCGGTTGCCACACGGCCGATTCCCGAGTCGATCACCGTCAACGGGATCACGCTTGCCACCGACGTCGTGGAGCGGGACTTCAAGGTCCAGCCCGTGGCCGTGATGGCCGAGACGAAGCCCGATCGAAAGCGCCGCCTAGACCCGATGATGCCCGGCGTCAGCATCGGACACGTACGCTCGACCGCGGGGACGCTCGGCTGTCTGGTCAAGGAGAACGCCAATGGCGAGACGCGTGTGCTCTCCAACTGGCACGTGCTGCAGGGCGAGACCGGCAAGCTCGGCGATCCGATCGTCCAGCCGGGCCCGTTCGACGACAACCGTGTCGACGACAACGTCTGTGGAACGCTGGTCCGAAGCTTCCTCGGGCTGGCGGGCGACTGCGCGATCGCGAGCATCGCCGGGCGCGCGGCGACCGAGGAGGCTCTCGATCTGGCGGTGCCGGTCAGGCAGATCGCCGACCCCGAGCTCGGCGACCGGCTCGTGAAGTCCGGTCGCACCACGGCGGTCACCCATGGCATCGTGACCCGTATTCACACGATCACGAAGCTGTCCTACGGCACGAAGGGCGAGCAGCAGATCGGTAGCTTCGAGATCGGCCCCGATCCGGGCCACCCGGCCGAGAACGCCGAGATCTCGATGGGTGGAGACTCTGGCTCGGCTTGGATGGTCGCCGACGACGCGGGCGCCGCGAGCGACATGATGCTCGGCCTACACTTCGCGGGCGAGACGGTCGAGCCGGCCGAGTACGCCCTGGCCTGCTACGCGTCGTCGGTCTTCGAGAAGCTCGAGATCGCCCCGCTCGTCCCAGCCGCCCCCGGGGCCGTGGTGGTCGTCGACCCGGTCGGCGGTGGCTACGACCCGCGCTTCCTACCCGTGGAGCAGGTGGTGGACATCCCCTCGGCAACCGACGGCCAGGTCGAAGACGACTATGCGCGCACCAAGGCGGGCGATCTCGTCCGTCACTACACGCATTTCTCGCTCGCGATGAGCGCCACGCGACGATTCTGTCGCTGGGTTGCCTGGAACGTCGACGGAAACGGCCTGCAGACGCTCTCACGCGACGGCATCGACTTCGTCCTCGACGATGCCTACGATCCCAAGCACCAGGTCGGCAATGACGTCTATGCGGGCAACCCGCTCGACCGCGGTCATATCGCCCGACGCGCCGATCTCCTGTGGGGCTCGCGCGAGGAGGCCGAGCGGGCGAACCTGGACTCCTTCTTCTTCACCAACATCACGCCGCAACTGGACGACTTCAACCAGTCGCGCCAGCACGGGCTCTGGGGGCAGCTCGAGGATGCGATCTATGCGGACCTCGACGTCGACGACCTGCGCCTCAGCGTCCTCGGCGGGCCCCTCTTCAAGGACACCGACCTTCGCTATCGCGACGTCCTCGTGCCGCGATCGTTCTGGAAGGCGATCGCCTACGTGGAGGGCGGAGCGCTCAAGGCCAAGGCGTACGTGCTGACGCAGGACGACCTGGAGTCCAAGCTGGAGTCGCTCGGGCTCGAGCGGTTCAAGCTCTACCAGGTCGCGCTTCGCGACCTCGGCGTGCTAACCGGCCTCGACTACGGCCCGCTCACAGCGGCTGACACGACGAGGACCGGCGTCGAGGAGCTGGGCGCGCCGGCGGTGCGAAGGGTCGAGGCACGCTCGGAGATAGTCGCGGGATAGCAATCTGGACTATTCGAGGGCACTCACTTATGCTGATCGGCGGCCCACGACTTTCTTGAAAGGACTCGCCTTGCGCCGTCTCGTCTTTCTCGCCGTTGTCCTGCTCGCCGTATTCGCATGTGGGGCAGCTTCGGCCCAGGCGCGCACCGCTGTTCATGTCAGCGGCAAGTCGTCCGCGGACGTCATGCGGTACTGGACGTCCGAGCGGATGAGCTCAGCCGTCCCCGCCGAGCGCCGCCTGCCGCTCGGCAAGCCGGCCAAGGGCGGAGGAACGGGCACGTCGGCGGCCAGCACCGAGGCGCCGCTTCCCTACCCGAGCGCGCACGGCAAGGTGTTCTTCACGGATGGCGGCGTCAACTACGTCTGCTCCGGCACCGCGATCTCCAGCGTCAACGAGAGTGTCGTGTGGACAGCGGGCCACTGCGTCAACGAGGGCCCGGGCGGCTTCTACACGAACTTCCTGTTCGTCCCCGCGTATCGCGACGGCAACGCTCCCTACGGCACTTTCGCGGCCTCGACGCTCCTCACCCCGTCTGCTTGGCAGCAGAGCGGCGAGTGGGGCGTCGACCTGGGCGCCGCGGTCGTCGGCGCGAACGCCTCCGGCCAGACGCTGGCTCAGGCGGTCGAGGAGCGAGTGCTGACCTTCGACGCGTCTCGCGTGCAGAGCTACAGGCTCTACGGCTATCCGGCGGCGAAGAAGTTCAGCGGTCAGCGCATGCGCGTCTGCAACACCTCTTGGCTCGTCGACGACAGCGCGCTACCGCCGACGATGGGAGTCCCCTGCGACATGACCGGTGGCTCCAGCGGCGGCGGTTGGCTCACTTCGTCGAACGCCGTCGCGTCGGTGATCAGCTACAGCTACGCGAGCCTGCGCAACGTGCTCTTCGGTCCTCACCAGGAGACCGCGGCGCAACAGCTCTATGCCGATGCGCAGACTCGCTGATGCCTTCGGCTGCGCACTGACCACCCAGGCGAATAGCCAAATCTAAATTCAGCTTTCCTGGAGCTTCTTGGCGCGCTACCGTGCGCCTATTGTGCGCGTTGCGTGACCTCGCGCCACCCGACCATGAGGAAGGGAGGTGACATGGGGAACCGAATCCGCAAGGCCGCCGCGGTGACCGCCGCGCTGGCGCTGATGGCGGCAGGCCCGGCCTACGCCGTAGGTGGGCCGAACTCGCCGGGCAAGTCTGGCAAGTTCAAGCCGAACAGCGGTCCGTGCAAGGGGCCGAACGACCAGCCCAACTGCCCCGGGCCGCAGCATTGAGCAATGCGAAGGCACACGGCAGCGCGGACCGGGCCCGTCTCTCGGGTCCGGTCCGCGATCTTGCCGGCGCCACGAACAGGAGGTCAGCATGGCCGACGCAGCGTTGTTCGTGGGATGGGGTCCTCCCATTCCGGGGAGGGAGACCAAGGGCCTCGAGGTGTTCAGCGAGGCGCTCGCCTTCCACGGCGGACTGCAGGACTCGGGCGACATCGAGAGCGTCGAGGTCGCCCTGCTGTCGCCGCATGGTGGCGAGCCCAACGGGTTCATCCTGGTGAAGGGCTCGCGGGAGCAGATCGCGGCTCTTCGTGAGAACCAGGAGTTCCAGAGGATCAACGCCCGCGCATCGCTGGTGATCAAGCGGCTGCGCGTGATCGACGCCGTCGTGGGCGACGGTGTCGGCGAGCAGATCTCGCTCTACCAGGAGGCGATCGGGGCCGTCGCCTGAGGCCGAGGACCGGCGGCGCTCGAGAGGGCGCCGCTGGCCCGGTATGACTCAGCTCACCGCTGTCGCCGCGGCCCGTCCGGCGGCGCGTCCCGAGAACAGGCAGCCGCCCAGGAAGGTGCCCTCGAGGGCTCGGTAGCCGTGCATGCCGCCGCCGCCGAAGCCGGCGACCTCGCCGGCCGCGTAGAGACCCTCCAGCGGCTCGCCGCTCGGCTGCAGCACGCGGGCGTCGAGGTCGGTCTGCAGCCCGCCGAGCGACTTGCGCGTGAGGATCGAGAGGCGCACGGCGATCAGCGGCCCGGCGTCGGGGTCGAGGATCCGGTGCGGCGCGGCGACCCGCGTGACCTTGTCGGCCCAGTACGCGCGGGCGCCGTGGATCGCGGTGATCTGGCCGTCCTTGGCGTAGGGGTTCTCGACCTCGCGGTCGCGCGCGACGATCTGGGCCTCGAGGTCCGCCAGGTCGATCAGGTCGTCGCCGGTCAGCGCGTTCATCCTCCGCACGAGGTCGGGGAGCCGGCGCTCCACGATGAAGTCCTCGCCGTGGTCCAGGAACGCCTTGACCGGGGTCGGCGGCCCGCTGCCGAGGCGCTCCCTGAGCACCGCCCGCAGGCTCTTGGACGTCGTGTCCGGGTTCTGCTCCGAGCCCGAGAGCGCGAATTCCTTCTCGACGATCTTCTGGGTCAGCACGAACCACGTGTAGTCGTGGCCGGTGCGCTGGATGTGCGTGAGCGTGCCGAGCGTGTCGTAGCCGGGATAGAGCGGCCCGGGCAGCCGCCGCCCGAGCGCGTCGAACCAGAGCGGCGAGGGGCCCGGGATGATCCGGATCGCGTGCATCGGCCAGATCGGGTCCCAGTTGTGGATGCCCTCGACGTAGTGCCACATGCGGTCGCCGTTGATCTCGTTGGCGCCGGCCCTGCGTGCGATCTCCAGCATCCGCCCGTCGACGTGGGCGGGCACGCCGGAGAGCATGCGCGCAGGCGGCGCGCCGAGGCGCTCGGGCCACTTCGCCCGGACGAGGTCGTGGTTGCCGCCGATGCCGCCGCTGGTCACCACGACCGCCTGGGCATGCAGCTCGAAGTCGCCGATCTCGGTCCGGCTCGACTCCTGCCCGCGCCCGGTTGCGCACGCTTCCAGCAGCCTGCCCCGGACTCCGTCGACCGCTCCACCGGACAGCGACAGCTCGTCGACGCGGTGGCGGAAACGCAGCTCGACGAGCCCCTTGGCGACGGCCTCGCGCACGCGGCGCTCGAACGGCGCCACCACGCCCGGCCCGGTGCCCCAGGTGACGTGGAAGCGCGGCACCGAGTTCCCGTGCCCGTCGGCGTGGTAGCCGCCGCGCTCCGGCCAACCCGGATTCGGCACCCAGCGCATGCCCTGCGCGCGCAGCCAGGGGCGCTTCTCGCCCGCGCAGAAATCCACGTAGGCCTCCGCCCACCGGCGCGGCCACTCGTCCTCGGGCCGGTCGAAGGCCGCCGTGCCGAGCCAGTCCTGCAGCGCGAGCTCGTAGGAGTCCTTGATCCGCATACGGCGTTGCTCGGGGCTGTCGACGAACATCAGGCCGCCGAGCGACCAGAACGCCTGACCGCCGAGGCAGCCCTCCGGCTCCTGGTCCAGCAGGAGCACTCTGCGCCCGGCGTCGGCGAGCTCCGCGGTGGCCACCAGTCCGGCGAGTCCACCACCCACGACGATCACGTCCGCATCGAGATTCATGCGCGCAACGCTATGGCGTCGCGGCTCCCGGTTGCTGCCCGAGCGGCCGATGCTTCCGGCGCCCTGAGGCCTCGACCCGAGCTCGAGGGAAGCGCTCTCCGCAAATCGAAGGGCCACCGCGGTTGCGGCTGCAAGAGCCACCACCGGCGACACACGCCGCCGGGGCCTACCCCTCGACGGAAACCGCCGGCCCGTGGCCGAGCTGTCCGGCTGAGACGCGCACGCGGCCTCGCTCGGTGGGAAAGCCGCGCTCGGCGAGCTGGGTGCGCAGCCGCTGGAGCGCGAGGTCCTTGGCCTTGGCCTCCAGCATCACGTCGAAGTCTCGGCCGGCCGGCGCGTCGAGCAGGAACTGCTCGAAGCCGATCGGATCGATCAGGTCGGCATGCGCGCGCAGCTGCGGCAGCACCAGCCGGCGCTCGACGCGACGGCCGACGCGCACGCGGCGCTCCTCGGTGTCGAGGCGCGGAGACGAGTAGTGGATCTTCGGGATCGTCCCGTCCTTCCAGGTCGCCAGCGCCGCCGCCAGCGCGTCGCGGTTCGACAGCCGCGCCGGATCGTGGCAGCGGTGGTGCAGCACGTCCCAGACGACGGGGACGCCGGCGCGCGCGGCGAGCGCCAGGACGTCCACCAGCGCGAAGGCGCGGTCGTCGTTCTCGATCGCCAACCGCGCCCGCGCCCGCTCGGACAGCCGCTCGAAGCCGGCTAGGAACCGGTCGATGCTCGCCTTGACACCTCCCGTCACACCGCCCACGTGCAGGACGACCACCGCCTCCGGGCCCAGGCCCATCGCGTCGAGCAGCGCCGCCTGCACCTCCAGCTCGGCGACCGCGGCGGCCCGGACCTCTTCGCGCTCCGAGTTGAGCACCGTGTACTGGCCGGGATGCGACGACAACCTGACGTCGCGCTCGCGCGCCATCAGGCCGACCTTGGCGAGCTCGTCCGCGCACTGCTCGACCTGTCCGTGGAACTGGGGGAGGTCGGGATGGCTCGCGTACGGCGCCAGCGCGGTCGCCAGCCGGTACATGCGGATGTCCTGGCGATCGAGGTGGTCGAGGATCCGCCGCAGTCGTGCCAGCGACTGCCGCAGGTGCGGGCCCGACTGCCAGCGCCGCGTGTCGTGCGACGGCAGCCCACCGTCGCCAAGGACCTTGACGGCGAATCCGAGCCGGTGGACGGTGGCGGCGGCGGCGCGCTGCGGCACAGCCCCAGCATGACAAGGGGTTCATCTGCGTCTCCCGAGGTCAAATATCGCCTGCAGGGATCAAGTCCCGCGGCGTTCGTCCCGACTAGGAATCTCAATGGGCGGGCGCAAGCGGGAGGTCGAACGGCTTCAGGCGAGCCTTGGCGAGGCGCGTCGGCGGGTCGCCGCGCTCGAGAACGACCTGCGCGCCGTTCGCACCGCCGATCCGCTGACCGGGCTTCCGCTGCTCGGCGTGCTCGACCGCCGGCTCGGCCCGGAGATCGAGCGATCCAGCCGCTACGCGCGGTCGCTTACGGTGGCCGTCGTCGACATCGACGGCTTCCGGGCAATCAACGCCCACCATGGCCGGCAGGTCGGCGACCGGGTGCTGGCGGCGGTCGGTCGGCTGCTCGCCGCCGAGACCCGCGCAAGCGATCTCGTCAGCCGCTCGGCCGCCGACGAGTTCGTCGTGATGATGCCCGAGACCACGGCGGCCGAGGCGCTGCAGGCCTTCGAGCGGATCTTCGTCGCGCTCGAGGCCGTGCCGGTCGAGGAGGTCGAGTTCGTCCCGGTCTCCGTCGGCATCGCGCAGTGGGAGCGCGGGCTCAGCTCCGAGCGGCTGCTCGCGATGGCCGGCGCGCGCGTCGACGTGGCCCGCTCGCTCGGCGGTGGACGAGCGGCCGCCGGCGACGCCGCCACGGCGAGCGAGGACCGCGACGACGCCGGCGCGCGGGGCGACGTGATCGCCGCGCTCGCCGAAGCTCTCGTCGAGCGCGACCGCTACACGGGCGAGCACTCGGAGTCGGTCGTCGACCTGGTCGAGGTCGTCGCTCGCGGCCTCGCGCTCAGCAAGCGCGACGTCGACCACGTCAAGGCCGCAGCGCTGCTGCACGACATCGGCAAGGTGGCGATTCCCGACGACGTCCTCAACAAGTCGAGTCCGCTCGACGGCGACGAGTGGAAGATCATGCGCGAGCACCCGGTGATCGGCGAGCGGATCCTGCGCGCCATCCCCGGCATGGGCCCGATCGCGCGCATCGTCCGCCACGAGCACGAGCGCTTCGACGGCAGCGGCTACCCGGACGGCATCGCCGGCGAAGAGATCCCGATCGGCGCCCGCATCATCCTCGCCTGCGACGCCTACCACGCGATGACCTCCGACCGGCCCTACCGCAAGGGGATGAGCCACGCGGACGCCGTCGGGGAGCTGGCCGAGCACGCGGGCACCCAGTTCGACCCGCGCGTCACCGAGGTGCTGATCGGCGCCCTCTACGGACGGCGCCAGAGCGGCGGCGGCCGCACCGAAGTCGAGGCCGCCACGGCGCCTGCCGCGGCGACCGCGACGGCGCCGGCCGCCGCCGCCTGAGTCCGTTCGGACGTTTGTGCACACCAAGGTGTGCACAAACGTCCGAACGGCTCCGTAGAAACGTCCGAACGGCTCCGCAGTCAAGTCGCGGGCGCGGGCGCGGGTGCGGCAGCGGGCTCGGGCAGCGGGAAGAGCCCGACGAAGCGCGCCACGGCCTCCTCGTCGCGCTCGACCTCGGCGTCTCCGGCGCCCATCGCCTCGTCCAGCGTGCGGTGACCGTGGAGCAGGTCGATCAGCGTGGCGGGATCGGTGTCGATCGTGGCGTCCGGCGCCGGGGCCTCGCCGCGGGCGACCTCGAGCCGGCCGGCGGCGACGTCGATCCGGAAGCGTTGCTCGCCCAGCCGCAGCTCGAGGGTCGTCTCGAAGTCGCCGGCGAGGGCGGGATCGAAGAGTGTCTGCATCGACACGATGTGCGAGTCGAGGCTCATGCCGACCCCCTCGGGCGCCCCCGGCGCGCGCGCGCCCCAGCGGCCCAGCGCGATCAGGACCGACTCGAGCTCGCGCCCCCAATCGGTCAGCTCGTACACCTGCGAGGCCGCCGGCGGCGGTAGCCTGCGGCGCCGCAGGACGCCCGTCTGCTCCAGCTCGCGCAACCGCTGCGAGAGGACGTCCGGGCTGAGGCTGGGCAGGCCCTCGCGGATGTCGGTGAAGCGCTTCGGGCCGAGCAGCAGCTCGCGGACGATCAGCAGCGCCCAGCGCTCGCCGACCCGGTCGAGCGCGCGTGGGATGCCGCAGGCCTCGCCGTAGGTTCGCTGCGCCGCCATGCCCGAAGTCTAGCGCGGAGTTGGAAGTTCCGCTCAGATGATTGGCTTTCCCAACTATGTGGTACAACTCTCCAACCACGCCCCCCCGCCCAGAGGCTTCGACGAGGCGATGAGCGTCCCGCCCCGCGGACCTCGCCGACACCGAAGAGGAGGAGAACGAGCATGACAGCTGACACGACCGACGACCGCAAGCGCTGGCTGGCGCTCTACGTGCTGTGCGCGGGGGTGCTGATGATCGTCCTCGACGTGACGATCGTGAACGTCGCGCTGCCCTCGATCCAGGACGACCTCGGCTTCTCCCAGACCGACCTCGCGTGGGTCGTGAACGCCTACCTGATCCCGTTCGGCGGCCTGCTGCTGTTCGCCGGCCGGCTCGGCGACCTCGTCGGCCAGCGGCGCGTCTTCATGACCGGCCTGGTGGTCTTCACGGGCGCTTCGCTGCTCTGCGCGGTCTCCCAGAGCCAGGAGATGCTGATCGGCGCGCGCTTCGTCCAGGGCGCCGGCGGCGCGCTGACCTCCGCCGTGGTGCTCGGGATGATCGTGACGATGTTCCCCGAGCCGCGCGAGCAGGCGAAGGCGATCGGCGTCTACGGCTTCGTCGCCTCGGCCGGCGGCTCGATCGGCCTGCTGGCCGGCGGCGTGCTGACCGACGCGATCAGCTGGCACTGGATCTTCTTCATCAACCTCCCGGTCGGGATCGCGACGGCGTTCTTCGCGCTGCGGCTGGTCGAGGACGGCAGGGGGATCGGCTTCGACAAGGGCGCCGACATCCCCGGCGCGGTGATCCTGACCAGCGGGCTGATGCTCGGCGTCTACACGATCCTCGGCGTATCGGAGCACGGCTGGGGCTCCGCCCAGACGCTCGTCCTCGGCGCGGTCTCGGCCGCCCTGGTCACCGCGTTCGTCTTGCGCCAGGCGCGCATCGCAACCCCGCTGATGCCGCTGCGGCTGTTCCACTCGCGCAACGTCGTGGGGGCCAACCTCGTGATGGCGTTCCTCGTCGCCGGGATGTTCGCGATGTTCTTCCTCGGCGCGCTCTACCTGCAGCGGATCCTCGGCTACGACCCGCTCGAGGTCGGGCTGGCGTTCCTGCCGTCGACGCTCGTCATGGGCACGCTGTCGCTGCGCTACTCGGAGCGGCTCAACATGCGCTTTGGCCCGCGCTCGACGCTGATCGCCAGCCTCGCGTTTCTCGGCGGCGGCCTGCTGCTGTTCGCGCGGACGCCGGTCGACGGGACCTACCTGGCGGACATCCTGGCGCCGACGATCCTGATCGGCCTCGGCGCCGGCATGGGCTTCCCCTCGCTGATGATGCTCTCGATGTCGGGCGCGACGATGGAGGACTCCGGCCTCGCCTCGGGCCTGATCAACACGACCTCGCAGATCGGCGGCGCGATCGGCCTCGCCGTGCTGGCGACGCTGTCGACCGACCGCAGCGACGCGCTGCTCGCCGACGGCGAGTCGCTGGCCTCGGCGCTGAACTCCGGCTACCACCTCGCGTACCTAATCGGGGCCGCCCTGATCCTGGCCGCGTTCGCGGTCGCCGTGGCGGTGCTGCGCGGCGGCGCGCCGGCGATGGCCGGCGGGCACGGAGCGCCGCCGGCCGGCGAGGACGTCGAGGAGCCCGCCGGCGAGCCCGCCTACGCCGAGGCGCGCTAGCTCGCCGATCGGCCAAGAGGAGAGGAGCGTCATGGGAAAGGTCAAGTTCGACATATCGATGTCGCTGGACGGCTTCGTCGCCGGTCCCGACGACGAGATCGATCCGCTGCACGACTGGATCTACGGCCTGGCGAGCTGGCGCGAGCGCCACGGCAGGCCCGGTGGCGAGTCCAACGCCGACGCCGAGCTGCTCGAGCGCGGGATCGCGAGCGTCGGGGCGATCGTGATCGGCCGGCGGATGTTCGACCTCACGGGCGGCTGGGGCGACGAGCCGCCGTTCCGGATGCCGGTCTTCGTCGTGACCCACCGTCCCGAGGAGCGGCTGGTGAAGGGGAGGACGACCTTCACCTTCGTCACCGACGGCATCGAGAGCGCGCTCGAGCAGGCGCGGGCCGCCGCGGGTGACAAGGACGTCGGCGTCGGCGGCGGCGCGAGCGTCATCCAGCAGCTCCTGCGGGCGGGGCTGGTCGACGAGCTGACGATCCACGTCGTCCCGGTGCTGCTGGCCAAGGGCATCCGACTGTTCGACCAGCTCGGGGACGACCAGATAGCGCTGGAGCGGACGCAGGCGATCGAGTCGCCGACCGGCGTGACGCACATCGGGTTCCGCGTCCTGCCGCGGACCGAGGCTCGCTAGCCCTCGGGCTCGCCGAACGCCTCGGCGGGCGTGACTCGTCAGGCGTTCGCCGAGCCGGTTCGCAGAGCGTTCCAGCGCTCGATCGCGGCCGGTATCTCGCTGGTGCCCGGACCCGGGACGAAGCCGGGGCCGGGGAGCGGGGTGAGGTCGGCCGCGGCGAGCTGCTCGCCGCAGTGCGAGCAGGCGGGCACCGGGGAGGTAACGGCGCCGCACGGCTCGTGGCGGAAGAGCACCGGCGGGCCGGTCTCGCCGAAGGCCCAGCGGTCGCCCCAGGCCTGCATCGCGAGCAGCACGAAGGCGAGGTCGGCGCCCTTCTCGGTCGGGTGGTAGTCGTGACGAGCCGGCTTGTCCTGGTACGGCACGCGGGTCAGGACCCCGTGCTCGACGAGCGCCCCGAGTCGCTCGCTGAGCACCTTGCGCGAGATGCCGAGGTCGCGCTGGATCGCGTCGAAGCGGGTGATGCCGAACGCGACGTCGCGCAGGATCAACGGCGTCCAGGAGTCGCCGATCACGTCGAGCGTGCGCGCGATCGAGCAGTTCATCCGGTCGAGGGAGGTGCGGCCCATGCCCGACGATCGTAGCGCGGTGAGTTCCCCGAGGGAACTTCTCAGTTCCTTTAAGGAACCGACTCTGTTACAGTCGCCGCGCCGATGCTCGCCCGGATCGCCGACCTGACCTGGACCCGACCGAAGGTCGTGCTCGCGATCGTCGGCGCCTTCGCCGTGTTCGCCGGGGCCGTCGGCCACGACGTCGAGAAGCACCTGAAGGCGGCCGGGTTCACCGACAGCGCCTCGGAGAGCGAGCGGGCGACCGACCTGCTGCGCGAGACCCTCGGCTACGACGCCAACCCCGGGCTCGTGCTCGTCGTCCGCGACCCGGACGGCGGCAAGCTCGACCTCCAGAGCCCCGCGCTGCGGCGCGAGGTCGCCCGCCTCAGCAGCCGCGTCGGCGAGGTCGAGCACGTCGGTCGCGTGATCGACCCGCTCGCGGACCGGCGCGCCGGCGCGCGCCTGATCGCCGAGGACGGGCGCTCGCTCGTGATCTCCGGCCACCTGTCGACCGCCGACGTCGAGGACAAGGGTGGCCTCGTCGCCGAGGACGTCGAGCCGCTGCTCGACTCGACGCCGCTCGACGTCGCGATGAGCGGGTTCGCCCCCGGCTTCAACGACGTCAACGACCAGACGCGCGAGGATTTGACGACGGCCGAGCTGATCGCCTTCCCGGCGCTGACGATCCTGCTGCTGCTCGTCTTCCGCGGCGTCGTCGCCGCCGCGATCCCCCTCTTGATCGGCGTGATCTCGATCCTCGGCACGTTCCTGGTGCTGCGCGTGATGTCGGAGTTGGTCGACACGTCGGTGTTCGCGCTCAACATCGCGACGGCGCTCAGCCTCGGCCTCGCCGTCGACTATGCGCTGCTGCTCGTCTCGCGCTACCGGGAGGAGATCGCCCGCGATGGCGCGACGCGTGAGGCGCACCGCCGGACCGTGATGACCGCGGGCCGCACGGCGCTGTTCTCCGGGCTCACGGTCGCGGTCGCGCTGGCCGCGCTGGTGATCCTGCCTCAGCGCTTCCTCTACTCGATCGGCGTCGCGGGGGCGGCGGTCGGGCTGCTGTCGGCGCTCGTCGCGATCCTCGTCGTGCCGTCGGTGCTGGCGCTGCTCGGCACCCGCATCGACGCGCTCTCGATCCGCCGCGGCCCGGCGGTCTCCGACGAGTCCGACCGCTGGTACCGGATCGCCCGCGGGGTGATGCGCCGCCCCGTCGCGGTCGCGCTGGCCAGCTCGGCGCTGCTGCTGGCGGCGTCGGTGCCGCTGCTCACGACCGTTCTCACGGGGCCGAGCGCCGAGGCGGTGCCCCCCGGCCAGCCGTCCTATGACGCCGGCGAGTACGTCGGGGCCCACTACCCGCGCGACGTCGGCGAGGCGATCACGGTGACCGTGAGGGGCAAGGCGGGCGACGCCCAGCTCGAGCGGTTCGGAGGCCAGATCGCCGCCGTGAAGGGGATCGAGCGGGGGTCCCCCTTCGTGCGCGCCTCCGACGACGTCGCCTACGCGAACTTCGCCGCGACCGGCCCGGCGCTCGACCGGGCCTCCCAGGACGCCGTCGACGAGATCCGCGCGCTGGCGCCGCCGGGGGCCGGCTCGACGCTCGTGTCGGGCAACACGGCCCGCTTCATCGATCAGAAGCAGAGCCTCGTCGACCACCTCCCGCCGGTCGTCGCGATCGTCGCGGCCACCACCCTCCTGCTGCTGTTCATGCTCACCGGCTCGGTCCTGCTGCCGATCAAGACGCTGGTCATGAACGCGCTGACGCTGTCCGCGACGCTCGGCGTGATCGTGCTGGCGTTCCAGGACGGCTGGCTCGACGGCGTGTTCGACTACACGGGACCGGCGGCGGTCGAGGTGACCAGCCTCGTCTTCCTGTTCGCCGTGATCTTCGGTCTCGCGACCGACTACGCGGTGCTCGTGATGGCGCGCATCAAGGAGCTGCACGACCGCGGCCACTCCAACGAGGAGGCCGTCGCGCTCGGCATCGGCCGCACCGGCAGGGTGATCAGCGCCGCCGCCGTGATGATCGCCGTCGTCTTCCTCGCCTTCGGCGTCAGCTCGGTCTTCTTCATGAAGCAGATCGCCGTCGGCTGCGCGGTCGGCGTCCTGCTCGACGCCACCATCGTGCGAGCGCTGCTCGTCCCCTCGCTGATGCGCCTGTTCGGCGAATGGAACTGGTGGGCGCCCGGCCCCCTCCGGCGCTTCCAGCTCCGCTACGGCTTCCGCGAGGCCTGAGGCGCCCGCCCGCCGCCCCGTCCACTCCCTCCCCCCGCCGCCACCGGAACGAGTGGAACATTCGCTGGGGTAGAGCCCAGTCAATGTTCCACTCGTTTCTCGATGGCTCGCCGCCACGCCCGTCCGGCCAGGCGGCGGGCCTAAGCTGTGCCGAGCCCGATGGACCAGGTCATCGAAGACCGGCAGTTGATCGCCAGCTTTCGCGAGGCGAGATCGGACAGCGGCCGGGCGGTGCTGGAAGGCTTCCATGCGCTCAAGCACGCGCTGCGCTTCGGGGCCGACGTCGAGGCGGTGCTGAGCAGCGATCCCGAGACGCTGCGGCAGCTCTCTAGCGAGCTGGCGCCGGATCTCGAGCAGCGGCTGCGCGAGCTCGTCGTGACGGTGCCGGAGGAGACCTACCGCAGGCTCGGCGCCTACGCCCACCACACCCGCGTGGCGGCCGTCGCGCGCCGTCCCGCCTTCGACGTGGGGGACGTGATCGCGCGCCGCGACGCCCCAGCCGTGCTGCTCGAGGATCCGCGCCATCTCGGGAACCTTGGCGCGGTGATCCGCGTCGCCGCCGGCGCCGACGCGGCCGGAGTCCTCACCACCGGCAGCCAGGATCCGTGGGACCCGGTCGCGATCCGCGGCTCCGGAGGACTGCACTTCGCGCTCCCGGTCGGTCGCGTCGAGGAGCTCGACATGGGCGGCCGGCCGCTGCTCGCGATCGATCCCGACGGCGACGACATCGATCCGGCGATCCTGCCGCCGGACGCCATCTACGCCTTCGGCAGCGAGCGCCATGGCCTCAGCTCGCGGATCGTCTCGAGCGCCGACGCGCGCCTGCGGATCCCGATGCGCGCCGGCGTGTCGAGCCTCAACCTCGCCACCTCCGTGGCCACGGTCCTCTTCGCCTGGCGCCTCGCGACCTGAGAGCGCCGCTAGTTGTAAGAACCGATCAGGCGGCTACACCAGCTGACCGGGAACAACCTGACGGGTTCTACAGCTAGCCCGTCACGCCGGTGTGAGCGTGGGCCTCGCCGACGGGCTTGGACTCCGGCGACCCACGCTGGCGCAGGTAGACCGCGAGGATTGCCATGGAGCCGACGGCGAGGAACTCCGACTGCCAGTTCTGCAGCGTGCGCTCCCAGAAGTCGGCGCTGCCGAGGTACTCGGCGAAGCTCAGCCCGCCCTGCTCGTGGTCGAGCCGGTCGGCGTTGTAGGCGACGCGGCCGGTGACCGCCTGACCGAGCCAGGACAGCAGCCAGATGGCGGCCATCACGATCAGCAGCGAGTTCGAGTAGATCCACCTGCGCAGCCCGCCGACGCGCGCCCAGCGCGGCGAGTCGCTGTCGGCGTGGCGGCCGACCTTCTGGTCCTCGTCGCTCTCCCCGCCCGCCTGGTCGAGCTCCTTCGACTCCGGCGAGCCGCGCTGCAGCAGCCAGACCGTCGCGGACACGTAGAGCGCGAATTGGAGGTACTCCGACTGCCAGTTCTCGAGCATCGCCACGCCGAACTCCGAGGACACGAGGTAGCGCGCGTAGCCGACCGCGTCGCCCTGGTGGCGGAGCTGCTCGTTGTTGAAGTCGTGCCAGCCGGCCAGGGATTGGAAGCCGAGCGCGAGCAGGAACAGCGCCAGGAAGAAGAGCGACAGGCCGTTGTCGCGGGCGAAGCCCCGGAGACCGCTCATTGTCCGGTCGCCCCGATCGCGATGTAGAGCAGGAGCCCGGCGGCGATGACGACCAGGTAGAGGACGAACATCGCGCGCATCAGGACTCCACGTCGCAGTCGTAGGGCGCCTCCTGGCCCGGCGCCGGCCGGCAGCCCGCGGCGGAGATCCGCCACCCGTCCGGGGCCTCCTGGAGGAAGACGCTGTCGCCGCCGTCGAGATCGACCTTGGCGTTCGTGACGTAGCGCGCGGTCCTGACGGCGCGGGCGCCCGACAGGTCGAGGCCGACGACGGCCTCCGGGCACGGCTTGCGCTCGTCCTGCTCCAGCTGCTCGCGAGCGGTGACGCTCAGCTGCTCGCAGGCCGCCGCGCCGTCCTCGGCTCCCACGGCGGCGTAGAACCGCTCCGCCACCTGCCTCGCCCCGCCGGTCTCGGCGGCGCCCCCGCACCCCGTGAGCACCGCCGCCGCCGCTCCCGCTGCCAGCAGCCCCCTCGCCCCGGATCGGCTCATGACGCCTCCGTCCTGCCCTCCTACCGCCGCCGCCAAACAGTTCTTCTGCTCTTCTCGAGAGGGTGTCGTAGGCTGCCGGCGCGAGAGACGACGCTCCGGTTTGCCTCTACGTCATCCAAGGTACGCCAGGGAGATGCCATGACGCCGAACATCCTCGCCACCGAGCTCGATCGCCTGCGCGCCCGCGGCGTCGGCTTCGTCGTCACCGCCGACGAGCCGGGCTGGGACGCCGCCCGCCGCGCGTTCAACCTCGCGGTCGACCAGCGCCCGGAGCTGATCGTCTTTCCGGCCGAGCCGGACGACGTGGTCGCGACCGTCGACTTCGCGCGCCGGCACGGGTTGCGGATCGCCCCGCAGCGGACGGGCCACGCCGCCGAGCCGATCGAGTCGCTCTCCGGCGCGGTCCTCCTGCGGACCGATCGGATGCAGGGCGTCGAGATCGACCCGCAGGCCAGGACCGCGCGCGTCGCCGCGGGCGCCGTCTGGGCCGACGTCGCCGACCGGGCGTCCGCGCACGGCCTGGCGCCGCTGGCCGGCTCGTCCCGTGGCGTGGGCGTGGTCGGCTACACGCTCGGCGGCGGCCTCAGCCTCCTCGGCCGCAAGCACGGCCTCGCCGCGAACAGCGTCACGGCCGTCGAGCTGGTCACCGCCGACGGTCGCAAGGTGCGCGCGACAGCGGACGACGAGCCTGAGCTGTTCTGGGCGCTGCGCGGCGGGGGCGGCAACTTCGGCATCGTCACCGGGCTCGAGCTCGATCTCTACGCCACGCCCGAGATCTACGCCGGCAACCTCTTCTTCCCGTTCGAGCGGACCGCCGAGGTGCTGCACCTCTGGCACGAGCTCACCCGCTCGGCGCCCGAGGAGCTCACCCTGCTCGGTCGAGTCCTCCAGGTCCCGGACGTGCCCGGCCCGCCGGAGCCGCTGCGCGGGCGTTCCTTCGCCGTCCTCGGCGCTGTCTTCCTCGGCGACGAGACGGCGGGCGCCGAGCTGCTGCGGCCGGTGCGCGAGCTGGGGCCTGAGATCGACACGCTCGCGAAGATCGAGCCCGCCGCGCTCGGCCACGTCCACATGGACCCCGAGGATCCGGTCCCCTCGCGCGACGAGCACGTCCTCACCGCCGAGCTGCCGTCAGAGGCGGTCGACGCCTTCGTCGCCGCGACCGGTCCCGGCTCGGGGTCGGCGATCCTGTCGGCCGAGCTCCGCCAGAACGGCGGCGCGCTCGCTCGCGAGGCCGCCGGCGCGGGGGTCCTCTCCCGCCTCCCGGGCGAGCACGTGATGTTCGCCGTCGGCTCGCTGATGGATCCCGGGCTGGCGCCGAAGCTCACGGAGGATCTCGACCGCGTCGTCTCCGCCCTGGCGCCGTACGCAGCCGGCCGCTACTTCAACTTCGGCAACCGCCCGCTCGAGGCGTTCGCGTTCTTCGACGCCGATACCTACAGTCGCCTCCAGGCGGTCCGGGCCGAGTGGGACCCGGACGGCCTGCTGGTCGCCGGCCATCCGGTGGTGTGAGCCGGTTCAGCCCGAGCGCCTGAGCGGGCCCGTCGGCCCGGCGGGCTACTCGGCCGCCGAGTCGGCGATCCGCAGCGCCTCGTCCCGGCCGAGGACCGGCGCGAGGACGATCAGCGCGGCGGTCGGAAGGGAGTCGGGCAGCCGGTCGAGCGTGTTCTCGCTGACGTGCGAGCGGATCAGCTCGAAGACCGCGCCGGCGGCGACCGCCGGGACCAGGCGGCTCGGCGCCTCGCGCTCCCCGGACTGGGCGTAGCCGGCCCGGCAGAGGCCGATGAAGCGCGCCATCCAGCGGTCGCGGCGGTCGACGCCGTCCTGCCCGGCCTCGAAGACGCCGACCGTGCACAGCCGCGCCTGGTCGGGGTTGGCCGACGCCAGGCCGAGCAGCCTGCCGAGCGCCGCGCGCATCCGCGCCGGCCAGTCGCCGTCGCCGATCAGGAACGCGTGCTCCATCTCCGCGAAGGCCACCTCCATCGCCGCGTCGTAGTCGGCCAGCAGCCGATCGTGCTCCTCCTCGCCGGGTCCGGGCGCGACGTGCAAGGCCCCGCGGCCGCGCTCGAGCTCCTGGCCGAGCCGCTCCCTGTCGCCGTCGCGCCGCGCGGCCGCGCGGTCGGGTCGCGACGGTCGCCGTCCGGGCTGGGCGGCCATTACGCCGCCGTCTCCTTCGCGACGTCGGTCGCCGCTCCCCGCTCGAGCTCGCTCGCGGCCGCCTCCGGGCCGAGGAACGGCAGCACCATCATGTACATCAGCTCCGGCAGCAGCTCGGGCAGCTCGGCGACACGGCCGGCCGTCAGCTCGCGGTGCAGCACCTCGCTGAGGTCGGCCACCCGGCCCATCCCGAGCGCCTCGAAGATGCGCAGCGTGCGCGGCAGGTCGGTCGGCGCGTTCTCGAACAGGAAGAGCAGCCCGCGCATCGCCTCGTCGCGCCGCGCGGCGGCGATCGGGCCGGCGGCGAGCACCTCGACGAAGCAGACGTGGGCGAGCTCCGGATGCTTGGCGAGGTCCTCGAGCATCGCCCGCAGGCCGGTGCGCAGCGCCTCGACCCACTCGTCCTCGAGCTCGAACGTCGCCAGCGTCCGCATCGTCAGCCGCTCCATCGCGCGCTCATAGGCGGCGGCGAAGCACTCCTCCTTGCCGTCGAACTGCTCGTAGAAGGTGCGCCTCGACACTCCGGCGCGGTGGACGACCTCGGTGATGTGGGCGTCGCGGTAGCCGTTGCGCCCGGCCGCGATCGTCATCGCCTTCAGCAGCCTTTCGCGCTGCGATTCGGCGACCACCTCGCGCGAGAGCCCGTGACGCCCGCCCGGCAGCTGATCGGCCCGCCGGCGCCCCGAGGCGCCATGGCGCGGCATCCCGATGCTCGACTCTGCCGTCACACCGCGAGTGTACGCCAGAAACGGGTAGGTGCCTGGAGATTTGGGGCGAGCTGAGGCCTTCTAGACGCCGCAATGCCGCTCTACAGGCGGCACCCCGACTTCAAAAACTATCCGTTTACAAACTTGACAAGCTGCGCCGCGGCGCCCGATTGAGCTCCCGCTCGGCTGCCTCCCGCCCCTCGAACGGCAGCACCAGCGCGTACATCAGCTCGGGCAGCATCCCCGGCAGCTGCTCGGCTCGGCCGGCGACGATCTCCTGGTAGAGCACCTCGCCGAGCCCGCCGACCATGCTCATCCCCAGCGCGCGCGGAGTGGGCGCCCCGCCGTCCCCCTCGCCCTCGGCGGCTCCGCCCCGCCCGAGCTCGAGAATCGCCTCCAACTCCCTCATCGCCGCGTTGCGCGCCTCCGCGGCTCGCGGGCCCGCGGCCAGCACGTCGACGAAGCAGAGCCGCGCCACTGCCGGGTCGTAGCCCAGCGCGTTGAGCAGTGCTGCAAGCCCCGCCCGCAGCGCCGGAACCCACTCGTCCTGGGCGTCGAAGGCGTCGCGCGCGACGGCCTGTAGCCGTCCCATGCAGTCGCCGTAGATCGCCAGGAAGCAGTCCTCCTTGTCGGCGAACTGCGCATAGAACGTCTTGCGCGACACCCCCGCGCGCTTGATCACATCCGCCACGCTCGCGTCCTGGTACCCCTGCTCCTCCACGGCCGACCGCATCGCCTGCAGGATCCGCCCCCGCTGCGACTCGGCGACCTCCTCGGCCGTTAGCCCGTGATGCCCACCGGGGATCTGATCGGGCCGCCGCCGGCCGCCAGGGGGAGGCG
Organism: uncultured Solirubrobacterales bacterium; assembly: GCA_963716445.1. Taxonomy (GTDB): domain Bacteria; phylum Actinomycetota; class Thermoleophilia; order Solirubrobacterales; family Thermoleophilaceae; genus JAAYBF01. The sequence continues at coordinate 2,324,411 of OY970313.1, read as the reverse complement.
CCGTGCCGGCCTTCGAAGCTCGCGCCCCGTCAGCCACGCCGGTCATTTCCCACGCCGCTTCTCTGAAGGGCTGTTTCCAAAAACCTCAAGTACCACGACCTTAACGCCCCTCAGAGCCAAATGCCAGCGTTAGGGGCTCGTTTCCCAAGACCCAGGCCTGGCTGTTGGACCACGACAGGCGCGCCCCAGCTATTTCCGCAGCCCGGGAACACCAACGTTCGCTTGCTCCGGCACGCGTTTAGCCCTCTGCGCAGCTCGCCAGCGACGGCAACCCGGTTCCGCCTTGACAGTCTAGAAACAAGCAGTTTATGGTGGTCCTACACGTTTGGGCTGGGACGGTTTCGACTGCCCCAAGTCGGCGTACGCCGAGCAACGAGGAGAGGAATCAGCAAGATGAGAGCTCATAGGATCGCGATTGGACTTGCCGTTCAGGGACAACGTGGTCCTAGCCGTTCGCTTGCTTCGGTTCGAGGGACTGGTGCGCCGCGCCGCACGGCGCTCGGCGCGCTGCTCGGTGCGACGGTCGTGGCTTTGATGCTCTTGTCGCTGCCTGCTGCGGCGTTTGCGGGCAAGACGGTTGATGGCTTCATCGGTGGGCCGCCGAGCGGTCCGACGGACCGGCTCCCCTTTCCGAGAGATGTTGCGGTGGTTGAGGGGACTGGGGATGTCTATGTCGCTCATTCCCGCAGGGTGACGCGCCTCGATTCCGATGGGGTCTTTGAGTCGTTGTGGGGCAGGGACGCAGTTGCTGCGGGCGCGCCTGGCGATACGGGGACGGGGGGCGAGGTCTGCACGGTCGCGGCTGACTGCACGAGCAGTTCCCCTCAGGGTGCTGCTGTGGGTGAGTTCGACAATCCGACTGGGGTTGCGGTGAATGAGGTTGTGGGTCATCCGCAGCAGGGGCATGTGTATGTGCGCGACACCGGCAACTTGCGGGTGCAGGAGTTCGATGCCGATGGAGGGTTCGTGCGGGCGTGGGGTTGGGGTGTCGCGACGGGCGCCGAGGCGTTCGAGGTCTGCACCTCGGGTTGCTTGCAGGGTCTAGCCGGCGCTGGCGATGGCCAGTTCGGTGCTACGGGCGAGCTGGCGTCGATCGCAGTCGATCCGACGACGGGCAACGTGTTCGTCGCCGATCCGGCCAACCAGCGCGTCCAGGAGTTCGACGGCGACGGCGACTTCGTTTCGAAGTTCGGCGCCGACGGCTCAGCGACCGGCCAGTTTTCCTTCAGCCAGCCGGCGAAGATCGCGATCGACTCGAGCGGCGTGCTCTATGCGACCGATTCCAACGATTCCAATCGCGTCCAGCGCTACGACACCGCCACCGACGCGTTCCTGGCCCCGATCGGCGCCCCGCCACTGCTCGCGGGTGAGACCCAGGGCATCGAGATCGACCCGTCGACAGACAACCTGCTGCTGATCCGCGACCCGGACTCCGGGGCCGAGACAGTCGTCGAGGAGCTCGACACCACCACCCTCACCGTCATCGACACTCACGCGGTAGGCGACGGCTTCGGATTGCCTAACCCCCTTGGCAGCGTGCCCGCGGTCTTCGGCCTCGGCGTCGACGGAACGCGCGGCAAGCTCTACATCCTAACCCGTTTCTTCCGCTCGCCCGACGGGGGCGTAAGCACGAGGAACTTCGATGGCCTGTTCGTTCTCGACAGCGACGGCGCTGCCGCTCCGAGCCCGCTTGCTGGGGCGCCGCTGACAGTCGATGACGACAGCGCCGTCCTGACGGGCAGCGTCGATCCCAACGGTCCGAGCTACTACCGGTTCGAGTACTCCAAGGACGGAGTCGACTGGAAGCTCGTCGACGACAACGGCTTCAATGACGCCAAGTTTGGTGCGGATCGCCAGCTCGTCGGCTCCTCACCGCAGCCGGTGTCCGCGACGCTCGAGGGCCTCGAGGCCAACACCGTCTATCGCGTGCGGATCGTCGCGACGAAGCTGACCGGCCCGCACACCGAGGTGGTCGTAACCTCGCCGGAGGCGACGTTCCTCACGGACGCGGTGCCGCCGACGGCGACGACCACGACGGTGCATAGCTACACGGACACGTCGGCGTGGCTATCGGGGCGAATCAACCCGAAGGGGTTGGCGACCAGCTATCGCTTTGAGTGGGGTGAGAGCGTCGACTACTCCCATCAGGCGCCTCTGTCTGACGCGAGCGCGGGCGCCGGTGGTGTCGAGAGGGGTGTTCTCGAGGAGATCGTCGGCCTCGAGCCCAATACGACGTATCACTATCGGCTGGTCGCTGAGAGCTCCCAGGGTGTGGATGTCGGTGAGGACAGGACGTTCACTACCCGCCCGGCGTTTGGGGGGTTCCCAGCCAGGGGCTATGAGCAGATCACGCCGGCTGTGAAGAACACCGATGCCGCCCATTCGCAGACCGGGATATTCATTCTTGGCGACTCCTCCAATGCGCTGGCGTCGTTCCCGGTTGCCTCTGACGGCGGTTCGGCGGTGTTCGCTGCGACGGACGCGTTGCCGGGTGCGGAGCATGGTGGCTCGAGCGCGGCGTCTTACTATGACTTCTATCGGTCGGTGCGTGGTCCGGATGGGTGGGCGAGCAGGTTGCTGGTGCATCGGCCGCCGAGCTTGGATGGTGCGAAGCCGAACCTCCGTTCGGCTTCGCCTGATCTGTCGCGTTTTGTGATCGATGCGTATCGGCCGTTGTTCGAGGGGGCTAGCGACCGAGGCTTGTATCTGTTGGATCCGGCTGTCGATCGGTTGGAGGAGCTCGCTGGCTTCAACCCACCCCCGAGCGAGGAGGCGGGCCCGGGGTTTGGTGGTGTGTCGTCTGACTTGAGCCACGTGTTCCACTCGATGCCCGACGGCGGGCTGTATGAGTGGGTCGATGGCGCTGGCGCGGTTCGGCGTATCGACGTCGATGGAGGCGGTGTCCCGTTTGCCGGCACCTCGGTATTCGGGTCGCCTGGCCGTGAGCTGCGGGTCGTAAGCGACGACGGCGAGCACGCCTTCTTCTCGACGTCGATCGTCGACTTCGCGCCAACGGCCGCGACGGAGATCTATCGCCGCAGCCACGGCACGACGACGGTGCTGGCTTCGCCGTCGCAGCGCTCGACCCCGGATCCGGAGGGACCGCGGGGGAAGGTGTTCGAGACCGCTTCGGTCGATGGCGACCGGGTGTTCTTTAAGAGCTCGGAGCTTTTGACCGACGATGCGAACACCGGGCCGGAGCGGGCGGGGTCGGATCTGTATCGATATGAGGCATCCACCGACACGCTGATCGACGTCTCGGCGGAGACCAACGATCCCGACGGCGCCGAGGTCATTGCGACGCTCGGCGCGTCGGATGCTGGCGATGTCGTCTACTACGCCGCCCTCGGTGAGGTGGTAGCGGGCCAGGGCACGGCCGGGGAGCCGAACGTCTACATGTGGCGCGAGGACGGCAGCCCCGATGGCGAGACGCGCTTTGTCGCGACACTCGCGCAGTTCGAGGCCTTCCTGCAAGGCACTAAGGCTGACTACTACCTGCAGCTTGACCGCGGCGATGGCCCGGTTCGTGTGTCCCCAGATGGCGCCACGTTGGTGTTTCATTCGACGAGGCCGTTGACTGGCTATCGCAATCAGGGCTTCTCCGAGGTGTTCATCTACGAGGCCGGCGCCGATGGTGGTGCGGGTCAGTTGAGTTGTGTGTCGTGTCGTCCGAACGGGTCGCCGGCTCAGGGCGACTCGGCTGTCCCGATCACACCTCGGACCAACCGGGTGGGGAGTGAGGCCTCGCGGGCGTTGTCGGTTGATGGGCGGCGTGTGTTCTTTAACAGCGCCGACGCGCTCTTGCCCTATGACACTGATGGTGAGCATGATGTGTATGAGTGGGAGGCGGGTCGTTTGCGGCTGCTATCCACGGGCCAGGCGGCCGCGCCGTCCGATTTCGTAGGTGCGAGTGAGAGCGGCGACGATGTGTTCTTCGCCACTCGCGATCGGCTCGTCGGCCAGGACCAGGACGGTCTGATCGACGTCTATGACGCGCGGGTCGGTGGCGGTATCGCCGCCCAGAACCCGGTCGCCGCACCGCCGTGCGCGGGCGAGGCATGTCGCCCCGGGCCGGCCGGGGCGCCGGCGTCGCCCGCGCCGGCCACGGTCTTCAGTGGCGGTGGTGGCGACTATTCGCCTTCGTTTACGGTCGCTCGGATCACAGCCCGCCAGCGGGCTCTGCTGGCGCGCCGCGGCCGCGTGGATGTTCGTGTGGTTGTCAGCGGCCCGGGTGTGGTGGGCGTGCGGGCAGTGCGCGGCAAGCGGATCCTTGGCTCGGCGTCCAGGCGCGCCACGGGTGCCGGCCCGGTGACCGTGCGGTTGAAGTTGAGGCGGTCGGCTCGGCGTCTGCTGGCCAGGCGTGGCCGGCTGGGGATCGCGATCAGAGTGCGTTTCGCGGGTGAGGTTCAGACGGCGAGGCTCGAGTTGCGGAGGGTCAAGTGAGCTGGCTGGCAAAGACGACTGAGAACTGGATGAGGAGTCCGATGAGCACTGATGCTGGCCTGCTGACTGGTCGCGTGTTGCGGTCGCTGACGATCGCCTTAGCGTGCTGTTGTCTGGGCGTCTTGGCTTGGGGGGCGTCGTCGGCGTCGGCGGCGCCGGAGTGGGGCAGCGAGATGTTCTGGGGGCCGACCGAGTTTCAGGCCGGCGAGCCTGCGCTGGTGACGATCCAGCCACACAACAAGGGCGACTCGCCGACCGACGACGTCGCGCAGCTGGAGTTCAACCTGCCGCCCGGGGCGAGTTTGACCAACTACGACGGACACGGAACGTGGTTCTGTCAGCTTCCGGACTTCCCCGAGAATGTCTGTCTTGCCCTGCCGGGCTTCGGCCCGGTGGCGCAGACGCCCCGACTGGATCTCTTCCTCGACGTCGCCCCCGGTGCCTCTGGGACGTTTCCGTTGTCGATCACGATCTCCGGTGGTGGGGATCCGACGCCGCACACAGAGACCAGTCAGGTCACGATCGACGACACCCCGTTGGGCTTTGGTGCCAAGCCGGGCACCGTCAGGGCCGGCGCGTTCGATGAGAGCGGCGCCGATTTCACCCAGGCGGGCGGTCATCCGTTTGCTGCGGAGGCGTCGTTTGACTTCAACATCGACCACCAGGCGCTGCAGGCCGGCGGGATCGTCAAGGACACGGTCGTCGAGGCGCCAGCCGGACTCGCGGGCGATCCGACGGCCGTGCCGACGTGCACCGACGCCCAGCTGACGGCGAACGATTGTCCGCCTGAGAGCCAGGTCGGCCTGATCCGCATCTACCTCTTCGGCCTGTCGAAGAACCAGGTGTCGGCGATCTACAACATGGAGGCCCCCGGGCATCTGCCCGCCCAGTTCGGGTTCGTCTTCGACGCGTACACGATGAAGATCAACCCGACGGTGCGTACCGATGACGATTACGGGATCACCGCCACGACTCCCAACACGCCGGAGGACTTCGTCGTCGGACGCGCCAGGGCGATCCTCTGGGGCGTTCCGGCCGACCCGGCCCACGACCATCAGCGCTGCCCCATGCTCAACTCCGTCGCGATGAGCTGCACCGGAACAGACAGCGACGGCCAACCCCAGCCACCTGAGGAGAGCACCCCCACCTCCTCTAGCGCGCCGCTGAAGCCGTTCCTCTCGAACCCGACCAGCTGCGTGGGACCGTTGCAGACGCTGCTTCACTTCTCCAGCTGGGAGAACCGGCCAAACGACTTCACCGACTTCGACTTCAGCGACCCGCTGTGGGCGAACTTCACCGCCCCCAACCCCGCCGTCACCGGCTGCGACCAGGTCGACTTCGACCCCACCCTGACGATCCAACCCAAGACGAAGGTTGCCGGTCAGCCGACCGGTCTCGACGTCGATCTGGATCTGCCCCAAAACGACGACCCGGACGGTCTCGCGACGTCGCATCTGAAGAAGACGACTGTCACGCTGCCGGAGGGGATGACGGTGTCGCCGTCGTCTGCGGACGGTCTGCAGGCTTGTACCCGTGCTCAGACCGGGCTCACGACACCTGTCGGGACGACTCCCGCACGGTTCTCCAAGGCGCCGGTGGGTTGCCCGGACGGCTCGAAGCTAGCGACGGCGGTCGTGACGTCTCCTGCTTTGGAGGATCCGCTTTCGGGTGCCGTGTATCTCGCTGAGCAGGACCTCAACCCGTTCAGCTCGATGGTCGCGATGTACCTCGTCGCAAAGCACCCGAGCACGTTGGTCAAGCTGGCGGGCAAGGTGGATCTCGACCCGGACACGGGCAGGATCACGGCGACGTTCGATGACAATCCGCAGTTGCCGGTGTCGGAGGTAAAGCTCGACTTCCCGGATGGCCCTAGGGCTTCGTTGACGGTGCCGGCCAAGTGCGGCAGCCATCAGGTCGGTTGGTCGATGGACGGCTGGTCCGGTGCCCAGAGGTCGGGTGCGGACGGGTTCGTGTCGGAGTGCCCGGCCGGTGTCGACCCGGCCGCGCCGCTGCCGTTCGCTCCGAGCTTCACGGCTGGGACGACGAACCCGGCCGGCGGGTCGCACTCGCCGTTCGTTCTTCGGATCCAGCGCGGCGATCGCCAGCAAGAGCTCTCGGGCGTGAAGGTCGAGATGCCCACGGGGCTGGCGGCAAAACTCGCCGGCGTCCCGCTGTGTGGCGAGGCTCAGGCCGCCGCAGGCACCTGTGGTCAGGGGTCGCGGATCGGGACCGCGACCGCCGGCGCCGGGCCGGGCCCGAACCCGTTCTATGTCTCAGGCCCCGTCTACCTCACCGGCCCGTACAAGGGCGCCCCCTATGGGCTGTCGGTCGCCGTCCCGGCTGTCGCCGGCCCGTTCGATCTCGGGACGGTCGTCGTGCGGTCCGCGCTTCACGTCGATCGCTCCGACGCTCACGCCACGACGATCAGCGACCCGCTACCGCGGATCCTCAAGGGCGTCCCGCTGCAGATCCGCGACATCCGCGTCGCGGTCGACCGGCCAGACTTCATCGTCAACCCGACCTCGTGCGCTCAAAAGCAGATCACGAGCACGATCTCCTCGACCCAAGGCGCCGCCAGCGACCTGACCGAGGCCTTCCGAGCGAGCAACTGCGCCCGGCTCTCGTTCAAGCCGAAGCTCAAGCTCGCTTTGACCGGCAAGCGCCAACGCACGACGGGCAGGCATCCGGGGGTCAAGGCGCAGGTCACCCAGAGGCCCGGGGAGGCGGCGACCAAGCAGGCGGTCGTGAAGCTGCCCAAGAGCCTCGCGCTGGATCCGGACAACGCCCAGGCGTTGTGCGAGTTCTCCGACGGCACGAAGCCCGATCTCGAGAACCACTGTCCGAAGGGTTCGATCGTCGGACGCGCCAAGGCTGTCACGCCGCTTCTGGATGAGCCGTTGGCGGGCAACGTGTACTTCGTCAAGAACGTCCGCACCGACCCCAAGACGGGCAATCAGATCCGGACGCTGCCGATGATCGTCGTCGCACTCAGGGGCAAGATCGCGATCAACCTCCGCGGCGAGTCCTCGGTATCGAAGAGCCGACTGGTCAACACGTTCGCGTCGGTCCCCGACGCGCCGATCACGCGGTTCAACCTCAACATCAAGGGCGGCGCCAACGGCATCCTCGCCGTGACCAGGACGAGACGCGGCCGGATCAACATCTGCAACAGCCGCCAAAGCGCAGAGACCGATTTCGACGCCCAAAACGGCCGCGCGCACGACCGCAACATCCGCATCACCACACCCTGCAAGAACAAGAAAGCCAAGCAGGGCAAAGCCAAGCGGGCCAAGCGGCAGGCACGCAAGCGGTAGGTCCGCGAGACGTCAGCGGAGCTGGTCGGCGACTGCCACGGAAGTCGTGGCGGTCGCCGGCCCGCCGCCGACGATTCGCCTCACCTCGATCCGCCCGCCGCGCCCGGGACTGAAGGTGATCGCTCGCCTCGCCACCCGCTCGGGTGGCGAGGCGGGAGCGGTCACGAGCTCGAAGACGCCGCAGGATCGTCGACAGCACGATCCGCATCTCGAACAGCGCGAAGGTGGCGCCGAGGCAGCGACGCGTTCCGCCGCCGAAGGGGATCCACTCGTAGGTGCCGGCGGGGCGCTCGAGGAAGCGCTCGGGACGGAATGCCTGAGGCTCCGGATAGATCGCCGGGTTGTGATGGGTCAAGTAGATCGAGGGCGCGATGTGGACGCCGGCCGGCAGGACGCGGTCGCCGAGCTGTTGCGGCTCGGTCAGGTAGCGCGCCACGGCGGGCACCACCGGCCTCAGGCGTAGCGACTCCTTGATCACCGCGTCGAGGTAGTCGTCGCCCTCGCCGGCGCGCAGCTCGTCGGCCAGGCGCGCGAGCACGTCGGGATGGCGGACCAGGCGCTCGAGCGTCCACGACAGGGCCGTGGCGGTCGTCTCGTGCCCGGCGAGCAGCAGCGTCATCAGCTCGTCGCGCAGCTCGGCGTCGGTGAGGCCCGTGCCGTCCTCGTCGCGCGCGGTCAGCAGCAGCGAGAGGATGTCGTCGCGCTCGGCGAGCGCGGGATCGGCGCGGTGGGTGCGGATCTCCTGCAGCAGGACGTCGTCGGCGGGGTGCAGCAGCGCCTCGCGGAAGCGCCGCCACGGGCTCAGGCGGCCGTTGCGCTTCGAGCTCGCGACCTGAAGGGTGAACAGGCGGCGCTGGTCGGCCATCGAGTCGAGCAGGTCGCGCAGTGGTCCGGCGATCACGTCCATGCGGGCGCGGTCCTGGACGCCGAAGACGGCGCGCATGATGACCTCGAGCGTGATCGCCTGCATCGACGGCTGGACGGCGAACGGCGTGCCGACCGGCCAGCGCGACACCGCGCGCTCGGCGGCGTCGGCGATCGTCTCGCCGTAGAGGCGCATCCGCTCTCCGTGGAACGGCGGCAGCAGCAGCTTGCGCTGGCGCATGTGCTCGGCGCCGTCGAGCGTGAGCACCGAGCGCGGGCCGAGCAGCGGCCGCAGCACCTCGTTGCCGACGCCGGCCAGCAGCTTGTCCGGGTCGCCGGTGAAGACCTGCTTGATGACGGCCGGGTCGTCGGTCAGGACGATCGTCCGCCGTGAGGAGAGCCTGACCGTGAACGGCGTGCCGTAGCGGTCGCGCGCGTCCTCGAGGAAGCGCGTCGGCCGCGCGAGGAAGTTGGCGAAGACCAGTGGCGGCGGCAGCGAAGGCCCGGGCGGCAGGGGGTCCGCTAGGAGCGTCCGGTCCGTTGTCGTGGTGTGCACCCGCCGACCCTATCCAACCGTCGCACTGCCCCGAGATCGCTCCAGCGTCTCGATGTCGATCAGGTCCTGATCTCTCCCGGCGGCGGCCTTCATCGCGATGAGGTCGTCGAGGCCAGCGAACATGACGGGCTCCTCGAGCAGCTCGATCGTCGGCACGACCGCCCCCTCTCGCAGCTGCTCATAGCCGCGAATCCCCTCGACGTACTGCATGACGTCCAGGCGACCGAACCGGGTGCGAAGGATCCAGTTCCCGCCGAGGCGGAGGTTCTCCAGCTCGAGATCGACCAGCTCCTCGGGCTTGAAGTCCTCCAATGCGAGCGGCGTCGCCTCGAGCTCGTCGAGGGCGGCCATGAGCCGCCGAAGGTTCTCCCCACTCGGCTCGGGCACGACGTCGAGGTCCTTGGTCGCGCGTGCGGCAGCGTGCGCGGCGAGCGAGAAGCCGCCGATGACGACGAACTCGACGCCATGCCGGGTCAGCGTGCGAAGCAGGTCGGGGGCCTTCAGCGGGGGCATCCGCGGGCTTGCGCCGGCCCTCGGAAGGCTCGTGTCGGCGAGATCGCTCACGCGTTGCGCCCGGGGTGCTCGATGCCGGTCAGGAACTCGGACAGGGCGGCTATCTCGGCGAAGCGCTCGCTCGCCGTTCCCTGCTCGTAGTCCGCGCGCAGCTCGGCGGTCGACTGGTTGCCTCTCGGCCCTGGGACGGCGCTGAGCTCCAGCCCCTCGCCCATCGCGCGCAGCAACCTCTCCAGGGTCTCGACGCTTGGCGACACGTCTCCGCGCTCGATGCGGCTGATGTGCCTCTGGCTCGTCTGGCATCTCCTCGCCAGCGACTGCTGGTTGAGCTTGTGCCGACGACGGGCATCGCGGATGAGTTGACCGGCTGCGCTCATGCCCGTCCAGTCTAGGCCATTTATGACCTAGAGACAACCGTCGTTCAGTGGCTGGAGGGAGATACGCCAGTTGCCTGGTGACGGCCCGACACCCTCGCCTTGGCCAGTGCGATCAGGCCCGCCAAGAGGTAGAGCTGGACGACGGCGAGGGAGGCGAGCTTGGCGATCGCGAAGCCCGTCGCCAGCGCCGGGGCGGTCGAGCCGTCGTCACCGTCGAGGACCAGCAGGAGGTTCACGTTCTCGACCGCGTCGCAGGCCGCTGCGACGATCGGCAGGACGGCGATTGCGGCGCCGGGGCGGGCGTAGCGGTGCCAGCCACGACGTCGGGCGGCGTCGCGCATGGCGATGACCGCGAGCGAGAAGAAGGCGCCGTAGGCGAGCAGGTAGGGGAAGTCGATCCAGAGCGAGAGCCGCGCGGCGTCCTGGCCCTCCTCGCCCCACTCGGCCAGGATCTCGGCGGCGCGCTCGGCCGATCCGGCGAGCTCGAAGGGGATGATCCCCGGACCGCCTGTGTCCTGCATCCGCCGGTCGACGATCACGAGCGCCAGGAACAGCGCGGCGGTCACGATGCCCAGCAGCCACAACGCCCTGCGCCGAGTCATGCGGGAGAGCATGCCAGGTGCCGCGTCGGCCCGGCTGGCGTAAGCGCGGGTCCTTCCCTTTTGGCCCCTTTCGGAACGAGTGGAACATTGACTGGGATAGAGCCCAGTCAAAGTTCCACTCGTTCTCGAGGGGGAGGGGTTCTGAGCTTCAAGGACGCGGCGCATCCCCCGCGAGGGCCGGCTCGGGCGTCGCGCCGGGCCGGCGGTCCAGTGACACGTCGGGCAGCAGCCGCGCGAGCGGCTGGGGCAGCCACCAGTTCCAGCGGCCGAAGAGCTTCATCGTCGCGGGCATCAGCACGAGGCGCACGATCGTGGCGTCGACGGCGATCGCGACGGCGTTGCCGACGCCGAGCTGCTGGACGGAGCTGACGCCGGTGCCGACGAAGACTGCGAAGACCGAGACCATGATCAGCGCCGCCGAGGTGATCGTGCGGGCGCTGGACGACAGGCCCTCGGCGACCGCGCGGTTGGTGTCGCGCGTCGCCTCGTAGCGCTCCTTGATCCGCGAGAGCAGGAAGACCTCGTAGTCCATCGAGAGGCCGAACATCACCGCGAGCACGAGCGGCGGGGTCATCCAGTCGATGTAGCCGGGCGACTCGAAGCCGAGGAAGCCGTCGACCCAGCCCCACTGGAAGACCGCGACCATCACGCCGTAGGCGGCGCCGACCGAGAGCACGTTCATCACGACCGCCTTCAGCGGCAGCAGCAGCGAGCGCAACAGCACCAGCAGCACGAGGAACGACATCCCGAGCACGAAGACGAGCAGCTTCCACATCGAGCTGTCGAGCATCTCGTTGATGTCGACGAGCGCGGCGCTGCCGCCCCCGACGTCGATCCGCTGGCCGTCGGCCGCGACGGCGGGCAGCTCGGCGCGCAGGCGACGGACCAGCGCCTCGGTCTGGTCGGACTCGGCGTCGTGGCGGGGGATCGCGACGATCAGCGCGCTGCGGCCGTCGTCGGCGGTGCGCGGCGCCTCGACGTCGGCGACGGCGGGATCGGCGGCGATGTGACGGCGCAGCTCGTCGGGCGCGGCGGGCGCGATCACGCCCGCCGCCTCTGCGCCTGATGCCTCGCCAGCCTCCGCCCGAGCGTCGTCCGCCACGGAATTGCCGGCTGCCGGCGTGACGATCACCTGCACGGGACTCGCCGCGCCGGGCGGCGCGACCTCGGCGGCCAGGCGAACGGCCGTCACCGTCTCCGAGTCCTCCGGAAGCTGACTCAGGGCGCCGATCCCGGTCTGCATGCTGAGCGCGGGCACGGCGAGCAGTAGCAGGAGGCTGCTTGCGGCGATCACGGAGAGCACGGGGCGGCGCATGACTGTGCCGGTCCAGCTGGTCCAGAAGGGGGAGGCTGGGGGCGCCGATTGCCCTGGGGCGACGGATCCTCGCCGCCGCAGGCGGCCGGTGGAGCGGGCCAAGCGGCCGGGCTCGACCGCGCGGCGGCCCATCCAGCGGATCAGCGCGGGCAGCAGCGTCGCCGAGGCGAGCATCGAGACGGAGACGACGAGGATCGCGCCGAGCGCCATCGAGCGGATCGCGTTGTTGGGGATCAGGTAGAGGCCGGCGAGCGACAGGATCACCGTGAGCCCGGAGAACAGGACGGCGACGCCGGAGGTGCTCATCGCGATCCGCTCGGCCTCGTCGAAGGAGCGGCCGGCGCGCACCTCCTCGCGAAAGCGCGCGAGGACGAACAGCGAGTAGTCGACGGCGACGCCGATGCCGACCATCGACGCCATGTTCGTCACGAACAGCGACATGTCCATCGTCAGCGAGACGGCGTAGATCAGCGCGCCGGTGACCATCACCGACACGAGCCCCAGCGCGAGCGGCAGCGCCGCCGCGACCATCGACCCGAAGACGACCAGCAGGATCAGCGCGACGATCGGGAAGCCGATCGCCTCGGCCTCGGCGAGGTCGCGCTTCGAGACCTCGCTGAGCCCTGACCAGACCGCCCCGTAGCCGACGAGGTGGAGGGCGACCGGGCCGGTCTGCTCGTCGTGGACGCCGAGCCGGATGCCGAGCTCGCGGGCGATGTCGACGGTGTCGTCGTTGCCGACGCCCGTGCGGAGCGGGATCAGGATCGGCCTGCCGACGGGGGCCGGCGCTGGCGACATCCGGTTGGCCTCTCCCGCGGCGGTGCGCCTACCGGCGGCCAGGCCTGTCTCCGTCGCGGTTCTCGCCGGCTGCGCCAGCGTGACCTTCGGCTCGACGGCGACGGCCCGGGCCACCTCGCGCCGCGCGGCGCGCACGTCCGCGGCGGTTGCGCCGGGGCGCGGCTCGAGCACGGCGCTCAGCGGCGATCGCTCGAAGTCCGGGTAGTCGGCGCGCAGTTCCTCCTCGACGGCGAGCGAGTCCGAGCCGGCAACCGTGAAGCCCCCGCCCGAGAGGTTGTCCGCCTGGCGGGCGGCGAGCGGGAGCGCGGCGAGCACGACCACCAGCCAGGCGATCAGCACGGCGCGGCGGCGGCGCTGGACGAGCGAGTCGAGGCGAAGCATCAGACGGCGCATTGGCGACTCCCGGGTTGCCTATATCGAGCAGGATTATTCACTATATGTTTTCGAACTAAACACTGCAAGCTAAAGTAGTGTCATGACGCGACGCTCCTACGATCAGTACTGCGGCCTGGCAACTGCCCTCGACGTGCTCGGCGAGCGCTGGACCTTGCTAGTGGTGCGCGAGCTGCTGCTCGGCCCGCAGCGCTTCAGCGACCTGCTCGGCGGCCTGCCCGGGATCGGCGCGAACGTGCTCTCCACGCGACTGAGAACGCTCGAGGCCTACGACCTCGTGAGAAAGCGCCGCCTTCCGCCGCCCGCCGCCTCGACCGTCTACGAGCTGACCGAGCAGGGCCGCGCCCTCGAGCCGGCCGTCATCGAGCTGACGCGCTGGGGGATCGGCCTGATGGGCGCGCCCGCGGCGTCCGACAGCTACCGGCCGGCATGGCTGCTGACCAGCCTGCGCGCCGCCTTCGAGGCGGAGGCGGCGACCGCCCTGCGGCGCACCTACCGGCTGACCGTCGACGACCAGGTCTTCACTCTGCGTGTCGACGACGGGACGCTCGAGGTCGCCCAGGGCGAGACGGCCGAGCCGGACGTCGCGCTGGCCGTCGACTCCACGACCCTCCTTGCCCTAGCCGCCGGCGACCTCGGAATCGAGGAGGCCGTCGCGGACGACCGCGCCACGATCGAGCGCGGCGACCTGTCCGACGTCGCCCAGTTCGGCACCCTCTGGCGCCTGCCGTCCACGGCCGCGGTGAGCTGAAGGCGGCGCCAGCTCGGTATTAGATCCTCTCGTAACGACGGCAGCGCGCTGCTGTTGCACAAGCGGCTTGGACGTCGCTCAAGATTCTTCACGCTGAGGCCCGTGCTGCTCTCCGACGGACCGCTGACCGGTGCTCTTGCCACGTATGCGGCTGTCGCTGCCGCCGGAGTGGTGCTAGGCGGAATTGCTGCAGGAATGATTGGTATATTGCTGTCCCGGGAGTCTGAGGATCTTGACTTCCAAGTCCGAAAGTCCGGCTATTGGGGCGGAACGCTCGGGCTGTTGGTCCTGGCATCCGAACGGATCATCCTTTAGACTAAATACATGGACGTTCGCAACGAGAACATAGGGATCGTCGTCTCTGCAATCGTCCTGGTGCTCGGATGCTGGCTAGCGAGCTGGGATCCGAGCGACGACGCCGGGTTCGCGATCTTCACCGCGTCGTTCGTGGCCGGATTGGCGACCATCGTGGGACTTCACGAGCGCGAGCGTCGCTCGTCCGGGCGCTAGCTCACGCCTGCGTTTCGCAGTTCGGTCACCAGCGCATCTCCGCCGCTATCAGCCTGCCGAGGCGTCGAAGAGGCGGGGATCGTTGGTGATCACGGCGTCGACGCCGAGCCGCTCGAGGCTGGCGATGCGGTTGACGTCGTCGACGGTCCAGACGTAGAGCAGGCCGCCGGCGCGGTGGACGCGCTCGACGAGATGGCGGCTGACGAGCAGGTGGTGGACCATCAGCGCCTCGCACTCGCCGCGTCGTAGCGCGCGCTCGGCCTTGGCGGGCAGGCCGGCACGCCACCAGAGCACGACGCCGTAGGCGACTAGCTTGAGCAGCGTGTGGTCGGTGTAGTCGCGCCGGGCGCGGGGGACCGACAGGCCGCGGCGGACGCGCGGGTCGAGCTCGCGGACGAGCTCCAGGCTCTCGGGGTAGGTCGAGGAGATCAGCGAGCGCTGGAGCAGGCCGCGCTCGCGCAGGCCCTCGACGACGGCGGTCTCGTAGCCGGGGACCTTCAGGTCGACGTCGAGCTCGACGTCGTTGTAGGCCTCGGCGGCGAAGTGGTCGAGCCCCTCCTCGAGCGTCATCGGCGTACGGCTGTGGGCGTCCTCGGGATCGTGGGCGAGCACGAGCGTCCCGTCGCGCAGCGGCATCACGTCGAACTCGATCATGTCGACGCCCAGCTCCAGCGCCGCCTCGAAGCTCTCGGCGGTGTTGCCCGGCGCGACGTGGTCGGCGCCCTTGTGTCCCACCCGGATCAGCCCTGGCATGTCGGGCACCAGTATGTAGTGCGGTTGTCGTCGCCCTGCCCGCGGGCGAGGATCGTCGTCCCGCAGCGCCTGCAGGGCAGCCCGCCGCGCTCGTAGACCCAGGTGCCGACGCGGCGATCGCGGTCGTCCGGCCGGCGGCCTCGCACGACCGCTCGTGTGGGGGCGACGGTCGCGTCGCGATCCGCGGCGGCACGTCGTACGGCCTGCGCGGGGTCGCTCTCGCCGCGGTAGGTGACGATCGGACCGCCTCGCCGCGCCGACTCGCGCATCAGCGGCCGGGTGGCGCGGACGATCGCCAGCGCCTCGGCGTCGGTGACGTCGGCGGTGCGGCGCCACGGGTCGATGCCGGCGACGAAGCAGCCCTCGGACTTCCAGATGTTGCCGATGCCGGCGACGTTGCGCTGGTCGAGCAGTGCCTCGCCGATCGGCCGTGTCCGGTCGTCCTCGCGCAGGCGGCGCAGGAAGCTCCGCTCGTCGAAGTCGTCGGCCACGATGTCCGGGCCGAGGCCCGCGAGCAGCTGGTCGAAGCGGGTGCGCGAGTCGGTCGTCAGCTCGAGCAGCGGGCCGTCGAACTGGACGACGTCGTGCTCGTCGGTGCTGATCACCAGCCAAGCGCGCCGGGCGGAGCGCGTCCAGCGCTGGCCGCGGCGGTAGACGCCCCACTTGCCGCCCATGCGCAGGTGCGAGTGGAGGGTCAGGCCGCCCTCGAAGCGGATCAGCAGGTGCTTGCCGCGGGCGTCGACCGCGCGTACGCGGCGTCCGGCGAGCCGCTCGGGCCAGCGGTCCATGGCATGGCACGGCTGTGGCGTCTCGATCGTTCGGATGTCGCGCTCCAGGAGCGCCTCGCGGACCCTCAGCGCAGCGTGGTGGAGCGTGTCGCCCTCGGGCATGAGACCGATCCTAGGAGCGAGTCGTCGCAGTGCTGTCTCAGCCGACGCTCGCTTGGTATACGTTCTTGTCTATGGCTGCTGGTTCCCTCCGCCGCGCCGCGATGCTGCTCGCCACCGGCGCCGCCCTGGCGCTCGCCGTCCCGGCGTGCGGTGACGACGACGACCAGCCGGGGGGCTCCGGATCCGCGGGGACGTCCGACGGGTCGTCGGAGTCCTCCCCAGCTGCCGGGGAGCGGCCGGTCATTCGGGGCGGAGCGGTCGCCGCGGTGGGTGGGACGCGGATCTCTCGCGCGCAGCTCGATCGGCGCACGGCGGCGGTTCGGCGGGCGACTCGCTCGGGCGAGGAGGGCGTTGCCGGCCAAGCCAAGCGCCAGGCCCTCACGCAGCTGTTGCAGGAGGCCGTGCTCGAGCAGGAGGCACGGCGACGCAAGATCCGCGTGTCGGCCGCCGAGGTTCGCCGCCGCTACGCAGTCGGGCGTAAGCAGTTCAAGAGCGACGAGGAGTTCGCCAAGTTCCTCGGCGCATCGACGCGGGCCGACGTCCTCCACGACCTTCGCCTGCAGCTGCTCTCGACGGCGCTCGTCAAGCAGGTGAATGCGGACGGCGACAACGGCGTGCGGTTCGTCCAGCGGCTGCAGTCGCGCTGGCGCGGGCGGACGGCCTGCCGCAAGGGCTACGTCGTGCCCGGCTGCCGCAGGGCGCGCACGTCCAAGGGCTAGAGCCGGCGAGTCGTCCCGGCGCGCTCAGGCGCTGAGCGTCAGGCGCCGCGGCCCCTGGCGGAAGCCGACCTCCACCAGCAGCGGCTCGAAGGCGGAGCCGACGATCGGCTCGCCGTCGAAGCGCTCGAGCGCGAGGCGCTTCAGGCGCCCGCGACGGACGTGGTCGGCGAGCGCCTCGAGCGCGTCGCGGAGCCAGCCGGCGGGGGCGCCGTCGTCGTCGAGCGGGTCGCGCAAGGCGATCAGGCCCTTGCCGCCGCGCTCGACGTAGAGCACCGGGTCGGCGTCGAGCGTGACGACATGGGCGCCGGGAACGCGGCTCGGGCGGCGGTTGTCGTCGCGCTTCGGCCACGGGAGCGTCGCGCCGAAGGGGTTGGCGGGATCGGTCGCGGCGAGCAGCTGCGCGCCGGCGGGCTCGTCGCTGCGCAGGCCGCGCAGGCGCTCGATCGCGGCGGGCAGGGCGAACTGGGCGCCGCCGAGGCCCTCGACGAAGTAGCCGCGGCGGGCGGTGCCGAGCGTCTCCAGGTTGGCGAGCTCGCCGTAGAGGGCGGCGAACCCGCCGGGGACGCCCTCGGTGAGCACCGTCTCGCGCGTGACGATCCCGTAGCGCTCGAGCAGCAGCTCGGCCTGGGCGCGCATCTTGGGGCCGTGGGCGGGCGGGTCGTGGAAGAGGCCGCCGGTCAGCGACCAGCGGCCCTGGACCTGCGGCGCGCCGGGACGGCGGCGGCGGGCGAAGCGGCGGCTGGCCTCGCGGCGCTCGTTCGCCAGCGACAGGCGCGGCGCGCGCAGCGGCGCGAAGGCGTCGTTCGTGACCTCGCCCGCCCAAACGAGATCCCAGAGCGCCTCCTGCAGCTCGGCGGGCTCCGACGGCGTGGCGTCGCCCACGGCGCCGATCTCCGGGTCGTCCTTGGCGGGCGTCGAGCCGGCCTCGCCATCGGCCGCGGAGGCGCCCGGGGCGGGCTGCGCGGCGACGTGGACGTCGGCGAGTAGGTCGGTCCAGAACGCGGCGCCGTTGCGCAGCCGGGCGCGGATCGCCTCGTGGAGCGGCTCGGACGGACGCTCGCCCTTGAACGGCGGCGGGCCGAGCCAGCGGGCGTCCTCGCGGAAGTAGAGGGCGACTTTGCCGCTGTTGCGCCCGAGCGAGCCCGCGCCGACCCAGACCAGCTCGCCGCCGGCGCAGAGCTGGTCGAGCCAGGCCGGCGAGTAGGCGCCGGTGCGGCGCGGCAGGACGTCGCGCTCCCAGGTCTCCGGGGAGAGGGCGAGCCCCTGCAGCGGGACGAGCATCTCGCGCAGCCGGTCGACGCCCGCGCCCGACGGCGGCGAGGCGTCGACGCCCTGCCAGGCCGGCAGGAAGCGGGCGAGCGCGCGCTGCTCGGCCGGCTCGACCTCCTTGCGCAGCGAGGCGAGCGAGGCGCGGCGCAGGCGGCGCAGGACGTCGGTGTCGCACCACTCGCGCTCGCTGCCGCCGGGGCGCAGCTCGCCGCGAACGAGCGTTCCCGACGCCTCGAGCGCCTTCAGTACCGCGGTCGGGTCGACGACGTAACGATCCTGTAGCTCGCGCGTCGTGAACGGCCCGTGGGTATGGGCGTAGCGACGGACCAGCCGCTCGAACGGCGCCTCGACGCCCTCGAGGAAGGCGTCGGGCAGGCCGCCGGGCGGCACGGCGCCGAAGGCGTCGCGGTAGAGGCCGGCGTCCTCGGCGGCGATCCAGCGGTCCTCGCCGCCGATCCGCATCGACACGGCGCGGCGCTCGCGCGCGAGGTCGGCGAGCATCCGCTCCGCGGACACGGCTCCGAGCGAGCGCCGCTGGGCCTCCTCGGCCGTCAGGTCGCCGACGGCGCGCAGCACGTCGTGGAGGCCGTCGGCGTTCGCCGCCCGGGTGCGCTCGCTGAGGCGCTGGAGGTCGGCCTCGACCTCGGCGAGCGCGTCGGCGTCGATCAGGTCGCGCAGCTCCTCCTGGCCGAGCAGCTCGCGCAGCAGGTCGCGGTCGAGCGACAGGGCGGCGGCGCGGCGCTCGGCGTTCGGCGTGTCGCCCTCGTACATGTAGGTCGCGACGTAGTCGAACAGCAGCGACGAGGCGAACGGCGACGCGCGCTGGGTCTCGACCTCGACCAGCGACAGCTCGCGCGTGTGCAGGCCGCGCAGCAGCTCCTCGAGACCGGGCAGGTCGAGCACGTCGCGCAGGCACTCGCGGTAGGTCTCGAGCACGATCGGGAACTGGCCGTAACGCTTCGCGACCTCGAGCAACGATTGGGCCTTCAGCCGCTGCTGCCAGAGCGGCGTGCGCTTGCCCGGGTAGGCGCGCGGCAGCAGCAGCGCGCGGGCGGCGTTCTCGCGGAAGCGGGCGCCGTAGAGGGCGGAGGCCGACAGCTCGGCGACGACGAGGTCCTCGATCTCGTCGGGCTCGACGAGCACCAGCTCGGCGCCGGGCGGCTCGTCGGCGTCGGGCAGGTGGACGATGATCCCGTCGTCGGACCAGATCGCGTCGGACTCGAGGCCGAACTGGTCGCGGATGCGGGCGGAGAGGGCGAGCGCCCAGGCCGAGTGGACGCGCCCCCCGTACGGCGACAGCACGCAGAGGCGCCAGTCGCCGATCTCGTCGCGGAAGCGCTCGACGACGATCGTGCGGTCCGACGGGACGACGCGTGTGGCCTCCTGCTGCTCGCGCAGGTAGGTGACGAGGTTCTGGGCGGCGCGGTCGTCGAGGTCGTAGCCGGCGGCGATCAGCTCGGCGGGCTCGCGGTCGACCGCCCAGCGCGAGAACTCGCCGATCGCCTTGCCCAGCTCGGCGGGGCGGCCGACGCCGTCGCCGCGCCAGAACGGGATCGCCCCGGGCGCGCCCGGGGCCGGCGTGACGATTACGCGGTCGCGGGTGATCTCCTCGATTCGCCAGGTCGACGCGCCGAGCAGGAAGGTCTGGCCCGGGCGGGCCTCGTAGACCATCTCCTCGTCGAGCTCGCCGACGCGGCGGCCGTCGGGCAGGTGGACGCCGTAGAGGCCGCGGTCGGGGATCGTCCCCGCGTTGGTGATCGCAAGCTGGAACGACCCCTTGCGCGCGCGGACGGTGTCCTCGACGCGGTCCCAGACGATCCGCGGCCGCAGCTCGCTGAACTCCTCCGACGGATAGCGCCCGTCGAGCATGTCGAGCACCTGGTTCAGCAGCTCGCGTGGGAGGTCGGCGTAGGGGTAGGCGCGGCGGACGAGGTCGTAGAGCTCGGGCACGCGCCACTCCTCGCCGGCGCGGCCGCCGCCGTCGCTGGGCGCGGCACCCCCGCTCGCGTCGACTCTCGCCCTGCCATTCCCTGCCGCGTCGGCGCTCGGCTCGCCGTCCCCTGTCGCCGCGGCCTTTGGCCCGCCGTTCCGCGTCGCCTCGACCGCCGGGGCGGAGACCATCGCGACGATCTGCTGCGCGAGCACGTCGAGCGGGTTGCGCGGGATCACCGTCGCCTCGATCTCGGCGCTGCGCATCCGCTTGGCGACGACCGCGCACTCGAGCAGGTCGGCGCGGAACTTCGGGAAGATCCGACCCTTCGACACGTCGCCGACGTTGTGGCCGGCGCGGCCGATCCGCTGCAGGCCGGCGGTGACCGACTTCGGCGACTCGACCTGGAGCACGAGGTCCACCGCGCCCATGTCGATGCCCAGCTCGAGCGACGAGGTCGCGACCAGGCACGGCAGCTTCCCCGACTTGAGCAGGTCCTCGACGACGAGCCGCTCCTCGCGCGCGAGTGAGCCGTGATGGGCGCGCGCGATGTCGGCCGGCTTGCCGTCCTCGCCGGCCAGCTCGTTGAGGCGAACGGCCAGTCGCTCGGCGGCGCGGCGGGCGTTGACGAAGACGATCGTCGAGGTGTGCTCCTGGACGAGCCGCAGCAGCTCGGGGTAGATCGCTGGCCAGATCGAGCGGCGCGTGGCGGCGTTGGGGTCGTCGCCGAAGCCTGTGCCGGCGAGCGGGTCGGCATACGGCGCCTCGAGGCCGGCGGGCGGATCGAGGCTCGGCAGCGCCTCGGTTCCGAGCGCGGGTGGCGAGCCGGGATCAAGCGTCGCGCCGCCCTCCTCTGGCGGCGCCGAGCCGGGATCGACCGCCGCGCCGCCGTCCCGCCCGCGACCCATCAGGTCGCCGCCGCCCGCCGAGGTGCCGAAGCCCTCGACCGGGTGGGCGACGTCGGGGGCGCCCGGCTCGCGCATGTCGTCGACGGGGACCTGGATCTTCAGGTCGAGCGGCTTGCGGACGCCTGTGTCGACGAGCCGGCACTCGCGCCCGCCGCCGACGAGGAAGCGGCCGACCTCGTCGAGCGGCCGCTGGGTCGCCGAGAGGCCGATCCGCTGGACGCTCTTGGCGTTCGGGTCGCCGCCGCGGGCGAGCTGGTCGAGCCGCTCGAGCGTCAGCGCTAGGTGGGCCCCGCGCTTCGTGCGCGCGACCGCGTGGATCTCGTCGACGATCGTCCACTCGACGCCGGTCAGGAACTCGCGCGCCCGCGAGGTCAGCATCAGGTAGAGCGACTCCGGAGTGGTGATCAGTACGTCCGGCGGCGTGCGCAGCATCGCCTGGCGCTCCTTCTGTGGCGTGTCGCCGGTGCGGATCGCGACCGATATCTCGCGCGCCGCGCCGTCGCCGGGCGCGTCCGTCTGGATGCCCTTCAGCGGCCCGCGCAGGTTCTTCTCGACGTCGTAGGAGAGCGCCTTGAGCGGGGAGACGTAGACCAGCCGCGTGCGCCGCTCACCCTCGGGCAGCGGGTTCGCGACCAGCCGGTCGAGCCCCCAGAGGAACGCCGCGAGCGTCTTGCCGGAGCCGGTCGGCGCCGACACCAGGACGTGCTCGCCGCCCGCGATCGCCGGCCACGCCTGGGCCTGCGCATCGGTCGGAGCCTCGAACGAACGAGCGAACCACTCCCTTACCTGCGGGGTGAACGATGCGAGCGGGTCCGAAGCCATGCGACCTTCGAGCGTACCGCTCCTTCACGATCGCCCGGTGGAGTTTTGACTAGGCCAGGGCCCAGTCAAGACTCCACTCGTCATTTGGCCGCGCGGCGACGCCGGCTACAGGCCGGGCGGGTGCGTGGCTACGTAGCCGCGCGGCGAGCGCATCTGGGCGCTCCAGCGGGTGCCGGTGCGCTTGCTGGCGCTGGTGTCGAAGCGCAGGCCGGCGATCACCATGTAGGCGTGTCCGGCGTTGGCGCGCACGGTGATCCAGCGGCCCCGCCCGCGGCGGCCCCAGGACATGAAGCCGGTCGAGGCGAGCGCGCTCGACATCAGGCCGGCGCCGCGCAGCGCGTAGCTGACCGAGCCGGAGCAGTCGTAGCCGGAGTCGTTCAGCAGGGCGTGCCCGCCGCCGTACTTGTACGGCTTCCTGGCGATCCGGTTGCCGGCGCGGATCGCCGCCTTGACCTTGGGCGGCGCCTCGACGGGCGGGATGGCCAGTCCGGCGGAGGTCAAGCGGGCCTTCGATCCGCGTGCGAGCCGCGCGGCCGGCAGCCTGCCGGCCACCGCGCCGCCACCGGTGGTGACGGACCTCTCGGCGTTCGCACCGGCGCGCAGGGCGCGCGCGTCGGCGGGGCTCTCGAGCGCCGCTCCCAGCGGCAGCGCGAGCACGGCGATCAGCATCGGATACCTCATCGGCGGGCGGTGTTCCTCTCTTGTCGCGCCTACGGGGTTAGCTGACGGGCTCGCGCTAAGAGAGCTGCGCTACGCCGGACTTCCGGCGATTCGCCCCAGGGCCAAGGAGGCCCACTGGTTCCCCCGATCTCCCGCCGCGGACGGCGCGAAGATTCGGCAGTTCACTGACAACGGTTCGACACCCAAGGGCATCGGCCTGTCGGCACGAGCACTTTAGGGCGGTCGAAGTTGCGGAGTGTGACGACGGTCACGCTCATGCCTTCACGGCAGGTATGAGCGGTGGCCGGGCCTGAGCTGCGGGGTCAGAGCTGTTCTGGAGGGGCGCGACGTTTAGTTCAGGAACGGCCGCAGCGACGGGACAACGGTGCTTTCGAGGTGCTGGTGTATGTCCCGCAGTACGTCAAGGACGGGCTGCCCGGCTTTGGGCCCGTCTTGGAAAGCTATTTGCGGCTCCGTTGTTATCTCGAGGTGCGTGGGGCGGCTCGGGTCGATGGCTCGGACGGTGCAGCGGCCGAGTTTCGTGCCGTCTTTCGCGCTGGTCGTGATGTTGTCCATGAGCAGGTGCTCGACGTAGACGTTGTCGCCTCCGACGCCGACTCGGTCGAGTTGCGCGACTGTGAGGTGCAGGAGCCGGTGCCGGTCGATCCTTGCGAGGTCGTAGAGGGTCCAGAGGGCGTCCTGTGCGTAGGCGTTCCCTCGCTCGCTTGGCTGGAGTTTGTCGATGGCGGCGACAGCCGCCGGGTCGAGTCCTCCGAGCTTCCTGCTGCGCTCTCTCGCGGTCATGGGCCGGTCACCGAAGATCGGGAACTCGATGCGCTCTCTGACGCTGTCGGGCAGGGGCTTGGTGTAGGTCGCTGCGAGGGCGTAGGCGAGGTGGTCGAGCCCGGATCGCATCGCGTGGAGTGCGTCTCCAATGATGAGCGACAGGGCGTCGGGCGGGTCCTCGGCGTGCAGGCGGATGATGTACTCGCCGCTGTTCGTCTGGGGATCGAAGATGACTCCGTATCCCCCGGACGTGCGCCAGGTAGCAAGCTGGTATTCGAGCGTCTCGAACTGGCTGTGTGCCCAGTTGAGCTTTAGCTCGAAGCCGTGCATGAAGGTAGTCTCGGCAAGGTGACGGACAAGGACTCAGAGCCTAAGCAGCCGAAGCGCTGAAAGCCGACCGAGATTCCGGTTCCCAAACGCTCCGGTGTGTTGCGCCATCTTGGGAAGGTGGCGAAGGGCCGGAAGGCAAAGGGCAGCCGTCGAGCTTGTCGGCGCGGTCCGAGGACGCTCCGCGCGTCGGGTTGTTTCATCGACAGGAGGCATGAGACTTAGGCGGTTAGAGCCTTTCGGACCTCGTCGAGCATGGCCGGTGGCCCCGCTACGCCGACTGCGATAAATCGGCAGCCGGCGAACCGGCAGTCCTCTACGAGAATTGCGCCTGAAAGTTCTTTGCGGTCAGACGGGAGGTCCCAGATGACCGACTCGTTGGTGCCCTCGAAATGCCCGTCGGTAAAGGTCGATCCGGAGGGCACGATCACCGCTGGCCCGCGGATCTCGCAGTCCTTGAAGACAGCGTTACGAATCGCGCAGTCGTCGCCTGCGAGAAGCGGCAGCCGGACGGTCTCGCGGTGGAAGGTGCTCGCCATAGAAGTGCTCTCCCATGTTCCTACCTACCTACCGTCAAGGATAAGCATGACGGCGGTCACGCTAGGCCTTAAGCTTCGTGAGAGGGGGTATCAGGACCAGGTAAGGGGTCGTATGGCTAGCGTTGACGTTGTCCTGAAGAAACTGGATCAGGCGGTCGCGGAGGTCCGAGGCCACTACGAGGCCGACCTGAGAGCGCAGGAGGTGTCCGACGAGCTGCTGTATGCGGTTCGCGCCGCCGTCCAGGACGCGCAATCCGCGCTTGACTGGACCGCCAACGCGGTCAAGGAGAAGTACGCCGGGTCGGGCAAACGGTCTCCCTACTTCCCACTTGTCAAGGACGCTGCCGAGTTCTCAGCGGCGATGGAGAAGCAGATCAAGGGCCTCGCGGCAGCCGAGCCAAACATTGCCGCTGCCTTTGAGCGTCATCAGCCCTACCAGCCCGACAAGGGCGAGCTGGGCTATCTCCACGCGCTCGCAAAGGTCAACAAGCACCGCGACTTCACCGCGCAGACCCGCACCGAGCAGCGCCGAATACGCGCCGCGGGCGCAGGCGGCGCGGTGGTCGAGTGGACACCTGACACAGGCTCTGGCGGCGTTACGTTCGGCCCCGGAGTCTCCATCGGCGGCGTTCCCGTCGATGTGAGGACGCAGAGACCGGTTCCGCACACCTCGCAAACCGTCACCGAGACGATCTATGTCGACTGGCGATTTGTTGATCCGGCTGTCTCGGTCCTACCGACCCTTGAGAAGCTCGCTGGACTCACCCGCGCCGCCGTCGAGGACGTGCGCGGTGAGGCGCAGCTTTAGCAAACGGAAGCGTAGGCCGAGCGGCCCTGGCCCACGTAAGGCCAACGGGTGGTGAGAGGCCGGGACGCTCGCTCTGTGGCATTCGGGCCCAAAAGGTAAGCGGGCGGACTAGGAGGAGATCGCCTCGACGACCGCAGGCGCTTGATAGACCCGCGCGCCGTATGGGCCATGCATGTGGTTTGCCTCTTGGAGAATCCCTAGCGCCATCAGAGCGTTGATCGCGTTGATGGCCCCTTGATGGGACAGCGCGTAACGCGTGGCGACCCAACGGCGGGTCACGTATGGCCTCCCCACGAGATCCGCAGCAAAGCGCTCGGCGACCCCTCGCTTGCCTGCGTTCTGGACGCGGGAGCGGTACTCGTCTTGGAGCGCCACCAGCTTCTCGACCTTCCGTTGCGACTCGGTCGCGGACGCGGCGACACCCTCGGCAAAGAAGGCGATCCAGGCGTCCCAGTCGCCAGAGCAGCTGAGCGCAAGTAGCTCGTCTTGGTATTGCTCCCGGCGCTGCTCGAACCAGGGCGAGACGACGAGTAGCGGCTCACGGATCAATGCGCCCCGTAGTAGCTGGACGATGACCAGGAGCCGCCCGAGCCGGCCGTTGCCGTCCGAGTAGGGATGCAACGACTCGAACTGGTAGTGCGTCATCGCAGCCTGTACGACGAGAGGAACCTGGGGCGGGTTCTCGATCCAGTCGAGTAGGTCCTCGACGCCGGCACGAAGCTGGTCGCCATGGGGAGGCGGCACGAACCTCGCCTCGTCGAAGCCGCCACGCCGCGGTCCGATGACCACGATCCGATCACGTAGGCCGCCAGCATCGCTCAACTCGCCCGCGCTGCCACGAACCAGCTCTCTTTGAAGCTGGCCAAGCATGGTCAACGTCAGCGGCCGATCCTCCGACCACGAGAACGCCAACTCGGCCATCCGCTCGAAGTTCAGGACCTCGCGCAACTCGGCCGTCATGTGCTCTTGGTCGTCCTCGTCAGCGGCCAAGACATCCGCAAACGGGGCATAGGTGCCCTCCAGGGCACTCGTGCTCTGCGCCTCTCGCCGAAGCGCAGGCCGCCGAAGAAGGGCCGGCTCAGGGATGAGCCTCGCTGCGCCGTCCAGTCGTGCGAGGGCGGCGGTCGCGTCGTTGACCGCCGTCCAGGTGCTGGTCGAGAGCTCTACGTCGCCTGGAAGGGGCTCAGGCAGATAAGCCCGCCCCTTTACGATCTCCTGGGTCGCAGGATCGGGGCCGATGATCGGCACCAGCCGGCCGATTGGGCTCTGCGTCAGGGCCTCTACGTCCACGACTCAACTATATCGCCTTAAACTTGAGGGGTTGGGCGAACCACGCAAGTTGTCTTGACGCGCCCCGTTGGGCCCTGGACAAGGCTACTGGCGCGCGAGGTCGCGCGCCTTGAGCAGAACGGCGTCCAGCATCTGCTCGGTCAGGCGGCCGGTGAAGGTGTTCTGCTGGCTGGGGTGGTAGCAGCCGAGCAGCGTGCGGCCGCCTGGCAGCTCGGCCTCGGCGCCGTGGCCGAATCGTGGGCGTGGGCGGATCGGGTCGTGTAGGCGCAGGGCGGCGTCCCAGGCGAAGCCGCCTAGGGCGAGGATCGCTCGCACCGACGGCATCAGCTCGAGCTCCTCGGCGGCGTAGGGCAGGCAGTTGTCGCGCTCGCTCGGCAGCGGCTTGTTGGCTGGTGGAGCGCAGCGCACGGCGGCGGCGATGAACGCCCCGGTCAGGCGCAGGCCGTCGCCGCGGTGGGTGGAATGCGGCTGGTTGGCGAAGCCTGTGCGGTGGAGGGCGGCGAACAGCCAGTCGCCGGAGCGGTCGCCGGTGAAGATGCGGCCGGTGCGGTTGCCGCCGTGTGCGGCGGGAGCGAGGCCGAGGACGTAGACGCCCGCCTCCGGATCGCCGAAGCCGGGAATCGGCCGGCCCCAGTACTGCTCGTCGCGAAACGCCGCCCGCTTCTCTCGCGCCACCAGCTCGCGCCACTCGACCAGCCGCGGGCAGCGGCGACACGACGTCACGCGCCGCTCGAGCGCCGCTAGCTCGGTGCGCGAGTCGGTCACCCGTCAGTCGGCGAGCGTGGGGAGCTCGCCGTGTGCCTCCTCGAGCGCCTCGAGGTCGGCGCGGTCGCGGGTGCGGCCGCCGAGCCGCTTCAACGCGACCAGATGGGCGAGCCCCGCGACGGGCGCCTTGTGTCCCTCGACCTCGATCTCGAACGAGCCGGCCGCGATCTCGTCGTAGGACAGCGGCGACTCGCCCTCCGGGACGACGTCGAGGATCCCGTGGCGGGTGTGGGCGCGCACGTGCTGGTCGCCGTCGAAGCGGGCCGCCGGGATGTCCGCCCCGTCGCGATCGGTGGCGCCCAGCTCGCGGCAGATCGCCTCGACGGCCTCGGCGGTCCGCGGGCTCGCCGGAACCAGCACGTCGAGGTCCTCGGTCGAGCGGACGTAGCCGTTGGCGATCACCGCGAAGCCGCCGATGATGACGTAGGGGATCCCCCGCTCGTTGAGCGCCGCGATCAGCGGGACGGGGTCGACGAGCGTCATCGCTTGCGCGCCTTCCGCCCGGCGTCGTGGAAGAGCCGCGCCGCCCGGTTGAGCGCGACGCCGCGCGCGAAGAGCGCGTTCGGGTCGGCTTTCGCGTCAGCTCGCAGCTGACGGGCCTCCTCTTCGTCGAAGTCGATCACCCTCGCCAGTCGCTCCTGTCTCTTGGCAGGGTGGCGCTTCTCCATGGCCAGATGTTAAGGCCGTAGTCGGAGCGGCTAGGCCTTCAGCCTGCGGCCGCTGGTGAACAGCCATTGCGCCCAGAGGTAGCAGGGGATGGCGAGCGCGGCGGTGATTCCGAGCGAGAGCCAGATGCTGACGTCGGCCTCGCCGAGGAAGCCGTAGCGGACGGCCTGGAGCATGTAGAAGATCGGGTTGAAGTGCGACAGCTCCTCCCACGGCGAGGGGAGCAGGTCGACGGAGTAGAAGACGCCGCCGACGAAGGTCAGCGGCAGAATCACGATGTTCTGGATGAAGGTGGTGTGGTCCCAGCTCTCCGCGTAGATGCCGACGACCGTGCCGAGCGACGCGAATCCGAGCAGCGCCAGCGCGACCGCGAGCGCCAGGACGAGCGGCTGCTCGATCGGGACGCCGGTGACCGGGCCGGCGAGCGCGAGCAGCGCGACGGCGATCGCGAAGCCGCGGAAGACCCCGCCGACGACGTAGCCGGCGGTCATCTGCCAGCCGTGCATCGGCGCCGACAGCACGTCGTTGATGAAGCGGTCGGAGCGGCCCTGGTAGATCGTCGAGGCGTTGTTGGCGTAGGCGGCCTGGACCATCGCCATCGCGATCAGGCCGGGGACGATGAATACCTCGTAGTCGAAGCCGCCGACCTGCTCGATGCGCCCGCCGAGCGACAACCCGAAGACGAGGATGAACAGGAACGACGAGATCACCGAGGCGAGGATCGTCTGAGTCCAGAGCTTCGAGACGCGCAGCACCTCGCGGCGGGCGAGCCAGGCCATGCCGCGGTTGCCGTTCACGCGCCGGCCCCCGCGCCGCCCGCGCCGACCTCGGACCCCATCGCCCTGACGTAGACGTCGGCGAGCGTGGCGCCGCCGTAGTGCTCGCGCAGGCCGTCGGCGCTGTCGCGTGCGATCAGGTGGCCGCCGCGGATCAGTGCGATCTCCTCGCAGAGCTCCTCGGCCTCCTCGAGGTAGTGCGTGGTCAGCAGGATCGTCGTGCCCTCGGCGTGCAGCTGGCGGATGTAGCGCCACAGCTCGAGCCGCAGCTCGAAGTCGACGCCGGCGGTCGGCTCGTCGAGGATCACCAGCCGCGGGCGGTGCATCAGCGCGCGGGCGAGCAGCAGGCGGCGGCGCTGGCCGCCGGAGAGCTTCGGCGTGCGCACGCCGCGCTTGGCGCGCAGGTCGAACGCCTCGATCATCTCGTCGGCGCGCGCCTCGGCCTCGTCGCCGGTCATCCCGAAGTAGCCGCCGTGGTAGACGAGCGTCTCGCGCACGGTCAGGAAGCGATCGAGGTTGATGTCCTGCTCGGCGAGCCCGATCCAGCTCCGCGCCTCGAGCGACGCTGCCGGCTGGCCGAACACGAGGATCTCGCCGCCCGTCACCCGGACGAGGTTGCAGACCGCGCTGATCAGGGTGGTCTTGCCGGCGCCGTTGGGGCCGAGCAGGCCGAAGAAGGCGCCGTCGGGCACCTGCAGGTCGAAGTCCTCGACGGCGAGCGTGCCGTCGTCGTAGCGCTTGGTGAGGCCTCTGACCTCGAGGGCGGGGGGAGCTGCGGACACCCGGTCGAGGCTACTGACCCGCCGGTGGCGGCTGTCCGCTAGCTCAGCGCGCGGCCGTAGTGGCGCTCGTAGTAGTCGCGGTACTCGCCCGAGCGGATCGGCGCCCACCAGGGCTCGTTGTCGCGGTACCAGGCGACGGTGCGCTCGAGGCCCTCGGCGAAGTGGACCTCCGGGGCCCAGCCGAGCGCCTCGACCTTGTCCGAGGCGAGCGAGTAGCGGCGGTCGTGGCCGGGGCGGTCGGTGACGTGCTCGATCAGCGAGTCGTCGCGGCCGGTGAGCTCGAGGATGCGGTCGACGACGTCGCCGTTCTCGCACTCGTCGGGGCCGCCGACGTTGTAGGCCTCCCCGGGCGCGCCGCGCTCCAGCACGAGGTGGATCGCGCGGGCGAAGTCGTCGACGTAGAGCCAGTTGCGCACCTGGCGGCCGTCGCCGTAGACGGGCAGCGGGTCGCCGTGGAGGGCGTTGAGGGTCATCAGCGGGATCAGCTTCTCCGGGTGCTGGCGCGGGCCGTAGTTGTTCGAGCCGCGGCAGATCACAGCCTCGATCCCGTGGGTGTGGACGTGCGCCGTGACGAGCAGGTCGCCGGCGGCCTTGGTGGCGCTGTAGGGCGAGGACGGGTTCAGCGGCGAGGCCTCGGTGAACGACCCGCTCTCGATCGAGCCGTAGACCTCGTCGGTCGAGACCTGGAGGTAGCGGCCGACGCCGAGCTCGCGCGCGGCGGCGAGCAGCACGCTCGTGCCGATCACGTGGGTCGTGACGAACGGGTCCTGGCCGGCGATCGAGCGGTCGACGTGGGACTCGGCGGCGAAGTTGACGACCGCGTCGGCGCCCTCCATCGCCTCGCGCACGGCGGCCGGGTCCTCGATCGCGCCGTGGACGAAGCGGTGCTCGACGCCGTCGAGGTTCTCGCGCCGGCCGGCGTAGGTGAGCTTGTCGAGGACGGTCAGCTCGTGGCCCGTGTCGGCGGCGATGCGCGCGTAGGCCGAGCCGATGAAGCCGGCGGCGCCGGTGACGAGCAGCCTCACGCCGTCGCCTCGCGAGGCGCGACCGGCCGGGGTGGGGTCACGCGGTCACCTGGGCTTCGCGCTCGGCGAGATAGGCGCGCAGGCCGTCGCCCCAGTCGGGCAGCCGGATCGCGTCGGGCCAGGCGGTGTCGAGCACCGAGAACGCGGGGCGGGGAGCCGGGCGGCCGAGCTCGGCGGTCGTCGTCGAGAGGACCTGGCAGTCGGCGCCGGCCTCGGCGAAGATCGCGCGGGCGAAGTCGTACCAGGAGCACTGCCCGCTGGCCGACATGTGGTGGACGCCGTAGACGGTGGTGGCGGCGAGGCGCAGCAGGCCCTCGGCGAGGTGGCCGGTGTAGGTCGGCGAGCCGATCTGGTCGCGGACCACCACGACCTGGCCGGTGTCCGCGAGGCTGAGCATCGTGTCGACGAAGTTGCGCCCGCCGAGGCCGAACAGCCACGAGCTGCGGACGACGAAGTGGCGTGGGTTGGCGGCGACGGTCTCGGCCTCGCCGGCCAGCTTCGTGCGGCCGTAGACCGACCGCGGGCCGGTCGGGTCGGACTCGACGTACGGCCGGTCGGCCTCGCCGTCGAAGACGTAGTCCGTCGAGGGCAGCACGACCGCCGCCCCGACCGCCGCGGCCGCCGCGGCGACGGTGCGGGCGCCGTCGCTGTTGAGCCGCGCAGCCTCCTCGGGGGCGCTCTCCGCGCCGTCGACGTCGGTCCACGCCGCGCAGTTGACGACCGCGTCCGGGCGCTGGTCGGCGAACGCGTCGGCCAGGGTTGCCGCATCGGTGACGTCGAGCGCCGCCCGGTCGAGCCCGACGACCTCGTGGTGCGCGAGCTCGGCGACGCGCGCCACGTCGCGGCCGAGCATCCCGCCCGCGCCGGTGATCAGCACCTTCACCCGCCGAGGGATATCAGGTCGGGGAGTCGAGCCGCTCGGACAGCTCCGCGAAGCGCCGCGCTCGCGGATCGTCGGTCCCGACGATCCGATCCAGCCAGTCGGCGATCTCGTCGCGGTCGGCGTCGGGCGCGCCGACGAGCATCTGCTCGATGTCGAGCCAGTCCTTCGGTCGATTGAAGATCGCCTTGCAGGCGGTCAGGTGCTCGGGCGCGAGGACCGGGATCGCGCCGGAGCCGAACGGCGCCCGGCGCGTCGCCTTCCGCATCGCCGCGTGGAGGTCGTGATAGGCGTAGAACAGGTCGATCGGGGTGGCGCCCCACCAGACGCGGCACTGGCCGTCGCGATCGACGGTCTCGGCGGGGACGTCATCGCTCACTCCGAGCGGTGTCAGCTCCGCCTGCACCACCCGGTGCTGGGAGGAAGCGACGAAGACGTTGACGTCGATGTCGATCGTGGCCCGCGGCTCGGCGTACGACGCGAGCGCCAGGGCGCCTCCGAACGCGTGGGGGATCTTCGCCGCGTTCAGGCGCTCGTCGATGGCGACGATCTTCTCGGGAAGCGATGGCTCCGTCATGCGGCTCGGTCCAGTCGTGGGAAGCGCTCACGCTCCCTGGGTCGCCGGCGGGGAAACCGGTCGGCGAGCAGGAGGAGGTCGTACAAGGCCTTGCCACGCTCGTCGGGGGTCGCCGGCAACCAGGCGGCGGCGGCACGGACGTTGTCCAGCGACTCCATGGGGACGTCGTCGGCGTTCGCGTCGCGGCGTCCAGGATCGTCGGGCGACCGGGCCTCGCCCAGGCGTCTCGGCGGCCTGGCTTGGAGCGCATCGATCAGCAGGCCGCGCAGGATCGGGTGCGGCTCACGTCCGGCTGCCAGCTCGCTCAGCAGGCTTGCCGCGGCACGGTCGGCCGCGGCGAGCTCGACCGGCGCGCCGGCGCGCCTTGCCGCCTCCCGGACCTCTTCCGCGCTCAGCGGCTTCGTCGCGCGCGATCGCGCGTGCGCGATCGCCTCGTCGGACAGCGTCCGGAACGTCGTCAACGTGCGGCTGCGCGGTCCCGTCGGTGTCGAGAGGGACTCTCGTAGCTCCCACGCCCCGCCGGGGCGAGCTGTTGCGTATGCCATAGTGGGCATCATACCCACTATCTGGATGACGCGGCAGTGGCCGTCGGCCGTGTGTCTAAGGTGACCCGAGATGCGTCGTGCTCTCACCGCGGTTGCCGTGCTGGCGTCGCTGCTCGCCCCGACGGCCGCCGTCGCGCAGACCGAGCAGCCGCTGGCGGCGCAGCTTCAGCCGCCGCTGCCCGCGCCGGTGGTGGCCGGCGACTGGCCCGATCCCGACGTGACGCTGATCGACGGCAGCTACTACGCCGTGACGACGAGCGGTGGCTGGGCGCCGACCTTCCGCGTCCTGCGCTCGACCGACCTGCGCTCCTGGTCGATCGCCGGCTCGGTCTTCCGCCGTCCGCCCGGCTGGACGAGGGACTCGTTCTGGGCGCCGGAGCTGGCGGCGCTGCCGCGTGGTGGCTATGCGCTCTTCTACAGCGCCCTCCCGAGGCGGGCCTGGCGGACGCGGCCGGACGGGACGAGCGCGCTCGACCGCGGCCCGAGCGCGGCTCCGTGGTACTGCCTCGGCGTCGCCACCGCTCCGTCGCCGCTCGGCCCGTGGCGCGACCTCGGCCGCCCGCTGCGCTGCACGGCGCGCGGGGCGATCGACCCGACGCCGGTCGTCGACCGCGGTCGACTCCAGCTGGTCTACAAGGAGGACGGCAACGCCTTCGACCGCCCGACGCCGATCCTGATCCAGCGCCTGCGCGCCGACGGCCGCAGGCTGCTCGGCAAGCCGCGCGAGCTGCTGCGCAACCGCTCGCGCTGGGAGCGCGAGGTGATCGAGGCCCCGTCGCTCGTGCGCCGCCGCGGCTGGTGGCACATGCTCTACTCGGGAGCGCTCTGCTGCTCGGAGCAGTGCGCCTACGCGGTCGGCGCCGCCCGCGCGCGCACGCTCGCCGGTCCCTGGCGCCGCTACCCGGCCAACCCGATCCTGCGCTCCGGCAACGGCTGGCGCTGTCCCGGACACGCGTCGATCGTCGGCGACCACGTCGCCTTCCACGCCTACCGCTCCGGACCGGGAATCCTCGCCGGTCGCCAGCTGCACATCGCGCCGCTCGCCTTCCGCCCGGGCGGCTGGCCGGCGATCGGCGACGGCCGCCCGTTCGCGCCCACAGCCGGGGCGCTGCCGGCGTCCTTCGACGACGCGTTCGCGGGCGTGGGGTTGGCGGCCGACTGGGAGTGGCCGATCCTGCGCCCGGTGGCGGCGCGCGTGGCGGGCGGCCTCGAGCTCCGTGCGGTCTCCGACACCGCCAAGCGCCTCGACGCGGCGGTCCTCGCCCGCCGCCTCGGGACCCACCGCTACAGCGCCACCGCGATCGTCGATCGCGCCCAGCTGTCGGGCGCCGAGACCGCCGGGATCGCCACTGTCCGCGGCGGTCCCTTCGTCGTGGGGGCCCAGGCGATCGGCGTCGCCGTCGGCGACGGCAAGGTCACGGTCTGGCAGCGCGGCCGCGGCGGCTTCAAGCCGTTGCAGACGCTGGCCGCTCCGGCCGGCCCGCTGACCCACCTCCGGATCGAGGCCGACGGCCGCGCCTACCGCTTCGCCGCGAGCCCCGACGGCATCGCCTGGACCGTCTTCGCCGCGCGTCGCGGTCCCGTCCAGGAGACCGCCCGCATCGCGCTGACAGCCGGCGGCCAGCCCGGCGCGAGCGTCCGCTTCACGCGCGCGACGCTGGTCGAGCGCTAGCCGCGACCGCGCGAAGCCAGGTCAGGCATGAACGGGCTCGTCGGCTGCGCGATCAGCAGGCCGCTTGCTGGCTGCCTTACCCATCCCCCAGGGAGCAAACGGATCTCCCCCAAGCCCGCACTGTCATCTACGGCAAGAAAGTTGCCTACCAGTAAGACGAGTTGCCTGGGAGTAGAGGTCTTTGCCGTATCTGGCACGGACCGTCCCAGATCAATCACGTCTCTTGACAGGACGCTCATGTCCCGGGCCCGGGACATCAGGCGGCCGCTAGGTTCGCCCTCATGGGCCGGAAGCAGACGATCGTCAGCGGCATCTCCGGCGGTCCGGACGACGGGAACGGCTGGGCGCGGGCATACAAGATGGAGTGGGGAGAGGTGGTCGGACATCGCGTGCGGCGGCTTCGGACCGCGCGGGGCTGGGCGCTACGCGATCTGCAGCAGCGGGCGGTCAAGCCGGAGGGCGGGCGATACAGCGCCGGCTACTTCTCACGGCTGGAGCGCGGTTGGACGAGCCCGCCCTTCTACGTCTACGTGAAGGTCGCCGCGGCACTCGAGGTCCATCCGGGCGAGCTGCTCGGGGTCGAGGAGTTCGATCGCTCGCTCACGCGCGAGCAGGCGGTGCTGCTGCGGGTGGTGGAGCGGCTCGGGCTCACGCCGGACGAGGCGATCGCCCGGCTGATGGGCGAGCGGGCGGAGCCGGGCGGCTAGAGGATCGAGATCTCGGCGTTGTCGCCGACGACGAAGCGGTAGGCGCGGGGGAGCTTGGGGCCGCGCTGGATCGTTACGTTGCGGCCGATCAGGCTGGCCTCGATGCGCGAGTCGAGGTCGCGGACGGTCGAGCCGGAGAGGACGATCGAGTGCTCGAGCTCGGCGTGGTCGATCGTGACGTCTTCGCCGAGGGCGGTGTAGGGGCCGATGTAGGCGTCGGTGACGGTCGTGCCGGCGCCGATGATCGCGGGACCGCGGACGGTGGCGCGCTCGAGGCGGGCGCCCTTCTCGATGCAGACGCGGCCCTCGACCTGCGAGTCGACGACCTCGCCGTCGTGGCGCTCCGCGATGTCGTCGAGGATCAGGCGGTTGGCCTCGAGCATGTCCTGGACCTGGCCGGTGTCCTTCCACCAGCCGTGGACGATGTGCGGATCGACGCGGCGGCCGCCGTCGACCAGCCACTGGATCGCGTCGGTGATCTCGAGCTCGCCGCGGCCCGACGGCTCGATCGCCCGCGCGGCCTCGAGGATCGCCGGGGTGAACATGTAGACGCCGACGAGCGCGAGGTCGCTCTTCGGGTCGGCCGGCTTCTCGACGAGCCGCGACACGCTGCCGTTCATGAGCTCGGCGACGCCGTAGTGCTCGGGATCGGGGACGGGCGTCAGGAGGATCAGCGCGTCGGGTTGCTCGCTCGCGAAGGTCTCGACGAGCTCGGTGATGCCGTCGCGCAGCAGGTTGTCGCCGAGGTACATCACGAACGGCGAGTCGCCGAGGAAGTCCTCGGCGGTGAGGACGGCGTGGGCGAGGCCGAGCGGCGCCTCCTGCTCGATGTAGGAGATGCGGACGCCGAAGGCCGAGCCGTCGCCGGCCACGGTGCGGATCTCGTCGCCGGTCTCGGGGGCGATGATGATCCCGACGTCCTCGATGCCGGCCGCCGCCATCGCCTCGATGCCGTAGAAGAGCACCGGCTTGTTCGCCACAGGGACGAGCTGCTTGGCGCTCGTGTGGGTGATCGGCCGCAGGCGTGTGCCCTTGCCGCCGGAGAGGATCAGGCCCTTCATCAGTACGTCCCGCCGAGCTTGCGGTGATCCCAGGTGACGACGCGGGTCGGCGCGAAGCGCAACCCGACGCGCTTCTGCGCCTGCTTGAGCACCATCTCGCGCACCTCCGGCGCCAACTCGCCGCCTGGGCCGTAACGCTCGAACAGGGCCATTCCGTAGGCGGCGACGCCGTCCGGATCGTGCTCGACCTCGACGTCGCACTCCATCATCACGCCGCGCAGCTCCTGGTATTGGACGCCGTCGTCGATCGAGATCGTGGCGCGCGGGTCGCGCTCGAGGTTCCTCGCCTTCTGCGACGCGGCGTACGTCCATCCCCGCAGGACGGGCCCCTCACCGCCCTCGACCACGTACCAGAGCGGCACGAGGTGCGGCCGGCCTTTCGGCCCGACGGTCGCCACCTGGACGATGCGCTGCTCGTCGAGGAACGCGCGCAGCTCGCCGTCCGTCATTCGGATCTGGTCGCGTCGCGACGCCATCCGGGAGACCGTATCCGCCCGTCGCGCCAGACCGTGCTAGCGGCGCACGGCGCCGGCTAGCGCCTCGGCGGTGGCGCGGACGGCCTCGCGGGCGTCCTCGGGCTCGAGGACGACGGCGTCGCCGGCCTCCTTGAGGATCTCGCGGGCCAGGTAGTCGTTGCCGCCGTAGGGAAGCTCGACGATCACGGCGCCGTCCTCGAGCTCCTCGACGACGCGGCGGTCCTCGCGGGCCCAGCGGGCGCGCTCGGGGGAGATCCAGACGCGGGCGCGGGCGGAGGTCGGGACCTCGCCGGTCGTCGGCCAGCCCTGCATCTCGGGCTCGACGCCGGCGCGCGGCTCGAACGTCTCGTCGAGCACGTCGGCGGAGCGGATCCGGTCGAGGCGGAACGAGCGGCTCTGGTCCTTGGCCGGCTCGAAGGCGTGGACGTACCAGCCCTCGGGGCCGTTGAGCAGCTGGTAGGGCTCGATCGTCCGCTCGGTGAAGTCGTCCTCGGCCTCCTTGTAGTGCTCGATCCGCAGCAGCCGCCGGTCGGCGATCGCGCTCGAGACGACGCGCGCGATCTCCGAGTCGTCGCCCTTCGCGGAGGTGATCTGGAGGCCGTCGGCGGCCGGGTCGCGGCCGAGCGCGTCGACGATCTTCTCGCGCGCCGAGGCGAGCGAGCCCTCGGGCAGGTGCTCGCCGACGAGGTCGATCGCCGCCACCAGGGCCTTGGCCTCGAGCGGCAGCAGGCGCGCCGGGCGGGCGAAGTTGTCGCCGTAGGGCTCGGGATCGACCTCGATCTGGTCGCCCTGGATCTCGGCATAGAGGACGTAGCTGCCGCCGCCGAAGTTGACGACGTTGAGCACGTCGATGTCCTGGCGCAGCTCCTGCTCGGACATCTGCAGCCGCTGGCAGAGCTCGCGCAGCTCGAGCTTGCTGTTCTCGCGCGCGGTGTCGATCAGGATGCCGGCGAGCGTGACGAGCCGGGCGAAGCGCTCCGGCCGGATGTGGCCCTCGCGCTTGCCGCCCTCGTCGTCCTCCTCGTCCTCCTGGGGCTGGCGCTCGACGGCGGCGGCGAGGTCGATCGGCTCGGAGTGGCGCTCCGCGACCAGCCGCACCAGCTCCTCGGCCTGGCCCGCGAGCTCGGCCGGCTCGACGATCCGCGCCCGCTCGCCGAGGCCGAGCACCCAGGCGATCAGCCGGCGCGCGTCGCCGTACGGGGTCTCGAAGACGACGCCCTCGTCGTCGGACTCGACGACGCTGCCGACCTCGGGGCCGAGGTGGCGGCGCACGAGCCAGGCGATCCGCTCGGACAGCCAGATCCGCGCGACGCCCTGGCGCTCGCCGAGCTGCCAGTCGGCGCGCGTCGCGTACTCGCGCGGGTCGAAGTCCTCGGGGCGCTGGAAGTCGTGCTCGGCCTTCGAGGCGTAGCCGACCTTGCCGCGGATGCGCGACAGCCGGAACACCCGGATCGCGTCGCGCTCGTGCGAGTGGCCGACGAGGTAGAAGGCGCCGCCCTGGAAGAGCAGGTGGTAGGGGTCGACCTTGCGCCGCTCCTCGGAGTCGCGCCCGAGCGTGTAGTAGTCGAAGACGATCGTCTTGCGGCGGAAGATCGCGGTCTCGACCTTCGACAGCCGCTGTGACAGCTCGCGGCCGCCGGAGCTGGCGGTCATCGCCAGGCGGACGGTCTGCTGGTCGGGCGAGGAGAGCGGCGACGGCTTGCCCCACGAGAGCTGCTGCAGCGCCAGCCGCAGCGGCTCGGCGTAGGCGAACTCGCCGTCGAGCAGCGACAGCGCCGTGCGCAGGCCGCCGAGCTCCTCGTCGGAGAACTCGATCGCCGGCAGGTAGAAGTTCTCCGGCGGGAGGGTGTAGGTCTCGGCCTCGTAGGAGCCTTCGCTCGACTTCTCGACCTCGAGCTCGATCCCGAGCGAGGCCAGCTCGGCGCGGTCGGCGTAGAAGCGGCGGTTGAAGGCCTCGTCGCTGGTCATCTGGGCGTAGCCCTCGACGTCCTGGCGGATCTCGAGCGCCGAGACCGGCCGCTGCTCGGCCATCAGGAACGAGATCAGCGAAAGCTGCCGGATGAGCTTCTCTGTGTCCTTCGCCATCGAGGCTGAGCATACGCACGCGATCGCGCCGCGCGGGGCCCCGAGCGGCCTCGACGGCCAGTCGGAGGCCGCTATTTGCGGGGTCGCGCAACTGGGGCCCTTCTCGCGTGTCCTGTCGTACGGTGTCCCGTGTGTCGCATCGCCGTACGACCGTGTCCCTCCTGGCGGCCCTCCTCCTGTGCCTGGCCGGAGCGGCCCCGGCCCAGGCCGGGTTCGTTCCCGCGCTCGGGTCGCCGTTCGAGTACTCGGCGCCGACCGAGGCGCTGGCCGTCGCCGACGCGGACCGCAACGGGACCGTCGACGTGGCGTCCGGGGCGCTCACCCTGCGCCGCGGCGCGGGGAGCGGCTTCCTCGGCCAGCCGCTGTTCGTCGGCGCCCCCGGCGGCGTCGACGCGCTGGTGAGCGGGGACCTCAGCGGCGATGGCCTGCTCGACTACGCGGCGCTCGCGCCGGCGTCGCCGCCGGTCACGCCGCGACGCGTGTACCAGTACACGGCGACGCCGGACGCCGGCTACGTCCAGAGCACGGTGCTGTCCGACGCCGGCGCGGCGACCGACGTCGCCCTCGCGAACGTCAACGGCGACGGCCTCTTCGACCTGATCGTCGTGCGTGCCGAGAGCGACCCGAACGTCACGGTGCTGCGCAACCTCGGCGGCGGCGACTTCGCCGACGACTCCTACGAGTCGAACATCTCGGCGCCGCGCGACGTCACGGCCGGCGACCTGACCGGCGACGGGCTGCCCGACGTCGCGGTGGTCGGCGGCGGGCCCAACGTCTCGGTGCTCGTCAACGACGGCGACGGCACGTTCGCCGACGGCGCGCTCTCGGCGACCGGCGCCGCCGGCGGCGCCCAGCGGCTCGCGCCGACCCATCTCGACGGCGACGGGCTGCTCGACCTCGTCGCGACCGACTCCGCCGGCGCGGTGCTCGCGTTGCGCGGGACCGGCGCCGGCGCGCTGGTGGCGCTCGGCGGGCGCCAGGCCGGGCTGCCGTCGGCGCCGACCTCGATCGCCGCCGGCGACGTCAACGGCGACGGTCCCGCCGACGTCGTCGCCGGCTCGGCCGGCGGGCGGTTCGCGCTGCTGCTCGGCGACGGAAACGGCGGCATGACGCCCGCGCCGGGATCGCCGTTTGCCAGCGACGACCCGGCGGCAGGCGCGATCGAGGACGTCGCGGCGGTCGACATGAACCGCGACGCCCAGCTCGACGTCGTGACCGCCAACCGGCCGGGCTCGGTGTCGGTGTTGCTGAACAGCGACACCGGGCTCATCCAGGCGATCCCGTCGCGCATCGAGCTCGGGCAGATGCCCGCGCTAGCGGCGCCGCTGACCCGCACCGTCACGCTGCGCAGCCTGCGGGGGCGGCTGCGCATCACGCGTCTTGACCTCCAGGGATCGCGCCGTTACAGGGCCGCCGGCAACGGCTGCCTCGGACGCACGCTGCTGCTCGGCCAGTCGTGCTCGATGACGGTCACGTTCCAGCCGCCGCGCAAGGCCGGTCGCGCCGAGGGGCTGCTGTCCGTCGACGCCAACGCGGCGGCGGTCGTCGTCCCGATCGGCGCCACGGTACGGCCGCCGGTCGCCGTGCGCCCGCGGCTGCGGCCCAAGCGCGTCAGGGCGGGCAGGCGGCTGAGCCTGCGCTACCGCCTCTCCGAGGACGCCCGCGTGCGCGTGCGCGTCCAGCGGGCGCTGCCCGGGCGTCGCCTCCCCGCGCGTCGCAGGGTCGTCGGCGCGCCGCGGACCCCCGGGGAGTGCGTCAAGCCGACGCGCGGCAACCTCAGGCGCCGCCGCTGCACGATCTGGCAGACCGTCGCCACCGTAGCCCGTCGCCAGCTCGCCGGGGCCAACCGGCTGGTCGT
This sequence comes from uncultured Solirubrobacterales bacterium, assembly GCA_963716445.1. Taxonomy (GTDB): domain Bacteria; phylum Actinomycetota; class Thermoleophilia; order Solirubrobacterales; family Thermoleophilaceae; genus JAAYBF01. Next base: position 2,284,399 of record OY970313.1, on the reverse strand, counting down.
CGCGACGCGCGTCCAGCGCCGCCCACTGCCTGCGGGCGCCTACCGCCTCAGCGTCAGCGCCGCCGATCGCTTCCGCAACCGCTCGAAGGAGAAGGCGCTGCGGTTCGAGATCCTGCCGGCGCCGCGGCGGGCGCCGAAGTAGCCGGGCCGAGGCGCCAGGCGCGGCGGGCGGCGCGGTCGCTCAGGCGGCGCGGCGGGCGCCGAAGTAGGCCGAGCCCGCGAGCGCGCGGTCGAAGTTCGACCACGCCTCGCCGTCGGCGAGGCTCTTCTCGATCCGGTCGAAGCTGCCGAGCGTGCCGCCGAGGTTGTCGATCATGTGGACGAGCGTCGCCTCGCGCGTGCAGGGCGTGACCGGGCTGCCGTGCTCGAGCTTGCCGTGGTGGCTGAGCAGGATGTGCAGCAGCGCCTCGGCGGTGTCGGGCGGGAAGCCGTCTATCTGCTCGGTCGCCTGGCGGACGCGGTAGTAGCCGAGCGGGATCTCGCCCTGGAGCCGGCCGGCGTCCGAGAGGTCGATCGCGCCGCCGGTGGACTGGTAGGCGTCGACCTTGCCGATGTCGTGCAGCAGCCCGCCGGCGACCGCGACGTCGCGGTCGATGCCGGGGAACGTGGCGGCCATCGCGCTGACGCCCTGGGCGACCGACAGCGAGTGCTCGAGCAGCCCGTGACGGTAGGCCTGGTGGTAGACCTTCGCCGCCGGGGCGGCGCGCCAGCGCTCGGCGATCTCGCCGTGGCAGAGCAGCCGCTCGAGCAGCTCGCGCAGGTGCGGCTGCTGGACCGTCCCGATCAGCTCCTCGAGGTCGGCGATCATCTGGTCGTAGGGGATCGGCGCGGACGCGTGGACGCGCGCGGGGTCGTACTCGTCGGCGTCGGCGAGCCGGATGCGGCGCAGCGTGACGCAGCGGCCGAAGCGCGCGTCGTCGCTGAAGCCGCCGTAGACGCGCACCACCGCGCCCGGGCGGGCGATCGCGGCGACCTCGTCGACGTCCTCCCAGACGACCGCCTCGACCTGGCCGCTGGCGTCGCCGAGCTGGAGCTTCAGGAACGGGTCGCCGTTCTTCTTCTGGCGCCGGGTGAGGTCGCGGACCTCGAGCACCAGGTCGACGGCCTGGCCGTCGACCAGGTCGCGCACCGACTCGTGTGCGGCTGTCAGCGTCGGCTGCTCCATCGGGAGAACGAAGGTAGAGACGCTCGCGGACGGGATAGCCTTCTCGGCGATGGCGCCACGGACCCACGCCGATGCCTGACGCGGCGCTCGTCGCGGGCGGCGCCGGCGCGCTCGGCCAGGCGGTGGTCGCGGAGCTGCGCGAGCGTGGCTGGGCGGTCACGGTGCTCGACCGCCACGAGCACGTCGGCGAGCCGGTCCCGGGGGTCAGCTACCTCCAGGCCGACCTGCTCGACCAGGACTCGGCGGCGGCCGCCGTGAGCTCCGTCGACGGCCTCGGCGCGGTCGTCGACCTCGTCGGCGGCTTCGCGATGGGCGCCAAGGTCGGCGAGGCCGAGCTCGACGAGTTCGAGTTCATGCTGCGGCTCAACCTGTTCCCGGCGTTCAACCTCGCGCGCGCGGCGATGCCGCGGCTGGCCGAGGCCGGCGGCGGCGCGTTCGTCTGCGTCTCCGCGCGCGCCGCGCTCGAGCCGTTCGCCGGCGCGGCGGGCTACATCACCGCGAAGGCCGGGATCCTCGCCTTCGTCCGCGCGCTCGACGTCGAGTACCGCGGCGCCGGCGTGCGCGCCAACGCCGTGCTGCCGAGCGTGATCGACACCCCCGCCAACCGCGAGTCGATGCCCGGCTCGGATTGGTCGAAGTGGGTCCCGCCGAGGGAGATCGCCCGCGTGATTGGCGCGCTCTGCTCGGACGACTTCGCGCCGACGTCCGGCGCCGCCGTGCCGGTCTACGGGCGCGCCTGACCGCGCCGGTCCATCCCGACGCGTCCGGTCCGACGACCACACGACCGCGGCCGAGGTCAGGGGAGACGGATCCCACCCAGCTCCCGACAAGTTTGGAGAGCCGCCTACGGGAGACAAGTACGACCATGGGAATCTTGAGCGAGGACAAGCAGGCCGAGCGCGAGCAGCTCATCGGGCTGCTGACGAAGGCGTACTGGATGGAGATCGAGACGGTGATGAGCTACACGGCCAACTCGATCAACCCCGACGGCGTTCGCGCCCAGGAGATCATCGAGAGCCTCGAGCAGGACGTCCAGGAGGAGCTCGGCCACGCGCGGCAGTTCGGCCAGCGGATCAAGGAGCTCTACGGAACGGTGCCGGGCTCGTCCGAGTTCACGGCCGAGCAGACGTACCTGCAGCCGCCCGACGACAACATCGACATCGTGCCGGTGATCAAGGGCGTCATCGAGGCCGAGCGCGGGGCGATCGAGCACTACAACGAGATCATCGAGTTCGCCGACGAGCACGGCGACCCGGTCACCGCGGACATGGTGACGACGATCCTCGCCGACGAGGAGGGCCATCGGCGGCTGTTCGAGGGGTTCCTGCGCGAGTACGAGCGAGACGCGCGCGGCTGACGAGGTCGTAGGCTGCGCGCGTGGCCCTGGAGTCCCGTGACGCGGTCGTGGTAGCGGCGGTCCGTACCCCGATGGGGCGGTACGGAGGGCAGCTGAGCACTGTCCGGCCTGACGACCTGGCGGCGCTTGCGGTCGGCGAGGCGGTCAGGCGCGCGGGCGTCGACGCCGGTGACGTCGACGACGTGATCCTCGGCTGCGCCAACCAGGCCGGCGAGGACAACCGCAACGTGGCCCGGATGGCCGCGCTGCTCGCCGGGTTCCCGGTCGAGGTGCCGGGACAGACGGTCAACCGGCTCTGCGGGTCCGGGATGCAGGCGCTGATCGCGGGCGCCCGGGAGATCCGCGACGGCGCGGCCGACGTGATCGTCGCCGGCGGCGTGGAGAGCATGAGCCGCTCGCCCTGGGTGGTCGCGAAGCCGCTGGCCGGATCGCCGCGCGGGCCCCAGACGATGGAGGACACGGCCCTCGGCTGGCGGCTGGTCAATCCGAGGATGGTCGAGCTGGGGCACACCGACTCGCTCGGCGAGACCGCGGAGAAGGTGGCGCAGCGCTACGGCGTCTCGCGCGAGGACCAGGACGACTTCGCGCGGCGCAGCCACCGCAACGCGCTCGCCGCCCAGGAGGCCGGCCTGCTGGCCGAGGAGATCGCGCCGGTCGAGGTCGCCGGCCGCGGGGCGACGGTGACGGTCGACTCCGACGAGGGCCTGCGGACCGACGCCGAGCTCGAGCGGCTGACGAGCCTGCGAGCGGTGTTCCGCGACGACGGCACCGTGACCGCCGGCAACGCCTCGCCGCTCAACGACGGGGCGGCGGCGCTGGTGCTGACGTCCGCCGCGGAGGCCGAGCGCAGGGGCCTGGAGCCGCTGGCGCGCTTCGCCGGGGCGGCCGCCGCGGGCGTCGATCCGTCGTACATGGGGATCGGGCCGGTACCGGCGACGCGCAAGCTGCTCGAGCGGATGGGGCTCTCGATCGGCAACGTCGACCTCGTCGAGCTCAACGAGGCGTTCGCGGCCCAGGCGATCCCCTGCATCCGCGAGCTCGGGCTCGACCCGGAGTGCGTGAACGTCAACGGCGGAGCAATCGCGCTCGGGCATCCGCTCGGCGCGACCGGAGCGCGGATGGTCGGGACGCTGGTGCGCGAGCTGCGGCGGCGCGACGGCCGCTTCGGGCTGGCGACGATGTGCATCGGCGTCGGGCAGGGGATCGCCTCGCTGTGGGAGCGCACGTCGTGAGCGACGGCGCCGGGATCGCCTCGCTGTGGGAGCGGATGTCGTGAGCGCCGGCGCCGGGACCGGCTCGCTGTGGGAGCGGACCGCTTGACGGTCGCGCGGCTCGGCGTCGTCGGCGCGGGGACGATGGGGGCGGGAATCGCGCAGCTCGGCTGCGCCGCGGGAATCCCGACGGTGCTCCACGACCCGGTCCCCGAGGCGCTCGAGCGCGGCGCGGCGAGCGCGCGCAAGGGGCTCGAGCGCTGGGTCGAGAAGGGGCGCGTCGGCGGGGACGCGCCCGCGCTGCTGGAGACCGCCGCGACGGTCGAGGGGCTGGCGGGCTGCGAGCTGGCGATCGAGGCGGCGCCGGAGCGCCTCGACCTGAAGCGCTCGATCTTCGCCGAGCTGTCGCGCGTCTGCGGGCCGCGCGCGGTGCTCGCGACGAACACCTCGTCGATCCCGGTGACCTCGCTCGCGAGCGCCGCCGAGCAGCCCGAGAACGTCGTCGGGATGCACTTCTTCAACCCGCCGCCGCTGATGCGCCTGCTCGAGCTGATCCGCGCCGAGCAGACCGGCGATCGCGCGCTCGCGGTCGCGCGCGAGGTCGGCGAGGCGATGGGCAAGCGGACGATCCTCGCGAGCGACGGCCCGGGCTTCCTCGTCAACCGCTGCGGGCGCCCGTTCTACACCGAGGCGCTGCGCGCGCTCCAGGAGCGGCTGGCGACCCACGACCAGATCGACCGCGTCTACCGGCTCGGCGGCGGCTACCGGATGGGCCCGTTCGAGCTGATGGACCTCGTCGGGATCGACGTCGGCTTCGAGGTGGCGAAGTCGTTCACCGAGCTGTCGTTCGGCGAGCCGCGCTGGCGGCCGAACCCGATCCAGGCGCGGATGGTCGCCGCCGGGCGGCTCGGGCGCAAGGCCGGGCGCGGCTACTACGACTACGACCTCGCCGGCGAGCGGCCGCACCGGCCGGAGGACCCGCCGGCCCCGACCGGCGGCGAGGACTTCCGCGCGCTCGCCGCGGACGCCGGCCTCGTCGACTGCGCGACGCGGGCGCTCGGCGCGCGCGGGAGGGTCGGCTTCGTGCTGCTGCCCGGGGCGGGGCTGGTCGAGCTGTGCGGCGAGCGCGACGCCGCGGTCGAGGCGCTGGCGGCCCGCGCCGGCCTTCACCACCAGTGGGTCGGCGACGCGCCGGGGCTGGTGCTCGGGCGCAGCGTCTGCCAGCTCGTCAACGAGGCGGCGTTCGCGATCGGCGAGGGCGTCGGCTCGGCGGACGACGTCGACAGCGGCCTGACGCTCGGGCTCAACCATCCGCGCGGACCCGTCGAGTGGTCGCGCGTCCTGGGGGTCGGCCACGTAGTCGCGGTGCTCGACGGGCTCTGGGACCACTACCGCGAGGAGCGCTATCGGGTGGCGCCGCTGCTGCGGCGGGCGGCGGCGCTCGAGGCCGGCCTCGGCGAGGCCGCCTGAGCCGATGACGCGGCGGCGAAGCGCTGGGCTGCTGCTCTACCGCCGGACCGCCGACGGCGAAGTCGAGGTGATGCTGGGGCACACCGGCGGGCCGTTCTGGGCGCGCAAGGACGACGCGGCTTGGTCGATCCCCAAGGGGGAGTACCTCGCCGGCGAGGATCCGCTCGCGGCGGCGCGACGCGAGTTCGAGGAGGAGATCGGGCGGCCGCCGCCCGACGGCGCGCCGGTCGAGCTCGGCGAGGTCCGCCAGGCGTCCGGCAAGCTGGTCACCGCCTGGGCTCTCGCGGCCGACATCGACGTCTCGCGGATCGAGAGCAACACCTTCGAGATGGAGTGGCCGAAGGGGTCCGGCAGGATGCGCGAGTTCCCCGAGATCGACCGCGCCGAGTGGTTCGACCTCGACACCGCACGCCGCAAGCTCGTGCGCGCCCAGGCCGCCTTCATCGACCGGCTCGACGAGCGGCTCGACTCGGCGCCCGGCTGAGGGGCGGCCCCGCCGCGGCGGATCGGGCGGCACCCCCGCTGATCCGTCGGAGATACCCAACCGTTGCCGTTCAGCACAAGCGCTCTCGCGAGGACGAGTGGAACATTGACTGGGCTCTGCCCCAGTCAATGTTCCACTCGTCCTTGGAGGGAGGGATCAGGCCGGCTGGAGGATCGGATCGGCCGAATGGAGCGCCCGGTTCGTGCGAGTGCCGGCACGCGACGGCCGCCGGCGGCCGTGTGGCCACCGGCGACCGCCTGTCGCGGCGCGTGGCGCTACGCGTGCACGCGCCGACCTCCCGTCCCGATGGTCAGCAGCAGCAGGCCTGCCAGCCCGAGGCCCACCGCGCCGATCCCCGTGACCGGAAGCTCTCCCGCGGCGTTGCCCAGTGGATCGCCGGTGGTCGCGACGGGCAGCACGCCGCCCTCGCCGCCGCTGGGCAGCGCGCCGCCGCCCGGCTGTCCGCCATCGGCTGGCGCCCCGCCGACCGGCGCCATCGGCGCGGGCTCCACGCCGGCGGGACCGTCACCCGGAGCAGGCCCCGCGTCGAGCGGCCCGCCGCCGGGCGACGGGTCGTCCGCGCCCACGCCTCCCGGCCCCGCCGCACTGGCGGTCGGGCCGTCGTCGCCCGGACCGGCGACGCGAACCGGCGCGCCGGCCGAGGCGCCACCGACCTGGAGGCCGCCGGCTCCGTCGCCGACCGACTGCACGCCGGCGCCGGCGTCCTCGCCGTCGTCGTCGCCCTCACTCAGCACGCGCACCGGCGCGCGGACGCCCGCGGGCCCGACCTGCGCGCTGCCGCTCGAGTCGCCGGCGTCCTGGGTTCCGGTCGCCGCTGCGTCCGAGCCGTCCCCGGCGTTCTCGCCGTCGCTGAGCACGCGGATGGGGGCGTCGGCGTCGACCGCTCCGACCTGACCGGCTCCAGTCGAGCCGCCCGTGTCCTGCGGCCCCGCGTTGACGCCCGCCGCGCCGGCGTCGTCGCCGTCGCTGAGCACGCGGACCGGGGCGTCGGCCTCGACCGCTCCGACCTGGGCGGCGCCGGTCGAGCCGTCGATCTGCTGGGTTGGATCGCCCGCCTGTCCCGCGGCGGGCGCCGTATTGAGCGCTAGTGCGAGCACGCTCGCACTCAGCGCGATTGCGCTGCGTCTCATGGTGTTCCTTCCGTTCGATCGAGAGGGGCCGCCTGGACGTGCTGGTCCGGGCGGTCGTGGCTGGCTCGCGCGAGCTAGCCGGGGCGCTCGATCGGCGTTAGGAAGGCCACGGGCCCCCTGCGACCGGAGGACATGTGGAGCAGTCGCGAGACGAATCGCGGCGCGAGGCTCAGGAGGGCGACGAGGACCGCGAAGGCGAGCAGGGCCACGCCGGCCGGGCCGAGCGGTCCGCCGGTGGCGAACGGACCGGAGAACGGGTCGCCGCCGAGCCCGGCGTCGCCGGACCGGGCGATCGTCGACGAGGCGTCCGACTCGGGCCGGAGGCCTGCATCGGCGAGCGCGTCGAGCGCGTCGGCGGCGAAGGGGAGGGCGCTCCCGACGACGAGCAGGCTCGAGGCGGCGACGAGACCGCCCTGGCGCACCGCCGCCCGCCGGCCGATCGCGCCGTCGGGGCGCGGCGCAGCATCGCCGGCGGATCGCGGGGGCCCGGGGGCGCCGCTCGGCGAGCCGCCGGGCGCCAGCCGGGCCGAGGCCGCCGCCGTCGCGACGCGCCCCGCGGCGTCGGCCACGGCCGGAGCCCGCTCGGGGACGCTCGAGGTGGCCCGCTCGACCGGCGTCCGCACCGCTTCGATCGCCGCGCGCGCGGGCGGCGCGCTCGTCACCCTCGATGCCACGCTCTCGGAGACGCGGCGGGCAGCCGGCACGGCGGCGTCGACGTCGCCGACGACCGTCTGCGCGCTCGAGTCGGCTACCTGCGTCGCGGGCTGCATCAGCGACTCAGCCGGGGACGCGGAGCTGGCGGCCGCCGGAGCCGCCAAGGCCGATGCGGCGGCGATCAGGCATGCCCGTCTGGCGGCGCGCAAGCCGCGGCCGGTGCTGCGAGCTGCCAGATCCCTGGGCGCCATCGACTGTCTCTTGCCCGGCTGCGGCCGAGCGACCGTACGGCGCGGAAAGTGCGCCGTCGCCGTCGCCGAAGTCAGTGCAAGGAGAACGCGATGGAGACTGCTGTCAGCCGCCGAGGCGCTTGGCGAGCATCGCCTTGCCCTGCTCGGCGCCCTTGCGGCTCTCGCCCTGGGCGCGCCGGAAGAAGTCGGCGAGCTCGGAGTCGCCCTCGCGGTCGGCGTCCTGGATGTAGGTCTCCAGCCGCAGAGTGTTGCTGAGGCACTGCTCGGTGAACCAGATGATGTTGTAGTCCTTGTCCTTGGTTCCCGTGATCTGTCCCGACTCGGTCGATGCGCCCGTCATTGCGCCTCCTTCGAAAGGTCTAGCTTGCCGTGATTGGCCGGTACCCCACGGGCAGGGGGCGAAACTTTCGGCGGTTGCGGGCGCGTCGCCGCGGGTACGTGGAAAGCGATGGCGGAGGGCGTGACAAACTTGGACGAGACCGCCGAGGAGCGGCTTCAGGCGCTGGTCGAGAAGGGGGAGCCGGCGGGTTGCGTGCAGCTCTCCGAGCTGTCGGAGCTCGTGCAGGAGCTGAACCTCGACGAGGCGCAGGCGCAGCTCGTCCACGAGCGTCTCGGCGAGCGCGGCATCGAGGTGCCCGACGACTGCGGGCAGGAGACCGGCTCGACGCGGATCGAGAACGGCGATCTGGCTGCGGCGACCAGCGACGCGCTCGGCCTCTTCCTGCGCGACCTGCGCAACTACCCGCTGCTGACCAAGGACCAGGAGGTCGAGCTGGCGAAGCGGATCGAGGGCGGCGACCTCGCGGCCAAGGAGCAGCTGGTCAACTCGAACCTGCGACTCGTCGTCTCGCTCGCGAAGCGCTACCAGGGCCAGGAGCTGCCGCTGCTCGACCTGATCCAGGAGGGCGTCCTCGGCCTGATCCGCGCGGCCGAGAAGTTCGACTGGCGCAAGGGCTACAAGTTCTCGACCTACGCGACCTTCTGGATCCGCCAGGCGATCCAGCGCGGCCTCGGCAATCAGGCACGGACGATCCGCCTGCCGATCCACATCGGCCAGCGCGAGCGCAAGATCGGCCAGTTCGACCGCCAGTTCCAGGTCAAGCACGGCCGGCCGCCGACCGACGAGGAGATCGCCGCCGGCACCGACCTGTCCGCCAAGGAGATCGACGAGGTGCGCGAGGTGACGCGCACGATCACCAGCCTCGAGCGCCCGATCGGCGAGGAGGGCGAGGGCGAGCTCGGCGACCTGCTGCCGTCGGAGGGCCCGGGCCCGGAGGAGGAGGTCGAGGTCGCGCTGACCGAGCAGAGCCTGCGCCGCGCGGTCGAGCAGCTCCCCGACAACGAGCGCCAGGTCCTGCGTCTGCGCTACGGGATCGACGGCGCTGAGCCGGTCCCGCTGCGCGAGGCCGGACGCCGGCTCGGCGTCTCGTCCGAGAGCGTGCGCAACCTCGAGAAGGCCGCGCTCCGCCACCTCGCCGAGAACCGCGAGGTCGCCGCGCTCGCCGAGGCCGCCTGAGCCGCTCCCTCGAGTCCAATTGGACGTTTCTGCACGCCAGGGTGTGCACAAGCGTCCAATCTGGCTGCAGATCGCGCTGCCGAGGGCCGTTGAGCGGCAACGGGGCGATTGCGGCCAGAATGCGGCCGCGATTCGCCCGCCATCCTTGGACATCGCGGTCACTGGATCCACGCGCCGGTCGGCGGCGGTCGTCGTCGGCTGCGTTGCGGTCGCGGCGCTTTCGCTGGTCGTCGTGGCGCCGGCTCCCTCCTACGACCCGTGGTCGTGGCTGCTGTGGGGCCGCGAGATCGCCGGCGGCGAGCTGCACACGAGCGAGGGGCCGGCGTTCAAGCCGCTGCCGGTCGCGGTATGCGCGCTGGTGTCGGTCCTCGGTCCCGCCGCGCCGTGGGCCTGGGTGCTGGTCGCGCGCATCGGGGCCGTGCTGGCCGTCGTGCTCGCCTTCGGCCTCGGCCGGCGGTTGGCCGGCGGCTCGGTGGTCGCCGGCTGCCTGGCGGCGGCCGGCGTGGCGCTCTGCGGCGGCTATCTGACCTACGCCTCCGGCGGGATGGCCACCGGCTGGCTGCTGGCGCTCGCGCTCGCCGGGGCCGCGGCCTGGCGCGCCGGCCGTCCGCGCGTGGCGCTCGCCTGCGGGATCGGCTGCGCTCTGCTGCAGGTCGAGGCGTGGCCCTTCCTCGCGCTGCTCGGCGCGCTGCTCTGGCGCCGCCGGCCGCAGGACCGACCGCTGGTCGCGGGCGCGGCGATCGCCGTGCCCTTGCTCTGGTTCGTTCCGGAGCTGATCGGCTCGGGAGACGCCCTGCGATCCGCCGAGCGGGCGCGAATCCCGAACGCGGATCAGCCCGCGCTCGCGGACGTGCCAGCGATCGCCTCCTTGCGCGACGCCGCGGGGCTGCTGCTGTGGCCGCTGTGGGTCGGCCTCGCGGCGCTCCTGCTCATCCGCCTGCGTGGCGGGGGCTCGACCGCGGCGCTGGCACCGGCGGCCGTGGGTCTGGCGTGGGTCGCGCTGGTCGCGGCGATGGCGCAGCTCGGCGGCTTCTCGGGCGAGCCGCGCTACGCGCTGCCGGGGATCGCGCTGATCGCGGTGTCGGGAGCCGTGGGGCTGACGACGCTGGGCCGGCCGGGGGCGCGGCGACCGGTCGGGTTGACGCTGGTCGTCGCCGCGCTGCTGGCGCTCGCGGCGCTGCCGCGGCTCGAGGAAGTGGCGCGCCTGCCGGCCGCGCAGGCCTACCAGTGGGAGCTGGGCGGCGACCTGGCGGACGCGGTCGAGGCCGCCGGCGGCCGGGACGCCGTGCTGCGCTGCGGGCAGCCCTACGTCGGTCCGCTGCGCGGCCCGCTGCTCGCGTATCGGCTCGACGTGGCCAAGGGGACGGTCGAGCCCGACCTGCCGCCGCGCGCGCCCGGGGTGGTCTTCCGCTCGCGCCGCCACCGAGGCGCGCCGATGACGCCCGCCGCGCCGGCGAGCTTCCGCGAGCACGCCTCGACCACCCACTGGCGGGTACTGCGGACATGCAGAGTTAGGATGCCCTAACATGCCCGCCGCTTGCGGCTCTCGGCCCTCCTCATCGTCGCTCTCCTCGCCGCCGCGCCCGCCGGTTGCGGCAGCGTGGACGCCGACGAGGGCGACGGCCTGCCCGATCCCCCCGCCCGCCCTCCGGCGACCGAGTCGGGCGCCGCTCACCACTTCGACGTAGAGCGCGTCGCCGGCGGGCTGAACCGCCCGACCTTCGTCGGAGCGGCTCCCGGCGATCGCGGGGCGCTCTGGGTGCTCGAGCAGCCCGGCCGCGTCGTGCGGCTGAGCGGCCGCGGCCGTCGCGTCGTGCTCGACCTCGGCGACGAGGTCAAGCTCGGCGCCGAGCAGGGCCTGCTCGGCGCCGCCTTCGACCCTAACTTCGCGACCAGCCGCCGCCTCTACCTGCACTGGAGCGATCCGAACGGCGACACGCGCGTCGCCGAGTTCGAGGTCGGCGCCGGCGGCACGGTCGATCCGCGCTCGCGCCGCTACCTGCTGCGCCTCGACCAGCCGGAGGAGAACCACAACGGCGGCCAGCTCGCCTTCGGCCCCGACGGCCGCCTCTACCTCGGCCTCGGCGACGGCGGCGGGGCGTTCGACCCGCGCGAGAACGGCCAAAACCCCGGCCGGCTGCTCGGCAAGATCGTCTCGACCGACGTCGGCGCCGCGCGGCCGCGCTGGCGGGTCGAGCTCTACGGGCTGCGCAACCCGTGGCGCTTCTCGTTCGACCCGGCGCTCGGCGAGATCTGGATCGCCGACGTCGGCCAGGACGAGATCGAGGAGGTCAACCGCGTGCTGCTCGAGCCCGACGAGCCGCCGAAGAACCTCGGCTGGAGCGTCTTCGAGGGGACCCGCGCGCTCGGCCGCGGCGACCGGCTCGACTCGAGCGGCGAGCTGGTCTGGCCGGTCGCCACCTACACCCACGCCGACGGCTGCTCGGTCACCGGCGGCTTCGTCTACCACGGGACCGACGTGGCGGAGCTGTCCGGCCGCTACGTCTACGGGGACTTCTGCTCGGGCACGCTGTGGTCGCTGAAGCCCGCGCCGGGCCGCCGCGCGACCGACGTCAGGCGCGAGCGCGCGCAGGTGCCGCAGCTCACCCACATCGGCCAGGACGGCGACGGCGGCATCCTCTTCGCCTCGGCGACGGGGACGATCTACCGCGCGGTGACGCCCTAGCCGGTTGTCGCGCGACGAGCTGGAAGGCCGGGGCAATCGCGTCCCCGGCCTCCCGTAGTCGTCTCGCGGGCTAGCTGCCGACCGTCGTCGACACGACGCCGGCGATGCCGGTCATGCCGTTGGCGTTCGGATGGAACGGCGCGGCCGCGTTGGTCGGGACGAGCGGCTCGACCCAGCGGACCGAGCTGCTCTTGCAGGCGTCGTGGCCGATGCTCGCCGTGTAGTCGTTGACGATCGTCGCCCCGTTCGCCGCCGACTGGGTCGCGAGCATGGCGTTGAGCTCCTGCTGCTTGGAGCGCAGCCACGACACGTCCGAGAACGCGATCGGCACCTGCGGCCAGCAGCCGAGGCTGCCGCTGTGCGGCAGGATCGCCGCGTAGTTGACCAGGTACACGCGGGCCGCCGGCGAGCGCGTGTGGACCCCCTGCAGCGCCGTCGCGATCTTCGGCGCGGTGTTGGCGATCCGCTGCGAGATCGTGTCGACCCCGTTGATCACGTACTCGTCCTTGCAACCGTCGAACGGGTTGAGGGTGACGCAATTCTGCAGGATCTCCGAGAAGCCGATGTCGTTGCCGCCGACCTGCAGCGTCACGACGTCGGTGGTGCTCGTCAGCGCATCGAACTGCGGCGGGTTGGTGCCCGCGTCGGTGCTCTGCGACTGTGTCATGTGATCGCTCTTGGCGCCGCTGCACGACACGTCGGTCAACGTGTAGCCGAGCTGAGCGGCCGACTTGTGCGCGTAGTTGTTGGTCGAACGCAGGCACCCGAGCGGCGAAAGCGACTGGTTCGGGATCAGCGGACCGGCCGCGAACGAGTCGCCGAGCCCGACCCACGTCTTTGCCGTCGCGCCGGCTGTTACTGCGAAGAACGCGGCAAGCGCACACAGCGCCGCCACGAGAATGCGTGACATACGCATTGGACGAACCCTCCTTGGTTTCCCTCCTATGGACCGCGCAACTCTATGCGCCACAGGCCGCGATGTGAAGCGAAACGCGGCGTCGCGCGCGGCCCGGGCTGGGCCGATCGGCCAAAGACGGTTCGGCCCGGGCGCGCCGGGTAGCCGCGCAAGCTCCACCCCGACGAGGAGGTTCCCCATGACCAACGACACGGTGGCCGAGGCCGCCCGCGCAGCGCACGACTGGGGGCTGGCGAGCTGGCTCGGCGGCTCGATGTTCGGCAAGTTCGCGCTCAACCCGTCGGTCGCCCAGATCAGCGACCATCGCGAGCGCGGCAAGGTGGTGAACGCCGCCTGGAACGGCTACAACCTGATCAACGCCCTGTCGCTCGGCGCGGTCGCCATGGGCTGGTTCGCGTCCCGGCTCACCGAGACGCGTCCCGCCCGCCTCAGCAGCCGCGAGCGCGATCTCGCCAAGGTCAAGGACGGGCTGACCCTCGCCGCGCTGGCGACCGGCGTGGCGAGCGCCGTCGAGGGCGCACGGCTGGCGAAGGCCGAGCCGGAGGGCGCCGTGCCCGTGGAGCGCGGCACCAAGCCGGCCGAGGAGACCCCGAAGTCGGCCGCGCGCATCCAGCACACGCTGGGCGCCCTCGGGATCGCGAACATCGCGTCCGGCGTCGGACTGGTCGTCGTCAACGCCATGCTGGCGCAGGTCGGCCACAGCCGTCCCCCGCTGCGGCGGGCGCTGTTGCGCCGCAGCCGCTGACCGTCGACCGCGCCGCCCGGCCGACGGCGACGGCGGAGCTGTCGCCCGACCGCCGTGGCGGCGCGGCGCGGCGCGGCGCGCGGCGATGCCGGGTCGCCGCCCGCTCAGGCGACGACGCGCAGATGACGGAACGGCCGACCGCGCAGCTCCTGCACGACGGCGTCGACGAGCTTGGTCTCGTCGCGGATCTGGCCGTCGGTGACGGCGTCGATCAGGCTGCGCTTACGCTGGAGCAGCTCGGCCATCGTCTCGTCGATCGTGTCGGGCGCGAGCAGGTACCACGCCGTCACGGCGCTGTCCTGGCCGATCCGGTGCAGCCGGTCCTCCGCCTGGTCGTGGCGGGCGGGCGTCCAGTCGAGCTCGAGAAAGGCGACGTTCGACGCGCGCGTCAGCGTGATGCCCTGGGACGCCGCCTTCATCGAGCAGACGATCAGCTGCGGGCCGTCCTCGCGCTGGAAGGCGTCGACGGCGCGCTGGCGGGCGTGCGTGGAGTCGGCGCCGAGGATGTGGACGGAGTCGGGGAAGCGCTCGACGACCGCCTTCTGGGTCGCGATGTGCTCGGCGAAGACGACCAGCGGCTCGCCCGACTCGAGGAAGTCGGCAATCCAGGCGAGCGCCGTCGGCAGCTTGCCCTTGGCGGCGAGCTGGCGCAGGTTGTTGAGCCGCACGAGCTGCTCGGCGCGCAGCGCGGCGGCGATCTTCGCGTCGAGCGTGCGCAGGTCGAGCGGCAGGGTCTGCAGCCAGGAGATCACGTCGGCCTCGGCGAGGCGGTAGTCGCGCTCGTTCGAGAGCAGGACGGGGACCGTGTCCTGGCGCTTGGACGGAAGCTGGGGGAGGACCTGCTGCTTGGTTCGCCGCACGTAGCAGTGGGCGCGCAGGTTCCAGTGCAGCCGGTCGTCGCTGCCGGCGGAGCGGAAGCGGCGCGACAGGCGGGCGCCGCTGCCGAACTCGCGCAGCCGGCCGAGCACGCGAAGCTGGGAGACCAGCTCCTCGGGGCGGTTGAGGATCGGCGTGCCGGTCAGGCCGAGCCGCAGCGCGTCGGCGGGCAGCCGCTCCGCCAGCTCGATCGCGACCTTCGTCCGCCGCGCGCGCGGGTTCTTGACGTAGTGCGACTCGTCGAGGACGAGCGCCCGCGGCGTGCGCGCGAGCAGCTTGCCGGCGTGGGCCTCGAGGATGTCGTAGTTGAGCACGACGATCTCCGCGCTCTCGATCGCGGCGGTCCAGGACGACGCGGTGCGTCCGTCGAGCACGGCGACGCTGCGCGCCGGCAACCAGTGGCGGCTCTCGCGCTCCCAGGTCAGCTTCATGCTCGCGGGACAGACCACGACGGCCGGGAAGGCCTCGTCGGCCTCGAGCGTGGCGAGCGCCTGGACGGTCTTGCCGAGGCCCTGCTCGTCGGCGATGAACGTGCGCCGGCGCTCGAGCGCGTAGCGCACGCCGGCGCGCTGGAAGGGGTGCAGCTCGCCGCCGAGGTGGTCGAGCCCGTGGAGCTCGGCGTCCTCGGCGTAGGAGAGCGCGACGGTCCGCGCGGCGCGGTCGTGCTCGGCGACCAGCTCGTCGAGCAGGCCGCGCGCCGGCGCCTCGACGTGGAGGCCGGGATGGGTGGCGACGAACTCGGCGAGGTCCTTGGCGAGCGCCGGGTCGCCCGGGACCGCGACGCCCCACGAGGCCTCGCGGTTGAAGAACCGTCCCGCGCGCGGGACCGGGTGGCTCTCCGGCAGCTGCTTGAAGTCGCGCGCGGGAGCGGGGTCCCAGATCGTGAAGACGGTCAGCTCGGGCTCGCCGTCCTCACCGATCTCGAGCGCCAGCTCGGCGCGGGCGGGCGTCCCGCCGGTCTCCAGCTCACGGGCGCAGGCGCGCGCGAGGTCGTCGAGCCTGAGGCCGTCGAGCTCGGAGATCAGCTCGGCGCTCGCGGCGTCGAGCGCGAAGACCCAGCGGTCGTCGCCGACCGGCTTGCCGCGGTCGAGGCCCTCGGGCGGCTCGCCGGACAGCGTCCGCAGCATGAACGCCCCGGCGCCGTCGTCGATCACGACCGACGCGATCGCCCGCCAGCGGTCGGAGTCGCTCAGCCAGGCGAGCACCTCGGGAGCCGGGAGCAGCTCGGGGAACCGCTCGAGCACGCTCTCCACCTGCTTGGCGAGGCGCGGATCGGCGGGCACGCGCCAGTGCTTGCGGCGCCAGTCGAACCAGCGTCCGCGCAGCTCCTTGACCGCGTCGTTGAGCTCGGCCTGGACCGGGAAGTCGAAGATCAGCTCCGGCTTGCGCGGGTTGTCGTCCTGCAGCCAGACTCGCCCGGCGAAGGACGGCGCCTGGTGGGGGGAGGGCTCGAACATCGAACCGACGAGGGTAGCCGCGATCGGGGCGGCGCGGCCGGAGTGGGCGGGCAGGCCCGCCTCAGGCGACGCGCACGCCGTCCTCGCCGGCCTGCACCACGTCGCCGCGGCGCAGCTGGCGACCGCGACGCGTCTCGGGCTCGCCGTTGACCGTCACGGCGCCCTCGAGCAACAGCTCGCGCGCCTCGACGCCCGAGTCGACGACGCCGGAGAACTTCAGGAACTGGCCGAGGCGGATCATCTCGCCGCGGATCTCGACGTCGCGCATCGGGAGAGCTTCGCAGGCCGGATCGCCGGCGTCAGGCCGTGGGACGACCGCGCCGAGGGCTTGCCGCGGCCGATCGCCCGAATGCGCGCGCGAGCGGCGCTACGTGGCGATCGCGGTGAGGACGAGGCCATCGTGGACGAGCCAGCGGCCGTCGAGCTCCGACCGCTCGCGGCCCGCGACGACCAGTCCGGGGACGAGCAGGCGAGCGCGGAACGTGTCGCTGTCGGGGTCGAGCTCCAGGACCGCGTCCTCGAAGCCGAGCCAGCGCCCGGTCAACGGGAACCACGCCTTGTAGACCGACTCCTTGGCGCTGAACAGCACCCGGTCCCAGCATGTCGAGGGCTCCAAGCGGGCGAGCTCGCGCAGCGCCGGCAGCTCCTCCGGCCGGGCGACGTCGGCGAGCAGGCCGTCCGGCAGCGGCCGGTTCGGCTCGGCGTCGATCCCGATCGTCGCGACGTCGCTCGCCCGGCCGAGGGCGCAGGCGCGATAGCCGTCGCAGTGCGTGATGCTGCCGACCACGCCGACGGGCCAGCGAGGCTCGCCCCGCAGACCGCTGGGGATCGCGACCGGCGGCAGGCCGAGGCGCTCGAGCGCCGCCCGCGCGCAACCGCGAGCGGTCGCGAACTCTCGCCGCCGCTTGTCGACGGCCCGGCCGACCGCCTTCTCCTCCTCGGGCGGGAGGGTGACGTCGCGGCCGTCGTCGCGAGCCTCCTCGACGACCACGACCTGAGGCAGGATCTCGTCGATCAACTCGCCTCCGGTCGTGGCAGTATCTGGCGCGGCGTCGTCCGCCTGGAGTCGTGACGGCTCCGCTCGCGCGGGTATCCGAGTGACACCTCCTCGAACCTGACACCGTCGTGCCACGTAGTGCGAGGAATGTGCAGGTGTCCGTATACCACCGCGGCGGCGCGGTATCTGAGGTGCCAGTCCGCGGTCCGCTCGGTGCCGCACCACTGAGCGAACTCGGGGTGGCGCAGCAACCGCGTCGGCTCGCGGACCAGCGGGAAGTGGTTGACGAGCACCGTCGGAGTGTCCCGCGGAAGCGCGTCGAGGCGGCGGGCGGCGCGCTCGACGCGAGCGCGGCACCACGCCTCGCGGCTCGGATGCGGATCCGGGTGCAGGAGGAACTCGTCGACGCACACGACGCCGGCGTCGTAGGCGCGCCTGAGCGCCTCGTCCTTGGCGCCGGCGGCGGCGAAGCTGTAGTCGTAGAGGAGGAAGAGCGGCGCCACCGTCGCCGGCCCGCCGGGCCCCTCCCAGCGTGGATACGGGTCCTCCGGCGTCACGACCCCGATGCTCCGGCAGATCTCCACGAGCCGGTCGTACCGGTGCTCGCCGCGCAGCTCGTCGCGTTCTCCAGCGCCGTCTGGATAGGTGAGCAGCTCGTGGTTGCCGGGGACCCAGATCACCTTCGCGAAGCGCTCGCTCAACGACGTCAGCGCCCATTCGACGTCGGCCATCGCGTCGCCGACGTCGCCGCAGACGATCAGCCAGTCGCGCTGGGACCTCGGTCGCAGCCGCTCGACGACCTGGCGGTTCTCGACGTGCGAGACGTGCAGATCGCTGATCGCGAGCAGGGCGCCGTCCGCGCCCGACGCGCCGCCGCTCACCCGTGGGCAGCTTCGATCGCCGCGAGCGCGCGCGCCAGCCGGGCGCGCGTCTGGTGTGGCTCGATGACCTCGTCGACGAAGCCGTCGGCCGCGGCGACGTCGGCGCCGAGGTGCTGCTCCGCATAGGCGGCGGCCAGCGTGGCGCGCGTCGCCGGGCGGTCGACCGCCGCCGAGAGCTCGCGGCGGTGGATGACCCCGACGGCGGCGTGGGCGCCCATCACGCCGACCTCGGCGCCCGGCCAGGCGAAGACCATGTCAGCGCCCAGGTCACGCGAGTTCATCGCGATGTAGGCGCCGCCGTAGGCCTTGCGCAGGATGACCGTGACTCGCGGGGTGGTCGCGGCGGCGAACGCCCGCACGAGCGACGCGCCGAAGCGGATCACCCCCGCCTGCTCCTGCGCCGTGCCGGGCATGAAGCCGGGCGTGTCGACGAGCACCACCAAGGGAATGCGGTAACGGTCGCACGTCTGGACGAAGCGCGCGCCCTTCTGCGCCGACGCGGCGTCGAGCACGCCGCCGAGGTAGCGCGGCTGGCTGGCGACGATCCCGACCGGACGCCCTCGGAGGCGCGCGAAGGCGGTCACGATGCTGCGCCCCCAGCGCGGCGCGACCTCGAGCAGCGATCCGGCGTCGATCACCCCGGACATCGCCGCCCGCATGTCGTAGACGCGTCGCGGGTCGGCTGGGACCGCGACGCTCGGATCGGACAGCTCGGGCTCGACCGCCGGCCGCTCGGGCAGCGCCGCGGCGGCGTGCCGCGGCAGGTAGCCGAGCAGCCGTCGCGCCAGCCGGGCGGCGGCGCGGTCGCTCGGCGCCACGACGTCGCAGACGCCGTTGCGCTCGTGCACGCGGTGGCCCCCCAGCTCGCTCGCGCTCACGTCCTCGCCCGTCACGTCGCGCACGACGGTCGGGCCGGTCAGGAACATCGCGGCGCGCTCGGTCATGATCACCAGGTCGGTCAGCGCCGGGGAGTAGCAGCCGCCCCCGGCCGAGACGCCGCCGATGATCGAGATCTGCGGCACCACGCCCGTCAGCAGCGTGTTGCGCCGGAATATCCGCGCGTAGCCCCCGAGCGCGGCGGTGCCCTCCTGCAAGCGGGCGCCGCCGGAGTCGACGAAACCGACGACCGGCATCCGCGCCCGCTCGGCGATCTCGAGCACCCGGCCGATCGTGTCCGCGTGGGCGACGCCGAGCGACCCGCCCATGAACGCGGCGTCCTGGGCGTAGCAGGCCACAGGGCGGCCGTCGACCTCGCCTAGCCCTCCGACGACCCCGTCGCCGGGGCGGGTGCGCCCCCCCAGACGTGACGAGACGACGCTCGAGCGCACCAGCTCCAGCGACCCCGGGTCGCAGAGCAGCTCCAGCCTTTCGAGCGCGCCGAGCCGCTGATCGGGCGCGGCTATCGCGACGGCGGTCACTCAACGCCTCCCGCAGGCGTCTTCGGGATCAGGTGGTCGGACCAATATCGCGATCATGACGTGCTGTCCGGCGAATTGCAAACGCCGGCATTTGTAGACACAGGGTTATTGCAGGATCGATTTTTGGGACGCCCACTTATCGAAAGAAAACACTCGCTTACTGCCAGGAATTCGGCCGTGATCGCCGGAGCCATCTCCCTTGACAGCCGCTTCGAAGGCGTGACACTGTGGCTTAACATTTGGAAATACGAATGTCTACAGCTACGTGGCCAACGCCACCTGGATTCACTCCATGCTCACGGCTGGCGCGGAAGGGGCTTCCGTCCGCGCGATCGCGAATGAGAGCCGCCGCTGCCGCCCCGGTCGACTCCCTCCGTCGGCGAGCCTCGTGCTGTACGCGAAGGGACGATCCGGGCGCCAGTGGCTGACGGCTCGGCAATCGCAGTCATCGGAGCGTCGTGCCGCCTGCCGGGGGCTCCGACGCCCGACGCGTTCTGGCGGCTGCTTCGCGACGGAGTCGACGCGATCGCCGAGCCGCCGGCCGGCCGGATCGCCGTCCCGGGTGTTGCCGGGCCTGGGCCCGACGCTCGAATCGGTGACGGCGGGTTCCTCGATCGGATCGACGGCTTCGATCCGGGCTTCTTCGGCATCTCGCCGCGCGAGGCCGCGGCCATGGACCCGCAGCAGCGGCTCGTCCTGGAGCTCAGCTGGGAGGCGCTGGAGGACGCGGCGGTGGTCCCAGACGCGCTCGCCGACAGCCAGGCCGGCGTCTTCGTCGGTGCGATCGCCGGCGACTACGCCGAGCTGCTCCAGCGCCACGGCGCGGACGCGATCACGCGCCACACGCTCACGGGCCTGCACCGGAGCATCATCGCCAACAGGGTCTCGTACTTCCTCGGCCTCAGGGGCCCCAGCCTGACCGTCGACGCCGCCCAGTCGTCCGCGCTCGTTGCCGTCCATCTCGCCTGCGAGAGCCTGCGCAGAGGGGAGTCAAAGCTGGCGCTGGCCGGCGGGGTCAACCTCAACCTCGCGCCCGGGAGCACGATCGGCGTGTCGCGCTTCGGCGGCCTGTCGCCGGACGGCCGCTGCTTCACCTTCGACGCTCGCGCCAACGGGTACGTCCGCGGCGAGGGCGGCGGGGTCGTCGTGCTCAAGCCGCTTGGCCGCGCGGTCGCCGACGGCGACCCGATTCGCTGCGTGATCCGCGGGAGCGCGGTCAACAACGACGGCGGCGGCGAGGGGCTGACCGTGCCGAGTCGCGCGGCGCAGGCCGAGGTGCTCAGACAGGCCTACCGGCGCGCCGGCGTCAAGCGGGGCGACGTCCAGTACGTCGAGCTGCACGGCACCGGCACGAAGGTCGGCGACCCGATCGAGGCCGCCGCGCTCGGCGACGCGCTCGGCGCCGCCCGCGACGAGAGCGACCCGCTGCGCGTCGGCTCGGCGAAGACCAACGTCGGGCACCTCGAGGGCGCGGCGGGCATCGTCGGGCTGCTCAAGGCGATCCTGGCGATCGAGCGGCGCGAGCTGCCGCCGAGCCTCAACTTCGAGCAGGCCAATCCCGAGATCCCGCTCGACGCCCTGCGCCTGCGAGTCCAGGACGAGCTGGGCCCGTGGCCGC
This sequence comes from uncultured Solirubrobacterales bacterium, assembly GCA_963716445.1. Lineage (GTDB taxonomy): Bacteria > Actinomycetota > Thermoleophilia > Solirubrobacterales > Thermoleophilaceae > JAAYBF01. Next base: position 2,263,546 of record OY970313.1, on the reverse strand, counting down.
ACGAGGACCGCCCCCTGCTGGCCGGCGTCAGCTCGTTCGGCATGGGCGGAACCAACTGCCACGTCGTGCTCGAGGAGCGCCCGTCCCCGGCCGCGGCGGCGGCGAAGCCGGGACGGGAGCCAGCCGACGAGTCCTCCGCGGATCTGGCCGTGGCGCCCCACGGCGCGACCGCCGGCGCGCGTGCGACGGCGTGGCCGCTGTCCGGCAAGGGCGAGGCCGCCTTGCGCGACCAGGCGCGGCGGCTGGCCGAGCACGTGCGCGCGGCGCCGGAGCTCGACCCGGTCGACGTGGGGTTCTCGCTCGCGACCGCCAGAACGACCTTCGACCGCCGCGCCGTGGTGCTCGGCGACGACCGCGACGAGCTGCTGAGCGGCCTGGACGCGCTCGCGCGCGGCGAGTCGACCGTCGCCGCGGTCGAGGGGGACGCCGGCGGGGACGGCGGCGTGGTGTTCGTGTTCCCCGGCCAGGGCTGGCAGTGGGAGGGGATGGCGGTCGGGCTGCTCGAGCGCTCGCCGCTGTTCGCCGGGCGCATGGATGCCTGCGCCGCGGCCTTGAGCCCGCACCTGGACTGGTCGCCCGTCGACGTGCTGCGCGGTGTCGACGGCGCGCCGTCGTTGGCGCGGATCGAGGTGCTGCAGCCGACGCTGTTCGCGGTGATGGTGTCGCTGGCCGCGTTGTGGCGCTCGTTCGGGGTCGCGCCCGCGGCGGTGGTCGGGCATTCGCTCGGCGAGGTCGCCGCCGCCTGCGTGGCGGGCGCGTTGTCGCTGGAGGACGCGGCGATGTTGGCCGCCGTGCGCAGCCGGCTCATCTCGCGCCTCGCTGGCGAAGGGGGGATGGTCTCGGTGGCGCTGCCGGCCGAGGACGCCGAGGCGCGGATCGCGCCCTGGGGCGGCAAGGTCGAGCTGGGAGCGGTCAACGGTCCGTCCGCGGTGGTCCTCGCCGGGGATCGCCAGTCGCTCGACGAGCTGATCGAGCAGTGCGAGCGCGACGGCGTCAGGGCACGGGCGATCGCCTCGACGATCCCGTCGCACTCGGCCTACGTCGAGGTGCTGCGCGACGAGGTGCTGGAGGCGCTCGCGACGCTGCAGCCGCGGTCGAGCGACGTGCCGTTCCATTCGACGGTCACCGGCGAGGCGCTCGACACCGCGGAGCTGGACGCGGGCTACTGGTATCGCAACCTGCGCGAGACGGTGCGCTTCGAGGACGTCACGCGGTCGCTCGTCGATCGGGGGCACCGGACGTTCGTCGAGGTCAGCGCCCATCCGGTCCTCGCCATGGCGGTCCAGGAGACCGTCGACGCCGCCGCGGAGGACCCGGCCGCCGTAGCGGTGCTCGGCTCCCTGCGCCGCGACGAGGGCGGGATCGAGCGCTTCGTCCGGTCGCTCGCCCAAGCCCATGTCCACGGCGTCGACGTCGACTGGAGTCGTCTCCACCCCGGCGGCCGGCGGGTGCAGCTTCCGACCTACGCCTTCCAGCGGCGGCGCTGCTGGTTCGAGCCGCCCTCGCGAGCGGCGGAGGCAGAGCCCGGCGCCGGCGACGAGGACGGCCGGTCGGCGCCAGGCTCTACTCCGGCGCCGGATGCCGTGGAGCCGGCTTCCGACGAGGACGTTTCGAGCGGGAGCTGGACGGAGCGTCTCGCTCTGCTCCCCGAAGCCGAGCGCGACCATGCCGTGCTCGAGCTGGTGCGCGGAGAGAGCGCCGTCGTGCTCGGGCACGACGACGGCGACGCCGTCGAGCCGGACCGGACCTTCAAGGAGCTTGGCTTCGACTCGCCGGCGGCCGTCGAGCTGCGCAACCGCCTGCGCACGGCGACCGGCCTGCGCCTGGCGTCGACCGTCGTGTTCAACCACGCGACGCCTGCGACGCTGGCACGCCACCTCCGCGCCGAGGCCGAGGGGCGCGCGGAGGGCCGCTCGGCGGTCGCGGCGACGCCGATGGCGGACGAGCCGATCGCGATCGTCGGGATGGCCTGCCGCTATCCCGGGGGAGTGCGGAGCCCCGACGAGCTGTGGGAGCTCGTCGCCGCCGGCGGCGACGCCGTGTCGAGCTTTCCCACCGACCGTGGTTGGGACCTCGATCGCGTCTACGACGCCGATCCCGACCACCCCGGCACCAGCTACGCGCGCGAGGGCGGATTCCTCGAGGGCGTCGCCGACTTCGACGCCGAGCTGTTCGGCATCAGTCCGCGCGAGGCGCTCGCGATGGACCCCCAGCAGCGGCTGCTGCTCGAGACCTGCTGGGAGGCGCTCGAGCACGGCGGCGTCGATCCGACGTCGCTGCGCGGAAGCCCGACCGGCGTGTTCGCCGGCATCAGCTCGCAGGACTACATCGCCGGCCTGCAGGGTCCGGACGGCCTCGAGGGCTACCGCCTGACCGGCAGCTCGGCCAGCATCCTCTCCGGCCGGGTCGCCTACGCCTACGGCCTCGAGGGCCCGGCGCTGACCGTCGACACGGCGTGCTCGGGATCGCTGGTGGCGCTCCACCTCGCCTGCCAGGCGCTGCGTCAGGGCGAGTGCTCGCTGGCGCTCGCCGGCGGGGTGACGGTCCTGTCGACTCCCGGGCTGTTCGTCGAGTTCAGCCGCCAGCGTGGCCTGGCGCCGGACGGGCGCTGCAAGTCGTTCGCCGACGCCGCCGACGGCACCGGTTGGGGCGAGGGCGTCGGCGTGGTGCTCGTCGAGCGGCTCTCCGACGCCCGCCGGCTCGGCCATCGGGTGCTTGCGCTGGTGCGCGGCAGCGCGGTGAACCAGGACGGCGCCAGCAACGGGTTGACGGCTCCGAACGGGCCGTCGCAGGAGCGGGTGATCCGTCAGGCGCTGGGCAACGCCGGCCTGTCGGCCGGCGAGGTCGACGCGGTCGAGGCGCACGGGACGGGGACGACGCTCGGCGACCCGATCGAGGCCGACGCGCTGCTCGCCACCTACGGGCGCGACCGCCCGCCCGACCGGCCGCTGCTGCTCGGCTCGGTCAAGTCGAACATCGGCCATGCGCAGGCGGCGGCGGGGATGGCTGGGGTGATCAAGATGGCGATGGCGATGCGTCACGGCGTGCTGCCGCGCACGCTGCACGTCGGCGAGCCGTCGACGCACGTCGACTGGTCCGCCGGGGCCGTCTCGTTGCTGAGCGAGGAGGCGCCGTGGCCCGACGCCGGGCGTCCGCGCCGGGCAGGCGTGTCGTCGTTCGGGATCAGCGGGACCAACGCGCACCTGGTTCTCGAGCAGGCGCCGCCGACCGAGGAGCTCGAGGGCGACGACGACGCGCTGCCGGCCGTGTCGGACGGCGGGGTCGTGCCCTGGGTGCTGTCGGGGCGCGACGACGCCGCGTTGCGTGGGCAGGCGCGGCGGCTCGACGGATTCGTTCGCGAGCGGCCGGGGCTGTCGGCGCTGGACGTCGCCCACACGCTGACCGCCGGGCGTGCGCGTTTGGAGCGCCGCGCGGTCGTGGTCGGTGGTGGTCGGGGGGAGCTCTTGGCGGGGCTTGGGGCGTTGGCGGCGGGGGAGCCGGCGGCCGGGGTCGTGGAGGGCGTGGCGCGCGGCGGCGAGAAGGTGGCGTTCGTATTCCCGGGGCAGGGTGCGCAGTGGGAGGGGATGGCGGTCGACCTGCTCGACGGGTCCGCTGTCTTCGCGGAGCGGTTGCGCGCGTGCGCTGAGGCGTTGGCGCCGTTCGTCGACTGGTCGTTGGAGGATGTGTTGCGCGGCGCGCCGAGCGCGCCGTCGCTGGAGCGTGTCGACGTGGTGCAGCCGGCGTTGTTCGCGGTGATGGTGTCGCTGGCGGGTTTGTGGCGGTCGGTCGGTGTCGAGCCGTCGGTGGTCGTCGGGCATTCCCAGGGCGAGATCGCCGCCGCCCACGTGGCGGGCGGCTTGTCGTTGCAGGACGCGGCGCGGGTCGTGGCGTTGCGCAGCCAGGCGCTTGGCGAGCTGGCCGGCAGGGGCGGGATGGTCTCGGTCGCCTTGCCCGCCGAGGAGCTGCCGGCGCGGTTGGAGCGCTTCGGCGATCGCGTCGCGCTGGCGGCGGTCAACGGTCCGGCGTCGGTGGTCGTCTCCGGCGACCCGGAGGCGCTCGACGGGCTGGTCGGCGATTGTGAGGCCGATGGTGTCCGCGCGCGGCGGATCGCGGTCGACTACGCGTCGCACTCGGCGCAGGTCGAGGCGATCCGCGACCGGCTGCTCGACGCCCTGGCGCCGATCGAGGCGCGCTCGGGGACGATCCCGTTTCACTCGACCGCGACCGGCGGATTGCTCGACACGGCCGAGCTCGGCGCCGAGTACTGGTACTCGAGCCTGCGCGAGACCGTCCGCTTCGAGCAGGTCACCGGCGCGCTCGTCGAGCAGGGCTGTGACGTGTTCGTGGAGGTCAGCCCGCACCCCGTGCTGACGATGGCCGTCCAGGAGACAGTCGAGGCACGCTCGGACGACCCCGACGCGGTCGCGGTCGTCGGCTCCTTGCGCCGCGAGGAGGGCGGCCTGCGGCGCTTCGCGACATCGCTGGCCGAGGCCCACGTCCACGGCATCGACGTCGACTGGCAGACCCTCGCCCCCGGCGGACGCCAGGTCGAGCTGCCGACCTACGCCTTCCAACGACAGCGCTACTGGCTCGACCCCGCGTCGCCAGGCGGCGGCGACGTCACGGCGGCGGGCCAGTCGACGCCGGGCCACCCCTTCCTGGGCGCCGCCGCGGAGCTCGCGGACGACGGCGGCTGGCTGCTCACCGGCCGGCTGTCGCTGGAGGCCCATCCGTGGCTCGCCGACCATGCGCCGATGGGCGCCGTGCTGCTGCCCGGCACGGCGTTCGTCGAGCTGGCGCTGCGCGCCGGCGAGCAGGCCGGCTGCGAGCGGGTCCAGGAGCTGACGCTCGAGGCGCCGCTGCAGCTCCCCGAGCGGGAGGCGGTCCAGATCCAGATCGCGATCGGCGAGCTCGACGAGACGGGCTGCCGGCCCGTCTCGCTGCACTCGCGCGGGGAGGCGGCCGAGGCCGGGCAGGTCGCGACCGGCTCCTGGACGCGCAACGCCGGCGGGGTGCTCGCCTCGGGACCGGCGCCGAGCGCCGCGGCGGGCCCGGACGTCGGGTTCGCGGCGCAGTGGCCCCCGCCCGGCGCCGTGCCGGCCGACGTCGACCGGCTTCGGCGGGTCCTCGCCGAGGAGGGCTACGACTACGGCCCGGCGTTCTCGGGCGTGCGCGCCGCATGGCGACGCGGCGAAGCGGTATTCGTCGAGGCGGCGCTGCCCGAGGAGCAGCGGGAGCAGGCGGCCGGCTTCGGACTGCACCCGGCGCTGCTCGACGCCGCGCTGCACGGACTCGCCCTGCTCGAGGCCGACGGACGGCCGCGGCTGGGTGGGGGACGACTTCCGTTCGCCTGGAGCGACGTGACGCTGGCGGCGCCGGGCGCGTCGTCGCTGCGCGTCCAGCTGACCCCGGCCGAGGACGGCGGCGTCTCGATCGCCGCCGCCGACGAGCACGGGGCTCCCGTCGCGTCGGTGCGATCGCTGGTGCTGCGCGAGCTGCCCGCGGAGCAGCTGAGCGCCGCGTCCGGGGATCGGCCCGAGTCGCTCTACCGGATCGACTGGGTTCGGGCCGGGGGCGCCGCGACGACCGCCATGCGCTGCGCCGTGCTCGGCGAGGACGGCCTCGAAGCCGCCGCGGCGCTGCAGGCGGCCGACTTCGAGCTGGACGTCCACGCCGGCATGAAGCCGCTCGGCGACGCGGTCGAGGCGGGCGCGCCCGTGCCCGACCTCGTGCTCTTCGACTGTGGCGTCGCGGCGAAGGACGCCGCCGCCGAGCCGACGGATCGCGGCAACTTCGCCGAGACGGCGCACGCGGCCACGCGTCGCCTGCTCGGCCTGCTGCAGGAGTGGCTCGCCGACGACCGGCTCGCCGGCGCGCGCCTCGTCCTGGTCACCCACCGGGCCGTGGCGGCGCGGCCGGGCGACGGGCCCGTCGACCTTGCGGGGGCTCCGCTGTGGGGACTGGCGCGGTCCGCTCAGTCCGAGCATCCGGAGCGCTTCGTCCTCGTCGACGTCGACGGCCGCAACTCCTCATGGGCGGCGCTGCCGGCGGCGCTCGCCGCCGGCGAGCCGCAACTCGCCCTGCGCGACGGCGAGCTGCTCGCCCCGCGGCTCGTGCCGGCGGGGACCGAGACGGCGCTCGCGCCGCCGCCCGAGGCCGCCGCCTGGCGCCTCGACGCCGGCGGCGACGGGACGCTCGAGGGCCTGGCGCTCGTGGACGGCCCCGGAGCGACCGCGCCGCTGGAGCCCGGCGAGGTCCGCGTCGAGGTCCGCGCAGCGGGGCTCAACTTCCGCGACGTCCTGATCGCGCTCGACATGTACCCGGACGAGGGGACGATCGGCCTCGAGGGGGCGGGCGTGGTCGCCGAGGTCGGATCGGACGTGACCGACCTCGCGGCGGGCGACCGCGTGATGGGGCTGATGCCCGGCGGCTTCGGCCCGCTGGCGGTGACCGATCGCCGGCTGCTCGTCGCGGCGCCCGACGGCTGGACGCTCGCACGCGCCGCGTCGGCGCCGGTCGCGTTCCTGACCGCCTATCGCGCGCTCGTCGACCTCGCCGCCGTGCGACCGGGCGAGCGGCTGCTCGTGCACGCCGGCGCGGGCGGCGTCGGAATGGCGGCGATCCAGCTCGGCCGGCAGCTCGGCGCCGAGGTGTTCGCGACGGCGAGCCGCTCGAAGTGGGGAGCGCTGCGCGCGCTCGGGCTCGACGACGACCACGTCGCCTCGTCGCGCGGCGCCGAGTTCCGCGAGCGCCTGCTGGAGGCGACCGGCGGCGACGGGATGGACGTCGTGCTCAACTCGCTCGCCGGCGAGCTCGTCGACGCGTCGCTCGAGCTGCTGCCGCGCGGCGGCCGCTTCGTCGAGATGGGCAAGACCGACCTGCGCGACGCCGGCGCGGTCGCGGCGAGCCACCCGGGCGTCGCCTACCAGGCGTTCGACCTGCTGCGCGTCGATCCCGAGCGGATCCAGGAGATGCTGAGCGAGATCGCCGGGCTGCTCGAGCAGCGCGCGCTCGAGCCGCTTCCGATCGCGAGCTGGGACGTGCGGCGCGCGATCGAGGCGTTCCGCTTCGTCAGCCAGGGCCGTCACGTCGGCAAGGTGGTGCTGACGATGCCGCCGCTGCCGGATCGCGACGGCACGGTGCTGATCACGGGCGGGACCGGCGGCCTCGGCCGTCTCGTCGCCCGTCACCTGGTGGAGCGGCACGGCGTCCGGCGCCTGCTGCTCGCGAGTCGCGGCGGTCGCGACGCCGAGGGCGCCGCCGAGCTCGAGGCGGAGCTGGGCGAGCTGGGCGCGGAGGTCACGTTCCGCAGCTGCGACGTCGGCGAGCGCGAGCAGGTCGCCGCGCTGATCGGCTCACTGCCGGCCGAGCATCCGCTGACCGGCGTCTTCCACGCCGCCGGAGCGCTCGACGACGGCGTCCTCGAGACCCTGACGCCGGAGCGGCTCGCACGCGTGTGGCAGCCGAAGGCGGATGCGGCGGCTCATCTGCACGAGCTGACCGAGGGGCTCGACCTGTCCGCGTTCGTGCTCTTCTCGTCGGTCGCGGCGACGGTCGGGAACGCGGGCCAGGGCAACTACGCGGCCGCGAACGGCTTCCTCGACGGCCTCGCCCAGCACCGCCGCGAGCGCGGGCTCGCGGCGACGTCGCTGGCGTGGGGGCTCTGGGAGCAGCAGAGTGGGATGACCGGGCAGCTGCGCGAGGCCGACGTGCGGCGGATGTCGCGCACCGGCCTCGCGGCGCTCCCGTCCGATCGCGGCTTGGCGCTGCTCGACGCCGCGCGCGACCTCGGCGACCCGCTCGCGGTCCCCGTGCGCCTCGACCTCGCGGCGCTGCGGGCGCAGGCGCGGGCGGGCACGCTCCCGGCGCTGCTGCACGGACTGGTCCGCGCGCCGTCGCGGCGCGCGGTCGAGGGCGGGTCCTTGTCGCGGCGGCTGGCCGGCGTGCCGAGAGCCGATCGGCGGCGGGTGGTGCTCGAGCTCGTACGCCGCGAGGTCGCAACCGTTCTCGGACACCCGTCGCCGGACGGGCTCGACGAGCGGCGCGCCTTCAAGGAGCTCGGCTTCGACTCGCTCTCGGCCGTCGAGCTGCGCAACCGCCTGCGCAGCTCGGCCGGCGTGCGGCTCGCGGCGACCGTCGTCTTCGACCATCCGACGCCGGTCGCGCTCGCCGACCACCTGCTCGAGGCGATCGACGGCGAGGCGGCCGACTCGGCTGCGGCGACGCCCAAGGCGCCCCGGGCGCTGGACGAGCCGATCGCGATCGTCGGGATCGGCTGCCGCTATCCGGGCGACGTCCGCTCGCCGGACGACCTCTGGTCGCTCGTCGCCTCCGGCCGCGACGCGATCGACTCGTTCCCGGCCGACCGCGGCTGGGACCTCGACCGCCTCTTCGACCCCGATCCCGACCACCTCGGCACCAGCTACGCGCGCGCGGGCGGGTTCGTCGAGGGCGTCGCCGACTTCGACGCCGCCTTCTTCGGGATCAGCCCGCGCGAGGCGCTCGCGATGGACCCCCAGCAGCGGCTGCTGCTCGAGCTGGCGTGGGAGGCCTGTGAGCACGCCGGGATCGACCCCGCGTCGCTGCGCGGCGGCCCGACCGGCGTCTTCGCCGGCATCAGCACCCAGGACTACGTCTCGATCCGGCGCTCGGGTCCCGAGGCGCTGGAGGGCCTGCGCCTGACCGGCGCCGCGCCGAGCGTCGTCTCGGGCCGCGTCGCCTACGCGCTCGGGCTCGAGGGCCCGGCGGTGACGATCGACACGGCGTGCTCGTCGTCGCTGGTGGCGCTGCACCTCGCCTGCCAGGCGCTGCGCCAGGGCGACTGCGAGCGGGCGCTGGTCGGCGGAGTCACCGTGATGGCGACTCCGGGGGTGTTCGTCGAGTTCAGCCGCCAGCGCGGCCTGGCGCCGGACGGGCGCTGCAAGTCGTTCGCCGCCGACGCCGACGGGGCGGGATTCTCCGACGGCGCCGGCGTCGTGCTCGTCGAGCGGCTGTCCGACGCTCGCCGTCGAGGCGGGCGCGTGTTGGCCGTCGTGCGGGGCAGCGCGATCAACCAGGACGGCGCCAGCAACGGGTTGACGGCGCCGAACGGGCCGTCGCAGGAGCGGGTGATCCGCCAGGCGCTGGCCAACGCCGGGCTGACTGCGGGGGAGGTCGACGCGGTCGAGGCGCATGGGACGGGGACGACGCTCGGCGACCCGATCGAGGCGCGTGCGCTGCTGGCGACCTACGGACAGGACCGAGCCGACGGTCCGCTGCGGCTCGGCTCGGTCAAGTCGAACATCGGCCATGCGCAGGCGGCGGCGGGGATGGCCGGGGTGATCAAGATGGCGATGGCGATGCGTCACGGAGTGCTGCCGCGCACGCTGCACGTCGGCGAGCCGTCGACGCACGTCGACTGGTCCGCCGGCGAGCTGTCGCTGCTCGTCGAGGACGAGCCGTGGCCGCGTGGCGAGCGCCCGCGGCGGGCCGGCGTGTCGTCGTTCGGCATCAGCGGCACCAACGCCCACGTGATCCTCGAGGAGCCACCCGCGGACGAGCCGCCGCCGGCGAGCGACACGGATCTGGAGCGCGACTCCGGCGGCCAGGCCGTCGCGTGGGTCGTGTCGGCCAAGGACGAGCAGGCGTTGCGTGGGCAGGCGCGGCGGTTGGCCGAGCACGTGGGGTCGGCGCCGGAGCTGGATCCCGCGGACGTCGGGTTCTCGCTCGCGACGACCAGGGCGGCGTTCGATCGTCGCGCGGTCGTCGTTGGTGGTGGTCGGGAGGAGCTGCTCGGCGGGCTTGGGGCGTTGGCGGCGGGGGAGCCGGCGGCCGGGGTCGTGGAGGGCGTGGCGCGCGGCGGCGAGAAGGTGGCGTTCGTCTTTCCGGGACAGGGCTCGCAGTGGAAGGGGATGGCGGTCGACCTGCTCGACGACTCGCCGCTGTTCGCCGAGCGGCTGCGCGCCTGCGCGGCGGCGCTCGCGCCGTACGTCGACTGGTCGCTCGAGGACGTCCTGCGCGGCGCAGCCGGCGCGCCGTCCTTCGAGCGTGTCGACGTGGTGCAGCCGGCGCTGTTCGCGGTGATGGTCTCGCTGGCGGCGCTCTGGCGCTCCTTCGGGGTCGAGCCGGCGGTCGTGGCTGGGCACTCGCAGGGTGAGATCGCCGCCGCCCACGTGGCGGGCGGCCTGTCGCTCGACGACGCGGCGCGTGTCGTGGCGCTGCGCAGCCAGGCGCTCGGCGAGCTGGCCGGGAAGGGCGGGATGGTGTCGGTCGCCTTGCCCGCCGAGCAGCTGCCGGCGCGGTTGGAGCGCTTCGGCGATCGCGTTGCGCTGGCGGCGGTCAACGGTCCGGCGTCGGTGGTCGTCTCCGGGGATCCCGAGGCGCTCGACGGGCTGGTCGGCGATTGCGAGGCCGATGGTGTCCGCGCGCGGCGGATCGCGGTCGACTACGCGTCGCACTCGGCGCAGGTCGAGGCGATCCGCGACCGGCTGCTCGACGCCCTGGCGCCGATCGAGGCGCGCTCGGGGACGGTCCCGTTTCACTCAACCGCGACCGGCGGATTGCTCGACACGGCGGAGCTCGGCGCCGAGTACTGGTACTCGAGCCTGCGCGAGACCGTCCGCTTCGAGCAGGTCACCGGCGCGCTGGTCGAGCAGGGCTGTGACGCGTTCGTGGAGGTCAGCCCGCACCCCGTGCTGACGATGGCCGTCCAGGAGACAGTCGAGGCACGCTCGGACGACCCCGACGCGGTCGCGGTCGTCGGCTCCCTGCGCCGCGAGGAGGGCGGCTTGCGGCGCTTCGCGACATCGCTGGCCGAGGCCCACGTCCACGGCATCGACGTCGACTGGCAGACCCTCGCCCCCGGCGGACGCCAGGTCGAGCTACCGACCTACGCCTTCCAACGCCAACGCTACTGGCTCGACGGCTCCGCGCACGAGGGGGACGTCACGGCCGCCGGCCTGGCGGCGGCGGACCACCCGCTGCTCGGCGCCGCGGTCGCCCTGGCCGACGGCGGCGGCTGGCTCTTCAGCGGCCGGCTGTCGCTCGCCAGGCAGGGCTGGCTCGCCGATCACGTCGTGCTCGACACGGTGCTGGCGCCCGGCACGGCGCTCGTCGAGCTGGCGCTGCGCGCCGGCCGGCAGGTCGGCTGCGAGGTCGTCGAGGAGCTGACGCTCGAGGCGCCGCTGCCGCTCCCCGAGCGGGGAGCCGTCCAGGTCCAGGTCACGCTCGGCGAGCCGGACGAGTCCGGGCGCCGTCCGGTCGCGATCCACTCGCGGGCCGAGGGCTCGTCGGGCGACGACCTCGCTGACGGCGACTGGACGCGCAACGCGAGCGGCAGCCTCATGTCGGTCGGGGATCGCGACGGTTCGCCGGATCGCTCCGACCGGCTCGACGCCGAGGTCGCGCACGGACCGGCGGTCGACCTGCTCGCCTCGGCGTGGCCCCCGGAGGGCGCCGTGCCGGTCGACGTCGACGGCCTCTACGGTCGCCTGATCGACGTCGGGCTCGTGTACGGACCGGCGTTCCAGGGCCTGCGCGCCGCCTGGCGCCGCAACGGCGAGCTGTTCGCGGAGGTCGCGTTGGCCGAGCCCCAGCAGGGCGACGCGGCGCGCTTCGGCGCCCACCCGGCGCTGCTCGACGCGGCGTTGCACGTCTGGCTGGCGGCCGACGACGCCCGCGAGCTGCGGCTGCCGTTCGCCTGGACCGGGGTGCGTCTCGGCGCCGCCGGCGGGTCGTCGTGGCGGGTGCGGGTCGCGCCGAGCGGCGCCGACGCCGTCTCCCTGACCGCGATCGACGAGGACGGAGAGCTCGCGGTGGCGGTCGACTCGCTTGTCGTCCGCCGAGCCGACCCCGCCCAGCTCGTCGTCGCCGGCGGCGCGGATCGCGACTCGCTCTTCGAGATCGAGTGGAGCCGGCCGGCGACCGTGCCGCCGGCGTCCGAGGCGCCGGCTCGGATGGCCGCGATCGGCGAGCGGATCGGCGAGGCCGTCGAGGCCGAGCCCTTCGGCGACCTGGAGGCGCTCGGGGCGGCGGTCGAGGCCGGCGCGCCGATGCCGGCCGTCGTGCTGGCCAAGGTCCCCTACGAGCAGGGAGCCGAGGATCTCGGCGGCGCGGCGCGCGCGAGTACGCGCACGGCGCTCGAGCTCGCCCAGGCCTGGCTCGCCGACGAGCGCTTCGGCGACTCGACGCTCGCGTTCGTGACCGAGCGCGCGGTCGCCGTCCACGACGGCGAGGCCCCCGAGCTGGCGCAGGCCCCCGTCTGGGGCCTGCTGCGCAGCGCCCAGTCGGAGGCCCCCGGCCGCTTCGCGCTGCTCGACGTCGACGGCGGATCGGACTCGTGGGCGGCGCTTCCGGGCGCTCTCGCGACGGGCGAGCCGCAGCTCGCGCTGCGCGACGGCGCGCTCCACCTCCCACGGCTCGTGCGCGCGACCGGCTCCCTGGAGGCGCCGGCGGACGAGGGCTGGCGCCTCGGCGTCGAGCAGCCCGGAACGCTCGAGAGCCTCGCCCTGCTGCCCGCGCCCCGGGCGAGCGAGCCGCTCGCCCCCGGCGAGGTCCGCATTGCGGTGCGCGCGGCCGGCCTCAACTTCCGCGACGTGCTGATCGCCCTCGGCATGTACCCCGGCGACGACGTTCGGCTGGGCAGCGAGGCCGCCGGCGTCGTGCTCGAGGTCGGCGAGGCGGTCGCCTCGGTCGCGGTCGGCGATCGCGTGATGGGAATCGTCCCGGAGGCGTTCGGACCGGTCGCCGTGGCCGACCACCGGACGCTCGTCCGGATGCCGGAGGGCTGGTCGTTCGCACGCGCCGCCGCGGCGCCGGCGGCGTTCGTGACCGCCTACTACGCCCTCACCGACCTCGCGCGCCTGCGACCCGGCGAGACGCTGCTCGTCCACGCCGCCGCCGGCGGCGTCGGGCAGGCCGCCGTGCAGCTCGCGCGGCTCGTCGGCGCGCGGGTGCTCGCCACCGCGAGCCCCGGCAAGTGGGACGAGCTGAGGCGGCTCGGGATCGCCGAGGCCGACATCGCCTCGTCGCGCGACGCCGGCTTCAAGGACGCGTTCCTCGCGGGGACGGACGGCCTCGGGGCCGACGTCGTCCTCGACTCGCTCGCCGGAGAGCTCGTCGACGCGTCGCTGGAGCTGCTGCCGCGCGGCGGCCGCTTCGTCGAGATGGGCAAGGCGGACGTCCGCGACCCCGAGCGCGTCGCCGAGGCGCACCCGGGGGTCGACTACCGCGCGTTCGACCTCGCCGAGGCAGGGCCCGAGCGGATCGGCGAGATGCTGGCCGCGGTCGTGGGGCTGCTCGAGGAGGGCGTGCTGGACCCCCTGCCGCTGACCGCCTGGGACGTGCGCCGCGGCGGCGACGCGTTCCGCCGGATGAGCCAGGGCCGCCACGTCGGCAAGAACGTGCTGACGATCCCGCGTCCGCTGGACCCGGGCGGCACGGTGCTCGTCACGGGAGGGACCGGCGTCCTGGGAGCGGCCGTCGCCCGCCATCTCGCCGCCGACGGCGTTCGCCGCCTGCTGCTCGTCAGCCGCCGCGGCCGCGCGGCCGACGGGGTGGCCGAGCTCGAAGACGGGCTATCGGAGCTCGGCTGCGAGGTCGACGTGGCGGCCTGCGACGTCGCCGACCGCGACGCGCTCGCCGCGCTGCTCGCGTCGATCCCGGCGGAGCGCCCGCTGACCGGCGTGATCCATGCCGCCGGCGTCATCGAGGACGGGCTGCTCGAGTCGCTCACGCCCGACCAGCTCGATCGCCTCTGGCGGCCGAAGCTCGACGCGGCGCTGCTCCTCCACGAGCTGACCGAGGGCATGGACCTGTCCGCCTTCGTGCTCTTCTCGTCGTTCGCGGCGACGATCGGGAACGCGGGCCAGGGCGGCTACGCCGCGGCCAACGCCTTCCTCGACGCGCTCGCCCAGCACCGCCGCGCACGCGGCCTCGCCGCCACGTCGCTCGCCTGGGGCCACTGGGAGCAGGCGAGCGGCATGACCGCCGACCTCGGCGAGCGAGACCTCGCCCGGCTGGCGCGGCTCGGCATCGCGCCGCTGTCGACCGAGCGCGGCCTCGAGCTCTTCGACGCCGCGCGCGCGACCGGCGCGCCGACGATCGCGCCGGTGCGGCTGGACGCGGCGGCGCTGCGCGCGCTGGCGCGGACGGGCGAGCTGCCGCCGCTGCTGTCGGGGCTCGTCCGCGTGCCCGCGCGCCGTGACCGCGAGGGCCACGGCGCGCTCGCGCGGCGGCTGGCGGACGCCCCGGAGCCCGAGCGCGAGGCGATCGTGCTCGAGCTGGTGCGCAGCCACGCGGCGGCGGTGCTCGGCCACGCCTCGGCGGAGGCGGTCGAGGGAGGCCGCGCGTTCAAGGAGCTCGGCTTCGACTCGCTCGGGGCGGTCGAGCTGCGCAACCGCCTGGCGGCCGCGGTCGGCGTCGCGCTCCCGTCGACAATCGTCTTCGACCACCCGACGCCGGTCGCGCTGGCACGTCACCTGCGCTCGCGCGTCGACGGCCGCGAGCGCGGCGCCCCCGCCATCGCGTCGTCGGTCCCGGCCGCGCTCGACGAGCCGATCGCGATCGTCGGGATCGGCTGCCGCTACCCGGGCGGGATCCGCTCGGCGGAGGACCTCTGGCGGGTCGTCGAGTCGGGCTCCGACGCGATCTCGCAGTTCCCCGACGACCGCGGCTGGGATCTCGAGCGCCTGCTCGACCCGGAGGCCGAGCGGTCCGGGACCAGCGTCGCGCGCGAGGGCGGCTTCGTCCACGACGCCGGCGAGTTCGACGCCCCCTTCTTCGGGATCGGCCCGCGCGAGGCGCTCGCGATGGACCCGCAGCAGCGGCTGCTGCTCGAGGTCGCGTGGGAGGCGCTCGAGCACGCCGGAATCGATCCGCGGACGCTCGACGGCAGCTCGACCGGCGTCTTCGCCGGCGTCAGCTCCCAGGACTACATGGCCTTCCACGGCCCGGTGCGCGAGGAGCTCGAGGGCTACCGCCTGACCGGCGGCGGGCCGAGCGTCGTGTCCGGCCGGGTCGCCTACGCTTTCGGGCTCGAGGGGCCGGCCGTCACGGTCGACACGGCGTGCTCGTCGTCGCTCGTCGCGCTGCACTGGGCCGCGCAGGCGCTGCGCCAGGGCGAGTGCTCGCTCGCGCTGGCCGGCGGCGTGACCGTGCTCTCGACGCCCGGCGTGTTCGTCGAGTTCAGCCGTCAGCGCGGCCTCGCCGCCGACGGGCGCTGCAAGGCGTTCGCGGCCGCGGCCGACGGCGCCGGCTTCTCCGAGGGCGCCGCGCTGCTGGTCGTCGAGCGGCTGTCGGACGCCGAGCGGCTGGGCCATCGGGTGCTCGCGGTTGCACGCGGCAGCGCGGTCAACCAGGACGGCGCCAGCAACGGCCTGACCGCGCCGAGCGGCCCCTCGCAGGAGCGGGTGATCCGCCAGGCGCTCGCCAGCGCCCGGCTGTCGCCGCGCGACGTCGACGCCGTCGAGGCGCACGGGACCGGCACGACGCTCGGCGACCCGATCGAGGCGCGCGCGCTGCTCGCGACCTACGGCCAGGACCGCGCCGACGGCCCCTTGCGGCTCGGATCGATCAAGTCGAACATCGGCCACGCCCAGGCCGCCGCGGGGGTCGCCGGGGTGATCAAGATGACGATGGCGATGCGCCACGGGGTGCTGCCGCGCACGCTGCACGTCGACGAGCCGACGCCCCACGTCGACTGGCCGGCGGGCGAGGTCGCGCTGCTGACCGAGCCCGAGCCCTGGAAGCGCCGCGGCCGTCCGCGCCGTGCGGGCGTGTCGTCCTTCGGGATGAGCGGCACGAACGCGCACGTCGTGCTCGAGGAGGCGCCGCCCGCCGCGCCGCTGGAGCCGGGGCCGGCGACGGGGGATCGCGACCCCGCCGAGACGGCCGCGCACGAGCCGGCGCCGCTCTGCTGGGTGGTGTCGGCGAAGGACGACGCCGCGTTGCGGGCGCAGGCCGGCCGCCTCGACGCGTGGCTCGACGGCCGCGACGACGTCTCGGCGGTCGACGTCGGCTTCACGCTGGCGGGCCGATCGCGCTTCGACCGGCGCGCCGTGGTCGTCGGCGCCGAGCGCGAGGGACTGCTCGCGGGGCTGCGCGCGCTCGCGGCCGGAGAGCCGGCCGCGAACGTCGTCGAGGGCGTCGCCGAGGCCGGCAAGACGGCGTTCATGTTCACGGGTCAGGGCTCGCAGCGCCCAGGCATGGGGCGGGAGCTCTACGAGGCGTTCCCCGTCTTTGCGGACGCGTTCGACGCCGTCTGCGAGGCGCTCGACCCGCTGCTCGGGCGGTCGCTGAGGGAGCTCGTCTTCGCGGGCGACGTGGCAGGCGCCTCCCAGGCCGGGCCGCTGGACCGCACCGAGCTGGCGCAGCCGGCGCTGTTCGCCGTCGAGGTCGCGCTCTACCGGCTCGTCGAGTCGCTCGGCGTCCGGCCGGACTTCCTGATCGGCCACTCGGTCGGGGAGATCGTCGCGGCTCACGTCGCCGGCGTCCTCTCCCTGCCCGACGCCTGCGCGCTCGTGGCCGCCCGCGGACGGCTGATGGGCGAGCTGCCGGGCGGCGGTGCGATGGTCGCGGTGCAGGCCTCGGAGGAGGAGCTGACCGAGTCGCTGCGAGGACTCGAGGGCCGCGTCTCGCTCGCGGCGGTCAACGCGCCGGGCTCGGTCGTCGTCTCCGGCGACGAGCAGGCGGTCGGCGAGCTGGGGGCCGCGTGGGCCGACCGCGGCCGCAAGACGAGCCGGCTGCGGGTCAGTCACGCGTTCCACTCGCACCGGATGGACGCGATGCTCGACGAGCTCGCCGAGCTGGCCGCCGGGCTCTCGTTCGCGGCGCCGTCGGTGCCGATCGTGTCCAACGTCAGCGGCCGGCTCGCGGGCGACGAGATCCGCTCGCCCGAGTACTGGGCGCGCCACGTCCGCGAGCCCGTGCGATTCTGCGACGGCTTCCGATCGCTCGCCGAGGCCGGCGTGACGCGCTGCCTCGAGCTCGGCCCGGACGGCGCGCTGAGCGCGATGGCGGCCGACTGCCTCGCCGAGCCGACCGACGGCGCCGGCGAGCGGGGCGCCGCGGTCGAGAGCACACGCCCCGGCGCCGCCGGGATCGTGCTGGCGCCGACGCTGCGCCCGCAACAGCCGGAGGCCGAGACGCTCGTCGGCGCGATCGCCAAGGCGCACGTGGGCGGCGCCGCCGTCGACTGGGAGCGGCTGCTCGCCGGAGGGCGGCGGGTCGACCTGCCGGCGTACGCCTTCCAGCGCCGCCGCTACTGGCTCGACGCCGCGCAAGCGACGGATCGCAGCGCGGAGTCCGTCGGCCAGTCGGCGACCGGGCATCCGCTGCTCGGCGCCGCCGTCGCGCTCGCGGACGGCGAGAGCTGGCTGTTCACCGGACGGCTGGCTCGCTCGGCGCACGGTTGGCTCGCCGACCACACGGTGCTCGATCGCGCGCTCGTCCCGGGCACGGCGTTCCTGGAGCTCGCCCTGCACGCCGCCGGCGAGGTCGGCTGCGAGGTCGTCGAGGAGCTGACGCTCGAGCTGCCGCTGGAGCTTCCCGAGCGGGCGGGCGTGCAGATCCAGCTGTCGGTCGAGCCGCCCGGCGAGTCCGGGCGGCGCTCGATCGCGATCCACTCGCGCGTCGAGCGCGACGACGAGCACGGCGTGGGCGAGTGGGTGCGCAACGCCAGCGGCGTCGTCGCGGCCGGCGCGGGCGAGGCGTCCGGCGCTGCGTTCGCCGGCACGGCGTGGCCGCCGGCCGGCGCAGAGCCGGTCGAGGTCGACGACCTCTACGACAGCCTCGCGGAGCTCGGCTTCGCCTATGGTCCGGCCTTCCAGGGCCTGCGCGCGGCCTGGCGCGGCGACGGCGAGCTGTTCGCCGAGATCGCGCTCGACGAGCGGCAGGAGGTCGAGGCCGGGCGCTTCGGCGCGCACCCCGCCCTGCTCGACGCGGCGCTCCACACGTGGTTCCTCGACGGCGAGTGGACCGAGCCGCGGCTGCCGTTCGCCTGGCGCGGCGTACGCCTCGGGAGCGGCGGCCGGGCGTCCTGGCGCGTGCGCGTCGCGCCCGCCGACGGCGACGCCGCGGGCGAGGGCCAGGACTCGGCCGCCGGCGACGGCGTCGCGGCGATCGCCCTCACGGCGATCGACGCGACCGGGGCGCTCGCCCTCTCGATCGACGCCCTCGTCGTGCGTCCCTTCGATCGGGCGCAGCTCGGCTGCTCCGTCGCGCGCGGGCGCGACTCGCTCTTCCGCCTCGACTGGACGGCGGCCCACGTCGCGCCCGAGGCGGCGCCCGCCCGGCCCGCCTGGATCGGCGACCGCCCGGCCGGCGCCGATCCGGGCGAGGGCGAGTCCTTCACGACCCTGGCGGCGCTCGGCGAGGCGATCGGCGGCGGGGCGCCGCCGCCGGACACGGTGCTCGTGCGCGTCGAGCGCGAGTCAGCTACCGGTCCCGCCGGCGCCGTGCGCGCCGGCGTGGCGACGGCGCTGGAGCTCGCGCAGCGGTGGCTCGCCGACGAGCGCCTCGCCGGCTCGCTGCTCGCGTTCGTGACCGAGGGGGCCGTCCGGGCGCGTGACGGGGAGACGCCGGAGCTCGCGCTCGCGCCCGTCTGGGGGCTCGTGCGCAGCGCGCAGGCCGAGAGCCCCGATCGCTTCGCGCTCGTCGACGTCGACGGCAAGCCCGAGTCGTGGGCGGCGCTGCCCGCGGCGCTGGCGATCGGCGAGTCCCAGCTCGCGCTGCGCGACGGGGACGCCCTCGTCCCGCGGCTGGCGCGGATCGCGGCGAGCGACTCGCTGATCCCACCGGAGGGCGAGGCGCCGTGGCGACTCGACGTCGAGCAGGGCGGCACGTTCGAGAGCCTGGCCCTGACCCCCGCGTCGCGGGCCGAGGACCCGCTCGGCCCCGGCGAGGTCCGCGTGGCGGTGCGCGCCGCCGGCCTGAACTTCCGCGACGTGCTGATCGCGCTCGGCTCCTACCCGGGCGAGGCGTCGCTCGGCGGCGAGGCGGCGGGCGTCGTGCTGGAGGTCGGCACGGAGGTCAGCGGACTCGCTCCCGGGGACCGGGTCATGGGAGTCCTGTCGGAGGCGTTCGGCCCCGTCGCCGTGGCCGATCGGCGCACGCTGGCGCGGATCCCCGCCGGCTGGTCGTTCGCGGAGGCGGCGTCGGCGCCGGTGGCCTTCCTGACCGCCCACTACGCGCTAACCGACCTGGCGCGCGTGCGGAGCGGCGAGTCGGTGCTCGTCCATGCCGCGGCCGGCGGCGTGGGCATGGCGGCGCTGCAGCTGCTGCGCCATCTCGGGGCGGAGGTTTTCGCGACGGCCAGCCCCGCCAAGTGGGAGACGCTGCGGACGCTCGGAGTCGCGGACGACCGCATGGCGTCCTCGCGCGATTCCGAGTTCGCGCGGAGCTTCCTCGCCGCCACCGGCGGTCGCGGCGTCGACGTCGTGCTCGACTCGCTGACCGGCGAGCTCGTCGACGCGTCGCTCGAGCTGCTGCCGCGCGGCGGGCGCTTCGTCGAGATGGGCAAGGCCGACGTCCGCGACCCGCGGCAGGTCGCCGCGGCGCACCCGGGCGTCGAGTACCGCGCGTTCGACCTGATGGAGGCGGGACCGGAGCGGATCGGCGAGCTGCTCGCCGAGCTGGTCGAGCTGTTCGAGAGCGGCGCGCTCGAGCCGCTGCCGGTGACCGCGTGGGACGTCCGCCAGGCCCGCGACGCGTTCCGGTTCGTGAGCCAGGGCCGTCACGTCGGCAAGAACGTGCTCACGATGCCGCGGCGGCTCGACCCCGGCGGGACGGTGCTGATCACCGGCGGGACCGGCGCGCTCGGCGCGCTCGTCGCGCGTCGCCTCGCCGCCCGGCACGGCGTCCGTCACCTGCTGCTCGCAAGCCGCCGCGGAGCCGCCGCCGACGGCGCCGCGGAGCTCGAGGCGGAGCTCGCCGAGCTCGGCTGCGCGGCGGACGTGGCAGCCTGCGACGCCGCGGACCGCGACGCGCTCGCCGGCCTGCTCGAGTCGATCCCGCCCGAGCGTCCGCTGACGGCCGTCGTCCATGCCGCGGGGGTGCTCGACGACGCCGTCGTCGAGTCGCTGACGCCCGAGCGGATCGAGGCGGTCTGGCGCCCGAAGCTCGACGCGGCGCTGAACCTGCACGAGCTGACCGCCTCGATGGACCTGTCGGCCTTCGTTCTCTTCTCCTCGGTCGCGGCGACGATCGGCAACGGCGGGCAGGGCGCCTACGCGGCGGCGAACGCGTTCCTCGACGCGCTCGCCCAGCACCGGAGCGCCCGCGGCCTGCCGGCGACGTCGCTGGCGTGGGGGTACTGGGACCTGCCCGGCGGAATGACCGCCGATCTCGGCGAGGCCGACCTCGCGCGGCTCGCGCGGATCGGCATCGCGCCGCTCTCCAGCGAGCGGGGCCTCGAGCTCTTCGAGGCGGCCGGCGCGCTCGGCGAGTCGCTGCTGATTCCGGTCCGGCTCGACCTCGCGACGCTGCGGTCGCAGGCGCGAGCCGGTCTGCTGCCGCCCCTGCTGAGCGCGATCGTCCGCGCCCCCGCCCACGGACGCGACCAGGGCGGCCTGCTCGCGCGCCGGCTCGCCGGCGCCGCGGAGAGCGACTGGGACCGGATCGCGCTCGACGTCGTGCGGGCCGAGGTGGCGGCGGTGCTCGGGCATGCCTCTGGCGATCGGATCGAGCCGGACCAGGCGTTCAAGGAGCTCGGCTTCGACTCGCTCGGCGCCGTCGAGCTGCGCAACCGCCTCGCGACGGCCGCGGACCTGCGGCTGCCCTCGACGGTCGTGTTCGACCATCCGACGCCGGCGGCGATCGCCGGCTACCTGCGGGCGCGGATCGCCGCGCCGGAGCCGCAGCGGCCCGCGATCGAGCAGGAGCTCGACAGGCTCGAGGCGATGCTCCCGTCGCTGGCCCTCGACGGCGACGAGCGCGAGCGCGTCGACGGGCGGCTGCGCGCGCTGCTCGCCCAGCTGGCCGACGGCGAGCCCGACGGCGGCGACTCGATGGCGGAGCGGATCCGCAGCGGCAGCGTCGAGGACGTCTTCTCGGTGATCGACGAGGAGCTGTCGCGCTGATGAGCGACGACGCCAAGGCGATCGAGTACCTCCGGCGGGTCACGCTCGACCTGCACGAGACGCGCGAGCGCCTGCGCGACGTCGAGCAGCGCGCGGAGGAGCCGATCGCGATCGTCGGGATCGGCTGCCGCTACCCGGGAGGCGTGACCTCGCCGGAGGAGCTGTGGCGGCTCGTCGAGTCGCGTGGCGACGCGACGTCCGGCTTCCCGTCGGATCGCGGCTGGGACCTCGATCGCCTCTTCGACCCGGATCCCGACAACCCGGGCACCAGCTACGCCCGCGAGGGCGGGTTCATCCCCGACGTCGGGGAGTTCGACGCCGGCTTCTTCGGGATTAGCCCGCGCGAGGCGCTCGCGATGGACCCGCAGCAGCGACTGCTGCTCGAGGTGGCGTGGGAGGCCTTCGAGCACGCCGGGCTCGATCCGTCCGAGCTGCGCGGCAGCGCCACCGGGGTGTTCGCCGGGATCGGCGTGCAGGAGTACGTGTTCACCCAGAGCCGGGTGCCCGCCGAGCTCGAGGGCCTGCGCCTGACGGGCGGGGCCCCGAGCGTCCTCTCCGGCCGGGTGGCGTACACGTTCGGCCTCGAGGGCCCGGCCGTGTCGGTCGACACGGCCTGCTCGTCCTCGCTCGTGGCGCTGCACTTCGCATGCCAGGCGCTGCGCCAGGGAGAGTGCTCACTGGCGCTGGCGGGCGGGGTGACCGTGCTCTCGACGCCAGGGCCGTTCGTCGAGTTCAGCCGTCAACGCGGCCTCGCGCCGGACGGGCGCTGCAAGTCGTTCGCCGCCGCGGCCGACGGCACCGGCTGGGCCGAGGGGGCCGGCCTCGTCGTGGTCGAGCGCCTGTCGGACGCCCAGCGGCTCGGGCACCGCGTGCTCGGCACGATCCGCGGCAGCGCGGTCAACCAGGACGGCGCGAGCAACGGGCTGACGGCGCCCAACGGCCCGTCGCAGGAGCGGGTGATCCGCCAGGCGCTCGCGAGCGCGCGGCTCTCGCCCGCCGACGTCGACGCGGTCGAGGCGCACGGCACCGGGACGACGCTCGGCGACCCGATCGAGGCCCAGGCGCTGATCGCGACCTACGGCCAGCAGCGCGCCGGCCCCCCGCTGCGGCTCGGATCGATCAAGTCGAACATCGGCCACACGGGCGCGGCCGCGGGGATCGCCGGCGTGATCAAGATGGCGATGGCGATGCGCCACGACGTGCTGCCCGCGACGCTGCACGTCGACCAGCCGACTCCGCACGTCGACTGGGGGGCCGGCGAGCTGTCGCTGCTGTCCGAGCCCGAGCGGTGGCCGCGCGCGGAGCGCCCGCGGCGAGCGGCGGTGTCGTCGTTCGGCGTCAGCGGGACCAACGCGCACGTGATCCTCGAGGAGCCGCCCGCGCCCGTCGTCGCCGCGGAGCCGGACGAGCGCCCGCCGGAGGTCTTCGGCGCCGGCTCGGAGGTCTCGGCGTGGGTCGTGTCGGCCAAGGATCCGAAGGGGCTGCGCGGACAGGCGGCTCGGCTGCGGGCGTTCCTCGACGGGCGCCCCGAGCTCGCGGCGACCGACGTCGGCTCGTCGCTCGCGCGCCGGGCCCGGCTCGACCATCGCGCCGTCGTCGTCGGCTCGGGCCGCGAGCGGCTGCTGGCCGGCCTCGGCGCGCTGGCCGAGGGCGAGCCCGCGGCGGAGCTCGTCGAGGGCCCGCCGTCGGCGCCGCGCCGGACCGCCTTCGTGTTCCCCGGCCAGGGCTCGCAGTGGCTGGGGATGGGGGTCGAGCTGCTCGACGCCTCGCCGCTGTTCGCCGCGTCGATCGCCGAGTGCGAGCGGGCGCTCGCGCCGTTCGTCGACTGGTCGCTCGAGCAGGTCCTGCGCGCGGCGCCGAGCGCGCCGTCGCTCGACCGCGTAGACGTCGTCCAGCCCGCGCTGTGGGCGGTGATGGTCTCGCTGGCGGCGCTGTGGCGGGAGTGCGGCGTCGAGCCGTCGGTGGTGCTCGGCCACTCGCAGGGCGAGATCGCGGCGGCGTGCGTCGCGGGCGGCCTCTCGCTCGACGACGGCGCACGGGTGGTCGCGTTGCGCAGCCAGGCGCTCGCGGAGCTCGCCGGCAAGGGCGGGATGGTCTCGGTCTCCGCGCCGGCCGAGGACGTTGCGGCCCGCCTCGCGCCGTTCGGCGACCGCGTGTCGCTCGCGGCGGTCAACGGACCGGCGTCGATCGTCGTCTCCGGCGAGCCCGACGCCCTCGACGAGCTGCTCGCCGGCTGCGACGCCGACGAGGTTCGCGCGCGGCGGATTCCGGTCGACTATGCGTCCCACTCGGCTCAGGTCGAGTCGATCCGCGCGCGGCTGATCGAGGCGCTCGCGCCGATCGAGCCGCGCTCGGGAGACGTCGCCTTCTGCTCGGCCGCGACCGGCGCGCCGCTCGACACCGCCGAGCTGGGGGCCGAGTACTGGTACTCGAGCCTGCGCGACACGGTCCAGTTCGAGCGGGCGACCCGTCGGCTGCTCGACGACGGATGCGACGCCTTCGTCGAGGTCAGTCCCCATCCGGTCCTGGTCCCAGCCGTGCAGGAGACCGTCGAGGCGAGCGCCGGGGGCGCCGCGAGCGGGGCTGGCCCGGGCGCCGCCGAGGTCGCTGCGGTCGGGTCGCTGCGCCGTGACGACGGCGGGCTCGAGCGGTTCGCGACCTCGCTCGCCCAGGCGCACGTCCACGGCGTCGACGTCGACTGGCCGAGGGTGCTCCCCGCGGGCGAGCGGGTCGATCTGCCGACCTACGCCTTCCAGCGCCGCCGCTACTGGCTGGAGACGACCGCCGGCGGGGACGCCGGCTCGATCGGGCAGTCCTCGACCGATCATCCGCTGCTCGCCGCGGCGGTGACGCTCGCCGACGGCGACGGCTGGCTCTTCACCGGTCGCCTGGCGCGCTCGACCCAGCGCTGGCTGTCCGATCACGCGGTGCTCGACACGGTCCTGCTGCCGGGCACGGCGTTCGTCGAGCTGGCACTGCGCGCGGCGAGCGAGGTCGGCTGCGACGTCGTCGAGGAGCTGACCCTGGAGGCGCCGCTGACGCTGCCGGAGGGCGGCGGCGTCCAGGTCCAGGTCTCGGTCGGAGCGCCCGACGAGTCGGCGCGCCGCCAGGTCGCGATCTACTCGCGGCTCGAGGACCCCGGCGCGGACGGCCTCGAGGAGGAGGGCGAGTGGGTTCGCAACGCGAGCGGCACGATCGTCGCGGACGCCGCCGGCGCCGCGGCGCACGACCGGGCGGCCGACGGCCTCGCCGCCTGGCCGCCGGAGGGCGCCGAGCAGATCGACGTCGATGACCTCTACGACCGGCTCGCGGAGGGCGGCTTCGGCTACGGCCCCGCCTTCCAGGGGCTGCGCGCCGCCTGGCGCCGCGGCGACGAGCTGTTCGCGGAGGTCGCGCTCGCCGACGAGCAGCGCTCCGACGCGGCGCGCTTCGGCGCCCACCCCGCGCTCTTCGACGCCGCCCTGCACACCGCGTTCCTCAGCGCGGCCGAGGACGAGTCGCCGGCGTTGTCGCTGCCCTTCGCGTGGAGCGGCGTGCGCCGCGGCGCGGGCAGCGGCGCGGCCTGGCGCGTGCGCGTCGCCGCGGCCGGCGACGACGCGATCGAGCTGACCGCCGTCGACGAGGTCGGAGAGCTCGTCCTGTCGGTCGACTCGCTCGTCACCCGTCCGCTCGACGCGGCGCGGCTGCGCGCCGGCTCGGAGGCGACCGGCGACTCGCTGTTCCGGATCGGCTGGGTCGACTCCGCGGCGCCCGCCGGCGACCGAGCGTCCGCCGCGCCGGGAGCCGGTCTCGCGCTGCTCGGCGACGGGCTCGAGCCGCTGACCGGCCTGGCCGACGTCGAGCGCTACGCCGACCTGAGCGCGCTCGCCGCGGCCCTCGACGCGGGCGGCGAGCCGCCGGCCGTCGTGCTGGTCGCCGTCGGGCCGTCCGGCGCCGTCGGCGAGGCCGGCGCCGAGGGATCCGCGGTCGCGGCGGCGGCGCGGTCAGCCGTCATGGCCGCGCTCGAGCTGATGCAGCGGTGGCTGGAGGACGAGCGGCTCGCCGGCTCGACGCTGACGTTCGTCTCGCAGCGTGCGGTCGCGGTGTCGCCCGGCGAGGCTCCGGCGCTCGCGCAGGCGCCGGTGTGGGGGCTGGTGCGCAGCGCGCAGTCCGAGAGCCCCGGCCGCTTCGGGCTGGTCGACCTCGACGGCGCCGAGGACTCCTGGGGCGCGCTGCCCGCGGCTCTGAAGGGGTTGCGCGAGGCCGGCGACGAGGTCGAGCTGGCGCTGCGCGAGGGCGGGGCGCTCGTCCGCCGCCTGCTCGACGCCGCCTCGGGCGGCTCGCTCGCGGCGCCCGCGCTGGAGGAGCCGGACGGCGCCGGACGCCCGGCGGAGCGCGCTTGGCACCTCGGCATCGGCGCGCGTGGGACGCTCGAGGGCCTCGAGCTGCTCCCGAGCCCGCGCGCGTCTGAGCCGCTCGCCGCGGGCGAGGTGCGCGTGGCCGTGCGCTGCGCGGGACTGAACTTCCGCGACGTCCTGATCGCGCTCGGGGTCTACCCCGGCGAGGCGACGATCGGCAACGAGGGCGCGGGCGTCGTGAGCGAGGTTGGGCCGGGCGTCGAGGGGCTCGCCGCCGGGGATCGCGTGATGGGCCACTTCCCGGACGCGTTCGGCCCGGTCGCGGTCGCCGATTCGCGCTCGCTGACGCGGCCGCCGGAGGGCTGGTCGTTCGCCCAGGCCGCGTCGGTCCCGACGGTCTTCTCGACCGCCCTCTACGCCCTGAGCGACCTCGCCGCGCTGAGGCGGGGCGAGACGGTGCTGGTCCACGCGGGCGCCGGCGGCGTCGGGATGGCCGCGATCCAGCTCGCACGGCACGTCGGCGCCGAGGTCTTCGCCACCGCGAGCCCGGGCAAGTGGGACGCGCTGCGGGCGCTCGGGCTCGACGACGACCACATCGCCTCCTCGCGCGACGTGGAGTTCGAGCGGCGGTTCCGCGAGGTCACCGGCGGGCGCGGCGTCGACGTCGTGCTCAACTCGCTGGCGGGCGAGCTCGTCGACGCGTCGCTCGCGTTGCTGGCGGACGGCGGGCGGTTCGTCGAGATGGGCAAGGCCGACGTTCGCGACCCCGCCGAGGTCGCCGCGGCCCGCGCGGGAGCGACCTATCGGGCGTTCGACCTCGCCGAGGCGGGCGCCGAGCGGATCGGCGAGATGCTGGCGGAGGTCGTCGCCCTGTTCGAGCGCGGGGCGCTCACGCCGCTGCCGATCGAGACGTGGGACGTGCGGCGCGGCGTCGAGGCGTTCAGGCACATGAGCCAGGCGCGCCACGTCGGCAAGGTCGTCCTGACGATCCCGCGGCCGATCGACCGCGACGGAACGGTGCTGGTCACCGGCGGCACCGGCGGGCTCGGGGCGCTGCTGGCGCGCCACCTCGCGGAGCGGCACGGAGCGCGCCACCTGCTGCTCGCGAGCCGCCGCGGCGAGGACGGCCCGGGCGCCGCGGAGTTGCGCGCCGAGCTCGCCGGGCTCGGCTGCGAGGTCACGATCGCCGCCTGCGACGTCGCCGACCGCGACGCCGTCGCGGCGCTCGTCGGCGGCGTCCCGGAGCGGCATCCGCTGACCGCCGTGGTGCACGCGGCGGGCGTGCGCGACGACGGCGTCGTCGCGTCGCTCGACGAGGACCGCGTCGCGCGCGTCATGGCGCCGAAGGTCGACGCGGCGCTGCACCTTCACGAGCTGACGTCAGGCCTCGATCTCGCGGCGTTCGTCCTGTTCTCGTCGGCGGCCGGCGTCTTCGGCGGGCCCGGGCAGGCGAGCTACGCCGCCGCCAACACGTTCCTCGACGCGCTCGCCCAGCATCGCCACGCCGAAGGACTCGCCGCGACCTCGCTCGCGTGGGGGCAGTGGGCAGAGGCGACCGAGATGACCGGCGACGTCGGCGGCCGCGACGCGGCCCGCCTCGCGCGGATGGGCGCCGTGCCGCTCTCGAGTGAGCAGGGGCTCGCGCTCTACGAGGCCGCTCAGGCGCTCGACGAGCCGCTGCTCGCCCCGGTCGGGCTCGACCGCCGGACGCTGCGCGCCCAGGCGCGCGCGGGGGCGCTCGCTCCGCTGCTCCGCGGGCTCGTCCGCGCGACCGGCGGCCGTGGCCGAGACGCGGCCGGCTCGCTGACACGCCGCCTCGGCGCTCTCCCCGAGGCCGAGTGGGACGCGGCGATCCTCGACCTCGTACGCGCCCAGGTCGCCGCCGTGCTCGGTCACTCGGCGGCCGACGCGGTCGATCCGCGACGCGCCTTCAAGGATCTGGGCTTCGACTCGCTGGCGGCCGTCGAGCTGCGCAACCGCCTCTCGCAGGCCGCCGACGTCCAGCTGCCGTCGACGTTGGTCTTCGACCACCCCACCCCCGCGGCCGTGGCGAGCCACCTGCGCGCGCGCCTCGGCGGCGGCAAGCGCGCCGCGCGGGCGACGCCCAACTCAGCGGCGGCGGTCGACGAGCCGATCGCGATCGTCGGGATCGGCTGCCGCTATCCGGGAGCGGCGAGCTCGGCCGAGCGGCTCTGGCGGCTGGTCGAGTCGGGCGCCGACGCGATCTCCGGCTTTCCGGACGACCGCGGCTGGGACCTCGCCCGCCTCTACGATCCAGACCCCGACGCGCCGGGCACGAGCTATGTGCGCGAGGGGGGCTTCGTCGAGGACGCGGCGGACTTCGACGCCGGCTTCTTCGGAATCGCCCCACGCGAGGCGCTCGCGATGGACCCGCAGCAGCGGCTGCTGCTCGAGATCGCCTGGGAGGCGCTCGAGGACGCCGACATCGATCCGTCCACGCTGCGGGGCAGCTCGACGGGCGTGTTCGCGGGGATCAGCTCCCAGGACTACCTCTCGCTCCAACGCTCCGCGCCGCGAGGCCTCGAGGGCTATCTCGGAACGGGCATCGCCGGCAGCGTCGTGTCAGGGCGCGTCGCGTACACGTTCGGCTTCGAGGGGCCCGCCGTGACGCTCGACACCGCCTGCTCGTCGTCGCTCGTGGCGCTGCACTGGGCGTCTCAGGCGCTGCAGCGGGGGGAGTGCTCGCTCGCGCTGGCCGGCGGCGTCACGGTGCTCTCCACGCCGACCGCGTTCGTCGAGTTCAGCCGCCAGCGTGCGCTGTCCCCGGACGGCCGCTGCAAGTCGTTCGCCGCCGGCGCGGACGGCACCGGGTTCGCCGAGGGCGGCGGGCTCGTGCTGCTCGAGCGCCTCTCCGACGCGCGGCGGCTCGGCCACCGGGTCCTGGCCCTGGTGCGCGGCAGCGCCGTCAACCAGGACGGCGCCAGCAACGGCTTGACGGCGCCGAGCGGTCCGTCGCAGGAGCGCGTGATCCGTCAGGCGCTCGCCAACGCGCGGCTGTCCCCCGGCGACGTCGACGTCGTCGAGGCGCACGGCACCGGCACGACGCTCGGCGACCCGATCGAGGCCCAGGCGCTGATCGCGACCTACGGCCAGGACCGCGCCGACGGCCCCTTGCGGCTCGGGTCGATCAAGTCGAACATCGGCCACACCCACGCGGCGGCGGGCGTGGCCGGCGTGATCAAGATGACGATGGCGATGCGCCATGGCGTCATGCCGGCGACGCTGCACGTCGACTCGCCGACGCCGCACGTCGACTGGTCCGGCGGCGAGCTGTCGCTGCTGACCGAGCCCCTGGAGTGGCCGTCCGCCGACCGCCCGCGCCGGGCCGGGGTCTCCTCGTTCGGCATCAGCGGCACGAACGCGCACGTCGTGCTGGAGGAGCCGCCGCTGGATGAGCCGGCGCCCGCGCGGCGACCCTCCGCTCCGATCGACGCCGGCGCCGCGGCGGCCGAGGCGCCGGTCGCCGAGGCGCCGCCACGGGTGGTCCCCTGGGTCGTCTCGGGCAAGAGCGCGGCGGCCCTGCGTGCGCAGGCGTCGCGACTGAGGGCATTCGCCGCGGCCCGCCCCGACCTGCCGGCGGCGGACGTCGGGCTCTCGCTCGCCGGCCGGGCGCGCTTCGAGCATCGGGCGGTGGCGCTCGGCTCCGAGCGCGAGGCGCTGCTGGCCGGCCTCGACGCGCTCGCGGACGGCCGGGCGGCGGCGAGCCTCGTCGAGGGTGTCGCGGGCGACGGCGACGGTCGCGTCGCCTTCGTCTTCCCCGGCCAGGGCTGGCAGTGGCGGGGGATGGCGCTCGAGCTGCTCGACTCGTCGGCGGTCTTCGCGGAGCGGATGAGGGACTGCGCCGGGGCGCTCGCGCCGCATCTCGAGTGGTCGCCGATCGACGTCCTGCGCGGCGTCGACGGCGCGCCGTCGCTCGACCGGATCGAGGTGCTGCAACCGGCTCTGTTCGCCGTGACGGTCTCGCTCGCCGCGCTCTGGCGCTCGCACGGGGTGGCGCCGTCCGCCGTGGTCGGACACTCGCAGGGCGAGATCGCGGCGGCCCACGTCGCGGGCGGTCTCTCGCTCGAGGACGCGGCGCGACTGGCCGCGGTGCGCAGCCGGATCATCTCGCGGCTCGCCGGCCAGGGCGGGATGGTCTCGCTGCCGCTGCCGGTCGAGCGGGCGCGTGGCCAGATCGAGCCGTGGGGCGAGCGGATCGAGGTCGCGGCGGTCAACGGCCCGTCCTCGGTCGTCGTGTCGGGCGATCGCGAGGCGCTCGACGAGCTGCTCGCCCGCTGCGCGGAGGACGAGCTGCGCGCGCGCGAGATCCCCGCCGCGATCCCCTCGCACTCCGCCTACGTCGAGGTGCTGCGCGACGAGGTCCTCGACGCGTTCGCGACGCTCGAGCCGCGCTCCGGCGACGTGCCGTTCCACTCGACGGTGACCGGCGACGTGCTCGACACCGCGGAGCTCGGGGCGGAGTACTGGTACCGCAACCTGCGCGAGCCGGTGCGCTTCGAGGAGGCGGCTCGCGGCCTGCTCGAGCGGGGCCACCGCGACTTCGTCGAGATCAGCGCCCATCCCGTCCTCAACGTGGCCGTGCAGGAGGTCGTCGACGAAGCCGCCGGCGACCCCGCCGACGTGGCCGTGATCGGAACGCTGCGCCGCGACGACGGCGGGCTCGACCGCTTCGCCGCCTCGCTGGCCCAGGCGCACGTGCGCGGCGCGGACGTCGATTGGAGCCCGCTGCTCGCCGGCGGACGAACGGTCGCCCTGCCGACCTACGCCTTCCAGCGCGAGCGCTACTGGCTCGATCCGGGCACCGGCGCCGGCGACGTGACCGCCGCCGGGATGGGCGCCGCCGACCATCCGCTGCTCGGGGCGGCCGTCTGCCTCGCGGCCGAGGAGGGCTGGCTGTTCACGGGTCGGCTGTCGCGCTCGACCCACCCCTGGCTGGCCGATCACGCGGCGTTCGACACGGTGCTGCTGCCCGGCACGGCGTTCGTCGAGCTGGCGCTGCGCGCCGGCGCGCAGGTCGGCTGTGAGACCGTCGAGGAGCTGACGCTCGAAGCGCCGCTGGTCCTGCCCGAGGAGGGCGCGATCCAGGTCCAGCTCTCGCTTGGCGAGCCGGACGAGTCGGGCCGCCGCCCGATCGCGATCCATTCGCGGCTCGAGGCGTCGGCGGCGGACGCCCCAGGCGACGGCGGAGACGGCGGATGGACGCGCAACGCGGCCGGCTTCGTCAGCCCGGTCGCCGCCGGCGTCGACGGCGACCGGGCGGGCGGCGACTTCGCCGCGGTGTGGCCTCCGCCGGGAGCCGAGGAGGTCGACGTCGACGACCTCTACGACCGCCTGGCCGAGGCCGGCTTCGGCTATGGCCCCGCCTTCCAGGGCTTGCGCGCCGTCTGGCGGCGTGGCGACGAGCTGTTCGCCGAGGTCTCGCTGGCCGAGGACCAGGAGCCCGAGGCCGCGCGCTTCGGCGCGCACCCGGCGCTGTTCGACGCGGCGCTGCAGACTTGGCTGGCCGGCGACCGCGCCGGTGGCGGCGTGGCGTTGCCGTTCTCGTGGAGCGACGTGCGCCTCGGGAGCGGGAGCGGCGCGGCCTGGCGGGTGCGCGTCGGCGCGGCGGGCGAGGACGCCGTCGAGCTGACGGCGGTCGACGAGGCCGGTGACGTCGCGGTCTCGGTCGGCTCGATCGCCGGACGCTCGATCGACGCGGCGCAGCTCGGCGCCGTCCTGGGCGCCGGCCGCGACTGGCTCTTCGGCGTCGACTGGACCGAGGTCACGGCGCCGTCCGAGGTCTCGCTCGGGGGCGAGGTGGCGGCCGTCGGCGACGGGCTGGAGCCGGCCACGGCGCTCGGCGCGGAGCACCACCCCGACTTGTCGGCGTTGCTCGCGGCGATCGACGACGGCGCCGCGGCGCCCGCCGTGGTGCTCGCCAGCCTCGCCGGCGGCTTCGACGATCTCGCCGTCCAGGACTCCGACGGCGGAGTCGCCGCGGCCGCCCACGCGGGCGTGCTCGGCGCGCTCGAGCTGGCACGGGAGTGGCTGGGCGACGAGCGGCTCGTCGACTCGACCCTGGTGCTCGTCACCGAGCGCGCGGTCGCGGTCGGCGACGGCGAGGCGCCCGACCTCGTCCAGGCTCCGCTCTGGGGCCTGATTCGCAGCGCGCAGTCGGAGAACCCGGGCCGCTTCGGCCTCGTCGACGTCGACGGATCCGAGGCCGCCTGGAGCGCCCTCGCCGGAGCGCTCGCGATCGCCGAGCCGCAGATCGCGCTGCGCCAGGACGCCGTCCGTGTGCCGCGGCTCGCGCGCTTGGCAGCCGCCGACGCGCTCGAGCCGCCGCCGCTCGACCCGGACGCGACCGTGCTGATCACCGGCGGGACCGGCGGTCTCGGCGCGCTCGTCGCCCGCCATCTCGCGGCGCGCGGCGCGCGGCATCTGCTGCTGGCGAGCCGTCGCGGCCCGGCCGTCGATGGCGTCGAGCGACTCGTCGGCGACCTCCTCGAGCTCGGCTGCGCGGCGACGGTCGCCGCCTGCGACGTCGCGGACCGCCTCGACGTCGAGGCCCTGCTCGCGTCGATTCCCGCGGAGCGGCCCCTGACGGCGGTGGTGCACGCCGCGGGCGTGATCGACGACGGCGTGATCGAGTCGCTCGACCGCGGGCGGGTCGAGCGCGTGCTGGCGCCGAAGCTGGACGGGGCGCTGCACCTCCACGAGCTGACCGCGGGGCTGGACCTGGCGGAGTTCGTGCTGTTCTCCTCCGGCGCGGCGACCCTCGGCAGCCCCGGGCAGGGCAACTACGCCGCCGCGAACGCGTTCCTCGACGCGCTCGCCCAGCACCGGCGCGCGAATGGCCTCCCGGCGACCTCGATGGCGTGGGGGCAGTGGGCGCAGGCGACCGACATGACCGAGGGGCTGCGCCAGGCCGACCTCGCTCGACTCGGCCGGATGGGGATGGCGCCGCTGTCCAACGACGAGGGGCTCGAGCTCTTCGATGCGGCGCGCGCCGCCGATCGGCCGCTGCTGGTCCCGCTGCGGCTCGACTTCGCGACGCTGCGCGCCCAGGCGCGCGTCACGGAGCCGCCGACGCTGCTGCGCGCTCTCGTGCGCAGCCCGGCCCGGCGCGACCGCGACCGCTCGGGCTCGCTCGGACGGCGCCTCGCGACGATCCCCAGGGAGGAGTGGGACGAGGCCGTGCTCGACGTCGTGCGCGCGCAGGTGGCGGCGGTGCTCGGCCACGCCTCCGGCGAGGCGGTCGAGGCGCAGCGCGCGTTCAAGGACCTCGGGTTCGACTCGCTCGGCGCGGTCGAGCTGCGCAACCGCCTCTCCGCCGCCACCGGCCTGCGGCTGCCCTCGACGCTGGTCTTCGACCACCCGACGCCGGCGGCCGCCGCTCGCTACCTGCGGTCGCGAGTGGAGAGCCAGCGGCAGGGGATCCCGGCTACGGCGCCCGCCGCGGCGGCGCTCGACGAGCCGATCGCGATCGTCGGGATCGGCTGCCGCTATCCGGGCGGCGTCCGCTCGGCCGAGGACCTCTGGCGGCTCGTCGAGTCGGGCGCCGACGCGATCTCGGCGTTCCCGGCCGACCGCGGCTGGGACCTCGACCGCCTCTACGACCCCGACCCGGACAGCGCCGGCACGACCTACGCGCTCGAGGGCGGCTTCGTCGAGGACGCCACCGACTTCGACGCCGAGTTCTTCGGCATCAGCCCCCGTGAGGCGCTCGCGATGGACCCGCAGCAGCGGCTGCTGCTCGAGATCGCATGGGAGACCTTCGAGAGCGCGGGGATCGACCCCGCGGCCGTCCGGGGCAGCTCGACCGGCGTGTTCGCCGGGATCAGCTCCCAGGACTACGTCTCCCTGAGGCACGGGGTCCCGGACGACCTCGAGGGCTATGTCGGCACCGGCGGCTCCGGCAGCATCCTCTCCGGGCGCGTCGCATACGCCTTCGGCCTCGAGGGCCCGGCCGTCACGGTCGACACGGCGTGCTCGTCGTCGCTCGTGGCGGTGCACCTCGCGTCGCAGGCGCTGCGGCAGGGCGACTGCTCGCTCGCGCTGGCCGGTGGCGTGACCGTGCTGTCGACGCCCGGCGTGTTCGTCGGCTTCAGCCGCCAGCGGGGGCTCGCGCGCGACGGCCGCTGCAAGTCGTTCTCGTCCGCCGCCGACGGCGCCGGCTTCTCGGACGGCGCGGGCGTCGTGCTGCTCGAGCGCCTGTCGGAGGCCCAGCGGCTGGGACGTCGCGTGCTGGGCGTGATCCGCGGCAGCGCGGTCAACCAGGACGGGGCCAGCAACGGGCTGTCGGCGCCGAACGGCCCGTCGCAGGAGCGGGTGATCCGCCAGGCGCTCGCCAACGCGCGGCTGTCACCGGGCGACGTCGACGCCGTCGAGGCGCACGGCACCGGCACGACGCTCGGCGACCCGATCGAGGCCCAGGCGCTGATCGCGACCTATGGCCGGGAGCGGTCGGGCGCTCCGCTGCGGCTCGGCTCGGTCAAGTCGAACATCGGCCACACGGCCGCCGCCGCGGGCGTCGCCGGCCTGATCAAGATGACGATGGCGATGCGCCACGGCGCCCTGCCGCGGACGCTGCACGTCGACGAGCCGACCCCCCACGTCGACTGGTCGGCCGGCGCGGTCGAGCTGCTGACCGAGCCGGAGCGCTGGCCGAGCGACGGTCGTCCCCGGCGTGCCGGCGTGTCCTCGTTCGGGGTCAGCGGGACGAACGCCCACGTGATCCTCGAGCAGGCCCCAGCGGATGCGGCGGAGGGCGAGTCCGCTCCCGTCGAGGCCGCCGGACCCGCGACCCTCGCCTGGGTCGTCTCGGCCCGGAACGTCGAGGCGCTGCGCTCGCAGGCCGCCCGCCTGCGGTCGTTCGTGGAGGAGCGTCCCGAGCTCTCGCCGCTCGACGTCGGCACCTCGCTCGCGGCGCGCTCGCGCCTCGAGCGGCGGGCCGCGATCGTCGGCTCCGATCGCGACGAGCTGCTCGCGGGTCTCGGCGCGCTGGCGGGAGGCGAGCCCGCCGCGGGCCTCGCCGAGGGCGTCGCCGTCGACGGCAAGGTCGCCTTCGCGTTCACCGGCCAGGGCTCGCAACGGATCGGCATGGGACGTCAGCTCTACGAGGCGTTCCCGGTCTACGCGGCGGCCTTTGACGCGACCTGCTCGGAGCTCGATCCGCTCCTCGGCCGCTCGCTGAGGGACCTCGTCCACGGCGGGGGCGAGGGCGACGCCGACGAGCTCGACAGGACCGAGCTCGCGCAGCCGGCGCTGTTCGCGGTCGAGGTCGCGCTGTTCCGTCTCGTCGAGTCGCTCGGGGTGCGACCGGACTTCCTGATCGGCCATTCGATCGGCGAGCTCGTCGCCGCGCACGTCGCCGGAGCGCTGTCGCTGCCGGACGCCTGCCGGCTGGTGGCCGCGCGCGGCCGGCTGATGGGCGACCTGCCCGCCGGCGGCGGGATGGTCGCGGTCCAGGCGGCCGAGGACGAGGTGCTGGAGAGCATCGCCGGCTTCGACGGCCGGATCTCGCTCGCGGCGGTCAACGGGCCGACCTCCGCCGTGGTCTCCGGCGACGAGGACGCGCTCGCCGAGTGGCGGGCCGGCTGGGGGTCGGAGCGGCCGAAGACCCGCCGGCTGAGGGTCAGTCACGCCTTCCACTCGGCGCGGATGGAGCCGATGCTCGACGAGTTGGCGGAGGTCGCCGAGGGCCTGTCGTTCGAGGCGCCGACCGTCCCGATCGTCTCGAACGTGACCGGCCAGCCGCTCTCGCTCGACGAGCTCCGCTCGCCTCGATACTGGGCGCGCCACGTACGCGAGCCGGTCCGCTTCCGCGACGGGATCCGCTGGCTCGACGAGGCCGGCGTCGACTGCTACCTCGAGCTGGGCCCCGACGGCGTGTTGAGCGCAATCGGCCGCGAGTGCCTCGACGCCGACGCGGACGGCCGCGAGCGGGCGGGTCGCCGCGACGCGGTGCTGGCGCCGGCGCTGCGCGACGGGCGTCCCGAGGTCGAGACGCTAGTCGCCGCGCTCGCCGAGGCTCACGTGCACGGACTCGAGCTCGACTGGACGCGACTGCTCGACGGCGGCGGTCTCGTGGATCTGCCGACCTACGCCTTCCAGCGCCGCCGCTTCTGGCTCGATGCCGCCGGCGGGACGGGCGACGCGACCTCGATCGGCCAGGCGTCCGCCGGTCACCCCCTGCTCGGCGCGACCGTCGCGCTGGCGGGTGGCGAGAGCTGGCTGTTCACCGGCCGGCTGTCGCTGTCGACGCATCCCTGGCTGGCCGATCACGCGGTGCTCGGCATGGTGCTGCTGCCCGGCACGGCGTTCGTCGAGCTCGCGCTGCACGCCGGCCGCGAGGTCAGCTGCGAGGTCGTCGAGGAGTTGACGCTCGAGGCGCCGCTGGTCCTGCCCGAGCGGGGCGGCGTGCAGGTCCAGCTCTCGGTCGGCGAGCCGCGGGAGTCGGGTGCTCGCCCGATCGAGATCCACTCCCGCCGCGAGGACGCCGGCGACGAGGGACCCGGCGACGAGTCCGACTGGACTCGCAACGCCAGCGGCACGCTCGCCGCCCTCGGAGCGTCGGCCGGCGAGGTCGGCGACGTCCCCGCGACCTGGCCGCCGGAGGGCGCCGAGGAGCTGGCGGTCGACGGTCTCTACGACGAGCTGGTCGAGTCCGGGTTCGGCTATGGCCCGGCCTTCCAGGGCCTGCGCGCGGCGTGGCGAGTCGATCGCGAGCTGTTCGCCGAGGTCGCGCTGGAGGACGGCCAGGCGCCCGACGCCGGGCGGTTCGGCGTCCACCCGGCGCTGTTCGACGCCGCGCTGCACACGTCGTTCGCGGGCGGCGAGTCGAACGCGGTGGCGCTGCCCTTCTCCTGGAGCGGCGTTCGCCTGGGTGGCGGACGCGGACCGCTGTGGCGCGTGCGGGTGGCGCCGGGCGACGGCGACGCCGTGGCCCTGACGGCGTTCGACGAGGCGGGCGAGCTGGTGGTCTCGGTCGACGCGCTGGTCGCCAGGCCGGTCGACGCCGCTCAGCTCGGCGCCGCCTCCGGCACGCGCTGGGACTCCCTCTACGGCCTCGACTGGGTCGACGCCGGGCCGACCGCCTCGGCGTCGGCGGGCCGGCTGGCGGTGCTCGGCGACTGGGAGCCGGTCGGGCTGGACGCGGAGCGTCATGCGGACCTGTCCGCGCTCGGGGACGCGGTCGCGGCGGGCGCCGACGCTCCGCGGATCGTGCTCGTCGGGGCCGGGAGCTTCGCCGGCGGCGAGGACGCCGGCGGCGGGGCGAGCGCGACAGCGGCGCTGGCGCGCGAGCGCGTGCTCGAGACGCTCGCCCTGGTGCGGGAGTGGCTCGCCGACGAGCGGCTCGTCGACTCGGCGCTCGTGCTCGTGACCGAGCGCGCGGTGGCGGTGCGCGAGGGCGAGGCGCCGGACCTCGTCCAGGCGCCGCTCTGGGGACTGCTGCGCAGCGCGCTCTCGGAGAACCCCGGCCGGTTCGGCCTGATCGACGTCGATGGCGGCGAGCCCTCGTGGGCGAGCCTCTCCGCCGCGCTCGCGGCCGGCGAGCCGCAGCTCGCCCTGCGCGACGGGGCGCTGCTCGTGCCGCGACTCGCGCGGGTCGCCGCCGATCCGGCGTCGGAGCCTCGCCCGTTCGACCCGGACGGGACCGTGCTGATCACCGGCGGGACCGGTGGCCTCGGCGCGCTGGTGGCCCGTCACCTCGCCGGGGAGCACGACGTGCGCCGGCTGCTGCTCGCGAGCCGTCGCGGGCCCGCCGCCGAGGGCGCCGAGGCGCTGGTCGACGCGCTCGAGCGAGTCGGTTGCGAGGCGAGCGTCGTCGCCTGCGACGTGTCGAGTCGGGCGGAGCTGGAGGCGCTGCTGGCGTCGATCCCCCACGAGCGTCCGCTGACGGCGGTGATCCACGCGGCCGGGACGGTCGACGACGGCGTGGTCGAGTCGCTCGATCGCGAGCGTGTCGAACGCGTGCTGGCGCCGAAGCTCGACGCGGCGCTGCACCTGCACGAGCTGACGGCCGAGCTCGACCTGTCGGCGTTCGTGCTCTTCTCCTCGGCGGCGGGGGTCTTCGGAGCGGCGGGCCAGGCCAGCTACGCGGCGGCGAACGCCTTCCTCGACGCGCTCGCGCAGCACCGCGCCGCGCGCGGGCTGGCCGCCACGTCGCTCGCCTGGGGACAGTGGGAGCAGCCGGACGGCATGGCCGGTGGGCTCGACGACGTCCACCGCGCGCGGCTCGCCCGGATGGGCGTCGCGCCGCTCTCGAGCGAGGATGGCCTGCGGCTCTTCGACCTCGGACGGGCGGCCGGCCAGCCGCTGCTGCTTCCCGCCGGCCTCGACTTCCGGGCCCTGCGGGCGCTGGCCCGCGCCGGCGAGCTGCCGCCGCTGCTGCGCGGCCTCGTCCGGCTACCGGCCAAGCGCGATCGCAGCGAGACGGGTCTGCTGGCCCGGCGCCTGGCGGAGCTTCCCGAGGCGGAGTGGGACTCCGCGGTCCTCGGCGTCGTGCGCGCCCAGGTCGCGGCCGTCCTCGGTCACGCGTCGGAGGAGGCCGTCGACGACGAGCGGGCGTTCAAGGACCTCGGCTTCGACTCGCTCGCGGCGGTCGAGCTGCGCAACCGCCTGTCGGCGGCCGCCGATCTGCGACTGCCCTCGACGCTCGTGTTCGACTATCCGACCCCGGCCGCGCTGGCCGGCTACCTGCGCTCGCGCGTCGAGGGCCGAAGGCACGGCGCACGCGGCGTCGTCGCCGCCTCGACGGCATCCGACGAGCCGATCGCGATCGTCGGGATCGGCTGTCGCTACCCCGGCGGCGTGCGCTCGCCGGAGGACCTGTGGCGGCTCTTGGAGGCCGGTGGGGACGGGATCTCCGAGTTCCCGGTCGACCGCGGCTGGGACCTCGACCGGCTCTACGACCCGGATCCCGACAGCTCCGGCACCAGCTACGTGCGCGAGGGCGGGTTCGTCCACGACGCCGGCGAGTTCGACGCCGACTTCTTCGGCATCGGCCCACGCGAGGCGGTGGCGATGGACCCGCAGCAGCGGCTGCTGCTCGAGGTGGCGTGGGAGGCCTTCGAGGACGCGGGGATCGAGCCGTCTTCGCTGCGCGGCAGCTCGACCGGGGTCTTCACGGGCCTGATGTACAACGACTACGCGGCGGGCGTCGGTCTCGGAACGGTGCCGGAGGAGCTCGAGGGCTACCTCAGCATCGGCGCCTCGGGGAGCGTCGTCTCCGGCAGGGTGGCCTACACGTTCGGGCTCGAGGGCCCGGCGATGGTCGTCGACACCGCCTGCTCCTCCTCGCTCGTGGCGCTGCACCTGGCGTCCCAGGCGCTGCGCTCCGGGGAGTGCTCGCTCGCGCTGGCGGGCGGCGTGACGGTGCTCTCGACGCCGAACGCGTTCGTCGAGTTCAGCCGCCAGCGCGGCCTCGCGCCGGACGGGCGCTGCAAGTCCTTCGCGGCCGCGGCCGACGGGACCGGCTGGTCGGAGGGGATCGGCGTCCTGGTCGTCGAGCGCCTGTCGGACGCGCGCCGGCTGGGCCACCGGGTGCTCGGCGTGGTCAGCGGGAGCGCGGTCAACCAGGACGGCGCGAGCAACGGGCTGACGGCGCCCAACGGCCCTTCGCAGGAGCGGGTGATCCGCCAGGCGCTCGCGAACGCGGGAGTGTCGGCCGGCGACGTCGACGCCGTCGAGGCGCACGGCACCGGCACGATGCTCGGCGATCCGATCGAGGCCCAGGCGCTGCTGGCGACCTACGGCCAGGAGCGCCGGGACGGTCCGCTGTGGCTGGGGTCGGTCAAGTCGAACATCGGTCACACCCAGGCCGCGGCGGGGGTCGCCGGGGTGATCAAGATGGTGATGGCGATGCGCCACGGCGTGCTGCCGCCGACGCTGCACGTCGACGAGCCGACGCCGCACGTCGACTGGTCCGCCGGAGCGGTGTCGCTGCTCACCGAGCCGGAGCGCTGGGAGCGCGACGGGCGTCCGCGTCGGGCCGCCGTCTCCTCGTTCGGGATCAGCGGCACCAACGCGCACGTGATCCTCGAGGACCCGGAGCCGGCGCCGATCGAGCAGCCGGCCGGCGCGCCCACGGGCGTCGCCGCCTGGGCCGTGTCGGGCAAGAGCGCCGCGGCCCTGCGCTCGCAGGCCGCGCGCCTCGCGTCCTCGCTGAGCGACGAGCAGAGCGTCTCGGCGCTCGACGTCGGGCTGTCGCTGGCCGGGCGGACGAGCTTCGAGCGGCGGGCGGTCGTCTTCGGCTCGGCTCCGGACGAGCTGCTGGCGGGGCTGACGGCGCTGGCGGACGGCGACCCCGCTCCAAACGCCGTCGCGGGCGCCGCCGCCGGCGGAGGGCTGGCCTTCCTCTTCAGCGGCCAGGGCTCGCAGCGGATCGGGATGGGAAGCGGGCTGCACGCCGCCTATCCGGTGTTCGCGACGGCCTTCGACGAGGCGTGCGCCGAGCTCGACAGCCACGTCGACTGGCCGGCCGTCGGGGAGGTCGGATCGCTCAGGGACCTCGTGCTCGGCGACGGCGAGGCCGAGCTGGCTCGCGAGCTGCTCGACCGGACCGAGCTGACCCAGCCCGCGCTGTTCGCAGTCGAGGTCGCGCTGTACCGACTCGTCGAGTCGCTCGGGGTGAGGCCCGACTTCCTGGCCGGCCACTCGATCGGGGAGCTGGTCGCCGCCCACGTGGCGGGCGTCATGTCGCTGCCGGACGCCTGCCTGCTCGTCGCCGCCCGGGGCCGGCTGATGGGGGCGCTTCCCGACGGCGGCGCCATGGCCGCCCTGGAGGCGAGCGAGGACGAGGTCCTCCCGACGCTCGAGGACCTCGACGGCCGGGTGTCGCTGGCGGCGGTCAACGGTCCCCGCTCCGTCGTCGTCTCCGGTGACGAGGACGCGATCGCCCGGTGTGTCGCGGCATGGGAGGGCGAGGGCCGGAAGACGTCGCGGCTACGAGTCAGCCATGCCTTCCACTCGGCGCGGATCGACCCGATCCTCGACGAGCTCGAGCAGGTGGCCCGCGGCGTCGAGCTGTCGCCGCCGCGGATCCCGATCGTGTCGAACGTGACCGGCGAGCCGCTGTCCGACGAGCAGCTCGGCTCGCCCGGCTACTGGGTCCGTCAGGCGCGTGAGGCCGTCCGCTTCGCCGACGGCGTCCGCTGGCTGGAGCAGGCGGGCGTGGGCTGCTTCCTCGAGATCGGTCCCGACGCCGTGCTGAGCGCGATGGCGCACGAGACCCTGGGCGACGGCGAGGCCGTCCTGGCGCCGGTCATGCGCGAAGGGCGCCCCGAGGCGGAGACCCTCGTAGCCGCTCTGGCGCGGGCCCACGTCGCGGGAGTCGAGGTCGACTGGGCGGGCCTGCATCGGGGCGGCCGACTGGTCGAGCTGCCGACGTACGCCTTCCAGCGCCGCCGCTACTGGCTCGACTCGTCCGTCGGCGGGCGAGACGTCGCCTCCGTCGGCCAGTCCGCGGCCGGCCACCCGTTCCTGGGGGCGGCCGTCTCGCTGGCGGAGGGGGAGGCGTTGCTGCTCACGGGGCGGCTGTCGCTCTCGACGCACCGCTGGCTGGCCGATCACGCGGTGCTCGACACCGTCCTGCTGCCCGGCGCGGCGCTGCTAGAGATCGCGCTGCGCGCCGGCGCCGAGGCCGGCTGCGAGGCGGTGGAGGAGCTGACGATGGAGGCGCCGCTGGCGCTGCCGAGCCATGGCGGCGTGCAGATCCAGGTCGCGGTCGGCCCGCCCGGGGAGTCGGGGCGCCGGCCGGTCTCGATCTACTCGCGCCCGGAGGACGCCGAGTCGCAGGAGCCCGACGAGCAGGTCGAGTGGACCCGGCACGCCGGCGGGATGCTGGCGCCGGCTTCGATCGACGACGGCGCGACGTGCGAATGGGCCGAAGCGTGGCCGCCAGAGGGGGCGGAGGAGGTCGAGGTCGACTACCTCTACGACCGGCTGGCCGAGGCCGGGTTCGGCTACGGGCCCTCGTTCCAGGGAGTGCGCGCGGCGTGGCGGCGCGGGGACGAGCTGTTCGCGGACGTGGCGCTGGCCGAGCGCGAAGAGGCGGATGCCGGTCGCTTCGGCGCCCATCCGGCCTTGCTCGACGCCGCGCTGCACAGCGTCTTCGCGGCCGCGCCGGACGGCGAGGCGGGCTCCGCGCGGTTGCCGTTCTCGTGGAGCGACGTTCGCCTCGGCGCCGCCCGCGCGACGACGGCCTGGCGCGTGCGGATCGGCGTCGCCGAGGAGGCGGTCGCCCTGACGGCGGTCGATCGGGCCGGCGAGCTGGCGCTGTCGGTCGGCTCGCTCGTCTCCCGTCCGGTCGATCCGTCGCTGCTCGCCGCCGCGGCCGGCGCCGGGCGCGACTCGCTCTTCCGCGTCGCCTGGGTGGAGGCCGACACAGACGCTCGCTCGTCCTCCGCCGCGCGAGCGCCCGGCAGCGGCGTCGCGGTGCTGGGCGCCGGCTTGGACGGCGCGGCGACGGCGCTCGGCGCCGATCGCCATCCGGACCTGGCGGCCCTGGGGGCCGCGCTCGATGCCGGAGGCGAGATGTCCGCCGTGGTGTTGGCGCCTGTTGCGTCCGGCGAGCGGGAGGCTCCCGATGCCGCGCGCGACGCGGTCGTCGAGGCGCTCGCGCTGGCCCAGGCGTGGCTGGCGGACGAGCGGTTCGCGAGCTCGGTGCTCGTCTTCGTGACCGAGCGGGGAGTGGCCGTCGGCGGGGCCGAGGCCCCGGCTGTCTCCCAGGCGGCCGTCTGGGGCCTGGTGCGCAGCGCGATGTCGGAGGATCCCGATCGGTTCGCGCTCGTCGACGTGGACGGGGACGGCCCGCAAGTGGCGACCGGCCTGCGCGACGCGCTCGACAGCGGAGAGCCGCAGCTGGCGATACGCGACGGCTCGATCCTCGTTCCGAGGCTCGCGCGCGTCGCCCGTCCGGATGCCTCGGACGGCGAGCCGGCCGCGCCGCCGTTCGGCGCGCGGGGCACGGTCCTCGTCACCGGCGGGACCGGCGGCCTCGGAGCGCTCGTGGCTCGCCATCTGGCCGCCGAGCACGGCGTCGAGCGTCTGCTGCTGGTCAGCCGCCGCGGACCGGACGCCGACGGCGTCGCCGAGCTCGAGGCCGCGCTCGTCGAGCTCGGCTGTGAGGTCGAGGTGGCGGCCTGCGACGTATCGGAGCGCGAGCAGCTCGAGCGGCTGCTCGCCGCGATCCCCGGCGACCGTCCCCTGACCGCCGTCGTGCACGCCGCCGGCGTGCTCGACGACGGCGTGCTCGCCTCGCTCGACGCGGAGCGCGTCGAGCGCGTGCTCGCTCCCAAGCTCGAGGCCGCGCTGCATCTGCACGACCTGACCGCCGGCCTCGAGCTGTCGGCGTTCGTGCTCTTCTCGTCGGTCGCGGCGACGCTCGGCGGCGCCGGGCAGGGCAACTACTCGGCCGCGAACGCGGGCCTCGACGCGCTCGCGCAGCTCCGTCGCGCCAGCGGGCTGGCGGCGACGTCGCTGGCCTGGGGGCAGTGGTCGCAGGCGAGCGGCATGGCCGGTCGGCTGGACGAGGCCGATCTCGCACGCCTCGCGCGGATGGGAATGGGCTCGCTCACCAACGAGGAGGGCCTCGAGCTCTTCGACGTCGCCACGGCCGCCGGCGACGACGCGCTCCTGGTCCCCGTGCGGCTCGAGCTGTCCGCGCTGCGCGCCCAGGCGCGGATCGGCGTGCTGCCCTCGTTGCTGGCCGGTCTCGTGCGTGCTCCGGCCCGCGGGCGCGACGCCGGCGGCTCGCTGGCGCGACGGCTCGGCGGCATCGCCGAGGCGGAGTGGGACGCCGTCGTCCTGGAGGTCGTGCGAGGCGAGGTGGCGGCGGTGCTCGGTCATCCGTCGCCCGACGCGGTCGATCCCGAGCGCGCGTTCAAGGATCTCGGCTTCGACTCGCTGGCCGCGGTCGAGCTGCGCAACCGCCTGTCGGCCGTCTCGGACCTGCGGCTGCCCTCCACGCTGGTCTTCGACTATCCGACCCCGGCGGCGCTGGCCGGCTATCTGCGCTCGCAGGTCGAGGGCGACAGCCCGCGCGTGGCCGTCGTCGCGGCCTCGCCGGCGACGCTCGACGAGCCGATCGCGATCGTCGGGATCGGCTGTCGCTACCCGGGCGGGGTGCGCTCGCCCGAGGACCTCTGGCGACTCGTCGAGTCCCGTGGCGACGGCATCTCGGGG
Source organism: uncultured Solirubrobacterales bacterium (assembly GCA_963716445.1). GTDB lineage: Bacteria > Actinomycetota > Thermoleophilia > Solirubrobacterales > Thermoleophilaceae > JAAYBF01. Next base: position 2,219,967 of record OY970313.1, on the reverse strand, counting down.
TTCCCGTCGGATCGCGGCTGGGATCTCGACCGCATCTACGACCCAGACCCCGACAGTCCCCGGACGACCTACGTCCGCGACGGCGGCTTCCTCGACGACGCGGCCGGGTTCGACGCCGACTTCTTCGGCATCGGTCCACGCGAGGCGCTCGCGACCGACCCGCAGCAGCGCCTGATGCTGGAGGTTGCCTGGGAGGCGATCGAGCACGCCGGAATCGACCCCGGGTCGCTGCGCGGCAGCTCGACGGGCGTGTTCGCCGGCGTGATGTACCACGACTACGGATCGGGCGGCGGGCCGGAGTCCGTCCCGACCGAGCTCGAGGGATATCTGACCACCGGGCTCGCCGCCAGCGTCGTCTCCGGCCGGGTCGCCTACACGCTTGGGCTCGAGGGCCCCGCCGTGATCGTCGACACGGCGTGCTCGTCGTCGCTCGTCTCCGTGCACCTGGCGTGCCAGGCGCTGCGGGCGGGCGAGTGCTCGCTCGCCCTGGCGGGTGGCGTGACGGTGCTCTCGACGCCCGGCGCGTTCGTGGAGTTCAGTCGTCAGCGCGGCCTCGCGCCCGACGGCCGCTGCAAGTCGTTCGCCGCCGCGGCCGACGGCACCGGGTTCTCGGAGGGCGCCGGCCTGCTGCTGGTCGAGCGCCTGTCCGACGCGCGGCGACTCGGGCATCCCGTGCTCGCGGTCGTGCGCGGCAGCGCCGTCAACCAGGACGGCGCGAGCAACGGCCTGACGGCGCCCAACGGCCCCTCGCAGGAGCGGGTGATCCGTCAGGCGCTGGCGAGCGCGCGACTCGCCCCCGCGGACGTCGACCTCGTCGAGGCGCACGGCACCGGCACGGCGCTCGGCGATCCGATCGAGGCCCAGGCGCTGCTCGCGACCTACGGCCAGGGCCGAACCGACGGCCCGCTGCGCCTGGGATCGATCAAGTCGAACATCGGTCATGCCCAGGCGGCCGCCGGCGTAGCCGGGGTGATCAAGATGGCGATGGCGATTCGCCACGGCGTGATGCCGCCGACGCTGCACGTCGACGAGCCGACGCCGCACGTCGACTGGTCGGCCGGCGAGATCGCGCTGCTGACCGAGCCGCGTGCCTGGGAGACCGACAGCCGCCCGCGCCGCGCCGCCGTCTCGTCGTTCGGGATCAGCGGCACCAACGCGCACCTGATCCTCGAGGAGCCGCCCGCCCGCGAGCCGGCGCCGCCGGTCGTCGAGCTCGGGCGTCCCGATCGCGGCGACGTCGTGGGCTGGCTCGTCTCCGCCAAGGGCGATCCCGCGTTGCGCGCGCAGGCGTCCGGCCTGCGGTCGTTCCTCGAGGGCTCGGCCGACCTCTCGCCGGAGGACGTCGGCCACTCGCTGCTGAGCGGGCGCTCCCGCTTCGACCATCGTGCCGTCGTCATCGGGCGCGAGCGCGACGGGCTGCTGTCCGGGCTGGCCGCGCTCGCGACCGGCGAGCCGGCCGCCAACCTGGTCGATGGCGTCGCCAGGGGAAGCGGCAAGGTCGTGTTCGTCTTCCCGGGCCAGGGCTGGCAGTGGCAGGGGATGGCCGTCGAGCTGTCGCGCTCCTCGGCCGTCTTCGCCGAGGCGATGACGGAGTGCGCGCAGGCGCTGTCGCCGCACCTCGACTGGTCGCTGACCGACGTGCTGGAGGGGGCGGAGGGCGCGCCCTCGCTCGAGCGGATCGAGGTGCTCCAGCCCGCCCTGTTCGCCGTGATGGTCTCGCTGGCGGCGCTGTGGCGCTCCTGCGGGGTGACGCCGTCGGCCGTGGTCGGGCACTCGCTCGGCGAGGTCGCCGCGGCTCACGTCGCGGGCGGGCTCTCGCTCGCCGACGCCGCGCGGCTGGCCGCCGTGCGCAGCCGCGTGATCGCCCGCCTCGCCGGCCAGGGCGGGATGGTGTCGGTGTCGGCGACCGCCGCGCGGGTCGCCGAGCTGATCGGGCCCTGGGACGGGCGGATCGAGATCGGCGCCGTCAACGGGCCCTCGTCGGTCGTCGTGGCCGGCGACCACGAGTCGCTCGGCGAACTGCTCGCCCGCTGCGAGGCCGACGACGTGCGGGCGAAGGCGATCCCCTCGACGATCCCCTCGCACTCCGCCTACGTCGAGGTCCTCCGCGACGAGGTCCTCGACGCGCTCGCCTCGGTCGAGCCGCGCTCCGGAGACGTTCCCTTCCACTCCACGGTCACCGGCGGGGTGCTCGACACGGCTGGGCTGGACGCGGACTACTGGTACGGCAACCTGCGCCAGCCGGTCCGCTTCGAGGAGGTGACGCGCGCGCTGCTGGAAGGCGGCCACGACGCGTTCGTCGAGGTCAGCGGCCACCCCGTCCTCGGCATGGCGGTCCAGGAGACCGTCGACGACGCGGCCGAGGACCCGGGGGCGGTCGCGATCGTCGGGTCGCTGCGGCGTGACGACGGCGGTCTCGAGCGCTTCGTCGGCTCGCTCGCACAGGTCCACGTGCATGGGGTGGCGGTCGACTGGGAGGCCGTGCTGCCCGCCGGCCGCCGGGTCGAGCTCCCGACCTATCCGTTCCAGCGTCAGCGCTTCTGGCTCGCGCCCGTCGCGGGCGGCGGCAACGTCGCCGCCGCGGGACTTGGAGCCGCCGACCATCCGCTGCTCGGGGCGGCGGTCCGCCTGGCCGACGGCGAGGGCTGGCTGTTCACCGGCCGGCTGTCGCTCGCGACGCACCCCTGGCTCGCCGATCACGCCGTCCACGACGTCGTGCTGCTGCCGGGCACCACATTCGTCGAGCTCGCGTTGCGCGCCGGCGACGAGGTCGGCTGCGACCTGCTGGAGGAGCTGACGCTCGAGGCGCCGCTGATCCTGCGCGAGCAGGGCGGGGTGCAGATCCAGCTCTCGGTCGGCGAGCCGGGCGACTCGGGCCGCAGGGAGGTCGCCGTCTACTCGCGCGCCGAGGACCGCGACCTCGACGGCCTCGGCGACGACGGCGAGTGGACGCGCCACGCCGGCGGCGTCGTCGCGCCCGCGCCGCCGCTCGACGCCGCCGTCGGAGGCTTCGCCGCGGTGTGGCCGCCGGAGGGAGCCGAGCCGGTGGCCGTCGACGACGTCTACGACAAGCTGGCCGGGATCGGCGTCGGCTACGGACCGGCGTTCCAGAACCTGCACGCGGCGTGGCGGCGCGACGGCGAGCTGTTCGCGGAGGTCGCCCTCGCCGAGGAGCACGAGTCGGACGCCGGCCGCTTCGGCGTGCATCCGGCGCTGCTCGACGCGGCGCTGCAGACGGCCGGCCTGGCGGCGATCGACGACGAGGCCGCGGGCGCCGCGGGCGGCGTGCCGATGCCGTTCTCCTGGAGCGGAGTCCGAATCGGCGCCGGCGGCTCCGCCTGGCGCGTGCGGGTCGCCTCCGACGCCGACGGCGCGGTCGCCATGACCGCCGTCGACGAGTCCGGCGAGCTGGCGGTGTCGGTCGACGCGCGCGTGTCGCGGCCGGTCGACCCCGCGCAGCTCGCGGCGGCCGCGGGCATCGGCCGCGACTCGCTGTTCCGCGTCGGCTGGGTCGAGGCCGCGCCGGCCGGCTCCTCCGACGGCGCCTCCGCGCGCACGTTCGCGGTGCTCGGCGACGACCTGGGCGACGCGGCGGCGGCGCTCGGCGCCGAGCGCCACCCGGATCTCAGCACGCTCTCGGAGGCGCTCGACGACGACGCTCGGCCGCCGGCGATCGTCTTGGCGCCCGTCGGTTCCGACGCCGGCGGCTTCGAGCCTGGCCGACGGCGCGAGCGCCACGGCGGTCGCGGCGTTGGAGCTGGCGCAGGCCTGGATCGCCGACGAGCGCTTCGCGGACTCGGTGCTCGCGCTGGTGACCGAGCGGGCGGTCGCGGCCGCCGACGGCGAGTCCGCCGATCCCTGCCAGGCGACGGTCTGGGGCCTCGTGCGCAGCGCGCAGGCCGAGAGCCCCGACCGCTTCGCGCTGGTCGACGTCGACGGCGGCGCCGACTCCTGGGCGGCGCTCGGCGCGGCGCTCGCCGGCGACGAGCCCCAGCTCGCGATCCGCGCCGGAACCGTGCTGGCGCCGCGGCTCGCGCGGGTCGAGAGCGCCGGCGCCGAGGCCGACGCCGGCGCGCGGACGTTCGACGCCGCGGGCACGGTGCTCGTCACCGGCGGGACGGGCGGGCTCGGAGCGCTCGTCGCTCGTCACCTCGCCGCCGTGCACGGCGTGCGACGCCTGCTGCTCGTCAGCCGCCGCGGACCGGACGCCGACGGGATCGGCGAGCTCGAGGCGCAGCTCGCCGAGCTGGGCTGCGAGGCCGACGTCGCGGCCTGCGACGTGTCGGACCGCGAGCAGCTCGCGGCGCTGCTGGCCTCGATCCCCGCCGACCGTCCGCTGACCGGCGTGGTGCACGCCGCGGGGGTGCTCGACGACGGCGTGCTCGCCTCGCTCGACGGCGAGCGCATGGAGCGGGTGCTCGCGCCGAAGCTCGGCGCCGCGCTGCACCTGCACGAGCTGACCGCCGACGTCGATCTGTCGGCGTTCGTGCTCTTCTCGTCGGCGGCCGCGCTGTTCGGCGTCCCGGCGCGGGCCAACCACTCGGCGGCCAACGCCGGGCTCGACGCGCTCGCCCAGCTGCGCCGGGCCGACGGCCTCGCCGCCACGTCGCTCGCATGGGGGCAGTGGGCGCCCGCGAGCGACTCGACCGAGGACGCCGGCGAGGACGATCGCGCACGGCTGACGCGACTCGCGCGGGTCGGGATGGCCGCGCTCTCGGAGCGGGAGGGCCTCGAGCTCTTCGACGCCGCCCAGGCCGCCGGCGACGCCCTGCTGGCGCCGGTCCGCCTCGATCACGGAGCCCTGCGCGCCAACGCCCGCGCCGGGGTGCTGCCGGCGCTGCTGCGCGGGCTCGTGCGCCTTCCGGCCCGGCGCGGGCGCGAGGCCGTCGGCTCGCTGGCGCGACGGCTCGCCGGCGTGCCCGAGGAGGAGTGGGACGCCACCGTGCTCGAGGTGGTCCGCGCGCAGGTCGCGACCGTCCTTGGCCACGACTCGGCCGACGCCGTCGACCCCGAGCGCGCGTTCAAGGACCTCGGCTTCGACTCGCTCGGCGCCGTCGAGCTGCGCAACCGGCTTTCCGCGACGGCCGATCTGCGACTGCCCGCCACGCTCGTGTTCGACTACCCGACGCCGACCGCGGTCGCCGGCTACCTGCGTGGGCGGCTGACCGGCGGCGGGCCGCAGCGGGCGTCGATCGAGGCCGAGCTCGACAAGGTCGACGCGCTGCTCTCGTCGCTCGCGCCCGACGACGCCGAGCGAGAGCGCGTGACGGCGCGCCTGCAGTCGCTGCTGAGCAAGTCGCTCGAGGGCGAGGAGTCCGACGACGACCTCGAGTCGATCTCCGACGAGGAGATGTTCGAGCTGATCGACAACGAGCTCGGAGGGTCGTGATCGACCCATGCGAGGACGGCGCCACGTGAGGAGCGAGTCGGGATGAGCGGCGAGCAGAAGCTTCGCGAGTACCTGAAGAAGGTCACGGCGGACCTCCGCAAGGCGAATCGCCGGCTGCGCGACGTCGAGTCGCGGGCGGAGGAGCCGATCGCGATCGTCGGGATCGGCTGCCGCTACCCCGGCGGGGTGCGCTCTCCGGAGGACCTCTGGCAAGTCGTGGAGTCGCGTGCCGACGTCGTCTCGGGATTCCCGTCGGATCGCGGCTGGGACCTCGACCGCCTCTACGACCCCGACCCCGACCGCCCCGGCACCAGCTACGCCCGCGAGGGCGGCTTCCTCTACGACGCCGGCGAGTTCGACGCCGACTTCTTCGGCATCGGCCCACGCGAGGCGCTGGCGATGGACCCCCAGCAACGGCTGCTGCTCGAGGTGGCCTGGGAGGCCTTCGAGAACGCCGGGATCGATCCGTCGTCGCGACGCGGCAGCCGCACCGGCGTCTTCGTCGGGATGAACGTCCAGGACTACATGCGCACGCAGGACTCGCTGCCCGGCCAGCTCGAGGGATACATGGGCACGGGGATCGCGGCCAGCGTCGTCTCGGGCCGGATCTCCTACAGCTTCGGCCTCGAGGGCCCGGCCGTGACGGTCGACACCGCGTGCTCGTCCTCGCTCGTCGGCCTGCACCTGGCCTGTCAGGCGCTGCGCCAGGACGAGTGCTCGCAGGCCCTGGTCGGCGGCGTGGCGGTGCTCGCGACGCCCGGCATGTTCCTCGGCTTCAGCCGCCAGCGCGGCCTTGCGCCCGACGGGCGCTGCAAGTCCTTCGCCGCGGCCGCGGACGGCGCCGGCTTCTCAGAGGGCGTCGGCGTGCTGGTCGTCGAGCGCCTGTCGGATGCGCGGCGGCTCGGCCATCCGGTGCATGCGGTGGTGCGCGGCAGCGCGGTCAACCAGGACGGGGCGAGCAACGGGCTCACCGCGCCCAACGGCCCGTCGCAGGAGCGCGTGATCCGTCAGGCGCTCGCCAACGCGCGGCTGTCGCCGGGCGACGTCGACGTCGTCGAGGCGCACGGCACCGGGACGACGCTCGGCGATCCGATCGAGGCGCAGGCGCTGCTGGCGACCTACGGGCAGAGCCGCTCCGAGGGGCCGTTGCGGCTCGGCTCGATCAAGTCGAACATCGGTCACACCCAGGCGGCGGCCGGGATGGCGGGCGTGATCAAGATGGCGATGGCGATGCGCCACGGCGTGCTGCCGGCGACGTTGCACGTCGACGAGCCGACGCCCCACGTCGACTGGTCGATGGGCGACCTGGCGCTGCTGACCGAGCAGCGCGAGTGGCCGCCCGGCGAGCGCTCGCGGCGGGCGGGCGTGTCCTCGTTCGGGATGAGCGGGACCAACGCCCACGTGATCTTGGAGGAGCCGCCGCCGCGGCTCGCGGAGCCGGCGGCGGACGACGACCCGAGCGAGGCCGGCGCCGGCGAGGCCGAGCCGGAGGGGGCGGCGCCGACGGCGGTCGGGCGCTCCGACGGGGAGGCGGTCGTCGGGCTGGTCGTCTCGGGCAAGTCGGAGGTCGCCCTGCGCGCGCAGGCGTCGCGGCTGCGGTCGTTCCTGGAGCGCTCTCCCGGCGTGTCGCCGGCCGACGTCGCGCACTCGCTCGTCAGCGGGCGCGCCGCCTTCGAGCATCGAGCCGTCGTCGTCGGCTCCGAGCGCGCCGCGCTGTCGTCGGGGCTGGGCGCCCTCGCGGCCGGCGAGCCGGCGCGCAACCTCGCCGAGGGCGTCGCCGCGGGCGGCGGGAAGGTCGCGTTCGTGTTCCCCGGCCAGGGGTCGCAGTGGATCGGGATGGGCGTCGAGCTGCTCGACTCCTCGCCGCTGTTCGCCGAGCGCCTCGTCGCGTGCGGGGACGCGCTCGCGCCGTTCGTCGACTGGTCGCTCGAGGATGTCTTGCGCGGACGGCCGGGCGCGCCCTCGTTCGAGCGCGTCGACGTCGTCCAGCCGGCGCTGTTCGCGGTCATGGTCTCGCTGGCGGCGCTCTGGCGCGCGTCGGGCATCGAGCCGTCGGTCGTCGTCGGCCACTCGCAGGGCGAGATAGCCGCCGCGCACGTCGCGGGCGCGCTGTCGCTGGAGGACGCGGCGAGGGTCGTCGCGCTGCGCAGCCAGGCGCTCGCGGAGCTGGCCGGCGGGGGCGGGATGGTCTCCGTCTCGGCGTCGGTGGAGGAGGTCGCCGAGCGCCTCGAGCGGCTCGGGACGGGCCTCTCGCTCGCGGCCGTCAACGGCCCGCTCTCGATCGTGGTGTCCGGGGCCCCGGAGGCCCTCGAGGAGCTGCTCGCCGGCTGCGAGTCCGACGGCGTGCGCGCGAAGGCGATACCGGTCGACTACGCCTCGCATTCGCCGCAGGTCGAGGCCGTCCGCGACCGGCTGCTCGACGAGCTGGCGCCGATCGCGCCGCGCTCGGGCGAGATCCCGCTCTGCTCGACGCTGACCGGAGACCTGATCGACACGTCGCGGCTCGACGCCGAGCACTGGTACCGCGGCCTGCGAGAGACCGTCCAGTTCGAGCGCGCGACCCGTCGGCTGATCGAGCAGGGCTGCGGCCTGCTGGTCGAGGCCAGCCCGCACCCGGTGCTGGCGCTCGCCGCGCAGGAGACGATCGACGCCACGACCGACCGCGGCGGCCAGGCCACCGCGGTGATCGGGACCCTGCGCCGCGACGACGGCGGCATGGAGCGGTTCGTCGCCGCCGCCGGTGAGGCCTACGTCCACGGCGCCGCCGTCGACTGGAGGGCCGTGCTGCCCGCCGGGGAGCCGGTCGAGCTGCCGACCTACGCGTTCCAGCGCCGCCGCTACTGGCTCGACTCGACGGGCGGGCGGGACTCCTCGTCGGTCGGCCAGTCCTCGGCCGACCATCCGCTGCTCGGCGCGGCGGTCTGCCTGGCGGACGAGGAGGGCTGGCTGTTCACCGGCCGGCTGTCGCTGTCCACGCACGGCTGGCTCGCCGACCACCGCGTGCTCGACACCGTGCTGCTGCCGGGCGCCGCGTTCGTCGAGCTCGCGCTGCGCGCCGGGCTCGAAGTCGGCTGCGAGGCGATCGAGGAGCTGACCCTGGAGGCGCCGCTGATCCTGCCCGAGCGGGGCGGCGTGCAGGTCCAGGTGTCGGTCGGCCAGCCCGGCGAGTCGGGGCGGCGGCCGCTCGCGATCTACTCGCGGCTGGAGGACGCCGAGGGCGAGGGGCTCGCCGACGACGGCGAGTGGACCCGTCACTCGAGCGGGACGTTCGCCGCGCCCTCCTCCGACGCGACCGCCGGCGACGACGCCGCGTTCGCCCGGGCGTGGCCTCCCGAGGGGGCCGAGGAGGTCGAGTCGGAGAGCTTCTACGACCGCCTGGCCGAGATCGGATTCGCCTACGGGCCCGCCTTCCAGGGCCTGCGAGCCGCCTGGCGACGCGACGGCGAGCTGTTCGCCGAGGTGGCGCTTCCCGACGGCCTCGAGGCCGACGCCGCTCGCTTCGGCGCCCATCCGGCGCTGCTCGACGCCGCGCTGCAGACGGTCTTCGGCGCCGCCGGCGACGTCGACGCGGGCTCGCTGCGGCTGCCGTTCTCCTGGAGCGGCGTGCGGCTCGGCGCGAGCGGCGGGACCGCGTGGCGCGTTCGGGTCACGACGGCGGACGACTCGATCGCCCTCACGGCGGTCGACCCCGCCGGCGAGCTGGCGCTCGCGGTCGACTCGCTCGTCGCGCGCCCGGTCGACGCCGCCGCGCTCGGGGCGAGCGCCGGGCCAGGGGCCGACAAGCTGTTCCGGGTCGAGTGGCTCGACGTCGCGAGCGCCGTCGCGACCGGCGCTCCGAGGGGTGCGACCGCGGACGGCTTCGCGGTGCTGGGCGACGGGCTCGACGCGGCGGCGGCGGCGCTCGGCGCCGGCCGCCATCCGGACCTGGCCGCGCTGGGCGAGGCGAGCGACGGCGACGGCCCCGTGCCCGCGCTGGTGCTGGCCCGTGTCGGCGCCGGCGCCGCCGGCGACCTGGCCGCGGCGGCGCAGGCGACGCTGGCCGATGCGCTGGCGCTCGCGCAGGCGTGGCTCGCCGACGAGCGCTTCGCGGGCTCGGTGCTCGCGTTGGTGACCGAGCGCGCCGTCGCGGGCGGCGACGACGAGGCCCCTGATCTCGCGCAGGCCCCGGTCTGGGGGCTCCTGCGCAGCGCGATCTCCGAGAGCCCGGATCGCTTCGCGCTGGTCGACGTCGACGGTGCGGAGAGCTCGTGGGCGGCGCTGACGCGGGCGTTCGAGACGGGCGAGTCGCAGCTCGCGATCCGCGACGGCGCGATCCGCGTCCCCCGGCTGGCGCGGTTCGCCGGCCGGGACGACGAGCGAACGGCGCGGCCGCTGGATCGAGACGGAACGGTGCTGATCACCGGAGGGACCGGCGGCCTCGGCGCGCTGGTCGCCCGTCACCTGGTCTCCGAGCACGACGCCGGCAACCTGCTGCTGGTCAGTCGTAGCGGCCGCGACGCCGACGGCGCCGCCGAGCTCGAGGCGGAGCTCGCCGAGCTCGGCGCAGAGGTGACCGTCGCGGCCTGTGACGTGGCCGATCGCGAGCAGCTCGAGCTGCTGCTGGCGTCGATTCCCGCCGAGCACCCGCTGACAGCGGTCGTGCACGCCGCCGGCAGGATCGACGACGGGCTGATCGTGTCGCTCGACGCCGAGCGCCTGGAGCGTGTGCTCGCGCCGAAGCTCGGCGCCGCGCTGCACCTGCACGAGCTGACGGCCGGCCTCGACCTGTCGGCGTTCGTGCTCTTCTCGTCGGTCGCCGGGACGGTCGGCGGGACCGGGCAGGGCAACTATGCGGCCGCGAACGTCGGGCTGGACGCGCTCGCCCAGCACCGGCGCGCCGCGGGGCTCGCGGCCGTGTCGCTGGCCTGGGGGCAGTGGTCGCAGGCGAGCGGGAGCGGCCTGACCGGCTCGCTCGACGAGGCCGGCTTGGCGCGCCTCGCGCGGGCGGGGCTGGGGGCGCTCTCGATCGAGGAGGGCCTCGAGCTCTTCGACGCCGCCATCGCCGCCGACGAGGCGCTGCTGGCGCCGGTCCGCTGGGACTTCGCCGCGCTGCGCGGCTACGCCAGGGCCGGCGTGCTTCCCCCGCTGCTGAGCGGCCTGGTGCGCGTGGCCACGCCCCGTGGCCGCGGCCAGGGAGGGTCGCTGGCGCGGCGGCTGGCCGGGGTGCCGGAGGAGGAGTGGGACGGCGTCGTGTTAGAGGTGGTCCGCGGGCAGGTCGCGACGGTGCTCGGCCACGCCTCGGGCGACGAGGTCGACCCCGAGCGGGCGTTCAAGGATCTCGGCTTCGACTCGCTCGGCGCGGTCGAGCTGCGCAACCGCCTGTCGGTCGCCGCCGATCTGCGGCTGCCCGCGACGCTCGTCTTCGACCACCCCACGCCGGCGGCGGTCGCGCGCCATCTGCGCTCGCAGGTCGAGGGCGCCGAGCGGCGGGTGGCGGCGGTGGCGGTCTCGTCGGCGGCGGTCGACGAGCCGATCGCGATCGTCGGGATCGGCTGCCGCTATCCGGGTGGTGTGCGCTCGCCGGAGGACCTCTGGCGGCTCGTCGAGTCCGGCGTCGACGCGATCGCTCCGATGCCCTCGGACCGCGGCTGGGACGTCGACCGCCTCTACGACCCCGACCCGGACAATCCCGGGACCAGCTATGCGCGCGACGGCGGCTTCGTCGACGACGCGGCCGACTTCGACGCCGAGTTCTTCGGGATCAGCCCGCGCGAGGCGGTGGCGATGGATCCGCAGCAGCGGCTGCTGCTCGAGGTCGCCTGGGAGACCTTCGAGGACGCGGGGATCGACCCGTCCTCGCTGCGCGGCAGCTCGACCGGCGTCTTCGCCGGCGTGATGTACGCGGACTACGGGGCGGACATCGGCATGAAGTCGGTCCCCAGAGAGCTGGAGGGGTATCTGGGCACCGGCGTCGCGGGCAGCGTCGTCTCCGGCAGGGTCGCCTACACGTTCGGGCTCGAGGGGCCCGCCGTGTCGGTCGACACGGCGTGCTCGTCGTCGCTGGTGTCGCTGCACCTGGCGTCGCAGGCGTTGCGCGGCGGGGAGTGCTCGCTGGCGCTCGCCGGCGGCGTGACGGTGCTCGCCAACCCTGGGGTGTTCGTCGAGTTCAGCCGCCAGCGCGGCCTGTCGCCGGACGGGCGCTGCAAGTCCTTCGCGGCCGCGGCCGACGGGACGGGCTGGGGCGAGGGAGTCGGCGCGGTGCTGCTAGAGCGCCTGTCCGACGCCCGCCGGAACGGGCATCGCGTCCTGGCGGTGGTGCGCGGCAGTGCGGTCAACCAGGACGGGGCGAGCAATGGGCTGACGGCGCCCAACGGCCCATCGCAGGAGCGGGTGATCCGCCAGGCGCTCGCCAACGCGCGGTTGTCGCCCGCCGACGTCGACGCGGTCGAGGCGCACGGGACGGGCACGATGCTCGGCGATCCGATCGAGGCGCAGGCTTTGTTGGCGACCTATGGCCGCGAGCGCGAGCGCGGCCCGTTGCGGCTGGGGTCGATCAAGTCGAACATCGGCCATACGCAGGCGGCGGCCGGGGTCGCGGGGGTGATCAAGATGGTGATGGCGATGCGCCACGGCGTGTTGCCGCCGACGTTGCACGTCGATGAGCCGACGCCGCACGTCGACTGGTCGGCGGGCGAGGTGTCGTTGCTGACCGAGCCCGAGCCCTGGGAGCGCGACGGCCGCCCGCGGCGCGCGGCGGTGTCGTCGTTCGGAGTCAGCGGCACCAACGCCCACCTCGTCCTCGAGGAGGCTCCCGAGCGGGAGGAGGAGCCGCGCGCCGGCGAGCTCGAGCGCTCCGGCGACGGAGGCGTCGTCGGCTGGGTCGTCTCGGCCAAGAGCGCGGCGGCGCTGCGCGCCCAGGCCGCGCGCCTGCGCGGGTTCCTCGAGCGTGCGCCGGAGCTCTCGCCGGTCGACGTCGCCCGCTCGCTGGTGACCGGGCGAGCGCGCTTCGAGCGTCGCGGGGTGGTCGTCGGCTCGGATCGCGAGCGGCTCCTGTCGGGGCTCGAGGCGCTGGCGGCGGGCGAGCCGGCGCCGAACGTCGTGGAGGGCGTCGCGAGCGCCGGCAAGCTGGCGTTGCTGTTTACCGGGCAGGGCTCCCAGCGGCCGGGGATGGGCGCCGGGCTGCACGAGGCGTTCCCCGTCTTCGCGACCGCCTTCGACGCGGTCTGCGACGAGCTCGATCCGCTGCTCGGGCGCTCGCTCAAGGACGTCGTGTTCGCCGCTGAAGGGTCTTCGGAGGCTTCGTCGCTGGATCGCACCGAGCTCACGCAGGCAAGTTTGTTCGCGCTCGAGGTCGCGCTGTTCAGGCTGGTCGAGGCGTTCGGCGTTCGACCGGACTTCCTGATCGGGCATTCGATCGGCGAGCTCGCCGCGGCGCACGTGGCGGGCGTGCTCTCGCTGCCCGACGCGTGCGCGCTCGTCGCGGCTCGCGGTCGGCTGATGGGCGCGCTGCCCGGCGGCGGCGCGATGGTCTCGGTCATGGCCTCCGAGGCCGAGGTGGCCGAGAGCCTCGCCGGCCTGGGCGGCGAGCTGTCGGTCGCGGCGGTCAACGGGCCGCGGTCGGTAGTCGTCTCCGGCGAGGAGGAGGCGCTGCTCGAGTGGGCGGCGGGGCAGGAGCGCGCGGGCCGCAAGACGAATCGGCTGCGCGTCAGCCACGCGTTTCACTCCGCGCTGATGGAGCCGATGCTCGCCGAGCTCGCGGAGGTCGCGGCCTCGCTCTCCTACGCCACGCCGAGCCTTCCGATCGTCTCCAACGTGACCGGCGAGGTCGTCGGCGACGAGATCTGCTCACCCGACTACTGGGTACGCCACGTGCGCGAGACGGTTCGCTTCCACGACGGCATCCGCACGCTGCGCGACGCCGGCGTCACGAGCTATCTCGAGCTCGGGCCGGACGGCGTGCTGGGCGCGATGGCCGGCGACTGCCTGGCGGATCGCGACGACCCCGCCGGCGCGAGCGCGCTGGCGTCGGCCCTACGCGCCGAGCGCCCCGACGCCGAGACGTTCGTTGGCGCGCTCGCCCACCTCCACGTTGGCGGCGTGGGCGTGGACTGGACGCCACTGATCGCCAACGGCCGGCGCGTCGCCCTGCCGACCTACGCCTTCCAACGCCGCCGCTACTGGATCGAGTCCGCCGGCGGCGGCGACGTCGTCTCGGTCGGCCAATCCTCCGCCGACCATCCACTGCTCGGCGCGACGGTGAGCCTGGCCGACGGCGAGGGCTGGCTGCTGACCGGCCGGCTGTCGCTCTCGACGCACCGCTGGCTAGCCGACCACGCCCTGTTCGACACGGTCCTGCTGCCCGGCACGGCGTTCGCCGAGCTGGCGTTGCGGGCCGGCGCCGAGGTCGGCTGCGAGGCCGTCGAGGAGCTGACGCTGGAGGCTCCATTGACGCTCCCGCAGCACGGCGCGGTGCAGTTCCAGGTGGCGGTCGGCCAGCCCGCCGAGTCCGGCCGGCGGGCCGTCGCGATCTACTCGCGTCCCGAGGACGACGACGCGGACGGGCTCGGCGAGGAGCTCGAGTGGACGCGCCATGCGAGCGGCTCGCTGGCGCCCGCCACGGTCGATGGCGAAGGGACCGACCCCGCCGCGACGGGCTTCGCCGCGGCATGGCCTCCGGTGGACGCCGAGGCCATCGACGTCGACTCCCTCTACGACCGCCTGGCCGAGGCCGGGTTCGGCTACGGCCCCGCGTTCCAGGGCCTGCGGGCGGTGTGGCGCGGCGACGGCGAGCTGTTCGCCGAGCTGGCGCTGCCCGACGAGCTGGAGTCGGACGCCCTGCGCTTCGGCGCCCATCCGGCGTTGCTCGACGCCGCGCTGCACACGGTGCTCGCCGCCGCCACGGACGAGGCGGAGCCGGGTCAGGCGCGGATGCCCTTCTCGTGGGTCGGCGTGCGCCTCGGCCCCGGCGGCGGGCCCGGCTGGCGGGCGCGCGTGACGGTCGGCGAGGACGGCGCGATCGGGCTGACCGCGGTCGATCGGACCGGCGAGCTGGTGGTGTCGGTCGAGGCGCTGCTGACGCGGCCGGTCGACGCGACGCAGCTAGCGGCGGGCGGTCCGCGGCGCGACTCGCTGTTCCGGGTCGACTGGGTCGACGTCGCGACCGCCGCGGGGCCGGCCGCGGTCGCCCGGCCGGCCGGCGGCGGCGTCGCGGTGCTCGGCGCGGGCCTCGACGCCGCGGCGACCGCGGCCGGAGCCGAGCGCCATCGCGACCTGGCGGCGCTGGGCGATGCGCTCGGCGGCGGCGGCGGGGTCCCGAGCGTCGTGCTGGCGCGGGTCGGCGCCGACGCGCAGGTCGAGGGCGCGGCGGAGGCGGCGCGCGTGGCCGTCGTCGAGGCGCTCGAGCTGGCGCAGGCGTGGCTGGCCGACGAGCGTCTCGCCGAATCCGTCCTGGCCTTCGTGACCGAGCGGGCGATCGCGGCCGGCGACGGAGAGGCGCCTGCGCTCTCCCAGGCGCCGGTCTGGGGCCTCGTCCGCAGCGCCCAGTCCGAGAACCCGGACCGCTTCGCGCTCATCGACGTCGACGGCGCCGACGGCTCGTGGACGGCCTTGGCGTCGGCGCTCGAGAGCGGCGAGCCTCAGATCGCGATCCGCGACGGCTCCGTCCTGGTCCCGCGGCTCGTGCGGGCGGGGCTCGAGCGTGCCCCGGACGACGCCGACGGCGGCGCCCCCGCCGACACGGAGCCGTTCGACTCGGACGGCACGGTGCTCGTGACGGGTGGGACGGGCGGTCTCGGCGCGCTGGTGGCCCGCCATCTCGCGAAGCGGCACGGCGTGCGGCGCCTGCTGCTGGCGAGCCGCCGCGGCCGTGACGCGGACGGGGTCGACGAGCTGGAGGCGGAGCTCGCCGAGCTGGGCTGCGACGTCGAGGTCGCGGCGTGCGACGTGTCGGACCGCGGGCAGCTCGCGGAGCTGCTGGCCGCGATCCCCCCGGAGCGTCCGCTGACCGGCGTCGTCCACGCCGCCGGCGTGCTCGACGACGGCGTGATCGACTCGCTCGACGGCGAGCGCGTGGAGCGCGTGCTGGCCCCGAAGCTCGGCGCCGCGCTGCACCTGCACGAGCTGACCGCCGACCTCGACCTGTCGGCCTTCGTGCTGTTCTCCTCCGTCGCGGCGACGCTCGGGTCGCCGGGCCAGGGCAACTACGCGGCGGCGAACGCCGGCCTGGACGCGCTCGCCGAGCACCGTCGTGCCAACGGCCTCGCGGGCACCGCGGTGGCGTGGGGGCAGTGGGAGCGGGCGAGCGGCATGGCGGGCGGGCTCGGCGAGGCCGATCTCACCCGCCTCGCCCGGATGGGGATCGGCGCGCTCGGCGACGACGAGGGCCTGGAGCTCTTCGACGTCGCGGCGGCCGCCGACGAGGCGCTGCTGGTCGCCGTGCGCCTCGACCTCGCGGCGCTGCGGATGCAGGCGCGGATCGGCGTGCTGCCGGCGCTGCTCGGCGGGCTCGTGCGCGTTCCGGCGCGTCGCGGGCGCGAGGGCGGCGGGTCGCTGGCCCGGCGCCTCGCGGGCGTGCCGGAGGAGCAGTGGGACGCGGTCGTCCTGGAGGTCGTGCGCGGCGAGGTCGCGGCGGTGCTCGGGCATCCCTCGGGTGACGCGGTCGATCCCGAGCGGGCGTTCAAGGATCTCGGCTTCGACTCGCTCGGCGCGGTCGAGCTGCGCAACCGCCTCTCCGCCGCCGCCGACCTGCGCCTGCCCGCGACGCTGGTCTTCGACTACCCGACCTCCGCCGCGCTCGCCGGCTACCTGCGATCTCAGGTCGAGGGCGACGAGCGGCGCGTCGCCGCGGTGGCGGTCTCGTCGGCGGCGGTCGACGAGCCGATCGCGATCGTCGGGATCGGCTGTCGCTATCCGGGTGGCGTGCGCTCGCCGGAGGACCTCTGGCGGCTCGTCGAGTCCGGCGGCGACGCGATCTCGCGCTTCCCGGCCGATCGCGGCTGGGACCTCGACCGCATCTACGACCCCGATCCCGCCAACCCCGGGACGAGCTATGCGCGCGACGGCGGCTTCGTCGACGACGCCGCCGACTTCGACGCCGAGTTCTTCGGGATCAGCCCGCGCGAGGCGGTGGCGATGGATCCCCAGCAGCGGCTGCTGCTCGAGGTCGCCTGGGAGGCGATCGAGCACGCGGGGATCGATCCGACGTCGCTGCGCGGCAGCTCGACCGGCGTCTTCGCCGGCGTGATGTACCACGACTACGGCTCGGACTTCAGCCTCGGCTCGGTGCCCGCGGAGCTCGAGGGCTATCTCGGCACCGGTGTCGCCGGCAGCGTCGTCTCGGGTCGCGTGTCGTACGCGTTCGGCCTCGAGGGCCCGGCCGTGTCGCTCGACACGGCCTGCTCCTCGTCGCTCGTGACGATGCACCTGGCCGGCCAGGCGCTGCGCGCCGGCGAGTGCTCGCTGGCGCTGGCCGGCGGCGTGACCGTGCTCTCGACGCCGGGCGTGTTCGTGGGGTTCAGCCGTCAAAGGGCGCTCGCGCCGGACGGGCGCTGCAAGTCGTTCTCCGCCGAGGCGGACGGCACCGGCTGGGGCGAGGGGGCGGGGCTGCTGCTGCTCGAGCGCCTGTCCGACGCCGAGCGGCTCGGGCACCGGGTGCTCGGCGTGATGCGCGGCAGCGCCGTCAACCAGGACGGGGCGAGCAACGGGCTGACGGCGCCCAACGGCCCCTCGCAGGAGCGGGTGATCCGCCAGGCGCTCGCGAACGCGCGGCTGTCGCCGAGCGACGTCGACGTCGTCGAGGCGCATGGGACCGGCACCGCGCTCGGCGATCCGATCGAGGCCCAGGCGCTGCTGGCGACCTACGGGCAGAACCGCGTCGACGGCCCGCTGCGGCTGGGCTCGATCAAGTCGAACATCGGCCATACGCAGGCGGCGGCCGGGGTGGCCGGGGTGATCAAGATGGTGATGGCGATGCGCCACGGCGTGGCGCCGGCGACCCTGCACGTCGACGAGCCGACGCCCCACGTCGACTGGTCGGCCGGCGAGGTGTCGCTGCTCGGCGAGCGCGCCGAGTGGCCGCGTCGCGACGGTCCGCGGCGCTCGGCGGTGTCGTCGTTCGGAATCAGCGGAACCAACGCCCACGTGATCCTCGAGGGATCGCCGTCGTCCTCGCTCTCGCCCGTCCCGGACTCGTCGAGCTCCGATCCGCCGGCGGCCGTCGCCCTGGTCGTGTCGGGCAAGAGTGAGGTGGCGTTGCGCGCTCAGGCCGCGCGCCTGCGCCGGTTCCTCGAGCGTGCGCCGGAGCTCTCGCCGGTCGACGTCGCCCGCTCGTTGGTGACCGGGCGAGCGCGCTTCGAGCGTCGCGGGGTGGTCGTCGGCTCGGATCGCGAGCGGCTCCTGTCGGGGCTCGAGGCGCTGGCGGCGGGCGAGCCGGCGCCGAACGTGGTGGAGGGCGTCGCGAGCGCGGGCAAGCTGGCGTTGCTGTTTACCGGGCAGGGCTCCCAGCGGCCGGGGATGGGCGCCGGGCTGCATGAGGCGTTCCCCGTCTTCGCGACCGCGTTCGACGCGGTCTGCGACGAGCTCGATCCGCTGCTCGGGCGCTCGCTGAAGGACGTCGTGTTCGCCGCTGAAGGGTCTTCGGAGGCGTCGTCGCTGGATCGCACCGAGCTCACGCAGGCAAGTTTGTTCGCGCTCGAGGTCGCGCTGTTCAGGCTGGTCGAGGCGTTCGGCGTTCGGCCGGACTTCCTGATCGGGCACTCGATCGGCGAGCTCGCCGCGGCGCACGTGGCGGGCGTGCTCTCGCTGCCCGACGCGTGTGTGCTGGTCGCCGCTCGCGGTCGGCTGATGGGCGCGCTGCCCGACGGCGGCGCGATGGTCTCGGTCATGGCCTCCGAGGCCGAGGTGGCCGAGAGCCTCGCCGGCCTGGGCGGCGAGCTGTCGGTCGCGGCGGTCAACGGGCCGCGGTCGGTCGTCGTCTCCGGCGAGGAGGAGGCGCTGCTCGAGTGGGCGGCGGGGCAGGAGCGCGCGGGCCGCAAGACGAATCGGCTGCGCGTCAGTCACGCGTTTCACTCCGCGCTGATGGAGCCGATGCTCGCCGAGCTCGCGGAGGTCGCCGGCTCGCTCTCCTACGCCACGCCGAGCCTTCCGATCGTCTCCAACGTGACCGGCGAGGTCGTCGCCGACGAGATCTGCTCACCCGACTACTGGGTACGCCACGTGCGCGAGACGGTTCGCTTCCACGACGGCATCCGCACGCTGCGCGACGCCGGCGTCACGAGCTATCTCGAGCTCGGGCCGGACGGCGTGCTGGGCGCGATGGCCGGCGACTGCCTCGCGGATCGCGACGACCCCGCCGGCGCGAGCGCGCTGGCGTCGGCCCTACGCGCCGAGCGCCCCGACGCCGAGACGTTCGCCGGCGCGCTCGCCCACCTCCACGTTGGCGGCGTGGGCGTGGACTGGACGCCACTGATCGCCAACGGCCGGCGCGTCGCCCTGCCGACCTACGCCTTCCAACGCCGCCGCTACTGGATCGAGTCCGCCGGCGGCGGCGACGTCGTCTCGGTCGGCCAATCCTCCGCCGACCATCCACTGCTCGGCGCGACGGTGAGCCTGGCTGGCGATGGTGGGTGGGTGTTTACGGGTCGGCTGTCGCTCTCGACGCACCGCTGGCTTGCCGATCATGCGGTGTTTGGGACGGTCCTGTTGCCGGGGA
The DNA here is from genome assembly GCA_963716445.1 of uncultured Solirubrobacterales bacterium. GTDB lineage: Bacteria > Actinomycetota > Thermoleophilia > Solirubrobacterales > Thermoleophilaceae > JAAYBF01. The sequence goes on along the minus strand of OY970313.1, from coordinate 2,200,891 downwards.
CGGCGTTCGTGGAGCTCGTGTTGCGTGTGGGTGGTGAGGTCGGCTGCGAGGTCGTCGAGGAGCTGACGCTGGAGGCGCCGTTGACGTTGGCGGAGCACGGCGCGGTGCAGTTCCAGGTAGCGGTCGGCCAGCCCGCCGAGTCCGGCCGTCGGCCGGTCGAGGTGTATTCGCGGCTCGAGGACGGCGGGCCGGATGAGGATGAGGATGGGGAGGGCGGTGGGTGGACGCGTCACGCGAGCGGGACGGTCGTCCCGGACGGCGGCGGCGATGCTGGTGGGTTTGGTGGTGTGTGGCCACCTGAGGGTGCGGAGGCGGTGGAGGTCGATTATCTGTATGACCGGTTGGCGGAGGCGGGGTTCGACTATGGGCCGGCGTTTCAGGGGTTGGGGGCGGCGTGGCGTCGTGGTGGCGAGTTGTTTGCCGAGGTTGGGTTGGCGGAGGGCTTGGAGGGCGACGCGGCTCGTTTTGGTGTTCATCCGGCGTTGTTCGATGCTGCGTTGCACACGGTGTTCGTCGCTGGCGGGGATGGCGAGGCGGGCCCGGCGCGGCTGCCGTTCTCGTGGAGCGGCGTTCGGCTTGGCGAGGGTGGTGGGTCGGCGTGGCGGGTGCGCGTGCTCGTCGCGGGCGATTCGATCGCGTTGACGGCGGTCGATCGTTCGGGTGAGCTGGTGGTGTCGGTCGATTCGCTGGTCTCGCTTCCGGTCGAGGCGTCGCAGTTGGCTGCTGCCGCTCGGGCCGGAGGTGACTCGTTGTTCTGTGTCGAGTGGGTCGACGTCGCGACGGCGCGCGCGTCGTCGCCACCGCCGTTGGCCGGCGGGCGTGCGGTGCTCGGAGACGGGCTCGAGGCGGCGGGGGGCGCGCTCGATGCCGTCTGCTATCCAGATCTCGCCGCGTTGGGGGAGGCCCTCGACGCGGGTGCTGAGGCGCCGGGGGCGGTGTTCGCCCGCGTCGGCGCCACCACCAGCGACGGCGACAGCGGTGGCTTGGCGGGTGTTGGGCGGGCGCTGACCATCGAGGCGCTGGAGTTCGCGCAGGGCTGGCTTGGGGACGAGCGTCTCGCGGGGTCGCTGCTCGTGCTGGTGACCGAGCGTGCGGTCGCGGCCGGCGATCGCGAGGCGCCCGATGTCTCGCTGGCGCCGGTCTGGGGGCTCGTGCGCAGCGCGATGTCTGAGAACCCGGATCGCTTCGCGCTCATCGACGTCGACACCGTCGAGGCGGCCGCGGGTGTGTTGGCGGGCGCGTTGGCGACGGGCGAGTCGCAGCTCGCGATCCGCGACGGGGCGATCCTCGTGCCGCGCCTCGCGCGCGTCGGGGCGCCCGACGCTCCCGACGCCACGCCGTTCGGGGCGGACTCGACGGTGCTGGTCACCGGCGGGACCGGTGGCCTCGGGGCGCTCGTCGCGAGGCATCTCGCCGCCGAGCACGGGGTCGGTGGGCTGCTGCTGGCCAGCCGCCGCGGACCGCTGGCCGACGGAGCCGCCGAGCTGCAGGCCGAGCTCGCCGAGCTGGGCTGCGACGTCGAGGTCGCGGCGTGCGACGTGTCGGACCGCGGGCAGCTCGCGGAGCTGCTGGCCTCGATCCCGGCCGAGCGTCCGCTGACCGGGATCGTGCACGCCGCGGGCGTGCTGGCCGACGGGGTGATCGGCTCGCTCGACGCCGACCACGTCGAGCGCGTCTTTGCTCCCAAGCTCGACGCCGCGCTGCACCTGCACGAGCTGACCGCCGACCTCGACCTCTCGGCCTTCGTGGTCTTCTCGTCGATCGCGGGGACCTTTGGAGGCGCCGGGCAGGGCAACTACGCCGCCGCCAACGCCGGCCTCGACGCGCTCGCTCACCACCGCCACGCCAACGGACTCGCCGCCCAATCGCTCGCCTGGGGACAGTGGGCCCAAGCCAGCGGCATGACCGGCGGGCTCGGGGAAGCCGACCTCGCGCGCATCGCGCGAATGGGGCTCGCCGCGCTCACCAACGACGAAGCCCTCGACCTCTTCGACACCGCCACGACGACCACGACCCACCCCACGCTCATCCCCGTCGCACTCGACCTCCCGACCCTCCGCGGACACGCCAGGGCAGGCATCCTTCCGGCGCTGCTCAGCGGGCTGGTGCGCCTACCCGCCCGCCGTGGGCGCGACCGGGGCGGCTCGCTCGCGCGGCGGCTCGCCGGCCTGCCCGGCGGCGAGTGGGAGGCCGTCGTCCTGGAGGCGGTGCGAGCCCAGGTCGCGGCGGTGCTGGGCCACGAGTCGGCAGACGCGATAGACGCCGACCGGCCGCTGCTCGAGCTCGGGTTCGACTCGCTCGCCGGGCTCGAGCTGCGCAACCGCCTCTCCACCGCCGCCGACCTCCGGCTGCCCGCGACGCTGGTCTTCGACTACCCGACGCCCGTCGCGGTCGCCGGCTACCTGCATGGGCAGCTGCTCGAGCGCGGGGTCAGCGGCGCAAACGAGCCGAACGGCGCTTCGCCCGCGGCCGGCGATTCGGGCGGTATCCTCAGCGAGCTCCTGCGCCAGGCGCACGGTCGCGGGGAGATGCTCGACGTGGTGCCCTTGCTCGTCCAGGCATCGCGCTTTCGACCCGACTTCCGGTCTTCCGCGGATCTGGACGAGCTGCCCTACGCGGCGCAGCTCACCACCGGGGCAGGGCTGCCACGGCTGATCTGCCTCCCCTCCTATCTCGCCGGCTCGGGGCCGCACCAGTTCGTCAGGATCGCGAAGGCCCTCGAGGGCACGCGCAGCGTCACGGCGCTCTCGCTTCCGGGCTTCCGCGGCGGCGAGTCCGTGCCGGCTTCGTGGAGCGCGGCGATCGACGTGCTCGTGGAGTCGACGCGTCAGGCGGCAGCGGACGAGCCGTTCGTGCTCGTCGGCTACTCGATCGGCGGCGCCCTCGCGCGGGCGCTCGTGGAGCGGCTCGAGCTGGAGGGCGTCGCCCCGTCCGGGCTGGCGATGATCGACACCTACGCACCCCATGGAGGAGACGGAAGCCAGGTCTTCGGGGCGGTGATGGGTCAGCTGCTCGACAGCGATCACGAGTACGTCTCCATCGACGACCACAACCTGATGGCGATGGCGACCTACCTGAGGCTGTTCGGCGAGTGGGAGCCGACGTCGATCGATGCGCCGTCGCTGCTCGTCCGCGCGAGCGAGACGCTGAACGGCGCGTCCGGCGGTGACGATCCGCTGCCGTCGTGGCTGACGCCCGAGACCGTCGTCGACGTGCCCGGAGACCACTTCTCCATCATCGCCGACGGCGCCGAGCAGACGGCCCTCGCGATCGAAACCTGGCTCGCAAGCTCGGCGCGGCCCACCCCGGCCACGGACGCGAGCTAGCCATGGAGATCTTGGCGATCGTCCTATTCACGGCCTACTCGCTGCTCGCGGTCGGCGTCCGCGCCCTGATCCAGGTCGCGCGCACCGGGTCGAGCGGCCTCAACGGCTGGGGCTCCGCCGGCGTGGCGGAGCTGCTCGCGGGCGTCGGCGGCGCGCTGGCGAACGGAACCGTCGGGGTCGGCGCGCCCGTGCTCGCGCTGCTCGGTGTGGTCGAGCCGATCGAGGCGCTCGACACGCCGCTCGTCGGCGCGCTCGGAGTCATGATCGCCGTCGGCGCGATAGCGCTGATCTTCTACTTCCAGCTCGCGATGGGCACGAGCTGGCGGATCGGCGTGGACCCGGAGGAGCGGACCGAGCTGGTCGTCACCGGACCGTTCGCGCTCGTTCGCAACCCGATCTACTCCGCGATGTTGCTGGTCACGTTCGGGCTCGCGCTCGCCGTGCCGAGCTGGATCGCGTTCGCCGGATTCGCGGGCTTCGTCGTGGCGCAGGAGCTCCTGGTCCGAAAGGTCGAGGAGCCGTATCTGCTCGGCGCGCACGGAGCCGCCTACTCCGCCTACGCGGCGCGCGCCGGCCGGTTCGTGCCGGGAGTCGGTCGCCTCAACCGCTCGTGAGGAAGCTCTCGATCGCCGCCAGCGTCTCGACCGGCGACTCCCAGAGCACGTTGTGGCCGTTGGGCACCGTGACGACCGTCAGCAGCGAGCCGAGCGCGTCGCGGTAGCGCCGATCCTGGGCGCGACCGTCGATCAGTGGCGCCACTGGACGGACCAGCAGCGTCGGCAACTCGGCGATCGGGGGCGCTGGCAGCGTCATCTCGCTCCAGGCGACGACCGTCGCGCTCGGGCAGTGGCTGAACCGCAGGCGCCCGTCGGGGCCTGGGCGAACGTCGCTCGCGACGTAGCTGGCGACGGTCTCGTGCGGCGCCGCGACCACCGAGGGCGAGGCCACCAGCGCGTTCACGGCGCCGTCGAGCGAGGCGAAGCTCCAGTCCAGCCGATCGATCTCCGCGGATCTCAGCGCGAGCTCGGGCGGCACCTCGAAGCTCGGGTCGAGCAGGACCAGCCGGCTCGCTCGATCCGGCGCCCGAGCGGCGAGGGCCGCCGCCAGTTGCCCGCCGAAGCTGTGGCCGACCCAGTCCGGGCGTTCGACGCCGAGCTGGTCGACCGTCTCGAGCAGGTCGTCGACGTGCGTCTCGAGGTCCCACGGCGGCTCGCGCCCAGAGGCGCCGTGCCCGCGGAGGTCGACTGCGACCACCGACTGGTCGGCGGCCGCCAGCCTTCGACCGAGCGGCTCGAAGATCCCGCCGTGCTGCGTTATCCCGTGGACGCAGACGACCGCCTCAGCTTGTGGGCGCCCCCAGCGACGCGTCTCGAGCACCATCTCGCTCGCCTCAGCTCAGCCCTGGGGAAGGGCCCCGCGGCTCCGCCCCGAGGCGGTCACGTTCGAGTACCGCCGGCGACGCGTTGCAGGCGGTGGCGGGCATTGACCATGCCGACCCGCGCGAGGGTCCTCGGAGTGAGGACGTGACTGGGCCCGACGTTGCGAGTCCAGTACGCCTCGAAGCGGTCGGCCAGGACGTCGTCGCGTGCCAACGAGGCGAACAACGCCCGCTCCGGAAAGCGCAGCTTGCGACCGGTGGCGTAGTTGCAGGTCAGGTACTCGTGACCGCGCAGCTGCGAGCGGTGACGGCGACGGTAGCGCCCGAGCGCGCGCTGGAGCTCCGCCTCGTCGTCGAGGGCGCCGGCCGTCTCCTCGGCCAGCCACTCCGCCGACTGCAGCGCGAATCCGCAACCGCATCCGGCGAGCGGGTCCGACGTCGTGGCGGCGTCGCCGACGAACGCGAGTCCGGGGTGGCTGCGGGGCGCCGGCGAGCGGGAGATGTTCGGCGATTCGATCCTTCCGAGCATCTTGGAGGCGCGCGTCCCGCGGTCGATGTCCGGTCCGTCGGGCAGTCGCCGGACGAAGTCGGCGAAGTTGCCCTCGATGTCGCGCTTGAAGTCGGGCAGCAGGTCCTTCGTGAACATCGCGGCGATCAGGGTGAGGCCGTCGTCGGTTGGCAGGACCGCCGCCCACTGCGGATCGAGGACCCACGCCTGAGCCGTCGAGCGAGACTTCAGCGGAAGGTCCCGGTAGTAGGTGAAGTACCCGAAGCGCCCGTGTCGCTTCACTCGTGGAGACACCTCGGCGAGCTTTCCGACGCGCGAGTGGCGTCCATCCGCTGCGACGACCAGCGAGGCGTGCACGGTGCGGCGACCGCCGTCGACCGCGGTCGTCTCGACCCCGGTGACTTGCGGCCCGTCGCGAAGCACGCCGTCGACCGTCTCCCCGGCCATCAGGTCGACCCCGTCGACGGCGGCCGCGGTGCGCCGGAGCAGCGGATCGAGCGTCTGCCGCCGGATGCTCAGGCAGTTCGGCGGACGGTCGGTCGGCACGGGCGGTCGGATCCAGCCCCAGGACGTCCAGTACTCGAAGCTGACCGGGATCCCCCCAGCCTCCTCGATGTCGTCCCAGAGGCCGAGCCGCTCGATCGTCGGCGCGGCGCTCGACTGGATGGCATGGCCGCAGATCGTCTTGTACGCCTGCGGGTCGGCCTGCCGCTCGATCAGGGCCACTCGAGCGCCCTGCCGCCCGAACGAGATGGCCGCCGCGCACCCAGCGAGGCTGGCGCCGACGATCGCCACGTCGTACTGCTCTCTCACGCTCATCAATGCCGCTTTCCCTCGATTCAGGAACAGTCGTGACTCTATCCCAGATCGAGGCCTACGGGAAGAGGCACCGTGCGCTTCCGCGGCCCTCAGCTCACCCAGCTCCCAGCCGCCTGGTCCCGACGCACATATGCGTTCGAATCGCCGGCTTCGGCAACGGCTCACGGCGCCTCAGCTTCGGCGCCGTAGCCGGTCGCTAGCCCCGCCCGGAGCCTGACCGGCGCTCAGAGATCGCGGCGCTGGAACGCAACCGCCGCCAGCGCCAGCACGGCGGCCGACCAGGCCACCGCCCACGGCCAGATCGCCGCGCCGACGTCGCTGGCGCCGCCGAACGGCCCGAGCTGCACGATCACGCCGGCCGCTCCGCCGATGTCCGAGGTCAGCGCGTGGAGCCCGTTCTGGTAGAGCGCCTCGAACGGGACGATCCACGAGATGATCGAGCTCGCCGTCATCAATGCGTCGACCTCGAGCCCCTCGCCGATCTGGCCCAGCAGCCCGGCGGCGAGCCCCGTGGCGAAGACCATGAAGATCGCGATGCCGTTGGCGGTGGTCCCGAGCACCGTCGAGCCGAGCAGCGAGATCGCCACCACGGTGACGACGCCCAGCGCCAGGCCGGCGGCGGGGACGACGAGCGACGAGGGCGTGAAGTCGCCGGCGGCGCGCGTGATGAGCACGGCGATGAGGAAGACCGTGACGACGTAGGGCGCGCAGACGGCGGAGGCGGCGAGCATCCGCCCGGCGAGCACCGTCGTACGGCCCACCGGACGCACGACCAGCGGCTGCAGCAGGCCGTGCTCGGCGTCGCCGCGGACCGCGCCGAGCGTGAGGAAGACGGCCAGCACCACGCCGAGGAAGAGCGCGACGAACATCGCCAGGCCGAGCAGCGTCCCGCCCGCCAGCGCCCGCTCGTCGATCGGGACGATGCCCCCGACGCTGTCGCGCTCGAGCGACGCGAAGGCCTCGAAGGCGGCCAGCGCGTAGAGCCCGAGGAAGACCGCGGTCAGCAGCGCGACGACGAGCAGCACTCGGCGCCGGACCGCCTCCCGCAGCGCATGACCGGCGATCGTGATCGCGTCGCTCATCCGTCGCGCCCCACCACGGCGGCGAGATAGGCATCCTCGAGCGTGCCGTTCACCACGCGGACCCCGTAGACCTCGGCGCCACCGGCCACGAGCTCGCGGACGATCCGCGGGACGTCCTCGCGGCGCGCGTCGGGAAGCCGGCGCAGGCCGTCGGAGGTCTCGACCTCGACGCCGCCGGGCGCAGTCAGGTCCCGCGGCCGCCCCTCGGTCACCACCCGGCCGCCGTCGATGATCACGACCCGGTCGCAGACCAGCTCGATCTCGCTGAGCAGGTGCGAGTTCAGCAGCACGCCGACGCCTTGCTCGCGCAGCCCGACGAGCAGGTCCCGCACCGTGCGCCGGCCGCCGGGGTCGAGTGCGCTCGTCGGCTCGTCGAGCAGCACGAGCCGCGGGGCGCCGATCAGTGCCTGGGCGATGCCCAACCGCTGCTGCATGCCCTTGCTCATCGTCTCCACCCGGCGCCCGCCCTCGCCCGCGAGCCCGACCCGCGCCAGCAGCGCCTCGCGCTCCGCCGCCCCGCCGTCGGAGCGGGCCAGCCGCTGATGCAGCGCGAGCACCTCCTCGGCCCGAGCCCAGCCAGGGAAGCGAAACAGCTCAGCGAGGTACCCCGTCGACGCCCGCGCCACCCGGCTCCCGGCCGGCGCGCCGGCGACGTGCGCCTTCCCCGCCGTCGGCCGAACCAGCCCACAGGCGATCTTCACCAGCGTCGACTTACCCGCCCCATTCGGCCCGAGCAGGCCCACGAGCTCTCCCGCCGCGACCTCGAGATCGACGGCGTCGAGCGCGGTCGTCCTGCCGTAGCGCTTCGAGAGGCCACGGGCGGACAGGGCGGCGGTCACGCTCACAGCCTTCCATCACCCACCGATGTCCGACCGTCAGGCACCTGCCACCGTCGGCTCAGGCAGTGAGGAGCAGCGACGGACCACACACTTGGTCGCGCGCACTGCCCACGAGCCAACAGTCGCCGACACCGCGACACCCGGCGTTCGGCAGGCTGGCCCTGATCCCAGATGGCCAGGTACCGTTGTCGCCGTGGTTTCCGAGGAGCTGATCAAGAGTGCGGGCGAGCGTCTGATCGAGGCCGCGAGTGGGCCGGCGAAAGTCGTGCTCTTCGGCTCGCACGCAGGGCGCGGCACGGCCGGACAGTGACCTCGACCTCTTGGTCATTGAGCGAAAGGTCGATGATCGAAACGCCGAGTTCGTCCGCCTCCGCCGCTCGCTGCGCGGGCTGGGCGTCCCGGTCGATCTGATCGTCGTCAGCGAGGACAACGTCGAGGAGTGGCGCGACGTTCCGGGCACGCTCATCAACGAGGCGCTTCGAGAGGGCCGCGTCCTTGCCGAGGCCTGAGCGTGGCGACCTCGCCAATGGAACCGCACCATTGGCCGCGCAGCTTCCCCTCGATTTGCAGCCGAAAGACCGTATGGCGAGAGCCGGACTCGAACCGGCGACACCACGATTTTCAGCGAGACGGAGAGGGGCTTGTGGGAGGCGAGCTGGGCTCTAGAAGGCGGAGTTCTGGTGATGCATCGGGGGCGCCGTACGTGTGGATGCCGGCGGATTCGCGAGGGTTTGGGACTCCGGGGGCGGTTGGAGTCCTAATGCCGAATGGCCGGCCGCAGCGTTGGGCGGCGGCGCCCAGGTGGCGGGTCGGGCCTCGTGTACAGCCCTTCGCTGGCGATCAGCGAGCTTCCAGCTAGCGCTACGGGCTCTCCTATTCAAGGCGCCCTGCACAGACCATCGGGTCCGGGCCGCACGGCGCGGACGAGGAAGCTGACAAACCTCTTCTTCCCATGTCCGACGTCCAAGGTTCCGAATGTGACGCCGGTCCCCTCCAACGAGTTCGGGAGACTGCGCAGTGGTGCACTATGTGCATCGAGCAGACGCACGGAGTCGGAGACCAGGCGCACGCACGCGGTCTCGGCACCGAACTGGAGCGCGACAGTATCTGAGGTTTGTGGTGGGTTGGCGTTGCTGGAAGACGCGGTGACCTCAACGGAGGCGGCGGTGTCGGCTAGGTTGGACACTCGCGCTCGCAGCCGTATGCCGATTAGCGCATCTGGGCCGACGTTCGAGAGGCGGACCTTCGCCTCGGCGGCTCCGCCCGGAGACATTGCGGTGGGGTCGCCATACAGCTTTGTGCCCACGGGACGTGCGCGAAGGATATCTCCGCCCTCGAGCTGGCCGGCACCCCCGGTCAGAGATCGAGAGGCATTGCGTTCGACGCTCTGCGTCGACGGTCGTTGGGTCGATCCGTTCCCCTCGAGGGCAGTCGAGACGAAGCGTCCGGCCAGCCCCCCGCAGACGGCCATCAAGGCGATAACCGCCCACGCCCACGGCCTGACGTTGGGAGCCCACGCGTGGTGACGTAGCAGGACAAAGCAGGTGACCGCACTCATTACTGCGCCGATCACCCAGCTGGCCTCGTTAGCGATGGCGATCACCGAACTCACCGTGGACAGTGCTCCGATTCCAAGGAACACGGGCAGTGGCACGTCCACGGGCCCGGCATCCTTAGGCTCCGCAATGGATCGCTCGAGAGAGAATGGCGGCTGGTCTGTCACCGGGGGCGGGCCGTTCCCCGCGCCGTGCGCGAGCTCTAGCACCGAGATCCACCGCTCGATCTCCGGGACCGTTGGCGCATCACTCGCCCGTCCCACGCCAAAGCTGCCGTCAGCGCGATTGGGCAGGGTCCTAGGAAACGCGCGCAGGCCCGGATAAGGCTGTGGAACGTCTGCCTCGGCCGACGAGTATGCGGGGGATTCGACTAGACGGTGCTCGGGACCCGCGGCGATCACCGCGGTACCCATTGATCCCACTGCCGCAGAGTTGGCCGTTCGGACGCGGTCCAGGATGAGGTTCAGCGCCCGCGTCAGCTCGGCGCCCAGATTCCAGATCAACGCGACGTGTGCCCGATACTCATCGACGTCTCGCTGATGACCTGGGCGACCGTGGGTAAGGTGATACCACTTCACCACCCAGTACTGACTGCCGCGCACCTCCATGTGATGATGGAGTACAAGGAGAAGGTCCTCGATAACGCGCTTGAAGTTGGCGACGGCGGCTTGGACGTACGACGGCTCGTCGGTGGCGCGGGTCGAGAGCCACGCCTGGACGGCGGCCAGTCGCTCGGCGTCCTCAATGTAGATCCACGGGATGGGGTGGAAGAGGCCAGCCGTCGAGTCACCCCATCCCTCCATGTCAGCAAGCCTGAGGAGCTCAAGGGCGATTCCGACATCAGGCGTCAACTGGGAGGTGTCGATCGAGGAACTCTCCATGGAAGGCCTACGCAGGGCGAACTCGCTGCAAAAGTAACGGTACACAGGATTCCTGGTTCGGCCTATGCGATTCTAAGACCGTCGCTGATCACTTAGAACCAGCCCTACGTCTTGCGCCCCGCGTCTGCTGGGAGCGGCGACGGGTTGGCGAGAAGCGGATACCGGCGCAAGTCCGATAGGGCAATCGTGCTGTCGGCGGTTCGAGTCCGCCTCTCGCCATATCCGGGCGAGGGTTGGAGTCCCATTGCGCGTGGCGAGATGGAGTCCGAGCGGAGGCGGCCTACTCTTGCCGCGATGCCGGTGGGTCGTCAGGGGCGCTGGGTAATGCGGCGGGCTATCCAGGCGACGAACTCGTGCTCGCTGATCTCGCGGCTGGCGAGGCGTTCGACTATCTCGGCTGCTTCATCGTCAGATGGCCGCTGCCAGTAGAGGTCGTTACGGGCGATGAACTCGCGCATGCAGATGTAGGCGATGCGCTTGTTGCCGTCGGGAAGCGGGTGGTTTCGAATGAGGCGTGAGCAGAGGATCGCGGCTTTCGTCGCTGCCTCGGGATGGAGATCGTGATCGCCGAAGCCTGCGCACGGCGCCGCAACGCCGATTCGACCAGCGCCAAGTTCGCCGTGCGCTTGAGACGGTCGGCGTCGATGTCGAGGATTGCCTCGGCGATCAGCAAGTAGTCAGCCACCGTCGAGCGCGACGACCGATACAGTGCTATCGTGAGATCTTGACACCGTGATACCGGGACGTCCTCAGGGCAGGTTGATTTCGACAAGGAGGCAGCGCGTGGAGACCAAGGCGATGACTCTCCGGCTCCCAGCCGACAAGGCTGCCGAGCTTGAGGCGGTCGCACGAGCCGACTCGAAGCCCGTGTCGGACACCGTGCGAGAGGCGATCGATCTGCTAATCAAGGATCGTCGCAAAGACAAGGCCTTCCGCGATCGTCTACGCCAGATGATCGAGGACGACCGCGCAATCCTCGACAGGCTCGCGCGCTGACACTGGGTCTGCGAGTGGGTCGTAAGCTGGTTTAGCCCACGCACTGTCCTCGTAGCGTATATGCAAGGCACCGCGCTCGGGCGGATCGCGTTGGGCTGGGTGTTAGCTTCTCGACGATGTAGTCCGCGTAGTCGCGCCAGTCGTCTTTCTTCGCCACGCCGAGCAGTAAAGCGCTGACGAAGGGCCGGTGCAGTGCCCTTCCGTCTACGAGTGCACTTACCCTCGCCGTTCCGTGGCCCCAGACTCCTCCCCCGACGTATCGCTGTACCTAGGTGTCGCCACAGCGATAGCCACCTCGCTGGGCGCGAGCGTTTCCCTCGGCCTGCTCAAGCCGGCGGACAGGGACATCTCGCGCATCTGGTCTGCAGCGGTCTTGTCCATGGCCGTACTAGGGATCGGGGCCGCGCTCATCGCCGTAGGCAAGGGGCACTCGACCACGCTGCTCACCCGCGTGATGTTCGTTGGTCTTCTCCTGCCAGCGCTCTACGCGCTTCACGGAGCCCTGGACCGCATGTTCCTACGTAGGCGGTCGGTCAACGCAACGTTCGCGGCACTTGCAATAGCGGTCTGCGGGCTTCTCCTTTGGGCTTCGCCCTCATTCGTAGAGAAGCTCTTCAACCCTCACGACTTGGAGGCCGAGAGACGAGACGCGTTTCGTATCGCAAGCACCGTCTCGAAGCGACGGACCTTCGTTTGCGTGGACGAGGGGCAAAACTGCCTAGGTCCGCCATACGTCAGCTTCAACGCCTATCGCAATAACCCCAAGGCCGGTGACGAGCGGTACTTCGTGGCGGCACGGCACATAATCGACGAGCCGAGCCTCCCGAAGCGGACGGAGTTCGTGTCGAATACCCTTCTCGTTCATCCGGGCGACGAGGTCATGGTCCGCGTCTTTTTCAACAATGCTGCGGACTTCGTCTATCGATTGGACGGAACTCCGGACCGCCGGTCCTTCGCACGCAATGCGCGACTCGCCCTCGCAACTCCAAGCGAGAGCTCTGCTGGAATCGTCATCACGGGCTCCCTCTACGCCGACAACGCTAAGCCCAGCGTTGTCACCGACTCGGTGGCGCTCATCTCCACCGAGGCTATTCACGTCGAGTACATCCCGGGTTCAGCCAGTCTCAGGAACAACTTCTTCCGCCACGGAGTGCGCATGTCGGACTTCATCGATGAGAGACCATCACCGCAGCCTGATTACGCCCAATATGGCGCACAAATCGGGTACTCGCTGTTTGACGGTCGCGTCGGCGGGACCTTCAACGAGTCTGGGTGGGTCACGGCCCGGTACCGCATCTACTAGCTAGGCTGACGCCCCAGGGTTGTCCGAAGCGCCCTACAGCATGTGGTCATGTGCGACGCGACGATGCCAGACTGGATTGCCGCCGCTGGCGCCGTCGTCGCTGCGTTTGGAACGGCCGGAGCCCTCGTCTATGCCGCGCGAGCAGCGAAAGCGGCCAGTGCTTCTGCCCGAATCGCGAACGCAGCGACCAAGAACGAGATCTTGCCGCTCTTGCTAGACGTGCCGCACGAGAACTACACGGACCACGAGCACGAGTTCCCTTTGCCGTGGATCGCGATGACGGGACAGCCAAGACGCCGACGCGCGGCCACCGCGCGGGCTTCAGTGCGCACGCCATCGAAGATCTGGCGGAAGGATCGAAGTAAGGCGGTCGGCGCCTTTCTCGCGGTTCCAGCCCCAAAGTTTAGGACTTCGAATAGGACTCCAAGTACTTTTCGGGCCTCCATCTGGGGCTCGACCAGAAGCCCGGGAGCCCACATAACCCGCGTGTATGCAGGCACTTCCAGAAATGGCGAGGGCCGGAATCGAACCGGCGACACCACGATTTTCAGCGACCCTCGAGACGTGTTTTCGGGCCGCAAACCCGCATTCCAGAGCCGAATTCGGCATTGGGTCCGTAGCGGGGCGCCGGCGGATTCTGGGGGTTTCGTTGGGGTTTGGGACCGCGGCTGGCGTTGCAGTCCCATTGGCTATCGGGCCGGTCTGGAGCGAGCGGCGTGACCGCCGATCACGGGCCGAGCCCTCGTGGTCAGCGGGCTGTTCGCCAAAGGTCTTGGCGAACAGCGTGGCACCCATCGCCTCAGTTCCTGGCGCTCCCGGATCGCGTCGATCGACGTGTCGGGAATGAGGTCAACTTGCCGCTTGGATGCTTCTCGGCGATGAGGTAGCGACCATTGACAGCGCCGCTGACGGTTACTCGAGCGGGCTCGTCCACGTAGCCGATGCTAGGTCCGGGTTGGCGATGCTCGCGCCGCTCATAGGATCGATGTCGCAGCGTCGCGGATTCGTTTGGCGAGGTCGTCTGGGGTGGCGCCGGCGCTGAGGCTGAGGATCCAGTCGGCGAGCTCGGGGTCGGTGGCTTGGACACGGATGCCGTTGATCTCTAGGAAGGTGAGCATCGCGACGAGCGCGGTGCGCTTGTTGCCGTCGATAAAGAGTTGGCTCTCGGCGATGCCGTGTGCGAGGACGGCTGCTTGGAGGGCGAGGTCGGCGTCTTGGTAGTGGGCGTGGGTCGCTGGTCGCGTGACCGCGCCTTCAAGTCCGTCGCGGTTGCGGAGCTGGTTCGCGGCGTCGGAGGGTGTGGCGTCGATGATCGCGGCGAAGAGCTCAAGGACGTCGTCGACCGTAAGGTAGACCGGCTCATGGCCGCCGGGCGGTAGGGCCATTGGCTGCTAGCGGGCTGGTGGCTGGGCGTCAGGGTCGTGGTCGGCGAGGATCTGCAGGGCCTCGCCGTGCTCGGCGACGATGCGGAGCCCGACGTCGCGGATGCGCTCTCGCACCTGATCAGTGGGGAGGATGCGCAGCTCTCCGTCGGGCAGCTCCTCGACGAGCACCGACGATCCAGGGACGTAGCCGCGCGCCTCGAGCTCCTTGGGGATCGAGACGACGTTGCTGTTGCCAACGCGGCGGACCTTGACGACCTTCATGGCGTCAGTATATACGCAGATACACCCGTCCGTTCGCTACCGCGGATGGCTTGGCACTATCGTCTGTGACGACCAGCAGCGGCAGGTGCGGGATAGCGAAGCCATTGAAGCTATCGGCAGACCTACGCCTTCCGACGGCCGGGCAGACTGGCGGCAAGCTGCAAGCGCCTGGAGTTGAAAGACGATCCGCTTTGGCGTTAGCCGTCCGGATCTCGCCCCAGCGACACCCCAATTCCCGCTTGTCGCGGCTGCTCGACTTTACGCGCGCCCGAACGGGCCGTGAGGAGCGCATCTCGTGTGGTTCGTGCAGGGCCGAGTACACGACTCTCACCGCGCATCGATCTGAACCTTCCCCCTAGGAAGACCAAACACACCATGCTTCCATGGTTCTCGGACAGAACGGCCACGGGTTCCAGGGGGTATGCGAAGTGCCCGCAAGGAGAGACGAGATTTCCGTTAGCTACCGCGGCGAGTTAGGCACTCTCATCGATGCCCGAGGCCGTACCGCGTCGCCGTCTTATCAGACCACGTACGCTGCGGATACCCTGGCCGCGGGAGGAGCGGCAGTTCAAAGAGCGGTCGCCGACCGCTTCGCTGGTCGGGACGGAGGCGGCGAGCCGTTTCGGTCGGCCGCGGAGTTGCGTGCAGGCGCGAGCCGGGTGCCGCTCGAGCCGGAGCGGGTGCCGGTAGTCGTCTCTCGCAACATGCTTGACACCATTGTCTCCCAGCCGTCGCTGGTGGGCCCACGGCTTGGGCCGGTTCTCGGTGCGGCGACGCGCGTTCTCGGGATGGCTATGAAAGCTGGCGAACTCGCTGTGCCTACTGCGCTTCTCACGATCACACGCACGATTGAGTCTCCTTACCTACGTGAGCACGATGCACTCGGGGCCCGTGGCGGGGGTCTCCAGGACTTGGCCGGGGTGGCGGGTGCCATCCCGGTCAACGGTGGAGCCGCGCTCTTGCATGCCACCCATCCTCAACTTCAGGACCTTGCCGACGCCTCGGAGGAGCTGATCGCCTACCACGAACGGAAAACGAGCATCGAGTTGGATCCGTTGCGCTTGCGGCTGCGTTACCTAGTCGCCGTCCATAGTGAGCTCTACGACACTGCGGGAATCCCTATACCGATCGTCCAGCGTGCCGAGCGACGCTTCGAGTCGCCCGGCGAGGGGAAGGCCACGAGTGACGACCTCTGGTACGCGCTCGATCAGCCCAACTGGAGTCGTGAAGTTCAGGACATTGTCAGCCCGACAGCGGTGATAGTGGCTGAGTGTCCCCCACAACGGCTGCTTGGCATGACCTACCTTTCGCCGTACGGAGGGGAGAGAAAGATCGGGAACGTCGCTCGCTTCCTCCAAGACATCGAGCTCAGGCTACCCTCGCTAGCGGTTCGGCAGCTCTCGATGATTGACGCCAACGAGGAGAAGGTTCTCGAGGCCTCTGACACGGTCGTGACGCTTGAGGGTGAGCTCGTGGGCATGAATGGCGAGCGATATTGCGCTGTGCTTGTGCTCTCCTGGCCGCATAGCGAGACAGTGATCTACGTGATGCCCGCGGCCCGGGCGAGGACAATGAACCTGGCCGACTGGAGCGCGCTGCGAGCCGGCCTGGCGCCACTGCACGGGAGGGCGAGTGCGGGCTCATCCGACGATCAGGGTCTCGGTCTCAATCTTCCCTTCCAGAATGCCCTCGCAGTGTCGAGCGCCGATTGGGACAAGTCGAGCAACTTCGACGCGTTCCGCTGTTTCAGCCATGCAGTCGAGCTCGATACCCACTGGGTGTCGCAGGACGATCCCAACAAGCCCGGCGTGGGGCGTGAGGATGACGACACCGACGATGGCGAGTCCGCCGAGATCGCCTGAGGAGCTTCATGGAACTCTGTGACAGCCCCGAGCCGATATTCGCGCCGACCTATTGGCGGCGCATCCGTGCCATCAACGGTCGTGGCGACCTGCTGTTAGGCCCCGACGAGCGCGGGGAGGCCAGCGGAGCCATGGTGATAGCTCCGCCCGGCGTGCTCCTGCGTGCGCCGCAAGGCGACTGGCCATTGACCTCTGTCGGCTGGCGTCAGGCGCGTTGGGGCCCGGATCGCCATGGGCGTGTCCTTATCGACCAGGCGAGGCCCTTCGCGCTGGTTGAAGTCGCGCTAGGGCAGGTCGTGGAGGACCTCGCCGAATGGGCGCCAGAGCTCCTTGAGTGGGTGGCGCAAGTCATAGAGCGTGACATCCGCGTCCTCTTGGGCCGGATGGGTCGCGACTGTCGCGGCCGGCACGATCCAGACTTCGCATCGGCTTACGATGACCTAATGGAGACGCGCCGCGCTGCGGACGACGCCTTCGCGCGGCTACGCGGCTGCAATGTAGCTGTCGCGAGATGGCTGCTCGATCGGCCATTCAGCCACCTCGTCGACGCCTACGTTGCCGCTATCAATGCCGATCGGGACCGCGTCGAGGGGCGCTCATTGCCCGAGGAGCCCGAGACGCCACCGAGCCGCGGCCACCTGAAGTTGGTACGGGACTCTGCCTGGGCCGCAACTCGTCTCGATCGTCCTTAGCTACTGCTCGCGATCACCTTCCTTGAAGGTGCCGCCGATCCCACCACCCCAGAGACGTAGACCGAAGATCCCCTCCATTCGTGGCGAGAGGCCCGCGAAGATGCCGCCTATAAGGGCAGTGAGGGCGAGCAGTGGCCAGCGTTCTACGACTAGGCAGGCCGCGATCACACCGAGGCATGCGACCGCGACGAGATCTGATCGCAGAGGGGGCCAGCAAAGCAGGCTCGGATCGCTTCGTTGATTAGTCGACTTACCGGACTTCGTTCGTCCCATGGCGATCTGAGCTTCCTCTCTCGAGGCTGAAGTCGCCAGGGGGCATATCAGCCGCAAAGAGGGGAATGTCAAGGCCGTTTTGGCTCGTTCCGCGCGGCCGCATATCCGAGAATCGGTTGGTGGGATCCGCGCTCGCGGCTCGACGTCGTTCTCCCTCACCGCCAGAAGCGCTTCCATCCTCGCCCCGAGAAACGAAAGGGGCTCCAATGCAGGTCTGCCAAGCGCGGACGCAGTACATCCGATGGCTAGTCGCCACGAAGGACTTTTCGCCGCACACCATCCGTGCCTATGAGGGCGACATCGCAGCGTTGAACCGCGCGCTGGGTATTTGGGCGCCGGTGCGCGAGATCAGCCGAGATGCTCTAGTGGACTTCCTGGAGCTGCAGAGGGCGTCAGGGCTTTCGGCTCGCTCGATCAGGCGGCGGGCATCCGCCCTCCGCGGCTTCTGCCGGTGGCTGCTATCACGCCGCTTACTGGACATCGATCCGTGGACCGGCATCTCAGTGCCGGTCGGGCGGGCCCGCAAGCTCCCGCGGGTGGTCGCCGACGACGACCTCGAGCGTCTCCTGTACTTCCTGCGAGACGCTGCTGATGTCGAAGATGGGGTCGGGCCAGACGCCGTGCTTGCACGGCCACATGAGGCGACAACTCTTCTGGCGGTCGTGACGATGCTGGCCACCGGTGTTCGTGTTCACGAAGTGGTCGGCATCAAATGCCGCAACATCGACATCCGAGGAAGAAGCGTCCGGCTCGTTGGGAAGGGACGCCGCGAACGCCACGTCTTCCTGCCGAACGAGTGGATCGCGGACTTGGTTCGCTCCTACATCGCCACGAGGGTTGGGCTCGAGTTGGCGCATCCGTATCTGCTGTTCAACCGACGGCTGGATCCGCTGACTCCGCCCGCGCTGCGATCGCGACTCGCAACGGCTGCCCGCGACGCAGGAGTCGGCGTGCGCGTGACTCCGCACATGCTCCGGCACACGGCCGCCACGCAACTCATCGAAGCCGGCGTCGACATCCGCTACATCCAGAGGCTCCTCGGTCACGCGAGGCTCACCACGACCGAGATCTACACGCACGTCTCTAACCGAGCCCTCAAGCACGTCGTGTCGGAGGCGGACGTCCTGGGAGGACTCTTGGACGCGCGATAACTAGGAATTATGCGCGCTCCCGTCCTGGGCCTGGGAGGGTCGAACCACGACTTCAGCGCGGCGATTGTTGACGAGGGGTCGATCGCCGTGGCCGTCGAGGACGAGCGGATCCAGCGGATCAAGAAAGCGGGCACGGCGTAGCACGCGAGTCCCGCCCGGGACGCGGCGCGCTAGCCGGCTATGAAGACGCCCAGCAGCGGATGGCGGTCGGTGCCCTGTTACGCGGCAAGTCAAAGCTCGACTTCAAGAGCACCATCTATGCCCGGCAGATCCCGCAGGCGCTCCCAGCCGTACCGGTAACCGTGGCATCGATGATCGAGTTGGGACACCGTTTCGTCGCTGGGGATCCGCAGGCGCGTGGCGTTCACGATCTCTGAAGACGCCGACCAGCGGGCTGTTCTAGCCGACGACAGCCCGCGGTTGCTGGTCACTTCACCGCCGTCGAGAAGTACAAGGTCCACCCCAACACCTTCAAGAACCTCCAAACCGGCCAAGCCGTCCTCTCCATCAAATCCCCCGCCGCTGAGGTCGGCGTCGTCAACATCACCCCGCCACGCATCAGCCCGGCCGACCCCGCCAACGCGGGCACGGCCGCGCCCATGCAAAGGCAGCTGACTCCACCGCCCGAGTCCCGGCCACCGATGCCGCACGGCCCGCCGACCGCCTTCCACGCACTCGGCGACCTCGTCGGCCACATCCGCGAGAACGGGGTAGGCAGCGTCTTCGGACGAACCGGGAGATAGAACCCGCCGCGTCGGCGATGCTCGTCGAGCGCTGAGCGATCCGTTCCGGTCGCCATCATCAGGACGTGTCCACTGACCCGGTAGACGAGCGCTTGTTGAGTGAGAGTCCGTTCCGGCGCGAGATGCGCGCGATCATGGAGGGCGAGCAGTCCCTCCCGCAGTCCACGGCCACGCGCCAACACTACGTCCCGGCTTTTTCTCTCGCCCAGTTCGCCCAGCCGGTATCGCGTAAGGGCTGGCTTCAACAGCTAGATGTGCAGTCTGGAAAGCCAGATAGGACCCGGCCGGAGGATGCGGCGTTTCGCCCTGATCTCTACACATATGAGGACAGCCAAGGCGAGATGTCCCGCAGTGTCGAGGCCTTCTTTTCAATCATCGAGAAGCACGCCGCGCCCGCGCTGGCATGTCTTCGAGAGAGTCCCGCCGACCTGACGCCCCAGGACCGGGACACGATCGCCTACTTCCTTGTGCTCCAAGAGAGCCGAACCCCGGCGGGCCTGACGCGCAGCGAGCGGCTGCGCCAAGCGGCCATGGAGATCCAGGCAGGCATGGACCTCGCGAGCACCAGCCGTTTCCGCGAGGCGTTCAAGAGCGAGGTCGTGGACTCGCTCTCCCTTGAGGAGCTTGAGGAGATGCGCGGTCGCATGCAGCGGCAGCTATTGGAGGGCCGCGTCGGCTATGCCTCTCCCCGGACGGGGGCACTGTCGCAGATCATCAAGGGAGCCGGTGAGCTTGCGAAGGACGTCTATTCGCTCGATTGGACTGTCCTGACGGCGGAGGGCGCGGAGTTCATTACCTCAGATCGACCGGTATCGATGGTCGATCTAACGCCGGAGTACCCGTGGAGCGGCAACGCGTGGAATAGCTCTAGCGGGGCAATCAGCTTCTACCCTTTGAGTCCGACAGTCGGGCTGTTCATGACGCCAGGTGACTGTGGATTCTCTCTCGCGACGTCCACCCCCGAGCAGATACGTCGTCTGAATCTCATGACGTATGGATGGGCCGAGCAGTTCATCTACGGCACGACACAAGAGGTAGTCACCGAAGTTCGAGGGCAAGCGCGGCGGCATCCAACCGAGGTAGCGAAGCGGAAGTCGCTCAAGCACGTCCTGCTCGTGCCGGCCGACCGGCTTGACCCGTCCGTCGCGGCTGAGTACGAGCGCCAGGGGTGGCCAAGACGAATCCCGGGCGAGGGCCCTGATGGAAAGCTGCAGCTCATGGGCTACGTGGTGATCGATCTCGACGAGCCTGCCGGCACGGCGGCTCGAGCAGCGATGCAGGTAGCGGAGGGACTGAGCACGACAGGGTCGTGACGACCGCGTGGAGCCTACGGCTCTGGCTCCTGATTGCCTATCGCTCGCATCAGCTCGCGGCCGAGACTTGCCACATGCTCGTCGGAAACCCCTGGCAACATCGGCCCGCGTCGCATAGCGATCCGACCCTGCTCCCGGCGGCGAGGAAAGCGGCCACCGGAGAGCTGCACCGATACGTACACATCTCCGAAACCGCCGAGTCGTTCGACCAGTTCGTCCACGAGCCGCCAGTGCGAAGCTAGCCGCCGCTCGGCGAGCTCGTTGACATAGACGTCGTCAGTTGCAAGCTTCTGGGCACCGCCGGCCGTCCCATCCCACGATGCCCGAATGAGCGTGATCGAGTTGACCATCGCTTGCATCTGATGCCGCCACGTCAACGCATCTTGTGACCACTCCACCGCATCGGGTGGCCCACCCCCGAATCCCTGCGGAAATCCCGTAGGCCGCTGTGCTAGCTGCTGCCATATCTCCTCGGCGAACTCGTTCTTGAATAGTCGCCCGGCGAGGTTGGGCGGATTGCCGGTTGCAGCTACCCCTACCGAGAAGCTGATGTAGCGGTCGGCGCTTTCTTCGGTCTCGATGTTGTCCGTAGCGGCCGACCAGTGCTGGAACGTTCCCGCATCGCCATCCAACTCGTCCATAAGATTTTCCGCCATGCGGTCGGCGCGTAGCCGGGCATCCCGGCGCGCCTCCTCCCCTCGCGCATAGAGGCCCGCAAGGCGCAATGGATCGCGCACCGTCTGTGTCTTGCCGGGCAATCGCTCGTAGATCGTCTCGTTGGAGATGCAGGGCGGCGTCGACGTTGGGGTCACACGCACGATGGCAACGTGGCCCTTCTCGGCCTCCCAGGCGACCACGTCGAAGTCCGGCCTTGGCCGGACTCCTCGTTCGGGGTCGCCCACGATCTCCGCAATCCAGGTGCCCGGCTCGCCCCCTGGGAACTCAACCCCGTCGAGGGACCATTCCGGCTTCGACTTGCTCCGATCCGCGCCAAGGATCAGATAGCTGACCTCATGGCCGTTGGCAAAGGCGCAGACCTGGCGCCGAATCTCGTTCTTGTCGAGCTCAGTGCCCTTCGCCTCCCACAGCAGCGGCTCATCGTCGGCTTGACCGAGAAAGGCCTCGACGTCATCCGGGCCGAGGTCGGCCCAGGATGTGCCAAAGATGGTCAACGCCGTCGGCCTCTACTGGCGATCGAACCGGGAGGTCCGGCCAGTCCCGTGAAACGAGGCCCCGAGAGTGGGGGCGCCGCCAATAGACCGTCTCACGGTCCTGTGGGGAAATCCATTTGGGAAATCTAGAGCCATGTGAAACGGGAGCCTGGAAAGAAAAGCCCGATTTGCAGGCTGTTCGTGAGTGGCGAGGGGCGGATTCGAACCGCCGACACCACGATTTTCAGTCGTGTGCTCTACCAACTGAGCTACCTCGCCTCGGGGCGCAATCGTATCGGCGGAGCGCTTGGAGGCTCTGGTGGCCTGGGGTGTGGAGGCGAGCAGGCGTTTTCGAGCGGGGCGGTCGGGTACGTGGCGGCCGTGGGAATGGAGCCGGAGCCGATCACGCTTGCGCAAGCGGTGCGACGGGCGGTGGAGGCCTGTGAGGACTCGACGGTTGGGCACGAGGGGCTGGGGCGGCTGCTAGAGCGGTTCGAGGACGCCGATGAGCCGATCACGGCGGTCCAGGATCTGGAGCTTCGGCTCGCCGATGGCAACGAGGAGGCCGATCCGGAGCTCGAGGATCCGGCGGTGTCGGTCGCCATCGCGACGGTGCTCTACCTCGCCTACCGCCGCGACATGATCGACGCCGAGGACGAGGACCTGTTGCGCCTGGCGGCCCGTGCGGAGTGGAGCGGGAACCCGCCAGAGGCGGTCGACGCGTGGCTTGCCGCGCGTGGCGTCGAGGCTTGAGAAGCGCGGCGAGGCCGGTCGGTCGCCGGGTGGAGGTTCGGTAGCCTGCCGCGCCATGCGCAAGCTCTCACTCCTCTCCCTGGTCCTCGGAACTCTCCTGATCGCCGGTTGTGGCGGTGGAGGGGGCGGCGAGGACGCGTCGAGCCCGCTCGACAACGCGCTCGGGTACCTGCCGTCCGACGCCCCGTTCGTCGTGGCGATCGAGACCGACACCGAGGGCGATCAGTTCACCGCTGCGGGCGACATCGTGGATCGGTTTCCGTTCGCCGACCGGGTCAAGGACGAGCTCGAGAAGTCGATCGAGGATCGCGCTGGCGACTTCGAGCGGCTGCAGAAGGCGCTCGGCAACGAGTTCGTGGTCGGGTCGACGGACGCGAAGTCGTTCGTCGACGTGCCGAGCGGCGAGGACACCCGCTTCGTCGGGGCGATCGAGGCCGCCGACAAGGATTCGCTCGACGAGCTGCTGAAGGAGGAGAAGCTCGAGGAGGACGGTGAGAGCAGCGGCGCCAAGCTCTACAAGGACGACTCGGGCGACTCGTTCGCCGTCGACGGCGACGTGCTGGTCGTCGCGGGCTCGAAGAAGGAGCTCGAGGCCGCGCTCGAGACCCGCGACGGCGGCGACCGGCTGACCGAGGAGGACTTCGACGCCGGCACCAGGGACGTGCCGCGGGATGCCCTGCTGCGGGTCTACCTCGACATCGGGACCCTGCTGCGCGCCGGCGGCGACGCCGGGGACGCGCTGAAGGTCAAGTGGGTGCGGGCGGTGCGCAGCGCCGGGATCGCGCTCGCCGTCGAGAGCGACAGGGTGATCGTCGACTTCGACGTCGACACCGATCCGGAGGGCCTGACCGAGGCCGATCTGCCGATCGCGTCGGGCGCCGCCGCGCCGCAGGTCCTCGATCGCGATGGCGAGATCGGCCTCGCCCTGCGCGACCCGGCTCAGCTGCTCGAGTTCGCGCAGCGGACGGCCAAGACGGTCGATCCCGGCGGCTTCGGGACGTTCGAGGCCGGAAAGGCGCAGATCGAGCGCCGTCTGAAGATCGACATCGACGATGACCTGCTCGCCCAGCTCGACGGCGACCTGTCGGTCAGCATCGCCCTCGACGGCAAGTTCGGCGCCCGCGCGGAGCTGAAGGACCCGGCGCGGTTCGAGCGGACGCTCGACGAGGTCGCTGAGATCCTGCCGAGCCTCGTCGAGGGGGCCACCGGCGAGGAGGTCGGCTTCGCCAGGCCGAAGGCGGGCGAGGACTTCTACGCGATCGCCACGGCCGACGGCGACCGGATCGTCTTCGGCGTGGTCGACGGCGTCTTCGTGCTCTCCAACGATCCGGGGATCGCCGGCTCGCTGGCCGCCGCCCGCGCCAAGACGGTCCCCGGGGCCAAGGGCGCCCTCGTCCTCGACACGGACGCCGAGCAGCTCGCCCAGCAGCTCCTGCGCCGGGCCGCGGGCACGGGCTTCGACCTCGGCGACCGGATCAAGGGCGCGGTGGGCACCCGTCCGCTCGACGAGCTGCTCGGCTCGATCGAGGCGTCGACCGACGGTCTGTCAGGTCGCTTCAGCCTGAGCCTCGACGAGGCGCGATAGGCGCCGCGCGGCGGCCCTGCGAGCGTTAGCGGCCAGCGGCGCCGCGGCGGTCCGCGCGTTCGCGCCGCTCAGTTGAGCCAGGCCTGCAGGAACGGCAGCGGGTCGACGGGCTTGCCGCCGGTGTACCAGCCGCCGCCGGTCCAGATCTCGAAGTGGAGGTGCGGGCCGGAGGAGCTGCCGGTGCTGCCGACCTCGGCGAGCTGCTGACCCTTGGCGATGATCTGCCCCTTGACGACGAGGGTCGAGCCGGCGCGCAGGTGCATGAAGACGTAGTCGCGGTCCTCGCCGTCGCCGTCGAGGACGACGTAGTGGCCGGCGCCACCGGCCTGGTACTTGACCGCCTCGACGGTGCCCGCCCAGGGGGCGACGAGGGGAGTGCCGAGCGGCGCGGTGAGGTCCTGTCCCTGATGGACGTGGCCCTTGCGGCCGGCGCCGAAGCGGCTGTCCGGGCCGCCGAAGGAGAAGGGGCCGCGGACCGGGAAGACGTGGTCGCTGGTGGGCAGCGAGGGAGGCGTCGGGGCTGGGGCTGGCTTGCGCCGCTTCCGCTTGGGCTTGGCCCCGCGCCGTGTCTTCGACTTCGCGTCCCTGCGGGCGGCCCGCCGCTTCTTGGCCCTTCGCTTGCGGGCGGCTGGGCCCTCTTTCGGGGCGATCGCCGCCCCGTAGCTGGCGCCGCCCGTCGCCGCGGTTCCAGTCTCCGGCGCGAGGGCGCCGCCCTTGGCCGTGCCGTGCGCGCCGGCGGGCGCAGCCGCCACCAGCGCGGCTCCGAGGGTCAGGATCAGGACTGCTCTCCGCACACCCTGAACGTCGGCCCCGCCGCGGCATCCCTGAGCGCCTGCAACGGCTCGCCCAACCTCCGGACGTCCGGAGGCCACGCCAGCGCCGGTGCGGCGCGCGCCCAAGCGTCCCACCCCCGGGAGCCGCGGCCAGCCAGCGCTAGCCGCGCTCCTACGCCCCGCTCAACCGCGTCAGCAGCTCCAGCGCCCCGTTCTTGTTCAGCGGCTCGTTGAGGTTGCCGCACTTCGGCGACTGCACGCACGACGGGCAGCCCACCCGGCACGGGCACTCGGCGATCAGCCGGATCGCGTCGTCGACCAGCGTCTCGAACGCCCGGAAGCCCATCCGCGTCAGCCCGACCCCGCCCGGATGGCCGTCGTAGATGAACACGGTCGGCCTGCCGGTCTGGCCGTGGAAGGCGGTCGACAGCCCGCCGATGTCCCAGCGGTCGCACATCGCGATCAGCGGAAGCACGGCGATCTGGGCGTGCTCGGCGGCGTGCAGCGAGCCCTGCAGTACGTCGAGCGGGAAGTCGTCGGCCAGCGCCTGCTCCGGCAGCTCGTACCACAGCGCCTGGGTCGAGAAGCTCTCCTCCGGCATGTCCAGCGCGATCAGGTCGAGCACCTCGTGGTCGCTCACCCGCTTGCGCTGGAAGGCGGTCACCTGCTCGGTCACCGACACGATCCCGTAGGAGAGCGTCGCCGGCCCGACCTCGCGCACGTCGAGCGTCCGCTCGATGTAGGTGTCGGTGTCCTTCTTCGGCTGGGTGTACCAGTCGCCGACGAACGGGTGCACGAGCGCGCGCCGACCGGCGACGTCGAGGTCCTCGACCTCGTAGCCGCGCCCCATGTGCAGGTAGATCGCCCCCGGGTGGGCGGCCGCCCGCGCCCGCGCCGTCTCGATCGAGCCGATGATCTCGCCGTTGTCGGCCTCCACCACCGCCACTGAGTCCGGCGAGGACGAACGCAACGGGATCTGCGCCGCCGGGAAGCCCTCGCCGCGCGGCAGGTAGCGCCCGCCGCGCTCGCGCAGCTGGCCGAGCTTCACCAGCCGCTCGGCGTAGGCCTCCCAGCGCGGCCCGAAGAACTCCTCGTCGCCGGGCGACAGCGGCAGCTCGTAGGCGGCGGCGCAGAGGTGGGCGAGGTGGATCTCCTCGGACTCGTGGTCGAGGATCGCCGACTCCACCGGCCGCTCGAGGAACTCGTCGGGGTGGCGGCAGAAGAACTGGTCGAGCGCGTCGGCGCCGGCGACGTAGACGGCCAGGCCGGTCCCGCGCCGCCCGGCGCGGCCCCACATCTGGCGCAGGCTCGCCACCGTGCCGGGGAACGTCACGCAGATCGCCGCGTCGAGCGCCCCGACGTCGATGCCCAGCTCCAGCGCGTCGGTCGCCACGACCGCCAGCAGCTCCCCTTCGACGAGCCGCTGCTCGATCTCGCGCCGCTGCGCCGACGTGTAGCCGGCGCGGTAGGGCGCGACCAGTTCAGCGAGGTCGGCGCGACCGCGCTCCTCGAGCTTCAGCCGCGTGAACTTCTGGATCAGCTCGACGCCGCGGCGCGAGCGCAGGAAGCAAATCGTGCGCACCTCGCGCTCGACGAGGTCGGCGAGCAGGTCGGCGGCCTCGCCCAGCGCGGAGGCCCGCGCTCCGGTGCTCTCGTCGACCAGCGGCGGGTTCCACATCGCGATCTGGCGCTCGTGCTGCGCGGCGCCGTCGCGGTCGACGAGCCGCACGTCGCAGCCGGTCAGCCGCTCGGCCAGCTCGACCGGGTTGGCGATCGTCGCGCTCGCGAGCACGAAGCGCGGCTCGGTCCCGTAGGCGAGCGCGAGCCGCCGCAGCCGCCGCAGCACGTTGGCGACGTGGGAGCCGAAGACGCCGCGGTAGGTGTGCGCCTCGTCGACGACGATCCAGGCGAGGTTGGCGAGCAGGTCTCCCCACGCCTTGTGGTTGGGCAGCACGCCGACGTGGAGCATGTCGGGGTTGGTGAGGATCAGGTTGGAGCGTTGGCGGATCGCCCGGCGCTCCTCCTTCGGCGTGTCGCCGTCGTAGATCGCCGGTCGCAGCTGGCGCAGCTTCAGCGCGTGCAGCGCGCGCGCCTGGTCCTGGGCGAGCGCCTTCGTCGGGTAGAGGTACAGCGCTCGCGCCGAGGGGTCCTGGGCGAGCGTGTGGAGCACGGGCAGGTTGAAGGCGAGCGACTTGCCGCTCGCGGTGCCGGTCGTGACGATCGTGTCGCCCTCGAAGGCGGCGGCGAGCGTCTCGGCCTGGTGCGCGTAGAGCTGCTCGATCCCGGCGCCGGCGAGCGCCGCGCGCAGGTCCGGGTGGAGCGATTCGGGCACCGGCTCGTGGCTGGCGGCCCGCGCTCCAATGCGCGATCGCGCCACGAGCTGCTCGCCGTCCGCCCGTTTGAGGATCTCCTCCCAGGGCATCTTCGTCTTCACTATGGCCACTCGCTGGCATAGTACGGGCGGGGTGATTCGCTCCTTCAGCCATGCTGAGTTTCCGGCGGATCTGCTGCTCGCGTGCAAGCGGCAGACGCTGACGGTGGTGCTCCCGGCACGCGAGGTCGCCGACACCGTCGGCGAGATCGTCGAGCGCATCCTCGGGCTCGACGGGCTGGTCGACCAGGTGCTGGTCGTCGACGCCGACTCCGAGGACGGCAGCGGCGACGTCGCCCGCGCGGCTGGCGCCGAAGTGCGCCGCCAGCGCGAGCTGCGGCCCGAGTACGGCGAGGTGCTCGGCAAGGGCGACGCGCTGTGGCGTGCGCTGGCCGCGGCGCGCGGGGACCTGGTCGCCTACATCGACGCCGACACGCGCGACTTCAAGCCGCAGTTCGTCACCGGCCTCTTCGGTCCGCTGATGTGCGAGCCCGGCGTCGAGTTCGTCAAGGGCACCTACCGGCGGCCGTTCACGGCCGGCGACAAGGTGGTCCCCGACGGCGGGGGACGGGTCAGCCAGCTGATGGCGCGGCCGCTGCTGTCGGCCTTCTACCCGGACATCGCCGGACTGGCGCAGCCGCTGGCGGGCGAGGTCGCGGCGCCGCGCAGGCTCTTCGAGCAGCTGCCCTTCGCCACCGGCTACGCGGTCGAGACGGCGATGCTGCTCGACGTTCGCGAGCTGGTCGGCGCCGCGGCGATCGTCGAGTCGGACCTCGGCGAGCGCCGCAACTACCACCAGCCGCTGCACGCGCTGCGGCCGATGTCGGAACAGGTCCTGTCGGTGGTCTGCGAGCGGCTGCGCCGCGAGGGCCGGCTGCGCGACGGGGGCCCGCAGGACACGATCGTGCACCGCCCGCCGTTCGCGCAGGTGGCTGCCGCGTAGATGTCTTCGCGCGGCCGGGACGCCGGCCCCGGCGGGGCCGTCTAGATGGCGCTGCGCTGCGTCTACACGGACCTCGACGGCACGCTGCTCGGGCGTGGGGCGTCGCTGTTCCACGATGGCGACGGCGAGTTCACGCTGCTGCCGAGCCGCGCGCTCGAGGCCTGCCACCGCGCCGGGGTCGAGGTGATGCTGATCTCGGGTCGTCGTCGCGGCCAGGTCGCCGAGCCGGCGCGGCTGATCGGGGCCGCCGCCTACTGCTTCGAGATCGGCGGCGGGCTGGTGATCGACGGCGAGGAGACCTGGCTCTGCGGCGACTACCAACCGCGCGACGGCCGCAGCCCGTGGGAGCTGATCGAGGCGTCGGGGGCGCCGGCGCTGCTGCTCGGCGCCTACGCGGGGCGGCTCGAGCCGCACTCGCCATGGCACCTCGGCCGGCAGGTCACCCACGTCTTCCGCGGCTCCGTCGACGTCGCCGAGGCGAACGCCCTGCTCGCCGAGCACGGCCTGCCGGGGGTCCGCCTGCTCGACAACGGCACGATCGACGCCGAGCGCCGCTGCTACCACCTCGCTCCGGCCGGCGCGTCGAAGACCGCAGCGGTGACGGCCCACATGCGCGCCCGCGGCTACGCCCCCGGCGACTGCATCGCCGTCGGCGACTCTGCCGAGGACGTCCAGGTCGCTCCCGCCGTCGGCCGCTTCTTCCTCGTCGCCAACGCCGACCTGGGCCTGGGCGGGGCGAACGTCGTCCGTACCGAGGGCGCCTACGGCGAGGGCTTCTACGAGGCGGTCGTGCAGTCGCTGGTGGGGTAGCTCGTCGTCGTCGCCCTTGCCGTCGCCGTGTTCGTCGCCATCGCCGCTGCCGTGCCCGTCGCGATCGCCGACAGCGGGCGAATGGAAGCTTGACTGGGCTACAGCCCAGTCAAGCTTCCACTCAGTCTCGCCCGCGGCCCTATGGCGCTGAAGGACCGGCGGTCGCCGTCGCGACGATCGTCTCCGCGAGCGACCGTCCGGCTTGCTCGAGCTCGGCCTCGGTTCCTGCCTCGGTGACCGTCTGCAGGTCGAGAATCCGCTCCTCGAACGGGTCAAGCGTGGAGCCGCCGACGATCGCGTGGCAGGCCACGCCGCTCTGGCGGGCGCGGGTCGCGACCTCGAATACGGCCTTGCCCTGGAACGTCTGGCGGTCGAGCCGGCCCTCGCCGGTCACGACGAACATCGCCTGGCGCATCAGGTCGTCGAAGCCGATCGCGTTGAGCACCGCCGGCGCGCCGGCGACCAGCTGAGCGCCGCGGAAGGCCCACAGCCCGCCCGCGAGGCCGCCGCCGGCGCCGGTCATCGCGACGCCGCGCGGATCCTTCGGCGCGCGCCGGGCGAGCGCGCTCAACCGCCGGCTCAACCGCTTGACCGTCGCCGCATCCGCGCCCTTCTGCGGGCCGAAGACCCGCGCGGCGTCCTCCCATGCGGTGCGCACGTCGCACCACACCTCGAGCTTCGGCTTCACGCCCGCTTCTTCGAGCGCGGCCAGCGCCCCGGCACCGCCGTCCGTGGTCGCCGAGCCGCCGACCGTCACGATTACTCGCCTCGCCCCGGCCTCCACCGCCGCGACGATCAGCTCGCCGGTCCCCCAGGTCGACGCCGCGAACGCGTCCCGGTCGCGTTCCGCCACCAGCCCGAGCCCACTGGCCCGCGCGCTCTCCACGACGGCGCTCTCCCCATCCGACAGCAACGCGAACGACGTCTCCACCGGCCGCCCGAGCGGATCGCTCGCCGACGCCGCCCGCAACTCCCCTCCCAGCGCCCCGACAAGCACCTCCAGCGTTCCCTCGCCACCGTCGGCCACCGGCAGCTCGACAGCCTCCAGGCCACCGGCCCGCACCCCCCGCGCGACCGCTGCCACCACCTCCGACGCCTGGAGCGTCCCCTTGAAGCTGTCGGGCGCCACCAGCGCGGGAAGTCTCATGGCCGCATCGTCTCGAAGATGGGGGCGAGCCGCTCGCCGATGTGCGGAGCCCCGTCCGAGGTCCCTAGCGTCGCCCGTCGATCACGTAGTCGGAAGCGAGCGGGCCTTTCCCGCGGAGGCGAATAGCTTCCAGATCGCGACGGGATCGATCGTCCGAGAGGTCTCTTCCCTTCGGGCGAGCCTGACCCGGGACGGGCTTCACTCGAGTCTTCGAGGCTCCCACGCGATAAAGCATATAGGCAGCGTCAGAGTGGATGGCTGTGTTCGCCCCGGCAACCGTCCAGGCAGTATGTAGGACAGATGGCCGAGTCAGATCACGCGACGCTGGAGCTCGACGGCCACGAGGTGCGGCTGTCCAATCCAGGCAAGGTGTTCTTCGCCGAGGCGGGGATCACGAAGCTCGACGTCTGCGAGTACTACCTGGCGGTCGCCGACGCGATCCTGCCGCACCTGCGCGACCGGCCGACGACGATGAAGCGGTTCCCGAACGGGGCGGGCGAGGACTTCTTCTTCCAGAAGCGGGTGCCGAAGGGCGCGCCGGAGTGGCTCCAGCAGATGACGCTGAAGTTCCCGAGCGGGCGCAGCGCGAACTTCCTCGTCTGCCAGGACCGCGCCCATCTCGCCTGGGGCGTCAACCTCGGCGTGATCGACTGGAACCCGTGGCCGGTGCGCCGTCCCGACGGCGACCATCCCGACGAGCTGCGGATCGACCTCGACCCGACGCCCGGGTCGAGCGACTGGTCCGACGTCCGGGACGTCGCGCTCTGCGTACGCGACGTGCTCGGGGATCACGGCCTCGCCGGCTTCCCCAAGACCTCAGGCTCGCGCGGAATCCACGTCTACGCGCGGATCGAGCAGCGCTGGGACTTCACCGAGGTCCGCCGCGCCGCGCTGGCGCTGGCGCGAGAGGTCGAGCGCCGGATGCCCGGCCGCGCCACCTCGAAGTGGTGGAAGGAGGAGCGCATCGGCGTCTTCCTCGACTACAACCAGAACGCCCGCGATCGCACGATCGCCTCGGCCTACTCCGTGCGCCCCAACCCGCAGGCGTGCGTGTCCGCCCCGCTCGCCTGGGACGACGTTCCCGACGCCGAGCTCGGCGACTTCACGCTGAAGACGGTCCCGGCCAGGCTGGAGCAGATCGGCGACCCGAGCGCCGGCCTGCACGAGTCCCCTGGATCGCTCGACGGCCTGCTCGCGCTCGCCGCCCGCGACGAGGCCGAGGGCCTCGGCGACGCCCCGTGGCCGCCGCACTTCCGCAAGCAGAAGGGCGAGCCGAAGCGGGTGCAGCCGTCGAAGGAGAAGAGGACCGGCTAACGGCGCGACGGCTTCGGCCGTGCCATGTCGCTCTCGATCTCGGCGCAGTGCTCGGCGATCGCGCGGTGGATCGCGATCCCGATGCCGAGCACGCGGCCCGGGAACGGGCGTCCCTCGCGCGCGAGCTGCTCGGCCGCCGGCTCGCTCTCGCGCTGGAGGTAGTCGACGATCGCCTCGCTGCGCGCCCGCATCGCGCGGACGTGCTCGAGCGCGTGCGGCTCGTCGACGTGGTCCGCGAAGAAGAGCTTGAGCGTCGCAGCGTCGCGGACCTCGAAGGGAAGGTCCTCCGTCGAGTCGCGCAGCCACTCCTGTAGAGCCGCCTCTCCGCTGGCCTCGAGCTCGTAGAGGCGGCGCTTGCGCTTGCCGACGGGAACGGCCTCGCCGCTGATCAGCTGCTCGCGCTCGAGCTCTTTGAGCAGGGGGTAGATCTGAGCGGGCGAGAGGGTCCAGAAGATTCGCGTCGAGCGCTCCGCCGCGCGACGGATGTCGTAGCCCGAGCGCGCGCCCATCTTCAGCATGCCGAGGATCAGGTAGGCGTTGCGAGAGAGGGCCATTGGGGGCGAGAGATATACCGCAGCGACTGCGCCGGAGCCGTCTAGTAGGTCAGCTTGATAGGTTAGTATGACTCATAGGACGAAGGAGCTCGATTGGTCGTCTCCCTGCACCTGGCCGGATATCCCTCGGCGCGCAGCGCCGGTCTCGCCCTGCTCGCGTACCGCCGGCGGCGGCGCGGCGGGCTGCCCGCCGGCCTGGCCGCAGGCGCCCTCTGCCGCACCGCGCCGTTCTCGAGCCTGACCAGCCAGCGTCCGACGCTGCGGCGCTGGGCGATGCTCTGCTGCTGGGACGACGCCGACGCGCCAGGCGAGTTCATCGCGCGATCCCCTCTGATCGCCGCCTTGGAGGAGCGCGCCAGCGAGAGCTGGCACCTCCAGCTGCAGCCGGTGAGGGTGCAGGGATCCTGGCGCGGATGGGGCGAGTCGGTCCCGCCCGGCGAGCGGCTCGCGCCCGACGAGCCGGCGGTCGCGCTGATCTCCGGACGCCTGAGCCCGCGCATGCTGCCGCGGTTCACCTGGGACAACGCCCGCGTCGTGTCGCAGCTCGACCGCGACCCAGGCGTCCTGGCCAGTCTCGCCCTCCACGACACGCCGCTGACGATGACCTCGTTCAGCGTCTGGCGGAGCACCGACGCGATGAACCGCTTCGCCCACGGCTCGGGCACGACGCATCGCAGGGTGATGGAGGCGACTCCCCGCTTCGACAACCACTTCTTCGCGCGCTTCAGGCCCGTGGCGTCGTCCGGGGCCTGGGACGGGCGCGACCCCCTCGGCGGCATCGGCGGCTGCTGAGACGCGCGGTTCAGCCTTGGCGCCTCGCCGCCGACCGCGGGATCATTGCGCCAGCTGCGACAGGTCGCACTCGGCCGGCGCCTTGTCGTCGCGCCAGCGGATGAACTTCGCGCCGTGGCGGATGCGCCTCCCGGTCGTGTGGTCGAAGGAGATCTCGCAGACCAGCTCCGGCCGCAGCCCCTCCCAGACCAGCTCCTCGTCGGACTTCCAGCGGCTCGGCTCGCCCGAGCCGCGCTCGTGGGTCCGGTACGGCTCGAGCAGCTCGAGCAGCTCGCGCTTCTGCCGCTTGCCGAAGCTCGAAGTGTGGCCCACGATCTGGAGCTCGCCGGCGTCGTCGTAGACCCCGAGGATCAGCGAGCCGACCGTTCCCTCCTCCTTGCCGAAGCGGAACGCGGCCACGACGCAGTCGGCCGTCCGCAGCCGCTTGATCTTCACCATCCCCTTGCGCTCCCCGGGCAGATAGGGCGCCTCCGCCTGCTTGGCGATCACGCCCTCCGACTTGCCGGTCAGCCACTGCCCGGCGTCGTCGCGGGCGGCGACGAGCGGCGTCAGCTCGACCGGCGCCAGCTCGAGCGCCTCGAGCCGCGCGCGGCGCTCGGCGAAGGGCAGATCGAGCAGCGTCTCGTCGCCGTCGGCGAGCAGGTCGAAGGCGAAGAAGACCGCCGGCGTCTCGCCGGCGAGCCTCTCCACGCGCGAGGCCGCGGGATGGATCCGCTGGCTGAGCAGGTCGAACTCCTGCACGCCGTCGACGGTCACCACCATCTCCCCGTCGACAACCAGGCGGTCGGGCGCCATCGCGAGCAGCTGGGCCTCGACGTCGGGGAAGTAGCGGTTCATCGGCTTGCCGCCACGGCTCTGGAGATGGACCTCGTCGCCGTCGCGGAAGGCGATCGTGCGGAAGCCGTCGAACTTCGGCTCGTAGCGCCAGCCCTCGCCCTCCGGCAGCTCCTTGGCCGAGCGAGCGAGCTGCGGCTTGAGCGGAGGCGAGAGCGGCAGCGCCACGGCTAGCCCTTCCGCGGCGCGGCGCTCGGCCCGCGCAGCCGCCGCAGCAGCAGATCGGCGAGCCGCGGAGAGATCCCATGGATCGTCCCCAGCAGCCGCACCTCGCGCGGGAAGTGGACGCCGCGCCGGTCCTTCTCGATCCCCTCGACGATCGCCGCGGCGCACTCGTCGACGTCCGCCTCGTGTCCGCCGCGGCGCCACGCCGGCAGCTTCTCCGGCTGATGGTCGTGGAAGCCGGTGGCGATCTCGCCGGGGTAGACGATCGTCACGCCGACGCCGGTGTCGTCGAGGTCGTGCCACAGCCCCTCGGCGAACCCGCGCTGAGCCGCCTTGGTCGCCCCGTAGACCGCCGCGCCCGGGAAGGTCCGCAGCGCCGCGCCCGAGGAGACGACGACGACGTGGCCGCGGCGGCGCTCGACCATTCCCGGCAGCGCCGCGCGCACCGTGTGGAGCGTGCCGAGCCAGTTGATCCGCGTCATCCGGTCCTCGAGATCCTCGTCGAGGTCGAGCCACGGCCCGTAGTCGGCGACGCCCGCGTTGGCGACCACGACGTCGACGTCGCCAAACGTCGCGACGGCCGCGCGGATCGACTCGCGGTCCGCGACGTCGGCCGGCAGCGCCCGATGTCCCTCCCCCGGCAGGCTCGCGACGAGCTCGCGCAGGCCCTCCTCGCCCCGTGCCACGAGGCCGAGCACGCAACCGCGCGCCGCCAGCCGGCGGGCGAGCGACTCGCCGATGCCGCGCGACGCGCCGGTGATCAGGACGCGGGTTCCAGGGTCGAGCCTCACGGTCGGCTGACTCTAGACGACCATTAGCATGGCCCCCGAAGCCATCGACCGAGGAGCTGCATGTCCCACGAGCAGGCGACCGTCGCGGAGGAGGAGTACCTCCAGATCATCTTCTGGCTGCAGGAGGCGGGCCTGCCGATGACCGGCGCCAACGTGGCGCGCGCGATGCAGGTGTCCGCGCCGACCGTCCACGAGATGATCGGGCGCCTCGAGGCCGACGGCTACGTCACCCGCAACCCGGACAAGTCGCTCGTCTTCACCGAGTCGGGCCTCGAGCACGCCGAGAACATCGTCCGCCGCCACCGGCTGATCGAGCGCTTCCTGACCGACGTCTTCGACATCCCGTGGGACCAGGTCCACGAGGAGGCCGAGAAGCTCGAGCACTGGATGTCGCCGACGGTCGAGGAGCGCATGCTCAAGGCGATCGGCGACGCGGACACCTGCCCCCACGGGCACCCGATCTTCAGCCACACCCGCCAGGCGGGCGTGCCGCTCGCCGACGTCGACGTCGGCGCCAAGGTCCGCGTCCTGCGCTTCGAGAACGAGGCCGAGGACCTGCTCCACTACCTGATGGAGTCGGGGCTGACGCCAGGGTTGGAGGGAACGCTGGCGAAGTCGGACGACGAGGTCGTGACGATCGAGGCCGGCGGGAAGCGCTACTCGGTGACCCAGAGCGTCGCCGAGACCGTCTCCGTATCCGCCGACCCCTCGCCGCCGCCGCGCGTCGCGCTGCCGGAGCAGCTCGTGCTGGCGAAGGAGCACTGGGGGCGGTAAGCCGCAGTTCACGTCGTCCGTCGGGTTGATACAACGGGGCCTCGACTCCGCTCGACCGGCCCCGACTCGGAGACCCACTCTCATGCTGCAGCAGCTCACCCGTCGCGTGCTACGCCACAAGCGGCTCGTCGCCGTCAGCTGGATCCTCCTGACCCTGATCGGGATGGCCGCCGCCGGACCGGCTTCGGAGGCGCTCGACCAGCGCTTCAGCGTTCCCGGCCGCGAGGGCTGGGACACGAGCCAGGAGATCCTGAAGATCTACGGCAACGGGGGCGAGAGCCTGCCGCTCGTGCCGGTGGTGTCGCTGCCGGACGGCACGAACGTCGACTCGCGCGGGGTGCGGGCCGAGCTGCGCGAGCTCGAGCAGACGGCGCAGAAGGCGGTTCCCGGCTCGCGCGTCGCCGGCTTCGGGTCGACGGGCGATCGCACGTTCGCCTCGGAGGACGGAAGCACGGCGTTCGTGTACGTCTTCCCGCGACGGAGCGAGGACGCGTTCGGCGGCAACGTCGACGCCCAGCGCGACCTTCGCAAGGCCATCGCGCCGGTCGACGTCGGTGGCGGCCAGGTGCGCCTCACCGGCTACGACGCCCTCTACGACTCCTCAGGCGAGGCCGATGACGGACCGGGCGTGCTGCTCGAGGCGGTCATCGGCGGCGTCGGCGCCCTCTTCGTCCTGATCTTCGTCTTCGGGTCGGCGCTCGCGCTCGTGCCGCTCGCGATGGCGATCTGCTCGATCCTCACCTCGTTCCTGCTGCTCTGGGGCCTGACCGCGATCACCGAGGTCTCGCCGATCGTCCAGTTCCTCGTCGCGCTGATCGGCCTCGGCATCTCGATCGACTACGCGCTGATCATCGTCGTGCGCTGGCGCGAGGAGTGCGAGAAGGGGCTCGGCAGCGACGAGGCGATCACGGAGGCGATGTCCACGGCGGGCCGCGCGGTCGTCTTCTCGGGCACGACCGTGGCGGTCGGCCTGCTGGCGCTGATCGCCCTGCCGCTGCCGTTCCTGCGCAGCATGGGCTACGGCGGGCTGCTGATCCCGCTCGTCGCGACCGTGGTCGCGATCACGCTGCTGCCGGTCGTGCTGTCGACGATCGGGCCGCGGCTCGACCGGCGCCGCATCCGCCGGCGCGACCGCAGCAACGCCTTCTGGCAGCGCTGGTCGGAGACCGTCGTGCGTCGTCGCGGAGTCGCGATGTTCACGGCGCTGGCCGTCCTCGCGGCGCTGCTCGTCGCGGCGACCAACCTCCACATGGGCAATGCCGACCCGGACACGATCGCCAAGGTCGGAACCGCCAAGGAGGGCCTCAATGCGCTCGACGACTCGGGGATCGGCAAGGGCGCGATCGCCCCGATGGAGACGCTCGTCGACGAGGCCGACGCCGACAGGGTCGCCGCCGCCGAGGCGGAGGTCGAGGGCATCCACGGCGCGGCCGCTCCGACCGGCGCCGACTGGCGCCGCGACGGGCAAGCGGTCGTCGCGGGCGTCCCCAACGAGGGCGACGAGACCCAAGCCGGCCGCGACGCCGTCCAGGAGGTCATCGACGCAGCGCACGGCGCGGCGCCGAGCGCCCGCGTCGGCGGCTCGGGCCCGCTCAACGCCGACTTCATCGACGCCGTCTACGGCGCCTTCCCGCTGATGATCGCCCTGATCTCGTTCCTCACCTTCCTGCTGCTGGCGCGGGCCTTCCGCTCGTTGCTGCTGCCGCTGAAGGCCGTGATCCTGAACATCCTCTCCGTGGGCGCGGCCTGGGGGGTGATGGTCCTCGTCTGGCAGCAGGGCCACGGCTCCGAGGAGATCTGGGGGATCGCCGCCACCGGCTCGATCTCCTCCTGGATCCCGCTGATGGTCTTCGCCTTCCTCTACGGCCTCTCGATGGACTACGAGGTCTTCATCCTCGCCCGCATCCGCGAGGAGTACGACAAGACCGGCGACACGGACGAGGCGGTCGTCTTCGGCCTCGCCCGCACCGGTCGCCTGGTGACCAGCGCCGCACTGATCCTCTTCCTGGCGTTCGCGGCCCTGGCATCGGGGCCCGAGACCGACGTCAAGATCCTCGCCACCGGCCTCGCCGCCGGCATCCTGCTCGACGCGACGGTGATACGAGCGCTGCTCGTCCCCGCCGTGATCTCGCTGTTCGGCAAGTGGAACTGGTGGCTCCCGCCGGGGATGGCGAAGCTGCTGCGCGTGTCGCCGTCGCCCGAGCCGGCGACCGAGACCGCCGGCTAGCGGCTCACGTCGTCCTTGGCGATGTGCTTGCCGGCCTTGGTCACGCCTCTGCCGACGGCCACCAGGCCAACGCCCACGGCGAGGTCGCTGAGCGAGTCGA
This sequence comes from uncultured Solirubrobacterales bacterium, assembly GCA_963716445.1. GTDB lineage: Bacteria > Actinomycetota > Thermoleophilia > Solirubrobacterales > Thermoleophilaceae > JAAYBF01. The sequence goes on along the minus strand of OY970313.1, from coordinate 2,163,439 downwards.
CGTAGTCCTTGAACGACAGAGTGTCGGAATCGAACAGCGCGATGGCGCCACCGACCAGCGCGACGATGATGACGATGATGCCGCCGACGATCGTCGCCCACGGCAACTTGTCCAGCGATCCGGTCATTTCGAGCTCCTTCAGGTGTCACTTCTCGATTTGACGCCTCGCTCGATGGCGACGCGCTTTGACACGCTGTTTATATCCCGCGGGCGTTCGGAGTGCCAGTTATTTGACGTCGCTATCCGCCGCGGCGCGCCCGTAGGTCGAAGAACAGCAGCGTCGAGACGAGGGCGACGAAGGGGGCGGTGAGGGTCTCGGCGAGGATCGTGCCGGCGAGAGAGATGGCTTGGCGGTCGGCCGACTCGGCGAGGGCTTGGATCGGCAGGACGACGAGCGAGGCGGGGAGGAAGGCGATCAGGTTGGCGAGCAGGGCGACGCCGAAGGTTCGCCACCAGAAGCCTTGGGAGAGGCGCCAGCTGGCGCGCAGGGCCTCGGGGCCGCGGGCCTTGTCGACGACGACGGACTGGGCGACGAAGAACCAGCGGACCGCCAGGTAGATCCCAGGGAGGATCAGCAGGACGAGGCCGGCGGCGATGCCGGCGCCGGCGAGCAGGACCGCGAGGAAGACTGGGGCGAAGAGGTCGAGGCCGGCTTGGATCGAGCGGCCGGGGTGGGGGCGCTCGCCGTCGGCGAGCCGCTGGAGGACGTGGATCGTCATGGCGGCGATCAACGGCGCGACGACGAGATAGCTGACCGCTGTGGGGATCAGCAGCTCACCCCTGCCGGCGCTCCCGCGATAGCCGGAGGTCAGCTCCTCGAGCCCGATCCCCGAAACGATCAGCTGGACGGGCAGGACGACCGCCAGCGCGATCCCGAAGAAGGTGGGGAAGTTGCGGACGTAGAGGTTGACCGCGTCGCCGAGCAGCTCCCGTATCTCGCGCCGCTTCGCGAGATCGAGCCGCTCGGTCGCCTTCACGCCGTGGCGCCGGCCAGCTCGCGATAGGCGCCGGCGAGGCGCGCGACGGCCTCGTCGATCCGGTCGGTCTCCACGCCCGAGTAGGCGATCCGCAGCGAATGGTCGCCGCCCTCGATCAGGAAGTCGGTGCCCTTGACGAAGACCACGCCGCGCTCGCCGGCCAGCGCGGCCAGCTCGGCGACGTCGACGCTCTCGTCGGGCAGGTCGACCCAGAGGAAGTAGCCGCCCGTGGGGACGACGAACCGCGCGCCGGGCAGCTCGCGCTCGAGCGCGGCGCAGAGCAGGTCGCGGCGCTCGCGCAGCGCGCTCTTGACCGTCTCGATCGAGCGCTCGATGGCGCCGGAGGCGCAGAAGTCGGCGACGATCGACTGGGCGACCATGTTCGGCGAGATGTAGGTGCCGGTCGCCAGCTTGCGCGCGGCGGCGATCAGCTCGGCCGGTCCGGCCAGGTAGCCGACGCGGATTCCCGGGCAGACGGTCTTCGAGAACGACGACGCGTAGACGACCTTGCCGGCGCCGTCGAGCGACAGCATCGTCGGCAGCGGCTCGCCCTCGAAGCGCAGCTCGACGTACGGGTCGTCCTCGAAGAGCACGAAGTCGTGCTCGGCCGCCAGCGCGACCAGCCGCTCGCGCTTCTCGAGCGAGAGCGTGCAGCCGGCGGGGTTGTGGAAGTTCGGGATGACGTGGGCGAGCTTCGGCCGCGCGCCGGCCTTCAGCGCCTGCTCCAGGGCGTCGACGTCGATCCCGTCCTCCTGTAGCGGGATCGCCAGGATCTCGGCGCCGAGCGAGCGCAGCGCCAGCAGCGTCCGGTCGTACGTCGGGGCCTCGACGACCACCGTGTCGCCCGGCTCGACGAGCAGCTGGAACAGGAAGGCGTCGGCCTGCATCGAGCCGTTCGTCGCGATCACCTGCTCCTTCGCGATCCCCTGCCGCTCCGCGATCCACTCGACCAGCGGCGGATAGCCCGCGGACGTCCCGTACCCGAACGCCCCGGCCGGGTCCTTCTGGAACGCCCGATCGGCCGCCGCGCGCAGCTCCTCGACGGCGATGATGTCCAGCGACGGCGCGCCGCGAGCGAGGGAGATCGAGTCAGAGGGAGTCACGGCGCGCCACGATATCGCGAAGGCTATGGCGTGCGGTCGAGCGCTCGCTCGAGCTTGGAGCGAAAGTCCTCGGCCCTGATCGCTGGATACCTGAACAGGCTCGGCTCGATCTGGTCGAACAGCTCTCGCAGGCGATGCGGTTCGACCAGCCCCCGCTCGATCATGGCCTGGACGTCACTTAGATCGAGCTCGAAGCCGCGCTCGATCTTCGACAGGGCCTGCGAGTAGGGATCGAAGTGACGCACCGTCACCTTCCCCTCGCGGAAGACGAATGGACTCCGTTCGCGCCAGCCCGGCACCTCGGGGATGAAGTCGGGTGGAGACGCCAGCTCCACGTTGACGTCGAGCTCGTCCTTCACTCGAGCGATCCGGCGCAGCAGCTCGTCGGAGTCGGGCTCGAGTCGGAGGTCGACGTCGACGGTCGACTGCCGCCAGCCCTCCAACACAGCCGTCGCGCCGCCGGTCAGGTAGATCGTCGTGTCCTCTCTCGCCACCCGTCCTAGCTCGCGCGCCAGCGCTCTGACGCGGCTCGCGTCAGCGTTCGCGCGCATGCTCGGCGGCCTGGGCGAAGCTCACCATCCGGCCCACGAGAGCGTTGTAGCGGCTGTAGGCGCCGGCGGGATCGGCGCTCGAAAGGAGGTCGTACAGGCGGTGCCCGCCGGGCTGCTCGGACTGCGTCGCCGGGATCTCCAATCCGATGTCCCGAAGCCGCGGGGCGGCCATGCGGACGAGGGCCGCCGAGGTCGTGTCGCGCCCGCTGCGCAGATCGGCGATGCCGTCAGCCACCAGCTCGGCGCCGGGCAGGTGGTCGATCCGCATCGGTGCGCCATGAGCGCTCATGGCGCAATGGTACGGCGCGCCTCGGCGCGGCCGGCGCTAGCGGCCGAGGATCTCGACGGCGATCTCGGAGACCTCCGTCGGGGTGCGTCCGACGCGGACGCCCTTCGCCTCGAGCGCCTCGGCCTTGGCGGCGGCGGTGCCCTTCGAGCCGGAGACGATCGCGCCGGCGTGGCCCATCGTCTTGCCGGGCGGCGCGGTGAAGCCGGCGATGTAGGCGACGACCGGCTTGGTCACGTGCTGGGCGATGTAGTCGGCGGCCTGCTCCTCGGCGTCGCCGCCGATCTCGCCGGAGAGGACGATCAGCTCGGTCTCGGGATCGGCCTCGAAGAGCTCGATGATGTCGATGAAGCTCGAGCCGGGGACCGGATCGCCGCCGATGCCGACGATCGAGCTGTTGCCGAAGCCGCTCTGCGCCAGCTCGTAGCCGATCTGGTAGGTCAGCGTGCCGGAGCGCGACACGACGCCGACGTTGCCGGGCTTGAAGAACGAGGCGGGGATGATCCCGACGCTCGCCTTGCCGGGCGACAGGATGCCCGGGCAGTTCGGGCCGACGAGCCGCGAGCCGCCGCGCTGCAGGTGGTTGTAGACGCGCAGCTCGTCGTGCGCGGGGATGCCCTCGGTGATCGCGACGATCAGGTCGATGCCGGCGTCCTCGGCCTCGAGGATCGAGTCGGCGGCGAAGCGCGGCGGCACGAAGATCATCGCTGTGTTGGCGCCGGTCTCGGCGACGGCCTCGTGGAAGGTGTCGAAGACGGGGATGCCGTCGACGTCCTGGCCGCCCTTGCCGGGGGTGACCCCGGAGACGACCTGAGTGCCGTAGGCGCGGTTGTTGAGCGAGTGGAAGGTCCCCTCGCTGCCGGTGATCCCGGAGACGCAGAGGCAGGTGTCGCTGTCGACCAGGACGGCCATCAGCGCGCGACCCCCTGCGCCTTGGCGACCTCGACGACCTTGGCGGCCGCGCCGTCCATCGTCGTCTCGGTGTGGACGTTCGGCAGGTTGGCCTCGGCGAGCAGGCGCTGGCCCTCCTCCTCGTTGGTGCCGTTGAGGCGCACCACGAACGGCACCCGCGGCTCGATCTGCGCGAACGCCTCGATCAGCCCCTTCGCGACCTCGTCGCAGCGCGTGATGCCGCCGAAGATGTTGAACAGGACGGCCTTGACCTTGTCGTCGGAGAGGATCACCTCGACCGCGCTGGTGATCGCGTCGGCCTTCGATCCGCCGCCGGCGTCGAGGAAGTTGGCCGGTGAGCCGCCCGCCTGGGCCACCACGTCGAGGGTCGACATCACGAGCCCGGCCCCGTTGCCGAGGATGCCGATGTCGCCGTCGAGCTTGACGTAGGTGAGGCCGCGCTCCTTGGCCATCCGCTCCTGTGGGTCCTGGTCGCCGCGCTCGCCGAACTGGGCCGAGTCGGGGTGGCGGTAGAGGGCGTTGCCGTCGAGCGTGACCTTCGCGTCGAGCGCGACGACGTCGCGTGACTTCGTCACCAGCAGCGGGTTGACCTCGACGAGCATCGCGTCCTCGGCGACGAAGGTGTCGTAGAGCTTGGAGAGCAGCGCGCCGACCGGGCGGATCACGTCCGCCGCGATCCCGGCCTCGAAGGCCAGCCGGCGACCGTGGAAGTCCTGGAAGCCGAGCAGCGGGTCGACGTGCAGCGTGCGCATCGCCTCGGGGTCCTCCTCGGCAACCGCCTCGACGTCCATCCCGCCCATCTTCGAGAACATCGCCATCGGCTTCTTGGCGGAGCGGTCGAAGACGAAGGCGGCGTAGTACTCCTCGTCGATCTCGCTCGCCTTCTCGACGTACAGCTCGTGGACGGTGTGACCCTTGATGTCCATGCCGAGGATCGCCTCGGCGTGCCGGCGGGCCTCGTCGCGGTCGGCGGCGACCTTGATGCCGCCCGCCTTGCCGCGTCCTCCGACGAGCACCTGAGCCTTGACGACCACCGGGTAGCCGAGGTCGGCGGCGGCGCTCGACGCCTCGTCGACCGTCGTGGCCGGCTTCCCCTCGGGGACGGGGACGCCGTGCTTGGCAAAGAGCTGCTTGCCTTGGTACTCGAGCAGGTCCATCAGCGGCGCGGCACCCTACACGACCGCGACCGCAGAGCCTGTGCCGGCGGCGAAACATAGAATGCCGCCGCCATGGCTCTCCCCAAGGACATCCAATTCGTCTCGTTCGACTGCTACGGCACGTTGATCGACTGGGAGACCGGCGTCTACGAGGCCTTCCAGAAGGAGGCCGACAGGGACGGGTTCACGATCGACCGCGACGCCTTGGTGCCGCGCTTCATCGAGATCCAGCGCAAGATCCAGAGCGGCTCCTACGAGCTCTACGCCGAGGTGTTGCGCCGCACCGCCGTCCAGGTCGCGGAGGAGCTCGGCTGGGAGCTGGAGTCGTCGCGTGCGCAGTTCCTGCCGGACAGCGTGCCGCGCTGGATGCCGTTCCGCGAGACGAACGCCCAGCTCGAGCGGTTCGCCAAGAAGTACGAGCTCGGCATCCTCTCGAACATCGACGACAAGCTGCTCGGCGCGACGCGCCGTCACTTCCGCAGCGACCTCGACCTGGTCGTCACCGCCCAGCAGGTGCGCAGCTACAAGCCGGATCCGGCCCACTTCAAGGAGTGCGCGCGGCGGATCGACAAGCGCAAGAAGAACTGGGTCCACATCGCCTCGGGGTATCCGACCGACGTCGAGCCGTGCCTGAAGATGAAGGTCCCCGTGATCTGGGTGAACCGTCACGGCGAGGAGCTCGAGTCGGGCCAGAAGAAGCCGACCGCCGAGGTCAAGACCTTCCGTGACGCGGCGAAGCTGCTGAAGCTGGTCTAGCCGTGGCCGCGCCGCGGGCGACCGTCGCGGGTCGCTGACGGCCGTGCGCGCCGTCTCCGTCCACCGCGACGCGATCGTCGTCACGAGCCTGCTCTGGCAGACGAACGCGATCGCGCTGCGCGCGGGGGAGGAGGCGATGCTGATCGACTCGCCGTACTTCCCGGACGAGCTGGAGCTGCTGCCGAGCGTGCTGAAGCAGGCGGGCTTCGAGCCGAGCGCGCTGCTCGCGACGCACGGCGACTTCGACCACCTGCTCGGCCGGCTGGCGTTCCCAGCCCTCGCCCTCGGCGTCGCCGAGAGCACGATGCGGCTGATTCGCGAGCGCCCGGGCGAGGCCCAGCGCGAGCTGCGCGACGCCGACGCCGAGCACTACGTCGAGCGCGCGCGACCGCTGTCCCTGGGGCAGATCCAGTCGCTGCCCGTGCCCGGCGAGCTGGAGCTGGGCGAACAGGAGCTGAGGCTGCTGCCGGCCGAGGGCCACACGCCCGACGGCATGGCCGTCTGGGCGCCCTGGCTCGGCGTGCTGTGCAGCGGCGACTACCTCTCCGGCGTCGAGATCCCGATGATCGGCCCGGACGGCTCGATCGCCGACTACCGCACGACGCTCGCCCGCCTGGCACCGCTGGTCGAGCAGGCGGAGACCGTCGTCCCCGGCCACGGCCCCACCGCGCCGCGCGACACCGCGTTGCGGCTACTCGACGAGGACTCCGCCTATCTCGACGGGCTCGAGCGCGGCGACGATCGGCCCGCGCTGCCCGACGGCCGCGACACGACTCGCCAGCGCCAGATCCACGCCGACAACCTGGCCCGCCTCCCATAACGGCCACTCCGCCGCCAGCCCACTACGAACTACGGCAAAGGTTCTTACTCCCAGGCAACCCGTTTTACCGCCAGGCAACTTCTTTGCCGTAAACGCCACGCAGCCCGCCGGGCTAATACAGCCTTCGCACGTCAGCCGTTTCGGCGGACGTGCCAGTCGACGGTCATCGTCGCGACCTCGAGGTCGTCGCCGTCCCTGAGCGAGACGTCGATCGTGAAGACGACGCGGCCGTCGGCGTCGAGGCGCTCGAGCAGCGCGGACTTCTCCTCGCCGAGCGTGCCGGTCGCGACGATCGGGCCCTTCGCGAGCTTGCGGTAGTCGATCTGCGCCGACTTCGCCAGCGGGGTTATCTCGCCCATCCGCTCCGCGAAGGCGCCGACGAACGCCGCCCCAGAGGCAGCCTCGGCGGCCGAGAAGAGCGCCCCCGCATGCTGCGAGCCGACGTGGTTGTGGAGCCGCTCGTCGTCGGGCAGGCGGACCGACCCGCTGCCCTCGCCGACCTCCACGACCTCGAGGCCGAGGTGCTTGTTGAACGGGATGGCCTGCTCCAGGCCGGCGCGCACTGCCTCGAAGTCGATCGCCACTGGGAGTCCTCTCGTCCTTGGGTGAGATTCGACCGATTCGGCCGAGCTAGCTGGCCGGCCAGCCTACCGGCGCGCCCGATGCGCCGACCCTCGAGGGGGCCCCCGCTAGTCGGGGATCGGCTCGGGCAGCCGCTCCACCCGCCCGACGCGCCGCTCGGCCAACGGGTCGCGGACACCGGCGAGCAGCAGCGCCGAGAGCGTCATGCCGGCGAAGAGGACGACTCCGAGCGCCCCGAAGCCCCAGAGCGCGAGAACCGCGCCTCCACCGGCGGCGCCGACCATGTAGCCGAGCTGGGCCGCGGCGGTGCGGGCGCCCATCATCGCGCCAGGGCGGCCAGGAAGCTGGTCGAGCCCGAGGGCGCTGGAGCCGGCCGACCGGACGCCCGCGAAGACTGCCATGACCGAGAACATCGCGAGCGTGCCGGGCACGGAGGGCGCCCAGTTGAGGATCGGGATCAGGACAGCTCCCATCCCGAAGGCGCAAGCCACGAGGATCGGCTTGCGCGGTACGAGCGCCATCACGCGCGCCGTGTTGAGCGACGTGATCAGGAAGACGACCGAGCCGACCGCCAGCAGCACCCCGACCGACCCCACGCTGACGCCGTACTCGCGGATGTAGAAGGCGCCGGCGTAGGTGAGCTCGGCCGACCAGGCCGAGTAGCCGACCATCTCGGCGATCGTCCAGCGGCGCGCCGAGCGGTCGCGGAAGACGGCGGTCAGGCCGTCGCGGATCGAGTCGGGCCGGCCGCTCGTCGCGACCAACCCGGGCATGGGACGCAGGGCGAGGCCCGCGACCAGCGCCGCGAGGCAGATGCTCGCCGGCACGAGGTAGGCGAGCCGCCAGGAGCCGGCGTCGGCGAGCGCTCCGACGATCGGGTTGCCGAGGATCCAGGCGAGCGACTGAGCGCCCACCACGTAGCCCATCGCCCAGGTCATCTCGCCGCGGTCGAAGTAGGAGGCCACCCCGGCGAAGCCCGCCGACAAGAGGCAGGCGACGCCGAGGCCGGTGATCGCGTGGGCGGCGTAGAAGACGAGCAGCGTCGGAGAGGCCGCGCTCGCCACGGCGCCGGCCAGCGCCAGCGCGCCCCCGCGCACGATCAGCGGCTGCACGCCGATCCGGTCGATCAGCGGACCGATCGCCAGCGCGCCGGCGAACGCCGTGCCGGCGAGCACCGACCGCGCGACCCCGACCGCGCTGACCGATGCTCCGAGATCGCGCCCGATCTCGACCAGCAACGGCGCCAGCACGACGATCGACGCCTGCGTCGCCGTCGTCGCGAGCACCAGCGGCAGCAGTCGGCGGAAGCGGCCCGGGTTGTCGAGTCGGTCAGCCACGGCCGTCCAGGATCGCATGGCCCCCCAAGACGCCCTCGCCTCCGCCGATCCGGCTAGGGCCGCGGGCCGGTTACTCGGCTGGCGCCGAGGAGATGGTGGCGATCGGATCGCCGGCGGAGATCGGCTTGCCCTCTTCGATCGGTAGCTCGAGGATCGTGCCCGCCTTGTGGGCGGTGATCTCGTTCTCCATCTTCATCGCCTCGATGATGCAGAGGAGCTGGCCCTCCTCGACGACGTCGCCCTTCTTCACCGACACCTTCCACATGTTTCCCTGCAGCGGCGACTCGATCTGGTCCGGTCCGCCGCCGCTCGACCTCTTGCGCTCGGAGCGCCTCGGCGCTTGCCGGGCGGCCGGCGCGGCCCCGTTGACGCCGCCGCCGAAGCCGGCGCCGATCACCTTGACGTCGAAGCGGCGGCCCGATACCTCGACGGCGTAGTCGCGCTCGACCTTGGGCTCCTCGTCCTCGCCGCCGGCGGGCACCTCGGCCTTCGGCGGCGCGAGCTGCTTCAGCCACTGCTTGTCCTCGAGCAGGTTGCGGCAGGTCTCGCCGTTGGCCCACTCGTCCGTCGCCAGCAGCGCCTGGTGGAAGGGGATCAGCGTCTTGAGGCCGCCGATCTCGTACTCCGAGAGGGCGCGCAGCATCCGCCGCGTCGACGCCTGGCGGTCGACGTCCCAGACGATCAGCTTGGCGATCATCGGGTCGTAGAGCGGCAGCACGGCGTAGCCCGACTCGGCTCCGGAGTCGACCCGCACGAACGGGCCGGAGGGCTCGCGGTAGGCGCCGATCTGTCCCGGGGCGGGGGCGAAGTTCCGTGACGCGTCCTCGGCGTTGATCCGGCACTCGATCGCGTGGCCGCGGATCTCGACGTCCTCCTGCTCGAAGGACAGCTCCGCGCCGGTCGCGACGAGGATCTGCTCGCGCACGATGTCGACGCCGGTGACCATCTCGGTCACGCAGTGCTCGACCTGCACGCGGGTGTTCATCTCGAGGAAGTAGTACTCGCCGTCCTGGAGCAGGCCCTCGATCGTCCCTGCCGAGCGGTAGCCCACCGCACGCGCCGCCTCGGTGCCGATCTTCCCGATCCGCTCGCGCAGCTCGGGGTTCACGGCGGGAGCGGGCGCCTCCTCGATCACCTTCTGGTGACGGCGCTGGACCGAGCAGTCGCGCTCGAAGAGATGGACGACGTTGCCGTGCGAGTCGGCGATCACCTGGACCTCGACGTGGCGCGGGTCGGGCAGGTAGCGCTCGATGTAGACCGTCGCGTCGGAGAAGAACTTCTCGCCCTCGCGCGCCGCGCCCTCGAAGGCGTCCTGCAGCTCGCTCTCGCTCAGCGCGACGCGGAAGCCCTTGCCGCCGCCGCCGCCCGCCGCCTTGATCGCGACCGGGTAGCCGATCGAGTCGTCGATGATCTTCTTCGCGTCCTCGACCGTCTCGACCGGGTCGGTCGTGCCCGGGACGATCGGCACGCCGGCCGCCTGCATCAGCTCGCGCGCCTTCGTCTTCGACCCCATCGCGTCGATCGCGTCGGCCGGTGGACCGATGAAGACGACGCCCGCCTCGTCGCAGGCGCGCGCGAAGGTTGCGTTCTCGGCGAGGAAGCCGTAGCCGGGGTGGATCGCCTCGGCGCCGGACTGCTTCGCCGCCTCGAGGATCTTCTCCACGACGAGGTAGCTCTCCGCCGCCGGGCCCGGGCCGAGCAGGTATGCCTCGTCGGCGCGGCGGACGTGCGGCGCGTCGCGATCGGCCTCCGAGTAGACGGCGACCGTGCCGACGCCGAGCTCCTCGAGCGCGCGCATCACACGGATCGCGATCTCCCCGCGATTTGCAACCAGGACCTTCGAGAACATGCGGCGCGGAAGGCTATCGGCCGGAGATCGGCGGGGGCTTGCGGGGGCTTGCGGGGACGGCGGCTTTCAGGCGCGCAGCTCGGCGAAGGAGCGCAGCTCGATGCCCTCGGCCTCGATCGTCGCCCGTACGCGCGGGTCGCAGAGGGCGGTTACCTCGCGGTCTCGCTCGGCGGCGTAGGAGGACTCCTCGCCGACCCCGCGACCAGGGTGGCAGCCGAGCTCGGTCGCGCCGGCCGGCAGGGAGACGATCAGCTCGATCAGCCGCTCGGCGGCGACCGCCTCAGGAAGGGGCTCTCCGGTTCCGGTCTGGCCGTAGAAGTCGCCCACGTATCGGCTCCGCCACGAGCGCAGCGGCACGCCGAGCTGGCTTGACAGGGCACGCGCGACAGATGCCACGGGCTCGCGCGTGTGCACGTGCTGATGTGAGTCCAGATGCGTGGGATCGTGACCGAGGAGCTGCCTGAAAGCTGCCAGCTGGGCTTGGCTTTCGGCCTCTATCGCCGCTCGATCCTCGAGCGAGCAGCGTTCGTAGGTGGCGATCCACTTCCCGTCCTTGTGCTCCCAGTGCCCCAGGTCCAGGTGGAGCCCGAAGGACAGGGACGGATGAGCGTCCGCGCAGCGGGCCGCTTCGATCGCGGCCGGATGGCGGACCATCAGCGAGGTGCTTGTCACGATGCCGCGCTCGTGTGCCTCCACGATCCCGGCGTTGACGCCGTCGCTGAGGCCGAAGTCGTCGGCGTTGACGATCAGCGTGCGTTCGGCGGCCATCTCAGATGTCCAGCGCGTCGGCCAGCGAGAGCACGTCGCCGAGCCAGTCGTGTCGATGTCCCTCCGGTGGGATCCAGTCGCTCGCCGGCGCCCAACCCAGCCACTGGACGGCGAGGTGCAGGCGGCAGAGTGCGAGCTCGCGCGAAGCGGCGTGCCCTTCGCCGCCCGCAGCCTCGCGATACGCGGAGACGATCGCCTCGCGATCCGTCTCGGACCAGTCCCCGCTGACCAGCGCGGCCAGGTCCACGAGCCCGGGTCCGGCGGCGGCCAGCTCCCAGTCCACCGGGCACACCCGCGGCGCAGGGCCGCGCGTGTCGACAAGGACGTTCGATGCGTAGAGCTCGCCATGGATCACCGTCGCCGGCAGCGCGAGCAGCTCCTCGATCACCCCGTCGTAGCGAGCCTGCAGCCGGCCAAGCGCCCGTGCGCGTGCCGGGGGCTGGCCGGGAGCGTGCGCGAACTCCAGCGCACGCTCGATCCAGCGCCGGTAGTAGGCCCCGTCGTACTCGATCAGGCGGCCTCGGTCGCGGTCTCGCTCCAGCGAGCGAGCGAGCTGGCCATGCATTCCGGCCAGCCAGCGCGCGGCCTCCTCCCAGAGCCCGCGGTCTCCCACCTGGTAGAGCTCGTAGCCCTCCACGCGCTCGATGAAGAGCCAGCATCGCTCGTCGCTCGCGTCGCAGACGCTGGCGTAGTAGCGCGGGGTGCCGAGTGCCGCCGGCGCCAGCACCGAGGCGTAGACCGCGGGCTCGCGCAGCGGGTCGTGGAGGAAGTCCGGCTTCGCGCGCCGCGCGTCGTCGTCGAGTGCCCCCCAGCTCAGCTGCTTGAGGACGAGCGCCAGCTCGGCGCCATCGGCCAGCGTCACGTCGACGTTCTCGATCGGGAAGCTGGTCCGGTAGCTCGACGGACTCCGCCGTAGCTGCGCGATCGCGCCGAGCCCGGCGTCCGCCAGGGCGGGCGCGAGCGCCTCCTGGACCTGCGAGTCCGAAGGCTGCGGTCCCACCGTCGCGGACAACTAGGCCCGCGCTCCGGCCGTGCGGCCGACCGCCGCGACGGTCGCCTCGATCACCCGTTCGACCGAGCGATCGTCGAGATCGGCCCAAAGCGGCAGGCGGACGAGGCGCGCACTCGCGCTGTCGGTGTGCGTGGTTTCACCGGTCACTCGTCCGTACTCGAGGCCGGCCGGTGCGCTGTGCAACGGCACGTAGTGGAACGCGCTGGCGATTCCCTCCGCGCGGAGGCTTTCGATGAGGGCGTCACGGTGCTCGGCCGTCGGTAGCAGCAGGTAGTAGAGATGGCCGTTGTGCGCGCAGTCGGCCGGCACGATCGGTCGTCGCGCCAGGCCCTCGCGCTCGAGCTCCTCGAACGCCGCGTGGTAGCGGTCCCAGATCGCGACCCTGCGCTCGGTGAGCTCGCCGGCGACCTCGAGCTGGCCCGAGAGGAAGGCGGCGGTGATCTCACTGGCGGCGAACGAGGAGCCGACGTCGACCCAGGTGTAGCGGTCGACCTCGCCGCGATCGAAGCGGGTGCGATCGGTGCCCTTCTCCCAGACGATCTCCGCTCGTGCGTGCAGCCCTGGATCGTTGACGAGCAGGGCGCCGCCCTCACCGCTGGTCACGTTCTTGGTGTGGTGGAAGCTGAGCACCCCGAGGTGACCGATCGCGCCGAGGTGGCTGTCGCGGTAGCGCGCGAGCAGCGAGTGCGCGGCGTCCTCGATCAGCATGAGGTCGTGACCGGCCGCGATGGCGAGCAGCTCCTCCATCTGGCAGCCGACGCCTCCGTAGTGGACCGCGACGATCGCCTTGGTCCGCGGACCGACCGCCGCCTCGACGCATGCTGGATCGATGTTGAGCGTGTCCGGCCGGATGTCGACGAAGACCGGCGTCCCGCCCTGCCTCACGACCGCCGTGGCGATCGTCGCGAAGGCGAACGAGGGCATGATCACCTCGTCGCCCGGCCCCACGCCCGCGAGCATCGTCGCGGCCTCGAGAGCGCCGGTGCCGGAGTGCGACAGCAGGGCGCGCTCCGTTCCCGTCGTCCGCGCCAGCCACTGCTCGCAGCGCGCGCCGAAGACTCCGCTAGCGAGTCCGCCCTCGATCGCTTGCTGGACGTCGGACAGCGTGGCCCCGGCGACATGGGGGCGGTTGAAGGGAATCTCCCGCACGGGGGTAGCTTAGATTCGAGCGCCGGTCCGACCGAGCTTGCCCAACAGCCGGGCGAGCACGGTGCGTGCGTCGAGGTACTCCTCGGCGAAGTCGCGGGCGGCCCGGCTGTGCCGTGACCAGGAGCGCTGCACCTCCTCGACCGCCGCGGCCGCCTCGTCGGTGGTGGCGAACGAGAGCAGCCCTTCACCGGTCGGCAGGAAGTCGTCGAAGCCGGTGTCCTGCGCCACGACCGGCCGGCCGCTGGCTAGATAGCAGGCGCTGCGATCGCTCAGCCAGCCGCTACGCGAGGCCACGTAGCCGCTCTTGGCGACGCCGAGCTCCGCCAGCGAAACGCGGATGAAGGCGGCGTAGCGATCGGGTGTCCCGGCTACCTGCGCTGGATCGAGCAGCTCCCAGCCGTTCTCCTCGAGCGCCTCGATGTCGCGCCGCTCGGCTGGATGGATCCCGAGCGCGAGTTGGAAGCGGGCGTCGACCTGCCGCGGCAGGTCGATCAGCGTCCGCAGCGAGTGCGAGCGCTGGCCGTAGTGGATCCCCTCGTGCTCGATCGAGCCGTAGCTGCGCCAGTGCCCGACGCTGGTGAAGGCTGCTTTGTGCGGAGCCGGAGTCATAGGCCAGTGGTCCAGCGCCACGGGGGGGACCGTTCCGATCCAGCGCTTGCCACAGGTCGGAATCGGGCAGTCCGGGCGACCGAGCGACTGACCGACGCTGACCCAGTGGGTGTGCCGGTCGAGCCCCATGTCCTCGCCCGTGACATGCCAGACCTGGACGAAACCGGGATCGAGGTCGAGGAAGGCCCTTACCGGGATCGGCTCGAGCAGCCGCTCGTTGGCGAGCATCCCCGAGACGTTGATCAGCACGTCGGCGTCCGACGCGAACCGGACGAGCTCCTCGAAGGGCATCCCGACCGTCTCTTCACGGTCGCTTGCGAGCAGAGCGGCGGATCCCTGCAGGTGAGGCAGCGAACGGAAGTAGCCGACGACAGCGCCGGCCGGATCGAGCGGATCCGGGCGGCCCGGCTGTGCGCGAACCGGCTCGACCAGGACGACGTCGTGTCCGAGGGCGCGCAAGCCGAGGAGGTACTGCAGCACCGCCCAAGACGCCCCGCCTTGGTGCGGATCGCCGGCAACCATTCCGCTGAGCAGGATCTTCAGGCGGTCGGTCAAGGCTTGGAGACTTCCACGCGAACCCGGATCAAGTCCCGGTCCGGCGTCTGGCGACAGTTCTTGTGGTTGAACCGAGTGAAGTAGAGGAACGGGCGACGGCCGGTCGTCGCGAACGACCGCGAACGGCTGCGCGGATCGATCAACGAGGGATACGCGATCGGCAGGGGACCGCACCGATACGCCTCTCTTCTCGACGCCTGGAGCACCAGCTTGCGGGGCGTCCAGTTGATGAGGTCGCGCGACGTGGAGAAGTAGATCCCCGTCACCTTGGGACCGATGCTGGGCGCTCCTGGGTTGGCAAAGCCAACGAGCAGATATCTGTCGAGCGCCGTGTTGTAAGTGAGGCTGTCGGTCATCTCGGCGATCCTGCCGACGCCCACGGGTGCACAGGATGAACCTCGGCCGGCGAGGCCACGGTAAGGGTCCGTGAAGACATGGCGGAACGCTGTGCCGTTCCACGCGCGCCAGCCACGCGGGTTGCTGAGCCGTCGCGTCCGCATCAGGCAGGGCCCGCGGACTCCGCCGGGATTGCGAACGCGAACCAGTGCGTAATAGGCGCCGTTGGCTCGCCGGACGATGTTGCTCGGGGTGAAGACGCCGGCCGTACCCATGTCAGGGCGGTATCTGTATGGCGCGGAGGCGACGAGATGTCGCGGTCCGACGGGACGGTAGGAGTGGCCACCGTCGTCGGAGCGTGCGAGGGTGATCGCGTTGTACCAGCACTTGAGGTACAGGCGACTCGGGCAGCGGCCGTCGTGGCGGTGACCCTGGTACTCGTTGTGAACCAGGGCCCAGATCTTCTTGCCGTCCCGCGTGTACACCGAGCCCAGCCACTCGCGATCGTCGTAGCGCCGGACGGCGCTTCGCCTGCCAGAGCGCATGACCGGCCTGCAGTCGATGCGCAAGCGGCCCAGCGAGCGCCCGATCATGCGGAAGTTGTCGAAGTGCGAGATCACGATTTGGGTACGGCCTCGATGGTCACGGAAGGCCCGGACCGGAAGATCGGGGTAGTGGCTCGGCCTGCAGGCGTCGCGACTCCAGTCGAACACCGTCTCTTGCGGTCCGACAAGACGCAGGGTCGCGCTGTTGCCTTGGGACCGGGCCTCGTCGAGCGGCACAGCAGTCGTGAGGAGCAATGCCCCGACGGTGAGAGCGCTTCGAGCATGCCTGAGCGAAGTCGGCATCGCGGCTAGCCGCCTATGCCGAGGGTCGTGAGGAGGCGCTCGAGCACCACGTCGGAGTCGAGCTCGGCCTTCGCAAAGGCCCGCGCGGCCGCGCTGTGAGCGGCGTAGTCGGTCGCGATCCGAGCTGCTCCGGCCATGGCGTCGTCAGGAGAGCTGAAAGTGAGCAGGCCCGCGCCAGTCGGAACGTGGTCGCCGATGCCGGTGTCCTGAACCAGGGCCGGACGCCCACACGCGAGATAGGCGGCGGTGCGATCGCTGAACCATCCGCTCTGGCTCTGGACATAAGCCCCCTGAGCGACCGAGAACTCAGCGCCCGAGCCGCATACGTACTCGCGGAAGCTCGGTGGGTCCCCGGCGACGGCGCGTGGGTCGGCTATGTCCCAGCCGTGCTTGCGCAGCGCTTCGAGGTCGGCGGAGTCGGCCGCGTCGATGGCGAGCGCGATCTCGAAGGACGCGTCGGGCATCCGTCGTGGAAGCTCGATCAGGCGCCGGAACTCGTGATGCTTGAGGGTCGTTGCCTTGCCGTCGACGACCACCGCCCCGAAGGGACTGCGCCACGTCGCCACGGTCGTGAAGCGTATCGGTCTCGAAGCTGGCGGCTGCAGCGGGAAGTGGTCGAGCAGCACCGGCGGCAGGGTCCGGATCCAGTCGATGCCGGACTGGGGGACGCGGCAGCTCGGACCACCGACGTTGAGGCCCACCGTCGCGTAGTGCTCGTGCCCGCGCAACTCGAAGTCCACCGTCGGGTCAGCGTGCCAGCTCTGCGTGAAGCAGGGATCGAGATCGACGTAGAGGCGCTTGCGGGGCCGGGCCAGGATCTCCGGCGAGCGCAGATGGCCACTCACGTTGACGAGCAGCTCGGCCTCGGACGCGATCTCCAGCAGCCGCTCGAGGTCGAGGCCGGCCGACTGGCTCCCACCGTCGCAGAGCAGGCCGGCGTGGCTCTCGAGGCCGAACTCGCGCGTGACGCGCTCGAAGTGACGGCGGTTGACCGACGTCGCGAAGTCCGTCGGCCGGCCGTCCTCGTCGACGCAGTCGGCGGTTGTCAGCTCCTCCACGAAGAAGGCGTCGAAGCCGAGGCGCTGAAGCCCGAGCACCCAGGAGAGCCTGACCCACGCCTCGCCGCCGTTGAACGGCTTGTTGGCGAGCGCGCCGGCGACGATCGCGATCGCCATCGTGGCTCGGTCAGCTCGACGGCGACGGGTTGCGGCGAACCAGCTGGGACAGTCCCCGCGGATGGTGGCGCGCCAGGACGCCGATCTCGCGCAGCGCCTTGCCGAGCTTCCGGCTACGCAGGGAGCTCGCCGCCTGCGCCGCCAGCTGTTCTCCGTAGTAGGACCTCCAAAACCGCGTCGCTTCCCTGTACGCCCGCGTCAACTGGGGGTTTCGCTTGACATGCGGCCGCTGCTCCCTTATGGCGGCCAGCGTCTTTGTCAGCATGAGGCCCGCATCTCCGCTGACGTTGGTCCCGTGCTCTCGGTGCTCCGCGACCAGGGTGCCGTGACTCCGGACGGGGAAGTTGCGGGTGATCGCGAGCGTCAAGGCGAAGTCGGCCACCGCCTCCATGTCGGGATCGAATCCCTTGACGTGCTCGAAGACGGCTCGGCGGTAGATCGCGCGTGCCGGGAAGCCCGCCCAGTTGCGCCGCATCAGCTCTGCGTAGTGATCGTGCTCGACCAGCGGTTGGTCGTGGGTCGGCAGCGGCGTTCCGTCCTCCGCGATGCGGCGGTAGGTTCCGACCGCCGCCGCCGCCTCGGGGTGCTGCTCGAGGGTTCGCAAGCCGGCCTCCACGGCGTCGGGCAGCAGCCGGTCGTCGGCGTCGAGGAAGACGAGGAAGTCGCCGTTGGTGCTGCGCAGGCCCACGTTGCGCGCCTCCGCCATGCCCCCGTTCTGCTCGCGCGCGCAGCGGACGCCGGGATAGCGAGAGGCGATCTTCGAGGCGTTGTCCGGCGAGCCGTCGTCGATCACCACGATCTCGAGATGGGGATATGTCTGGGCGAGCACGCTCTCGATCGCCTCCGCCAGGAAGTGCGACTGACCGAAGCATGGGATCACGACCGAGACGAGCTCGGCGAAGGCGGGAGAGCGGTCGCGCCGCCAGCGGTGCTCGCCCGCGATCGTCCCGAGCCGAACCCGGCGCTGACCCTTGAGAACCACCGACACCTCCACCTCGAAGCGCGGCGGCGTCCCGATCATGTTGAGCGTGGTGGAGAAGCCCGCGCTTCCGGACTCGGGCCGATCGGGGAAGGTCCTGGCGACGTCCGGGCGCGCCGCACGCACCGGCGCCCGCCAGAAGACCTCGCCGTCGATCGCGAACTCGACGGCCACGGCGGGAGCATCGGATCCCAGCGCCCAGCCGACCACGTCGACGGCGTGCGCGTCGATCACCGCTTCGGGCCTCGGCCCGTCCAGGAACCCTCCGCGCAGCTCCCCCAGCGGCTCGGCGAGGGACACGTCGACGATCTCCACCAGCGCCCCCATCGCGTCAGCTGACGCCCACTGGGCGCGGCTCGTCGTCGGTCGCCTCATGGAGTTGCATGCTGGCGAACGGCAGGCGATCTCCATTGGCCAGCACGGCGACGATCTCGACGCAGTCGTCGGTTCCGACGTCGAGGGCGTCGAACGTCGTCCGGAATCCGGCCCTCCGCCAGGTGTGGTCGGGGAACGGCTTCGCCAGATCTGGGCGCTCGAGCCCGACCGGCACACGCCAAAGGACCTCACCGCCGGCCTCAAACTCCATCCCCACGACCGGGCTGTCGCCTCCGAGCGCCCATCCGACGACCGGGACCGCGTAGGTCGGCTGCAGTACGTCCGGTGCCGGCGCCTCGACGTTACCGCCCGCGAGGCCTGCGGACAGCGGCCGGTGAACCGACACGTCGACCCGGGTCCGTGCACGCGCCCGGTCGTGGCCGGGGTCCAGCGACGGGAGCTCGTGCACGACGCACCAGTCGTCGGCCCAGACGCGGTCCCCGTGCTCGCCGAGATATTCGACGAGGTTGGGATGCTCGTCCGCCCACGCCGCGGCGCTCGCGGGTACGACGACGTAGCAGGCCCCGTTGCCGCCGTTCAGCGGCATCGCGTGACCGTAGTCAGGTGCTGCGGTCGGCAAAGTGGCCGCCGCGCTGCGAATCGCCTCGAGCTCCGTGAGGACGCGAGCCTCGCGGCGGGGCAGGCTGCGGGCGTGACGACCGTTGAAGTAGGGCCTGAGAGCGTGCCAGGGGTCGACGAGCACCACGCAGGCGTCGTATGGGATCGCGAGCCGCTCGACTGCGAGCTGCCAATGACGGTCGGCTAGGCACTGCTCGATCAGCCCGCTGTGCTCCGGCAGCTCGGTCAGCAGCTGCTCGTAGATCGGCAGGTCGTATCCCAGCTGCGTCACCCGGTCGAGGCCGGAGAACATTCCTCCACTGTGCACTCGGTAGGTGGCGAGCGCCCTGGGCAGGTAGCCGATCCAGCCGAGTATCGCCGCCCTGATGTGGATCAGCCAGTCGATCCACGGGGACTCGAACGACCAGGCGGGCAGCGCATCGGTGACGGCCTTGCGAAACATCATCGCCGGGGCCGGTACGAAGCACCACTGCAGTATGGCCTCGAGGCCGAAGCGGTCGTCGGCCAACTTGGGGGTCAACTGTCCCGACGGATAGCCCGCGGCGTCGTAGATGAGGCTGACGTCGTGGAAGCAGCTCGTGCAGCTCGGATTGCGCTCGAGGAATTCCACCTGCTGACTGAGCTTCGAGCGCGAGGTCCAATAGTCGTCACCGTCGAGATAGGCGACATAGCGGCCTCGCGTGGCCTCCAACGCTCGTTGGAACATGGCTCCGTGGCCGATGTTCTGCTCGGGCAGAACGGCTCTGATGACGTCCGGATGCCGGTTCGCGTAGTCGGTGACTATCTCGCGGGTGCCGTCGGTCGAGCAGTCCTCCCCGATCACGAGCTCGAAGGGGAACGACGTGTCCTGGATCAGGACACTCTCGATCGCCTGAGCGATGAAAGGCTCGTGATCGAACGTCCGCAGCACGACGCTGACGGTTGGCTCCATCGCCGGCATCATCCCACGACGTCCCGCTCCCGCGGCTCAAACCCGATTTCGTCCGTGCTCGGTGCGCGTCGGCCCAGGCGCAGCAGTCCGAGCGGGTATGTGCGGGCGAGCGTGCGAGTCGCCTGCCAGGCCAGTCGCCACTCCCCGCTGCGCCACGCCGCCGATGCACGATCCGCCAGCGCTTGTCCCTGCTTGGCCCGTGTCCTGCGTATGCCTACTCGGCGCGCGCGCCGCTCGCGACGGTTGCGCAGCTGCGGGCGCTGATTGTCCAGTACCTGCAACTGCGAGGTCAGCACCAGCGCGGGATTGCGTGTGGCGTTCGAGCCGTGGCGGCGGTACTCGGTGACGATCGTCTCGTGGCAGACGACGGGGTATCGGCGTGCCAGCTTCAGATAGAGGTCGTAGTCGTCGGCTGCCTCGAGCTGCTCGCTGAAGCCTCCCGCAGCGTCGAGCGCGGAGCGCCTGTAGACCAAGGACGAGCCCGACCAGATGAAGCATTCCTTGAGCAGGTTCAGGTAGTGATCCTTCGCGATGACCGGCTGGCCCCCCTCGCGGATCGTCGCTCCGTCCGCGGCGATGTCGCGCGGCGCCCCGGCGGCGAACGCAGCGTCGGGATGCTCGGCGAGCGTCTTCACACCAACCTCGAGCGCGTGCGAGAGCAAACGGTCGTCGGCGTCGAGGAACGCCACGAAGGCGCCGCTCGACCGCGCTAGGCCGAGGTTGCGAGCGGCGGCGACGCCGCGATGGCCCTGACGCACGCAGTGGACGCCCGGATAGCGTGCCGCGACCTCGCAGGTGTTGTCGTCGGAGCCGTCATCGACGACGGTGAGCTCCAGCTCGGGGTGTGTCTGGGCGAGCACGCTCTCGATCGCCTCCTCGAGGTAGTGCGCCTGGTTGAAGCAGGGGATCACCACCGAGACGAGCCCGCGATGGCCGTTGCTGGCCGGCTTCCTCCGACGCAGGCGGACCGACGCCAGAGGGGGTCTCGCTCCATTGGCGAGCACCGCCCTGACGGCGAGATCGGCGTCGAGGCCCGCGCCGAGCGCGGCAAGGTTCAGCGTTGCCTGGAAGCCGGCCGCCGCGCCGAGCGGGTCTTCGAACCTCTCGGCGACCCCGGGCCGGTGGATACCGGTCTCCGCGCGGCCGATCAGGCGATCACCCGACAGCAGCTCGACGGCGACCAGCGGGTCCGACGCCGGCACTATCCAGCCGGTCAGTCGCACCATGGCCGCATCTACCAGCGACCCCGGCGATGGACCATCGAGGTGCGCAGCGCGAACCCTGGCGTCACCGGGCTGCTCGACTACGTCGAGAACCTCGACTGGGCGAAGCGGCATCCCTCCCTGCTCGCTCACGGTCCCTCCCGGGCTTTGGGGCGGCGCCCCGGTTCAGCGATCTCGAAGTCGGTCGAGCAGTCCGGTCCCGCGCACCTCGACCTCGATGGTGCCGATCGGCGCCTTCAGGCCGTTTGCAAGCACCGCTTGGATCTTCAGCTCGTGTCTGCCCTTGCCGGCTCCGCGGACGGCGAGTTGAAAGCCGGCCTTGTCGGCGCCTGCAACCTGCTCGAAGGTCCTTGCCACACCCGGGCGCTCGATGTCGAGCGCACCGGCAGCCACCACCTCGCCGCCTTTGACGACCTCCACGGACTGGGCCGGCGCCTCACGCCCGACGGCCCATCCGACGATCCGCAGAGCAGTCGAGTCGACCTGCGAGCCGGGCTTCGGAAGGTCGACGTTGGAGGCGCGAAGAACCGTCTTGTCGGCCTCCGCGACGGACACGCCGACCACCTTGATCCGTTCTTTTCGTGGCATCTCGGGAGTGTATATCGGCCTTGGCTTCGTGCCCTCGACGAAGAGGCTCTCGTCTTCGCGATTGTCCAGCTCCACGATCTCCGGGAAGCGGCTTGCCGTGACCTTGGACGAGCACTCTACGACCTCCTCGAAGCCGGCCTTGCGCAGCAGCTCCTCGGCGAAGTCGGGCGTGAAGAGCGTTCGCGAGTAGCCGTACCAGAGCATGTGAACTATGAAGCGCCCGCCCAGGCTCTCGACCTCGTCGCCGATCTTGAAGTAGTCGGCGTCGCCCGCCTCGTAGGCGCGGATGCCCCGCCGCAGGTCAGGCAGGCACAGTCGCAGCGTCCCGCCCGGCTTCAACACTCGCCGCAGCTCCTTCAGGACGGGCACGATGTCGGGATAGGCGAGCTCGGGCAGGGCGTGGACGCTGACGGCGTAGTCGATGCTCCCCTCGTCGAGCGGCAGCCCCTCGCGCGCGTCGCAGCTGAGATCGATGCCGGGGCCGTCCTTGATGTCGGAGTTGATCCAGCCCGGCTCGGGCTCGGTTCCGCAGCCCCAGTTGAGCCGCCTCATGCGACCGCCTCGGCCAACCGGCTCAGCACGCGGTCTGAGTCGAATCGCTCGAGCGCCAGCTCGCGTGCGGCCCGGCAGTGGTGCTCGTAGCGCCGCTCGATCTGCTCGAGGCCATCGGCCGCCTGCTCCGGCGTCTCGAAGCTGAGCAGCCCGTCGCCGGTCTCCACCTCGCGCTCGAAGCCGGTCGCTTGAGCCAGGACGGGCTTGCCGGTCGCCAGGTAGCAGAGGCTCCGATCGCTGAGCCAGCCCCCACGCGAGCGCACGTACATGTCCTTTGCCACCCCGATCTCGCCTCTCGATCGTCGAATGTAATCGCGATAGGTCGTCGTGGTTCCCGCCACCTCACCCGGATCCGTCAACCGCCAACCGCCCTCACGCAGCAGCGCCGCATCGTCCGCGTCGCCCGCGTCGATGTCGATCGCCAGCTCGAGCTCGAGGCCGGTCGTGGCCGGCAGGCTCACGAACCGTCGCATCTGATGGGCGCGCAGACCGTACCTCTCCCCGTGGTACTCGACCGGCTCGAACGGCCCGCGCCAGCTCGCCACGCTCGTGTAGGCGCTACCTCCCATCTGCGGCGACCATTCCTCGAGCACCACCGGCTGCGGGGTGGTGACCCAGTCGATCCCGCACGTCGGCACGACGCTGTCCTCCTTGCCGACGCGCAGTCCGACGGTCGCGTAGGCGTCATGGTCGCTGAGAGCGTCATGCAGGCCAAGCTCGCGCCACATCTGCGGGAAGCCCGGGTCGATGTCGAGAAAGACGCGTCGGGAAGCCGCGGCAAGCAGCTCCTCGTCACCAAGGAAGCCCATCACGTCCAGGAGGAAGGCCGACTCGCGCAGGCGCTCCGCCACCTGCTCGCGCCCCACGCCCACGGTGTGCCCGTAGTCGTCTGCGAGCAGCAGTGAGAACGAGTCCTCAAGTCCGTGGGCGCGCATCACGTCGATGAGCCACTTCACGCATTCGCTCTCGCGTCGGGGCGGCCAGTCGTCGGTCGAGCCCAACATCGCCGGTGAGAGCCGATCGAGGAAGAGGACGTCGTAGCCGAGTCGCCTGAACCCGAGCAGGTACTGGAGGAAGACCCACGCGTGTCCTCCGCGGCGGGGGCGTTGAGCGATCGAGCCGGCGAGGACGACGACGTCGCGCATGGCTACGAGGCCGAAGCCTCGTAGCCGGCCGGCGGATACCCGAACTCCGCGACGACCGGTGCGAGCAGCTCCTCACAGCGCTCGACGAGCTCTGGCTTCAAGTCCCGCTGCCAGCGACCGATCGAGGCAATCGCGTTGGGGGCTGTCATGTGATGCTCCATGCCCGCGACCGGGTTGGAGGCCCGCTCCACGACGTCCGGGGCGACGGAGCCGTCGAAGCCGATGCGGTCGAGCAGCCGCTCCAAGGTCGCTTCGGGTGTGAGAACCAGATCCTCGTAGCGCAGTAGATAGGCGTCGCGGCCGTCCCTCAGATGCTTGAGCAGCGACTTGCCCGAGCGTTGAACCTTTTCCACGTACTGCTCGTCGTTCTCGACCGAGTCGCGACCGAAGGCGGTGTAGCCGCGCTTCCGATTGAAGGCGAGGATGGAGCAGAACATGTCGCGGAGGTCGCGCACGAGGACAACCTCGATGGCATCTGGGTAGACCTCCCGCAGCAGGTCCGTCGAGACCTGACGGGGCTGGTGCTTCTCGACGAAGAACGCGGCCCGCTTGCTCTCGTTGGACGCGACGAGGTCGTAGAAGGAGGCGATCCGGTCGCGGCACATGACGGCAAGCTCGTCAACTCGGCCAGTCCCGAGCCAGTCGGCCAACGCAGGGTCGCCGATCCGCGACGTCGGCATGGCGTCCTGGCCGACCCACCACTCCAGTCCGTTCGCGTCGCTCGCGTAGAGCTGGCGCATGTAGCTGGTCGGGTCCGACAGCGTCTGGAGCACCGACATCCAGTAGCTCCCGACGCGCGCGTCGTTTTGGAACGGGCTGTGAGCGACGATCTCGGGATGCGACTGCAGCAGCCACACGCACCATGTGGAGCCGGTCCGGCCGAGCGTCGTCAGGATCAGCGGCCGCGGCGTCGGTGAGCCCATCGGTTGGAGGGGCGCGCGACGTCCTCGGAGAGTGCCGATCGGCACCTTGACGCCATTGTCCAGCACCGCCCGCAAGAGCAGCTCGAACTCGGAACGCAGCCTGAGCCCTCCCAGCGTTCCGGTGAAACCGCTTCGCTGCGCCCCCGGGACGTCGGGAAAGGCGGCGGCGATGTCCGGACGCTCCTCGACGATCGGCAGGCGCAGGACGGGCTGCCCGTCGTGGAGAATCTCGACCGCCTCGGCGTTGCCCGTCTTTCCGAGCAGCCAGCCCTCGAAGTGCACCGTCCGAGAGCTCGAGCCCGAGCCCGCCGTCGGCGCCTCGAGATGCCCACCGTAGAGGTGATCGAGCGAAGGCTCGCGAAGCTCGACCGCGTTGACGGTCACCAGGTCCATGGTGGCTCAGCGTACGTGGGTCGGACTTGGTGGGGCGTCGTACTGCTCCATCACGCCCTCGATCTCGTCCTTCCAGATCCGGGTGTGGAGCCATACGTTGTAGCGGGAGGTGGCGTGACGAGCCTCGAGGGCGTAGGACTGTCCCTCCAGGTGGTAGAGCTCGACACCTGGGAAGTACCAGGTCTCACGACCGATCTGGCGAAGCCGAAGGCACAGGTCGGTGTCCTCGTAGTCGCCCTGCACGAAGCCGCCGGACAGCCCGCCGAGCTCCTCGAAGAGCGAGCGCTCGGTCAGCAGGCAGGCACCCGTGACCGCCGGAACGGGGCGCGCCACGTTCGCGGCTGGCAGGTCACGGTGCAGGCCCTTGAAGAAGTGCTGGTTCTCCCAGGCGCCGGACCCTGGCGGCTGTTGGAAGCAGATGCCCGCGTGCTGGAGCGTGTCGTCCTCGAAGAGCAGCTTCGGCCCGACAGCACCGATCCCGTCCTGAGCGTCGTAGAAGGCCGCCATCCGGGACAGCCAGCCCGGCCGGTCGGGAAGGACGTCGGAGTTCAGCAGCAGCAGCAGCCGCCCTCTGGCCAGCGAGGCGCCGCGGTTGTTGGCAATCGAGTAGCCGCCGTTGTGCGAGAGGATCGCGACGCGAAACGGCACGTCGTAGAGCTCGAAGAGCTGCGCGGCGGAGTCGAGCAGCGCGGACGTCAGCTCCGGCGAGTCGAGCACGTAGATCAGGTCGGACTCCCGGATCTCCGGATCGTGCACGAACTGGGCGATCTGCTGCTCGAGGAAGTCGATGCGGCCGTAGAGCGGCACGACGATCGACGCGTCGGGGTCGGTCGGCGGCTCTCCGAACTGCACGACCTCCTCGATCTCGGTTCGCTCGTCGATCTGGTCTTGGATCGACCTCACCGCCGGTTCGACGTGATCCATCAGAGGCGTGTCCCAGCGTCGCTCCTTGTAGAGGTCGGCGAGGATCGCGGCGCGGGCGAGCAGCGGGTCGGCGCTGACGATGGGGCCTCTCACCTCGTGGGCGACCTCGAGCGCGTTCTCCATCTCGAGCACCCAGCCGTCGCTCAAACGGCTCGGCGCGGGAAGCTCCACATGCGCGATGAAGCCGATGTCGTCGGTGCTGCAGTCGCTTTGGGGCTCGTAGAAGGAGTCGACGTCGGGTCGCGGGACGCGGTGCGCTCCCGGCAGCAGCTCGGCGCGTGCCCCCTCCGGCGAGACGACGGTCAGGCGTGTCAGCGGCGCCTGCGCGTCGAGCGTCCACCCGCGGACATAGAAGGAGCGATCGGAGAGGCCGAGGACGGCATCGAGGTGAAGCCCGTGCGGCTCGTCGCGATCCACGACGCACGTCGGCAGCGCCTCTCGCAGCCCCTGCCTGGCCAGTGCCATGCTCGTGCTCATGCCGAGCGGGTCGACGGCGCTTCCGCTCCCTGCAACTTCGACCAGCAGCTCCAGGACGCCGGCACGCTCCGCGGTCGTCAGGGCGGCCAGCCGTTCCCGCATCAGGCTGCGCAGGTCGACGCAGAGCTTCATCAGCGGGGCGGGGCCGAGGACGAGCTCGCATCCGGCGCCGCGCACGGTCAACGTCGCGTCGCCTCCGATCGGGCCGTCGCTGAGCCTCGCCACGGTGAGGCGGCCGGTCGTGTCGCTCGAGGGCCGGGCGTGCGACATGGTTCGCTGCTCCAGAGCCACCGGTGTGCCCTCGACGGCCAGATCGACGTCGAGCTCCTCCGTGGCTGGAACGTCGACGTGCACTGCCAAGACGTCGGCGGCGAGCATCGATGCCAGCGGACGCAGGACGGGCTCCTCCGAGCTGTTGGAGCCGGCCTCGTCGTCGGACCGGCGGACGACCGCGGTTTGGCTGCGAGCGCTAGCCATGGCCAAGCTCGATCGGCGTTGCCGGGGCCGGCGGCGTCACGAGCTCCTCTGGAGGGCGCTGCGCCATCAACTGGTGGTAGTGGCCGCTGATCGACTCGACGTGCTCGTCCATCGCGTAGACGGGTCGGATCTTGCGCTGAAGGTCGTTCCAGACGCTCGAGGACGACACCGCGCGAGCGATCGTCTCGGCCAGGCTCGCCGGGTCGGCCGCCTTGAAGTGCAGTCCCGAGACGCCGTCGTGCACCTTCTCGGCCATGCCGCCGATGTCGCTGGCGATGATCGGGCGCCGGTGCTGGAAGGCCTCTTGGATGACCAGCGGCGAGTTCTCCCACCACACCGAGGGAACGACGATCCAGTCCGCATCCGCCATCAGCGAGGGAAGATCGTCGTGGTTGAACTCCCCTTCGAAGGTGACCGTCGCCTCTGTCGCCTCCAAGAGCTCGTCGAACTCGTCGCGGAAGTCCTGGGGCTGAAGCTCGAGGTTCGCGCCATGCACCGTCAGGTGGACGTCGACTCCGTCGTCCTGCAGTCGCTTCATCGCCTTCAGCAGGACGTTGACGCCCTTGAAGTAGCTGAGCTGGCCGAAGAACGCGAGCCGGTTGCGCTTGCGCCGGTTCGAAATCGGAGCGGGCGGGACGGGGAGCCGGCCATAGTCCTCGAACACGATCTTCTCGGCCGGGAGGCCCCAATCGACGTAGCGGTCGCGCAGGAAGTGGCTCGGCGCCAGGAAGCGGTCGACGAGTGACAGATGCGACTGGATGAACCGCTTGCGCATGAAGAAGGTCTGCGGGCTGACCTCCGGGAAGCACTCGTGACAGCGCCGCGGCGACTCCTCCATGCAGGGCTTCTCGGTCGTCGTCCTGACGAGCTGGCCGTTGCGGTTGCAGATCGGCAGGAACTCATGCAGCGTGTAGAGGATCGGCACGTCGCCGAGCGTCCGGCGGACCTCGCGGATCATGTCGTAGCCGAAGAAGAGCGTGTGCTGGAAGTGGACGATGTCCGGTTGCTGGGCCAGCAGGAACTCACGCAGGTACTTGATCAGCGCACCCTTGCCGCGGGCCGTTCCGAACAGCCAGTCGTACTCCAGAGTGTCGGTGTAGAAGAAGTACTGATTGGGATCGTCGTTGACTCCCGTCAACAGCGTGCCCTCGTGATAGCGGCTCGTAGTCGACACCGGCGGGCCGGTGCGAGCCAGGAAGATCGGCTCGAACTCGTCGCCGTCCCGAACGGCGCGGTAAAGCTCGTATGCGTATGCCTCGGCCCCCCCCGGCCGGATCGTCGGATGGTTGTGCGAGACGTAGAGAACCTTCGGCTTGGTCATGTGCGTGTGCCTACCGTCATGTTCTTCGGCAGGAGTTGGCCTGACCAACAGCGCCTCCCGGGCTGGCATCTGGAGAATGTCGCATAGATTCGCCCGAGGTGCCAGCGGAAGGCTGCTCGTACCCGAAGACGGCAAGCGACGACCCGAGCGCCTGCTCGCAGGCCTCGATGAGCTCGGAAGGCAAGTCGGTGCGCCAGCGCCCGATCGAAGCCGCGGAGCTGGCGGTCGTTCGGTGCGTGCTCAGGCGGTCCGAGCGGTCCGCGGTCGCCTCGACCATCGTGTGGATCGACGACGCGGGTAGGCCGAGGTACTCGCCTACGCGCGCGAGCGTGTCGTTCGGATCGCGGACCAGGTCCTCGTAGCGCACCAGCAGCGCATGCCCCTCACGCCGCCGCCAGCTCTCGGCGAGTCGCGTCGCCGAGCCGCTCAGCCGCTTGACGTAGTCGAGCTCGTCGCTGGACTCCGCACGTCCAAATCCCTGAAAGCCACGCTGCTCGTTGAACGCTCGGATCGAGCAGAGGACGTCCCGGAAGTCGCGCACGAGGAAGATCTCGCGCGTCGCGCCGTACAGCTCGGTGGCAACGGGCTGGGCCTCGGTGGGCGGGAACTTCTCGGCGAAGTGGGTCGCCGAGTCCTTGTCGGCGCCGTGCGCCACGCTGCCGTAGTAGCCGTCGATCGCCCGCTGCGCGAGCTCGCCGATCAACCGAGGCTGCTCGGCGACGACCCAGGCGACGGCCTCGGGGTCGATCGTCCCCTTGGTGAAGGGGTTGGTGGGAAGCTGGGTGAGGTCGCGCTGGAAGTCCTTGACCGCGGGTGAGCCCGGATCGGCGGGATCCGAGAGCACCTTCGCCGCGTGCATCCAGTAGCGACCGAACCCGCGCTCGTATGGATAGCCGCCGTCGACCACTATCTCGGGGGCGGCTGCGAGCGAGTGCATGGCCAGTGTCGTTCCCGATCGGCCGAGCGCCGTGAGCATCACCGGTGCGAACCGCGGCTCGTAGCCGGTCTCGACACCGTCTCGCCGGCCTCTGATCGACGCCAAGGGCACACGTCCGCCGCCCTCGAACGAGACTCCCACGAGCAACTCGAACTCATTCGGCAGGCCGAGCATGCCGAGCGTCGTCCTGAAACCGCTTCGGGCGGCGTCTGGGTTGTCTGGGAACGCCTGCTCGACGCTGGGTCGTGGAAGCTCCACGGGAGCCGATCGGAGCAGTCGGTCGCCGTCGCGGATCTCCACGAACGCCGCGCGCCGGTCCTTCCCGACGATCCACCCGGCGATCTCGAGCGTCTCGCCGGCGACGGTCGTGGAGGCTTGCGGCCTATCGATGCTCCGGCCCGTGAACCGCTCCTCGCCGAAGCCGGACAGCTCCACCTCGAGGATCGTCGTACCGCTCATCGCTCCACGTCTCGAATGGGCAGCCCCAGCCGGGCCAGCCGTTTCGCCAACGCTGTCGCCTCGGGGCCGTCGAGCGCGTCGCCCGGACGATGTCCACCGGCATTGGAGCCGCGCGCCTGTACCTTCAACGCGTCCCCGAGCGCCGGCCGCAGCCTCAGCAGATCGCCAAGCTGCGCACGCTGGGCGATCGGCTCGGCCCGGCGCGCGAGGAAGGCGTCGAGTGCCGGCGTCAGCGCGTCGCCCGAGGCGAGCTTCGGTACGAGGACGAACGTCTCTGGATTCGCCTGGAGCGACGCAAGTCGGCGCAACGAGTCGTCATGGCGCTTGCCGAGCACCTCGACCCTGCGTCCCGGGGCGGCCAGTCCGTCTGCGCTCGGCCCGACGACGAGCAGTAGCGCCCCATCGGGCAACAGGCTGTCGAGCACCGCTCGTGACGCGCTGACAGGGACATGCCTTGGCTCCGGCGTCGCCAGCTTGGGCTCCGTCGGCGGGGCCTCGGCGCCCGGTGGGCGCGACAGGTCGTAGACGATGCAGGTCCTCGGATCGCTGAAGACCGCCTGGCAGTGTCCGTCGAGCCACGCGGCCAGCCCCTGATAGTGATCGAGCCACCAGAACGTCGTCGCCGGCAGACAGAGGAACCGGGCACCGTCGCCGCGCAGAGCCTCGACGTAGTCGATGGCGTCCTCGGACGTCTTGGGATGGAAGCCTGCGTAGCCCCCGTCGGCATCGCGCGGGAAGTGCCAGCCGGTGCGTCCCTCGAGCTCGACCAGCCGCGGATCCCCCTTGCTGACCACCGCGACCGTGGCTCCCTCCGGGGTGACGTCGGCAACGCTGCGCAGCAACCGCTCCCGCAACTGGTCGTAGGCGACCCTGTCCAGCGGTGCGAGGTCCTGGGTCGGCCTGCTCGGCACGTCAGCCACCCGCCCGCAGCGAGACGATCCGGCAGTGCGGTCCGTCGAGGACGGTCCGGTAGCCGGCGAGATGGGAGGCGAACTCCGCGTAGTGGTCGAGCCACCAGGACGAGGCCGCAGGGATCACGAGGAACTGCGCGCCCGACTCGCGCATCCGCTCGAGCCCCGCGATCGCCTCCTCGCTCCCACTCGGGTGGTGCCCGGCGTAGTCCCCGGTCGAGTCTTGAGGGAAGTGCAGCGCATTGCGGCCGCCCAGCTCGACCAGATCGTCGTCGCCCTTGCTGATCACGAGCACGGTCGCGCCTTCGGGCACGCGCTCCTCGACCGCCTCGCGGAGCGCGACGATCAGCGATCGGTAGGAGACGCCGTCCTCCGCCTCGCCGATCGTCGCCTGGAGATCCGCGAGCTCCACCTGGAGGCGATCGAGCCTCCGCAGCACGTCGTCCGCGGCCTTGGGCTCGGGCACGTCCGAACGAGCGGGCGGCGTGTGGTTGCGACGCGCACCGAGCTCGAGCTCCGCCACGCGCGCGCTGAGCCTGATCGCATCTCCGAGCAGCTCGGTCGCACGCCGGGAGAAAGCCTGTGCCAAGCGCGCGAGGCCCTCGTCCCCGCCGGCATGGGCGCAGATCGCGAGCTCGGGTGAGACCCGCAGCTCGATCGGGTGCGTCTCCGAGTAGCGCACGCCCAGCAAACCGTCCTCGACGTAGACGTCGAGATCGTCGCGGCGCACCTTGTCGCGCCAGCGCTCGCGATAGAGCCGCTCGCCCTCGCTTCGGTCCGGGGACCGTCTGCCGCGAGTGACGGACTCCATGTGCGTGAGCACGCCTGTCGGGCAGTAGCGAACGTCCCAGCCGGCCTCGCCCAGCCGCAGGCAGAGGTCGACGTCCTCGAGACCGTTGCGATAGCCCGTGTCGAATCCACCTGCGGCGTCGAAGGCGTCGCGGCGGACGAGCGCGCAGGCGGCGGTGACCGCCTGGAGGCGCCGCTCGCGCCCGACCGCCGGATGGTCGCCAGGGAGGCCGGCATAGAGGTGTCGCGGGTAGCCGTCTTGGCCGAAGACGACGCCTGCGTGTTGGACGGTGCCGTCCGGGTAGAGCAGCTTGCTGCCGACGACGGCGGTGCGGGGGCGCTCGCTGGCAAGCGCCAGCATGGCGTCGAGCCAGCCCGCCTCAGGGAGCGTGTCGTTGTTGAGGAACAGCAGCCAGTCGCTTGCGCGGGCCGCGGCCGCGCCCTCGTTGCAGGCCGCTGCGAACCCTCCGCTGGCCGGCCTGCGCAATGCGCGCATCGGCTCCTCGAGGCTCTCGAGCAGGGCGGGCGTACCGTCGGTCGAGCCGTCGTCGACGACGATCAGCTCCCAGGCGACGTTCGGCGGATCCGCGGCGATCGCGGTCAGGCAGCGCTCGGTGAGAGCCTCGCGGTCGCGCACTGGGACGACGATCGAGACCTGTGGCGCACTCATCAGTCGCTCTCCAGCGCAAGCGGGGCGTCGACTCGATCGCCGGGCTGCGGCGACTCGAGCGAGTAGATGACGCCTATGTCGTCGCGCTCGAGCACCCGCGTGTAGCGACCGTCGAGATGGCGCCTGAGGTCGTCGTAGTGGTCGAGCCACCAGAGGGATGTCTGCGGGAAGACGAGGAACCGCATCCCGGCCTCACGCAGTCGCTCGAGGCCGGCGATCGCCTCTGCGCTGTCGGCGGGATGGTGGCCGGCCCATGTCCCTGTGGCGTCCTGTGGGAAGTGAGCTCCGACGCGCCCGTGGAGCTCGAGCAGGCCATCGTCGCCGCGCGTCACGACGAGCACACGGGCGCCTGCTGGCACGGTCTCCTCGACGGCCTCGCGGACGCGCCTCGTCAGGTCCTCGTAGCTGGGTCGCCCGCGCCTGTCGTACGGCCGCCAGCGCGTGCCCCACTTCTCCTCGAAGCGCGCGCGGTTCGCCGCGAGGATCCGCGCGCGCTCGCCGCTCGACACGAGCTTTCCGAACGACGTCTCGCCGAAGTGGTGGACGAGCACGTCGTCGGCGCAGAGCGATTGCATTCCCGCATTCCGGATGCGCAACGCATAGTCGTCGTCCTCGAGCAGCCCGATCTCGAACCGCTCGTCGAGCGGCCCGATCGACTGCCAGACGCTCCTACGCATCGCGAGGCAGAACATCGCCAGGGTCGGGATCTCGAATGCCTGGCCGTCGAGCTCGGTCGCCCTCTGGGCGGCCTCGTCGAGGAATCCACCCCAGGTCGTGTATGTCGTCTCCGCCTCGGCCTCGTTGCCGATCCGGTTGGTGCTCGGTCCCACGGCGCCGACGCCGGGCCGGTCGAGATGCGCGAGCAGGCGGGGCAGCCACTCGGGCGCGACGGCCGTGTCGTCGTTGAGCAGCACGAGCGTCTCGCCACGTGCGCGATCGAGGCCGCGGTTGCCGCCGCGCGCGAAGCCGAGGTTCTCCTTCGCGTCGACGACGGCGACATGGCGATGGACGGCGGCCAGCCGCTCGAGGTAGTCGCCGGTGCCGTCCGACGAGCCGTTGTCGACGACGATCAACTCGTAGGACACGTCCATCGTATGCGCGAGGACGCTCTCGACGGAGATTCGCAGGAACGGCAGGTTGTCGCGCGTGATGACCACGACGCTCGCCGCCGGGCGACTCGGGGGAGGGTCCGTCCAGCCGCGCGGGAACCGGCGCTCGGACAGTGCGCGCAGCGTCCCCTCGGCGAGCCGCGTCGGGCGCCGCGACGTCGGCTCGAGAGCCATCTCGCGCGGGAAGGGCCCTTCGCGCGCCGCCGTCGATCGACCCTCCGATCCTCCGAGCGCCAGGCCGATCTCGGACAGCATCCGCGACAGCACCACGTCATGACCGAAGTGCTCGCGTGCGATCTCGGACGCCGTCCTCGAATGGCGTGCGTGATCGCGTGTGACGGCATCGACCGCATCTGCTGCCTCGTCGAGCGAGGAGAACGGGAGCAGTCCCTCGCCGGTCGGAAAGACGCTCCCGAGTCCGGTGTCCTGCGTGATCACCGGTCGCCCAGAGGCGAGATAGGTGGCGCTGCGGTCGCTGAACCAGCCGGTCCTGAGCCGGACGTTCTGGTCCTTGGCGACGGTGAACTCCGCCGCCGAGCCGCCTATGTAGGCGCGGTAGCGGTCGGGGTCGGTGGAGAAGTCGAGCGCGGACCGCACCTTCCACCCGTGCTGTTCGAGCAGCTCGCGATCGCCGTCTCCATAGGAACTCAACGCGAGCTCGAAGCGCTCGCCGGCGCGCTTTGGGAGGTCGATCACCTTCATGAACTCGTGGTGCTTGCTCCATGTGTAACGCTCGCCCTCGAAGTCGAGGTCGCGCCAATCCTGACGCCAGTTGCCGATCGTGGTGAAGAGTCCGCTGTCGCCGGAGCCGTGACGCTCCCACATGTCCATGACCACGGGCTGACGGGTGGCGTGGAAGTCGAACCGCTCCGGCCGCGGCAGCAAGCAGTCGGGCCCGGCATGGTTGTCGGCGTAGGTGAAGAACGCTCCGTGGGCGTCTAGGAACTCGACGGTCTCACGCCGGTCCTGCGACAGCTCGACGTGAAGCTGCACCGGATCGGTCTCCAGGTACACGAGCCGGCCGGTCCCAGCCAATTCGGGCAAGGGCGCCGTGCCGCCATGCATGTTGATCAGTGCGGCCGCGTCTCGGTAGAGACGGTCTATCTGGACCCTCGACATGCCGAGGCAGCGCCCGTCGTCGTGCAGTGCGACGTACGCCCAGCGGTCACCGAGGTCGAAGCGGCGCATCACCGTGTCGATCCACGCGGCTGCCTTTGCTGCTCCGTCGTCGCCCTCGCGCTCCATCAGCATCGAGGGCGTGCGGGCGTGCGTCTCGACGTAGTAGGGATCCCAGCCGAGTCGCTGCAGGCCGACGAGGTAGTGGACGTACTGCCAGACGACGCCCGCCACGGGCATCTTGGTCATCATTCCGAGGACGACGATCTTGGGGCGCGGGCTCTGAGCCGAGGCCGGCATCGGCGACCGCTCAGACCTTCTCGGCCGGTCGCCGCCGTGTCCGCTCGCGTGTCTGGGCGTCGTGGAGCTGGCGATAGACGGTGCCGTCGCGGAGCAGCTCGTCGTGGGTCCCGCGCTCGACGATCTCGCCCGCTCTCATGACGAGTATCTGGTCGGCGTGGCGGACGGTCGAGAGCCGGTGGGCGATGATGAAGGAAGTCCGCCCTTCCATCAGCTCGTCGAGCGCGTCGAGGATGACTCCCTCGGTCTTGGAGTCGACCGCGGAGGTCGGCTCGTCGAGAATCAGGATCGGGGCATCCTTGAGGAAGGCGCGCGCCACTGCGATGCGTTGGCGCTCGCCGCCCGAGAGCTGGGCGCCACGCTCTCCGAGCGGCGTCTCGTATCCCTTCGGCAGGGCACTGATGAAGTCATGGGCGTTGGCGGCCTTCGCGGCGCCCAGCACCTGCTCCGGCGTTGCGTCGAGCTTGCCGTAGCGGATGTTGTCCTCGATCGATCCCGAGAACAGCAGCGGATCTTGTAGCACGACGGCGATCTGGTCGCGCAGGGAGCGCAGCTTGAGGTCGCGGAGGCCCACACCGTCGATCTCGATCCGGCCGGCTCGCGGGTCGTAGAAGCGGATCAGCAGGCTCATCAGCGTGCTCTTGCCGGCGCCGGTGTGGCCGACGATGGCTATCCGCTCGCCGGCTTGCGCGTCGAAGGAGATGTCCCTGAGCGTGTGCTCTCGACCGGGATAGTTGAAGCCGACTCCCGTTGCCGTGACGCGACCGCGCGCGCGGCCGAGCTCGATCGCGTCGGGCTTCTCCCTCACCTCCGGATCGGTGTCGAGCAGGTCCAGCGACGCGTTGAACTGCACCAGCTGCTCATGGATCGAGCCGACGGTGAGGCTCAGCTGCTCGAGTGGCTGGTAGACCGACGCGATGTAGGTCAGCAGGACGATCAGCTCGCCGACCGAGATCTGGCCCTGGATCACGTGCCAGGCTCCCACACCCAGCACGAGCGACGTGCCGGCCGCCGTCGTGGTCTGGACCCCGAGCGTGTAGAGGCTCTGGCTGACCGTCAGCCTGACCCGCTCGTCGACGGCCGTGCGGCCCTGCTCGCGAAAGCGGCGATGCTCGTAGTCCTCGCGGCCGAAGGTGACGATCACGCGCAGCATCGCCATCGACTCGTGGACGATCGAGAGCGAGCGCCACTCGAGCGCCTGCACCTTTTGAAGCCGCGGGACGATCCTGCGCCCGTAGATCCCGAACGACCAGTAGAGGAAGGGGATCACCAGCATCGACAGCAACGCCAGCTGCCAGTCGATCAACGTCGCGATGATCAGCATCCCCACGAGCGTCAGGACCGCCTCCATGATCGGCGGTATGACCATCACGATGTTGCCCACCGAGGCGGCTTGGAGGTTGATCTGACTCATCAGCGCGCCGGTCTGGCGCTGGTCGTGGAAGGTGAGCGAGAGCCGCTGGACGTGAGCGAAGAGGTCGCTGCGCAGGTCGAGCACCATGTTCTGCTCGATCTTCGACCCGTGGTAGTCGTTGAGCACTGTGAAGCCGTTGCCGACGGCGATGACGAGGAACCGCATGGTCACCATCGAGACGAGCACGATCCAGATCGTCGGATCGCTGCCGAAGATGAGCTTGACGAAGCCGGAGGTGTCCTCCTCGCCGAGGATCTCGTTCAAGATGATCGCCATCGGCCACGGCTCGGCCAGGCCGAACAGGGCCGTCAGTATCGTCAGCGCCAGCACCAGCCAAAGCGCCTTGCGATAGGGCCGCAGGTACGGCTTGGTGCGCGGCAGGCTCTTCCACAGAGCCCACGCGCTTGCCTTCGGCTTCTTCCGGCTCCCGTCCTCCGAGCGCCGTCGCATCCTCGCCGGAGCGAGCCTCACCGTCGAAGATCCTCGGCGCCCGAGCTCAGCCGCGCGGATGCCGTTCCTGCGTCCGGCTGGCGGCCGGCTGGGGCGCGCCTGTGCCGGCGACGGCCGGTCACCGCGCCGTTGCTCACGTCGCCGGCCGCGGCGGACGCATCCTCGGCGGCGCTGGACCCCGGCTCGGGAAGGACCTTGCCGTCCTCGTCCTCGAGCTGCGCGAGCTCACGCAGAGCAAGCCCCATCGCCGCCCTGCAGTCGGAGATCGTCAGCCAGATGCCCGCCGCTACGAGCACGCCGAGGCATGCCGCCAAGCCCGTCTCTCCGTCGACCCAGGCCGTCGTGGCGATCGCGAGCAAGACAGGCAGGATTGCGGCTGTGGTGGCGACTCGTGGCGAGACGCGCGCCCGTGTGAGCTGGCGGCCGGAGCCGTGCTCCTCGACGGTCGTGAGAAGCCTCGCGGCGCCCAGTGGGCCGGTGCGGAGGTGCAGGTCCCAGCGATCGAACGGCCCTCCGCTCCTGACGAGGGCGCCCTCGTCGATCAATGCCTGCTGCAGGTCTGTCAGCCGCTCCTGGTGTGCTCGCCAGTGCTCGCTCCAGATCGAGACCGTCCGCGGTCGGGGCCCGGTCCCATGCTGACCGTGCCTCCGGCGCCACGGCGACAGCCCGTTGCGCAGGCGTCCTGTCAGGCGGGCCAGCGGCTGAAGCAGGAAGAGCGCGCCCGTCAGCAATCTACGACGCAGCAGCTCGAGGCTGTGGCGGCCGGCGGCGGGGCGGTGCGCGCGCCAGCCGCTGCCGAACGCGCGCCACAGGATGCCGGCGAGGCCCGCCGCGAAGACCGGCAGAGCGATCGTGAGGGGTGTCCAGATCAGGCCCAGCGCGCCGATCGAGCCCAGCGCGGCGATCAGCAGGTACGACTCGGGCATCAGCAGCAGGACGCTCAGCATTCCGGGCGCGGGCTCGTAGACCGACTGGAAGAGCCCGCTGCCCCAGGTGCCGTAGTTCACCCGCGCGCGACGGCGATTCGAGTCGACCGAGGCTCCGTCGTAGATCCGTCCCGACCAGCGTAGGTATCCCGCCTGGTTGTGCCGGCTGGGCCACTTCTGCTCGAGCAGCGCCTCGGCCTTGCCGTAGCCGAACTGCTGCTTGAGGTAGCGCCATACCGTGTCGCGACGGCGGTGGGTCACCACGGCGCCGGCGCTGAAGCCGAGCGTCTCGCCGGCGTCCTGCAGCCGCCAGCAAAGGTCGACGTCGTCGCCGGCCGAGCGGAAGCGTTCGTCGAAGCCGCCGACCGCCTCGAGCGTCGACTTGCGGAAGGCCATGTTGCAGCCCGGGACATGCTCGGCCTCGCGGTCGCTGATCAGGACGTGGATCGGCGCCCCCGGGGCGACCGCCACGCAGTCCGCCACCAAGCCATCGTCGGGCGGCGGCAGGTTCGGCCCGCCGATGCCGGCGTGCGAGCCGTTCTCGATCGCCTCGGCGACGTAATGCAGCCAGTCCCCATCGGGATAGGCGTCGTCGTCGAGGTATGCGACGATCTCGCCGGTCGCGCGCTCCATGCCGGCGTTGCGCGCATAGCTCAGTCCGCGGTGCTCGGTGTCGACCACCGTGACACCGTAGCCGCGCGCGATCTCGCCCGAGCGGTCGGTGGACCCGTCGTTGACGACGATCACCTCGAAGTTGGGGTACGTGAGGTCGCGCAGACGCTCGAGGCACTCCGGAAGCGTTCGCGCGCCGTTATGCGTGCAGACGACCACCGACACTCGCGGACGGGCGGCCTGAGGCGAGAAGGGCGCCGCCGCAAACGCGTCGCGGATCGCGGCCAGGGCGTGCTTCGGTCGTCGTTCGCGGTCGACGAGGCCGAAGTCCCAATCGAGGACGTCGTGGCCCCCACGGTGCCACTCGTCGGTCCATGAGAACACGAACACTCCGGCGGCGCCGGTCGCGAAGGCGTGGCGGACCTGCCAGCGAACGGCGTCCGCCTGAGCCTGCTCGCCGTGGCGACGGCTGTCGAGCCCCGCCTCCGTGATC
Organism: uncultured Solirubrobacterales bacterium; assembly: GCA_963716445.1. Lineage (GTDB taxonomy): Bacteria > Actinomycetota > Thermoleophilia > Solirubrobacterales > Thermoleophilaceae > JAAYBF01. The sequence goes on along the minus strand of OY970313.1, from coordinate 2,125,584 downwards.
AGCAACGGGCGGTCGCCCGACAGATTCTGCAGGCGCGCGAGATAGGTCTCGAAGTCCGACTCGCTCTCGAGGAAGACGTTGAACGAGACGAGGTCGAGGAATGGCAGCTCCAGGTACTCCGTCGACGGATAGTTCACGTAGGTGAACAGCCCGTCCGGATCCTCGGCCTTGGCGGCCCAGAACAGCCGCTCGAGAAACCGCTCCGTCTCGTGCTTTCCATGCCAGCGCACGATCGGGGCCGGAATCTCGTTGCCGATCGCGTAGCAGAGGATCGCTGGGTGCCCCGCGCAGCGCCGAACCTGCTCGGCGACCGAGGCGCAGATCGCTCTATCGCGCCCGGGCTCCTCGAGGAACGCGACATGCTGCTCCCACGGCAGGCCGACCATGACCTTGAGGCCGTGACGGTCGGCGGCATCGAGCAGCCAGGTAGGCGGGGGCACGTAGGTGCGCAGTGCGTTCGCGCCGGCTTCGGCCATCCCCGCGAAGTCCTGCTCGACGCGGCCCGGGGTGGGGAAGGGGCCTTCGTCCGCGCCCCGGAACGTGCCGTAAGTGGCGCCGCGAACGTGGAGCTTCTGGTCTCCGATGACGATCGATCGTCCGTGGATGTGCGGTCGGCGGCTTCCCATCTGCGCGCAAGCAGCGAGAACCGACGACGACGCCTCCCGCTGCGAGTCCCTGGACAAAGTAACGGCAATCGCCCCCTTGTCCTAAAGCGCAGAAACCGAATATGCAGTCTGACCGCCCGATCTCGCTGGTCAGACCACGCTCGAGCCGCCGCGCGAGCGCGACGACGTCCGCCACCGGCGACCGGGAGGCGAGCCGACACGCTCGCCGCCGGCAGCGCGCTCCGACGACGGCGGGAATCGCGGCGAACGTCGAGCGGTAGAGCAGATCGCCACCCTCCGGCGAAAGGCCTACCCCGACATCTGGCTCTGACCACCGACCGGCGCACGCGGAGAAGAACATCTGCATACTCCTCCGCGGTGAGGGTTCGCATGGTTGCTCTGCTGGCCGCCGTGGGCGGTTTGTTGTCCGTCTGCGCGACGGAGGCTGGCGCCGCGGCCGACGACTGCGGTGGAGACCGGCACCTCTGTACTCGGGTCAGCGTTCCCCTCGATCGCTCGGGCGGGGTCCCGGGCACGGTGTCGCTGCATGTCGAGCGGATGGTGGCCGAGAAGGCGACGCGTCCGCCTGTGTTCGTGCTCGTGAGCGAGTTGGGCGTTTCCAACACCGGTATCGAGCATTCGCCGGCGAACATGCTCGGGACCGAGAGCCGCTCGCGCGACGTGATCGTCGTGGACCTGCGAGGCACCGGTCGCTCGGGTGCGCTTCGCTGCCCGTCGCTCGAGAACGGTCGCCGCCACGACGCCGCCGCTGGAGCCTCCTGCGCGGCGGCTCTCGGTCCGCGCCGCGCCTTCTACACCGCCGCCGACTCGGCCTCCGACATCGAGGCGGTCCGGCAATCGCTGGGAGCGCCCCGCATCGCGCTGCTCGGCGTGGCATACGGAACCCACGCGGCGATGGAGTACGCGCGCCGCTACCCTGCCCACGTCGAGCGCCTCGTGCTCGACTCGCCTGTCGGGCCGGACGGCTTCGACACCCTTGGGCGCAACTCGATGCGCGCGGCGCCGAGGGTGCTGCGTGGGCTCTGCCGGCGAGGGCGCTGTCGCTCGTCGTCGCTCGATATCGCCGCCGATCTCGCGCGCCTCGCCGCTCGCCTCGGACGTCAACCGATGCACGGAGCGTTCGTCGACAGACGCGGACGCAAGCACCGCCGCAGCGTGGACGCAGCCGGTCTCCTCGAGATCCTGGCGGCCGGGGATCTCCACTACCTCGTCCGCCTCGGGCTGCCCGCGGCCATTCACGATGCGTTGCGGGGCGACCCCGCGGCGCTGCTGCGGCTGAGTGAGCGGGCGTCAGAGGGGCACGGCTTCCGCAAGCCACGCGAGGCGAGCGCTGGCGCCTATGCCGTGGCGCTCTGCGAGGACGCGCTGCTTCCGTGGCCGGACGGTACGCCGTGGGCGCAGCGCCGGTCGCAGGCGGCCTCTTTCGTCACCGGCCTTCCCGCCGGGACGTTCGGTCCCTTCGAGCCGGAGGCCGCCCTCGGCGGGGCCGCGATCGAGCTGTGCGAGCAGTGGCCCTCCAGTGCACGGACGGCGCCTCCAGCGGGAGCGTTCCCGCCGGTGCCGACGCTGCTGCACGCGAGCGACTGGAGCATCCGAAGTCCCGTCGAGGACGCGCGAGCGGTCTCGGCGCGCATTCCCGGCTCGCGTCTGCTCATCGAGCGCATCATCTTCGCCGACAGGGGTCGCGACGACTCGGACGCCGACTGTCCCAGCCGGGAGCGTGGACGCTTCCTGGCTGGCGGCGAGCCCGAGCGCTGCCCGGCGTGGCTCCTGGCCGCGCCGTTCCCACCGTCGTCGAAGATCCTCCGGCGAACGAGCTCCGGTGGCCTCGGCGGAAGGACGGGTCGCACCGTGGCGGCGCTGCGCGCCACGCTCGTCGCTGGAATCACCGAGCTCGGTGGGGAGCTGCTCTCGGCCCTGATCATCCGCCGGGACACCGGCGACGACTTCTACGAGAGCACCTTGCGGACCGGCGGGCTCCATGGCGGCAGCTACGCCTTCGGCATCTCGCGCAACCTCTACGTGCTCCGGCGCGCGTCCTTCGCGCGCGGGATACGCATCTCGGGATGGCTGACGGAGCGCGATGACACCGGTCACCTCGCCAGGGGAAGTGGCCGTTTCCGTGTCGGCGGTCCGGCGGCGGCGCACGGAACGCTGACGGTGCGCGACGGCGTGATGACCGGAAGCCTCGGCCGCCGAAAGATTCGCCTGCGCCTGTTGCCGCCCGGCCAGGAGCTGTACGGCTTCGGCGATCTCGGCCGCTGAGCCTACGCGGGCTCGTCGGGCGTGGGACCGCTTAGCGCGGACGCCTCGACGCGGTGGCCGTTGCGCCGGTCGCGCACGAGCACGAACGTGACGATCACCGCGATCGCGGCCGGGAACGCGGCGATGACGAGGCCCGGGATGCCGGCGCCGGCCTTGGTCAGCAGGGCTAGGCCGGCGCCGATCAGCACCAGCGCGAGCGTCGTGCGCAGGACCGCGGCGCCGACCCTCAGCGTCAGGTTGGAGCCGATCCAGACGCCCGGCAGCGAGCCGATCAGGATGTTGCCGGCGAGGCTGAAGTCGACGTTGCCGGCGACGAGGTGGGCCGCGGCGGCCGCCCAGAGCAGGATCGCCGCGTGGAAGATGTCGGTTCCGACGACGCGCGAGGGGACGAGCCGGAAGAGCAGGATCAGGCCGACGGCGATCAGGGCGCCGCTGCCCGCCGACGTGACGCCGAGGACAAAGCCGACCGTGGCGCCGAGCACGATCGCGTAGACCTTGTTGCGGGTCGTCATCTCGATCGTGTGGCGCTCCTTGTCGAGCAGCGCCTTCAGGAACAGCGCCCGAGTCAGGGTCATGATGCCCGTGAAGAGCAGCGTGATCGCGAGCACGACGATCAGGATCTCGTCGAACTCGTCGCCGTAGGCGCGCTCCAGCAGCTCGAGCACGTAGACGCCGCCGATCGCCGCGGGGACCGAGCCGATGGCCATCCACATCGACAGGGTCATGTCGACCGTGCCCTGGCGCAGGTGGCGCCAGCCCCCGAGCGTCTTCGTCACCGCGCCGTAGGCCAGGTCCGTGCCGACGGCGGTGATCGGCTTGATCCCGAAGACGAGGATCAACAGCGGCGTCATCAGCGACCCGCCGCCGATGCCGGTCATCCCGACCATCACGCCCACGCCGAGGCCGAAGGCGACGATCGCGGGGTCCACCGCTAGTTCCCCTCCAAGCCGGCGCGCATGCGGGGAGGCTATCTAGGCGCCGAGCGCCGAGAGAACCGCCGCCACGCACTGCTCGACGCTCTGCTCGACCGGACGCAGCTCGAGCTCCGGTCGCTCCGGCGCCTCGTACGGGTCGTCGATTCCCGTCATCCCCTTCAGCTCACCCGCGCGCGCCTTCGCATACAGCCCCTTCGGATCCCGCCGCTCGCACTCCTCCAGCGGCGTGTCGACGAACACCTCCACGAACCGCAGCCCCGCCTCCTCATGAATCGCCCGCACCCCCTCACGATCGGCCGCGTAGGGGGAGACGAGCGACACGAGTGCGACCGTGCCGGCGTCGGCCAGCAACTTCGCCACCTCGCCCACGCGGCGGACGTTCTCCGTGCGGTCCGCGGCCGAGAAGCCGAGGTTCCCGTTGAGCCCATGCCGGAGGTTGTCGCCGTCGAGCAGGTAGGCATGGCGACCCCGCTCCAGCAGTGCCGCCTCGACCGCCACCGCGATCGTCGACTTGCCCGAGCCCGACAGCCCCGTCAACCAAACCGTCACGCCCTCGCCACCAGTCACAGTGACGCGCTCGGCCCGCGTCACCGCATGCGCGTGCCAGACTACGTTGGAAGAGCGTCCCTCCACTGGAGCCGGCGGCAGACCAGCCCCCCCCGAGGGTTCCGGTTTGCCCGAGCCCTCCCCACCCGCCGATCGTCCCTCCACCGGAGCCGTCGGCAGACCGGCGCCGCGCGGGGGCTCCGGGGGGCGCGAGCCCCCCGGCGGGTTCTCCCCCGGAGCCGTCGGCAGACCGGCGCCGCGCGGGGGCTCCGGGGGGCGCGAGCCCCCCGGCATCAATCCTCGTCGGCGCCGAGGATCATGCCCGCGCCGACGGTGTCGTTGGTGCTCTCCTCGATCAGGACGAAGCTCCCGGTGGCGCGGTTGCGGCGGTACTCGTCGACCAGCAGCGGGGCGGAGAGGCGCAGCCGCACGCGACCGATCTCGTTGAGGTCGAGGCCGTCGGCCTGCTCGTCGCGGTGCATCGTGTTGACGTCGAAGCGGTACCGCAGCGCGTCGACCTTGGCGAGCGCGGTGCGCGTGGTGTGCTTGATCCGGTAGCGCGCCGAGGGGCGCATCGGCCGCTCAGACATCCAGCAGATCGTTGCGTCGACTTCGCGCGTCGGCGTCGGGCTGTTGTTGACGCGGCAGATCATGTCCCCGCGCGAGACGTCGACGTCGTCCTCGAGCCGGACAGTCACCGACAGCGGCGGATAGGCCTCCTGGAGTGGGCCGTCCTGGGTGTCGATCGCGGCGATCCGCGTCGTCACGCCCGACGGCTGGACGACGACCTCGTCGCCGACGGCCAGCACCCCGGAGGCGACCTGGCCGGCGTAGCCGCGGTAGTCGTGGTGCTCGTCGGCCATCGGCCGGATCACCCACTGGACCGGGAAGCGGCAGTCGATCAGGTTGCGGTCCGACGCGATGTGGACGTGCTCGAGGTAGTAGAGCAGCGACGGACCGGCGTACCAAGGCATGTTCTCCGAGCGGTCGACGACGTTGTCGCCGAGCAGCGCGGAGAGCGGGATGAAGGTGATGTCGGTGATGTCGAGCTTCGCCGCCCAGGAGGCGAACTCGGCGCTGATCCGCTCGAAGACCTCCTCGTCCCAGTCGACGAGGTCCATCTTGTTGATCGCGACGACGAGGTGGGGGATGCGCAGCAGCGAGGCGATGAACGCGTGGCGGCGCGACTGCTCGACGACGCCGTTGCGCGCGTCGATCAGCACCAGCGCGAGGTCGGCGGTCGAGGCGCCGGTGACCATGTTGCGCGTGTACTGCTCGTGGCCGGGCGTATCGGCGATGATGAACTTGCGCCGCGGCGTGTGGAAGTAGCGGTAGGCGACGTCGATCGTGATGCCCTGCTCGCGCTCGGCGCGCAGGCCGTCGGTCAGCAGCGCGAGGTTGACGTAGCCGTCGCCGCGCTCGGTCGAGACGCGCTCGACGTGCTCGAGCTGGTCCTGGAGGACCTGCTTGGAGTCGAACAGCAGCCGTCCGATCAGCGTCGACTTGCCGTCGTCGACCGACCCTGCGGTCGCGACCCGCACGAGCTCGGACGGCCGGCCGTCGAGCGCGGCCTTGCCGTTGGTCGCGGGACCCGGCACCTAGAAGTAGCCCTCGCGCTTGCGATCCTCCATCGCCGCCTCCGAGAAGCGGTCGTCGGCGCGCGTCTCGCCGCGCTCGGTGATCCGCGTGGCCGCGATCTCGGCGACGACGTCGTCGAGCGTGACGGCCGTCGAGCGGACGGCGCCGGTGCAGCTCATGTCGCCGACGGTGCGGTAGCGCACCGACTCGCGGAAGGGCTCCTCGCCGGGCAGCAGCTCGACGTGGTCGGAGACCGCGTAGAGCATCCCGTCGCGCTCGAAGACCTCGCGCTCGTGGGCGAAGTACATCGGCGGTATCTCGAGTCCCTCCTCGCGGATGTACTGCCAGACGTCGAGCTCGGTCCAGTTCGAGAGCGGGAAGACGCGCATGTGCTCGCCGGCGTTCATGTGCGCGTTGTAGATGTTCCACAGCTCGGGCCGCTGGGCCTTGGGGTCCCAGCCGCCGAAGTCGTCGCGGAAGGAGAAGATGCGCTCCTTGGCGCGGGCGCGCTCCTCGTCGCGGCGGGCGCCGCCGAACGCGGCCTTGAAGTCGTGCTCGGTGATCGCGTCGAGCAGGGCGACGGTCTGCAGCCGGTTGCGCGAGGCGCGCGGGCCGGTCTCCTCGACGACCTTGCCGGCGTCGATCGCGTCCTGGACGCTGGCGACGAGCAGCCGCGCGCCGAGCTCGCCGACGCGGCGGTCGCGGAACTCGATCACCTCGGGGAAGTTGTGGCCGGTGTCGACGTGCATCACCGCAAACGGGAACTTCGCGGGATGGAACGCCTTCTCGGCGAGCCGCAGCAGCACGATCGAGTCCTTGCCGCCGGAGAACAGCAGCACCGCGCGCTCGACCTCCGCGGCGACCTCGCGCATCACGTGGATCGCCTCGGCCTCGAGGGCGCGCAGGTGGGAGACCTCGTAGCTCACGGCAGTGGTTGGCACACGCTTCACAGGGACCAGGTTGCGCTCCATGGCGCCTTCCTCAGTGGAGTCCGCACTCGAGGCGGTTGCTGTCCGCCCAGCGCCCGTCGCGCCCGGAGCCCGGCTGAGTGCACGGCGTGCAGCCTATCGAGGCGTACCCCCGATCGTGGAGATCGTTGTAGGGGATGTCGTGCTCGGCGATGTAGCCCCAGACGTCCTTGTCCGTCCACTCGGCCAGCGGGGCAACCTTCCAGAGCCCGTGCTTGCGGTCCCAGTCGACCTTCTTGGCGTCCGCGCGGGTCGACGACTGGTCGCGGCGCAGGCCGGCGACCCAGGCCTCGCAGTCGGCGAGCGCAGCGCGCATCGGCTTGACCTTGCGGATGCCGCAGCAGGCCTCGGGGTCGCGCTTCCAGAACTCAGGACCGTGGACGGCCTCCTGGCGGGCGAGGCTCATGCCGCCGTGGGCGGACTCGATCTCGATGTCGTAGCGCTGCTCGAGCGCCTTCCAGGTCTCGTAGGTCTCGGGGAAGAAGAGGCCGGTGTCGAGCGTGAAGAACTTCGCCTCGGGCTCGATCTCGAGCAGCATGTGCATGATCACCGACGCCTCCTTCTGGAAGGAGCAGGCGACCTTCAGCGCCGGGTGGAAGCGCTCGACCGAATAGGCGAGCACCTCCTCGGCGCTCAGGTCCTCGACGTCGGGTGGCGACTCGAAATCGGGCGGAGTGGCCCTCAGGCCGCTGCTGGACGCGACGGAGGCCATCTCAGACCGCGCACTCGCCCTCGCCGCGGATGACCTCGTAGAGCTGGTCGCGCTGCCAGTCGATGAAGTAGTCCATGTTCTCGACGTTGAACTCGACCGGCAGCGACAGGTCCTTGACCAGCTCGGTGAAGCTCGCGGCGCCGACGCGCTCGGCGAAGGCGTTGAACTCCTCGCCGTCCTCGCGCTCGGCCTCGTAGTAGCGGATCCAGCGCTCGACGGCCTCCGGCGCGCGCTTGGCCGGGATGCGCGACTTCAGCCGCGTCCCGTAGATCACCTCGCCGCCCTCGTAGTTGCCGCCGATGTGCGGGATGTACGCGGGGATCGTCTTGTCGCCGACCTTGATCGACGCGCCGTAGAAGCCGATGTTCGCGATGTGGTGCTGGCTGCAGCCGTTCGGGCAGCCGGACATCTTCACGTGGATCCGCTTGCTCAGCTCGTCGTCGATCTCCATCTTCTGGATCCGCTCGTTGACGGCGCGGTTGAGCCCCATCGAGCTGGTGATCCCGAGCTTGCAGCTGTCGGTGCCGGGGCAGCTGACGGTGTCGATCACCTCGCCGGCGCCGGCGTTGGCGAGGCCGAGCTCGCCGAGCGCCTGCCAGACCGCGTAGAGCGACTCGTCGCGCACCCAGCGCAGGACGAGGTTCTGCTCGACCGTCGTGCGGGCGTAGCCGCCCGAGTAATCGCGCATGATCTGCGCTAGGCCGCGGAACTGCTCAGGCGTCAGGTCGCCGCGCACGACGCGGACCTGGACGGTCGAGAAGCCCTGCTGGCGCTGCGGCTCGACGTTCGACGCGCGGAAGCGCTCGAACTCCGAGAGGTCGCCGTTCGGCTGGGCGTAGTCGACCGACGGGGCCGGCGCGTTGGCCTCCTCGTCGTGGAGCAGCAGCAGCGGCGTCGGGTCGAAGTCGCGCTCGGCGACCCAGTCGCCCTGGAGCTCCTCCTCGACCTGCTCGCGGAACGCGTCGATGCCGATCTTGTCGATCAGCACCTTGATGCGGGCACGGGCGCGGTTGACGCGCAGCCACTCCTGGCGGTCGAAGATCCTGAAGACGGCCTCGGAGACCTTGAGGTAGTCGCCGTTCTCGAGCTCGACGAACTCGTACAGCGTGGGGGCGACGCGTGGCATGATCGACGTGCCGCCGCCGACGCGGACCTCGACGCCCTTGACCCCGTCGCGGACGCGCGGGATGAAGGCAATGTCGTGGATGCCGGTGATCGCGCGGTCCTCGTCGGTCGCGGTGAAGGCCGTCTTGACCTTGCGCGGCATCAGCTGCGTCGTGGGGTGGCGCACGAAGTAGCGCACGTAGGCGCCGGCCCACGGGGTGATGTCGAACAGCTCGCCCTGGCAGACGCCCGCCCACGGGTCGCCGGTCACGTTGCGGACCGTGTTGCCGCAGCCCTCGCGCGACGAGAGGCCGGAGTCCGAGACCTTGCGGATCAGCTCGGCCATCTGGCGCAGCGGGATGTGGTGGATCTGGATGTTCTGGCGCGTCGTGATGTGGCCCTTGTTCAGCGGCGCGTACTCCTCGACGACGTCGGCGAACATCTCCATCTGCTCGGGCGTGACGCCACCCATCGGGAGCTTGATGCGGCACATCTGGACGTCGGCCTGACGCTGACCGTAGACGCCCTGCTTGAGCCGGAAGCCGATGAACTCCATCTCCTCGGTCTGACCGGCGAGGAACTTCTCCGCCTCGTTGTCGAAGTCGTCGAACTCGCGCTCGAGGATCGGGATCACGTGGCCCGGGACGTTCTCGATGATCTCGGGGTTGTTGAGGGCCCCCTCCTTGCCCTTGCGCTCGGTGGTCGTCGGCTCCATACGTTGAAAGTAGCAAAACCCGGGCGGGTTTCAAGGATTATGCATAGGAATCGGCGTTGGGGCCGATATGGATAGGGCTTTGGCGTTTCAGGCCGCGGGTCCTGTCTCCGGTAGCGTCTTTCGTCCTCGCCTCCGCTCGCTCCGCTGCGACTACGCCCCGTGCCTGGCGCGGTTTGCCGTGTAGGGCGCTCCGTGTGGTTCGACGGCAGGGGCTCCGCGCGACGCTCCGCTCGCTACGGCTGCGGGCGAAAGGCCGCCACCGTCGCCACCCGCGGAAGTAGCGCCTTGGCCAGCTGGATCTCAGCGACCTCAGACAGTCATGCCGCGCCGGGCGGCGACGACGAGCGCCAGCTCGAGCCATTTGAAATGACAGTCAACCTCCTCGAAGCCACTTTCGTGTAGCCAGCGCATCTGCTTGAAGAGGTCTGCCAGACGATCGGCGGGGTCGTCTTCGGCGCGACCGATCTCGCGACGGAACCGCTCATGCAGCTCGGGAGTTGCGGAGGCGACCAGCTCCAGGTTCGCAAAGACTCCGCCCGGTCGCAAAACTGCGTGGATCTCCCCGAAGAGGGTCCGCTTGCGCTCGTCATCCACGTGGTGAATCGCCAATCCCGAGACGATCGCGTCGGCAGGCGGCAAGTCAGGCAGAGGCACGCTCAGGTCGTGACGGCGCAGCTCAACAGCCGGATCACCGTTGAAACGGCCGGCGGCTCGCGCGAGCATCGGTGCTGAAGAGTCGAACCCGATGGCTCGTGCATCGGGGAAGCGGTTCTTGACGAGCGCGATCAGCCGCCCGTCACCGGTACCGAGATCGATGAATCGCTCGACGTGTTCCGGGAGCGCTTCCAACAGCATCGCCTCAGCGATCTGCCGGTGGGGGATCTCGCGAGACAAGTACTCGGCGACCCGCCCCGGATCTGACCACTCGTCCAAATCGAGTTAGAGCCGGGGAGCGCCGAGCTTGCCCCACGGGGCGCCGTGGGAGGGCTCGCGGCCGGCGCCCTCGAGCAAACCGGCCTCGAGCCACGGGCTGAGGGCCGGGCCGGCGGTCGCCGACGGCGCGGGGGCGGTGTCGTGGAGGAAGCTTTCGATCGCGGCGGCGATCGCGGCGGCCTCCTCGGGGCTGGCGGTGGACTGCTTGATCTCGATGCGAGGGCGGGGCGGGCGCTGCTTGCCGTTGGCGCTCATCGAGGGCCTAGAGGGGGATGTTGCCGTGCTTGCGCTTGGGGCCCGGGACACGCTTGGTCTCGAGCGTCTCGAGCGCCGTGATCAAGCGGGGGCGGGTTTCGTGGGGGACGATGACGTCGTCGATGTAGCCGCGCTCGGCCGCCGAGTAGGGGTTGGCGAAGCGGGCCTTGTAGTCGTCCATCAGCTTCTCGCGGCGTTCGTCGGGCGTCGGCGAGGCGGCGATGTCGCGGCGGTAGATGATGTTGACGGCGCCCTCGGGCCCCATCACGGCGACCTCGGCCTGCGGCCAGGCGAAGTTGAAGTCGGCGAGCATGTGCTTGGAGGCCATGACGTCGTAGGCGCCGCCGTAGGCCTTGCGGGTGATCACCGTCAGCTTCGGCACGGTCGCCTCCGTGAAGGCGTAGAGCAGCTTCGCGCCGTGGCGGATGATGCCGCCCCACTCCTGGCTGGTGCCGGGGAGGAAGCCGGGCACGTCGGTGAAGGTGACGATCGGGATGTTGAAGGCGTCGCAGAAGCGGATGAAGCGGGCCGCCTTCTCGGAGGCGTCGATGTCGAGCACGCCGGCCATCTGGGACGGCTGGTTGCCGACCAGGCCGATCGGCCGGCCGCCGAGCCGCGAGAAGCCGATCACGATGTTCTTGGCGAAGTGCTCCTGGACCTCGAAGAACTCGCCGTCGTCGACGATCCTGGAGACGACGTCGCGCATGTCGTAGGGCTTGTTCGGGGCGTCCGGGACGATCGTGTCGAGCTCCGGGTCCATCCGGTCGTGCGGGTCGCCGGTCTCGAGCTTCGGCGGCAGCTCGAGGTTGTTCTGCGGCAGGAACGACATCAGGTAGCGCGCGTCCTCGAGGCAGGCCTCCTCGTCCTCGGAGGCGAAGTGCGCGACGCCCGACTTCGTGTTGTGGGTCATCGCGCCGCCGAGCTCCTCGAACTCGACCTCCTCGCCGGTGACCGTCTTGATCACGTCGGGGCCGGTGATGAACATGTGCGAGGTCTCCTTCACCATGAAGATGAAGTCGGTCATCGCGGGCGAGTAGACGGCGCCGCCGGCGCAGGGGCCCATGATCAGCGAGATCTGCGGGATCACGCCGGAGCACTGGACGTTGCGGACGAAGACGTCGCCGTAGGCGCCGAGCGAGACGACGCCCTCCTGGATGCGCGCGCCGCCGGAGTCGTTGATCCCGATCACGGGGCAGCCGATCTTTGCCGCCAGGTCCATGATCTTGCACATCTTCTCGGCCATCACCTCGCCGAGCGAGCCGCCGAAGACGGTGAAGTCCTGCGAGAAGACGCAGACCGGCCGGCCGTCGATCGTCCCGTGGCCGGTCACGACCGCGTCGCCCCACGGTCGGTTGCCCTGCATGTCGAAGTCGAACGTGCGGTGGCGGACGAACGTGTCGAGCTCCTGGAATGAGCCAGGGTCGAGCAGCTTCTCGACCCGCTCGCGCGCGGTCAGCTTCCCGCGCGCGTGCTGCTTCTCCTCGGCCTGCGGATTCGTGTGGACGGCCTGCTCGCGCAGCTCCTCGAGCTGTGCGAGCTTCTCCTCGTAGGTCTCCGGCGACTTCTGGCGCATTGGGCGCGGCATCGTACCGTCGCGCCCCTCGGGCGCGACCTCAGCCGCGCGAGAACGGCCGGTGGTGCGCCTGGCCGAGCGCCTCCAGCGTGCCGTCGAGCACCGCCTGGACGCGGTCGGGCTCGATCGCCGAGCTCGTCGCTACCTCGGCGTCGACCGGCGGGGCGTGCTCCGCGGCGACAGGCTTACGCTCTGGCTCGACGGCGACAGGCTCCGGCTCGGTGGCGACGGGCTCTGGTTCGGCTGGGACGACTTGTGACTGAGCCACGACTGCGTCGATCTCGACCGTGTCCGGCTCAGAGACCGGCGCGATCGGCACCGGCTCGACCGCCGCCGGTCGCCGCTGACGAAACAGCCACTGAGCCCAGAAGCCCTTGCGCCGAGAATGCTCCACGAGCCGCGGCTCTGCGACCACCTCGATCTCGGCCGCCTCCGGCTCGACCGCGACGAGTGGCTCGGGTTCGACGATCGGCTCTGGGTCGACGGGCGCGGGCACGATCGGCTCCGGCGCACCCGGCGCCGGCTCCGCGGGCGCGGGCTGTAGCGGATCGGCGATCGCGTTCGGCTCCGCCGCCGGCACGACGTCCGGCTCGGGAACGGTCGCGTGGAAGGTGACCTTGGTTCCCCAGCCGGACTCCTCGAGCTGCACGGTTCCGCTGATCTGCTCGCCCTCCCAGGCGACCGTGGTCTCGGGCTCGACCTTCGTTATGCGGATCTCGCCCAGCTCGCCGAGGTGCCGCGCGAGGCTCTCGACCTCGCTCAGCTCGCTCCAGAGCTCCGGGGGCGACTTCACCAGCGTGCGCTGTGCGGTCAGATTCGCCATTGCGATCCGTTCGCCCGGGCTCGAACGAGTCCTGCCCATTGAGACGAAGCTGTCAGCGCGCAAGAGAGTGGAACATTGACCGGGCCCTATCCCAGTCAATGTTCCACTCGTCGTTTGGAGGGCGGTAACGGAGACGCTGGAGGACGGCGGAGGCGTGAGGACGGCGGAGGCGTGAGGACGACCAACGCCGTGGGGTGCCGTCGGCGCGGGCCGTCCCTGAGGCGGGGCTTCGGCTGCCTACGAGCGCGGGGCCAGGCCGAGGCGGAGGGCGCCGGCGGCCTCGAGCATCGCGTCGCGAGCGCCGCGGTGCAGGGACGTCTGGTTGACGAAGCTGTGCAGCAGGCCGTCGTGGCGGCGTAGCGCGGTCGGGACGCCGGCGGCGCTCAGGGCGCGCGCGTACTCCTCGCCCTCGTCGCGCAGCGGGTCGAAGCCGGCGGTCAGGACGTAGGCCGGCGGCAGGCCGGAGTGGTCCGGGGCGAGCAGTGGGGAGGCGCGCCAGTCCTTCGCGGCCTCGGCGTCGGGCAAGTAGTGGTCGCGGAACCAGTCCATCTCGGCGGCGGTGAGCAGGAAGCCCTCGCCGAACAGCTCGTAGGAGGGGCGCTTGACCGAGTAGTCGGTGACGGGATAGATCAGCAGCTGGAAGGCGGGCATCGGCGCCTCGCCGGCCTTCGCTGCCAGGGCGGCCACCGCTGCCAGGTTGCCGCCCGCGCTGTCGCCGCCGACGGCGATCCGGCGCGGGTCGAAGCCGAGCCGCTCGGCGTGCTCGAACGCCCAGGCCAGGGCGGCGACGGAGTCGTCGGCGGCCGCCGGGAACGGGTGCTCGGGCGCCAGCCGGTAGTCGATCGAGAGCACCCCGACGCCGGCCTCCGAGGCGAGGAAGCGGCAGGCGCTGTCGTGGGTGTCGAGCGTGCCGATCACGTGGCCGCCGCCGTGGTAGTAGACGAGCAGGCCGCCGTCGTCCGGTCCCGGCTCGTCGGCGTAGAGGCGCGCGCCGATCGTTCCGGCCGGGCCCGGGATCTCCAGGTCCTCCAGCCGTGGCAGCGAACGCTTGCGCCCGGTCAGCAGCGCCGCCTGGCGGCCGACCTGCGCGCGCGCCTCGTCCACCGGCAGGCTCTCGACCGGCGGCACGCCGGCGAGTCGCTCGAGCTTGACCAGCAGCTGCGAGGTCGGGTGCAGCTCGAGCCCGTCGATCGCGATCGGCGCTCCGCCGAGCAACCGCTGCGCCGCCAGCGGCAACCGCGTGAGCGCGATGCAGATCGCGGCCTCGACTCGATCGCGGGGCGCGATCTGCGGAACAGTGCTCAAGCCTCCGAGTACTCCCCGAACTCGTCGCGCAGCACGCCGCAGACCTCGCCGATCGAGGCGCGCGCCTTCAGCGCGGCGCGGATCGGGTGGAGCAGGTTGCCGGCGCCCTGGGCAGTGGCGCGGAGCTCGGCGAGCGCCGAGTCGACGGCCGCCTGGTCGCGGTCGGACTTGAACCGCCTCAACCGCTCGACCTGCTCGTGCTCGGAGCGCGGGTCGACGCGCAGCGTCTCGACCTCCTCGGCGTCGTCGGTGACGTACTCGTTGACGCCGACGACGACGTCCTGCTTGATCCGGTAGCGCTCCTCGTAGCCCCAGGCCGACTCCTCGACCTCGGCGCGGATGAACGGTATGCACTGGACCGAGCCGCCGAGCTCGTCGACCTTGTCGATCAGCGCCTGGGCGCCCTCCTCGATCTCGTCGGTCAGCGCCTCGACGAAGTAGGAGCCGGCGAACGGGTCGACGGTGTCGGTCGCGCCCGACTCGGCGGCGATGATCTGCTGCGTGCGCAGGGCGATCCGCGCCGCCTTCTCGGTCGGAAGCGCGAGCGCCTCGTCGAAGCCGTTGGTGTGCAGCGACTGGGTGCCGCCGCAGACCGCCGCGAAGCCCTGCAGCGCCACCCGCACGATGTTGTTCTCGGGCTGCTGGGCGGCGAGCGTCACGCCGCCGGTCTGGGTGTGGAAGCGGATCGTCTGCGACCGCGGGTCCTTGGCGCCGAAGCGCTCACGCATGATCCGCGCCCACATCCGCCGGGCGGCGCGGAACTTCGCGACCTCCTGGAAGACGTTGTTGTGACCGTTGAAGAAGAACGCCAGCCGCGGCCCGAACTCGTCGACGTCGAGGCCGGCGTCGATCGCCGCCTCGACGTAGGCGATCGCGTCGGCGAGCGTGAAGCCGACCTCCTGGACGGCCGAGCAGCCCTTCTCGCGCATGTGGTAGCCGGAGATCGAGATCGTGTTCCACTTCGGCACCCGCTCGCGGCAGTAGGCGAACAGATCGGTCGTAAGCCGCATCGCCGGCTCGGGCGGGTAGATGAAGTTCCCGCGCGCGATGTACTCCTTGAGGATGTCGTTCTGGGTCGTGCCGCGCAGGACGTGGGACTCGACGCCCTGCTCCTCGCCGACCAGCTCGTAGAGCAGCAGCAGGCAGGCGGCCGGGGCGTTGATCGTCATCGACGTCGAGACCTTGTCGAGCGGGATTCCCTCGAAGACGCGCCGCATGTCGTCGATCGTGTCGATCGCGACGCCGGTGCGGCCGACCTCGCCCTCGCAGAGCGGGTCGTCGGAGTCGCGGCCGAGCTGGGTCGGCAGGTCGAACGCCATCGACAGGCCGGTCGAGCCGTGGTCGATCAGGTAGTGGAAGCGCTCGTTGGTCTCCTTCGCGCTCGCGTAGCCTGCGTACTGGCGCATCGTCCACTGCCGGTCGCGGTACATCCGCTCGTGGATCCCGCGCGTGAAGGGGTACTCGCCCGGCTTGCCGAGCTTCTCGGGCAGGTCAGCGGGGAGGTCGTCCTCGGTGTAGAGCGGCTTGACCTCGATGCCGGAGTCGGTGTACCGGCGGGGATCGTCGGGGCCGACGATCGGCGCGATCGAGGGCTTCTGGTCGGGGGTCGTGGCCATGGGTGAAGGATACGGCCGGCCGTCGTGTCACCAGCTCCTCGCTCGAACGCGAAGCGCCGGTCGCCCACTCGTCGGGACGCCGTTACCGGTATTCGCCCTCCGGCCGCGCTACATTGCGGCGGTTGGCCTGTTTGCTCTTTTGCGCAGGAGTGACGGAGAGCGATCGGAGGCGAGCACCACGAGATGGGCAACGGCCTGGCGAGAGAGCTGAGGGAGCTGCGGCCGGCGGCGCCGGCGGACCTCCCGCGCCGTGACGTGCGCGCGAGCAGCATGCCGCTGGTCAAGGGCCTGCTGCGCTTCGAGCTGGTTCGCCGTGGCTCGCGCGTCCTCACGCTCGCGTCGCTCGACGTCGCCGGCATGTTCCTCGCGATCTGGACCGGCCTGGCGATCAAGGCGGCGATCGTCGCGCCGGACGCGCTCGACCGCACCTTCGACCAGGCCAAGGAGTACGCGCCGCTCGCCTGCCTCGTGATGCTGCTGCTGTTCGCGCGCTCGGGCCTCTATCGCGACCGCGGTCAGCGGCCGGGGTTCGCGACCCTGATCTCGGCGCTCTTCCAGGTGACGGTCGTGGTGCTCGTCTACGCGGTGATCGAGGGTCACCAGTTCTCCTCGTACTACATCTTCTACGGGTCGCTGTTCTTCGCCCTCGTGTACGTCTCGGCGTTCCGCTGGGTCTTCGAGCGCGTCAGCGGCGCGGTGCTGCGCGCGGCCGGCTTTCGCCGGCGCGCGGTCCTCGTCGGGTCCGGCAGCCACATCGACGCGGTCGCGCACGCGCTGCGCGACAGCTCGGAGGTCGAGCCCTTCGGCTACGTGTCGCTGACGCCGCGCCACAGCGACGCCCGCCTGCGCGACTTCGGCAGCCTCGAGGGCCTGGAGCGCAACTTCGACGCGATCGACGAAGTGCTGATCGCCGATCCCGCCTTCCCGCAGGAGCAGGCGGTCGAGCTGGTGGATCGCTGTCACCAGCACGGCAAGCGGGTGCGCGTCGCTCCGTCGACGATGGAGATCCTGATGGATCGCGTCGAGTTCGTCCCGGGCCAGTCGCTGCCGCTGTTCGAGCTCAAGCCGCCCGTCTTCGACGGCGTCGACTTCGCCGTCAAGCGCGCCTTCGACCTCGTCGGAGCGACGTTGCTGCTCGTCGCCCTGTCGCCGTTGCTCGTCCTGATCGCCGTGGCGGTGAAGCTCGAGTCGCGTGGCCCGGTGCTGTTCCGCTCGATCCGCCCGGGGATCGGCGGACGGCCCTTCGCGTGCCTGAAGTTCCGCACGATGCGCGAGGGCGCCGAGCGCCAGCAGGACGACCTCGAGCACCGCAACGAGGCCGGCGGCGCGATCTTCAAGATCCGCGAGGATCCGCGCGTGACCCATGTCGGGTCGCTGCTGCGCCGCTGGTCGCTCGACGAGCTGCCCCAGCTGTTCAACGTCCTGCGCGGCGAGATGTCGCTGGTCGGCCCGCGCCCGCTGCCGCAGCGCGACTATGCGCTGCTCGACGACTGGCACCGCAAGCGCTACCTGGTCCTGCCGGGGATGACGGGGCTCTGGCAGGTCTCGGGGCGCTCCGAGCTCGACTTCGACGAGCTGGTGCGGCTCGACTTCCTCTACCTCGAGCGCTGGTCGGTGTTCCTCGACTTCACGATCCTCCTGAAGACCATCCCGGCGGTCTTCCGCTCGCACGGCGCGTGGTGAGTCGCCAGCCGCGCTAGGACTCGGGGCCGTGGAGCACCACCGCCCAGGGAGCGTGCTCGACCGCCTGTCCGATCCGGACACCCTGGCGGTCCATTACGGACGCCTGCGCGAGCGCGAGCGCGAGATCCTCGACCGGCGGCTGAAGCTCGACGGCGGCCGGGTGCTCTCGGTGGGCTGCGGGAGGGACCCGGGCCGGCACCTCTTCCCGCGGCCGGCGTGGCGGATGACCGGCGTCGAGCTGGACGAGGACCTGCCGCGGGCCCTGGTCGAGAGCGGCGAGCTCGACGAGGGGCTCGCCGGCCGCGCCGGCGAGCTCGACACGCTGCCGGACGGCGCGTTCGACGTGGTCCTCTACCGCTACGTCCTCCATCACGTCGTCTACCAGGGGCCGCTGCGACCTGCCTTCGCCGAGGCGGCGCGGCTGCTGCGCCCCGGCGGCGCGCTCGTCGCGATGGAGCCGGGGGCGCTGCACCCGGTCGGCGCCGGCTTGACGCTCGCCAACCGGGTCGGGTTGGGGCCGGCGGTGCACGGGACCCCCGACGACATCCCGCTCGCGCCCGGCCGGCTCGAGCGCGAGGCACGGGCGGTCGGGCTGATTCCGGAGCTGCACGCCGTCACGTACGCCTGGCGGCGGCTGCCGGCGCGGTTGCAGCGCGCGCTGTGGCCGCTCGACGACGCGCTGGGCTCCCGCCGCCGCGCCGCGCGGCTCGGTCACACGCTGATGCTGGTCGCCCGCCGTCCGGACTGACGGCGCCAGCGCCGCCGCGGGTAGCGTCCCCTGCGTGCCGAGCTCCTACGACGACGACCTCTGGCGCCTGGTGCCGGAGGACGCCGGGCCCCCGCCCGCCCATCTCGTCCGCTTCGTCGAGCGGCTCGGGCCGGTGGGCTCCGCGCTCGACCTCGGCTGCGGCGACGGCCGGCTGACCGCCTCGCTCGACGCCGACCGGCTGACCGTCGCGGACGTCTCCGGCGTGGCGCTCGAGCGAGCCGCTGCGCGGCTGCCCGGCGCGCGCGCCGTCGCGCTCGACCCCGACGCGCCGCTCCCGCTGCCCGACAACGGCTTCGACCTCGTGCTCTGCGCCGAGACGATCGAGCACGTGCGCGACGTCCAGCTGCTGCTCTCCGAGGCGCGCCGCGTGCTGCGGCCCGGCGGGCGCCTCGCCGTCACGACCCCGGCGCATTCGCGGCTGACCGGCTTCGAGGCGCTGGTGCTGGGCTTCGAGCGGCGCTTCCCGCCGCTGTCGCCGCACCTGCGCTTCCTCACGCGCCGCTCGCTCGGACGGCTGCTGCGCGAGCTCGGCTTCGAGACGCGGCTGCTGCGGCGCGAGAGCGGGACGCTGATCGCCGTGGCGAGTCGCTAGGCCGGCTGCGGTCGCCAGCCCTCGTTCGCGACCGCCGTCGCCTCGTCGCTGCCGACGAACGGAGCGAGAGCGATGAAGGTCGCCGTCGGGGCGATCTCGTACAGGCCCTCGGTGCCCTCGATTCGCAGCTGCTGGTAGAGGAGCGCGGCGATCGCCCCGCGGATCGCCTCGCCGGCGACCGGGCTGGCGTCGGGGTGCTCGCGGTACCCGCGCAGCAGGAGCCCCTCGAAGCCGATCGTCGCGCGCTCATAGCGCTCGAGCGCTTCGGGGCCGCCCGCGAAGATGTTCAGTCCCCCGAGTCGCGCCGTCGCGCCGTTCTCGGCGAAGAACGCGAAGAAGGCGTGCAGTCCGTCCTTGACCGAGCGGGGCCAGTCGGGGCCCTGGCGATACGCCGGCAGGCTGGTCTCGATCAGCCGCCGCTCACCGTCGTCGATCGCCGCCAGGAACACCGCTTCCTTGCTCTCGAAGTAGCGGTAGAAGGTGGTCAGCGAGATGGCCGCGCGCTGGGCGATCTCGGTGATCGTCATCGCGCGGTAGCTCTTCTCGGCGACCAACTCGGTCACGGCGTCGAGGATCTTCGCGCGCCGCGGATCCGGGTCGGCAGTCGTGGGCGGCAGGCGGGGCGGCTTGCGCGGGCGCCGCAGCGGCGCCGCGGGCGTGCGGTAGCTGAGCGCCCAGGCGAGCAGGGCCGGGACGAGCTCGGTCAGCTGAGCCTCCTCGTCGTGTCGCAGCCGCGTCTGGATGATCTGGCGCAGCCCTCCGATGATCGCCCGCACGAGCGGACGCGGCATGTCGGTTCGCTCCGCCGTCTCGTTGAGCGATTCGATCGCCAGTCGCTCGAGCTCGTCGGTGAGCCGCTCGACGCGCTCCACGGCCTCGGGACCGGCTGAGAACGTCTCGACGAACCAGACCCGGGCGGCGGCCGGCTGGGTCACGATCAGCTCGACGACGCCGTCGAACAACACGCGCAGCCGTTCGTCCCACTGGGTGCCCTCGCGGCGGTAGGCGCCGGCCACCGCCTGCGCCGTCACCTCCACCAGTGCGTCGAGCGTCGCCAGGAAGCACTCTTCCTTGTTCGCGAAATGCCGGTAGAAGGCGCTGCGCGAGACCCCGGCGACTTCGAGGATGTCCGCCACGCGCGTCGTCTCATAGCCCTGGTCGGCGACAACGGCGATCGTCGCGCCGTAGAGCCGCTCGCGCTGGTTGCGCGCCACCGCGCGGCGGGAGGTGCCGGGCCCGGGACGGAGCCGCTTGGAGCGCAGACGATCGGCAGGACCCCATGGCGTTATCGACATGGACGCGGCGCGATAGCTGTGTACGGCAATGGCGGTCACAACTTTGGTCAGACCACTCTAGGAGACAATCGGCTATCGAGCCAGGGCCGGCTGGCGCGGCAGACGGCGGATGCGGCGCCGCTGTCGACGCTATCGGCCGCGCAACGCGGGGAGCCAAAGCTGGCGCAGCTCGGACGCGAGAGCGGGAAGCTCGGCGATCTCGCCCGCGCGGGCCTTGCGCTGCAAGACCTCGTAGATGCCGCCGACGACCATCTCTGCCGCGAGCGGGGGGACGGGGCGGTCTCCGCTCGCCGCCGCGAGCTGCCGCTCGAGCCACTCCACGAAGCGCTGGAGGCCGGCCTCCTTGCGCTCGAGCGCGCGCGAGCCGAGTCCCGGGGCCTCGACGAGGCAGAGGCGCGTCAGATCCGGCTGGGCCGCCGCCGCCTCGAGGACCGCGTCGAGGCCGGCGCCGAAGCGCAGCTCGATCCCGGCGTCCGCTCCGACGGCGCGCGATGCCTCCTCCGCGCGCTCGGCCGCGCAGGCCAGCGCATCGTCCAGCCCCGTCAGCAGGCGAGAGTCGAGGTCGCCGACCTGAGCTTTCAGGCCTTCGGCGAGATCTGCTCGATTCTCGGCACCACGAGCCACTACCTATAAACCCTACAGTTTATGGACGGCCGAGTCCAGTCTTCTCGCTCGCGGTGAGGGTTACTGCGGTACGGCCTCGGCTCCGGTACACACCACCGTATCTCACGGGCGCCCATCCCCCCCAAACGGGGGGTTGTACCCATAGAACGGTCGTCTTACCTTGGCTCTACGTCCGCTATTTGGTCTGACCGCAATTGGGTTCAGATCCCCGGCCGAGCAAGGAGTCCCTCGATGAGCACAGGCAGCCTGGCCCAGACGGCACACGCCGTCGACCCCGCCCTCTCGCCGCGGCGGGACGGGGGCGCCTGGCGCTCTGGTCACGCTCCGCTGCCCGATTTGCGCCCGGGCGAGGCTCTCCGCACGCGCGACGCCACCCTCGCGCGCGCCGCGCGCGAGGGCGCCGAGATAGTGGGCGACGCGTGCGTCGTGTGGCGGGTCGTCGACGACGGCCGCCGCATCGAGCCGGCGGCCACCCACCACCGCGATCGCCGGCTGCGCCCGGCGCTCGACTCGTTCCTGTCACAGGCGACGATCGAGCCGGACAGCCACTGGCCAGGGCAGGTCGCGTGGCACGGTGCGCCGATCCGCCTCGACAGGGCCCGGCCGAGCGACCTGGGGATCGGCGTCGGGGCGGGCATGCGGCGTGCCCATGCGCTGCTGGCGCCGGTGCTCGACGATGGCCGCGCCGTGGCCGTGATCGCCGCCTTGCGCGAGCCGCGCGAGCCGCGCTACTCGCTCCGCGAGGAGATCCTGCTGCGGCGGATCGGTGTGAGGACCGCCGCTCGGCTGGGGGCTCGCCTCGGCCGCCGGGACTACGCCGGGGCAGTCGACGGCGAGCGCAGCGAGCACGGCGACGGGAACGGAGATGCCGGCGGAGTCGACGACGGCGGAGCCGCGAGCGGCGGCAGGCCCCCGCTCGACGGACCGGGCTGGTCGCCGCCGCCGAGCTGGCTGGTCGACCACGTCGGGGTCGGCGTATGGCTGACCGATCGCGAGGGCGTCACAACCTATGTCAACACCGCGATGACCGAGATGCTCGGCATGCCGTCGCAGAAGGTCGTCGGACGGTCGATGAAGGAGTTCCTCGACGACCTGCCGCAGATGCTGCGCGGCGAGTACTGCATGGACGCGGAGCGCTGCGACCGCCGGCTGACCCAGCCCGACGGTCGTCACCTGTGGCTCGAGATGACGTCGGCGCCGCTCGTCGACGACGAGGGCCGCCGGCGCGGCACGGTCAACACGGCGATCGACGTGACCGAGCGCAAGCGGGTCGAGCTCGCGGCGCGGCAGCGCGTCCCGCGTGCGCACCGGCGTGCCTGAGCCGGACGCGTCGAGAGCGGGTTCCGGCAGTGCCCTTGACTTATAGGTCCTGTTGCTGTTTCTTATCGGTGGGGCGGGGGTGACCTCCGCCCAGCGGTGCGGGCCTGGACTGGACCCTTCCCGGCCCGCGTCGCTACCTGCCGGCCGGGGGCCGCCCTGCCCCCCCTCAACACTGGGCGGCCTCCGCCGGCAGGGCAGCTTCGGTCAGTCGCTCTGGCGACGTCTGCGTCCGCGCTCGAGCTCGCGGGCGGCGGCGTCGGCGCCGAGGAACGGTAGAACGCTCATGTACATCAGCTCGGGAACGAGCTGGGGCAGCTCGGCGGTCGCGCCGGCGACGATCTCGCGGTAGAGAATCTCGCTCAGCCCGCCGACCATGCTGATGCCGGTGAAGCCGGGAAGGTCCTGCTCGGCCTCGAGGCGGCCGGCGTCGTAGATGTAGGAGAAGCCGCGCATCGCGTCGTTGCGGGTCTCGACCGCCTTGGGGCCCGCCGCGAGCACCTCGACGAAGCAGACGCGCGCCGTGGCGGGGTCGTAGGCGAGCGCGTTGAGCAAGGCGGTCAGCCCGGCTCGCAGCTGGTCGACCCACTCGTCCTGGGCCTCGAACGCCTCGAGCGTCACCGACAGCAGCCGCGCGAGCGCCTGCTGGTAAGCGGTGACGAAGCAGTGCTCCTTGTCCTCGAAGTGCTCGTAGAACGTCTTGCGCGAGACGCCGGCGTGCGCGATGACGTCCGCCACGCGCGCGTTCTGGTAGCCGTCGCGCCCGACCGCCTCGGTCATGGCGGTGAGGATCCGCCCGCGTTGCGACTCCGCTACCTCCTCCGGCGCGAGGCCGTGGCGGCCGCCGGGAATCTGATCGGGCCTACGGCGAGCAGGACGGCGCGGGGCGGGCCCGCCGCCGCCCGGGCGGGCGCCTTTCCTAGACGCCATCGGGGATGCCCACCGCCGCGGTCACATGGACAGTCTAACGCCGCCGGACACCCTGTGGGTACCCAAATGGTACGTCTTTGTCTCTGATTTTCGCTTCGTCTTATCCGAAAATGCGCGGCCTCAAGCCCTGGCGAGCGCGAGCGGCGCTATCTGGCTCGAGACGATCTGCTCGGCGAGCTCCGGCAGGTGCTCGACCTCGCCACGGTCGATCGGCACGTAGATCAGCTCGTGGACGCCGCCGATCAGCCCGCGCGAGGCGAGCTTGGACAGAACCTCGTCGCCGCGGAGCTCGTTCAGCGCCCCCTCCATCAAACTGGCCAGGCGCTCCATCGTCTCGGCGCGGCGCGCCCGGGCCGCCGGTCCGGCCGCGAGCACCTCGACGATGCACATGCGGGCTATGTCCGGTTCGTCGGCGCAGAACTGGAGGAAGGCCGTGAGCCCGCGCTCGATCCGCTCCTGAGGATCCCCGCCCTCCCCGTAGGCCTCGGCGACGAGCTCCATCACGTGGTCGACGGCCTCTCCATAGGCCGCGAGGAAGCAGTCCTCCTTGTCCTCGAACAGCTCGTAGTAGGTGCGGCGGGAGAGCCCCGCGCGACCGAGCAGCCTGCGCACGGTCGTCTCCTGGTAGCCGTACTCCGCGACCGTCCTCGCCATCGCGCGCATCAGCCGATCGCGCTGGATCTTCGTTACGACGGGGCGCGGAATTCCATGTGGACCGCCGGTCAGCTTGATGTTCGCCTGGTCCCACATACGCCTCCACCATAGACGGCCTGTTCTCTCGGGTCAACCATAAATTTTGAGTTTCTAGAAACGGCGACGTTCTCCAGTTCTCGCTGGAGGATCGGTGGGACAGCGCGGATGCGGCTCTAGAATGGGGATCGGCGGCGTCAACGCTGCGAGTGAGCGCTCCTTTGACTCAGAGAAGGCTGCGTTCCCGGGCGGCGTTCAGCGCGTGGATCGGTGAGCGGGCGCAGCGGCGCGACGCGGGCCGACGGCGCGAAGGGAGCCACGGCGTCGGGCGGTCATCCCCACTGCAAAGCCAGTCTCAGGCCGTCGCTTCGAGTCGAGGGCCTTTCGCGCGATGCGAGCCGACGTCAGAAATCCTGGAGTATCTGAGCTGGCAGGCGTCAAGTCGAGGCGACCGCGACGGGCGCCGCGGTCTGCTCGGCGACCGAGGCGAACCACAGTTGCCGCAGCTCCGGCAGCAGCTCGGGGAGTCGTTCGGCCTCGCCACGCGCCACGCGCGTGTACATCAGCTCGGTGGTTCCGAGCGCGATCATCTCGGCGGCGAGCGGCGGCATCGGCTCGCCGTGCGTGAGGCGCAGGCCCTCGACGTAGCTGGTCAGGCGGCCGAGCGCCTCGTCGCGACGCTCGCGGGCGGCCGGACCGGCGGCGAGCACCTCGACGAGGCACGTGCGGGCAAGCGCCGGCTCGACGGAGAAGAAGGCGAGCGCAGCCGAGAAGATCGCGTCCAGCTGCTCCTGCCAGGCGTCGCGGCCGAGCGCCAGCGTACGGGTGGCGACGGCGCGGATCGCTGTCCGGCTGAGGCGGACCATCATCCGGTCGTAGACCGCGACGTAGCAGTGCTCGAGGCTGCGGAAGTGGTCGTAGAGCTCGTGGGGGGCGAGGCCGGCCTCACGGGCGACCCGCTCCGGGCTGGCGCCGGTCCAGCCGTGCTCGGCCACCACACGCGTGAGCGCATGGCAGAGTGCGTCCCGTTTGGTGTCGCCGCTCCCGCTGGCCATCGGTCTTACCACTGCCCGCCTGGCGAGCATACCCCGGCCGAAGCGACGGGTCTACGGCCCGGGGGTGCTCGGAGCGACGCCGGTATCGGCCCCACGTCGCTGTAGCGCGAGCCGCGCCTCCTGCTCGATCGCGCCGAGGGTCGGTGAGTGCGGGTCGAGACGAGCGGCGACGTCGAGCGTCTCGATCGCGGTCGCGGGATCGCGGAGCCTGTACAGCTCGAAGCTGGCGAGGTGGACCAATGGCTCCGGATCCCGCGGCTGGTCCGCGGCCGCCCGTCTCAGCACGCGAAGCGCGTCCGGCCGGCGACCGAGGTCCGCGAGCGCCGCGGCTCCCGCGTAGAGCGGGTCGTTCGAGTAGGGATTGTGGTCGCGCGCGCTCTCCGCCTCGCGCAGGGCCTCCAGCGGACGGCCCTCGTCGAGCAGGTCGTAGCTTCGTGCGACCGCCCGGTCCGCGGCGACCGGCTGCCACGTCACCCAGCCGAAGAGGATCGCGATCAGCGTCACCCCCAGTACCCCGGCCAGGGGACCGGGGGCCAGCCGGGGGCGGCGAGCCGGCGCGCGCGTCACGGCGCCGGCCGGCGCCGGTGGGCCGTGTCCCGCCACGAACCCGGCGGCGACGAGCGCCATGACCGTCAAGCCCGGTATGAACCACGTCCAGTCGGCGACCGCCTGCACGCCGTAGACCACGACCGCGAGCGCGAGCGCGACGAGCGCCGTGCGCTCGCTCGACCAGGGCGTCGCTCGCGCGACCCATCGGCGCGGGCCGACAGCGGTCGCTCGGGCCGCCGACGCCAGCCAGGCGACGAGCGCCGCGAGCACGGCGACCAGCCCGGCCAGTCCGAGGTCGCCGAGCGTCTGTGGGAAGAAGCCATGCGCGTGGCCGACGTCGGCGCCGTTTCCGCGGTAGGCCAGGCGCGATAGCGTGAACGAGTTGGCGCCAAGGCCGACGAGCGGCCGCTCCTCGAACGCCCGCCAGGCCTGCCTCCAGTAGGTCGCGCGCGAAGAGGACGCCGAGCTGAGCCGGGCGCCGCCCATCGGCGGAACCGCGGTCTCGCTGGTGATCTGGTCCGTGCGGTCGGACACGGTCCCGGCGAGCCCGCGATCGCTGAGCGCCACCGACGTCAACAGCGCGAGTGGGACGAGCGCAGCCACGATCGCGATCGCCAGGCCGGTGCGCACCCTGACGGGCACGGACAGCCGTCGCCGCGCCTGGACGGCGACCGTCGCCAGGCCAGCGAGGAGCAGTCCCCCGGCCATCGCCAGCAGCAGCAGCCCGAAGTCGCCGGCGACGGCCTCGCGCGCCGCCAGTGGCTGCCCGCCGAGGCGGAAGGGCTCCTTCGACAGCGCCCACGCGGCGACCGGGGCGGCGCCGGCGCCGGCGATCGCCAGCACGGTCAGGCTGCGTAGGCGCAGCGGCACGATCGCGATCCAGAGCGCGCAGCCGACGGCGGCGCCGAACAGGGCGCCGCGGGACTGGGCAATCAGAGCCGTTGCGATCAGAACGCCCGCGGCCGGGTACGCGAGTGCCCGGCCGAGCGCGCTGCCGGTCCGGCGGGCGCCGAGCCAGAGCGCCGGCACGATCCCGACCGCCGCGACGCCGGCCACGGCGTTCCAGTAGTCGAACGGCAGCGCGATGCGTCCGACGAGCGCTCCCTCGTCGAACGACGCCGGCCAGACTCGCGCGAGCAGCGCGTAGGTGGACACCGCGACCGTGGCGAGCAGCAGGCCGCGTACGACGGCCGAGGCGGCGCCCGGGGCCAGCCGCGCGGCGGCCACGGCCCCGGCGAGCACGGCGAGGTAGGCGAGCGTGCGTCCGGTCTCGACGTACGAGAGGCTCGGCACGATCGACCAGCCGATCGAAAGTCCCGTGATCATCGCCAGAGCGGCGAACGCGGCGACCGTCCAGGCCCCGCGCAGCGGGCCACGGGGAGCGAGCAGGATCGCTGTGCAGATCGTTGCCGCGCCGGCCGCGATCAGCAGGAGCTCGACGGTCGCCGTGCGCTCCAGCTGCGAGCCGCCGCGGGCGCCGAGCGCGACGCCGACCAGCGCCGCAGCGAGAGCGGCGCTAGCCGCGCTTGCCCGGAAGCGAGACACGGCGTAGCGCGTTTGCCACGGCCGGGTTGCGCCGCGCGGCGTACCAGATGCCGCCCCCGGCGCCGAGGCAGCCGAGCGCGATCAGCGTGAGGATCAGTGGCAGGGGCGTGTCGTCGGAGGCTCCGTCGCCGGCGATCGACCCGGCGGCGGAGCCGTCGGGGTCGAGGCCGTTCTCGGCCGATGCGAGCCGCTCGCGCTCGGCCAGCCTGCGCCGCGCCGCCGCGCGCCGCTCGGCGGGCGTCAGGTTGGCGCCCGCGCCCGC
This sequence comes from uncultured Solirubrobacterales bacterium, assembly GCA_963716445.1. GTDB lineage: Bacteria > Actinomycetota > Thermoleophilia > Solirubrobacterales > Thermoleophilaceae > JAAYBF01. Next base: position 2,098,319 of record OY970313.1, on the reverse strand, counting down.
GCCGTTACCGGGGCCGCCGAGCTTGCCGCCCTTTCCGCCGCCGGCGGCGAGCGCCGCCGCGATCAGCCGCCTGCAGGTGGCGTACTCGGCGAGGTCCGCGGGAATCTGGCCGCGGGCCCGGTTGAGGTCTCGCCGCGAGTGCTCGCGCTCGAAGGTGTCGCTGTCGGCGCAGTCCTGCAGCACCTCGAGCGGGCTCGCAAGCGCGGCCGGCGCCGGCACGAGCGCCAGCAGCCCGAAGACGGTGAGCAGCGTCAGCTGTCGAATCGCTCTCTTCATGACAGGCGTCGGATCGACGTCGTTGTCCCGGCAGCGCACACGTCCGACCCGAGGAAGCGAGTCAGGCTAGCAATCGGGTCAGTCACGTCGCGCGCCCGCCAGAGCGAGCGCGCGCGACATGCCCGCGGCCCAAGCCGCCGGCGTGAGCTTCGACGCGTCCTCGCGCCCCGCCTCCCCGAGGCTGGAGCGGAGATCGCGCGAGCCGGCGAGGGCGCGCAGGCGGCTCGCGAGGGCGTCCGGGTCCCCGGCGGGGACGACGAAGCCGTTGCGGCCGTCGCGGAGGAGCCCGCCGGCCGCGGCGCCGACGGCGTCGGACGCCACGACGGCCGTGCGTTGGAGCATCGCCTCATTGACGACTAGACCCCACGGCTCGCGAAACGATGCGGTTGGCACGGAAGGCAGGACGAGCACGTCGGCGGCGGCGTAGAGGGCCGGCAGCGCGTCACGGTCGACGTGGCCGAGCAGCCGCGCCTCGGGAAGCTCGCGCTTCAGCAGCTCCTCCAGTGGGCCTGTGCCGGCGAGGGCGAGCCGCGCGCCCGGCCCCAGGTCGGCGCGTCGCCAGCCCTCGATCAGCGTCGCAATTCCCTTCTCGCGCGCGAGGCGGCCAACGAAGAGGACGAGCAGGTCGGGATCCGGACCGCCGGCGCAGCGGCGGGCGGCGGCGCGTTCGTCGTCTGGGACCGGCCGAGCGAAGTGGTCGACGTCGACGGCCTGAGGGGCGACGACGACTCCGCCGCGCGGGCCGCGGTGCCGCTCTACGTAGCGGCTGACGTGCGGGCCGTAGGTGGCGACCGCGTCGGCGGCGCGGTAGAGCCGACGGGTCGGCAGGTAGGAGAGGGCGTGCGCGGGGGTGCGCGGATGCGCCCAGATGGTGGCCCAGAGCACGAACGGCACGCGGCGCGCACGGGCGGCCGCGTACGCCCCGGGCAGCGCGATGCGCCCGTCGAGGCCGGCGATCACGGCGCGGTAGCGCCCCGAGGCGGCGAGCCGTACCGCGCCGGCCTCGGTCGTGCGGTGGACGGTCAAGCCCCCGATCGGCGGACCGGCGTGCTCGTGCGCGATCACCTCGACGTTCTCGGCCTCGGCGAGCAGGCGGAACGGCTCACGCCGGTAGGGCGAGACGGTCCCCGTCAGCAGGCAGGCGGGGCGGCGGTCGGCGGGCATCGGGGCAACATAGCCGCGTCGCCCTGCCGCGATCGCCCAGGCAAGTAATACGGTTGGCGGCCTCTTGGCTCCGCGAGTCGACATTGCGATCGTCTCCCTGGGCACGACGATGGGCTGGCGCCTTGGCGACGAGGCCCTGGCCGAGCACATCGAGGCGGCCGGGGCGACCTGCGAGCTGCGACCGATGCGGCTCGGCGCGGGACGGCATCTGCAGCGCTCGATGCTCCTCACCGACGTCGTGCAGGCGTGGGCGGCGCGCCGGACCGCCGCCGGCATCGACGCTCGCGCGGTCATCTACTCGAGCATCACGGCCGCCCTCCTGCAGCCGGTGCGGCGCCCGCACGCCGTGCGCTTCGACACGATCGCCGCGCTCAGCCGGCCAGGGGTCGGCGGCGCCTGGCAGCGGCGGCGCGAGCGCTCCGTCCTCGCGCGCGCCGACCTGCTGCTGCCCTTGAGCGAGGTCGCCGGCGAGGCCGGGGCGCGCGCCGCCGCGGCAGCGCCTGCAAGCGGCGGCGTCACGGGGACTGGGCCGCGCGTCGTGATCCTGCCGCCCGTGGTCGACGTGGCGGCGGCTGCGCCCGACGCGCCCGACGCGATCGCCTACGCCGGGAACCCCGACAAGCGCCGACTGGACGTCCTCTGCGAGGCGTGGCGGGCGGGCGCTCCGCCGAACGCGCGACTCGTGGTCGGCGGCATCGACCGTGCGGAGGCGCTGCGCTGGCTCGGCCGGCGGGGTGTCTCGCTGCCGGCCGGCGTCGACGTCGTGGGGCGCGTCCCGCGCGAGCGCTGGACGGCGCTGGTCGCCGGCTCTCGCGTGTACCTGAGCGCCGCGCGCTACGAGGACTGGGGCGTCGCGCAGATGGAGGCGCTCGCCGCCGGCACGCCGCTCGTGACGGCGCCGACGCTGGGGCCCAACGTCGCGCTCGCCCTGGCTCGCCGGCTCGCCCCCGAGCTGGTCGCCGACGACGGCACGCCGCCCGCCTTGGCGGCCGCCCTGAGGGCGGGCCTCGCGCTCGACGACCGGCGCCGCGCCGCCTACGCCGCGGAGGCGCGGCGCCTGCTGGAGCCCTACTCCCGCTCGACGCTGCGGGCGGTCGTGGCGGAGCAGGTCCTACCCGCGCTGCTCCGCGGGCAGCGTCGGTGACGGCACGAGCGCCGCGCCCGCGCGCGGTCTGGGCGGAGGCGGGGCTGCTCGCCGCCGTCGCGCTGCCGGTCCTGCTCCTGATGGACGCCTACGTGCGCGACTCGCCGGCGCCGAAGAACGACGAGCTGATCTACGAGCTGATGGCACAGAGCCCGTCGGAGCCCCACACCTTCCCCTTCGCGCACCGCGTTGCGGTGCCGCTGATCGTCCACCTGCTGCCGTTCGACCACGGCTTCTCGTTCAGCGCTCTGGCCTGGCTCTCGACCGCCGCCTGCGGCGCGCTCGTCTACGTGCTGCTGCGGCGGTTCGAGATCGGCAGGCGGCTCGCCTTCGCGCTCGGCCTCTGCATCGCCTGGTGCCCGACGCTGTTCGTCGTCTCGCTCCGCGAGGGGCGCAACGTCGACCCGGAGTCGGTGCTCGTGATGCTGGCCGGCGCGCTCGCGATCGTCGACCGCCGCCGCGCCGCCTTCGCGGCGATCGTCCTGGTCGGCGCGTTCGTTCGTGAGGCGGCGCTGTTCCTGATTCCCTTCGCGTACGCCGTCTGGGCCGAGCGACCGTGGGACCGGCGCGCCGCCCGCGACACGATCGCGGCGTCGCTGCCGGCGGTGGCCGCCTACGCCGTGCTGCGGCTCGCCGTCCCGACCGTGGAGCGCGAGAACGTGCTCGGCTACCGGTCGCTGATCGGAGGGCGGTGGGAAGTGCTCGAGCGGGCGTTCGAGGCCAAGCTGGTTCTGCTGAGGCGGATCGCGCTGGCGTTCGGGCCGCTCTGGCTCGCCTTCCCCTTCGCGCTGCGCGACCTTCGCTTCGCTCGCCGCGGGCTCGTGCTGCTCGGCGCCTGCGCCGTCGCGATGCTGTTCGCACTCGACTGGGGGCGCATCGTCTTCCTAGCGGCGCCGGTGGTGGTGGTCGGCGCGGCGTGGACGCTGAACCGCCGTCCGCGGCTCGCGGTGGCTGCGGTCGCCGCCTTCCTGGCGATGAACGTCGCCTACGTGGTCTACATGGAGGACTTCGGCGGCGCGCAGGACGGCATCGTCGACGCTCCGCCGGCGCGATATCAGCCGCGGTAGGCGACGGCGGCGAGTTGACGGCGCCGCCTGACGACCGCCCAGGCCACGCCGAGCGCGTCGAAGGCCCGTCGCGGCAGCCACGCGAGGCGGTGCGCGCGCGGAGGCCATGCGTGCGCGACGACCCTGCAGCCGGCTCGCTCGAAGCCCGCCTCCTCGAGCAGGTTGACGAGCAGTTGGGGAGTCCAGGCGTAGAGGTGATGGTTCGGGTCGTCCCCGCGCGGCCGCCGCTGGGTGCGCCAGTCGTCGAGCGGCAGCCACAGGACCAGCCGGCCACCGGGCCGTAGGACGCGCCGCAGCTCGCGCAGCTCGTCGAAGGGGGCGAGCGTGTGCTCGAGGGCGTGGTTGGAGATCACCACGTCGGCGCACGCGTCGGCCAGCTCGCCGGTCGAGGCGACGACCGTCAGGCCGCGTGCCCGGGCCTCGTCCCGTGCCGGCTCGCTGACCTCGACTCCGATCTTCTCGGCGGCTTCGAGGCGGTCGAGCAGTGCGCCGGCGCCGCAGCCGAAGTCCACGACCGTGTCGCTCGCGCGCAGGTGCGGCTCGAACTTCCAGCGGTTGAGCTCGGCGCCGAGCGCTCCGATCCGCCGCTGATAGTCGAGGTAGTCCTCGGCCGCGTCGCCACGGTAGTGGCTGCCGATGCGCTGAGCACGACTGTCGACGGGCTCGGTCAACGGGTCGGGGAGCCTACGCCCAAGGTCTCGTAGAGAGCCGTCCAGCGCGCGCAGACCGCCGCGAGCCCGTAGCGCTCGACGGCGCGCTCGGCGAGCGCGTCCGGGTCGTAGCGGTCGCGCGAGCCGAGCGCCTCGCGGATCGCCGCCGCCAGCGCGGCGGGGTCCCCCGGCGAGGTCAGCAGCCCGGCGTCGGGGTGCACCAGCTCGGGGACCCCGCCGACCGCGGTCGCCACGGCGGGCAGCCCACTCGCCTGCGCCTCGATCAGCACGACCGGCAGGTTCTCGTGGTAGCTCGACAGGACGAACAGGTCGGCGGCGCGCATCAGCTCCGCGACGTCCTCGCGCGAACGCGCGCCCAGCAGGCGCACCCGGTCGGCGACTCCGAGCTCGAGCGCGAGCCGCTCGAGCGGCTCGCGCTCGGGCCCCTCGCCAACGACGTCGAGCGTCGTGTCGGGCAGCTCGGCGATCGCTTGGAGCAGGTCGCCGTGCCCCTTCTTGGCGGCGAGGGCGGCGACGTTCAGCAGCCGCGCCGGCGTGCTCGGCGGCGCGCTCGCGCCGCGCCCGTCAGGCGCCGCGGGCGCGAAGACCTCGGTGTCGACGGCGTTCGGCGCCACGGCGATTCGCGCCTTGGGAGCCAGCGCGCGCAGCCTGACGGCGAGGTCCTCGCTGACCGGCGCGACCAGGTCGGCCCGCTCGAACGAGAGGCGGGCGAGTACGCGGTCGTAGCCGGTCACCAGCCCGCGCTGGAACCCGGTGTAGTGCTCGGTGACCACGACCGGCGCGCGGCTGAGGCGTCCGAGCAGCAGCGCCGGCGGGGCGGCCTGGTAGACGTGGGCGTGGACCACGTCGGGCCGCCAGCCCGCCCGTCTCAGGCGGCGCAGGGCGGCGAGCATCCCGAGCAGCTGGAAGCCCATCGCCGCCGGCCGCAGGAACGGCCGCCGGTAGCGAACCCGCAGCGTTCGGATGCCGTCCTCGACCGAGTCCTCCAGCCGGTAGGCGGGGAAGTCCGGCCGGCGCGTCGCGAGCGAGGCGAGCACGACGACGTCGTGGCGGGTCGCCAGCGCGCGGGCGTGCTCGCGGCAGAAGAGGCCGAAGACCGGCCGCTCCGGCCACGGGTACCACTTGGGCACGACCAGCACCCGCAGGCGCTCGCTCACGAGGGCAGCCGCCGGTAGGTGGCGAGCGTGCGCTGGGCCTCCTCGGTTGGCACGTAGGGCTTGCCGGCCAGGAAGCGCCGGCCCTCCTCGATCGCCTCGGCGTGGCTGTAGGTCGCGGCGATGCGTTGGGCCTCGTGGCGAACGGGCAGCGAGTCGACGATGCCGAGCCGCCAGCCGCGCTCGCGCGCCAGCGCTCCCCAGTGGTTGTCGAGCCCCCAGCCGAAGCGCAGCTCCGGGAACGGCGTCAGCTCGATGGCCGCCCGGCGCGAGAAGGCGGTGACCGGACCGACCTCGACGTAGTCGGTGCGGCGGGCGAGCGAGAACGGGCGCCGGCGGGTGACCCGCCACGCCGAGTGGCTGCGCAGCGTCTGCGCCGGCTGGGCCACGTCGAGCTCCAGGCGCTCGCAGAGCGCCACGAAGCGGTCGAGGAAGCGCGGCGCCAGCTCGACGTCGTCGTCGGCGACGATCAGCCAGTCGTGCTCGGCGACCGGCGGGGCGGCGGCGAGCAGGTGGTTGAGGTTCTCGAACTTGCCGCCGGTCAGCCCGCTGAGCGCCGTCTCGGCGGCGAGCGCGGCGTCCGGGGCGCCGGTCGCGCCGAAGGCGAGGCGGACGTCGTGGCGCTCGGAGCGCAGCCGCGCCGTCGCGCGGGGGAGGAGCGATCCCGGTCGGTAGATCGACAGCACGAGCACCCGGCGCGGCGGTTGAGCGGCGGCGAGCCGGTCGAGCCGCGGGCCGGCGAGCGAGACCGCCGCCGCGAGGCTCGAGGCCCAGTCCCTGGCGGTGCGCGTCACGGTCAGCCGCTTGCCGATGACTCCGCCGGACTCGCCGGAGAGGAACGTCGACGGGTCGGGCAGGCCGCTCACCGCTGTCGCAGCGCCTCGACGATCCGGCCCGTCGAGTGGGCGCCCATGACCAGTCCCTGCGTGCAGCGCCGGCGCGCCGTGTGCCAACCCGCCCCGGCCAGGTTGCGCAGCTCACGCGCGAAGGTCAGCTCCGTTCCCTTGCGGCGGTCGTTGCGGCGCGCGGCGCGTCCGCGCCGGTACTCGGCGCGCGCGAGCGAGCGCAGGCGCGCGTCGTCCCCGCTGCGGCGGTGCTCGAGCCAGGCGTCGGCGAGGTAGACGACCCGGCCGCCGCCGGCGTGCAGCCGGATCAGCCACTCCTCCTCGTCGCCGTAGATCGGGACGCCCTCGTCGAACGGCCCGATCCGCTCGATCGCGCTACGGCGGACGGCCATGTTCGCGCTCCAGACGAAGCGCGCCTCGCGGTCGTCGGGACCTAGGTCGAGCGTCGTGATCGGCGCCGACTCGCGCCCGCACGAGCGCGGCGCCGGTCCCTCGAGCCGCGCGCGGATCGGACCGCCGAACGCCTCCGCCGCGAGGTGGCGGCCGGCGCCCGCGCTCAGCGCAGCGAGCCACGTCGGCGGGACGCGCACGTCGTCGTCGATCAGCGCGATCAGCGGCGCGCGCGCCGCCTCGATCCCGGTGTTGCGGGCGGCGTTGGGCCCCCGCGAGCGCTCGTGGCGCAGGTAGACGGCGCCGCTGCGCTCCGCCAGCTCGGGCGTCGAGTCCGCCGAGCCGTCGTCGACCACGATCGTCTCGTAGGGCACTCCCGGCGCCTGCTCGGCGAGCGACGCGAGCGTCACCTCCAGATACCCGGCGCGGTTGCGAGTGGGCACCACGACGGAGACGGCCGGCTCGGACATCGCGTCGGTAGGTTAGCCGTGGTGTCCGCAGGCCCGCGCGTGCTCGTAGTGCACAACCGCTACCGGATCGAGGGCGGGGAGGAGCGGTCGGTGGATCTCCAGCTGCGCGCGCTCGAGGCGGCCGGGATCGAGCACACGACCTTCGAGCGCCGGTCGGCCGACGCGGGCAACGCCCGGGCCGCGCGCGCGCTGCTGCGCGGCGGCGAGCGGCCGGGGGACCTCGCCGGCGCCGTGCGGCTGGCTCGCGCCGACGTCGTCCACGCGCACAACACCCTGCCGCTGATCGGCCCCGCCGGCCTGGCCGCCGCGCGCACCGCCGGGGCCGGAATCCTCCTCCACCTGCACAACGTGCGGATCTTCTGCGCGACCGGCTTCGGCGAGCGCGACGGCGGGCCGTGCCGGCGCTGCCGCGGGCGCAACACCCTGCCGGGCCTGGTGCTGAACTGCCGGCGCTCGTTGCCCGAGGCGGTCGTCTATGCGGCGGCGCTGTCGCTGCACCAGCCGCGGTTGCTCGACGCCGTCGACCGCTTCGTGGCGCCGTCGGCCGCCGCCCGCGACGAGCTCGCGGCGCGCGGCCTGCCGGAGGAACGCGTAGAGGTGCTGCGTCACTACCTGCCGGAGGAGTCGTTCGCCGAGCGCTCGCGGGCCGGGGAGGGGGCGTACGCGCTGGTCGCCGCGCGGCTCTCGCCGGAGAAGGGGATCGAGGACGCCGTGCTCGCCTGCGCGAGCGCCGGCGTGCCGTTGCGCGTGGCCGGCGAGGGCCCGGAGCGGGATCGCCTCGAGCGGCTCGCCGCCGAGAGCGGAGCCGAGGCGGTCTTCCTCGGGCGGCTCCCAGCGGAGGACGTGAGCCGTGAGCTGGCCGGTGCGGCGATAGTGCTGATGCCCTCGCGCTACCACGAGTTCTCCCCCTTCGCGGCGCTCGAGGCGATGGCCGCGGGCGTGCCGGTCGTCGCCACAGCGATGGGCGGCCTGCCCGAGCTGCTCGGCGAGGGCCGTTGCGCGCCGGCCGGCGAAGTCGCCGCCTTCTCGGCTCGCGTCGCGGAGCTCTGGGCCGATCCTCCCGCCCGCGCCGCCGAGGGGAACGCCCTGCTGACCCGCGCTCGCGAACGGCACTCTCTCGAGCGCTACACCCACGACCTCCTCGATCTCTACGCGCGTGTCGGGCGGGTACCCGAGCAGTCGATCAGTCCCTGACGGCGACTGTCGGATACGGCAAGAAAGTTGCCTCCCAGTAAACGAAGTTGCCTGGGAGTGAAGATCGTTGCCGTAGCTGGCAAGGCGCGGATGGGCCCTGTGGCGACCGCGCTACTGCGACAGCCGGGCGCGCCACCAGTCGAGCGTGTCGCCGACGGTTTGCTGGAGGGGGATCTCCGGCTCCCAGCCGGTGGCCTCGGTGAGGCGGTCGTGGGACCCGCGCATCGTGCGGGCGTCGTGGGCGCGCAGGCGAGCGGGATCGATCTCGTGGCGGACGGGGATGCGGGAGTGGGTCGCCACCAGCTCGATGAGCTCGGCCACCGAGGCCGAGCGACCGCTGCAGACGTTGAAGACGCCGCCCGGGAGCTTCGCGGCAAGCGAGTAGGCGCGAACGACGTCGCGCACGTCGGTGAAGTCGCGTGCGGAGTCGGGGTCGCCGGTCCGCAGGACCGCCTCGGAGCGTCCCGCGAGCTCGGCCTCGGCGACCTGGCGGGCCAGCGAGCTGACGACGAACTCGTCCGACTGGCCGGGGCCCGCGTGGTTGAACGGCCGCAGCCGCACGACGCGCATCCCGAACGCCTCGGCGTACTGGGCGCCGAGCGTGTCCCCGGTCGCCTTCGAGAGCGCGTAGGGGTTGCCCGGGCTCAGCGGGGCGTCCTCCTCGACCGGCAGGTCCTCGCGCTCGCCGTAGACCTGGCCCGAGCCGATCAGGACCAGCGCCGCGTCCGGGGCCTCGTGGCGGACCGCCTCCAGCACGTTGAGCGTCATCTGGACGTTCGGCACCAGCGCCTCGCCGGGCCGCTCCCACGAGAGGCTCGGCGAGCTGAAGGCCGCGAGGTGGAACACCGCCGACGGCCGCAGCTCGGCGACGCTCTCGCGCACCGCGTCGCGGTCGCAGAGGTCGAGCGCGCCGCGCGGCGGCGCGTTGGGGGGCGGGCCGCCGGCGCCGGACAGCAGCTCGACGAGGTACCCGCCGGCGAAGCCGCCGCCGCCCGTGACGAGCGGCGCGCTGGTCGCGGGGCCGTCGGCGCCCGCCCGGGGGGATGGAACGGCGGCTCCCTGCGACACGGGCGTGATCCTACGACGCGCGGGCGCCGCGGCGCTCGCGGAGGTACTGGCGCGCGACGCCCGCCGCGAAGCGCGGGTTGGAGCGCAGGTAGCGCGGCAGTTGCCGGCGCGGCTCCTGCGCGATCCGGTGGGCCCACTCGAGACCGCGCCGTTGCATCCACGCTGGCGCCTGGGAGACGCGGTCGGCGTGGAAGTCGAACGCGGCTCCGACTCCGCACAGCACCGGCGCGTCGAGTCGCGACCGCATCCGGGCCATCCAGCGCTCCTGCTTCGGCATGCCGAGGCCGACCCACACGACGTCGGGCCGGTCGCGGTTGATTCGCGCGGCCGTCTGCTCGTCCTCGACCGCGGTCGGCTCGCCGTGCGGCGGCGACCAGCTGCCGACGATCGGCAGTCCCGGATGACGGCGGTGGAGATTGGCCTCGAGGTCGGCGAGCGCATGCTCGTCGTGGCCGCCGTAGAGCCAGACCCGCTGCCCGCGCGCGGCGGCGTGGGCGCAGTGGCGGTGCATCAGCTCGGGGCCGTACACCCGCTCGCGCAGCCGCTCGCCGAGCAGGTTGGCGGCCCAGACGACCGGCATCCCGTCGGGCACGGTCAGCGTCGCGTCGACGAGCGCGCTGCGCAGCAGCGGGTCGTCCTGCGCCGTCACCAGCGACATCGCGGGCGCGGCGCAGACCCAGCCGCGCTCGCGCCGCTCGACCATCGCGTCGATCACGCGCAGGACGCCCTCGTAGTCGGTCATCGCGATCGGCACGCCGAGGACGTCGCGGCGGGGGACCGCGGCGGCCGCGCCGGGGCGCTCCGTCGTCGTGCCAGCGGAAGGCGTCCGGCTCACCCGCGAGAAGATACGCCCATGAGCGACGCGCGCCGGCTCGTGACCGGCTCCCTCGCGCAGCAGGCGGCGCAGGTGACGGGCCTCGTGACGATGTTCGCGATCGTCACCGTGCTGGCCCGCCGGCTGTCGTTGGCCGAGCTCGGCGTCTACGGCCTGCTGAACGCGTTCGCCGGCTACCTGCTGATCGTCCAGAACGCGGCGGCGGGGGCGGCCGTTCGGGCGATGGCGGCGGCCCGCGACGCGCGCGCGGGGTCGGTGGCGTTCTCGACCGCCGCCCTGCTCTACGTCGCGGCGGGCGCGATGGGCGGGCTCCTATTGGCGGGGCTCGGGATCGCGCTGGCGGAGGCGCTCGGCCTGGCGCCGGAGCTGGCGCGCCAGGCGCGGCTCGGGGCGCTCGCGGTCGGCGCCGTCACCTTCGCCGGCTGGCCGCTCACCGTCTACCGCGACGCGCTGCGCGCCGACGGCCGCTTCGTGCTCGCGGCCGGCACGGAGGTCGTCGCCCTGATCGCCTACGCGGCGCTGGTGCTCGCGCTGGCGCTCGCGGAGGCGCCGCTGTGGTCGATCGTCGGCGCGGGCGCGGCGATCCCGCTGCTCGCCGGGATCGGCTGCGCCCTCGCCGCCGGCGCCGTCGGGCTGCCCTGGCGCCTGCGCCCGCGGCTGGCGACGCGCGCCACGGCGCGCGAGCTGCTCGGCCTCGCCGGCTACATCTCGCTGACCGAGGCGGCGAGCGCGGCGGTCTACGTGCTGAGCCGGCTGATCCTCGGCGTGTTCGAGTCGGCGAGCGCGGTCGGCCTGCTCGAGGGACCGGTGCGGGCGCACAACCTGATCCGCGCGCTCAACGCGGCGGTCACCGTCACCGTGCTGCCGACCGCGGCCGGCTACCAGGCCCGCGGCGACGACCGCCGCCTGCGCGAGCTGCTCGTGCGCGGCTCGCGCTACATGCTCGCGCTGATCGTCCCGATCGCCGTCACGGGGATGGTCCTCGCCGGTCCGATCCTCGACGTCTGGCTCGGCCCCGCGTTCCGCGAGGCCGGCCCGGCGATGGCGATCCTGATGAGCCACTGGGTGCTCAACGGGATGAGCGGGGTGGCCGCCGCGATGCTCGTGGCGGTCGGCCGGGCGCGCGACCTCGCCCGCTGGGCGCTGCTCGTCGCGGGCTCGAGCGTGGCCCTGGCGCTCGCCCTCACGCCGGCGTTCGGCCTCGAGGGAGTCGCGCTCGCCACCGCAATCCCCTACGTCGTGCTGTTCCCGTACCTGCTGCGCGTCGTCGTGCGCGCGATCCCCGTGCCGCTCGGAGAGCTGGCCAGGCGGGCCTTCCTGCCGGCCTGGTCGCTCGGCGTCGTGCTCGGCGCGGCGCTGGTCGCGGCGCGGCTGGCGCTCGACCCCGAGTCCGCCGCCGCGGTGCTCGCCACGGCGGCCGCCGGGCTAGCCGGATACTGGGTCGCGTACCGCCTGCTCTGGCTCGACCGATCCGAGCGCCGGCTCGTGCGCGGCCTGGTCCGCCTCTGAGCGGCCCTGGCGCTCCTCGACCATCGCGAGGCGCTGGGCGAGCACCTTCGTCTGGTCGGTCAGGCGCGAGACGGCGAGCGAGAAGTGCAGCAGCAGGACGAGGACGAAGCCGAAAGCGATCAGGAACAGCGCATTCGGCGGGTAGATGATCCCGATCGTGTTCGCGATCCGCTCGAGCAGCCCGCTCCACAGCGCCAGGCCGAGCAGCGCGAGTGCGCTGAACAGCCACAGCAGCGCGTAGCGCTCGAGCAGGCGGCGGCGACGCACCAGCTCGAGCACGAGGAGGAAGAGGCCGCCGGCGGCGACGATCGACACGAGCTGGATCCGCAGCTCCATCAGATCCCCTGGGCGGTCACCGGCGAGGCGTCGCCGGGCTGGACGACCGGGCGGCGGCGGACGAGGCCGACGAAGATCGCGAGCAGCACCTTGACCATGTAGTAGGCCGACTTGCCGGAGCGGATCGAGGAGACGCCGCCGCCGCGCTCGAGCATCTTGACCGGCACCTCACGCATCCGTAGCTGGTGGTGGTGGACCATCAGCACAGCCTCGACCTCGGGGTAGTCGTGGGGGTAGTCGCGCGCGAACAGCGCGATCCCGCGGCGGTTGTAGAGGCGAAAGCCGGAGGTCGGGTCGGTGACCCGCTGCCCGACCAGCCGTGAAAGCAGGAAGGCGAAGATATGGATGCCGGTGCGGCGGCTGATCGGCGCGAGGTAGCCGCTGTCGGTCACGAAGCGCGAGCCGCAGACCATGTCGATCCGCGGGTCGTCGTCCATCGCCTCGCGCAGGACCGGGATCTCCGCGGCGACGTGCTGCCCGTCGCCGTCGACCTGGACCATCCGCTCGTAGCCGTTCTCGAGCGCGAAGACGAACCCGGCCTGCACCGCGCCGCCGATCCCGAGGTTGAACGGCAGGCGCAGCACGCGCGCGCCGACGGCCTGGGCGATCGCGGCGGTCGCGTCCGTCGAGCCGTCGTCGACCACGAGCACGTCGAAGTCGGGCGCGACCTCGTTCAGCTCGCGGACGACGCGGGCGATCGTCTCCGACTCGTTGTAGGCCGGCACGACGGCAAGGTTGCGATTGATGGGGCTCATCAGTGCTAGAAGCGCCGAGAGGGCACGTAGTTGCGCTCGCCGCACCCATATATTGCCCACTCCCGTGGTCGAGCTGCCCTCCATCAGCGTCGTAACGCCCTGCTTGAACGCCGCCGCCACGATCGAGGAGGCGATCGAGAGCGTCCGCGCGCAGGCCTATCCGAGCGTCGAGCACCTCGTCGTCGACGGCGGATCGACCGACGGCACGCTGGAGATCCTCGAGCGCGCGGAGGGCGTGCGCTTCGTCTCCGAGCCCGACGACGGCCGCGTCGACGCCGTCAACAAGGGCGTTGCGATGACCGGCGGCGAGGTGATCGCCTGGCTCAACGCCGACGACCGCTATCACCCCGGAGCGCTGCGCGCCGTCGGCGAGGCGTTCGCCCGCGACCCGTCCGCGACGTGGGTGACCGGCTACTGCGACGTCGTCGACGGCGAGGGCAACGAGATCCGGCGCGGCGTGACTGCCTACAAGAACGCGCTGCTGCGCCGCTGGTCCTACCCGCTCTACCTGACGCAGAACTTCGTCTCCGATCCCGCGACCTTCGTCCGCCGGCGGGCGCTCGACGAGGCCGGCCCGCTAGATCCGCGCTACCGGATCTCCCACGACTACGACCTCTGGCTGCGCGTCGGCCGCCGCCACCCTCCCGTGGTGCTGCGCCAGACGCTGTCGAGCTTCCGGATGACCGAGGGCACGCAGAGCATGGAGGGCTTCGAGCTCCAGTTCGAGGAGCACGCCGAGTGCGCGCGCGTGCACGGCGCCGGCCACCCGCTGCCGGTCGCCGTCAACCGGGCGATGAGCGGCCTGATCGTGCTCGTCTACCGGGCGCTGCGCGCGGCCCGCGGGCTGCGCGCCCGCGGTTGGCGGACGGCCAGCCAGTAGCCCGGGGCGAGCTGCTCCGCGTCGAGGCCGCGCGGCGGCGGCGTGTTGGCGAAGACGATCCCGCGCAGGCTTTCGCGGCGCATCGTGTCGCGCGACGCCGCGCTCGGAGCGAGCGGCACCACCCGGCGCTCCAGGCCTTCGCCGAAGAACGGGTAGTCCCAGCTGTCGCCGTTGCCGACGAAGCCGATCGGCGCGTCCGCCGGCAGGCGGGTGTCGAGCTCGCGCAGCGCCGGCGCTACATCGGGCCGCACGAGCGTCTGCTGCTCGATCCGGTCGAGGGCGAAGACGGTCGGGGCGGCGGGCTCGACGAACAGCGGCTTCAGCGGGTTGACGAACAGGCTCGGCAGCAGGCTGAGCAGCGCGAGGGCGACGGCCGTCCCGCGCGTCCAGCCACGGCGGTAGAGCAGCGCGAGCAGCGGCGCCCCGATCGCGAGGGCCGGCATCATCAGCCGGGCGACCCACGGGTTGTACTCGTTGACGACCAGGAACAGCGCCAGGTAGGCGAGCGCGGCGGCGGCGACCGCACGACGGTCCCACGGCGTGCGCCTGGCCACGAGCGCGACGGCGAGGACGATCAGCGCCAGCAGCCCGAGCAGGCCGAAGGCGCTGGTGTCCTCCTGGACGCCGGTGTCGATCGAGTAGCCCGCGAAGTCGGGCGTTCTGACGTCGCCGAGCAGCTTGTTGACCGGTCGTCGCAGGCCGACGTCGAGCCACGGCATCGAGACGCCGGTCGAGTCGACGAGCGTCCAGCCCGCCCGGACGGCGTTCTCGCCCACCGGGCTCTGTCGCTCGGTCAGCTTCGGGAGATCGCCGAGCGGATCGCCGTAGGCGTCGAGGTTGAGCGCGTAGTTGAACGACCCGAGGACGATCACCCCGGCCGCCGCGGCGGCGGTCGCGCGCAGCAGGACGCCGGCGGGCGCCGAGTAGCGCCAGGCCGCGACGGCGAGCACGAGGCCGATCCCCGGGACGGCCAGCAGCGCCGTCCCCTTGGTCCCGACCGCGAGTCCGAGCGCGGCGCCGAACAGCGCCAGCTCCGGGGTCGAGCGGTCGCGCAGGCCGCGAAGGCCGAACAGCAGCGCGGCGACCACGAAGAACGACACGATCAGGTCGTTCTGGGTCGAGGCCGCCTGGAGGATCGGCTGAGGCATCGCCACGAACAGCGACGCGGCGAACAGCGCCGCCGCGCGGCTGAAGCCGAGCGCCCGGGCCATGCCGCCGATCGCCGCCGCGAGGCCGACGAGGGTCACCCACTGGACGGCGTTCGCGAAGCGGTCGCCTCCGCTCAGCAGCATCGTCCAGCCCTGGAGGTACTCGCCGTTGGGCGGGTTGGCGAGCTGGCGGATCGTGCCGTCGTCGAAGTGACGGACCGAGTCGAACTGGAGCCAGTACCCGATCCGGGCGAGGTGATAGGTCATCGAGTCCCAGTTGTTCGGCGCGACGGCCAGCGCCATCACGAGCTGCAGGGCGAGGGCGGCCGCCGCCACGGCCGCCATGCCGGTGGCGGCGGGGTTGGCGCGCGCCCACTCGCGCGCCGCCCGGCGGCTCGGGAGCGATCCGCGCAGCGGCGGGCGCGGGCGGCCGGCGCGCTGCCAGACGGCGATCGCCACGACGGCGAGCAGCGCCTCGCCGAGCAGCATCCAGCCAACCTGGAGCGCGTCGGCGAGCGACAGCGCGATCATCAGCAGCACGATCTCCGCTGCGGCGACGACGAGCGCCGCCACCAACGCTGCCGCTCCGCGGATCCGCATGCTCCAGGTCAGCGGAAGCGCGCATCCGGCGACGAGTGCGACCGCCACGAGCAATGTCAGGAACCCGCCCACCGACGGCAACCTATCCACCCGCCCTACCGGTAGGGTGCGGCGCCGCGGTGCCCGACCTCTCGATCCTCATTCCAGTCTTCAACGAGCGGGCGACCGTCGAGTCGGCGATCGAGCAGGTGCTCGGCGCCGACTACCCGGTCGACGACGTCGAGGTCGTGATCGTGGACGACGGTTCGACCGACGGGACCGCCGAGCTGCTTGCCGCCCGTGCCGACGACCCGCGCGTGAAACTCGTCTCGCACGAGCGCAACGCCGGCAAGGGAGCCGCGGTGCGGACCGCCCTCGAGCACGCGAGCGGCGCCTACTCGGCGGTCATGGACGCCGACCTCGAGTACGACCCCGCCGACCTCGGCAAGCTGCTCCAGCCGCTGCTCGACGGCGAGGCCGAGGTCGTCTTCGGAGCGCGCGGGTTCGAGTCGCACTCGGCCTTCAGCTTCTGGTACGTGGTGGGCAACAAGGGCGTCACGCTCGCCGCCAACGTCCTGTTCAACACCTGGCTGGCCGACATCATGACCTGCCACAAGGTGATGCGGACAGACGTCTTCCGCTCGCTCGACCTGCGGTCGCGCGGCTTCGACATCGAGCCCGAGATCACCGGTCGGCTGCTGGCCGGCGGCTACCGGATCTACGAGATGCCGGTCCGCTATCGAGCCCGCGGCCGCGAGGAGGGCAAGAAGCTCACCGCCCGCGACGGGCTGAGGGTGATCCGCAAGCTGCTCGAGTGCCGCTTCAGCATCGGCCTGCGCATGCCGCACAGGGCTCGCCCGTCGACCGACGGCCGGCGCCCGGTCGACGACCGCGCGATGTCCGGCCGGTAGAGCGTCGAGCGACCGCGGCTAGGCGCGCTCGGCCGCGGCACGCGCGTACAGCTCGACGTGACGCTCGGCGGCCGCCTCCCAGGTGAAGGCGGCGGCGCGCTCGAGACCGCCTGAGCGCAGCGAGGCGCGCAGGCCGTCGTCGGTGACGATGCGGTCGATCGCGGCGGCGATCGCCTCGGCGGACTCGGGGTCGAAGGTCAGTGCCGCGTCGCCGACGACCTCCGCCAGCGAGCCGCGCGTCGAGCAGGCGACCGGGCAGCCGCAGGCCATCGCCTCGAGCGGCGGCGAGCCGAAGCCCTCGTAGAGGCTGGGGAAGACCATCGCGGTGGCGCCGCGGTAGAGCGCCGGCACGTCCTCCGGCGCGAGGTAGCCGAGGTGGCGGATGCGCTCGCCGACGCCGAGGTCGCGGGCCTGGTGCTCGAGCGCCGGATAGCGGCCGTAGTCCTGGCCGGTCAGCAGCAGCCGCAGCTCGCGGTCCTCGGCCGCGGCGAGCGCGCGCACCAGCCGCTCGTGGTTCTTGTGCGGCCAGAGGTTGGCCGGGTAGACGACGTAGCGCTCGGGCAGCGACAGCCGCTCGGCGAGCGTCGCGTCGGCGGCGGTGGGGGTCGGCGCGAAGCGGTCGTGGTCGATCCCCATGTGGACGGCCACCGCGCGCTCCGGTGCGACGCCGGCCAGCTCGACCAGCCGCTGGCGCGAGTACTCGCTCGAGGTCAGGACGAGGTCGGCGCCGCGCGCCGCGCCGTCGTAGGCCCAGCGCCGGAACAGCCGCTCGGCGCGCGAGAAGAAGCCCGGCAGCTCGTGGTGCTGGAGGTCGTAGACGGTCGTCACGGTCGGAACCTCCGGCAGCCGCGGCACCGGCACGGTGACGGGGTGGTGGAGGACGTCGACGCCGGCCGGGACGTCGCGCGCGGCGAGCCGCGGCGCGACCGCCGCCGCGGTCATCGCGGCGAGCCGGGTCGCTGCGCCGTCGCCCTGGCGGTAGCTGCGAACGTGGTGCAACGCGACCGGACCGCCGACGCGGTCGCGATACGCCTCCATCACCGGGGCGTTGGCGAGCACCGTCACCCGCTCGGGCCCGTTGCCGGCGACGTACTGGCGCAGCAGGCCGCGCACGTTCGACTCGGAGCCGCCGACGCGGCCCGGGAACAGCGTCAGCAGCGAGAAGGCGACGTGCACGGGCGCGGATGGTAAGCCGGCCCGCGGCCGCTCGCGCCGGGCCCGCGACTATTCTCTCGCCGATCCGAGGCCAGCTGACGCAGAAGATCCGCGCCGCTCCGCCGAGCCTCCACGGTGCGGGCGACGCCTACTTCGGGCTCGCCTGGTCCGCGCTCGAGTGGCTCGAGCGGACGGTGCAGCCGGGCATGACGACGCTGGAGACCGGATCCGGCGCGTCGTCGATCGTCTTCGCGGCGAGCGGCGCCTCGCACACGGTGATCTCGCCCGCGCCGGGCGAGCACGACCGCATCCGCGCCTGGTGCGACGAGCACGGGATATCGACCGACGACGTGACCTTCGTCGCAGCCTCCTCCGACGAGGCGCTGACCGACGGCTGGCGGCCGCGGCCGCTCGACCTGGCGCTGCTCGACGGCGCCCATCTGTTCCCGTTCCCGGCGCTCGACTGGTTCTTCACCGCGCGCCAGCTGAAGGTCGGCGGCCGGATCGTCCTCGATGACGCCTACCTGCCGTCGGTGAACATGGTCGTCAGGTTCCTGAGGTCGAGCCCGTCCTGGGAGCTCGAGGGTGCGATCAGCTACCGCACCGTCTGCTTTCGCAAGCTCGACGACGAGGTCGGCTACGACTCGATCGGCCGGCGCTTCGACCGCGTGCCGCGGTTCGGCTACCTCTCGCCGCCGGCGCGCATCGCGGCCTACGCCCGTCACCTGCTGATCGACCGCTCGCCGCCCGTCCAAAGGGCGATCGCGCGTCTGCGCCGCCGATAGCGGAATACGGCGCCGGCGCTAGCCGGCGTTGTCGCGGGCGCCGGCCAGCATGCCCGCCGCGAACGCCGGCGCGATCGCGGCCTGGAAGAGGCGGTCCGCGGGTCCTACGCGCCGCGGCAGCGGCTCCAGCCGCCGTCCGAGCCGCCGCCCCTCCTGTCCGGCGTGGAAGGCGCGCCGCAGCATCGAGCGCCAGGTCGCGCGGCCCGGACGGATCGTGTGGAAGACGACGGCCGACGGCTCGTAGCGCACGCGCCAGCCCTGCTCGCGAGCGCGCTCGCAGAGCTCGACCTCCTCGCCGGCGAGGCTCGTGCCGGGCCCGAACCCCAGCTCGAGCGGGAACGGCTCGGCCGGCACGCGCTCGCGGTCGATCGCGTAGCTGGTGCCCATGATCCGCGGCACGTCGATCGGCTCGTCGCCGAGCTCGAAGAGCGACAGGAAGTCCCCCGCGAGCGCGGTGCGGAACAGCCGCGGCGGCCGGTCGGTCCAGCGCGCCGGGCAGCGGGCGCCGACGATCGCGACGCCGTCGGCCCGCTCGAACGCCCGGCGCATCGCCGCGGCCCAGCCCGGCGTCGGCAGCGCGTCGGCGTCGAGGAAGAGCAGGTAGCGGGTGCGCGTGGCGGCCAGCGCGCGGTTGCGCGAGTCAGACACCCCGCGCGAGTCGGGCGCCGCCACGTAGCGGATCGCGTCGCCGCGCTCCTCGCAGACGCGGCGCACGCCGTCCCCGCTCGACATGTCGACGACGAGAACCGGCTCGGCCATGCCCTCGCCGATCGTCACGTCGAGCGCCTCGGCGAGGTAGCCGGGGTCGTCGTCGCAGGTGACCACTGCCGGCGTGACGTCCTCGAGGCCTTTCGGTAGGGTCGCCGCCTCGGCGTCGCTCGCCCCCGGTGAGCTCTCGTCTGGCACGTGCGCGAGTGTAGTTCTCTACGCGGTCCGGCTCGACGTCGCGCCGGCGACCCACGATGCGCCTTCTCGGCCTGACGAACACCTACCCACCGGCCGGCCGCGGCGGCTATGCCGAGATCTGCGCCGACGTGATGGAGGAGCTGGTCCGGCGTGGGCACTCGGCGACGCTGCTCGCGTGCCGCTCCGACGACGACGACCTGCGGGCGGTCGAGGAGGCAGGCGGGGTGGCGGTCCGGCGCGAGCTCGACGGCGTTCTAGGCGCATGGCGCCGTCCGCTGCGCGCGCGCGCAGCGGTGCGGGCCGATTCCGCGGCGATCCGTCGCGAGCTCGCGGCGGGAGTCGACGCGGCGCTGGTCTGGCACCTGCGCGGCGTCGTGAAGCGACCGCTCCGGCTGTTGCACGAGCGCGGCGTTCCCGTCCTCTACTTGCTGCACGACCGCTGGGTGCTCTACGAGCGGCCGGGCTCGGTCTTCGTGCCCTGGGCGCGCGCCGAGGGACTCGCCGTGCGCGCTCTCGGCGAGCCGCCGATCGCCGCCGAGGGAGTGGTCTGCTTCAACAGCCGCTGGCTGCGCGACGAGCACGCGCGGCTCGGCTGGCGCCCGGCCGAGACGCACGTCGTGCCCTGCGGCCTGCCGCCGCGACTGGTCGAGCAGGCGGCGACCGATCCCGGCCCGCGCGGCGCCGAGCGGCTGCTCTTCGCCGGGCGGATCGACCCGAGCAAGGGGCTCCACGACGCGGTCGACGCGCTCGCGCGGCTGCCTCAGGAGGTCACCCTCTCGATCGCCGGGCCGCTGACGCACGCCGACTACGCCGAGCGGGTCCGCGGCCGGGCCGCCGAGCTTGGCCTGCAGGACCGCGTGCGCTGGCTCGGCGAGCTGACCCGGCCTGCGCTGGTCGACGCGTTCTCCGCTCACGATGTGCTCGTCTATCCCTCGCGCGAGCCCGAGAGCTTCGGCCTCGGGATCCTCGAGGGCCAGGCCGCCGGTCTGATCGCCGTCACCAGCGCCCCGGGCGGCCCGCGCGAGTTCCTCGCCAGCGGCTCGAACTGCCTTCTGCACGATCCCGGCGACGTCGCCGGGCTGGCGACGGCGATCCGCCGGCTGCGCGAGGAGCCCGACCTCGCCGAGCGCCTGCGCGCCGAAGGGCGCCGCACGGCGGCGTCGATGCCCGTCACCGCCGCGGTCGATCGAGTCGAGCGGCTGCTCCTGTCGCGCGTGAAGGCCGCATGACGGGGACGTCCCACGAGCAGGGCGCCGAGCAGGAGGCCGAGGCGCTGGAGATCGCCGGGAGCGGCGCGGCGGGATCGAACAGCTTGCTGGGCGCGGCCGTGCTGGGGTCCACGGCGACCGTGATCGTGGGAGTCCTCGGCGTCGCCCGTACGAAGGTGCTGGCGGTGGGCCTCGAGCCGAGCGGCCTCGGTCTCTATGGCCAGATCCTGACGCTGCTGACGGCGTTGAGCGCCGCCTCCGGTCTCGGCTTGGGCCTCGGAACCACGCGCGTCGTCGCGGAGTGCCGGGCGCGCGGCGACCGGGCGGGGCTGAAGACGGCGCTGGAGGTCTCGTTCGCCCTGCCGCTCGCCGTCGCCTCCGTCCTGGCCCTTCTGATCGCCGCGTCCTCCGGCGTGCTGGCGCCGTTGCTGCTCGACGACGATCGCGCGTTGCTGATCGTGCTCGCGGCTCTCGCCGTGCCGATCGTCGCGCTGCAGGGCCCGCTCGTCCATGCTCTGCAGGGCTTCCGCGACGTCGCCGGAGTTCAGGGGTCGAACGTCTTCTTCGGGGTCACGCTGACCCTGGCCTCGGTCGCCGGAGTCGTGGTGGCCGGTCTTGAGGGGGCGGTGCTCGCGCTCGCGGTGGGGAACCTCGCCTATGCGGCGGCGCTGGGATGGAGGCTGCGGGCGCTCGTCCGCCGGGCCGGGGTCGGGCTCGCATTGCGCGCCGGTCTGCGGCCCGAGCGCCTGCGTCAGCCGATCGTCCGCGCGATGCTGGGGATCGGCTTCGCATCGCTCTTCGTCGGGGTGGCGTCGACGGTCGGGGAGCTCGCGGTGAGGACCTTCGTCCTGAAGGAGGACGGGGCGGCCGCGGCGGGCATCTTCCAGGCGCTTCAGCTGATCTCGGTCCAGCTGCTCGGCGTGATCGTCGCCTCGGTCGTCTTCCTGAGCTTCACGGCGATAACGGAGGCTCACACGGCCGGCGACCGCGCGCGAGTGCGCTCGACGATCGACGACACCCTGCGCCTCACGCTGCTGCTCGTCCTGCCGGTGCTCGTCACGCTGGTGCTCTTCCGAGAGGACGTCATCCGGCTCTTCCTCAGCGCCGGCTTCGGAGAGGCGGCGGACCTGCTTCCTCGCCAGCTCGCCGGGGACGCGCTTCGAACGGTGGCTTGGGTCGGCGGCGCCGCGCTGGTTCCGCTCGGCCTGACGCGGTCGTGGGTTGCGGTGACCCTGCTCGCCGTGGCCGGATACGTCGGGACCGCCGCCGTGCTCGTGCCCGCTCACGGGCTGGACGGCGCCGTCGCCGCCTACGTAGTCGAGTGGGGCGTCGCGATGGTCCTGACCGCCGCCGTGCTCGTCCGGAGCGGATTCCTGGCACTCAGCGCGCTCACCCTCCGCACGCTGGCCGGGGTCGTCGTCTTGGCCGGCGTGCTGGCCGCACCCGAGCCCGCCGCCCCGCTCGCGGCTCTGGCGGTCGTGGCCTTCACAACCGCGTTGGCGGCCGTCGGCACCGCCCGCGACGAGCGCGCGGCGCTGCTCGCCCGGGCTCGCCGGCTGCTCGGCCGCTAGCTCGCCCGAACGAAGTGGAACAGGCCGCAGGCGTAACGGGCGTCGCCGAGATCGGCCGGCTCGATGTGGCGCCGGAACCGCCCTTCGTCGTCGACGCCGGCGAACTCGACGAGATCGAGCTCCGGGAACATCGCGACGACGTCCTCGGGGGCGTGGATGCGATGAGCGTTGAAGCAGGTGCGGGGGCGTCCCACCGGGCCGGAGAACAGCAGTTGGCCTCGAGGCGCGACGACCCGCTGGAGCTCGGCCGTCGCCTTCCGAGTGCCGTCCGGATCGAGTGGATCGCCGTAGCGGCCGAGCCCGATGTGCTCGGCGACGTGGAGGCACGACAGGGATGGCAGGGAGCGGTCCTCGAAGGGCATGTCGACGATGCTGCCGGCGACCGACGTGAGGTCCTCGATCTCCACCTCGAGCGGCCGGATGTCGACGAACGTGACGGCCGTGATCGCGGTCAGGAAGCCGACGTAGTCGACCCGTGAGCCGACGTCGACGTGTCGCGCCGGGCGCAGCTCGGCGACCCGGCGCGCCGCCCACACGTCCTGATGGAAGTAGTGGCTGTCGATCGCCGACGTGGCCGTGCGGTCGTGGATCTGCGGATAGGCGTCCGCGAGGCTTACCTCCTCGTCCGGGGCCAGCTCGCGATAGCGACGTAGATCGGCGACGAAGCGGCGGTAGCCGCGCGGGGCGGCGGCGAGGCGGTCGACGTCCAGGACGGGGGTCACGAACCGCTTGAGGCCGAGCTCACGCACGGGTTCGAGACCATAGCCGTCGTCGTGGTCCGCTGGTACGGTGCCGGCCGTGCCGACCGTGGACCTGACCCTCGCCCGTCGCCTGCAGGCGGAGCTCCGTCTCGAGCGCGCCGTCGAGACCGGCACCTACATGGGCGACACGACGCGCGCGCTGGCCGGGGTCTTCTCGTCCGTCGTGACGATCGAGCGGTCGCCGGAGCTCCACCGCAAGGCCGCTCGGCGGCTCGGGGACCTGCCTCGGGTCCAGGCTCTACAGGGCCACTCGGCCGATCGGCTTCCCGAGGTCGCCGACGCCGAGACCTCCACGCTGTACTTCCTCGACGGGCACTGGAGCGACGGCGTCACCGCCGGCGCCGACGACGAGTGCCCGGTGCTGCGTGAGCTCGAGGCGATCGGCGCGGGACATCCGATGGATTGCCTGGTGATCGACGACGCCCGGCTCTTCACCTCGGCGCCTCCGCCGCCTCACGATCCGGCCGCCTGGCCGACGCTGGTCGAGGTGCTCGACGTCATCCGCGCCGATCGGCCCGACCACCACGTCACCCTGCTCGAGGACCAGATCCTCGCCGTTCCGCCGGAGGGCCGCTCGATCGTCGACGCCCACGGCCAGAGCCTGCTGCTCCGCAACGACGCGCCTGGCTGGGCGCAGCGGGCCCAGAGCGTCGCGCGGAGCCTGCGCGAGCGCCTGGGTCGGCGCCGCTAGGCTCGCTCTTCGGCCGTCATCGCATCCGCGGCACAGGCGGCGGCATAACGCGGCCCGCGGTGTTCAGGCGAGCCCCGTGGCGGCGAAGATCTCGGCGAAGCGGCGGTCGTAGGTGTGCTCTGCGAGCGTTCGGCGGTAACCGGCCTCCGCCACGGCGGAGCGCTCCGCGGGATGGGCGAGCCAGTAGCCGACCTGCTCGACGAGGTCGTCGACGCCGGCGAAGACGGCGACCTCGCGGCCGGCGACGAAGTACTCCTCGAGATGGGGGACGGCCTCCGTGAGCAGAAAGCCGCCGCTGCCCGGAACCTCGAAGGTGCGGCCCTTGATCTGGCTCGGGCGCGGGCGTGCCTGACGGGCGTCGCCCCAGCGCCCGCGGGCGAGAGCGCCGAGGCGGAACCGCAACGTCCGCGGCGGGGTCGAGGAGTTCGAGAGGTTGAGGTTGATCGCGCTGGCGCCGAAGAGGTGGACCATCTCCGAGTGGCCGATGCGGCCGTTGGGCCAGCCTTCGCCCCAGCACTGGACGTCGTGGCCGGCCTGGCGCAGGCGGGCGATCGTCTCGGGTCGGTTGCCGTGTGGCAGGCCGACGAAGGTGACCTCGTGCTCGAGCGCGGTCGCGATCCTGTCGTAGGCATAGCGGTTCACCCCCCACTGGCTCAGCAGGACACCCTCGACGCCGATCGCCGCGTACTTCGGCAGCGCCTCGCGGTCGGTGGTGATCGACCAGTCGAACGCCGGCGCGTAGCGGCGGGTGAAGCCGTCGAAGCGCCAATGGTCGTCCGCGAACCAGTTCATCGTCGGGCAGCGTCCGGCCTCGCCGACGGCGCGGATCGTCTCCGGTGGGACTTCGTCCTCGAACAGGAAGAAGAACGCGAGGTCGGGATCCACCTCGGCGGCGAGCGCGACGAGCTCGCGCTCCATCCGCTCCTGGCCGACGGCGTCGAGGCGAGCGCGGAAGTCGAACGGGTGGACCTCGTGGCCCATGCCCTCGAACGCGCCGCGGAAGTTCATCTCCTCGAAGCTCGGACCGAGCTCCGGCCTTCCGTACTCGTTGGCCATCGCGGCGTAGAGGATCCTCATCGGGCGGTCGCCGCACGCGTTCGCCGGTGCGCGGCCAGGCGTCGCAGCGGGCTGGCGACCCCTGGGAGCGAGAGCAGCGCCGTCCAGGCGAGCGCGGCCGGGTGCGCCTTCTTGGCGAGCGAGGCCCGGTAGGCCTTCCGCGCCGCGTCGACCTCTCCGAGACCGAGGCGGGCGCGCGCAATGGTGCGGAGGTCATGCGCGAGCGTTCGGCGCGCGAGGCGCTCGTCGCCGAGGTCCGGCGCGTAGAGCTCGTGAACCTGGCGGTTCATCTCCCACATCGACACGGCCTGGGCGGACAGGTTGCCGCCGTGCTGGCGCAGGCGGACGAGCAGTCGCGGATCGTGGAAGAAGACGGCGTCGTGCCTGAGCGCGCGCATCCAGAACTCGTAGTCCTCGCAGGCGAGGTCCTCGCGAAAGCCGCCGAGCCGGTCGAACAGCGCTCGTCGCACCACGGCGGTTGGCGCCGGGACGAGGTCGGCGACGTACATCTGGCGGAGGAAGCTGGACGGATCGAGGATCCCGGCGGTCGACGGGGTCACGTAGTCGTGCTCCGCGATCCCGAAGTAGCGCGCCCCGCCGAACGCGACGTCGACCTCGGGGTGCGCGCTCAGCACCTCGAGCTGCAGCTCCAGCTTGCGCGGCTCCCAGAGATCGTCGGCCGGGCACATCGCCACGTAGCTGCCGCTCGACTCGCGAAACGCTCGGTTGTATGCGGCCGACGCGCCGCCGTTCGGCTGCTGGACGACCCTGACCGGCGCCCCGAAGCCGCGAGCGATCTCGGCCGTGGCATCGGTCGAGCCGTCGTCGACGACGACGACCTCGTCAGGCGGCGCGGTCTGGGCGAGGACGCTCTCCAGCGTCTCGCCGATCCAGCGCTCGGCCTGGTAGGCCGGCATCGCGACGCTGATCGTCGGTGTCACGGCGTTCCGGCCACCCCCGGGCGCGCCGGCCGGCGCTAGCCGGCCTGGAGCTGCGGCGCGCCGCTCGCCAGCAGCTCGAGGTCGGAGTCGACCATCAGCCTCACGAGGTCCTCGAACGAGGTGCGCGGCTCCCAGCCGAGCTGCTCGCGCGCCTTCGACGCGTCGCCGATCAGGTGCTCGACCTCGGCCGGGCGGAAGAACTTCGGGTCGATCTCGACGTGGTCGTCGACCTCGAGACCGGCGTGGGCGAACGCGATGCTCACCAGCTCGCGCACGCTGTGGGTCTCGCCGGTCGAGATCACGTAGTCGTCGGGCTCGTCCTCCTGGAGCATCAGCCACATCGCCTCGACGTAGTCCTTCGCGTAGCCCCAGTCGCGCTCCGCGTCGAGGTTGCCGAGCGCCAGCTTCTCCTGCAGGCCGAGCTTGATCGCGGCAACGCCGTGAGTCACCTTGCGCGTGACGAACTCCAGCCCGCGGCGCGGCGACTCGTGGTTGAAGAGGATCCCCGAGCAGGCGAAGAGGTCGTAGCTCTCGCGGTAGTTGACCGTGATGAAGTGGCCGTAGACCTTCGCGACGCCGTAGGGGCTGCGCGGGTAGAACGGCGTCTTCTCGGTCTGCGGCACCTCGAGCACCTGGCCGAACATCTCCGACGAGGACGCCTGGTAGAAGCGCGCCTGGGGCACCGTCTCGCGCATCGCCTCGAGCATCCGCGTGGCGCCGACGCCGCTGAACTCGGCCGTCAGCACGGGCTGGTTCCAGGACGCGGCGACGAACGACATCGCGGCGAGGTTGTAGATCTCGTGCGGCTGGCATTCGCGCATCACGTCGACCAGCGAGCGCTGGTCGAGCAGGTCGCCGGTGTGCAGCGTGAGCTGGTCACGGCAGCCCTGCAGGCGCTGGAAGGTCTCGGTCGAGGACCGGCGGACCATGCCGTGGACCTCGTAGCCCTTCTCGAGCAGGAGCTCCGCGAGATAGCTCCCGTCCTGGCCGGTGATTCCGGTGATCAGTGCGCGCTTGGACATGGGCCGAGAAACTACCGGGCCGGGCGATCCGGCTCGTCCGCCGGCCGGTCGCCGTCTCCCAGCCGCTGCTCGAGCCGGGCCTGGCTGGCGGCGAGCGACTGCAGCGCCCGGTCGAGCGTGTGGATCGCCGTCA
This sequence comes from uncultured Solirubrobacterales bacterium, assembly GCA_963716445.1. Taxonomy (GTDB): domain Bacteria; phylum Actinomycetota; class Thermoleophilia; order Solirubrobacterales; family Thermoleophilaceae; genus JAAYBF01. The sequence continues at coordinate 2,071,694 of OY970313.1, read as the reverse complement.
GCATCTCGGTGTCGACGCGCTGCTGGTGGACGGCGTAGGGCTTCAGGACTCGCAGCAGCGCCTGGCGGGCGCCGGCCTTGGCGCCGGCGATCCGCGAGGGCGGCGCTCCCTGGGTGGGGCCGGCCTTGATGTGGCGCGCGACGCGCGTCGTGTCCGCGATCGACTGCGACTTCGCGAGCGGTCCGGTCGCGAAGGAGCGCACGCGCACGAGCCGCCGCGCGAGCTCGCGTCCGGCGGCGATCGGCGAGCGCCGCGTGCGGATCTCCCGCCGTCCCAGCTCTCCGACCGCGCGCGCTCTCTCGGGGTGCTCGAAGACCTCGCGCATCAGCCGCGCGGCGTGCGCCACGTCGGGCTCGGCCCAGTCGCCGTCCGCTGGGTAGGGGCTGTTGCCCTCGCCGATCTTGGTCGGGCGCCAGTCGACCAGGAACGAGTTCTCCGCCGTCATGAAGTCGACGTTGCCGGAGAACCCCGTGGCGATCGCAGGCTTGCCGAGCCACATCGCCTCCGCGATCGTGATCCCGAACCCCTCGGCGCGGTGCAGCGAGACGTAGCAGTCGCAGGCGTCGATCAGCGCGTCCTTCTCCTCGCGCGGCAGGACCTGCTCGACCAGCTGCACGTCGGGGTGGGCGGCCGCCGCCTCGGCGACGCGCGCCCGCGCCTCGGGGTGGCGGTCGCCGTTGAGCGTCTTGATCGCCAGCTTTGCGCCCTCGCCGGGCTCGAATGCCTGGGCGAACGCCTCGATCAGCCCGAGCGGGTTCTTGCGCTCGATCACGCTGTCGTAGTCGAAGACGAACAGGAACAGGAATCCCTCGGGCAGCCCCAGCTCGGCGCGCGAACGACGCTCGAAGGGCGGCAGCTCGATCGGCAGCGGAACGGTCAGCACCGGCACGGGCGAGAGCGGCTGGACCGCCTGGCGCACGTGCTCGGAGAGCACCCAGACCTCGTCGACGTGGTCGAACGCGTCGAGGTAGCGCTCGGGGAAGGGGGTCACCTCCCAGGCCCAGAGGCCGATCGAGTAGCGGCCCTGGAAGAAGGCGTGACCGACCTGGGTCGCGAACGCCGGTAGGACGTCGGCGTTGACGGAGATCAGGTTGATCGGGTGGGGGGCGTCCTCGCCGACCGAGACCGCGACGTCGTCGAGCTGCTCGGTGCCCGCGGCCACCAGGCCGAGCGTCGCGACCGGCACGCCCGCCGACCGCAGGCCCTCGAGGATCAGCCGCGCGTGCTCGCCGACGCCGAGCACCGAGCGGAAGTAGGCCGCCATGTTGACGCCGACGTGCAGCGGCGCGCCGTTGGCGTGGGCGCCGGCGCCCGGCAGCAGCTCGTCCGGGATCTGGCCGCGACCGTAGACCTCGGCCCAGGCGACCAGCCGGCCGCCGCCGAGGCCGTCGAGGTCGGCGAAGTCGCGCATCAGGTCCTTGCGGCCGTCGCGGTAGGCGGCGAGGTAGCGCGTCACGCCCTGCGCGCCGCCCTCGTCGGCTGGCCCGTTGAGCCAGTCCAGCAGCTCGGCCGCGCCGCGCTCGGAGAACGGCGGCACGGTCAGCGCCCCTCGCTCGACGCCGCTGCGGTAGCCGGCGCGCACGGCGGCGTCGACCTTCAAGCCGTTCGGCAGCTCGCTCCACGAGTAGGGCCAGGACTTCACCTCGGCGTAGCCGCTGGCCTGGAGCTCGTCGCCGTAGGCGTCGCAGATCCGTCGCAGCTCGCTGCCCGGCAGCATCTCGATGCGGTCCTGGTGCTTGCTCAGCCGCTCGCGATGGTCGGGGTCGTAGCCGGAGAAGTGAAAGAAGCGCAGCGGCTCGCCGTTGACGAGCCAGCGCTCGCGGTCGCGGCTGAGTGCGCGGCTCGAGAGGTTCCAGTAGGCGACGTTGTAGCCGGGGTCGCGCAGCACCTCGAAGCTGTCCACCAGCCCGGGCGAGAAGTCCATCCAGCGCTGGTCGACGAACAGCCCGGCCTCCGGGTCGACGACGCAGTCGGTCGCGAGCCGCTCGGCCCACCAGTCGAGCAGTCGCTGAGAGCCCTCGCCGCGCCGCAGGCCGAGGAAGCCGAGGTTGAAGGAGCCCGACATCAGGATCTCCGTCTCGCTCGGGCGACGCCCGTCGCGCGGCATCGGGTCGGTCAGGTGCGGGGTCACCACCATCGTCTTCGTGGCCAACAGCCGCTCGATCTCCGACAGATCGCCGTGGACGCGGATGTCGGGATCGAGATAGGCGATCCGCTCGATGCCGCGCTGCTCCATCAGGTGGGTGAGGAGGAACGGCTTGACGGCGGTCGACAGCTCGAGCACCGAGTACAGGCAGACCATCTCGTCGAAGGTCGGGATCGCGAGGTCGGCGGGGGTGACCAGCTCGAACGGCTCGTCCGCCGGGTCGATCCAGCCATCGACCTCGTCGATGACCAGCACCCACGTCCGCGCGCCCGGGTGGTGCTCTGAGTGCGAGCGCGCCAGCACGCGCGCATGCGCGAGGTAGTTCTTGGCGACGATCGTGCAGATGTCCATCGGCGAGTGAACGCTACCCCGCGGCTTCGGCCGGTGGGCTCAGACCCGCGGGCGCTTCGCGCCGAGCGTGTACCAGTCGACATAGCGCCCGCACGCCTCGCGCAGCGGCACCAGCCGGCGCGGCGCGTCGGTGCGCACGAAGGCAGCCGCGAACAGCGATCCGGGATGGTTCTCGGCGCCGAGCTTCGCGCCGAGCGGCTCGCCCTCGACGCTCAGCCGCAGCCGCCGCCGGCCGGCGCGGGGCTGGGTCAGCTCGGCGGCACGCCAGATCGGACCCGGCCGCTCGAGGTTCGGCACCACGGAGCCGCGCTCGCCGCGGCCGAGATCGACGTGCACGCGCTGACGCGAGATGAGCTGGAGCGAGACCTCCCAACGTCCCGCCGGCAGGAAGACGGACGTCTGGCGTCGCTCGCCGGCCGGGATCCCGCCGATCTCGGGAGGCAGGCCGACGAGTCGCGGGCGGCTCGTCCAGACGCGGGCCCAGCCGGGCCGTTCGGACAGTCTGCGATCGCGTCGTCGGGAGCAGTCGAGCACCGCGCCCGGCTGCATTCCCTCGCTGGGGAGGACCTGACGGGGCGGGGTCGTCCCGCGGCGCTGCCAGAGGACGTAGGACGGCGTCGTGCGGAGTCTGCGCAGGTTAGGCGGGGCCTCGCTGGCGAACGCCGTGCGCGTCGTGATCGCGAACGGCGCCGCGTCGATCGTGGCGGGCTCGACGGAGTCGAAGTCGTAGGGCTGTCCGTACTGCCACCGCTTCTCTGGCCGAGTCGTCGGCAGCACCAGCGCCTGGGCCCCGCGCAGCTCCCATGGCGCGTAGTCGTCGTGGCCGAGGAAGAGGACCCGCTCGCCCTCCATCTCGGGAACCAGGCCGGCGAGCTCGTCGGCGTGGTCGCGCGGTCCAACCTCGCCGCCGCGCAGGACGAGGAAGCTCGACCAGAGCGCCGACGCCGCGAAGACCGCGGCCGCCGCGAAGGCGATCCAGCGCCAGCCGGAGCCCCTGATCGCGGGCGGATCGGCCAGCAGCGCCCGCATCGACATGACCATGACCAGGGCGCCCGCCGGGACGAGCGCCTTGCTGGCGGTGTAGGCCGACTCGGTGTCCGACAGGCGCACGGCGATCAGGACGGCGGCCGCCACTGCCGCCGGCACGGCGAGGTCGCGCCGCCACAGCCACCACAGCCCGCCGTATGCGGCGACGGCGATCGCAAGCAGCGAGAGCAGATCGTTCTGGAGCGTCTGCTCGATCCCGAAGCGGAAGTCGTCGCGCGGCCAGAAGCCGAAGATCTCCCGCTTCGAAACCTCGCCCGCGAGGTGGCCGATGTTCTCGCTGACGATCGAGCCGGCGCCCGCCGGCGAGGCGCCGAAGAGGTTCAGCGAGTCGATCAGCCGAGGGGCGTCGGAGGCGACGGCCAGCGCCGTCACGCCCGCGGCCGCGATCAGCGCAGGGGCGGCCCGCCGCAGCCACACGAGCGCGTCTCGGCGAAGCGCGGGAAGGCCACGACGCCGCGCTCGGACGAGCGCGAGCGTGGCAGCCGCGCCGAGCCAGAGCACGGCGGTCAGCGCCGGCCATGCCAAGCCGCCGTAGCTGAAGGAGACGACCGTCGCGCCGCAGAGCAGCCCTACCTGGACGCCGGATCCGATTCCGGTCACGCCGCGGCGGCGCGCCTCGGCGCGTGCGATGCCGAGCGCAGCGAGCAGGAAGAGGGTGAGCAGCAGCTCCTTGAAGCCGGCCTGTGCGTAGAAGGCGCTGACCGTGTAGGCAATTCCCGCGAGCGTGGCGGCCAGCAGGCGGAAGGCGGGACCGAGCCCGTCGAGCAGCGGCAGCGCGGCCCAGGCGATCAGGATCGGCAGCGCCAGGAGGAGGCCGCAGAAGACCCACTCCATCTCGATGCCCGTGCCGCTCGCCAGCGCGGCCATCAGCGAGTGCGGCCCGATCGGGTAGCCGGCGGTCACCGCCTGGTCGCTCGGCACGTCGCGCAGCGCGGTGGCCCAGGTGAGGTGCGCGGCTGGATCGTTGGTGTAGCCGACCGCTGGTATCCCGAAGCGGCCGTTGGAGAGGTACGGAATCAGCGTCGCGATCAGGGTCGTGCCGGTCAGCGCGGCGACGTCCCATGGAGGTCGCGGCAGCTCACCGGATCGAGTCACCAGCAGCGCCGATCCCACGACGACGACTCCCAGCGCCACCGCGCCGGTCGTCCCGTGGCCCGGCAGCTTGACCACCGCGAGCGCCAGGGCAAGCAACAGCGCCAGTCCGACGGCCGGGGCCCAGCCCTGCCACCGCTCGGTTCCGAGCAGGCGGGCGACAGCCTCACCGACCAGGATCGAGGCGGCGCAGATCAGCGCCGCGACTATCAGCGTGGCGAGCACGCGGCCGGAGTCTATGCATGGCGCCGGGGCGACCCGTCACCCGCGAGCTACGGTCCGGCGCCGCTTTTCGAGGCTGACGCGCGGCTCAGTGCAAATCGGGCCGAGGGCGATACCGTTCGCGCAATGCCGCCGGCCGTTCCCGACTCCGCGGCGCTCGTTGTCGACGGCGTGTCGAAGACCTTTCGCGTTCCACGCGACCGGGTCGTCACGCTCAAGGAGCGCGCGCTGCATCCCCTCAGGGGCGTCCGCTACGACACCTTCGAGGCACTCCGCGACGTGTCGTTTCAGGTCGACCGCGGTGAGTGGTTCGGCATCGTCGGGCGCAACGGCGGCGGCAAGAGCACGCTGCTGAAGTGCATCGCCGGCATCTACGGCACCGACTCGGGACGGATCGCGCTGCGAGGCGGGCTGTCGCCCTTCATCGAGCTCGGCGTCGGATTCAACCCGAACCTCCGCGCCCGCGACAACGTAACGATCAACGCGGTCATGCTCGGGCTGACGCCGGAGGAGGCGCGTGCCCGCTTCGACGCCGTAATCGAGTTCGCGGAGCTGGAGGAGTTCGTCGAGCTGAAGCTGAAGAACTACTCGTCGGGCATGCACGTCCGGCTCGCGTTCGCGGTCATGGTGCAGGTCGACGCCGAGGTGCTGCTGATCGACGAGGTGCTCGCCGTCGGCGACGCCTCCTTCCAGCAGAAGTGCTACGACACGCTGCAGGCCAAGCGCGAGCAGGGCCGCACGGTGCTGTTCGTCACCCATGACATGCACACCGTCGAGCGCACGTGCGACCGGGCGATGCTGCTCGAGCGGGGCGCGATCGTCAAGATCGGCGATCCGACCAGTGTGGCGCGCGAGTACAACCGGCTCAACTTCGCCGGCGCCGCGGAGCGGCGCGCGGCGGCGCAGCGCGACGGGGGGGAGGGCGGCGACGCCACGCGCGTCGGCAGCGGCGCCGCGATGATCGTCGACGCCTGGTTCGAGGACGACAAGGGTGACCGCTCCGCGACGCTGTTCCAGGGCAGGAAGTGCTCGTTCCACTCACTGGTCGAGATACGCGAGGACGTGACCGACCCCGTGTTCGGGTTCCTGCTGATGGACAAGGATCACCGGCGGGTCTTCGCGACGACGACGACCTGGCAGCACAAGCAGACGGGGAGGTTCGCGGCGGGCGACCAAGTCGAGATGAGGGTCGAGTTCGACAACTGGTTCACCGGAGGCAAGTACCTGGCGTCGCCGTTCGTAGCGCACAGCGGCGTCGGCAACGAGGTGATGGACCAGCGGCACGACCTCGTGGCCGTCGCGACGATCGGGTCTCGCGAGGGTGGCGGGATGGTCGATCTCCCGCACGACGTGAGCGTTCGCCGCGTCGGGGCCCATGCCGGCGCCGGCGCGCGGCTGGTCGAGGGGGGGCGCCCGTGAGCGCGGACTCCCGTCCGGCGGCCGCTGTGCACGAGGTGGCGGGTCCGTCGGCGTTCGCCGGCGACTTCAGGCGCTTCCTGACACTCACCTGGATCCTCGCGGTGACGGAGTGGAAGCTGCGCTTCTTCGACTCGGCGCTCGGCTACGTGTGGACGCTGATGCGACCGGCACTGTTCTTCGGCGTGCTGTACGTGGTCTTCAGCCTGATCGTCGAGGTCGGCGAGAACACGGCGCACTATCCGGCGTTGCTGCTCACCGGGATGGTGCTCTTCTTCTTCTTCCAGGAGTCGACCACCAGGGCGGTCACGGCAGTCGTCGACAACGAGAACCTCGTGCGCAAGATCCACTTCCCGCGCATGGCGATCCCGATGTCCGTCGTCCTGACCGCGGGCTTCGCGCTCTGCCTCAACCTGATCGTGCTGCTCGGGCTGGTTCTGGTCAACCGCGTCACGCCGCGGCTGTCCTGGCTGGAGCTGCCGCTGGTGCTGGCGCTCTTGTTCGTCTTTTCGATCGGGGTCGCGGCGATCCTCTCGGCGGCCTACGTTCGAGCTCGCGACCTCAACCCGATCTGGGACGTGACGACGCAGGCGCTCTTCTACTTGACGCCGGTGCTCTATCCGATCCAGCTGGTGATCGACCGCAGCAGCGAGACGGTCGCCAACCTGCTGATGCTCAGCCCGCTCGCCGCGCTCGTCCAGCAGGCGCGACACGCGATCGTCGGGCCTAGCGAGCCGAGTGCCGCCGAGGCGATCGGCGGCGCCCCCCGCCTGCTGATCCCGCTCGCCGTCATCTTCCTGACTTTCGCGTTCGGCGTCTGGCTGTTCAACCGGATGGCGCCGAAGGTCGCCGAGGAGCTGTAGCTCGCCTCAGTCGCGGTCGATCTGGCGCAGCCGCCGCAGCGGCATCGCGTACCAGAGCCAGGCGAAGCTGAGCGCGAGCAGGGTCGCCGTGACCGCCGTCGTGGCCGTTCCGAAGACGAAGTCGGTGATCAGGACGATCACGCCCGTCATCGCGATCGCCATCAGCGTCAAGCCGGCGATCGTCAGGCGGTTCGAGACCTTGACGATGTGGTCCTTGTCCCCTTGGCGGAACTCGATCCGGTGGTGCATCGAGGGGGCGATCAGCAGCGCCGAGGCGAACGCGGTGCAGATCAGCGTGCCGAAGTAGACCTTCTCCTGCAACGCGCTGACGTCGGCGAAGCGCTGGTTGAACGGAACGATCAGCAGGAAGGCGAACAGCACCTGGACGCCCGGGAGCGCGACCCGCAGCTCGCCGAGCAGCTCGGTCAGGTTCCGGTCGGCGCGCTCCGACGGGGTCTCGTCGCGCTCCGACGCGCTGGTCCTGGTGGCCACGGGACCAGCCTACGCGAGCGCCCCGCCGTAGCGGGGCGCTGACCGCGTTCCCCTGTCGTCGGGGGTGGGGCTCAGTCGTCGTCCCCGCCGCGATTGTCGTCGTCGCGGCCGCCGTGCTCGCCGCCGCCCCCGGAGCGCTCGACCTCGATCGCCACCCAGGCGCGGTTCGAGCGCCGGCGCGTCTTGACCTCGATGTTGCGCTGCCCGACCTTCAGCGCCGAGAAACCGGCGATCCGCTCGAAGCGGGTGTTGCGGGTCACGCGGATCCGCTTCGTGCCGCGCTCGGAGTCCCTCAGGCGGAAGGTGCGGGCGTCGCGGTCGATCGACACGACCCTGCCCTCGAACTCGCGTAGCGCCGGGCGCGTGTCGGTCGTCGCGGCGCCGGCCGTCGCCGTCAGGCCGGTCGTCATGGCGAAGGCGACGGCGATGGCGGTTGCGGTGCGCTTCATGTGGATCACCTCTCAGGTCGTGAGCTTGTGCTCTCACGTTGCCCGGAGCGCCCCAATGGTCGCCCCAACGCCGGGTTAGGGCTTGGTAAGGACCGGCATGCGGGGCCGCGACGCTGCTCAGGCCGCGGGGTGAAGCTCGAACAGCTCGGCCGCCCGCTCCGCGACGAGCTCCGGCTTCTCCTCCTGGATGAAGTGGCCGGAGTCCGGGACCAGCTCGACGGTCAGGTCGTCGCAGTGGCGCTCCACGCCGTCGAGCATCCGCGGCTTGATGACGTAGTCGTTTCCCCCGATCAGGAAGCGCGCCGGCACGCTCAGGCGCAGGTCGGCGTAGCGGCGGCGGACCACGACCTCGCGAAACGAGCGGACGTAGCTGCGGTAGAGAAGCGACGTGGCGCGGGCGCTCTCCGGGCGCTGCAGGCGCGCCGCGTAGGCCTCCGCGTCTGCGCGTGAGATCCCGTCGTGGACGCGGTCGCCGCGCAGCATCTTCGCGATCAGCTCCGGCCGCGAGAGCACGATCTGCTCGCCGAGGGCGGCGAGCAGGAAGGCGTACGAGGTCCGCCACAGCTCGAGTACGAGCCGCGGCGAGACGCTGACCCAGGGCGGCAGGGTGCTCAGCGCGACCATGCTGGCGATCCGCTTGGGCGCCGCCAGTCCGGCCGCGAACGCGGCGAAGCCGCCCCAGTCGTGGCCGATCACGTGGGCGCGCTCGATCTCGAGCGCGTCGAGCAGGGCGATCGCGTCGGCGCCGAAGGTCTGGCCGTTGTAGCCGCGGCCGGGAGCGTCGCTCTGGCCGAATCCGCGCAGGTCGGGCGCGATCAGGCGGTGGCGATCGGCGAGGAGGGGGATCACGTAGCGCCAGCTGACGGCGTCCTGAGGCCAGCCGTGCAGCAGCAGCACCGGCGGGCCGTCGCCGGCGTCGTAGAGGTGGAGGTCCAGCGGCCCGACGTCGTGGGCCTGGATCGTCACCGTCCGCTGGCGCGCGCCTGGGACGTCCGGCGCCGAGAGCCGCGTCGCCGTCGTGTCCGCCGCGTCCATCGCTCGACCCTACCGCCCCCCCGGCGACTACCGGGCCGCGCTTTCACCTACGTTTCAGCAATGCCCTCTTCATCGCTGGTCACCGGATTCCCCGGCTTCATCGGCCGGCGCCTCGTCCGCCACCTGCTCGCCGAGGATCCGCGGCTGCGGATCGTCGCGCTCGTCGAGCCGCGGATGCTTCCGGCGGCGACCGACGCCGCCGCGGAGATCGACGGCGACCGCATCGAGCTGATCGCCGGAGACATCGCGGACCGCCGCCTCGGGCTCGACGACGTCGAGTACGGGCGGCTGGCCGACGGGGTCCGCCGCATCTACCACCTGGCCGCGATCTACGACCTAGCCGTGCCGATCGAGCTCGCCCAGCGAGTCAACGTCGACGGCACGGGCAACGTGCTGGAGCTCTGCCTCGCGGCCAAGAAGCTCGAGCGGCTGGTCTACGTCAGCACGGCGTACGTCGCCGGCCGGCGCAACGGCGTCGTCTACGAGCACGAGCTGGTGATGGGCCAGGACTTCAAGAACCACTACGAGTCGACCAAGTTCCAGGCCGAGGTCTGGGTGCGGCAGGCGATCGACCGCATCCCGACGACGATCCTGCGGCCGGCGATCGTCGTCGGCGACTCGGAGACCGGCGAGACGCAGAAGTTCGACGGTCCCTACTACCTGCTGCGTGCCATCTCCCAGGCCGCGCGCCAGGGACGGCCGCCGGTCCAGATCGGTCGCTCGGGAGCCACCTTCAACGTCGTCCCGATCGACTTCGTGGTCCGGGCGCTCGCCGCGGCCGGCGCCGATCCGGCGACCGTGGGCGAGACGCTCCACCTCGTCGATCCCAACCCGGTTACGACTCGCGAGCTGGTCGAGCTGCTCTCCGAGCAATACGCCGGCCACGCACCGCGCGGGAAGCTGCCGCCGGCGCTGGCCCAGAACGCCCTGCGCTTCGCTCCGATCCGCAAGCTCTTCTCCGACACGCCAGCCGAGTCGATCGCCTACCTCAACCACCCGGTGACCTTCGACACCCGCCGCGCCGTCGACCTGCTCGGCCCTCACGGACTGACCCCGCCGCCCTTCAGCTCCTACGCCGGGCCGATGGTCGAGTTCTTCCGCGCCAACGAGGACGACCCCGCGCTCGCGCCTAGGGCGGCCGTCTAGCTGTGGAAACCGCATCAAACCCCTGCAGAAGACACGCCGATAGAGCGGTGACGTCTAACCACTAGCTCTTATTGAGGGTTGCTTGTCGGATTTGACATCTGACAAGGATTGCGTATCGTAAGGCCGCAGCTCACTGCGCTGACGTGAGCTTCCCTGCATGGAGGGAGGGAGAGCAGGTTCGATCGTGTGACCGCCAGGGGCGGTGGCCGTTAGAAGACGGCGAGCGAAACGTCGTCCCACACCTGCTGGGCGTGAGACTTACCTTGTGAAAGGGTTCGGAGCCTTGCCTGTGTGGCGCGGCTTTGGTGCGGCACCCCCGGCTGGAGGTCTCTGGCTGGGGCCATTTTCTAGGAGATGAGAGTAATGCGTTATTTACGCAAGTTGTTGCTGCCCGCCCTGGCGGCGATGGCGGCGATGGTGTTCATGGGATCGACTGCGTCCGCGCAGGAATCTGTCGAAGTGCGGTTGGAACCTGCGGGTGGCGGTGCTGATACACACTGTCAGGCCGCGGGGATCTTCCACCACGTCCCCAGCACCGGCAACTGTAGGGTCAGAGCGGTGTCCGAATCTCCCTCGCTGCTGTTCCAGCACACCGGGGCGTCAGAAGTCCTGTTCAGTACATGCGACAACATGTTCGAAGCTGTCTTCAACGAAGACGGCGTCGGCGCGATCTACAACCAGGGGCTGACGGCCGAAGGCGGAGCTTGTGGGCGCGAGCCGTGTGACGAAGGCGCGGGCACCTCGAACTCGCACCGCAACCTGGCCTGGCCGGCCGAATTCAGCGAACCGGTTGGCGGGGTGAACCAGGAAAACATCGAGGTCGATTTCTGCCTCTACGCCCACAGCTTTCTCGCGACGGCCGAAGGCACGGCCGGCACGACTTGCAACGTCACGCTCGCCGTGACGCGCGTTGCCCACACGTATGAAGTCACGAGCGCGGCACACGACGGTGCCGGCAACGGCGCGACGCCGTGCGCCAACCTCGGAGGAGTGATCGAACTCGAAGGGCACTGGGTTACCGAGACGAACGTCGCGCATCCGAACAATTTCGAAATCGTCCACCACAGCTGATCCCCAGGACGGCAAACACCGCGACCGTAACATCCACGTCAAAACCCCCCTGCAAAAACAAAAAGAAGAAAAACCGCCGATAACAGCCCCGCTCCAAACCGAAAGGGCCCTACCCCCAGCGGGGGCCCTTTCTACGGTCGCCTACGAGTGCTCGACGGCGAGGACGCGCATGGTGCGCGTCCCGGACGGCGTCTCGAGCGTGGCGTCGTCGCCGACCTTCGAGCCGGCTAGGGCCTTGCCGACTGGGGAGTCGATCGAGATCAGGCCGGCGGTCGGGTTGGCCTCCACTTTCGGGACGAGCTTGTGGCGCAGCTCCTTGCCGGTCTTCTCGTCGGCGTAGGTGACGGTGGTGCCCATGCCGGCGACCTCGCCGTCGGCCGCCTCGACGATCTCGGCGGAGCGCAGCTGGTTGCGCATGCCGGCGATCTTCGCCTCGAGCATCGCCGCGTCGTTCTTGGCGGCGTGGTACTCGGCGTTCTCCTTGAGGTCGCCCCACTCGCGCGCGGTCTTGATCCGCCCCGCGACCTCGCGCCGGCCCTGGCCCTCGAGGCGCTCGATCTCGGCGGTCAGGTGCGCGTGGGCGGCGACGGTGAGCTTCGTGGTGTCGGACATGGGCAGCGCCACACCCTAGCGACGGACGTGGTCAGATCGTGTACACTCGTACATGTACAAACGTACAGATGAGGAGCCTCGCTATGTCCGCCGGAGTCCTGCTCATGCTCGCCATCCTCACGGAGGTGATCGGAACCGTCCTGCTGCGCGTCTCGGATGGGATGTCGAAGCTGTTCCCCTCGCTCGGCATGCTGCTCGCCTACGTCCTGTCGGTGATCCTGCTCGCCCAGGTGCTCAAGGAGATGGAGATCGGCTTCGCCTACGCCGTCTGGGCGGGCGTCGGAACCGCGACGATCGCGGTCGTCGGGTTCGCGGTCTGGGACGAGCCGATGGGACTGCTCAAGCTCGCGAGCCTCGGGGCGGTGATCGCCGGTGTCGTCGGGCTCAACCTCTCCGCGGCGCACTGAGAAGCGCACGATGAGCCCGACCACGCCGCCAGCCGACCCGTCGGTCATCGAGCCGCGCGGTGTCGCGAGGCGTCGCGTCCTGCTCGAGGCTGCGGTTCGCGTGATCGGTCGCGGCGGCATCGCCGCGGTCGATCACCGCGCGGTCGCCGCGGAGGCCGGCGTCCCGCTCGGCTCGACCACCTACTACTTCGAGTCCAAGGACGACATGGTCGCGCAGGCGCTCAACTACGTCGCCGACCGCGAGGCCGAGCGCCTCCGCGCCGCGGCCGACCGCGGCCTGCTTGACGCCGGCGCCGAGTCGTTCCCGGCGCGGCTCGCGGACGCGGTGATCGACGCCTGGGCCGGCGACCGCGTCGTCCTGCTCGCCCAGTACGAGCTCTACCTCGAGAGTGCCCGCCGCGAGGACCTCCGTCCCGCGGCCGAGCGCTGGGACAGCGCCTACCGCGAGCTGCTTGAAGGCGCCCTCGAGCAGCTCGGCCTGCCCGACTCCGAGCGCCGAGCCAGCCTCCTCTGCGCCGGCCTCGACGGCCTGCTGCTCGACCACGTGGCGACCGGCAGCGACCCCCAGAAGCTGCGCGCGCTCGCGATCGAGCTGATCGAGCGCCTCGCGGCGCCGTAGCCACTAGCGGACCGGCTCAGCCGCAGCCGGTGTTGTTGCCGCAGCTCGAACAGGTGTAGCAAGTGCCGGTGCGCTGCATCATGCCGCCGCACTGGGAGCAGGCTGGGCCGAGGTCGAGGCCGGTGATCCTGGCCGGGGAGGCGGCCGCGGCGGGCGGCTCGTCGGTCATCGCGGCGGCGGCTGGGGTGACGGTTGCGCCGCCGTTGCCCCCGCCGCTGGAGTGGCCGTTGCCGCCGTTGACGGGACCGGCGGTATCGCCGCGCATGGCGGCCTCCTGGGCGGCCTTGCGGGCCTTGACCTCGGGGGTCATGATCCCGAGGTCCTCCTGGACGTCGGCGTCGAGGAAGCGCGAGGCGAGCCAGCGCATGATGTAGTCGGGCAGCGACTTGGCGAACGGGATCTCCGGGTTGCCGGTGATCCCCTCCGGGTCGAAGCGCATGTAGGAGAACTTGCGCACGAGCGTCTCGAGCGGCACGCCGTACTGCAGCGCGATCGAGATCGACGTCGCGAACGCGTTCATCATGCCGCGCAGCGTCGAGCCCTCCTTGCCGATGTCGGTCAGGAAGATCTCGCCGACGGTGCCGTCCTCGTAGCGGCCCGCCGTGATGTAGCCCTCGTGGCCGGCGATCGAGAACTTGTGCGTGATCGACTCCCGCTCGCGCGGCATCCGCTTGCGCTTCGGCGGCGCCTCGGCGAGCGCGGCGGTGACGGCGGCGGCGATCTTCGCCTCGACGTCGGCCGGCTCGTCCTGCTGGGCGTCGGTGCGCAGCGCCTGCGCGGTCTTCGAGCCGTCGCGGTAGATCGCGAGCGCCTTCAGGCCGAGCTTCCAGCCCTCCATGTAGGTCTCGGCGATGTCCTCGATCGTCGCGTCGGCCGGCAGGTTGACCGTCTTCGAGATCGCGCCCGAGAGGAACGGCTGGGCCGCCGCCATCATCTTGATGTGGCCCATGTGCGAGATCGCGCGTGAGCCGACGGCGACGTCGAAGACCGGCAGGTGCTCGTCCTCGAGCCCCGGCGCGCCGACGATCGTGCCGTTCTCGGCGATGTGCGCCTCGATCTGCTCGACCTGATGGTCGGAGTAGCCGAGGGTGCGCAGCGCCTGCGGCACCGTCTGGTTGACGATCGTCATGTTGCCGCCGCCGACCAGCTCCTTGAACTTGACGAGCGAGAAGTCGGGCTCGATGCCAGTCGTGTCGCAGTCCATCAGGAAGGAGATCGTGCCGGTGGGGGCGAGCACCGTCGCCTGGGCGTTGCGGTAGCCGAATCGCTCGCCGAGCAGGATCGCCTCGTCCCACGAGCGCTTGGCCGCCTCGAGCAGCGGCTCCTCGACCAGCCCGGCGTCGATCTCGTCGGCCGCCGCGCGGTGCTTGCGCATGACGTGCAGGTGCGGATCGCGGTTCTCGTCGAACTTCTCGTAGGCGCCGACCGCGGCGGCGACCTCGGCCGACTTGCGGTAGGCGCGGCCGGTCATCAGCGCGGTGAGCGCGCCGGCGACGGCGCGTCCCTCGTCGGAGTCGTAGGGCAGGCCGTTGGACATCAGCAGCGCGCCGAGGTTGGCGTAGCCGAGGCCGAGCTGGCGGAACGCGCGGGCGTTCTTGGCGATTTCCTCGGTCGGGTAGCTCGACGGGCTGACGACGATCTCCTGCGCGAGGATGATCACGTCGATCACGTGCTCGTAGGCCTCGACCTCGAAGCTGCCGTCGGGGCGGCGGAACTTCATCAGGTTGATCGACGCGAGGTTGCAGGCCGAGTCGTCGACGTGCATGTACTCTGAGCACGGGTTCGACGCGTTGATCCGGCCCGAGTTCGGGCAGGTGTGCCAGTCGTTGATCGTCGTGTCGTACTGCATGCCCGGATCGGCGCAGCGCCAGGCGGCGTCCGAGATCTGGCGCAGCACGTCGGTGGCGTCGTGGGTGGCGACGGGCGAGCCGTCGAGCCGCGAGGTCAGCTCCCAGTCCTCGCCGCGCTCGGCGCGCTGCATGAACTCGTCGGTCACGCGCACCGAGTTGTTGGCGTTCTGGTACTGGATCGACGTGAAGCCGTCGCCGTCGATCGACATGTCGAAGCCGGCGTCGCGCAGCGCGGCCGCCTTCTGCTCCTCCTTGGCCTTGCACCAGACGAACTCGAGGACGTCGGGATGGTCGATGTCGAGCACGACCATCTTCGCCGCGCGGCGCGTCTTGCCGCCGGACTTGATCGTGCCGGCCCACGAGTCGGCGCCGCGCATGAAGGAGACCGGGCCGCTGGCGGTGCCGCCCTTCTTCAGGTGCTCCATCGAGCCGCGGATGTTCGAGAGGTTGATCCCCGAGCCGGAGCCGCCGCGGAAGATCTTGCCCTCCTTGGTGTTCCAGTCGAGGATCGACTCCATCGTGTCCTCGACGCTGAGGATGAAGCACGCCGAGCACTGCGGCCGCTCCTCGAAGCCGACGTTGAACCAGACCGGCGAGTTGAAGGCGGCGAGCTGGTTGAGCAGGATGTGGGTCAGCTCGGCCTCGAAGGCGTCGCCGTCCTCCTCGGACGCGAAGTAGCCGCCCTCGCGGCCCCAGCCGGCGATCGTCCCCGACACGCGGCCGACCATCTGCCTGACCGACGACTCGCGCTCGTCGGAGCCGAGCCGGCCGCGGAAGTACTTCTGGGCGACGATGTTGGTGGCATTCTGCGACCAGCTCCTCGGGAACTCGACGCCGCGCTGCTCGAAGGCGGGCTTCTCGGGATCGCCGATCACCGCATCGCGGATCTCCCACTCGACGGCGTCGAACGGATGCACGCCGGGCTCGGTAAAGCGTCGCTCGACGGCGACTCCCGTGGTGCTCGGCGTGGCTGCGGTGCGGTTGCTCGGCATGGCTCTCCTCGTCTTCTTTGCGTCCGGAATCCCGGTCGCGGAGGTGGCTACCGCAGGCCGGGAAGTGAGGATGCCTCTCCCGTCAGACGGAAACGCGCAGAAGGCGTGCAAGAGCAATTCTAGAGCGTCGGATTGCCTTTTCCCGAGCGGGATCCAAGGTATTTCGCCCTGTTTGCAGGCTGCTCGAACGAGGGCGGACGAGCGGTGCTCTTCCGGGCCCTCAGCGCAGCGAGTCGAGCGTGATCGCGAGGCCGTCGGCGAGGCCCGTCTCGGCGCTCCAGCCGAGCTCCTCGCGGGCACGGCTGGCGTCGAGGGCGATGTGGCGCACCTCGCCGGGCCGCTCGGGCGCCATCTCCGCCTCGAACCGACCGTCGGCCTGGGGCGCCAGCGCCTCGATCAGGTCGAGCACGCTCGACTCGACGCCGGTCCCGATGTTGATCGCCCCGCGCACCTCGGAGCTGGCCGCCGCCAGGTTCGCCCGGACGACGTCGCCGACGAACACGTAGTCGCGCGTCTGGAGGCCGTCGCCGAACACCGTCGGACGACCGCCGTCGAGCAGCTTGCCGCAGAAGATCGCGATCACGCCGGCCTCGCCGAGGGGGTCCTGGCGCGGCCCGTAGACGTTGCCGTAGCGCAGCGAGACGGCCGACACGTCGTGCAGCCGGCCGAACAGCTCGCAGTAGCCCTCGGCGGCGAACTTCGACTGGCCGTAGGGCGCCTCGGGCGCCACCGGGTGGTCCTCGGGCGCCGGGATCGTCCTGCCCTCGCCGTAGACCGCGCCGCCGGTGGAGGAGTTGACCACGCGCGCGCCGGTGCGCCGCGCCGCCTCGAGCACGGCGATCGTGCCGCCGACGTTGATCTGCGCGTCGAGCGCCGGATCCGCCGCCGACTTGCGCACGTCGATCTGCGCCGCAAGGTGGAAGATCGCGTCGGGCCTCACGCGCTCGGCGAGCTCGATCACGGCGGCCTGGTCGCGGACGTCGAGCTCGACGAGCTCGGCGCCGGCCGCCAGCGCTCCGTCGAGGTTCTCGCGCCGGCCGGTCGAGAGGTCGTCGAGGACGGTCACCTCGTCGCCGCGGGCGAGCAGCCCGTCGACGACGTTGGAACCGATGAAGCCCGACCCGCCTGTGACGATTGTGCGCATAGGGCGCGACATAGTAGTTACCGCGCAGGCAGCAGATCCTCGACCGCCGCGCGCGCCGAGGCGGCCACGGCGGCCGGCGGCTCGCTCGCGTCGATCCGGCGCACGCGGTTGGGCTCCGCTTCGGCCAGCGCGGCGTAGGCGGCGGCGATCGTCTCGAAGAACGCCTGCTCCTCGCGCTCGAGCCGGTCGAAGCCCTCCAGCCGCGTGCCCTGCCGAGCGCGGCCGAGCGCGGGGTCGAGCTCGAGCAGCAGCGTGCGGTCCGGCGTCAGCCCGCCGGTGCCGAACTCGTTGATCGCGCGCACCAGCTCGACGCCGAGCCCGCGGCCGGCGCCCTGGTAGGCGAGCGAGGAGTCGACGAAGCGGTCGAGCAGGACCCAGGTGCCCTCGCGCAGGACGGGCTCGAGCGCCTCCTCGACGAGCTGCGCGCGTGCGGCCGCGTAGAGCAGCGTCTCGGCGCGCGCGCCGATCGTCAGCGCCGGGTCCTTGACGAGGGTGCGGATCCGCTCGGCCGCGACGACGCCGCCCGGCTCCCGCAGCAGCTCGATCTCGACGCCCCGGGCGCGCAGATCTCGGAGCAGGCCGGCGGCGAGCGTCGTCTTGCCGGCGCCGTCGATCCCCTCGATCGTGATCAGCCGGCCGCGCGCCACGGCGGCGACGATACCGCCGCCCGCTGCCGATACGCTCGGTCGATGGCCGAGCCGCCCGTCGCCGAGGACCACGCGCAGGACACGCGCGAGCGCCCCTCGCAGGCCACGGTCGCGGGTACCGAGCACCAGCCGCAGGCGCGGATGACGCTCTCGGCGGCCCTGGCGGGCGACGCCTCGCACGCGTACCTCTTCCATGGGCCGGCGGGGGTGGGCAAGCGGACGGCGGCGCGCGCCTTCGCCGCGGAGCTGCTGGCGGCCGGCGCCGCGGACGTCGAGAACGCCCGTCACCGGGTGATCGCCGGCACGCACCCGGACCTCACCTGGGTGCGCCCTACCGGCGCCCATGTGATGCGGACCGAGGACGTCGCCGAGCCGGTCGTCTCCGCCGCGACCCGCACCCCGTTCGAGTCCCAGAAGCGGGTCTTCGTGCTCGAGCGCGTCGACACGATGAACGACGAGGTCGCCAACCGGCTGCTCAAGACGCTCGAGGAGCCGCCGCCGTTCGTCCACCTGATCCTGCTGACGGACTCGCTTGGCCAGGTGATCCCCACCGTCCTGTCGCGCTGCCAGCTCGTGCGCTTCGATCCGCTGCCGGCGGCAAGGATCGCCGAGGACCTGGTCGCCGACGGCGTGCCAGCCGACAGCGCCGAGGCCTGTGCGCGGCTGGCGCTCGGCAACGGGGCGCGGGCGCGCTTCTTGGTCTCGGAGGACGGCCAGGCGCTGCGTGACGACGTCGACCGGCTGGTCGCATCGGCGCTGGGCGGCGGCGATCGCCCACCCGGCGAGCCCGAGGCCTGGCGCGGGCTGCTCGACCGCGCCGAGCAGCGGCGCGCGGCGGCCGAGGAGCGCGTCGCCGAGGAGGCCGCCGCACGGCTCGCCAGCGAGCCGAAGGGCCGCGAGCGAGGCGCGATCGAGAAGCAGTTCGAGGACGCCGCCAAGCGCGACGGCCGGCGTGCGCGGACCGAGGTGCTGAACCTCGGCCTGACGCTGGCCGCGCTGCGCTTCCGCGATCTGCTGTGCCTCGCCGAGGGGGCGGACGAGGCCGCGCTCGACCGCGCGGGCGCGGCGGCGCTCGCAGAGACCGCCGGAGCCCGCGACCCGCGTCGGCTGCGCGTCGCTGCGGAGCGCTGCGAGGAGGCCCGGATGTCGCTCCAGCTCAACGTGACCGAGGACCTGGCCCTCGAGGCCCTCGGCTTCCGGCTCGCACGCCTGGTCGGCGCGGCCTCGGCGGCCTCGGCGCCTTAGGGACGGCGCCTGGCCTCAGCCTCCCGCCAGCGCCTGCTCCTAAGGATCTCAGCGTCCAACGGACTCTTGTGCACACCAGGGCGTGCACAAGAGTCCATCGGGCTCCGCGCGTCGACCGTCGCCCGCTCCAGCACCGCCGCCGCGCCGCGGCACCGGAGTATCCGTCGCGGCCCCACCGCCCGCGCCACCCGCAGCGTCCCACCGTCGGCATCGAGGAAGTGGACGTCCAGCGCGAAGCGCATCCCGAACGTGTGAATCGAGCTGCAACGCGGGATCAGCAGCCCGCAGTCCGCCGGCAGCCCTTCGAGCCAGGCCAGCCCAAGCAGCCGAGACCGCCGCGAGCCTGCCACGAACGCCCTCGGGCACCCCCCGAGCTCGATCGATTCGAGACCTCTCAGCCGTTTCGGAACCACCCCTGACTCGAAGGGTCCGCAATGCCCAATCCACCCACCCCGAACGCACCAAGCCCTCTAGACTGCGCCTTCCCCGCCGACGTAGCTCAGCTGGTAGAGCACTTCACTCGTAATGAAGGGGTCCCCGGTTCGAATCCGGGCGTCGGCTCTCAAGGAAGCCCTGCAAATCGCAGGGTTTTCGCGTTCTAAGGCTAGCTCGGCTACCATCTTGTTCTCCCAGCGGGCATGGGTGCCACCCCAACCAGGGGCTCGCTCCTCGCACCGGCTGTTCTGGAGAGAGAGCCATAGGGAGTTGGATGTCCGCAGGAGCTAGGATCACGGGAAGCATTCGGGTCGAGCACGCCTGGTGACTTACCGAGTGGATCTCAGGGACATCCGTGCTGAGCGCGAGCTGACGAGGCGTCCCCTCTACATCAATCAGAACGCTTACGCGCGGGAGCTCGTCGGAGAAGTTCGGGCTGCCAGCGCACTCGCCGACCTCTACGAACCGCATCGTCAGTTGCTACGCCGTACTTGGGCTCTACAGCAAGTCGCCGACGATACTGCTGCCGAGCTCTCAGACGAAGACGAGGATCTAGTACTCAGCCGACTCGTCGAGTGTCCTGATGTCGACTACTGGCATGACAGGTTTCTCCTCCAGGTCGCGGAGCGTCGGCTGGCTACCGCGCTGCGCTACTTGCTCTCGAGGCTCGACCGTGGAAATGACGACTACGGTTACCGCGCGCTGCCCTTCGATGGGCTTAGCGCGGATCCCGTCACGGCGAGTACCACTGAACGGAGAGGACTACTCAAAGACCTCATGGAGGCCGCACCAACGCATCTTCAGTCCGCCAGCATGGTGGACGTCGAAGTCATGTACTGGTCGTTTGGCGCGGACTCGGACGACGCGTTCGAAGTCATCGCGGAAGCTCTAGACAGCGATCAGCCTAACCTGCGCGCCGCCGCCACGAGCATCCTCGACGGCGCTGGTCCCGAACGCATCCTCGCACGACCTGCCTGGGTCGCTGAACAGCTCGGCCGCGCAAGCCCGGACCTGCTCGAAGACCTTCGGGGCGCCCTTTACGGCGGGCTGATGATCGGCACCAAGCAAGGGACACCTGGGGAGCCGTTCCCCGAGGACGTCCGTCTACGAGACAAGTCGCAGGAGCATGCTGCCGCGAGCCGCCCGGGGAGCCGAGCCGCGAACTTCTGGTCGGCCATGGTGCGCGCCGCAGAGCAAAACATCCGCGAGTCACTAGAGCGCGACGCCCTGCTCGATGACGATGTGTAGCTAGGTGTCTCCGACGTTCGCAAATTTCGCGGTCACATTCGATAGCGCCGCAAACTGGGCAAGCATCGGGGGGTTAGCCCTCGGGGTGCTGGCTGTCGTTCTGGCGGTATATGCCTTTCGTGATGCACGCCAAGAGTCGGACGTTGCTGAGGCACGGTTCGATGCCTCGTCGAGCCGCACCGAGCAGATGTTGGCCATCCTGCTGGATCTGTGGACGCTCATTGAGCAGAGTCCCCATGATGCTGCGCAGCATCTCGATGCTGCTCTAGATCGCATTGCCTCTGCGACTCCGCTAAGTCTCGGTCCTGATGAGCGCGAGGATGAGATGAAGGAGGTGATCAGCGACATGGTCGGCACGGTTGTTGATTTGACGTTCTCTCGGCGGTTAATGCGCCGCGGTCGGCTCACGATGATCGTCGGCACTAAGCGCAACGGCATGTGGAAGGTGACTAAACGCGATCGAGGCGGGTTCAACGCTAAGCAGGTCGTGGATGCCGATAAGCCAATAGTGCTGGAGGACCGAGATCCTCCAGTCAGAGCGCTAGTTGCGGTGGCCGACGCTGGTGACTCGCAGAACGGAGAGGTCATTGACCAGTTTCGCCGCAAAGAGCGAGGTGGTCAGCTCTGGATACTGAGGCTCGCTGGCGACGAATGGTGGAAGGTTAGGCTCGCTAACCGAGGCGACGCGGTAGTGGCCGAGAAGCTCAAGATGTAGACCTGTCGGCCCTAGAAGCGATGTATGGCTGGGAGTTCTCCGCTCGGCACAATGAAGGTATGGTCCGACTTAGCCCAAAGACTGAGTTGCACGATGTGCTCAATGTGCTAGCGGCCACTCGCCGCGAGCTCATTCTGACGGTTGACCTTGCGCAGCGACTGCGAAAGCCGAGAAATCGGGCGCAGAAGAGGCAGGTCGTCAAGCTCCGCGCTGAGGCGTCGGCCCAACTGGCTGAACAGCTGGACCTTGAGGGTCGTCGAGCCTTTCGCGGACCTATCGCCGTCGAGTTACGCGTAAGTCTGCCGACCGGCCGCCACGACGCGGCGCTTCCCACGGTGGTCAAGGATTACCTTGACCTGCTCAAGGGCTCGGTGATACCCGACGACGCTCTAATCAATCACCTACTCGTGCTGAGAGAGACTGCGACTGCCGAGCGAGCAACCGTAACCGTTCGGTGCCTTCCCCAAGCGATCTTCGCTGTCGAGTACGACCTCGCCTTCAGGTTGCTCGCGGAGGAGCGGGCGAAGACGACCATTCGCGACTCGGCGGCATCACCACCCTGTCCTTCGCCATCGGAGTTGATCCGTCCAAAACAAGAGCCTTGGGGGCTTTCCAACTTCGACGAGCACGCTCGCGAACTCCTCGCGTACGAGGAGAGCGTACTCGACCTGCTGGAGGATTTGGACACCCGAGAAGAGGAGCAGCTCAGAGAGGACCCAGACGGATACGTAGACCTAGAGATCCCCCCTCAACACCCAGAGTTTGATGACCCCGAGGCCCGAAATAGCACCCGTGAGTATCTCGAGCGATCAACGGCCCACGCCCGTGGCAGCTGGCTGGCCGATCAGGGCTTCGATGTGCATGACCGACCGGGTTCCCCCCCGTCGTGGCTTGGGGAGGTAGTGGAGCTCGACGTGGCCGACGTGTTCCGATTGTCTGACGACAGCCCAGGCTGCTTCGTGCTTCAGCGTCCCCCTGAACGCAAGACCGAGTCTGGCAGTCGCAGCTGGGAGCAATCGGTAACGGACCAGATCATGGCGCGACTTCACGACGGTGGGTGGCACAAGGCGCGCTTTCAGGGGCCGCTCGTCTTGGACATCGCGTTGCGTGGCCAGGCCGCGCGGGGAACAGATGTCGACAACATGGCTCACAGACTCCTCGGAAGCGTCCAAAAGGCGTTTGGCGCGGCAAGACCAGACATCGTCGGCTATCGCTCGTACCGTCAAGAGGCGCTATCGAATGACATTCGGTTGCGCTTGATGCCGGCAGTGCGTATGGGCGCGCTCGTGCTGGCGATGCATGCTGCCCGCGAAACGATGCTGGCCCAGAGGGCTGAGCGCACTAGGGGCTAGGGCAGTCCTGGGACCTGACCTAGTATCGGTCGCTTGAGCGACCAGTCTGGACACCACCCAGCCGTTCCTGACGAGGGCGGGTTCACGGCATATGCCTTGTCCTCTGAACAGCGACAAGCCGCGGCCGACGCGGTCGAGGAAGCGCTCAAGACGGCTGGACCGGACTTCGGGCAAGCAGCACAGGACATGAACGCGGTTGTTGCCGAGGTCGATCCCTTGATCGTCATGGGGGCGATGGCGATGTACATGGGCTCTGCCGAGGCGGGCAGCAATCCAGAGCACGATCGGCCGTTTGGCATCTATCAACACCACCTTGAGATCGCGCAGGCGATGCTTCAGCGCGCTGGAGATCCGAATGGCGGTGGCACTGAGACGACATGGCAGAGCATTCCTCGCGTAGTCGACGCCGTAAAGCGCTTCAACGAGGCGTGGATCATTTTGCAGTTGCAGAAGGTGGAGCGCGCTACGGGCAGCGAGGAGCGTGAGCTACAGAAAGTCTTGTTTCAGCTGCGACTGAACGCGAGCACGCTCCGCGGATGGGGGTATCAGAGCCGGATGGTTCCGATGCTTGAGGAACTACTCGCTCCCCTCGACGGGCTAGTCGAGTCACGGCTGGGGTGGCGCCCTGGAGCGCTACCCCAGTGGTGGATGGCTATGTCCAACCTCGTCGACGAGCGCCTCGCGACGCACCGCGCAACAGTGCAATCAGCTCTTGATTGGCCGATCGACGACGCCTGGTTCTCACGCGTGGTCGATCAATTCGGCCTGCTGCCCGGCGCTCGGCGGGATGCTGTCGTAGGGGCCGCTCGGCAGGACGAACAGACCCGTCAAGGCTTCGTCATGCACTCGTCAGATCTCCGCGCTCACGAGCTCTACCGCTTTACCCTCGATGAGCTTGTTGCCCTCATGCCCTCGGCGGTCGAGCCGGAGGTAGTGGCCAGCATCATGGATGCGTGGTCACTCGATTGGGGCGATGAGGGTGGTGTCGATATCGGCACCCTTGTCCTGGACAATCCGGTCGTCGGTCGTCCATTCTTGGCCAGCGGGGAGCGGTCTTGGCATCTGTTCTGTGGTTGGCTGATGCTGCACAATCCCTTCGAGCTGGTTGAGCGCCTGCTTGACGGGGAGCAAGATCTCTTCGACGCCTACATGAGTCGCAGAGCCGCTTTCCTCGAGAAGCGAACTGCCGAGTTGCTCCAACAGGCGTTGCCACAGGCGACGGTTGAACCGTCAGTTCTCTGGCAGGACCCCGCGGACGCCAAGCAATACGAGAACGATGTACTGGCGTTGATCTCGTCCTACGCCGTAATTGCGGAGGCGAAAGCTGGCCGGCTGCATCCGGCCGCTCGGCGCGGTCGAGGTCGAGCCCTACGCGACCGCGTCGAGGAGCTTATGGTCCGTCCCTCAGAACAGGGACTTCGCCTTGCCGGAACGCTGGAGGCGAATCAGGGACGGATCCTGTTCGAGCGCAAGGCGGACGAGAGCGAGCTTTCGGCCGATGCTGACCAAGTTCGCCGCACTGTCGTCATCGGCGTCACGCTCGAGCCGATGGCAGGGCTGCTCCCACGCTTGGTTGATATCGCCGAGGCGGGGCTCGCCAAGCGAGCAGTGGATTCTTTGGCCTACAACATCAGCCTGCCGGATCTCGAGCTCATAGTCGATCTGCTCGAGCATCCGAGTGAGGTGCTGCACTTCCTTGGACGCCGCACCGAAATTGAGCGCCGTACCTTTCTAATGGGGGATGAGGTGGACTTGCTCGGGCTTTACCTCGATAGAGGGTTCAACCTAGGAGAGCGAGAGTTCCAAGGCCGCGACATTCTTGACGTGACCGGCATGTCGGACCCTATCGACGTGTGGCATTACCGCCGTGAGGCTGGACTGCCTGCAGAGCGTCCGCGCCCTCAGCGGACGGAATGGTGGGAAGCGGTGCTCTCTCAGGTTGAGGACCGAGGTGGCCCTCGATGGGCGGAGATCGGCGTGAGCATGTGCAACCTGGCTCCAGAGGATCAAGAGAAGTTCGAGCATGCGATGCGTGATCTTCAGCGCGCCATAGCCGACAAAAAACGCGAGCCGACGGACATCGTCGTGTTCCACAATGGGCCTGCCCAACGCCAAGACGTCTTCGTGGGCCTCATCGCAGCGTCGCCGGATGCGGACGCGCGGGCTCGCCAGTACCAGGGAGCCGCTAAGACAGTGCTCGACCGGTATCCGCTAGAGCGATTGACCGTCTTGGCGTGGCTTCCCGTGGCGACGGATCTCCCATACTTTGCGTTAGCCCTGTACGAGGCGGAGTCGTAGTGGCAGTCGACTCTTCGGTCGGCCTCTGACCTGCAGAAAAGCATTCGCGGCAAGTGCGCTGAAGCGCTAACGCAGCGCTAGCGGTGACTGCCTGGGCGGTCGTCGCAGACCGCCTTGGGTCACCAGGATGGGTAGCGCTACTTGGACTTCGTGCTGCCAGGCAAGGTGCCCCGCGTCTCGGGCCGCCCAAGACCCGGGATGGGCGGCGGAGGGGGAGGCGGCTTATCGGGCGAGGGGGCCGACGCCGTCTGTGGCTGTGGGGTAGTCGCCATGGCTTTAGAAGATGTTACCGCTGAGAATGGCTGCCAACGAGAGGATCTCAACGACGAGAGCCAATGCGGCGATACCGTAGGCACGAGAGAGACGCACGATCGTCAGGTCGTTTGACTCCCAGAACCGATCGAGCTGATAAGCGAGGCGACGATAGACCTCCGCCATGTCCTCGCGCACGGCATAGAGCCCCTCGTACAGCCCCGATCCGACCTCAGCGAAGACGAGGTTCTTCTTGGGGATAAGGATGTAGACGCTCGTGAGGATCGACAGCACGAACGCAACCAAGGCAAGAACTACGAGGGCGGCGGGCTTCGGATCGCCGAACGCTGCCTGTCCCAAGAACGCCGCGGCGAGCGAGGAGGCGCCAAGCAGTACACCGGTGCGGGCACGTAGCTCCTCCAAGACGCGCTCTTGCTTATCGAGCGCTCTGAGAGCTGCCTCAAAAGCCAGTCGCTCGAAATCTGATGACGCCATATCGAGAACTTACGTTCGCGGTCGGCGGAAAGCGCAGACGATCTGCCATGCCGCGGACTGAAACCGCCTTGTCGTCTGGGTCCCGATACGGGGCTACCTCGGACGATCTGGTCTCGTCAGTCCGCTTCTCTGACGATCCGAGCCAAGTTGAGCAAGTTGGCGCCGGTCGTGGCGCGTTTGCGACCATAGGTGCTGCGGCTTAGATGGGCGGCATACCTGGGGGAAGGATGGACGATGCTTCTCGGGCGTGAGGCTCGCCGGACGGTCTCGGGAGCCGTCGATCTTGTCCTCCAGCTTGTTCTCTAGAGGGCTTGTTCTCCAGCTTGTTCTTGAATCGGGCGATACAGACGCTCAGGAATTTTCCCATTCCAGAGCCTAAACTAGATAACGCGATCTAACCCGATCCCCCTTTGAAAGCCTCGTAATGAAGGGGTCCCCGGTTCGAATCCGGGCGTCGGCTCTCAGAAAGCCCTGTAAATCGGCATCTTTCTGCTGATCGGCTTTCGACTCCTCGGGCCACGTCCCGAACATGTCCCGAAGGTCGCTCGTATCAGCTCTAGACAGCCAAGTGCCCCGGCGACGCCGGAACGTCCCGGGGCTGGCACGGGCCACCAAGGGGATTCGGGAGAACCCGTGCAGGCACAAGGTATCGCCGGGCTGGTCAGCCGCCACGTTTCCCGAGTCGAGCGTCAGCACGGGCCAGTCTGGTATGCCAAGTACCGGCTGCCCGATGGTCTTCAGGTCCAGAAGAAGCTCGGACGGCCTGGACGAAGCCCGGCTGACCCGCCGGTTTTCTCGCTTCATCCGCCGCCGATCTCCTTCGCCTCGACACCGCCTACCTCCTGCCTCTCGCAGGCCCACGTCCCACCCCTCTGCCGCATCCAGCGGCCCCGGCACCCGGTTCGGCTTGCTCGTCTTCAGCCGCCCCTCTCCGTCTACCGCCCAGCGGACCACACACCTGCACCCAGGTTGCGGCGGGCCATCCATGCGACGGTTCTGCCGACTCCTGGACGCCCCACGAGCCAGCCAGTACCGTGTTCCCAATGGCCGCATCAATCGACTTCACGATCGCCTTTGAGCCGCCCGACGAGGACGGCTGGATCGTCGCTCGCGTCCTCGAGGTCCCAGGCGCAATGAGCCAAGGCCGGACCCGCGACGAGGCCCGCGAGAACGCGCTCGACGCTCTCGGCACGGTCCTCACGCCCGACGAGGAGCTAGCGGGTGGCCCTCCGCAAGCTGACCGCGAGCACCTGCGCTTCACCGCCGCCGCGTGAAGCGGCGCGATCTCGAACGCCATCTAGCTCGCATGGATGCCGAGAGATCGGCGGGACCAAGCATGCGAAGTGGCGCGGCCCGCAGGACCAGGTCTCGGCTGTTCCGCGACACAAGGAGATCGGCCCGAGTCTGGTTCGATCGATCTGTGTTCAGTTGGGTGTACCTGCACCGCCTGATCCGCCTTGAGCGTGCGGCTCTGCTCTAGCCCGAGCCGGGTCGCTCGCGGAGACCGGTTGCGTACGTACGTGTTCTTGGCTATAGTCGCCGCCGACGCCACGTGCGTACAAGACAATCTGCTCGTGACACCCGAGTTCGACTCCTCCGCCTGCGCATTCGAGCGTAGGCTTGGGAAGGCAGCCGGATGTGACGCCTAGAGTGACTCCCTCCGCGGCGTTTCTCTTTCTCGCGAAGGCCTACGGCAGCATTTAGTCGTAGCCCTGACGAGGGCGTTGTCGCGAGCCCACCCCCTCACAGGGGAGAAGGGCACGACAAACATGGCCACTGCCACTGCCGCACCGCGGTCACGGTTCCGCTTCCTCCAGCCCGACGACGAAATCAGGGCCGCCGAGGTCAATCTTGATTACTTCGGGGTCACGCTTCCCGAGTTCAAGCCCGCCGCCGACGAGTCGCCACTTGACGATGGCGAGGCGCCAACGAGATTAGGCGCGCGGTTCCGCCAGCTCTTCGCCGAGGTTCACGGTATTTCCGAAGACGCCGTTCCGCATGGCCTGATCCGCTACGTCGAGGCGATGTCTGCTGACCATGACCTCAACACCAACCGCATGGCCAGCTCGTATGAGATTCGAAATCACGCTGGAACTCAGGTCGTCGTCAGGTTCCGTGCGCACACGCCGCTCGTCGGCGGCGCGCTGATCAACGGACGGATGCTGTCGCGGGTGGGGCGCAAGCTGAAGGGTCTTCCAGTCGTGACGACCGCCAGCGATGAGGTCGCCTACGCGCCGACGATCAATCTCGTGAACGGGGACCATCCGTATCGGATCTCACAGGCCCAGAAGGAAGTGGAGGGACTCGGCAACTACCAGGGCAGCGATCAGGACTTCATTGATTCGCTCGCGCTCGAGGGGATCGTGACAGCGCCGGTCGTCGCGCTGTTCCGGCTGGCGGATGAGGAGGGGCGCGAGGCGTTCCTGTCGCAGACCGATGATGGCTGGCGCCGCACGACAGCGAGCCGCACGGCGCTGTCGGAGTTGCTCGGCGTCGACGCGGACCTGACGTACCGGCACTGGCGTGACGCCGACGGCGGCTTCACCATTAGGTCGCACGACGCCGAGAGCATCCGCATGACGCTGGAGGCGCTCAGATTCGACGCCTCGCGGCAGTCGGGCCTGCTTTTCCCCAACGGGAGGACCGCCAAGTCGATCGGCCTGTGGCGCGGGGGCATCGCTGATCTAAATCCCGATGTCCGGGCATTTCATCGTCTGAGGACGGTCGAGATTGAGCTCGTCCTCGCGATGCGTCCGCTCGGTGGCCGCACCCAGTTCGACGTGTTCTACGCCGACATGGCAGGGCGTCATGTCCCCGGCCTCAATGCCAAGGACTGGTCTAAGGCCAGCGTCGAGGGAGTGGTTGCCGTGCGAGCGATAGACTCGTTGGTAGACGGCAGCCACGGCGTTAATGCCGCCGAGAGGGACGCGTGGCTCGGCATCCACGACGTGCCGCAGGAGGACACTCCCGACGCGACGCCGTTTCGGAACCGGGTCGTGGCCGGCACCGCGTTGCTCGCGGCGTTGACGACTGACACGCGCCGATACGCGGTGACCTATCAAGCGGTCAAGGAGCATGGGCTGGCGAAGAGCCCCAAGAGCGCTGCGACAGTAGCCGCGGCGCAGACCATCGTCGTGTTCCACGTCGACGGCAGCGGCCAGGAGGGGCAGGTGTCATCGACGCTGATGTCGCTGCTTATGCACGCGAGCCTGTACGCCGAGGACCGTCACGGCTCGTCGCCGTGGTACGACCTCATTCACGACGATCTCGGGGAGTTGCACAAGGGGGCGATCGCGGAGATGGAGAATCCGGTCGCGACACTCGATGTGAAGGTCGGGGAGTTCGGTCCGCACCAGCGCGCACTGATGGCGCTGGCAGGCGTCGCCCATATCACCAATCCGGTGCTGCTCGAGGACGACGCGTCGTTCACCCGGACGGGAAGAGGAGGCCGGGACGGTGTCGGCAAGGCCGATCCGATCAACATCCTCCACAAGATGGTTCGGAGCGCCGAGGGTCTGGAGCGGTGCGTCGAGATCGTCGAGGCGGCGGCGGCGGCTGACCCTCGCGTGCCCGTCGATGCTGGGACGGGCGAGAAGATGACCGAGACCTGGCTCCGGCGTAAGTACCTCGCGGGCCCCGATGACGGTGGCGGCACATCCGGAGGCGCGAGTGACGACCCGCTTGACGGTTGGGACTCGGACGTGAACCTCTTGTTCGAGCTGGCCGAGGAGCTTCAGGCGATGGCCAAGGAGCTCGAGGTGCGCGAAGTGGATCGGGAGCTGCTGGGACTTGAGAAGGGCCAGGAGCATCCTGGCGACGTCATGATCACGCGATACGGGATCCCCCGCGGTAACGAGATCGTCGGGGCGCTCGCCGAGGTGTCGAGGATCGCCGCCATGGGCGGCGGCTTCCATTCGTTCCGGACCGGAGGTGCCGTGTGACACGCCCGTTTGTCGGCCGCGTCGTCGGCGGCATCCACTGATGAGTCGGCCGCACGGCACCGTGACGGCCGCCGGTGGCGAGCTGGTGGTCCGGATCGCCGACGGCCACGAGGAGCCTGCCCTATGGGATGACGTGGTTAGCTCGCTCGCCAACGTCGAGCATCGTCATTCCGACCGGGCCGCGTTCGTTGAGGCTACCTATGCCCCGCAGCTCCGCCACGCGCTCGCTCAGTATCCGGCCAGCCGGATTCTCTGGGATTGGAGCCCGGGTGCCAGCGCACGCGCCGCGAACGCGACGGCGGAGGCGGAGGCGTTGAACGCTTTGACGGCGCGCGACCGGACGGATCACGAGGACTACACCGAGGAGCTCCGGGCTCGGGGCTTCGTCCGCCCGCTGCGACCGTTTCAAGAGCGGGCGCTCGACCGACTGGTGGCGATGCGCAACGGCGCCGACTTTTCGGTGCCCGGGGCCGGGAAGACCACGGTGGCGCTCGCGCTCTACGCCGTCCTGCGCGCGCGGGGTGTCGTGAACGCCATGGTCGTCGTCGCACCGCCGCAGGCGTTCGAATCGTGGCGATCGGAGCTGGGTGCCTGCTTCGCCAGAGATCGGCAGCCGGAGCTTGCGGTTCCCTCGATCGAACCGAGCGACAAAGATCCGGACATCTTCGCGCTCAACTACGAGCGTTTGGAGCTGCAGCGCACATTCGCGCAACTCGATCGGTGGGCGCGAGGCCGGCAGCTTCTGGTGGTGTTCGACGAGGCTCACCGGGCGAAGGCGGGCAGCGCGGGCGTACGGGGGGCCATGTCGCGTGTGCTCGCGGAGCGGGCCGCGCGCAGGCTGGTCCTGACGGGGACACCGATGCCCAACAGCCTCAGTGATCTCGCGGCGGTCTTTGATCTGGCGTGGCCAGGACAGGGGGCGCGGCTGGCCTTCGGAGACCTCGCTGACGTCCGTCACCGCGCGTTCGTTCGGGTGCCGAAGCAGGAGCTCGGCCTACCGAGGATCGAGATGCGGACTGACCGGGTCGAACTCGACACGGCCCACCGAACGCTGTATCGAGCGATGGCCAATCGCGTCGTGCTTGACGACGCGGCCTCTCGCGATGCCGCCTCGATAGGTCAGGCGGTGATGCGGCTGCTGGCGGCGGCCACCAATCCCGCATCGGTCGTGGGGCGCGGGGGGCGCTTCGAGATGCCGCCACGACCGGTGGACGCCGATCTCGCCGACTTGCTGGCGTCGCCGGAGGATCACATCCGCCCAGCCAAGATCGTCCGAGCCGCCCAGCTGGTCGCGGACAACGCCGCGCGCGGGCGGAAGACCCTGGTCTGGTCGAGCTTCCTGAAGAACGTCGCGGCGCTTGAGCGGGTCCTGGCGTCGCATCAGCCCGCCGTAGTCACTGGAGAGACACCAATGAGCGAGCCGTCGGCCCCACGAGACCGGGCGCGAGAGCTGGAGCGCTTCCGGGGGGACGCATCGTGCATGGTGCTCATCGCCACGCCGCAGACCCTCGGCGAGGGCGTCTCCCTGCATCAGGTCTGCTTCGACCAGGTCCATGTCGATCGAGGGTTTGCCGCCGGCACGTTTCTCCAGAGCCTTGACAGAACCCATCGCCTGGGAATGCCAGCCGATTCTGCTCCTACATGCACGGTGTTGGTAGCGGAGGGCACGATCGACGAGCGCGCGGACTCCATCGTCTCGGCGAAGGTCGACGCGATGTTCGACGCTGTGAATGACGCGTCGCTCCGCCCGATGTCAGGTCTCGAGGCTCCCGGGCCCGTGAGCCTCGAGGAGCTGTTGCTCGATGGTGCGAATCGGGTGGAGCTCGTTGCCCTGCTCAATTCGGCACTGCCTAGCGTCGGAGACCATCAGTAGGGTCGCGTGGCCTTGCTTCGCCACGGACGCGCTGCTGCATGGACACCTCTGAGAGTTCGCCCCAAGTAACTGACGTTGCGATGCCTGACTACGCGGGACGGGCGATGCCGGCACGCAAGCGGCTCGGGATGTTCTACACCCCCGACCCGCTCGCCCAGATCCTCGTCGAGTGGGCGCTTCTGGACAACCTGGGCGACGTCCTCGACCCAAGCTTCGGCGGATGCAGCTTTCTCCGGGCCGCCCACGAGCAGATGGGACGCCTCGGCGTTGAGGACGCGGGCCGTCTCGTGCACGGCATCGATGTCGACGAGTTAGGCGGGCGAAGGGCCGCGCGCTCGCTCGAGGCGCTCGGCGTGCCGCGCGAGAACTTCCTCTACTCGGACTTCTTTCGCGTCGAGCCAGACCCGCGCTACGCCGCGGTCGTGGGCAACCCGCCTTACATCCGCCATCATGACGTTGATTCCGACACAAGCGAGAACGTCGGTCGTGCAATGGGGCACGCGGGGCTCGACCTATCTGGAAGAGCGAGTCTCTGGGCGCCTTTCGTGGTTCACTCGGTCCGGTTCCTGAAGGAGGAGGGGCGGCTGGCGCTCGTCCTTCCCGGGGCGGTGCTCCAAGCCGAGTATGCCGAGGCTGTTATGTCCTATGTGAGCGAGTCGTTTGCCCAGGTATCGCTCTTTCGGCTCGGTGAGCGTGTTTTCGCCGATGCTCAGGAGGAGTCGGTGGTGATGCTGGCCTCCGGTCACGGGACCGGTCCAGCTGCTCCATGTGTCCAGGAGGTGGGCGGTGTAGCGCAGCTTCGGTCGCTCTTGTCGCGACCGGGTCGGCGGGCCGCGTCGCCGACCGACGAGCTGTCGCGTCGTTTAACGAGCCTGCCCAGCGCCACTCGGTCGGCTTGGGTTGACGCCACGTCTCGATCCGACGTGACGCAGCTGGGCAATGTCGCGAAGGTTCGGATCGGGGTCGTGACCGGCGCCAATGACTTCTTCGTCCGTGCTCAGGACGACGCTCTGGTGCAGGTGGCTAGAAGCGTTCCAATCATCAGCCGCTCGGCGTGGCTCGACGCTCCTATATGGACCGGTGACGACCAGCAGGCGAAGGCCGACGAGGGCAAGGCATGTCGCCTGCTCACGTTGAAGGGCGGCGACGAGGCACGACTGCCGGCTGTGCGCTCCGCCATTGACCTCGGTGAGGACGAGAAGCTCGATGAGCGCAGCCACATGGAGCGTCGACCGGAACCTTGGTGGGCGCTCGCCGACTTTGCCAAGCCGGATGCGTTCCTTCGCTATATGGGGTCGGAGTCGAGTCGCATCGTCTTGAACGATTGGGTGTCCACCTGTACCAACGCAGTTCATCGGATCTTCTGGGAGGGGGAGCCTTCGATTCCCGAGGCTGTCGTGCTGTCGTCGTGGACTAGCCTGTTCGCTCTCGGAGTTGAGCTTCACGGGCGTCACTACGGTGGCGGCGTCCTCAAGATCGAGCCTACCCCAGCAGCTCTCCTGCCGGTGGTGGCTTGTCTTCCGCAGGCGGCTAAGCAGTTGGCGGCCGTGGACGCAATCGCACGTCGAGATGGGCCTGAGGCTGCTGTTGCTGAAGCCGATAGACGCGTATTGGTGAAGCATCTTGGTGTTGGCGAAGCCGATGTGCGATCACTGCGGGATGGCATCGTTCGCCTGGGAGCCCGCCGCTCGCGGCGATAAAACCTTCGGGGTGGGGACTTGAGATCGTTCTGACTAGTTGGCGAGTCCAGGTTTGGCCCATTGAGACGTGTCCCGAATCATGTCCCAACCGAACCGACCGAGCTGGCCATCCCAAGCCGATCCGATCCAGCTCCAGTCCTCTCAACGCTCTTGTAATGAAGGGGTCCCCGGTTCGAATCCGGGCATTGGCTCTCAGAGCCACGCAATCAGTCATCTTTGGGTCGCTTCTCGCCAATCTGGTTAGGTGTGGAGTGGCAGTGGGCCCGGTCTGATCAGCCGGGTTACACACCTGCTTAGCGCGGCCGGTAGTCCATTGAGCGAACCCCCAGCCCTCCAGGATCAGCATGCAGGAGCCCGATGTTGATTCTTATCGGATCTGGGTACTGAGCGCATTCCTCCTTGATCGTCTAGATGCGCGTAAACAGCCAATGGCGTTACGGCTCGTTCAGGTACAGTCGCGAACGCTTTGTTGGTACCTGATCCATGCGAGCTGCTCGACGAGGTCACCGGAGATACGTGTGCACGCTTTATCGAGCTTGCCAAGGACCATGATGGGGCCGGGGGGAAGATCACGGACGGCTCGAGGTGCGAGGCGCGTCTCGCGCTGACGCTGGAACGCAAGGGCGTATTAGATGGGGAGCTGACCCGCCCCAAGTGGGGTGAGGCCCTCGATAGGCACGGGCAGGCGTGGGACTTCAAGGGCCCCCACTCCAGGGAGGCAATACTTGCCAAGGTGCTGCCTCCCGGAACCGACTTGCAGTCACCAGAGGCGGCGAGTATCCCCACAAAGGACGCGTTTGACCTCGAAATCGAGCTACGGCGGGTGTGGGCCAAGCAGCAAGCGGAGTTCGGGGTGGTGTTCGACCTGCGTAGGCTGAGCATCGAGCAAGCACTCGAGCTCGTGGCAGCCGTGAACGCCCATCCGGATCTGGACCCAGCCCTCGTTCGGTTTTTTCCGAGCGATCTGATGCCGTTCGGAGCAGGTGCCTGATGGATGCGGGAACGAGGCAACCAGACGCCGACCTCTCGGAGCGCTTGGATGCGAGCCATCTCTACTGGCGCAGCGAAGGGCAGGACGGCGCCCCGCTCGTCGCGCCGAACGCCGATCTGCGCGGCCTGGACCTCGCCGAGCGCATCCTGGTCGCGGCGCAGCTGCAGGGAGCGGACCTCCGCGGTGCACGGCTGGATCACTCCCTGGTCGTGAGGGCAGCGTTGGACGGGGCGAAGCTCGACGGCGCGTCGCTATTCAAGCTCGACGCCACGCGCGCATCGTGCGTCGGCGCGAGTCTCGTCGAGGTGCGCGCGCGGCTGAGCGTGTGGATTCGCGCTGACCTGACCAAGGCTAGCCTGGTAGGCGCCGACCTAGTCGACTCGCGATTCTGCCGCGCCGACATGATCGATTCGGATCTCTCCTCCGCGGGGCTGCGAAGAGCGGACCTATCAGGTGCACTGCTGGACGGTACCCGGTTCGCGGACGCCGAGGTCGTTGACGTGAACGTCGAGCGCGCGATGGTCGGTCACGGCGCTTTCGACGCTGCCCGTGGGGCGGATCGACTCATCGGAGAGTCGATCTCTCTCTCCACGTTGTCAACGCCAGCGGCGGTAGGTCCGGAGCCGCGCCGCGGTCAACAGCTGGAGCGCCGGGTCGAGGCCGAGCTCCAGAGGTCGGACTGGACGCACGAGCGCACCCCACTTGGACAGGGCATTCCGGACTTTCTCGTGGCATTGCCGGGTGAACGCCACGCCGCTCTAGAGGTGAAGTACCAGCCGCCGCCGGACTACTTCCACGCCGTCGCGGGGCACGTTGACGCCCTCGTCTCGAACGATGTCGCGCTCGCCTCGGAGGACCCGTCACTGCCGAGGGTCCTGCGTGTCGAAGAGGTGGTTGACTGGCTGAATCGGCACGCGGCGGACACTCGGCCCCTCACCGGGGGCGCCTTGACGGCGGCGATGCGCGAGGTGGCTGGGCTGAGGCCCTACTGGGCCTTGGCGCGGCAGAGTCGTGTCGACCCGTCCTTTGTTTCACGCCTAAGTACTTGGCTCGACGCCGGCCGCGATCCCGTTCTATTGACCGGCGCGGACCGCCCGCTGGCGGAGGTCGTGCCGGCTCACCTCGACGGCAAGGGGCTGGCTCGATCCGTGCGCTGGGCGGAGCAGCACATAGACGAGCTCGCGGACTATGACCAGCGGGTCAGAAAGCTCTGGAAGGCGCACCGTCCTCTTGCCGAGCAAGCGCACGAGCTCGCCGTGCAGGGCCGAAACCTAGAGAAGCAGTTGGCCGCCATTGCGAGGGGGTGAGAGCCCCACGCCCGATGCCCGCGACGATCCTTGGCGGGGCGCTGCCACGCCGGGCTCATAGCGCAGATGTGTGTCCCGAACCATGTCCCCGACTCGGCAAACCTGACCCGATCCAACCGGACCGAGCTGGTCTTACCCAAGCCAAATCAGCCCAGCCTCAACCCCTCTGAACGCTCTCGTAATGAAGGTGCCCCCGGTTCGAATCCGGGCGTCGGCTCTCGACGAATCGCTGCGAAGCAGCCGATGCTTCGCCATGTCGGCCAGTCTCGCGCTACATCATTTGGAACGTCTCGTAGACCTCGACGCCGCCGACCGCGGTCTCTCCAGCTGTCATTTGCCAGGAGCCAGCAGCAGCAGACGCTTGCGCGCGGCTGACTCCCTAACGGCGCCGACGTCGTCGTGAACCGTGGCGACGACGGTGAGCCGCAGCCTTCGATTCGCACGCAGAGTGCGCATGGCCGTCCGGGACAGCCGTGGTCTCAGCCGCACGGCTCCGCGTGGCCCTGCGGTGAATCTTGCGGTAGCGACTGTGAGGCGGCGGCGAGTCGTGCCGTTGCGGCCCGGCACCGAAATCCTCGCTCTCGTGCGGAAGATCGCACGCCCCTCGATTCTCGGCTTTGCCCTGAATCGATATCGGAAGCTCGTCTGCTGCGCGCGGACGCGCAGCGTGGCCGATCGCATGTCGGGGTGCAGGTAGCGACAGGCGGGCGGCAGGCCGACCGCCGGTCGCTCGACAGGCAAGGGCCTCCAGAAGGGATCGCCATAGAACACCACCGAGTGTCCGTTACGTAGGAGGCGCGGGCACCTTCCCTCCGAGGACATCACCCATATGTCGCCGTATCCGTCGCCTGCGTTGGCCTCCGGTGTCGAGAAGGTGATGT
This sequence comes from uncultured Solirubrobacterales bacterium, assembly GCA_963716445.1. Lineage (GTDB taxonomy): Bacteria > Actinomycetota > Thermoleophilia > Solirubrobacterales > Thermoleophilaceae > JAAYBF01. The sequence goes on along the minus strand of OY970313.1, from coordinate 2,035,360 downwards.
AGCGACCGTCCGGGGACCACGCTGGAGCGTTTGCCGCCACGCGGGCCAGCTGTCGCTGGTTGGCGCCGTCCGATCTCATCGTCCAGAGGCGCCCGTCCCGCTCGAAGGCCAGCCGCTTCCCGTCTGGCGACCACGAGGGTCCCGTCCCGCCCTCGGTCGTCAGCCGCCGAGGCGCCTCGCCCAGGCGAGTGACCCAGATGTTCCCGCCAAGCGTGAACGCGATCGCGCCGGTCCCGGCCCAGTCGGCATCGGACCCGCCCTCGGGAGTGATCGCGCCGAGCTCGCGGCCATCGACCGAAAGGAGGACCACACGCGAGACGCCGTCCCCGCGTGCGCCCAGGGGTCCGTCGTAACGGGTCACGAGCAGCCTGTCCCCGGTGGGGGACCAGGCGGGATGGAACGCAGGGCCTCCCAGGGGAACTGAAGCCACCTCTCTACCGCTTGGCGCCACGACCGCCACGCGTTGGGCCCTCCTCCTATGAGGGGTGGTCGAGTAGTCGACGACTACCGCCACACGCCGGCCGTCGGCACTCACTGCGCCCCCGGTGACCAGGCAGTCGTCGTCGGCGAAGCGCCAGGCGCACGACACGAGGTTGGGCTCCGTCCATGACCCCAAGTCGGCCTGTATGCCCGACCGTGTCTCGATCGTCTTGCCCGACACGTCGTGCCACGTGTACATGACGTCGCCGTTGCGCCCCGGGAAGGTCGCCCCGGCCCTCGGCGCCCAGAAGAAACCGATGCCCAGGACCACGAACATGACGATGATGGCCGCTCTTCTCACTGCGCCCCCTCTTTGTTGGATATACCAACCAACACTCGCTCGGTCCGGAGTTTCGGCGGGTATGACGAGATATGACCTCAGTCGGAAACCGTGGAGGCGGCGCTATCTCGTGCCAACGGCGAACCTTTGGCGCCTGGGCGCGTTAGAGGGGCATGAGACTTCCAGCCGCCATCTCGCTCTTCCTGTTGATCGCCGTCGCCGTTCCGATGACCGCGACGGCCAGTCACAAGCCGGGCCACGGGCCGGGGGCCGGAGAGTCGCTGACGATCGCCGCGAAGCCCAACCCGATCGTCTACGGAGGCACGGTCGCGATCAGCGGCAGGCTGACCAGCGCCGACAACGTGGGGAAGAACGTCATCCTCGAGAGCGATCCGTTCCCCTATGACGGCTTCTCGAACGCGGGCAACGCCACGACGGTCGCCGGCGGCAACTACTCGATCACCGACCAGCCGGGCGTCAACACCCGCTACCGCGTACGCCAGGGCAATCTGACGAGCCCCGTCGTGACGGTGCTCGTGCGGATCCGACTCGGTCTCCGGGTAAGCGACCGGACGCCCGATCGCGGCGAGCGCGTCCGCTTCTTCGGTCGCGCCTGCCCCGACCACGTCGGCGCCCTCGTTCGCATCCAGCGACGGGTAGCGGGCGCCTGGATCACGGTCGCGCGGACTCGGACGAAGGATGCCGTGACGTGCTCCTCCTACTCGCGCCGCGCGCGGGTCTTCAGGGACGGCCGCTACCGCGCGGTGGTCGCCGGGCACGACGACCACGCCCGTGGCGTGAGCCGCACGCGCTTCATCGACGTCGGCTAGCCCTTCGAGGGGTCAGCCGAGCCCGCCCGGTCCAGCTCCGCCCGCACGCCGGGCCCCTCGAGCGGGCCGAGATGCCCCGGCGCCACGATCAACGGATCGAGCGCGGCGAGCTTGCGGATGCTCGCCCGCGCTGCATCCGTGTCCATGTTGTAGGCCTCCTGCGGTACGTGCGCCGGCGCCGCGCGGCCGCTCATCGTCGTCAGATAGAGCGTGTCGCTCACCAGCGCCACGCGGTCGGACGCTCGCCACAGCCCGATCTGCCCCGGCGCGTGGCCGGCGAGCTCGATCACCTCGAAGCCGGCGACCTGGTCGCCCTCGCGCACGGTCTCGGAGATCCGCACCGGCCCGCCATCCCACACGTACCGGTGCAGGAAGCGGTGCAGCAGGCGAATCCCGAGCGGCAGCTTGCCCATGTCCCAGTAGCTGCGCCCGCCGCTGCCCTCCGCCTCCTCGACCGCGTCGGGATGGCAGACCACCGGCGCGATGGCGCTCAGCTCCGCCGCCGAGCCCCGGTGGTCGGTGTCGCCGTGGCCGAGGACGATCCTCGCGATCCCGCCGAGCCGCTCCCCGGCGGCGGCGATCGCGCCGGCCATGCCCTTCTCACCGGTGTCGAAGACGACGACCCGATCGCCGTCCTCGATCAGGTACGCGTTCATCGTCCGCGTGAGCCCGCCGCGCAGCAGCCAGACGCGCGGGGCGATCGGCTCGAGCGCCGGCACGCCTACGGAGCGGAGCTTGCGGCGGGTCATCCGGTCACCGCCCCGATCCTATGGCTACCGGCGCTACGAGCGCGCGAGCTTCCTAGCGCCTGCCCGGATCGAGGTAGACGTCGTCGATCGTCCAGGTCGCCGACCCGACGGGCCGGAAGCGGAAGGCGATCGGCGTCTGCTCGTCGGGCAGCAGCGGCAGCAGGCTCGCCAGGACGGGAAGCGGCAGCGTCGGCTTCCACTTCGTGGTCGGCAGCACGACGCCGACCGGAAGCGAGGCGACCCGGCCGCCCGCCGTCTCGAAGAGCACGTCGACGTAGAGCATCGAGAGCGACAGCAGCCCGCCGGAGCTCTTGGCGAAGAAGCGCATCACCGGCTTGTCGAGTCGCGCGCACATCGTCGGCGTGGTCGCCGAGCCGCCGGGAGACACCGCGAGCGACTTCGACTCGCCGGCGCCGTGCACGTAGAAGGGCTCGTTGCCGCTGACGACCTTCGCCTTCGAGAGGCTCCAGCCGGCCGCGCCCTGCTCGAAACCGCCGTCGGGCGCCAGGTGGTAGGTGAGCGGGTCGAGCCAGCGCGCGAAGGGCTTCTCGAGCACCTCGTCGCTGCAGCTGGGCGCCGATGCGACGAGCAGCCCGGCCTGGGCGGCCGGGGCCATCGCGCACATCGCGAGGACAGCCGCGACCGCCATTCCGATCTTGATCCGTACGTTCACTGAGTGCCCCCTGGGCTCGATTGGCATGGCACCAGCGTGCAAGCGGTCGGGCGATCCCGCCACGGGATATGCGTCCATCGATCATCCGTCCAGCGGGCGGCCGCGCCCGGACCCGCATCCCCCAGGGGTTTCGATCGCCCGTGCCGCGGTAACCACTGCCGCATGGCGAAGGCGCTCTACGCACCGTTCGGGATCCTCTCCGGCCTGCTCGGCGGCCTGATCGCAAGCAGGATCTTCAGGTTGGTCTGGAAGCGGATATCGGACGAGCCCGATCCGCCGAAGCCGCGTGAGAGCGAGTACGGCTGGCGCGAGCTGCTGCCCGCGGCGGCGTTGCAGGGCGCGATCTTCACGCTCGTCAAGACCGTGATCGACCGCGGGGGCGCGAAGGGGTTCCAGAAGCTGACCGGCGTCTGGCCGGGCGACTGAGAGGACTGTTCGATGGCCACCGATACCTCACGCGACGACCGCGGGCGCGGGGACGCGCCGGACAAGCCGACCGACCTCGACAAGGGGACGAAGGCCGGCGTCCTGAAGCGCACCGTCAGGGAGTTCAAGGAGGACAACCTCACCGACTGGGCGGCGGCGCTCACCTACTACGGCGTCCTGGCGATCTTCCCCGCGCTGCTCGCGCTCGTCTCCGTCGTCGGCCTGCTCGGCGACTCGGCGACCCAGTCGCTGCTCGACAACATCAGCGAGGTGGCGCCCGGCCCGGCCAAGGAGATCGTCACGAGCGCCGTCGAGAACCTCCGGCAGGACAAGGGCGCCGCGGGCATCCTGTTCGTCGTCGGTCTCGCCGGCGCGCTCTGGTCGGCGTCCGGCTACGTCGCCGCCTTCATGCGCGCCTCGAACTCGATCTACGACGTCGAGGAGGGCAGGCCGATCTACAAGACGCTGCCGGTCCGCCTCGGCACGACGGTCGTGCTGCTCTTGCTGCTCGCGATCACCGCGCTCGGCGTCGCGATCACCGGCCCGCTCGCCGAGGAGATCGGCAAGCTGATCGGCGTCGAGGACACGGCGGTGACGGTCTGGAACATCGCCAAGTGGCCGGTCCTGTTCTTCGTCGTCAGCTTCATGTTCGCCTTCCTCTACTGGGCGGCCCCGAACGCCAAGCAGCCGGGCTTTCGCTGGGTCAGCCCGGGCGGCCTGCTCGGAGTGGCGATCTGGATCGTCGCCTCGCTCGCGTTCGCCTTCTACCTCGCGAACTTCGCCTCCTACAACAAGACCTACGGCTCGCTCGGCGGCGTGATCGCCTTCCTCGTCTGGCTCTGGGTCTCGAACATCGCGATCCTGCTCGGCGCCGAGTTCAACGCCGAGCTCGAGCGCGGACGGAGGATCGAGGCCGGCGAGGCCGGGCCCGACGAGGAGCCGTTCGTCGAGCCGCGCGACACGACGAAGATGAAGACCCGCGACTAGCCGACTTGGTCGCCGAGACGGCCCCGCCCGCCCGCCGACCGGCGCCGGCGGCGCTCGGGTAGCGTCCGCGCCCATGCCCGCCGAGATCCTGCTCGAGCGCGACGCCGGCGTCGCGACGATCGTCCTCAACGCTCCCGACCGGCGCAACGCGCTCACCCGCGCGATGGCGCGCGAGCTCGTCGCGGTCTGCGAGGAGGTCGACGCCGACGCCGAGGTCGGCGCGGTCGTCGTCCGTGGGGAGGGCGGCTTCTTCTGCGCCGGCGGCGACCGCCAGACGCTCGCCGACGCCGGTCGCGACCCCGCCACGCCCGACGCCTGGGTGGGGATCGGCGACGTCTACCGCTCGTTCCAGCGCGTCGGCGAGCTCGAGCCGCCGACCGTCGCCGCGGTCCGTGGCGGCGCGGTCGGCGCCGGCATGAACCTCGCCTTCGCAACCGATCTGCGCGTCGTCGCGCACGACGCGAAGCTGATCTCCGGCTTCCTGCCGATCGGCCTCCACCCGGGCGGCGGCCACGCCTCCCTGCTCGGCCGCACCGGCGCCCGCGAGGCGGCCTCGGCGCTCGCCCTGTTCGGCGAGCGGATCGACGGCGCGCGCGCCGTCGAGCTCGGCCTCGCCTGGGAGGCGGTCGAGGACGGCGACGTCGACACCTGCGCGCAGGCCCTCGCCGCGGTCCCCGGCGCCGACCCGGAGCTCTCCCGGCGGACCGCGCGCTCGCTGCGCACCGAGCTCGGTCCGCCCGCGCTCCCCTGGGCGGCCGCGCTCGACCTGGAGCGCGCCTCCCAGATGTGGTCGATGCGCCGCAAGGACCTGGCCGGCGAGTGAGCTACTTCAACGCCGTCCGCGCCTACTCGATCTTCGAGCTCGGCCTGTTCGCCGCGCTCGTGACCTTCGCGATCGGGGGCTGGAGCGAGCAGGCCGAGCTGATCCTCGGCTGGTCGCACGGCGTCGGCTGGCTGATCCTCTGCGCGCTCGTCGGCTACGGCGCCGTCCGCGGCGTCTTCAAGTGGCCGGTCCTCGCGGCCACCGTCTCGCCGGCCGGCCCGCTCGGCAGCACGATCGGCATCGAATGGCAGGCTCGCCGAGGATGAGGAGCGGACAGCAGCCGTCGTGGCGCGCCTGGATGATGGCCAGGACCGCCTGATGTTCCCCCTCAACGTCCCCAACGTCCTCACGCTGTTGCGCATCCTCCTGGTGCCGGTGCTCGTCGTCGCGCTCGGCACCGAGGCCGAGGGCGGCTCGGAGATCGCCGCCGCCGTGTTCGTGCTCGCCGCGCTGACCGACGGCCTCGACGGCTACATCGCTCGCTCGCGCCAATCGATCACCACCTTCGGCAAGGTGATGGACCCGATTGCCGACAAGCTGCTGATCGCCGCCGCGCTGCTCACGCTCGTCAGCCTCGATCGCGTCGACGCCTGGGTCGCGATGATCATCATCGCGCGCGAGTTCGCCGTCAGCGGCCTGCGCATCGCCGCCGGCCAGCAGGGCGTCGTGATCCCCGCCAGCGCGCTGGGCAAGGTCAAGACGATGGTCCAGTCGGCGGCCGTCCTCGCGCTGATCGCGGCGCCCGACGCCGGCGCCCTCTGGGTCCACGCGCTCGTCTACGCGATGGTCCTGACGACGATCGTCTCCGGCGCCGACTACTTCCTCAACTTCCGCCGCCGGCTCGAGGAGCTCTCACGCCAGCAGGGCGCCCGGACGGCGTCCCGGACCAAGCTCTCCCCCTAGCGCTAGCCGCGCTCGGGGTGGTCGTCGAGCTGGGCGAGCCGCTCGAGCACCTCGTCGCGCGTAGCGCCGCGCAGCTGCAGCGCGCGGTCCATCGGGTCGCCGTAGACGTCGAGCAGGGCGGCGAGCAGGTCGGCGGTCGTGACCGCCTCGGCGCCGCGCCCCGCCGCGTGGCGCTCGGCCTCGCGGATCGTCCTGTCGAGCGCCTGCTGACCGAGCGGTGGGGAGGAGGCGGGCTCCTCGCAGGTCTCGTCGGCGCTCGTCTCCAGCGGGGCCTCGCCGACGCCCAGCGCCTGCAGCGCGCTGCCGACCTTGCCGTGCAGGCGCAGCGCCCGCAGCCAGCGCTCCGCCTCGTCCTCGGCGCAGTGCGAGAAGGCCATCGCGGTGCCGGCGAGCGCGGCGACCAGGGCGGCGTCGTCGGACAGCGGTATGTGGCCAGTCAGCTGCATGGGTCTATCCCTCCACTCGGCATCGGTTCCCACCGGCCGTAGACCTGAAACGCGACGTGGCCGGATGGCCGGGTCGGGTGGAGTGGGCCCGACGGAGCGCTCAGTCGCGGATCGGACGGTCCTCGAGCCACTCGCGCATTGTCACGTGGCGCGGCACGTGGATCTCGTCCGTCAGCTCGCGTCGCAGCTCGCCGAGCAGGCCGTGGCGCTCGGCGACGACGCTGTGGCGGTGGATCGTCTCAAGGTTCTCCTGACGGGCGAGCAGGAAAGTCTCGTCCTGGAGGCCGTCGAACTCCTCGACCCCCATCCGCGCCATCTCGCGCACGCAGTCCTCGACGAAGCGCGGATGCATGTGCGCGCGCTCGACGACCTCGACCTCGTCGCTGCGCTTCATCAACTCGTAGATCTCCGAGCTCATCGAGCGCTCGACGATCCGCAGCAACGTGCGCGCCTCGATCGTCGTCGTGCAACCCTCGACGCAGCCGACGTAGAGCCGGCCGATTCCGCGCTGGTTGTGCGTCGCGACCGGCACCGCCGCGAGCACTCGCTCGATCTCGTCGTCGGTGAACCCGTCGGCGACCAGCCGCTCGCGCGAGCGGTCGGCCACCATCTCCTGCGCGCACGGGCAGGCCGTCATGCCCTGCGCCTCGACGCCGATCAGCCGCCGCGTGCCGCGCTCGGACGCCACCGCGACGCCGAAGACCTTGTAGATCTCCTGCGTCTCCGAGCTCGACGCCGGCGTGGTGACCCGCTCGGGATAGCGCGCGCTGATCCGCACCTCCGCGCGCAGCGCGTCCTGGCGGTCGCGCACCCGCTCGGCAATGTGCTGGGCCAGCGTCTCGGCCTTGAACGCCTCGCCGAGCACGACCTCGTCGATCGCCTCGTTGACGACCTCCTCGAAGCGCGACATGTGCGCGCCCTTCTGCCGCGGCCCGAGATCGACGAAGCACTCGAGGTCGGAGAAGAAGAGCTGCTCGGTCCCGTTGACCCCGATCCGGATGACCTTCTCGACGCCGGTGACCCCGACCCGCGTCAGGCTGACGTGGGTCGCCGGACGGCGCGCCTGGACGTCGTCGTGGGGAACCGCTCCGGGGGAGGCGAGGTCGGCCATCAGCCGTCCACGATACCGCCCGCGTCGTCGCTGCCGGCCGCCCTGCCGGACGTGGTCGGACCGCTGTCGTGCTCATTCGCACGAAGTTGCTATCGTGGCTCCCGGCTCGAAGCTTGGACCTCGCAGAAGGCTCCGTTGCAAAGCTCAGCCCATCGCGACGAATGTCGCGCAAGCCGTTACAGACGCACCGATAGCCGTGACGAAGACCGACAGCCCTGGCTTTGGGGGCGGGTGTCGGAGGCACTGCAACTGCGTTTTGAGGAGTAGGGGTTGAGGGAGAATGTGGATGGAGCAGCAGCACTCTTGGAGGAGCGGCCAGACGCGCCGTTTCTCGAGATCGAGGAGCTGCGCAACCTGGTCGCCGACGGTCGCGAGCGCGGCTATCTGACCTACGAGGAGATCGCCTCCTGCCTCGAGGAGGTGGAGGTCACCAAGGAGCAGGTACGCAGCCTGCACGCGCACCTGCTGGAGACGGGTGTCGACGTCCTCTCGAAGGAGGACAAGGCGGCCGTCGCCGCCCATCACGAGAGCCCGGCCTCCGCGAGCGACGACCTGCCGACGGGCAAGAAGCAGCCCGACATCGATCTCACGGTCGAGCCGAGCCTCGACTCGCTGCGGCTCTACCTGCGGTCGATCGGCCGCGTCGAGCTGCTGACGGCCGACCAGGAGGTCTCGCTGGCCAAGCGCCTCGAGCGCGGCGACATGCTCGCCAAGCGCCAAATGGTCGAGGCCAACCTGCGCCTGGTGGTCTCGATCGCGAAGGGCTACCTCGGTCGCGGGCTGTCGTTCCTGGACCTGATCCAGGAGGGCTCGCTCGGGCTGATCCGCGCGGTCGAGAAGTTCGACTACCGCCGCGGCTACAAGTTCTCGACGTACGCGACCTGGTGGATCCGCCAGGCGGTGACCAGGGCGATCGCCGACAAGGCGCGCACGATCCGCATCCCCGTGCACATGGTCGAGAAGCTCAACAAGGTCGTCCACGTCGAGCGGCACCTCGTGCAGTCGCTCGGTCGCGAGGCCACGCCCGACGAGATCGCCAAGGAGCTGCAGTGGACGACTCGCGAGGTCAAGGACATCCTGCGCTTCGCCCAGCTGCCCGTCTCGCTCGAGAAGCCGATCGGCGAGGAGGACGACTCCGAGCTCGGCGACTTCGTCGAGGACGACCAGGCCGCCTCGCCGTTCGAGACGGCGTCGGAGAACATGCGGCGCGAGAACGTCTGCCGCGTGCTCGACGCGCTTCCCCCGCGCGAGCGCGAGGTGATCGAGATGCGCTACGGCCTCAAGGGCCACCAGGCGCGCACGCTCGAGGAGGTCGGCCGTGCCTTCGGCGTGACCCGCGAGCGCATCCGCCAGATCGAGAACAACACGCTCAAGAAGCTCGAGTGCCTCCCAGAGGCCCAGCGCCTCCGCGAGGCCTCCTAGCTTCCGGGGAAGGACGGACGGGCGCCGCCCGGCGCCCGTCCACGGTCCCAGGGCCTCTGGCGGCTAGAATCGTCGCCCCTCGGGGGGATGTCCGAGTGGTTAAAGGAGACGGGCTGTAAACCCGTTGGCTATGCCTACGCAGGTTCGAATCCTGCTCCCCCCATCGCCTCGCACCGGGCCGACGTCGGCCGAGACCCCAGCTCTGACTCAAGCGCCGAGACCATGGTCAACCTCAACGATCCAGAGTTCGATGCGGCGCGCGACAAGGAGGGCTTTCGCGCACGCCGCGCTCGCATCGGCCACCAGCTCGGCACCGAGCGGCTGGGCATCAGCCTCTGGGAGCTCCCGTCCGGCGAGGCCGCGTACCCGTACCACCTCCACCTCACCGAGGAGGAGCTGCTGATCGTCCTCGAGGGACGCCCTGCGCTGAGAACGCCGCAGGGCTGGCGCGATCTCGACGAGGGCGAGGTCGTCTCCTTCCCGCGCGGCGAAGAGGGCGGCCACCAGGTCGTCAACCGCACCGACACCACCGTTCGCTTCCTCGCAATCAGCACCCACGGCGAGCCCGACGTCGTCCTCTATCCGGACTCCGGCAAGGTCGGCGTCGGCGAGCGCCGGCCCCGCGGCGGCGGCCTGCGCAAGTGGTTCCGGCTCGACGACAGCGTCGACTACTACGACGGCGAGCGGCCCCCTACCGACTAAGCCACTCTCGCGCTAGGCTCCGTCCCCGCGCCCTCGTAGCTCAGTTGGTAGAGCACTTCCATGGTAAGGAAGGGGTCTCCGGTTCGAGTCCGGACGAGGGCTTGTCGGCTGCGGTCGCCGAGGCTTGCTGGTTACCCGGGCCGTGTCGATTCTTGCCGATCTCCGCGCGATCCCGCGTCGCGGTGCGACGAAGCGCCGCGCCGCTGAACGGGCCGCGACCGACGAGGACCACCAACGCGTCATGCGCGCGGTAGTAGATGAGGTTGCTGCCGAGACTCTGGCGAGCGGGGCGGCTGAGTGGGACAGTTGAGTTCGATGATTCGCTTTCTGGCGTGAATCGTACGAGCCGTACTAGCGACCTCGCGGCGCTCCTGCGATAGCGGTCTGGGCGCCGGCCAATCGGACCGTCGTGGGGGCTACTGTTTGCGAATGGTCGATCAGGCGTTGGTCGAGGAGGCGGCTCGTCGTCTCGCTGCAGCAGCCGGTGATTCGGCGCAGGTGATCCTGTTCGGCTCGCACGCCCGTGGCGAGGCTGATGCCCGCAGCGACATCGACTTCCTGGTCGTCGAGTCACGGGTTGGGAACGAGGCCGACGAGGCCGTGCGACTGCGTCGGGAGCTGCGCGACTTACGTGTCCCGGTCGATGTGGTGGTCGTCAGTCGTGCCTATGCCGACGAGTGGCGAGACGTTCGAGGCGGGATCGTTCATTCCGCGCTGAACGAGGGCCGCGTGCTCGCCGGCTGATGGCGGCTCAACGCGACCTCGCAAACCAGCTGCTCGAACTCGCACGTGACGACGAGATGGCGGGGAGGACGCTCTTCGAAGCCGACTCGGCGACGTCGATCGTTGGCTTCCATTGCCAGCAGGCTGTCGAGAAGTCGCTGAAGGCCGTACTCGCGGACGACGGCCTCCAGTTCCCGTTCACGCACGACATCGAGTTGCTCGTGCAGCTCTGTGCGGATGCCGGAACGCCTTTGCCTGACCATCTTGCTGACGTGGATCGGCTCACTCCGTTCGCTGCGCGCGTCCGCTACGGCACCGCCCCCGTACCGGACGTCGATCTTGGGTCATGTCTTGACTGGGCGGCTCAGGCCATCGCGTGGGCGAGAGAGCGCCTCAGGGGGAGGCCCTTCGCCAAGTGATCCGGCTACATACCTGAAGGCGAGCTGTCGAGGAAGCTCAGCCGGGCGCGGCGACGGGCAAGCCGATCCCCTTGGCGGCGTCGGCCATTCTGCGGTCGTAGGTGACCAGTGCTGCAAGGCCGGTGGTGACGGTTTGGGCCGAGGCGATGTGGATGGCGTCGAGGCTTCGCAGGTGGTCACCCTCGAGCGTTGCGGCGGCGTCCAGCAGCGCGTCGTCGAGGTGGAGCAAGGCGATGCGTGAGAGGAGCTGGCGTGCACGGGTGGCGGCGCGGGCTCCGTGAGGGTGGACAGCTCTGATGACCTCGACCTGAGCGAGTGCTGAGGAGGCTCGGGCGGGGTGGTCGTTGAGGTAGGTGAGAAGCGCCGGTGACTCGCCTCCTCGACCACCAGCTTGACGAGTGTGGTCGTTAAGGGCCCGACGACCGCAGCGTCGCGGCGATCTCGTCGAGCGCCTTCTGCTCGTCCTGGGTGACCTGCGTGCCGCCGACGCCCAGGAAGCCACCCTCCTTGTGGGCGCCGGCCACCGCCTCGGCGAGCGTCAGGACGAAGCTCCGGTAGGTCGCGAGCTCGTCGGCGGTCGCCTTCGTCTCCAGGATGCCGACCGCCTCCCGTAGCCGCTCGCCGGCGACGCCCTTGACGTCCCCGGTCGAGCCGATCCGCTTGGGGTCCATCGCCGGTGGCGAGGAGACGAGGTCGTCGAGCAGCTCGCTCTCGCCTTGCTCCTGGCGTGCGGCCGCGTAAACCTTGCCCATCGCCATGCTCTCGCGGATCGTGCCTCCGCGGCCCGCGGTGACGACCCGCATGCCGGCGAGGACGGGAGCCTCGACGAGCGTTGACCATTGCTCGGCGTCGAAGTCGGCCTTCTTGGTCATCTCTTCTCCTCTTGGTCGAGTGGCAGCGTCGCCGAGAGCAGCGGCGATGCGACGTCGGCGTCGTCCTGATCGCAGACGAAGGTCAGCGTCATCACGCCCGTGTCGAGCGCGGCGTGCACGCCCTCGACCTTGTAGGCGCTCTCGATCGTGCGCAGCCGGCGGACTCCGCCGTCGCGGTCGATCGTGCCGACGACCGACCCGACGATCTTGCCGTCGGAGTAGGTGTCGGGCGAGGCCTCGGCGGACGCGGTGAAGACGAGCAGCTCGTTGCCGAGCGGGCTCGCGTCGCTGAAGGTCAGCCGCGCGTCGCCGAGTCGGCCGAGGTCGTAGGAGCGCATCCCGCGCAGCTCCGTCGCCGCGAGCGTGCGGTCGCCGACGAGCGCGTCGAGCACCTCGTCGAGCGCGAGCTCGGTGACGACGTTCGCGCCGAGGTCGCTGTTCCCGCGCTGGAGCAGCCAGAACCCGTCGCCCATGACCGCGGCGCCCTCGATGTTGAGATCGTCGAGGCTCTCGCGGAGGAGCCCGTAGAGCGGCCCGAGGTCGATCTCGTCGGGCCGGCCGTCGAGCGAGCCGTTCGGCGCCAGCCCCCAGACGAAGCCGCGGTCTCGGCTCGGCGTCGAGCCGGAGCCGAGTCCGAGCAGCGCGCCATGCGGGTGCCGCTCGAAGGGCGGCAACGCGGTCAGCACCTCGAGGTCGGGCTTCGCCTGCTTGCGCGCATCGCCGCCGAGCGGCAGGTCGCCCGCGAGCGCGCGGTGGAGCCGTCCGGGCGCCTGGTCCGAGACCCGGAAGACGGCCAGGAACAGCTCGTCGTCGCCGATGACGTACGCGAAGTCCCCGCGCTGCACGACGCCGCTGGCGGCCGAGACGTGACTCGGCCGGCCGGGATCCGAGGGCGCGTCGAGGTCGAGCGTTCGCAGCTCCAGCAGCTCGAGCGGCGGGAGGTCCTCGGGCGTGGCCTCGTGCCGGTCCATCGCTTGCGGCTTGCCCGCCGTGTCGCGAGCGAAACCGACACGGTCCACGGCCGGGCGGTCAGCGGCTCTCGACGTGCTCCTTCAGCTCGCCCGGCCGGGCGTTGACGAGCATGTCGCGCAGCTTGCCCTCGACGGGCCCGCGGATCAGCATGCCGAGCATCCGCCCGGTGTCGGCCTCGATCGAGTAGGTGGCGCGCGTGCGTCCGCCGCCGAGGTCCTCGAGCTCCCACGATCCGGTCAGCGACTTCAGGTCGCCCTTCTCCTGGGTCCACGACAGGCGAGTCGGGCCCCCGTAGTCGAAGCGGACCTGCGACTTGACCGTCGTGACCTTGGCGTCGGCCTCGGTCTCGATCAGCGCGGGCCGGCCCTCGCCGTCGCGCTCGAGCGCCGTCACGGACTTCATGCCGCCCTGCCAGTCGGGCGCGGACTCCACGTCCGCGACGACCTCCCAGACCTTCGCGAGCGGCGCGTCGATCTCCGCGCTAGCCGATCCGCCCAAGGCACCCATTTCGCAGCCTCCGTCGTAGTTGTCGCGTGACCCTATCCCGGACGGCGCGCGCCAGCGCTCAGCCGCCGAGCACCCTCCGAACGTAGCCGTTCGCGAATGTCCCGTCCGGATCGAGCCGCTTCCGAGCCGCCTGGAACCGCTGCCACTCCGGGTAGCGGCCGGCGAGCGTCTCGGCCGTCTGGAAGTGGCGCTTGCCCCAGTGCGGCCGTCCCTCGAGCCCGTCCATGACCCGCTCGACCGCGCGGAAGTACGGCTCCCACTCCATGCCGCGGTACATGTGCACGGCGATGTAACAGGTGTCCCGCCCCCCGGCCGGGCTGAGGAACGCGTCGTCAGCGGCGACGAAGCGCACCTCGATCGGGAACGGCACGGCGAAGTCGTCGCGCTCGGCGGTCGCCAGCACGGCGCGTACCGCCTCCGCCGCTCGCGCGCGCGGGATCGCGTACTCCATCTCCGTGAACCGGACCAGCCGCGGCGAGGCGAAGACCCGGTACGACCGGTCGACCCGCCGGGTCGTCCCGGAGGCTCGCGCCAGCAGCCGGTTGATCCGCGGGATCAGCCGCGGCGCCCGGCGGCCCGCGGCACAGGCGAGACCGAACACGTGGTTGCGCAGCAGCACGTCGTCGATCCACGCGCGCGCACGCGTGGGAGGCGCCGGCGGCCGGTCGACGCGGTTGTTGGTGCGCGTCAGCGCAAGCGGGCTGTGCGGGAACGCGTACATCTCGAAGTGGTCGTTGCCGTCGGCGCGCGCGTCGATCGAGGCGAGCACGTCGTCGAGCGGCTCGCTCGAGTCGACGCCCTCGAGCGTGAACGCCGGCACCGCGCGCAGCGTCACCGCCGTCACCACGCCGAGCGCTCCGACGCTCACGCGCGCCGCCCGCCAGGCGTCGGGGTCGTCGCGCTCCGACAGCGTCACGGCCCGCCCGTCGGCCGTCACGAGCTCGATCTCGTGCAGCCCCGCGGAGAGATTTCGCAGCCGCGATCCCGTGCCGTGGGTTCCGGTCGCCGTCGCTCCCGCGATCGACTGGACGTCGACGTCGCCGAGGTTCTCGAACGCCAGCCCGTGGCTCCAAAGCGCCTCGCTGAGCTCGTTCAGCGAGATCCCCGCCTCGACGCGCGCCAGCCCACTGCCCCTGTCGACGTCGAGCACGCGCCGCATCCCACCCAGATGCAGCAGCGTCCCATCGGTCGGCACGGCGTCCGTGAACGAGTGCCCCGCACCCGCGACGCGCAACATTCGGCCCGCCGTGCGGGCGCGGTCGATCGCGTCCGCAACCTCGGCCGCGCTTCCGGGGCGCTCGAACGCCGCCGGCGTACAGGCCTGGTCGCCGGCCCAGTTTCGCCAGGCGGGCGCCGGGCTCATCGCCGCGCGGCGCGCGCCCAGGCGATCGCCAGCGCCTGCAGCGGCAGCCGCGCCAGCAGCGCCGCCCGCCCGCCGGGCACCGGGTAGCGGTCGGCATGAAAGGCCATGTGGACGTTCGCCGGGAAGACCGCGAGCAGCGTGGCGATGCTCCAGAGGCTCGCCGCCGATCGCGTACGCGCGTGCATGACGCCGGCTCCCCCGGCGATCTCGGCGACCCCGCTCGCGTAGACCAGCGCCCGCTTGGCCGGCAGCGCGTCGGGCACGATCGCCTCGTACGTGCGCGGGATCAGGAAGTGCATGATCCCTGCGAAGACGAAGAACGGCCCGAAGGTGCGTGCGGCGCGCGACATCGGCCGGCGATGCTACAAGCCGTCGTCGCTCAGCCGGCCGTCGCCGCGTGCGCCACGAGGCGCGCTCGCACGGTGTCCGCGTCGTGAATCACCGGCTCGGTCGAGGCGATGAACTCGGACAGCAGATCGGCGAACCGCTGCGGGTCGTCGAGCTGGGGGAAGTGGCCGGAGCCCTCGAAGATCTCGAGCCGGCTCTGCGGCAGCCGCGCGTGCGCGTCGCGGCCGTGGGCCGCCGGGATGATCGGGTCGCGGTCGCCCCAGACGATCAGCGTCGGCGTCTCCGCTGCGAGGTAGAGCCGGTCGTTCGCCGTCACGCGCTGGCCGAGCGGGCTCATCACCGAGCGCACCGTGCGAACGAAGGCTGCGCGCCGCTCGGTGTCGCCGAGCGACGCGATCCCGCGTGAGATCTCCGCCAGGTCGGCTCCCGGCTGCAGGCCGAGCCGTCCCAGCAGGCCGCCGACCGCGGTGCCCGCGTCGACCAGCGGCTTGGCGGTCAGCAGCGGCAGCACCTGCTCGGCGAACGGCAGCGCCGCGCTGCGGATCAGCGGGCTGACCTCCCGCCCGAGCCCGCCGCTGGACACCAGCACGAGCCGCTCGAGCATGTCCGGGAACTGGTACGAGAACTGCATCGCGACCCCGCCGCCGAGCGAGTGCCCGACGACCGTCGCGCGCTCCACCTCGAGCACGCTCAGCAGGTCGCGCATCATGCAGGCGTGGGCGCCGAGCGAGTGGTCGCCGCGCTGGCGATCCGAATGGCCGTGGCCCGGGAGGTCGGGGGCGATCACGTCGTAGCTGCTCGCCAGGCGCTCCATCGCAGGCTCCCAGCTCTGGCAGCTGTTCGTGATGCCGTGGATCAGGAAGATCGTCGGGCCCGCGCCGGCGCGCCGGAACGCCACTCGCCTGCCGTGCAGCGTTCGGAAGTCGAGCTCCACGTCCCCGACTGTACCCGCCGGGCGGCGACCGGCGACCCGCGCTATCCTGAGGCGCGAATGATGCGGCCGGCGGTCGCCTTCGCGCGGCGGCCCAGCCATCTCGCGTAGGGACCCCGGGAGGGGGGCTTATCGCCTTGCCAGGAGATCCAGAGGACGGATCGTCGCGCCGCGCTGACCAACAAGAGATCGTGCAGGAGCCATGGCTCGCGGAGACGTTCGAATCGCCGTAACCCTGGAGTGCCAGGAGTGCAAGCGGCGCAACTACCAGTCACAGAAGTCCAAGCGCAACAATCCGGATCGGATCGAGCTGCGCAAGTACTGCCGTTGGTGCGGCAAGCACACACCGCACAAGGAGACGCGCTGAGCGCCCGGCGCTCGCGCGAGTAGGCCGGACGACCGCATGGCTCGAAACCGTCAGCGGGCCAAGGAGCGCCAGGCGCGCCGCAAGGCGCGCGAGCAGGGCGACGGCTCCGCGCCCAAGGCCCGTCCGGCGGACGACCGGGACGCGCTGGAGCCCGGCGCGACCCGCCGCCACGGCGACCCGATCGCCGACGACGTCGCCGACGAGCTCGAGCGCGAGTCCGTCGTCGCGGCCGGCGCCGATCCCGTCACGCCCCCTCCGCTGAGCGAGTCCGAGCGGCTGCGCGCCGGTGCGCCGCCGGAGGACGTCGGCAGCTCGGCCGAGGTGCTCGAGTTCGAGCAGGACCTCGACGCCGAGCAGGACGCCGAGCACTTCGACTCCGCCCGGGACATGCCCGAGGAGGACCTCGCAGAGGACGGCGAGAAGCGACGCCGGACGGCCGAGAAGCACAAGGACCGCCCGCGTTTCGTACAGTTCCTCGTCGCCGTCTGGGCGGAGCTGCAGCGCGTGCAGTGGCCCGACCGTCAGGCGCTCACCACGCTGACGGGCGTCGTCCTAGGCTTCGTGCTGATCGCCGGCGGCTACCTGGGCCTCCTGGACGCGATCGCCTCGAGATTCATCCAAGCCATCCTCTAGCCCCACCGGGGCTTCCTCCAGAAAGCAACTGAGCAAACCAATGTTCCGCTGGTACGCCGTCAACACCTACTCGGGCCACGAGAAGAAGGTCAAGCAGAACCTCGAGCACAGGGTTCAGTCGCTTGGTCAACAGACCTCCGTGCGCCAGGTCGTCGTCCCGACCGAGCAGATCCAGGAGATGAAGGACGGCGTGAAGATCCAGAAGGAGCAGCGCACGATGCCCGGCTACCTGCTCGTCAACATGAACCTCACCGACGACTCGTGGGGCCTCGTCAAGAACACCCCGGGCGTCACGGGCTTCGTCGGGCCGTCGCAGAAGCCGGTTCCGCTCAGCCAGCCGGAGGTCGACCGGCTGCTCAACCGCGAGACCGCCGAGCGCCCGCGCACGCGCGCCCAGTTCACCGTCGGAGAGTCGGTCAAGGTCGTCTCCGGGCCGCTGTCGGACTTCTCCGGCGAGATCTCCGAGATCAACGACGACGCCGCCAAGCTCAAGGTGCTGGTATCCATCTTCGGCAGGGAGACTCCCGTCGAGGTGGGCTTCGACCAGGTGAAGAAGATCTAGATGGCCAAGAAGGTCCTGACACTCATCAAGCTGCAGGTCCCCGGCGGGAACGCCAACCCGGCGCCGCCGGTCGGCCCTGCGCTGGGCCAGCACGGCGTCAACATCATGGAGTTCTGCAAGGCGTTCAACGCCCAGACGCAGGGCGACAACGGGACGATCATCCCGGTCGAGATCACGGTCTTCGAGGACCGCTCGTTCACGTTCATCACCAAGACGCCGCCGGCCGCGATCCTGATCAAGCAGGCCGCCGGCATCTCGAAGGGCTCGGGCGAGCCGAACCGCGAGAAGGTCGCCTCGATCACTCGCGACCAGGCACGCCAGATCGCCGAGAAGAAGATGCCCGACCTCAACGCCAACGACCTCGACCAGGCGACCAAGATCATCGAGGGCACCGCCCGCTCGATGGGCGTGGAGGTCTCATAGCCATGGCCAAGCACGGCAAGCGCTACGTCGACAACCTCGCGAAGGTCGACCGCGAGCACGAGTACACCCCCGCCGAGGCGATCGACCTGATCAAGGGCTTCAAGCACGGCAAGCTCGACGAGACGGTCGAGGTCCACATCCGCACCGGCCTCAACGTCCGGCACGCCGAGGAGCAGCTGCGCGGCACGATCTCGCTGCCCCACGGCCTTGGCCGCGAGATGACCGTCGCCGTCTTCGCCAAGGGCGACAAGGCGCGCGAGGCCCAGGAGGCCGGCGCCGACCACGTCGGCGACGACGACCTCGCCAAGAAGGTCGAGGAGGGCTTCAGCGACTTCGACGTCGCGATCGCCACGCCGGACATGATGCCGGTGGTCGGCAAGCTTGGCCGCGTGCTCGGGCCGCAGGGCAAGATGCCCAACCCGAAGGTCGGCACCGTCACCAACGACGTCACCAAGGCCGTCTCCGAGGCCAAGGCCGGCAAGATCGAGTACCGCACCGACCGCACCGCGATCGTCCACCTGCCGATCGGCAAGGCGAGCTTCGAGGCGAGCGCGCTGGTCGAGAACTACGTGGCGCTGATCGAGGAGGTCAACCGCGCCAAGCCGGCTTCGGCCAAGGGCCGCTATCTGCACACCGTCACGCTGACGACGACGATGGGCCCGGGCGTGCGCGTCGATCCCACCGCCGCCGCCGATCAGACCGCGGAGGCGACGGCTGCTGTAGCCTGACCGAAGATTTTCTACCCGAGACCCCCGGCGGGCCGCCAGGAGCGGCTGGAAGCCCGGGGCAGGTGGAGCCCGAGAGGTCGTCCCCGACCGTTCTCCCGGAGCCCGCCTGCGTGCGGGCTCTTCCATTGGAGACGAGAACGGAATGAACAGGGACGAGAAGGCAGCGGTCATCGATCAGGTGGCCGATCAGATCCAGGAGTCGCAGGCGGTCTTCGCCGTCGACTACCGCGGCATCACCGTGGCCCAGGCAGCCGAGCTGCGCGCCCGGCTGCGCGAGGCCGACGCCAGCCTGCGCGTCGTGAAGAATACCCTCACCGAGCGCGCCGCCGACAAGGCCGGGGCAGAGAGCCTGAAGGCGTTCCTCGACGGCCCGACGGCCTTCACGTTCGTTCGCGGCGACGCGGCGCTAGCCGCCAAGGCGCTGGCGGCGTTCCGCAGGGAGCACGACCTGCTCGAGTTCAAGGGCGGCACCATGGACGGCGGCGAGGTGAGCGCCGAGGAGATCCTCGCGATCTCCAGGCTCCCGTCGCGCGATGCGCTCCACGGTCAGCTCGTCGGCGTGCTCGCCTACCCGATCGGCGGGCTGGCGCGCACGCTCAACCAGCTCATCCAGGGCCTCGCGGTCCAGCTCGGCCAGGTCGCCGAGCGAGGCCTCGTGGGCGGCGACGCCCCCGAGCCGGCGCCCGCTGAGGCTGAGGCAGACACGACTGAGGACGCCGAGGCGCCCGCCGCCGAGGCAGAGACAGAGACCACTGAGGAGGCCGAGGCGCCCGTCGCTGAGGCCGAGTCCGCCGAGCAGTCGGCGGCGGACACCGATCAAAACGACGCGCCCGCTGAGGGCGACCAAGAGAAGGAGAGCTAGAGATGGCCGCCAGTACCGAGGAGTGGATCGACGAGCTCAAGGGCATCTCCGTGCTCGAGCTGTCAGAGCGGATCAAGGCGCTCGAGGAGGCCTTCGGCGTCTCCGCGGCCGCGGTTGCGGCCGCGGCCCCGGCCGCCGCCGGTGATGGCGCCGGTGATGGCGCCGCCGCGGAGGAGGAGTCGAGCACCGTCGACGTCGTCCTGACCGCCGCCGGTGACAAGAAGATCCAGGTGATCAAGGTCGTGCGCGCGGCGACCGGTCTCGGCCTCAAGGAGGCCAAGGCGCTCGTCGACGAGGCCCCGAAGCCGATCAAGGAGGGCGTCGAGCGCGACGAGGCCGACAAGCTCAAGGCCGAGCTCGAGGAGGCCGGCGGCTCCGTCGAGGTCAAGTAGGCCGCTCAGCAGTTCCTCGTCGAAGGGGCCGCCCGCGTGCGGCCCCTTCGCGTTCGGTGGCCGAGTTTCACGCCCGACGGTCGGGGTACGCGGGCGGGATGCGACTGACCAACAGGCTGGTGCGCGGCGTCGTCGGCCCCATGCGGCTCGGCTTGTCGGCAGGCGAGCTGGCGCTCGAGGTAGCCCTCGGACTCGTCCGTGAGATGCGCCGCGCGCTCGAGGCCGACGACCGGCCGAGCGGCGTTCCGCTGTCGTCCTTCTCCCAGCCACCGCCGCCGGCCGGCTCGCGACGCCCACGACCGGTGGCGCCGCCGCCTGCGCGACCGGAGGCCGTTCGTCCGTCACCGGTTCCAGCCGCCCGGGCGAAGGGGCCCGCGGTACCGGTGATTCCGCCGGCTCCAGGGGCCAAGGCGGTCGACGACGATCCGGTCCCGGTCGCCGAGATCGGCGGCGAGGACGCCGCCGAGGGCGCCGGCGCGCAGGTACGCGTCGATCCGCCCTGGGACGGCTACGACGGCATGACCGCGGCGCAGGTCAAGCAGCGCCTCGGACGCGCGGACCGCGAGGTCGCGGCCGCCGTGTCGCTCTACGAGGCCGCGGGTCGCGGGCGCCGCTCGGTCACCGAGGCCGCCGACCGCCGGCTGCGGCGGCTGAGCGCCTGAGCGCTACAGCGAGGGCGCGAAGACGAGGCTCCAGAACGCCGCGCCGAGCGCCGCCGCCGCGAAGCCCCACAGCAACGCCCAGCCGACCCGCTCGCGCGGCTTCATCTGCGGCCGCGCGACGCCGAAGATCAGCACCAGCTCGAGCACGACGCTCACCGCGACGAACGCGCCGACGTCGAACTGGCCGGTGAAGGCGCCGGCGATCAGCAGGACGCACGGGACGATCACCGCGGCGCCGACGGCCGAGATCACGAAGACGACCAGCTCGTTGAACGGGTCGCGGTAGATCCGCTCACGCGGGTCGAGCGCGGCGCTCAGCCTGTCCTGGGTGCTCCCCGCCTCCATCGCCGCGGATGGTATTCGAGTTCGTGGGTGCGAGCCCCTCGGGCGCCGGCGCCCAACGCTGGCGGGATGCCGCCGGAGCCGCTAAGCTCTGAAGTGGCCTATAGCCGTAGCCGTCCCTCGAGTTGCGCTTCGCCTACATATCGCGGAGCCTCGGGACGGGGTCCGTGACGGCCACGTCCGAGTCCGCAGGGGCTCGGCACCCGCCCCCGTGGGGGGCGGGTTTCAGTGTGCTATTCTGAGCGGTCGCGCTTCGTGGCGCCCGTTTCGCTCTCCGCCGAACCCTTGAAGGAGTCGCCGTCTTGGCACGTGTTGATGCCTCTCGCTTGCGCCGCAGCTTCTCGCGGCTCGAGAACGTTCTCGAGCTTCCCAACCTGATCGACATCCAGCGCAGCTCGTTCGAGTGGCTGGTCGACACCGAGAAGGGTGGTCTGCGGGAGACCATCGACGACGTGTCCCCGATCGAGGACTACACCGGCAACCTCGCGGTCGTCTTCGAGGACATCCACTTCGACGATCCCGTGGCCTCGATCTCCGAGTGCCGCGAGAAGGACCTCACCTACGCGCGCCCGCTGACCGTCAAGGTCGCGTTCCAGAACCGCGAGACCGGCGAGATCCGCGAGCAGTCCGTCTTCATGGGCGACTTCCCTTGGATGACCGAGTACGGCACCTTCATCATCAACGGGACCGAGCGCGTGGTCGTCACGCAGCTCGTGCGCTCCCCGGGCGCCTACGTGATGGAGCCGAAGGACCGCGAGAAGCAGGTCTTCATCGCGAACCTGATGCCGGCCCGCGGCTCGTGGCTCGAGCTCGAGATCGACAAGAAGGGCAAGGTCTTCGTACGCATCGACCGCAAGCGCAAGCTGCCGGTCAGCGTGCTGCTGCGGGCGATGGGGGAGGTGCTGCGCGAGAGCGGACTGGCGCCGAGCTGGACCGGCAGCGACGAGGACATCCTGTCGCTGTTCGACGACTCGCTCTACATCCGCAACACGCTCGAGTCGGACACCGAGGTCACGAAGTCCGAGGACGGCTCGCTGATCGAGCTGTTCAAGAAGCAGCGTCCGGGCGAGCCGCCGTCGGTCGACGCGGCCAAGAACCTGCTCAACCAGCTCTTCTTCGACCCGAAGCGCTACGACCTCACGCGCGTCGGCCGCTACAAGCTCAACTCGCGCCTGCGGATCGACGAGCCGCTCGACACGCGCACGCTCACGCCGCGCGACATCGTCGAGCTGATCAAGGAGCTCGTGTCGCTGCCCAAGGCGCTCGGCATCCCGGAGACCGGCGAGTACGAGGGCGAGCCGATCAAGGACTACGCGGCCGAGGCCCAGACCTACCCGCGCGAGCCCGTCGAGGAGCGCCTCGACGAGTACGAGCACTTCGGCAACCGCCGGCTGCGCACCGTCGGCGAGCTGATCCAGGAGGCCTTCCGGATCGGCCTCTACCGGATGGAGCGCGTCGTCCGCGAGCGCCTCACGACCGAGGACTCGGACACGATCACGCCGCAGACGATCATCAACATCCGCCCGGTCGTGGCGGCCCAGAAGGAGTTCTTCGGCTCCTCGCAGCTGTCGCAGTTCATGGACCAGACGAACTCGCTGTCGGGCCTCACGCACCGCCGCCGCCTGTCGGCGCTCGGCGCCGGCGGCCTGACGCGCGAGCGCGCGCCGATCGAGGTGCGCGACGTGCACCCGACCCATTACGGCCGCATGTGCCCGATCGAGACCCCCGAGGGTCCGAACATCGGCCTGATCGGCTCGCTGTCCTCGTTCGCCGAGGTCAGCGAGCACGGCTTCGTCACGACCCCTTACCGCAAGGTCGTCGACGGCGTGGTCACCGACGAGATCGTCCGGCTCGACGCCAACCAGGAGGAGGAGCTGGTCATCGCGCAGGCGAACGCCGAGATCGACGCGAAGACCGGCAAGCTCAAGGGTCCGCAGGTCACCTGTCGCTCACGCGACGGCGAGCTCGTGCTGACCGCGCCCAAGGACGTCGACCTGATGGACGTCTCGCCGGTCCAGATCTGGTCGGTCGCGACGGCGCTGATCCCGTTCCTCGAGCACGACGACGCCAACCGCGCGCTGATGGGCTCGAACATGATGCGCCAGGCGGTGCCGCTGCTGAAGACCGAGGCTCCGCTGATCGGCACCGGCATGGAGACCCGCGCCGCCGTCGACACCGGCGACGTCGTCGTCGCCCGCGAGGCCGGCGAGGTCAGCTTCGTCGACGCCGAGCGCATGGTGGTCGGCAAGGAGGAGTACCCGCTCTTCAAGTACATGCGCTCGAACCAGGGCACGATCATCCATCAGAAGCCGCTCGTCGACGTCGGCGACAAGGTCAAGGCCGGCGACGTGCTCGCCGACGGCTCCTCGACCAACCAGGGCGAGCTGGCGCTCGGCAAGAACTGCCTCGTCGCCTTCATGTCCTGGGAGGGCTACAACTTCGAGGACGCGATCATCCTCTCGGAGCGGCTCGTCAAGGACGACGAGCTCACCTCGATCCACATCGAGGAGTACGAGATCGACGCCCGCACAACGAAGCTCGGCGACGAGGAGATCACGCGGGACATCCCGAACCGCTCGGAGGAGTCGCTGCGCAACCTCGACGACCGCGGTATCGTCCGCATCGGGGCCGAGGTCGTCTCGGGCGACCTGCTCGTCGGCAAGGTGACGCCGAAGGGCGAGACCGAGCTGACCGCCGAGGAGAAGCTGATTCGCGCGATCTTCAAGGAGAAGGCGCGCGAGGTCCGCGACACCTCGCTCAAGGTCCCGCACGGGGAGGAGGGCGTCGTGATCGACGTCAAGACCTTCTCGCGCGACGACGACGACGACCTGTCGCCCGGGGTCAACGACCTCGTGCGCGTCTACGTCGCCAAGAAGCGCAAGATCGCCGAGGGCGACAAGCTCGCCGGCCGCCACGGCAACAAGGGCGTGATCTCGAAGATCGTGCCCGAGGCCGACATGCCCCACCTCGAGGACGGCACGCCCGTCGACGTCATCCTCAACCCGCTCGGCGTCCCGAGCCGCATGAACATCGGCCAGATCATGGAGACCCATCTCGGATGGGTCGCCGGCAACGGCTGGTACGACGACGGCTCGGAGGCCTACCAGCACGGCAAGAAGAACGGCGGGCGCGTGAACATCGCGACCCCCGTCTTCGACGGCGCCACGCTCGAGGACGTCGACGAGGCGCTCTGCAAGTGGTCCGCCGAGCACAAGGACCGCGGCATCGACATGGCCGTCGACAGCGGCGACCGCGCCGGCCGCCGCTGTTCGGGCAAGGTCGCGCTCTTCAACGGCCGCACCGGCGAGCCGTACGAGGAGAAGGTCACCGTCGGCTACATGTACATCCTCAAGCTGCTGCACCTCGTCGACGACAAGATCCACGCGCGCAGCACCGGCCCCTACTCGCTCGTCACCCAGCAGCCGCTCGGCGGCAAGGCGCAGTTCGGCGGCCAGCGCTTCGGCGAGATGGAGGTCTGGGCGCTCGAGGCCTACGGCGCGGCCTACACGCTGCAGGAGATGCTCACGATCAAGTCCGACGACACCGTCGGCCGCGTCAAGGCCTACGAGGCGATCGTCAAGGGCGAGAACATCGCCGAGCCGTCGATTCCCGAGTCGTTCAAGGTGCTGCTCAAGGAGATGCAGTCGCTCGCGCTCGACGTGGACGTCCGCTCGGAGGAGGGCGGAGGCGTCGAGATGCGCGACGAGGACGACGACCTCCTGCGCGCCGCCGAGGAGCTCGGCATCGACCTCTCCGGCGTCCGCGCCACCGACGGCGAGGCAGCCGACGAGGCGGAGGAGAAGACAGAGGCCGAGGGCGACGGCGGCCAGACCGAGGAGTCGCCCGCCGAGCAGACCGCAGAGTACGTCGAGGAGGAGAGCAAGTGAGGCGCCACCGCCGAATGCCCACCAGCCCTGCTCTCCACCGGATCTAGAGGACACACATGATCGACATCAACAACTTCGACAAGATCTCCATCGGCCTCGCGTCCTCGAAGCAGATCCGCTCGTGGTCTGCCGGCGAGGTGACGAAGCCGGAGACGATCAACTACCGCACGCTGAAGCCCGAGAAGGACGGCCTCTTCTGCGAGCGCATCTTCGGTCCGACCAAGGACTGGGAGTGCTACTGCGGCAAGTACAAGCGGGTCCGCTACAAGGGCATCGTCTGCGAGCGCTGCGGCGTCGAGGTCACCCGCTCGAAGGTGCGCCGCGAGCGCATGGGGCACGTCGACCTGGCCGCTCCGGTCTCGCACATCTGGTTCTTCAAGGGCGTCCCGTCGCGGATCGGCTACCTGATCGACATGGCGCCGAAGGAGCTCGAGAAGGTCCTGTACTTCGCCGCCTCGATGGTCACCTGGGTCGACGACGAGGCCCGCGAGAAGGACGTTCCGACGCTCGAGAAGGAGGTCGAGAAGATCCTCGACGCCTACGAGGCGGACAAGCAGCAGCAGGTCCAGGAGCTGCGCGAGTCGCTCGAGCGCCGGATCAAGTACCTCAGCAGCGGATCGCAGTCGGGCTTCTCCGACGACGACCTGCTCTGGGTCGACACGCTCGAGGTCAACCTCAAGAAGCTCGCCGACGACGAGCGCGAGAAGATCGAGAAGGAGCTCAAGAAGACCTTCGACTCCGACATCGCGGACACCGAGGCCTACCTCGAGGACGCGATCGAGCGCACGCGGCAGGCCTGGGAGCTGTTCCAGGAGATGAAGCCGCAGGACGTCATCGCCGACGAGTCGCTGTTCCGCGAGCTCAAGGACCGCTTCGGGTCCCCGTACGGCTTCGGCGAGTACTTCCGCGGCGGGATGGGCGCCGAGGCAGTGCGCGACCTGCTCCAGCAGGTCGACCTCGAGGCCGAGCGGATCGACCTCGAGGACCAGGTCAAGACCGCCAAGGGCCAGAAGCAGAGCCGCGCCGTCAAGCGGCTCAAGGTCGTCTCGGCGTTCCTGAACTCCGACAACAAGCCCGAGGACATGATCCTCGAGGCCGTGCCGGTGATCCCGCCGGAGCTGCGCCCGATGGTCCAGCTCGACGGCGGCCGCTTCGCCACGTCGGACCTCAACGACCTCTACCGCCGCGTCATCAACCGCAACAACCGCCTCAAGCGGCTGCTCGACCTCGGCGCGCCCGAGATCATCGTCAACAACGAGAAGCGGATGCTGCAGGAGGCCGTCGACGCGTTGTTCGACAACGGTCGCCGCGGCCGCCCCGTGACCGGACCGGGCAACCGGCCGCTCAAGTCGCTCAGCGACATGCTCAAGGGCAAGCAGGGCCGCTTCCGCCAGAACCTGCTCGGCAAGCGCGTCGACTACTCGGGCCGCTCGGTGATCGTCGCGGGTCCGAGCCTGCGCCTGCACCAGTGCGGACTGCCGAAGCTGATGGCGCTCGAGCTGTTCAAGCCGTTCATCATGGCCCGCCTCGTCGAGCGCAAGGCCGTCCAGAACATCAAGGCGGCCAAGAAGATGGTCGACTCGATGATCCCGGAGGTCTGGGACGTGCTCGAGGAGGTCATCCAGGAGCACCCGGTCCTGCTCAACCGCGCTCCGACGCTCCACCGTCTCGGCCTCCAGGCCTTCGAGCCGGTGCTGGTCGAGGGCAAGGCGATCCAGGTCCACCCGCTCGTCTGCCACGCGTTCAACGCCGACTTCGACGGCGACCAGATGGCCGTCCACCTGCCGCTGTCCGCCGAGGCCCAGGCCGAGGCGCGGCTGCTGATGCTGTCGTCGAACAACATCCTGTCGCCGGCCCACGGCGGGCCGCTCGCGACGCCGACCCAGGACATGGTGCTCGGCGCCTACTACCTCACCTACGGCCCCGATCCGAATGAGCTCGAGCAGCTCGAGGAGGGCCTCAAGGACGGCAAGTGGGACGAGAAGGCCAACGGCCCGCGGCCGCACGTCTTCCGCTCGGCGCAGGAGGCCGAGCTGTCCTACGAGCACCGGATGGTCAAGCTGCGCGACCTCGCCGAGTACCGGCGGGTCCACGGCGAGGGTCACGTCCTCACGACGGTCGGCCGGATCATCTTCAACGAGCGCATCGAGCGCGCGTTGGAGGAGGTCCTCGGCGACAAGTACGACCCCGCGACGAGCTACGCGTTCGTCAACCAGCCGCTCAAGAAGCGCGACATGAACAACGTGATCGAGGCGCTCGTCGCCCAGCACGGGCCGCATGCGACCGCTCAGGTGCTCGACGCGTTCAAGGACCTCGGCTTCCACTTCGCGAGCCGGGCGGGCATCACGGTCTCGAAGAACGACGTCGTGATCCCGCCGCGCAAGGAGGAGATCCTCGAGCGCTACGAGGGCGAGGTCTCCGAGATCATCGACCAGTACGACACGGGCCTGATCTCCCAGGAGGAGCGCAAGGAGGCGGTCGTCGAGAAGTGGAACGCCGCCACCGACGAGGTCGGCGACGCGATGACCGAGCACCTCGACGAGCTCAACCCGATCTTCATGATGGCGAACTCGGGAGCGCGTGGCTCGTTCAAGCAGATCCGTCAGCTGGCCGGCATGCGTGGCCTGATGGCGAATCCGAAGGGCGAGATCATCGAGCGTCCGATCAAGGCCAACTTCATGGAGGGCCTGACCGTGCTCGAGTACTTCATCTCGACTCACGGCGCGCGCAAGGGCCTTGCCGACACCGCCCTCCGCACGGCGGACTCGGGCTACCTCACGCGTCGCCTCGTCGACGTCGCGCAGGACGTGATCGTGCGCGACGAGGACTGCGGCACCAAGGAGTACATCGACGTGCCGCTGCGCGGCGAGGACGGCGAGGTCAACGAGCAGGCGCTGGGCCGCTTCACCGCCCACGACGTCAAGACCAAGCGCGGCCGCAAGCTGCTCGGCAAGGACGAGCTGCTCACCAAGGAGATGGCCGAGGAGCTGCTCGAGGCGATCGAGGCCGAGGGCGAGGCCACCGTGCCGCTGCGCTCAGTGCTCAAGTGCGAGGCCAAGAGCGGCATCTGCCAGCGCTGCTACGGCCTGGCGCCCGCCACTGGCAAGGTCGTCGCGGTCGGCGACGCGGTCGGCATCATCGCCGCGCAGTCGATCGGTGAGCCGGGGACGCAGCTCACGCTGCGGACCTTCCACACCGGCGGCGTCGCCGGTCTCGACATCACGCAGGGCCTCCCGCGTGTCGTCGAGCTCTTCGAGGCGCGCAAGCCGAAGGGCCTGTCGAAGCTGGCCGAGGTCGACGGGGTCGTCTCGATCGAGGAGACCGAGAAGAACCTCAAGGTCATCGTCACCGACGCGGCCGGCGAGGAGGACTCGTACACGTTCCCGCGCCGCACGCGCCTGTTCGTCGAGCAGGGCCAGAAGGTCAAGGCGGGCGATCAGCTCAACGAGGGCTCGATCTACCCCCACGAGCTGCTCGAGATACGCGGCCGCACGGACACCGAGGTCTACCTCGTCGACGAGGTCCAGAAGGTCTACCGCTCACAGGGCGTCGACATCAAGGACAAGCACATCGAGGTGATCGTCCGGCAGATGATGAAGAAGGTCAGGATCGACCAGAAGGGCGATTCCGACTACCTCCCGGGGGCCTTCATCGATCGCTACGAGATCGCCGCTTCGAACGCGGCGCTGAAGAAGGCGAAGAAGGAGGAGGCTCAGTTCGAGCCGATCATCCTCGGCATCACCAAGGCCTCGCTCGCGACTGACTCGTTCCTGTCCGCGGCGTCGTTCCAGGAGACCACGAAGGTCCTCACCGACGCCGCGCTCGAGGGCAAGACCGACCGCCTGCTCGGCCTCAAGGAGAACGTGATCATCGGCAAGCTGATCCCGGCCGCCACGGGCCTGAAGCGCTACCGCCGGCTCGAGATCGAGCCGACGGAGCCGGTCCGGCGCTCGGCCGACGAGTTCGGGCTGCTCGACGAGGGCGACCTCGCGGCGGAGCTGGGGATCAGCGAGGACGGCGAGCTCGAGGGCTTCGGGTTCGGCGACACCGGCGGCAACGGCGACGGCGCCGGGTTTGGTGACGAGATCGCCGATCTGCCGGCGAAGGACGAGGGCTCCGCTACGGACTAGCTCCGGGGCGTTTCAGGCCGCGGGTCCTGTCGACGGGGGAAGCCTTTCCGTGCTCGCAAGCTCCGCGCGGGAAGGCTTCCCCCGCGCCACCCGCGGATGAGCGTCTGCGATCGGGTGGCGCGGCTCAAGCCGGAAGGCGCTTAGATCGATAGAGCGAATAGCTGTGGGGGCTGGCTGCTAGCTCCAGCGCATTCGACAACTCATCAATGGCACTTCAAATCGGAATCCTGCTGGCGCTGCTCTGCGCGCTGACGACGAACCTCGGCTTCTTGCTGAAGCATCGGGGTGCGGTCGCGGCTCCGGCGGTCAACCTGCGCCGGCCCTGGGCGAGCGCGGTGGCGCTGTTCCGCTCGCGCTGGTTCGCGATCGGCATGGCGGTCGCCCTGGGCGCTTGGATCTTCCACGTGGCGGCGCTGGCGCTGGCGCCGCTGTCGCTGGTCCAGGCGGTCATCTCGGGCGGGCTCGTCTTCCTGACGCTGCTGGCCGAGCGCTGGTTCGGCTGCGACGTCGGACCGCGGCAGTGGGTAGGTGTCGCCTGCACCGCCGTTGGGCTCGCGCTGCTCGCCGTGACGCTGCCACATGGCGCGAACGATCACGGCTACTCGGTCGCCGGGATGATCGCCTTCGAGGCGAGCCTGCTCGGGATCGGCGCGGTGCTCGTCTTCATGCCGCGCTTCAGCGGTCACCATCAGCACGCTGGCGCCCTGCTGGGGTTGGCGGCGGGGATCCTGTTCGGGGTCTCCGACGTAGCGATCAAGGCGCTGACCGAGGGCGTCGCCGCGACAGGCTTGGTCGGGGGGCTCATATCGCCGTGGCTGCTGACCTGCGTGCTCGCGTCGATCCTCGCCTTCTTCGCGTCGGCTCGCGGCCTGCAGAAGGGCGAGGCCGTCCCGGTCATCACGATGACCAGCGCCGCCGCGAACGTCAGCTGCGTGTCGGGCGGCATCCTCGTCTTCGGCGATCCGATGCCCGGGGACGCGCTCGGCATCGTCGTCCAATGCCTCGCCTTCCTGCTCGTCATCGGCGCCGCCGCCATGATGCCCGCCCCGCTGCGCGCGGCACAGGCCCGCGCGGCCATTTAGTCCTAGCGGAGGAGCGCAGCCGGATCGGTCCCCTTCGGGACGTTTCGTAGCTGGCTGGAGCCAGATCCGGCGAGCACGGCAGCTACGGAATTCACTGCTACTATCCCGCGCCGCATGCCGAGCATCAATCAGCTGGTCCGCAAGGGCCGCAAGAAGCCGAGCAAGAAGGTGGCCACCCCGGGCCTCAAGTCCGGGCAGGGCAACAAGAAGCGGATCGCCGCGCCGCAGCGGCGCGGGGTCTGCACGCGCGTCTACACGACCACCCCTAAGAAGCCGAACTCGGCGCTTCGCAAGGTGGCCCGTGTTCGGCTGACGAACGGCATGGAGGTCACGTCCTACATCCCGGGCGAGGGCCACAACCTGCAGGAGCACTCGGTCGTCCTAGTGCGCGGCGGTCGCGTCAAGGACCTGCCGGGCGTTCGCTACAAGGTCGTTCGCGGCACGCTCGACGCCTCCGGCGTCACCGAGCGCAAGAAGTCCCGCTCGCACTACGGAACCAAGGCCAAGTAGCTCGATGCCACGCCGCGCTGCCGCAGGGGCTCGCCCCATCGAGCCCGACTCGCTTCACGGGTCCAAGCTCGTCCAGCAGGTCATCAACCGCGTGATGGTCGACGGCAAGAAGTCGACCGCCGAGCAGATCGTCTACGACGCGCTCGGAAAGCTCTCCGACAAGACGGGCGAGGAGCCCACCGTTGCGCTCGAGAACTCGATCAAGATCCTCACGCCGGTGCTCGAGGTGCGCTCCCGGCGTGTCGGCGGCGCGACCTACCAGGTGCCGGTCGAGGTGCCCGCCCGCCGCGCCCGGACGCTCGCCGTCCGCTGGCTCGTCGAGTTCGCCCGCAACCGTCGCGAGCGGACGATGGCGGAGCGCCTCGCCAACGAGCTGATCGACGCCTCCCAGCAGGCCGGCCTCGCCTACAAGCGCAAGGACGACATCTACCGCATGGCGCAAGCGAACAAAGCATTCGCCCACTACCGCTGGTAGTGCTGCGGCGTCCTGGGGACGCGCCTGGCGGTGTCATCGGGAGCCTCGCGGGCTGGCGCCCGCCACGGCCCCCTCTTCCTTGCCAGCCACGCCCCCAGAACGCCTCGGTGGCGTGGCTGGAATCTGGCTAGGGTCTGATCGTGCCGTTGCTGGACTTCGAATGCGGGGAGTGCTCGGCTAGGTTCGAGGAGCTGGTGTCGGGGGAGCGGGTGGTCGTGTGTCCTGAGTGTGGGGCGGGGGAGGTGCGGCGGTTGTACTCGCCGATCGGGAAGGTCGGGACGGTTCGGATGGGCCGGGGCGCGAGGAAGGACAGCGATCTGCGGCGGTCGGAGCGGGAGGCGGCGCGCAAGGAGAGCTTCGTGGAGCGCCGGAAGGCGGCGCGGAGGAACGCGTCCTGAACGTCAGCGCGGACGAGCGCTGAGCGCCAGCGCGCCGGCGAGCAGGCAGAGGACGCCGCCGGTGAGCTCGAGGTAGAAGCCGAGGCCGGCGCTGGCGGTCGCGCCGTCGAAGTTGAGGCCGATCGCGCCGGTCTCGTTGGTGATGGGCAGGTCGGCGAGCAGGGCGATGCCGAGCACGACCGCGCCGACGGCCGCCAGGATGCCGCCGGCCGCGGCGGCGAATCCGCGGCGCGCGGCGAAGCCCGCGCCGGCGACTAGCGCGGCGAGCAGGATCAGCGCGCCGCCGTGGCGCTCCCAGCCGCTGAGCGCGCAGCGGTCGGCGAGCGCGGGGCTCGAGTCGTTGATGACCTCGCAGGAGTCGCCGGCGACGTCGACCGAGGCGATCGTCGAGAGCTCGGCCAGGATCAGCAGCAGCGCCGCGATCAGCGCCAGGGCGAGGACGGCCGCGCCGGGACCGGCGGTCGCGCGGGGCCCGGCGGGACGTCTCGTCGCGGTCCGCGCGTCCATCGAGGCGCTGATCGTAGCGGCGCGCGGGCGCTTCGCGCGAAGCCGCTTCGGCAGCGGAAAATCCGTCTTATGGGCCAGCCCGCCTCTGCTACCATCACATGCCGCTTCGGGGTGACGGTGCCCCGCGCGCCTTCGCACGCGAATGGACAACTCCCCCACATAGACCTCGCCTCGGGCCACAGCGCTGTCTCAAGCGGCCCGGCAAGGGCCTTTTTTCTGCCCGCAGACGAACGATCCAGGACCAGATGCCACGCAAAGTCCCCCTAGACAAGACCCGGAACATCGGGATCATGGCCCACATCGACGCGGGCAAGACGACGACGACCGAGCGCATCCTCTTCTACACCGGCCGGACCCACAAGATGGGCGAGGTCCACGAGGGCGCGGCCGTCATGGACTGGATGGAGCAGGAGCAGGAGCGCGGCATCACGATCACCTCCGCCGCGACCACGGCCTTCTGGAACGACCACCGGATCAACATCATCGACACGCCCGGCCACGTCGACTTCACCGTCGAGGTCGAGCGCTCGCTGCGCGTGCTCGACGGCGCGATCGCGCTGTTCGACTCGGTCGCCGGCGTCGAGCCGCAATCCGAGACCGTCTGGCGCCAGGCCGACAAGTACCGCGTGCCGCGGATCGCCTACGTCAACAAGATGGACCGCACCGGCGCCGACTTCGACATGTCGGTTCGGACGATGCGCGAGCGCCTCGGCGCGGACGGCACCGCGAACGGCGGCATCGCGATCCCGATCCAGCTGCCGATCGGCGCGGAGGCGGGCTTCCAGGGCATCGTCGACCTCGTGACGATGAAGGCGATCGTCTACAGGGACGACCTCGGCCAGGAGTGGGGCGAGGAGGAGATCCCCGCCGACATGGCCGACGCCGCCCACGAGGCGCGGACCCATCTCGTCGAGGCGCTCGCGAACTACGACGACAAGCTGATGGAGGACTACCTCGAGGAGAAGCCGATCGACGCGGACCGCCTGCGCGCGGACATCCGCAAGGCGACGCTCGACATCTCGATCTTCCCGGTGATGTGCGGCTCGTCCTTCAAGAACAAGGGCGTCCAGCCGCTGCTCGACGCGGTCATCGACTACCTGCCGAGCCCGCTCGACGTGCCGCCGATGGAGGGCCTCGAGCCGGCCCCGAAGGGCAGCGACGACGACCTCCCGGCCACCCGCCCGGCGTCCGACGAGGCGCCGTTCTCGGCGCTCGCGTTCAAGGTGATGTCCGACCCGTTCGTCGGCAAGCTGACCTACTTCCGCGTCTACTCCGGCACCCTCGAGGCCGGCGGACGCGTGCTCAACGTGTCGACGGGCCGCACCGAGCGGATCGGCCGGATCCTGATGATGCACGCCAACCACCGCGAGGAGGAGGAGCGCATCTACGCGGGCGACATCGCCGCCGGCGTCGGCCTCAAGCAGACGGCCACTGGGGACACGCTCTGCGCCCCCGACGCGCCGATCAAGCTCGAGAACATCACCTTCCCGGAGCCGGTCGTCCACGTCTCGATCGAGCCGAAGACCAAGGCCGACCAGGAGAAGATGGCGGTCGCGCTCGGCCGCCTCGCCGAGGAGGACCCGACGTTCCGCATCCGCACCGACGAGGAGACCGGTCAGACGGTCATCTCCGGCATGGGCGAGCTGCATCTCGAGGTGCTGGTCGACCGGATGAAGCGCGAGTTCAACGTCGAGGCCGGCGTCGGCCGCCCCCAGGTCGCCTATCGCGAGACGGTCCGCGGCGAGGCCAGGAAGGTCGAGGGCAAGTTCATCCGCCAGACCGGCGGCTCGGGCCAGTACGGAGTGGTCTACATCAACCTCGAGCCGTGTCCGGGCGAGGGCTTCGAGTTCGTCAGCAAGATCAAGGGCGGCTCCGTCCCCTCCGAGTTCATCCCCGCCGTGGCGAAGGGGATCGAGGAGGCGCTCGAGTCCGGCGTCAAGGCGGGCTTCCCGATGGTCGACGTGCGCGCCACGCTCGTCGACGGCAAGTACCACGACACCGACTCCTCGGAGATCGCGTTCAAGGTCGCCGGATCGCTGGCGCTCAAGGAGGCCGCGCGGCAGGCCAAGCCGGTCCTGCTCGAGCCGATCATGGCGGTCGAGGTGACGACGCCCGACGAGTTCCTCGGCACCGTCATCGGCGACCTGTCGAGTCGCCGCGGACGCGTCGAGAGCCAGGAGCCGCGCGGCAACGCCCTCGTGGTCCAGGCCAGCGTGCCGCTCTCGTCGATGTTCGGCTATGCGACCGATCTGCGCTCCAACACGCAGGGCCGGGCCAACTACTCGATGCAGTTCGACCGTTACGAGGAGGTCCCCGGCAACATCGCGGAGGAGATCGTCGAGAACCGGACCGGGGAGCCGGTCGGAGCGAGCGCATAACGAGTATGTTTCGGAGGTTCGCCTTCGCCCAGTGCGACAGGCCGCCGACAACGAGTTTTCGAAAGGAGTAGGACCCAGTGGCGAAGGAGAAGTTCGAGCGCGACAAGCCGCACTGCAACGTCGGCACCATCGGTCACATCGACCATGGCAAGACGACGTTGACGGCGGCCATAACCAACGTCCTTGCCGAGGCGCAGGGGGGCGAGGCCAAGAGCTTCGACGAGATCGACAACGCTCCTGAGGAGAAGGAGCGCGGGATCACGATCGCCACGTCTCACGTCGAGTACCAGACGGAGAACCGTCACTACGCCCACGTCGACTGTCCCGGTCACGCGGACTACGTCAAGAACATGATCACCGGCGCCGCGCAGATGGACGGCGCGATCCTGGTGGTCTCCGCCGCCGACGGGCCGATGCCCCAGACGCGCGAGCACATCCTGCTTGCCCGCCAGGTCGGCGTGCCCTACATCGTCGTGTTCCTGAACAAGGTCGACATGGTCGACGACGAGGAGCTGATCGAGCTCGTCGAGGTCGAGGTCCGCGACCTGCTCTCCGAGTACGACTTCCCGGGCGACGACGTGCCGATCATCCAGGGCTCCGCCCTGAAGGCGCTCGAGGGCGACGACGAGTACAAGGGCAAGATCCTCGAGCTGGCGGCCGCGCTCGACAGCTACATCCCGCAGCCCGAGCGTCCGCTCGACAAGCCGTTCCTGATGCCGGTCGAGGACGTCTTCTCGATCACCGGCCGCGGCACCGTCGCCACCGGCCGCATCGAGCAGGGCATCGTCAAGACCGGCGACGAGGTCGAGATCGTCGGCATCAAGGAGCAGGTCGACACCACGGTCATCACCGGCGTCGAGATGTTCCGCAAGATCCTCGACGAGGGCCAGGCCGGCGACAACGTCGGCTGCCTGCTGCGTGGCACCAAGCGCGAGGAGATCGAGCGCGGCCAGGTGCTCTGCGCCCCCAAGTCGATCACGCCGCACACCAAGTTCAAGGCCGAGGTCTACTGCCTCAAGAAGGAGGAGGGCGGCCGTCACACGCCGTTCTTCAACGGCTACCGGCCGCAGTTCTACTTCCGCACCACCGACGTGACCGGCGTCGCCAACCTCCCGGAGGGCGTCGAGATGGTCATGCCGGGGGACAACGTCCAGATGACGGTCGAGCTGATCCAGCCGATCGCGATGGACCAGGGCCTGCGCTTCGCGATTCGCGAGGGCGGCCGCACCGTCGGATCGGGGGTGGTGACCGAGGTCGTCGAGTAGTCGACGGCCTCTCACAGGACTTCCCTCGGGGCGGGCCCGAAGCACTAGGCCCGCCCCGATCTCTGTCCCAAGTCACGTACACGCAATGGCAACGCTCACGCAGAACAAGATCCGCATCAGGCTGAAGGCCTACGACCACTCGGCGATCGAGACGGCCGCGCGCGACATCGTCGAGACGGCGCAGCGGACCGGGGCGAGCATCTCCGGGCCGGTGCCGCTGCCGACGGAGAAGAACGTCTACTGCGTGATCCGCGGGCCGTTCAAGGACAAGGACTCGCGCGAGCACTTCGAGATCCGCACGCACAAGCGGCTGATCGACATCCTCCAGCCCACGCCCAAGACCGTCGACTCGCTCCAGCGCCTGGACCACCTCCCGGCCGGCGTCGACATCCAGATCCAGCTGATCTGATGGCCGGCCTACTGGGACGCAAGCTGGGCATGACCCAGGTCTTCGACGGCGACGACGGCCACGTCGAGCGTGTGACGGTGGTCGAGGCGGGCCCCTGCTGGGTGACCGGCAAGCGGACCGCCGACCGCGACGGCTACGACGCCGTCCAGCTGGCCTTCGGCGAGGTGCGCGAGAAGCGCCTGACGAAGGCCCGGCTCGGCCATCTCGCGAAGGCCGCCGCGCCGCCGCTGCGCCGCCTCGCGGAGTTCCGCGACGCGGGCGCCGAGCTCGAGATCGGCGCCGAGGTAAACGTCGGCGACGTCTTCGAGAAGGGCCAGACGGTCAAGGTCTCCGGCGTCTCGAAGGGCAAGGGCTTCCAGGGCACGGTCAAGCGCCACAACTTCTCCCGCGGCCCGGTCTCGCACGGCTCGCACAACGTTCGCGCCCCAGGGTCGATCGGCGCCGCCGCGACCCCGTCGCGCGTCTTCAAGGGCATCCGCGGCCCGGGCCAGATGGGCAACAAGCGCCGGACGCAGAAGGGCCTGCAGATCGTCGACGTCCGCGCCGGCGAGAACCTGCTGCTGCTGCGCGGCAGCGTTCCCGGGCCGAAGGGCTCGATCGTCGAGATCAGGACCGACGGGGAGATGAGCTGACGATGGCCGCCCCGCAGGCTCCGTACCTCGGCAAGAAGACCGGCAAGGTCACGCTCGACGCGACCGTGTTCGGCGAGCGCTTCCACGAGCCGCTCGTGCACCGTGCGGTGATGGCCGATCTCAACGCCCGCCGCCGGGGAACCTCCTCGACGCTCACCCGCGGCGAGGTATCGATGACCGGCGCCAAGGCCTGGCGTCAGAAGGGCACCGGCCGCGCCCGCGCCGGCGCGCTCTCGGTACCGCACCGCACGGGCGGCGGCGTCGCCTTCGGCCCGAAGCCGCGCAGCTACACCGTCAAGGTGAACCGCAAGGAGCGTCGTCGCGCGATGCGCTCCGCGCTCTCGGTGCACGCCGAGCGCGGCTCGCTCGCGGCGCTCGACGCCGAGGCGTTCGACAAGCCTTCGACGAAGCTCGCCGCGGAGCGGCTCGCCGCCTTCGGCGACGGCGGCAGCGCCCTGATCGTGCTCGTCGACGGCGAGGAGGCCGCGGCGCTGTCGTTCCGCAACATCGAGCGGGTCAACGTGCTGCGGGTCGACGAGGTCGGAGTCGCGGACGTCATCGGGGCGGCGCGGTTGGTCGCGTCGCCGAACGCGCTCGAGCGCCTCGCCGCCATCGCCGCCGCTCCCGAGCCGCGCGCCAAGGAGGCCGTGGCGTGAACCCGCGCAGCGTGATCATCCGCCCCGTGATCAGCGAGAAGGCCTATGCGCTGCTCGCGGCCAACAAGTACACCTTCCGCGTCCACGACGACGCGACCAAGCCGCAGGTCCGTCAGGCCGTCGAGGCGGTCTTCGGGGTCCGCGTCGAGGACGTCCGGACCCAGAACGTCAAGCCTAAGTCCAAGAAGCGCGGCCTCTACGTCGGCAAGCGCCGCGGCTGGAAGAAGGCGATCGTGACCCTGCACCAGGACGACTCGATCGAGCTGTTCGAGGGCCAGGAGGTCGGCGACTGATGGCGATTCGCAAGCACAAGCCGACCAGTCCGGGGCGCCGCTTCGCGACCTACCAGGACCACGCCGAGATTACCCGCACCGAGCCGGAGAAGTCGCTTGTCGAGGGCCTGAAGAAGAGCGGCGGGCGCAACGCCCACGGGCGCGTGACCTCGCGCCATCGCGGCGGCGGCGCCAAGCGCAAGTACCGCCGGATCGACTTCAGGCGGCTCAAGGACGGCGTGCCGGCCAAGGTCGCGGCGATCGAGTACGACCCCAACCGCACCGCCTACATCGCCCTGCTGCACTACGCGGACGGCGAGAAGGCCTACATCCTCGCGCCGGCGCGGCTCGGAATCGGCGACACCGTCGCCTCCGGTCCCGACGCCGAGGTCAAGGTCGGCAACTGCCTGCCGCTCGCGAGCATCCCGACCGGCACGACCGTCCACTGCGTCGAGCTGACCGCCGGCCGCGGCGGCCAGATGGGCCGCTCCGC
This sequence comes from uncultured Solirubrobacterales bacterium, assembly GCA_963716445.1. Classification (GTDB taxonomy): domain Bacteria; phylum Actinomycetota; class Thermoleophilia; order Solirubrobacterales; family Thermoleophilaceae; genus JAAYBF01. The sequence continues at coordinate 1,997,328 of OY970313.1, read as the reverse complement.
CGGCACCTCGGTCCAGCTCGTGGCCAAGGAGGGCGACTACGTCACGCTGCGCCTGCCCTCCGGAGAGATGCGGATGGTGCGCGCCGAGTGCCGCGCCACGATCGGCGCGATCGGCAACGCCGAGCACCAGAACGTCACGCTCGGCAAGGCGGGCCGCTCGCGGCACAAGGGCCGCCGCCCGCAGACGCGCGGCACGGCGATGAACCCGGTCGACCATCCGCACGGCGGCGGCGAGGGCTCGACGACGGCCGGCCGGCATCCGGTGACGCCCTGGGGCGTCCCGACGCTCGGCTACCGCACGCGCAAGAAGAACAAGACCTCGGATCGCTACATCGTGCGCGGCCGGCGTCGCGGTAAGAAGGGTGGTCGCTGATGTCCCGCTCGTCCAAGAAGGGTCCGTTCGTCGAGGAGCGCCTGATCGGCCGCATCGCGCGGATGAACGAGGCCGGCGACAAGCAGATGATCAAGACGTGGTCGCGGACCTCGACGATCTTCCCCGAGATGGTCGGTCACACGATCGCCGTCCACGACGGTCGCAAGCACATCCCGGTCTTCGTCTCGGAGTCGATGGTCGGGCACAAGCTCGGCGAGTTCGCCCCGACGCGCACCTTCCGCGGCCACGCCGGCAGCGACAAGGTCAGGATCCGATAGTGGCCGACCCCAAGCAGCCGAGCAAGCGCAACGCCAAGGCGGAGGACGCCGAGGAGCCGAAGGTCGAGGCCAAGCAGGAGCTCGCCGAGGCCGAGGCCGAGGTCGCCGAGGAGGCCAAGGGGGAGCAGCCCAAGGCCGAGAAGGAGTCGAAGCCGAAGCGCCGCGGCGCCTCCGAGACGACGACCAAGAAGGAGCCGGCCAAGGCGGCTCCGACCAACGCGGACGGCCTCGTCGAGGTTCGGGCGCATGCTCGCTTCGTGCGCCGCGCCCCGCGCAAGGTTCGTCTGGTGATGGACCACATTCGCGGTAAGCGCGTCGACGACGCCCGCGCCCTGTTGCGGCACACGCCCCGTGCCGCCGCCGTCGACGTCGCGAAGCTGCTGGACTCGGCCGTCGCGAACGCCGAGAACAACTTCGAGCTGGACCCGGACGAGCTGCGCATCCATCGCGCGACCGTCGACGAGGGACCGACGATCAAGCGCTTCCGCCCGCGCGCGCTCGGCCGCGCGACGCCGATCCACAAGCGCACCAGCCACATGACGATCACGCTGACCACCGCTGGGGACGCAGCCGGCCGAGCAGAGACCCGGAAGGCGAGGAAGTAGAGATGGGACAGAAGGTTCATCCCGAGGCGATGCGCGTCGGCTACATCCACGACTGGAAGTCGACCTGGTTCTCCGAGAAGGAGTACGCCGACTACCTGCTCGAGGACATCCAGATCCGCACGCACATCGACAACAAGCTCTCTCACGCGGGGCTGTCCGACATCACGATCCGCAAGAACGCGGGCGAGATCGAGGTCAACATCTTCACCGCGCGCCCCGGCATCGTGATCGGCAAGTCCGGCAGCGAGGTCGACGCCCTGCGCCGCGAGCTGCACAAGATGACCGGCCGCGCCGTGAAGGTGAACATCCTCGAGATCAAGCGCCCGGAGCTCGACTCGAAGCTGGTCGCCCAGTCGATCGCCGAGCAGCTCGTCAACCGTGTCGCCTTCAGGCGCGCGATGAAGCGCTCGCTGACCTCGGCGATGCGCTCGGGCGCCAAGGGCGTGAAGGTCCAGGTCTCCGGCCGGCTCGGCGGCGCCGAGATGGCCCGCACCGAGAGCTACTCCGACGGCCGCGTGCCGCTGCACACGATCCGCGCCGACATCGACTACGGCTTCTACGAGGCCAGGACCACCTTCGGCCGGATCGGCGTCAAGGTGTGGATCAACAAGGGCGAGATCATGCCGAAGGGCTTCGCCTCCGATCTCACCGAGCTGGAGGCGCCCCAGCAGGCGCCGGCCGGCGGTCGCGGCGGTGGACCGGGCGGCCGTGGCGGACCGGGCGGGCGCGGACCCGGCGGGCGCGGCGGTGGACCCGGCGGACGCGGTGGAGGCTCCGGCGGTCGCGGCGGCGGACCCGGTGGACGCGCTGGCGGACCGGGTGGTCGTGGCGGCGGAAGGGGACAGCGCTGATGCTGTCGCCCAAGCGCGTCAAGCACCGCAAGCAGCACCGCGGTCGCAGGGCCGGCTACTCGCGTGGCGGCACGACCGTCGAGTTCGGCGAGTACGGCCTCAAGACGACCGAGCGCGGCTGGATCACCAACCGCCAGATCGAGGCTGCCCGTATTGCGATGACGCGCAAGATCAAGCGCGGCGGCAAGGTCTGGATCAACATCTTCCCCGACAAGCCGGTGACCAAGAAGCCCGCCGAGACCCGCATGGGATCGGGCAAGGGCTCGCCCGAGGGCTGGGTCGCCGTCGTCAAGCCCGGCCGCGTGATGTTCGAGCTGTCCGGGGTCCCGGAGCCGCTCGCCCGCGAGGCGATGCGCCTGGCTGGGCACAAGCTGCCGGTCAAGACGAAGTTCGTCCAGCGCGAGGGGGCCGGACAGCAATGAAGGCCGTCGAGGTGCACAATCTGGACGACCCGCAGCTCGTCGAGCTCGTCGACAAGGCGCGTACGGAGGCGTTCAACCTCCGCTTCCAGCACGCCACCGGACAGCTCGAGAACACGGCGGGGATGAAGAACGCCAAGCGTGACCTCGCCCGTGCCCTCACCGTGGCTCGCCAGCGAGGGTTGGACGTCGAGGCCGAGCTCAGAAAGCAGCGCAATGACTGACGCAGAGAACAAGGACGACGTCGACGAGACCGCGGAGGCGCCCAGCGAGGCCGCCCCGGACGCCCCTGCCGAGAGGACGCCGGCCCCGGCCGCCGTCGCGGAGGACGCCGAGCCCGAGGCCACGCTCAGCCCGAAGGAGCGCCGCAAGCGCGACCGCTCGCTGAGCAAGGGCAACGCACAGCCCCCGCGCTCGGTCGAGGAGCGCACGGCAGAGCGTCTCGAGCGCCGTCGCCGCAAGGCGACGGAGCGGCGCGCCTGGCGCGTCAAGAGCCGCGAGCGCCGCCGCGCGGCCAGCTCCGGCGAGGGCACGCCGCCCGCCGAGAAGGCCACGACGGGCAGCCCGCGCATCCGCCAGGGCGTCGTCGTCTCGGACAAGGCCGACAAGACGATCACCGTGCGCATCGACGTCGCCCGCCCGCATCGCACCTACGGCAAGATCGTCCGCTCGTCGTCGACGCTGCACGCGCACGACGAGGCCAACGAGGCCGGCGCGGGCGACACCGTGCGCGTCGTCGAGAGCCGCCCGCTCAGCCGCACCAAGCGCTGGCGCCTGGTCGAGGTCGTGGAGCGCGCGCGGTGATCCAGCAGGAGACACGGCTGCGCGTGGCGGACAACACCGGCGCTCGCGAGATCCTCTGCATCCGCGTGGCGGGCGGGTCCAAGCGGCGCTACGCCGGCGTCGGCGACGTGATCACCGCGACCGTCAAGCAGGCGATCCCCCACGGCTCGGTCAAGAAGGGCGAGGTCGTGAAGGCCGTCGTCGTCCGCACGCGCAAGCAGTTCGGCCGCGACGACGGCACCTACATCGCCTTCGACGAGAACGCCGCGGTGCTGATCGACCAGGCCAACAACCCGCGCGGAACCCGGATCTTCGGGCCGGTGGCCCGCGAGCTGCGCGACCGCAACTTCATGAAGATCGTGTCGCTCGCGCCGGAGGTGCTCTGACGTGGCGTCGCGCATGAAGGTCCGCAAGGACGACATGGTCAAGGTGATCTCGGGCAAGGACCGCGGCAAGACCGGTCGCGTGCTGCGCACCGAGCCGGCGCGCCAGCGCGTCTTCGTCGAGGGACTGAACATCCAGAAGCGCCACCAGCGCGCTCAGACGCTGCAGGACACCCAGCGCGAGCAGCAGGTCGCCGGCGGAGTGATCGAGATCGAGGGCCCGATCCACGTGTCGAACGTCCAGCTCCTCGACCCGAGCACCGGCGATCCGACGCGTGTAGCGATCAAGCGCGAGGGCGACCTGCGCAAGCGCATCGCCAAGCGCTCGGGAACGGAGATCGACTGATGCCGGTCGCCACCGCCAAGATCACGCCCCGCCTCAAGGAGCGCTACGCGACCGAGATCGCGCCCGCGCTGCGCGAGCGGTTCGGCTACACGAACCCGATGCAGATCCCGTGCGTCGAGAAGATCACCCTCAACATGGGCGTCGGCGACGCGAAGCAGGACAGCCGGGCGCTCGAGTCGGCTCGCGGCCAGCTCGCGGCGATCGCGGGCCAGCGGCCGAACATCCGCCGCGCGCGCAAGTCGATAGCGGCGTTCAAGCTGCGCGAGGAGATGCCCGTCGGGCTCTCGGTGACGCTGCGCGGGGCGCGGATGTACGAGTTCCTCGACCGACTGATCGCGATCGCGATCCCGCGGATCCGCGACTTCCGCGGCCTCAGCGCCCGTTCGTTCGACGGTCGTGGCAACTGGTCGATGGGCGTCCGCGAGCAGATCATCTTCCCGGAGATCGACTACGACGGGATCGACCAGGTTCGCGGGCTCGACGTGACGATCACCACGTCCGCGGCGACCGACGAGGAGGCCTTCGCGCTGCTGCTCGAGCTCGGCATGCCGTTCCGAGCCGACGGACGCCCGGGCGAGCAGCGGACGGCGAGCGACGACGAGGACCAGACAGGCGGAGACTGAGAGATGGCCAAGACTTCAAAGCGGGTGAGCCAGCAGCGCCCATCCAAGTACAAGACACGTGACTACAACCGCTGCCGCAAGTGCGGCCGGCCGCGCGCCTACATGCGCAAGTTCGGCCTCTGCCGCATCTGCTTGCGCGCGCATGCCCACGAGGGTGAGATCCCGGGTCTCACCAAGTCGAGCTGGTAGCGCGGAAGCGACTTCGAGGAAACGGATCCAGTGAGCCTCAACGACCCAATCGCAGACTTCCTGACGCGCGTGCGCAACGGCCTCCAGGCCGACCACGACGCCGTCGTGATGCCGCATTCGACCTTCAAGACCGAGATCGCCCGCATCCTCAGCGAGCAGGGCTACATCGAGGGCTACTCGGTCGAGCCGGCCCGGGTCGGCCAGCAGCTGCGCGTGACGCTCAAGTACACCGAGAACCGCGAGCCGGTGATCTCGGGGATGGAGCGCGTCTCGAAGCCCGGGCGCCGGACCTACGTCGGCGCCGGCGACGTGCCGAAGGTCCAGGGCGGCATGGGCACGACGATCGTGTCGACCTCGCACGGCGTCATGACCGGGCACGACGCCCGCAGGGCGGGCTACGGCGGCGAGCTTGTAGCAAAGGTCTGGTAGCCCGGTGAGCCGTATCGGAAAGCAGCCGATCCCCGTGCCCGACGGCGTGTCCGTCGAGATCGCCCCTGAGCTGGTCAGCGTCAAGGGCCCGAAGGGCGAGCTGTCGGAGCGCGTCGACCGCGACCTGACGGTCGAGCAGGAGGACGGCGCGATCGTCGTCCGCCGGCCGTCGAACCGCGGCGATCACCGCGCGCTGCACGGCTTGACCCGCACGCTGATCTACAACATGGTCGCCGGGGTCACCGAGGGCTTCGAGAAGCGGCTCGAGATCCAGGGGGTCGGCTATCGCGCCCAGCTCAAGGGCAAGAACCTCGAGCTGGCGCTGGGCTACTCGCATCCGGTCGCGATCGAGGCGCCCGCGGACGTCGAGTTCGAGGTGCCCCAGCCGACCCAGGTCATCGTGCGCGGCATCTCCAAGCAGGTCGTCGGCGAGACCGCCGCGAGGATTCGCAAGCAGCGCCCGCCTGAGCCCTACAAGGGCAAGGGCATCCGCTACGAGGGCGAGTACGTGGCGAGGAAGGTCGGGAAGCGCGCATGAGCACAGCCACGAAGAGCACGAGTCGCTTGCGCCGCCGCCGGCGCGTCCGCGCCAAGGTACGCGGCACGGCCGAGCGCCCGCGTCTGTCGGTCTTCCGCTCCAACCGCGGCGTCGTCTGCCAGCTGATCGACGACGTCAACGGTCACACGCTGGCCGCGGCGCTGTGGACCGAGCCGGAGCTGCGCAACCTGCAGCGGATGGAGCAGGCCAAGCGCGTCGGCGAGCTGATCGGCGAGCGCGCCAAGCAGGCCGGCATCGAGTCCTGCGTCTTCGACCGCGGCGGATACCGCTATCACGGTCACGTCAAGGCGGTCGCCGAAGGGGCGCGCGAGGCGGGACTCGCTTTCTAGCTACTCTCGGTCAGGAACTTCATGGCACGAAACGACAACAGGAGCCAGGACCGCCGCGGGGGTCGCGACAGCGACCTCCAGGAGCGCGTCGTCGAGATCAACCGCGTCGCGAAGGTCGTCAAGGGCGGCCGTCGCTTCTCGTTCACGGCGCTCGTCGTCGTCGGCGACGAGAAGTCGAAGGTCGGCGTTGGCTACGGCAAGGCGAACGAGGTTCCGGTGGCGATCCAGAAGGGCGTCGAGCGCGCCCGTCGCAGCCTCTACGAGGTTCCGATGCACGGCTCGACGATCACCCACCAGGTCCTGGGAATCCACTCCGCCTCGCGCGTGCTGCTCAAGCCGGCCTCGCCCGGCACCGGCGTGATCGCCGGCGGCGGCGTGCGAGCGGTGCTCGAGCTCGCCGGCATCCACGACGTCCTGTCGAAGTCGCTCGGCAGCCAGAACCCGATCAATCTCGTCAAGGCGACGATGGCCGCGCTCGAGTCGCTGCGCCGTCCCGAGGACGTCGCGGCCCTGCGCGGCCTGACGATCGCCGAGGTGCTCGGCCTCGAGTCCAAGAACGGCGGCGAGCCGGTCGCCGAGGCCGGCGACGCCGAGCCGGCCCCCGAGCAGCGCGCCGCCGAGCAGGCCGAGGACGTCACCGTCGCCGCGGTCGCCGGAGCTGACCAGGAGTCCTAGCGATGGCCGCCGCCCTACAGATCACCCAGGTCAAGTCGGCCAACGGCGCCTCCAAGAAGCAGCTCGACTCGCTGCGCACGCTCGGCCTCGGCCGGATCGGCAAGCAGGTCGAGCGCCCCGACGAGCCGGTCGTGCGGGGTCTCGTGAGGGCCGTCGACCATCTCGTGGAGGTGTCCGATGGCTGACGAGCAAAGGGTCATCGGGCTCCACAACCTGAAGCCGGCGAAGGGCTCTACCCACCGTCGCAAGCGCGTCGGCCGCGGGGAGGGCTCGGGCGTCGGCAAGACGTCCGGACGCGGCCAGAAGGGCGCCGGCTCACGCGCCGGCGCCAAGGACAGGGCTGGATTCGAGGGCGGGCAGAACCCGATCCAGGTGCGGATGCGCAAGCTGCGCGGCCCGCACATGAAGAAGTCGATGCCGTTCGAGAAGTTCCGCACGCATACGCAGCCCGTGAACCTGCGCGACCTCGACGCCCGCTTCGAGCAGGGCGCCGAGGTGACGCCGGACTCCCTCCGCGCGGCTGGGCTCGCAACCCGCCGTGAAGTACCCGTCAAGGTCCTAGGAGAGGGAGAGCTCGGGAAGGCGCTCACCGTCCACGCCCACGGATTCTCGGCCAGCGCGCGCGAGAAGATCGAGGCGGCCGGCGGCAGCGTCAACGTTCTCGAGTCGTAGGGCGATGCTCAAGACGTTCCTGAACTCCTTCCGGATCCCCGAGCTCCGGAAGAAGCTGGCGTTCACCGCCGGGATGCTCGCGCTCTACCGCCTCGGGGCGTATCTGCCCGCGCCGGGCATCAACGTCGACGCCGTCGAGGACATCGCCGAGAACTTCACCGGCTCGAACGTGCTGGGCTTCCTCAACCTCTTCTCCGGAGGCAGCCTCCAGCGATTCTCCATCTTCACGCTGGGGATCATGCCCTACATCACGGCCTCGATCATCTTGCAGCTGATGACGGTCGTGGTCCCGTCGCTCGAGAAGCTGCGCAAGGAGGGCGAGGTCGGTCAGCAGAAGATCACCCAGTACACGCGCTATCTGACCGTCGGGCTCGCCTTCGCGCAGTCGATCGGCTACGTCTTCCTCTTCCGCAGCTTCTCGACCGGCACGACCGACGTCGTCGACAGCTTCACCTTCGGCACCGTCTTCGTGATCATCATCACGCTGACCACCGGCTGCGTCCTGCTGATGTGGTTCGGCGAGCTGATCACCCAGCGGGGGATCGGCAACGGGATCTCGCTGATGATCTTCGCGAGCATCGCCGCGGGCCTGCCGAACGGCATCCAGGCGTGGTGGACGAACCCCGACCAGGTCTTCAAGGTGATGATGCCGTTCCTCGCGCTGGCGATCATCGCCGGCATCGTCTTCATGCAGGAGGGCCAGCGCCGCATCCCGGTCCAGTACGCCAAGCAGGTCGTCGGCCGCCGGGTCTCGTCCGCCAGCTCGACCTACCTGCCGCTGCGCGTGAACATGGCGGGAGTGATCCCGGTCATCTTCGCCGCCTCGCTGATGGCCTTCCCGCCGACCGTCGGGCAGCTCATCCAGTCCCCGTGGGCGCAGGACATGTCCGCCTTCTTCAGTCCCAACGGCTGGGCCTACATCGTCGGCGAGTCGATCCTGATCATCCTCTTCACCTACTTCTACACCGCCGTCACCTTCAACCCGGTCGAGCAGGCCGACAACCTGAAGAAGTACGGTGGGTTCATACCCGGGGTGAGACCCGGCCGGCCAACGGCCGAGTACCTCGATCGCATCCTCGCGCGGCTGACCTTCCCCGGCGCCCTCTACCTGGCCGCGGTCGCCGCCCTGCCGACGATCCTGATCAACCAGACGAGCGCGAACTTCTTCTTCGGCGGCACCTCGATCCTGATCGTCGTCGGCGTCGCGCTGGACACGATGAAGCAGCTCGAGGCGCAGATGATGATGCGCAACTACGAGGGCTTCCTGAAGTAGCCGGCTGCGAACCGGCGCCTGGCGGCGTCATCGGCGACCTCGCGGGCTGGCGCCCGCCACGGCCGCCTCTTCCTTGCCAGGCTTGGTTCTCGCGCGGCTACTCCGGCGTGCAGGTAACTTCCCTTCCCATGAGCGAGCTCAATCTGATCCTGCTTGGCCCTCCGGGGGCGGGCAAGGGGACGCAGGCTGAGCGTTTGGTCGAGGACTTTGGGCTGCCCTACTACGCGACCGGGGACATCCTGCGGCGGGCGGTCAAGGAAGGGACCGAGCTGGGGCGCAAGGCGAAGCGGTACATGGACAGTGGCGATCTGGTTCCCGACGACGTGATCAGCGGGGTGGTCGTCGAGCGGATCGACAGTCCGGAGGCGCTGGACGGGTTCCTGCTCGACGGCTTTCCGCGCACGATCGCCCAGGCGGAGGCGCTCGACGACGCGCTCGCGCCGCTGGGCCGCAAGCCGACCGCGGTGCTGGCGATCGAGGTTCCGGACGACGAGGTCGTGCGGCGGCTGTCCGGCCGCCGCGTCTGCGAGCGCAACGGCCACCCGTACCACGTCGACTTCGACCCACCGAAGAACGAGGGCTTCTGCGACCAGGACGGCTCGGCGCTGATCCAGCGCGAGGACGACCGCGAGGAGACGGTGAAGCACCGGCTCGAGGTCTTCCACGAGCAGACCGCCCCGCTGGTCGGCTACTACGAAGGCCAGGGGCTGCTGCGTCGATTCGACGGCAGCCGGTCGCCGGACGAGGTTCACCAGCACATCCGCGCGACGCTCGCCACGCTGCGGCTGGAGGAACAGCTCTAGCGATGGCGATCGTCAAGAAGACGGCCGAGGAGGTCGAGAAGATCGCCGCGTCCGGCCAGGTGCTGGCCCGCTGTCACCGCCTGCTGCGCGCGAAGGCCCGCGAGGGCGTGACGACCGCCGAGCTCGACGCGGCGGCCGAGCGCTTCATCCGCTCTCAGGGAGCCGTCCCGGCGTTCAAGGGCTACCGCGGCTTCCCTGGCTCGATCTGCGCCTCGCCGAACTCGATGGTCGTCCACGGCATCCCCGGCGACTACGCGCTCCGGCGCGGGGACGTCCTCTCGATCGACATCGGCGTCGAGCTCGACGGCTGGATCTCCGACGCCGCCGTGACCCTGCCGATCGGCGCCGTCAGCGACGTCGCGCGCGGCCTGCTCACCACGACGGAGAGCTCGCTCTACGAGGGGATCGAGCAGTGCGTTCCGGGCAACCGCCTCGGCGACGTCTCGGCCGCGATCCAGCGGCGGGTCGAGGCCGACGAGCTGTCGGTGATCCGCTCGCTCGTCGGCCATGGCGTCGGCCGCGACATGCACGAGGACCCGCAGATCCCGAACTTCGGCACGCCGGGGACGGGGCCGCTGCTCGAGGAGGGCATGGTGCTGGCGATCGAGCCGATGGTCAACGTCGGCACCCACGACGTCCGCCTCGCGCCCGACAACTGGTCCGTCTACTCCGAGGACGGATCGCTGGCCGCCCACTTCGAGCACACCGTCGCGATCACGGCCGACGGCCCACACATACTGACCCCCTGGCATCTCGACGACGGTGCGGCCAATCCGGTCGCCGCGCAGGCCGCCGGCGGCCGCTGAGGACCGCAAGGATGCGCATGCGCCAGCCTGCTATCTTGCTCCGTTGGCGCTCGACCGACTCCTGGGTCCTGCGCCGGTTCTCTCCATACGGAAGGTAGCGATGAAGGTTCGAGCTTCGGTCAAGCCCATGTGTGAGAAGTGCAAGGTGATCAGGCGCAACGGCGCCGTGCTCGTCATATGCCAGAACCCGCGCCACAAGCAGCGGCAGGGCTGAACCTAGACGCATGGCACGAATCGCAGGCATCAACATCCCCCTCAATAAGAGGGTCGAGATCGGACTGACCTACATCTTCGGCGTCGGCCGCTCGCAGTCCAACGCGATCCTGGCGAAGGCCGGCGTGGACCCCGATACCTACGTCAAGGACCTCACCGACGACGAGGTCATCAAGCTCCGCGACGCGATCGACACCGACCTCACGGTCGAGGGCGATCTGCGGCGCGAGCGCTCGCAGAACGTCAAGCGACTGATGGAGATCGGCTCGTATCGCGGCCTGCGCCACCGGCGCGGCCTGCCGGTCAACGGTCAGCGCACCAAGACCAACGGCCGCACCCGCAAGGGCCCCAAGAGGATGCAGGTGGCCGGTAAGAAGAAGGTGACGAAGTAGTGACGCGACATGACGCGAGAAGGAGCGGGCGGTAGATGGCGCAGCAACGTCCCGCACGGCCGCGCGGCCGCCGCAAGGCCAAGAAGAACATCCCGTTCGGGCAGGCCCACATCAAGACGAGCTTCAACAACACGATCGTCTCGCTGACCGACCGCGAGGGCAACGTGATCGCGTGGGAGTCCGCCGGCGGCGCAGGCTTCAAGGGCTCGCGCAAGTCGACGCCGTTCGCCGCTCAGGTGACCGCCGACGCCGCCGCCAAGAAGGGCATCGAGCAGGGGCTCGAGAAGGTCGAGGTCTTCGTCAAGGGCCCCGGCTCGGGGCGCGACACCGCGATCCGCTCGCTCCAGGCCGCCGGCCTCGAGGTCACCGGAATCCGCGACGTAAGCCCGCAGGCCCACAACGGCTGCCGCCCACGCAAGCGGCGGAGGGTCTGACGATGGCTCGCGACACCGGAGCGCAGTGCAAGCAGTGCCGCCGCGAGGGGACTAAGCTCTTCCTCAAGGGCGAGCGCTGCCTCACCGACAAGTGCGGCATCGAGCGGCGCAACTACCCGCCCGGCGACCACGGCCGCGGCCGTCCGCGCCAGTCGGAGTACCGCGTCCAGCTGCGTGAGAAGCAGAAGGCGCGCCGCTACTACGGCGTCCTCGAGAAGCAGTTCCGCGGGTACTACGACCGCGCGTCGCGCCAGGAGGGCGTGACCGGCGAGAACCTGCTGCGGATCCTCGAGTGCCGCCTCGACAACGTCCTCGTCCGCCTCGGCTTCGCGTCCTCGCGTCGCCAAGCGCGTCAGCTCGTCCGGCACGGCCACTGGATGGTCAACGGCCGGCGACTCGACATCCCCTCGTACCAAGTGCGTCCCGACGACGTGATCACGCTGGCCCCCGGCTTCAAGGCCGACCAGATGATCCGGGACGCCACGGAGCTGGTCTCCGTGGTCCCAGCCTGGCTCCAGGCCGACCACGACGGCCTGACCGCCAAGGTTCTCCGACGGCCGGAGCGCGACGAGATCGCCGTGCCGGTCCAAGAGCAGCTCATCGTCGAGCTTTACTCGAAGTAGAAGTCCAAGCCGCGCGCGACGCCCGCCGGCGGTTCGTGTGCGCACCAACGCGAAGGACACCGCCCAATGATCGAGTTCCAGACCCCCCAGATCTCCGCCGAGACCGTCACCGACACGCGCGGGACGTTCACGATCGAGCCGCTCGACCGCGGCTTTGGCTACACCTTCGGCAACTCGCTGCGACGCGTGCTGCTCTCGTCGCTCACGGGCGCCGCCGTGACGAGCGTCCGCATCGAGGGCGTCGCGCACGAGTTCTCGACGATCCCCGGAGTCAAGGAGGACGTCACCGACATCGTCCTGAACCTCAAGGAGATCGTCTGCCGCATGCACTCGGACGCCTCCGAGATCGAGGCTCCGCTCGTCGTGACCGGCCCCGGCGAGATCACCGCCGGTGACATCGATCTGCCGTCCGGCGTCGAGATCCTCAACCCCCAGACGCACATCGCGACGCTCGAGAAGAAGACCAAGCTCGAGGTCTACCTGACGATCGGCCACGGCCGCGGCTACTCGCCGGCGGAGGACAACAAGACGCCCGAGCAGCCGATCGGCGTGATCCCGATCGACTCGATCTTCTCGCCCGTCAAGCGTGTCGCCTACTCGGTCGAGTCGGCGCGTGTCGGTCAGCGCACCGACTACGACAAGCTCACGCTCGACATCGAGACCGACGGCTCGATCGACCCGCACGCCTCGCTGCGCGAGGCCGCCGAGACGCTGATCAAGTACCTCGCGATCTTCAGCGAGCCGGAGCGGGTCGAGGCGCTGCGCGAGGCCGGGGCCCAGCTCGTCGGCGCCGCGGCGCTCGGCAACGCCGACCTCGGCAACGGCGGCGGCGGTCTCTCCGGCGGCGACGGGATGGACGACATCCTGATCGAGGAGCTCGAGCTGGGCGTGCGCTCGTACAACTGCCTCAAGCGCGCCGGCGTGCAGACGGTGGGCGACCTCGTCCAGAAGTCCGAGTCGGAGCTCAACGCGATCCCGAACTTCGGCCGCAAGTCGATCGAGGAGGTCAAGGAGACCCTCGAGGCGCGCGGCTTAGGTCTGCGGGCATAGATTCAAGCGCTTACACTGCCTGGGTTCGCCATGCGCCATCAGAAGCAAAAGGGAAAGCTCAGCCGGGACTCGGCGCACCGCAAGGCGCTGCTGATGAACCTCTCGCGGGAGATCATCGACCACGAGCGGATCAAGACGAGCCAGGCGAAGGCGAAGGCGGTCAAGCCTGAGCTGGAGCGGCTGATCACGCTCGCGAAGAAGGGCGATCCGCATTCGCGGCGGCTTGCGATGTCGCGGCTGGGACAGGACAAGGGCGTCGTGTACAAGCTGTTCGAGGAGCTCGCCCCCCGGTATGCGGAGCGGCCTGGCGGGTATCTGCGCATCTCGAAGTTGGGTCCGAGGAAGTCGGACGCGACCGAGATGGTCGTGCTCGAGCTGGTCTAGGGATTTCCTGCGCGCGAGGTACGCTGGCGTCCTATGAGGGTGTTGGCGTTCTCTGACGTGCATTGCGACCTTGGGGCGGTCGAGGCCCTGGTCGCTCGGGCCCGCGACGTCGACTTGGTCGCCGGCGTTGGGGACTTCGCGAGCGTGCACGAGGGACTGGAGTGGACCGTCGGGCCGTTGAGGGGGATCGAGGCGCCGCTGCTGCTGGTGCCGGGAAACAACGAGACGGTGGATGCGTTGCGGGCCGCGACCGCCGGATGGGATGGCGTGTCGGTCCTGCACGGCGAGGGCGCGGAGGTGGACGGCGTCTCGTTCTTCGGGATCGGGGCCGGGATTCCGACGACGCCGTGGGATTGGAGCTTCGATCTGACCGACGAGGAGGCGACGAAGATGCTGGCTGGGATGCCGGAGGGGGCGGTGTTGCTGAGCCATTCGCCGCCGAAGGGGCACGTGGACAAGGGATTCGGCAGCGAGGCGGTGCTGCGGGCGGCGGAGGAGAAGCGGGCGCGGGCGGTGCTGTGCGGGCACATCCACGAGGAGTGGACGAGCGAGTCGCGGATCGGGGAGGCGCTGGTGCGCAACCTGGGGCCGGACGGGTTCGTGCTGGAGTTGTGAGCGTGGACGTCGAGCGGATCAAGCAGGGGGCCCGGGAGGGCTGGGCCAAGGGCGACTACTCGGGGCTGTCGGAGGTCCTGCGGCCCGCCGCCCAGGCGCTCTGTGACGCCTGTGCCGTGGGTGCGGGGCAGGAGGTGCTCGACGTGGCGGCTGGGGACGGGAACTTCGCCTTGGCGTGCGCGTTTGAGGGTGCGAGCGTCGTGGCGTCGGACATATCGCCGGGGATGGTCGAGCGGGGGAGGGCGCGGTCGGAGGCCGAGGGCTACGACGTCGAGTGGGTCGAGGCGGATGCGGAGGACCTGCCGTTCGAGGACGGGCGCTTCGAGTGCGTGGGGTCGGTCTTCGGCGCCGTGATGGCGCCGCGGCCGGACCTGGTCGCTCAGGAGTTGTTCCGCGTCGTGCGGCCCGGGAACACCGTCGGGCTGGTGGCTTGGGTGCCGGGCGGGATCTCGCAGCAGATGTTCGCGATCGGGCGCGAGTACGCCCCGCCGTCGGACGCGCCCAGCCATGAGCTTTGGGGCGACGAGGACGTAGTGCGCGAGCGCTTCGGCGAGCTGGCGAACTCGATCGAGATGGAGCGCCGGTCGCTGCCCTGGGCCGGCGACTCGCCGGAGGCGTTCGTCGCCCACTTGGAGCGTCATGCGCCGATGCAGGCGGCGGCCAAGGAACAGATGCCGCCTGAGCTCTACGCCCAGATGCGCGGTGACTACCTCGAGCTGGTGCGCGGCTGGGCGGGTGGCGACGGCCCCTTCTCGGTCGATGCCGAGTACCTGCTGATCGTCGCGCGCAAGCGCGGCTAGCCGTCGGGGGCTAAGCACCCGGATGACGGCACGACTGCTGCTGGAGTACGACGGCGGAGGGTTCGCGGGCTGGGCGACCCAGCTGGGCCAGCGGACGGTGCAGGAGGTGCTGGAGGGGGCGCTGGCCAGGCACGCCGGTGAGCCGGTGGTGTTGACAGTCGCCGGGCGGACGGACGCGGGGGTGCATGCGCGTGGGCAGGTCGCGTCGCATGCGGGCGATCCGCTGCCGCGCGAGCGGATCAACGCGGCGCTGCCGCCGGACGTCAGGGTGCTGGAGAGCGTGGCGGCACCGGAGGGGTTCGATGCGCGACGGGATGCGACCGGGCGGGTCTACCGGTATCGGGTGCTGGCGGGGAAGGTGGAGCGGCCGTTGGAGCGGGGGAGGGCGCTGCACTGGCGCTATCCGGTCGAGCGCGGGGCGCTCGACGCCTGTGCCGCGCTGCTGCCCGGGCGGCACGACTTCACGGCCTTCACGCCGACCGACGGGTACCACCGGCGCTTCGAGCGCGACGTCGTGCGGGCGGAGTGGGCGAGCGAGGAGGGCGGTGTGCTGGCGTTCTGGATCGAGGCCGACACGTTCATGCGACACATGGTGCGCACGCTGGTCGGGACGATGCTCGGCGTCGCCGGGGGCCACAGGACCGTCGAGGGCTTCGGCGCGCTGCTGGAGGGCCGCCCACGGCGCGAGGCCGGCGACACGGCGCATGCGCATGGCCTGTACCTGGAGGCCGTCCGCTACGGCGGCGTGGGCGGAGTCGGGCCCTGACGGGCGGAATCGCGCAACGCCGGGGTCACATCGGCTCCGTGCCGAGCACTATCCTCGGTTGCTGCCGATGAAGGTGCTGCTGACCAACGACGACGGGATCCAGGCGACCGGCCTGCACGCGATGCGGCGGGCGCTGCTCGAGGTCCCGGACGTCGAGCTCGCGGTGATCGCGCCCGACTCCAACCGCTCCGCGACGGCGCGCAGCATCACCACGCGCACGCCGCTGTGGGTCGACCAGATCGACCTCGACGACGGCACGGTGGGCTATGCGACCGACGGCACGCCGGTCGACTGCGTCCGCTTCGCGGCGCTCGGCCTGATCGAGTTCGAGCCGGAGCTGATCGTCTCTGGCATCAACCACGGCTCGAACCTCGGCGACGACATCACCTACTCCGGCACGGTGGCGGCGGCGCTCGAGGGCATCGTGCTCGGGGTGCCGGCGATCGCCGTCTCGCAGCAGGCCGACCACGGCGCGATGGACTTCCGCATGGGCCGCGCGTGGGAGCCTGAGGACTTCGCGCCCGCGGCGTCGTTCGTGGCGCGGATCGTCGAGGAGCTCCAGGACGTCCCGATGCCCGAGGGCACGCTGCTCAACGTCAACTGCCCGGCCGGCGAGATCGCCGGTGCGCGCGCCTGCCGCCTCGGCAAGCGGATCTACCGCGACACGCTCGAGCTGGCGGAGGAGGAGGGCGGCCGGCGCCGCTACCGGATCTACGGCGAGAGCCCGGGCTACCACCCCGAGGAGGGAACCGACTTCGCCGCGATCGCCGACGGCCGCATCGCCGTCACGCCGCTGCACTTCGACTTGACCGACCGCGCCGCGGTCGAGACGCTCTCCGGCTTCGACCTCGACCGCCTGCTCGCCCCGGCCGCCAAAGAGGTGTGAGCACGCCGCCGGAAGCACGCGCAGCCGAGCTGCGCAAGCAGGTCGAGCACCACAACCGGCTCTACTACTCGCTCGACGAGCCGGAGATAGCCGACGACGAGTACGACGCGCTGCTCGACGAGCTGCGCGCGATCGAGGCCGAGCACCCGCAGCTGCGCACGCCCGACTCCCCTTCGCAGCGCGTCGGCGCGACGCCGCTGCAGCGCTTCGAGCCGGTCGCCCACCGACAGCCGATGCTCTCGCTCTCCAACGCGCGCTCGGAGGACGAGCTGCGCGCCTGGCTCGAGCGCTCGAATCGCTTCCTCGAGCGCGCTGGCGTCGAGGCCGCCGAGATCCAGTTCGTCACCGAGCCGAAGATCGACGGCCTCGCGATCTCGCTGCTCTACGAGGGCGGCGTGCTGGTCCGCGGCGCGACGCGCGGGGACGGCGAGGTCGGGGAGGACGTGACGCAGAACCTGCGCACCGTCAAGACGATCCCACTGCGGATCGACGACGCGCCGGCGCTGCTCGAGGTTCGCGGCGAGGTCTACCTGCCGCGGGCCGCCTTCGCGCGGCTCAACGAGGAGCGCGCGGCCGCCGGCGAGCCGACATTCGCCAACCCGCGCAACTCGGCCGCCGGCTCGATCCGCCAGCTCGACCCGGCGCTCGCGGCCGCGCGTCCGCTCGCGATGTGGGCGTACTCGATCGGCGCCCTGGAGGGGATCGAGTTCGAGACCCACTTCGATTCGCTCGAGTGGCTGCGCGCACGCGGCTTCCCGGTCAGCGACGGCGTCGAGCGCCACGACACGCTCGACCGGGTGATCGCGGCCTGTCGCGCCTGGGAGGACCGTCGCGAGGGCCTCGACTTCGAGATCGACGGCGTGGTGGTCAAGGTCGACGACCTCGCCCTCCAGCGCCAGCTCGGTGTCGTCGGCCGCGAGCCGCGCGGGGCGATCGCCTGGAAGTTCGCGCCGATGACGGTCAACACGACGCTGCGGCGCGTCGTCTGGAACGTCGGCCGGACCGGTCACATGGTGCCGTTCGCCGAGCTCGAGCCGGTGCAGGTGAGCGGCGTGACGGTCAAGCTCGCGACGCTCCACAACGAGGAGGACATCGCCCGCAAGGACGTGCGCGAGGGCGACGAGGTGATCGTCACGCGCGCCGGCGACGTGATCCCGCGCGTCGTGTCCCCGACCCCGCAGGCCCAGAGGCGCAGGAGAAGGGCTCCGCCGCCGGCTCCGCCCGAGCGCTGTCCCGCCTGCGGCACAGAGACGGTCAAGCCCGAGGGTGGGGTCTGGACGATCTGCCCGAACCGCGCCGGCTGTCCCGGCCAGCTGTTCCAGACGGTCAAGCAGTTCGTCTCGCGCGGCGCGATGGACATCGAGGGGCTCGGCGAGGAGCGCGTGCTGCAGCTGCTGCGCGAGGGTGTGATCGACGGCATCGCCGGGATCTACGACCTGACCGAGGACCGCCTGGTCGAGCTCGACCGCTTCGCCGAGGGCTCGGCGCGCAACCTCGTCCAAGCCGTCCAGCGATCGAAGCGGCAGCCGTTTCACCGCGTGCTCTTCGGCCTCGGCATCCAGGGGGTCGGTGGCGTCAACGCACGCGCGCTGACCGGCCACTTCCGCACGATCGACGCCCTGCTCGACGCGGCGCCGGAGCAGATCGAGGAGGTGCCCGGCATCGGCCCGATCCTCGCCAAGCAGATCGCTGAGACGCTCAGCGAGCCGGCGACGCGCGAGCTGCTCGAGCGGCTACGCGCCCACGGCCTACGGCTGGAGGAGGAGGGCCCCGCCCCGGGTGAGGCCGAGGGCCCACTGAAGGGCAAGACGCTGGTCCTCACCGGAACGCTGCCGGACCTGACGCGCGAGGAGGCCACCGAGCGCATCGAGGCCGCCGGCGGCAAGGTCACCAACTCGGTCTCGAAGAAGACCGACTACCTCGTCGCCGGGGCCGACCCCGGCACGAAGCTGGCGAAGGCCGAGAAGCTCGGCACCGAGGTCCTCGACGAGCAGGGACTGCTGGCCCTCCTGGGCGACTGAGAGCTCGAACGAGTGGATGTTTGACTGGGCTCTGGCCCAGTCGAACTTCCACCCGGCAAGAAACGGTGACGGCGACCGCTCAGCGCACGCCGGCGAGCGCCTGGAGCATGCGGTCCTGGAGCCGGCGGGCGCCGTAGGGATCGACGCCGTTCATCAGGATCGAGAACACGTAGGTGTCGCCGGAGCGGGCCCGGCAGTAGCCGGAGACCGCCGAGACGTTCGACAGGGTCCCGGTCTTGCCGCGGCAGTGGCCGCGCGCCGGGCCGCCGCGCATCCGCGGCGCCAGCGTGCCGTCGCGGCCGGCGATCGACAGCGAGCGCAGGAACGCCTCGAACTCGTCGCGCTGGCGCATCGCGAGCAGCAGGCGGACGATCCGGTACGGGGAGGCGCGGTTGGCGCGCGACAGGCCGGAGCCGTCGGCCAGGCGCGACGGCCTCCCGCCGATCCGCCTGGCGAAGCGCGCGGCGATCCTCGCGCCGCCGGCGGTCGTCCCGCGCCCGCTCGCCTGCATCGCCAGGCCCTTGAGCAGCATCTCGGCGAAGTAGTTGTCCGACGGCTTGTTGGTCAGCGCCGCCAGGCGGGCCATCGGCGGCGACTCGACGGTCGCCAGCAGCTCGGCCGTGCGCGGCGCGCGCCCGGCCGCGGGGCGGTCGCGCACGGCGATGCCGCGACCGCGCAGCGCGCTGGTCAGGCGCCCGGCGGCGAAGGCGGGCGGGCTGGCCTGGAAGCTCGTCCCGGTGTCCCTGGCGAGGCCGCGGTTGAAGGCGAGGGCGCTCAACGGCCCGACCCAGATCGACGTCGCATAGCCGGACTCCGGTCCGCCGCGGAGGCTGTCGAAGCGCGACTCGTCGCCGTACACCCGTCCCCGCACCCGCTCGACCCCGGCTTGGTCGAGCTGAGCGGCCAGCCCCTCGACGGTGGCCGTGGAGTCGCCATAGGCGCTCGCGGCGAAGCTGCGGCTGCCGAACGTCGGGTCGCCGCCGCCGACGAGGTAGAGATCGCCGTGCCAGATCCCGTCCTCGTCGAGCTCGCCGGCGCCGCGCAGCTCGGTCGCCAGCCGGCCCTCGACGCCGAAGCGCGCCAGCGCGGCGGCGGTCGTGAAGAGCTTGGTGTTAGACGCCAGGATGCGCGGCGCGGTGTGCCGCCAGCGAAGGACCGGCCGGCCGCTGTCCGCGTTCACGACATAGGCGCCGCTCCAGCCTCCGGCCGGCGCCATCGCGGCGGCGAGGCGCGCCCCCAGACCGCGCTCGTCGGCCACGGCGGGCGCGGCGAAGGTCGCCGCGGCCAGGACCGCGAGCACGGTGGAGCTGGCTGCTCGGGGTCTCGGGAGGGATCGAGATCTGGGCATTCGCAACGGCAGAACACGGTACATAGGCCACCGGAGCGGTTGACCGGCCGCGGCTGGGGGATAATGGGAGGGGCATGGGTGAAGTGGTCAAGCTCCAGAAGCCGGCTGCCAAGCGCGCCAAGGCCGCCGCCAAGCCGCGTCGCCGCCGGCCGCGGCGGTCGCGCACGGCGCTCGTCCTCGGCGGTGGCGGGTTCACCGGCGGCGTCTACGAGATCGGGGCGCTGCGTGCGCTCGACCTGCTCGCCGTCAACCGCACGGTCAACGACTTCGATGTCTTCGTCGGCACGAGCGCTGGCTCGTTCGTCAGCAGCCTCGTCGCCAACGGGGTCACGCCCGAGGAGATGATGCGGGTCGTCAACCAGCAGCCGCCGAGCCCGTTCAGGGACGTCGACCGCGGTCAGCTCATGCGGCCCAACTACATGGAGTTCGCCCAGTCCGCGGCGCTGATGCCGCTGCGGATGCTCGGCGTGCTGCGCAGCGTGGCGACCCAGTTCCGCGAGCTGTCGCTGGTCGACATCGCGGCCGAGATCGCCCAGAGCCTGCCGTCGGGGGCCTACAGCACACGGGGGGTCGAGCAGTACCTCGACGGGGTGCTGAGCGAGGCCGGCCGCGTGAACGACTTCCAGATGCTCAAGCGCGAGCTCTACCTGACCGCGACCGACCTCGACACCTGCGAGCGCGTGGTCTTCGGCGGCGACGACTGGGATGGGATCTCGATCGCCAAGGCGGTCAGCGCCTCGACGGCGCTGCCGATGGTCTACAAGCCCGTCGAGATCGCCGGCCGGCAGCTGATCGACGGCGGCGTCCGCTCGACGACCAACGTCGACATCGCCGTCGAGCGCGGGGCGAAGTTCATCGTCGTCGTCAACCCGCTCGTGCCGTACGTCAACGACTTCCAGAAGCAGGTCCCGACGGCGCTCGGCAGCCGCGTCCGGCGGGTGACCGACATGGGCTTCGCCCAGATCGGCTACCAGACGTTCAAGCTGCTCGCCCACCAGCGCCTCCACGAGGCGGTCGGTCAGTGGAAGGAGCGCTATCCGGGCGTCGACATCGTGCTGATCGAGCCCGAGCCCAACGACGAAATCATGTTCGAGACGAACATCATGAACTTCACCCGGCGTGTCGATATCGCGCGCCACGGCTTCGAGTCGGTGACGCTCAAGCTGGCCGAGGACTACGAGGACCTCAAGGCGGTCTGCGCCAAGCACGGCATCGAGATCTCCGCGACGCGTGTGCGCAAGGTCGTGCGCAAGTTCGCTCGCGAGCGCGAGAAGACGGCGGCCTGGCGACGGATCCTGGAGCAGACGACGGGGGCCCTGCTGCGTCAGTCCGAGGACGGTTGATTCGCGGCGTCGGCGGTGCCCTAGGCTGTCGGGCTGTGGCCGGGACTGATCCGACAGAGAGCGGGGGGCTGTTCGTACGCCGCCCGAGCGGGCGGCGCGGGGTTCGCTATCGCAGGGATCCGGTCAGGAGAGGCGGAGGTCGCCAGAGCGCCGATCGCGGGCTGGCGGCGGGAATCCTCGCTCTGGAGACACTGCTGTGTCTGAGCCTGTTCGGTCCCCAGCCGTACTTCTGGTTCTGGTTCGGCTCGCAGGTGCAGTACTGGACCGACTCCGTGTCCGCGGGCATCGCGACGATCATGGCCGGGTCGCTCACCTCGCTGCTGCTGACGGTGGCTGTGGCGAAGCGGCTCGACAACTGGTGGAAGCTGGTGCGGCGCGCCGCGGGCTACAAGCAGCAGGGCGGGGCGCTCGAGGTCATCTTCGCGATCAGCGTCGGCATCGCGGTCGTGCTGTTCTCGTTCTGGTTCTTCATCATCGAGGGGCCAGGGCCCTCGGTCGCTCCCCGGTGACATGGGGCTGCTCGACTACTACAAGCAGTTCGAGGACGTGCCCGAGGAGGAGCTCAACAAGGGCCGCCGAGCGCGCCGCGCGAAGGAGAAGCGCCTCGCGCTCGAGCGCGCTCCGGAGCTCGACCTCTCCGGCACCGAGTGGCCCGAGCTGCCGAACTCCGAGGTGGTCAACGCCTCGATCTACACCGCGCGCGGCCGCGTCAACGGCTACCCCAACCGCCACGCGGCGGGAGTCCGCCGCCGGCTCGCCGAGCGCCACGAGGTCGAGCCGGAGCGGATCGTCGTCGGCAACGGCGCCGCGGAGCTGCTTCAGGCCGCCGCCCTGACGCTGATGGCGCCGGGCGACGAGCTCGTGACGCCCTGGCCGAGCTACCCGCTCTATCCGCTGATGGCGTCGCGCGCCGGAGGGCGCCCCGTCGCGGTCGACACGGGCGACGACGGCCAGGGCCTCGACGGCCTGCGCGACGCCGTGACCGACCGCACGCGGCTCGTCGTGATCTGCAACCCCAACGACCCGACCGGGACCTACGTGCCCGCCGAGCGGATCGCGTCGCTCGCCGGCGACCTCCCCGAGCGGGCGCACCTGATCGTCGACGAGGCGCTGATCCACTTCCAGGACGCCGAGCCCCGCGACGCCGTGTTGCGCCTCACCGACGCGTTTCCGCGCCTGCTGGTCGTGCGGACCTTCTCGAAGATCTACGGCCTCTCGGGCCTCCGCGCGGGCTACGCCGTCGGCTCTACGTCCGCCGCCAAGCTGCTCGACGCGATCGCGCCCGTCCTCGGCGTCAACGCGCTCAGCCAGGCTGCCGTCATCCAGGCCCTGAAGATCAGCGACCCCGAGGTCGAGCGTCGGCGAGCGACCGTCATCGAGGAGCGCCACCGGCTGCTCGCCGCACTCGCCTCGATGCCGGTCGAGGTGACCGAGACCCAGGCCAACTTCATCTGGATGTCCGCGGACGGGACCTCCGGCGCCGCGCTCGCCAACCGCCTCCAGCAGGAGAGCATCACGGTCGCCGCCGGCGGCCCGCTCGGCGCGGACGACCACGTGCGGATCGCGATCCGCGACGTCGCCGCGACCAACCGCCTGCTCTCGGCCCTGGAGAAGGCGCTGGGCTAGCTCAGCTCAGGTCTGCTTGCTCTCGTACATCCCGGCCACGACGCCGGCGAACTTCTCGTTTACCACGTTGCGCTTGACCTTCAGCGTCGGAGTCAGCTCGCCGGTCTCCTGCGTGAGGTCGTGGGGCAGGATCTCGAAGTACTTGATCTGCTCGACCGGCCCGACGGTCGCGTTGACCTTGTCGACGGCGGCTTGGACCTCGGCGCGCATCTGGTCGGACTGCGGGACCTGGTCCGGCTCGAGGCCGTGCTCGGACGCGAAGGCGGGCAGCTCCTCGGGGTCGAGCGTGATCAGCGCGACGAGGTAGGGACGGCGGTCGCCGACGACCACGGCCTGCGAGATCCAGCGGTTCTGCTTGAGGCCGTTCTTGAGGTTGGCCGGGGTGATGTTCTTGCCGCCGGCGGTGATGATGATGTCCTTCTTGCGGCCGACGATGAAGATGTAGCCGTCCTCGTCGATCCGCCCGAGGTCGCCGGTGTGGAGCCAGCCGTCGACGAGCGTCTCCGCGGTGGCCTCCGCGTTCTTGTAGTAGCCCTGGAAGATGTTCGGTCCCCTGAGCAGCAGCTCGCCGTCCTCGGCGACCTTCGCCTCGACGCCGGGTAGCGGCTTGCCGACCGAGCCGAAGCGGAAGTTCTGCGGCGTGTTGGCGCTCGCGACGGTCGACGTCTCGGTCATGCCGTAGCCCTCCATCACCGGCACACCGCAGGCGTAGAAGAACTTGAGGATGTCCTCGGCGATCGGCGCGGCGCCCGTGACGCACTGGCGGATGTTGCCGCCGAACAGCGCCCGGACGTTCTTGTAGAGCTTCTCGTCGGCCTGCTCGAAGGCGGCCTGGAGGTCGGCGGGGACGTCCTGGCCGTCGTGCTGCAGCTGGCGGACCTTCAGTCCGAGATCGACCGCCGCCTGGAGCTGGTCCTTGTCCTCGGCGGCGTTGGTGGCGAGCGTGTAGATCTTCTCGAACATCCGCGGGACGGACGGGAAGTAGGTCGGCTTGACCTCCATCAGGTTGGGCACGATCTTCTGGGCGTCCTTCTCCCAGTAGGCGATCGTGCTGCCGAGGTCGAGCGCGACGAACTGGATCAGCTTCGCGAAGGCGTGCGCCAGCGGCAGGAAGAGGTAGACGGAGTCGCCCTCCTCGAGCACGCCCATCTGCACGGTCATCGAGGTGACGTCGCGATAGTTGCCGTGGGTCAGCAGGCAGCCCTTGGGCGGACCGGTCGTGCCCGACGTGTAGATCGTGATCGCGAGGTCGTCCTTCGAGATCGCGTCGGTGCGCGCCGCCAGCTCGGCGGGGTCGCGGGCGGCGCCGCGCTCGCGCAGCTCGGCGAGCGGGATCGCGTCGCCGACGTCGCCGGAGGGATCGAAGATCACGATGTGCTCGAGGTTCGGCAGGTCGTCCTCGATCGCGCGGACCTTGGCGAGCTGCTCGGCGTTCTCGACGAACACCGCGCGCGACTCGGAGTGGTCGAGGACGTAGTGGCACTCTTCGGAGGAGTTGGTCTGGTAGATCGAGACCGACACCGTGCCGGCGGAGAGGATCGCGAAGTTGGCGCAGGTCCACTCGGGACGGGTGTGGCTGAGGATCGACACCTTGTCGCCCTGGGCGAGGCCGAGGTCGATCAGGCCGCGGGCGGTCTCGCTGACGGCGCGGCCGAGCTCCTCGTAGCTGACCTCGACCCAGTCGTCGCCGACCTTGTGCTTGAGCGCTGCGTTACCGGCGTAGCGCTCCGCGGCGCGTGGCAGCAGGTCCGCCATCGTCTTCGAGCCGGTGCCGGACGCGGCTGTCACTGCCTCCATCGGTGCTCCTCCCCAGATTCGGTTGCCTGGGCAGTCAGTCTAGTTCCAACCCCGCACGATGCGAGCATTTGTCGAGCCGCGATCAGACGGGATTCGGAACCTCGACGAAGCGGTGCTCGATGCCGAAGCGGTTGGCGAGCAGGTCGCCGAGCGCCTGGATGCCGAAGGTCTCGGTCGCATAGTGACCCGCGGAGACGAAGTGGATCCCGGCCTCGCTGGCATCGGCCATCGAGTTCTCGGAGGGCTCGCCGGTGAGGAAGCCGTCGAGGCGGAGGGCGACCGCCTCGTCCAGGTAGCGCGCGCCGGCGCCGGAGACGATCCCAAGGCTGTGCACGACGGCCGGACCCGCGCCTTGGATCAGCGGCTCGCGCCCGCCGAACGCGTTGACGCAGCGATCGCGCAGCTCCGCCAGGGGAACGCCGTCGACCGAGCGGCCGACGAAGCCGACCGGGCGGCCCTCGTGGGCTGCGATCCGCTCCGCGGGCTCCAGCCCCAGCGCCGCGCAGATCAGCGCGTTGTTGCCGACCTCCGGATGCGCGTCGAGCGGCAGGTGGTAGGCCGCGAGCGAGACGTTCGCGCCGAAGAGGGTCTCGAGGCGGCGGCGCGCCTGGACGGTGATCGGCTGGGGCCGCGAGCCCCAGAGGATCCCGTGATGGCAGAGCACGAGCTGGGCCCCGGCGGCGACGGCCTGCTCGAACAGCTGCAGGTGGGCCGAGACGCCGGTGACGACCAGCTCGACCTGCTCGGCGCCGGGCACCTGAAGGCCGTTCGGGCCGTAGTCGGGGAAGCCGGGGGAGTTGAGCAGGTCGTCGAGGAACGAGACGATCTCGTCGCGGTGGGCCACGGCGAAACCGTACCTGGGCGACCGGCGCGGGTACCCTGGCGCGAGATGGCGGACGGCCCGACGCACTCCGATCGGCCCGGCACGGGCGACGACGCCTTCCTGGAGTCGCTGATGGACACCGGGCTGTACTCGATGGGCGCCTTCTTCTGCGACGAGCACCCGGATCTCGTGACGGAGGTGATCGTCCAGAGCGAGGCGATCGAGCGTGCCGGCATCCGCGTCTACGCGGACGAGCACGGGCTCAGCCAGGAGGCCTGCTTCGAGACGTTGCTGACCGGGCTGGCCGTGCGCTACTACAACGCGGTCGCCGCCTAAGTAGGGAAGGCGGTTTTCCGCACGCCGCCGGCGGGTAGCGGCGGGGCATGCCTCGGCTCCGGCGAGTGGACTGCGGCGAGCACGGGATCCGCCGCCGCCGGCAAGGTCGCGGCTTCACCTACCTCGACGCCGACGGGGAGCGCGTCGCCGACCGCGACACGCTCGAGCGCATCCGCGAGCTGGCGATCCCGCCGGCCTGGGAGGACGTCTGGATCTGCCCCTACCCGTTCGGGCACATCCAGGCCACCGGCGTGGACGCCGCCGGGCGCAAGCAGTACCGCTACCACGACCTCTGGCGCGTCCGGCGCGACGCCGACAAGTTCGACTCGATGGTCCGCTTCGCGGATGCGTTGCCGCGCCTCCGCAAGCGGGTCGAGCGCGACCTGGCAGGCGAGGGCATGCCGCGCAAGCGGGCGCTCGCCTGTGCGGTGCGGCTGCTCGACAGGGGCTCGTTCCGGATCGGGTCCGAGGGCTATGCGGCGGACAACGAGACCTACGGCCTCGCGACGATGCTCCGGGAGCACGTCACCGTCAGCGACGACGTAGTCGCCTTCGACTACGAGGCCAAGGGCGGCCAGCGCCGCCGCCAGCGGGTGATCGACGCCGACGCCGCCGCGGCGGTGAAGGCGCTGCTGCGCCGCCGTGGCGGCGGCGAGGAGCTGCTCGCCTACAAGGACGGCCGGGTCTGGCGCGACGTCCGCTCGCAGGACGTCAACGCCTACCTCAAGGAGGCGAGCGGCGGCGACTTCTCGGCGAAGGACTTCCGCACCTGGAACGCGACGGTGCTGACGGCGATCGCGCTGGCCGTCTCGGGACCGGCCGCACGGCGGTCGAGGACCAGTCGCAAGCGCGCCGTCCGGCGCGCCGTCGAGGAGGTCGCCCACCACCTCGGCAACACTCCCGCGGTCTGTCGGGCGTCCTACATCGATCCGCGCGTCTTCGACCGCTTCCACGGCGGCCTGACGATCGACGGCGTGCTTCCCGCGCTGGCGGCCGATGCCGAGGGCTGGCCCTCCGTTCAGCGGTCGGTCGAGCGAGCGGTGCTCGAGCTGATCGCTGGCGACGAGGCCTCGGCTGCGGTTGAGCGGGCGGCGTGAGGCGCGCGGACGGCGGGACGGCTGGGCCCAGCCGCCCTCAGGCAGCCTCGACTGCGGCGTTGAGGCGATCGAGAGCCCGTCGCAGCAGCCGCGAGACGTGCATCTGCGAGATGCCCACCCGCTCGGCGATCTCGGATTGGGTCAGGTCCTCGAAGAAGCGCAGGTGGACGATCAGCTGCTCACGCTCGGGCAGGACGCGGAAGGCGGGCGCGATCGCCTGGCCGAGCTCGACGAAGTCGTAGCCGCGGTCGACCGATCCGAGCGTGTCGCCGAGCACTCGCGCGCCGTCGGAGTCGTCTCCCGGCTGGGGGGCGTCGAGCGCGGCGGGGTTGTAGGAGCGGCCGGCGTCGATCGCCTCGATCACCTCCTCAAGCGACATCCCGGTCGCCTCGGCGATGTCGCGCGCGGTCGGCGTCCGGCGCAGGTGAGTGGAGAGACGCTCGGTCGCCTCGTTGACGCGCAGGAAGTTCTCCTGGACGGTGCGCGGGACGTGCATGCCCCAGCCCTTGTCGCGGAAGTGGCGGCGCAGCTCGCCGAGGATGTTCGGCACGGCGTAGCGAACGAGCGGGCCGACCTCGGGCTCGTAGCGGTCGACGGCCTTGATCAGGCCGACGCAGGCGACCTGCTCCAGGTCCTCCTGGCTCTCGCCCGAGTTGCGGTAGCGGCTCGCCAGCCGCTTCGTCAGCGGCATCAGCCGTGCGATCAGCTCCTCGCGCGCGCCGAGGTCCCCGGTCGCGCGGTAGCGCGCGAGCAGGCGCTCGTCCCTGGTGGGACGCGTGGTACGGCGGACGCTGGACGGCTCGCGCTCGGTTCCTGCGATGCGTCCTGCGACGACGGTCGATGGTGACATTGGGAGTCCTCGCTCTGAAGTGCAGTGCGCTGGATCCCCCGGCAACCGATCTGGATTTGCCTAGGTCCCCTCTGCGATTCTGACCGGCCCCCGGCGGAACGACGTCTCCGACTTTCCGCAGCGTGCCTATGTCAGAACTACCCTCCTCCAACCTCTGCTAATCCAACGCGTCCTCGTCCCCCTGCGTCCCGGCGTGATCGGCCTCGCCGTACTCGGCGCCGGCCTCGTCCGAGTCGGGCTCCGGGCGGCCGGCGTCGCCGATCGGGTCGGCGCCGCGATCCTCGTGCGAGGCGTTGCGTCGTAGCGCGTCCTCGGCGTCCTCGAAGCCCTCGGCGTAGCCCTCGCCGCTCTCCGAGAGCGGGCGCTCGGCGGGGTCGACCCCAGGCTGCGGGTCCGGACCGCCGATCCTCGCGGCCTCGGCGGCGGCGGCCTCGGCCTCCTCGTCGACGCTGGTGCGGTCCGGGTTCTCTCGCTGCTCGGTCATGTCGCCTCCTCTTGCGGCTGTCGGGGTGGGCTCGGCATCCGAGTACCCCGGATGCGCGAGCGGCCAACCAGGGTTTCCGCGGCGGCGCGCCAGGGCACCTGTCGCGCATGGCCGAGCAGAGACCGAGACCGCTCGCCTCCTATGCGGTGCTCGCCGGAGGGTTCGCCGCGGGGTTCGGGGCGTTCGTCGCCTCCCGCCGGGCGAACGGCGGGCTTCCGGAGCGGATCGCCATGCCGGACCTCGTGCTGCTCGGGATCGCCACGCACAAGCTCAGCCGCCTGATCACCAAGGATCGGATCGCCGCGTTCGTGCGGGCTCCGTTCGCCGAGCCGCGCGCCGAGGGCGACCTGCCGGGCGAGGTCGAGGACCGCGCGCGCGGGGACGGCATGCGTGCCGCCGTGGGTCAGCTGGTGACCTGCCCGCGCTGCCTGTCGGTGTGGATCGCCGCGGGCTTCGTCGGCGGGTTCGTGGTGGCGCCGCGCGAGACTCGGCTCGCGGCCGTGCTGCTCACCACGGTGACGCTGTCCGACTTCCTCCAGGCGACCTACCGACGCGCCGCCGCTCCCGCCGAGCGATTCGCCGAGGCGTCGGGCGGATAGGGACGCCGATGCGGATCGTCGTCACCGGCGCGACCGGCAACGTCGGCACCAGCCTGCTCCAGGCGCTGATCTCGGACTCCGCCGTCGAGGAGATCGTCGGCCTCGCGCGCCGGCGCCCGCGGATCGCCCTGCCGAAGACCACCTGGGTCGAGGCCGACGTCGTCGACGCGGACCTGACGGCGATCTTCCGCGGGGCCGACTGCGTCGTCCACCTCGCCTGGCTGATCCAGCCATCGCGCGACCAGGGCGTGTTGCAGAAGGTGAACGTCGAGGGCAGCGCCCGCGTCTTCCACGCGGTCGCGGCGGCCGGGGTCCCGGCGCTCGTCTACGCCTCGTCGGTCGGGGCCTACTCGCCCGGGCCGAAAGACCGTCCGGTGGCGGAGAGCTGGCCGACCGAGGGCATCCCGAGCTCCTACTACTCGCGCCAGAAGGCTGCGACCGAGCGGCTGCTCGACCGGCTCGAGCACGAGGCGCCCGCCGTTCGGGTCGTGCGGCTGCGTCCCGGGCTGATCTTCAAGCGCGAGGCGGCGTCGGGGATCAGGCGGCTGTTCGCCGGGCCGCTGCTGCCGAACCCGCTCGTGCGCCGGACGCTGATCCCGGTCGTGCCGAACGCCGAGCGACTGGTCTTCCAGGCGGTCCATTCGCTCGACGTCGGCGAGGCCTACAGGCTGGCCGCGGTCGGCGACGTTCGGGGCGCCTTCAACATCGCCGCCGAGCCGGTGCTCGACCCGCAGGCGCTCGCCGACGCGCTGGGCGCGAAGCCGGTTCGCGTCGGCCCGGGGGTGCTGCGTGCGGCCGCCGACGTCTCCTGGCGGCTGCGACTGCAGCCCGCGGCGCCCTCCTGGATCGACCTCGCCTTCGGCGTGCCGGTGATGGACACCGGGCGGGCCCGGACCGAGCTGGGGTGGCAACCGAGTCGCGGCGCCGACGAGGCGCTGATCGAGCTGCTCGACGGGATGCGCGACGGCGCCGACCACCCGACGCCGCCGCTCGAAAGGGGGGCCGGCGGACCGCTGCGGATCAGGGAGCTGCTGACGGGGGTGGGAAAGCGCGTATGACCCGTTCGTCGCAGAGCCCTCGCGCGATGGGCGAGGAGCCGATGGACGCGACGCCGTTCCTGCCCTCGCCGCGGGCCGGCTGGGGCAAGCTCGCCGCGGCGGTCCAGGACTGCCGCGGCTGCCCGCTCTGGCAGGGGACCACGCAGGCGGTCTTCGGCGAGGGACCGCTCGCCGCTCGCGTAGTGCTCGTCGGCGAGCAGCCGGGCGACAAGGAGGACGTCGAGGGCCATCCGTTCGTGGGACCGGCCGGACGCGAGCTCGACCGCGTGCTCGACGCCGCCGGGATCGACCGCGACGAAGGCGCCGACGTCACCAACGCCGTCAAGCACTTCAAGTTCCGCGAGCGCGGCAAGCGCCGGATCCACGACAAGCCGACCTTCACCGAGGTCGGCGCCTGCCTGCCGTGGCTCGAGCGCGAGCTCGACCTGCTCCAGCCGCGCGCGCTGGTGGCGCTCGGAGCCACAGCGGCGCAGGGACTGCTGGGCCGCGACTACCGCGTGACCAGGCAGCACGGCGAGCTCGTGGAGTCGCCGTTGGCGCCGGTTGTCACGGCGACGATCCATCCCTCGGCGATCCTGCGCGCGCGCGGCGACGCCGAGCGGCGCGAGATGAGGGAGATGATGGTGGCCGACCTGGCGACGGTCGCGAGCAGGCTCTGAGCGTTTCGCGGTGTCGCCCGCGGGTACGGCCACCCTCATGGACCCAGGTCAGGACCGAGCGCGCGCTCGCGACGAGGCGCGCGACGCGCTGCGCGAGGAGCTGAGCGAGGCGGTCGGCGACGACGCCGCCGCGCGGGCGGAGCGCAAGGGCGCCCTCGACCAGGCGATCGACGGCGACCGGCCCCAGACCGTCGCGGGAGCCCTCAACGAGGCGCGACCACTGATCGCGATCAGCTTCTTCGTGGCCCTGATCGTGGGAGCCGTGATCGCCTTGATCACCGGCAGCTGGCTCTTCCTGCTCGTCGCGCTGGTCCTGCACGGCGTCGGGACGGTCGTCGTGGTGGCGACCGCGTTGCGCTTCGCGTCGCAGGTCGAGAGCGCCGACCCGCGGACCGCTGCCGCGCTCGAGGCGCGCGGCGTCAGCGACCCGGACGGAGCCCTGAACCACGCCGTCCGGGTGGCCGCCGAGGACTCCGATGACGACGGCGCCGCCCAGGCCCGCGAGCAGCAGACCGACGTCACGCCCTCGCCGCGCAGCCGCCCGGCCGACACGAGCCCGCCGCGCGACGCCGGGACAGGCCCGTCGTGACGCCGCTCACCGTCGCCGCGGTCGCCTTCGTGCTGTCGCTGCTGCTGTTCGGCTTCGCGTTCTGGACCCCGATCTACGCGATACCGCTGGTGCTGGTGTTCCTCGCCGGCTTCGCCGTCGCGCAGTTCAGGCGACGACGCGGCGCGTCGCGCGAGCTGCGCGACTTCAGGAGCCAGAAGGAGCGCGGCACTCCGGCCCAGGAGGTCGAGTTCACCGAGCGCGACCGCCAGACTCTGTACGAGCGCGACTGAGCGCCGGACGCCGGGCGAGGGGCGATTGGTTTCCGAGGTCGCTCCTCTGGATATCCGGTTCGTCACGGACCTACGGTAGGAGGAGGCACGATGGCTGCACGAGACACCACGACCGATCGCGGCGATCGCACGCCGGCGCAGATCTATGCGCTGGTCTTCGGGATCACGCTGCTGGTCGCGGGAATCGCGGGCTTCTTCGCCGACTCGTCGTTCGGGGACCTCGGCTCCGACGTGCAGGGCGACGAGCTGATCGTCTTCGAGGTCAACGGCTGGCACAACGTCGTCCACCTCGCATCAGGCGCGCTCGGCCTCGCGCTCGCCGGCAGCCGGCCCGGGGCGCGGGCGTACGCGCTCGGCTTCGGGACGGTCTACCTGCTCGTGACGATCTGGGGGATCGTCGACGGCAACGACGTCTTCGGGCTGTTGCCGGTCAACGGCGCGGACAACATCCTCCACATCGCCATCGCGGTCGCCGGCATCCTCGCCGGGCTCGCGTCGGATCCCCGTCGCTACGGCGCCGCGAGCCCGAGAGCGGTCTGATCCGCCGACCGCAGCGCCGGCGGGGCGGCCAGTCGCGCCGCCGGCGGCGCGGCGGACAGCAGCTCGAGCGCCGCCTCGACCACGTCGCCGGGGGGAATCCGTCGCAGGCAGGCGTGGTGGCCCTCGCGACAGACGCTGCTCAAGCACCAGCGGCATTGCACGTCATGGGTCAGGACGCGCGACGGCGATTGCCAGGGCGTGTGCTGGGGGTTCGTCAGCGCATAGAGGACGACGACCGGCGTGCCGACCGCCGCGGCCACATGCGCGGGACCGGTGTTGCCGCAGATCAGCAACGGAGCGGCGGCGATCAGCCCGCAGAGTTCGGCGAAGGAGAGCGCCCCGGCGAGCGGGACGGCGCTGTCGCCAAGCGCGCCGGCGAGGGCGTGGACGAGCTCGCGCTCGCTCTCCTGGCCGCTGACGACGATCCTGAAGCCGATCTCGTCGGCCAACCGCCGCATCGCCTCCGCGTAGTGCTCGATCGGGTAGCGCCGCGACTGCGCCGTCGCCCCGGGCTGGACGAGCAGCCACGGCCGGTTGGGGTCGTGCCCGGCCGCGCGCAGGGCGCGTAGCGCGCCAGCCGCTGCCTTCGGCGGCACGTGCAGGGAGAGCTGGGTGCGGTCGGTGGTCGCGCCGACCGACGCCACCAGGTCGAGCTGCCGGCGCACCTCGTGGCGGATGCCCTGCTCCGGCTCCGGCTCGCGCATCCAGTCGGCGATCAGCCGGTACGGGTTCTCACGGCAATACGCGAGGACGCGCGGGATTCCGGCCAGGTGACAGGTCAGCGCAGCCGGCAAGGGGCTCTGGCTGTAGCTGGTGAAGATCACCGCTCCGTCGAAGCCCCCCGCCCGTAGCTGCTCGACGGTCGCGCAGTCGCGCCACGGCGACGAGTCGCGCGCCGGCGCCTTCATCCAGGGCGCGTCGTAGGCGATCGTGCGGTCGATCTCGGGCACCAGCGCGGCCGCCCGGGCGCCGGCTCGCGACGTCAGCATCGCGATCTGGCGATCCGGGCACCGGTCGCGTAGAGCGCGCAGCGCCGGAGTCGTCATCAGCACGTCGCCGATCGTGTCGAGACGGACGCAGAGGAGCCGCCGCAGCCCGTCCCACGCGTCCACCTTCGCCTCCATCCAACTCCAGAGATATCCGGTCGCGACCGGCGCAAACGGCGTCGGAAGAAAGCGGTTTGGAGCAGTGACGCCCGGGAAGCGCTTCTCGGCACATCTCCTAAGGCGGTTCGCAAGGGCTCGGAAAGGCGATTCGAGATGAAGGTGCTGGGAGTGAACGCCGTCTTCCACGACCCCGCCGCCGCGCTGGTAGTCGACGGCGTGACGCTGGCGGCCGCCGAGGAGGAGCGCTTCAGCCGGCGCAAGCACGGCAAGCCGCCGGTGGCGTTCTCGACCTGGGAGCTGCCGGAGCAGTCGATGCGCTGGTGCCTGGAGGCGGCCGGGCTTCGGCCCGAGGATCTCGACGCGGTCGCGTACTCCTACGACCCCGAGCTGGCACTCGCGCCGACCGACCCCGGCACGGACGACTGGGAGGAGCTCCGGACCCTCTACGTCACCCGTGCGCCGCGCTTCCTGGCAACGGCGCTTCCCGGTCTCGACCCGGCGCGGGTGCGGTTCGTCGCCCACCACGTCGCTCACGCCGCATCGGCGCACATCGCGTCGCCGCACGACCGCTCGGCCGTCCTGGTGGCGGACGGCCGCGGGGAGCGGGCGTCGCTGTTGCTCGCGCGCGGACGCGGGGGCGAGATCGAGCCGATAGCGGCGCAGGCGCTGCCGCACTCGCTCGGGCTGCTCTACGAGGATCTCACCGCCCACCTCGGATTTCACCGCTCCTCCGACGAGTACAAGGTGATGGCGCTCGCCTCCTACGGCGAGCCGACCTGGCTCGACGACCTGCGCCGCCTCGTCGTCACCGACGGACGGGGCGGGTTTCGCGTCGCGCCGATCGACTTCGCAGAGATGGCTTCGCCGCTGCGAGCGGGCGAGCGGCTCGGGCGCGCACACGCCGACCTCGCGTCGAGCGTCCAGCGCCGGCTCGAGGAGGTGCTGCTCGAGCTCGCGGCCTTCCTCCACCAGCGCACCGGGGAGCGCGCGCTGACGATGGCCGGCGGCGTGGCGCTCAACTGCGTCGCCAATCAGAGGCTGCTCGAGCAGAGCCCGTTCGAGGACGTCTGGGTCCAGCCGGCGGCCGGCGACGCGGGCACCGCCCTCGGCGCGGCGATGGCCGTCGCGGCACGGCTCGGCGACGACGTCGTGCCGATCGAGGGCGCCGACCTCGGCCGCGGCTTCTCCGACGACCTGATCGAGGCGATGCTCGCCACCGCCGCCCTCCCGCACGCCCGGCCCGACGATCTCGCCGACGAGGTCGCCGAGGCGCTCGCGCTCGGCGACGTCGTGGCGTGGTTCCAGGGTCGCGCGGAGCTCGGCCCGCGTGCGCTCGGCCACCGCAGCCTGCTCGCCGACCCGCGCGACGCCGGCAACCTCGAGCGGCTCAACGACATCAAGGGACGCGAGCAGTTCCGCCCGGTCGCGCCGATGGTGCTGCTCGAGCGGGCGTCGGAGATCTTCGAGGGAGCGATCCCGAGCCCCTACATGCTGTTCACCCACGACGTGCGCGAGCAGTGGCGCGACCGCATTCCGGCGGTCGTCCACGTCGACGGCAGCGCGCGGGTGCAGACGGTGGATCGTGAGCGCGAGCCCCTGCTGGCGCGGATGCTCGACGCGTTCGAGCGCCGGACCGGCGTGCCGGTGGTCGTCAACACGAGCCTCAACACCGCCGGCCGGCCGATGGTCGATCACCCGCGCGACGCGCTCGAGTGCTTCGGCTCGGCGCCGGTCGACGCGCTGGCGATCGGGCGCTGCCTGGTGCGGCGCGCCGGCGTGGCGGCCGGCGCCGTCCCGCACGAGGTGGCGGCTTGAACGTCCGCTACGACATCGTCGTCCCGAGCGTAGGTCGTCCCACGCTGGCGCGGCTGATCGCAGCGCTGTCCGAGCAGCGCGGACCGGCGCCCGGGCGGGTGATCGTGGTCGACGACCGTGCGGCGGGCGCCTCAGGACGGATCGAGCTCGGGCCGGCGGCCGCGGAGATCGACGCGACGATCGAGGTGGTCCGCGGGCCCGGGCGCGGGCCGGCGACGGCGCGCAACGCCGGCTGGCGACGCAGCGCGGCGCCCTGGATCGCGTTCCTCGACGACGACGTCGTGCCGGAGCCGGACTGGTCGGATCGGCTGGCGCTCGACTTGGAGACGCTCGACGCGGGCGTCGCGGCGAGCCAGGGACGAATCCGCGTGCCGCTGCCGGCGGGACGGAGGCCGACCGATCGCGAGCGCTGCGTGGCCGGCCTGGAGGACGCCGTCTGGGCGACGGCCGACATGGCGTACCGGCGGCGTGTGCTGCTCGAGCTCGGCGGCTTCGACGAGCGCTTTCCGCGCGCCTACCGCGAGGACGCCGACCTCGCGCTGCGCGCGGTCGAGGCGGGCCACCGGATCGTCCGCGGCGGTCGCGCGGTCGTGCACTCCGTCGCTCCGGCCGGGCCGCTCGCGAGCGTCCGTCTACAGGCCGGCAATGCCGACGACGTGCTGATGCGCGCCCTCCACGGGCGTCGCTGGCGTGAGCTCGCATCCGCGCCCAAGGGCCGCCGCGCGCGCCACGCCGCGACGGTGGTCGGCGCGCTCGCCGCCGGACTGGCGCTCGCCGGCGGCCGTCGCAGGCTGGCGGCGGCCGGGGTCGGCGCCTGGGCCGTGGGGACCTGCGAGCTGGCCTGGGCGCGGATCGCGCCCGGCCCTCGAACCGCGGCGGAGGTCGCGACGATGGTCCTGACGAGCGTCGCGATCCCGCCCACGGCCGTGCTGCAAACGCTCCGAGGGCTCGTGCGGCTGCCGGGCCGTCTCCGCCGCGGCGGGCCGCGGCCGGCCGCTGCGGCGTTGCCCCACGCCGTTCTGCTCGACCGCGATGGGACGCTGGTCGTCGACGTGCCCTACAACGGCGATCCGGAGGCCGTGCGGCCGATGCCCGGCGCCGTCGACGCCGTCGCCCGCCTGCGCCGCGCCGGAATCCACACCGCGGTCGTGTCGAACCAGAGCGGCATCGGCCGCGGCCTGCTGACCTCGGATCGCGTCGAGGCGGTCAACCGGCGCGTCGAGGAGCTGCTCGGCCCGCTCGGCCCGTGGGTCGTCTGCCCGCATGCCCCCGACGCCGGCTGCAGGTGTCGAAAGCCCGCGCCAGGGCTCGTGCTGCGTGCGGCCGAGCTGCTCGGCGCCGAGCCCAGCCGCTGTGCGCTGATCGGCGACGTCGGGTCCGACGTCGAGGCGGCCCGAGCGGCCGGCGTGCGCCCGATCCTCGTGCCCACAGAGGTCACGCGGCGAGACGAGATCGCCGCCGCGCCGGAGGTGGCGCCGGACCTCGCCTCGGCGGTCGACATGCTGCTCGGAAGGAGCGCGGCATGAGGGTCCTGATCTGGCACGTGCACGGCTCCTGGACGACCGCCTTCGTGCAGGGCGACCACGAGTACCTGATTCCCGTCACCTCCGACCGTGGCCCGGACGGCCTCGGCCGCGCCCGGACGTGGGACTGGCCGGCGTCCGCCGTCGAGGTGACGCGCGAGGCGGCGCGCGAGGTGGACGTCGACGTCGTCGTGCTCCAGCGGCCGCACGAGCTCGACGGACTAGCCGAGGAGTGGCTCGGGGGGCGGCGCCCTGGGCGCGACCTGCCCGCGCTCTACGTCGAGCACAACGCGCCGCAGGGGCGGATCGCCGAGATGCGCCACCCGGTCGCGGACCGGCCGGGGCTGACGCTCGTCCACGTCACCCACTTCAACGACCTGTTCTGGGACGCCGGGTCGACTCCCACGCGCGTGATCGAGCATGGCATCGTCGATCCCGGATACCGCTACAGCGGCGAGCTCGCCCGCGCGGCGGTCGTCATCAACGAGCCGCGGCGCCGCGGGCGCGTCACCGGAACCGATCTGCTGGCGCAGCTCAACGGGCGCGTGCCGCTCGACCTCTTCGGGATGGGCGCCGCGGCGCTCGACGGCTACGAGGATCTCCGCCAGGACGAGCTGCACCGCGAGATGGCGCGCCGCCGGGCGTACCTGCACCCGATTCGCTGGACCTCGCTCGGGCTGTCGCTGATCGAGGCGATGCAGCTCGGGATGCCGGTCGTCGCGCTCGCGACGACGGAGGTGCCGGAGGCCGTCCCGCCGGAGGCGGGTGTCGTTTCGACCGACGTCGACGAGTTGCGGGCCGGCCTGCGGCGGCTGATCGACGACCCCGAGGAGGCTCGTGCCCGCGGACGCGCCGCACGCCGTGCGGCGGTCGAGCGGTTCGGGCTCGCGCGCTTCCTGAGCGACTGGGACTCCCTTCTGGAGGAGGTGGCGCGGTGAGGCTGTCGTTGGTGTCCGAGCACGCGAGCCCCCTCGCGATCCTCGGCGGCGTCGACGCCGGGGGTCAGAACGTCCACGTCGCCGAGCTGGCGCGCGGCCTCGCCAGGCGCGGCCACGAGGTCGTCGTCCACACCCGCCGCGACGACCCCGGCCTGCCGGAGCGCGTCGACCTCGCGCCGGGGGTCGACGTTCACCACGTCGACGCCGGCCCGCCGCGTCGCGTCCCGAAGGACGACCTGCTGCCCCACATGGCCGAGTTCCGCGAGCGGCTCGCCGACGAGTGGCGGCGGTCGCGGCCCGCCGTCGTGCACGCCCACTTCTGGATGTCGGCGCTGGCCTCGCTTCAGGCGGCGCGACCGCTCGGCGTCCCGGTCGTCCAGACGTTCCACGCGCTCGGCGTCGTGAAGCGCCGCCACCAGGGCGCGGCCGACACCAGTCCGCCGCAGCGCTTGGGGATCGAGCGCGAGGTCGCCGCGACGGTCGATCGGATCGTCGCGACCTGCACCGACGAGGTGTTCGAGCTGGTCCGCATCGGCGCCGATCGCCGGCGCATCTCCGTCGTGCCGTGCGGCGTCGACCTCGGGGTCTTCACGCCGCGCGGGCCGGCGGCGCCGCGCGGGTCGGGCCCTCGCCTCGTGTCCGTCGGTCGCCTCGTCGAGCGCAAGGGCGTCGGCAACGCGATCGAGGCGCTGGCCGACGTGCCGGACGCCGAGCTGATCGTCGCCGGTGGCGCCGATGCCGCGGCGCTCGCCGCCGACGGCGAGGCGCGGCGCCTGCTGGGGATCGCGCGCGAGCACGGCGTCGAGGATCGCGTCACGCTGACCGGCCAGCTCGATCGCACGGAGGTGCCGGCCCTGATGCGCTCGGCCGACGCGGTGGTCTGCGTGCCGTGGTACGAGCCGTTCGGGATCGTGCCGCTCGAGGCGATGGCCTGCGGGGTCCCGGTGGTCGCGTCGGCGGTCGGCGGGATGATCGACAGCGTCGTCGACGGCGTGACCGGCGTGCACGTGCCGCCACGCGATCCCGGCGCCCTCGCGGCCGTCCTGCGGCGGCTGCTCGACCGACCGGCGCTGCGGGCGCGTCTGGGAGGCGCGGGGGCGGCCCGCGTGCGGGAGCGCTACGGCTGGGACGGAATCGCCGCCGCGACCGAGGACGCCTACCGGAGCGTGCTGAGCGAGCAGCGCGCCGGCGTCGCGTGGCAGGAGGTGGGAACGTGACCTCGGCCCAGCGGTCGCGGCCGGACGCCCGCGGCCAGCTGCGTGCCCTGCGCAGCGTCCTGGGCGCGCTCGAGCAGGAGCTCCCGCGACTCGAGCGCTGGGGCGATCGCCTGGCGACCGTGCTGCTCGGCGGTGGGCGGCTGCTGGTCGCCGGCAACGGCGGCAGCGCCGCCGAGGCCCAGCACCTGACCGCGGAGCTGGTCGGCCGCTACCGCGACGAGCGCCAGCCGCTGAGCGCGATCTCGCTGCACGCGGACACCTCGAGCCTGACGGCGATCAGCAACGACTACGGCGCCGGCGAGTGCTTCGCGCGCCAGGTCCGCGCCCACGGCCGCGAGGGCGACGTGCTGATCGCCCTGAGCACGTCCGGCGAGAGCCCGAACGTCCTGGCGGCGGCCGAGGCGGCGTGCGACCTGGACATGTCTGCATGGGCGCTGACGGGCCCGGGGCCCAACCCGCTCTGCGGCATCTGCGCCGAGGTGCTCTGCATCGACGCCGACGCCACGGCGACCGTCCAGGAGGCGCACCTGGTGGCGATCCACCTGCTCTGCGCGGCCGTCGACGCGCGCATCGCGGCGGAGCGCGGACCGGTCCTGGTCGGCATCGGGGGAGCAGCCCGGTGAGCGGTACGGCCCGGCTGGTCGTCGTCGGCGACGCGCTGCTCGACCGCGACCTGCTCGGCGCCGTGGAGCGCCTCAGCCCCGACGCGCCGGTGCCCGTCGTCGACCGCCGCGACGAGCGTGCGCGGCCCGGCGGCGCCGGGCTCGCGGCGGCGCTCGCCGCCTCCGACGGCCATCGTGTCGCCCTCGTGACCGCGCTCGGCGACGACGCGACGGGCGCCGAGCTGCGCGCGCTGCTCGAGCGCTGCGACGTCGAGGTGATCGACCTCGGTCTCGCGACCGCGACGCCGGAGAAGGTCAGGGTCCTGGCCGACGACCGCTCGCTGATCCGCCTCGACCGCGGCGAGCGACGCCCGGCGGCGGTCGGCGAGGCGACCGCCGCGACGCGCTCGGCGATCGTCTCGGCCGACGCCGTCCTGGTGTCCGACTACGGGCGCGGCGTGGCCGGCAAGGCCGGGATTCGGCGCGCGCTCGAGCGCCTCGCCCGCGACCGGCCGCTGATCTGGGACCCCCATCCGGCCGGCCCCGAGCCGGTCGCCGGCGCGGCGCTGGTCACGCCGAGCGCGGCGGAGGCCGAGCGCCTGGCGCCCGGTCCGCGCGGGACAGGCCCCGCGCCGGTCGCCGCGCGCGCCCGTGCGCTGCTCGAGCGCTGGCGCGCCCACGCGGCGTGCGTGACGCTCGGCGCCGGGGGGGCGCTGCTGGTCGGCTGGTCCGGTCATCCGATCCTCGTGCCCGCCCCGGCCGCGCGCGGCGGGGACCCCTGCGGCGCGGGCGACCGCTTCGCCTCGCGGGCGGCAACCGCCCTCGCGGGCGGCCACTCGGCGGCGGAGGCCGTCGAGCTGGCGGTAACCGTCGCCTCCGGCTTCGTCGACGCGGGCGGCGCCGCGTCGCTGCGCAGCGGAGCGCCGGGCGTCGAGGCCGCGCCCCCCTCCCCGAGGCCGTTCGCGGGCGGCGCCGTCGATCTCGCCGCGCGCGAGCGCGCCGCCGGCCGGCGTGTGGTCGCCACCGGCGGCTGCTTCGACCTGCTGCACGCCGGCCACGTGCGGATGCTCCGGGCGGCGCGCGCGCTCGGCGACACGCTGATCGTCTGCCTCAACTCCGACCGCTCGGTCGCGGCGCTGAAGGGCCCAGGGCGTCCGATCGTGTCCCAGCGCGAGCGTGCGGCGGTGCTCGAGGCGCTGGAGAGCGTCGACGCGGTGCTGGTCTTCGACGAGCCGACCCCGGCGGCGGCGATCGAGCGGATCCGGCCCGAGGTCTGGGTCAAGGGCGGCGACTACTCGCGCGAGGAGCTCCCAGAGGCCGGCGCCGTCAGCGCGCTCGGCGGCCAGGTCGTCGTCCTCCCGTATCTGGCGGGACATTCGACCACACGACTGATCGAGGAGGCGGTGCATGGGCATGCGGCTTGAGAGCGAGGTCGTGCTCGTCACGGGCGGGGCGTCCGGGCTCGGCGCCGCGACGGTCCGCGCCGTCGCCGACGCGGGCGGGGTGGCGCACGTGCTCGATCTCGACGACGCGCCCGACGGCGTCGCCGGCGAGCGCGTCGACCTCGCCGATCCGCGCGCCGCCGCCGCCGCCGTCGAGCGCGCCGTCGAGCGCCACGGCCGGCTCGACGCGGTCGTCACGGCCGCCGGGACTGACAGCTGCGGCCGGCTCGCCGACGTCGACCCACGCGCGTGGGAGCGCGTGATCATGGTCAACCTCGTCGGCACGGCCGCCGTCGTGCGGGCCGCCCTGCCCCAGCTCGAGCAGACCGCGGGCCGCGTCGTGACGATCGGCTCCACGCTCGGTCAGACAGCGCTCAGCGACGCGACCGCCTACTGCGCGAGCAAGTTCGGCCTCGTGGGCTTCACGCGATCGCTGACCGCCGAGCTGGCGGGACGCGTCGGCGTGACGATGGTCGTACCGGGCGGGATGGCGACCGCCTTCTTCGACTCGCGCGACGAGCGGTACAAGCCGCCGCCGGACGCCAAGCTGAACGATCCGGCGAACGTCGCCGCCGCCGTCGTCTTCGCCCTCGCCCAGCCACCTGGCTGCGAGGTGCGAGAGCTGGTAGTGACGCCGTCGACCGAGACGTCGTGGCCGCC
Organism: uncultured Solirubrobacterales bacterium; assembly: GCA_963716445.1. Taxonomy (GTDB): domain Bacteria; phylum Actinomycetota; class Thermoleophilia; order Solirubrobacterales; family Thermoleophilaceae; genus JAAYBF01. The sequence goes on along the minus strand of OY970313.1, from coordinate 1,956,045 downwards.
GTAGCCCGGTCGCCGCGCCTGCTCGTCCTTCGCGCGCTCGGCCTCGGCGACCTGCTCACGGCCGTTCCGGCGCTGCGCGCCCTGGCCGACCGCTTCCCGGGCCACCGCCGGCTGCTCGCCTGCCCGGCTGAGCTGGCGCCGCTGGCGCTCCTGAGCGGCGCCGTCGACGAGGTGATCGACACCCGCCCGCTGGCGCCGCTGCCGGACACGCTGCGCGGGGTGGAGCTCGCCGTCAACCTGCACGGTCGCGGCCCGCAGAGCCACAGGACGCTGCTGGCGCTGAAGCCCGAGCGGCTGCTGGCGTTCGCCTGCCCTCGAGGCGACGTCGCCGCCGGCCCTTCCTGGCGCTCGCACGAGCACGAGGTCCGGCGCTGGTGCCGGCTGCTGGTCGAGAGCGGCATTCCTGCCGACCCGTCGCGCCTCGACCTGCCGGCGCCGCCGACGCTCCCGCCGGAGCGCTTGCGCGGCCTGACGATCCTCCACCCCGGAGCCGCGGCCGCCGCTCGCCGCTGGCCCGTCGACCGCTTCGCCGCGGTCGCCCGCGCGGAGGCCGCGGACGGCCGCCGGGTCGGCGTGACGGGCGGTCCGGACGAGGTCGCGCTCGCCCGCGAGGTCGCCCGGCGCGCCGGCCTCGGCGAGCGGGCGGTGCTGGCGGGGCGGACCGGCCCCGTCGAGCTCGCCGCGCTCGTAGCCGCGGCGGGGCGCGTCGTCTGCGGCGACACCGGCATCGCGCATCTCGCGACCGCGCTTCGCACGCCGTCGGTCGTCCTGTTCGGCCCCGTGCCGCCGTCGCGCTGGGGCCCGCCCGCGGATCGCCCGTGGCACCGGGTCATCTGGGCGGGAGGCGAAGGCGACCCTCATGCGGCAGCGCCCGACCGCCGCCTGCTGTCGATCGGAGTCGCGGCGGTGCTCGAGGCGCTCGGCGGCCTTCCACCGCGCGCAGGGCCCGCTCCAGCGGAGCGCCGACCGGTCGCCGCTCGCGCCTGACCCAGGCGATCGCGCGGATCGCGTCCAAGGTCCCCAGCGCCGCCTCGCGCCGGTTCTCGCCCGTGAGCAGCGAGCGCCGTGTGGCGCGCAGCGCGCTGGCGGCCGGCCGCCGCAGCCATGCGACCAGCAGCCGGTTGCGAGCCACGTTGCGAGCGCGACCGCGCCGCGCCCGGGACGCCGGATGGTGGTGGGCGACAACCGCGTCGGCGTAGACCAGCCGGTGTCCGGCGGCGGCCAGCTCGAGCGACAGCAGCTCCTCCTCGCCGCCGACGCCGAGCCGCGCGTCGAAGCCGCCGGCGGCCAGGAAGGGCGCGCGCCGGACGACGGCCCCGCAGGCGACGAAGCCCAGCACGCTCGGGCCCGGCAGGCGGGGTGGGCCGCTCAGCGGGCTGCGCGCCATCGTCGCGCAGGTCGGGTCCAGTCGCTGCTCGGGCCCGACGAGGATTCGCGCCGCCAGCAGGGCGATCTCCGGCCCGTCGTCCAGCAGCCGCTGCGCCTCGGCGAGCGCGCCGGGCCGCCACCAGGAGTCGTCGTCGCTGAACGCGATGTAGGGCGTGGCGGCACGGGCGGCGCCGGCGTTGCGGGCCGCGGCGCCCCGGTTGTCCTCCAGCTCGACGACCTCGGCGGCCGGATGGGCGTCTCGGACCGCGGCTGGCGTGCCGTCCTCCGAGCGGTTGTCGACCACGATCAGCGGTGGCCGTTCGGGGAGCTCGGAGAGCCGGTCGAGCGTTCGCAGCAGCTGCGCACGGCGGTTGCGCGTCGCGACGACGACGCTGACGCGCGTCTCGTCAGCGGGCGGCGGTCCGCTCCCGCCCGTCACGGCTCATGCGAGGAAGCTGGCGGCGAGCTGCTCGCCGTCGCCGGGCCGAGCGCGGTCGCGCGGGACGACCCGCACTCGATCGGCGAAGCGCTCGATGATCGACCCGATCACGGGGACCCGTGCGTCATTCAGCAGTCCCGCCGCGCCGTCGGTCTCCAGCGGTCCGACCTTCAGCTCGATCCCGCCCGACAGGCGGTCGAGCCGTAGATGGACGGTGTCGCCCGCGACACGGTCGAGCGCGTGCCGGGCGATCAGCTCCGCGGCGAGCAGCGCCTCGGTGATCCGCGCTGGCGGCAGATCGGACTGGGCAGACGCCATCGCCACGAGCCGGCGGGTGACCTGCTCGACCGTCGAGTCGCCGTCGGCGGGATCCTCGGGCGGCTCGCCGTTCGCCCCTGGAAGGGCCATCACCACCTCCGTGCCGACTCCGCGCCGGCTGCGGATCTCGACGTCGTTGGCGACGCTCTGGATCACCGTCAGGCCGAGACCGCCGCGGCGGCGGCCCTTGTCGTGCCAGGGATCGCGCATGCCCTTGCCCTCGTCGCGGACCACGACGAGCAGGTCGGCCGCCCTCGCCTCGATGCTGACGTCGACCCAGCCGTCCTCGTGACCGTAGGCGTGGCGAACCGCGTTGGCGACGGCCTCCGTGACGGCCAGCTCGGCGTCCTGGAGCGCCTCCGGCTGCGCGCCGATCGACTGGGCCAGCGCGCGCAGCGCCTGGCGGACCACCGGGAGGACGTCCTTGTCGGCCCTCAGACGCAGCTCGATCCGCGGACGCCGCGTCTCGATCGCCACGTCGATCACCGTCGGATCTCGGCGACCGTCGGGGCCCCGGCCGTTGCCGGAGCTGTTCGAGAACGGGTTGGACTCATGGGTAAAGAGGGGCAACGACACAGCGCCTCCGGGCATCGCGGACCACCGACTCCGCCTTCGATGCTGGTACCCCCGCCCGGAAGCGGCCAAACGGAAAGTCGTCCCGATTCCCGCGTCGCGATCGACGGCCCCGTGAACGGCGGATGGCTTGATCGGGCTGCCCAGATTTGAACTGGGGACCTCTCCGACCCGAACGGAGCGCGCTACCAGACTGCGCCACAGCCCGTGGCACGGCCAAGGCTATCGCGAGGAGGCGTGCTCGTCCTCCGTGAGGGCGCGGCGCAGCGTCTCGTCGAAGCCGATCGGGTCGACGTCGAAGAGCGCGGCGCCGGAGGGGTCGGTCACCACCGTCTCGGTCGAGAGGCCCTCGACGAGCGGCCGCGCCACTCCGGCGTCGACGGGCGTGACGAGGCCGATCCAGAGCGACGACAGCCACGGGGTCAGTAGCGGCACGGGGATCTTCGGTCGCGGCCGGCGACCGAGCGCCAACGCCATGCGGTCGAGCATCTCGCCGTAGGCGAGCACGTCCGGGCCGCCGATCTGGACCTCCCGGCCCTTCGACTCGGGCACGCTGGGCGCGGCGGCGAGGTAGGCGACCGCGTCGTCGACGCCGATCGGCTGGGTCGGCGTCTTCAGCCAGGCCGGGGCGATCATCGCCGGCAGCCGCTCGACCAGATAGCGCAGCGTGCGGTAGCCCTCGCTGCGCGCGCCGACGACCATGCTGGCGCGGAAGTAGGTGACCGGCGGACCCTCGCGCCTCAGCAGCAGCGCGGTCTCGTGACGGCTGCGCAGGTGCTGCGAGCCCGGCTGGTCGCCGAGGCCGCCGAGGTAGACGACGCGTTCGACGCCGGCCGCACGCGCCATCCTGGCGAAGTTGCGGGCGGCGTCGCGCTCGCGCTCGGCGAAGTCTCCGCCGGAGCCGCGCCCCATGCCGTGGACGAGGTAGTAGGCGACGTCCACGCCGTCCCCGGCGCCGCGCAGGCTGTCCGGATCGAGCACGTCGCCCTCGTGCAGGTCGACGCCCCCGCGTCGCAGTCGCGCGGCGCGGTCGCGGTCGCGGACCAGGGCGCGGACGCCTACGCCCGAGCCGGCGAGCACCTCGCAGAGGCGGCCGCCGACGAAGCCCGTCGCGCCGGTTACGAGCGCACGCATGAGGGCAACCTACCCGGGCATGCCGCGACCCTCGCCATACTGCCGCGCGTGAGGCACGCCGTCGCCACGCTCTGCGGCTCCCTGGCCTTCGCCGTCGTCGCGTGCGCGTCCTCGGGCGACGAGGGCGAGGACGTCAGGACCGCCGACCGAGACGCCGCCGCCCGCGCTCCGGCCGCCCGTCCGGCCGCGACCGGGGTGCGCCTGCTGCGCGTCGGCACGTTCGACCAGCCGACCTACGTCGCCAGCCCGCCCGGGGACAGGACCCGCCGCTTCGTCACCGAGCGCGCGGGGCGCGTCGTCCTGCTGCGCGGCGGACGTCGCTCGACCTTCCTGGACATCTCGTCTCGGGTCCAGACCGGCGGCGAGAGCGGCATGCTCTCGATCGCCTTCCATCCGGGCTACTCGCGCAACCGCCGCTACTTCGTCTACTACGTCGACAGGGCCGGGGCGATCGTGATCGCCCAGTTCCGCGCCACCGCCGACGGCAACCGCACGCGTCCCGGATCGGCGCGGCGGGTGCTGCGCCAGCGCCACTCGAACTTCAACCACAAGGGCGGCCAGCTGCAGTTCGGTCACGACGGGATGCTCTACGCCGGCTTCGGCGACGGCGGCGGAAGCGGTGACCCCGAGCGCAACGCCCAGCGCCTGTCGACGCTGCTCGGCAAGATCCTCCGCATCGACCCGAGGCCCGGTGGCGGCTACCGGATCCCGTCCGACAACCCCTTCACGGGCCGCTCAGGTGCGCGCGGGGAGATCTTCGCCTACGGCGTGCGCAATCCCTACCGCTTCTCGTTCGACCGTCGCACCGGCGACATGGCGATCGGCGACGTCGGCCAGAACGCGGTCGAGGAGATCGACTTCCTGAAGGCCTCCAGGCGGGCGCGGCGACCTCGCGGCGGAGCCAACCTCGGCTGGTCGGTCTTCGAGGGCCGGCGTCGCTTCAACTCCGGCGCGGCGCCCGGGCACGTCCCGCCGGTGATCCAGCGCAGCCACGACCTCGGCGGGTGCTCGATCACCGGCGGCTACGTCATCCGCGATCGCACGCTCGGCGGCCTGCGCGGCGCCTACGTCTACGGCGATCTCTGCGACCCGCGCCTGCGCGTCGCCCGCCTGCGTCCCGGTCGGGCGCGCGGAGACCGGGCGCTCGGCGCTCGCGTGCCGGAGCTCGTGTCGTTCGGGGAGGACGCGCGCGGTCGCGTCTACGCCGTCTCGCTGGCCGGCGGCGTGTTCAGGCTCGCGCCGCGTCGGTAGCCTCCAGCGGCCCCCGCCCCCCGCACCAGGAGGAATCGAGCAAGTGACCGGAGTCGTGATCTCGTCCGCCGCGCGCACCGCCGTCGGCTCGTACGGAAGGAGCCTCGCCGCCGTGCCGACAACGGAGCTCGGGACGGCCGCGGTCGGCGCCGCGCTCGAGCGCGCCCAGGTCTCCGCGGACCAGGTCGAGCAGGTCGTCTTCGGCAACGTCATCCACACCGCCCCCGAGGACATGTACATGGCCAGGGTGGTCGGCATGAAGGCCGGGATACCGAAGGAGTCGCCCGCCTTCACCGTCAACCGCCTCTGCGGGTCCGGCGTGCAGTCGATCGTCTCCGCCGCCCAGGCGATCCAGACCGGCGACGCGTCCTGCGTCGTCGCCGGCGGCGCCGAGAACATGAGCCGTGGGCCGTACTGGATGCCGGCCGCCCGCTTCGGCGCGCGGATGGGCGAGAGCAAGCTCGTCGATCCGGTCGTCGGCGGCCTCACCGACCCCTTCGATCGCGTCCACATGGGGATGACCGCCGAGAACCTCGCCGAGTCGCACTCGATCCCGCGCGAGACGCAGGACGAGTTCGCGCTCGAGTCCCACCGTCGCGCCGAGGCCGCGATCGCCGCCGGCAAGTTCGAGGACGAGATCGTCCCCGTCGAGATGAAGGTCAAGCGCGAGAAGGTGGCCTTCGCGCAGGACGAGCACGTCCGCCCCGGCGCGTCGATCGACGGCTTCGCCAAGCTGAAGCCGGTCTTCAAGGCCGACGGCAGCGTGACCGCCGGCAACGCCTCCGGGATGAACGACGCCGGCGCCGCGGTGGTGCTGATGTCGGACGAGCGGGCGCGCGAGCTGGACGCGCCCGTGCGCGCGAAGATCCTCTCCTACGCCTACTGCGGCGTCGATCCGCGGACGATGGGCATCGGCCCGGTCCCGGCCGTCAAGAAGGCGATGGAGCGGGCGGGGCGCTCGCTCGACGAGGTCGGCGTGATCGAGCTCAACGAGGCCTTCGCCGCCCAGGCGCTCGCCGTCATGCAGGACCTCGAGCTCGATCCGGCCAAGGTGAACCCGAACGGCGGGGCGATCGCCCTCGGCCACCCCGTCGCCGCGACGGGCTCCGTGATCACGACGAAGATCCTCGGCGAGATGGAGCGCGAGGACCACGAGCTCGGGCTCGTGACGCTCTGCATCGGCGGCGGTCAGGGCATCGCCCTGCTGCTCGGCCGCTAGGACCGGCGGGCTAGAGGCCCACCCACACGGTCTTGTCCTCGAGGTAGGACTCGAGGCCGGCGAGGCCGTGCTCCCGGCCGATGCCGGAGGCCTTGACGCCGCCGAAGGGGGCCGCGGCGTCGCTCGGGCCCCAGACGTTGACGTAGACGTTGCCGGCGCGCAGCAGCGCGGCGAGCTTGTGGGCGTTGCCGACGTCCCGCGTCCAGACGCCGGCCGCGAGGCCGTACTCGCTGTCGTTGGCGCGCGCCGCGACCTCCTCGAGGTCCTCGTAGGGGAGCGCGACGAGCACCGGGCCGAAGATCTCCTCGCGGGCGATCGCCAGCTCGTCGGAGGTCGCTGTGAACAGCGTCGGCTCGACGAAGTAGCCGTCGCCGGCGCCCTCGGGCGTCCCCCCGCCGGCGACCAGCTCCGCGCCCTCGCTGCGGCCCCGATCGATGTAGTCGCGCACGCGCTGCTCCTGCTCGGCGGAGATCACGGGACCGAGCTGGGTGCCCTTCGCGAGACCCGCTCCGACGCGCGCGCTCGCCGCCGCGTCGGCGAGCTGGGCGACGACGTCGTCGAACTGCTCCCTCTGGACGAACAGGCGCGAGCCGGCATTGCAGGCCTGGCCGGTGTTGTAGTAGATCGCCTGGAAGCTGCCCTTGACCGCCGCGTCGAGGTCGGCGTCGGGCAGGATGACGTTCGCCGACTTGCCGCCGAGCTCGAGCGTCACCCGCTTGAGCGCGCGGCCCGCCTTCGCCCCGATCTCGCGGCCGACCGCGGTCGAGCCGGTGAACGCGATCTTGTCGACGCGGGGATGGTCGACGAGCGCCGCGCCGGTCGTGCCGTCGCCGGTGACGACGTTCAGGACCCCCGCCGGGAAGCCGGCCTCGAGCGCCAGCTCGCCGAGCCGCAGCGCGGTCAGCGGCGTCTGCTCGGCCGGCTTGAGCACCGTCGTGCAGCCGGCGGCCAGCGCCGGGCCGATCTTCCAGGCCGCCATCAGCAGTGGGAAGTTCCACGGGATGATCTGGCCGCAGACGCCGACCGGCTCGCGGCGGGTGTAGACGTGGACGCCGGGCTGGGAGACCGGGACGACCTGGCCGGCGATCTTCGTCGGCCAGCCGGCGAAGTAGCGCAGGTGGTCGACGGTCTTCACGACGTCGACGATCCGCGCCAGCTTGACCGGCTTGCCCACGTCGAGCGACTCGAGCTCGGCCAGCTCGTCGGCGTGGTCCTCGACGAGCCGCGCGAGCGCCTCGATCAAGGCGCCGCGCCTGGCGGGCTGCAGCGATCCCCACTCGCCCTCGAGCGCGGTCCGGCCCGCGCGCACCGCGCGGTCGACGTCCGCGGGCCCGCCGAGCGCCACGTCGGCGATCGGCCTTCCGGTCGAGGGATCGATGGTCGCGAACGTGCGACCGTCCGCCGCCTCGACCCACTCGCCGCCGATCAGCAGGCGGTGGGGTCCAGCCGCCGCCGTCCGAGCTGGGTCGGAGAGGGCGTCGGGCAGTGTCGCGGTCATCGTCGGGCGCTCCTCGTCATGGGGTCATCACGATCTTCAGCGCCTCGCGGCGGTCGTAGGCGGCGTAGGCCTCGGGCGCCTCGTCGAGCGACATGTGGTGCGTGACCAGCGGCGTCGGGTCGAGCACGCCGGCCGCCATCATCGCCAGCACGCGGTCGACGTGGCCGATCACGTTGGCGTGGCCGGTGTGGATGTCGAGCGCCTTGATCCAGACGACGCCCATGTGGACCTCCATGCGCTCCGCGTAGACGCCGGTCGCCGAGACGCTGCCCGCCTTGCGCGCCAGCCGGCAGGCCATGTCGAATGCCTCGGGATGGCCGACGGCGTCGACGACGACGTCGGCGCCGCGGCCCTCGGTCGCTCGCTTGACCGCGTCGCGCGGGTCGTCGTCGGTCAGGTGGACCGCCTGGGCGCCGAAGCGCTCGGCCATCTCGAGCCGCTCGGCCACCGAATCGATCGCGAGCACCTGGGCGGCGCCCGCGGCGCGCGCGGCCTGGACCGCGCAGAGGCCGACCGGCCCGAGGCCGAGCACCGCCGCCGTGTCGCCCGGCTCGAGTCCCGCCGAGTCGATCGCATGGAAGCCCGTGCCCATGACGTCGCCGGCGAACAGCGCGGCGTCGCTCGACATGCCCTCCGGCACGCGGCGCAGCGTCAGGTTGGCGTTCGGGACGAGCACCTGGTCGGCCTGGGCGCCCTGCAGCGACCCGAGCACCTTGCCGTGTCCGAACACGCGCCCGGCGTCGCACTTGTGGAACGCCCCGCGCCGGCAGAAGAAGCAGCGGCCGCAAGCGGTGCAGTAGCAGCCCAGGACGCGGTCGCCGACCGCCACCTCGGTGACTCCCTCGGCCGCGGAGATCACCTCGCCGACGAACTCGTGTCCGATCGTGAAGCCCGGCTCGACCCCGACGCGGCCGTGGTAGATGTGGAGGTCGGACCCGCAGACGCCGGTCGCCTCGACGCGGACGACGGCGTCGGTCGCGGCCTCGAGCTCCGGCTCGGGGCGCTCGTCGACCCTGACCTCTCCCGGCGCCTGGAAGGTGACCGCGCGCATCGACGGCGAACCGTACCGCCCGGCGGCGAAGGTGTCAGAGTGGGCGCCGCAGCGCTCTCGGCCACGAAGGGGGATGACGAAGATGGACGGCGCCTCGAAGGCGGTTCTGATCACCGGCTGCTCGACGGGGATCGGCCGTGCGACGGCCGAGCGGCTGGTCGCCAAGGGCCACAAGGTCTACGCGACGGCCCGCCGGCCGGAGACGCTCGCCGACCTCGAGGCCAAGGGCTGCACGACGCTGGCGCTCGACGTCACCGACGACCAGTCGATGCGCGCCGCGGTCGAGGCCGTCGAGGATGCGGAGGGCGCCGTCAGCGCGCTCGTCAACAACGCCGGCTACAGCCAGTCGGGCGCGGTCGAGTCGCTCGACCTCGACGCCGTGCGGGCCCAGTTCGAGACCAACGTCTTCGGGCTCGTGCGGATGTGCCAGCTCGTGCTGCCGGGGATGCGTAGCCGGCGCTTCGGGCGGATCGTCAACATCAGCTCGATCGGCGGCAAGCTGACGTTTCCCGGCGGCGGCGCGTACCACGGCACCAAGCACGCGGTCGAGGCCTTCAGCGACGCGCTGCGCTTCGAGGTCAAGGGCTTCGGCGTCGACGTCGTGGTGGTGGAGCCGGGGCTGATCAAGACGGAGTTCGCCGCCGCCGCGACGAGCGCGCTCAGCCTGGGCGCGGACACCGACGGCCCGTACGCGGCCTTCAACCGAGCGGTCGGCGCGACGACGGTCGGCGCCTACGAGGGCCCGGCGGCGATGCTCGGCGGCGGCCCCGACAAGGTGGCGCGGGCGATCGAGAAGGCGATCGTCAGCCGGCGACCGAAGATCCGCTACCGCGTGACGCCCTCCGCCCACATCGTGCTGGCCCAGCGCGCGCTGTTCAGCGATCGGATGTGGGACGCCTTCGTGGGAACCCAGTTCCCGCGCCCCGGCAAGGGGGAGTGACCCGCGCCGGCCGGCGCCGGGCGGCGAATCGCGCAGCCGGCTCGCGCTCGGCGTCAGGCGGCTAGGTCGACCGACAGCTCCGCCCGCCCCGAGCCGTCCTGCTGGCCGAGCCGGGTCGTTAGGTGCGCCATCAGCCGGTGGGCCGCCTGGTTGTCGCCGAGCATCGTCGCGGTGAAGCGGCGGACGTCGTGGCGGACGGCCTCGGCCGCGAGCGCCTCGGCGAGCAGCGACCCCAATCCACGGCCCTGGAGGAAGTCGGCGACGACGATCGCCGCCTCCGCCGTGTCGGGGTCCTCGCCCAGCCGCACGTAGCGCGCCACGGCCACGACCGTCCCGGGATGCTCGGGCAGCTCGACGACGAGCGCGACGTGGTCGTGGCCGTCGATCTCGGTGAGGTAGCGCAGCTCCGCCTTGGTGAAGTGGGCCTTCGGAGTCAGGAATCGGCGCTGGACCGTCTGCGGCGACAGGCGATGCAGGCCCTCCTGGAGCTCGGACTTGTCGCTCGGCTGGATCGGCCGCAGGATCACCGCGGTCCCGTCTGACAGGACGTGGTGCGTTGCCATGGACTCAGTCTGCTCTCAGCCGCGGCGTTCGTCCGTGTCCGGCGTCACAGAGCGGCGGGCCGGCTGGTCGAGCGGCTCGCTACGCCTCTCCGCCGCCCGACGCCTTCTCGCCGGCGACGCCTCCCGGCCCGCGCGCCGCGCGGATGTCGGCGCCGGCGAGACGCTCCAGCTCGCGTGCGAGCTCGGCGCGCAGGTCGCGCACGTCGATGTCGCTGACCTCGGGATCCAGCTTGGCGGCCGCGACGATCGCGTCGGGGAGCCGGTCGCCGCTGGCGCCCGGCCCATGATCGCCCGACGGCCGATCGGACCCGAGAGCCCGTTCCCTGACGTCGGCCGCGAGCCCCTCGAGCCTGCTGCGCCGCTCGGCTGGCATCCGGCGCCAGCGGCCGTAGAGCGAGCGCGCGAGCTGGACGCCGAGCGTCGTGGTGCCGCGCTCGACGGCACGCGCGACCCGTGCGGCGGACTCCCGTCCGCCGCTGCTCCCAGCCGATGGCATCGTGAAGATGCTCGCGATCGAGGTGGACGGATAGCCTCCCCGCTCCACTCACGAGGAGGACGCGGCTGATGCAGGTGATCGGTGCGGGCTTCGGCCGCACGGGAACGATGTCCCTCAAGGGAGCGCTGGAGCAGCTCGGGTTCGGTCCGGCGTTCCACATGATCGACGTTGCGCGCCAGCCGGAGCTGCTGCCGCAGTGGCAGGCCGCCGTCGACGGCGAGCCCGTCGACTGGGAGCAGGTCTTCGAGGGTTGGGAGTCGACCGTCGACTGGCCTGCCTGCACCTTCTGGGAGCAGATCTGGGAGACGTTTCCCGATGCCAAGGTGCTGCTCAGCGTGCGCGACCCCGAGTCCTGGTACGCGAGCTGCCGGAAGAGCATCCACGCGTCCGCCCAGGCCGCGGCGAAGGGCGAGCTCGAGGGCGGCAGCGTCGACGTCTCCCCCGAGGCGATGAAGATGATCAACGGGCTGATCTGGAACGGCACCTTCGAGGGGCGCTTCGACGACAAGGACTTCGCGCTCGGCGTCTTCGATCGCCACAACGAGGACGTCAAGAGCAAGGTCCCGGCCGACAGGCTGCTCGTCTACGAGATCAAGGACGGCTGGGAGCCGCTCTGCGAGTTCCTCGACGTCCCTGTCCCGGACACCCCGATGCCCCACCTCAACGACGCCACCTCCTTCCGCGCCATGGTCGGCTTGCCAACCCTCACCTGACGCCGTAGACGAGGCTCGGACGTCGCCTGGCGGTCCGAGGCCGTCTACCAGCGGAGGAGCATCAGGCCGACGGTGACTCCAGGGCCGATCGTGAGCATCAAGCCGAGCTCGCCCGGCTTGGGCTCGTTGCGCTCGGCGACGCCCTGGAGCACGTACATGCTCGAGGGCGTCCCCATGTTGCCGTGCTCGGCGAGCGTGTCGTAGCTGACCTGCACCTGCTCGCGATCGAGCCCGAGGCTCTGCTCGACGGCTTCGACGATCCCGCGACCGCCGGGATGGATCATCCAGTGCTCGATGCGGTCGCGGGTCAGCCCGCGGTCGGCGAGGAAGTCGTCGACGAGCTTCGCGGCCCCCTGGCGGGCGATCTCCGGCAGCTCGCGGCCCATGTGCATGAAGCTGTCCTCGGCGCTGACCCGGAAGCGCACGGACCCGAGCGTGTCCTCGACCTGGTGGACCCTCGCGGCGAGCAGGGCCGGCCCGGCCGACGCCGCGTCACGGGTCAGGACAGCCGCCGCGCAGCCGTCGCCGAACAGCGACGAGCCGACGATCTTGGTCTTCTCGTCGTCCGGCCCGACGGCGGTCAGGAAGCCCGTGATGCTCTCCACGCCGACCACCAGCGCACGCGACTCCGGCTTCTCGAGCAGGGCCTGCGAGGCGAGCTTGAAGAGCGGCACGGCGCTCGCGCAGCCGACGCCTAGCACGTGGTACTTGTCGGTCGCCGGGTCGAGGTCGAGCTCGTGGACGAGCCGGTGGGCGAGCGTCGGCCCGCCGAGCGAGTAGTAGCTGGCGGTGATCACCGTTGCGATGTCGCTCGGCTCGCAGTCGAGCTTGCCGATCGCCTCGAGCGCCATGGTCAGCAGGTGCTCTTCGGAGTGCTCGACGCGCGACTGCAGCGTGCTCGCAAGCAGGCCGGGGGTGAGCGCGAACTGGCGTCGCTCGACGCCGCAGCGGCCGAAGATCGTCTCCGCGAACTCGTTGCCGCGCAGGCCGAGCAGGTCGAGCATCTCGTCCTGGCTGTAGGAGGCGGCCGGGTTGGCGGTCGCGAGCTGGTCGACGCGCGCGGCGAAGCGGGGCGAGCCGCCTTCGCGCTCGCTGCCGAGCGGATGCTCGCGCCGCCGCCAGAGGGACTGCCCGCCCCGACGGCCGGACCTAACGTCGGAGGGGCCAGACATCGGAACAGTTATACCGGCTGGCCTAGTCCGATGGCGGTCGTCCCTCGCTCCGGCCAACGTCCGCCGGAGCGTCGCGGTTACTCTCCGCGGCCATGCGAGCGGTGACGATCAGCGACGGCGAGCTCGCCGTCGCCGACCGGCCGGATCCGGTTCCGGGTCCGGGAGAGATCCTGGTCGCCGTGCGCGCGGCGGGCGTCAACGGCGCCGACGTCCTCCAGCGCAGGGGGGCGTATCCGGCGCCGCCCGGCGCGCCCGCGGACATCCCCGGCCTCGAGCTCGCCGGCGAGGTCGTGGGGCGAGGGCCGGGCGCCGAGCGCTTCGCCGAGGGCGATCGCATGATGGCGGTCGTCGGCGGTGGCGGGCAGGCCGAGCTGGCGGTACTCCACGAGCGCGCCGCGATGCCCGTGCCGGGGGAGGTCGACTGGCCGCAGGCGGGGGGACTCGCCGAGGTCTTCGTCACGGCCCACGACGCGCTCTTCAGCCAGGGCGAGCTGCGTCCCGGCGAGCGCCTGCTCGTCCACGGTGGCGCGGGCGGCGTCGGGACGGCCGCGGTCCAGCTCGGGCGGGCGAGCGGCGCGCGCGTCACCGCGACGGTCCGCGACGAGGCGCTGCGTCCCGACGTCGAGCGGCTCGGCGCCGAGGCGATCGCTCCCGACGGCTTCGAGGAGCACGGGCCCTTCGACGTCGTGCTGGAGCTGATCGGCGCGCCCAACGTGGGCGCCGACCTGAAGGCTCTCGCGACCGCCGGCCGGATCGTCGTGATCGGCGTCGGCGCCGGGTTCAAGGCGGAGGTGAACCTGCTCGCGGTGATGGGGAAGCGGGCGGTCCTCCGCGGCTCGACGCTTCGTGCGCGGCCGCTGGAGGAGAAGGCGATCGCGATGCGGCGCGTCGAGGCCGAGGTCCTGCCGCTGTTCGAGTCGGGCGAGCTGACGGTTCCGGTCGCCGCGACGTATCCGCTCGACGAGGCCGAGGCCGCCTACGATCGCTTCACCGCGGGCGGCAAGCTCGGCAAGATCGTCCTGACGGTCTAGCCGCCCTGGCCGCGACGGCCCTGCGCCGGCGCCCGCAGCCCTTCGAGCACTCCGAGCAGCGCCGGCTCGATCTCCGAGCGCGCGGCGACCGGGTCGCCGGCGTTGGCGATCACCATGCCCGCCTCGCCCATCGCGCCGAGCATCAGGTGGGCGAGCGGGCGCACGGGTTGCGGTCGCAGCACGCCGGCGTCCATGCCGCCCTGGAGCCCGGCCATCACGATGCCGAGGCCGTAGCGCATGTCGATCTCGCGCCACTCGGCCCAGCCGAGCACCGACGGCGCGTCGATCAGCGTGACGCGGGTGATCGCCGGCTCGGTGCATACGTCGAGGTAGGCGCGCGTGCCGACGAGCAGCAGCTCGAACGGATCGGCGGCTCCGGCCATCCGCGACCCGATCGCCTCCATCACCTCGCCCTCGATCTGCTCGTGGACGGCCCTGAAGAGATCCTTCTTGTCGGCGAAGTGGTGGTAGAGCGCCCCCCTCGTCAGCTCGGCGCGGCGCACGATCTCCTCGGTCCCGACCCCGCCGTAGCCGTGCTCGGTGAACAACTCGCGCGCCGCGCGCACCAGCGCCGCTCGGGTCGCCTCTCCCTGCTCCGCCTTGGTGCTCTTGGTCTCCAAAGTGCTCTCGCTTCGACCCTACCGCCTTGCGTTGCATACAAGCAGTCTGTATGTTACACCGCTCGGGCCGCCACACCGCAACCGAAGGGAGCCGAGATGGCCATGAGCAAGGCTGAGCGAGCGCGCTGGAGGACGCCGGTCCTGGGGGAGGCGGGGGTGCTCGACCTGCCGAGCGGACTCCTTCGCTACCACGACGTCGGAGCGGGTCCGCCGCTCGTCTTCGTCCACGGGCTGCTGGTCAACGCGAACCTCTGGCGCAAGGTCGTCGAGCGGCTGGCGCCCGACTTCCGCTGCATCGTGCTCGACCTGCCGCTCGGCTCGCACCTGGTGCCGCTGGCGCCGAACGCCGAGAACGACCCGACGGCCGTCGCCGGCATGGTCGCCGACGCGCTCGACGCGCTCGAGCTGAACGGCGTGACGCTGATCGGCAACGACAGCGGCGGCGCGCTCTCGCAGATCGTCGTGACCACGCGGCCGGAGCGGGTCGGCCGGCTCGTGCTGACCTCCTGCGACTACCGCGACAACTTCCCGCCGAAGCTCTTCTCCTACTTCAAGCCGGCGGCCGCGGTCCCGGGCCTGCTGTGGCTCGTCGCCCAGCCGATGCGCTTCCACCTGCCGCGTCGCTCGCCGCTCGCCTTCGGCTGGCTGACGAAGCGGCCGATCGACCGCTTGGCCGAGGACTCCTACGTGCTGCCGGCGCTGACCAGCGGCGAGGTGCGCCGCGACGCGCGCAAGTTCATCCGCGGCGCGAGCACGGCCGTCACGAACGCCGCCGCCGACCGCCTGGGCGACTTCGAGCGACCAGCCTTGATCGCCTGGTCGGCCGACGACCGGGTTTTCCCGAGGGACGACGCCCAGGGCCTCGCCGCCGATCTGCCCAACTCGCGGCTCGAGCTCGTCGAGGACGCCTACACCTTCTCGATGGAGGACAACCCGGCGCGGCTCGCAGAGCTGATCGCCACGTTCGTCCGCGAGCCGGCCGAGGAGGTGAGCGTCGGTGGCTGACGCCCTGGTCGCGGTCGTCGCGCTCGGCTTCGCGCTGATGGGCCTGGCGGCGCTGGCGCGCCCCGGCGACGTCTTGGCCCAGTTCGGCGTGGCGGTGGCGACGGCCGACGGTCGCAACGAGGTTCGCGCCGTCTACGGCGGCTTCGGCCTAGCCGTGGCGGCGCTGCTCGCGGTCGCCGCCTTCGGCGATCCGTCGACCGCGGACGGGATCGTCGTCGCGATCGCCTTCGCGCTGGTCGGGATGGCCGCCGGCCGGCTGCTCAGCGCGCTGCAGGAGCGACCGACCGGCATTCATCCCGTTTGGACGTACTTCGCGATCGAGCTGGCGTCGGCAGCCGCGCTGCTCGTCGCGGCGTCGTCCTAGTGACCTGAGTCATTGATCCGTTGGCAGTAGGAGGCGAGGCTGTCGAGGATGTCGTCGGCGGTCTTGTGCCAGACGTAGGGTTTGGGGTCGTCGTTCCAGTTGGCGATCCAGGTTTTGATCGAGGCGGTGAGGTCGCGGACCGAGCGGTGGGAGCTGCGTTTGATCCACTTGGTGGTTAGTTCGGCGAACCAGCGCTCGACGAGGTTGAGCCAGGAGCTGTAGGTCGGCGTGAAGTGCAGGGTGAAGCGGGGGTGGCGGGCAAGCCAATGTCGGATCTGCGGCGTCTTGTGGGTCGAGGAGTTGTCGAGCACGACGTGGACGTCGAGGCCTTCGGGGACCGAGCGCTCGATCAAGTTGAGGAACTTGCGGAACTCCTCGGCGCGGTGTCGGGGCGTCATCTCGGCGATCACTTTCCCGGAGGCGGTGTCGAGGGCGGCGTAGAGGTTGGTGGTGCCGTTGCGGACGTAGTCGTGGGTCTGGCGCTCGGGCACGCCCGGCATCAGCGGCAGGATCGGCGCCGAGCGCTCCAGTGCCTGGATCTGGGACTTCTCATCGACGCAGAGGACGACCGCCGCTTCGGGCGGGTTGAGGTAGAGCCCGACGATGTCTCTGACTTTGTCGACGAACTGCGGGTCGGGCGAGAGCTTGAAGTGCTCTGAGCGATGCGGCTTGAGCCCGAAGGCGCGCCAGATGCGGCTGATCGCGGTCTGGTTGAGGCCGGTCGCCTCGGCCATCTGGCGGGTCGACCAGTGAGTCGCGTTCGGCGGGCTCTCCTCCAGCGTCTTGACGATCACCCGCTCGACCTCTGCGTCGGTGATCTTGCGTGGCTGGCCGGGCCGCGGCTCATCGTGCAGTCCGTCGAAGCCCCGCTTGGCAAAACGCCCGCGCCAGCGCCCCACCGTCTGTGTGCTGCAGCCCAAGCGGGCCGCGATCTCCTTGCTTTGCTCGCCCTCGGCCGCCGCCAGAACGATCCGGCAGCGCAGTGCCAGGGCCTGGGCGCTCTTCGGCCGCCTGGCCCAGCGCTCCAGCACCTCCCGGTCGGACTCGCTCAGCGTCACATCCACACGGCGGGGCATGAGGCCTCCCATCGTCGCTTGCGATGGCGACGACTTCGACGCCGACCAGAGCTATGCCTGCGATCTAATGACTCAGGTCACTAGCTCAAGCGCTCCACGATCATCGCCTCGCCCTGGCCGCCGGCGACGCACATCGTCTCCAGTCCGATCGTCTTGTCGTCGGACTCGAGGCCGTTGATCAGCGTGGTCATGATGCGCACGCCCGTCTGACCGAACGGATGCCCGAGGGCGATCGCGCCGCCGTGCGGGTTCATCTTCTCGAGCGGGATCCCGCACTCGTCCATGATCGGGATCACCTGGGCGGCGAAGGCCTCGTTGAGCTCGACGGTGTCGACGTCGTCGATCGTCATGCCGGCCCGCTCGAGCGCCTTCTTGATCGCCCCGATCGGCGCTACGCCCATCAGCTCCGGCTCGTTGGCCCAGGTGGCCGCCGTGACGATCCGGGCGCGCGGCTTCAGGCCCAGCTCCCTCGCCTTGTCGGCCGACATGATCAGCGCGGCCGCCGCGCCGTCGTTGAGCGGACACGAGTTGCCGGCCGTGACACCGCCGCCGCCCGGGAACGCCTCGGGCAGCTCCGAGAGCTTCTCGAGCGACGACGAGGCGCGCGGACCGTCGTCCTTGGAGACCTCGGCCCCGTCGGGCAGCGTGACCGGGACGATCTCGCGGTCGAAGAAGCCGCTCTCCTGGGACTGGACGGCCAGCTCCTGAGAGCGTTGGGCGTAGCGGTCCATGTCCTCGCGACCGACGCCGTACTTCTTCGCGACGTTGACGGCCGTCTCGCCCATCTGGATGTAGACGTTCGGCTGGCCGGGCTCGTTGCCCTGGAGCTTCTCGTTCTGGTCCGCGACGCCGGCGGCCTCCTGGCGCTCGTTGTACTGCGACACGAACTCGACGCCGGCGGCGACGTAGACGTCGCCCTGGCCCGCCGTGACGTTGTTCGCGGCGATGCGGATCGCGTCGAGGCCCGACGCGCAGTAGCGCGAGACCGTCGAGCCGTTGACCTCCTGGGGCAGCTTCTCCGACAGCAGCGCGATCGCGCGGCCGACGTTGAACGCCTGGCGGCCCTGGGGGAGCCCGCAGCCGGCCACGACCTCCTCGACGAGCGCCGGGTCGACGCCCGGGTTGCGCTCGAGGAGCGAGTCGACGATGAACGCGCCCGTGTCGTCCGGGCGAAGCGGGGCCAAGGAGCCCTTGAAAGCGCGTCCGATCGGGGTTCGGACGGCGTCGACGATGACTGCGTCAGGCATGAGAGAGGCTTCTCCTGTCGGGGAAAACGAAGTTCGCTGGGGGCGAGAACTCTAGGGGGGCGCCTACTTCGGCGGCATCCGCAGCGCGCCGTCGAGCCGGATCGTCTCGCCGTTGAGCATCGAGTTCTCGGCGATCGAGACTGCGAGCTGGGCGTACTCGGCAGGGCGGCCGAGCCGCGGCGGAAACGGAACGCCGGCGCCGAGCGCGTCGCGCGCCTCCTGCGGCAGCGCGGCCAACAGCGGCGTGTCGAAGAGGCCCGGCGCGATCGTGCAGACGCGGATGCCGCGGCTCGACAGGTCGCGCGCGGCCGGCAGGGTCATGCCGACGATCCCGCCCTTCGAGGCGGAGTAGGCGACCTGGCCGATCTGGCCGTCGAAGGCTGCCACCGAGGCGGTCATCACCACGGCGCCGCGCTCGCCCTCCGCGTCGGGCTCGTTCCCGTTCATCGCGGCGGCGGTCAGGCGCAGCACGTTGAACATCCCGATCAGGTTGACGCGCACGACCGTCTCGAACGGCAGTAGCTGGTGCGGCCCGCGCTTGGAGACGATCTTCTCCGGCCAGCCGACGCCCGCGCAGCCGACCGCCAGGCGCAGCTCGCCGAAGGCCTCGACGGCCGTGTCGACCGCGGCCTGGGTCTCCTCCTCGGAGGTGACGTCGCAGTGGACCGCCACCGCCGCGTCGCCGAGCTCCTCGGCGAGCTCACCCGCCTTGTCGTCGTTGACGTCGGCGATCGCCACCCGCGCTCCGCGCTCGACCAGCGCTCGCGTCGTGGCCTCGCCGAGCCCGGAGGCCCCGCCCGAAACGAATGCGCCGATTCCCTTGATGTGCATGGCGCGGCACTCTAGTGCCGCCAGCCGGCGTCAGGCGGGCGCGGCCACCGAGAGGCCGAACATCGCCGCGTCGTCGGTGTGGAAGGCCTCGAGGCGCAGGCCGACCGCCGCCAGCTCGCCCTCGATCCCCGCGCGGGTGAACTTCGTGCTGATCTCGGTCAGCAGGTCCTCGCCGGCCTCGAAGGAGACGCTGAGATCGGCGCCCGCGATTCGCACGGTCTGCGCGCAGGTCGATCGCAGGCGCATCTCGATCCGCGACGCCTCGGCGTCGAAGAACGCCACGTGCTCGAACGCCTCGGGGTCGAAGTCGGCGTCGAGGCTGCGGTTCAGGGCTCGCAGAACGTTGCGGTTGAACTCGGCCGTGACGCCCGCGCCGTCGTTGTACGCGGTCTCGAGGACCTCGCGATCCTTGACGAGGTCGGTGCCCAGCAGCAGCCGGTCGCCGGCGGCCATCAGACCGCGTAGACGGCCGAGGAACTCGGCGCGCTCGGCGGGGTAGAGGTTGCCGATCGTGCCGCCGAGGAAGACGAACAGGCGATGGTCGCCGGGTGGAATGCGGTGGAGGTCGTGGCCAAAGTCGCCGACCACCCCGTGTACCTCGAGACCGGGGTACGCCTCGACCAGGTCGCGCGCCGAAGCTTCGATCACCGACGGATCGACGTCGAACGGCACGTAGCGCCGCAACGTCCCCGCGCCGGCCATCGCGTGGAGCAGCGCGCGGGTCTTCGACGCCGTGCCGGACCCCAGCTCGACGAGGTCGCAGGCGCCGGACTCGGCGACGATCTCAGGCGCGCGCCGGTTGAGGATCGCCCGCTCGCAGCGCGTCGGGTAGTACTCGGGCAGGGTCGTGATGCGCTCGAAGAGCCGCGATCCGCGTTCGTCGTAGAAGTGCTTCGGCGACAGCTCCTTGAGCGGCCGGCCGAGTCCCTCGCGTATCTCGTCGGCGAGCAGCGTCGGCACGGCCGCCGACCGCGACTGGTCGATCGTTATCTGACCGGTCATGCGGCTCCCTCCAGGTCGTAGGCGCAGCGGAAGCCGCAGAAGATCTGCCGCCGCTGCGGGAAGTCCCAGTTGCGGAACGTCGCTCGAGCGACGGTCGGGCGGGTCGCCCACGAGGCGCCGCGCAGGACACGGTAGCCGCGGTCGAAGAAGATCTCGGAGTACTCGGGGTAGGGGAAGGCGCGAAAGCCCGGATAGCCCGTCAGGGCGCTCGCCGTCCACTCCCAGCAGTCGCCGACGAACGGCCCGGCGGGCCCGGGGCCGAAGTCGAGCTGGTCGAGGTTGCCGCGCGCGTCGCCGCCGACGGTCGTAGCGGCGTTCTCCCACTCCGCCTCGCTGGGCAGCCGCCCGCCCGTCCAGCGGGCGTAGGCGCATGCCTCGTGCCATGAGACGTGCATCACGGGCAGCTCGGCCTCGATCGCCTCGACCCGGTCGAAGCGGCGCTCGCGGCCGTCCGCCGTCCAGTAGAGCGGCCGCCGGGCGTCCTCCTCCAATCGCCACGACCAGCCATCGTCGGTCCAGAGCTCGCGCCGCTCGTACCCCCCCTCGTCGACGAAGCGCAAATAGGCGCCGTTGGTGACGGGTGTGCGATCGATGGCGAAGGGCGCCAGCCGAACCTCGTGGCGTGGGCGCTCGTTGTCGTAGGAGAAGCCCGCGCCGTCGTCGCCGATCGCGACCGGGCCGCCGATGACGGTCAGCCGCTCGGCCGCCCCTCGATCCGCGACCGCCGGCTGCGCCGCGCCGCGCTCCGGCGCGAACACGCCCGGCTCGGCGAGCTGCAGCGTCTGGAGCATCGTCTCGTTGTGCTGGTGCTCGTGCTGGATCAGCAGGTCCCAGACGAAGCCGTTCGCGTTCAGGCGGTCGGAGGCCGGCGAGAGGTCGGCGCGGTCGAGGACCGAGAGCGCGCGCTCTCGCACGGCCTCCATGTATGCGAGGGCGTCGTCGCGTCGCAGATAGGGGATGTCGCCGCGCTCGGCGCGCGGCGTCTCGGTCGCGTCGTAGACGGCCATCAGGTCCGGTCGCAGCGGCTCCAGCCCGCCGGCGCGCACGCACAGCCAGAGGTCCTCGAAGGCGGCGATGTGGCCGAGATCCCAGACGAGCGGCGACATCAGCGGCGAGTGGACCCTGTCGAGGTCGACGTCGTCGACCGGCGCCACCAGCGACAGCGTCCGCTCGCGCGCCTCGCTCAGCGCCAGGCGATAGCCATCCCGGGGAACGGACTCGACCCCTCCACGGGGCTTTGTGTCGATGTCGAAGGTGGCCACGTGCCGCGGGCCGTTCGAGGAGGCCACGGAAAGCCTAGCCACCCGCGCGCCCCGGCTGCGATTCTTTCTCGTAGGGTCCGGCCGATGACCGACCAGCTCTCCGCCCCGAAGCCCGACCGCAACCTCGCGCTCGAGCTCGTCCGCACGACCGAGTACGCGGCGATCGCCGCCGCCCGCTGGATCGGCCGCGGCCAGAAGGAGTCCGCCGACGGCGCCGCCGTCGATGCGATGCGGCTGATGCTCGACAGCGTCCGGATGGACGGCACCGTGGTGATCGGCGAGGGGGAGAAGGACGAGGCGCCGATGCTCTACAACGGCGAGCGGATCGGCGACGGCTCGCCGCCGCTGGTCGACATCGCGGTCGATCCGCTCGAGGGCACCGAGCTGTGCGCGACTGGGCTGCCGAACTCCCTCGCCGTGATCGCGCTCGCCGAGCGCGGGACGATGTTCGATCCCGGTCCGTGCGTCTACATGGAGAAGATGGCGACGTCGAAGGACCTCGCCCACCTGCTCGACCTCGATCGCCCGCTGGGCGAGACGCTCGCGCTGATCGCCGACGAGAAGGGCACGCCGATCGGCGACGTGATGGTGATCATGCTCGACCGGCCGCGTCACGAGGACGCGGTGCGCGAGATCCGCGAGGCCGGCGCCCGCATCCGCTTCATCCCGCACGGCGACGTCTCGGCGTCCCTGCTCGCGGTCACGCAGGGCTCGCCGGTCGACCTGCTCTGGGGGATCGGCGGCACGCCGGAGGGCGTGCTCTCGGCCGCCGCGATCAAGTGCATCGGCGGCGAGATCGTCGGGCGGCTCTGGCCGCGCGACGACGCCGAGCGCCAGGCGGCGATCGACGGCGGCTACGACCTCGACGAGGTGC
This sequence comes from uncultured Solirubrobacterales bacterium, assembly GCA_963716445.1. GTDB lineage: Bacteria > Actinomycetota > Thermoleophilia > Solirubrobacterales > Thermoleophilaceae > JAAYBF01. The sequence goes on along the minus strand of OY970313.1, from coordinate 1,933,998 downwards.
TCGACACCAACCGCCTCGTCGCCGGCGACGACGTCTTCTTCTCGGCGACCGGGGTCACCGACGGCGACATGGTCGGCGGCGTCCACTTCACGCCCCAGGGCGCCACCACCGAGTCGCTCGTCATGCGCTCCCGCTCCGGCACGGTCCGCCGCATCCACGCGATCCACGACCGTCCCAAGCTGCGCGAGCTGATGGGCCACCGGGTCGGCTAGGCGACCGTCCTCGGCGGGCGCGCCGCGAGGGCGCCGACACGACTCTCGGCGAGATCGAGCCGTGCCAGGCTGCGCAGGAAGGCGTGGGTGATGGCGACGTGGAGGCGCAGCTGGGTCGCGCTGTAGACATGGCGGCCGATCCGGGCGAACCAGCCCCAGCCCGCGACCGTCGGGTAGAAGCTGGCGACCTCCGAGGTCACCCTGCCGGTGACCGTGTCGCCGCCGTCCTCGTCGGCCGGCCGTTCCACGCTGATCCTCAGATAGCCCTTGCCTCGGCCGGCGGGCGCGACCAGCAGCCCGCGGTCGATCCGCCACGTGACTGCGCCGCGGTTGCCCGCCGTCTCGTATTCGGGCGCGTGGAATCGCAGCAGCACGACCGGGCGTGCCAGCAGCACCACCTCGCGCGCGCCCTCGGAGTAGAGGACGCGCAGCAGCCCGAGCGAGACGCGGGTCAGGAAGCGCCAGTAGGTCCGCGCCAGACGCTCGAGGTAGGCCGGGGTCCAGATCCGGTCGAGCTCGGCGCGCGGGACCGTCACGTCGGCGACCTGCTTCGTCGTGACGCTGCCCTCGGCCGCCGCCTCGGACTCCGTCACCCGCACGATTCGCACACGCCCGCGCGCCTCGAGACGGCGGCGGATCAACCGCCTCGGATCCCGTCGCCTCATGCCGCGCCCCAAGATACTCGCCGGCGAAAGCTGCGCAAAGTCGTTCGGCCACGAGCGTTCGCGCCGAACTTGGCCTTACAGTGCTCGTAGGCCGTCGAGGAGGACGACCGATGCCCGACAACCAGGATCTTCGCCGCAAATCCCAGCTTCGCGGGCCGCTGGCCCGCCTCGATCGCGATCGCGACGAATTGGCGAAGGCATGGCTCGTCCGGCTGATCGAGCGCGCCTCGCTCGACGAGATCAAGGAGCTCCCGACCGACCGGCTCGCCGACGAGCTGCCCGAGCTGATCTCCGACGTCCTGACGCTGGCGGCCGACGGCGGGCGCGACCCGTCCGGACTGCCGCCCGGAGCCCGTGAGCGGGCGACCCGCCTGGCCGGGCTGCGCGATGCGCGCGAGGCCTCGGCGGCGGAGATGTCGCGCGACCTGACCGCGATCCAGGCGGCGATCCTGGGCAGCCTCGCGAAGGACCCCGACGGCCTCGACGTCGAGGGCTTCGCCGACGTGGCGCTGCGGCTCGCGGAGGCGATCGGGATCGTGCAGTCGGTCGCCGTCGAGGGGCTCGTCGAGCGCCAGGTCCACGAGCTCGAGTCGCTCGCCAACAGCGATCCGCTGACCGGGCTCTCGAACCGCCGCTATCTCCAGGACCAGCTCCGCCAGGCGCTGGCGGTGTACAAGCGCTACGAGACTCCCTTCGCGTTGCTGGTCCTCGACGTCGACGGCCTCAAGCGGGTCAACGACTCGCGCGGCCACCAGGCCGGCGACCGCGTGCTGGTCCACGTCGCCGCCGCGATGCGGCGCACGCTGCGCAACACGGACACCGCGGCGCGGATCGGCGGCGACGAGTTCTGCGTCCTCGCGACGAACCAGACGGCCGCCGCCGCCGAGCCGCTGGGCCAGCGCATCGCGGACGCCGTCGAGGCCGAGACCGGAGGCGACTCGGCGATCGGCGTGTCGATCGGCGTCGTCTCGTGTCCCGAGCACGGCGACGACGTGGAGGCCCTGCTCGACATGGCCGATCAGGCGATGTACCGGGCCAAGGCGGGCGGGCTGAAGGTCGCTCTCGGCGATCCCGAGAGCCCGGAGATGATCAAGGTGGAGAAGACCTCCTCCCCCTGATCGAGTCGATTGGACCCCGCCGTGTACCGAATCGGACACGGCGGAGTATCAGGAGGGCTGGTTGATCGGCAAGTCAATTTGCCGATCTTCGTCGTGGGCGGGTTGACTAAGCCCTGCGCGGCGCTAGACTTGCCAGCGTTTGTTTAATGGCCCGAGGCGCGACCTCGGGCCGGGCCATAAGGGTGTTGATACTGCATGTCGGTAGGGGATCTTCAAGAGCTGGAAGAGGTAAAGCTGCTCCTCACGAAGGGGAAGCAGATCGGCGTGCTGACCTACGCCGAGGTCGCCACGGCGCTCGCCGAGGTCGACCTCGACGAGGGTGACATCGAGGATCTCCACGGCTACATCGAGAAGTCGGAGATCGAGCTGGTCGAGGAGATCGACCCGGCTCTCGCCGCCGCGCAGCAGGTCGAGCGCGCGCCCGACAAGCGCGGGCGGCGCAAGAAGGCGACGATCGACCTCAAGCCGGACATGACGACGGACAGCCTGCAACTGTTCCTCAAGGACATCGGCAAGGTCCGCCTGCTCACCGCTCAGGAGGAGGTCGATCTCGCCAAGCGCATCGAGCGCGGCGACCTCGACGCCAAGCAGAAGATGGTCGAGTCGAACCTCCGCCTCGTCGTCTCGATCGCGAAGAACTACCGCAACCAGGGCCTGCCGTTCCTCGACCTGATCCAGGAGGGCACGCTCGGCCTCGTCCGCGCCGCAGAGAAGTTCGACTACCGCAAGGGCTTCAAGTTCTCGACCTACGCAACCTGGTGGATCCGCCAGGCGATCGCCCGTGCGCTCGCGGACAAGGCGCGCACGATCCGCATCCCGGTCCACGTCGTCGAGAAGCTGAACAAGATCGGCCGCGCGGAGCGCAAGCTGGTGACCGAGCTCGGTCGCGAGCCGACCCCCGAGGAGATCGCCGACGTCACCGGCATCGACCCCGAGGAGGTCGACTCGATCAAGCGCTCGGCGCAGGCGCCGGTGTCGCTCGAGAAGCCGGTCGGCGACGAGGAGGAGTCCGAGTTCGGCCAGTTCATCGCTGACGAGCGGGCCGAGTCGCCCTACGAGCGGGCGGCGGAGATCCTCACGAAGGAAGCTCTCCGCGAGGCGCTCGAGAACCTCAGCTACCGCGAGCGGCGCGTCCTCGAGCTGCGCTACGGGCTGGGCGGGGAGCACCCGCGCACGCTCGACGAGGTCGGGCGGACGTTCAACGTCACGCGCGAGCGCATCCGCCAGATCGAGAATCAGAGCCTGAAGAAGCTCCAGTCGCTCGCAGAGGCGCAGAAGCTTCGCGACGTCGCTTGATCGGCTGACTCAAGCCCCACGGCTCCCGGGTCGATGATGGGGGCATGTTCGACCTCGAGCAGGCCCTGCGGCGCCTCGTGCAGGAGGAGGGCTCGGACCTTCATCTGAAGGTGCCGGCGCCGCCGATGATTCGCCGCCACGGGCGGCTGGAGCCGCTGGCCGGGCTGGAGCCGCTGACCGGCGAGGTGATGGAGGAGATCGTCCTCCAGATGATCGACGACGACGCCAAGCTCGCCGAGTTCCACAAGGACAACGAGGTCGACTTCTCCTACTCGATCCGCGGCCTCGCGCGCTTCCGCGTCAACGCGTTCCGCCAGCGCGGCACCGTCTCAATCGTCTGTCGTGCGATTCCGATGGAGATCAAGACCATCGACGACCTGATGCTGCCGTCGGTGATCTCGGAGCTCGCCGACGAGGAGCGCGGGATCATCCTGCTGACCGGGACGACGGGCTCGGGGAAGTCGACGACGCTCGCGGCGATCATCGACCACATCAACTCGACGATGTCGAAGCACATCGTGACGATCGAGGATCCGGTCGAGTTCCTGCACCGTGACAAGACCTCGATCATCAACCAGCGCGAGGTCGGCGAGGACACCGCGTCGTTCAAGCGCGCATTGAGGCGCGTCCTGCGCCAGGACCCCGACGTGATCCTGGTCGGCGAGATGCGCGACGAGGAGACGGTGCGCACGGCGCTCTCGGCCGCGGAGACCGGCCACCTCGTGCTCTCCACGCTGCACACGATCGACGCCCCCGAGACGGTCAACCGCATCATCGACTTCTTCCCCCAGGCCGAGCAGCGCCAGGCGCGGGCGATGCTCGCCGGCACGCTCAAGGGCGTCATCTCCCAGCGCCTCGTACCGACGCCCGACGGCCAGGGTCGGGTCGCCACCTGCGAGATCCTGCGCATGACCGGCCGTGTGCGGGACATGATCCTCAACGAGGACGAGACCGGCAAGCTGCCGGAGGTCATCGCCGAGGGCGCTTACTACGGCATGCAGACCTTCGACCAGGCGCTGCTCGCGCACGTGCAGGCCGGCCGGGTGTCGATGGAGGACGCGCTGAAGGCCGCTACCCACCCGCACGACTTCAAGCTGCTCGTCTCGTCCGGCGGTCAGCGCTCGACGTCGGTCGAGCAGACCCTGACGGCGAGCTAGTAGGCGCCCGCGGTCCGGCCGCCGGCGAGCGCGGCCGAGTGTCCAGCAGGCGGGCGCCGGCCGGCGCCCTTGCGGCCACGGACGAGGATCGGGATCTGCGTCTTGCCCCTGATCAGCAGCCCGCGATCGCTGTAGACGACGGGTCCCTTCCGCTTGCGGACGAAGCTGGCGCGCACGCCGTCGGGACTGCCGAGCGCGGCGATCCGCGCGGCCAGGTCCTGTACCGAGCGGGATGGCCCCGAGCCGCTGCCGCCGCCGAAGATCTCGGCGAACAGCTGCGCGAAGAGGTCCGCGCCGTCCGCCGCGCCGGCGCCGCGAACCGTGAGCAGGTGCCGGCCGGGACGCAGGCTGCGCGGCACGCGATAGCGGAACGCGACGCGCTTGCGCCCCGCGTGGCTGCGCTGGAGCTTCAGCACGATGCGTACGCGCTGGCCGCGACGCACGCGGCGCGGCGCGTGTGCGCGGACGATGAAGGCCTCGTCGACACCCGCGCGCACCTTGATCCGCACCGACACCTTCTGGACGTCGAGCCGCCCGAAGCTGTAGCCGTCGATCAGGCTGAAGGCCGACGAGAGGTCGTCGAGCGGAGCATAGGCGTCGAAGTAGTGCTTGCAGAAGCGAAGCGGGCGCTTGCGCTGGCGGACGGTCACGCGCAGGCACTGCGCCGTGGTGAGCCGCGGCGGCATCGAGCGCAGGACGCTGGCGATCGCGTCGCTGGCCGCGAGCGTGCCGACGAAATCGAGGCCGGAGCCGAGGTCGAGCTCGCGCTCGTCCGCGACGTCGACGTTGACGGTAACGCCACGTCCACTGCGCTCGTCACGTGCCACCACCTCCAGCGGGATCGTCGGTGGCGGAGCTCCGATGCGGCCGGCGATCGCGCCGAGACCGTCGTTGGTCAGCGTGCCCACCGGGCGGCCCGCGGCCGCGAGCTTGTAGGTCTCCGCCTCGAAGGTTCCGAGCGGGTTGTCGATGACCGAGAAGACGTAGGCGTCGAGCAGCGGCAGCGCGCGGCGCCCGTAGCCCTCGAGCAGGTGCCCGAACGCCCACAGCTTGTCGCCGTCGCGGTACGCGACCGTGCCGATGGCCGCGATCGCGATGTCGCCGCTCGACAGGCCGGCCGCCACGGACGCGCCGGGGACGAGCGGGTAGGGCGGGTAGGCGACCGACGGCCCTGACGGCGCCGCGAGCAGCGGTGTGTTTGCGCGGCGCGCCGCGGCGAGCAGCGCGTGGCGGATCGGGGTCGACAGGCCCGACACCGTCAACGGGCTCGCCAGCGGCTCGGCTGAGCGCAGCAGCGCGGACGCCTTGCGGGCTTGTGGCGGCGCGGTCGGCGAGACGCCGAGGATCTCCTCGATCGGCGTCGCGAGCGCGACGTGGTTGCCGTACTGGCCGAGCCCTTCGGAGATCGCTCCGATCACGCGCGTCGGCCCGCCGGCGCCGGGACAGTAGATCGGCGAGCCGGAGAATCCGGGCCCGATGCCGGTTCCGTCGACGACCGGACCCGAGACGCGGATCAGTATCCGCGGTCCAAAGGCGTCGGGATCGCCGCGGATGACATCCACGATCTCGACGCGAAAGTCCGAGACCGCGGTGCCGCGGACGACGGACAGCCCGGTGCACAGCATCCCGGCGCGGACCTCGGCCAGCGGCATCGTCGGGTCCCCGGCCCAGGCGGCGCCCGGCGCCAGGGCGCATATGAGCGCCGCTGCCGCGAGCGTGAGCCGAACCCTCATCGCCGCGAGGCTAACCGAGTCGGCGAAATACGGTCGCAGTCCATAGCTTCAGTTCGTGAAGCATTGCGCTAAGCTGGGCTTTGCCGTGGCCTCCTCCGCTGATGTGACCTGTCCCGTCTGTGCCACCGCGGACATCATCTGCGGCAAGTGGACGATTCTCGTGATCCGCGATCTGGCGGAGGGGCGGTCGCGCTTCTGCGAGCTCGAGCGCTCGCTCGCCGGCATCTCGCCGCGCACGCTCTCGCTGCGCCTGCGCGCGCTCGAGGACGAGGGCATGGTCGAGCGCTGCACCTTCCCGGAGGTTCCGCCGCGGGTCGAGTACTCGTTGACGGACAAGGGCCGCGCCCTGCTGCCGTTGATCGAGGACATGCGTCGCTACGGGCGCGAGTGGCTCGGCGGCGCCTGCGGAGACGCGGCTCGCCAGGAGCCTGCGACCGCCGCCGCCTAGCTCGAGCGCGGACTTGCAGGGTTCCGCGCGCCCGCGCTGAAGTGGGCGGGGATGCGGAATCGAGAGCTCCACGACGCGCTGCGGGCCTTCGCGCTCGAGACGGCGGCGCTGCTGCGCGACGACCAAAACGCGGGCGCCGAGATCGAGTTCGACCTCGAGGAGGGAGCCCGTCGGGGCGGGCCGTCGCTCTACAACTACCGCCCGCTGACCGCGAAGTTCGTCGCCGAGCGCTGGCCGCGCCTGCGGCTGCTTCCCACCTGCGAGCGGGCCACCGCGGCGCTGGGCGCCGGCGCCGCCGCATACCTTCGAGTCAACGGCCTGCGCGGCGCCGAGGCCGAGCCCGCGCTGCAGGCGATGCTCGAGCGCCTCTACGAGGACGCGACCGACCTGTCCTTTCCCGAGGAGCGCTTCGAGCGCGTCTACGCCGAGGTCGAGCGCACGCTGTACGAGCGCAGCCAGCCGGCGACGGTGCTGGCGCCGATCCACGGCCTCGTGCTCGACGCCGAGCGCGTCGAGTTGGGGTCCGGGCTGGCGCTGGTCCGCGGCGGTCGCACCGACGCGCCGGACGACGCGCTCTGGGGCGATCCGGCCGGCCAGAGCGGCGACGAGTCCGAGCGGCTCGATCCGAACGTGCTGCTCACCCTGACCCGCGACGTCAGCCCCGACGACGCTCCACCGCTGGCCGAGGCGCGTGAGCGCTTCGGCCGGGTGCTGACCGGCATGCGGCTCTGGAAGCCCGGCGGCGCGGCGCTGTCGGCGATCGGCTGGCGCCGGACCGGCGAGGGCGCCTGGCAGCCGTTCGCCCTCGAGCCGAGCGGCGTGCCGCGCGGGGAGCCGTGGGTCCTCGCCGAGGGCGAGCAGGCCGACCTGTGCCAGTTCCTCGCGGCGATCGACCGTGCGCGCCCGACCGGCTCGGTCGCCTGGGCGCTCGCGCGCTTCGAGATGGGCTGCGGTCGCCGCCGCGAGGCCGAGGCGCTGTCCGACTACCTGCTCGGCCTGCGCGCTCTGCTCGAGCGTGGCGTCGATCAGGGCGGCTCCGGTCTCGCGCTGAGGATCGCCGTGCTCTGCGCCGAGGAGGGCGAGCGGCGCCGCGTCCAGCGGCGCGTCGAGCTCGCCCAGGCGCTCGAGCAGCTCGTGATGGGCGATCCGCCCGACGACGACTACCTGGACGCGATCGGAGGCGACTCGCCGCGCACGCTCGTCGAGGAGGTCGAGCGCCACCTGCGCGCGCTGCTGCGCGACGTGCTCTGCGGCTACCTCGATCCCGACCTGCGCTCGCTGTCCGACGATCTGCTGCTCGAGCAGCCGTCGGCCACGCTCGCCCCGGAGCCGGCCGGCCGACCGGCGACCGCGGCCGCCGTCAGCGAGATCGAGTCGATCGAGTCGGCCGGCGGCGAGATCGGGGTCACGGCGACCGAGCCGCGCGAGCGGGTTGTGCAGCCGAGCGCCGCGCTCTCGGCGACCGACGAGTCGCATCAGCCCGAGCTCGACTGGAACGACCCGGCGGGCTACTCGGCGCCGGTCTGAGCGGCGCCGTCGAAGAGGCGCTCGGCCACGGCGGCCAGGCCGTCGAGGTCGTGAACGTCGCCCGACAGCTCGGGCACCGCGATCAGCGTGTCGCCGCCGATGCTCGCGCGCATGCCTTCGACGTTGCGCGCGTCGCGCTCGGCGAGGCGGTTGCGGTCCTCGAGGTCGCGGATCGCCTTGCGCGCCAGCTTCGCGTCGAGCAACCCGGCGAGCTCGTCCCGCAGCTCGTCTCCGGCGACCGCGGCGACCGGCTCGCGCACGCGGTTGACGATCAGTCCTCCGAACGGCATCCCGGACTCCTCGAGCTTGCGGTGGAAGTAGCGCGCGTCGGCGGTCGCGGCGGCGCGCGGCGAGGTGACCAGCAGGAAGGTGGTCCGGTCCTCGCGCAGCAGCGCCTCGACGTGGCGGGCGCGGTCGCGGAAGCCGTCGGCCATGTCGCCGAAGGCGTTGAAGAAGTCGGCGAGGTCGCGCAGCAGGTCGACGCCGGTGGCGCGCTCCAGCACGGAGAGCAGCGCCCCGGCGCCGCGGCCGACGAAACCGAGCCCCGCTCGGCTCGACGCACGGAAGAGCTGCAGCGAGCGCGAGTCGACGAAGCGCGAGAGCCGCCCCGGGGCGTCGAGGAAGTCGAGCGCGTTGCGGGCCGGGGGCGTGTCGAGGACAAGGAGGTCGTAGCGGCCGGACTGCCGCAGCTCGTAGAGCTTCTCCATCGCCATGTACTCCTGCGATCCGGCGAGGGCGTTCGAGAGCTGACGGTAGATCGGGTTGCCGAGGACCGCGTCGCGGGTCTGGGCGTCGGGGGCGTTGCGGTCGATCAGGTCGTCGAAGGTCTGCTTGGCGTCGAGCGTCATCGCCCAGAGCTCGCCCGAGCCGCCGAGCCCGGCGCCCGCCAGGCGCTCGGGGTCGACGCGACGTTCCTCGTTGCCGAGCTCGGCGAGGCCGAGCGAGTCGGCGAGGCGGCGCGCCGGATCGATCGTCAACACGATCACCTTGCGGCCGCGGGCGGCCATCGCGGCGGCGATCGCCGCGGCGGTCGTGGTCTTCCCGACCCCGCCGGAGCCGGCGCAGACGACGACCTCCTTGCCCGCGAGCAGGTCCGCCAGGCCCGCGGCCTGCCCGCTCACAGCTTGCGCTCCAGCGCGGCGGCCAGGCGGTCGAGCTCCGGGCGGCCGACGTCGGCGGTCAGCAGGTGCGGGAGGGTCGTGGCCTTCGTCGTCAGGCCACGGCGCAGGCGGGCGAGCTGGCTGCGCTGGCCCCGGGCCGTGCGATGGGCGGCCAGCGACGCCTCGAGCGCCGCGCGCGCGGCCGGGGAGCCGGCGCTGTCGACCGCCTCGATCGCCCGCGCCTCGGCCGCGCTCAGGCGGTCGGGCAGCAGCGCGTTGACGAGGACCCGGTCGAGCTCGAGGCCGAGCTCCTCGCGCAGGCGCCGCTCGAGGTCGATCGTCTCGCTGACCGGCATCTCCTCCGCGAGCGCCACCGCGACGACCGCGGTCGCGGTCGGATCGTGGATGAACGCCTCGATGATCCCGGCCTGTCTTCCGATCGGCCCGACGCGCGCGATCTCGCCGAAGGTCCTGGGCGCCCCGAGCAGCGCGAGGCCGTGGCCGGTCGCGGGAGCGTCGACGATCACGAGGTCGTAGGGAGCGGCGCTGGGGGTCTTTCGCTCGAGCTGCGCCAGCTCCCAGACCTTGCCGATCGTCACCATCTCGGCGAGGCCCGGCGCCGCGGTGGCCAGGTACTGGAAGACCCGGCTCCCGCCGAGCATGCCGGCGAGCGTTCGCGAGCGCAGCTGGTAAAAGAGCCACTCCTCGGTCGCGTCCTCCGGGTTGACCGAGAACACGCTCAGCCGCGGCTCGATCTCGACCTCTCGGAAGCCGGCCGGCGGCGCCCCGAAGGCCGCGGCCAGGCGCTCCTGGTCGGCGACCTCGCAGACGAGCACGCGACGGCCGGCTCGCGCCGCCGCCAGGCCGAGCGCCGCCGCGACGGTGGTCTTGCCGACGCCGCCCTTGCCGGTCACGAAGATCAGCCGCCTGTCGAGCAGGGTCGCCACGGCAGCAAGGCTATGCGGCCCCGTGCAGGAATCCCCTCCGGGCGTGCGAATAGGCACCTCGTAATGGCAAAGTCGACCCCGCAGCCCGCCGATCCGGAGGCATCAGTGACGCCACAGGCCAAGGTCATCGCGTTCACCAACCAGAAGGGCGGCGTCGCCAAGACCACGACGACGCTCAACCTCGCCGCGGCGTTCGTCGAGAGCGGCCACCGCGCGCTCTGCATCGATCTCGACCCGCAGGGCAACCTGACGATGAGCCAGGGGATCGATCCCGACTCGCTCGAGCTGTCGATGTACGACGTGCTCGTCCACGACGTCTCGATCCGCGAGGTGATCCGCAAGCGCGAGGTCGACGTCGCCTGCGCGTCGATCGACCTTGCCGGAGCGGAGATCGCGATGTCGACCAAGATCGGCCGCGAGCGCTCGCTGGAGAAGGCGCTGAAGCCGATCCTCGAGGACTACGACTTCATCTGCATCGACACTCCGCCGAGCCTCGGGCTGCTCACTATCAACGCCCTGACGGCCGCCCACAAGGTGATCGTCCCCGTGCAATGCGAGTATCTGTCCATGCGGGGACTGGTGCAGCTGCAGAACACGCTGTCGATGATCCGGGAGAACCTCAACCCGGACGTCGACATCGAGGGCATCCTGCCGACGCTGGTCGACAGCCGGACAGTCCACGCCAAGGAGGCGATCGAGTTGCTGGAGGAGAACTTCGGCGACCAGGTGTTCGCCTCGCGCATCACCAAGACCGTGCGCTTCGCCGAGGCGCCGGTCAAGGGAATGTCCGTGCTCAAGTACGACCCTGACGGCAAGGCGGCCTACGCCTACCGCCAGCTCGCGAAGGAGGTCCTCTCGAATGGCAAGCGGTAAGCGCGCGAGCATGCGGGAGGGGCCGCTGGCGGCCCTCTTCCGCAAGACCGAGGAGGAGGGCCTGGAGGCACGGCCCGAGGACAGCCGCCGCAAGCCTGCCGAGAGCCGCGAGAAGGGTCGCCGGCAGGAGCGGCGCGAGCCCGCGCCGGAGACGCCCGCCGCCCGCGAGCACGCCGACAACTCCGCCGTCAGCCGCTACGACGGCGTCCCCACGCCGGAGGAGCGCCTGCGTTCGGTCTTCTCCTCCGACATCCCCGAGAACATCCTCGACCGTGCCCCCGAGCGGCGCGCGCCCGGGCCCGTGGGCGACAAGGAGCAGGTCCACCAGCCGTCGTCGCCGCTGAAGCACGATCCCGTGCTACGCGTCGTCGGCGTCGGCGGAGCCGGCGTCAACGCGGTCGACCGGATGATCGAGGCCAAGGTCGAGGGCGTCGAGTTCATCGCCGTCAACACCGACATGCAGTCGCTCGAGCAGTCGAGCGCGCCGACCCGCATCCACATCGGCGGGGACGCGACGCGCGGCCTCGGCGCGGGGGCGAACCCGGACATGGGCCGCCAGTCCGCGCTCGAGCAGTACGACGAGCTGAAGGGTCACCTCAAGGGCGCCGACATGGTCTTCATCACCGCCGGCGCCGGCGGGGGCACCGGCACCGGAGCGGCGCCCGTCGTGGCGCAGATCTCCCGCGAGGTCGGCGCGCTGACGGTCGGCATCGTGACGAAGCCGTTCTCCTTCGAGGGCGTCCGTCGCAGCGCTCAGGCGGAGGCCGGGATCGACGCGCTCGCCGCCGAGGTCGACACGCTGATCACGATCCCCAACACGCGGCTGCTGTCGGTGCTCGACAAGAAGACCTCGATGGTCGAGGCCTTCCGGGTCGCCGACGACGTCCTGCGCCAGGGCGTGCAGGGCATCTCGGACCTGATCACGCTGCCCGGATTGATCAACCTCGACTTCGCCGACGTGCGGACGATCATGAGCGACGCCGGCCAGGCGCTGCTCGGGATCGGCATGGGGACGGGCGAGACACGGGCGATGGACGCGGCCACCGCGGCGGTCGCCTCGCCGCTGCTCGAGACGTCCGTCAACGGCGCCCAGTCGATCCTGCTGTCGATAACCGGCGGCCGCGACCTCTCGCTGTGGGAGGTCAACGAGGCGGCCAAGGCGGTCGCGGAGGCGGCGCATCCCGACGCCAACATCATCTTCGGCGCGATGGTCGACGAGCGGCTCGACGGCGAGGTGTGGATCACGGTCGTCGCGACCGGCTACGGCAGTCGCAAGGCGCCGCGCAGGGAGCGCACCTCGATCCCCGACGAGGTCGACCGCGAGCCCCGCGTCACCCGTCGCGAGCGGGTCATGACGAATTCGCTAGGGGACCTGGATGTCCCCGAGTTCATTCCCCGCCGCTAGCCCGCAATAGTCTCGCCCCTGATGAAGGGGGTAGTGGCAGCAGGGCACCCACGGACCGCCCAGGCGGGGGCCGATGTGCTGCGGGCCGGGGGCAACGCGGTCGATGCGGCGGTGGCGGCGGTGCTGATGTCGTTCGCGGCGGAGTCGCCGCTGACCGGGCCGGGGGCGGGCGGCTTCATGCTGGTGCACACGGCGGCCGGCGAGAGCCACCTGCTGGACTTCTTCGTCGCCGCGCCGGGGCGTGGGCTCGAGAGCCTGGAGCCGGTTCCGCTGGTGCCGATCGAGGTCGTCTTCGCGGCGGACTCGGCGCAGGTCTTCCACGTCGGCCCGTCCTCGTGTGGCGTCTACGGGACGACGCTCGGTCTCACCGAGGCGCTCGACCGGTTCGGCAGCGCCCGGCTCGGGGACCTGACGGGGCCCGCGGCGGCGGCCGCGCGGGAGGGCGTCGAGGTCAGCGAGGTCCAGGAGTACCTGCTCGGCATCCTCGGCCCGATCTTTCGCACGACCCCTGAGGCACGAGCGATCTACGAGCCCGATGGCCGCCCCTTCCGCGCCGGCGAGCGGGTGAGGCTGCCGGCGCTCGCCGACCTGCTCGACCGCCTGGGGGCCGAGGGACCCGGCTTCCTCTATCGCGGCGACGTGGCGACCGCGGTCAGCGAATGGGTGCTGGAGCGCGGCGGCCTGCTCACGCGTGAGGACCTCGCCGGCTACGAGGTCGTCGAGCGTCGTCCGGTGCGCGCGCGTTTCCGTGGCCGGGATGTGCTCACCAACCCGCCGCCGTCCTCGGGCGGGATCCTGATCGCCGATGCGCTCGAGCTGCTGGAGCGCGTCGGCCGGCCCGGCGACGTCCGCGTCCTCGCCGAGGTGATCGCCTCGACCAACCGCGCCCGCGACGCCGAGTTCGTCGCCGGCCTCGGGCGGGACGACTACGCCGACACCTTCCTCGCGCCCACGGCGCTCGATCAGGTCGGGGCGGAGATCGCCTCGCGCCTCGGATCGACCACGCACCTCTCGGTCATGGACGGCGACGGCATCTGCGCGACGGTCACCTGCTCGAACGGCGCCTGCTCCGGGGTCGTCGTCCCCGGCACGGGCGTCCACCTCAACAACATGCTCGGCGAGGAGGACCTCAATCCGTCCGGCTTCCACAGCCATTCGCCGGGCCTGCGAGTGCCGAGCATGATGGCTCCGACGATCGTGCTCGACGCCGACGGCGTCGAGATCGCCCTCGGCTCGGCCGGCTCGAATCGCATCCGGTCGGCGATCGTCCAGACGATCGCCGCCGTCGTCGACGGAGGCATGGCGGCCCAGGCGGCGGTCGACGCCCCGCGAATCCACGTCGAGGGAGATCTGATCGACGTAGAGCCCGGCGTCGACGGCGACGCTCTCGATTGGCTCGGCCAGAACAACTGGCAGCTACGCCGCTGGCAGCACCGCAACCTCTACTTCGGTGGCGTCCAAGCCGTCGCCCGAGACGCCTCAGGCGTCATCTCCGGCGGCGGCGACCCCCGCCGCGGCGGCGCCGTCCAGTCCGTCGACGACTAGGTCCCAGCGGAGGAGCGCAGTCGGATCGGTCCTACATCCGCGTGGCGGGGTTAGCTGGAGCGAGATCCGACGAGCACCGCAGCTATGGTCTCCGCGCGGAGAGGAGGAGGTTGTAGAAGACGGCGGGGGGGAGGCGGGGCTCGAGCACCGCGCGGTCGAGCGCCTGGAGGGCGAGGTAGCCGTGGTAGGCGTACTTGCGCCAGAGCAGAGGGACGTCCTCCGGCCTCGCCGACGCCTCTAGCGAGCGATTCGCCCAGCCGAACAGGCTCGCGGCCAGCTCCTCGCCGCGTACGCGCACGCCCTCGAAGCCTGCGCCGCGCGTGTGTCGCGCCAGCGTTCCGGGCGTGAAGGCGTGCACGTCGACGACGCGCTCGAGCGAGTCCTCCTCGACGATCTCCGAGCTCCCGTCACGCTCCACCTCCCGCGCGCGCAGCAACGTGCGCCAGGCCGGCGACAGGCGCCAGGCCGCGCGCTTCGGAAGCTCTGCGAGGCGGTCGCCGTAGTGCGACGGCTCGCCGCAGAAGGCGATCACGCCGCCCGGACGCAGGACCCGGGAGAACTCGCGGAAGGCGGCATCGAGATCCGGCAGGTGATGCAGGATCGCGTGTCCGAAGACGATGTCGAACGACTCGTCCGCGAATGGCAGCGCCGACGCCTCCGTGCAGGCCGTCTCGACGTCGATCCCGAGCGACTCGGCCGTTCTCGAGAGCGTTGCGAGCATGCCGGGTGAGATGTCGCTCGCCGTGTAGTCGTCGATCGCGCCGGCGAGAATCAGGTTGAGGCCGAAGTAGCCGGTGCCCGCCCCGATCTCGAGTCCGCGACCGTAGTGGCCGAGACGGCCGCCGAGCGCCTTCGCCAGCTTGCCGGTCACCTGGCTCTGGCCGCGCTCGCCGTAGTCGATGCCCCACTTGGCGTCGTAGTGCTCGGCCGCCAGGTCGTGGTAGCGGACGTTGACCTCGTGGATCTCCTCCGTGCTTGCGGGGGCGGCCATCGCGGCGACAGGCTATGGGAACGCCGGTGGACACCGACGTCTCCCGTTCGGTCGCTTGCGAGCGATGCGCCGCCGTAGACTCCCGCGCGCTGTGGCGCAGGCTCACGAATACGTTCAGCGGGACCAGCCCGCCGGCGTGCCGCCGCTCGCCCTGACCGGCGAGCGGACGCTGCCCGACGTCCCGGAGGAGAACTACTGGTACCGCCGCCACCTCGCCGTCTACGAGTGGATCGCCGCGCGCTGCGGCGGCCTCGAGGTGGTCGACATGGCCTGCGGCGAGGGCTACGGCACCGACGTGCTCGCGCGCCGCGCCGCCCGCGTGACGGGCGTCGACGCCAATCCCGAGGCCTTCGAGCATGCGCGGGCGCGCTACGGGCGGCCCGGCGTGAGCTTCGTGCGCGACCTCGTCGACGCCTACGCGGAGGAGTGCGACGCGGTGGTCTTCCTCCAGACGATCGAGCACGTCGAGGACGACGAGGGCGTTCTGCGCCACTTCAAGAGCATGGTCCGCCCGGGCGGGACGGTGTACGTGTCGACGCCCAACCTCTTCACGCTCGCGCCTCCCGGAGCGGAGAAGTCGGACAACCCCTGGCACCTGCGCGAGTACCGGCCCGAGGAGTTCCGCTCGCTGTGCGAGACGGTGTTCGACCGCGTCGAGCTGCTCGGCCTCTTCCATGCGCGCAAGCTGCGCGCGCACGAGCTGGCGCTACGGCTCGGCTGGGATGCCGTGCACCCGCGGCTGGGCCTCACCGGGCCCTTCTACGACCGCTTCACGGCGGCGATCGCGGCGAGCGACTTCGCGCTCCGCGCCGGTCCGCTCGACCGCGCCCTGGACCTCGTCGCAGTCCTGCGATGAGCCGCGACCGCGGCCCGCTCTGCCTCGTCCTCCACTCCCACATGCCCTACGTCGAGGGCTTCGGCACCTGGCCGTTCGGGGAGGAGTGGCTGTGGGAGGCGATCGCGTGCGTCTACCTGCCGCTGCTCGACCTGCTCGACGAGGCGGACGCCCCCTTGACGCTAGGCCTCACGCCGGTCCTCTGCGACCAGCTCGAGGCGTTGCCCGGCGCGGCCGGCGAGCGGCTGACGCGCTACCTGCGTGAGACGCGACTCGGCGTCCACGACGAGGACGCGGCCGGCCTCGATCGCGCCGGCGAGCCGGCGCTCGCGGCGGAGGTCCGCCGGGCCGCCGGCGACTACGCCCGCGCCGCCGACGCGATCGAGACATGCGGCGGCGACGTGCTCGGCCTGCTCGCGCGGCTAGCGGCGTCGCGGCCGGTCGAGCTGTGGACGTCGTCGGCCACCCACGCCGTCCTGCCGTTGCTCGCCAGCGACGCCGGGCTGGGACTGCAGCTGGCTACCGGCGTCGCCTCCCAGCGGCGCCGCTTCGGCGACTGGGGCGGCGGGCTCTGGCTGCCCGAGTGCGCCTACGTTCCCGGGCTCGAGTGGGGACTGGCGGCCCACGGCGCCCGCGCCGTCTGCGTCGACCAGACCGTGGCGCGGGGGATCGGGGCGCCCGATCATCTCGAGCCGGTGCTCACCGACGCGGGGATCGCGGCGGTGCCGATCGACTGGCAGACCGTCGAGCTGGTCTGGAGCGACCGGAGCGGCTATCCGGCCGATGCGCGCTACCGCGACTACCACCGCGGGACGGTGCACCACATGCGGCCGTGGAGCAACGGCGGCGACGTCTACAGCCCCACGACCGCGCGCGCCGCCGCGCGCGAGCACGCCCGCGAGTTCGTCGGTCGCGCGATCGCCCGGCTCGACGCGTACTCGACGGCGCGGGGTCGTCCCGGGGTGCTCTGCTGCGCGTTCGACACCGAGCTGCTCGGGCACTGGTGGTACGAGGGCCTCGACTGGCTGCGCGCCGTGATCGACGAGGCGTCGACGCAGGGGCTCGAGCTGACGACCGTGAGCGATGCGCTCGAGCGCGTGGAGCCGGTCGCGCGGAAGCTCGAAGCCTCGACGTGGGGAACCGACAAGGACCTCTCGACGTGGGACTCGCCAGGCGTCGCCGAGGTCGCGTTCGCGGCCAGGCGCGCCGAGCTCCGTACCGTCGCCGCGGCCGCTGAGCGCCCGGGCGACCGTCAGCCGGCGCTCGAGCGGGCGGCTCGCGAGCTGCTCGCCCTCCAGGCGAGCGACTGGCCGTTCCAGCTCACCCGCGGACTGGCCTCCGACTATCCGATCGAGCGCGTCCAGGCGCACGCCGCCGAGCACGACGCCGCGTTGAGGGCTCTGGCAGACTCAGCCAGCGTGCCGGAGCCCGCCCTCCGCAACCTGGCGCCGGACCTGGCCCTGTCGCAGCTCGCCGCTCCCTGACCATGCGCGTCCTGATCCTCTCCTGGGAGTACCCGCCGCTGATCGAGGGCGGCCTCGCTCGCCACGTCCGCAAGCTGGCCGAGAACCTCGTCGCACAGGACGTCGAGGTGCACGTGCTGACCCGCGGGCTGGAGGACTCGCCGGCCGAAGCCGAGCTCGAGGGAGTGGTCGTGCACCGCGTGCGCGAGCCGGAGCGCCCGCGCGACCTCGGCGAGTTCGTGACCTGGATCGAGCACATGAACGCCGACATGCTGGCCGTCGGGGTCGAGGTCGGCGACCGCTACGACTTCGACCTCGTCCACTGCCACGACTGGCTCGTCGCCGTTGCCGGCGACCATCTCGCCAACCGCTTCCGCTGTCCGCTCGCGGTGACCATCCACGCGACCGAGTACGGACGCCATCAGGGGTGGGTCGACAAGCACCCGCAGAGCCACATCCACGGCGTCGAGCGCTGGATAACCAACCGCGCCGATCGCGTGATCGCCTGCTCGGCGTACATGCGCGAGCACATCGCCGACGTATTCGGCCTCGAGGAGCGTCAGGTGGCCGTGATCCCGAACGGGATCGACCCGGCCGACCTCGTCCCGGTCGACGACCTCGACACCCTGCGGTCGCGCTTCGCCGCCCCCGACGAGCGGCTCGTGCTGCTCGTCGGCCGGCTCGTCTACGAGAAGGGCTTCCAGCTCGCGCTCGAGGCGCTTCCGGGGCTGATCGAGCGGGTCGGCAACGTGCGCTTCATCGTCGCCGGGTCGGGCACGGCCGAGCAGGAGCTGCGCGAGCAGGCGACCCAGCTCGGGCTCGACGATCACGGCGCCTTCGTCGGCTGGATCGGCGACGACGTGCTGCACTCCCTCTACCGAATCGCCGATCTGACCGTCGTGCCGTCGATCTACGAGCCGTTCGGGCTCGTGGCGCTCGAGGCGATGGCGTCCGGGTGCCCGTGCCTGGTCGCCGACACCGGCGGCCTGCGCGAGGTCGTCCCGAACGGCGACGTCGGGCTGCGCTTCCGTTCGCGCGACCCCCACTCGCTCGGCCAGATGGCGGAGCGGCTGCTGACCGACGACGAGCTCCGCGACCGTCTGGTGGCGGAGGCCTCCGAGCACGTGCTCACGTTCGATTGGGCCGACGTGGCGCGCCAGACCGCGGATCTGTACCGCGGCCTGGCGACACCTCGTCCCCGTGTGATCTAGCTCCGGCGGCGGCCGATCGGGCCCTGCCCGGCGGTCTAGCGATCGGCGAGCATCGCGGCCATCGCTCGCAGCGGCGCGTCGGCCTCCGGCGGCCAGTCGTCGACGGCGGGCGGCCACCAGGCGTGGGCGTCATGCTCCGGATCGATCGTGACCTCGGCGCCCGGGGCGAGGTGGGCGATGCCGACGAACAGCAGCAGCCCGCTCGGAATCCGGACGAGCGCCTCCGCGCTCAGGCGCCGCGGCTCCACCGACCACTCCTCCTCGAGCTCGCGCGCAAGCGTGTCGACTGGGTTCTCGCCGACCTCGACGGCGCCTCCCGCTCCGAGCGCCCAGCGGCCGGCCCAGCTGGCGACCCAGGCGGCGCGACGACCGGCGAGCCAGCGTCCTCCGGCGTCGCGCACGACGCACAGCGACGAGATGCTGTCGACCGCGTCGCCGCAAAGCCGAAGCGCCCAGCGCACCGGCTCCAGCTCGAGCTCGAGGCCGCCGGGACGCTGGTCGAAGCGCGTCACCCGCGCGCCGAGCCCGTCGTGGGTGGGGGAGCCGCGCTCGCCCAGCTCGGCGATCGCGGCGTCTGCCGCCGCCGACACGCCCGGATCCGGCTCGTAGGGCCGATCGGACCAGTGGGCGGTCACCTCGGCGGGAGACCACGGCCCGCGCGCCAGGAGGCCGGGGAGCCGGTCGTTCACTCCCATCGCAGCGCCCCGGGCTCGTCCCGCATGCGGATGACGCGGGCGGGCACGCCACCGACGACCGCGTTCGCGGGAACGTCCTCGGTGACGACCGCGTTGGTCCCGATCACGGCGTTGTCTCCGACCGTCACGCCGCGCAGGATGCACGCTCCATAGCCGATCCAGACGTTGTTGCCGACGCGCACGTCGCGCTTGTAGATGCCCTGGAGGCGGATCGGCCGCTCGACCTCGACCATCCCGTGGTCGAAGTCGATCAGCATCACGCGATCGGCGATCACGCACTCGCGCCCGATCGAGACGTGCTGGTAGGCGGAGATCGTGCACTCCTGGCCCAGCACGGTCTTCGCCCCGATCGACACGACGCCCTCGTGGCAGCGGACCTTCGTCCCGTGCCCGATCCACGACCAGCGGCCGAGCTCCACCCGTGCTTCCGGGCCGATCTGCAGCACGACGTCCGACGCGACGAAGGCGATGCCGTCCGTGCGCAGCCGCCGGCCGTAGCCGCTCAGCCAACGCCGTCGCGCGAGCCCGGCGAGCAGGCGCGCGTACTCGAGGGTGAGCATCCTGTGCCGGCGCATGAAGCGCAGGAGGGTCAGCGGGCCGCCGTGCAGCGGCGGGGGCGGCCGGCGCACGTCCTGGACCGGGGGGAGCTCCGTCGCTCGCTGGCGCATCGGCCGCGGATCATAGGCGGGCCCCGGTTGGCGGCCACGGATCGTCGGCCCTGACAGCCGGCCAGTGTCCGCGCCCGTCCACGGGTACGCCCGCCGACCCCGTTTGGCAGAGTGCGCCCATGAACGGATCGAGCACCGAGGGTCGCCCGCCCGCCGCGGCGCGCGGCCAGATCGTGACCGCCACCGACCTGCGCCGGCGCTACGGCGAGGGGCAGGCGGCGGTCGATGCGCTGGCCGGCGTCTCAGTCGGATTCGACCGTGGCCGCTTCGCGGCGATCATGGGGCCGTCGGGCTCCGGGAAGTCGACGTTGATGCACCTCCTCGCCGGCCTCGACAAGCCGACCAGCGGCTCCGTGAGGCTCGACGGTGTCGAGCTCGACGGTCTCGACGACGGCAAGCTCACCCAGCTGCGACGCGACAGGCTCGGCTTCGTCTTCCAGTTCTTCAACCTGCTGCCCGTCCTGACGGCCGAGGAGAACATCCGCCTGCCGCTGTCGATCGCGGGCCGCCAGCCGGACGCTGCGTGGTTCGAGCAGCTGATCGAGGTCGTCGGGCTCGGCGACCGCCGCAGCCACCGCCCGGCCGAGCTGTCCGGCGGCCAGCAGCAGCGCGTCGCGGTGGCGCGGGCGCTGGTCTCGAAGCCTGCGGTCGTCTTCGCCGACGAGCCGACGGGCAACCTCGACTCGAAGGCGTCCGACGACGTCATGGCGCTGCTGCGCCATGCGGTCGACGAGCTTGGCCAGACGGTGATCGTCGTGACCCACGACGCTCACGCGGCCGCCTACGCCGATCGGCTCGTGGTCCTGCGCGACGGCAAGGTCGCCCACGACGGCGACGCCGGCGACGAGGGCGACGTGCTCGAGCTGATGAAGGCCGTCGCGTAGGCGCGGATGGTCTCCGTCACGCTCAAGGGACTCGCCGTCCGCAAGCTCCGCGCGGTCAGCACGATTCTCGCCGTCCTGCTCGGGGTCGCGCTCGTCGCCGGCACGTACATCCTCACCGACACGATCAACCGGTCGTTCGACGACATCTTCACCACGGCGCTCGAGGGCACCGACGTCGTGGTCGTGCCGAGGGAGATAGTCGCCCAGGAGACCAGCGAGCCGCCGCCGTTCCCTGGGGCGCTGCTCGAGCGCGTCGAGCGGGTCCCGGGGGTGGCGAAGGCCGAGGGCGGGATTCTCTCGCTGGTCCGCATCACCGACGCTGAGGGCGAGCCGTTCGGCCAGGGCTTCGCGCCGCAGTTCGCGTTCTCGGAGCTCGGCAAGCCGTTCAACACGCTCACCTACGTCGACGGCCGAGCGCCGCGCACCGCGCGCGAGGCCGCGATCGACGAGTCGAACGCGAACCGCGAGGACATCGCCATCGGCGACACGATCGGCGTGGTCGCCGAGGGTCCGCTGAAGCGCTTCCGTGTCGTGGGCGTCAACAAGCTCGGCGACACCTCGACCGGTGGCTCGAGCTCGGTGACGCTGACCCTGCCCGAGGCCCAGCGGATCACCGACAAGGCCGGCAGGCTCGACCAGATATCGATCGCGGCCGATCCAGGCGTGCCCCCGGCTCGGCTCGCGCGTCGCGTGGCGCGCGCCATGCCGCCGTCGGTGAAGGTCGAGACCGCCGCCGAGAACGCCCAGCGCGAGACCGACGAGATCGGCAGCGACCTCGGCTTCCTCAAGATCGCGCTGCTCGTCTTCGCCGGCATCTCGCTTGTCGTCGGCGGCTTCCAGATCTTCAACACCTTCTCGATCACGGTCGCCCAGCGGATCCGCGAGTTCGGGTTGCTGCGCACGCTCGGCGCCTCGCGGCGGCAGATCCTCGCGACGGTCCTGCTCGAGGCCTTCATCGTCGGCCTGCTCGGCTCGCTGCTCGGCCTGTTCGCTGGGATCGGCTTCGCCGCGGGGATCAACGCGCTGTTCGAGTCGTTCGGGATCGACCTGCCGAATACCGGCCTGGTGTTCCAGGCCCGCACCGTGATCGTCTCGCTCGTCGTCGGGCTCGGCATCACGATGGCGTCCGCCTTGACTCCGGCCCTGCGCGCGACGCGCGTCACGCCGATGGCGGCGCTGCTCGAGGCCGCCCTGCCCGAGCGCCGCCGCCGCGGCCGGATCCCGGCGGTCGTCGCGGGCCTGCTCGGCGTGGGGGGCCTGGCGATGCTGTCGATCGGCCTGTTCGGCGACCTCGACTCGGCCGGTTCGGCGGCCGCCCTGATGGGGGCCGGCTCGGCGGCGATCCTCTTCGCCACCTCGCTCTACAGCCCGCGCCTCGTGCGTCCGCTCGCGGCGCTGGCCGGTTGGCCGATGGAGCGTCTACGCGGACTGACCGGACGGCTCGCGCGCGAGAACGCGATGCGCAAGCCGGGCCGGACCGCCGTGACCTCGGCAGCGTTGATGATCGGACTCGCGCTGGTGGTCTTCGTGACCGTCTTCGCGGCCGGCCTGAACCGCTCGATCGCCAGCGCGATCGACACCAGCTTCGAGGGCGACCTCACGATTCAGAGCACGGACGGCTTCTCACCGATCCCGAACAGGATCGCGAGCGACGTTGGCCGTATCGGCGGCGTGGACGCCGTCGGCTCGATCCGCTTCAGCTACGCGAAGCTCGACGGGCAGGACGGTCAGCAGCGGGTCTCGGGCGTCGATCCGGCGACGATCGACGCTGTCTTCGACTTCGACTTCACCGAGGGCTCGCCGGAGACGATCGCCGATCTCGGCCCCCGCCAAGCCGTCGTCGACGAGGCATACGCCAAGTCGAACGACCTCGAGGTCGGGGACACCCTGCGCGTCCTGACGCCTACGGGCCGCCGCACGGCGTTCGAGATCGTCGGCGCGCTGAAGGATCGCACCGACTTCCTCGGCAGCTTCGTTATCGAGCAGGCTGCCATGGAGCGTCAGTTCGGCGAGACTCGTGACACCTACGTGCTGGCGAAGATCGCGGATGGCGCCGACGCCGATGCCGTCGAGCAGCGAGTCAAGCGACTCGTCGACAGTCGCTATCCGTCCGCCGAGGCGCTCGACCAGGAGGAGCTGAAGCGATCCCAGGAGGAGCAGATCTCGGGATTGGTCAACGTCATCTACGCCCTGCTGGCCCTGGCGATCGTCGTATCGATCTTCGGGATCGTCAACACGCTGGCCCTGTCGATCCACGAGCGGACACGCGAGCTGGGCATGCTGCGGGCGGTCGGCATGTCGCGTAGGCAGGTGCGCCGCGTGATCCGCTACGAGGCCGTCATCACCGCCCTGATCGGCGCTCTGTTGGGCGCGGCGCTGGGCATCTTGTTCGCCGCGCTGATCTCGCGACCGCTCGCCGACGAGGGCTTCGAGCTCGCCTACCCCGTCGGCCAGTTGATCGTGATCCTCCTGCTCGCGGCTCTCGCCGGAGTGCTGGCGGCGGTCGGGCCGGCGCGGCGCGCGGCGAAGCTGGACGTGCTCGACGCGCTGGCGCACGAGTGATCGCGTCGGGCCGGCGCCGTGGCCGCCGCCGAGCGGCTCTGTACTAGCCTGCCGCTCCGATGGCCGCCCCGCGCACCGCCGCCGAGCTGACCGACAAGCTGTTGGCAGGGGACAAGCGCGCGCTCGCCCGCGCGATCTCGCTGGTCGAGAACGACGACCCGGAGGGCTGGGCGCTCGTCCGCGAGGTCTACCCGCGCACCGGCCACGCGGCGATCGTCGGCTTCACCGGGCCGCCGGGCGTCGGCAAGTCGACGCTGATCGGCGCGCTGACCGCGCGCTACCGCCGACGCGACCGCCAGGTCGCGGTGCTCTCGATCGACCCGTCGTCGCCGTTCACGAAAGGCGCCCTGCTCGGAGATCGCATCCGCCTGACCGAGCACTTCCTCGACGCGGGCGTCTTCATCCGCTCGATGGCGAATCGCGGCGCGCTCGGCGGGCTCTCGGAGGCGTGCCTGCAGGCCGCGCTGCTGATGGACGCCTCCGGCAAGGACGTGGTCCTGCTGGAGACGGTCGGCGTCGGGCAGGCGGAGGTCGACATCATCGATCACGCCGACACGGTCGTCCTCGCCCTGATGCCCGGGTCGGGCGACTCGATCCAGGCGCTCAAGGCGGGTGTGATGGAGATCCCGGACGTGATCGTCGTCAACAAGTCCGACCATCCGCTGACCGACACGATGATCCGTGAGATCAGAGGCGTCCTGTCGCTCGGCCCGCAGGAGGGCTGGCGCGTGCCGATCGTCAAGACGGAGGCGTCGCGCGGCGAGGGCATCGACGAGCTCGCCGAGGCGGTCGAGGCCCACCGCGAGCACATAGAAGGCGAGGGCACGCTCGCCGAGCGCCGCCGTCGCAACCTGATGAACGAGGTGCTCGCCCTGGCGGCGGGCCGTCTGCGCCGCCAGCTGGAGGAGTCGATCCGCGACGATCCCTCGGTGCGAGAGCTGCTGGACGAGGTCGTCGCCCGCCGTCTCGACCCGTCGAGCGCCGCCTCCCGCCTACTCGAGCGCGGGCTGTAGTCAAGCCCGCCCAGCGGCGGAAACCGCAGCCGCGTCCAGCGGAGGAGCGCAGCCGGACCGGTCCTAAGTCTCCGAGCCGGGGCTAGCTGGAGCGAGGTCCTGCGAGCACCGCAGCCACAGTCACGCGCCTAGGGCACGGGCGATCACCATCTGCTGGACCTCGTCGGTGCCCTCGCCGATCGTGAGGATCTTCGCGTCGCGGTAGAAGCGGCAGACCGGGTACTCCTCGATGAAGCCGTAGCCGCCGTGGATCTGAACCGCCTCCTCGGTGGCTCGCACGGCGAGCCTGCCGGTCTTGAGCTTCGCCTGGGCGGCGGTGAGGGAGAAGTTGCGGCCCTGGTCCTTCTCGAACGCGGCCTTGTAGGTGAGCAGGCGCGCCGCCTCGATCTCCGTAGCGAGGTCGGCCAGCTTCATCTGGATCGCCTGGTACTTGGCGATCGGCTTGCCGAACGCCTGGCGCTCCTTGGCATAGGCAAGCGCCTCGTCGAGCGCGCCCTGGGCCACTCCGACTCCCATCGCGGCGACCGAGATCCGCCCGCCGTCGAGCGTCTGGAGGAACTGCTTGAAGCCCATGCCACGCGGACCGACGAGGTTGTCCTCCGGCACACGGCAGCCGTCGAATGCGAGCGGCCGCGTATCCGATGCGTTCCAGCCCATCTTGCGGTACGGGGCGCCGACCTCGTAGCCGGGGGACCCGTTTGGGACGAGGATGTTCGAGATCTCTCCGTCGCCCGTTCGCGCGGTGATCGTCACGAAGCCCGATATGTCGGTGCCGGCATTGGTGATGAACTGCTTCGCTCCCTCGATACGCCACTCGCCGTCCTCGAGCGAGGCCGTCGTGCGGACGTTGCCGGCATCGGACCCGGCCTCTGGCTCGGTGAGGCCGAATGCGCCGAGCCTCTCGCCCGACGTGAGCCTGGGCATCCATTCCTGCTTCTGCAGCTCGTCTCCGAACGCGTAGAGCGGCCAGGTGCCCAACGAGGTGTGCGCCGCGACCGTGATCGCGACCGAGGAGTCGATCCGCGCCAGCTCCTCGACGGCGAGCGCGTACGACAACGTGTCCGCGCCACCGCCGCCGTACTCCTCGGGATAGGGGATGCCCATCAGCCCGAGCTCGCCCAGCTTCGCCACGATCTCGTATGGGAAGCGCTTCTCGCGGTCGAGCTCCTCCGCGACGGGCTTCACCTCCTGCTGGGCGAAGTCGCGCACCAGACGCTGGATCGCCGCCTGCTCGTCGCTCAGGTCGAACACAACAGCGCGGATCGTATCGGCGCGGCGCCGCCGGAGGCTTCCGGCGTTGCCGCCCGATCTTCGCGCCCTGGGAGGCCGTTACCGGACACAGCAGATATGCTACAAGTCTGGCAAGACTGTGACAGGTCCGTGACGTCAGGCCGATGGCTGGCGGCCATGCCGCCGGGTCGTCTACTGGCGAACGTATGTTCGTGGCATGACGAAGCAGCACGAAGGAGGACTCCCATGTCGATGACGACAATTCAAATCCCCGCCGACCACGTCGCGGCCGTGCGTGAGAGCCTGCTCGCCACCCGACGCGAGCTGGAACCCGATCCCATGCTCTCTAGCCAAGGCTCCGGGAAGCCTTCGCAGATCACGGTCGCCCGCGAGGCGTCCGGACGCGTCGAGGAGATCGATCGCCTGCTGGAGCAGCTCGAGCTCGGTGAAGGGCGTGCCGGGGAGGACCGCCAGCTCACCGGTTCACGCGCGGCGCTGTGGGACGCCGTCTACGACTCGGTCTGCTCGGCGTGCGAGCGTCTCGCCGAAGAGTGCAACGAATACTGGCGCGGCGGCGTCGATCCGTCCGAGACCCGGAGCCTGATCGCCGACGTCGACGTGCGGTTCGGGATGCTCGAGTCGCTCGGTCCGCCACCCCGCGCGGCGCGACGGCGCTAAGGCGAAGGGTCGCCGCTCGACAACGGCGGCACGTCGTGGGCCAGCTCTTGCTCCGCGGCCTCGGGCCCGTCGAGGATCAACGCGAACCACGCCATCAGCTCGGGGCGTAGTGCCGGTAGGTCGGTCGGAGAGCGGTCCTCCGCCGCCCTGGCGACGACATAGATCATCCCGCCGAGCATGCCGTCGATCGCGGTGTCCGACACCGGTCGAGCGCCTTGGAGGACCGCTCGCTCGAGCAGGCGCCGTACGGCGGTCAGCGACTCACGCTGGAGGCGCCGCGCGGCGGGTGTGGCAGCTCCGACGTCGACCAGCGACAGATGCGCGAACGCCGGTTCGCGGGCGAAGAACTCGAGCCCCCAGTCGAGCAGCGCTCGCAGCGCGGACTTCCAGTCCGCCTGCTCGGCGATTGCGGGGCCGGCGCCGGTGGCGATCCGCTTCGCGACCGCCCTGTGAGCCTGCAGAAGGACGTCCTCCTTTCCCGAGAAATGCGCATATAGGGCCTTTCTAGACACACTCGACTCGTTCGCGATGTCGTCGACGGTGGTCGCGGCATATCCGCGTCGCGTCATCACCCGCGCCATTCCGGCAAACAGCCGCTCGCGTTGGGAATGCACCACGAACTCGGGCGGCAACCCATGACTGCCGCGCGGCAGCTTCTCGCCCGTGAGGCCCCGGTCGGGGTGTTGTACGTGTTTCATCGCTACGAAATTACAACGACTGCCTACCTAAGCATCCTATTGTGGTAAAGAACAATAAGGAATTTGGTGGCGGGAGGGTGTTACGGCCTCCGAGGTTCGCTGACGCCGTCACGACGCGAGCTTGTCACTCCGCGGTTACACTGGCCGGGCGTATCGTGTGACGCCATTCCGCAGGATTTGCCGGATGCGCGGGCAGCAGGGGCAGGCGGCGGTCGAATGGGTCGGACTGGTGCTGGTCGCGGCGCTCGTGCTCGGAGGCATGGCTGGCATGGTCTCCGGCGCAGACGGCCGCTCGGTCGGCGGTCTGCTCGCGCACAGACTGGTGTGCGCGGTCAAGGGAGGCTGCGCGGATGGCGACGCCGCCCTGGCCCGTGTGTACGGGGACCGCGACGCCAGGCTCGTTCGCCGGCACCTCCAGGGACTGGTCTTCGAGCCGGGCGAGCGTCAGCTGCCGGTCGACTGGCGCCAGTGCCGTGAGGTGGCGTGCGCGACGGTGCGCGACGACCGGGATCTCGACGCTCACCGCACCGCTGCCGGCCACCGTGCGACCGTCTTCACCAGGCTGCAGCGACGCAACGGTCGACGCTACGTCCAATACTGGCTGTACTACCCCGATTCGAACACGACGTGGGCCGGGTCCGACCGTCTCTGGAACCTTCCGCGCACACTGGCTCGACTGAGTGGAGCTTCGCCCGACCTACCGCGGTACCCCGGCTACCACCGCGACGACTGGGAAGGCGCCGAGGTCACGATCGATCGCGGCGAACGGACGACGGTGCGCGTGACGTCCCACGGCCGCTGGCAGTGGTGCAAGTACCGGCATTGCGAGCGCCCCGGACCGGCTTCCGGGTGGACGAGGGTCTCCCGAGGCAGCCACGCCGGACATGTGCCCACGTTCAACGGCCTCACGCCACAACTGCCGGGCCACCATCTGCGCGAGCGCACGGCGACCCCGGACGGCATGCGGCTGGTGCCGCTCGAGGGCATCGACCGGCGGCGCTATCGGCGGCTCGACCCGGACATCGCGCCGCCGTGGGACAAGGACGCCTACGCGAATCCAGAGAGCCCCGACTCGTGACCGGGTACCTTTAAGGCGGAGCGGCGACAGAAAGCGAGGATCTGCCCGTCATGGCCAGAACCGTGCGCGAGCAGCAGGACAAGCGGCGCGAGGAGAAGCTGAAGCAGGTTCAGCAGCAGGTCGAGGAGGGCTCCCTGGTGATACGCAAGATGACCGCGAAGGAGCGCAAGGCGAATCCACCGCGTCCGCCGCGTGAGAAGAAGCGCTGACAGACGACGCCGAGTCGTCGATACCGGCCAGATCGCCCGGACGAGGCCACCCTCACGCCGCCCGGCGCACGACCCTGAAAGACTGCACGCGCGCATGGAGGCCGAGACGCCGACAGACGGGCGCGGCAAGGCCGTGCTAGAGACCCTCGCCCACAAGGCCGGCGGCCTCAAGGTGCTCGCCGACGCCGGCATCGTCAGGCCTGTGCGGCCGGACAAGCTGGTTCGCGTCTTGACGACGCTCAAGCGCTGGGGACGCGGGCCCGCTTCGGGCTATCTCACGTCAGGGCTCCTGTGCCCCGATGCGATCGCGGTCGACGACGAGCTCGGCACGCTCAGCTTCGGCGAGCTCGACCGGCGCACCAACGCCCTCGCCAACGCGCTCACGGCCGCCGGCGTCAAGGAGGGAGACGGCGTTGGGATCATGTGCCGCAACCACCGTGGCTTCGTCGAGGCGACGGTCGCGACCGCGAAGCTCGGCGCCGACGTCCTCTATCTCAACACGGCCTTCGCCGGCCCCCAGCTGACCGAGGTCGTCGAGCGTGAGGCTCCGACCGCGCTGATCTACGACGAGGAGTTCGCCGGCCTGCTCGAACGGGCCGGCGAGGGCCGGCTTCGCTTCGTCGCCTGGCAGGAGAGCGAGGATCCTGCCGACCCCACGCTCGAGCAGCTGATCGAGGCGAGCCCCGACCGCGTGCCCGACGCGCCGAGCCGCGTGGGCAAGACGATCATCCTCACCTCCGGGACCACCGGCTCGCCGAAGGGCGCGAACCGCTCGTCGCCCCAGTCGCTCGACCCGGCGATCTCGCTGCTCTCGAAGATCCCGCTCAAGCGCGGTCAGACCGCGCACATCGCCGCCCCGCTCTTCCACTCGTGGGGCTTTGCGCACTTCACGCTCGGGCTGATGCTCAACTCGACGCTCGTCCTCCGCCGGCGCTTCGACCCCGAGGAGGCGCTCGCCGCGGTGGCGCGCAGCCGCGCCGACTCGCTGGTCGTGGTGCCCGTGATGATGCAGAGGATCCTCGAGCTCCCGGAGGAGACGCGGCGCAGGTACGACACCTCGTCGCTCTCGGTCGTCGCCGCCAGCGGGTCCGCCCTGCCGGGCGACCTCGCGACCGAGTGGATGGACGAGTACGGGGAGACCCTCTACAACCTCTACGGCTCGACC
The DNA here is from genome assembly GCA_963716445.1 of uncultured Solirubrobacterales bacterium. Taxonomy (GTDB): domain Bacteria; phylum Actinomycetota; class Thermoleophilia; order Solirubrobacterales; family Thermoleophilaceae; genus JAAYBF01. Next base: position 1,904,592 of record OY970313.1, on the reverse strand, counting down.
GAGGTCGCCTGGGCGACGATCGCGAGCCCCGCCGAGATGCGCGCCGCTCCCGGCACCGCCGGCACTCCCCCGCGCGGCACCGTCGTCAAGCTCTACGACGAGCGAGGGGAGCCGTCAGCCGACGGGCAGACCGGGCGCATCTTCGTCGGCAACGAGTTCCTCTTCGAGGGCTACACCGGCGGCGGCACCAAGGACGAGATCGACGGATTGATGGCGACCGGCGACGTCGGTCGCTTCGACTCGGGCGGCCGCCTGTTCGTCGAGGGGCGCGACGACGAGATGATCGTCTCGGGCGGCGAGAACGTGTTTCCCAAGGAGGTCGAGGATCTGCTCGCCCGGCACGAGTCGGTCGCCGACGCCGCCGCGCTCGGCGTTCCCGACGCCGAGTTCGGCCAGCGCCTGGTCGCCTTCGTCGTCCTGAAGGCCGGCGCGACCGCGACCGAAGGCGACCTCAAGGGCTACGTCAAGTCCAACCTGGCCCGCTACAAGGTGCCGCGCGAGATCCGCTTCCTCGACGAGCTGCCGCGCAACGCGACCGGCAAGGTGCTCAAGCGGGAGCTGAAGGAGACGGCTGTAGAAGGCTGAGGTCGCGCCGGGGCTCGATCCCCCAGCGCGCGCCCGCCGCGACGAGCTCGGGCGTCAGCGACCAGCGGTCGGGACGCTCGTCGCCCTCGTGGTCGGCTGCGCCACCCTTCAGCGCCATCCGGCCGCGGTTGTCGCCGATCGCTCGGAGCTCCGCGACGTCAGCGTCGCTGAGCAGAACCTCGGCCGGAGTCGCGGCGAGCTCGGCACGCTGCGCCTCGACCGACGGCGCCTCGGCGCTCCTCTCCTGGATCAGCGTGGGAACGGTGCAGGCGACCGAGCGATGGGCGAGGTTCCACTGGCAGCCGAGCTGGAGCGTCGTAAGGCCGTGGCGTGTCGCAATCGAGCGCATCCGCTCGATTCGCTCGGACCCCTCCTCGACCCACCCGGCGGGCCGGAACGATCGGTGGTCGCGCTCGCCGAGGTCCTCGCCCGAGCGCAACCCGCCCCACAGCAGCCCGCCGTAGTCGACGACGCGGGTGATCACGCGGACGCCATGCTCCTCGGCCGCCGGCAGCACGAGCTCGCCGGGCCACGGCTCGAGCGGTCCGAGGATCGCCATCGCCCAATCGATCCGATCGCCGAAGCGCTGGAAGCAGTCGATCAGGTCGAGCGTGAAGCCGTTCGCCGGTCCCGGGGCGACGCCGATCGCGCCCGCCAGGCCGTCGTCTCGCAGCGCCGCCATCGCGTCCCACACGGCCTCGCTCGTGTAGCCGGTGCGATCGGGGTTGTGCAGGAGCAGCACGTCGAAGCTGTCGACAGCGCAGCGCTCGAGGCTGCGCTCGGTGGCCATTCGCAGGTAGTCGGCGTAGCCGTCGGGTTTGCGCAGCGCCGGATCGGTGAAGCGCGGGAAGCCCTTGGCGCCCTGGCGCTCGCTGGAGTAGAAGTCGTGCCCGACCGCGCCGACGAGGCAGTAGCCATCGCGCGGCAGGCCGGCCAATGAGCGTCCGACCAGCGAATCGGCCGCCCCCTGGCCGTACGTGTCCGCCGTCAGGACCGTGTCGATGCCGCCGCCCGGCCGCAGCAGCGACTCGAGCCGCGGCTCGTCGATCGGCTCGCCGAAGTGCATGAAGCGACCGCCGCTCCAGGAGCCGACCGCGACGTGACCGGGGGTGCGCATGGCGCCGATGTTACGACGGTCGACCGGTGGGGCGGGACCCGGCGTTCAGAGGTCGCGGCGAACTGCGACGAGCCGGGCGGCGAGGTCCGGCCAGACGGGCTCGAGCCGGGCGGCGAGGTCGCCTAGATAGTCGCCGGCGGCCTGATCGGCGACGGGTATCTCAGTGTCGGGATCGGCGTCTGCGTCTTCGAAGACCGCGGCGATCCTCTCCACCTCGGTGCTCGCGGCCGGCTTCGTCGCCGCCGAGGGATCGGTCTTCGCCTTCGCGAGGAAGGCGGCCAGCGCGCTGCGGTCCAGCTCGCGCGGAACCTCGAGGCGGTCGACGATCACCAGGCTGGGAGCGGCGAGACGCAGCTCCCCGAGCGCGGCGAGGCCGAACTCGTCGAGCCGCTTGGGCTCCAGCGCCCCCGAGGCGACGATCTTGCGGACGCGCGAGACGAGCCGGTCGGCCGCGGCGGGGGAGTCGTTCAGCCGCTGCTCGGTGGCGAGCGCGGCGACGGCGCGGTCGCGCGCGAGCCGCAGCTCGACGCCCTCCTCCTCGAGCAGCTCGTCGGGGCCGCCGCAGGCCGTCAGCGTTGCCGCGGCGACCGCGATCAGGAGCGAGAGCTCGCGCCGCACGCTACGAGTCGGCCGTGCGGCGAGCGAGCTCGACCAGCGTCCTGACGCCGAACCCGGACGCCCCCTTGCCGACGTACGGACGGCTTAGGTCCCAGGCGGTGCCGGCGATGTCCATGTGGACCCACGGCACGTCGCCGACGAAGTTGCCGAGGAAGTGCGCCGCGGTGATCGACGAGGCCTTGCGGCCCTCCGGCGCGTTGTTGAGGTCGGCGTACGTGCCGTCGATCAGCTTCGCGGTCTCGTCGTGCAGCGGCAGCCGCCAGCCGAGCTCTCCGGTGGCGGACGCGGCCGCGTCGACCTCGGCGAACCAGTCGTCGTCGTTGGAGAACAGGCCGGCATGGGTCGACCCGAGCGCGACGATGATCGCGCCGGTCAGCGTGGCGAGGTCGACGATCCGCTCGACGCCCTGGTCGACCGCGTAGGCGAGCGCGTCGGCGAGGATCAGCCTGCCCTCGGCGTCGGTGTTGTTGACCTCGATCGTCTTGCCGTTCATCGCCGTGACGATGTCCCCCGGCTTGATCGCGTGGCCGCTCGGCATGTTCTCGGTCGCCGGCACGACCGCAGTGACTGTCACCGGCAGCTGCAGCGTCGCGATCGCGTCGATCGACTCGAGCACCGCCGCTCCACCCGACATGTCGAACTTCATCTCCGCCATCTTGCCGCCGGGCTTGAGCGAGATCCCGCCGGTGTCGAAGGTGACCGCCTTGCCGACGAACCCGAGGTGCGGCCCTGCGGTCCCACCCGTGTAGCGCAGGACGATCAGGCGCGGCTCGGCATGGGTGCCCTGGGCCACCGCTGCGAAGGCGCCCATCCTGTGCCGGACGATCGCCACTCGGTCGAACAGCTCGACCTCCACGGCCTCGTGCGCCGCGGCGATCTCCTCCGCCCGGCCGGCGAGGAAGATCGGGTCCGCGACGTTGGAGGGCAGGTTCTGCAGCTCGCGGGCGCGGTTCGCCGCGGCCCCGGCGATCCAGCCGCGCCGTGCCGTCTCGTCCGAGACGCCTGGGCCCGCGATCTCGAGCGACTCGATCCCGCTCCCGTCCTCCTCGGGCTTCGACTTGAAGCGGTCGAACGTGTAGAGCCGTAGCAACGTCCCCTCGACGAGGCCGGCCTCGGCGCCGTCGTCGGGGAGCGCCCATGACAGCGAGACCGCCCCGAGCTCCCGTGCGCGCGCCGCCGCGGCCGCGGCGGCGGTTCGCGCCGCCTCGCCGCCGAAGTCCTCTCGCTTGCCGAGGCCGGCGATCAGCACACGTCGTTGGCCTCCGCCCGGCGCCTGCTCGTGCGCCACCGCGACCTTCCCGAGCCCCGGCTTGGCCTCGCCCAGCTCGACCAGCTTCTGGAGCTCCGGCTCCGGTAGGTGCTCGCCCTCGAAGAGCCCGAGCACGCGCGTGTCGGCGGCGGTGTCCTCAGGCGGCGCGGGACGGGCGCTGACGGCGATCTCACGCATGCCGGAGGAGTCTATGGACGCCGACCGGCCAGAGGGCTCCGATATGGTCCGCGGCCCCAGGCAGACCCAAGGAGACCGACGCCCAATGCCCAAGACCGTGATCCTCGGCACCGCCCGCACCCCGTTCGGGAAGATGGGCGGAGCGCTCGCATCGCTCGACGCGACCGATCTCGGCGGCCACGCGATCGAGCACGCACTCGAGCGCGCCGAGGTCTCTGGCGATCGGGTCCAGCACGTCGTGGTCGGACAGGTGCTCCAGGCCGGCCAGGGGCAGATCCCGTCGCGCCAGGCCCAGATCAAGGGCGGCATTCCGAAGGAGGTCTCCTCCGAGACCGTCAACAAGGTCTGCGCTTCGGGGATCCGAGCCGCGGGGATCATCGATCAGCAGGTTCGAGCCGGAGACCTCGACGTCGCCGTCGCCGCGGGCATGGAGTCGATGTCGAGCGCTCCCTACCTGCTGCCGAAGGCCCGCTTCGGCTATCGCATGGGCGACGCCAAGGCGCTCGACGCGATGGTCCACGACGGGCTGACCAACCCCTTCTCCGGCAAGCAGATGTTCGTCGAGGCGACCGAGGTCGGCGACGAGCTCGAGATGACCCGCCCCGACATGGACCGCTTCGCGCTGCGCAGCCACGAGCTGGCGCTCCAGGCGACCGACGAGGGGCGGCTGGCCGAGGAGATCGCGCCGGTCACCGTCAAGTCGAAGAAGGGCGAGACGGTCGTCGAGGTCGACGAGGCTCCCCGTCGCGGCAGCTCGCTCGAGGCGCTGGCGAAGCTGCCGGGCCTGACTGGACCGGACGGCTCCCATACCGCCGGCAACGCCCCCGGCGTCAACGACGGCGCCGGCGCGCTCGTGCTCTCCAGCGACGAGTGGGCGCGCGCCAACGGTCGCAAGCCGCTCGCGACGATCGTCGGCCAGGCTGCGGTCGCGGACGACTTCGCCTATCTCGCGAGGACGCCAGCCAACGCCACCAAGAAGGTGCTCGAGCAGGCCGGCCTGTCGCTCGACGACATCGACGTCTTCGAGATCAACGAGGCGTTCGCCTCCGTCGCGATCAACTCGATGCGCATGCTCGGGGTCGACGAGTCGAAGGTCAACGTCAACGGCGGCGCGATCGCGCTCGGCCACCCGATCGGCGCCTCCGGCGCGCGCATTCTCGGCTCGCTCGTCCACGAGCTGCGCCGGCGTGGCGGCGGGCTCGGCGTCGCGGCGATCTGCTCGGGCGGCGGGCAGGGCGACGCCGTGATCCTCGAGGTCGACGGCGCCTAGCCCGTAGACTGCCCGGCCGCACTCCGATCATGGCCGCCGACACCGAGACAGCCCCCGACCGACCCGCCACCGGCCGCAAGATCCGCGTCGTGGTCGCCAAGCCGGGCCTCGACGGTCACGACCGCGGAGCCAAGATCATCGCCCGGGCGCTGCGCGACGCCGGGATGGAGGTCATCTACACGGGCCTGCACCAGACGCCCGAGCAGATCGTCGAGACGGTGATCCAGGAGGATGCCGACGCGGTCGGCCTCTCGATCCTGTCGGGCGCCCACATGACGCTCGTGCCGCGAATCGCGAAGCTGCTCGACGAGCAGGGGATCGAGGACGTCGTGCTCGTCGTGGGAGGCACGATCCCCGCCGACGACATCCCCGAGCTCAAGCGCCTCGGCGTCTCGGAGATCTTCACCCCCGGCGCCCCTGTCCGGGAGATCGTCGACTTCATCCAGAACGCCGTAGACTGACTCGTCAGTCAACGTTCCGGTTAGAATGCCGCCGTCACTCCCGAGCGTGGGGAGCGGCGCCCCCAGGACGGGCCCCGGGCGGCCTGCTCCGCAGGAGCAACAAAGGAGAACCCTTGAAGATCTGCGTCCTCGTCAAAGAGGTACCCGACGCCGCCGTCGAGAAGCGCATCGATCCTGAGACCAAGCGCCTCGATCGCAGCGGTGAGAAGAACCTGAACCCGTTCGACACCCACGCCATCGAGGCTGCGATGCAGCTCAAGGAGGGCGGTGCGGTGGAGGTCGAGGAGATCGTGGCCGTCACGATGGGGCCGGAGAGCGCGTTCCGCGCCCTTCACAAGGCCGTGTCGCTCGGCGCCGACCGCTCGGTCCACCTGACCGACGACGCGCTCGCCGGCTCCGACGTCTGCGCCACCGGCTACGCGCTCGGCAAGGTGCTCGCGGCCGAGAGCCCCGACCTGGTCCTGCTGGGCCAGCAGTCGGACGACGGCGAGTGCTACACGATCGGCGCGGTCGTCGCCGAGCACCTGAAGATGCCGTCGCTGACCCAGGTGATCAAGATGGACGTCGAGGGCGGCAAGCTGCGCTGCGAGCGTCAGGCCGAGTACGGCTACGACACGGTCGAGGTTGCGCTGCCGGCCGTCATCTCGGTCGGCGACGCGATCAACGAGCCGCGCTACCCGTCGCTGAAGGCGATCATGGGCGCGAAGAAGAAGCCGCTCGACAAGAAGTCGACCGCCGACGCCGGCATCGAGGCCGGCAAGGTCGGGCTCGACGGCTCGCGCACCGCCGTTCTGGCGATCAACCCGCCGCCTGCCAAGCAGGCCGGCGAGATCATCGAGGACGAGGACACCAACGAGACGGTCGAGAAGATCGTCAACTGGCTCGACGAGAGGAAGCTGCTGGCATGAGCGGGATCCTGACCTACGCGCTCCACTACGAGGGCGCCTTCAACAAGAACTCGCTCGGCGCGGTCTCCGAGGGCGCCAAGCTCGCCAAGGAGATCGGCGGCGACGCCGCGGTCGTGGTGGTTGGCGGTGACGACCTGACCGACGACCTCTGCGCCTCGCTCGGCAACTACGGCGCGACGAAGGTCTACCGCGTCAAGGGCCCCGAGGGCCTGGGCGCCCCGGTCGTCGACGCGATGGCCAAGGTCATCGCCGACAACGGCTACGGCTACGCGCTGTTCGGCGGCGGCCTGCTCGGCTTCGAGATCGGCGCCGGCCTGACCGCCCGCCTCGAGGCCGGTGTGACGATGGAGGTCACGGCGGTCAAGGCCCAGGACGGCAAGCTCGTCGCCGAGCGGCCGATCCTCCAGGACTCCGCGATCGTCGACGTCCAGTACGTCGGGGAGCCGGGGATCATCATCGGCCGCCTCAACGCGTTCGACGTCGTCGAGAGCGGCGGCGGCGCGGCCGAGGTGGTCGACGTCGACGTCCCGTTCGAGGAGCACACCGGCAAGGCCGTGATGGTCCAGCGCGGCGAGCAGCGCGGCGCCGACGTGAACATCGAGGACGCGGAGCTGCTCGTGGCCGGTGGCCGCGGGCTCGGCAAGGCCGAGGGCTTCGGTCTCTGCGAGGACCTCGCCGGCGCGCTCGGCGGAGCGGTGGCAGCCACCCGCGCGGTGGTCGACGCCGGCTGGTATCCCTACGCCGCGCAGATCGGCCAGACGGGCAAGACGGTCGCCCCGAAGCTCTACCTCGCGGCCGGCATCTCGGGCGCGATCCAGCACAAGGTCGGCATGCAGGCCTCGGAGAACATCGTCGCGATCAACAAGGACGCGAACGCGCCGATCTTCGAGTTCTGCGACCTCGGCATCGTCGGCGATCTCAACGCGATCCTGCCGAAGCTCACCGAGGCGGTCAAGGCGAAGAAGGGCGGCTGAGCGATGTCCTCCGCGAATACCCCCTTCGGGGGCACAGGCGGCAACGGGAAGGTCGCTCCGGCGGCCTTCCCGCCTCCCGTCGACTCGCCCGACGAGTTCGTCAAGCGCGAGCTCGACGGTGAGGACGAGCGCATCGAGATCGGTGTGACGATCGTCGGTGGCGGCACGGCCGGCCTGGCCTGCGCCAACCGGCTGTTGCAGCTGCTCGCGGACGACCCCGAGACGATGGAGCGGCTCGGCGAGGTGCCGGTCGCGGTGATCGAGAAGGCCAAGACCTGCGGCGGGCACAACCTGTCCGGCGCGGTCATGCGGCCCGGACCGCTGCAGGAGCTGTTCCCGGAGATGAGCCGCGAGCAGTGGCGCAAGGAGGGCTTCGCCTTCGGCGAAGTCGAGAAGGAGGCGATCTACCTCCTGCCCAACGGCAAGACGAAGCTGCGCATCCCGCCGCCGCCGCCGCAGAAGAACCACGGCAACGAGGTCGTGTCCGTCTCGGCGCTCTGCCGCTACATGCAGCAGCAGGCCGAGGACGCGGGCGCCTACCTGCTGACCGAGACCGCCGCGACGCAGCTGATCGTCGAGGACGGCGCCGTCAAGGGCGTGCGCTCCGGCGACAAGGGGCGCGGCAAGGAGGGCGAGCCGCTCGGCAACTTCGAGCCCGGGACCGACATCGCCTCGCAGGCGACCGTGCTCGCGGAGGGCTGCTGGGGCCACCTCACGGGCGCCGCGATCCGCGAGCTCGGGCTCGGCGAGGGCCGCGAGCCCCAGGTCTGGGAGCTCGGCGTCAAGGAGGTCTGGAAGGTCCCGAAGCCGCTCGACCGCGTGATCCACACGCTCGCCGGCTGGCCGCTGAAGATCTCGGCCAAGTACGGCCAGATCGGCGGCTCCTGGATCTATCCGATGAAGGACGAGAAGACCGGCGACGACCTCGTCAGCATCGGCTTCGTCATCGACCTCGACTACGCCGACGCGACGACCTCCGGTCACGACCTGCTGCAGCAGTTCAAGACCCATCCGATGGTCCGCAAGATCCTCGAGGGCGGCGAGCGCGTCTCCTGGGGAGCGAAGGCGATCCCCGCCGGTGGCTACTGGGCGATGCCCAAGCTGTCGATGCCCGGAGCGGTGATCGTCGGCGACGGCGGCGGCATGGTCAACCTCGCGGCGCTCAAGGGCGTCCACTACGCGATCAAGGCCGGGATGCTCGCGGCGGAGACGATTTACGAGTCGCTGAAGGCCGGCAGCTCGGACTTCACCGCCTACGAGCAGGCGATCGAGGACTCGATCGTCGGCAAGGACCTCTGGGAGCAGCGCAACACGCGCCAGCCGTTCCAGATGGGGCTGATCAAGGGCGGTCCGCTGGTCAACCTGATGATCGCGACCAAGGGCCGCTTCCCCGGCGGGCGCTGGAAGATCCACGCCAACGACCAGAAGCCGATGTTCGTCGGCAAGACGGCGAAGGGCTATCCGAAGCCCGACGGCAAGTACATCTTCGACAAGCTGTCGAGCGTCTTCATCACCGGCAACGCGACCCGCGACGACGCGCCCAACCACATCCGCGTTCAACAGAACGTCCCGCGCGAGGTGGCCGAGACCTGGAAGTGGATGTGCCCGGCCGGCGTGTACGAGATCCCGGACGACGCGCCCGAAGAGGGCAACGTCGACGTGATCGTCAACTACACGAACTGCGTCCAGTGCGGCGCGATCACGGCCAAGGGCGGCCGCCTCACAACGCCCGAGGGTGGAGACGGCCCGCTCTACCAGAACACCTGACGGCCGGAGAGCGCGCATCGCGGCGTTCTCGGGGAGCCATGGGCTGACGCCCTATGGCCCCCCTGCGTCCTTGCGCTGCATCGCTCTCCGACTCGTCAGCTGACCTGGCTGGCCCGGTAGCGTCTCGGCATCGCTTCGAGTCGCCGGCAGCTGAGTACGCACGTTCGCCGGGCTACGGTGGTGGGCGCTGGGTCGTTTGGGACGGCGATAGCGCTGTTGCTGGAGCGGGCGGGGGTGCGGACGACGCTGCTGTGCCGGACCGAGGAGCAGGCGGGGGAGCTCTCGGAGAAGCGCGAGAACGGTCGCTACCTGTCTGGGGTCGAGCTGCCCGCGGCGCTCAAGGTGCGGGGGTTCGGCGCGCGGGACGATCAGTTCCGCCGGCCCGATCTCGTGTTCCTCGCCGTTCCCTCGAAAGGGTTGGGGGAGGCGATCGCCGAGATCGAGCGGCTCGGGGTGTCGCGGCACGCGGGGATGGTCTCGCTCGCGAAGGGGCTGGTCCCACCGGACGGCGCGGCGCCGACGGCCGTGCTCGAGCGGGCGTTCGGCCCCGACCGGACCGCCTGCGTCGGCGGTCCGGCGCATGCCCGTGAGATGGTCGAGACGGGCGCGGGCCTGGTCTGCGCCTCTCACTCCGAGCAGCTCGCGATCCGGGTGTCGACGCTGTTCCAGCGCGCGGGGGTGGTCTGCGAGGCGTCGGACGACCCCGTGGGCGTCGAGCTGGCCGGGGTCGCGAAGAACGCGGCCGCGGTCGCGGTCGGCGCGACCCAGTCCCAGGGCCTCAACGCCGCCGGGATGGCGGCGGCCGACATCTTCCTCGAGGTGCTCTCGCTGGCCGAGCTGTGGGGCGGCTCGGCGCGCACGTTCGTCGGGCGCGGAGGGACGGGCGATCTCGTCGCCACCGCGCTAGCGCCGACGTCGCGCAACCGCAGCGCCGGCGAGCTGCTGGCGGCGGGAGTCCCGTCGGCCGAGATTCCGGTCCGTCTAGGTCAGACGGTCGAGGCGCTCGAGACCGTGCGCCTGCTCGCGCGGGCGATCGAGCGCGCGGGCCTGGAAGCCCCCGTGACGTCGGCCTTGGCGCGCCTGATCGACGGCGCGTTGCCGCTCGACGACTGGATCGCGCTCGTGCGTGCCAAGCAGCCGGCCCCGGCGGGCTTCGGCCGCCCGCGGACCTGGTGGGCGCGGATGCGCCAACGCCTCGTCGGGCGGCGGGGCAGAGCGGCGCCCCGCTAGACTGGCTGGTCGCGATGAAGACAGACATTCACCCCGACTACGTAGAGGCACACGTCCGTTGCAGCTGCGGCAACGAGTTCACGACTCGCTCGACGAAGCCGGATCTGCACGTCGAGGTCTGCTCGAACTGCCATCCGTTCTACACGGGCAAGCAGAAGCTGATCGACACCGGCGGACGCGTCGAGCGCTTCCGTCGCCGCCAGGCGCGGCACCGCGCCGGCGCCAGCTGACGCCGCGGGCGACCGCAACTCGCCGGCCGCCCGGCTGTTCCTGAGCCCATGAGCAGCCGCACGCCGATCGCTGTCGTGACGATGGCGCTGATCGCCTCCACCTGCGTGTCGAGCGGCGCCGCTGAGGCCGCCACCGAGCCCGTCCCCGGGAAGCCGGCGGTCAAGCTGCTCGACTGCTCGAGCGGGAAGACGCCGAGCAGCCGCTCGGCGGTCTTTCGCGGATCGATGGTCCAGCTGCCGGAGGGAGAGGGCATGCGCATGCGCTTCCAACTCGGCGAGCGGATCGGCCGCGGCGTCTGGCGTGCGGTGTCCGCGCCGGGGCTGGGGGTGTGGCACGCGTCGCTGCCCGGCGTCGGTCGGTTCGCCTACCGCCAGAGGATCGACGCGCTGCGGAAGGGGACCGCCTATCGGGTGCACGTGACCTTCGAGTGGCAAGACGCGCAGGGCAACCGGCTGGCGGAAGCGGTGAAGCGCTCGAAGGCCTGCCACCAGCCCGGACGCCTGCCGAACCTGCATCCGCGCGGCGGACTGACGTTGAGGCCTGGACCGACACCCGACACGTTCCGCTATCTCGTCCAGGTGCGCAACACGGGCATGGCCGTCGCCCGCGGAGTGGAGGTTCGGATGCGGGTCGACGGAGCGGAGGTCGATGTGCGGTCGATCGGCTCGCTGCGCAGTCGCCAGACGCGGCGGGTGCGCTTCGTGGGCCCGGTCTGCACGGGGTCGGTCAAGCTGGAAGTCGACCCCGACGACACGGTGCGCGAGGTCACCGAGGCCGACAACTCTCGGCGCTTCGCCTGTCCTCCGCCCGGCTGGCCCGGGCAGGCCGCCTTGCGTGCGCCGTTACGATCCTTCGGGTGACCGCTGAGCCACGGCAGCTGACCGTCAACGGATCCAACGGCAAGCTCGAGGCTCCCCGCGACCTCCCGGTCGGTGGCCAGGCGGTGCTCGAGGGCGTGATGATGCGCGGCGTCTCGACCTGGGCGGTCGCGGTTCGCAAGCCGACCACGCAGCAGCTCGAGGCGGGCGAGCTCAATCCGACCGAGGGCGCGAAGGGCGAGATCGAGGTGGTGACCGAGCCGCTGGTGTCGTTCGCGAAGGCCCACCGCTGGGCGCGGCTGCCGGTGATTCGCGGCGTCGTGGCGCTTGGCGAGTCGCTGAAGATCGGATTCCGGGCGCTCGGCATCTCGGCCAACGCGCAGCTGCCCCCCGATGAGCAGGGCGCGGAGCAGGAGATCGGCGGCGCCGCCTGGGCCGGCACGATCGCCTTCGCGATCCTCTTCGCGATCGGCCTGTTCTTCCTGCTGCCGGCCTTCGCGACCAACCTCTTCAAGGACGACATCCCAAACTCGCTCGCGTTCGTCGTGATCGAGAAGCTGGTGCGGATCTCGGTCTTCCTGCTCTACCTCTGGCTGATCTCGCGGATGCGCGATCTCCAGCGCGTGTTCGAGTACCACGGCGCCGAGCACAAGACGATCTCCTGCTACGAGGCGGGGCTGGACCTCACACCCGAGAACGCGCAGCGCTTCTCGCGCCTCCACCCGCGCTGCGGCACGAGCTTCCTGCTGATCGTGATGATCGTCGCGATCTTCGTCTTCGCCCCGCTCGGCAAGCTCGACTGGCAGTGGCTGCTCGTCTCCCGCGTCGTCGGCATCCCCGTCGTGGCGGGTCTCGCCTTCGAGGTGATCAAGTGGTTCGGCCGCAACCGCACCAAGCGCTGGGCCCGCATCCTGATGTGGCCCGGCCTCCAGCTCCAGCGCCTGACGACCCGTGAGCCCGAGCTCGCCCAGCTCGCCGTCGCGATCGCCGCCCTCGAGGCCGTCCTCCAGTTCGAGAACCCCGCCGAGGTGACCGAGGCCGACCGCGCGGTGATGGAGGTCGGCGCCTAGCTCACGCCGTACCCTTCGATCTGTGATCGAGAAGCTGGTCGAGCAGATCGAGGCCCGGTTCGCGGAGCTCTCGGAGCGGATGTCGGACCCCGAGGTGATCGGGGACCGGGAGCGCTATGCCGAGGTCGGACGGGCGTACAGCGCGCTCGAGCCGGCGGCCGAGCTGGCGCGCGAATGGCGCACGGCGGCCTCGGACGCGTGGGGGGCGCGGGAGATGCTGTCGGAGGACGGGGGAGAGGATCCCGAGATCCGGGCGATGCTCGAGCAGGCACAGGCGCGGCTCGAGGCGCTCGACGAGGAGATCCGGCTGGCGATGGTCGAGCGGGATCCCAACGACGACAAGAACGTGATCGTCGAGGTCAGGGGCGGGACCGGCGGCGAGGAGGCGGGGCTGTTCGCCGGCGACCTGTACCGGATGCTCACCCGCTACGCCGAGCGGCTCGGCTTCACCGCCGAGCCGATGAACGTGGCCGACGGCGACTACACCTTCGCGATCAAGGGGCAGGGCGCCTACAGCGTCTTCAAGCACGAGGGCGGCACCCACCGTGTGCAGCGCGTCCCCGAGACCGAGTCCCAGGGTCGTATCCACACTTCGACGGCCACCGTCGCGGTGCTGCCGGAGGCCGAGGACGTCGAGGTCGAGGTCGACCAGAACGACCTGCAGATCGACGTCTATCGATCGTCCGGGCCCGGCGGTCAGTCGGTCAACACCACCGACTCGGCCGTCCGCATCACCCACAAGCCGACCGGCGTGGTCGTCTCGATGCAGGACGAGAAGTCGCAACTGCAGAACCGCGAGCGGGCGATGCGCGTGCTGCGCGCGCGGCTCTACGAGCGCGAGCTGGCGACCCAGCAGGCCGAGCTGGCGGAGACGCGCCGCTCACAGGTCGGGACCGGCGAGCGGTCGGAGAAGATCCGCACCTACAACTTCCCCCAGGACCGCATCACCGACCACCGCGTGAAGCTGACCAAGGGCGAGGTCCAGCGCGTGCTGGGAGGCGAGCTCGACGACTTCACGGCCGCGCTCGAGGCCGAGGAGAAGCGCCGGCGGCTCGAGAGCAGCTCGCTCGTCGAGAGCTGATGCCGGCGGCGGCGATGGTGGCGCGCGACGCGGTCGGCGCAGCCGTCGACGCGCTCGCCGCCGCCGGTTGCGACACGCCGCGGCTCGACGCCGAGCTGCTGGTGGTCGATGCGCTCGCCGTCGATCGTGGGGAGCTGGTGTCGAACCCGGCACTTGAGGTGCCGCCCTCGGCGGCCCGCGCGATCGGCGAGCGCATCCGCCGGCGGGTCGCCCGCGAGCCGGTCGCCTACATCCTCGGCAGGCGCGGCTTTCGCCGCATCGAGCTCGCCGTCGACCGACGCGTGCTGATCCCGCGCCCGGAGACCGAGCTACTGGTCGAGGTTGCGCTCGAGCTGCCGGCGCGCGCTCGTGTCCACGACGTCGGAACGGGCAGCGGGGCGATCGCCCTCGCGCTGCTCGACGAGCGCCCGGACCTCCGGGTCACCGCCTCGGACGCCTCTCGCGACGCCGTCGACGTGGCGCGGGCGAACGCCGCGGCGCTGGGACTCGACCTGGAGCCGACCGTCGCGCGGGGACTGCCGCCCGGCGACTACGACCTCGTCGTGACGAACCTGCCCTACGTGACCACCGGGGAGTGGAGTCGCCTGGAGCCCGAGATCCGTCGCTACGAGCCGCGCCATGCGCTCGTGGCGGGCGACGACGGTCTCGACGCGATCCGCGAGCTGGTCGCCGAGGCCCCCGCCGGGCTGCGCCTCGCCCTCGAGCACGCTCCGGACCAGTCCGCGGCGGTACGAGGGCTGCTGTGCCGCGCCGAGACCAGACGCGACCTCGCCGGTCGCGAGCGCGTCACGATCGGAGCGGCGCCGTGATCGGCGGCGCAGATCGAGGAGCTTCGCGGCTCGGCCCCGACGAGGTCCGGGCCTTCGAGCGCGTCGTCGCGGACGGGGGCGTCGCCCTGTTCCCCTCCGACACGGTCTACGGGCTGGCCACCGACCCCGAGTTCGACGCGGGCGTGCGCCGTCTCCACGAGCTCAAGCGACGGCCGCTCGACATGCCGAGCGCGGTGATGTTCTTCGCACTCGAGCCGGCGCTCGCCGCTCTGCCCGAGCTAGGCCCGCTCACGCGCGCGGTCTTCGAGCGCCTGCTGCCGGGCCCGCTGACGTTGATCGTCCCCAACCCGGTGCGGCGCTACCCGCTCGCCTGCGCCGCCACGCCGGAGCGCATCGGCATCCGCGTGCCGGCGCTCGACGGGCCGCTGGCCCCGCTGCGCGAGATTCGGCGGCCGGTCCTCCAGTCGAGCGCCAACCTGCACGGCGGCTCGGACCCGCGCCGCCTCGCCGACGTCCCACGGGAGATCCGCACCGCCGTCGATCTGCGGCTCGACGGCGGCGATCTCCCGGGAACCGCGTCGACGGTGGTCGACCTCAGCCGCTACGAGATCGGTCGGGCCTACGACGTCGTGCGCGAGGGCGCGCTGCCGGCCGCCGATCTCGCGCGCCTGCTCTAGCGACGGGTCGTACGGCGCGATCCCTCGGGCTGGCCAAGCCGGCCGCGACGCTCTAGCCTGGCGGCATGTCGCAGGCAGCGCCCCGACTCGACATCGAGCAGGCGATTCGCAATCGCCCGCAGTTGCGCGGCGTTACCCACCAGTGGGCGTTCTTCGTGTCGATCGTGCTCGGCGTCGTACTGGTGATCGAGGCGCCGCCGGGCCGGGGCACCGTCGCCGCCGCCGTCTATGCGGTCTGCGTGGCGCTGCTGTTCGGCACCAGCGCCCTGTACCACCGCGTCACCTGGCAGACGACCGCCGCCCGGCGCTGGATGCGCCGCCTCGACCACTCCGCGATCTTCCTGCTGATCGCCGGCACCTACACGCCCTTCGCGCTGCTCGTGCTCGACGACACGCTGGCCGACGTGGTCCTCGCGGTCGTCTGGGCCGGCGCGATCGGCGGGATCGTCCTCAAGCTGCTCTGGATCGACGCCCCCAAGTGGCTCGCCGCGCTGATCTACGTCCTGCTCGGCTGGGTCGCGATCGCCGTCACCCCCGACCTCTTCGGGGAGCTCGGGATCGCCGCCGGCGTCATGGTCGCCCTCGGCGGCCTCTTCTACACGGTCGGCGCCGTCGTCTACGCCCTCCGCCGCCCCGACCCCGTTCCCACCGTCTTCGGCTACCACGAGGTCTTCCACGCGCTCGTGATCGCCGCCGCAGCGCTCCAGTACGCCGTCATCGCCTTCTGGGTGATCCCCCAAGCCTGACGACCCCGCCCTTTAGGCTGCGGCGAGATGAACGACCTCGACGCGCTCTGGGCGTTCCTCGTCGCGGCTGTCGTCGCACTGCTGATGACGCCGCTCACCGCGCGCCTGGCCCACCGCGTCGGCGCCGTCGCCGCGCCGCGTGAGCGCGACCTCCACGAGGCGCCGATGCCGAGGCTCGGCGGGCTGGCGATCCTTGCCGGCGTGCTGCTCGCGGGCGCGCTCTTCCTGCCGAGCACGCAGGAGACGCGCGGCATCCTCTGCGGCGCCGCCGCGATAGCGCTCGTCGGCGCGGTCGACGATGCCCGTCCCGGCGGCCTCAACCCGGTGATCAAGCTGCTGGGCCAGTTCGCCGCCGCGCTGATCCCGGTCGCCTGCGAGGTGAGGGTCGAGAACATCACGCTTCCGTTCGTCGATCCGCTCGACCTCGGCGACTGGGGCTATCCGCTCACCCTGGTCGGGATCGTCGCGGTGATGAACGTCGTCAACTTCACCGACGGGGTCGACGGCCTGGCCGCCGGCGTCTGCACGATCGCGGCGGCGACGTTCGCGGTGATCGCGCTGTCGCTCGACCGCATCGACGCCGGCATCCTCGCCGCGGCGACGGCGGGCGCGTCGATCGGCTTCCTGCGCCACAACTTCCATCCCGCCTCGGTCTTCATGGGCGACTCCGGCTCGAACCTGCTCGGCCTGCTGCTCGCCTGCGTGGCGATCCAGGGGGTGCTCAAGACGGCGGCGGTCGTCGCGCTCTTCTTCCCGCTGGTGATCCTCGCCGTGCCCGCCGCCGACGCCACCTTCGTCGTCGCAAAGCGGATCAAGCACCGCCGTCCCGTCTACTCGGCGGATCGCTGGCACTTCCATCACCGCTTCGCGAACATCGGCTTCTCGCAGCGGCGAACGGTCCTCTACCTCTACGCGTGGACGATCTCCCTCGCGGCGCTCGCGCTGGCGTTGCGCTTCATCCCCTACTCCGACGCCGACGGCAGCTTCAACGCCGGTTGGACGCTGCTCATGGCGGCTTTCGGGCTGTTGGCGCTGGCGGCGAGCGTCTATCTGGTGCTGGTGCTCGAGATCCTCAAGTTCCGTCGCTTCCGTGAGCGCCAGCTGCGTCGCGAGGCGGCGCTCAGCGAGTCGCAGATCGAGCGCGAGATCGAGCGCGAGCTCGAGACGGGCGAGTTCGAGGCGGTCGCGCGGGACTAGAAGAGCGACGGTTGGTCGGGCGGCGGCTCGTCGCGGGGTGGCGGCTTGGGCCTTCTGAAAGCGCCCCGTCGCGGCCACGCCGGCCCGAGCTCGCGCACCAGCGCCGCGATCCGCTTGCGCTCGACCGGCGGCGCGTACGCCCCGCGCGCGTACAGCTCGCGGTAGCGGGGCACGAGGTCGGGCCGATAGGACTCGAGCCAGTCGAAGAAGATCCCTCGGACCTCCCCGCGCAGGTGCAGGCAGACTCCGCCGACGCTGGTCGCGCCAGCCTCCGCGGCGACCGTCAGGATCTCCTCGACCTGTGCCGGGTCGTCGTTGATGCCGGGCATCAACGGGGCGATCAGGATCCCGGTCGGCACCCCCGCCCGGTTGAGCTCGGCGACCGCCTCGAGCCGGGCTCGCGGGTGAGGGGTGTGCGGCTCCGTGGCTCGCCACGCCTGCTCGTCGAGCGTCGGCACCGAGAGGCTGGCGGTGAAGCCGACGCGCTCGGCGAGCTCCCGCATCAACGGCAGGTCCCTCAGCAGCAGCGGCGACTTGGTCAGCACCGAGCAGGGGGTGTCGGTGTCGCGCAACGCCTCCCAGATACCGGGCATCAGCTTGTAGCGGCCCTCTACCCACTGGTACGGGTCGGTGTTGGTGCCGAGCGCCACGTGCTCGCGCGTCCAGGAGGGACGCGAGAGCTGCGCCCTCAGCGCCTCCGGCGCGTTGACCTTGACGACGATCTCGCGCTCGAAGTCGCGACCGGGGGAGAGGTCGAGGTACTTGTGGGTCGGGCGGGCGAAGCAGTTGTGGCTGACGACGCCGCCGGCGACGAAGTCGCCGCTTCCGGTGGTCATGTCGAAGAGCACGAGCTCCTCGCCGAGCGGCTCGATCGAGGCGATCCACAGCCCGGCCGAGGTTTCGACCGGCTGGCCGGCGAGCGAGCGATCCCCGGACGCGTCCCGGTCCTGGCGGCCCGGGCCCATCAGCTGATCGCTGGCGCTCAGTCGTCGCCGCGTCCCGCCCGGCTCGGTGCCCGTGACCTGCTTCCAGCCCGCGCTGGCGAGGAAGCGGTGATCGGCGCTCGCCACCACGTGCGATCCGTCCGCCAGCGTGACGCGGTGGGCCGGCTTCAGCGTCGCCCAATGGTCGAGGACCTCGGTGACGGCATAGCGGCGGCGCGTTCCGACGAGCTCCGTCCCGTAGACGCGGTCCCCGGGACGCAGCTCCGCCATCGGCTTCGAGCCGCCGTCGGCCATCAGGATCGGCGTGTCCCCGGCCAGGCAGTAGGTGCAGGCGTGTGTGCAGCCCCTGTACGGATTGACCGTCCAGCGAAATGGCATCCGCGACGCCGCCGGCACGCGGTTGAGCGCCGACTTCGCGCGCACCTCGTAGAAGCGGATGTCCATTGCCTCGGGGGCGTCGAAGGTTCGGACCGTGGCCGGCTCGCGGTATCCCGGCAGCTGCCTGGTGGCCTCGTTCTCGACGCTGAGCCCCTCCCATCGCATACGAACGTATGTTCGCATACTGACTCACGTATGTGAAGAGGCGAGATCTCTGTTCGCACAGTTAGCGGCAGTCGCGACCGTCGCCGCCTTTGGCGTCGAAGGGAAGTCGCACCTATATTGGGCGAGAACTTGCAAAACGCCGGCGGCTCCCATCCCGCCGGACGGGTGGCCCTGCGAGAGAGAAGACGTGAAGAGCATGGATCCACCCCTCCGCGACCGCCTGGGCTGGAGGACGTCGATAGAGGCAGGCACGACCGTTCCGCGCAGTCGCGCGGCGATGGCGCGCGCCGCCTTCTGGTTCGCGTTCGCCGGCGCGGCGGTCGGCGTGCTGGCGCTGGCTCCGCCGCAGGGCTCGGAGATCGACACCGCCGGCGTCCTCGCTGCGACCGGCGGGGCGGCCGTTCTCGCGCTCGTCGCACTGTTCGGCTTCGACCGCCTGCCGATATGGGCGTTCCACGTCGGCATCGTCGCGGCGACGGCGATCGCGACGGTCGCGATCCACGCCTGGGGGGATCAGGCGCCCTACGGGCCGCTGCCCTACCTGTGGGTGACGATCTACGCCTTCTACTTCTTCTCGCTGCCCGCGGCGCTCGTCCACATGGCGCTGCTCGGCGCGATGTTCGGCGTCGAGCTCGGCCTGCGCGACCTCGACTACACGCCGTTGACCGACTGGATCGCCACCGTCGGCACGCTGACCACGGCCGGGCTGCTGGTCGCGATCATCCGCGATCGCCTGATCGCGCTGATCGCGAACCTGACCGACGCCGCTCGCACCGATCCGCTCACTGGGCTGCTCAACCGGCGCGGCTTCGAGGAGACCTTCGAGGTCGAGATCGAGCGCGCCCGCCGGGCCGACAGCAGCCTGAGCGTGATCGTCGGCGACCTCGACCGCTTCAAGTCGATCAACGATCGGCTCGGCCATGCCGCCGGCGACGAGGTGCTGCGCACGATCGGCGCCACCCTGCGCGATTCCAAGCGCAGCTGGGACTCGGCGGCCCGGATCGGCGGCGAGGAGTTCGCCGTGCTGGTGCCCGACACCGACGAGCACGGCGCCTACACGCTCGCCGAGCGTCTGCGCGTGGCGATCGAGGAGGCCGTCGAGCCGGCGGGCGCCGATCAGCTCACCGCGAGCTTCGGCGTCGTCAGCTTCCCGATCCACGGCCAGACTGCGGACGCGCTGCTGAACGCCGCGGACCAGGCGCTCTACGCCGCGAAGCGGCTCGGTCGCAACCGCGCGGTGATCTCGAGCGCCGAGGTGCCGGGAATCCTCGCGCGCGCCCCGCGCGGGCGCGACGACGGGCACGTCGAGCTGGCCGCACTGCTGAACCTGGCCGAGGCGCTCGACATGCGCGACTCGGGCAATGCCACCCACTGCCGGCGAGTCGGCCGCTACTCCGAGCTGATCGCGCGCGAGCTGGGCCTGGCGCCCGACGCCGTCGAGCGGGTGCGGATCGCCGGGATCCTGCACGACGTCGGACGCGTCGGCGTGCCGGACGAGCTGCTGAGCAAGCGCGGCCCGCTCACCGACGACGAGTGGGAGTGGATGCGCTCGCACCCCGCGATCGGCGCCCGGATGCTCGAAACCACCGACTTCGGCGACATCGGGGACTGGATCCGCTCGCATCACGAGCGGCCCGACGGGACGGGCTATCCCGATGGCCGGTTGGCCGGCGAGGTGCCGCTCGAGGCGTCGATCCTGGCCGTCGCGGACGCCTACGAGGCGATGACCGCCGCACGGCCCTACCGGCCGCCGCTCGATCCGAGCACGGCGTCGGACGAGCTGCGCGCGGGTTCGGGGCGCCAGTTCGACGGACAGGTCGTCGAGGCGCTGCTCCGCGTGGTGTGATTTTCGCCACAAAGCGCTTTAACAAGCCCCTCCTATAGAGTCTCTCGCCCCTTGACCGCTCATGCAGTCGCAACATCCGAGGGGTCGGGAGAGGCTGGTTTCCTCCTCACCCTGCTCCGTCGTCTGGACCTCCTGGTGCTCGCACTGGCCCTCCCGCTGTTCCTGATCGCGGGGCTGTCGCTGCTCGGCTACGCCGGCATCGCGATCGCCTGGCTCGCGCAGCGCGGGATCAACGCCTTCGCCGCCCGGCGAGCGGCCGCGAGCGGCGATCGGCGCGCCGCGCTGGGCGTGATGGCGGGCACGATGGTCGCGCGCCTGTGGCTCGTCGGGCTGTCGGTCCTCTGCGTCGGGCTGATCGAGCGCGAGGCCGGACTGGCCGCCGCGCTGCTCGCGGCCGGCCTGTTCACGGTCTCCTTCAGCACGCTGCTGATCGTCAAGCCGCTCGAGGAGGCGCGGTCGTGAGGACACGCAACAAGGTCCTGATCGGCTTGGGCGTCTGGCTGGCGATCGCGATCGTGCTCGGCGTCCTGTTCGGCAGCGAGGGCCGCAACGACGCGTTCCAGCCGCAGGAGGAGTTCCGCCTCGAGCCATGGATCGAGCTCAGCGTCCTCGGCATCGACATGAGCGTCACCAAGGCCGTGATGTACCTCTTCTTGGCGGCGATCGCGACCACGGCGACGATGGTCTACATCGCGCGCCGCATGCAGGACCGCCCGAACCGCGTCCAGACCGCCGTCGAGGTGGCGTACGACATGACGCGCCACAACATCACCGGCCAGAACCTGAACGCGCCGATGGCGACCAAGTGGTTCGCGTTCATCGCCACGCTGTTCTTCTTCATCTGGTTCTCGAACATGCTCGGCTACCTGCCGCTGCCGACGAACACGGGGCACCCGGTCCACGTCTTCGGCCTCGAGATCCCGTCGCTGGCGATCTACGCCGCGACCGCGAACCTCTCGATCCCGCTGGCCCTGACGCTCGTCGTCTGGATCGCGTACCACGTCGAGGGCGTCCGCGTGAAGGGCTTCGGCGGCTTCCTCAAGAGCTTCGTCCCGCCGGGCATCACCGGCCTCGCCGCGATTCCGCTGTTCGTGATCGAGGTGATCTCGGATTTCGTCCGGATCATCTCGCTGTCGGTACGGCTGTTCGCGAACATCCTCGCCGGCCACCTGCTGATCCTGTTCATGGCCGGCGGCCTCGTGGTGCTGCTCGGCCTCTCGGCGCTGGGCGTGTTCACGCTCGGCATGGCGATCCCGTTCTTCCTGTTCGAGATCGGCCTGGTCGCAACGCTGCAGGCCTTCATCTTCGCGACTCTCACATCCATCTATCTCGGCGGGGCTACCGCCGATAGTCACTAAGGAGGACAAGTGGATCTGCTGCTCCCACTCGCCCAGTCGGCCGACGCTCAGGCGATCACCGACGCCGGCAAGGCGATCGCGCTCGGCGTTGGCGCCGGTCTCGGATCGATCGGCGCCGGCATCGGCATCGGCATCATCTTCGGCAAGGAGATCGAGTCGGTCGCCCGCCAGCCGGAGATGAAGGACGAGCTCCAGCAGATTCGCTGGCTCGGCTTCGCCCTAACCGAGGCCGTCGCGTTCTACACGTTCATCTTCGGCTTGATCGCCTTCTTCCTCTAGGCCGAGACCTTGGAGGCATTCACCGACATCGCGACGCTCGTCCTGGCGCAGGCCGAGGAGCACTCCGACGAGGGCGGCAGCTTCCTGGTCTCGCCCGACGTCGGGCTGATGCTCTGGACGCTGATCGCGTTCGGCATCTCGCTGCTGATCCTGCGCAAGTTCGCCTTCCCGCTGATCGGCGAGGCGCTCGATCGTCGCCGGCTGGCGATCGAGGAGTCGATCAACGCGGCTACTCGCACCAAGGAGGAGGCGGACCAGCTGCTCGAGGAGTACCGCGCGCGCCTCAGGGAGGCCCGCGAGCAGGCCGAGGACATCGTCGCCCGCTCGCGCAAGGCCGCCGACGCCCACGTCGACGAGGCCAAGGGCGCGGCCAAGGAGTACCGCGAGGAGCTGATGGAGACGACTCGCCGGGACATCGAGGCCGAGACGCGGCGAGCGCTCGACGAGATCCGCAAGGAGGTCGCCGACCTGACGCTGATCGCGACCGAGAAGGTGACGCGCAAGTCGCTCGACGACGGCGACCACCGCCGGCTGATCGAGGAGGCGCTCGGCGAGGTCGACTTCTCCGCGCTCGCCGGCCCCGAGGAGAGGCGCTCCTAACGCCATGGAGGAGATCGCCGAGGTCTACAGCCGCTCGCTGTTCGAGGTCGCCAAGCAGCAGGGCGCCCTCGACCGCGTCCACGACGAGCTGGGGCAGTTCGCCGACGCGCTCGACGGCAGCCGCGACCTGCAGGTGTTCTTCTTCTCGCCGTACTTCTCGTCGCAGGAGAAGAAGGCCGCGATCGCGACGCTGATCGAGGACGCCGACGAGAGCTTCGTCCGCTTCCTCGAGCTGCTCGCGGAGCGCCACAGGATGCCCGCTATCTTTCGTATCAGGCGTGAGCTCGACGCGATGTGGCGGCGGGAGAACCGGCTGCTGCCGGTGTCCGTGACGAGCGCCGTGGAGCTCGACTCCGAGCTCGTAGAGGGCATCGGGACGCGGATCGAGGAGCAGACCGGCCAGCGTGTCGACCTCTCCAGCCGAGTCGACCCGGACGTGCTCGGCGGGATCGTCCTCCAGGTAGGGAACATGGTGCTGGACGCGAGCGTCCGCAACAGGCTCGAGAGACTTAGAAAGCAAGTCGCACAGGCGGCTTAGAAAGGCCCCCCAGACCAAATGCAGATCAAGCCAGACGAGATCACCAGCATCCTCAAGAGCCGCATCGAGGGCCTCGACGACGGTGGCGCGGACCTGTCCGAGGTCGGCACCGTGCTGTCGATCGCCGACGGCATCGCGCGCGTCCACGGGCTCGACAACGCGATGTCGCTCGAGATGCTCGAGCTGCCGCACGGAGTGACGGGCCTCGCGCTGAACCTCGAGTCCGACAACGTCGGCGCCGTGCTGTTCGGGGACTGGGACCGGATCGAGGAGGGCGACACCGTCAAGCGGACGGGCAAGCTGCTCGAGATCCCGGTCGGCGAGGCGCTGCTCGGCCGGATCGTCGATCCGCTCGGCAACCCGCTCGACGGCAAGGGCGACGTCAACACGACGGAGACGCGCCCGGCCGAGTTCAAGGCCCCCGGAGTCGTCCAGCGCCAGCCGGTCGAGGAGCCGCTGCAGACCGGCATCAAGGCGATCGACTCGATGATCGCGATCGGCCGCGGCCAGCGCGAGCTGATCATCGGCGACCGCCAGACGGGCAAGACCCAGATCGCGCTCGACACGATCATCAACAACCGCGACAGCGGCGTCGTCTCGATCTATGTGGCGATCGGCCAGCGGATGTCGACCGTCGTCCAGGTCGCCGAGACGCTGCGCGAGCACAACGCGATGGACAACACGATCATCGTCGCCGCCCCCGCCGACGAGGCCGCGCCGATCAAGTACATGGCCCCCTACGCGGGCGCCGCGATGGGCGAGTACTTCCTCTACAAGGGCGGCCACGCGCTCTGTGTCTACGACGATCTGACCAAGCACGCCTTCGCCTACCGGCAGATGTCGCTGCTGCTGCGCCGTCCGCCGGGCCGCGAGGCGTATCCAGGCGACGTCTTCTACCTGCACTCGCGGCTGCTCGAGCGCGCCGTCAAGCTCAACGACGAGCTCGGTGGCGGCTCGCTCACGGCGCTGCCGATCATCGAGACGCAGGCCAGCGACGTGTCGGCCTACATCCCGACCAACGTGATCTCGATCACCGACGGCCAGATCTTCCTCGAGGGGGATCTGTTCCGCTCCGGCGTCCGCCCGGCGATCAACGTCGGCATCTCGGTGTCGCGCGTCGGCGGCAACGCGCAGCCGAAGGCGATGAAGAAGGTGGCCGGCAAGCTGCGCATCGAGCTTTCCCAGTACCGCGAGCTCGAGGCCTTCGCCCAGTTCGGCTCGGAGCTCGACGCCTCGACGCAGGCGACGCTCGCCCGTGGCGAGCGCCTCGTCGAGACGCTCAACCAGGACGAGCTCAAGCCGTGGAACGCGGCCGACCAGGTGGCGGCGATCTACTCCGGCACCGGCGGCTACCTCGACCGGATCAAGGTCGGGCGGGTCCAGGAGCTCCACGAGACGCTGCTCCAGCGGCTGCGCTCGGAGAAGCCCGAGCTGATGGGCCGGCTCGGCGAGGGCGAGTGGTCCGACGAGATCGAGAAGGAGCTCGGGGACGCGATCGCCGAGGCGATCGACGACTTCGGCTGCGACTTCGACGCCGAGGGCAACCCGCTCGACGAGGGCGAGTCGGATCGCATCGTCTCCGAGGACGAGCGCCAGGCTCCCGCACGCGTCGCCACCTCGGGCGGCGACGGCGCCGGCGAGCCGGCCGAGGAGACACCCGAGGCCGAGGAGGCCGCGACCCCGGCCTAGGCCGGCGGATCGACCCAGGTCGCTGACGCAAGCACGCAATGGCCAGCCAGAAGGACGTCAAGAACCGCATCGCCTCGGTGCGCAACATCCAGAAGATCACGCGCGCCATGGAGATGGTCGCGGCCGCGCGGCTGCGCCGGGCCGAGCAGCGGATCGAGGCCCTGCGACCGTACGCCGGGGCGATCCGCCGCATGACGCGCCGCACGGCGGAGGCCGTCGAGAACATCCCGAACATGCCGCTGCTCGAGGAGCGTGACGAGGTTCGCCGCGTCGGACTGCTGCTCGTGACCGGCGACCGCGGGCTTGCCGGCGCCTTCAACTCCCAGGTCGTGCGCGCGGGCAATCGGCGCGCCCAGGAGCTCGAGGACGAGGGCAAGGAGGTCGTGTGGTACGCGTCCGGGCGCCGCGGCGTCGGGTCGCTGCGCTTCCGCGGCCGCGAGGTGACCGGCGCCTACGAGGGGTTCACGGACCGGCCGGCGTTCGCCGACGCCCGCGACATCGCGGGCGACGTCGCCACCGCCTATGTCGACGGCGGCGTCGACCGCGTCGAGGTCGTCTACAACCACTACGTCTCGCCGCTGACGCAGACCGTGTCGCGCGAGGTGCTGCTGCCGCTGCAGGCGATCGACGACCTGACGAGCGGCGAGGACGAGACCGCCGACGACGACGCGGAGGAGCAGCGCAGCCGCCGCACGCCGTGGCTCTACGAGCCGGAGCCCGAGGAGATCCTCGCTCGGCTCGTGCCGGACTACATCGAGATCACCATCTTCCGCGCGCTGCTCGAGTCGACGGCGTCCGAGCACGGCGCCCGGATGACGGCGATGCGCAACGCCCAGGAGAACGCCGGCGAGATGATCGAGGGACTGACCCTCGAGATGAACCGCCAGCGCCAGGCGGAGATCACCCAAGAGATCATGGAGGTCGTGGCGGGAGCCGAGGGGCTCACCTAGCCGCGCCCGACCGACCGACGAGCTTTTCGAGCAAGGAGACACACAGTGGAGGCCGCAACAGCAACCCAGAGCAGGGACGGTCAGGTCGTCGGTCGCATCGAGGAGATCACCGGCGTCGTCGTCGAGGCCGTCTTTCCGAACGAGCAGCTGCCCGAGATCTTCAACGCGCTCGAGGTCGACATGCCGGCCGCCGACGGCGGCGCGCCGACGACGCTCGTCTGCGAGGTCCAGCAGCACCTCGGCGACGACCGCGTGCGCGCGGTCGCGATGGACGCGACCGACGGCCTCAGCCGCGGCGCCGAGGTGCGCGACACCGGCGGGCCGATCACCGTCCCGGTCGGCAAGGGCACGCTCGGGCGGATCTTCAACCTGCTCGGCGAGCCGATCGACGGCGCCGGCGACGTCGAGGCCGACGAGCGCTGGCCGATCCATCGGCCGGCCCCGACCGTCGAGAACCTCACTCCGACCCGCGAGATATTCGAGACCGGCATCAAGGTCGTCGACCTGCTCGCGCCGTACGCCAAGGGCGGCAAGGTCGGCCTGTTCGGCGGGGCGGGCGTCGGCAAGACCGTCCTGATCCAGGAGCTGATCAACAACCTCGCGAAGGAGCACGGCGGCCTGTCCGCGTTCTGCGGCGTCGGCGAGCGCTCGCGCGAGGGCAACGACCTCTGGCTCGAGATGACCGAGTCGGGCGTCATCGACAAGACGATGCTCGTCTTCGGCCAGATGAACGAGCCGCCCGGCGCGCGCATGCGCGTGGCGCTCTCCGGCCTGACGATGGCCGAGTACTTCCGCGACCAGGGCGGCCAGGACGTGCTGCTGTTCATCGACAACATCTTCCGCTTCGTCCAGGCGGGGTCCGAGGTCTCGGCGCTGCTCGGGCGGATGCCCTCGCAGGTCGGCTATCAGCCGACGCTCGAGACCGAGATGGGCCAGCTGCAGGAGCGGATCACCTCCACGCGGCAGGGCTCGGTGACCTCGGTGCAGGCGATCTACGTCCCGGCCGACGACCTCACCGACCCGGCGCCGGCCTCGGTCTTCGCCCACCTCAACGCGACGACGGTGCTCTCGCGGTCGATCTCCGAGAAGGGCATCTACCCGGCGGTCGACCCGCTCGACTCGACGTCGACGATCCTCAAGCCGGACGTGGTCGGCCAGGAGCACTACGACGTCGCGACGCGCGTCCAGGAGATCCTCCAGCGCTACAAGGAGCTCCAGGACATCATCGCCATCCTCGGCATCGACGAGCTCTCCGACGAGGACAAGGTGGTCGTCCAGCGCGCGCGCAAGGTCGAGCGCTTCCTGTCGCAGCCGTTCTTCGTCGCGGAGGCGTTCACCGGCACCCCCGGCCAGTACGTGCCGATCGACGAGACGGTCCGCTCCTTCAAGGAGATCGTCGACGGCCAGCACGACGACGTCCCGGAGCGCGCGTTCCTGCTCAAGGGCCCGATCGAGGACGTCCTCGAGGCCGCCAAGAAGGACGGCTAGTGGCTCGCTCGACGTTCCCGGTCGAGGTCCTGACCCCCGAGGGGAAGGCCTGGGAGGGGGAGGTCGAGATGATCTCCACCCGCACCGCGGTCGGCTCGGTGGGCATCCTGGCCAACCACGCGCCGCTGATGGCGATGCTCGAGCCGGCCGAGCTGAGGCTCTACGAGAGCGGCTCGGAGAACCCGGACGGTGCGAGCGCCGTCCGCTTCGCCCAGGGCGAGGGCTACATGCAGGTCGTCGACAACTCGGCGCTGCTGATCGTCGAGGACGCGATCAGGCCCGCCGATCTCGATCGCACGGCGCTCGAGTCGCGCCTGAAGGACGCCCGCGAGGGTCTCGAGCGCGCAGAGGACGACAGCGAGGAGCGCCGCCGCCTGCAGCGTGAGGTCGCCCGCTGCGAGGCCTTCCTGGCCGTCGAGGCCTAGCGCCTCGAGACAGCTCCGGTCGGGGGACCGAGCACAGCGCCGAAGCGGCTTGACAGCCCCAGTAGGCACATGTTCTTATTCTTCCATCGTGAGCGCAGCTCGGGCAGAGGCGGGAACCCAGGGAGACGGATCCTCTCCGGACGCTGCGGCCACGCTCGACCGGCTCGCCGGTCGGCTGGTCGCGACCGCCGCGGAGCTGAAGGCGGCGCGCGCCGCGGCTTCAGAGGCGGCGGCGGCGCACCAGGCCGAGCTGGAGCGGCTGCACGCCGAGCTGCTCGAGGCTAGGCGAGCGCTGGTCGTCGTCCAGGAGTCGGTGAGCTGGCGCCTTACGAGGCCGGTGCGGGGGGTCGGCCGCCTGCTCAGGCGGAGACGGCGGTGAGGCTGCGGCTGACGCGCGCGAGCGACGACCGCGCCGCAGAGCTGTTGGCCGCGATCGGTGAGGACGCGTCCGCGACCGGGGCGCCGGTGGTGTGGGACGACGCCAGCGACCCTGCACGAGCGGAGCCCGGTGACGTCTCGCTGTTCATTCCGGGCGTGGACGGACTCGCGGGTCCGCCGCCCGGCCTCGACCGGCATCGATCGGTTGCGCTCTGCACGGAGTTCCCGGGCAGCGACGCCTTCGACGCGGCAACCTCGATCGCCGCATCCGCGGCAGCCGTCCTCAGCGTGTCGGAGGCGAGCGTCGTCGAGCAGCGGCGGCGCGGCGTCCCGGCTCGGCGCTTCGGCCTCGGCTTGAGCACGCGCTGGCGCGTATCGCCCTGCCGGCCGGCGACGGCCCGGGAGCGTGACGTGCTCTTCATCGGCGCCCATACGCCGCGGCGGGAGCGACTCCTATCCAGCAATGCACCGAGCCTCGCGGCGATGCGCGCGGAGATCTGGCTCGGCTCGCCCTGGCCGGGGTCGCCCCCGCCGTCGTGGAGCCGCCCCAGGCGCGAGCTGCTCGCCTCGTCTTCGATGGTGCTCGACCTCCATCCGCGCGGCCGGCCGCACGGGCTCGACCGTGCGTTGGCGCTCGAGGCGCTAGGGGCCGGCGCCGTGCCGGTGTTCGAGCACTCGGTGGAGCTGGGCGAGCTGGAGCCCGGAACGCACCTCGAGCTCGCGGACGGCGCCCAGTTGGGCCTGGTGGCGGGTCGCCTGCTGCAAGATCCCGACCGCCTCGACCGGATGGCGAGCGAGGCGAGCGCCTTCGCGCGGTCGGAGCTCTCGCCGCGGCCGGCGATCGAGGCGCTGATCGCATCGGCCGAGGACGTCGCCAGGCGGGCACGGCGGCGTGGCCGCTGGCGCCTCGCGCGGCGGCGTCCGTCCGTAGCCAAGACAGACGAGCGCAACGTTGCGCCGGAGGCTCTCCGAGCCGATCGCGCGGTGTCCGCGGCAACCGCCGCTACGCGCAAGAGGTCGGTCCTCACTGCCATCGAGCGCCGTGGCGAGGTCCGCGCTCGAGCGCTGAAGCGCGACGGCCTCGGCGGCGAGCTGCGCTGCATGTTCGAAAGCGAGGCGTGGGACTCCCCAGCGCGACGGGTCGCCGTATGCATCCCGGTCCACGACGACGGTGAGCTGGCGGTGCAAGCGCTCGACAGCGCGGTCGCCAGCGTCGGCGTGGGCGTCGAGCTGGTGGTCGCCGACGACGCCTCGGGCGACGACTCGCTGCTCGACGTCCAGCGCTGGCTGGGCGAGCACCGGCACGTTCCGGCGCGACTCTTCGCGAGCGCGGTCAACCGTGGTGTCGGGGCCGTTCGCAACGACCTCATGGCGCAGGCCACAGCTCCGCTCGCCTTCATGCTCGACGCCGACAACGTGCTGTTCCCGGAGGGGCTGGCACGGCTTGTCGAGGCGCTCGAGGCGGCTCCCGAGGCGGCGTTCGCCTATGGGCTGCTGGAGCGGACGCGGGTCGGGCGCTCGGCGGGGCTGATCAGCGCGGGCCCATGGGAGCCGGAGCGGCTGCGGGCGGGCAACTACATCGATGCGATGGCGCTGTTGCGCCGGGATCGGATTCTCGCGATCGGCGGCTTCGCGACCGATCGACGCCTGTACGGATGGGAGGACTTCGACCTCTGGTGCCGCGTGGCCGAGGAGCACGGCGAGGCGGTGTTCGTCCCCCAGCTGATCGGGCGCTACCGGGCGCGGCACGGCTCGATGCTCTCGGTGGCCGAGATCGACTCGCAGGACGCGGTCGCGCTGCTGCGCGAGCGTGCGCCGCGGTTGCGCCCGACGATCCCCTCGGGACGATGAGCCAGCGGGACGGTCGTAGCCCGTCGGACGATCCCCAAGTCGACGGCGGCACTCGGGACGCCGTCGTGGCGGAGCAAGGAGGCCCTGACACGGTGCCCGACGACCGCCGCGTGCTCCAGGCGCCGCATCCGGAGCGCTTCGATCCAGAGGGGACGGAGGGCGCTCTGATCGCCACCGAGCACGTGGGGCGCTACTGGTGGGCAGCTCAGGCTGTCGCGGGAAAGGAAGTGCTCGACGCCGGCTGCGGGGTCGGGTACGGAATGGCGATATTGGCCTCCGCCGGCGCGGCCAGCGTCACCGGCGTCGACATCGACAAGGACGCGGTGGACGAGGCGGTGGACCGACTAGGAGATGCGTTTGCGGTTCGTCAGGGCGATCTTCGCGACCTGTCGCTGCCCGACGACGCGTTCGACGTCGTCGTCTGCTGGGAGACGATCGAGCACATGGAGGACGGCGAGCGAGCGATCGGCGAGTTCCGGCGAGTTCTCCGGCCCGGGGGCCTGCTGCTGATCTCCTCACCGAATCCGCGTGTGTATCCGCCTGGCAACGAGCACCACGTTCACGAGTACCCGCCAGAGGAGCTGGCGGCGGCGGTCGGCGAGCACTTCTCCCAGGTGGTCGGCTTCGGTCAGCACGCATGGCTGGCCTCCGCGATCCAGTCCTCCGACGGGCCGGCCGGCGCCGCGACCGCCGACGCCCCCTGTCAAGTCCGTTCGACTGCGAGCGTCGCTCCCGGCGACGAGACCTACGGCATCGTCGTCGCCAGCGACGTGAGGCTGCCTGCCATGTCCGACCTGGTAGTGCTCGGCAGCGCATTCGAGGTGAGCTGGTGGTCCGAGCAGGTCGGGGCGGTCGAGCGCGCGGCGCGCGAGCAGCTTGCAGCGACGGAGCAGGCCGCCCGGACAAGCCTGGAACGCGCGGAGAACGAGGCGCGTGACGCATTGGCCGAGGTCGCTCGCCTCGCGGAGGCCGAGCAGGCGGCCTTGCGGCGTCTGCGCGATTCGAATGCCGCGCTGCTCGAGGCCCACCAGTCGCTCGCCCAGATTCCGCTCCTCCAGCACCGAATGCAGGACATGCGGGAGGACCACGCGCGCCAGAGCGCGCGGCTGCAGGCGATCGAGCGATCCAAGAGCTGGCGCCTGATGTCCCCGCTGCGACGCGTGCGGCGCCTGATGCGGTTCCGTCGCTAGCGGCACCGTGTCAGGCCAGAGGGAGAGCCGGTGAGCGCCCATAGGACGCCGCTGCACGGCGGCATTGCGCTCGTGTGAGGATCGGCTCCCAGCGACCGCTGATGGTGTCGACGAAGAAGGTGCGCCCATAGCGCGACGTGTAGTCCCTTGCGAAGCGTGCGTCGGTGACGGCGTACCGGGAGCCTCCCGCGGCGACCTCGCCACGGCGGCAGTCGAATGAGCTGTCCTCGAATGCGACGTAGCTCGCGAGCGTGGGGTCCCGGTACCTCAGCTGTACGCTGCTCTTGAGGTCCCACGTGTTGCCGAAGACCGGCACGCCGAGGGCGATCTCGACAGGCTGCCCGAACGCCCATATCGTGCTGTGCGGCGGAGGATCCGGTAGCGCCCGCTCGATAGTGGCGAGTACTCGCTGGCCCTCGGCGTAGGCGCGCTCGTAGGCGTCGATGTCGCGGGTGATCGACTGCATCCAGCTCGCCGCGAGCAGCAAGGACGTCAACGCCCCCAGCCCCGCGGTCAGGCGTTTCGCGTGGGGGATCCCCCGGAACGCCATCGTCGCCGCCAGCATCACCGTCCCGTATACGAGCAACACCCAGCCGACGCTCGGGACGGCGTTGATCCGGTCGCCGATGCCCTCACCAAGCGGGGCGTAGTAGTCGATCGCCGGGACGAAGATCGCGTATCCCAGCGCTATGACCACAACCCCAGCTAGGACTACAGCGAGCCAGCGCCCCAGCGCCTCGCGGGCCGGATCGGTCGCCGCCAGCTGCCGGCGCAGGAGGATCGCCGCCGTTGGCACGAGGCCGATCAGGGCGAGGACGTACCAGCGATCGCTGCCGAACGGCAGGACGATCGTCGTGAGCAGCGTCAGGGCCTGGTCGGCGATCGTCATTGCGTGGTCCCAGGCGCCGTGGACGTCCTGCGTCTCGGCCGACGACGACGACGCTCGCGTCACGGTGAGGACGAGCGGCAGCAGCACCGCGCAATCGATCGCCCAGCGTGCCGCCGCCTCGCGCCAGGGCACTCGCAGGCGGTATAGCAGCACCGAAGCGAGCATCACGGGCAACGCGATCTCGTAGAGCAGGAGACTGGCGACGAACGTCGCCAGCGAGACGGTGTGCAGGAGAAGGCGCCGGTCACCCTCCGCCGCGAAGGCGCGGAGCGCGATCGCGAATCCGAGCGTGGCGAGCGCCGTCGCCAGAGGCGCCTGCACGAGCGCGGTCCAGAGTCGCAGCGAGGTCGCCGCGGGGAAAACCAGCACCAACGTCGCGACGATTCCCGCGTCGAGCGCCGACAGGCGCAGCTCGCGCAGCAGGACGTAGAGGCTCACCGACATCAGGACGCCCATGGCGCCGAGCCACGCGAGCCAGAAGCCCATGTGCCCGCCTAGCACCTCGGTGAGCACCGCCAGGTACACGGCGTAGAGGGGACGCGGGCTGAAGTTCGGCTCGTCGAGCAGGTGCTCCGCGACGCCCGCCACCCCAGTCTCCGGAGCGAAGTCGTGCAGGGCGAGGATCGCCCAGGCGTCCGAGATGAAGCCGCCGTGGACCGCGTGCCCGCCATAGACGGCCGCCGCGAGCCCCGCCAGAGCACAAGCGACGATCGCCACCTCGACCGGCCGCCGGGGTCGCGTCATCGGCCTCTCCTGTGCCGGTAGCCGATGCGGATCAGCTCGACGCCGGACCGGACGGCCTGGAAGGGGGTGAGCTTCGAGCCGTCACGCGTGTGCCAGACCCGCAGCGGCTCCTCCACGATCGACGACCACGCTTCGGATCCTCCATTGCGTGTCAGGCGTGACAGCAGCTCCACGTCGAAGGACCAACGCTCCTGGAACGGAAGCTCGAGGGCGTCGACGAGCTGGGGGGTACCGCGAAACGCCTTCGCTCCGCACTGGGTGTCGTACACACCGGCATCGAGCGCGATCGCCGCGACCGTCCCGTAGACGCGCCCGACGGCATGGCGCAGCGTGCTGCGCCGGATGTCCGCGCCGAGTCGCCGAACTCGCGCCCCGAGCACGACGCTGATGTCGGAGTCCAAGTCCAGCCGGTCGGTCAGGCGCTCGAGCTCGGCGAACGGCGTCGAGATGTCCCCGTCCGTGTAGGCGACGATCTCGAAGCCCGAGTCGAGCGCGGCCAGCATCCCTCGCCGCACCGCCTCGCCCTTGCCTTCGTTGCGTGGCAGGCGCAGCACGCTGACCCGCTCGGCATTAGGACTGCGCAGATCCTCGAGCAGCTCGAGGGTGGCGTCGGTCGAGCCGTCGTCGACGAAGAGGAAGGTCCAGTCGGGGCGTTCACGGATGGCGGCTGCGAGCGTCGGCAAGTCGAGGCGGGCGGCCTCGTTGAAGCAGGGGACGACTACCGCGATCACCCCGCGCGCGCGACGGGGACGCTCGCCAGCGACGGGTACTTGCGCAGCAGCGTCGTCCAGGCTGCCGAGCTGTCGATGTTCGTCAGCGAGATCATCGAATGGGGGCTCACCCGGTAGCGGGCGACGAAGTCGGGGACGCGAATCCCGCTCAGCCCGGAGTCCGCCATGGCCACCCAGACCGCGAAGTCCTCCCAGCCGTAGAGCGCCGGATCGGTCGAGTAGCCGCCGATGTCCTCGAGCGCCGACTTCCGGATCATCGACATCGCGTCGATGTAGTTCCCGTACCGCAGGCGGGCCGGATCCCAGTCGAGCCAGTTCATCAGGCCCGCCGGGCCATTCAGGTCGAAGGACTCGACGATCCCGTAGGCGAACGCCGCGTCCGGATTCTCGTCGAGTGCCGTTGTCAGCCGGCTGAGGCCGTGAGGCAGCACGACGTTGTCGGCGTCGAGGATGAACACGAGTTCGGCGCGCGCGTGAGCCAACGCGAGATTTCGTGCGACGGGGAGGCCCCCGTTACTGGCCCGCCGGACCAGTCGAACCGACAGCCAGGGTAGATCGGCGCAGGCGGCTCGGACCGCCTCGACGGAGTCGTCGGTCGAGGCGTCGTCGACCACGACAACCTCGACGTCGCGCATGTCGCCGAGCGCGACGCTGCGCAGCGCGTCGCCCACGTGGTCGGCGTAGTTGTGAACGGTCACCAGGACGCTGACCCGCACGTCGTCGGACTTCGGTCCAAGCTCCTCCACGGCGTCCTCGGCGGGGGCGGGGCGACTCAGCTCCTGGATCCGTCGCTCGAGGTTGCGGGTGTGTACCACCAGGTACTTGAGCGCCATGCGGACGGGCAACTGGTCGCCGGCCGAATTCGCGTACGCCTCCCACTCCGGCGGCGGGTCAGGCAGAGCCTGCGGCATTGCCAGAGTCCTTGGGCGCACGGCAGCCTCGGCTGGAACCGATGTGCGAGCCGCGCGTGCGGCGGCGCGCAGCAGAGCGTCGACAGCGGCCTCCATCGGCATCTGATCGCGGAGCAGGTCGTAGGCCGCCCGCCGGATCCGCTCCAAGCGGTCGGGATCGGTCAGCAGTCCCTCGAGGACCGCGGGGAGGGCGTCGTAGCCCGCCGAGACGAAGTGCTCGCCCGGGACGAAGGGCTCGATTCCTAGCGAGTGCTCGCTGAGGACGACGCAGCCGTTGACGGCGGCGCCTATGACACGGTGCCACTCCATGTACGCGAGTGGCCCGCGATGCACGTTGAGTAGAATTTTCGTGTCGGAGAACAGCCTCCACTTGCGATCGTGCGACAGGAAGTTGGCGCTACGAGCCGTGTGGGGCCTGGTTTCGACGAGGTGGATGGCCGACCGGCGGTGTCCCAAGACCGACGAGCACCTGGCGACGGCCTGGGCGCGCCGCTCTGTATGGCCTCCGAGGAAAGCGAGGTCGATCGAGCGCTTCTGGTCCTGGCGCCCCTGCCAGGCGTCCCACGCGGGCACGTAGCCGAGCGGGGCGTGGTCGGCTCGGATGCCCCGCCGCGCCAGCTCGCGGGCGCCTAGTGCGCTGATGTCGACCACGCCGCCGGTGTGAGCGGCGATCTCGCTCGCGACGTCGAACCAGCTCGTGCCGGGCTGCTCGGTGCAGATCGCGACCGAACGGCCGAGCTGGACCGCGGTTGGCAGCGCCAGCTCGTGCACCAACGGGTGGTACTCGTGGGGGACGTAGAGGTAGACGAGATCGTCGGCGGGCGGAGGAAAGCAGTCGACCGACGCCTCTACCACGACGCCGCGTTCCCGCAGCGCCGAGCCGAATGCCTCCATGATCTCGGCGAAGAAGACGTTCTGGCCGCTCGCGGAGACCAGGCAGAAGCGCAGCGGAGCCGGCATCCGTGGCAGGATAATCGTTTGTTCATGACCAAGGTGACGTTCGTAGACCTACCGCTTCCACCCTTCGAGCTGGCTAGCCGAGTGGGATCGTCGCAAGACGCCGAGGACCCGTGGCGCACGTACGAGGCGCTGGGTGAGGCGACGCGGTTGCAATCGATGGCGGCGCTGCCAACTGCGGCCGGCGCTGGCGCCGCGGCCGAGCACGCGCGTGCCCCGCAGGGGCAGACGAGCCGCATGAGCTCGCTGCGCCGTCTCGGGGGACGCATGCGGGCGGTGGGGAGATCCCACCCGAACGGGAACTGATGGAGCAACGAGCGGCGCCGTCCGACGTCGAGCCGGCGGTGGCGCCGCCGCCGGGGAGTCCGCGATTTCCGCATGTCGACGCGCTGCGCGCGCTGGCCGCGCTCGCGGTGCTCGTCTTCCATGCAGGTCAGGCGACCGACGCGCCCGGGACCGCCTGGTATGGGGGGATCGTCGTCAACCTCAGCGTCGGGGTACAGGTGTTCTTCGTCATCTCGGCCTTCCTGCTCTACCGGCCCTTCTTCGCCGCTAGCTACCTCGGGCATCCCCGGCCGCGAACGCGCGACTACATGCGCCGGCGCGTGCTGCGGATCGTGCCGGCGTACTGGCTCGCGCTGACGCTGCTGGCGATCTACCCGGGTCTCGTGGGGGTCTTCACCGGCGACTGGTGGGTCTACTACGGCTTCATGCAGGTGTACGACGCCGACACGCTGCTCGCCGGGCTCCCGCAGGCGTGGTCGCTGTGCGTCGAGGCGAGCTTCTACGTCGCGCTGCCCGTCTACGCACTCGCGATGCGGCGCGTCTGCCGCGGCCGCGATCGGCGTGCCATCGTTCGCATCGAGCTCGTCGTTCTGGCCACGCTCGTCCTGGTCTCGCTCGCCTGGCGCACGGTGAGCCTCGAGAGCGACTCCCTGGTCGGGTTCTTGACTCTTCCGGCGCTGTTCCTGTGGTTCGCTCCCGGTATGGCGCTGGCTGTCGCCAGCGTGGTGTTGCGCGAGGGGGGCGCCTCGTGGCGGCCGGCGGAGGTCGTGGCACGCATGCCCTGGATCCCATGGGCGCTCTCGGCCGTCGCTTTCGGGGCTGTCGTCGCGACGACCGACGTCGATACGAAGGGCGTCCCTCCCGGCGCTTGGGAGATGATCCATCGTAGCGTGCTGACGGTTGCGGCAGCAGCTCTGCTGCTGATCCCAGCCGTGAGCGGGCCCGAAGCTGGGGGAGCGATTCGTCGGCTGCTCTCATGGCCGGTGCTGGCATGGCTCGGGCTGGTTTCCTATGGGATCTTCCTCTGGCACCACACCGTCGTTGGCTGGCTGATGGAGCAGGGCGTCGACGGCTGGCTTCCCGGGGACGGCTTCGCCGTCCTCACGGTGGCGACCTTCGCGCTCGCCACGACGCTGGCCGCAGCGAGCTACTACGCCGTCGAGCGGCCGTTCCTGCGACTCAAGGACCGCCACCGCGGCGGCCCGTCCACGTCCACGCACGGCGTCGAGGATCCCGAGCGCGACACACTCGCCCACGCCACGCCATGGTGACGCTCTCTCGCTCCGCATGATCGTCTTCGGTACGGCAATCAGCGACCGTGAGGTCTACGAGCGGATAGCGCTGCCGAGCATCCGCCGGGTCAGAGAGCCGGACTCGCCGGTGCTCGTTCGTGAGGGGTACGACTCGATCCAGCGGCCCTACAACGAGATGATGGATGAGGCGGCCGGCCATCCCGAGCTCGAGGCCCTGATCCTCCTCCACCAGGATCTCGAGCTCACCGACGGCAGCCTGCTTTCTCGAGTGCGCCCGTTGCTGAAGGATCCGCGCACAGGGCTGATCGG
Organism: uncultured Solirubrobacterales bacterium; assembly: GCA_963716445.1. Taxonomy (GTDB): domain Bacteria; phylum Actinomycetota; class Thermoleophilia; order Solirubrobacterales; family Thermoleophilaceae; genus JAAYBF01. The sequence goes on along the minus strand of OY970313.1, from coordinate 1,867,467 downwards.
CCTGTTGGGCGCCTGCAAGGTGAGGCTCCATTGCTGGACCGCGACCGAGAACCTCTTCGGGACGTCGGTGGCGCCCGGTGTCGAGATCCGCCACTCGGTCGGCTCGCACGAGGTCCAGGGGGTCGACGGCGCAATGCTCGTCATGGCGCCTTGGGTCGTGCGAAGCATCCGCTTCGGGGAAGCGCTCGCGGAGCGCTTCCACGGCTACGACGTCGACTTCAGCTTGCGTGTTCGGGCCGCTGGCGGCCGGGTGATCTGTAACGACGTCCCGTACATCCACCACATGTCGAGGCTGTGGGAGGACGATCGGGAGGCGATCAGAGACGCAGGCATAGCGTTGGCTCGCATGTGGGATCCGGCCTTGCGGCCGCGAGAGTGGGCACCGGCCTTCCGCCGCTGATTCGCGCCTTTCAGCGTTGCTTGCTCGTACCCGAGCGCTCGGCCGTCTTCGCCCGTACGAGCGCGGCCTCCCGATGCGCCTGCGCGACGTTGACCTCGTTCCTGAGGGCTAGGGCCTCGGCCTCGGCGCGTACACAGCGCTCCTGCCAAAGCTCGATCAGCCGACGCTGCTCGTCGAGGTCGATCCGCTTCCCGAGCACGACGAGCGCCGGCTCCGGCGGCAGTTGGCCGTCGCTCGCGACGGCGACGGCGTAGAGCTCGCCGCCCGGCGAGTCGCCGACGATCTTCGTCACGTCGGCGCCGATCCGAACCGCAGGGTCGTCGTGAGCGAGCGTGGCGGCGGTTCCGAGAAGCGTCGCGTGGTAGGTCTGCTCGCGATGCACGGCGACGTTCGCGAAGCGAGTGGCCAAGGCGTCTTCGAGCTCGCGGGAAGTCAGCTCGGTGAGATGTAGCGGGTTCCCGGAGGGATAGACCCCGCGGTTAGGAGCGGAGATCAGCAATAGGCCGCCGGGTAGCAGCACCCGCCGCAGCTCGTCGAGAGCACGCTCGACGTCGGCGGTCTGCGAGATCGTCTCGAAGCAGGCGATTGCGTCGAACTCCGCGTCCTCGAAGGGAAGACGACACATGTCGCCCTGATGGAACTCCGCATGGTCGCCGTGCTCACGCATGGCCTCCGTCACCGCGACCGCCGAGATGTCGACACCGACCGCTTGGCGCGCGTGGCCGGCCAGCAGTCGGGTCCCGTGGCCGCTGCCGCAGCCGACGTCGAGCACGCGCCCTCCGGCCACCAGCCGCTGAGCCCAGCCGTATCGTGCGAAGTGCTCCGGCTCGGGCGCACTACCGCGATGGGCGTCGAGGACGAACTGCCTGTCGGCGAGGTATCCGTCGTCACCATCGGTCATCTGCGCATCCTCCCAGGACGTTCGTCGTGTGGCGAGCGGGGGTGCCGGAACGTCGCATGGTCAACGCAGTCGGGCCAGACTGCGCAGCCACCCGCGCTTGACCGATCGCAGCGGTCGGGTCATGCGCCATGACAGCGAGCTCCGTTGGCTCTCCAGTAGCGCCGAGCGGCGCGTGAGCTCCTCTTCGCGCGCTTGGAGCGCCGCGCGGGCCCGGGCGAGCTCCACCCGTGCGTCCTCGCGGTCCCGCTCGACGCCTGCCAGCCGCTGCTTCGTCGCGTCCAGGTCTCGCCGCGCCGCCTCGAGCTCGGCGTGGGCGAGGCGAGCCGCGCGCAGCTTCGCCTCGGTCGCCTGCAGTACGCCTAGGGCCCCTTCCTGGTGTGCCCGCGCGAGCCTGGCCTCGGTGCGGCTCACCGCTGCGTCCGCCTCGGCCAGCAGCGCTCTGTCCTCCCACATCAGCGCTGTGGCGTGCAATCTTCGGACTCCCTCTGGCGAGCTCGGTAGGGCGACGGCTCGGTCGTCCTGCTTCGCCGTCCGCTGAACTCGCTTTCGAGGGGTCGCGCTGTCGTCATTCTCGATCCACTCGACGTGCGTGTAGCCGTCGGCCAGCTGTTCATCGTCGATCGATGGACTGGCTTGGCAGCGGAGCTCGCCCTCGACGCCGACGGCGCTATGCCCATCGCGTCCCAGCGCCACCACGGAGAGCGAATGTCGACCGGGAGGACAGTCGGCGGCGTGGAGTCGCACGGCGAAACCCGCCTCCGCCGCGATGTCGGCGCCGTGAACGTCGAGCAGATCCGGTCGCACGATCGGTCGAACGGCGTCGTACTGAATATGTCCATCGAGGGTGACGACCACGGCTTCGACGCCGTCTTCGAGATGGGCCCAGCCCGAGATGCGCAGCTCGCCGTCGATCTCTGCCCTGCCGTCCCTGAAGCGTGGCTCGTCGAGCCACATCGCCCGTCCGCCGCGCGCGAGGGCGGCGAGGTTGGCCTCGGCCGTGGCGCCTGCCTCTTCGAAGGGCCGGATGTCGAGCTGACCCTCGATCACGGCGCGGCCCCCCTCTGCGTCGTAGGCGGAGAGCGCTACGTCACGACACCCTGGGGCCCATGTCGACGTGTCGATACGGATGTGATAGCCGGCTCGGTCGGCGCCGGGAGTCTCCGGCAGGATCTCGGCGAGCGCGGTGCTGTCGAGTCCGTAGCAAGCGTTGAACGTCCTGCCGTCTAGCTCGACTATCACCCCAGATGTGCCCCCTGGAGATGCCGCGCGACCGCTGAGCACGAGCTCGTTGTGGACGACCAGGGGAGGGCTTGCGATCGGCAGATCGCACTCCAATACCGATCCCTCCATGAGCTGACGGTAGCTCACGTCAGGGCCTCCACGGCATGGTACGGTCGCGCCGTGACAAAAGTGAGGAACTCGAGATTACCTTCGGCACCGTCGCCTGGAGACTACAGCGGGTGCGGCGGCCGGTGACCGAATACCGATCGCGCTAGAGACGATTTCGTGGACGTGGTCGAGGCAATCCAGGATGGCCGCTTGGGGCCTGAGCTCGCGGAGTGCGAACTGCCCGACGCCCAGATCGCCGCACACCTACGCGTCGAGGACGTGGAAACCATGCGCTCGGCGACCGAGAAGGATGTGCGCGACAGCATTCATGTCGGCCCGGTGCCGGTTCCCGACCCCGCCCCAGGCGAGGTGCTGATCGCCGTGATGGCGAGCGCGATCAACTACAACACCGTCTGGTCGGCGCTGTTCGAGCCCGTTCCGACCTTCGCGTTCCTCGAGCGCTTCGCTCGCCAGGGCGGGCCGGAGCTGCGACATCACCAGCCGTACCACGTCATCGGATCGGACGCTGCCGGCGTGGTCGTGCGGATCGGCGCCGGCGTCCGGCGCTGGAAGGTCGGCGACCGGGTTGTGGCGTCGCCGTCCTGGATCGACCACGAGGATCCTGCGTCGCAGGAGGACGGCGTGATCACGGCGGACGCGCGGGCGTGGGGATACGAGACCAACTTCGGCGGCCTGGCTCAGTTCGCTCTCGTCAAGGCCAACCAGTTGATGCCCAAGCCGGCACTCCTGAGCTGGGAGGAGGCGGCTTGCAACAGCCTCTGCGCCGTGACGGCCTACCGAATGATCGTGAGCGCCAACGGCGCTCGAATGAAGCAGGGGGACGTCGTGCTCGTATGGGGCGGCGCGGGCGGCCTCGGCTCCTACGGAGTTCAGTTTGTCCGCAACGGTGGTGGCATCGCCATCGGGGTGGTGAGCTCGGACGCAAAGGAAGCAGCGCTGAGAAGGCTGGGCTGCGACGTGGTACTGCGCCGCGACCAGCTAGGGCTCGACGGCCTGGAGGGGGCTGACGCGGGGCGGCGGGTCGGAGCGGCGATTCGCGCGGAGGTCGGTGAGGACCCGCACATCGTCTTCGACTACGTCGGTCGCCAGACCTTTGGCGCCTCGGTCTACGTCGCTCGCCGTGGGGGCGCGGTGGTCACCTGCGGATCGAGCACCGGCTACGACCACGGATACGACAATCGCCACCTCTGGATGCGGGCCAAGCGCATCATCGGCAGCCATGGCGCGAACTGGCAGGAGGCGTGGGAGGCGACCCGCCTCATCTCGATGGGACGGATCGTTCCCGCGCTGTCCCGCGTGTTTCCACTGTCAGAGGTCGGGCGCGCCGTTCGCCTGGTGCAGCTCAATGAGCACGTCGGCAAGATCGGCGTCCTGTGCTTGGCGGCGCGTGAGGGGGAGGGCATCGAGGATCCGGAGACGCGCGAGCAGGTGGGCGAAGCCCGGATCGGCGCCTTTCGCACGGGCCTGGAGACGTGACCGCACAAGCCGCCCGACGAATGGAAGGAGCGCCTGTATGAAAGACAGCGTGGTGCAGTGCATCTACGCGGCCATCGACGAGGCCAACCGGGACCGCCCCGGGAAGCCCCCAATCGAGAAATCGCCACAGACGGCGATCCACGGCACCGCGAGCGATCTCGACTCGCTGGGGCTCATAAACTTCGTCGTCACACTCGAGGAGAACCTCGAGCAGAGCCTTGGAGTGTCACTCGTCCTAGCCGACGATCGGGCCCTGTCGCAGGAGCCCAGCCCGTTCCGTTCGGTGGCCGACCTCGCCGCGTACATAGAGGTTCTGATGAACGAAGCGGCGTGACCGTGACCGCCGCCGCGGATCGAGGGTGCGCGCTGGTCACCGGTGCCTCGAGCGGCATCGGTGCGGCCATCGCTCGAGGCCTTGCCGCCGACGGGTGGCCTGTCGGTGTGAACTACCACACGAGCAGAGCCGCGGCGGAAGCCGTGGTCGACGCCGTCCGCGCCGATGGAGGGCGGGCGCTGGCCATTGCCGCGGACGTCCGCGATGCGGAAGCCGTCCACCAGCTCTGCACCGAGGTGGAGCAGGAGCTCGAGCGGCCGATCCTCGCGTTGGTCAACAACGCCGGCGCGATGAGCAACCGACTCCTGTTGCAGCTCGACGACGACTCCTGGCAGGCGATCGTGGAGACGAATCTGACGACCGCCTTTCGGCTCACCCGACGGGTGCTCCGAGCGATGCAGCGTGAGCGTTTCGGTCGCGTGGTCAACATAGCGACGGTGGCCGCCGACCGGCCGCGCGCCGGGCAGGCGGGCTATGCGGCCTCGAAGGCGGGCCTCATCGGGCTCACCAAGGCCGCGGCCGTCGAAGCTGCGGGTCGGGCTGTCACCGTCAACGCGGTCGCGGCGGGAATCGTCGACACGCCGATGACGGCCGACGTGCCGGACGCCCTGGTCGCCGCCATCCCCGCCGGCCGCAAGGGAACCCCCGAAGAGGTCGCGGCGTGCGTCCGGTTCCTCGTGTCCGAGCAGGCCAGCTACGTCAATGGGGCGGTCCTGACGGTCGACGGCGGACTGAGCGCCTGACGATGGAGCTGGGGATCTACACCTTCGGCGAGCTGACGCCCGATCCCGTGACCGGCTCGACGATGTCCCCCCAGCAGCGTCTGCGCAACCTGCTCGAGGAGATCGAGCTGGCCGATCGGGTGGGGCTGGACGTGTTCGGCGTCGGTGAGCATCACCGTCCGGACTTCGCCGTCTCGTCGCCGGCGGTGGTGCTGGCCGCGGCGGCCGCCCGGACCGAGCGAATCCGGCTCTCGAGCGCCGTCAGCGTGATCAGCTCCGACGATCCCGTACGCGTGTTCCAGGACTTCGCCACCCTCGACCTGCTGTCGGGCGGGCGCGCCGAGATCATGGTCGGTAGAGGGGGGTTCAGCGAGTCGTTCGCGCTCTTCGGCTGCGACCCGGACGACTATGACGAGCTGTTCTCCGAGAAGCTCGATCTGCTCCTGCGAGCTCGGGACTCCGAGCACGTCACCTGGTCAGGTCGCCACCGCCCGTCGCTCGCCGAGCTCGGCGTCTACCCACGTCCAGTCCAAGAGCGGCTGCCCGTCTGGATAGCGGCCGGCGGCAGCCCGCAGTCGACGCTTCGCGCGGGGGCCCTCGGTCTGCCGCTCGCGCTGGCGATCATCGGCGGCGACCCCAAGCGCTTCAAGTCGACGGCCAAGATCCACAGGCGAGCCGCCACGGAGGCGGGTCACGGGTCGGCGCCCGCGTTCAGCGTCAACTCGCACGGGTACATCGCCGAGACCGCCGCCGCCGCGGTCGAGGAGTCCTTCGAGCCGTTTGCGGCCACGATGAACCGCATCGGGCGCGAGCGAGGCTGGGAGCCCGTGACGCGCGCCGACTACAAAGCTGCTCGCGGACTGGACGGGCCGAACTTCGTCGGCAGCCCCGACGAGGTCACCGAGAAGATCCTCCATCAGCACGAGCTCTTCGGACACCAGCGCTTCCTGATGCACTTCCCGATCGGCAGCCTCGCCCACGAGGGCGTCATGCGCTCCATCGAGCTCTTCGGAACCGAAGTCGCCCCGACCGTCCGACGCGTCCTGGCGGATGACTGAGCAGGGGAGCCGGCAAGACCCCGCTCGCCCCCCGACGGGCGCCGAGCAGGCGCCGAGGCTTGACGTCCACCGCGTCGTGACGGGCCGGCTCGAGGAGAACAGCTACGTCGTCGTCCACCAGTCCGGTGACGCGATCGTCATCGACCCCGGTGAGGACTTCGACCGCATAGCCGAGCATCTCGCGGACCCCGGGATCGACCTCCGTGCGGTGCTCGCCACGCATGCCCATTACGACCACGTCGCGGCGGCGGCGGCGCTCGTGGACGCCTACGCGGTTCCGTTCTACCTCCATCCCGCGGACGAGCCGCTCCTGCGGCGGGCGAACTTCTACCGAACGCTCGTCCACGGTGAGCCGGCGATCGTCGTTCCGCACGTCGACGCGTCACTCGTCGACCGAGAGGCGCTGCGCTTCGGCGATCTCGAGGTGGTCGTCGTGCACACCCCCGGCCACACCCACGGCAGCGTCTGCCTCGGCGTCGGCGAGACGCTGTTCACGGGCGACGTGCTGCTGGCCGGCGCGGGCGGTCGGACGGATCTTCCGGGCGGCGACGAAGTCGCGCTTCAGGCGTCGATCGCGCGGCTGGCCGACGAATGGCTCCCCGGCACACGAATTCATCCCGGTCACGGCGCCTCCATGCCGCTCGGGCAGGCGCTGGCGGCGCTCGAACGCCCGGCGGAGGCCGCCCGATGACGAGGATCCGCGCCATCTCCTACGCGCTGCCAGAGCGCGAGGTGTCGAACGCGCAACTGGACCGGGAGAACCCGTCGTGGAAGCTGTCTGACGTCGCGGCCCGGACGGGAGTCCTCTCGCGGCGCTGGGCGAAAGCCGACGAGACCGCGTTCGACCTTTCGGTCCGAGCCTGCTCGTCGCTCGTCGACGAGTCACGGCTCGACCTCACGCGGATCGACGCCATCCTCTACTGCACCCAGATGCCGGACTACCCTCTGCCCGGCAACGCCCACCTGCTTCACCGGCACCTGGGGCTGGAGGATCGCGTCCTGGCCTTCGACTACTCGCTCGCCTGCTCGGGCTACGTCTACGGCCTGGCCATCGCGGACTCGCTCGTGCGCGGCGGGCTCGCCTCGGAGGTGCTGCTGGTGACCGCCGAGACGACGTCGAAGCTGATCAACCGAAAGGACCGCTCGACCGCCACGGTCTTCGGCGACGGTGCGGCGGTCACGCATCTGTCGGGCGACGGCGACGACGGGGGACTGATCGTCGCATGCGATCTGCGTTCCCACGGAGGGGCTCTCGAGCGGCTCTACGTGCCCGCTGGCGGCGCTCGGACGCCGAGCAGCGAGGAGACGCGTCGCGAGACGCCCGACCGACACGGCAACGTCCGCTCGCCGGAGGACATGCGGATGGACGGGCCGGCGGTCTGGGCGTTCGTGAGCTCGGTGGTGCCGCGGCACCTTAGGGCCTTCCTCGCCGAGCGGTCGCTGACCGTCGACGACATCGATCTTTGCGTCGTCCACCAGGCGAGCAGGATGACGTTCGACTCGCTGGCGAAGGCGCTCGGGATCGAGCCCGAGAAGCTCTACGTCAACCTGGAGCAGGTCGGCAACCTGGGCGCGTCGTCGATTCCGGTCGCGCTGCGGGCGGCGCTCGACGAGGAAGCCGTTCGAAAGGGCGACCGCGTGCTGTTGTCCGGCTTCGGCGCCGGCCTGTCCTACGGCTGCGTTCTGGTCGAGTTCTGATGTTCACGGCCTTCCTCACGGAGCGGTTCGCGGCACGCCAGGACGTTCCCGCGGTGATCTCGCCGTCCAGGAGCTGCACCTTCGGCGAGTTGATCGAGCTGCAGCGGCACTGGAGCGAGGAGCTGGAGCGGGAGGGCGTCGACGCGGGCACGATCGTCGGCCTCGACGGCGACTTCACCCCGAGCACTATCGGGCTGTTCCTGGCGCTGACCGATCGCGCGGCGATCATCGTCCCGACCAGCGGCTCGAACGGACGGGAGCGGGAGCGCAAGCACGAGATCGCCGAGGTCGAGGCCTGCTTTGGCGTCGATCGCGACGACCGCGTCCGGCTCGAGCGCACCACCGGGCGCACGGCGTCCCACGAGCTCTACGAGGAGCTTCGCGGACGTCGGCACCCCGGAATCGTGGCCTTCACCTCGGGCACGGCCGGAGAGCCCAAGGCCGCGCTGCACGACTTCACCTACCTGCTCGAGAAGTTCCATGCCCCGCGCGCGGCGCTCTCCACGCTCACGTTCCTGCTCTTCGACCACCTCGGCGGCGTGCGGACGATGCTCCACGGCCTGTCGAACGGCGTCACGCTCGTCTCCACCCGCGACCGCTCCCCCGACGGCGTCTGCGCGCTGATCGAGAAGCACCGGGTCGAGCTGCTGCCGGCGACACCGACCTTCTTCAACCTGCTGCTGCTGAGCGGGGCGCACCGGCGTCACGACCTCAGCAGCCTTCGCGTGATCAGCTATGGCGCCGAGCCGATGCCTCAGAGCACGCTCGATCGGCTCCGCGATGCGTTTCCCGGCGTCAAGCTGCAGCAGACCTACGGCCTGATCGAGATCGGGCCGTTGAGCTCCAAGTCACGCGACGACGGCTCGCTCTGGATGAAGGTCGGCGGAGAGGGGTTCGACACCCGCGTGGTCGACGGCGTCCTCCAGATCCGCAGCAAGGCGACGACGATGGGCTACCTCAACGCTCCGACGCCGATCACCGCCGACGGCTGGTTCGTCACCGGTGACGCCGTCCTCGAGGACGGGGGGTATCTCCGTTTCTTGGGGCGCAAGTCGGAGCTGATCAACGTCGGCGGGGAGAAGGTGTTCCCCACGGAGGTGGAGAGCGTCATCCAGGCGATGGACGAAGTGGAGGAGGTCACCGTTTACGGCGAACCGCACCGCCTCGTCGGCCAGATCGTCTGCGCGAAGGTGAAGGCGCGTGAGCAGGTCGATCGGGCCGATCTCGCACGCGAGGTGAAGCAGTTCTGCCGCGAGCGCCTGGAGCGCTTCAAGGTGCCGGTCAAGGTCCAGGTGACGGACGAACGGCAGTTCGGAGAGCGATTCAAGAAAATCCGCGAGCAGGGGGTTGGATAGGTGCGTCCGATAGTGGAGTGGGTCGATTGGATGGAGGATCCCGAGCACGTTCGGAGCCCGCCACCGGTGTACGCGAGGCCAGCCGGGTTGGGATCGCTGGGAAGCAACTCGTACTTCATCGAGCCCTACAAGATTCGCTCACCGCACCGCGTGCACATTGGGCGCGACGTGGGGATCGGCGAGCGGAGCGTGCTCTCGGTGGTCGAGAGCTTCATGGGCGTTCGGTACGAGCCGGTGCTTCGTATCGGCGACGGTTGCTCCGTCGGGCCCGATCTCCATGTCGCATGCGCCGGGACGATCGAGATCGGGGCACGCGTAGCGATCAGCTCACGCGTCTTCATCGGCGACTCGGCCCGGGACTACGAGGATCCGGCCAAAGCCGTGCTCGACGGGGTGATCGACGAGCCCGCGGGGATACATATCGGCGACGGGGCGGCGATCGGCCTGGGGGCGATCGTGATGCCGGGCGTGACGATCGGCGAGCGAGGCATCGTGTCCGCCGGCTCCGTGGTCACACGCGACGTGCCGGCGCGTGCGGTGGTGTTCGGCAACCCTGCGCGGATCGTCCGGTCGTGGGACGAGGAGATTGGCCAGTGGGTCAGCGGGCCGGTCCCGGTCCGCTCCGTGCCCAACCCGGAGGGGGGCCAGCAGCAGTGATCGCGTTCGCTTGCGCCACGACGGACGAGAGGCAGTTCAGAGCATCCGCCGCCAGAGCTATCGAAGCCGTATCGGAGGAAGACTCGCTGCTGATGCGGCGTCACGTGAATCGGACGGTCGCCGAGGCCTGGAACGAGATGCTCGTCGATGCCGGAAAAGAGGATGACCTGGAGGCGGTCGTGCTTCTCGACCAGTCCGTCTTCGTCGATGGCGACGACTTCCTGCCGAAGGCAAGGGAGTTGCTCGCGGCACACGAGGACGTGGCGATCGTCGGCGCGGTCGGGGCGCGGGGGGTGACTGGCCCGGCGTGGTGGGAGGGCGAGTGTCATGGCGCGTTAGCCCTTCCGACGGCCGTGCCGGGCGGCAAGCGGCTGAGATACTCGCGCGGAGCGTGGGAGGTGGAGACGGTGAGCGGGACGCTCCTGATCCTGTCGGAGTGGGCGACGCGGAAGCTGCGCTTCGATCCAGGGCTTTCGGGCTCACTCGCCGCCTGCGCCGCCGACGTCTGCCTTCAGGCCCGCTCGAGCGGGCGTAGAGTGATCGCGGCCGATCTCGGCGCGTCGTTCTACGGAGTCTCGAGGAACTTGATCGACCGGCGGCCGTGGGTGCAGGCGGCGGTCGCGCTCAACCGCAAATGGGCAGAGGACCTGGTTCCCCGCGACCTTTGAGCTGTCCGCGCTGCGGACACTTGTCCTCTAGGGGACGGTTGAGCCAGTCCGACGCGGTCGCCCGCCGCTACCGCAGGGCACGCAGCTCGTCTGGCGTCGCCTTGCGCATGTCGAGGTCGTGCCCGAGCTCGGTTACGACCTCGGTCACGTAGGCGTCGATGTCTGGCTGGCCCTGGGCTCGGGCGACGGACACGCGGTGGTGGCCGTCCTCGACGAAGTGCGCGTCGGCGACCCGGTAGACGCGGATCGGGGGCATCGACTCGCCGCGGCGCTTGGCGGTGGCGATCCTCTCGAAGCGACCGCGGGGACGGCTCGAGACGGGACGGAAGCCGCGGTCGAACTCGCGGCCGCGGTCGACCGTGCCGACGATCGAGTCGAGCGGGATCGACTGTAGGCCGAGCCGGCGCTCGCCGCGGCGGCCGAGGGCCTCGACGACCTCCTCGAACGGGAGGATCGCCATCTTGCCTCCGGACTGGCCGCGCAGGCGATTGGCGAGCCGGGCCAGGGCGCGGCGGCGGCGCGCGCGGCTGAAGTCGAATTGCGCGTCGGCGAGCGGGAAGCCGGTGTCCCTGGGCACGTATGCGAGGGTACCCACGCGATGGCGCGCTGCTTCGTGACGCGACGGATTCCGGGCCCCGCCCTCGACCGGCTCGCCGCCGAGCACGACGTGGAGGTGTGGCCGGAGCGGCTGCCGCCCTCGCCGGAGGCGCTGCGCGAGCGGGCGACCGACGCCGACGGACTGCTCTGCATGCTCACCGACCCGGTCGACCGCGACCTGCTCGACGCGGCGCCGGCGCTGCGGGCGATCTCCACCTACGCCGTCGGGACCGACAACATCGACCTCGAGGCCGCCGCCGAGCGCGGCATCCCGGTCGGCCACACGCCGGACGTCCTCACCGATACCAGCGCCGACCTCACGCTCGCGCTGATGCTGGCCGCGATGCGCCGGATCCCCGCCGGCGACGCCTCGGTGCGCGCGGGCGACTGGCTGACCTGGGAGCCGGCGATGCTGCTCGGCCACGACCTGCACCGAGCGACCGTGGGGATCGTCGGGCTCGGGCGGATCGGCAGCGCCGTGAAGCGGCGGGTCGAGGGCTTCGGGGCGCGCGTGCTGCACAGCGGCCGCGGCGACGGCGTGCCGCTCGTGCGGCTGCTCGAGGAGTCGACCGTCGTCACGCTGCACTGCCCGCTCACCGATCAGACCCGGGGTCTGATCGACGCGGACGCGCTGCGCGCGATGCGCGACGACGCCTACCTCGTCAATACCGCCCGCGGGCCGATCGTCGACACGGACGCGCTGCGCCAGGCGCTGGAGGAGGACTGGATCGCCGGAGCCGCGCTCGACGTCACCGACCCGGAGCCGCTGCCGGCTGACCATCCGCTGCTCGGCGCGCCGAACCTCGTCGTGGCGCCGCACCTCGGCTCCGCCTCGCACGAGACGCGCGAGGAGATGGCGGAGATCGCGGTCGACAACCTGCTCGCCGGACTGCGCGGCGAGCCGATGCCGCATCGGGCCGACCGCCTGCTTCGGGTATATCCCTCTCGACCCGCGGCCGGCGACCGATGAGCTCGCGTCACGGTCGAGAGCGATGCGGCGGCCGAAGCCAGTCGCCGCCGCAGAAAGGACGCAGCCGTCATGCAGAAGATCACGCCGAACCTCTGGTTCGACACCGAGGCCGAGGAGGCCGCGAGCTTCTACACCTCCGTCTTCAAGCGCTCGCGCATCGTGAGCGTCACCCACTACACCGAGGCCGGGCCGCGACCGGCCGGCATGGTGATGACCGTGGAGTTCGAGCTCGACGGTCAGCGGTTCGTCGGCATCAACGGCGGTGACCAGTTCACCTTCGACGAGGCCATCTCCCTGCAGATCGACTGCGAGGACCAGGACGAGGTCGACTACTACTGGGAGCGGCTCTCCGAGGGCGGCGAGGAGGGACAGTGCGGCTGGCTCAAGGACCGCTACGGCCTGTCCTGGCAGGTCGTGCCGCCCGGGATGGAGGAGCTGTTCGCCGATCCAGACCCGCGGCGGGCCGAGCGGGCGATGCGGGCGATGCTCGGGATGAGCAAGCTCGACGTCGCCGCCCTGCGCGCCGCCGCCGACGACGAGCGGGAGGCGGCCACATAGGTCGGTCGGCTGGAAGACTGCGGCCATGGACCTCGGACTCCAGGGCAGGGCCTGCATCGTCACCGGCGCCAGCAGGGGGATCGGCCTCGCGACGGCACGCCTGCTGGCGGCCGAGGGCGCGGCGCTGCTGCTGGTCGCGCGCTCCGAGGACGCGCTCGCGGCCGCGGCGCGGGAGCTCGATCCAGCGGTGGAGACGCTCGCCGTCGACGTGACCGATCCCGACGCCGCCGAGCTGGTCGTCGCGACCTGCGAGCAGCGCCTCGGCCGCGTCGACGTGCTCGTCAACAACGCCGGGACGTCGAGGATGGTCGCGCTCGACGAGCTGACCGACGGCGACTGGCAGGCGCAGTGGGAGCTCAACGTCCTGGCGCCGATGCGGCTGATGCGCGCCGCCGCCCCGCGAATGGCCGACGCCGGCTGGGGCCGGATCGTCAACGTCACATCGTCGTCGGGCAAGCGGCCGTCGCTGCGCAACGCCGCCTACTCCGTGACCAAGGCGGCGCAGCTGTCGCTGTCGCGCGCCTACGCCGACGCCTACGCCGCGCGCGGGGTGCTCGTCAACGCGGTCGCTCCCGGGGTGGTCGGCACCGGCCTCTGGTTCGACGCGGGCGGGCTCGCCGATCAGACGGCGGCGAGCGAGGGCATCGACCGCGAGCAGGTGATTGCCGGCCTCGGAGACAAGATCCCGCTCGGCCGGATCGCGCGCGAGGAGGAGATCGCGGCGGTGATCGCCTTCCTCTGCTCCGAGCGCGCGTCGAATGTCGCCGGCGCCGCGTGGAGCGTCGACGGCGGCACCGTCCCGACGATCCTCTGACCGTCCGCGCGCCTACGCTGCGGGGCGTGTCGGGTGTCGAGTACACGGTGCGCCGCTCGGATCGAGCGCGACGGGCGCGGATCCAGGTGAGCGCCGAGGGGGTGGAGGTCGTCGTCCCGCGGCGGCTGCCGCTGCGCGAGGTGGAGCCGTTCGTGGAGTCGAAGCGGCGCTGGATCGAGCGGACGCTGCTGCGGATGCGGACCGCCGACGTCGAGCGACCGCGTCCGCGGCTGGAGGACGGGGGCGAGGTCCCGTTCCTCGGCGAGCGGCTGCGGCTGCGCGTGCGGGTCGAGCCGAGGCGGATGCGCTCGCACGTCGTGCGCCGAGGCGAGGAGCTGCGGGTCGCGGTGTCCGAGCAGGGCTCCGAAGCCGTGCGGGACGCCCTCGAGCGGTGGTACCGAGGGCAGGCGCGCGGCGAGATCGGACGTCGACTGGACGCCGCCGTCGGACGCGTCGGCCAGCGCTACGCCGGGCTCCAGATCCGCGGGCAGCGGACCCGCTGGGCGAGCTGCTCCTCGAACGGCGGCATGAGCTTCAACTGGCGGCTGCTGCTCGCCCCGCGGGAGATCCTCGACTACGTCGTCGAGCACGAGGTTGCGCATCTAGAGGTTCACGACCACTCCGATCGCTTCTGGTCGCTGCTCGCCGCGCGCTGCCCCGACTACCGCGAGCACGAGGCCTGGCTGCGCGCCAACGGCCACACCCTGCGGCTGGGCTAGCGGTAGTGGGCTAACGCTCCCAGCGGAAGCCGCGGATCGCAAGGAACAGCCCGGCGACGCCCCAGCCGGCGACGACCGCGAGCGCCCCGAGCTCGTGGCCGAGGCCCTGGCCCCCGACGATCGCGTCGGAGAAGCCCTCGATGACGTGCTTGAGCGGCAGCGCCTCGGCGACGGCGGCGATGCCGGCGGGCAGGGAGTCGCTGGAGTAGAAGACGCCGGAGATCAGGATCGCCGGCAGGAAGATCGCGTTGACGTAGGCCGACGCCGAGTCGAAGTTCGGGATCGCGTGGGAGAGCGCGATCCCCAGCGAGCCGAAGGTGACGACCCCGACGACCGTGAAGACGACCAGCTCGAGCCAGTCCTTCGGCCAGCTGACGTCGTAGAGCAGGTGGCCGACGACGACGACGAGGCCGACCTGGACGAACGCGTTGGCGACGGCGTTGCCGAGGAAGCCGGCGAAGTAGGCGCCCGCGGGGATCGGCGTGCCGCGCATCCGCTTGAGGATCCCCTGCTCGCGCAGGAAGGTCAGGTTGTAGGCCATCGAGTTGAAGGTGGTCGCCATCACGCTCATGCCGGCGATGCCGGGGATCAGGACGTCGAGCTCGTCCGGGTCGTCGGCGAAGACGGTCGCGACCAGCAGCAGCAGCGCCAGCGGCAGCACGAAGCCGAAGAAGGCCGCGCTCGGGTTGCGCCAGAAGAGCTTGCGCTCGAGCCGGAACTGCTGCCAGGCGAGCGAGGCGGCGGTCACCGCTCGTCCTCCGCGGTCAGCTCGAGGTAGACATCCTCGAGCGTCGGGCGCGCGACCTCGATGCCGTCGAGCCGCTCGCCGCGAGCGAGCGCGTCGCCGGTCAGGCGGTGCAGGAGGTCGGTCGGGTCGTCGGTCTGATGCTCGACGCGGCGGCCGCCCGACATGTAGGAGACGCGGTAGCCGCCGGAGCTGGGGCCGAGGTCCGACGGCGGTCCCTGCGCGACGATCCGCCCGTCCTTGACGATCGCGACGCGGTCAGCGAGCGCCTGCGCCTCGTCGAGGTAGTGGGTCGTGAGCAGGACCGTCTTGTCGAGGTCGCGCAGCGCCCGCACGACGTCCCAGGCGTCGCGGCGCGCGGCGGGGTCGAAGCCGGTCGTCGGCTCGTCGAGGAAGACGACCTGCGGGTCGCCGACCAGCGCCAGCGCCAGGTCGAGCCGCCGCCGCTGGCCGCCGGAGAGCCTGCCGGCGAAGGTGCCGGATTGCTCGCCGAGCCCGACGAGCGCGATCGTCTCGTCCGGGTCGCGCGGGTGGGGGTATGCCCTGGACATGTGGGCGACCGACTCGCGCACCGTCAGTCGCGGGTAGAAGCCGCAGCTCTGCAGCACGATCCCGACCTGCTGCTGCAGCTCGCGCTCGCGACGCTCCGGGTCGTGGCCGAGCACTCGCACCTCGCCGGCCGAGCGGCGCCGGTAGCCCTCGAGGATCTCGACGGTCGTCGTCTTCCCGGCGCCGTTCGGGCCCAGCAGGCCGAACACCTCGCCGCGCCGGACGTCGAACGACAGGCCGCGGACGGCCTCGACGTCGTCATAGCTCTTGTGGAGGTCGGAGACCTCGATCGCCGCTTCGCCCACGGCCGGGCACTCTAGCCCGCGGCGTCCAGCTCTCCCACCAGGCCGTCGACCCGGCCGGCGATGTCGTCGCGGATCCGCCGCACGTCGTCGAGCGAGCGGCCGTGCGGGTCCTCGAGCTCCCAGTCGACGTAGCGCTTGCCGGGGACGTACGGGCACTGGTCGCCGCAGCCCATCGTCACGACGACGTCGGCCCAGCGGGCGAGTTCGTCGGTCAGGCGCTTTGGGGTCTGGTCGGACACGTCGATCCCGAGCTCGCCCATGACCGCGACGACCTCGGGATGGACCCGGTCGGCCGGCGTCGTGCCCGCCGAGCGCGACTCGTGGCGGCCGGCGGCGTCGCGGTCGAAGAGCGCCCGGCTGATCTGCGAGCGGCCGGCGTTCTGGAGGCAGACGAAGAGGACGCGTGCCATCAGGCACGACCCGCCTCGGACGTCCGGCGGCGCTCGGTCATCGCGCCTTCCGCGGGAGCTCCCATGGCCAAGATCCTATTGTATTGACAATCATCACTTCAATTGATATTCATGTATAGATGACCGTCGATCTGGAGCTCGCCCCGAAGACCAAGCGCCCGGCTGGCGAGCCGTGCTGCCGGCCGGTCGTCTACCCCGACGTCGATCGGGCGGAGGCCGAGCGGATGGCGGGGATCGCCAAGGCGCTGGCCGACCCGGTCCGGCTCCAGCTCGTCGACGTCCTGCGCAAGCACGCGGGCAAGGTCTGCGTCTGCGAGCTGGTGCCGCTCTTCGCCCTCTCGCAGCCGACGGTCTCGCACCATCTCGGCGTGCTGCGCAAGGCCGGCATCGTCGACTCGGAGCGCAACGGCCTGTGGGCCTACTACTACGTCAAGACCGAGGCTTTGGAGGAGGTGAGCAGATGGTTGACACGGGACTGAGCGACCGGCGCGTGCAGCGCGCCGACGGAGGCGGTTGCTGTGACGACGGCGGCTGCTGCTGACGGCAAGCCCCGCGCTTCGGCCGGCGACACGCCGCGGTCTGAGACGATCGCGGCGTGAAGCCGGCCGACAGGGGGTGGACGCTCGCGGTCGTCTGCGCGTCGACGGCGCTGTTGCTGCTCGACGTCACGGTCGTCAACGTCGCCCTGCCGGCGATCGAGGACGACCTCGGCGCCAGCTTCTCCGAGCTGCAGTGGGTGATCGACGCCTATGCCCTGACGCTCGCGGTGACGCTGCTGAGCGCCGGCTCGCTCGCCGACCGGATCGGGCGGCGGCGCGTCTTCGTCGCGGGCGTGCTGCTCTTCACGGCCGCCTCGGCCGCCTGCGCGGCCGCGTGGTCGCCGCTGGCGCTCGACCTCGCCCGCGGCCTGCAGGGAGTCGGCGCGGCGGCGATGTTCGCGACCTCGCTCGCGCTGCTCGCCGAGGAGTACAGCGGCGCCGACCGGGGGAGGGCGTTCGGCGTCTGGGGGGCTGTCAGCGGCGCCGCGCTGGCGATCGGGCCGCTGGTCGGCGGCGCGCTCGTCGACGGCCTCGGCTGGCGCTGGATCTTCTGGATCAACCTGCCTGCCGGGGCGGCCCTCGCGCTGCTCGCCCTGCGCCGTCTGCGCGAGTCGCGCGATCCGGCCGCCGGACCGGTCGACCTGCCGGGCGCCGCCGCGTTCAGCGCCGGCCTGTTCCTGCTCGTGCTCGCGCTGATCCGCGGCAATCCGGACGGTTGGGACAGTCCGCTCGTGCTCGTCGGCCTGATCGGCGGACCGCTGGCGCTGGCGGCCTTCGTGGCGATCGAGCTGCGCGCGGAGCGCCCCATGCTCGACGTCCGCCTCTTCCGCGACCGCGCCTTCGCCGGCACCGCGGCCGTCGCGTTCGTCCAGTCGGTCGCGCTCTACCCGATGTTCCTGTTCCTGGCGATCTACTTCCAGGACGTGCTCGGCTACACGCCGTTCGAGACCGGCCTGCGCCTGCTGCCGGTCACCATGACGCTGTTCGTCTTCGCGCCGATCTCCGGTCGCCTGACGGCCCGGGTGTCGCTGCGCACGCTGCTGACGGCCGGTCTCGTGCTGATCGGCGCCGGCCTGCTGCTGATGCACGGCCTGCGCGACGGCGACGACTGGACGGCGCTGCTCGCCGGCCTGATGGTCGGCGGCGCTGGAATCGGGGTGATCAGCCCGGCGCTCGCCGCCGCGATGGTCGGCGTCCTCCCGGTCGAGCGCAGCGGCCTCTCATCCGGCATCAACAACACCTTCCGCCAGGTGGGGATCGCCGCCGGGATCGCCGGCCTCGGCGCGATCTTCCAGCACCGCCTCGCCGACGACGGCTTCGTCGCCGGCCTCAACGAGATCTTCCTCGTCGCTGGCCTGCTCGCGTTGGCCGGCGCGGTGCTGACGGCAGCTGTCCTCCGCCCGGGCGACTTTCATGCCCAGGGGGGTCCTCTCTGAATGCCGCGGGGCCTCGAGTGGAGCTTTGACCCGGTCCTGGCGCGTACAAAGTTCCACTCTGCACCGCTAAGACGACGGAGTCAGGTCCCGGCGCCCGCGCCGCCGCGGCCCTCGCCGCCGGCGAAGCGGGCGGCGCCCTGGACGGCGTCGGCGTAGGTGCCCTGGCCGGCCTGGGACTCCAGCTCGATGCCGTCGGCGAGCGGCATGCCGAAGCCCTCGATCGCAGCTCTGCGGTCGGCGAGCATCGTCTGCTGCGGGAAGGCGGCGAGCGCCTCGGCCATCTCCAGCGCGCGGTCGAGGTGCCCGCCCGCGGGGACGATCTCGGTCAGCAGGCCGATCGCGAGCGCCTCCTCGGCCGCGACGATTCGGCCGCTGAGGATCAGGTCGAGCCCGCGGCCGAGTCCGACGATTCGCGGCAGCCGCTGGGTGCCGCCGTCGATCAGCGGCACGCCGAAGCGACGCTCCGTGAAGCCGAGGCGCGATCCCTCGGCGGCGATCCGCAGGTCGCACCAGAGCGCGAGCTCGAGGCCGCCCGCCAAACACCAGCCGGAGATCGCGGCGATCGTGGGCTTCGAGGCCGTGCGGCGGGTGAAGCCGAGGGGGCCGTCGGGCGAGTCGAGTCGCGGGCCGAGCGTCGCGATCGCCTTGAGGTCGGCGCCGGCGCAGAACGCCTCGTCCCCGGCCCCGGTCAGGACCATCACGCGCGCCTCGTCGTCGCACTCGAAGCGGCTGTGGGCGTCGGCGAGCAGCGCAGCCGTCGCCCCGTCGACTGCGTTGCGCCGCTCGGGGCGGTCGATCGTCACGACCGCGGCGGCGCCACGCCGTTCGTAGGTCACCTGATTGGAGTCGAGAGCCATGCTCGGAGGACTCTAACCCGGCTCTCCGCAAGGCCCCGGAAGAGCAGCGACCCCGTGCGGGGAAGCCGGGGCCGCGTGCTGGGGGAACTGCACCGGCATCGTCACGCGACCGCGAGCCGACGGTGTGAACAGTTGGGGAAAGGAGTCGCTACCAGCCGATGCGCTGGCGGAACTCCGCGGCCCGACGCTGCTCCTTGCGCTTCTCCAGCGTGCTCTGCAGCCAGGACAGCACGGAGACGAGCACCGCGAAGAAGACGACGACGCCGAGCGAGAAGAAGGTGATGATCTTGTCGTCGGTCTCGCCGACGAGTCCCTCGCCGTTGTCGTGCGCCAACGCCGGGACGGCGTAGAGCAGCCAAGCCGAGAGGGCGAGGGTGGCGAGGAGGGTGAGACGGGCCTTCATCGGCGCGCCAGTTTACCGGCTGGCAGGGGCGGACCGGCCCGCGCTCAATAGGGTTCTGCCGCTGTGTCGCTGATCGAGGCCATCGTCCTGGGCATCGTGCAGGGGCTGACGGAGTTCGTGCCGATCTCCTCGAGCGCGCACCAGCTCGTCGTCTCGGCCTTCTTCGGCTGGGACGATCCGGGTGCGGCGTTCACCGCGGTCACCCAGCTCGGCACCGAGGCCGCCGTCCTCATCTACTTCCGCCAGGACCTCTGGTCGATCGCGACGGTCTGGCTGAAGTCACTGCGCGAGCCGGTGCTGCGGTCGACCGCGCACGCGCGCATGGGGTGGTACCTGATCGTCGCGACGATCCCAATCGGGATCCTCGGCCTGACGTTCGAGGACCAGATCGAGACCGGCGCGCGCAACTTGTGGCTCGTGGGAACAGTGCTGATCGTCTTCGCGCTCGTGCTCGGCTATGCGGATCGCGTCGGCCGTCACGACCGCGAGCTGGGCCAGATCTCGACGCGCGACGGGATCGTGATCGGCCTCGCGCAGTCGCTCGCTCTGATCCCGGGCGTCTCGCGGTCGGGCGCAACGATGAGCGCCGGCCTGCTGCTCGGGCTGGAGCGTCAGGCGGCGGCGCGCTTCTCGTTCCTGCTGGCGGTCCCGGCCGTGGTGCTCAGCGGGCTCTTCCAGCTGGCGGGCATCCTCTCGGGCGACGAGGCCGACGGCGATCCGCTCGGCTACATCGCGCTCGCGACGGTGATCTCCTTCTTCGTCGGCTATGCGGCGATCGCCTGGCTGCTGCGCTATCTCTCTACACATTCGGTGCGTCTCTTCGTGGGCTACCGGATCGCGCTGGGAACACTCGTCCTCGTGCTGACGGCCACCGGCGCCATCCATTCCTAGGACTAGGATCGATCGCGTGGAGACGGCTTGGAAGTTCGGCTTGATCGCCCTGGTGGCGCTCGTGCTGACCGCCCTTCCCGGCGGGGGCGACGCGCTCGACGTCCTCCTTGCGGCGCTCTCGATCGCCTTCTTCACCGCCATCGCCCTGCTCGGCTACCGGCTGTTCCGGCAGTTCCGCACGGAGATCGAGGGCCTGCCGGACGGCGATCGAGCCGTCCTCTACGGCTCGATCGGGCTCGCGTTCCTAACCTTCTGCGCCACGAACCGGCTGTTCGACGTGGGCGGCGGGGGCGCCGTGATCTGGCTCGCGCTGCTCGGTCTGTCCTCGTATGGGGTCTACCGGGTCTGGGCCCGGTTTCGCGCCTACGAGTGACTTGCCGAGCTTCGTAACGCTTCTGTAGCTCCGACGTAACTCGCCGCCGTTGTCCCGTTCTCGCGCGGACGAGACGGTGGTGTCGTGGACCTCTTCTCGCGGATGTGGAAGCCCGAGCGCGGTCAGGCGAGCGTCGAGCTGGTGGCGGCCCTGCCGTTGGTCCTGCTCGTCGGCGCCGTCGTCTGGCAGTGCGCGCTCGCCGGCCACACGGCCTGGCTGACGGCTCACGCCGCACGCGCCGGCGCGCGGGCCGAGGCGGTCGACGGCGACGTCGGGTCCGCCGTCCGCTCGGCTCTTCCCGGCGGGCTCGAGCGCGGCCTGAGGGTCGAGCGCGACGGCGGACGGGTGCGCGTACGCGTGCGGGTGCCGCTGCTCCTCCGTCGCTGGCGGCTGCCCGTCGAGGTCGAGGCGTCGTCCTCGCTGGGAGAGAAGGGATGAGGCCATCGCCGACAGGGGCCGTGGCCCGACCGGGGGAGGACGGCCTGAGGTCGGAGCGCGCCCAGGCGCTCGTGGAGGTGGTCGCCGGCCTGCCGGCGATGCTTGCCGTCGGGCTGGTCCTCCTGCAGCTGCTCGCCACCGGCTACTCGGCCGTGCTGGCCGGAGGCGCGGCTGAGGCCGGCGCCCTGGCTCTCGCCGGCGACGGGGACGCAAGGGCCGCGGTGAGGCACGCGCTGCCGGGCTGGTCGGAGTCCGGCGCGCGCGTGGACGTGGACGGCGGCTCGGTGCGAGTCCGCCTGCGGCCGCCTTCGCCACTGAAGGCGGTAGCCCGCAAGCTGCAGGTCACGGCGCGCGCGGCGGTCGAGCTGAGGTGAGAGCGACCGCCTCCGCGCGACGGCCAAGTCCCCTGGCGGCGCTGGCGGGCTTCCTCCTCGAGCCGCTGGAGTCCGCGGCCGACGAGCCGAGCTGCGCCTCGACCACGCTCGACCGACCGGTGGTTGCCGTTGCCGGGCTGGCGCCTCGCAGTGGGACCACGACGGTCGCACGGGCGCTCGCCGCCGAGCTGGCGCTGCGCGACCCGGACGGCGCCGCGGTCGTGAGCGCGGAGCCGGTCGGCGGCGGCGCAATCCCGCTCGGGACGCCGGCCGCCGGCCGGCTCGCCCGTGCCCTGTCGAGGGCGTCCGCGGCGCGCACGCGCGCCGTGGGACGAGTTTGCCTGGCGGCTCGTGGGACAGACGAGCCGGCGGCGCTCGTCGATGCCGTGCGTGAGCTCGCGCCGCTGGTGCTCGACGTGGCGGATCCTGCTGAGATCTCGATCGCCGCGTCTCTGGCCGATGTGGTGGTGCTCGTCGGCGTGCCCGACACCGAGCCCGCGCTCGCCGACGTGCTGTCCGATTCGCTCAGCCGTGTCGGACCCGAGCCGCTGGTCGCGCTCAACCGCGACCGCGGCGAGTCCGAGCACTGGCGGGAACGCTGCGACGCCCAGCTGCCCGAGTCGCGCGTCGGCGCCCAGCTCGCGCTCGCCGGCCGCGAGCCGCGCGGCGAGCTCGGCCGTTCGATCGCGCGGCTCGCGGACCTGACGGCGGGGGTTCCATGAGGCCGTCTTCCGGATGCGAGCGAGGACAGGCGCTTCTGCTCATGCTCGGCGTGCTCGCGGCCGCCGTTATGGGCACGCTGATCCTCGTCGCGTTCGGCCAGGCGCTGGGCGGCAAGTCGCGGCACCAGCGCGCCGTCGACCTCGCCGCCGTCTCCGCCGCGCGTTCGATGCGCGAGGACTACGCGCGTCTCTTCGAGCCCGCCGTGCTCGCCGACGGCCTGCCCAACCCACGTCACCTATCGGCGGCCCAATATCTCGACCGGGCGCGCGGCGTCGCGATCCGGGCCGCCGCCCGCAACGGCGTGGACCTCATCGCGGCGGACGTCGACTTCCCGGGCGGTGGGTTCGCCCCGACTCGCGTCCGGGTTCGCGTTCGGGCCAGCGTGCCGGTACGGCTCGGCGACGGCGATGGCGGGCACGCGCGGCGGCGCACTGCCGCCGAGCCTGGGAGGCCGGTCCGTCTCGCCGGCGCCTCATCTGGGCGGAGGGTGGAGATTCGCGCCACCGCGACGGCCGAGCTGGCACCGCTCTCCGGCGGACCGGCGATGCCGGAGAGCGCCAGCGGCGGCGGCTACTCCGGCCCGCTCGCCTACCGCATGGGCAAGCCCATGAGGCCGGACGTCGCAACCGCCTTCGACCGTCTCGCCGCCGCCGCGCGCTCCGACGGCGTCGCGCTCACGATCACGAGCGGGTTTCGCTCCGACGCCGAGCAGGCGCGGCTCTTCGCCGCCCACCCCGATCCCCGGTGGGTCGCCCCGCCCGGCAAGAGCCTCCACCGCCTCGGCACCGAGCTCGACCTCGGTCCCCCCGCCGCCTACGGCTGGCTTGCCGCCAACGCCTCGCGTTTCGGCTTCGAGCAGCGCTACAGCTGGGAGCCGTGGCACTACGGCTATGTGGGCAACGCTGGCTCAGCCTCGCTCGGCTTCGGCGCCGCGATCCGGGATGGCCGCTCCGCGATCCCGTCGTTCGTGCCGGCTCGCTTCGCGCCGACGATCTCTCGGGCGTCGCAGCGCTGGAACGTCGGAGCAGCGCTGCTCGCGGCCCAGATCTACGCCGAGTCGAACTTCAACCCCTTCGCCCGCTCGCCGGCCGGCGCCCAAGGGATCGCCCAGTTCATGCCGGGCACCGCGCGCAGCTACGGCCTGCGCAACCCCTTCGACTCCGCCGCCGCGATCGACGCCCAGGCCCACCTCATGCACGACCTCCTGCGCCAGCTCGGCTCCGTTCCGCTCGCCCTCGCCGCCTACAACGCCGGCCCCGCGCCCGTCCAGGCCTGCGCCTGCGTGCCGTCCTATCCAGAGACCCAGGCCTACGTCGCCAAGATCCTCGGCATCCTCGGTGGAGCGGAGGAGGCCACCGGCTCGGGGTTCGAGGTACGCCTGGTCGACTGACGACTACACGGTAATGACCCCGGACCAGGATGCGTCACATGAAGCTGGTTTCAGTCCATCGCGACGGGTACCCCGGCCGTTCATCCATCACCGCTTGGGCGGCACAACAGGAGGTAGCCCAATGCTTCGACGTTCAATGCAGCTTCTACTGACCTTGGTGGCCGTGCTCGCCATGTTCGGCGCCGGGTCGTTCGCCGTAGCCAGCACTGGCGAGGAGGCCGACGGTCACCATGACTCAGGCGATCGCCACCACCATGGCGACCACGACGGCGACCGTCACGGCGACCACGACGACGGCGACGACCATGGCGACCACGACGGCGACCGTCACGGCGACGACCACCATGGCGACCACCATGGCGACCACCACGGCAAGCATCACGGCAAGCATCACGGCAAGCATCACGGCCGGCATCACGGGTGCGGGAAGCACCACCGCTCCGGGGGTGACCATGGCTCAAAGGGCCATCGCCATCGGCGAGGTCACAAGTGCTGCTGTCACGGCTCCGTCTCGCCTCTCGACAAGCGGTGGCTGAAGGCGCACATCCAGACCAATCTCTTCGAGATCGCCAGCGGCCAGGCCGCTCTGGAGAAGGCGACCACCGATGATGTCCGTGAGCTGGCCACGCGGCTCGTGGCCGACCACACCGCTGCACTGCAGCAGGCCACCGCACTGGCTCAGAAGCTCGGCATCAAGGTTCCGACGACACCATCGCCGCTGCAGCAGTGGGCGCTACGGGCGGTCGCGACGTTCAGTGGCAGCGACTTCGACCGCTGGTTCGTGGATCTACAGGTCGAGGGTCACAGGCAGGCGATCCTGGAGGCCGAGGCCGAGGCTGCGAAGGGCTGCAAGTCCAAGGTCCGCAAGCTGGCCGCGGCAAGCCTGCCCGTGCTGCGGGCGCACCTCGAGCACGCGGAGGGGCTGTTGGACGACTAAAGGTGAGAACCCGGCCGCGGGGCTCGAGCGAGCCCCGCGGTTACGGGTGAACGCGCACGCGTCTGCCGAGCACGCTGAGGTTTCCCGCTACGTCGGTCGCCGCGACGCTCAGACGCACGACGAAGCGGCGCCGCTTGCCGAGCGGGCCAGGGTTCGGTCGCAACCTCAGCTCGCGATCCCCGCTCGAGACCTTCAGCCTCCGTGTGGAGAGCACGGCGTCTCGCGCGACGCGGCTTGAATCTCTCCGCCTGCCGAGCAGATCGACCTTGAACGCCGTCGGCTCGTCCGATGTCAGGCGCAGCCGCACGCCTTTCAGGAAAGCCCGGTAGCGCAGCGTCCTCGCGAGCCGATCGATCCTCACGCCTGGGACCGTTCGATCGAGCGTCTGAGCTGTGGTCTGAGGCTGCGCCGTGCTGGCGAAGGAGTCGTCGGGGAGGTCGACGGCCGGAGCCGGCGCGGGAGGCTCGGGCGGGGGGAGCTGGGGTGGCGCAGGCGCCGTAGGCGGCGGCTCCTGCGGCTGGCACTCCGGGTCCTCGACGTCGGGTCCCTGCGTCATGCACCGCCACGTGTGCCATGCCAGGCGCGGGGTGCCGTCCGGGTTCAGCAGGCCGGTGTCCCACGTGCTCTCGGTGCTCCCGCGCATGTGGTAGTAGTGGACCCGCTCGATCCGCGGCAGGTCGGCCAGGACGGTCGCCAGCCACCAGACCTTGTCGTTCTGGACGGGCTCGGGATCGTCGATGCCGCCCGGGCTCCTGCCGAAGGCGCCGACCTCGGTGATCCAGACGGGCGTGTCCGGCGGGGTGAGGCTCATCAGGTCGAGGGTCGTCTGGGTGGTCTTGTTGTGTACGCCTGAGTAGGGATGCCACGCGATGTAGTCGCCCCAGCCGCCGCCGGCCGCCTCGTAGGCGTTGACGTAGTTGACGACGCTGCCGAGGTCGGAGCGGTCCACGAGATCGGGTGAGGTGATCTTCGCGGACGGGTCCCAGGTGCTAACCGTCTCCTGCAGGCTGGCGTAGTACTGGGCCAGCAGCTGCGCTCCGGACACGCCGGGCAGCCACGTCTCGCCGCGGTTCGGCTCGTTCGCCGGGCCCCACACGTCGACCTCGCCGGCGAGCTGGCGGACCACCTCGGCGGTGTGCAGCGCGTAGCCCTCGGCGCTGGGCCGCGACCCGTACACCGGATCGACGTCCGGGCCGACGCTCTTCTTGAACGTGACGACGATCTGCTCCACTCCCTGAGCGCGTGCGTGGGCGATCATCGCGCGCGCCCGGTCCATGTGCCACGGGAGGTCGGCGGCGTTCCAGATCATCTGGAACCGGAATGCCTTCGGCTCCAGCTCGGCGAATCGGTCTCCCAGCGCCGGGAGATCGCCCGGGTTCTCCCAGTCCCAGTCGTCGTCCGCTATCGCGTAGCCCCAGCCGTCGCGAGTGGGGGTCCCGGCAGCAGGCCCCGCGGTCAGCAGCCAGGCGGCGATGGCGATCAGGGCAACGACGTACCGGCGGATGCTCACACCTCCTCGAGTGGACGAACTCCCGAACCAGCCAGTGTAGGCCCGGCACGCGAACCGTCCAGGCGAATTCCGCTGCGCGCGGAGAGCTCGCTCGACGGGTCCGGCCCGTGCCCGTCCGTATCCTCGATCCGATGCCCGGAACCGCGGAGCAGAGCCGCGCCGAGCGCGTGGCGGAGCAGCGCAGGTCGCTGCCGGACGCCCCTGGCGTCTACCTGTTCAAGGACGAGCGCGGCAAGGTGATCTACGTCGGCAAGGCGAAGTCGATCCGCAAGCGGGTCGGGTCGCACTTCTCGAAGCCGGGCAACCGCTCGGCGCTGGAGATGACCTCGTCGGTCGCCGAGATCGACTTCATCGCGACCGAGACGGAGGCCGAGGCGCTGCTCGCCGAGCAGGAGTTCATCAAGCGCCACCGGCCGCGGTTCAACATCCGGCTGCGCGACGACAAGTCCTACCCGTACATCGGCATCTCGCTCGACGAGGACTATCCGCGCGTCTACTTCACACGGGAGAAGCACCGCCGCAACCGTGCCTACTTCGGCCCGTTCTCCAACGCCAAGCGGGTGCGCGAGACCCTCGATCTGCTCGGCAAGGTCTTCCAGTACCGCACCTGCGAGGGCAAGGAGCCGGGCCGCCAGTCGGGCAGCCCCTGCCTCGACTACTTCATCAAGCGCTGCCAGGCGCCCTGCGTCGGCTATGTCTCGAAGGAGGAGTACCGCGAGAACGTCGAGACGATCGTCGCCTTCCTCTCGGGTCGCTACCGCGAGATCGAGCGCGAGGTCGAGCAGAGCATGAGGCTCGCCGCCGAGGACCAGGAGTTCGAGGCGGCGGCGATGTTCCGCAACCGCCTGCGCGCCGTCCGCTCGCTGCTCGAGCGCCAGCGGATCGCCAACGAGTCGGTCGGGACGCTCGACGCGATCGCCGTCGCCGCCGAGGAGACCGACGCCAACGCCCAGGTGTTCCAGGTCCGCGACGGCGTGCTCGCCGACCGCCAGAGCTTCTACCTCGAGAACGCCGGCGCGCGCGACGAGGGCGACGTGCTCGAGGAGTTCATCCTCCAGTACTACGCCAGCGCGCTGTCGATCCCGCCCCAGGTGGTCGTGCCGCGCGGCACCGAGAACGTCGCCGTGCTCGAGGAGGCGCTCAGCGACCGCCGCGGCGCGCCCGTCGAGGTGCGGCCGGCGGAGCGCGGCGACAAGCGGCGGATCGCCGAGCTCGCCGAGCGCAACGCACGTCTCGCGCTCGACCAGGACCGATTGCGCTCCGAGCACCGCCGCTCGCGCCGCATCGACGCGCTCGAGGGCCTTCAGCGGGAGCTCGGCATGCCGACCCTGCCGATGCGAATCGAGTGCTTCGACATCTCCAACCTCGGCGAGACCCACACCGTCGCCTCGATGGTCGTCTTCGAGGGCGGCTCGCCGAAGAAGTCCGACTACCGCCGCTTTCGGATTCGCGGCGCCGCTCAGGACGACTTCGCGGCGATGAGTGAGGTGCTGCGCCGCCGCGTCGCCCAGTTCGTCTCACAGCGCGAGATCTCCCCGCACGAGAAGGAGCACGACCCCAGCTTCGCCTCGCTTCCCGCGCTGATCGTCATCGACGGCGGCAAGGGCCAGCTCTCGGCAGGCCTGCCCGAGCTGGAGACGCTGCGCGAGCTCGGCAGCACCGTCATCAGCCTCGCCAAGCGCGTCGAGGAGGTCTTCGTCCCCGGTCGCCCGGCGCCGATCGCGATGCCCCACGACCGCGCCCCGCTCCAGCTGCTGCAGCGCGTCCGCGACGAGGCCCACCGCTTCGCGATCGAGCACCACCGCGGCCGCCGCGACAAGGCGATGACCCGCTCGGTCCTCGACGACATGCACGGCGTCGGCCCCTCCCGCAAGCGCGCGATCCTCAACCACTTCGGCACCCCCGAGCGCGTCCTCGCCGCCAGCCGCGAGGAGCTCGAGGCCGTTCCCGGCCTCCCCGGCAAGGTCGCCCGCGACATCCACCAGCACCTCCACCGCGTCGACTGACGCGGCCGTTACGGAATGATCTCGGGGCCGCGGCCGCGATTGCGGTCCCTGAAGGCCTCCAGCGCCGTGTAGACGTCGTCGCTGTACTTGGGACAGCCGAGCAGGCGCCCGGTGCCGTTGGGTCGCGGATCCCGGTTCCAGGCGGTCGCCGCCACCGCGTAGGGCATCCCGGTCGTGTCGGGGACGAGCAGCAGCTGGTACGGCTCGTCGGCGTAGAAGGCCTTCAGGCTCGCCCGCGCATCTCGCGGCAGGTCGCGGTCGAACCACACGACCACGCGACCGTGCTCGAGCGTGTGCACGATCCGCCTGACGTCGGGCGCCACGGCGTACGCGTGGTCCTCGGCCGCCGTGGGATGGTGCCTGCCGGAGGTCGGCGGGTCCGACTTGTAGCTCACCAGCTCGTCGGGATTCGCCATGTGCTCCTTGCTCGCGACGGCGTGGCTCTCGAGCTCGCAGCCGGCCGCCCGCGCCGCCTCGCGCA
The DNA here is from genome assembly GCA_963716445.1 of uncultured Solirubrobacterales bacterium. Lineage (GTDB taxonomy): Bacteria > Actinomycetota > Thermoleophilia > Solirubrobacterales > Thermoleophilaceae > JAAYBF01. The sequence continues at coordinate 1,838,823 of OY970313.1, read as the reverse complement.
CGCTGCCGACCTTCTTCGGCGCCGGGAAGCGGCCGTTCTCCGGCAGCAGGTCGTGTACGCGCTGCCGCTCCCCGCCGCCACCGGCGTCCCCCTCGCCGCCTCCAGCCGTCTCACGGCCGCCGCTGCCGTTCGCGAGCAGCGCGATCGTCCCCGCGACCGCGAGCAGGACGACCGTGCCGGCGACGGCGTAGCCGATCGGCCGGCGCCCGGGCCGCGCGGCGGCCGGCTCGCCAGGCCCCGGCGGCTCCAGGTCGGCGCGCTCGCCAGGCCCGGACCGCTGCGGGTCACCGCGCTCGGGCTCCTCCAGGTCCCCTCCCTCGACCATCGTGGGTCGAACAGTAGCCGGGTCGATCTACGCCAACCGCTACAAAGGACCCTGCGGTGGAGGACTTCGTGATCGTCACCGGGCTGTCCGGCGCTGGCAAGAGCCAGGCGATGGCGACGTTCGAGGACGCCGGCTACTTCTGCGTCGACAACCTGCCGCCGGAGATGATCGCCGGCCTGGCGGAGCTGTTCCAGCACGAGGGCTCGAAGGTCGAGCGTGCGGCCGTCGTCTCCGACGTGCGCGGCGGCGCCTACTTCGACGGCCTCGTGAAGGTGCTCGACGAGCTCGACGCGCGCGGGCTCGCGCATCGGGTGCTCTACCTCGAGGCAGGTGAGGACGTGCTCGTCAACCGCTACAAGGAGACGCGCCGCCGTCACCCGCTCGCGGAGGGGTCCGGCGGCGCCGCGCCGTCGGGCGGGTCGGTCTCCGGAGCGATCGGAGCCGAGTGGGAGCTGCTCGCCCCCGTGAGGGAGCGCGCGGACGTCAGCATCGACACCAGCGACCTGAGCGCGGCGCGCCTGCGGCGGGTGGTCGCCGACAAGATGCTGCCGCGCGGCACGATCGGCAGGCTGGCGGTCACGTTCATCAGCTACGGCTTCAAGCATGGCACCCCGCGCGACGCCGACCTGCTCTTCGACGTCCGCTTCCTGCCGAACCCCCACTACGAGGCCGATCTGCGTGAGCTCACCGGCCTCGACGACCCGGTGCGCGAGTACGTCGAGGGGTCGGAGGGCATCGGCGAGTTCTACGACCACCTGATCACGCTGCTCGACTATCTGCTGCCGCAGTACGAGCGCGAGGGCAAGGCGCACCTGGCGATCGGCATCGGCTGCACCGGCGGCCGCCACCGGTCGGTCGTGATCGCCGAGCGGCTGGCGCGCGAGTACGGCGCGCGCGACGACCTGCTCGTGGACGTCGTGCATCGGGACGCGGACAAACCGCCCCGCCGCGCCTGACCGATACATTCCGAGGTCCCGTCCAGCGAAGGAAAGGACCGCAGCGATGGCCTTGAAGGCCGGAATCAACGGCTTCGGCCGCATCGGTCGCAACGTCTTCCGCGCAGCCCACGAGCGGGGCGCCGACATCGAGTGGGTCGGCGTCAACGACATCACCGACACCCAGACGCTCGCCAACCTGCTCAAGTACGACTCGATCCTCGGCCCGTTCCCAGGCGCCGTCGAGGCGACGGACGACGGCCTGATCGTCGACGGCAACCCGCTGCGCGTGTTCGCCGAGCGCGACCCCGCCGCGCTGCCGTGGGGCGACATCGGCGCCGAGGTGGTCATCGAGTCGACCGGCTTCTTCACCAAGCGCGACGACGCGGCCAAGCACCTTCAGGCCGGCGCGCGGAAGGTCATCGTCTCCGCGCCCGCGACCGAGCCGGACGTCACGCTCGTGCTCGGGGTCAACGACGACGCCTACGACGCCTCGTCGCACGACGTCATCTCCAACGCGTCCTGCACGACCAACTGCCTCGGTCCGGTGGCGCGCGTCCTGCACGACGCCGTCGGGATCGAGTCGGGAGTGATGACGACGATCCACGCCTACACGTCCGACCAGCGGCTGCTCGACGCTCCGCACAAGGACCCGCGTCGCGCCCGTGCGGCGGCGATCAACCTGATTCCCACGTCGACCGGCGCCGCGAAGGCGATCGGCCTCGTCGTCCCGGAGCTGGCGGGCAAGCTCAACGGCTTCGCGGTGCGCGCTCCCGTGCCGACCGGCTCGGTCGTCGACCTCGTCTTCAGGCCGTCGCGCGAGGTGTCGGCCGAGGACGTCAACGCGGCGATCGCGGCGAAGGCGGACAGCGGGGCGCTCGAGGGGATCCTCCAGTACACCGAGGACCCGATCGTCTCGAGCGACATCGCCGGCTCGGCCTACTCGTCGATCTTCGACTCGAAGCTGACGATGGTCACCGGGGGCCTGGTCAAGGTGATCGCCTGGTACGACAACGAGTGGGGCTACTCCAACCGCGTCGTGGATCTCGCGCAGCGCGTGCTCGTGGGCGCGCCGGCCGCCGCATAGTGCTGCGCAAGCGCACGGTCCGAGACCTGGGCCTCCAGGGCGGTGAGCGCGTGCTCGTCCGGGTCGACTTCAACGTCCCGCTCGAGGATGGCCGGGTCGCCGACGACGCACGCATCCGAGCCGCGCTGCCGACGATCGAGCTGCTGCTCGCCGCCGGCGCGCGGGTGGTGCTGTGCTCGCACCTCGGCAGGCCGAGGGACCGCGAGCCGGAGACGTCGCTGCGGCCGGCGTCGGACCGGCTGCGCGAGCTGATCGACGCACCCGTCGCGCAGGCCGGCGCCGTGGTCGGCGAGGCCGTGCGCGCACAGGTCGACGCGCTCGAGCCGGGCGCGGTGCTGGTGCTCGAGAACACCCGCTGGGAGCCGGGGGAGCAGGCCAACGACCCCGGCCTGGCGCGCGAGCTGGCGGCGCTCGGCGAGGCCTACGTCGACGACGCCTTCGGAGCGGCCCACCGCGCGCACGCGTCGACCGCGGGCGTGGCCGAGCACCTGCCGGCCGTCGCCGGCCTGCTGCTCGAGCGCGAGGTCGAGACCCTGAGCGCGATCGTCGAGCACCCCGAGCGGCCGCTCTGCGTCGTGCTCGGAGGCGCGAAGGTCTCCGACAAGGTCGCGCTGATCGACCGCTTCCTCGAGGTCGCCGACACGATCCTGATCGGCGGGGCGATGTGCTTCAGCTTCTTCCGCGCCCAGGGCAAGCCGACCGGCGACTCGCTCGTCGAGGAGGAGGGCGTCGAGCTGGCCCGCCGGGCGCTCGAGAAGGCGAATGGCGCCGGAGCGCAGCGGGACCGGTCGTCGGGCGACGCCTCCGCCTGCCGGCTGCTGCTGCCCGTCGACCTCGTACTGGGCGACCGCTTCGCCGCGGACGCCGAGCGGCGCGAGCTCGACGGGACCGACGTGCCGGACGGCTGGATGGGCCTCGACGTCGGTCCGGCGACAGCCGGGGCCTACGCCCGCGAGGTGGCGGCCGCGGGAACGGTCTTCTGGAACGGCCCGATGGGGGCGTTCGAGCTGCCGCCGTTCGCCGCCGGCACCCGTGCCGTCGCAGAGGCCGTCGCGAAGGCGCCGGGCACGACCGTCGTCGGCGGCGGCGACTCGGCCGCCGCGCTGGCCTCGTTCGGCCTGGCCGACCGGGTGACGCACATGTCCACGGGCGGCGGCGCCGCCCTCGAGCTGCTGGAGGGCAAGCCCCTCCCCGGAGTGGAGGCCCTCGACGATGCCTGAGCGCAAGCCGTACATCGCCGGCAACTGGAAGCTGTGGGGCACGCGCGCGGAGGCGAGCGAGTACTGCTCGCGCCTGCTGCCACTGCTTCCCGACGCGGCGCGGCGCCGGCCGGAGGTCGGTCTGTGCGTGCCGTTCACCGCGCTCGACACGGTCGTCACGGCGCTCGACGGCGCGGGCGTCACGGTCTGCGCCCAGAACATGCACCAGGCCGAGACGGGCGCCTTCACGGGCGAGATCTCCGCGCCGATGCTCGTGGAGCTGAACGCGAACGGCGTCGTGCTCGGGCACTCGGAGCGCCGCCAGCTGTTCGGCGAGACCGACCGCGCGCTCTCCGAGAAGGTCCCGGCCGCGCTCGCCGCCGGGCTCGCTCCGATCCTCTGCGTCGGCGAGACGGAGGAGGAGCGCGAGGGGGGCGAGATGGAGCGCAAGCTGCGCCATCAGGTCCAGGAGGGGCTCGAGCAGGTCGCGGACGGCCGCCTGGCAGACGTCGCGATCGCCTACGAGCCGATCTGGGCGATCGGGACCGGCAAGGTCGCGACGCCCGACCAGGCGCAGGAGGCGATCTCGTTCGTCCGGGCGCTCGTCGCGGATCGCTCGCGCGCGGCGGCTGAGAGCGTGCGCGTCCTCTACGGCGGCAGCGTCAAGCCCGAGAACGCTGCCGAGATCCTCGCGCAGCCCGATGTCGACGGCGCGCTCGTCGGCGGCGCCAGCCTCGATCCCGACTCGTTCGCGCGCATCGTCGCCGCTGCGGAGTGATCGGAGGGTTCGCGTAGGCATGGCGGTGCCCTCGGTGTGCCTGGTCATCCTCGACGGCTGGGGCCTTGCGCCGCCGGGCCCGGGCAACGCCGTCTCGCTGGCCGACACGCCGATCTTCGACGAGCTCTGGAGCAGGCACCCACACACCCAGCTGACCGCGAGCGGGCGCGCCGTCGGCCTGCCGGACGGGCAGATGGGCAACTCCGAGGTGGGGCACCTGAACCTCGGCGCCGGGCGGATCGTTCGCCAGGACCTGACGCGGATCGACGACGCGATCGAGGACGGCGGCTTCGCGGGCAACGAGGCGCTGCGCGCGGCGTGCGCCGCCGGTCGCGAGTCGGGGCGGCTGCACCTGCTCGGCCTCGTCTCGGGGGGCGGCGTCCACGCCAGCATGGACCACCTGCGCGCCTGCATCGAGCTGGCCGCGGCGGAGGGCGTGCCCGACGTGGTGCTGCACGCCTTCACCGACGGCCGCGACACGCTGCCCGACTCCGGCGCGGGCTACGTGGCCACCGCCGAGGGCTGGCTGCGCGAGCACGGCGGCCGGATCGCGACCGTCGGCGGCCGCTACTACGCGATGGATCGCGACCGCCGCTGGGAGCGCACCAAGCTGGCCTACGACGCGATCGTCCACGGCCGGCCGGCGCCGCTCGGAGCGGATCCCGACGACTTCTCGGGCGAGGGCGCGACGCCGCACGTCGGCTCCGGCGAGGCCGCCGTGCGCGCGGCCTACGAGCGCGGTGAGAGCGACGAGTTCGTCCGTCCGACGCTCGTCGGGGAGGAGGGACGCGTTCGCGACGGCGACGCCGTCCTGTTCCTCAACTTCCGCCCCGATCGCGCCCGCCAGCTCACCCGCGCGCTCGCCGAGCCGGGCTTCGCCGAGCTCGACCGTGGCCAGGCGCCGCGCGTCCGGCTGACGACGCTGACCGAGTACCAGGAGGACTGGGACTACCCGATCGCCTTCCCGCCCGAGCGCCCGCGCGCGACGCTGGCGTCCGTGCTCGCCGAGCGCGGCATCCGCCAGATCCACGTGGCCGAGACCGAGAAGTACGCCCACGTGACCTACTTCTTCAACGGCGGCGAGGAGCACGAGCACCGCGGCGAGGAGCGCTATCTCGTCGACTCGCCGCGCGACGTGCCGACCTACGACCACAAGCCCGAGATGAGCGCGGCCGCCGCGGCGAGCGCCCTCGTCGAGCGCTGGCGCGACGGCGGCTACGGCTTCGGGATCGTCAACTTCGCCAACCCCGACATGGTCGGCCACACCGGCGTGATCCCGGCCGCGGTCGAGGCGATCGAGACGGTCGACGCCCAGCTCGGCCGCGTCGTCGAGGCCGTCCACGCCTCGGGCGGCGCCTGCATCGTCACCGCCGACCACGGCAACGCCGACCACATGCTCGAGCCCGACGGCAGCCCGAACACCGCGCACTCGATGAATCCGGTCCCGCTGATCGTCACCGTGGACGTGCCGGGCCTGGCGCAGAGCGGCATCCTCGCCGACGTCGCGCCGACGGTGCTGGACCTGCTGGGCATCGAGCAGCCGGGGGAGATGACCGGCCGGACGCTGCTCGGGACTTGACCAGCGCTGGGTGCCTCCTGATGGAGGCCGACGACCACTTCGTCCTGCGCGCCGACCTCTGACCCTTCCCGAGGGCACCGCCACGGAGAGGTAGGCGCTCGACATAGGCTGAGCAGGTGCAGCCGCCCTTCCAGATCGACGCCCGCGACGGCTCCGCGCGCGCGGGCGTCCTGCATTGCGCGCACGGCGACGTCCGGACGCCGGCCTTCGTCCCGCTGGCGTCGAACGCGTCGGTGCGCGGGCTGCTGCCGGGAGAGGTCGCCGATCTCGGCTACGACATGGTGCTCGGCAACACCTTCCACCTCTTCATCACGCCGGGCGAGGACTACGTCCGCGCTGCGGGCGGGCTGCACCGCTTCATGGGCTGGGACGGGCCGATCGTCACCGACTCCGGCGGCTTCCAGGTCTTCTCGATGGGGCACGGCAGCGTCGCCGACGAGATCAAGGGCCGCCGCGACGGGCGCAAGAGCATGGTCCACGAGATATCGGAGGAGGGCGTGCGGTTCCAGTCCTACGTCGACGGCTCCGAGCGCTTCATGGGCCCCGAGACCTCGATGGAGGTCCAGGCGAAGCTCGGCTCGGACGTCGCGCTGGCCTTCGACGAGTGCACCCCGTTTCACGCCGATCGCACCTACACGCTGCGCGCGATGGAGCGGACCCACCGCTGGCTCGACCGTTGCGTCGCCTGGCACGGCGAGCACGCTCCGGCCGGGCAGCTGCTCTACGGGATCGTCCAGGGCGGGGTCCACGAGGACCTGCGCCGCGAGTCGGCCGGGTACGTGGCCGCCGCGGACCTCGCCGGCGTCGCGATCGGCGGATCGCTCGGCCAGGAGAAGGAGCAGATGCACGAGGTCGTCGGCTGGGCGCTGGACGGGCTGCCGGACGGGCGCCCGCGCCACCTGCTCGGGATCGGCGACGTCGACGACATCCTCCACGCCGTTGCGGCCGGGATCGACAGCTTCGACTGCGCCACCCCGACTCGGCTCGCCCGCCACGGCACAGCGCTCGTGCCCGACCCCGCCGCGCGCTGGCGACTCGACCTCACCAAGTCGGCCTCGGCTGGCAGCGCCGAGCCGATCGCCGCCGGTTGTCCCTGCCCGGCCTGCCGGGACCACAGCCGCGGCTACCTCCACTACCTGACGCGCCACAAGGAGCTGACCGGCGCCCGCCTGGTCACGCTCCACAACCTCACCTTCATGGCCGAGCTGATGCGCGGCCTGCGCGCCGCGATCGAGGCCGGCCAGCTCGCCGCCTACGCCGATCGCGTCCTCGCCGGCGACGCGCCCTACTGACCCGTCCCACTCCACAAGGGTCCAAATGGACTATTGAGCACACCCTGGTGTGCTCAATAGTCCATTTGGACCCTTAGAGCCTTGGGCGAGATCCGGCGAGTAGCGCAGCTACTGGGAATTCTCGCGCAGGAACTGCTCGATGCCGTCGATCTGCTGCTGGACGTCGTTGCGGTCGACCGGGGACACGCCGCCGTCCCCGCTCTCCGCGGAGAGCAGAACCAGCCCGACGGCGGCGATCGCCATCAGGACGGCGAGCAGCGCCAGGAACTGTCCGAGGCGCCGGTTGCGGTCCGCGCGGCGGGCGGTGGCAACGTCTGGGGCGGGGACGGCGCGCCCCGGGGTCGCGGGTGGGCGCGGCGCGACCGGCGGTCGCTGACGCGTGCCGAGCACGCGCGTCGCATCGGTCCTGTCGAGCGCCCGCGTGGCGTCGGTCGCGGCGGCTCCGGCGGCAGCCAGCCGCCGCGTGGCCTCGGTCTCCTGCCCGTGCAGCCCGGACTCGAGCGCGCGGGCGAAGTCGAGCGCGGTGTCGTAGCGGTTGGCCGGCTCGCGCTCGAGCGAAACCCGCACCGCCTGGTCGAGCGCGCGCGGGACCTCGGGCCGCAGCTGCGATATCGGCTCGATCGGTTCCTCGCGCTGCTTGAGCGCGAGCTCCGTGAGCGAGCCGTACTCGTGCGGCAGCCGCCCGGTGAGCAGCTGGTAGGCGCAGACGCCGAGCGAGTAGATGTCCGAGCGCGGCCCGGCCTCGTCTCCGTGGGCCTGCTCCGGCGACAGGTAGGCGGCGGTGCCGAGCACCGAGCCGACCTGCGTGATGCGTGTCTGCTCCGCGGCCTTCGCGATTCCGAAGTCGGCGAGCTTCGTCGCGCCCGACTCGAGCGACTGGAGCAGGTTCCCGGGCTTGACGTCGCGGTGCACGACACCGGCGCGGTGCGCGTAGTCGAGGCCGTGGCAGGCGTCGCGGACGATCCGCACCGTCTCGTCGACGTCGAGCCGCTTGCGGTCGCGCAGCAGGTCGGCGCAGGAGGGCCCGTCGACGAACTCCATCACGATGAAGTGGCGGTGCGAGCGCTCGTCGAGCCCGTAGTCGAAGACCTGGACGACGTTCGGGTGCTGCAGGCGCGCCGCCGAGAGCGCCTCGCGCTGGAAGCGCTCGACGAACGCCTCGTCGTCGGCGAGGTGCTCGGCGAGCAGCTTGACGGCGACAGGGCGCTCCAGCACCGTGTCCTCGGCGAGGAAGACGGTCGACATCCCGCCGGCGCCGAGGCGACGCCCGATCGCGTAGCGGCCGGCTATCTCCTGCAGCTGCGCCATCACTCGCCCTCGCCGTCCGGGGCCTCCGCACCGCCGCGCTGACCGGGCGGTCCGAGCCCGTCCGGCCCGCGGCCCTGGGTCTCGCCGGGATCGGGCGTCTCCTCCGGCGCGGTCGGTGTCGTGTCGGTCTCGGTCGGCGTGGTCTCGGTCTCCTCCGGAGCGGTCTCCTTCTCGGTCGTCTCGTCGGGGATCGCCTCGTCGGGAGCCGGGTCCGGCTCCTGCTGCTCGGCGGCGCGGATCTCCTCGCACTCCTGGTCGACGAGCTGCTCCAGGCGCTCGAAGCTCTGCTCGAGAGCGGCGCGGATCTCGGGATCCACGTCCGAGGGGATCGAGGACAGCGCCGAGTCGATCGGCTCGAAGTTGCCGTCCTCGGCCGCGCTCGCGTAGATGTCGTCGCAGGCGCCCGCGACTCCGGCCGCGACGCGGTCGCCGACCGACTCGAGCTGCTGGAGCAGCGTCTGCGTCACGCCGGGTGGCAGCTTCCTGCCCGGTGGCTCGTCGGACTCGCCGCAGCCGGTGACCGTCGACAGCGACAGCGCGGCCGCGACGACGGCGATCTGTCGGAGGCGCGCGGTCATTGCCCGATGAATAGCCGTTCTGCCAGATGCCTGGGTAGATCGGCCTCCGCGATCGCGGAGGCCGCCTCCTCGATCGGATACTCGACGCGCAGCCAGCGTGCGCTCCAGCGGTCGAGGTCGAGCAGCATCCACGCCGCGCGCGGATCGCGGTCGCGCGGCTGGCCGACGCTGCCCGGGTTGACGAGCCACTCGCCCGCGGCGAGGTCGTGCTCGGAGCCGGCCGGCGTCTGCTCGCCGATCAGCTCGCCGTCGGCGCGCGTGAAGCGCAGCGCTACGTGCGTGTGCCCGATCGCCGCGACCCTCGGCTCCATCGCCGCGATGCACTCGCCTGCCTGCTCGGTCGACAGGACGTACTCCCAGATCGGGTCGCGCGGGCTGCCGTGGTAGAGGCCGATGCGCTGATCCTCGCGCGCCGGCGGCAGCTTGCCGAGGACGTCGAGCGTCTCGGCGCTGGCGTGATCGCGTGTCCAGCGCGCCGCGGCGGCGGCGCTGGGGGAGAAGTCGGTCAGCTCGATCTCGCCTGCCACGGCAAGGTCGTGGTTGCCCGCTAGCAGCACGTCGCATTCCTCACGCGCCAGCGCCAGGCACTCGTCGGGCTGGGCGCCGTAGCCCACGACGTCGCCGAGGAACCAGATCGCCTCGGCCTCGTGGGCGCGGACGTCGTCGAGCACCGCCCGGAAGGCCGGCAGGTTTCCGTGCACGTCGGAGAGGATCGCGATCCTCGCGGGTACGCCGTTACTGTCCGAAGGGTGGCTGCTCATCGCTCTCGCCTGCCAGCGGCGATCGGCCTGGCGGTGCTCGCAGCCGGTGCGGCGACGCTGCTCCTCCGCCCACGCGACGGGCTGATCGACCCGGCTGCCGTGAAGGCGACAGCCTACTTCAGCGCCGCGCAGATCGAGCGGGCCGAGGACTTCCGCGACCTGCAGCGGATTCTCGCTCTAGGGGGGACCGCCCTGGCCGCGCTCGCGGTGGCGGCGATCGCCCTGCGTCCGCCGCGCCTCGCCCGCCGGGCGATCGACGTGGCGACGCGACGGCCGTTGCCCGGCGCCGCGGCCGTGGCGGCCGGGATCGCCCTGACGGCGGCGCTGGTCGAGCTCCCGACCTCGCTCTGGGCCCACGAGCGCGCCGTCGACGCCGGGCTGTCGACCCAGTCGCTGGGACCTTGGCTTCTCGACTTTGCGAAGTCGACCGCCCTGGCGCTGGCCTACGCGGCGATCGCGGGACTGCTCGCGATGGCCCTGATCAGGCGCTTCCCACGTAACTGGTGGGCGCCGGGAGCCGTGCTCGTCGTCGCCGCGGCGGCCGTGACGCTCTACCTCCAGCCGATCCTCGTCGCGCCGCTGTTCAACCGCTTCGAGCCGCTGCCGTCCGGCGAGCTGCGCTCCGAGGTGCTGCGTCTGGCGGATCGCGCCGGCGTCGACGTCGGCGAGGTCTACCGCGTCGACGCCAGCCGGCGCACGACGGCGATCAACGCCTACGTCGGCGGCCTCGGCCAGACCAAGCGCGTCGTGCTCTACGACAACCTGATCGAGGACTACCCGCGCGACCAGGTCCGCTCCGTGGTCGCCCACGAGCTCGGCCACGTCAAGCACCGCGACGTGCCGCGCGGGCTGCTGTGGATAGCGATCGTCGCGCCGGCCGGGACCTTCCTCGTCCAGCGCCTCGCCGAGCGCTTCGCGCGCGGCGCGCTCGACGGCCCCGCGAGGCCCGGTCCGGCCGCGCTGCCGGCGGTGGTCCTGTCGTTCTCACTCGTCGCCTTCGCGCTGACCTGCGCCGGCAACGTCCTCTCGCGCCAGGTCGAGGCACGCGCCGACGCCTACGCGCTCGAGCTGACCGGCGAGCCGCGATCCTTCGTCGAGCTGACGCGCCGGCTCGCCATCCGCAACATCGGCGACCCCGATCCGCCCTCGTTCTTCCACAGCCTCTTCGGCACCCATCCGACCACCGTGGAGCGAATCGGGTACGGCGTTACGGTGACGAACGAGCGAAGAAGCAAGCTCACCGGTCGGGCGCCTCGGGGAGGTTCTTGATGCCCTCCCGCGTGTGCCACTTAGAGAAGTTGTCCTCCATCGCGTCGATCAGCTCGCGCATGAAGCGCGGCGAGAGGTTGATGCGAGAAACCACGACGCCGGGGACCGAGTCCTCCTCGATCTCGTGGTCGACCCGCGCGAAGGTGATCGTGAACTCGTAGTCCGAGTGGCTGACGTTGGCGAAGTTCGCGTAGTGGCCCGCCATCACCTCCGGGTCGGCGTGGATGTCGAAGTGGCGCTCTCCCTCGGGCTCTGGCATGCCCCTAGTATCGCAGCCTCGGTGGTGCCCGGATGAGGATCCTCGTGCTCGCGGTCGGCCGCCTCCGGCCGCCCTACGTCGACGACGTCCAGCACTACAAGAAGCTGCTCGCCGGCCATGCGCGGCTGGAGCTGATCGAGGTCCGCGCCGACGAGGACGTCTCGCGCCGGATCCCCGACCGCTCGTTCAAGGTCCTGCTGGCCGCCGACGGAAAGACCTACGACTCCGAGGCCTTCAGCCGCTTCCTCGAGGACCGCCGCCAGTCCGGCATGAACCTCTGCTTCATCGTCGGCGGCCCGCGCGGACTCGATCTCGAGGATTGCGACATGCGCCTGTCGCTCGGCCCGATGACGCTGCCCCACCAGCTCGCCCGCGTCGTGGTGCTCGAGCAGCTCTACCGCGCCCACAAGATCCTCGCCGGCGAGCCCTACCACTACTAATAGCGCGGTGGCCCCTGGGCTTTCGGGCCGGATGGAGGCGGGTGGAGCGCGGCTGGGAAGCGAGTGGAAGTTTGACTGGGCCAGGGCCCAGTCAAACTTCCACTCGCTCGAGAGCAGGTGCGCGTGAGCGCTCCTCGGGCAACCGGCCGGGGTTGGAGGCGGGAAGGCTGAGCGCATAGTCTGCGGCGCTCGATGGCCGATCCCGTGCGAGAGCTGAGCAGCGCCGTCGTCGCCGCCGCCGAGTCGCTCGGCGGCGCGCCCGCGAGGGCCCCGACCCTCGAGCGGCCGCCGCAGGTCGACCTGGGCGACTACTCGACGAACGCCGCGATGATGCTCGCGGGGGCTCTGAAGCAGCCGCCGCGGGCGATCGCCAAGCAGCTCGGGGAGGCGCTGAGCGCACGGCTCGGCGCCGCCGTCGAGCGCGTCGAGGTCGCCGGTCCCGGCTTCCTGAACGTGTTCCTGTCCGACGAGTGGGTCCGCACGGCCGCCGCCGCAGCGCTCGCCGCCGGCGACGACTTCGGCCGCGGTCATCCCGAGACGGCCGAGCGCGTCGACGTCGAGTTCGTGAGCGCCAACCCCACCGGGCCGATCACCGTCGCCGCCGGGCGCCACGCCGCCTACGGCGACGCCCTCTGCCGCATCCTCGAGCACGCCGGCGGCGACGTCGAGCGCGAGTACTACGTCAACGACTATGGCAGCCAGGTCCAGCGCTTCGCCGCCTCGATCCGCGCCCGGGCGCTGGGCGCGGAGCCGCCCCCGGACGGCTACCAGGGCGACTACGTCGAAGAGATCGCGGCGAAGATCCCAGATGCCGCCGAGCTCGGCGGCGACGAGCTCGCCAAGCGCGGCGTCGCGATCATGGTCGAGGAGGTGCAGGCGACGCTGAAGCGCTTCCGCGTCGACATGGACCGCTTCTCGAGCGAGCGCGAGCTGCACGAGGGCGGCGCCGTCGAGACCGCGATCGAGCGGCTGCGCGAGCAGGGCCACGTCTACGAGAGCGACGGTGCGACCTGGCTGCGCACGACCGCCTTCGGCGACGACAAGGATCGTGTCCTGCGCCGCTCGAACGGCGAGACGACCTACTTCGCGGCCGACATCGCCTACCACGAGCACAAGCGCGAGCGCGGCTACGACCACGTGATCGACGTCCTAGGCGCCGATCACCACGGCTATACCGCGCGGATGAGGGCGTACTGGCAGGCGCTCGGAGGCGATCCCGAGCGCTTGGAGCTGGTGACGATGCAGCTGGTCAACCTGCTCGAGGGCGGTGAGCGCTCCCAGATGTCGAAGCGCGGCGGCCAGTTCGTCACCCTCGACGCGCTGATCGACGACATCGGCGTCGACGCCACGCGCTGGTTCCTGCTCCAGCGCAGCCACGACACGGCGCTCGACATCGACCTCGAGCTGGCGCGCAGGCAGAGCCAGGACAACCCGGTCTACTACGCCCAGTACGCCCACGCGCGGATCGCGAGCATCCTGCGCAAGGCGGGGGAGGGCCGCGTCCCCCAGGCGCTCGACGCCGACCTCGCCGCCAGTCCCGAGCGGTTGCACCCGAGCGCTCGCGCCCTCGTAAAGAAGCTGCTCGAGCTGCCGGAGGAGATCCGCGTCGCCGCGGAGCGCCGCGCGCCGCACCGGATCACCGTCTACGTCACCGAGGTGGCCCAGTCCTTCTCGGCCTTCTATCGCGACTGCAAGGTCGTCGGCGCCGCCGAGGAGGGCGGCGACGAGGACCTGCGGATCGCCTTCTGCGAGCTCACCCGCCGCGTCATCGCCCGCTCGCTCGACCTGCTCGGGGTCGCGGCGCCCGACGAGATGTAGCGCAGCTCGGCTGTCGCCGCTCAGCTCAGCTCGAGCAGCAATGGAGCGTGGTCCGACGGCTTCGGGCCCTTGCGGAAGTCGCGGTCGATCCCGCACGCGGCGATTCGACCGGCGAGCGGCGCCGACACGAGGTGCGCGTCGATGCGCAGTCCGAGCTTGCGGTGGAAGTGGCCCTGGCGGTAGTCCCACCAGGTGAAGCCCTGCTCGTCCGGATGCAGCTCGCGGAACGCGTCGACCGTGCCGGCGTCGAGCAGGGCCCGGAAGCGCTCGCGCTCGGGAGCCGTGACGTGCGTGGCTCCGACGAACGCGGCCGGGTCGTAGACGTCGAGATCCGTCGGGCAGACGTTGAAGTCGCCCGCGACCACGAGCGGACCGCCAGACAGCGCCTCGATTCGCGTTGCCATAGCTTCGAGGAAGCGGAGCTTGTCGGCGTAGGCCGGCGTGTCGGGCGCCCGGCCGTTCGGCACGTAGACCGAGACCACGCGTAGGCCGGCGACCGTCGCCTCGATCCAGCGCGCCTCGTCGATCGCCGGCTCGCCCGGCAGGCCTACGGCGACGTCGCGCGGCTCCTCGCGCGCGAGCAGGGCCACGCCCGCCCAGCGGCCGGCGCTGTGGTGGGTCGCCCGGTAACCCGCCGCCTCCAGCTCGAGCGCCGGAAAGGCGTCGGGCTCGCACTTCGTCTCCTGCAGCAGCACGAGATCGGGGCCGTGTGTCTCGAGCAGCTCCAGCAGCCGTGGCATCCGGACCTTGAGCGAGTTGACGTTCCACGTCACGAGCTTCACGTCACGCCACCCTACGAGCCCTCGAGGTCGATCGCCGTGCTGCTTCCAGGTCATGCGCTCCGCGCAGCGGGTCAGGCGACCGACGGCCTGGACAGCGCGGCGGAAAGCTGGCGGCGAGACCGAATGCCGAGCTTGTCGTAGGAGGCGCTGAGATGAGTCTCGACGGTCTTGATCGTGACGAACAGCAGCTGGGCGATCTGACGGTTGGTCAACCCCGATGCTGCCATCTCGGCCACGCGGCGCTCGCTCGGCGTGAGCGACTCCACGCCGATCGGCGTGTAGCGCGGGACCTTCTCCCCGCATGCCTGGAGCTCGTCGTAGGCTCGCCGCGCAAGTTCGGTCGCACCGCACCCACGCGCGATCTCCAAGGCCCTGCGAAGGGGCTCGCGGGCCTTGACGCGGCGGTTGCCACGGCGCAGCGCAGCGCCCAGCTCACAAAGCGCATGTCCTCGCTCGAGGCGCGCAGGGGAGTCCTCCAGAACAGCGACTGCCTCCTCGAGCAGCTCGATGCCCGCCTCTCCTCCGACCGCGAGACCGAGCGCGCCGGCCGAGCGTGCGAGCGTTATCGGCACGCCCCATCGCCGGGCACGGACCAGCCACGCCTCCGCAAGCTCGCGGGCGCGCTCGCGCTCCCCGAGGGCGACCAGCGCGACGGCGGCGAACGCGCCCGAGAGCATGATCGGGCCCGCTCCGAGGGCGCCCGCACCGACGCCGGTCCGCTCCCCGCGGCGGTGATACTCGAGGAAGTCGTCCACGGCCTGCTCGGTCCTGCCGCGCGCCAGATGCACCCGGCCGCGCGAGTACAGGAGCAGGCCGAACAGCGGGCCCTCCGGCATGACGCCCGCCCCGAAGCCTGTCGCGTCGAGCTCGGCCTCGGCCAGGTCGAGCTGATCGCGACGGATCAGGATCTCGACCAGCAAGCCCGTGAACAAGAGCAACGCCGGCTGGATGCCGGCCTCGCGGGCGAGATCGACCGACTGACGGACGTCGACCTCAGCCGCCGGCAGATCTCCGCGCACGAACGCCACGAATCCGCGTAGCCACAGCGCTCCGGCCAACATGGGCGTCGCGCCTTGCTCTCGGGCGACGGCAAGCGCCTGCTCAGCACCTCGCTGTGCGTCGTCGAGCCGCTCGGTGAATATCAGGACGAAGACCATCGCCCCGGGAGCCATCAGCTCGGTCTGCTCGGTGAAGAGCTCGCCATCGCGCAGCGCGCGACGTGCGAGGTCGGCGGCATCCGAGGCCCTGCCGTCGACCATCGCCCACTGGGCGTCGAGCGCGGCTGCCAGCCGACCGCTCGCGCTGTCGGGCTCGACGCGGTCGCGATACCGCTCGAGCCTGGCTCTCGCCTCCTCCACCGGCAGCTGGGCGACCGTGGTCAGCTGCGCCTCGAAGCGAAACACCCGATCGATGTCGCCCTCGCCGGCCGCGACCTCGACCGCTTGCTCGAGTAGTGCGACAGCCTCGTCCAAGCGCCCGCTCAAGGTCATCCACAGCGAGAGCTTCAGCGCCCAGCGGCCTCGCAGCCTCGGGTTGCGCTCCATCTCCGCGAAGACGTCCGACTCGATCTCCGCGTACAGCGACCCGTCGACGGCTCGCAGGCCGGCCGAGATCAGCGGGCCCAGCACGCCAGCGCGGCTGTCGGGAGGCGGCGGCTCCCGGAGCGCGCGCGTCAGGAACGCGATCGCCGACTTCGGCGCCCCGTTGCGCAGCGCGCTCCTGCCGGCCGCGACGAGCGTCTCGACGGCTTCCCGGTCCCCCCGAGCCTCGGTGACCAGGAGGTGGGTCGCGATCTGCTCAGGATCGGCGTCGCGGTCGCGTAGCAGCGCCGCCGCGCGCTTGTGCGCAAGGGCGCGCTGCCCCGCACGGAGGTCGACGTAGACGGCGTTGTGAACCAGTGGGTGGATGAAGCGCAGCGAGGCGGCGCGGTCGAAGACGAAGCCGTCGCGGAGGGTGTCGGCGGCGCTGAGGACAGCGTCGGCATCCAGCCCCGCCAACGCCGCCACGAGCCGATGGTCGCTGTCGTCGCCTGCCACGGCCAGGGCCCGCGCCACCGCGCGGGCGTCGGCGGGGAGCCGCGCCAGTCGCACCAGCACGGTGCGCGCGACGCGCTCGGGGGTGAGGTCGCGAACCCGCGCCGCGTTTTCGGCCCGGGGCGGGATCTGCCGCTCGGCGAGGGTGCGCGCCAACTCGCACAGCAGGAACGGGTTGCCACCGCTCGAGTCGTGACACGCCTTCGCGAACTCGGCGTCGGGGTCACCGCCCAGCTCCGCGGCGAGCAGCGCCTCCGTCGCGTCGGTGCTGAGCGTGCGAGGCGTCAGCCGCCGGCCTTGCGGATCGGCCACGATCCGCGCGAGACCGCCCGCGGTCTCGGGATCGACCGGTCGAGCCGTCACCGCCAACAGCACCGGCAGCTCCTCGAGGCGTGGCAGCAGGAATCCCAGGTAGTCCTGTGACGCGGCGTCGGCCCAGTGGGCATCGTCGATCGCGAGCAGCAGCGGCTGCGGCTCGGCCAGGCTGGCGGTCACCCAGTAGAGCGCGTGGAGCACCGAGAAGGTGTCCGGCACCCACTGTGCCTCGGGCTCCCAGGGCGTCATGCCCAGAGCGCCGCGTGCGGCCTCGGCCCCGTCGAACAGCGCGTCTCGCTCGGCTGCCGGGGTAGAGGCGAGCCGCGGCACGAGGAGCTGGCGGACGAGCGAGAAGGGGAAGTCGCGCTCGAGCTCCGTCGCCCGGGCCGTGAGCACCGACAGCCCCGCACCCACCCCCGCCTCGCGCGCGGCGTGCAGCAGTCGCGTCTTGCCGAGTCCAGCCTCCGCCTCGATCACGACCAGGCGACCCGAGCCCGACCGTGCGCCCGCGACGGCGTCATCGATCTCGGCGAGCTCGCGCTCGCGCTCCAGCAGCACCGTCATCGACGTCCATGCTTCCTCCGAGCCGCGACGGACTCGATCTCAGGGTCGATCTCAGGGCACCGCCCCCCTTGTGGCGACCTTCCATACCGATCAGAATCGCCCAGCGTAGATGCCACTGTCTTCATTGAGTAAGTCTATGTTTTTATCTATGCGACGCGACGGGGAAGATCGCGGCGCAGTCAAGCTGGGGCGGGCGCCTCACGGGTATCCGCCAGCCTCCCTCCAGGCTGGCGGACCCTGCCCGCCACAGCCAGACAACCGCCCGCCTCGTTCGCGAGGCGGGCGGTCCTGGCTAGCGATCCGGGGCGGCGAAGACGCCCGCTGAGGCTCTCAGCCCCTTCTCGGCCTTCTATCGCGACTGCCAGGTCGTCGGCGCCGCCGAGGAGGGCGGCGACGAGGACCTGCGGATCGCCTTCTGCGAGATCACCCGCCGCGTCATCGCCCGCTCGCTCGACCTGCTCGGGGGTCGCGGCGCCCGACGAGATGTAGCGCGTCTAGTAGTAGCTCTCGACGGCTCACCGCAGCCCGAGCAGCGGCGCCACACAATCGGAGGTTGGGCTACTACCAAGCACGATAGATACAAACAATCGCTTACATGACTGTTCCAAACTGTGTTCTAATGACTTGATGGAGCGTGCATGAGGGGCAATCGGCGAGGCGTGCGAGTGATGGCACCGTCGATCCAGGCGCGCGCGCGGACAGTCGCGGTAGTAACTCTCGTCGGTCTGGCGCTGTCGGCTCCCGGTACGCAGGCGGGCCCGGCGTTCTCGCCGCCGCAGGATCTCTCGGAGCCCGAGGGGTCGATCCTGCACGCGCCAGCGGTGGCCATGGGGACCGACGACGTCGCCATGGCCGTCTGGAGCCGCAATACGTCGGAAGGAGCCAAGGTCGAGGCAGTGCGGATCGGCGCCGATGGCACGCCCGGGCCCGTCCTGACGCTTTCGGAGTCGACGGAGCCTGCGTGGTCTCCGAAGATCGCGGTCGACTCCCAGGGGCGCGCGACGGCCGTCTGGTACCAGTCCCAAAGCTCCGGACCCCACCGGATTACGGCCGTACAGGTGAGCGCGGGAGACGTGCCGGGACCCGTGCGGACCCTATCGGCGGACGCCGGCTGGATGCCGGAGGTAGTCGTCGACTCCAAGGGCCGCGCCACGGTCGTCTGGTACAGCGGTGGCGGTGCGAGCCTGCACGTACAGGGCGTGCGCCTGGATGAGGATGGCAACCCCGGACCGGTCAGGACGCTCTCGGCACTGTGGGAGGGCGGCTTCCTGCCGCGGGCTGCGGTCGACTCCCAGGACCGCGTGACGGTCGTCTGGTCCGGTGACGAGTACGTCCAGTCCGTCCGGATCGGGGCGGACGGCGTTCCGGAGGCGGTCTGGAATCTGTCCGACCGGACCTACGGCCAAGGGCTTCCCGACATCGCGGTCGACTCCGCGGATCGTATGACGGCGGTGTGGCAGGAGGACGTTGCCATCGCCGAGGGTGAGCACGAGAACGACTGGCGGCGGGTCAAGTCGGTGCGCATCGGCTCTGATGGCGAGCCGGAAGCGGTTCGGACGCTGTCCGGCCCCGGGCAGGCGCTGGGTCCGAAGGTGGCGATCGACTCGCGCGACCGGGCTGTGGTCGTGTGGGAGGACCAGCTCCCGCGCGCCGCCATGTCGGTCCGCGTCGGCGCTGACGGCTCGCTGGAGGCCGTCCGCGTGGTGGGGTCAGCGTCCTCCGGCGGCAGCGGCATGGATGTCGCGGCTGATCGCTCGGACGGCGCGACGGTCGTCTGGGACGAGACCCTCCGTTTTTGGCCTACTCCGGATGGCGCCGTCAGAGCCGTGCGCATCGGCGCCGTGGACGCGATCGGACCGTTACAGACACTGTCGACCGCGAGCGACGGCGCCTATCACGAGTCGCCTGCTCTGGTGGTCGATTCCCTGAACCGGGTCACGGTGGTCTGGAAGCGCTCCGACGGCTTGGGTGGCGGACGCGTTCAGATGGCACGGGGCGGTGACGCCGTCGAGCCCACGCCCAGTCCGCCGTTCGATCCGTCGGGGCCGCCGCCGCCCAGTCCGCCGTTCGATCCGTCGGGGCCGCCGCCGCCCAGTCCGCCGTTCGATCCGTCGGGGCCGCCGCCGCCCAGTCCGCCGTTCGATCCGTCGGGGCCGCCGCCGCCCAGTCCGCCGCTCGTCGCGCCGGCAGAGCCGGCCGTCCCCTCGCTCATCTCGCATGGGCGACTTCGCCTTGCCGCGAAGGTGACCGTAATCGGCCGACGTGCGCTTCTGCTCCGGGCCGCCTGCAACTCACGCTACGACTGCGCTGGGAGGTTGACGATCGTCGGACGTCGCTTCGCCCGCGGGGATCGACCTGGCCGGCTCGTCGTGCTCGCGCGCGCTCGCTACCGCATGGCGGCCGGCACACGCGGGGTAGTCGTGGCGCGGCTATCGCGACATGGGCGGGAGCTACTACAGACGTGGAGGAGGCCCACCCTCGTAGTGTTGGGGCAAGACGCAGGCATCCTTCGCTCCGGGGCAGGCAGGACCCGAGTCAGGCTTGTCATTTCGCAGCGGCCTCGCAGCACCGGCTCCTGACCTACGGCAGCTCGGACGTCCTCGAAGGTTTCGTGTTTCCTCAGCTCCTACAGCTCTGAGAAGAGGTTGATCCCGAGGTCGTCCATCAATGCCAGCGCCTCGGCGTTCAGACGCGTCAGCTCGTTGCTGTAGAGCATCACGCCCATCGCGATCAGGATCACGCCGGAGACCAGCGTGATCGCGGTGTAGTGGTTGCGGAAGAAGCGGAAGAAGCCGGAGACGTGCGAGAACGCCAGCGCGCTGAGGACGAACGGGACCGCGAGGCCGAATGCGTAGAAGGCGAGCAGCACGCCGCCCTCGCCGACCGTCGTCTCGTTCGACGCCGCCGTCAGCACGGCGCCGAGCGTCGGGCCGGTGCACGGCAGCCAGGCGACGGCGAAGGCGAGGCCGGCGACGATCGGTCCACCGGTGCCGGCGTGCGACAGCAGCGCCTCGGGGCGCCACTCGCGGTTGAGCCGGCCGACGAACAGCGTGGCGACGAAGAAGACGCCGAGCAGCGCGATCACGATGCCGGAGATCTCGCGCAGCAGCTGGCGGTGGTCTTGCAGCGTCTGGCCGAGCCCGGTGGCGGTCATCCCGAGCGCGACGAACATGATCGAGAAGGCGAGGCAGAACAGCAGCGCCGGGCCGAGCACCTCGCGTCGCGCCTTGCCGGCCTCGATGTCGGCGAACGAGACGCCGGAGATCGTCGACAGGTAGCCGGGCACGAGCGGCAGCACGCACGGTGAGATGAACGACACGAAGCCGACCGCGAACGCCGCGACGACCGTCGTGTCGACGGTGTCCGCGCCGATCACAGGTCGTAGCGCTCCAGGTCCGTGTCGAGGCGCCTGGCCGCCGCGGCGTCAGGCGTCGCGCCGCCGCTGTCCGCGTCGAGCGACCCGCCGCCACCGCCGTCCCTGCGCCAGCGCCGCGCCGCGAAGGCGACTCCGCCGGCGGCGAGCAGCACGGCGAGCCCCGGCACCAGATAGGCGCTCAGATTGAACCCGTCGGCCTCCGGCAGCGCCAGCACGTCCTCGCCGAACTCCGCGACCAGCACCGTCTTGATCTGCTCCTTCGACCGGCAGCGGTCGATCAGCCGCTGGATCAGCGCCCGCTCGCGGTTGGCCTGCGGCGCCTCGGTGGCGAGGGCGAGCGGCGTGCCGCAGACCGGGCACATCACCTCGGCCTCGACGGCCGAGAGCGTGGTCCTCGGACAGTCGGCGGCGAGCGCTCCGCCCGGGAGGCCGACCACGGCGATCGCCGCGAGCAACACGGCGAGCAGTCTCACGAGCGCTCCAGCAGCGGCCCCACCCGGGCGCGCATGAACTCCTCGTCGACAGGTCCGCGCGCCGTCGCGGCGATCCGTCCACGGCGGTCGATCACGAACGTCTCCGGGTAGGCGACGACGCCGAGGGCGTCGAGCGACTCGCCATCGGGGTCGCGCAGCATCGGATAGGTCAGCCCGTGCTCGCGGGCGAAGGCGCGCGCGTCGCTCGACACGTCGAGCACGTCGACCCCGAGCACGGTGGCGCGTCCGTCGCGCGAGATCCGCTCGTGCCAGCGCTGCAGCAGCGGCGACTCCTCGCGGCAGGGCTTGCACCACGACGCCCAGACGTTGAGCACGACGACCTTGCCGCGGTAGTCCGCCAGCGACTCCCGGCCCTCGCCGGTCAGCCGGCCCAGCTCGAGCGACGGCGCCTCGACCCGCTCGCCACGCGCCAGCGCCTCGTCGATCTCCCGATCCGGCTCGTTCGAGCTCAACCCGTAGGTGAGCAGCCCGAGCAGGGCGACGACGCCCACGACGGCGACCACTGCAAAGGGGGAGAGGCGCTTCATCTCGCGCACAGAGGGTAGAGGCGGCGAGCGGCCCAAGTACGAAGCACCGCGGCCTAGTAAGCGGAGGCGCGCAGCTGGATCGGTCCTCCGAAGGCGAATCGAGGCTAGCTGGAGCGAGATCCAGCGAGCACCGCAGCCTCCATCAAGCGGACGACGGGGGTCGAACCCGTGGCCTCGAGCTTGGGAAGCTCGCGCTCTACCAACTGAGCTACGTCCGCGTGACGGCCGATTCTAACCCGGCGCCGGTACGCGCGTGCCGTTCAATCGCTCCGCCTTGCTCGGCTCGATCGACCGTCGGACGACGTGAATAGCGGGCCCGGTCCCTAGCCTTCCGGAATCGCCTCGATGAGCAGCGCCTCCAGACGACCTTCCAGCCGCCGTTCTGCCCGCCCGATCGCGCTTGCGGCGCTCCTCGCGGCGACCGTTGCGCTGCTGCCGCCGGCGGGCGCCGTCGCGGCGCCGAACCAGATCTCGATCATGCAGGACGACGCGACCTTCGTCTACGGCGGCGACAGGGACCCCGAGGCGGCGTTCGCCGAGGCGAAGTCGCTCGGCGTCGATGCGGTCCGCGTCTTCATGAGCTGGCATTCGGTGTCCCCGAACCAGAGCTCGCGCACCCGTCCGCCGGGCTTCGACGTCGGCGACCCCGACTCCCCCGGCTATAGCTGGGGGCTCTACGACGCGCTAGTCGATCGCGCTCGCCGCCACGGCGTCAAGCTGCTCGTCACGCTGTCGCCGCCGATTCCGTTCTGGGCGTCCGAGGAGCGGTCGCGCTGCCCGCACCGGATCGGCGGTTACGCGAACTTGACGCTGTCCTGCATGTGGAAGCCGTCGCCGAGCCTGTTCGCGCAGTTCACGAAGGCCGTCGTCCGTCGCTACGGCGCCAGCGCCGCGGGCCCCCATGGCGCACAGGTCGCGCTCTGGTCGCTGTGGAACGAGCCGAACCTCGAGCATTACCTCTGGCCTCAGCTCCAGCGCACGCGTCACGGCGTCGTCGACCTCGCGGCCGCCCGTTACCGGCGGCTGTGGATCGCCGGCCAGAGAGCGATCGCCAGGTACGACCCGCCGAGCCGCAACAAGGTGCTGTTCGGCGAGACCGCGGCGATCAGCTCGCCGATGGACACCCTCTACGCGGCACTCTGCCTCGACGAGCAGGGCCGCCCCTTCAGGGGCACGATGCGCAGGCTCCAGGGCTGTGCCAACGCGAGCCGTCTGCCGATCGCCGGTCTCGCCCTGCACCCGTACAACAACTTCGCGGTCGGCTCGGTCTTCACCCGCAGCTTCACGAAGGACTCGCTGCCGATGGCCTACCTCGGTCGGGCGCGGACGCTGCTCGCCCGCGCGGTCCGCCACCGCCGGGTGGCGCCGGGCCGCCCGATCTACATCACCGAGTTCGGCTTCCAGTCGAGTCCGCCGGATCCCTTCGGCGCCGCGCTCGGCCTCAGCCGCCAGGCGACCGCGATCAACGAGGCCGACCGGCTCTTCTTCGCCGACAGCCGGATCCGGGCGGTGGCCCAGTACGAGCTGTTCGACGTCGCCGATCCCGCTGACTTCAACACCGGCCTGCGCTTCAACGACGGCGAGCCGAAGCCCGCTTGGGCCGCGTACCGGATGCCGCTGGTGGTGACGAAGCTCGCGCCCGACGTCGTGGAGATCTGGGGACAGGTGCGACCGGCCGTCGGCCGCGTGCGGGCGCAGGTGACGATCGCCCGTGGCGCCGGCGCCGGCACGCCCGTCGGACGGCCGCTGACCAACGCGGCGGGCTACTACCGCTTCAAGCTGCGCCGGCACGGAGCCGCCCGCCTGCGCTACCGCGCGAGCTGGACCGACCCGCTCGGCGAGAGCTTGCGCAGCCGGGTCGCCTCGGCCGGCCGGCCGATCGAGTACCGCGAGTGAGCTTGCCTCAGTCCCTGTAGTAGCGGAGCGCCGGCCCGGCCTTGGCGACGCGGCTGTAGGAGACGGCGCCGATCACCGAGTTCTGCCACTTGATCCGCCAGCGACCGCTGGCGGCGCCGCCGCGGCGCTGGTTGATCCGGAATATCCCGACCGAGTTCGGCGACGGCCGGGCGACCGTCCTGAAGCTCCCCCCACGCGGGGCGAACTGCAGCTCCGGCCTGGCGAAGGCGTCCATCAGGCGCGCCTGGCGAGCGGGCCGGACCTGGCCATAGACCTCGACCAGGCGCGACGAGCGCCGCGTCACCACGATCGGCAGCCGGAACGCGTCGTACGAGGGCTTCCTCGCCCCGCCGGTGAAGCGCAGGCCGCTGTTGTACTGGCCCGGATCGCGTACGTCGACGAGCTGGTACTGGGCGATCGTCTTGACCCGCCGGTCGCCGAAGAACAGCCGGTCGGACTCGTTGATGTAACGCGCCTGCAACGACGGGGAGATCCTCGAGATCCGGTCTGGAGGATTGGTCTGGTACCCGAACTCGGTGATGTAGATGCCGCGTCCGCCAGGCACGCGACCGCGACCCGCGGCCCGAGCCATCAGGCGGTGCAGTCGCGGCAGGTACTGCTGCGGAAGGGCTGTCTTGCTTGCCGTCCGGCGGTTCGGCGGCCCGAAGCCGCCCTGGTTGTAGGGATGGATCGCCCAGCCGCCGATGTTCAGCTTCGCCGGCCGGCCACCGCACTTGTGGAGCGACTTCAGCTTCCCCCTGAAGGCCCTGCCGCTCCCGTCGAGGCACAGCGCCGCGTAGAGCTTCGGCACCGGCGCGCCGATCGCGGCGATCTCGCCGAACAGCACGCGGCCGCGACGCGCCGGATCGTTGGCGCGAATCGCCTTGTAGCCAGCCGCCCACAGCCTGCGGTAGTAGATCGCGCTCGTCTCGACCCGGCCGTAGCGCGTGTGCTTGACCTGCGGGCTGATCCAGCCCGGCAGGTTGGGCTCGTTGTAGAGTGAGTACCAGTCGACCCGGCCGCGGTAGCGCTTGGCGACCGCGGCGACGAACTGCCCGAACTCGCTTGCCCTCGGGCGCCAGCTGCAGAGCCTGTTCTGCCGGCAGCGGCGCGGCTGCTCGGAGAACCAGTGCGGCCCCGGCCCGCTGACCGTGAAGAGCAGCCTGATGCCGTTCGCGCGCGCCAAATCGACGACTCGATCGGTGGGGCGCCAGTCGTAGAGCGCCTCGTTTGGATCGCCGGTGTCGAAGCCAGCCGGCTTGACGCGGTCGTTGAGCCGCCTGTAGACGCGATAGAAGAGGACGTTGGTGCGCAGCACGTCGACGCCGAGCGCCTTCGCCTCGCGCATCGCCGCCGCCGGATCCTCGCCGTTGTCGCCGAACATCTCGGCGTCGTCCTGCAGCAGCGTGAGCTGACCTGAGCTGGCGCCGGCGGAGGCCGGCAGGGCCACCAGGGCCGCGAGCGCGAGCAGCGCGCAGGCCAGCGTGCGGAGGGCGTTCGGGTTCCTCATGCGTCCCTTCGGTCGTGGCCCCGACGGAGGGTGGGGCGAGATTGGCAGCGTCGAAGGGTACACACGGCTGCGCGCGGAAAGTTGCGGTTCGAGAAGCGGCTCTCAGCGGTACAGCGGCGTGCGGGCGAAGCGGTCGCGCAGCACCTGCCAGGCGGGCTTGCGCTGGCCGTCGTAGGTCAGCACGCCCTTGTGGTGACGGATGTTGTCGTTCGGTCCTTCGCCCCCGATCGCGCCGCCGCGCCAGCCCGGGAATATCTCGAACTCGCGCGCCGTCCAGTGGATCGCGCCCGACATGAACGGCAGCCGGTCGATCAGGTCGACCGTGCGCGTCACGTGGTTGGCCTGGAAGGCGTAGCTGCCCTTGACGTCGACGGCGTCGCCGGCCATGTCGGGCCTGCCCTCGGCGCCGAACTCCGTCATCACGAGCGCCTGCTCCGGATAGTCGGCGCGCATCTGGTTGAGGAACGGCTCGAGCTGGGCGAAGTCCTCGACCCACGGATACCAGCCGAAGTACTGGTTGATCCCGATCAGGTCGAACTGCTCGTAAGTGCGTTGGCGCGGCAGCGTCGGCCGCGTCTTGATGTCGAGCGAGATCGGGACCAGCGGATCGAGGTCGCGCGCCGCCGCGAGCGCGTCGAGCATGAAGCGCCGGCTCGCCGGCCGGCGGTCGGGGGTGAACGTCAGCTCGTTGGCGACGGAGTGGACGATCACCGAAGGATGGCCGCGCGCCGCCAGCACCGTGCGCTTGACCTGGGCGACGGCCCGCTCGCGACCCAGCGCCGTGCGCAGCTGGTTGCCCTGGTGGTCGCGCTGCCAGACCGGCGCCTGGTTGTAGACCATGATCCCGGCGCGGTCGAGGCGGTCGAGCAAGCCCTGGCTGAGCACGTAGTGCGAGCGGGTCACGTTCGCGCCCAGCTCCTTCAGCTCGCGCACGATCGTGTCCATCGCGTAGCCGTCGAGCGCCGGGCCCATCCCGGGGAAGTCCTCGTGGATCGAGGCGCCGCGCAGGTTGACCTGCCGGTTGTTGAGCAGCAGCATCCCGTCGCGGACCTCCACCGAGCGGAAGCCGAGCTTGCTGCGCTCGACCTGGACCGTCCGGCCGCCGTAGCGAACCGCGACACGGGCGTCGTAGAGTTGCGGGCGGTCGGGCGACCACAGCTCCGGTCGCGGCATCGGGATCTGGATCTTCTGGCGACGGCGGCCCGATCGGGCGCCGCGCAGCTCGACTCGATCGCTCACCGCTCGCCCGCTCGGCGCGCGCAGCCGCACGGTCAGGACGGGCTGGGGGGGCGGCAGCCTCACCCACCGGCCGCCGACGCGGACGGTCCGCGCGCGCTCGCGCGGCAGCTTCTCCAGCACGCCGTCGATCAGCAGCGCCGCGCTGCAGCCGGTCGCCGGGCCGGTGCAGCGCACCGATGGCAGCAGCGCGAGGTCGCGAACGTGGGCGCGGCCGACCGGCACCAGCGTCACCGGGCGCACGATGCCGCCCCAGTTCCACCAACCCTCGGGCAGCCCCGGGTCCTTGCGACTGTCGACCAGCACCTCGAGCGTGTTGAGTTTGCCCGGGCGCAGGCCTCGCGCGGGGATCTGGAACGGGGTGTAGGGGTCGATGCTGATGCCGATGCGGCGGCCGTTGAGCGACACGGTCGCCCGCCGGCGGACCTGCTCGAACGCGAACGCCCAGCGGTAGCCGGCGACGTCCGGTGCCGTGAAGCGCAGGCGGTACTGCTTGACCGTGCCGCCGAACAGCGGCGCGTGAGCGAGGCCCTCGAAGGCCCCCGGCACCCGTGCCGCCCGCCAGCCGCTCGGCGCCTGAGCGGCGCGCGCCGGCGCCGTCGCGGCCGACACGCGCGCCGCGCCCGGCCCGCTCTCGACCGGCGGGCCCGGCTGAGCGGGAGCGGGGGGCGTGAGCATGTCGCGGATCTCCCAGCCGGAGCGCAGCGGAATCGGCTTCGGCGGGCCGGCAGCCGGGGGCGTCGGCGTCGCCGCGGTCGCGACGCCCGGGGTCAGGACGAGAAGGGCGACAGCGGCGATCGCCTTCCGTAACGGTCGGCGCATCGCTGGCATAACCCGGCCGAGGCCGTTCGGTTGTGGCGTGGGGGCGAAGATCGGCTCAGGCGATGTAGCGGAGGAAGACGTAGGCGTAGGCGATCGCGAGCGACAGCAACGTCGCCGGCAGCCCGATCTTGAGGAACTCCATGAAACCGATCCGGCGTCCCGCGCGCTCGGCCATCCCCGCGGCGGCCACGTTCGCCGCCGCGGCGATCAGCGTGGCGTTGCCGCCGAAGCAGGCCCCGAGCGAGAGCGCCCACCAGTAGGCGTCGTCGCCGGCGTTCCCGGACTGAAGCTGCTCCACGACCGGCAGCATCGCGGCGGTGAACGGGATGTTGTCGACGATCGCCGACCCGACGGCCGAGAGACCGAGGATGCCCATCAGCTCAGCGGTCCGGTTGCCGTCGGTGAGGGAGGCAATGCCGTCGGCGACCTCGGCGATCGCGCCCGTGTGCTCGAGACCGCCGACGAGGACGAACAAGCCGAGGAAGAAGAAGAGCGTCGCCCACTCGATCCCCGCGAGCGCGTCCTCGACGCTCTGGCGCGTCACCAGCAGCATCGCCGCCGCGCCGGTCAGCGCGACGGTCGCCGGCTCGATGTGGAGCGCGTTGTGGAGGAAGAACGCGAAGATCGTCAGTCCGAGGATCGGCATCGTGCGCTTGAGCTCGTCGACGTCCTCGATCGACCTGGCGGCGTCGATCTCCATCACGCGCTCGCGCGCCTCCGGGGCGATCTGCAGTCGCGAGCGGTAGAAGAGGTAGAGCGCAGCCGTCACCACCACGAAGGCGACCGCGGCCACCGGCGCCAGGTTGATCAGGAAGTCGTTGAACGAGAGGTCGGTGCGGCCCGCGATCAGGATGTTCGGCGGGTCGCCGATCAGCGTCGCCGTGCCGCCGATGTTCGACGCGATGATCTCGATGATCACGAGCGGGATCGGGTCGATGTCGAGCGCGTCGGCCAGCAGGAAGGTGATCGGCACGACGAGCAGGACCGTCGTGAGGTTGTCGAGGAACGCCGAAAGGATCGCCGTCGTGGCCGCGAGCGAGAGGACGACCAGCGCCGGGCGTCCCCGCGACAGCTGGCCGGCTCGGATCGCGAGGTAGTTGTAGACCCCGGTCGGCTCGGTCACCCGGACGATCAGCATCATCCCGGCGAGCAGCCCGATCGTGTTGAAGTCGATCGCCTCGATCGCCTGCTCCTGCTCCAGCGTGCCGGTCAGCACGACCAGCGCGGCGCCGACCAGCGCCACCTTCGTCCGGTGGACCCGATCCGACGCGACCACGGCGAGGGCGACGGCGAAGATCGCGATGGCCAGCGTCATCGAGGCGGCATGATCGCGGACGCCGCGGGCGTCGTGCCCGACGCGTGGGGTGGGGCGCGTGAAGAGGGACGCCCGCCAGGCATAATCAGTCGCGATGGATCCGCAGCGAAAGCGCAGGCTGCGCCTGTTCATGGCACTCGGCGCTGCCGTGCTGCTCGCCGGCGCGCTGATCTACACCAGCTTCAGCGCCTCGACCCAGGCCAGCACGCCGTCCGACCTGCTCGCGAACGCCGAGCCCGGGCGCTCCTACGAGCTGACCGGCAAGGTCGTGGCGGACTCGGTCGACAAGGACGGCGAGCGCCTGCGCTTCCGTATCCGCGACCGCGACGGCCGCGAGTCGGTGCCCGTCACCTACTCCGGCGTGGTGCCAGACCCGTTCCGCGAGGGACGCGAGGTGATCGTCTCCGGTGAGTTGAAGCAGGGCACGTTCGTCGCCGAGCGCGACTCGCTGATCACCAAGTGCCCGTCGAAGTTCACCAAGGACGACCAGAGCGCCTGACGTGGCGGGTTTCGGCTCCGCCTGCCTGCTCGTCGGCCTGCTGACCGCGGCCTACGCGGTCGGGGCATCGGTCTACGGGGCCCGTACGGACCGCCGCGCGGCCGTCGTATCGGGGCGTCGCGCGATGTACTGCCTGGCCGGCCTGATGATCGCCGCGACGGTGACGCTGCAGTCCGCCTTCCTGCGCACCGACCTGTCCTACAAGCTCGTCGCCGAGGGCTCGTCGACCGACACGCCGGCCTTCTACAAGGTCACCGCGATGTGGGCCACGCAGGAGGGCTCGCTGCTGCTCTGGGCCGTCCTGATGTCGATCTTCGCCAGCGCCGTGCTGTTCCTGACCCGCCGGTCGCTGCGCGACATCGCCCCGTGGGCCACCGCGGTCCTCGGTCTCGTCGCCGGCTTCTTCCTCCTGCTGATGGTCGCCTGGGAGAACCCGTTCTCGACGTTGTCGACGCCGCCGGCCGAGGGCGCCGGCCTCAACCCGCTGCTGCGCCACCCGGCGATGATGATCCACCCGCCGATGCTCTACACGGGCTACGTCGGCTTCTCGATCCCATTCGCCTTCGCGATCGGCGCGCTGATCACTCGCCACACCGGCGCCGACTGGATCCGCGCCACGCGCCGCTTCGCGCTCGTCGCCTGGACCTTCCTCGGCACCGGGATCATGCTCGGCGCGCTCTGGTCCTACGCCGAGCTCGGCTGGGGCGGCTACTGGGCCTGGGACCCGGTCGAGAACGCGTCGCTGATGCCGTGGCTGGTCGGCACCGCGTTCATCCACTCGATCATGGTGCAGGAGAAGCGCGGGATGCTGAAGGTCTGGAACGTCTCGCTGGTGATCGCGACGTTCGTGCTCGCGCTGCTCGGGACGTTCCTCGTCCGCTCGGGCATCCTCGACTCGATCCACGCCTTCGGCGCCTCGACGATCGGCAAGCAGTTCCTGGTCTTCATCGCGATCGTCGTGATCGGATCGACGGCGCTGGTGATCTCGCGGCTCGACGACCTGCGCAGCAGGGCCAGGCTCGACTCGCTGATGTCGCGCGAGGCGTTCTTCCTGCTCAACAACCTCGTGCTCGTCGGCCTCTGCGTGGTGATCTTCTGGGGCACCTTCTTCCCGCTGATCTCAGAGGCGTTCACCGGTGAGGAGGCGAGCGTCGGGCCGCCGTGGTTCAACCGGCTGACGACGCCGCTGGCGCTGGTCCTGGTCGGGCTGGCCGCGATCGGGCCGATGGTCCCTTGGCGGCGCGCGAGCCGTCCCGGCCTCATGCGCTCGCTGCGGCTGCCAGTCGCCGTCGCGCTGCTGACCCTCGTCTCGCTGCTGGGCTTCACGAGCTCGGCCGACAGCCCGCTCGCGCTGGTCATGTTCTGCTTCGTCGCGCTCGTGCTCGCGGTCGTCGCCCAGGAGCTCGTGCGCGGCGCCTCCGCGCGCCGGACGATCACCGGCGATCCCTGGCCGCGCGCGCTCGGCCAGCTGATCGCGCGCAACCGTCGCCGCTACGGCGGCTATCTCGTCCACGCCGGGATCGCGGTGCTCTTCCTCGGCGTCGCCGCGTCGTCGGCCTTCCAGGATCAACGCGACGTTCGCGTCTCGCCGGGCGGCTCGTTCGACGCGGGCGGCTACCGCATCACCTACGAGCGCGCCACGGCCGCGATCGGCAACGACCGCGCCGGCACGGGCGCGCCGATCTCGTTCGGCGCCGTGCTCACCGCCCGCCGCGGCGACGACGTCCAGACGCTGCGTCCCTCGCGCAACTTCTATCCGTCCCAGGACGCCTCCGCCGGCCCGATCGGACGCTTCTTCGAGGGCGAGGCGACGAGCGAGGTCGACGTGCGCTGGGGCCTGCGCCGCGACCTCTGGGCGGCGGTCCGCCCCGACATCAGCGCCCTCGGAGCGGCGATCGAGGAGGCCGACGCCAAGTTCTCCAGCTCGCAGGACGACGTCCAGGCGATCGTGATCGCCGCGATCGTCGACCGCTACCGGCGCGACTCGCCGGCCGCCACCTTCCGCATCATCGACTCGCCGCTCGTCTCCTGGATCTGGATCGGTGGCGCGATCATGCTGCTCGGCGCCCTGATCGCGATCTGGCCGTCGCCCGAGGCGCGCATGCGGCGGGTAACCAGCATCTACGCCGCCCGCCTCGGCAAAGAGCTCTCGCGCGCGTAGGAGCGCGCATGCCGGCGTCATCGGCCGCTCGCGGGCTGGCGCCCGCCACGCGGCCTGCTTCCTTGGCCTGCACGCTCCTACGCGCGCGAGTCTCCGTAGGGTTCAGGTCGTGGAGTACGGCTTGGCGGTGATCTTGCTGGTGGCGCTCGTGGCGGCCGTGGTGCTGCGGCCGCTGGTGATAGGTGCGGGCGAGGACAGGGGCGAGTCGGCGTCGCACGAGGAGCTTCAGGCGGCCAAGGAGGCGAAGTACCGCGAGATTCGCGACGCCCAGCTCGACCTGCAGATGGGCAAGCTGTCCAAGGAGGACCATCGGGCGGTCGATCGCGAGCTGCGCGGTGAGGCGATCGAGATCCTGAAGCGGCTCGACGCCCTCGAGGACAGGACCCCGAAGTCGTGACGCGCTAGGCTGCGTCGGCGATGGAGCAGATCCTCAGCGGAGTGCAGGTCATCCTGGCCGTCGTCGTGATCGTCCTGGTGCTGATGCACTCAGGCAAGGACGCCGGCCTCTCGGGCGCCTTCGGCGTCGGCACCGGCGCCGGCCCGTTCGGAGGCGGCTCGCTCGTCGAGCGCAACCTGAACCGTTGGACCATCGCGTTCGCCATCCTGTACGTGGTGAACGTGCTCGTGCTGCTGAAGATCTAAGGCAAGGGCATCGCAGCGCTGGCGCCTACCGGTCGGCCGCAGAAGCCGGCGGGCGATTCGCCCTGCCTCGGCTAGGAGTGGCCGGCGCCACCTGTGAAGCGAGCGGCGGACGCGCGCAACGGCGGGCAGACGGCGCCGCTGGCGAAGCGGCGCCCGTAGAGCTCGCCGTCGGCGGTCAGCACGGAGCGGGCGCCGAGGGCCTCGACGCGAGCGAGCATGCCGAGAGCGCTGTCGGTGATGCGCATGTCGGCGAGCGGACGAGTGATCCGACCATCCTCGATCAGGAAGGTGCCGTCGCGGGTGACGGCGGTGAAGAGGCTGTCCGAGGGGCGCAGGACGTTCGTGTACCAGAGGCGGGTCACGTAGACGCCACGCTCGACCGGTGCGCAGAGCTCGCGCTCGTCGGCTGCGCCGCCGCCGATCAGCACGAGGTTGGTCGGGCGAGGGCCGGAGGCCTGGCCGCCGGCGACGAGCGCGTGGCCCGTGGTCTGGGCGCCGTCGCCCGCAACGGCCGCGCTGCGGGTGTCGTGGACGACTCGGTGGGCGACCCCGTCCTGGATCAGCGGCAGGGGGCTCTTCGGAGCGCCCTCGGCGTCGAATGTTCGTGAGAGGGTGCCCTTGAAGCGCGGTGAGTCCGAGAGGTTGATCGCTGGGGAGGCGACACCGGCGCCGAGCCGGCCGGCGAGGGCGCCGCGGCCCTCGGCGTGGGCAAGGCCGTCGAAGGCGCAGTCGCCGAGCGTCCAAAGCAGCTCCAGGACGGCGTGGCGCTCCATCACGACCGGGTACTCGCCAGGGCCGAGGGTCGCCGTCTCGCCCGGGGCGCTTGCCTTCTCGCTCGCCCGCTCGGTCATGGGTGTCGGGTCGAGCTGTCCTGCGGCGACCGCTGTCTGCGCCGCGTAGCCGGTTCGACCGCCCGGCGCGGAGGCGATGACCTTCATGAACGCGTCGGCGACTCGCTCGGTGGCCTCCAAGCCGGTCGAAGACGCGATCGCCGTCTCCACCTCCCCGGCAGTCCAGATGCCGCCGACCTCGACGCCCGTGCGCTCGGCGACCTCGAAGGTCTTCGCGAGCGCCGCGCCCCCGAGCGCGGGATCGACGTCCGCCGTCTCGCCGTCGTGCGGTCGCAGCGGCGAAGGCTCCGGAAAGCCCGGGAAGTGTCCTTCGCCGGCGCGGGCGGCGGCCGCCTCGGCGGCCAGCCCCGCGGCTCGGGCGCAGTCGGCAAGCGCGTCGCCGTCGACGCGATTGGTCGCCGAGCGGCCGACGTGTCCGGCGCGCAGCGCGGCGATCTCGATCGTCCGATCGTCGATCGACGTCGCCTGGGTCGGTCGCGAGCGGGCGTAGCGCAGCGTCGTCGAGCGCTCGTGCGTCACCGTCGCGAGCGCGTCGCCGCCGGCCGCGGCGAGCGCGCGCCGCGCCAGCTCGAGGGTCGCGCTCACGCCGCTGCCACCTGCACCTCGGCGAACCGCGCGGGGGCGCAGCCGTGCGATACGCGCGCACGCTGACCGGGCTCGCCCTTGCCGCAGTCGGTGAACGAGATCAGCCGCCACTCCTCTGCCGAGCACACCGCTTCGAGCCCGGCCCAGAAGGTCGGCGTCACTCCCGCGTAGACCGGATCGCGCAACAGCCGTCCGAGCCGTCCGTCGACGATCTCCCAGGCCGCCTCGCCGCCGAATTGGAAGTGCAGCCGCCGCGAGTCGATCGACCAGGAGCGGTTGCTCTCGATGTAGATCCCACGATCGACCCCGGCCAGCAGCGCGTCGAGCGAGCCGGCCTCGCCCGGGTCGATGCTGACGTTGGTCATCCGGACGATCGGCTGGCGCGCGAACCCCTCGCCGCGCGCGCAGCCGCCGGAGAGCTCGAGCCCGATCTCGGCGGCGCTCTCGCGCGAGGACAGGAACCCGCTCAGCGTCCCCTCGCTGACGATCGGAATCGACTGGCCCGGGACTCCCTCGTCGTCCCAGCGGAAGCTGCCGAGCGCCCCGGGGATCGTCGCGTCCGCGGTGATCGACATCGCCTCCGAGCCGTAGCGAAGCGCTCCGATCGCGTCGGCCGGAACCCAGCTCGTGCCGGCGTAGGAGGCCTCGTAGCCCAGCACCCGATCCAGCTCGACCGCGTGTCCGACCGACTCGTGGATCTGCAGGCCGAGCTGCTCGCCGGCCAGCACGAGCGTCGTCGGGCCGTCCGGGCAGCGCGGGGCGTCGAGCAGCGCGGCCGCCTGCTCGCCGATGCGCGGCGCGTTGGCGACGAGGTCGAGCGAGCGCACGTGCTCCCAGCCGGCTTGGGCGACGTTGCCGGAGTGGGACGCGGGGTAGGAGCGCGTTTGGGTGTCCGTGCCGTTGACGGCCGTGGCCTCCAAGCCGCCGCCGCACTCGGTCAGGCGCTGCTCGCAGGCGGCCCCGTCGGTCGAGGCGAACAGCTTGTCCTCGACGCGCGACTGGACGTGTGCGAGCGCGACCCTCACGCGCGGCTCGGCCCGTAGCGTCTCCTCTGCGTCCGCGAGCAGCGCGAGCTTCTCCTCGAGCGAGACCGAGAAGGGATCGATCTCGGCCCGCGAGACGTAGCTGCCCTCAGCCGCCGGCTCCGCGGTGAGGGCCCTCCTGCCGCTGCGGGGCTGGACCTCGGCGATCGCCAGCGCTCGGGCCAACGCGTCCTCGGCGGCCGCGCGGTCGGATCCCGCAGCGGCCGCGAATCCCCAGCCGCCACCGAGCTGGACGCGAACGCCGAAGCCCTCCTCCTCGTGAGAGTCCAGCTCGTCGAGCTCGCCGTTGCGCATCGCGATCGCCTCTTGCCGAAGGT
The DNA here is from genome assembly GCA_963716445.1 of uncultured Solirubrobacterales bacterium. Classification (GTDB taxonomy): domain Bacteria; phylum Actinomycetota; class Thermoleophilia; order Solirubrobacterales; family Thermoleophilaceae; genus JAAYBF01. Next base: position 1,804,227 of record OY970313.1, on the reverse strand, counting down.
GCACGTGGCGCACGTCGGCGTAGTCGGCGCGTAGCGCCGCCGAGTCCATGAGGTCGCGGAGGACGTCTCGCACCGCCGCGACCCTATCGAGCCGCGATTTTCGGGCTCGTGCGAATCGGAGGGGGGTGGAAGTACCCGCGAGCACCCACAGAGGGCATGGCTGCACCAAGTTGGAAACGTTTTTGTCTATGTATCGAGCGGATCGATAAAGAACGCCCGCTCTGGGACCGATTGGTCGCGCTGTGAGAGCAGGGGGCGAATCGCCGGCAGGCGAGTACGAGCGTCATCGCGGGGCCGTGCTCGGCATGCTCGCCAAGCGCTTTCCGCGGATCGACGAGGACGAGCGGCTGGCGATCTACCACGACGCCTGGGCCCGCGTCTACACGAAGCGCCGGCGCGGCGAGGAGATCGAGTCGTTGCGCGCGTACCTGATGGCGACGGCCGGCGCCGAGGCGATGCACGCCGTCAGTCGCGGCAAGCCGCCCGCCCCGATCGGCCCCGACGACCCCCGGCTGACCTCACTGGCGGACGATCGCGCCACGGTCGAGGAGCAGGTCGTCACGCGCGACCAGGCCCGCCTCGCCCGCAACCTGCTCGACAGCCTCGACGAGCGCCAGCGCGACGTGCTCAAGCTGCGCTGGGACCTGCAGTTGAGCGGCACCGAGATTCGTGCCGCCCTCGGTCTCAGCCGGCGCCAGTACCAGCGCCTCGCCGAGGAGGGCGCGGCGACGATCGCCAAGCGGGTGGAGGAGCTCGAGGACGGCACATGGTCCCGTCGCCAGCGCAGCCTTCTCACCGCCTGCCTGGTCCAGGTGACCGCCGACGGAGAGCAGCGCGACGGAATCGCCACCGAGCGTCAGCGCGAGGAGGCCCAACGACTGCTCCGCTCCGACCCCCACGTCGCCGCCCTCTACGTGGAGGTCCGCAGCGCCCTCAAGCGCGCCGCCGCCCTACTGCCCCTCCCGGTGCTCGTACACGACGCCGACGCCTCCGCCGCCACCCGCCTGGCCGAGCTCGCCTCAGATGCCCGCAACCAGATCGCCGGCCTCGTCGAGACCGGCAAGCACCAAGCCACCTCCCTCTACATCCGCGTCGCCGACCCATCCCTCCTCTCCACACCCCGCCCCGGAACCCTCATCGCCATAGCCGGCATCGCACTCACCGGCAGCGCCTACACCACTTACGACGCCGTCTCAAACCCATCCGCTCCCACTCACGCCGTACGGACGACCGCGCCGGTCGACCGACGCGCCCCCACCTCGCCCCCGAGTAGGCCGAAACAAGACACCGCGTCTCCGTCAGCGAAGCGCCCCAAAGCGAACCCGCCCACCCCAACACCTCCCACCGAACCCACCGAGCTCCCACCTCCAACGCAAGCTCCCCAGAGCACCCCTACACAGCCATCACCAGCACCCGTCGATGAGTTTGGTTTCGAGGACTAATCGTCAAATAACCAGAAAGGTCTTGGATAGGTAAAGTGCACAGACAACGGATCAGAAGCATGAGCCTGGTAAGCCACTTGAACGGCGGACGGCTGATTTGTGCTGTAGCGGCAGGCATCGTGGTGCTTAGTTTTACGTCCCCGACGAGGGCGACTGCGGGGCCCTATGCTGTTAGCCAGTGCGATTACCAACTAGGTGTCGCCACAAATGCTTTTCAGTGGCAGGCTAGCGGTGCTCCGGCCTTAATTCAGCAGGCGAATAGCGGTTGCGGGGAACTCGGCCTAGGAGCGCGAACGAGTAACCTTGGCATGGCGCAGACGTATCCAGAGGGCGCATACGGTCGGTATTCTGCCCATGCCCCGGAGGGCACCCGATTCGTCCGATTCTCAGGCCTATTTGGGACCCTTAATACCTGTTGCGTTCCTGGCATGGATGCGCACGCAGACGTCTACGAAATGGGCGATGGGTCGGGAAATCGCTCCCAAGTTTTTAAAGGATCGTTGGGTCCCACAACTTGGCAAAGTCCATCAGGATCGTATGGTCCCGTCCAGCTTGGCTGGGACGCTGACACGGCAGGTTTCGAGGCAAAGCGTATCAGCTATGGCGTTAGCTGTACTGCTGAGACTGGTTGCGCGCAGTCACCTACTGGAGACTCGCGAGTTCGCGCTCGTTCCTTTGAATTCGCACTGGACGATCACATAACTCCTACGTTGGAGGACGTTAGCGGCCCCTTGCTTGCCGAGGGATGGATCCGCGGCGTCAGAAATCTGTTCTTTCAGGCGAATGATGTGGGCGGGGGCTTGACTAGCGTGACTGCAAGGCTGGAAGATGGGACAACCGTAGGGACCACCGCGGGCTGCGCAACGCTCGCCGGCCGCTATACCGAATTACAGCCTTGCCCACTCGGGCGCGACGGCTCGCTAACGATCGATACGACCGAAGTCGCGGATGGTTATCGAGCGGTCGCTGTCCGTGCGATCGATGTTGGCGGGAGAAGCGCGCAGGTGGAGTCCACGATAAAGGTTGACAATACGCCCCCGTCTGCTCCACAAGCCGTTTCGGTGGAGGGTGGTGCGGGCTGGAGGGCAAACCGGAATTTCAACATTGGATGGACTAACCCGCTAGGCCAGCACGCCCCGATAGTAGGCGTCCATTACGAACTGTGCGAGGCACAGATTCCACATGAGTGCTGGACGGGACAGCGCACAGGAACCGACATAGTCGCGATGGACATCGGTGTACCGGCTGACGGCGCCTACGGACTCCGCCTCTGGTTGGAGGACGCCGCTGGGAATGTCGGTTCAGGGGCGAAATCCGAAGCGGTGACGCTCAAGTCCGACGATTCGGCTCCAGGCGAAGCGGAGTTGGCGGAGTCGTATGGGTGGTTCAGTAGCACTCAAGCGCTGGTATTCGAACTCCCGCTTCGGTTGTCAGACGCTGCGGTTGAGCCGCCCTCAGGCCTAAGTGGCTATTCTATTACGACCGACGGGTCTGAGCCCGACTCGTCGGTTGAGGCCATAACCAATTACCCGATTGCGGACCTGCCAGAGGGTTTGTCGGTCGTTCGTATTCGGCCCGTGTCAGGTGCCGGGATTCCGGCAACTACTGTAAGTGCGACCGTCATAAAGATAGATCGATCACCCCCGATGGCGTCGGTGGAGGGACTGCCCTCACATCCAGAGTTGTGGCAACGAAACATCATCGCGGTTGACATCGTAAGCAACGATCAAGCAACGTTGTCCGGGATCATGCCGGCCCCTGACGGGCGGCCAATAGAGGAAGGCGCTTATATTGCGTATCGGTTGGGAACTGATCCGCGCCAGCGGCGGAAGGGGAATCGGGCGTCAGTGGAGTTCACCGCCGACGGGCGTCATGTGTTGACTTACGAGGCGTTTGATCTTGCGGGCAATGCGTCAGGTGAGAAGTCGGTGTCGTTCAAGATCGATCGGACGCCGCCTACGGGGGCATTTGGTCTGCGGGACGCGTCGGATCCGCGGCAGTTGAGCGTTGAGGTCTCGGATGCAACCTCGGGCCTAGCTGACGGGCGCATCGAGTTTCGACGGGAGGGACAAGAGGGCTTCCGGGAGATTCCGACCGCGCTGGAGCACGGACGCTTGCGGGCTCGGATGGACGACCTCGCTTTGAGCGCGGGGCGATATGAGGTGCGAGCGGTGGTGAACGACGTCGCGGGGAACCGGGCGGTGATCGACCGTCGTCTGGACGGCAGCTCCATGCTGCTCGGCCTGCCATTGCGGCGAGCCGCCGAAATCGAGGTCAAGGCGGCCACCACCGTCCGACGCTGTGTCCAGGCGAAGGCGCGGCATAAGGGGAAGGCGAAGCGGAAGGCCGCCAAGCGCAAGCGCGCGAACAGGCGCAAGTGCCGTAAGCAGACCGCCGAGCGGCCGGCAGGGCGGGCGCTCGAGCTGTCTCATGGCAAGTCCTTCGGCTCTGTCGGTCGGATTACGGAGCAGGGCGCGCCGCTGGCGGCGGCCGAGGTGACCGTGGAGGGGCAGCCGCGCTCCGGCGGGCCATTCGTGCGTCTGGGTGTCGCTCGTGCCGATGCTCACGGCGCGTTCCGCTTCGTGGTTCCCCCAGGCCCCTCGCGAGCGATTCGCTACAGCTACGGCGGGAGCAACACCGTGAGGCCCTCGACCGCGCAGCTCGTGACCAAGGTCAAGGCTGCGGCGCGATTGAGGGCGAACCGGCGGCGGCTGGTCAACGGCCAGGCCGTACGGTTCTCGGGTCGGCTGCTCGGGAAGCCGATCCCGTCTGGCGGCAAGCTCGTCGCCTTGCAGGCGAAGGTCGGGCGCAAGTGGCGTACCTTCGCCACCCCGCGGGCGAACGCCAAGGGCGTCTTCAGGCACCGCTACCGCTTCACGTCGACGACCGGGGTGCGCCGGTACGCCTTCCGGGCGGTCATCGCTCGCGAGGCGGCCTATCCCTACGAAGCGGGCGTCTCGCGCATCGTTCGCGTCACCGTCCGCGGGCGCTGACCGGCCAGGGCTGCGACTCGCTCCGGGGCGAGGCTCGGTTGGGCGTTGAGCACGAGCTCAGGCGCCAGCGTGCCCGGTCATCTCCTACGTCGCCGAGCCCGACGCGCCACCAGCGCAGCCAGGCCGACGAAGCCCCAGCTCGTCGTGACGAACGAGGCGACCGCGCTGGCCTTGTAGATCGGGTGTTCGCGCAGCTCCGGCCGGACCACCAACGGCGCAAACGCGTTGGCGTTCGTCCAAGCTCCCGCCATCAGCGGCCACGCCACCTTGCGGGGAAGGTCCGGGACCGCCACGCCGGCGAGCGCCGTGAGGCTGCCAAGCGCGATCAGGTCGAGATGCCACTGGCGCAGACGTGGGATCGAGGCGATCCCCAGCGAGCGGGCCCGTTCCGGGTCCGAGATCGCGAGCGCGAAGGGCCAGCCCGTGAGCGCGCCGAGGGCGACCTCCGACAGGCCGGACATCACCATCGCATCGTTGGTCGTCGACGTGTTCATGCCCTGAGGTGCGCCGGAGGACTCTAACGGTCGTGCAGCGGCGCGATGACACCTGGCGCCGCTGAAGGCCATCTCTGGCGACAGCCGGCTCACGCGCAAGGGCCCCGCGGCCTCGGGGCCGTGGGGCACTCACGTCCAAGCGATGATGCGCCCGAGAGGACTCGAACCTCCACGGACCATACGGTCCACAAGGCCCTCAACCTTGCGCGTCTACCAATTCCGCCACAGGCGCCTGAGGGGGCGCTGAGTATACGCCGTGAGGGCCTTCCGTTTGATTCCGTCCGCGGAGGGGGTACTCTACGAACACATGTTCGGATCAGACGACAATCCGCAGTGGGGAACAGGAGCCTGAGACCGTGGAGCTGAACCTGACGAAGCGCCAGCAGGAGATCTTCGACTTCATCAAGCGCTACTCGGCCAAGCACGGCTACCCGCCCACCGTCCGCGACATCGGCAAGGCGATCGGCCTGACGTCGTCTTCGACGGTGCATGCGCACCTGGCGAACCTCGAGAAGGTCGGGTTGCTGCGGCGCGATCCCACCAAGCCCCGCGCGATCGAGCTGCTGGTCGACCGCGCGAAGCGCGCCGTCGGCGGCGACGGGGGGCTGCCGCTGCTCGGCCAGGTCGCGGCCGGTCAGCCGCTGCTCGCCGAGGAGAACGTGGAGGAGTACGTAGGGGTGCCGGAGCTCGCGGGCGGCGATCAGGGCGAGTACCTGCTCCGCATCACCGGAGACTCGATGATCGACGCCGGCATCCACGACGGCGACCACGTCACCGTCCGGACCCAGGACACGGCGAGGGACGGCGAGATCGTCGTCGCGCTGGTCGGCGAGGACTCGGAGGCGACCGTCAAGCGCTTCTTCAAGGAGAAGGACCACATCCGGCTGCAGCCCGAGAACGAGGCGCACGAGCCGATCCGCAGTCAGGAGGTCGCCGTCCTCGGCAAGGTGGTCGGCGTCATGCGGAGGGTCGCGTGACGATCGCGAGGACGACATGACTCCGGCGACTGCCACCGAGCGGATCGCGGACAGGCTCTCGCAAGCTTGCAGGGAGGGTCCCGCGACAAGCGGAGGCCCGGGCGATGGCGCGCTGCGCCACCGCTTGACCAGGCACCCGGCACGTCCCGGGGGCGGCAGGCTCACGCTCGAGCAACGGCTCGACAGCGTCTGGGAGGGTCTGCGCGCCGGTGGGGCGGCCGAGTGTCCGGTCTGCCATGGGCGGCTGGAGGGCTCAGGCCCAGCGCGCTGTGCGGGGTGCGGCAGCGAGGTCTTCTGACGGGCCGCGGGGCCGCTTGGGGCCAGGTGGCCGTCTTGCCGTAGTTTGCGCCGGGCCCTTTTGGGCCTACCATTCAAGGGCTGGTAAGCAGCCGCGGGCGCCGGAGAGAAAACCGGCGTTCGAGGAAAGTCCGGACACCAAAGAGCAGGGTGGTTGGGGAACCGACCCGGGGAAACCCGCGGGAAAGTGCCACAGAAATACACCGCCTAAGCGACGGGCTCGCCCGTCGCCGGCAAGGGTGAAATGGTGCGGTAAGAGCGCACCGGCGTCGTGGCGACACGGCGGCCAGGCAAACCCCACCCGGTGCAAGGCCAAGCAGGGGCGTTGACGTTGCTCGCCGAGTCCCAGGTAGGCCGCAGGGCCATGAGGCCCGCCCAGCTCCGGCCGGCCCTCCCTCCAGATAGCCGGCTACTGGGCAGACGGATGGTTGCTCTCGACAGAATCCGGCTTACAGCCAGCTAACGAAAAGCCCCGCTCCGGCGGGGCTTTTCCATTTTGGGAGTGGCCCCGGCACGGTCCGCCATGGGTCGACCCGGCGGCGGCCATATCGCCGAGAGCCGGGCCCCGCCAACGGCGGCGGGCCCCGGCCCGTTCAGCGCCGATCCGGCCCTACCGCCGGGTCGGCACGAGGGTTGTCCCCGCTGTCGTCCAAGACGAACCGGTGGCCTGTCGCCCGGGTTGACTAGAGTGCCGCGCGATGGAGGTCGTTGCCTTCCTATTGCCGTTCGTCCTGCTCGGCGGCCTTGTGCTCTTCGTGGCGTTCTCGGGCGGAGTCGGACAGGCCCGCGAGGCCTACTTGACGCGGGGCAGTCGCGTCTTTCAGGCCTCGATCCTCATGATCTACATCGGCTTCGGGCTCGTCGTTCCAGGCTTGGTGCTCGCCAACAAGGACGAGGACGCCGGCGGAGTCGGCTCGCTGCGCAGCGAGAGCCTCAGCGAGAGCGAGCAGCGCGGCAAGAACCTCTTCCGGCAACAGTGCTCGAGCTGCCACAGCCTGGCGGCGGTCAACGCCCGCGGGGTCACAGGACCGAACCTCGACCGGATCGGCGAGGTCTCCGAGCAGCGCGTCCTCAACGCGATCGAGAACGGCGGCACGGGTCAGGGACTGATGCCCGCCGGACTGCTCCAGGGCGAGGAGGCCCGGGACGTCGCCGAGTACGTCGCCAAGGTCGCCGGCAGCAACTGAGGCGCTCGCGAAGAGGGCCATCCGCCGGCGCCACTGTTAGGATGCCGGCGTCCATCCAGCCAAAGCCCTTCCTTCAGGGGCGTGGGGGAACCAATTGGCCTCACGGCCAGGGGCGAATCGTCGAAAGTTCGACGTAGCGCAGCTCTTTCAGCGCGAGCCCGTCAGCTAACCCCGCCGGCACGACGAAAGAGAGCCGATGCAGACCACCGCTGCCCGCAGTGCGCGGCACGATGATCAGGGAGTCGAAGGGCGTCGCACCGTCGTGATCACCGGACAGCCGGTACCGCCGCGCCGCCGTCCGCCACGGGCCCAGGCCCAGCTCCAGACGCGCCCCGACCGCATCGCCATGTGGGCCTTCGCCCTCGGGATCTTCCTCGTCTTCATGGCCGTCGCGACGGCCAACGCCTCGACGCTCTAAACAGCTTCCACCGGTCTGCGCTGTCGGAGTAGGCCACCGGCATCGTCGCGGCCTGGCCGACACCGGGCGGATGGGGCTAGTCGGCGCGCCCTGGGCCCGTCTGAGCTTTGAGTGGACGATTGACCGGGCTACAGGCCAGTCAATCTTCCACTCGTCGCGAAAAGCGGGCCGGTTGCGTCCCTGCCGCCTTTCCAGCTATGCTTACTACGCGTAAGTAACCGGCAGAAAGAGAAGCGGCCGATGAAGACCAAGGAGAGCAGGTTCCAGGTCCACGACGAGTTGACGGCTCCCGAGCGCAGCGTGCCGGTCCTGAAGGGCGCGCTCGCCGCCGGCGGACAGCTGTCGAACATCGTCGGAGTGCTCGCCGGCTCGCCTGCGACGCTGCGCGCCTACGCGCGCTTTCGGTCCGAGCTGCGCCACGGCACGCTGCCGTTGAAGACCCAGCAGCGGATCGCGCTCGGCGTCGCCGAGCACCAGGGCAGCGAGTACGCGCTCGCGACGCTCCAGCGGACGGCGCGCGAGGCCGGGCTGGGGCTGGACGAGATCGCGCTCGCGCGCGAGCTCGACTCGCGCGACGAGCGGGAAGCGGTCCTGCTGCGCTACCTGAAGACGCTGCTGAAGGAGGACGGCCCGCCGCCGGCGCACCTGCTCGAGGAGGCGCGCGAGGCCGGCTGGGAGGACGAGCAGATCCTCGAGGCCGTCGCCCACGTGGCGCTCAACAGCTTCGGCAACCTCGTCACCCGGGCGGGGGACGTGCCCAACGACGGCTCGGTCGAGGAAGGGCGTCTCTCCCAGGCCGCCTAGGAGTGGTCGTCTAGGATTAGAGGCCATGGGTGCCGCGACGCAGACGGCTACCGAGCCGGCCGGGGAGCCGGGGGTATGTCCGACTCCTCCCGCCCAGCGGTCGCCCTGCTGCTCCCTCTACCACCACGCCGTCGAGCTGATCGGTCGCCGCTGGACCGGGGCCATCCTGCTCGTGCTGATGGACGGTCCGTTGCGCTTCTCGGAGATTCGCCAGCTCGTGCCGGACGTCTCCGACCGCTTGCTGTCCGAGCGTCTGAAGGAGCTCGAGGCGGAGTCGATCCTCGAGCGCTGCGTCTACGACGAGACGCCGGTGCGCGTCGAGTACGTGCTGACGCCCAAGGGCCAGGCGCTGGAGCCGGCCTTGACGGCGCTCAAGAGCTGGTCCCACACCTACGGCTGCAGCGATGCGCCGGCGCCCGACGGCGCTGGCGCCGGCCGGTAGCCCCGAAGCGCGTTAGCCTCCCGGCCTCGAAGCCGCCGACAGAGCTAGGGGACAGCCATGGCCGACCAGCCGCAGACCGCAGACGACGTACTGGCCGTCGTTGAGGAGCGGGACATCCGCTTCATCCGCTTCTGGTTCACCGACATCCTCGGCCAGCTCAAGAGCTTCTCGATCAACTCGGCGGAGATGGGCGACGCCTTCGAGGGCGGGATGGGCTTCGACGGGTCGTCGATCACCGGCTTCAACGCGATCGAGGAGTCGGACATGATCGCGATGCCCGACCCGGCCACCTTCGCGGTGCTGCCCTGGCGGCCCGAGGACAAGGGCGTCGCACGCGTCTTCTGCGACGTCCTCACGCCGAGTCGCGACCCCTACGAGGGCGATCCGCGCCACGTCTTGCGCCGCGCGCTCGAGCGCGCGGAGGGCATGGGCTTCGACACGTTCAACGTCGGCCCGGAGCTCGAGTACTTCTACTTCCGCAACGCGCGCCCGGAGTCCGGTCAGCCGGAGATCCTCGACGAGGGCGGCTACTTCGACCTGACGACGCTCGACGCCGGCTCCGACGTCCGGCGCGAGACCGTCCTCGCGCTCGAGGAGCTCGGCATCCACGTCGAGTACACCCATCACGAGGTCGGGCCGTCGCAGCACGAGATCGACATGCGCTATGCGCCGGCGCTGAAGATGGCCGACGACTGCATGACGTACCGCATCACGGTCAAGGAGTACGCGATGAAGTACGGCTGGCACGCGACCTTCATGCCGAAGCCGCTGTTCGGCGAGAACGGCTCCGGGATGCACACCCACCAGTCGCTGTTCAAGGACGGCAAGAACGCCTTCTACGACGCCGACGACCAGTACTACCTGTCAGACGTCGGCAAGGCGTTCATCGCGGGCCAGCTCAAGCACGCGCGCGAGGTCTCCTCGGTGTTCGCGCAGTGGGTGAACTCCTACAAGCGGCTCGTCCCCGGTTACGAGGCGCCCGTGTACTGCGCGTGGTCGCGCCGCAACCGCTCGGCGCTGGTGCGCGTGCCGCTCTACCACCCCGGCAAGGAGCAGGCGACGCGGATGGAGCTGCGCTGCCCCGACCCCGCCTGCAACCCCTACCTGACGTTCGCCGCGCTGCTGCACGCCGGGCTCGAGGGGATCGAGAAGGGCTACGAGCTGCCCGACCCGATGGAGAAGAACCTCTACCACCTGTCGCCCGACGAGCGCAAGCGGCTCGGCATCGAGCAGCTGCCCGAGACGCTCGGCGAGGCGATCGAGCTGACCTCCGAGTCCGAGCTCGTCCTGCGCGCCTTCGGCGAGCACATCTTCAACCGCTTCGTCGAGATCAAGCGGCAGGAGTGGGAGGACTACCGCGTGCAGGTCACGCACTGGGAGCTCGACCGCTACCTGCCGGTCCTGTAGCGGCCCGATAACCGTCGCCTGGCGGCGTCATCGGCCTCTCGTGTGCCAGAGGCACACGTCGAGGCCTGCTTCCTTGCCAGGCTCGGTTCTCGAATCGCTACAGGACCGGCACGCGCTCCTTGCTCTTCTGCTCCACTCCGCCGCCGTCCGTCTTCGCGAGCTCCGACGGCCACCAGAACCTGGGGCCGAGCTTCAGGACGATGGCGGGGACGAGGACCGAGCGGACGAGGAAGGTGTCGAGCAGGACGCCGAAGGCGACGACGAAGCCGATCTCGGTGAGGAAGACGAGCGGCAGGACGGCGAGGACGGAGAAGGTGCCGGCGAGGACGATGCCGGCGCTGGTGATGACCCCGCCGGTGACGGCGAGGGCGCGCAGGATGCCCTTGTGGGTGCCGTGCTTGATCGTCTCCTCGCGCGCTCGGGCGATCAGGAAGATGTTGTAGTCGACGCCGAGCGCGACCAGGAAGACGAAGGCAAACAGGGGCAGCGAGGGGTCGGAGCCGGTGAAGTCGAAGATGACGTCGAAGGCGAAGTAGCCGACGCCGAGCGCGGCGACGAAGCTGAGGATCACCGTGCCGATCAGGACGAGCGGGGCGACGATCGCGCGCAGCAGCAGGACCAGGATGAGGAAGACGACGATCAGGACGATCGGCGGGATCACCGCCGAGTCCCACGCGGCCGCCTCGCGAACGTCGAACTCGACGGCCGTGGGGCCGCCTACCAGGGTCTCGGGGGCGACGCTGTCGACGGCGTCGCGGATCGGCTCGACGACGTCGTAGGCCTCGGTCGAGTAGGGGGTCGGCACGAGCGTGGCCTGGATCAGCACGCCGTCGTCGCCCTGGGCGACGGGCGGCGAGACCGACTCGACGCCCGGGACCTCCTCGGCGGCGTGCGTGACCGCAGCGACCTGACCGGGATCGCGGACGACGATGTCGGTCGGCGCCGAGGACCCGGCCGGGAAGCTCTTGCTGAGGATCTCCTGCCCCTCGACGGCCTCGACCGACGTGCGGTAGGCGTCGTTGCTGGTGAGGTCGGTCGAGTAGAACGCCAGGCCGGCGCACATCACGACCAGCAGGGCGAGCGATCCGGCGAGCACGCGCCGTGGGGCGGCGGCCACGCGGTCGCCGACCCGCTTCCAGAGGCCGTGGGTCGCGTCGGCGAGGTGCTCGCGACGGAAGCGGCGCAGCTCGTAGGGCCGGAAGGCGAGGCGGTCGAGCGGGCCGACGATCAGCGACGGGAAGCGGTGGAGCGTGACGATCCGCAGCAGCTTGTTGAGCAGCACGAGCGGCAGCGTGACGAGGACGACGAGCCCCGCCAGGACGACGCTGCCGAGGGCGACGGCGCGCGGGCCCTCGGTGACGTTGCGCAGCGACCACGCCGGAAGCCCGGCGTCGGACGGCGCGGTGTCGGGCGTGTGCGGCACGAACGGCCAGAAGGCGCGGCGGCCGAAGATCGTCAACAGCGCCGGAAGCAGCGTCAGCATCGACAGCGCCGCGCAGGAGACGCCGAGCGCGCCGATCGGCCCGAGGCCGGACGTGCCGTTGACCTTGGCGATCGTGAGGCAGAACAACGCCGCGATCACCGTCGCGGCCGACGCGAAGATCGCCGGTCCGGCCGAGGCGAGGGCGGTCTGCATCGCGACGTGCTTGTCGGCGCTGTTGTGGAGCTCCTCGCGGTAGCGGGCGACGATCAGCAGCGCGTAGTCGGTGCCCGCTCCGAGCACGAGGATCGACATGATCGAGCTGGACTGGCCGTTGATCGTCACCCCGAGCTCCGACACGCCGTAGCCGAGCGAGCGCGACAGGATCTCGGCGAACACGACCGACAGCAGCGGGATCAGGAAGAAGATCGGCGAGCGGTAGATCGCGATCAGCAGGAAGATCACGAGGCTCAGTGCCGCGCTCAGCAGCGTGCCGTCGATGCTCTCGAAGACCTCGATCGCGTCGGCGGCGTAGCCGGCGCCGCCGGTGATCTTCACCTCGAGGCCGCCGCCCGGATCCGAGACCTTGTCGCGCCAGTCCTGAAGCGGGTCGAGCAGCGTGTCGGCCTCGCCGTCGCCCTTCACGTAGCCGGTGACGATCGCCGCCTTGCCGTCGGCCGAGCAGATCGGGCCGACGAACGGCGCGTAGCCGGCCGGCTGACCCGGAACCGGGGTCGTCGGGCCGCCGCAGCCCTCGACGCCGCGGCGGCCGGCCGCGCCCTGGGCGCCGCCGGCCGGCGGCTCGGTGTCGGCTCCGGCCGCCGGGCCCTGGCTCGCCGACGCGCCGCCCGCCGCGGGCTCGGCGTCCGCGCCGGTCGTCTGCGCCTGGGCCTCCGACGCACCGCCCGACTTGCCGCCTGCGGCCGCCGTGGCTCCGTCGGCCACCACGCCGGGGAAGCGCTCCTCGGCCAGGCGGACGACGTCGTCTGCGATCTTGCGCCGGTCGGCCGCCGTCAGGCCGGAGTCGCGCCGGTAGACGATGACCGCGGACGCCAGCTCGCCGCCCTGCAGGCTCTCGGTCGCGGTCAGCGCCTTGGTCGACTCGGCGTCGCCGGGCAGGAACGAGGTCGACTCGTTCTCCTCGGCGTCCGAGAACTTGCCCGGCAGGTTCGCGGGGCCGGCGGCGACGACGATGCCGACGATCCAGACGGCGAAGACGATCCACTTCGCACGCCGGCCGGCCGGGAGGGAGAAGATGGAGCGGCGCTCGGGCACGGCGGCCCATGCTGGCAAATCGCGTCGACGGGCGCGGTGACGGCGCCTGGAGAGCGGAAACGCCGGGATCTCGAGCGGCGGAGGGCGGCGGTCAGCGTCCCCGCAGCGCCCGCTCGACCGCTCGCTGGGCCAGCGCCAGCGAGTGGCGATCGAGCCTGTCAGGGGTGTCGCAGGGCATGTGACGGCAGGGCTCGCCGCCGGCGCCGACGCCGAGCTTGGCGGCCGGCAGGCCGAGCAGCTCGAACTCGCGGTGGTCGGAGTTGCCGCTGCCCTCGTCGCGTACCCAGAAGGCGTTTACGCCGGCCTGCCGAGCGGCGCGCAACAGCGCTCCCTCGACGCCGCGGCGTGGCGCGGAGACCGGAGAGCGCAGCCAGAAGGGGCGGTCGCGGCCGACCTCGTCGAGCGAGAGGGCGAAGCGCAGGCGGCGCTTCCCGCCGAGCGCCCTCGCCCGGCGGGCGAGCGCGAGCGCGCCGAGGTGGTCCGGGGAGCCGGTGTAGATGCGCTCCTCCGCTCCGGTTGCGACGAGCCAGACGTCGCAGGAAGGGCCGATCGCGCGCAGCCGCTTCGCGAGCGCCACGACCACGCCGACGCCCGAGGCGTTGTCGTTGGCCCCGGGGCCGAAGGCGGTCGTGTCGCTGTGGGCCATCGCGATCCGCAGGCAGCTGCGCGGGGTGTCGAGCAGGCCGATCACGTTGCGCGAGCCGCCGTGGCCGGGCACCCGGAAGCGCTGGACGGTCACTCGCAGGCCGGCGCGGCGAAAAGCGCGCTCGGCGAAGGCGTGCGCGCGACGCTCGTTGGAGCTCGCCGCGGGCCGTAGGCCGAGCGAGGCCACGCGCCGCGCCGCCCGCAGCGCCTCGCCGCCACCGGCTGGCACGAGGCGAGTCGCGGCCGGCTCGCCACGGGCCGCGGCGGTCGCCGCCGCTCGCGTGGCGGCGCGGTCCAGGCTCGACCCAGGCGTCGCCTGGGCGCCTGCGACGCGATCGAGCTCGAGGACCGCGACGGTCGCCGCCCCGACCGTCCCCGCGACGCCCAGCAGACAGGCCAGCCGCCTCACGCGAGCAGGCTCTCCAGGTCCTCGGGCTCCGTCACCGGCGCCTTGCAGGCGAACCGCTCGCAGACGTAGGCGGCGGCGCGGCCGCCGACCGGCTCGCGCCCTTCGAGCAGCGGGATCGCGGCTGCGTCGTCACCTCCGCCGGCCGGGGGAGCGCCGGCCACGACCAGATGCGGCCGGAACGCGCCGCGGACCACCCGCTCCAGCGGCCTCGGGTCGTCGCCGACCAGCGCCACCTCCCTCACCGGCGCGAGATGGAAGTCGAGCGCCTGGAGCAGGTGCGCGAACGCGTTCGGGTGGCGCGGCGCCAGCTCCGCGAACAGCCGCAGCACGCCGACCGCCTGGCGCTCGTACTCGTGCTCGCCGGTCAGCGCGGCCAAGCGCAGCAGCCCGTAGGCCGCGGCGGCGTTGCCGGACGGGATCGGGTGGTCCTCGGGGTCCTTGCGCCTCGTCAGCAGCCGCTCGTGGTCGGAGGAGGTCTCGAAGAAGCCGCCCTTGTCCGGGTCGCCGAAGCGCTCGATCGTCGTGTCCGCCAGCGCCCGCGCGGCGGTGAACCAGCGCGGCTCGAAGGTCGCCTCGTAGAGCGTCAGCAGCGCCTCGAGCAGGTACGCGTGGTCCTCGAGATAGGCGTTGAGCCGCGCGCGGCCGTCCTTCCAGGTGCGCAGCAGGCGGCCGGCGTCGTCGGTCAGCTCGTCGAGCAGGAAGGCGGCGCAGGTCCGCGCCGCGTCGAGGTAGTCCTCGCGCTCGAGCACCGCGCCGGCGTCGGCCAGGGCCGAGATCGTGAGCGCGTTCCAGGAGGTCAGCCGCTTGTCGTCGAGGCCCGGCCAGACGCGCCGCGCACGTGCCTCGTAGAGCCGCCGGCGCAGGTCGTCCAGGTTCTCGGGCTGCTCGGCGCCGCGGGTCAGGATCGTCCTTCCCTCCCAGTTGCCGCCCGGCCGCACGCCCCAGTGCTCGAGCGCGGCGTCCGCGTCGTCGCCGAGCGCCTCGCGCACCTGCTCGACCGTCCAGACGTAGAAGCGCCCCTCCTCGCCCTCGGAGTCGGCGTCGAGGGCGGAGTAGAAGCCGCCCTCCGGACCGCGCATCTCGCGCAGCGCCCAGTCGAGCGTCTCCTCGGCCACGCGCCGGAACAGCGGCTCGTCGGTCGCCTGCCAGCCATGTAGGTAGGCCCGCGCGAGCAGCGCGTTGTCGTAGAGCATCTTCTCGAAGTGGGGGATCAGCCAGCCCGCGTCGACGGTGTAGCGCGCGAAGCCGCCGCCGAGCTGGTCGCAGATGCCGCCGGCGGCCATCGCCCGCAGCGCCCGCGCGGCGGGATCGACCGCGCCGCGGCGCAGCAGCAGCTCGATCGCCGAGGCGGGCGGGAACTTCGGCGCGGCGCCGAAGCCGCCGTGGCGCGGATCCTCGATCGCCAGCAGTCCCTCGACCGCCTGGTCGAGCATCTCCTGCCGCAGCGGCTCGTCGGAGGGCTCGACCCAGGCGGCGCCCGACAGCCGCTCGGAGACCTTCTCCGACGTGGAGCGGATCTCGGCGCCGCGCTCGCTCCAGGCCTCCGCCACCGAACGCAGCACCTGCAGCCAGCTCGGCATCCCCTGGCGCTCGTCGGGCGGGAAGTAGGTGCCGGCGAAGAACGGAACCTGGTCGGGAGTCAGGAACGCGTTCAGCGGCCAGCCGCCCTGGCCGGTGATCGCCTGGCAGGCCTCCATGTAGATCGCGTCGAGGTCGGGCCGCTCCTCGCGGTCGAGCTTGATGCAGACGAAGTGCTCGTTCATGTAGCCGGCGGTCGCCTCGTCCTCGAACGACTCGCGCTCCATCACGTGGCACCAGTGGCAGGCCGAGTAGCCGATCGAGAGCAGGATCGGCACGTCGCGCTCGCGCGCCTCGGCCAGCGCCTGCTCGTCCCACGGCCGCCAGTCGACCGGGTTGTCCTTGTGCTGCAGGAGGTAGGGCGAGGTCTCGTCCGCCAGGCGGTTGGCCATCGGCTCGAGGCTACCCGGGCCGCGTCACGGGCAGGCCTCAGGAAGCGCCGGCGGCGCGCGCCAGGCGCACCGCCTCGGCGGTCCCTCCGGTCCACGGATCGCCGTGACCGGGAAGCAGCACGTCCGCCTCGACGGCCGCGATCCGGTCGAGCGACGCGAACGCCTGGTGGGTGTCCCTCGTAGCCGCGGCCGAGACGATCCGCGGACCGGTCGCGCCGGTGTAGGGATTGCGGGTGACGAGCGCGTCACCGGCGAACAGCACGCCGCGGTCCGGCAGGTGGAGCGCGCAGTGCCCGGCGGTGTGCCCGGGGGTGTGGATCACCGTCGGCCGGCCGGGGACGTCCTCGAGCCGCTCGCCGTCGACGAACGTCCGCAGCTCGGCGACTCCCTTGGCGAGCGGCGCCCGGGCGAGCGTGGCGTGCAGGAACAGCTTCCGCGTAGCGGCGTGGTTGAGGTAGAGCAGCGGGCTGCGCTCCGACTTGGCGATCGTCTTCGGGTCCTTGACGAGCGGCGCGTCGTCGCCGTGGACGAGCACGGTGGCTCCCGCCTCGCGCAGCGCGCGCTTCGCGAACCCGATGTGGTCGACGTGGGCGTGCGTCAGCACGACGGCGCGCAGGTCCGAGAGCCGGCGGCCGAGCACCTCGATCGCCGTCGTCAGGACCGTCCAGGCGGGTGGAAAGCCGGCGTCGACGGCGGTCAGGCGCTCGCCGTCCTCGATCAGGTACCAGTTGACGATGCCGTCGTCGAAGCGGCGGACGCCGTCGGCCACGAGCACGCCGCTGACGACCCGCTCGGTCGCGGCGTCGCCGGATGGGGAGGAGGACGTGGTCATGTTCAGCGTGGGTCCCCGGTGGGGACGACCCGAAACGCCGACCCTACCCGCGCAGCGCCGCGCGGCGGATCTTGCCGCTCGCGGTCTTCGGCAGCGAGTCGGCGAACTCGACCAGGCGCGGGTACTTGTACGGCGCGGTCCGCGCCTTCACGTGCTCCTGCAGCTCGTGCGCGAGGGCGCGCGAGGGATCGTGCCCTTCGCGCAGCACGACCACCGCGCGAACGACCTGGCCGCGCTCCGCGTCCGGGGCGGCGACGGCGGCCGCCTCGGCGACCGCCGGGTGCGACACCAGCGCCGACTCCACCTCGAACGGCCCGATCCGGTAGCCGGCCGAGACGATCGTGTCGTCGGCGCGGCCCTCGAACCAGAGGTAGCCGTCGGCGTCCTCGCGCACGCGATCGCCGGTGCGCCAGGCCCCGTCCGGCCCGTCGAGGAAGAAGGTCGGAACGCTCGCCGGGTCGACGCACAGCTCGCCGACGCCGGCGTCGTCGGGCGCGTCGATCCAGGCCCGGATGCCGGGCAGCGGCCTGCCCATCGCGCCGGGCCGCACCGGCTCGCCGAGCGGCATGCCGGTGAGCGCGCCGGTCTCGGTCTGGCCGTAGCCGTCGTGGATCGACACGCCGACCTCGTCGCGCCAGCGCACGACGATCTCCGGGTTGAGCGGCTCCCCGGCCGCGACCGCGTGGCGCAGCGACGGCAGCCGTCGCAGCTCCGCGCGCTTGGCGATCGCCCGGTACTCGGTCGGCGCCATGCAGAGCACGTTCACGCCCTCGCGCTCGATCGTCTCGAGCCGCTCGACCGGGTCGAAGCGAGCGTCGTGCAGCAGCGCGGTGGCGCCGCACAGCCACGGCGCCACGAACGCGTTGCGAGCCGACAGCGACCAGCCGCTCGCCGCGGTGCACCACGCCAGCTCTCCGGGCCGGGCGTCGTACCAGTGCTCCGCCTGAAGCCGCTGGCCCGGCAGGTTGCGCTGGCCGTGGCGGATCGCCTTCGGCGCCTCCGAGGTGCCGGAGGTGAAGACGATCAGCGCCGGCTCGTCGCCGTGCAGGTCGGGCGCCGGGGCGGGGGAGGCCTCGTAGAGCCCGTCGTCGGGGACCGTCAGGACGACGGGCTCGCCGCCCCCGGCGGTCGCCGCGAGCGCGGTTGCCAGCGTCGCGCCGTTGCGCTCGTCGACGACGATCGCCCGCGGCGCCGCGATCTCCAGCCTCGCACGCAGGTCCGCCGCGCGCAGCTGCTCGTTGCACGGCAGCGCGACCGCGCCGATCCGCCAGCAGGCGACCATCGCGTGGACCCACTCGGGCCGGTTGCCGATCAGGGTCATCACGACGTCCCCGCGTGAGACGCCCGTTGCGGCGAGCGTTCCCGCAAGCCGAGCTGCACGCTCGGATATCGCGCCGAAGGCATGGATCGAGCGGTTGCCGGCGCGGTCGATCGCAACGAGCGCCGGCTGCTGCGGGTCGGCGGAGTCGACCACGTCGCGGGCGAAGTTCATAGCGCTGGATACTGCACCACCGCTGGGATCGAACTCGATCGGCAAGCGCTTCGCAGGTACGCGAGCGTGTCTCAGAAGCGCGCACGTTGCAGGGTAGCCGCGCCACTTGGCGAAATTCCGCCGAAAGATCTGTTAGCTTGCCCGCACGCCGAATCCGCGGAGACGTGGGGCGGGGGAACCAAGGTGGCACAGCCACTGGGGCGAACTTCCTCGATAGAGGGAGCGCGCATGCTCTTTCAGCGCGAGCCCGTCAGCTAACCCCGTAGGCGTTCGAAAGAGCTGTGTCACGACGCCCAAGACATTCGATCCTGTGCGCGCTCGCTGCGTGCCTTGCCGCTTCGGTGGTCTTCCCCGGGGGAGCCTCCGCTCAAACCGCGAGCGGCAACGGCGGCGCCGCCTACGTCCCGCCGCCGCCCCCGGCACAGCGCGCGAAGATCGTCGACGGCGTCGCGATCCCGCCGGTCGGCGCTCCCGCGCGCGTCAAGCGCGTGTTCGCCGCCGCGAACCGGATCGTCAGCAAGCCGTACGTCTACGGCGGCGGCCACAAGCCGTTCAGCATGATCGCCCGCAAGCTCGATCGCGGCTACGACTGCTCGGGCGCCGTCAGCCACGCGCTCTACGGCGGCCGCTTCCTCGACAGCCCGCTCGACTCGTCGAGCTTCATGTCCTGGGGCGAGCCAGGTCAGGGCCGCTGGATCACCGTCTACACGAATCCCGGTCACGCCTACGTGGTGATCGGCGGCCTGCGCTTCGACACCTCGCGCGGCGACCGCTCGACCACGCTCGAGATGCGCTCCGGCAGCGGTCCGCGCTGGCGCAAGTACAACCGCTCGCCGCGCGGTTTCAGCGCGCGGCATCCGGTCGGCTTCTAAGCCGTCCAGACCGCTTCGTCCTTTGGCGCGCCGGTATCCTCCGGCTCATTGACTGACGAATCAACCGACGGGAGCCCCGAGCGCACATGGCCGTAGCGACCTCTTCCTCGATCGACAAAACCGACGAGCAGAAGGCGATCACCGAGATGGTGCGCCAGTTCGCGGACGAGCAGATCCTCCCGAACGCAGAGCACTACGACCACGAGGACTCCTTCCCGGAGCCGATCGTCGAGCAGATGAAGGAGCTCGGCCTGTTCGGGACGACGATCCCCGAGGAGTACGGCGGGATGGGGCTCGACCTCACGACCTACGCGATGATCGTCGAGGAGCTCTCGCGTGGCTGGATCTCGATCTCCGGGATCGTCAACACCCACTTCATCGGCTCCTACCTGCTGATGAAGTTCGGCTCCGAAGAGCAGAAGCAGAAGTACCTGCCGCGGATGGCGACCGGCGAGATCCGCGCCGCGTTCTCGCTCTCCGAGCCCGAGCTGGGCTCCGACGTCCAGGCGATCAAGACGGCCGCCAAGAAGGACGGCGACCACTACGTGATCGACGGCCAGAAGATGTGGGTCACCAACGGCCTGCGCGCCGCGCTCGTCTTCGTGCTCGTCAAGACCGACCCGGAGGCCGATCCGCGCCACAAGGGCATGACCTGCTTCATCGCCGAGAAGGAGCCGGGCGTCTCGGAGAACACCGGCGACTACGCCGGCTTCACCGTGCCGCCGCAGCTCAGGAAGATGGGCTACAAGGGCGTCGAGTCGACCGAGCTGGTCTTCGACGGCTACCGCTGCCCGGCCGAGAACATCCTCGGCGGCGAGGACGCGGGGCTCAACAACGGCTTCTCGCAGATGATGGACGCGCTCGAGGTCGGCCGCGTCAACGTCGCGGCGCGCGGCGTCGGCATCGCCCAGCGCGCGCTCGAGCTGGGGCTGCGCTACTCACAGGAGCGCAAGACCTTCGGCAAGCCGATCGCCCAGCACCAGGCAATCCAGTTCAAGCTCGCCGACATGGCGACCCAGGTCGAGGCCGCGCGGCTGCTGACGATCCGCGCCGCCCGGCTCAAGGACGCCGGCGAGCGCTCCGACCTCGAGGCCGGCATGGCGAAGCTGTTCGCCTCGGAGGCCGGCCGCTTCTGCGTCGAGGAGTCGTTCCGCATCCACGGCGGCTACGGCTACTCGAAGGAGTACGAGATCGAGCGCCTCTACCGCGACGCGCCGCTGCTGCTGATCGGCGAGGGCACCTCGGAGATCCAGCGCATGGTGATCGGCAAGAAGCTGCTGCAGCGCCACAAGATCTAGGCGCCGAGGCCCCAGCGCTCGCGCAGCGCCGCCGCGATGCGCCGGGTGAGCGGCGCCGACTCGCGGCCCGCTGGCCGAGGGGCGGCGCCGGCGATGTCGCGCACCGGCTCGACGCCGCGGATCGAGCCGGTCAGGAAGAGCTCGTCGGCGGCGGCGAGGTCGTCGAGCGCGAGACGCTCCTCGCGCACGTCGATCCCGAGCTCGCGTGCAATCTCCGTCGCGCGCGCGCGCGCGAGGCCCGGCAGGATGCGGCCGTCGGCGGGCGGAGTGATCAGCGCGCCGTCGCGGACGACGAAGACGTTGGCGCGCTCGGTCTCCAGGACGTCGCCGTCGGCGTCGAGGATCAGCGGCAGCGGCCCCCCGAGCGCGCCGGCGACGCCGTCGAGCAGACGGCGGTCGGCCCACTTGTGGCTGCCCAGGCCGCCGGGGACGGCGACCGGCGCGAGCGTCGGCCCTCGATCGGCGGCCGGGAAGACGACGGCCGGGTCCACGGCGGCGGCGACGGCCGACACGTCGAGGCGGCCATGCCCGTCCTCGGCGAGCGTGAGACGGAGGCGGGCGAGGCGGGGCGAGGCTCGCCGCGCCGCGCCGCGGTCGGCCGGGGGCGCCGCCTCAGGCGAGGGTCCCTCGCCAGCCGCCCGCTCGGCGAGCGAGCGGGCCGGACCGAGCACGCGCGCCATCGCCGGCGGACCGAACAGCTCGCGTGCGCTGGCGGCCAGGCGGGCTAGGTGGGCATCGAGCTCGACGGGGCGGCCGTCGGCCACCAGCAACGTCTCGAAGACCCCGCGCGCCGGGTCGGGGCGGGGGAGGTGGGCGGTGGAGAGTGGGCTGTCGGTGGGCACGGGCCGGATCGAGGGACGCCATCGTAGTGAGCCGCATCCGCCGATCGGCGAAGGCTGCGAGGATCGTGTGGCGGAGCTCGGGCGATGAAGACGCTGCTGATCGACAACTACGACTCGTTCACCTACAACCTCTTCCAGCTGCTGGGGGAGGTCAACGGCGAGCCGCCGGAGGTGGTGCGCAACGACGAGGCGAGCTGGGACGAGCTGGCGCGCGGCGGCTACGACAACGTGGTCGTCTCGCCTGGGCCCGGACGCCCCGACGAGCCGGCGGACTTCGGCGTCTGCGCCGACGCCATCCGGCTGGCGGAGGTTCCACTGCTCGGCGTCTGCCTCGGGCATCAGGGGCTGTGCTGGGCGTTCGGCGGCCGCGTCGAGCGCGCGCCGGAGGCGGTCCACGGCCGCGCCAGCGCCGTGGTCCACGAAGGATCGCCGCTGTTCGCCGGCATTCCACGCGAGTTTCAGGCGGTTCGCTACCACTCGCTGCGCGTCGATCGGCGGCTGCCGCCCGAGATCGAGCCGCTCGCCTGGACCAGCGACGGCACGCTGATGGCGGTCGCCCACCGCGCGCGCCCGCTGTGGGGCGTCCAGTTCCACCCCGAGTCGGTCTCGACCGAGCACGGACGGCGGCTGCTGGCCAACTTCCGCGACCTGACGGCCGCGCACGCGAGTCAGGCTCCGCGCCGGGCCGCCAACGGCCACGATGCGGCCGAGACCGGCCCGGCGGCGCCGTCACTGGGGCAGAGGCCGGTCGAGCGGCGCTCCGGCCTTCGCTTGGAGGTCGAGCGCCTCGACGTCCTGCACGACGCCGAGGCGGCCTTCGCCGAGCTCTACGGCGACAGCAAGAACGCCTTCTGGCTCGACAGCGCCAAGCGCGACGGGCGCTCGCGCTTCTCGTTCGTCGGCGACGACAGCGGTCCGCTCGGCGCGACGATCTCCTATGACGTGGCGACCGGCGAGGTCAGCGTCGCTCGCGGCGACGCCGTCGAGACCCACAGCGAGACGATCTTCGACTACCTGCGCCGGGAGACGCTGCGCCTGGGCGACGTCGCCGGCGACCTGCCGTTCGACTTCGCCTGCGGCTTCGCCGGCTACCTCGGCTACGAGCTGAAGGCCGACTGCGGCGGCGACCGGGCGCACGACTCGACGTCGCCGGACGCCGCCTGCGTCTTCGCCGACCGGATGCTCGCCTTCGACCACCAGGAGGGCTGCACCTACCTGCTTTGCCTGGTCGACGACGCGAGCGCGGCCGCCGGCAGGCGCTGGCTCGCGGACGTCGCCGACCGGCTGGCGGCTTCGGCGCCGATGGCTCCGACCCACACCGACGACGGCGTTCCCTCGGCGGTTCCGACCGCCCCACCGACGGGCTCGGCCTCGGATTGGCGGGCGACCGTCAGCGAGCGGCCACCGGTCGAGTTCCGTCTCGCTCGCTCGCGCGAGCGCTACCTGGAGAACATCGCCGTCTGCGCGGAGCGGCTGCTCGACGGCGAGACCTACGAGGTCTGCCTGACGAACCGGATCGCGGCCGACGTCGAGCCCGATCCGCTCGCGCTCTACCGCGAGCTGCGACGGGTCAACCCGGCGCCGTTCGCCGCCTTCCTCCGCTTCGGCGACGTCGCGGTGCTGAGCTCCTCGCCGGAGCGCTTCCTGCGCGTCGGGCGCGACCGTTGGGCCGAGGCCCAGCCGATCAAGGGCACCGCCCGGCGTGGCGCGACCCCCGTCGAGGACGTGCGGCTCGCGGAGCGGCTGCGGACGAGCGAGAAGAACCGCGCCGAGAACCTGATGATCACCGACCTGCTGCGCAACGACCTCGGCCGCGTCTGCGAGATCGGCACCGTCCACGTGCCGCATCTGATGCAGGTCGAGACCTACGAGACGGTGCACCAGCTCGTCTCCACCGTCCGCGGACTGCTGCGCCCGGCGGTCGAGGCGCCCGACTGCGTGCGCGCCTGCTTCCCGCCGGGCTCGATGACCGGTGCGCCGAAGAAGCGGACGATGGAGATCGTCGACATGCTCGAGCAGGAGCCGCGTGGGGTCTACTCGGGGGCGGTTGGCTACTTCGGGCTCGGCGGCGCCTGCGACCTCAGCGTCGTGATCCGGACGATCGTCGTCGACGGCGACTCGACGACGATCGGCGTCGGCGGGGCGATCGTCGCGCAGTCCGATCCCCAGGACGAGTACCGCGAGGCGCTGCTGAAGGGCGAGGCGCCGATGCGCGCGATCGATCCGCGCGCCGACAGGTTGGCCGAGCCGGCTGTCGCCGGCACAGCCTCGCCTCGCTGAGCGGCGCCCGCCCGCGGCCGGCGCGATCACCCGGGCGCCTGGGACCCCGAGCCCCCGCGCCACTAGACTCGATTCGATGTCCGCAACCGATACCAAGGCGTTGATCGCCGATGCCGTCGAGCATCTGGCGACGGAGGTTCCGTCGCTGCGCCAGCTGAAGCTGGTGATCCGTCTTGAGCTGCCGAGCCGTGGCGGGGACGCGCCGATCTGGCGCGTCGAGCTGCCGGGCCCGAAGGTCGACCGCGACCCGGCCGGCGACGCCCGCCTCGACGTCGTCGTCCAGCGCCCGCAGTTCAACGAGCTCGCCCGCGAGGGCAACCTGCGCCAGTGGGCGCGCGCCTACGACCAGGGCCACGTCCGGGTGACCGGCGACAGCGCGGTGGTCAAGCTGCTCGGCAACGTGATCGAGCGGCAGCTGGTCCGCACCAAGTAGCGGTGAAGCCCGTCCTCTTCGTCGACGTCGACGGTGTCCTCAGCCTCTTCGGCTTCGATCCGGCTGCCGGCCTGCCGGGTCCGTTCCACTGGATCGACGGCATCGCCCACTGCATACCGACCCACTCCGGTCCGCGCCTGGCCCGCCTGGCCGAGCGCTTCGAGCTGGTCTGGGCGACGGGCTGGGAGGAGAAGGCGAACGAGTACCTGCCTCAGATCCTCGGCCTGCCGTTTCGCAAGCTGCCGTTCCTGACCTTCGACGGTCGCGCCCGCTTCGGCAGCGCGCACTGGAAGCTCGACGCGCTGGAGGCGTACGCGCGCGAGCGCCCGGCTGCCTGGATCGACGACAACATCGACGAGGCCGCTCGGACCTGGGCGCTGTCGCGCGAGGCTCCGACGCTGCTCGTCGAGACCGAGGCGCCGGTCGGCATCACTGACGACCACGTCGAGCAGCTGATCGCCTGGGCGGACGTGATCGGCAGCCCGGCGGGCGAGTGACCCCGGGAGCGGCCGGCTCGTCCAGCGGGCCGCTCAGCGGCGCAGCGAGCTGCCGTCGTAGAGCTTCTTGACGGTGACCGTCCCATCCGGCGCCGCGTCGAGGCAGAGGCCGCAGAGGACGCACTCGTCGAGCTGCTTCTCGACGACCGAGACCCCGGACGGCGTCGCGGCGTAGATGTCGACGGGACAGACCTCCTCGAGCTTCCGCGCGAGCTCGACGTCGCCCCTGACCGACTCGTCGACCTCGACGTCGATGAAGATCCCGGGCATCAGGCCACCGCTCCCTTCTTCTCGTCCAGCTTGCGCTTGACCGCGTCGGGGATCTCGTCGATCCGCTCGACCACCGGGATGCCGGCGGCCTCGAGGCGGGCGATCTTCTCGGTCGCGGTGTCCTCCTTGCCCTCGACGATCGTGCCGGCGTGGCCGAAGGACATGCCCTTCATCTCCTCGTCGTCCATGAAGCGGCCGGCCATGAAGGCGACGATCGGCAGGCGCGAGTCGTTGTCGGCGACCCACTCGGCGAGCTGGGCCTCCATGCGGCCGCCCGGCTCGGTGTAGATCACGATCGCCTCGGTCTGCTCGTCGGCCTCGAACAGCGGCATCAGCTCGGCGTAGGCGGAGCCGATGATCGCGTCGCCGCCGATCGAGATCGCGGTCGAGACGCCGAGGCCGGCGGCGGTCAGCGTCGAGGAGATCTCGGTCGTCATGCCGCCGGAGCGCGACATCACGCCGACCGAGCCGGGCTGGTAAGCCTGCTCCGCGTTCTTGGCGGGACCGCCGATGCCGCCCATCTTGGCGACGCCGGGGACGATCAGCCCGAGGCAGTTGGGGCCGATGATCCGGGCGCCGCGCATGTTCGCCAGCTCGACCATCTGCGCGACGTCGCGGCGCGGGATGCGCTCGGTGACGATCACGATCAGCTCGATGCCGTTCTCGATCGCCTCGAAGACGGCGTCCTTGGTGAAGGCGGGGGGGACCGTGACGACCGAGCCGTTCGGAACCCGACCGTCGTTGTGGGCGATCACCTGCTCGACGGTGTCGAAGACCGGCACGCCGTGGACGTCGCGGCCCTTGCGGCCCGGGGTGACGCCGCCGACGATCTTCGAGCCGTAGTCGAGGCACTCGCGCGTCAGGTTGACCGCCTCGCGCCCGGTGATGCCCTGGACGATGAATGTGGTGTCTTGGTCGATCAGGATCGACATCTCAGGCCGCCTCTCCCTGGATCTTCGCCACCGCACGGCCGGCCGCCTCGTGCAGCGAGACGGTGCGGTCGCAGTACTCGATCCCGTACTTGTCGAGGATCTTGAACCCCTCGTCCTCCCAAGCGCCCGGGATGCGGAAGATCGCGACCGTCTCGCCGGGCTCCTTGCCGAGCTCGAGGCACGCCTTGATCACGCCGCGCGCGACGATGTCGACGCGGGTGTTGGAGACGATCGACATCATCACGGCGATCTTCTCGACGCCGTCCTTCTGCAGAACGGCCTTTGCCAGCCCGCAGGCCTTGGCGACCGACGGGTTGCCACCGATCTCCGAGTAGTTGGCCGGGCTGCCGCCCTGCGAGCGCACGGCGTCGGTCAGCGTCAGCGAGCCGCCGCCGGCGCCGATCACCAGGCCGATGTTGCCGTGGAAGCCGGTGTCCTTGCCCTGGATCACGCCGCGGTGGTCGGCGGAGTCGATCTGCTTGACCAGCGCCTCGAACGGCGTCGGCTCGTGGCCCTCGCGGGTTCCCTCGTCCTCGCCGATGCCGATGCTCGCCAGGACCTTGCGCTGACGGCCCATCGCCTCGTTCTCCATCTCCATGTGGGCGTCGAGCGCGACGAACGAGCCGTCCTGCAGCTGGGCGAGCGGGTTGATCTCCGCCAGCGTCATGTCGCGCTCCTGGAACAGCCGCGCCAGCCGCGTCAGGATCGGCGTCAGCCGCGTCAGCTCCTTGCCGGTCACGCCGGCGGCCGCGATCACCTGCTTGGCCTGGAAGTCGGAGTAGGGGAGGAGGTTCGAGAAGTGCCCGCGGCCGACGTGGTCGGGGTGCTCCTCGGCGACCTGCTCGATGTCGATCCCACCCATGTCGCTGAACAGCAGCAGCGGCTGCTTGCGCGTCCCGTCCCAGACGACGCCGGCGTAGTACTCCTGCTTGACGTCGGCCTTCGGATCGACCAGCACGCCGCGCGGCATGTGGCCGTTGATCTCGAGCTTCAGGATGTCCTCGGCGTGGGCCGCCGCCTCGTCGGGCGTGTCGGCGAACTTCACGCCGCCGGCCTTCATCCGGCCGCCGGTCAGCACCTGCGACTTGACGACGGTCGGTCCGTCGATGTCCGCGGCGATCGCGCGCGCCTCGTCGGCGGTCTTGGCGAACCCGTACTTGGTGACCGGGATGCCGGCCTGCTCGACGATCTGGCGCGCCTCGTACTCGAAGAACTTCACTTGGCTTCTGCGCTCCGCGATTGGGGTAGGGGCGCGTGAACCCTATCGGTCGGTCTTAGACTCCTGCCGCCATGCGCGTCGTCTGGCTTCCGGTACTCGCAGTCGCTGCCCTCGCGGCGATCGGCTGTGGTGAGGACGACCCGTACTTCGACGCTTCGCCGAACGTCGCCGACAGGGCGCCGGACGGCCGGGATTGGCGCCGTCTGCGAACGGTCCGTGAGTTCGGTCCGAGCCAGAAGCTGACTCCTGCAGAGGTGAGGCTGACGCGCCGGATCATCGCTCGCGATGCGTCGCTGGCGTCGCTGCTGCACGATGCCGGCGGTCACACCGTCTCACGCATCGGCCCGGTGACCCCGGGGGGGACGGGGGCGCTCGTCGGAGGGGTCGCCGACGTTCGCCTCGCGTCACCGATCACGGGTACTTACCGACTGCCCGCCGCCTGCGTCGACCTGGATGGCGAGTTCGTCCCCGTGGGCCCGACGGACTATCGGTTCGAGGGTGTGGAGACGCTGATGGTCGAGGTCAGCTTTGCGGACGATGCGGTGTTCGAGGCTCAGCCTGACAGCGGCGACTACGACACCGCCGGAGACGATCCGGGAACCTGGCCGCAGTCGTGCCGGGACGCAGCCGAGCAGGACATCGGCCGGTGACCTCGCCTAGCCAACGAGCGACGCGAAGCCGTAGGCCTCGGCCAGCTCGGGGTCCTTCTTGGCGAGCATCTCGGCGAGGTTGACCATCACCTTGCACTGCTTCCAGGTGGCGTCGTCCTGCATCTTGCCGTCGATCATGTGGACGCCAGCGCCGTCCGGGATCGCCTCGATCACCTTCTTGGCGAAGGCGACCTCGTCCGGGTCGGGCGAGAAGACCTTCTTGGCGATGTCGATCTGCACCGGGTGCAGCGACCAGGCGCCGACGCAGCCGAGCAGGAACGCCGCCCGGAACTGCGCCTCGCAGCCCTCGACGTCCTTGATGTCGCCGTAGGGGCCGTAGAAGGGGAGGATGCCGGCCGAGGTGCAGGCGTCGACCATGCGCGCGATCGAGTAGTGCCAGGGGTCCTGCTGGGCGGTCTGGCGCGGCAGCTCGGGGTTCTCGGGATCGGGATCCTCGATTACTCGGTAGCCGGGATGCCCGCCGCCGACGCGGGTCGTCTTCATCCGGCGCGAGGCGGCGAGGTCGGCCGGGCCGAAGCTCATGCCCTGCATGCGCGGGCTGGCGGTCGCGATCTGCTCGAGGTTGACGACGCCCATGCCGGTCTCGAGGATCGCGTGGATCAGGATCGGCCGCCGGACGCCGGCCTTGGCCTCGAGCTGGGCGAGCAGGCGGTCGACGTAGTGGATGTCCCAGGGGCCCTCGACCTTCGGGACCATGATCGTCTCGAGCCGGTCGCCGATCGCGGCGACGAGCTGCGTCAGGTCGTCGAGCGCCCACGGGCTCTCGAGCGAGTTGACGCGCACCCAGAGCGCGGTGTCGCCGAGCTCCATCTCGCGGCCGACGGTGATCAGGCCCTCGCGCGCGGCCTCCTTGCGATCGATCGGGATCGCGTCCTCGAGGTTACCGAGCAGGATGTCGACCTTGCCGGCGATGTCGGGCGCCTTGGCGACCATCTTCTCGTTCGAGAAGTCGAGGAAGTGGATCATCCGCGAGGGCTTGAACGGGATGTCCTGAACCGGCTCGGGCGCGCCTACGGCGAGGGGCTTGAAGAAGTCACGTGGATTGCGCATGGGGAGCGCAGAATACTGGCCGCAAGCGCCCGGACGGCGCCGGCCGCCCGGGCGGCGTCCGAGAACGGCGGCAGGGCCGCCCCCGGCCGGTAGAGTTGCGCGCCTTCCCGATTGACTGACGAATCAACCGACGTGACGAGGAGCAGATGATCGACACAGACCAGGCGACCCGCGAGGCCTCGGGCGCGCGCCAGTACGGCCGCTACCTCGAGCAGTTCGAGGAGGGCGCCGTCTACAAGCACTGGCCCGCGAAGACCGTGACCGAGGCGGACGACCACCTGTTCTGCCTGCTCACGATGAACCACCACCCGCTGCACATCAACGACGTCTACGCCAAGCAGTCCCAGCAGGGGCGCAACGTCGTGGTCGGGCCGCTGGTCTACTCGCTCGCGCTCGGCATGTCGGTCGGCGACGTGTCCGGCAAGGCGATCGCCAACCTCGCGACCGACGAGCTATCGCATCCCGCGCCCGTGTTCCACGGTGACACGCTCTTCTGCGAGTCCGAGGTGCTCGAGGTTCGGCCCTCGGCGTCGAAGCCGGACCGCGGCGTCGTGCGCGTCCACACGCGAGTCCACAACCAGGACGGCACGCTGGTCGCCGAGTTCAAGCGCGCGGTGCTCGTTCCGCGACGCGACGTCGGGTCCGCCTGACGGAGCGGGGGCTCCGCCGATGACCGGCCAACCCGCCAACGAGGCCCAGGGCCGGCTGATCGCCGACGTCGAGTTCGGGGAGGACGTCCGCGTCCAGTCGTTCGTCAACCTCTACGGATGCACGGTCGGCGACCGTTCGCGGATCGGCCCGTTCGTGGAGATCCAGAACGGCGTCGAGATCGGCGCAGACTGCAAGATCCAGAGCCACACCTTCGTCTGCGAGGGCGTGACGATCGGCGACCGCGTCTTCGTGGGACACGGGGTGATGTTCGTCAACGACAAGCACCCTCGCGCGACCAACGTGGGCGGCGAGCTGCAGGGCTCGGACGACTGGACGATGCTCGCGACGCGGATCGAGGACGGCGCGTCGATCGGCTCCGGGGCCGTCGTGCTGGGCGGCGTGGCCATCGGCGCAGGGGCGCTGGTCGGCGCCGGCGCGGTCGTGACCCGCGACGTGGCTCCCGGTGCGACCGTCGCCGGGAATCCCGCCCGTCCGCTGAGCTGACGCAGCGCCGTCGGTCAGTGGGCGCCGAGCTGGAGCGTCCAGATCGTCGCGTGGCCGCGCCCATAGCGGCCGCGCGAGAGCCCCGCTCCGACATGGGTGAAGTCGCGGCTCAGCAGGAGGGCGCGGTGGCCGGAGGAGCGCAGCCAGCGTCTGACGGTCGTCCGCCGCCGGGGGCGCCAGCCGGGGTGCAGCGCGATCGCCTCCCCCAAGCGTCTGAAGCGCCGGCTCGCGTGGATGCGGCCGGCGTGGGAGAAGCGGTCGGCCCTGATCAGCGAGCGCGAGTAGCGCGCCGCGCTGCGGGCGAGCGAAGGCGAGGGCCGCAGCGGCCGCAGCCCGTGCGACGCGCGAGCCGCGTTGATCGTCTCGACGATGGGATCGGGCTCGGCGGTCGATCCCTGAGCGACGCCGGGCGCCCCCACGCAGAGTGCGGCCAGGCATAGGAGGGCTAGGCTCTTCGGCACGTTGGTACCTCTCTCCTTCTCGGGCCTGCGGGGTTAGCTGACGGGCTCGCGCAGAAGAAGCAGCGCGTCGTCGGTGCAATCCGACGATTAGCCCCGAAATCGTGGGTCCCCCGGTCGCCACGGCTGACCGTGGCGATTCGGCATTTCGGGAACCATAACCAAGCAGCGGGACGGAACGCCGAGAGCTAAACATGCAAATTGCGATGTCACGGCAGTCGAGGACACGAGCGGCGACGGCGATCGCGCTGCTTGCGCTCGCGACTGCTGGGCTTTCGTCGTGCGGAGACGACGGCGCGAACGGCGCCCGCTCCGGCGTTACCGCGGATCAGTTCGAGCAGATTCCGTCTGGCGTCGCCGAGGACGAGGTCCGCTATGAGCTCGGCGAGCCCGCGGCCGTGCGGGAGGTCGACGGCGACTCCTGCCTCGAGTACCCCGAGAGCAGGGGCGACGGGCTCGGGCGCCCACGGACGTTTCGCTTTTGCTTTCGCGCTGGAAGGCTCGTTGCGAAGCAGGCATACTGAGGTCTTCCTGCGCTCCCGGCTTGCGGTTCGACGTCGGCCGTGTTAGCAAGGGATCACCGCCCGTCACTGGACTCTGGAGGCCCGTCTTCTTCATGCGCACCCGTTCGGCGCTCATCTTCGTCTGTGCGATTCTGGCCGCTTGCCTGGCAGCGCCCGTCGCCGAGGCGGCGACCGTCCAGTACCCCGACCTGAAGACGCTGGCGCCGCGCGATCTGCGCTTCGACCGCGCCGACGTCAGCCAGAACGGCAGCGGCGTCATGCACAACGTGCTGCGCTTCACGAACACGGTCTGGAACGGCGGTGAGGGCAAGCTGGAGATGCGGTCCACGATCAACCCCACGACGAAGCAGGGCCCGGCCGTCCAGCGCGTCCACGACGATGCCGGCGGCTTCACCGACACGACGATCGGCAGCTTCTACTACCACGTCGAGCACGCCCACTACCACTACGACGACTGGGGTCGGTACCAGCTCTGGACAGCGGCGGAGTACGACGCCTGGGTGGCGAGCGGAAGGAGCCAGGGCGCGCCGGAGGAGATCGGCACGAAGACGACCAGCTGCGTCCTCGACGAGGAGTTCATCCGTACGCTCGCCGGCACCCCCTACCCGGCCGTCTTCCCGTGGGAGGGCTGCTCCCCGAACAGCCAGAACCTGATGGTCCAGGGTCTCTCCGCCGGCTGGGGGGACACCTACGACTACTGGCGCTTCGAGCAGTGGATCGATCTCGACCAGGCGAGGCTCGCGGACGGCGACTACGTCCTCAGATCGGTCACCGATCCCCAGAACAAGGTCATCGAGAGCGCCGGAAAGGCGGACGCAAGCCGCGAGGACGTCCTCGCCAACGAGGGGGTCAGGCGCTTCCGGGTGCAGGGCGGCGCGATCCTCGACTCCGACGCTCCCGAGGGCACGGTGCGGGTCAACGACATCGCCGAGAAGACCTCGTCGCCCAACGTCACCGTCAAGGTCATCGGCCGCGACGACGTCAGCGGAGTGACGCAGGTACGCCTCTCCAACAACGGCACGACGTGGACGGCCGCGCGGAGCTTCACAGGGTCGGGCTCGGCCGCGATGGCGATCTCCTGGAGCCTGACCGACCCCGCCTACGGTGGGACGGCGACCGACGGAGTCAAGACGGTCCACGTCCAGCTCAGGGACGCGTCGGGGAAGTGGTCCGGCTCGGAGACCGACACGATCACGCTCGACCGGGGCGGGTCCACCGGCGGGACGACCCCGTACTCGAGCGCGGTCATGGCGGACGGTCCGTCGGGCTTCTGGCGCCTCGGCGAGACGAGCGGCACGACCGCGGCCGACGTCACGGGCGCTCAGGCGGGCACCTATCTCAACGCGCCGCAGCTCGGCGTCACCGGCCTGCTCACCGGCGAGACCAACCGCGCCGTCCGTCTCGACGGCGTCAACGACTACGTGCGGGTGCCCAGCTCGGGCGGCCTGAGCCCGACGGCGGCGGTGTCCGTGGAGGCATGGATCAAGCCGGAGGCGATTCCCGCCGCAGGCGGCTTCGCTACGGTCGCGACCAAGCCCGAGGCCTACTCGCTGCAGTTCAACGGGCCGCGACTGGAGTTCACGGTGATGCGATCCGGACAGCGCTTCCGAACGCAGGCTCCGGCCGGCGCGGTCGTGGCAGGCTTGGCCTATCACGTGGTCGGAACCTACGACGGCGCGACGGCGCGGCTGTACGTCAACGGCGCTCAGGTCGCGACAAGCGCTCTGACCGGTGCGATCGGGTCGAACGCCAACCCGCTCAACGTCGGGTCGTGGGACGGATTCAGCGAGCGCTTCAGGGGGACGGTCGACGAGGTCGCCGTGTACGCCGCCGCGCTGTCCGCCAGCCGCGTGAGCGCGCACCTGAACGCGGCCGGCAGCGCACCGCCACCGCCGGATCCGACGGTCGTGGCGCCGAACGACCTGATGGCGACCCCGATCTCGACGTCGCAGATCGACCTGCAGTGGGTCGACAATTCGTCCAACGAGACGGAGTTCGTGGTCGAGCGCGACACGGCGAGCCAGTTCACGTCGCCCCAGGCCACCGTCCTCCCGAGTGGGACGACCCAGCACTCGGTCACCGGCCTCTCGGCGAGCACGCAGTACTTCTTCCGCGTGCGCGCCCGCAACGCGACGAACGCGTCGAACTGGTCCGGCCCGGCGACCGCGACGACGCTCGCGGCGCCGCCCCCGCCGCCGCCCTCCTCGTACGCCTCGATCGTGCTTGCCGACGACCCGGTGAGCCACTGGCGGCTCGGCGACACGGGCACGACGGCAGCCGACGCCAGGGGCGTCAACAATGGCGCCTACCTCAACGGCGCAGTGACTGGAGCGACGAGCCTGCTGGTCTCGGACGGCCTCGACAAGGCGGTTGCCCTCGACGGGGTCAACGACCACGTCCGCGTGCCGAGTTCCGCCTCGCTCGGGCTTTCGACCCAGCTCAGCCTCGAGGCCTGGATCAAGCCGACATCGCTCCCCGCAGCCGGCCAGTTCCGCTCGGTGGTCACCAAGCCGGAGGCCTATTCGCTGCAGTTCAACGGTCCCCGCCTCGAGCTCACCATCATGCAGTTCGGCGTGCGCCAACGGCTGCAGGCGCCGCTCGGGGCGATCCAGGCGGGGTCCACTTACCACGTCGTCGGGACCTTCGACGGAACGACGCGCCGGCTCTACGTCAATGGAGCGCAGGTTGCCAGCGCGGGACTCACCGGCGGGGCGACCAACAGCAGCCAGGGCCTGTTCGTCGGCTCGTGGAGCGGCTCCGGGGAGCTCTTCGCCGGGACCGTCGACGAGGTCGCCGTCTATGCGTCCGCGCTGAGCGCCGCGCGCGTGGCTGCCCACCGCTCGGCAGGCCAGTAGCTTCCCGGACAACCATGGGCGGCGCCCTCGTCATCGGCGGCGACTCGAGGGCGCTCGGGATCGCTCGTAGCCTCGGCCGGCGGGGGATCCAGGTATGGGTGATCGACGAGGGCGACTACCTGGTCGCTCGTCGATCGCGCTACGTCGCGCGCAGCCTCCCGTGGCCGGGAGACGTCGGCGAGGCGGAGCAGGCCGGTTTCCTCGTCGCGCTCGCCGACGAGCACGACCTTCACGGCTGGACGCTGTTCGCCACGAGCGATGAGACCGCTGCGCTCGTGGCCAGGCACCACGCCGCGCTTGCGGACCCGTTCCGTCTCACGACGCCTCCCTGGGAGCAGACCCGCCTCGCCTACGACAAGCTCCTGACCTACGAGCTGGCGGCTTCGGTCGGCGTCGCGGCGCCATGGACGCACCATCCCGCGAGCCGCGACGAGCTCCGCAGCATCGACCTGACGTTTCCCTGTATCCTCAAGCCGGCCGCCAAGCAGGGCCTCAACCGCTTCACGCACGACAAGGCGTGGCCGGTGAGCGATCGCGACGAGCTGATCGCACGCTACGACGAGGCCTGCGCGATGGTCGGCGCCGCGCACGTGATGGTTCAGGAGCTGATCCCGGGCGGAGGAGAGGAGCAGTTCTCGTTCGGCGCCGCTTGCGTGGAGGGGCGCCCGGTCGGCTCGATCGTCGCCCGCCGCCGCCGCCAGTACCCGGTCACCTTCGGCCATTCGAGCTCGTTCGTCGAGACCGTCGACGCGCCCGAGGTCGAGCGCGATGCCCGCCGACTGCTCGAGGCGATCGGCTACAGCGGCCTGATCGAGGTGGAGTTCAAGCGCGATCCGCGCAGTGGCGAGTACAAGGTGCTCGACGTGAATCCACGCCTCTGGACGTGGTTCGCGCTCGGGGCTCGCGCGGGCGTGGACTTCCCGTACCTGGGCCTCCAGCTCGCGAACGGCGAGCTGCCCGATGAGCTGCGGGCTCGCTCCGGGGTGCGCTGGGTTCGGATGGCCACCGATGTGCTCGCCGCCGGGGCGCAGATCCGGGATGGGACCCTCTCGCCAGGGGCCTATCTGCGATCCATCCGCCCGCCGGTCCAGTTCGCAGTGCTCGCGGCGGACGACCCCAGGCCGCTGTTGGCGGCGGTTCCCTCGCTCGTATCGCGGATGGTGCAGCGTGCGCCGACCCTGCTCGGCCGGCGGAAGGCGAGAGCCGCGGGCGGCGACTCAGGTACCGCGACCTAGCGCCCACGGGGCGAGCCGCTCGAAGGCGATCGCCGGGCCGCGCGACGCGCGGCCCAGGGGACCCCTGGGCACGCGGTCGTACGCTGCGGGAAAGACCGTGATCGCTCCGCCGAGGCCGAGCTTGAAGTGACTGACGCCAGCCTGCGGAGCCTTGGGCGGCTCGTCGCCGGCGAGCACCGCCCGAGCGATCGCCAGGTCGATGCCCTCGAGGTCGTACCAGCGGTAGCCGGCGCGGCTCGCCCACTGCGCGGCGTGCCAGTGGGCGAGCTCGTTCGGGCGGATCGACCGCGGCTCTCCGGACCAGCCGCCGATCTTGTAGAGCACGGTCTCTCCGAAGGCGATCAGCATCAGCGCGGCGAGCGGATCGCCCTCGTGTTCCGCGACGACTAGATGGGCATGGCCGTCGGTCGCGAACGCCTGCCACATCGTCTCGTAGTAACGGTCCGGATATGGGTCGAAGCCCTGCCGGCTCGCCGTCGCGCCGATCAGGCGTATCAACGTGGCGAGGTCGCGCTCGTCTCCCTCCCTGACGACGACCCCTTGGCGTTCCGCGCGCCGGAGGTTGCGGCGGGCGTTGGCGCGCATCGCCGCCCGCAGGTCCTCGGTCGAGCGCCTGACGTCGAGCATCACCGTTGCGGTCGGCGCGGTCTCGAGCCGGCTGCGGCGGTACCCGCGGCGCTGCAGCGCCGCCGCGGCGGTCTCGCCGCCCGCGGGCGGCTGGATCTTGAGATGCAGGAAGCGCTCCTCCTTCGCGAGTCGGTCGAGGGCATCGAGCGTCGCGGCACGTTCGGCGGCCGTCGCGTCCGGGGCGTCGACCGGTCCACGCGGCACGTACGCGACCGCGCCAAGCCGACCCAGCGGGCGCAGCAGCACCTGGCAGCCGCTCACGAGGCGGCGATCTCGCTCGACGACGACCCTCAGCGCCCGCCAGCCGACGGTTCGCTTGACCTCCGCCCAGCGGCTCGTCTGGACGTGGTGGCCGCCGGGCGCCTGCTCGACGAACTCGTCCCAAACCGCGTCGGGGCCTGCCTCGCGGCGGACTGCGACGGAGAACGCGCCGGCTTCGGTCACCGCGCCGGACGGCCGGCGCCTCGACCGACGTCGAGGACCACGTCGCCGCTCTCGCCCTCGCGTGCCCACGCGACGGTCGCCCGCTCGGCGCCGGGACCGCCCTCGACACGCACCTCGCCGTCCGCGCCCGTCGAGCAAGTCAGCTCGGCTCGCTGCTTCCACCACTCGGCGACCTCGCGCGGCAGGGCATGCCAGCCGCCGCCACGGCGATTGCGATCGCTCAGCCACTCCAGGAACGAGTCGTAGAGTGCGAGCCTCTCGTCGGTCAGCAGGTAGTCGGGGTGGACGAGCAGTTGCACCAGGCCATGGTTCTCGGCGATCCAGTTGCTCTTCTCGATCCAGCGGTCGATCGACTCGTCGCCGAGGATCTCCCACAGCGTGTGGTCCTGGACGAGCGTGATCGGCAGCTCGACCAGATCGTCGATGAAGAACGGCAGGATCGAGCAGCAGCCCCCGGCCTGTGGCTCGAAGGGATCGGTATCCGGGAACGAGCCGTCGTAGAGACATCCCAGCTCCGGCATCCAGTCGGAGTTGCGGTGGGTGGCCGGTGAGCGGAAGCCGACCGCGCCCCAGCGCTCCAGGTACTCGTGGATCTTCGGCAGGTTCGACTCGAAGCTCGCTCGGTCGCGAAACAGCTTGCCGTCGTGGAGGATGCCGTGGAGGCCGACCTCGCAGCCGGCCTCACGGATCGTCTCGAAGGTCCCGTCGGGGATCTCGTACCACTCGCCGCAGAAGTTCCAGCACGAGACGAGCCCGTGGCGGCGCTCGATCTCGAGCACGCGCGGGATGTTGGCGATTCCCTCCGGGCCCTCCACGTCGTGGCTGACGATCGAGGCGAAGCTGTGCCGCTCCGGCCAGTAGCCGACGAACGGCGCCTCGGCCGCGCCGGTCTCCGCGAGCCGGCGGCGGAACCGCTCGTGCTCGTGGTCGACCAGTAGCGACTCGATCGGCCAGCTGGGGAACTCCTGGTGTGCGCGGCGCGCCGCGTGGCGGCGGCGCATCGCGATCTGCAGCCGGCGTGGCAGCAACGGCTTGAGCGTGTAGTACGCGCGCATGACCGCGGACTGCCCCTCCTCCCGCTGCGCGTAGCGCTCGAGCAAGAAGTGGTCTGGATCGAAGTCCGGGGCGGCCGGATCGTGGCGCATGCTCGGGTACCGTAGCTATCCGAAGTGCCGGTAGAGCGCCTCTCCGACGAGGCGGCTCACCGCAGGCGGCGAACGTCGGATCGTGGCGGCCATCACCCGGTTGCGCAGCGGCGTCTCGGATGACGGTGCGGCATCGGACAGGTGGGTGTAGGAGAGCGCGACCTCCTGCGCCCCCCAGGAGCGCTTGAACGCCCGCAAGCCCTCGTTGTCGATGTCCGTCCGGCCGAAGTCGAGCGTGTGATGGCCGGCTTCGCAGGACGAGCGGATGACCTCTGAGAACATGAGATTGTTCGGCCGCTTGCCCAGTGCGCGGACGTCCGAGGCGCCGTACTTGTAGGTGACGGTGCCGTTGTAGGTGAGGAAGACCGCGGCGGCGATCGGCCGATCGCCGTCGTTGACCAGCTCGACGAACCCGAGCCCGGCGTCGAACAGCTCGGCGAAGCGCCGGATGAAGCGCTTCGGCTGAGTGGGCACGCCGAGCTTCTTGCGCGTGGGGACGTGGAGGGCGTAGAAGGCGTCGAGCGCTGCGGTGTCGGTACGGCGCTCGGCCACGAGGCCCTCGCGCAACGCCTTCTTGATTCCGCGCTTGACCTGGGACTTCGAGTACCCGCGCTCGACCTCGGCTGGATCGTCCGCGAGCGGAAGCAGGTGCCGAACGAAGCCCTGTTGGCCGAAGGCCCCTTCGATGCCTGGCAGCTCGGCGTGAATCGCGAGGTCGAGGCCGGTCCGGACGCGCTCGCCGGCGAGCGCCTCGCCGAGCGCGGCGAGCGCCGCGGGGTCCGCGTCCCGCACGACCGGCGAGCAGACGTCGGAGAACGGCAGCGACACCAACCGTCGCCCGGTCAGGCGGCTCTCGATTCGGGCGATCGGCATCCCCGCGACGATGCCGTCGTCGTCGCTGACGCAGCAGGCGTAGATCTCATAGCCGTATTGCGCGCGCAGGAGCTCGAGCCAACGTGGGTGGTGGAAGACCTCCGCGGCGGGGTTGCGCTCGAGCAGCGCCATCCAGGCCGGGTCTGCGATGGGATCGATCAGCCCGGCGCTGCGCACCGCGCGATCATAGGGTGCGCGGGCGCTACGGCAGCGCCGTGACCGTGTAGTTGTCGAGGTAGTACTCGAGATAGTCCGAGCGGAACCCAACGTGGCCGCCGTGCAGCGGGGCGCAGCCGGTCCCGTCGGCGCGGATCCCGCGGTCGGTGGCCTGCAGCAGCAGGCTCCCCTCCCGCCACAGCCCGAGGGTCACCGAGCCATCGCCGTTCGTTTGGGCCGTCGCCGAGATCTCGCGCCAGCTCCCCAGCGGCACCTCGAAGCCGCTCCTGCTGGCGAGCACGTAGTAGGTGCCGTCGGCCGTGTAGTTGCCGCCACCGGTGTCGCCGGTGCACTTCTTCTGTATGTAGAGCTCACCCTCCTTGATGTAGGGCTCGACGGTGTAGAAGGACGACTTCGTCGCGTCCTCCTGGCGGCGGAGGTAGAACTTGAAGCCGGACCAGCTCTCAGGCCCGCCGGGGCCCCAGGCGACTGCCTTGATGTCCGCGTCCACGCGGATGTCGTCGAAGCCGTCTGCCTTCGTCCAAAAGCGCATCTTGTCCGAGTGGGTGGAGCTTTGGGAGTACCTGTCCGCGAAGCCCGAATCGAGGCTGCCCGTGTAGCCGGAGCGACCGAGGTCTCCGTCGGGGTCGCTCGTCTCGACCGAGAACAGCGAGCCGCCGTCCGAGCGCCAGGTCGGCGACTGGACGGCGCTACCGTCCTCGCTGTGCCAGCCCGCGTACTCGTTCGTCACGAGGTCGTTGGGGCCGTTCGGCGCGTCGAATCCGTCGAAGAAGAGCTCGTCGACCGGATCATCCGGCGGGTCGGGTAGTGGCGGGTCGACCGGCGGCGGCGGGTCCGGCAAGGGGGGGTCGACCGGCGGTGGCGGGTCGACGGGCGGCGGGTCGGGCAAGGGGGGGTCGACCGGTGGTGGCGGGTCGACGGGCGGGGGGTCGGGCAAGGGGGGGTCGACCGGCGGTGGCGGGTCGACGGGCGGGGGGTCGGGCAAGGGGGGGTCGACCGGCGGTGGCGGGTCGACGGGCGGAGGATCGACCGGCGGCGCGTCGGACAGGTCGACACTCCAGTAGCGACTTGCGGGCGTTGGGTCGAGCCTGCCGGACCTGCTCCGCGCCCGAACGGCGAACTCGTGGATCCCCTCGACCAGCCCGGAGTAGGTAGTCGGCGAGCTGCACCTCTCCCAGTCGCCCAGGTCGAGCCTGCACTCGAAGCTCGCGCTCGCCCTCCTCGAGTGGAAGGAGAAGGATGCCGTGCTCGACCTCTCGGTCGCCGCCGGCGCCGAGTCGATCCAGGTCTGCGGGACCTTTCGCGTCCCCTCGGCCAGGGCGACGACGAACCCTCCCAGCAGGAAAAGCAGGCATGTGGCCCAGATCGTCGTTCGAATGAGCCGTCGGCTCGATGAGTCGGTTCGCATGGTGCTCTCTCCCTTGAACACGCCAGCGCTTCCCCTGCATGCCGTCACTTACCCGGGATGGGTCTCGACGACTCCTCCACCCTGCCACTCGACAGAGGTCAGCGCTACCGGCGTTCAGTCCGTCGCCCTGATCTTGCGGGCTTGGATAGAAACCGAGCTGACCATAGCGTCCGCAGCGAGCCGTGTCAGCTCTTAACCGTCATTTAGCGCTATAGAGCGGAAATCGTGAAGTCGTCGACTGCGAAGTCCGTGTTGTCGCCACGGAAACCGGTCTGACCGCCTGCCCTGATCGGATCGCCCCCGACCCCGCGGTCGGTGGCCGCGAGGACGGCCTTTCCGCCGCGAACGACCTGGACGGTCACGGAGCCGTCGGCGTTGGTCTGGACGGACCCGCCCACCGCCTCCCACGTTCCGATGCGCGCCGGATGCCCGCGGTCCTGGGCGAGGATGTGGTACTCGTCGCCGATCTTCTTCTGGATGTACGCCTTGCCGTCGCGCAGGCTCACCTCTGCGGTGTAGAAGGTCTCGGGGCCGAGCCGCCGGAGGTAGATCTTCACGCCGTTCCAGCCGGCGGCGGGCCGCCCCGGACAACCTTGGGTGAAGCCGTTGTTGCGGAGGTCGAACGCGATGCGGTAGTCGCGCGGCAGGTCGCTCTTGACGAGGTGGGCGCGAAAGATCGCCGAGCCCGATCCGTTCGAGGACTCGCGGTTGGGGATGTTGCAGGTCGGCGGCCCGGTCCAGGCGGCCCCGTCGCGGCGCAGCATCGACCCGCTGTCGAGCGCCCAGCGTCGCGAACGTGCGGCGAGCGGATCGCGCGTCCAGCGCGCGTAGTGATTCGTGATCAAAGCGTCCCGACCGTCGAATCCATCCCTGAAGACGATCTGGCTGGGGCGCTGAGAATGGCTCGCGCTATGAGTCGCACGCCGCAGCACGATTCGCCAGCCGCCCCGCGGTGCGCGCTTTCCCCGGCAGAGCCGCGGCCGGATGTGGAGCCGGCCGCTGCGCGCCGCTCGCTTCAGGCGGCGCCGCTCGAGGCGCGTCGTCCGGCGGCTCGGGCAGACGGCCCGTCCGCCGGCGATCTGCCGCGGACGGATGCCGCGCAGGGCGAACGTCACAGTGCCGTTCTTGACCGTCGTCGGCGCCAGTACGACCCGAGCGCCAGCCGCGCTGGCACTCGGCGCCGAGCCGACGATCGTCGCGCAGGCGACGACGACGAGCAGGGCTCGTGCGAGCCGGGTGGAGGATGCGCCCATGACCTCCCTATCGGCGGCGCTTGCTCCCAGCTTCAGCCCGCCAGCCGATACGGGACGTTCCGTGCGGGCCTCCCAGCGGTCGGCGACTACTGCAGCGCGCTCACCTTGAAGTCGTCGAGGTAGTACTGCAGCGAGTCGGAGCGGAAGCCGACGTGCCCGGCGGCCAGCGGGGCGCAGCCGGTTCCATCGGAGCGAACGCCGTGATCGACGGCCTGGGCCGCGAGCGTCCCGTCACGCCAGAGGCCGATCGTCACCGAGCCGTCGGCATTCGTCCTCGCGGTCGCGGAGATGTTGCGCCAGCTGCCGAGCGCGGTCGTGAAGCCGGTCTTGCTCGCGAGCAGGTAGTAGGTGCCGCCGCTCGAGTAGTTGCCGCCGCCGGTGTCGCCGAGGCACTTCTTCTGGATGTACACGTGGCCGTCCTTGATGATCGGCTCGACGGTGTAGAAGGAGCTGTCCGTGGCGCCTACCTCACGCCGGAGGTAGAACTTGAAGCCGCCCCAGCTGGAGGGAGCGTCGGCTGCCCAGGCGGTCGGCTTGATCGCCGCGTCGACACGCACGTTCCCGAAGCCGGACGCCTTCGTCCAGAAGCGCATCTTGTTCGAGTGCGTGTTGCTCTGGGAGTACCTGTCCGCGAAGCTCGAGTCCAGCTTGCCGGTGTAGGCGACCTGGCTCGACCGGCCCGCGCCATCCGTGGTCGCGACCGAGAACAGCGAGCCGCCGTCCGAGCGCCATGTGGGGGAGTGGACGGCGGCGCCGTCCGAGCTGTGCCAGCCGGCGTACTCGTTGGTGATCAAGCCGTTCGGCCCGTTGGCCGACTCGAAGCCGTCGAACATCAGGGCGCCGGCCGGAGCTGGCGTCGGGGCCGGCTCGGTCGGGGCGGGCTCCGTCGGCGCCGGCTCCGTCGGGGCGGGCTCGGCCGGAGGTGAGGGGTCGGGCAGGTCGATCGTCCAGCTGCGTGTCGCCGGGGTCGGGTCGAGGTTGCCCGCCCGGTCCCGCGCCCGGACGTCGAAGACGTGAGCGCCCTCGGGCAGCGCGGAGTAGGACTCGGGCGAGTCGCAGGTGGCCCAGGTGGAGCCGTCGAGCCGGCACTCGAACTTGGCGCGGCGCTCCGACGTGAAGGAGAACGCCGCCGACTGCGAGCTCACGGTGCCGCTCGGGCCCGCGGCGATCGAGGTCTCCGGGGAAGTCGTGTCGGCGACGATCGTCAGGCGCCGGGACGCACGCGCGCCGGCGTTCCGGCTCGCGCGACGCTCCAGCCGCAGTCGCAGCAGACCGCGCCTCGCGGCACGCCGCGCCTTCGCGAGGCTCACCGGGCGCGACTTGCCGCGGCCGACGCGAACGCGCGCCGAGCGGACTCGGGCCGGCGCGACACCGGTGACCGCGAAGGTCACGACGCCGTTGCTGGCGCTCGTCGGCTCGAAGCGGTAGACCTTCGCCGAGGCAGCCGTCGCACCGCTCACGCCCAGCACGATCGCCGTGAGGACGAGCATGACGACGACGCGGCTGAGCTGACTTCGCGGCATGGCGAGACCTCCGTGGCAGTTCCGGTCGCACCCCCGGTTCCTGCTCCTTCGGCAGCCCGGCTGACTCCGTCTCGGAGTCCCGTGGCTTTGCGCGCCCGCCTCGCGACGGGGATGCCCTTCTCGGGAGGTGCTCGTCTGATTGGCTGGGTGATTCCGCTATCGGCGCGCGGCGGATCGCGGCCGACTCGAATCGGCGCGGATGGACGTTCGTACGGGCGGCGAGCGGCCGGTCACGGCCGCCGTTGTCGTCCGCATAGGCCCTACACTCCCGGCAATGCAGCCCTCAGGTCCGCAGGCCGTCCCCTCGGTCGGCCAGACAGACGCGTGGATCCCACGCTCGCCGGCGGAGCGCCTGCGCGAGTACCTGCGAATCGCGCGACGCCGCTGGGCCGTGCTCGTGGCGGTGACCGGGATCGTCACCGCCGTCGCGCTGGTAGCGAGCTTGACCGGCACCGAGAAGTACGACGCGAGCGCCGTGCTGCTGCTTCGGGACGACGAGCCGATCGACAGCATCCTCGGGCGCGACAGCTCCGTCTCCGACCCCGAGCGGCAGACCAACACGCAGATTGGCTTGATCAAGCTGGAGACGGTTGCGGAGGGCGTCAAGGAGCAGCTGAAGCTCGACGTCCCCACCGATCAGCTGCTCGAGCAGGTGACCACCGAGGTCGAGGGCAACTCGGATCTCGTTTCGGTCACCGTGCGCGACGAGGATCCGCGTCAGGCCGCCGCGATCGCGACGGCCTTCGCCGAGGAGTACGTGTCCTTCCGCCAGGAGTCCGCCCGTGCGAGCCTGGGGGAGGCGGCGCAGCTGGCGCGGAACCGGCTCGACTCGCTCAGTTCCGCGGACCGCCTCTCCACGGAGGGCCAACAGCTCGAGGCCCAGCTCAGGGAGCTCGAGATCGCCTCCTCGCTCCAAACCGGCGGAGTCGAGGTGGTCCGGCGCGCGTCGGTGCCCTCCGACGCCGCCGTACCGCGGCCGCTCCTGTCGACCTTCATCGGTTTGATGGTCGGCCTCGGCCTGGCGCTGCTGATCGTCGTCCTGCTCGAGTTCCTGGACCGCCGGCTCAAGGACGAGGACGAGGCCCAGGCCGCGGTCGAGCTGCCGCTGGTCGCGCAGATCCCGCGTCCGGCACGAGGCAGGGACGACACAGGCCGCGATCGCGCCCAGGAGGAGGCCT
Organism: uncultured Solirubrobacterales bacterium; assembly: GCA_963716445.1. Lineage (GTDB taxonomy): Bacteria > Actinomycetota > Thermoleophilia > Solirubrobacterales > Thermoleophilaceae > JAAYBF01. Next base: position 1,760,504 of record OY970313.1, on the reverse strand, counting down.
TTGCCAGCCTCGCCGCGAACCTGCTCTTCTCGAGCCGCGAGAGTCACATCGCCTCCCTGATGGTTACCTCGCCCGGGGCGGGCGACGGCAAGACGACGATGACGCTCGGCGTCGCACGTGCCCTGGCGACCCTCGGGAAGCGGGTGATCGCGATCGAGGCCGACCTACGTCATCCTCGCTTCGCCGAGCGCCTTGGACTGCCCCGGAACTCCGGCTTCGCCGGCCTGAGCGCTGGCGTCACGACGCTCGAGAGCGCCCTCGTCGCGATCGACGCCGAGACGATGCGCGCGCGCTCCGGCCGCTTCGACGAGGGGGTCTCCTTCGCGGTGCTTCCGGCCGGCCCGCCGCTAGCCACCCCTCAAGGGATCCTCTCCGGGCCGATGATGGGACAGATAGTCGCCGAGTGCCGCTCGCTGGCGGACCTGGTCCTGATCGACACGCCGCCGATCGGTGTCGTGCACGATGCCATCACGCTCGCCGGCCTCGTCGACGCCGCGCTGCTCGTCGCGCGGTTGAACTGGACGACCAAGGACGCGGCGCGCAAGTCGCAGCGCATCCTGCGCCAGCTCGACCTACGCGTGCTCGGCGTCGCGCTCACGGGCACCGGACGCTCCGAGAGCTACTACCACCGCGATGCCGCGACGGAGCGGCATCGGCCGGCCTCCGCGGCGGGCGTTCGCACCGGAGTCGAGTCCTAGCCCGCCACAGGCAGTCGTGATGAGCACGTCCGGCCGCCGCAGGGATCCGTTGCTCGTGCCAGGCCCGCGCACTCAGAGCGGGATGCGCCGGCCATAGCGGGCGGTCGCCTGGACAGCCGGGCCGTCCGCAGCGTCCCCTGGACGCTGCTCACCTATGCCGGAAATCGCGGCGTCGGGTTCGTCGCCTCGATCGTGCTGGCGCGGCTGCTCGCCCCGTCGGACTTCGGCTTGATCGCGCTCGCCAACAGCGCGACGCTGGTGCTCGGGTACCTGCGCGACCTCGGCTTGTCGGCGACGCTGATCTCGAGGCACGACCTGAGCCGACGGGCTCAAGGGACGATCTTGACCCTGACGATCGGGATGAGCGCGCTGCTCGGGCTGATCGGCTTCGCGCTCGCGCCGGCGATCGCGAGTCTCTTCAGGGAGGACGATCTGACCGACGTCGTGCGGGCCCTCGCGCTGACGGTGTCCTTGGGCGGGTTCCAGGCCTTCGGGGAGGCGCAGCTGCAGAAGCACCTGCTCTTCCGAGAGCGCTTCGTCGTCATGTTCGGCCAGGCGATGGTCTACGCGGGCGTCTCGATATCGCTCGCCGCGGCGACCGACCTCGGCGTCTGGAGCCTCGTCATCGGACGGGTCGCGATGAGCGTCTCGGGGACCCTGCTCGTCTTCGTCTACGCGGCGCGCCTCTGGGTGAGGCCCGCCTGGAACGCCGGCGACGCGCGCGACGTGCTGCGCACGAGCCGGGGATTCCTGGCCCAGGTGCTGCTCTACTTCGTTCAGCAGAACTCCGACTACATCGTGATCGGACGGCTGCTCAGCGCCGGCGACGTCGGCTACTACTACACGGCGTACCGGTTGGCCGAGATTCCGTTCTCGGCGATCTCGGATCCGGTCTCACGAGTCACGTTCGCCGCCTTCTCGGAGATGAGGGCGAAGGGGGAGGACATTCGCGGGGCGTATCTCTCCGTGCTCCAGCTGGTCGCCGTCGTGTCGGTGCCGCTCGGGGTGGTGCTGAGCTCGGCGGCTGACCCCTTCGTCCATGCCGTGCTCGGTCAGAAGTGGGCGCCGATGGTCGGGACGCTGTCGATCCTCGGGCTCTGGGCTTCGCTGTACCCGCTCCAGAACACGGCTTCGTGGTTGCTGAACTCGAGCGGTGCGCCGGGGACCCTCGCGAAGATAAACGCGACGCTCTACGTCCCCTTCCTCGGGGCTCTGGTCGCGGCCGCCGCCGGCCCGGGGATCGAGGGCGTCGCGTGGGTGATCGTCGGGTTCACCACCGCATCGCTCACGGCCGTCTGCATCGCCTGTCGCTCGCGTGTCGACGTCCAGATCCGCGACCAGGTCCGCGCGGTCGGCCCGGCGGCGCTGGCCTGCGTGCCGGCGTGGGCGGTCGGCTACGCGACGGCGCGGCTGCTCGACGGCGACCCATGGATCGGCCTGCTCGCCGCCTCCGCGACGTGCCTCGGGGCCTACGTCGCCGTGCTGGCGGCGATCGACGTAGAGCTCGTCAAGCGGTCGGTCTCCCAGATCCGCCGTACGGTCGGTCGTTGAGCGAGCCCGGCGCCGGCGATCCGACCCGGCCGACCGCCGCTACGCTGTCGCGCGTGTCAGACACGGCAGGGCGCTCAGAGACGTCCGACGAGGCGCGACCGCTCGACGATCGTCCCGTCGACCTGACGGTCGTGATCTGCACCCGCGACCGGGCGCCGCAGTTGCGGCGGACGCTCGCGGCCCTCGACGAGCAGACGCGTGGGACGCCGCCGCTGACGATCGTCGACCAGAGCGACGAGCTCGACTCCGACCTCGCCCGCCGGGCGGAGCGCCAGACGGGCTTGAAGCTGATTCGCGACAGCGGTCGTGGCCTCTCGCGCGCGCGCAACCTCGGCTGGCTCAACACGCCGAGCGAGTGGCTGGTCTTCCTCGATGACGACTGCATTCCCGAGCCCACCTGGCTGAAGGCGATCGAGGACGAGATCGCCGCGCGCGCGGACGCGGACTACGTCAGCTGCGAGGTCGAGGAGTACGAGCCTCCCGACGCCGAGTACAAGGCCTACTCGATCTTCTCGGTCGCGTCGCCGACCCGCCTGACCGGTCGCTGGACGCGCCCCTCGGCGCTGGGATATGGAGCTTGCTACGCGGTTCGGCGCTCGACGGTGGAGCGCCTGGGCGGGTGGGACGAGCGGCTCGGCGCGGGGGCGCCCGACTTCCCGGCGTCTGACGACATGGACTTCAACTTCAGGCTGATGCGGTCGGGCGGAGTCGCGTATCTGACTCCCCGCGGCCGCGTGCTCCACGACCAGTGGCGCCCGCCCGATGCGCTGCCCGCGCTCTACCGCGGGTACATGGCGGCCGCCTGCGGCTATGCGATCAAGCACGTGCGCCAGGGCGACCGGCGTGGAGGCCTGTGGCTCTGGTCCAACGCGTTCCGCGACATGGCGCGTGCCTTCGCGAGCGCGGGGAAGCATCGGTCGGCGTTGCGGCTGCGCATCGCGCTCGCCAAGCTGCGCGGTCTCCTGGCCGGCTCGGCGAAGGGGCTGCGGCGCGACTGGAGCGAGCCGGAGATGGGCTCGCACGGCGGGGATCCGGAGCGCTAGCGGGTGCAGCTCTTCGCCGTCGCGTGCCGTGCCGCCGGGACGGTCCAGGAGCTCGACGTCGAGGGCGCGATCGCGCGCGCCGCTTCGGCCTTCCCGCAGCTGGCGGGCGGGGAGACGCTCGCCGGGCGATCCGCCGACGGCCGGCTCGCCTTCGCTGCGCTCGCGCATCCGCGCGGTCTAGCCGGGCCGCGCCGGTACGCGGAGCGCCGTGACGACGTCGTCACCCTCTTCGACGGCTTCCCGGTCCACCGTGAGGGCCGCTTCGCCGCCCACGACGCCGCCCTCCTCCACGACCGCTGGCACGAGGGCGCGAGCATGCTCGAGGGGATCTTCAGCGCGGTCCGCATCGACCTGCGCACCGCCGAGGTCGAGTGCCTGACCGACGCCGTCGGCATGGCGAAGGTGTACGTCGCCCGCGACGGCGAGGGCTGGCTGCTGAGCAACAGCGTCGAGGCGGTCAGGGCGCTGGCCGGACTCGACGCGCCGGACCACGTCGGCGTCAGCGCCCTGCTCAGCCTCGGGTGGCCGGGGAGCCGCACCCTCGTCCGAGGCGTCGAGCCACTCGCCGGCGGGACCCTGCACACGCTCACGGCCGATCGTCACGACGAGCGGCCCTATCTGACGGCCGAGGCCGTCGCCCCGCGCAACAATGCGCACAGGATCGATGGCGCCGAGCTGCTCGCGGCTCGGCTGCGCACGACGACGGCTGCTGCGGTCGCGGGAGTGCCTGAGATCTCGTGTCCGCTCACCGCCGGACGCGATACCCGCGTGCTGCTCGCGCTGGCGCTGTCGCTCGGGCTGCGCGAGATCGACTACTACACGTCCGGGATCCCCGACGAGCCCGACGTCGAGATCGCCCGCATGCTCGCCGGGCACGCCGGCGTCGCCCACCGGCTCGTCACGCCGGAGCTGCCGCGCGATCCCGCGCGCTGGACGGAGGTCACGGCCCGCTTCGTCGCGCAGACCGATGGCATGGCGACGATCCACGGCATCTCGGACCACGTCGACCACGGCGAGCGGCCGGCTCCGATCGGCCTCAAGCTGTGGGGCCCCGGCGGCGAGATCGCACGGGCGGGCAACATCGGCATGTTGATCCCGTTCGCCTCGCAGGTGCCAGGGGTGCGCTCCTCCTGGGAGGCTCAGAAGCGGACGCTCGCCACCAAGACCTCGACGCTGGACGGCGTCGTGCGCCAGGAGGCGGTCGAGGAGACACGGCGATATCTGCGCGAGTTCGCGGACGCGCGCCGCGCCGAGGGATGGCGATCGCGCGAGGTGCTCGAGGCCTACTACGCGTTCGAGCGGGTGCGCAACTGGGGGTCGACCGGCGTGCGCCGGGTCTCGGGCGCGACCGACCTCTTCAGCCCCTACATCTCGCGTGACTTCTACGAGTACGCGTTCTCGCTGAGCTCGGGCGAGCGGTACATGGAGGCGGCTCACCACCGGCTGCTGTCGATCCTGTCGAGCGATCTGCGCGACCTCCCGTTCGAGAAGCCGTGGAAGCCGCAACGGCCCCGGCTGGCCCCCCTGCTCGCCGTTCGCGGGGTGGCCGACGCGGCTGCGACGCGCCTGCGCGACAGGCTGGGGCGGCGGTCCCCGCCTGTTGCGGGGGGCGCCAGCGAGTCGGGCGACTTCGGCCGCGCCTGGTTCGAGGCCGGAATCGAGCAGCACCGCGAGCTGTGCGCGTCGGAGCCCCAGTCCCCGCTCTGGGACTACGTCGACAGGCGACGTCTCGACGCGACGCTGGCCGGATCGCCCGACGCCCGGCGGCCGCACGTCGAGGGTCTCTGCGGAGTGCTCACGGCGTTCTGGTACTTCCACGGGCGAACAGCGGGGGCATGAAGCACAGCGCCACGAGCACCCCCATGACGGCCGTGATCGTCAGCGAGTTGAAGCTCGGGAACGTGACGCTCGAGACGACCAGGACGAGCAGCGCGGCTTGACTGCCGACGGCCAGCGGGAGCGCAAGCGGATCCCGTCGGGGCGGCGGGCGCGAGAGGATCGCCCAGGCGAGCAGCACGAAGAGGATCACAGCCGCAAGCAGGCCGATCTTCCAGACGACCCATAGATAGCCATTGTGGGAGTACCAGTTGGCCTCCGGCGGGACGTCTTGCCAAGCCCGGCCCCAGAAGATCGTCGCGCCGAGGCCGGAGCCGACGACCGGCGCCGCCTGGATCGCGTCCATCACGTGATCGGTCTCGACGACCCGCGAGCGAACCGAGTCGTCGTTGGAGTACTGGCTGAGCGACAGCAGCCGCTCCCGCGCGGCGGTGAAGTCCGCGGGGGCGAAGGTCGCGACAGCTCCCAGCAGCAGGATCGCGGTGACGATCCCCCAGACGATCGCCTTGGCGCGCTGCCGGGGCTCGGAGCGGAACACCACGAAGGCCATGCCGAACACCGTCGTCACCCAGAACGTGCGCTCGTAGGTGAAGATCACCGAGAAGAAGTTGGCGGTGAGGATCGTCGCGAGCACGATTCGCTGCCAGTGCTCGGTCACGCGCCCGCTCACGAGCGCGGCGAACGACATCACCACCGCGACCGGGAAGGCGTAGAGGCCTCCCTGAAGCTGGCCCCGTCCGCTGCTCGTGAAGCTGATCCCCTCGCGCACGCCGACGCCGCTCTCGCCGATCTCCTCGATGCCGAGGAACCATTGCGCCATGCCCCAGAGGCCGAGCAGCAGGCCGACGACCATCAGGCCGATCGCCACGCGGCGAGTGCCGTCGGGCTCGGCGACGATCGGCATCGCGATCGCGAAGGTCGCGAAGCCGAGCAGGACGCGCAGCTCGTAGCCCACCTGGCTGCTGGAGCGATCCAGCTGCAGGCCGTGGATCGCCTGCAGGAAGACGATCACGAGGAAGATCGACAGTAGACAGAGAGCCACCATCCGCCGGCGATCGAGCGGCTCGCGCAGCAATACGACGCCCGCGCGGAAGAGGGCCGTGAGCAGGAGGGCGTCCGACAGCAGCAACCCGGCGCCGGACGCGGAGAACTGGTTCTGGAGCCCGAACGGGATCAGGACCGTGACGAGCAGCAGCAGCGTCAGGTGGACCGTCGGAGCCAGGAAGGCGAGTCCGACCAGCCCGAGCAGCCCGACGAAGGCGAGCCCGGCCATCGGCGCGACCGCCACGAGGGCGCCGACGAGGACCGCCAGCAGGCCGATGCCGGCCGCCGCCAGCGCGCGCAGCAGGGCGGCTCGGTTCTCCGCGAGGCTGGTCATGCCGTGGGGCTCACTCTGAGGCTACGCTCTCCGCCGATGCACATCGTCGCAATCGTCCCATTCCTCAACGAGGAGCCGTTCCTGCCCGCGTTCGCCGAGTCGATCGAAGGGCAGACGCGTCGCCCCGATCGCCTGCTGCTCGTCGACGACGGCTCGACGGACGGCTCCTACGCTATCGCGCGTGAGCTCGCCGACCGCCACGAGTGGGTGACGGCACTGCAGCGGCCGGTCCGCGGGGAGGACGGCGATCGCCTCGCCCGTGCAGCCGAGTACGTCGCATTTCAGTGGGCGCTCGATCGGGCCGATGGGGGTTGGGACGTGGTGGCCAAGCTCGACGCGGACATCCGACTCACCCCCCGGACGATCGAGACGATCGCCGGCGAGCTGGAGCGCGACCCGGGGCTGGGGCTCGCCGGCTCCTACCTCAGCGAGGTCGGCGCCGACGGAGTGCTCGGCCGCCTCACGATCCGGCCCGAGCACGTCCACGGCGCGACGAAGTTCTACCGCCGAGCCTGCTACGAGGCGATCTCCCCGATGCCGGCGATCCTCGGCTGGGACATGATCGACGAGGTCAAGGCGGACATGGCCGGCTGGCGCACGCAGAGCTTCGCGATGCCCGACGGCGATCCCCTGCACATGCGCCTGCGCGGCGGCCACGACGGCCTGCTGCGAGGCTTTCGCCGCTGGGGCGAGGGCGCGTGGGCGATGGGCGAGCACCCGCTTCACGTGCTGCTGCACGGATTCCAGCGGATGTCGGACGCTCCGCGCGTCATCGGTGGGCTCAACTACATGCTCGGCTGGGCGTCCGCCGGCGTGCGCCGTCTGCCGCGGGCCGAGCCCGAGGTCCGCGCGACCGTACGGCGGGGACAGCTCCAGCGGATCGGCCGCCGCCTGACGTTCCGCCGTCGCACTCCTTCGACCTCCGAGACCTGACCAGTGAACGGCGAAGCGAGAGAGACCGCGACGCGCGCCGCGGTGGTCGGCCTCGGGGCGATCTCACTCGAGCACATCGAGAAGCTGCAGCGACTGCCGAACGTGACGATCGCCGGCCTGTGCGACCTGGACCGAGCAGTCGTCGACGCCGTTTGCGAGCGCTACTCGATCGACACGCCGTTCACCGACTTCGAGCGGATGCTCGAAGAGGCCCAGCCGGACGTCGTCCACGTGCTGACGCCACCTCAGAGCCACCGCGCGCTTGCGATCGCGGCGCTCGAGGCCGGCGCGCACGTGCTGGTTGAGAAGCCGATCGCGCCCACCGCGGACGACTACGCCGCGATGCGGGGCGCGGCCACCGCCGCCGGGCGGCATCTCGTCGAGAACTACAACTGGCGCCAGGCGGAGGTCGTCCGCCGCGCGGTCGCGCTGCAGCGCTCGGGGGCGATTGGAGAGGTCGTGCACGTCGACGTCGTCTTCGGCGGCGTGATGTCGGGCGGGGCCGGCCCGGTGGGCGACCGCGACGTGGTCCACTTCAGCCATGCCCTGCCGGGCGGCGCGCTGCAGAACTTCGCATCCCATCCCGTGTCGATAGCGCTCGCGTTCATGGACCGCTGCGTCGGGGTCAGCACGATGCGGCGTCGCCTCGACCCGGCGATGCAGTCCGACGACGAGCTGCGGGCGCTGCTCGCGGGAGAGCGCACCTCGGCGCTCGTGTCGGTGACTCGCCACGCCGAGCCGCCAGGCTTCGTGCTGCGGGTCGCCGGCACGAGCGGGACGCTCGAGGCGGACCTGTACAACGACCGTCTCTACGTCGCCGGGCCGGGCGGCGGCGCGGCGAAGCTCGTCAACGGCGTGCGCCACGGCCTCAACCTGATCGGTGGCGCGGCGGGCCTCTTCGCGAAGACGGTGACCTCGCGCCTGGACCACTTCGAGGGGCTGGAGAACCTCCTCGAGGGCCTGTACGGCGCCGTCGCCGACGGTGGCGAGCCTCCGGTGACGGCCGCCGAGATCGACGCCGTCAACGACGTCATGTCGAAGGTCTTCTCGCCCGAGGAGCAGCTGTGAGGGTGCTCGTGACGGGCGCGGGGGGCTTTCTCGGCGGCTACGTCGTCGACGAGCTGCTGCGCCGCGGGCACGAGGTCCGCGCGCTGGTCCGGCCCTCGCGCGACCTGGCGCCCGACTGGGAGCAGAGGGGAGTCGTACGCGTGCCGGTCGACCTGCGGCGCCCCGGCGACGACCTCTCCCGGGCGCTCGCGGATGCCGACGCGGCGATCCACCTCGCTGCCACGACGAGCGGCACCTGGCGCTCGATGTTCGACACCACCGTCGCCGCGACGCAGCGGCTGATCGAGACGATTCGCAGTGACGGATGGACCGGTCGGCTGGTGCACGTCAGCAGCTTCTCGGTCTACGGCCTCAACCAAGTTCGAGCGCGCTCCGCCGTCGACGAGTCGACCCCGATCGAGCCGAGCCCATGGCTGCGCGACGACTACGGCTGGACGAAGTGGCTCCAGGAGCGGCTCGTGCGCGAGCTGCAAGCCGAGCCGCAAGCGGACGTCGCGATCGTCCGGCCAGGCATCATCTACGGCCCCGGGCGAGCCTTCCAGCACCAGCTGGGCCGCGAGCTCGGACCGAACACTTTGCTCCTCTATGGCGGACTCGTGACGATGCGACTCAACTACGTCGAGAACACAGCCTCGCTGCTGGCCGAGTGCGCCGAGAATCCCCGCGCCTCGGGCGAGATCTTCAACGCTGTCGATCCGCGACCGCTGCGCCAGTGGCGCTACGCCCGCCGCTGGCGCGACGCCGACAGGGAGAACCGGCGCCTCGTCCCGTTCCCGCTGTTCGCGTTGAGGGCCTTCGGCGCCGCGCTCGAGCGCGCCGAGCGGTCGACCGACGGGGCGGTGTCGCCGCCGAGCTTCCTCGATCCCTACCGCCTGAAGCCCGCCTACGGCGACTTCCGCTACGACACCTCGAAGGCGACCAGGGTGCTCGGCTGGCGGCCGCCGGTCTCGCGCGAGCAGGCGCTCGACCGGACCTTCGCCGAGGTGGGCCCCTGATGGCCCGCGTGCTGCTGATCCGCCAAGGGTCGTTCCCGCTCGACGCCCGCGTGCGGCGCGAGGTGGAGTGCCTGCTCGACGCCGGCCACGAGGTCGACGTCATCTCGCTGCGCCGCGAGGCCCAGGCCGGACGCGAGAACTGGAACGGCGCCCAGGCCTACCGGCCGCCGCTGCGTCACCGCCGCGAGGGCGCCCTGCTCTACCTGGTCGAGCACTTCGCCTTCATGGCGATGGCGACGCTGCTCGCGGGCTTCCTGCACGTCCGCCGCCGCTACGACGTCGTCCAGGCGAACACGATCCCCGACTCGGTCGTCTTCGCGTCGATCGTCCCGAAGCTGCTCGGCGCGAAGGTCATGCTCGACCTGCACGAGTGCGTGCCGGAGTTCTTCGCGACGAAGTACGACCTTCCGCTCAGCCACCCGCTCGTTCGGCTGAGCGGGTGGGTCGAGCAGGCGGCGATCCGCTACGCCGACAGGGTCGTCACGTGCACGCAGGAGATGAAGGACGTCTTCGTCGGGCGTGGCGCGCCCGCGGACAAGATCGACGTGATCCTCAACGCCGCCGACGAGGCGGTGTTCGACGTCCACAAGTACCCGCCACGGCCGCGTGAGCCGGGCCGCTTCACGCTCATCTGCCACGGCTCCGTCGAGGAGCGCTATGGGCACGACACGCTCGTCGAGGCGGTCGCGCTGCTACGCGACGAGATCCCCGAGCTGCGGCTCGAGGTCTACGGCGACGGCTCGTTCCTCGACGAGGTCCAGCAGCTGGCCAGGCAGCGCGGCGTCGAGGACCGGATCTGGTTCGCCGGCGAGTACGTCCCGATCGAGCAGCTGCTCGAGGGCATCGCCAGGGCCGACGCCGGCGTGGTCGCGATGAAGAAGGACCCGTTCCGCGATCTCACCCACTGCAACAAGATGTACGACCTGATCGCGATGCGGCGCCCGGCGGTGATCTCGCGGACCGAGTCGGTGCAGCGGTACTTCGACGAGGGCTGCTTCGAGTACTTCGACGCCGACGATCCCGGCGATCTCGCGCGCGCGATCCGTGAGCTCTACGAGAAGCCCGAGAGCGCCGATCGGCTAGTCGAGCGCGCCGCGGAGGTCAACGAGCCGTATCGATGGCCTCAGCAGCGGGAGATCTACCGCCAGAGCCTCGAGTCGCTGCTTCGTCCCTGAACCAGTAGGCCGGCCCGCCGTCGGGGAGCTGGGCGACGGGCTCGACGTCGTGGCGCCAGCGCAGCAGCGCGGCCATCCGCCGGGCCTGCTCGCGGCGCAGCTCGCGAATCGCCCCCGGGTCGGCGACCCGTGGCCTGCGCCGCACCCGCGCGTCGACGTAGGCGGCGAGCAGCGCCAGCCCACCGAGGACGCGCGGCCGCTCGACGAGCGCCCGGTAGCCGGCGCGCAGCAGCATGAACTGCCAGCGGTAGCCCATGAACGCGTTGCCGCGGCCCTCCTCCCAGCGCGCCCGCAGCGGCCGCTGCTTCGATCCACGCGGCTTGTAGTGGAGGATGCTCAGCTCGCCGAGCGCGTGGACGTGCCAATCGCGCGCTCGGGCGGCGTACTCGTCGATGCCGTCCCAGCCCATCGACTCCTGGAGGCCGCCGATGTCGTCGAGGCAGTCGTAGCGGTACGCCTTCGCGACGCCGTGGACGTTGTGCGACGTCTTGCCGTAGTCGAGGCGCCAGCGGCCGTTCTCCGGCATCCACACCGTCCCGCCGACGACTCCGGCGCGCGGGTCGCGCGCGAAGACCGCGGCGACCCACTCGAAGTAGTGCGCGGGCAGGAAGAGGTCGCCGTCGAGCTTCACGACGATGTCGGTCCGCTCGTCCAGCTCGCGCAGCCCGCGCTTGAACGCGGCGACGATCGGCGCTCCCCTGGCGCGCTCGTGCTTCTCGTCCGCCGAGACGACGGCGATCCAGGGGTGCTGCGAGGCCCAGTGCTCGGCAATCGAACGGGTATCGTCGGTCGAGCCGTCGTCGACGATCACCCAGCGCACGGGCCGGTGCGACTGGGCGACGATCGCGGCGGCGGTCACGTCGAGGTAGTCCGCCTCGTCGCGTACAGGCGATATGACCGAATAGGTCGGGAGGATCATTGGCATCGACGACAAGCTTGCCAGGGACCGGGGACACGGCGTCTGACCGCCGGTTCGGTCAGTCCACCTGGGACCAGCAGGTCGCCAGCCTCCAGGCGATCGTGAACGGCCTCGCCGCCGATCGCGAGCGGCTGCGCGTGCTCGAGGCCGGCTGTGGGCAGTACCCGAGTCCGCTCGGCCTCGACGGCCGCGCCCAGATCGTCGGCATCGACGTCTCCGCAGCGCAGCTCGAGCGCAACGAGTGGGCCGACGAGAAGATCCTCGGCGACGTCACCGCGTACGAGCTCGCCGCCGACGACTACGACGTGATCGTCTGCTGGGACGTCCTCGAGCACCTGCCGAAGCCGGAGCTGGCGCTCGAGCGGTTCGTGCACGCGGTGCGGCCGGGCGGCCTCGTGGTGATCAAGGTCCCGAACGTCCTTTCCGCCAAGGGCCTGATCACGAAGCTCTCGCCGCACTGGTTCCACGTCCTCGTCTACAAGCACGTCTTCGGGTACACGGATCCGGGCAAGGACGACCGGCCGCCGTTCCCGACGTTCCTGCGCCTGTCGATCGCGCCCAAGTCGCTACGGCGATTCGCGGAGCGGCGCGGGATGCGCGTCGAGATGTGCGGGACGTACGAGGCCGACAAGCAGGAGAGCGTGCGCTCGAGGGTCAAGCTGAAGGGTCCGGTCTGGCGTGTAGCGCGTGGGTTGGTGCGGCTCGTGACGCTCGGGTTCGTCGATCCCGAGGCGACCGAGCTGATCTTCGTCATGCGCAAGGCCGCCTGAGCGGCGGGCGTCAGCCGATCGCGTCGGCGAGGACCTCGACGACGCGGTCCAGCTCGGCGTCGGCGATGCCCGGGAAGATCGGCAGGGTCAGGCAGCGGCGCGCGGCTCGCTCCGCGTGGGGAAGCGACCCCGGGGCGTAGCCGAGGCCCGTCCAGGCGGGCTGCAGATGCGCCGGCGTGGGGTAGTGGGCTCCGGCTCCGACGCCCGCGGCTCGCAGCTCGCCGAGCACGCGGTCGCGATCCTCGACCTCGACCACGAACAGGTGGTAGACGTGGCGGCCGCCCTCGGGGTCGCCCGGCGGAAGAACGAGTGGAAGGCCGGCGAGCGCCTCGCGGTAGCGGTCCGCGGCGGCGCGCCGGGAGTCGTTCCAGGAGTCGAGATGGGGCAGCTTGAGTCGCAGCAGGGCGGCCTGGAGGTTGTCGAGCCGCGCCGTCGAGCCGGGGCGCAGATGGCGGTTCGCGTCGTCGGGATCGGATCCGTGGTGGCGCAGCGAGCGCACGGTCGCCGCCAGCTCCGGGTCGTCCGTGACGACGGCGCCGCCGTCGCCCATCGCCCCGAGGTTCTTCGTCGGGTAGAAGCTGAACCCGGCCGCGGTTCCGAGGCCGCCCGTGCGCTGTCCCGCGAGCTCGGCGCCATGGGCTTGGGCGGCGTCCTCGAGGACCGGGACGCCGTTCGCGGCGGTGAGGATCTCGCCCATCGGCGCCGGCCGACCATAGAGGTGGACGGGCACGACGGCCGCCGTCTGCGGCCCCACGGCCGATTCGAGCCGCTCGGGGTCGATGCAGCGCGTGGCGGGATCGATGTCGACGAGGACCGGCCTCGCGCCGGTCGCGGCGATCGCCTCGATCGTCGCGATGAAGGTGTGCGGCACCGTGACGACCTCGCGCCCCGGGCCCGCGCCCATGGCCACCAGGGCGAGCCGCAGCGCGTCCGTGCCGTCGGAGACGCCGACGCAGTGCTCGGCGCCGCAGTAGCCGGCGAACTCGGCCTCGAAGGCCTGGAGATCCTCGCCGAAGGTGAAGGCGCCCGAGCGTGCGATCCGCTCGAAGGTCGCCTGGGCCTCTTCGAGGATCGAGGCGTCCAGGCGCGACAGGTCGATCAGCGGGACGGAGCCGCCGGCGACCGGGGTCACAGCTTCGCGGCCTCGGACGTCTCGCGGGCCCGGACGACGGGCATGCCGCCGTCGCTCTTGCGGCGGTCGGGGATGTTCCGCCGGCCGTCGTCGGTCAGCGGAACCGGCGCGGAGTTGTACTCGAGCGACGTCTCGGCGGCCTCGATCATCTGGACGACGTCGTAGCCGAGCTTGGCGTGCGACTTCGGCTGGCGCCCGTCGCGGATCGACGCGACGAAGTCCTGGACCTCGAGGCGCAGCGGCTCGTCGGCTGGGATCCGCGGCGTGAGGACGTCGCCCGAGCGGTAGGAGAGCTGGAACTCGCCGAAGGTCTGCGGCGGCAGCGACTCGACGCCACGGTCGAAGACGCGCACCTGCTCCGCGCTGGTGTCCTCGTAGACGACCATCCGCTCGCTGCCGACGAGCACCGTGCGGCGCAGCTTCGTCGGAGCGAGCCAGGAGAGCTCGACGTGGAACAGCGCCCCGTCGGCGTAGCCGAGGTCGACGAAGACGACGTCGAGGTTGCCGGGGACGATCGAGGCGCGCCCGATCGCCCGGATGAACTCCGGCCGGCCGAGCCAGTGCAGCAGGATCGAGAAGTCGTGTGGGGCGAGGTCCCGGACGACGCTTACGTCGCTCTGGTGGATGCCGAGGTTGACCCGGCTCGACGTCCCGAAGTAGAGGTTGCCGAGCTCGCCGTCGTCGATCAGCTGCTTGACCTTGTTGACCGGCGGCGAGTAGAGGAAGGTGTGGCCCGGCATGAGGACGAGGTCCCGCTCGCCGGCCAGCTCGATCAGCTCACGGCACTCCTCGCCGGTCGCCGCGAGCGGCTTCTCGACCATCACGTGCTTGCCGGCCAGCAGGCAGCGCTTCGCGAGGTCGTAGTGCGTCGTGACGGGCGTGGCGATGATCAGCCCGTTGATCTCGTCGTCCCGGAGCAGCCGGTCGAAGTCCTGCGTGCCCCCGATCGCGGGATAGCGCCGCGCCAGCTTGGCGAGCGACACGGCGTCGCGGTCGCAGATCGCCTTGACCTCGCAGTCGTCGCTCTCGACCGCGCAGCGCACGAGGTTCGGCCCCCAGTAGCCGAGGCCCACGACCGCGAGTGAGACGTCGGCGATCATGCGCGCGTCACGCGGCGTGCCGGACGGCGGCGAGTGGCGTGCGGGCGAGGATGCCGACATCGGTCATCAGCGTCGCGTCTCGGGCGTACTGGACGTCCAGATCGAGCATCTCGCGAAAGCCGAGGCTGTTGCGGCCCGACACCTGCCATAGCCCGGTGACGCCAGGACGGACGCCGAAGCGCTCGAAGTGCTCCATCCGGTAGTGCTCGAGCTCGTAGGCGAGCGCCGGACGCGGACCGACCAGGGACATCGAGCCGCCGATCACGTTGAACAGCTGAGGCAGCTCGTCGAGGCTGACGCGGCGCAGGATCCGCCCGACACCCGTTACTCGCGGGTCGGCGGTGAGCTTCTTGACGTCGCCGTTGCCGTTCGTGCGGCGGGCCGCCTTCGCGCTCCCGTTGCCGTTTCCGTTCTGAGCCGCCTGTCCGCCCGTCGCGACCGGCTCCGAGTTGACGAGCTCCGCGATGTAGCGCTGGTGCAGCTCGGGTGAGGAGTCGACGGCCATCGTGCGGAACTTCAGCACAGTGAAGGGTTGCATGTCGCGGCCCAGCCGCTGCTGCCTGAAGAGCACCGGTCCGGGGCTGTTCAGCCTGACCGCGATGGCGACGACGAGCATCGCCGGCAGGCTGAGCAGCAGCACGACGGAAGCGAGCGAGACGTCGACGAGGCGCTTGGCGGCCTCGGATCGGTTCCGCGCGGTCGCCAGCTCAGGAGCTGGAACAGCGATGCGGGTACGCGACGCCCGTGTGCGTTGAAGGGAGTTCATAGGAGCACGCTGGGATACGGCGCCCTAGGGCGCGATCCCCCCCTCCGGCGCATGGACACAGCCGTCTGTAGTCGAGACTAGCATCGTTTCCTTGATCTTCGAGTCGCTGAACACAGCATCCATACAACGCTTCGGATCGCCAGGGGTTTTCCTTAAGCCGCAAATGTCCGCTCGCACATGACGGAGACCGCGACGGCCACCGTGGAGCCCCGACGGGATACCCGTGTCTCCCGCTCGCAAGCGGCTGGATTCGCGCTCCTCATCGGCCTCGTGGGCCTGCTGACGGCCTATCTCGGCTTTCAGGAGGGTGGCTTCTTCGCGGGGACGACCGCCGCGGCGGCGGTGGTCGTGGCGATCGGACTCGTGCTGCGGGTGACGCTCGCGGGCGATCCCTTGCGCGCCTTCGGCCCCGCCGCGACCGTCGCCGCGACGGCCCTTGCGGGGCTCGCGGTCTGGACGCTGCTCTCCAAGGGCTGGTCCGACGCGCCGGCGCGCGCGCTGCTCGAGTTCGACCGCGTCTTGCTCTACCTGTTGATCCTCGTGGCGATGGCGACGGTCGGTCGCACGCCAAAGCGGCTGTCGGGTGCCCTATGGGCGTTCGCCGCCGCGGCGACCGCTGTCTGCCTCGCGGCCTTGGCGTCGCGGATCGTGCCGGGCCTGGTCTCGGCTCCGCTCGACATCGAGAGCGATCGCCTCAGCTGGCCGCTCACCTACTGGAACGCCCTCGGGCTGCTCGCGGCGCTGGCGATCGTCGCCTGCACCCACCTAGCGACGAGCGAGCGTCAGCCGCCGATCGCGCGCATCGCGGGCGCGGCCGCCATCCCTGGTCTGGCCGTGGCGCTCTACTTCACGTTCTCGCGCGGGGCGATCGCGACGGCGATCGTCGCCTTGGCCGTCTACGTGCTGCTTGCCAGGCCGCGCGGCCTGCTGAGCGGTCTGCTCGCCGTCGTGCCGGCCACGGCGGTGGCGGTCGTGGTCGCCTATGGGGCGGACCTGCTCGCCAAGGAGAACCCCACCGCCCCGGTGGCGGCCGGTCAGGCGGACCGCGTTGCCTGGGTGACGGCGCTGGCGATGCTGGCGGCCGCTGCGCTGCGAGGACTCCTGCTGCCGCTCGACGCCCGCTTGGAGCGCGTGCGCGTCTCCTCTCGTACGCGACGCGCCGCGCTCGGCGGTGGGGCCGCGGTGGCGATCGTCGCCGCGCTCGCGCTCGGCATCGCGCTGGACGCGCCGGAGGCGCTGGACCGCCAATACGACCGCTTCGTCGAGGGGCGGACGATCGAGACCGGTGGCGACCTGCGCGACCGCCTGACGAACCCGGCCAACAACGGACGGCTCGACGGCTGGCGCGTGGCCCTCGACGGCTTCGAGGCGGAATCGCTGCGCGGGAACGGCGCCGGGACCTTCGAGCACCTTTGGGCCAGCGAGCGGCCGATCCAGTTCTCGATGGTCGACGCCCATTCGCTCTATCTCGAGACGCTGAGCGATCTCGGCCTGATCGGGATGGCGCTGCTGGCGGTCGCCCTGCTGACGATCGCCGGAGCCTTCCTGCTCCGTTCGCGCGGCCCCGACAGGGCGATCTACGCAGCGCTCACGGCGATGACCGTCGCCTGGCTGATCCATTCCGGATTGGACTGGGACTGGGAGATGCCGGCCGTCACCCTGTGGCTCTTCGCGCTGGGGGGCCTGGCACTCGGCCGCTCGCCCGACGAGCCACGAGCACTCGGTCGTCCGGCGCGTCCGGTGCGGGTCGGGCTCGGCTTCGCCTGCGCGATCCTGGCCATCGCGCCGGCCCAGATCCACCTCTCGCAGAGGACGCTGGACCGCAGCGTCGAGGCCTTCAAGGCCGGAGACTGCCCGACGGCCGTGGACGAGGCGATCGCATCGACCGAGACGTTGTCAGTTCGCCCCGAGCCGTTCGAGATCCTCGGCTATTGCGACGTCCGGCTGGGTCGTCCCGAGCTCGGGGTGAAGGCGATGACCGAGGCCGTCGATCGGGACCCGTCCGACTGGCGCCTCCACTACGGGCTTGCGCTGGTCCGCGGAGCCGCCGGGATGTCGCCGAAGGCGGCGGCGCGGCGGGCGCTGCGTCTCAATCCACGGGAGCCGCTCGCCCGCGACGCGCGGGCGGCCTTCCGCACGAACGACCCCCGGAAATGGAAGAGGCGGGCGCTCAGCGCCCGCCTCCCCATCGACTGAACTGCTGCGGGCCTGCTCAGGCCTGAGTAGCGCCCTTCGTGCGGCGTGCTACCACCAGGCCGGCCGAGACGAGGCCAAGGCCGAGCAGAAGGATCGGCACCGCTGCGAGACCCGTGAAGGGCAGGCTGTCCTCGCTGGTGGTGGCGACGGTCTGCGCGACAGGGTTGGTGTCGCTCGGGTTGCCCGACTCCTCGGCGCCGAGCACCGGGCCGCTCGGGTTCTGGTCCTGGCTCTGCGGGCTGACGTCGTACTGCGACTGGGCCGCGCTGCCGCTCTCAGAGCTGCCGGAGAGGGCGAGGCCCGCGCCCGTGCCGCTCATCAGAACGCCCAGCACGATCATCATCATGATGGCGAGTCGGGTCTTCAATACGGTTCCTTTCGCTATAGCCCCTCCGCGAACGCGCATGCGCACCCGCGACCTGACGCGATCGAGCTCCAGCGGCGTAGCCGCGGGACGCTCACGGTCAAGGCGCTCGGCGATTTGCACGAGATCCTCGGGGAGCCGGTCTTGGCTGAGATCAGTCATCTCACCCCCTTATACGAACGACACGACCGATTCCTGACGGAGAATCTCCCGGATGCGCGACCCCGACTTCGAGCGGATGTACGAGGAGCACGCCGACGGGCTGTTCGCGTTCCTCGCATATCGGACCGGGAACCGGGCGCTCGCGGAGGATCTGCTCGCCGACACGTTCGAGCGCGTGCTGCGCTCGAGACGCCGTTTCGACCCGCGGCGCGGCCGGGAGAAGCCGTGGGTCTACGCGATCGCGCTCAACTGCCTTCGCGACCATCAGCGCCGGCTCGGCGCCGAGGCCCGCGCGCTCGAGCGCACGGGGGTCGAGAACCGCGCCGCGGGCGATGCGGATCTGCTCCAGGTGGAGCGCAGGGACACCGTCCAGCGGGCGATGGAACTCCTGACGCCGGACGAGCGCGACGCCATCTCGTTGCGCTTCGGCGGCGACCTGACCGTCCCTGAGGTCGCCAAGCTCACCGGCGAGCCGCTGGCCCGCGTCGAGGGGCGCGTCTACCGCGCGCTGCGCAAGCTCCGGGAGGCGCTCGACGAGGCAGACGGTCCTGGCGGGTAGGATCGGCGCGTGGTCGGCAAGGTGGCGTACTGGCTTGCCGTGCTCGCGATCTCGGTCGGCCTGGTGATCGCTCTCGTCTTGTGGTTCGAGTCACGCGACGAGTCGCGTCTCGAGAGCCCCTCGTCCAGCGTGCCGGCGCTCAATCTGCGCTGACCGTGCTGGGCGCGCGACCGGTCAGGCGGGCGAAGACGATCACCCGCTGAGCGGCCGAGTAGAGCGGATGGCACGCGCTCAGCACGAGCCGGTCGTGTCCGACGCGGCGTATCACCGACAGGTCTTGATCGTCCACGATCCTCGTCCGCTCGACGCGGTACTCGAAGCGGCCATAGGGGAGGTCGACGAAGATCCGCTTGCCGCGGCCGAGGTCGTCGATGTTCCGGAACGGGGCGCCGTACGTGGTGCGGTGGCCCGCGATCGCCACCGTGCCCGGCTCACCCGGCAACGGGGTCTCCGGGTAGTGCCCCGGACCCTTGCGCAGGTTCGCCGTGTCGGTGCCCTCGACGACGTACTCGCTCAGGTCGAGCGCCGGGATCTCCAGGCGTCCGATCGCGTCTCCGGGCAGCGGTTGCCGCCTCAACACGCGTGGCGGCGGCGAAGCGAGCGCCTCCTCGAGCTTCGCCTGCTCACGTCCCGCGAGCAGGCCGGAGATCGGCTCCTGCCAGAGGACGGTCAGCCCGGCGTCCACGATCAGCAGTGCTCCGCTGACCGTCATGACGGCCGCTATGAACCGGACGACTGCGCGCATTCGGGTCGGCTCGGGCGCGGTCTAGTGCGACTCGTCGTCGCCGGACGCCGGTGGCCGCGACTCCTCCGCTAGCGAGGTGAGCGCCAAAGCGCCACGGGCGGCGCCCTCGAGGACCTCCGTCGCCTCCTCGATGGAGCGCGCGTAGAGCTCGACGAGCATGTGCACGACGATCTGACCCTCCTCCTCGTGCTTGTGGAAGCGGACGTGTGTGAAGAACTCGCGCGTGCCGTGGTCGCCGAAGGCGGCGAAGGCGAGCGCGTCGGCGGCGTCAGGGCCGGAGCAGGTCTCGACCTGGTCGCCCTCGACGGTCACAGTGCACGAGGCGACCCACGGCGTGCCCGTGACCATCCGCTCCCAGCGATCCTCGACCGCCTCGATCCGGCTGATCCGGCGGCCGTCCTCCTCGTAGACGGCGAGGCTGAGGTGGGGCTGGTCGTGCATGCAGTCGAGGCACTGTACGACCGCCTCCTGGACCTCCTCTACGGGCTCGACCGCCTCCGCCGTGCCGGGATCGACCTTGAGGATGCCCTCGTAGTGGACCTGGACCTCGAGGTTCTGCGACCAGCAGCGGTAGCAGCGCAGCCAGCTCGAGCGGGTGCCGACGGAATCTGGGGCCGAGCCCTCCATGGGCTCATTATGCTCGCCCCGTCGTCGAGGCGAGACATCTGGACGTCGAAGGCGGTGCCCGACCGCGCTCAGCGCCTGAGCAGCAGCCAGACGAGCGTGCCGACGAAGGCGATCTGGCCGACGCCGATCGCCGTGCCGAGGTTGGCGGCGCCGGCCAGCTCGGCGACCAGCGTCGCGAGGGCGAAGACGGCGAGCAGCAGCGCGGCCTGGGCGGGGAGCGTCATCGGGGGTGGAGGTCGTGAGTCATCGAGCGCCCTGCTTCGGGCTCGGGGCGACTGCCGGCCCGTCGGCTGGCGCTGCCGCCTCCGAGCGCTCGCGCAGCGTGGCGACCAGCTCGGCCACGTCGAGCGAGGGATCCTGCTCGGCGAGCAGGCGCTCGGCGTCGCGGCGGCCCCCGAGCGCGCGCAGCGCCGACTCGCCGTGCTCGGCCGTCAGCTCGCGCAGCGCCGTCAGCCGGCGCGAGCGCAGGCGCCGAGCCGGCAGGTCGAGCTCGGCGCGGTGGGCCGCGAGCGCGTCGGCGAGCTCCGCGATGCCGGAGGGGGGAGGGATCGAGGAGACGGCGAGCACCGGCACCTCCCTCGAGCCGAGCGCCCTGGCGGCCTGGGCGAGGTCGCGCCGCGAGCGCAGGGCGACGTCGCCGAGGTCGGCCTTGGTCACCACGAGCACGTCGGGGACCTCCATGATCCCCGCCTTGATGAACTGCAGCGTGTCGCCCGAGCCTGGCTGGACGACGACCGCCACGGTGTCGCAGACCTCCTCGACGTCGGTCTCCGACTGGCCGACGCCGACGGTCTCGATCACGACGACGTCGAAGGCGGCCGCGAGCGCCTGCGCCGCCTCGCGCGTCGGCGCGGCGAGCCCACCGAGCCGGCCGCCCGCGGCCGTCGAGCGGATCAGCACGCCATTGTCGGCCGGATCGTGCTCGATCCGGGCCCGGTCGCCGAGCAGCGAGCCGCCGGAGCGGCGCGACGACGGGTCGACGGCCAGCACCGCGACAGTCCGATCGCGGCGCCGCCACTCGTGCAGCAGGGCGCTCAGCAAGGTCGACTTGCCCGCGCCGGGAGGTCCGGTCAGCCCCACGAGATGGGCCGGGGCCTCGCCGCCCAGCGCCGCGGGGGAGACCTCGCGCAGCAGCGCGACCGCCTGCTCCCGCCCAGCGGCCGTTCGGTCCTCGATCAGGTTCAGAGCCGCCGGAGCGGCCGAGCGGTCCCCCTCGCCCAACCGCCTTCCGAGCTGCTGTCCGTCAGCCGCCACCGCGAGCACGCTATCCCACCGACCAGGCCCATCCATCGACCAGGGCCATCCAACCGTTGGCTTGCGGGATTGCGAGCTCTCGGCTTGCGCTTTGGGCGCCTCAATGTTCGACTGGAAGATTGAGTGCGCTATAGCCCAGTCAATGTTCCACTCGGTTCTCGGAGGGAGGGTTCTGGGCCTGGAAACGGCTGTTTGGTCGGGCGGACCTGCCGCTCGGGGGCCGCTGGGCGAGGCCGACGGATGGGGCGCAAGCGCGAAGGTCGTGTGACGCGAGGGTGGCGCGCTACGCGGTCGCGGCGACGCCGTTGCGCTCGGCGACGAGGTCGACGATGTCGACCATGATGCGCGAGACCTCGAAGTCCTTCGGCGTGTAGACGCGGGCGACGCCGGCGGCGAGCATCTCGGCCTCGTCGGCCTTCGGGATGATCCCGCCGACGACGACCGGCGCCTCGGAGCCGGCGGCGCGCAGCTCCTCGAGCACCTGGGGGATCAGCTCGCGGTGCGAGCCCGAGAGGATCGAGAGGCCGACGACGTGGACGCCCTCCTGGACCGCCGCCTGGGCGATCCGTGCGGGCGTCAGGCGGATGCCCTCGTAGACGACGTCCATGCCGGCGTCGCGCGCGCGCACGGCGATCTGCTCGGCGCCGTTGGAGTGGCCGTCGAGGCCCGGCTTGCCGACGAGGATCTTGATCCGGCGTCCGAGCGACTCGGAGACGCGCTCGACGCGATCGCGCAGCTCGCTGAGCGCCTCGTCGCCGGGCGCCGCAGCGGCGTCGGCGACCCCGGTCGGGGCGCGGTACTCGCCGAACACGTCGCGCAGCGCGCCCGCCCACTCGCCGGTCGTCGCGCCGGCCTTGGCGGCCGCGAGCGTCGGAGGCATGATGTTCGAGCCGGGATCGGCCGCCGCCGCGCGCAGCTCCTCGAGCGCGGCGTCGACCGCGGCCTGGTCCCGCCCGGAGCGCCACTCGCGCACGGCGTCGATCTGGCTCTGCTCGACGGCCGGGTCGACGGTCAGGATCCCGCCGTCCTCGCCCTGCTGGAGCGGCGAGGGCTCGGTGCTGGTGAACGAGTTCTGGCCGACCACCTTCTGCTCGCCGCGCTCGATCGCCCCGACGCGCGCCCGGTGCGACTCCACGAGCTGGGTCTTCATGTACGGCACCCCCGCGACGGCGCCGCCGTGCTCGGAGACGACCGCCATCTCGGCGCGCGCGCCCTCGATCAGCTCGGCGACCAGGCCGTCCATCACCTTCGAGCCCTCGAAGACGTCGGGGTAGTCGAGGATGTCCGTCTCGTGGGCGAGGATCTGCTGGATCCGCAGCGACCACTGCTGGTCCCAGGGCCGCGGCAGGCCGAGCGCCTCGTTCCAGGCCGGCAGCTGCAGCGCGCGGGCACGGGCGTCGCGGCCGAGCGTGACGGCGAGCGCCTCGAGAACGATCCGGATCACGTTGTTCTCCGGCTGGGCCTCGGTCAGGCCGAGCGAGTTGACCTGCACGCCGTAGCGCATGCGCAGGTACTTCTCCTCGGTGACGCCGTAGCGCTCGCGGCCGATCTGCTCCCAGAGTCGGCCCATCGCGCGCAGCTTGGCGTGCTCCTCGATGAAGCGGATGCCGGCGTTGACGAAGAAGGAGATCCGGCCGAAGACGCGCGGGAAGGTCTCCGCCGGCACGCGGGGGCGCGCCTCGTCGAGCACGGCGATCGCGGTCGAGAGCGCGTAGGCGATCTCCTGCACCGGCGTCGCGCCCGCCTCCTGGAGGTGGTAGCTGCAGATGTTGATCGGGTTCCACTGCGGGACCTCGTCGACCGTGAAGGCGATCATGTCGGCGATCAGCCGCAGCGACGGCTCCGGCGGGAAGGCGTAGGTCCCGCGCGAGAGGAACTCCTTGACGATGTCGTTCTGGGTCGTGCCCTGGAGCGCCGAGCGCTCGACGCCGTTCTCCTCGGCGGTGGTCATGTAGAGCGCCAGCAGCCAGGCGGCGGTCGCGTTGATCGTCATCGACGTGTTCATCTCGCCGAGCGGGATCCCGTCGAGCAGCGCGTGCATGTCGCCCTTGTGGGCGATCGAGACGCCGACCTTGCCGACCTCGCCGCGCGCCAGCTCGTCGTCGGGGTCGTAGCCGGTCTGGGTCGGCAGGTCGAAGGCGATCGACAGGCCCGTCTGGCCCTTCTCGAGGTTGCGCCGGTAGAGCGCGTTGGACTCCTTGGCGGTGGAGTGGCCGGCGTAGGTGCGCATCACCCACGGACGGTCGCGCTCGGGCAGGCGGTGGTCGGGCCGGTCGGTCATCGAGGGGGATTCTACGGTGGCTCGACCGCGGTGGCGAACCGCGGCGGTCCGCGGCCGATCGCGGCGTTGTTATCGTCACGCGTTCGCCATGGCACGGGCCATCGACGTCAATCACCTCGGGCGCGACCGCGTCATCTGCGCCTACGAGACGGCGGGCCTGATCGTCGATCCCGGTCCGACTTCCTCGCTCGACACGCTGCTCGACAACCTCGAGGAGGAGCCGCAGGCGCTGCTGCTGACCCACATCCACCTCGACCACGCGGGCGCGGCGGGAGTGCTCTGTCGCAAGTTCCCGCAGCTCAGGGTCTACGTCCACGAGCGCGGCGCGCGCCACCTCGCCGACCCCTCGCGACTGCTCGCGAGCGCCGAGCGGCTGTACGGCAACCGGATGGACCACCTCTGGGGCGAGTTCGCCCCCGTCCCCGAGGAGCGGATCGTCGCGCTCGAGGGCGGGGAGCGGATCGAGGGCGGCTTCCAGGTCGAGTACACGCCCGGCCACGCCTCCCATCACGTCAGCTACTTCGACGAGGTCACCGGCGACGCGTTCGTCGGCGACGTCTGCGGCGTCCGCCTCCCGCCGCACGAGTACGTCATCCCGCCGACCCCGCCGCCGGACATCGACGTCGAGCTCTGGATGCGCTCGCTCGACATCGTCGCCAGCCGCCGGCCGAGCGCGCTCTGCCTGACGCACTTCGGTCGCTACGAGGACGTCGGCGAGCATCTCGACCGCCTGCGCGAGGAGCTGACGCTGCGCACGGAGAAGGCCCGCACCCTCGACGTCGACGCGTTCGACGAGTGGAGCGTGGCCGAGGCCCGCGGCGCCGTCGACGCTGCCACCACCGAGTCGTTCTTCCAGGCGGCGGTCCCCGACCAGATGGGCGCCGGCCTGCGCCGCTACTGGGACAAGCGCGCCGAGCGCGAGGAGGCGCTGCGGTGACCCCCGTCACCGTCGAGCGCCCCCGCACCTCCGGTCCCGGCAGCGGCCTCGGCGGCGACTGGCGGGTCATCGTCCTCAACGACAGCCACAACACCTTCGACGGCGTCGCCTCCGCGCTCGCCCGCACGATCCCGGGCGTCTCCCTCGACAAGGGCTACGCGATCGCCGACCAGATCCACAAGTCGGGCAAGTCGATCGTCTGGTCCGGCCACCGCGAGGCCGCCGAGCACTACTGGGACCAGCTCAGCTCCTTCGGCCTCACCATGGCCCCGCTCGAGCGCGACTGACGCTCGGCGGGCGCCTTCTGTCCGAATGGATGGTTGTGCACACCAGGGTGTGCACAACCATCCATTCGGCTGCTGCGATACGGGTGGCGGCCCCGCGAGCGGGGTCCCGGTAGCTACTGCTGGACCGCAGCGGCGTTCGGCTCGAGCGAGCCGCTGCCGATGATCGTGTGGAAGGTAGGGAGGAGCGGCACCTGGTAGTAGCCCTGGGCCTCGACGCGAACGGCGGCGATCTCCTCGGCGTACCAGTAGCGGTCCCAGTGGTCCTGGGTGGGGAAGTGGGCGTGCTGGAGGAAGTCCAGCGTGCCCTCCTTGGAGCGCAGCAGCGCCCAGTAGGTGGCGCCGAAGTCGAGGGCGGCCTCGGCGGCGGGGAGCCAGAGCTCCTGGAAGGCGTCGCCGCGGAAGGGGTTGATCACCCAGTGGACCTGGACGGCGACGCCGTCGCGGGCGGTCATGCGCCGACCTCGGCGACGATCGCCCCCGGGCCGTCCTCGGTCTTGCCGAGGCCCTCGCGCTCGGCGCCGACGAGGATCGAGATCTTGCCGAGGTGCTTGTTGTCGCGCATCAGCTGGTGGGCCTCGCCGACGCCGTCGAAGCCGAGCGTCTTCCAGAGGACCGGGCGGATCTGGCCGTTCTCGATCAGCTCGTTCGCCTTGTTGCACTCCCAGGCGTTGGCGAAGTGCGAGCCGATGATCTGCTTCTGCTTCATCCAGAGGTAGCGGACGTCGAAGTCGAGGTTGAAGCCGGTCGTCCCGGCGCAGATGACGACCTTGCCGAACGGCTTGACGACGAAGACCGAGGTCGGGAACGTCGCCTGGCCGACGTGCTCGAAGACGATGTCGGGCGCCTCGCCGAGGATCTCCTTGACGGCCTTGCCGAAGCGGCGCGACTCGGCGAAGCGCGCCTTCTCCTCGTCGGGCGTCTCCTTGCCGGTGCGCATCATGCCCTTGAACTCGTTGCGGTCGATCCAGCCGGTCGCGCCGAGCTGCTCGACCAGCTTCCCCTTCTCTGCCGACGAGACGACGCCGACGCACTCCGCTCCGGCGGCGGCGCAGAGCTGCGTCGCGAACACGCCGAGACCGCCGGCGGCGCCCCAGATCAGCACCTTGTGGCCGGCCTGCAGCTCGCACTGGTTCATCAGCATCCGGTAGGCGGTGAAGTAGACGAGGCCGTAGGAGGCGGCCTCCTCCCAGGTCAGGTTCTTCGGCTTCGGGAGCAGCTGCTGGGCCTGGACCTTGGTGAACTGCGCGAACGAGCCCCAGGTGGTCTCGTAGCCCCAGATCATCTGGCTGGGGGCGGCCATCGGATCGAGGCCGTGGACCTCGGGGTCCTCGTAGGAGGCCATGTTGCAGTGGATGACGACCTCGTCGCCGGGCTTCCAGCGGGTGACGCCCTCGCCGACCTTCCAGACGATCCCGGACGCGTCCGAGCCGCCGATGTGGTGGCCGAACTCGGGGTGGTCGCCGTAGCGCATCACCGATACCGGCTGGGCGAGCGCCGCCCAGACGTTGTTGTAGTTCACGCCCGCGGCCATCACGCGGACGATCACCTCGAACGCGCCCGGCGGAGGGACCTCGATCTCCTCGAGCTGGAAGGCGTCCTCGGGCTCGCCGAAGCGCTCCTCGCGGATCACCCAGGCCGCCATCGTCTCCGGCAGCTCGCCGGGCTCGACGCTGATGTTCGTCGGGTCGGTCAGGTCGAGAGAAGACATCGGGGCGCTAGATCCTCCAGATCGTGGTCGTGTGGGCGGTCGGGAGGGTACAGGGGACGCCGTGCCCGCGAACGGTCCGAGCGGGCGAGGCGAGCGTTCGGCCGCGCTGGTCGGCCAGCCAGATAGGATCGCCCGATGCAAGCCATCGTCTACGCGGTCCCCGGATCGCATCCCGTCAAGGCCGCACTGCTGATGCTCGACCGCAAGGGCGTCGAGTGGCGCCGTCGCGATCTGCCGGTCGTCGTGGATCGTCCGCTGCTGCGGGCGATGGGCTTCCCCGGCCCGACGGTGCCGGCGATCAAGATCGACGGCCGCAAGGTCCAGACGACGCGGGCGATCGCTCGCGCGCTCGACGAGCTCGTGCCCGAGCCGCCGCTGTTCCCCTCCGACCCCGACCGCCGCGCGGCGGTCGAGGCCGCCGAGCAGTGGGGCGACGAGGTGTTGCAGCCGGTGCCGCGGCGACTCTCCTGGGGGGCGCTGACCCGCGACCGCTCCGGGCTCCGCAGCTTCATCGAGGGCCCGATCATGGGCATCCCGCCGGCAGTCGCCGCCGCGACGGCCGCGCCGCTCGTCTACGGCAGCGCGCGGATCAACAAGGCGACCGAGGACGCCGTGCGCACGGACCTGACGACGCTGCCGGTGCTGCTCGACCAGGTCGACGACCTGATCGCCAACGGCGTGATCGGCGGGGTCGAGCCGAACGCGGCCGACTACCAGATCCTGACCAGCGTTCGGCTGCTGATGTGCTTCGACGATCTGCGCCCGCTGGTCGCGGACCGCCCTGCGGCGGAGCACGCGCTGCGGCTGGTGCCCGACTTCCCCGGCCACGTGCCGCCGGTCTTCCCGGCGGAGTGGCTGCCGGCGAAGATCGCCGTCTAGGGAAGCAGCAGCTCGCGGTCCGAGCCCTGGCGCTCGGTCCCGATGGTCAGCGTGGCGGGACGGACCTGGTCCTCGATGTCGACCGCCCGGCTCGATCCCGCACGCACCTCGTAGGTGCCGCTGGTGAGCGTCTTCTGGATCGTCGCCGTGTCCTGCGGCTGAATCGGGGCGGTCCGCTCGATCACGTCCTCGCCCTCGAGCGTGATCGTGTGCGCGCGATCGGTCTGGTTCGAGATCGTCATCCGTATCGGACCGGCGCCCTCGCGCCGCGGGGAGATCGAGACGGCCTCCTCGGTGATCACGGCGCTCAGGTCGACCGCCGACGGCGGACGGGGAGCGTTCGCGAAGTCCTCGCCGCCGCAGCCGACCGCCCCCAGCGCGAGCGAGATCCCGCCCGTGACGAGCAGGGTGCTGCAGCTACGCATCTTCCCGGTGGCTTTCATCCTCTCCCACTCGAACCCTAATCAACACGTGCGGACGAAGACGATGCGGTCAGGGGCCCTCGTCGAGAGCCGGTCCCGTCTTCAGCGACCGGACCATATATGCCTAGGCGGCGAACGGCGGGTCGACGACGATCGCCGGAGCGGCGCTCTCGCCGACCAGGACCGTATCGTCCGGTGCGGCCTCGCGCCGGACGAGCGCCAGGGCGATCGGGCCGTGCACGGGAGAGACGCAGGCGGAGCCGACCGTGCCGACCTGGCGCTCGCCGAGGACGATCGCGTCGCCGCGCTCGGCCGGCGCGGACAGCCTCAGGCCGCGCAGATGGCGGTTCGGCTTGCCCTTGTAGTAGAGCCGCGCGACGGTCTCCTGGCCGACGTAGCAGCCCTTGGTGAAGCTCACGGCGCGCGCGTTGAGGCCGGCCTCCTGGGGGATCGCGCCGTTGAGCTCGAAGCCGAGTCGCGGGCGCCCCGACTCGATCCGCAGGCACTCGGCGGCCTGCTCCGAGGCGGCCGGAAGGCCCAGCTCGGACAGCGCGGCGGCCGCCTGCTCGCCGCCGCAGATCAGGTCGACGCCGACGTCGGTGGCGACGGCGAGGCCGTAGGGCGTCATGACGTTCGCGTGCTCTCGCTCCGCGGGCGCCGTCTCCAGGCGCTCGCGCGCCTCGGGCCCGATCAGCGAGAGGACGGCATGGTCGGCGGAGAGGTCCTCGTGGGTGACCTGGCGGCCGAGGCTGTAGGTCTCGAAGACCGAGCGCAGGATCGGCAGGCCGGCGGCCTCGGCGTCGACGATCAGCCGGTCCGGGGCCAGCCGGGACACGCGCAGGTCGGTGCGGATCTTGCCCTTGTGGTCGAGCAGCGCGGCGTAGCAGCCGGCGCCCGGCTCGATCGCCTCGACGTCGTTGGTGACCTGACCCTGGAGGAACTCGGCGGCCTCCGGCCCCTCGAGGGCCAGGATCGCGCGCGGCGGGCGCTCGACCAGGCCGGCCCGCTTGCGCAGCAGCTCGTACTCGTCGACGGCGATCACACGATCGATTCTAAGGCTGCGGGTTTGAGTCTGGCCTAACTTTTGATTCAATACCGGCGAATGTCAGAGTCTGGCTCCCACAAGATCTCACGGCGCAAGCTGCTCGGCGGCGCGGCCGGGGCCGCCGCCGCGCTCCCGCTGGCGCACGAGCTGGTCCCGCACCAGGGAGTCCACGACCAGCTCGCGCGCGCCGCCGGCCGGTCGCCGCACGACCACGGGCACGGCGCGGGCGGGGGGGCGGCGGCCAAGGCTCACCGCGGCGCGGCGCACAGCGGCGCCGTCGGCAGCGTCGATCCGGCGGTCAACGGCTTCGATCCGCACGAGATCCTGCGCGACTTCGACAGCGGCAGGACGCGGCGCGAGGGCGGCCGAACGGTGCGCGAGTTCGACGTCGTCGCCGAGGACATCGAGATCGAGGTCGCGCCCGGCGTGAAGTTCGCCGCCTGGGCCTACAACCGCCGGATCCCCGGACCGACCCTGCGGGCGACGGAGGGCGATCTCGTGCGGGTCAACTTCGTCAACGCGTCGAGCCACCCGCACACGATGCACTTCCACGGCATCCATCCGGCGCGCATGGACGGCGTTCCGCAGACGCCACCCGGGAACGTCGAGCCCGGCGGCTTCCTCACCTACGAGTTCGAGGCGGAGCCGTTCGGCCTGCACCTCTACCACTGCCACTCCGTGCCGCTCGCCGACCACATCGCCAAGGGCCTCTACGGCGCGTTCGTGATCGATCCCAAGGACGGACGGCCGAAGGCCGACGAGCTGGTGATGGTCATGAACGGCTTCGACACGAACTTCGACCGCGCGAACGAGGTCTACGCGGTCAACACGGTGGCGTTCGCGTACCACGACGAGCCGATCCGCGTGAAGCGCGGCGAGCTGGTGCGCGCCTACGTCGTGAACATCCTCGAGTTCGACCTGCTCAACTCGTTCCACGTCCACGCGAACTTCTTCGACTGGTACCCGACGGGCACGAAGCTCGAGGCGCGCGACTTCACCGACACGGTGATCCTCGGACAGGGCGAGCGGGGGATCGCCGAGCTGCGGTTCCCGCACGCCGGCAGGTTCATGTTCCACGCCCACGTGTCCGAGTTCGCCGACCTCGGCTGGATGGGGTTCGTGGAGGTGGTCGACTGATGGAGGCCGGGCAGGCGACGGCCGAGCGCGCGGCGGGCCGGTCTCCGGCGTGGCTGGCCGGCCTGCTGCCGCTGCTGCTGCTCGGCGCGGCGATCGGGCTGTTCGTCGCGCTCGACGCGCCCGGGCTGGAGCGCAACGGCGTTCCGGTCGAGGAGGTGTCGGTCGAGCGGACGCTGCTGCGGCCGGGCGAGATCGAGCTGGTCGTGCGCAACGACGGACCGGATCCGGTGGCGATCCGCCAGGTGCTGGTCAACGACGCCTTCGCGGCCTTCGAGCAGAGCGCCGCGGAGATCGGGCGCCTCGACGGCGCGACGATCACTGTCCAGTACCCGTGGATCGAGGGCGAGGCGTACGGGGTCACCTTGCTGACCGCGACCGGCGGGACGGTCGAGCACGCGGTCGACGTGGCGGCGGAGACGCCCGACGCCGACCTCGGCTTCTACGGCCTGATGGCGCTGATCGGCCTCTACGTCGGACTGATACCGGTCGCTATCGGGATGCTGTGGCTGCCCTGGGTGCGGGCGATCGACCCGCGCTGGGTCCAGTTCCTGCTGGCGCTGACGCTCGGACTGCTCGGCTTCCTTGGAGTCGACGCGCTGCTCGAGGGCAGCGAGATCGCCGGGAGCGGGCCGCAGGCGCTCGGCGGTGCGTCGCTCGTCTTCCTCGGCGCCGGCATCGCCTACCTCGGTCTCGCCGGCGTGGACGGATGGCTGCGCGGGCGCGCGGAGCGAGCCGGCGGCCGCGCCGGTCCGTGGCGGCTGGCGCTGCTGGTCGCGCTCGGGATCGGCCTGCACAACCTCGGCGAGGGTCTCGCGATCGGGTCCGCCTACGCGATCGGATCGCTCGCGCTCGGGGTGTCGCTGATCGTCGGCTTCGCCCTGCACAACACGACCGAGGGGCTCGCGATAGTGGCGCCGGTGGCCAGGGGAGAGACGAAGCCGGAGGGGTCGCTGGCGCGTCTCGCGGGACTCGGCGTGCTCGCCGGGGCGCCGGCGATCCTCGGGACCTGGATCGGCGCGTCGGCGTTCGACCCGAGCCTGGCGGCGCTGCTGCTCGGCCTCGGGGCGGGGGCGATCGCCCAGGTGATCGTCCAGATCGCGCCGAGCGTGCGCGACGCCGGCGGGCGCCTGCTGCACCCGCTGGCCGCGACGGGCGTCGTGACCGGCTTGCTGCTGATGTACGCGACGGGACTGCTGATCTCGATCTGAGCGATGGCCGCCGTCTCGGACACCAGCGGCGTATCGAACGCCGTCCAGGACTACGCCAAGGCGATCTACTCGCTCCAGGAGCGTCTCGCCGAGCCGGTGTCGACCTCGGCGCTGGCCGAGC
This sequence comes from uncultured Solirubrobacterales bacterium, assembly GCA_963716445.1. GTDB lineage: Bacteria > Actinomycetota > Thermoleophilia > Solirubrobacterales > Thermoleophilaceae > JAAYBF01. Next base: position 1,729,208 of record OY970313.1, on the reverse strand, counting down.
GCCTCGACGTGTCGCCGGCGTCGGCCTCGGCGATGCTCAAGCGGCTCGAGTCGCTCGGCCTGGTCACCCGCCGGCCCTACCACGGCGTCGAGCTGACCGCCGCGGGAACGCGTGTCGCGCTCGAGGTGATCCGCCACCACCGGCTGCTGGAGCTCTATCTCGCGGAGGCGCTCGGCATGCCGTGGGACCGCGTCCACGAGGAGGCCGAGGTGCTCGAGCACGCGATCTCCCCCGAGCTGTCCGAGCTGATCGCGACCAAGCTCGGCAACCCGACCCACGATCCGCACGGGGATCCGATCCCGACGGTCGACGGCGAGATCGAACGCGCCAGCTCGCGCCCGCTCGGTGAGCTCGAGCCCGGCGCGCGCGGCGTCTTCGTGCGCGTGTCGGACTCCGATCCCGAGATGCTGCGCTGGCTGTCCGAGCGGGGCATCGCGCCCGGCGATCGCTTCGAGGTGCTCGATCGCCAGCCGTTCGACGGGCCGCTGCTGGTGCGCTTCGGCTCCGGCGACCACGCGCTCGGCGGCGGCCTGGTGCGGATGATGCGAGTCGAGACGTCGGGGACCTAGGCGCGTTCGTCTCCGCGAGGCGGCGCGCCCGTCCCGAGGTAAGGTTTCGGCCGTGGCGCTCGCCGAGGACTTCCAGCGCGTCGTCGACTCGCTTCCGCCGGACTGGACCGGGCTCGAGCTCGACCTGAGGATCGACGACGAGGGGCGCTACATCGAGGCGGCGACGCTGCTCACGCAGATCAACGCGATGCCGTACTCCAAGCACGACTGGCACTGGCGCCTGCGCGTGGCGAACGAGTTCGGCCACGCCGCCGCCGCGCCGACCGTGCGGGGAACGCTCGCGCTGCTCGACGACGAGGGCATCGCCGGCGAGGTGGTGTCGCGCGAGGCGCGCTCGGGCCGTGTCGAGGTCACGCAGATGTGGGGCCGTCCGGAGTCGGTGCGGCGCGAGTTCCGCGACCGTCGGCGCCAGTAGCGCGTGTCCCGCGTCGCCCTGCTGTCGCCCGACCTCCTCTTCGGCTCCAAGGTGCAGGGCGCGCTCGAGCTAGCGGGCCACACCGTCAACCGCTTCGCCACCGCCGAGCGCCTGCGCGTCGCGGCCGAGTTCCACGACCTCGTGATCTTCGACCTCACGGCCGAGGGGATCGACGGCCCGGACCTGCTGCGCTCGTTGCAAGCGGGGGGCGAGTTGAGCGCGCCGACGCTCGGCTACTACTCGCACGTCGACGCCGAGACGCGCGAGCGGGCGCTCGACGCCGGCTTCACGCGCGTGGTGCCGCGCTCGCGGATGGCGCGCGACGGCGTGGCGCTGGTCGAGGACCTGCTCGCGCCGGGGGACGGGACGCCCTGAACGCCTGCACCGCGGTCGCGGCCGGCGAGCTGGCCCTGGCGCGCGTGCTGGCCGCGGACCTCGAGCGCGTCCACCCGGGCTGGCGCCTCACTGTGCTGGTGCTCGACCAGGACTCGCCGGACGGCGAGCCGTTCGAGACGGTCGGCGTCGACCGGATCGAACGGCCGGAGCCCGGCCTGCTGGAGATCGTCACGCGCGGGCCGGGTGCGCTCGCCGCGGCGCTGCGGCCGTCGCTGATGGCGTGGCTCGCGCGGCGATCGGACGGCCCTGTCGTCTGGCTCGATCCGACCGTCCGGCTGTTCGGGGCGCTCGACCCGCTCGTCGAGCCGGCGCGCGAGGGCGTAGCCGTGGCGTCGCTTCACCCGCGCTTCGAGCCGGCGAGCGGCCTCGAGGCGCGTGGGCCGTTCGAGAGCGGGATCGTCGCGGCGAGCGACGCCGCGGCGCTGGACTGGTGGGCCGGCCTGACGGCCGACGCCGCGCGCCGGTCGGGCGCGCGCTTCGATCCGCTGGCCGGCGATGCGCTCGGCGCCCTCGTCGCCGCCTCGGACGGGACCGAGGTGGTGCGCGACCCGGCGCTCTGCGCCGGCTGGTGGACGCTGGCGGCCGGCGCCCGGCTCGAGGGGCGACCGCCGCGACTCGACGGTCGGCCGCTGCGGGCGCTCAACCTCGTGGGCTTCGACCCCGGTCGTCCACACTGGCTGTCGAGCGAGGCCGGGGCCGGCGAGGCCCGAGCCTCCGCCAGCCCGGCGCTCGCAGATCTGCTCGCGACCCATGCGCGCGACCTGATCGACGCCGGCTGGGAGCGGGACGCCGGCCGCTGGCGTTATGCCGAGCTGCCCGGGGGACTCGCGCTCGACGACGATCTGCGCGACCTGTTCGCGCTCGCCCGCCGCGAGGGCGCCGCGCTGGGCGACCCCTTCACCGCCGCGGGATGCGCGGCGTTCCTCGACTGGGTCGACGGCGAGTCGCCGGTCGGCGCGGGTGTGACCTGGTACCTCGAGCGCGTCCACCGGCGGCGCGACGATCTCCGGCTGGCGTTCCCGGACCTCGCCGGCGGTGACGGCCGGCGGCTCGCGGAATGGATGGAGACGGACGGCGCGCGCGAGGAGCCGGTGCTCGCGGCGTTGCTCGAGCGGCGCGCGCAGCCGCGCCGGGACCCGTCGCCGCCCGCGCCGCGGCCGGTCGCTGCCGGGGCGACGGTGCGCGTCGTCGGCTATCTCGGCGACGGGCTCGGCATCGGCGAGGCCGCGCGCTCCTACGCGCGCGCGCTGACCGCGGCGGGCTTCGACGTCGAGACGGCCGGGATCCCGGCTCCGATGGCGCACCCCGCGGGATCGGGCGGCCGGATCGCGCGGCGCCGGCGGGTGGCGTGGGAGCAGACGGCGACCGCGGCCGGGCCGGGGCCGGCGGTCGAGCTGGTCTGCGTGAACCCGCCCGAGCTGCTGAGGCTGCACCGCGCCGGGATGGGGCGGGCGGACGGCGCGCATCGCATCGGCGTCTGGGCCTGGGAGCTCGACACGATCCCGCCACAGTGGGAGGAGGCGTTCGCGCTCGTCGACGAGGTCTGGGTCTACAGCGAGCACGTCGCGTCGGCGCTGCGCGGGAGCCCGGTGCCGGTGACGGTCATGCCGCTCGCCATCGACGTCGAGCGCCTCGGCGCCGCGGCGGGAGGGCCGGCCGCCGAGCCGTTCACCTTCCTTTTCGTGTTCGATCTGCTGAGCTCGATCGAGCGCAAGAACCCGCTCGGCCTGATCGAGGCCTACCGGTCGGCCTTCGAGCCAGGCGAAGGCGCACGGCTGCTGCTCAAGACGAGCAACGGCGACAACCGGCCCGAGCAGCTCGAGCGGATCCGGGTGGCCGCGCTCGGCCGGCCCGACGTCGAGGTGATCGACGAGTTCCTCCCGGTCGATCGGCGCGACGCGCTGATCGCCGGCTGCGGCTGCTACGTCTCGCTGCACCGCGCCGAGGGGTTCGGGCTGACGATCGCCGAGGCGATGGCCGCCGGGCGTCCAGCGATCGCCACCGGCTTCTCTGGCAACCTCGACTTCATGACGCCCGAGATCTCAGAGCTCGTCGGCTGGAGCCCGGCGCGCGTCCCGGCGGGATCGGAGATCTACCCGGCGGGCGCCCGCTGGGCCGAGCCCGATCTCGCCGCGGCGGCCGCGGCGATGCGCCGGCTGCACTCCGACCGGGCCGCCGCGCGAGCGCTCGGGGAGGCCGGCCGCCGGCACGTCGAGGCGCTGCTGGCGCCGGCCGCCGTCGGCGCCCGAGCGCGGCGGCGGCTCGAGCAGATCCTCGACGAGACGGGCGGGCGAGGCCGGATCAGGTCGGCGCTGGCGCGTCGGCGGAGCCGCTCGTGAGCGCCGCGGCGCCGGCGCTGTCGGTCGTCCTCGCCACCGGCCACCCGTGGCCGGAGGCGCGGCCGGCGCTGCAGGCGATCCTCGACGCCGAGACGGAGGTCGACCTCGAGGTGCTGCTCTGCGACGGCAGCGGGGAGGGACCGCCGAAGGACGGGCGCGACCCGCGGCTGCGGGTGATCGCGGGCCCCGGCGAGTCGGTGTTCGCGCTGCGCGCGCGCGGCATCGCCCTGGCGCGCGGCGAGATCGTCGCGATCACCGAGGACCACTGCATTCCCGCGCCCGACTGGGCCGGCGAGCTCGTCGCCGCCCATGCGCGCCATCCGGAGGCGGTCGCGATCGCCGGCGCCGTCGCCAACGGCTCGACGAAGGACCCATGGGACTGGGCGAACTTCCTGCTGACCTTCGCCGAGCACATGCCGCCGGTGGACGACCGTCCGGCCAAGCGCGCGCCATCGGTCGCCAACGGCTCGTTCAAGCGCGCGCTCGGCGGGGTGCCGGAGATCCCGGAGCCGGGATGGCTGGAGCTGCGGCTGATGCCCGCGCTGGTCGGCGCCGGGAAGGTGGTGCGCGACGGCGGGCCGCTCGTGACGCACCGCCAAAGTCACGGCGCCGCCCGCGCGACGCTCGCCGCCCACTTCCACAACGGCCGTGCCTGCACCGGGCTGCGCGCCGCGCGGCCCGGCCCGCGCGCCGTGCTCGCCGAGCGGCGCCGGCTCGCGGGCTTGCCGTGGCGCCTCACGCGCGAGCCGCGCGCTGAGCGCGCCGTGCGCCCGCCGCTCGGGCGCGAGGCCGTCGCCGGGGCGCGACTGGTCCCGCTGGTCGCGCTCGCGCACACGGCGGGCGAGCTGGCGGGCCTGCTGCGCGGACCGGGTGCGAGCGCCGAGCAGCTCGACTAGGAGGGTTCGGCGAAACGGCTAGCGAAAGGCTGGCCTGATCCGTCCCTCCGAGTACGAGTGGAACATTGACTGGGGCAGAGCCCAGTCAATGTTCCACTCGTACTCGACCGGTTCAACCGGCAACGGTTGGGTATCTCCGACGGATCAGCAGGGGTGCCGCCCGATCCGCCGCGCTCGCAATCCCGCTCTAGGAGCAGGCGCAGCAAGTTTCGCCATTTCCTCCTAGTAGCCGGCCGAGCGCGCGCGGGGCGCGAGGCCGGTGCGAAACAGCGCGCCGACGTCGGGCTTGCTCTCGAGGATGCCGAAGCGCGCGTCGAAGCTCGCCCAGGCGCGCAGCGCCGCGGGGTCGAGCGTCAGCGGCGGCCGCAGCGCCGGGGCGATCGCCGCGAGCTGGGCTGCGACCAGCGACGGGTCGGAGTCCGACGCCGCGGCGATCTCGCGCACGGTCGCCGGGCGGTCGGCGAGCGCCGCGCGGGTCCCGTCGGCGAGGCTGGCGAGCAGGTCGCGCAGCAGCCCGGGATCGCGATCGAGCAGCTCGCGCGTGGTCGCGACGACGAGCTCCGGGTAGCGCGGCGCGCCGTAGCGGTCGACGCGGAACTCGCGGGTGGGGACGCCCTGTCGCCGCAGCGCGACCCCCTCGGCGTTCCAGAACGTGACGACCGCGTCGACCCGTCCCGCGGCGAGGCTCGGGACCGCGGAGAAGCCGATCGTCGTGCGCCGCAGCTCGTCGAAGCGCCCGCCGTCGGCTTCGACGGCGGCGCGCAGCACCGCGTCGTCGGACGGCAGGCCGGTGACGCCGACGCGGCGGCCCTCGAGGTCGCGCGGCCGCCGGATCGCCGGCTTCGCGATCACCGCCGCCAGCGGCCGCTGCACGAGCGCGCCAACGCCGACCACGGCGGCGCCGCGCTCGCCGGCCAGGCCGAGGTCGTGGACGTCGACGATCGAGGCGTCGGCGCGGCCGGCGGCGAGCAGCTTCAGCGAGTCGGTCGAGGACGACGGCACGCGGACGCGCAGGTCGACGCCGTGGCCCTCGTCGAGGTCGCGCTCGACGGCGGCGTAGATGCCGGCGTGAGCCGCGTTCGGCTGGAAGTCCAGCGCCAGCGTGACCGGACGCGCGGAGCCGCCGCGGCCGCCGTCGTCGGCGTGGCCGCAGCCCGCGATCAGCGCGGCGATCGACAGGACGAGCGATGCGAGGGCGGGTCGCCGCATGACCGCGGCAATCTAAGCGATCGCCGCTCGCGAAGCCGACCGCCGGCCGGCATAGACTCGCCGCGTCAACGGATCTGGGAGGTAGCAGTGCAGGAGCGCGGGCCGTCTGCATACATCGCCGAGTTCATCGGCACCTTGGTGCTGGTTCTGTTCGTCACGCTGGCCGTTTCGCTCTACGTCACGCCGGCGTCGGCGGCGAATCCCTCGCCGTACATCGACTTCGGTGTGATCGGGCTGGTCCACGTCTTCGTCCTGTTCGTGCTCATCCAGGGACTGGCGATCGTGTCCGGCGCGCACTTCAACCCCGCCGTCACGGCTGCGCTGCTCTTCCTTCGCCAGATCCGGCCCGCCGACGCCGGCATCTACGTCGTCACCCAGTTCGCGGGCGCCGTGGTCGGCGCGCTGATCACGAAGCTGCTGCTGACGAACTTCGACAACGCCGAGGACGTCGACTACGGCGCGACGAGCATCTCGGACAGGCTCGATGGCAGCACGCTGCTCGGGATGCTCGCCGAGGGCGTCGGGACGTTCGTGCTCGTGTTCGCGATCATCGGCGTGGCCGTCAACCCGCGCGGGCTCAAGGACTGGGCCGGCTTCGCGATCGGCGCGGCGCTCGGACTGGCCGTGATGGTGCTGGCCCCGCTGACCGGCGCCGGGCTCAACCCGGCGCGCGCCTTCGGTCCGGCGCTCGTGTCGGGGGAGTTCGGCGGCGCCGACACGTTCCTGCTCGCCTACGTGCTCGCTCCGCTGATCGGCGCGCTCGTCGCGGTCGGCGTCTATGTCGGGATCTACAGCGAGCCGGGCAAGAAGCAGCCCGGCGGCATGGAGCCCGTGGGCTGAGCTCAGCTGACCTGAAACAGGCGCCACTCTCCGGGAACGCCGCGCAGCTCGTGCGCGCCGCGCTCCCGGAAGTGGATGCCTGAGCCGACGACGAGGTCCTTGACGGTGCTCGACACGAGCACCTCTCCCGGCCCGGCCTTGTCGAGCACGCGGGCGCCGATGTGGACGGCGAGGCCGCCGACGTCGTCGCCGATCATCTCGCACTCGCCGGTGTGCAGCCCGGCGCGGATCTGGATGCCGAGCCGCTGCACCGACTCCTCGATCGAGCGGGCGGCGCCGATCGCCCGCGCCGGACCGTCGAAGGTGGCGAGGACGCCGTCGCCGGTCGACTTGACCGCCTTCCCGCGATGGCGGGCGACCTCGGCGCGGACCAGCTCGTCGTGGCGCGAGAGCAGCGAGCGCCAGGCCGAGTCGCCGAGCTCGGCGGCGCGCTCGGTCGAGCCGCAGATGTCGGTGAACAGCACCGTCGCGAGCACGCGGTCGGGCTCCGGGGCGTGGCGCTCACCGGTCAGGAACTCCTCGATCTCGCCGAGGATCGCCTCCGAGTCGCCGACGGAGAAGAGGCTGTCGGAGCCCTCGAGCTCGACGTAGCGGGCCCCCGGAATGCTCTCGGCCAGATAGCGCGAGTGCTCGACCATCAGGAACTCGTCGTCGCGGCGGTGCATGATCAGGGTCGGCACGCGGATCGAGGGCAGGACGTGGCGCACGTCGGTCTCGCCGAGCGCTCGCAGCACCGCTTCCGCGGTGCCCGGGCTCGCCGAGTAGCGCTCCATCCGCCCGGCCCAGCGCAGGAACGCCGGATCGTCGGCGAGGCTGGGGGCGAGGGTCGATACCACGCCACCCTGGCCCCACTGCGCGAGTATCTCGTCGATCCGCGCGTCGCGCTCGTCGTCTCGAGGGGGCCAGTCGTAGTCGGGCGCCCACCGTGTGCGCGCATAGGTGCCGTAGAGGATCAGCGACTCCACGCGGCTCGGGTAGGTGGCCGCGAAGAGCATCGCGAGCGGACCGCCCTCGAGCGAGCCCATCAGCGTGGCTCTCTCCGTGCCCGTGGCGTCCATCACCGCAAGGACGTCGTCCATCTGGTCCTCGAGCGTCGGCAGCCCGACCCAGGGATCCGACAGGCCGGCGCCGCGACGGTCGAACGAGACGACGCGGGCGAACGAGTAGAGCCGCTGGACGAACGCCGCTATCGAGGGCTCCTCCATGAAGACCTCGATCTGGCCGATCCACGTCGGAACGTAGAAGAGGTCGACCGGTCCGGCGCCAGCCTCCTGGTAGGCGATGTGGAGATCGCCGCTGCGCGCGTAGCGGATCGGTCTTTCCATCGAGTCAGCGTACCCCCGACCGTCCACGACCTTTCGAGCGAGTGGAGCATCGACCGGGCGGTAGGCCAGTGAAGGTTCCACTCTCGTATTTCGCGATGGTCGCCAACCGGATGCGACTAGGCTCCGGTCGATGCGGCGCGTCACCTTCTCGCGCAACTTCACGATCTCGCTCTCGCGCACCTGCCGCTGCTACTGCAAGTACTGCGCGTTCGCGACGCACCGCGCTCACCTGTACGCCCCGGACGAGGTCGACGGGCTGATCGAGGAGGCGGTCAAGCGGCGGGCCAAGGAGCTGCTCGTGCTGACCGGCGAGCGGCCCGAGGTCAACGCCGAGGTTCGCGATCGCCTGCGCGCCTACGGTCACGACGACTTCGTCTCCTACGTCGTCTGGACCTGCGAGCGCGCGCTCGAGCGCGGGCTGCTGCCGCACACCAACCTCGGCGTGCTGTCCAGGGACGACCTTGCGCGCCTGCGCGAGGCGACCGCCTCGCAGGGGCTGATGCTGGAGTCGATCAACCCGGACCTCGTCGTCCACCAGGGCTCGCCGACGAAGCACCCGGCCAGGCGGCTGGAGACCATCCGTGCCGCGGGCGAGCTCCAGATCCCGTTCACCAGCGGCATCCTGGTCGGCATCGGCGAGACGCCGGAGGAGCGGATCGAGGCGCTCGAGGCGCTCGCCGCCGTCCACGCCGAGCATGGCCACCTGCAGGAGGTGATCCTCCAGAACTTCGTTTCGCACCCGCGCTATCACGGGGTGGAGCCGGCGCAGATCGCCGACGCGGCGCAGCGGGCCGGCGAGTCCGGCGAGGCGGCCGCGACGCCGGCCTGGGCGACCGAGATCACGCTCGACGACATGCGCGCGCTGGTGCGCGCCGCGCGCGAGCTGATGCCGGACGTCGGCATCCAGATCCCGCCCAACCTGTCCGACTGGTGGCTGCCGCTGATCGAGGAGGGGGCCACCGACCTCGGCGGCCTGTCCGCCAACGGCGACCACATCTCGCCCGAGCATCCGTTCCCGTCGCCGCACGAGATGCGCAAGCAGCTCGAGCCGCGCGGCTACGCGCTCGCCGAGCGGCTGTGCGTCTACCCCCAGTACATGGACCCTGACTGGATCGAGCAGGGCGTGCTCGACACGATCAAGACGGCCTACTGGAGCTTCATCCCGCGCCGCGGCTCGGGCCGCCGCGACGAGCGGCCGATCCGCGCGGACCTCGTCCCGACCGCCGTCGAGCGCGCCCGCGACGGCGCCCGGCTGAGCGAGGACGAGCTGACCGCGCTGTTCGCCGAGACGCGCCCCGAGGCGATCGAGGACATCCGCCAGGCCGCCGACGAGCTGCGCGCCGAGCTCGCGGGGGAGACCGTCACCTTCGTCGTCAACCGCAACATCAACGTCTCGAACGTCTGCACCGTCGGCTGCGCCTTCTGCGGCTTCGGCCAGGGCCGCCGCTCGCCGGACGCCTACGAGCACGACCGCGACGAGTTCGTCCGCCGCGTCGAGGAGGCGGTCGAGTTCGGCGCGACCGAGATCTGCATGCAGTCCGGCATCCATCCCGACTGGGGGCTCGAGGACTACGAGGGCTGGTTGCGGCTGGCGAAGGAGATCGCGCCGGACGTCCACCTGCACGCCTACTCGGCGATGGAGGTCGACGCGATGTGCGCGACGTCGGGCCTGCCGCCGCTCGAGGTCTTCCACCGGCTGCGCGCCGCCGGGCTCGACTCGACGCCGGGCACCGCCGCTGAGGTGCTCCACGACGGCGTCCGCGAGCGGATCTCGCCGAACAAGTTGCCGGTCGCGCGCTGGGTCGAGATCATCGAGGCGAGCCACGCCGCCGGCCTGCGCTCGACGGTCACGGTGATGTTCGGCCACATCGAGGAGCCCTGGGAGCTCGCCGAGCACATGCGCGTCGTGCGCGAGCTGCAGGAGCGGACCGGCGGCTTCACCGAGTTCGTGCCGCTGTCGTTCGTCCCGTTCCACACGCTGCTCGGCCGCACCCACGGGATCGAGGAGATCTCGCGCGAGGAGAACCTCAAGCACACGGCCGTGTTCCGCCTGGCGCTCGGACGGTCGATCCCGAGCCTCCAGGCGAGCTGGGTGAAGATGGGACTCGACGCCGCCACCGAGGCGCTGCGCTGGGGCGTCAACGACCTCGGCGGGACGTTGATGGAGGAGAGCATCAGCCGCCTCGCCGGCAGCCAGCACGGCGTGATGCTGACGCCCGAGCAGCTCGTCGAGGCGGCGCACCGCGCCGGACGTCCGGCGGCAGAGCGCTCGACGCTCTACGAGGTGCGCCGGCGCTACGAGCTGCCGCTCGCGGCCTGAGCGCCGGTCCAGCGGACGTGGGCGCCCGCGAGGCTCGACGACGAGCGGCGCGACGGGGTGCGGGCCGGCGCCCGCGCGGCGGGGTCGGCCGGGACGTCCGTCCGAAGCCGCTCGACGACCTCGGCGCGGGCGAGATGCAGCTCGCGCACCCGCTCCGCGAGGACGTCGCGGACCGTCGCCAGCTCGTCGGCGGAGAGCAGCCGGGCTCCCGCTCCGCTGCGGCGGTCGTCCGCGGTGTCGAGCGGCAGGAGCGGGAGGCCGACGAGCTCGGCCTCGAGCTGGGCGATCTCGTCGCGCAGCAGCCGCCGGCGCGCCGAGCCGCCGTCGGCGACCGGGGCGGCGACGAACGTCCCGCGGCCCTGCTCGCCGGTGACGAGCCCCGCCGCCTCGAGCTTCGCGTAGACGGCACGGACGGTGTTGACGTTCACGCCGGCGGCGGTCGCGGCGTCGCGCAGGCTCGGCAGCCGGTCCCCCGGTCGCAGCTCGCCGCGCTCGATCGCCGAGCGCAGGCGCCAGCCGAGCTGCGTGCTCAGCGGGACGTCGCTGTGACGGCTCACCTGGAGATCCATCGCCCTTCAGCTTAGCGCTGTGTGGAGCTGTGTCCACCAAGAAATTCCCGTCTGCCGCGGGTGACCAAAGGACTGTGCTAGAACAGCACACAATGGGAGGCATGGCAGAGCGGGCGTACCTGCCCGTCAAGAACGCGCTCGAGCAGGTCGGCGACGTCATGGTGCTGACCGGCAAGACGCTGCTGTCGGCGATCCGGCCGCCGTACATCTACGGCACTGAGTTCGTCCAGCAGTTCCTGTTCCTGCTGCGGCTCTGCTGGTTCCCGCTGACGGTCTCGATGGTCGCGCTGTCCTACGGCGCCCCGGGGTTGCAGGCCGGGGGCTTCTTCGAGCTGTTCGGAGCGCTCGACCGCCTCGGCGGCTTCTTCATCCTCGCGGTGATCCGCGAGTTCGCGCCGTTCGTGACGGCGATCATCCTCGCCGGCGTCGGCGGGACGGCGATCACCGCCGATCTCGGCGCGCGCAAGATCCGCGAGGAGCTCGACGCGCTCCAGGTGCTCGGCGTCGACCCGATCAAGAACCTCGTCGTGCCGCGCTTCCTGGCGCTGATGATCGTCACCGCCTTGTTCAACGTCTTCGCGCTGATCGCCGGGCTGTTCGGCGGCGTGCTGGCGACGCTGACCTTCGACGCGCCGCTCGGGCCGTTCTTCGCGACGCTGCTCAGCAACGCCACCACCGTCGAGCTCTGGGGCGCGTTGCTGAAGACGGCCCTCTTCGGAGCGATCATCGCCGTCGTCTGCTGCTACAAGGGCATGACGGCGTCGGGTGGGGCCGAGGGCGTCGGGCGGGCCGTCAACCAGGCGGTCGTGATCTCGATGCTCGGCGTGTTCTCGCTGAACTACGTCTTCACCCAGACGCTGCTCGCCACCCATCCCGAGATATCCGTGATCAAGTGAGGGCCGGGACCTGGACCGACGTGCCGCGCGACATGCTCGGCGCGCTGGGCGACATCGGCAAGTTCTGCGCGGAGGTGATCCGCGACGTCCTGCGCGGCAGCGGGGTGCGCTACTTCGGCGAGACGCTGCGGCAGGCGGGAATCCTGATCATCGGGTCGGCGCTGGTCATCTGGGGGCTGGCGTTCCTGCTCGGCCTGCAGTGCGGCGTCAACGGCGCCTACTTCGCCCGCTCGATCGGCTCGCCGCAGATCGGCGGGTCGTTCTCGGCGATCTGCGACCTGCGCGAGGTGATGCCCTACGCCTTCGGCTACATGATGTCGGCGAAGGTCGGCACCGGCCTGGTCGCGGAGATCGGCGCGATGCGCATCTCCGACGAGATCGACGCGCTCGAGGTGATGGGCGTCAGCTCGCTCGCGTTCCTCTGCGCGACGCGGCTGATGGCGGCCTGGATCGTGCTGCCCTTCGTCTACGTCGCCGCCGTCGCGGCGGGCTTCGTCGGGAGCTACCTGGCGGTCGTCCAGCAGGTGGGCGAGGTGTCGCACGGCGGCTACTTCCTGATCTTCTGGATGTACCAGAACCCTCCCGACCTCTTCTTCAGCACGATCAAGGGGATGGCGATGGCGACGGTGATCGTGCTCGTCGGCCTCTACTACGGCTACACCGCCTCCGGCGGCCCGGTTGGCGTCGGAACCGCGACCGCCAAGTCGATGGCGCTCAACACGGTGATGGTGCACATCGTCGGGATGCTCGGGACCCAGATCTTCTGGGGCAGCAACCCCCGCGCCCCGATCGGCGGCTGACCCCAGGCGGCTGCGGCGGCCTCAGCGGCCCCCACATGTGCCAGCGCCACCGCCCGCAGCGTCCAAATGGACGGTTGTGCACACCAGGGTGTGCACAAGTGTCCATTTGGACTTTCGGGACCTGCTCGTTTACCGGAACAGGTCTTCGGCGGCGGGGCGGCGCAGCGCCGCGGCGCCGGGGCCGTCGTCGACGGTGACGAAGCGGCCGAGGCCGCGGACCAGGACGACCGGCTCGGCGGAGTCCTTGGCGCGGACGAGGTCGGCGGCGGCGGCGATCGAGTCGGCTACGGCGATCGCGGTCGCCCGCAGCTCGCGGCCATGGCTGTCGCGGCGGTCGCGCCAGTCGTCGAGCGGGATCAGCCCGGCGGCGCCGATCGCGACGTCGGTCTGGCCGAGCCGCCACGCGCGGCCGAAGGAGTCGGTGATCAGCACGGCGGGACGCACGCCGCGGGCGGCCGCGATGCGGGCGCGCAGCCTGCGTGCGGAGGCGTCGGGGTCCTCCGGCAGCAGCACGAGCTCGTCCGGGTCGGCTGCGTTCGAGCGGTCGACCCCGGCGTTGGCGCAGACGAGGCCGTGGCGGGTCTCGCAGATCAGCACGCCGCGGCTCGCCCGCAGCAGCTGCGCCGACTCGTCGAGGACCGCTTGGACGACGCGCGCGTCCTTGCCGTGCTCGGCCGCCAGCTCGCGAGCCCGCTCGCCCGGCTCGACGTCGGCCAGCCGGCGGATCCGGCCCTCGGACTTCGAGACGACCTTGTGCGCGACCGCGACGACGTCGCCGTCGGACAGGTCGCCCGGGAGCGCGGCGGCGATCGGCGCTGCGAGGTCGTCGCCCGGGCGCAGCTCGGGCAGGCCCTCGAGCGCAACGGCGGACAGCGTCCGCACCGGCGTCAGGGGGAGACCGCCGCCGGCGCCGCCGAGCGGCTGCGCGACCGGTCGAGCTGGCGCAGGGCGCCGCGCGTCAGGTTCGCGTGGCTGCGGCTCTCGGCGAGCGCGCCGGCGAGCTCGTCGAGGTCCTCCGGGGTGTCGACGTCGATCGCCAGCGAGGGCAGGGCCTCGACGCGGCACGACACGCCGGCCGCGGCCGCCAGATCGCGGTGGCGCTGGCAGCTGCCCGGTCCGAACGCCGGCTCGACCGCGTCCGGCGGCGACAGCAGCAGCGCGTTGGTCCCGCTGCCGTGACGGTCGGGCACGACGACGAGGCCGACGTTCTCGGCCTCGGCGCCGCGCAGCATTCCGCGCAGCTCCTCGGGATCGAGCAGCGGCGTGTCCCCGGGCACCAGCAGGACACGGTCGAAGCCGTGCGCGAGCGCGTAGGCGACGCCGATCGACGCGGCCTCGCAGTGGCCGGCCTCGTCGGCGTCGGGCAGCAGCAGGACGCCCTCGCCGTGGGCGGCGCGCTCGGCGACCGGATTGGCGGTCACGACCGCGACGGCGTCGAGCTCGGGGACATGGCGCAGCGAGGCGAGCACGTCCTGGAACATCGCCTGGACCAGCGCCTCGCGAGCGCCGCCGCCGAGCAGACCGGCGAGGCGCTGCTTGGCGGCGCCGAAGCTCTTGATTGGGAGGATCGCGATCGTTCGCATCTGGCGATCGGGCAGCGCGGCTCGGACTCTAACGGCCCGCGTCCGCGAGTCCAGTCAGCGACCGGACAACGACGCCGCAAACTGCACGGTCGCCGCGGCGAGCGCCCGCCGCGCGGCGGGGGTGTCCATCAACGTCGCGGTCTCGAGCGCCGGCAGCCCATGGACCGGCTCGTCGGCGACGATGCCGTCGATCGCGCCCGCGTAGGCCGCGACGATCCCGGCCGCGGAGGCCTCCAGCCCGGCGTGCTCGCAGAACAGGCGCGTCGGTCCCTTGAGCACCTCGCCGCCGACGAACGGGCTCACCGCGACCACGGGCGCGGCCGCCGCGGCGAGCGCCTCCCGCATCCCCGGCAGGGCGAGGATCGGGCCGATCGAGGCGATCGGGTTCGACGGTCCGATCACGATCGCGTCCGCCGTGGCGAGGGCGTCGAGGACCTCCGCGGTCGGCCGCGCGTCCTCGACGCCGGCGAGCCGCACCGCGTCGAGCGGGCCGCGCGCGCGCTCGGCGATCATGAACTCCTGGAACGGCAGCTCTCGCCCGCGGACGGCGATCCGCGTGCGGACCGGCTCGTCGGCCATCGGCAGCACGGCCGCTCGAACGCCCATCGCTCGCACCACCTCGGCGTGCGCCTCGGTCGGCCGGCGGCCGGCCGCCATCGCCTCGCTGCGGATCAGGCACATCGCGAGGTCGCGGTCGCCGAGCCGGAACCACGTCGGCCGGCCCGCCTCCTCGAGAGCGGCCATCACCTGCCACGTGTCGTCGCGGATGCCGTAGCCGCGCTCGTCGATCGCGTCGGCGAGCCAGTAGGTCACGAGGTCCGGGTCGGGGGAGACGTGGACGCCGTGGACCTCGGCGTCGTCGCCGGTGTTGGCGATAACGGTCAGCCCGTCGGATCCGACGTGGTCGAGCAGGCCGCGCGCGAGCTTGGCGCCGCCCGTGCCGCCGGAGAGCAGGGCCACGCGCACGGCGGTCGCTACCAGAGCTCGTCGGGCAGGCCGGTCAGCTTCACGCCCGCATGTGTCTTGTTGCGGACGTTCACCGAGATCAGCAGCGGCGTCAGCGCCTCGGCGAAGCGCGCCTGCTCGAGCGCCCCGGCGTTGACCGGACGCAGGCCGGGGATCGTGCCGATCAGCTCGGCCACCCGGCGCTTGTCCTCCTTGCGGTCGCCGCAGATCAGGACGTCCTGGTCGAGCGGGGCGGCGAGGTCGCCGAGCGTCGCGGCGTCGACCGTGTGCAGCGCGCTGACGACGGTGACGCCGTCCGGGACCATCTCCTGCGCCTGCTCCGCGGCTGAGCCCTGCGGCACGCCGAGCAGGCGCGTCGCCTTGCCGGAGATCGCGGCCGCGAGCGGGACGGTGGCGTCGACGAGGATCTGGTCCACGCGCAGCGCGTCCCGGAGGTTCGTCAGGTTCTCCGACTGGGCGCGGAACGGGACCGTCAGGAGCACGATCTCGCCGAGCCGCGCCGCCTCGGCGTTCGCCATCCCGGCGACCTTGGCGTTCGACACCCGCTCGCGCACGCGCGCGGCGGCCTCCTCGGCGCGACCGGTGTCGCGCGAGCCGATCACCACCTCCTGCTCGGCGGCGGCGAGCCGCAGCGCGAGGCCGAAGCCGAGCGCGCCGGTGCCGCCGACGATCGGGATTGGGGAGCCGGTCACGCGGCGCGCAACGCTAACACCCGCCGCCCGAGGCTTCGCCCCGCTGCCTCGTGCGCCGATGCGCGCGTCGTGCTTGCTGGCCCGCCCGGCCCTCCGACGGCCCGAGGCCGAGATAGGGTCCCGGCGGATGCGGCTCGAGGGCAAGGTGGCGCTAGTGACCGGCGGCGCCGGTGGGATCGGTGCGGCGACGTGCTCGCGGCTCGCCGCCGAGGGCGCGCGGGTGGCGGTCTGCGACCTGCACGTCGACGGCGCCCGGGAGCTGGCTGCGGATCTCGGCGGCGCCGGCCTGGAGCTCGACGTGCGCTCGCCGGACTCGATCGCCGCGGCCGTCGCCGCCACCGAGGGCCAGCTCGGCCCGATCGACGTCCTGGTCAACAACGCGGGCGTCGCGGGCGAGCTGTTCTTCACCCAGACGCCGCCCGAGGTGTGGGACGACATGATCGCCGTCAACCTGCGCGGCGTGCTTGCCGTGACCCACGCCGTGCTGCCCGGGATGCACGAGCGCGGCGGCGGGGCGATCGTCAACGTCGCCTCCGAGGCGGGGCGGGTCGGCTCCCAGCTATCGGTCGTCTACTCCGCCACCAAGGCGGGCGTGATCGGCTTCACGAAGGCGCTGGCGAAGGAGTCGGCGCGCTTCGGGGTGCGCGTCAACGCCGTCGCGCCCGGCCCGATCGACACCCAGATGGTGCGAGCGGCCGATGCGCTCGGCGAGATCGGCGAGCGGATGGTGCAGGGGATGATCGACTCGACCGCGATGCGCAGGCTCGGCGAGCCGGACGAGGTCGCGGCGGCGATCGCCTACCTGGCGAGCGGCGACGCGTCGTACGTGACGGGCGAGACCGTCGGCGTCAGCGGCGGCCTCGGCATGATGTAGCCATGACCGCAGACCCAGTTCGGATCCGCGAGGTGGGGCCGCGCGACGGCTTCCAGAACGAGCCGGAGACGATCGCGACCGACGACAAGCTGCGACTCGTCGAGATGCTCGCGCGCACCGGCCTGCGCCGGCTCGAGGTCACCAGCTTCGTGCGCGCGGACGTGATCCCGCAGCTCGCCGACGGCGCGGAGCTGCTGCGTCGCGCGGAGATTCCCGATGAGGTGGCCGTGACGGTGCTGATCCCCAACGAGCGCGGCCTCGACAACGCGCTCGAGCTGCGCGACCGCTTCGAGGAGGTCAACCTCTTCCTGTCGGCGTCCGAGAGCCACAACCGGGCGAACGTCAACCGCTCGATCGAGGAGTCGCTGAGCGGGCTCGAGGGCGTGGTCGCTCGCGCGCTCGCCGAGGGCCTGCGCTGCGAGGCGGTGATCTCGGTCGCCTTCGGCTGCCCCTACGAGGGCGAGGTGCCGCCGGAGCGCGTCCTCGCGATCGCCGAGCGGCTGCGCGACGCCGGCTGCGCCGAGCTCGGCTTCGCCGACACGACCGGGATGGCGAACCCCGCTCAGGTGCGGGAGCTCTTCCGCCTGGCGTTCGAGCGCCTGCCCGACGTGGAGCTCACCGCCCACTTCCACAACACCCGCGGCCAGGGGCTCGCCAACGCGCTTGCCGCGCTCGAGGCCGGCTGCCGCTCGTTCGAGAGCTCGTTCGGCGAGCTCGGCGGCTGCCCGGTGCCGAAGGGCGCGACCGGCAACGTCGCGACCGAGGACCTCGTGTCGATGCTCCACGAGATGGGCCATTCGACCGGGATCGACCTGACGGCGCTGCTCGACTGCGCGCGCGAGGCGCAGAGGGTGCTCGGCCGACCGCTCGGGAGCCACCTGCTCACCGCCGGTCCGGTCGACTGGCAGCGCGGGTGACGCGGGCGCCGGCGGGCGCTAGTGTGGCCGCCCGGATGGATTCTCACCGAGAAAGTGGGGAAGCCCCGGACGACCTCACGCGGCGCGAGCTGCTCGGCGGAGCGGCGGCGCTTGGGCTCGCCGCGGCCGTGCCGGGCCTCGCGGAGAGCGCGGAGGGCGCGGAGCTGGCCCCGGCGCTGAGCGCGGCGACCGGCGCCAACGTCGTGGTGGTGGTGATCGACTCGCTGCGCAGCGACCACGTCGGCGCCTACGGCGGGCGGCGGGCGCGCACGCCGACGCTCGACGCGCTCGCGCGCGAGAGCCTGCTCTTCGAGCGGGCCCGCCACGGCGTCTTCCCGACTGTGCCGGTTCGCAAGGCGCTGTTGACGGGACGCAACGACTTCCCGTTCAGAGGCTGGCGCCCGGGGGGCGGGCTGCCGAACGCGCCGGGCTGGGAGGGGATCCGACGCGGCGAGCAGACCTTCCTCGACGTGCTCGAGCGGCGCGGCTACCTGACCGGCTACGTCACCGACAACCCGCACATGCTGAGGCCGGCGTTCGCCGGGTTCCGCAGCCGTCCGAACGTGATGACGACGGTCAAGGGGCAGATTCCCGGCTGGCGCCAACGCCGGGGGCGGGTCTCGCGCTCGCGACTGCGGCGCCATCTCGCGCCGGAGCTGCGCGGAGTCGGCCGCGGCCGCGTGCGCGAGTACCTCGCCTACAACGGCGCCGGCCGCAGCGAGGAGGAGTACCTCGCGGCGCGTGTCTTCGGAGGCGGGATCGACTTCCTCGAGCGGGCGGCGTTCACGCGTCAGCCGTTCGCGCTGGTGGTCGACTGCTTCGACGTCCACGAGCCCTGGGACCCGCCCGACGCCTACCTCGCGAGCTACGCGCGGATCAAGCGCGGCGGCTACCGCCCGGTCCAGCCGTTCCCGACGCCGTACGGCTACACGCGCGACATCTCGCGCCGCACGCTCGAGCTCGCGCGGGCGATGTACGCGGCCGAGATCACGTTCCTCGACGCCTGGCTCGGCCGCTTCCTGGCCAGCCTGAACCTGCTCGGCCTGTCGAACACCTGGGTGGCGGTGCTCTCCGACCACGGCGTTTCGCTCGGCGAGCACGGCGTGATCGGCAAGCAGTCCAACGCCTTGCACGGCGAGCTGATCGACGTGCCGTTCATGATCCGCCACCCGCGGCGGCTCGGCGGTGGTCGCCGGACGGGCTACTTCGCCTCCGCCCACGACCTCGCCCCGACGCTGCTCAAGGGCGTCGGCGCGCCGGTCCCCAAGGCGATGGACGGCGCCGACCTGCGTCCGCTCCTCGACGGCCGGCGGGCGAAGTCGCGCCGCTACTGGACGTCGGCCTGGGGCGACACGCTGATGGCCGGGGACGGCCGCTGGCTGCTCGTCGCCGAGAACGACGGCGGCCGCATCCGCTCGGCGCGCCTGCACGACACGCGCAGCGACCCCGGCGAGCACCGCGACCTCGCGCGTCGGCGGCCGGACGTGGTGCGCAGGCTCGCCGGCGAGCTGCGCAGGGCCGCCGGCCGCAAGGGCTTCCCCAGCTTCTAGCCGCGTTCGCCGGCGCCGGCCGGAGCGTCTACGAGCGCGTGCGTTGGCTAGGACCTCGGTCGAGCAGCCGGGCCGGAAGGCCGACCGCCGTGGCGCCGTCGGGCACGGACTCGCGAACGACGGCGCCGGCGCCGATCACCGCCCCGGCGCCGACGTCGACACCCGGCATCAGGACGGCCCCAGCTCCGATGCGCGCCCCCGAGCCGATGCTGCCGCCGCGCGGACGGTCGTCGGACTCGTCGGGATGCCAGCGCTCGGTCGTGGTCAGAACGCCCGGGCCGACGTCGGCCTCCTCGCGGACGTCCCAGCCCGGCGCGATCACGGCGCTGTTCTGCAGCCGCGCCCGCGCGCCGATGCTCACCCCGCGCCCGATCGCCGTGCCGTGACCGATCACGGCGCCGTCCCCGATCCGCGCCGCCTCGCGGACGAACGCGTGATCCCCGACGACGGCGCCGGCGCCGATCCGCGCGCCCGCGGCGATCACCGCGCCGCAGCAGACGATGCAGCCCGCCGCGAGCTCGGTCGCGCCGGCGGCCGGCTCGGGCGCGTCGGAGCGCGGGCCGAGGCGCGTCGCCTTGCCGAGCACCGCGCCGTCCTGGATCTCGACGCCCTCTCGCACTATCACTCCGGCGTGCACGACGACATGGGCGCCGAGCCGGACGTCCGCCGCGAGGACCGCGTCGGGCGAGAGCATCAGCCCGGGCCCGCGGTCCGACGGGACGAGCGTCATCGCCGTTCTCTCCGGACCAGGTCGAGCGGTCGCGCGATTGCGGCGGCGACTCGGTAGCGGCGCGTAGCGCGCAATACGTCGCTTTCGCGCTCGAGCTCGACGATCCGCGCGTGGAGGCGGTCGTTCTCGCGCGCCAGGCCGGCGGCGCGGTCTTCCAGCCGCCACTGGGCCCGCACGAGCCGCTCGGCCTCGCCCAGGCTCGCCGCCTCGCGAGACTCCGCGCCGTTCGTCCCGCGATCCTCGGCCAGCTCGAAGGTCGCCCCGGCAGCCACCGGGACCGTCGCCGGCGCGGGCGTCACGGCGGCGCTCGCGAGCAGCTCGACCAATCGCTCGGCGTGACGCCGCACGCCGTGGTGGGCGGTGACGAGGTCGCGGTTCGCGGTGCCCATCTCGGGCCGGTAGCCGGCGAGATCGGCCGACAGCGTCTCCAGGCTCGCCGCCCGCCCGGTCGCCTGCCCGGCGAAGCCGTCCGCCTCCAGGGCCGGATAGCTCGCCCCGGTCACCCAGCCGTCGCAGCCCGCCATGTCGAAGACGTACGCGGCACGGCCGCAGGCCATCCCCTCGAGCAGCGCACGCCCCTTGCCGACGACGACGTCGGCGTCGGCGATCGTCAGCTCCGGCGCGTCGGTCGGCCGACCCTCCTCGCCGGCGACGACGACCTCGACGCCCGCCGGCTCCCACGCTCGCCGCAGCAGCTCGAGCCGCTCCCCGTGCAGGTAGTTGCTCAGCGCCAGGGCCCGTCGCGGCTGTGGGCGGATCGTCTCGCGGGCGGCGAAGCGCTCGCTGTCCACCGGCTGGGTCAGCCGCATGATCGGCGGCGGCGCGGCGAGCGCCCGCAACCGTCGCTCGACCCGCTCGCTGAGCGCGACGACCGTCGCGACCGGACCCGGCGCCTGCGGCGGGAGCTGAGCGTCGAACAACTCGCTGTGCGCGACGAAGACCTGCGGCACGTCCGGAAAGCGCTCGGCCAGGGCGTAGGCCCGGCCGGCGTCCTGCACGAGGATTGCGTCGGGCATCGGGAGGGCATCGCAGCCGCCGCCTGCGTCCTCGGCCCCAGCGAGCTCCACCGCGAGGCCAAGCGCCCGCGCCCGCTCGCCCCCCGGGCCGTCCGCGACCGCATGCAGCGCCACCACATGCCCCAGCCGCTGCAGCTCGACCGCGACCGCTATCAGGTAGCTCTCACTGCCGCCGCGCCCCAACTGGTGTGTCGCAAGCAGCAGCCGCACCTAGGCGCCTTTAGCGGAGGCGCGCAGCCGGACCGGTCCTTCGGCTGCGCATCTCATCTGGGTGGGGCGAGGTCCGGCGAGCACCGCAGCCACAGCTCACCTTCCGACGAACTCCGGTTGCCGCTTCTCGAAGAAGGCGCGCGTGCCCTCGGCGAAGTCCTCGCTGGCGACGAGCGCCTCCTGGGCCTGGACCTCCTGCTCGAGCGTCACCGCCAGCGCCGGCTTGGCGGCGGCGTCGATCACCCGCTTCGCCATTGCGACCGCGCGCGGGGCGCAGGCGAGCAGCTCGTCGGCGAGCGCCTCGGTGCAGGCGTCGAGCTCGTCGGCGGGGGCGATCCGGTTGGCGAGCCCGATCCGGTGCGCCTCGCGGCCGTCGATCACCTTGCCGGTCATGATCAGCTCCTTGGCGTTGCCGAGGCCGACGATCGCCGGCAGGCGCGAGCAGCCGCCGACGTCGGGAAGCACTCCGACGCGGACCTCCATGATGCCCGCCATCGCGTCCTCGGCCATGACGCGGAAGTCGGCCGCGAGCATCAGCTCGAACGCCCCGCCGAGCGAGGCGCCGTGGACCTGGCAGATCGTCGGCTTCGGCATCTCCTCGAGCAGGTTCCACCAGTTGAGGATCGCCCGCCGGAAGGCGCGCAGGCCCGACGGGTCCTCCGCCAGCCCGCGCAGGTCGCCGACGTCCATGCCCGACGAGAACATCGCCCCCTCGCCGCGCACGACGACGACGCGCACGTCCGTGTCCGCGGCGGCCGCCTCGAGCGCGTGCCCGAGCGCCTGGATCAGCTCGCCGTTGAACGCGTTGCGCTTCTCCGCCCGCTGCAGGACGAGATGGCGCACCGCGCCGCGGTCCTCGACTCCGATCAGTGACATATAGGCTCCCCGGGCTCGCTAAAGCTGACTGGGAGAACGTAGTGGAGATCGAGAAGGTTGGAGTGCTCGGCGCCGGACTGATGGGCCACGGCATCGCCCAGGTGGCGGCCCAGGCCGGCTATGACGTGGTTCTGCGCGAGGTCGACGACGCCCATCTCGACAAGGGCGTCGGCCGGATCGAGAAGCAGCTCGCCCGTGCCGTCGAGAAGGGCAAGGCCGAGCAGGCCGACGCCGACGCGGTCCGCGCACGGATCCAGGGCACCACCTCCTACTCGGACCTGGCCGACTGCGACCTGGTGATCGAGGCGATCACCGAGGACCTGGCCTTGAAGCTCGAGATGTGGAAGGAGGTCGACGGCGTCGCCAAGGAGGGCGCGCTGTTCGCGACCAACACCTCGTCGCTGTCGGTGATCGACCAGGCCGCCTCGACCTCGCGTCCCGACCGCTTCTTCGGCCTCCACTTCTTCAACCCGGCGCAGGTGATGAAGCTGGTCGAGGTGATCCGCGGCATTACGACCTCTGACGAGACCTTCGAGGCCGGCACCCAGTTCACCAAGAGCCTCGGCAAGCTCGGCATCCCGACCAAGGACAAGGCGGGCTTCATCGTCAACCGCCTGCTCGTGCCCTACCTGCTCGACGCGATCCGCGCCTACGAGGAGGGCGTCGGCTCGATCGAGGAGATCGACGCCGCGATGAAGGCCGGCGCCGGCCACCCGATGGGCCCGCTGCTGCTGTCGGACTTCGTCGGTCTCGACACGCTCGGCTCGATCTGCGACGTGCTGTTCGACGAGTTCCGCGAGCGCCGCTTCGCCCAGCCGCCGACGCTGCGCAAGATGCTCGCCGCCGGCTGGTACGGCCGCAAGTCCGGGACCGGCTTCTACGAGTACTCCGGCGACGAGCCGGTCCAGAACCCGCGCGTGTGACCGGGTCGGCCGCAACGCTCGTGTGCATGCAGGCGCGCAGCTTGGGAGCGAGCCGAGCGTGACCGACCTCCGTACGGCGCTCGAGCGCGCGCGGGCCGGCGGCCCGCCGCGCCACCACGAGAAGTCCGAGCAGCAGGGCAAGCTGCCGGTTCGCGAGCGGGTCGCGCTGCTCGTCGACGAGGGATCGTTCGTCGAGGACGCCGCGCTGGCGAGCTGGGAGCAGGACGGCTTCGGCGCCGACGGCGTCGTGACAGGGATGGCGACGATCGACGGTCGGCCGGTCTCGCTGATGGCCAACGACCCGACCGTCAAGGCGGGCTCGTGGGGGCCGAAGACCGTCGAGAAGATCATCCGCGCCCAGGAGGCGGCGTTCGAGCACCGCGTGCCGATGGTCTACCTCGTCGACTCGGCGGGCGCGCGGATCACCGAGCAGGTCGCGATGTTCCCGGGCCGCCGCCACGCCGGGCGGATCTTCTCGACCGAGGTGCGGATGTCCGGCGTCGTGCCGCAGGTCTGCGTGCTGTTCGGCCCGAGCGCGGCCGGCGGCGCCTACATCCCGGCCTTCTGCGACATCGTGATCATGCGCGACGGCAACGCCTCGATGTACCTCGGCTCGCCGCGGATGGCCGAGATGGTGATCGGCGAGAAGGTGACGCTCGAGGAGATGGGCGGCGCGCGGATGCACACCGGCGTCTCGGGCTGCGGCC
Organism: uncultured Solirubrobacterales bacterium; assembly: GCA_963716445.1. Lineage (GTDB taxonomy): Bacteria > Actinomycetota > Thermoleophilia > Solirubrobacterales > Thermoleophilaceae > JAAYBF01. Next base: position 1,705,590 of record OY970313.1, on the reverse strand, counting down.
ACTTCCTCGTCAAGACCGACGAGGAGGGCATCGCGGTCGCGCGCCGCTACCTCTCCTACTTCCCGACCAACTGGCAGGGCGCCCCGCCGGTCGCGCCGCCGGCCGAGCCGGCCAGCCAGGCGGCGATCCGCGACATCGTCCCGGAGGACGAGAACAAGCCATTCGACATGCGCGAGCTGCTCGACTCGCTCGTCGACGACGGCTCGTTCCTCGAGGTGCACAAGCGCTGGGCGAAGGAGCTGATCGTCGGCTACGCGCGGCTCGACGGGCGCGTCGTCGGGATCGTCGCCAACCAGCCGAAGCAGAAGGGGGGAGTGCTGTTCGTCGACTCCTCCGACAAGGCGGCGCGCTTCGTCTGGACCTGCAACGCCTTCAACGTGCCGCTGCTGTTCCTCGCCGACGTGCCGGGCTTCATGATCGGCACCCAGGTCGAGCGCCAGGGGATGATCCGTGCCGGCGCCAAGATGATCTCCGCGGTGACCGAGGCGACGGTCCCGAAGATTTCCGTCGTCGTTCGCAAGGCCTACGGCGCCGGGCTCTACGCGATGGCCGGGCCGGCGTTCGACCCCGACGCCACGCTCGCCCTGCCGAGCGCGAAGATCGCCGTGATGGGCCCGCAGGCGGCGATCAACGCGGTCTTCTACAACCAGGTCCAGGCGATCGAGGACGAGGCCGAGCGCGCGGCGTTCGTCGAGAAGCTGCGCTCCGAGTACTCCGCGGAGATCGACATCCTCCACCTGGCGTCGGAGCTGGTCGTCGACGCGGTCGTGCAGCCGGAGGACCTGCGCTCCGAGCTGATTCGCCGCTACGCGCTCTACGCCGGACGCTCGCGCGAGTGGCCGGCGAAGCGCAACGCCGTCACGCCCGTCTGACCAGCGCGCTGCTCTCCGCCGTTCAGGTCCATCCGAAGGCGCGGGGTAGAGTCACCCTGTCGGGCCCGCAGTCAAACCCGCAGAGAGAGGAAGCCTCGTGGACACCAGCAAGATCGGCGTCGGGGAGATGATCGCCGGGGTCAGTGCGCTCGCCCTCTTCATCTTCATGTTCCTGCCCTGGTACGGGATCGACGCGGTAGGGGGAATCGGCCTCAGCGGCGTCGACGTGAGCGCCTGGGAGGCGTTCTCGTTCGTCGACATCCTGCTCTTCCTCGCCGCGGCCGTGGTGATCGCGCTCGTGGTCGCGCAGGCGGCCGGTGCGACTCCCGAGCTGCCCCAGCCGGCCGGCGTGATCATCGCCGCCGCGGGAGGCCTTGCGCTGGTGCTGGTCCTCTTCCGGCTGATCTTCACGCCCGACCCGGGCACCGGCGGCTTCGACGTGGACGTCGACCTCGGGCGCGAGATCGGCATCTTCCTAGGCCTGATCGCAACCGCCGGGATGGCCTACGGCGGTTGGCGCGCGATGAACGAGCCGGCGGCCGCGGGCTCGCGCCGCGGCGACGGCCATGCGGTCCCGCCGGTCGGCACGCAGACCACCTCGGCGCCGTCCTCGAGGGCCGCCGAGCCCTCGCCTTCCTCGGCGCCGGCCGCCGGGGACGTCACCCACCCCGGTCCGCCGCCCGCCGGCGGCTCGTCCGCTCCTGGCGCTGCAACGACTCCCCCGGCTGGCGGCTCGTCCGCTCCCGGCGCTGCAACGACCCCTCCGGATGGCGGCTCGACGCCCCCGCCCGGTGGGACGACGCCCGGCTCCACTCCTCCCGCCGGTTCCACGCCTCCTGTCGGCTCCACGCCTCCTGTCGGCTCCACGCCTCCTGTCGGCTCCACTCCTCCCGCCGGCGGCACGCAGCCTCCGTCCGAGGGCCAGCCGCCGGCCGGGAGCCCGACGCCGCCGCGGCAGCCCTAGAGGCCGACGGCGGGCGGGGCCTGTGGCCTCGCCCTGCGGCGGACCAGTGCGGCGGGTGGGACTCGAACCCACAAGCCCTTGCGAGCAGCGGCTTTTGAGACCGCCTCCTTTACCAATTTGGACACCGCCGCGGGGTGCCAGGCGATTCTAGGGCCGGCGCGGAAGGGAGGGCGCTAGGCGCCGAGCGGCGCCGGCGCTCCGCCGCGGCTCGGCGGCTCCGAGGTCGGGTGCTCGACCTCGAGCTCGACGTTCCAGCGCTGGCTGAACGCCCGTGCCGCGAACGCGACGAGCAGCGCCTGGACCGGGACCAGGCACAAGGTCAGCAGCCCGAGCATCGCCGGGTCCAGCATCGGGTCGTCGAAGCCGGCCTTGTCGCGCGCGAACCAGGACGGGCCGGCGATCGCCGCCAGCACGCCGAAGAGCACCGCCAGCGCGGCCGCCACGGTCAGCAGGCCACGGTTCCAGCGCGAGATGTAATGCGCGAAGAGGACGTTCAGACCGGCGTACAGGAAGGCGAACGGCTGCCCGCCCTGGAGCGCCGACCAGCCGCCGATCGTGATCACGAGCACCAATCCCGCGCTGACCAGCAGCAGCAGGACCACGATCGCCTTCGTGGCCTTCGACTCCGCCTTCTCGCGGTTCGGATGCTCGATCACCAGCTCGCCCATCGCTCCTCGCGGTCACCCTACCGCCTGCCGGTGGGCGATGCGACGGGTCCCGGAGTGCGGATGGAGGGACTCGAACCCCCACGGCCAAGGCCACCGGCACCTAAAGCCGGCGCGTCTACCAGTTCCGCCACATCCGCGAGCGGCACCGATTCAAGCAGAGCGCGCGGAGCAGAGCGCATGCCGCTGGACAGAGGTTCCTTACGTGTCGACATGCTTGACACGCAGGGTCATCGGTGTAAAGTGCCACGTAGCGGATTGCCAGCAGAGCAAAGGAGCGCCGGATGACGTCAGCAGCGATCGAGCACGGACCCACCGAGACGCTCGAGGCCCCGACCTGGCGCGACGGCAAGCGCTACGCGTGGCTGCTCGGCCTGCTGGTTCCGAGCCTGCCGCTGATGGGCTGGGGGCTCGTCGAGGCGACCGGCCTCGGGATCTTCTGGTTCGTCGGACCGGTCGTAGTCTTCGGCCTGTTCCCGCTGCTCGACGTGCTGATCGGGGTCGACCAGGAGAACCCGCCGGACAGCGTGATCGCCTGGCTCGAGGAGGATCGCTACTACCGCTGGTGCACGTACCTCTACATCCCGCTGCAGTACGTGTCGCTGGCGATCGCGTGCTGGCTGTGGTCGAGCGGCGACCTGTCGACGCTCGACAGCATCGGGCTGGCCGTGACGACCGGCATGGTCGCCGGCGTGGCGATCAACACGGCCCACGAGCTCGGTCACAAGCGCGCGAGCCTCGAGCGCTGGCTCAGCAAGGTGGCGCTCGCCCAGACGGGCTACGGCCACTTCTTCATCGAGCACAACCGCGGCCACCACGTCCGCGTCGCGACCCCCGAGGATCCGGCCAGCTCGCGGCTGGGGGAGAGCTTCTACGAGTTCCTCCCGCGCACCGTCGCCGGCAGCCTGCGGTCGTCGTGGGAGCTCGAGGGCAAGCGCCTGCGGCGGATGGGCAAGGGACCGTGGACGATCCACAACGACATCCTCAACGCCTGGGCGATGACCGCCGCGCTCTTCGGTGTTCTCGTCGCCGCGTTCGGCGTCGTCGTCCTGCCGTACCTGCTGCTGCAGGCGGTGCTCGGGTTCTCGCTGCTCGAGGTCGTCAACTACCTCGAGCACTACGGCCTCAAGCGCGGGCGGCGCGAGGACGGGCGCTACGAGATCACGCGGCCGGAGCACAGCTGGAACAGCAACAACGTCGCGTCGAACGTGCTGCTCTACCACCTGCAGCGTCACAGCGACCACCACGCCAACCCGCTGCGCCGCTACCAGGCGCTGCGCCACGAGGACGAGGCGCCGCAGCTGCCGACCGGCTACGCCGGGATGATCGTCCTGGCGGCGATCCCGCCGCTCTGGCGGCGGGTGATGGACCGTCGCCTGCTCGAGCACTACGGCGACGACCTCTCGCGCGCGAACGTCCACCCGCGCACGCGCCGGCGGGTGCTCGCGCGCTACGGCGCGGGCTCCGCCGCATGAGCGCCTACCGCTGCCCGGGCTGCGGCTACGTCTACGACGAGCGGGCCGGGCATCCGCGCGAGGGCTTCCCCGCCGGCACGCCGTGGAGCGAGATACCGGACGACTGGGTCTGCCCGGACTGCGGAGTGCGCGACAAGCTCGACTTCGAGCCGGAGGGCTAGCCGCGATGGCCTCCGCAGCCGCCGCCGAGCGCACCCCCTACGCCGTCGCCGCGCGCGAGCTGCTGCGCGACACGCTGCTCGACGCCGCGCGCGACCTGCTCCAAGAGCGCGACTGGTCCGACATCACGATGGCCGACATCGCGGCCGCCGCCGGCGTCAGCCGCCAGACGCTGTACAGCGAGTTCGGCGCGCGGGCCAGCTTCGCCCAGGCGATCTTCCTGCGCGAGGCCGACCGCTTCCTCGCCGACGTCGAGGAGGCCGTCAACGCCCATCTCGACGACCCGGTCGCCGCGCTGGCCGCGGCCTTCGACGTCTTCCTCACCGGCGCCGCCGACAATCCCCTGATTCGCTCGGTCGTCTCCGGCGAGGGCAACGAGAGCCTGCTGCCCTACGTCACCACCCAGGGCCAGCCCGTCGTCGCCCAGGCCGCCGACCGCCTCGCCGCCGTCATCGGCGCCGGCTGGCCGGGGGTCGACAAGGAGGCGATCGACCTGCTCGCCGAGTGCGTCGTTCGCCTCGCGATCAGCTACGCGGCGCTGCCCAAGGGCCCCGCCGGCATGACCGCCGCCTCCGTGGCGTCCCTGCTGGGGCCCTACCTGGAGCGCGTGGTCGAGGAGGCGGACAGCGGAGCCGCCCCTCGGGCCTCGAGTGGAACATCGACCGGGCCCTGACCCGGTCAATGTTCCACTCGTGCGCGAACGCGGCGCCGTAGGCTGCCGTTCCGCCTCGAAAGCGGGGCAGCCAGGACTCGAACCTGGAATCCCCGGTTTTGGAGACCGGTGCCTTAGCCAGTTTGGCCACTGCCCCAACGGCCCGGGATGGTACCTCTACAATGCCCGCGGTTGCCCGCGGGCGTGGTGTAATGGCTGCACAAGAGCCTTCCAAGCTCTTAGTGAGGGTTCGACTCCCTCCGCCCGCTTGGCTCGACCTTTCGCACGCCCACCGCTGGACCAGCTATTTGGACCACAGGGCCGAGCGGTCAGCGTGGGCTGTGCACTACCAAGCGTTCGGCGTCAGCCGCTCGACACAGATGGTCGTCGTAGGCGACGAACGCGTCGAGATCGTCACCCAGCTCGAGGGCCGTGGCCAGATGGATCGCGTCGAGGGGGCGGAGTGGGGGATCGAACGCCGTGGCGACCGCACGCTTGCGGATGGCCGCCGAGAACGGGATCAGGTCCAGTCCGTCGGTGATCGCTTTGGCGCGCTCGAGCAGCTCAGCACCGCCGAGCCGGCGGGCGGTGCATCCCAGCTCCACGACGACGACCTCGCTCGCGACGCGCACTGGCCACTGCGCCAGCGCTTCGACCAGCACTTCGGTCTCGGGCTCGGGGCGCATCAGCTTGACCAGCGCCGATGCGTCCAGGTATGCGGCGGTCAACTGCCTCGGACCCAGTCCAGCGCATCAGACGCCGGCCTAGGGTCGCTGCGATCAGGCGCGCCGTGTGGCATGCCCACGGCCAGGAGGTCGGCCTTCGCGGGCGTCGCGCCATGTCGCTGGTCCAGCCTGCGGCGCAGCTCACCCTCGCTACCGCGCTCGTCGAGCACCGAACGTGCTCCACGGAGCGCAAGGGCGCGGACCTGCGCCGCGGCCGAGCGAGTCTCCTGCGGCTCGAGCAACGAGCGCGTCTGATCGAGGGCGTGATCGAGGTCTGGATCCCGGACAACTCCAAGGCGGCGGTGGCTGGTGGGCATAGGAGAAGTGTAGCACCAAGGTGTATCAGTATTGCGAAGGTCCGCTGGAACCGGTGCGAGCAACGGTCCGGGCAACCTGTGGCAACCTTTGGGCGTTCGCCATCCCGTCGCCCGCTCTGCCGCCGCCCGGCAGGGTTGTCGGCGCGGGGGTCTAAGTAGGGACCATGGAACGCAAGCTCGACGTGGGTGGCACCCTCAGCCAGGCATTCTCCGTCTACGGCTCGCAGGCCGGCGTGCTGCTCCCGGTCGCGTTCGGGCTGTTCCTGGTGGTCGGAGTGGTGAGCGGCCTCGTCGCCGGCTCGCTGGTGCTGGTGCCGATCGGCTTCGCCGTCAGCATCGTCGCCGCGACGCTGTACCAGGGCATGGTCGTGGAGCTGGTCAGCGACGTCCAGGACGGTCGGCGCGACTCCTCCGTCGGCGACCTGGTCAAGAGCGCCGCGCCGGTGATCCTGCCGCTGATCGGCGCCGGCATCCTCGCCGGCCTCGGCATCGGGATCGGCTTCCTGCTGCTGATCGTCCCGGGCCTCTTCCTGGCGACGATCTGGTCGGTGATCGCCCCGGCGATCGTGATCGAGCGCAAGGGTGTGCTCGGCGCCTTCGGACGCTCGCGCGAGCTCGTCAAGGGCCATGGCTGGCAGGTCTTCGCGGTCATCGTGAGCGTCCTGCTGATCGTCTTGGTGGTCCGGGCGATCCTCGGCGCAATCGCCGTCGGCATCGACGACAGCGCTCCGGTTCGAATCGTCTTCGACGTCATCGGATCGACGATCACGGCGCCGGTAACGGCGCTCGTCGCGGCGGTTCTCTACTTCCGCCTGCGCGAGCTCGACGGCGAAGGCGCTCCGGCAGCGGGCGCGCCGCCCGTCGAGTCGCCGCCGCCCGCGGGCCCGACCACCCCGGCCTGACGGCGCGGCGGGGCGATACTGCCGACATGAGACAGCGAGTCAGCGTGATCACGCTCGGGACGTCGGACCTCGCCCGTGCGCGACGCTTCTACGAGGCGGTGGGGTGGACGACGCGCGCCGAGCCCGACGCCGACGTCGTCTTCTTCCAGGCCGGCGACATGGTGCTCGCGCTGTGGGACCGCGCGAAGCTCGCCGAGGACAGCTGCGTCGAGGACACGGGCGGCTGGGGCGGGGTGACGCTCGCCCTCAACCTCGGCTCGCCCGCGGAGGTGGACGCCGTGACGGAGGAGGCCCGCGCCGCGGGCGCCACCGTCGGACGCGAGCCGGCGGAGACCTTCTGGGGCGGCTACAGCGCGCTGATCGTGGACCCCGACGGCCACCCGTGGGAGATCGCGCACAACCCCCGCTGGACGCTCACCGAGGACGGCGGCGTCAGGCTGCCGGCGGACTGAGAACCGCCGCGGCCCAACCGTGACGCACCAGTCCGGCCGGGAGCGCGCCGCTCACGGCCGCATCTCGTATGCGCCCGCCAGCCCGCGCACCTTCGCCCAGACGCTCGCGAATCGGTCGTCGTCGACCGTCGGCTTGCGGACGTGCGCCAGCGCCCATGCCTGCTGCGCCTCGGTCGACGACGCGCGCCCGTGAAGGTCGACCGCGTAGGCGGAGAAGTCGCGCACCATGACGTCGAAGATCTGGTCGACGGTGTCCGTCGCCAACCCGCTCAGCGCGGCCTGCTCGAGGATCAGCTGCCCGTAGACGACCAGGGTGAAGAGCTCGCCGAGCGTGAGCATGAAGTCGAGGTCGGTGATCTGCGACTCCGACGGCGGCGCGGTGGCGAGCAGCGTCTTGAGCCCCTCCGCCTGCTCGACGAAGCGCGCGACGTTCGGCACGCCCTCGAAGGAGGCGTAGGCCGCGTGCCAGTCGTGGAAGCGGATCTTCCCGAGTCCGCGGGCGGGACCCTGACGGAACAGGAAGTCGTCGTCGGCGGGATCGTCACGGGTCGGGACCGGGTCGTACTCGGCGGGATCGAACAGGTAGCTCGCCATGAACTTCAGGACCAGCGCCATGTTCACGTGCACGGTGCCCTCGAGCTTCGGCAGCGCGCGGATGTCGCGCGCCGCCATCTCGAAGTACATGTCCTTCTCGAAGCCCTTGGCGGCGATCACGTCCCACAGCAGGTCGACGACGCGCTCGCCCTCGGTCGTCACCTTCATCTTGGCGATCGGGTTGTAGAGCAGGTAGCGCCGATCGTCGGGGCCGGCGGAGCGCATGTAGTCGATCGCGCGATCGCCGAAGAGCTTCATCGCCACGAGTCGGGCGTAACCGTCGGTGAACGCCTGCCGGACGTGCGGGAAGTCGGTGACCCTCATCCCGTAGAGCGTCCGCGCGTCCGCGTGCGCGATCGCCTCGTAGAGGGCGTGCTCGCAGATCCCGATCGAGGCGAAGGCGAGGTTGAACTTGCCGACGTTGACGGTGTTCAGCGCCGCGTGGAACGCCCCATGACCGGTGTGCAGCACGTCCTCAGGTCGAACCGGGTAGTCGTCGAGCTCGAACTGGCTGACGTAGGACTGTGAGTTGACGACGTTCTTGATCAGCCGGTAGGACGGATGCTGGCTGTCGGCGGCGAAGAAGACATAGCCCTCCGCGCCCTCGACGTCGGCGCGCCGGCCGAAGACCGACACCATCCCGGCGAGGTTGCCGTTGCCGATGTAGTACTTCCCGCCGCTGGCCCGGAAGCCGTCGCCGTCGGGCGTGAGGACCATGTCGGTCGAGTAGATGTCGGCGCCGTGCTCCTTCTCGGAGAGCCCGAAGGCGAAGATCGCGCCGTCCTCGAGCAGCCGCGCCGCGCGCGCCTTGGCCCCTGCGTTCTCGCTCTGCCAGATCGGGCCGAGCCCCAGGATCGAGACCTGCCAGGTGTACCAGTAGGCGAGCCCGTAGAAGGCCGTGATCTCGTTGAAGACGCAGATCCTGCTCGTGTCCCAGCGCTTCTCCGGATCGCCGCCCGCCTCCGCCGCCGGGGTCAACAGGGTCGCGAACACCCGCTCGCGCTCGACGAACTCGAGGAAGTCCGAATACCAGACCAGGTCGCGGTCGTGCTGCTTGAGCACCTTCTTGCCACGCCCCTCGAAGAACTCGACCGTCGCCAGCATCAGCCGCCGCGACTCGGCATCGAGCTCCGCGCCGTCGAAGGTGCGCGGATTGAACAGGACGCCGTCGCCCGCCCCGCGCTCGTCAGCGAGCTCGGCGCTCGCCGCTGATCGATCCACGCTCGCCATCTATCGCCCTCCTTCGTCGAACGCCCGCATGACTGACGACTCTACGACGGTGGCGCCCCGAGGGCCTCACCGACGAATCGATGGATCACATTGATCGATAGGGCATGCCTGTGTAGCATCGTTTCAGTGAGTAGCTGCACGAGCACTTACCGGATGGCGTGATGAGCGACGAGAAGCGCGACGAGAAGCCAGAGGCTCGGGGTGAGGATGTCGAGAAGGTTCTCGGCGCCCTCGGGAACGATAAATGGGACTTTCGCACGGTCGTCGGGCTGGTCAATGAGACGGGCCTGCCTCCCGACGCCGTGCAGACGGTCCTCGACCAGTCCGAGGCTGTCAGACGCTCGGCCGTTCCAGGACCGGCGGGTCAAGATCTGTACACCCTGAGCGAGCCCTCTCTGCGTGAGGCGTTTTCGATCGCCCGCAGTGCGATCTCGAAGTCTTCGTGAGCTCATGACCCCTGACGACGCATTCCTCTACGGCCTGCTGGGCGGAACGGCGGCCGAGGTGCTCGGACTCTTCAGGCTGCGCCGGGCAGGCGTTCCCCAGTACCTTCGCTCGTTCTTCTACTGGATAGTCACCGTGGCCATGATCGCGCTCGGCGGGGCGGTGGCGTGGCTGTACATCAAGTCGGAGATCGATCTGACTCCGCTTCTGGCCGTGAACGTGGGAGCGGCAGCGCCGCTGATCCTCGGCCAGCTCGTCGCGCAAACGCCTGAGGTCACGCCCGGGCGCGTGAACTGATGGCGCGCGGCATCGGCAGGCGGTAGCGACGAGATCGGGGCGACTGGATTTGAACCAGCGACCGCTCTTCCCCGGCCGACTGGCTTAGGTAGGCAGCGGAGGGTAGGGTGCTGACTTCGCCACGAGTCCACGCCGAGGAGATGACATGCCGCGATCGAGCTTTCCGAGCGCCAAGCATCACCTTCTGGTGGTCCTGATCCTGGCGCTGCTCGCGTCGCTGACCGTCCTCTCGGCGTCTGCCCTCGCGGAGGAGGGTCCGGAGGACACCCCGCCGATCATCCACTACGCGAGCGTCTCGCCCGGCACCCTGCCCAACTGGGGCGGCCTGGCGACGGTGACGGTCAACGCGACCGACGACTTCGGCATCTACCAGGCATATGCGGACGTTCAGCTGCCCGACGGCGGCGGGCTGAGCGTGCAGCTGTTTCCGTCGGGGGACACCAACTACACCGGCTACTTCGACATCCCGGCCAACTACGGCTTTCAGCCCGTCAGCTACTACGTCAACGTGCAGGTCTGGGACACCAACGGCGGCTTCGACACCGACGTGGCCGGGCAGGTCGACGTCGAGCCGCAGCCGCCGGCCGACGAGCCGCCGACCATGTCGGACCCGTTCGTGTCGCCACGTGAGCTTCCATCCGCCGGCGGTACCGTGACGCTGGGCGTCACCGCCTACGACCTCGTGAACACCACCGCATACGCGCGTGTGACCGACAGCGAGGGTGGCCCGCCGACCTACGTCGACCTTACGCCGACCACATGGCCGAAGTTCGAGGGCCGCCTCTACGTGCCGGGCAACGCCACGAGCACGGTTAGGACGTACAGCGTCGAGATGACGGGAGTCGACGTCATCGGACAGAGCACCTCGATCGACGCTGGTCAGTTCACGGTCGCCGCGATCAGCCCGAGCCGCGGCCCGGCGTGCTCGGCGCGCCACCGCGGAGGCCCTTCACCCTGCGCGGGCGCGAAATGACGAACCAACGCCGAGGAGACGACATGCCCCGCATCTTGATCGCAGTACTGCTGGCGTTGCTCGCGCCGCTCACCGTGCTCGCCGAGCGCTCGGTCGCCCAAGAGCCGGTCGAGGACAACCCGCCCACGATCACCGGTGTGACGATCCTCCCGGGAAGCCTGCCCTACACGGGTGGCGAGGTGACCATCACGGTCAACGCGGTGGACGACTTCGGCATCGTCTCGGCGTCCGCCCAGGTGACCTCCTTCCTCGGCGGCCAGAACGTGACGCTGCTCCCCACCGGTCCGACGGCCTACAGCGGTACGGTCCAAATCGGGGCCAACTTCAGCGACGAGTCGTTGAGTCACCTCGTCGAGGTGCAGGTGACGGACACCAACGGCGCCATGACCTTCGAGATCGTCGGCGACATCCAAGTCGACGCGCAGCCGCAGTTCGACGAGCCGCCGATCGTGTCCGACCCGTCGGTGGAGCCACGCGAGCTGCCGCCTGCCGGCGGTCCCGTGACGCTCCGTGTCAGCGCCTGGGACTTGCGCGGGATCACCTACGCGTACGCGCGTGTGACGGACCCCGATGGTGGGTCGACCGACGTGGAGCTGATACCGATCAGCTCATCGGTGTTCGAGGGCGTCTTCGACGCGCCGGCGAACACGACGAGCGCGGCGCGAACCTACAGCGTCGAGATGACCGCGCTGGACGACATCGGACAGGGCGCCTCGGTGGACGGAGGTCAGTTCACGGTCGCAGCGCAGACCGCTACCCACCCGGGTCGCGGCTCGGTCTGCTCGGCGCGCCACAGCGGAAGCCGTTCACCCTGCGCGCGGAGGAAGTGAGGCGCGTCCACTCCTGCTGCTCCAGATCGGCGACGTCCGGCCGCTGATCGAGGGACACCCCTGCGCGAGCATCGCGGGACGCTGGTTCGAGCCCGGTCCGGCGGACATCCCGGCCGGCGCGTTCCCAGCCGGCTGGGTGCCCCGCCCGTCCGCCTAGTCGGGGCGACTGGATTTGAACCAGCGACCGCTCGGCCCCCAGCCGAGTGCGCTACCAGGCTGCGCCACGCCCCGAGGCCTCGGATGTTAGTGCCCTGGAGCGGCTTTCGCAGGTGAAGTAGGTTCTGCGTCATGAACGATCAGCCGACTCTCGTCCTGCACGTGACGCCGCCCTCGCACCCCTGCATGACCGTGCGTGCCGCGCTTGGCCGCAAGGGCTTGGAGTACGAGACCGTCGAGCTGATGCCGGGCGCCCATGTCGAGGAGATGGAGAAGGTCTTCGGCGCGGGCAGGAAGACGGTGCCGGGACTGCTCATCGACGGCGAGCCGGTGCACGGCTCGGTCTCGATCCTCGAGCGGATCGAGCGGCTGGCGCCCGAGCCGGCGCTCTATCCCGAGCCGATCGCCGCGGCCGTGCGCGAGGCTGAGCTGTGGGGCGATCGCGAGCTGCAGGACCTCGGCCGCCGGATGCCCTTCGGCGCGCTGCGCTTCCGCCCAGAGGCGATGGGCAGCTTCGGCGGGGTCGGCCAACTCGACCCGGCCGGCGTCGACTTCGCGATCGGCTTCGTGCATCGCACGTGGAAGCACCATGGGATCACCGCCGAGCGGGTGGCGAACGATCTCGCCCACCTGCCGGAGAAGCTCGACTACATCGACACGCTCGCGGCCGAGGGCGTCGTGGGCGGCGAGGAGCCGACCGCCGCCGACCTCCAGATCGGCGCCACGATTCGCGTGCTGCTGACCGTCGGCGACCTGCTGCCGCTGATCGACGGCCGTGCGGCCGAGCGGATCGCCCGCCGCTGGTTCCCGGACTACGCCGGCGAGATCCCCGCCGGCGCCTTCCCGGCCGGCTGGGTGCCGCAGCGCGAGCCCGCGACGGCCTGAGTCACGTCGCCGGCGGGGCGCAGGCGCCGCCCGCGCTGGTTCCTCGGCCCGATGGTCCTCAGACCGCCGCGTCGACCAGCATCGCCGACCCCGCGATCAGCAGCATCGCTCCGATCGCGCGGATCAGCGTTCGCTCGGAGAGCCGGCCGGTGAGCCGCGAGCCGATCAGCGCGCCCGGAACCGAGGCGGCCGCGCCGAGCAGCAGCAGGTCCCAGTCGATCCCCGCGGGAGCGTGGCCGATCACCCCCGCAACGCCGACGCAGACGCCGACCGCGAGATTCGTCCCGACCGCCCGGTGCGCGCCGCCGCCGACGTAGCGCAACAGCGCCGGCATCCTCAGCGAGCCGAGGATCAGGCCGATCAGGCCGCCGAGGACGCCGATCCCGAAGCCGGCGAGCACGGCGGCGCGCAGGTCGGGCGCGTCGAGGCGGGGCGCACGCCCGCGGGCTCGCTCGCCCGGGCGCAACAGGTCGACGCCGAAGTAGAGCAGCGTCACGCCGATCGCCGCGAGCAGCGCGGTGTCCGGCAGCAGCCCCGCCGCATACCCGCCGGCGACCGCCCCGACGATCGACGGCGGGCCCATCCAAGCGAAGACGCGCCAGTCGATCCGGCCGGCGCGGATGTGGACGATCGCGGCCGCGGCGGCCGCCGCGCCGGAGATGCCGAGGTTCGCGCCGCCGCCGGCGGCCGGGCTCGAGGCGACCGCCACGATCGCCGGGATGCGGATGTTGCCGAGCACCAGGCCGACGAGGCCGCCGCCGAGCGCCACCGCGAAGCACCAGGCCAGGACGGCGGCGAGGGCGAGCGGGTCCGAGCTCATGCGAGCCGAGTCTCAGTGCGTGTGGCCGTGGGGCTCGACGGCCGCCAGCTCGTCGGCCGACATCCGGCCGGCGAACAGCGCCGCCAGCGCCGTCGTGATCGGCACCGCGGCGATCAGGCCGATCGATCCGACGAGCGTCGCGACGACCTCCTTCGCGACGATCTCGAGGTTGACGGCGTCGAGGAAGCCGATCTGGCCGGAGCTGAAGATCAGCAGCAGCGGCAGCGAGGAGCCGACGTAGGCCAGCACGAGGGTGTTCACGGTCGCGCTCAGGTGATCGCGGCCGACGTCCATCGCGCGGCCGAACAGCTCGCGGAAGCTCTGGCCCGGGTTGGCGGCCCGTAGCGCGAGCACGGTCGACGACTGGCTGACGGTCACGTCGTCGAGCACGCCGAGCGTCGCGACGATCATCCCGGCCAGCAGCAGTCCCTCGAGCGACACGCCGGCGTCGTTGACCTGGAGGAACGTCGCCTCCTCGGTCGCCAGCCCGGTGAGGTGGGTGAGGTCGGTGAACAGCACCGCCAGGCCGACCGTCACGACCAGCGACGCGGCCGTCCCGACGATCGCCGCCAGGCTCTTCGGCCCCGCGCCGTGGGCGAGCAGGATCGTCGCGATCATCACCGCCACGGCCCCCACGACGGCCACCGCGAGCGCGCTCTCGCCGTTGAGGATCGCCGGCACCATGAAGACCAGCACGACGGCGAGGCTGAGCCCCAGCCCGATCAGCGACAGCGCGCCGCGCAGCCTGCCGAACAGCACCACCAGCCCGGCGAAGATCAGCACCAGCAGCAGCATCGAGCCCTGGCGGTCGAAGTCGGAGATCGAGTACTCGCGCCCGGGCACCGGATCGGCGCCGGGCGGCACGACGTTCTTGACGACGCGCAGCTCGTCGCCCTCGGAGACGTCGGGGTCGATCGTCCCGTTGTCGAGCACGAGCTGCTTGACGGCGCCGTTGTCGGGGCCGCTCTCGAGACGGACGTCGACCTCGCGACAGACGTCCGTGTCGAGACCGGAGCAGGCGAACTCGTCGACCGAGAGCACGGTCGCGGTGTCGGACTTGGTGACGATCGCCTCGCCGACCTTGGTCTCGACGTCGCCAGGCCACAGCAGCGCCATCCCCACCGCCGTGGCGAGGCTCAGCACCGCGACGATTGCCGCGAACGCGCGGGTGATGCCACTGCGGCCGATGTCCGCAATGCAATCAGTGGCGGCGGACCAATGCCCGTCCGGGGTGCCGCCGCACGGCGCGGGACGAGCCGTCGCGCCGACGCCGAGGCGCGCGCTCTGTCACCCTTACCGGCCGATGGCACGCAGCAACACGAAGGACAAGCGCCGTGGCAAGCCCCCGCAGAAGGGCGAGGCCCGCCGCTACTCGAAGCTGCCGCGCGAGGAGATCGACAAGATCGACTACAAGAACGTCGCGCTGCTGCAGCGCTTCGTCACCGAGCGGGGCAAGATCCGCTCACGTCGCGTGACCGGCCTCAGCCGCCGCGACCAGTCGAAGATGGCCCGCGCGGTCAAGCGCGCCCGTGAGCTCGCGCTCCTGCCGTACGTCGACGCCACCAAGGCCGTCGAGCGCGTCGGCGGCGGCCGTGGTCGCGGTCGCGACCGCGACTAGCCTCCGCCCGGCCGCCTGACGGGCTCGCCCTCGAGCACGATCGGCGCCTGCGCGCCGTGCGCGTGGTCGACCTGGATCGTCGTGTGCTCGATGCCGAAGCGCTCGCTCAGCAGGAGCTCGAAGTCGCGCCGGCGCTGATGGCAGTCGCAGTCGGGCTCGAGCAGCACGTGCGCGGTCAGCGCGGGGAAGCCCGAGGTGACCTCCCAGACGTGCAGGTCGTGCACTCCGAGGACGTCGGGCTGGGCGGCCAGCGCCTCCGCGACCGCGCCAGGATCGATCCCGCGCGGCGAGCCCTCGAGCAGTATCCGGCCCGAGTCGCGCAGCAGGCCCCAGCCGGCGCGGATCATCAGGGCCGCGACGGCCAACGCGGCGATCCCATCGGCCTCGGCGAAGCCGGTCAGCAGGATCAGCGCGCCGGCCAGCGCCGTGGCGAGGAAGGCGAAGAGGTCGGTGAGGATGTGCTGGAAGGCTCCCTCGACGTTGAGGCTGTCGCGGTTGGCGCCCGACAGCACCCAGGTGGCGAGCAGGTTGATCGCGACGCCCGCGAGCGCGACGGCTAGGACGAGGCCGCCCTCGACCGACGGCGGGTCGGCGATCCGGCGGACGGCCTCGAAGCCGATCACCGCCGCCAGCGCGAGCAGCGTCGCGCCGTTCGCCTGGGCCGAGAGGATCTCCGCACGCCGCAGCCCGTAGGTGTAGCCGCCGCGCGCCGGCCGGTCGGCGAGCCGGGCGGCGAAGAGCGCCAGCGCGATCGCGGCGGCGTCGGTGAGCATGTGCGCCGCGTCGGAGAGCAGGGCGAGCGAGCCGGCGGCGATCCCCGCGACGACCTCGCCCGCCATCAGCGCGAGGATCAGGCCGAGGGCGACCCGCAGGCGGCGACGGTCGGCTGCGCGAGCCGGGCCGAGATGGTGGTGGCCGTGGTCGTGGCTCATCCCCACGGAGGCTATGCGGCGGGCGAGAGTCGTCGCCGCGCCGGGCGACAGGCCACTACGCAAACGAGAATCGTTCTCACTACGCTGCGCGGCGATGCAAGTATCCGGATCGAACTGCTGGCGCCTTCGCCTGCTCGCCGCCTCGGCTCTGCTGGCGGTGTCGCTCGGAGGCTGCCAGGGCGATGACACGTCCTCGTCGGGAGGGGGGAGCGTGACCGCCGTCGCGACGACGACGCAGGTGGGAGATTTCGTCCGGGAGGTCGGCGGGGAGCGTGTCGAAGTGCGCCAGATCCTCCAGCCGAGCTCCGATCCGCATGGCTACGAGCCGCGCCCGAGCGACGCCGCCGCCGTGGCCGACGCCGAGATCGTCTTTCGCTCCGGCGGCGACCTCGACGACTGGCTCGACGATCTGATCGAGAACGCCGGAGGGGACGCCAAGACGGTCACGCTGAGCGACGCCGTCGAGGCGCCCGGCGGGGGGCGGGAGGAGGACCGAGATCCGCACTGGTGGCAGGACCCGCGCAAGACGCGCCTGGCCGTCGCGGCGATCGCCGCCGAGCTCGCCGAGGTGGATCCCGCCGCCCGCCAGCGCTACCGCGAGCGCGCTCGCGCCTACTCGTCGCGGCTGACTCGCCTCGACCGCGGCGTCGCGGCGTGCGTCGCACGCATTCCCGAGCGGCGGCGCCGGCTCGTCACGACCCACGACGCGCTCGGCCACTACGCCGACCGCTACGGCATCACGGTCGTCGGGGCGCTGATCCCGTCGCTCTCGACGGCCGCCCAGCCGTCGGCGGGCGACACCCAGCGTCTGGTCGACCAGATCGAGGAGCTCGACGTCGAGGCGATCTTTCCGGAGAGCTCGATCGACCCCGAGCTCGAGCGGGCCGTCGCCCGCGAGACGGGGGCCGACGTGGGGCGCCGGCTGTGGGCGGACACGCTCGGACCGGAGGGCTCCGACGGCGAGACCTACGTCGAGTCGATCCAGTCGAACACGGCCGCGCTGGTCGACGGGCTGACCGGCGGCGCCGAGCGCTGCCGGCCGAGCGCCTGAGCGGAGACGCGCCGCTCAGCCGGCGGCGCGGCAGGACGGGCACTCGCCGTGCAGCGTCACGTCGTGCGCGGCGATTGTGAACTCGGTCGTGCCGGAGAGGCGGTGGATCGCCTGCTCGAGCGCATCGTCCTCGAACGGCTCGACGGTTCCGCAGCTATCGCAGACCAGGTGGTGGTGATGGTCGCCGCCCGGCAGCGCCGGCTCGAAGCGTGCGATGCCCTCGCCGACGTCGAAGCGCTGCACGAGCCCCAGCCGCTCGAGCAGGTCGAGCGCGCGGTAGATGCTCGCCAGCCCGACGCCGCTGCCGCGCTCGCGCAGCAGATCGGCGATCTCGCGCGCCGTGACGCTGCAGCCCAGCTCGGCGACCGCCGCGATCACCTCCTCGCGCGGGGCGCTCGCGCGGTACCCGGCCCGGGCGAGCGCCTCCACCGCGTGCTCGGTCCACCCGGTTGCCGTCGCAGAGGCCACTCCGCAAGATTAGTCCGCGTCGGGCGCGGTGGCCCGTGCTTGCGGGTAGGGTCGCGGCCGTGGAGGTCTTCCGCACCCCCGACGAGCGCTTCGAGCGGCTGCCCGGCTTCCCTTTCGAGCCGCGCTACGCCGAGGTCGGCGGGCTGCGGATGCACTACGTCGACGAGGGGCAGGGCAGTCCCGTCGTCTGCTTCCACGGCGAGCCGTCGTGGTCCTACCTCTACCGGCTGATGCTGGCGCCGCTCGTCGCGGCCGGCCGGCGGGCGATCTGCCCCGACCTCGTCGGCTTCGGGCGCTCGGACAAGCCGACCGATCGCGGCTGGTACTCCTACGACCGCCACTGCGAGCAGGTGACCGGTGTGCTCGACGGCCTCGACCTCGACGGCGTCACGGTCGTGGTGCAGGACTGGGGCGGGCCGATCGGGCTGCGCTGGGCGGTCGAGCACGCCGATCGCGTCGAGCGGCTGGTGATCCTCAACACCGGCCTCTTCACCGGCCGCGTGAGCAAGGGCTTCCTGAGGTGGCGCGAGTTCGCCGAGCGGAACCCCGACCTGCCGGTCGGGATGGTGCTGCAGGGCGCCACCACGACCGATCTGACGGCGGAGGTCGTGGCCGCCTACGAGGCGCCGTTCCAGAGCGCCGAGTCGAAGGCCGGCGCCGCGACGTTCCCGCTGCTGGTGCCGGTCGAGGAGAGCGCGCCGGGCGCCGCCGAGATGGCGGCGGTGATGGACGAGCTGTCGCGCTGGGAGAAGCCCGCGCTGGTCGCCTTCTCCGACTGCGACCCCGTCTTCCCGTCGCCGAAGGCCGGCCAGGTGTTCGTCGATCTGATCCCGGGCGCCGGCGAGCAGGTCGTGATCGAAGGGGGCGGGCACTTCCTCCAAGAGGACCGCGGCGAGGCGATCGCCGCGACGATCCTCGACTGGGAGCGCTCGCTCTAGGGCCGAGCTGCGAGGAGCGGCACGGTGGCCGCCCCTCGGCGCAGCTCGCGCGGATCTAGCCGACGGCGCCGAAGCGCTCGGCGACCTTGCCCCAGTCGACGACGTTCCACCACGCGTCGATGTAGTCGGGGCGCTTGTTCTGGTACTTCAGGTAGTAGGCGTGCTCCCAGACGTCGACGCCGAGCAGCGGCGTGCTGCCGTCGGTCAGCGGGTTGTCCTGGTTCGGCGTGCCGACGACCGCGAGGCCCGAGCCGTCGTGGACGAGCCACGACCAGCCGGAGCCGAACTGGCCGACGCCGGTCGCCTTGACCTTCTCCTGGAAGTCGCCGAAGGACCCGAATGCCGAGTCGATCGCCGCGGCGAGGTCGTCGTCGGGCTGGCCGCCGCCGTTCGGCGACATCGACTCCCAGAAGAGGGCGTGGTTGTAGTGGCCGCCGCCGTTGTTGCGGACCGGGCCGCGGATGTCGTCGGGCAGCTGGGAGAGGCTCGCGATGACCTCCTCGATCGGCTTGTCCGCCCAGTCGGTGCCCTCCAGCGCGGCGTTGGCCTTGTCGACGTACGCCTGGTGGTGCTTGTCGTGGTGCACCCGCATCGTCGCCTCGTCGATATGAGGCTCGAGCGCCGCGTAGTCGTACGGAAGATCCGGTACCTCGTAAGCCATGCACGTTCCTTTCGTGGTCTTGCGGCGAGTCTAATGTTCCGGCCGCGGCGCTCACCGGCGCGCACCGGCTCTCGCTCGGCGAGTCGTGGCGCGTGGGACGAGGCGGGCTAAGCCGTGTCGGGGCTGAGATCGAGCTCGGCGTCGGCGTAGACGACGTCGATCGGCTCGACGATCACCTGGCGGGGCCCCTCCTCGACCCGGCCGGCAAGCAGCGCGTCGTGGCCGAGCCCCTGCGCGATCTCGACCACCTGGTCGCCGGTGCCCGCACCCGTATAGACGGCATAGCCGCTGCCCATGTTGAGCGTGCTGTAGGCGGCGTGGGCGTCCATCTGCGCCTGCTCGGCGAGGAACGCCAGCACCTCGGGCACCGGCGGCAGCGCCGTGATCCGGTACGTGAGGTCGCGGCTCGGGCGCATCAGCTTGAGCAGCCCGTGACCGGTGACGTGACTGAGGTAGCTGACCGGCACATCGGCTGCCCCGAGCGCCCCGACCAGCTTCGCGTAGAGAATCGAGGGGTCGAGCAGTGCGTCGCCGAAGGACCGACCGCTGGGGAGCGCGGTGGCGTAGCCGTCCGGCAGGCGGCCGGCGATCATCCGCGCGAGCGAGGCGCCGTTGGCATGCAGGCCGCTGCTCGCGACCATCACGATCTCGTCGCCCGCTCGCAGGTCCTGGCCGAGGATCGGCGGGCTTCCCTCCGGCATCGCCCCGACCGCGCTGCCCGCCAGCTCGATGTCCTCGTCGTTGACCAGGCCGGGGAGCGACGGCGACTCGCCGCCGCCCCAGGTGGCGCCCGCGTCGGCGCAGGCGCGGCTCCAGCCCTCCACCAGCGCCTCGTGCCACTCGGTCCGGCGGTACCACTCCGACGAGCCCGTCGCGAAGTAGGCGTTGACGACGAGCGGCAGCGCACCGACGCAGCAGAGGTCGTTGACGATCGCCGCGACCGTGTCGTAGGCGACCGCGTCGAAGCGGTTGAGCCCGAGCTGCTCCGCGACCTGGCGCGCCGCCACCGCCTTCGTACCCAGCCCCTCCATCACGAAGGCGAGCGTCCGGTCGCCGAGCTCGAAGACGAACGCCGGCTCGCCACGCGACACGTCGAGCGCCTTGCCGCCGTGCGCCGCCAGCGCGCCCGACGTGCCGAGCGCGGCGGTCAGGGCGAGCCGCTTGCCCGCGTCGAGCGTCGCGTAGTCGACGCCGGCGCTGGCGTAGGCGGACTCCGGCGCCTGCTGCTCGTCGCTCACTGAGGGAGCGCGGGAATGCCGGTCGGAAGCGCCATCGCGGGTTGGGGCAGTCTAGCTTCGAGAGGCCCGGCCCCCGGCCCTGCCTACTTCACGACTGGACGATGCGGATGAGAGGACTCGAACCTCCAAGCCCCGAAGGGCACGGGCACCTGAAGCCCGCGTGTTTACCAATTTCACCACATCCGCTTGGGCACTGAATCTAGCGTTTGACGCCCACGTGTGCCTCCATCAGGGCGACGCTGGGGCGCCGGTAGATCCGTATGCACTTGGTGCTGCCTGGCGAAGACGCACGCCGCGGCGAAGTAGGTAACAAGGGTGCGACAGGTCTACGCCGAAGCGCCGCTGCCTAGGTCTGCGGTACTACGCCTGAGTCTTGCGGCGCCGCAGGCGCGTCTGGAATACCACGTCCCACCAGGGGGCGGCGACGCCGAAGCCGCGGGTGTCGTCCTGGAAGTGGTGGCGCATGTGGAGCTCGTAGAAGAGCTTGCCGACGGGGGTGCGCGGCTTGTGGTGGTGGAGGTGGTAGTGCGTCATGTCGTAGGCGAGGTAGCCGACGAGGAAGCCGCAGGCGAAGAGGTCGGCGTGCTGGCCGCCGAGAACGAGGTGGAAGAGCCCCCAGAAGGCGAGCGCCAGCGGGACGCTGACCGATGGCGGCATCACAAGCCGCATCGGATCGTTGGGGTGGTCGTGGTGGACGCCGTGGATGATCCAGTGCAGGCGGGCGCCGATGCCGTCCTCGGGCTCGAAGTGGAAGACGAGCCGATGGAGCCAGTACTCGGTGAGCGTCCAGAAGAGCCAGCCGCCGGCGATCCAGGCCGTCACCTCGAACGGTGGCCTGCCCTCCTGGCCGAGGGCGAAGAGGACCGCGATCGCCGGGATGAAGACGACGAGCGGGACGACCGGGTGGACGCGCGACAGCTTGTCGAGGACATCCGAGTCGAACATCCGCGGCGAGGCCTTCAGGGCATCGGTGCGACGCTCGTCCACGTGTCCAATTTACCGGACGCCGCGGGCTGACGCGAGTTCTCTCTTAGGGTTGCCTAACGGCCATCGAGGCGGATGCGCCGCCGGGGCTTGACCCCGGGCGTCCAGGTGGCCGCGAGGAATTCGAGGCCGAACCCGACGGTCAGCGCGTAGACGCTCGCCGTCGCCATCCCCGGCAGCCCGCGACGAGCGTGCTCGACCGTCAGGGCGAGCATCGTCGCGGTCACCACGGCCATGAACGCCGACCGCGCGTGGCGTCCGATCGTCTCGATCGTCTTCTCGTTCATGGCCGCAATCGTGTCGAGGCGCGGGCGCCCCGCTGTGACCGTCGGGTAATGGCCCTGTGAAAGGGATGTGAAGAGAACCGCCGAGTCAGCCGCGCTCGGCGAAGCTCGGATCGCGGATCGCCGCGTAGAGGCCGATCTGCGCGGTCTCGCCGAGCGAGTCCCAGCTCACCTCGGTGGCGCCGCCGGTCCAGTCCAGGCAGTGGTCGCGGCCGGCCTCCAGCGACTCGAAGCCGGCGAGTGCGACGACGTTCTCCCGACCGGGCTCCGGCTCCAGGTCCATCGTCAGCGCGAGCAGCCTGGGAAGCGCGCCGTCGACGTCGACCCGCGGGTCGTCGGCCTGCCAGACCAGCACCGCCATCCGCAGGCGCCCCTGGCGCTCCGCCTGGTAGATCGCCAGCGTGCGCTTGCGTAGCTGGGTCCAAGACCACGGGCGCGCTCCACGGGCTTTGATCGAGAGGTCGCGCACTTGGCTCGGACTCTACCGCCCGGCTTGTTACCCGCATAGAAATTTATAGTGCGGTAACATCATCGGAGATGGCTGCCGTGTCGACCCCCGCGCGAACCCGCCTGCCGCGAGCCGAGCGGATGGAGCAGACCGTCGCCGCCGCCCACGCGCTGTTCGCCGAGCGCGGCTACGCGGCGGTGACGATGGACGGCGTCGCCGCCGCCGTCGGCGTCACCAAGCCGCTGCTCTACAACTACTTCGGCAACAAGGAGCAGCTCTACCTCGCCTGTCTCGAGCGGGCCGGCGACGGGCTCGTAGCGACCGTCGTCGAGGCGGTCGGCGACACGACGACGTCGGCCGACGCGCTCAGCCGCGGGCTGCACGCCTTCTTCGCCTTCGTCGACGATGACCGCGCCGCGTGGGCGGTCCTCTTCGACGAGACCCTGCCGGCCGGAGGCGAGATCGCCGAACGCGTCGCGGGCTACCGCACGCGCCTGCGGGACCTGATCTCCGCCTCGATGCTCGCGCAGCTCCCCGCGTCCCGTCGCGATCGCGCGCGGACCGAGGTCGAGGCGCTCTCGACCGCCGTCATGGGCGCGGCCGAGGCGCTCGTCCGCTGGTGGCTGCGGACCGGGGCGATGCCCGCCCGCGAGGCCGCCGACCTCTTGATCGCGACGGTCGAGCCGGGGCTGCGCCGCCGCTCCACGCCGTCGAGGACTTCCAAGCAGGGCTCCCCAGGAGGCAAGACCCCAATGAACAGCAAGACCCGGCCGGTTGCCGTCGTCGGCGGCAACCGGATTCCGTTCGCACGCTCGAACTCCGCCTACTCGAAGGCGTCGAACCAGGACATGCTCACCTCGACGCTCGACGGGCTGATCGACCGCTTCTCGCTCGACGGCGAGCGGCTCGGCGAGGTCGTCGGCGGCGCGGTGCTCAAGCACTCGCGCGACCGCGACCTGACGCGCGAGAGCCTGCTCGGCACGCGCCTCGCCCCGGAGACGCCCGCCTACGACGTCCAGCAGGCGTGCGGCACCGGGCTCGAGGCGGCGATCCTGGTCGCCAACAAGATCGCCCTCGGCCAGATCGACTCGGGCGTCGCCTGCGGCGTCGACACGACCTCCGACGCGCCGATAGCCCTCAACGAGGACCTGCGCGAGATCCTGCTCGAGGCCAACCGGCAGAAGTCGACCGCCGGCCGCCTGAAGCAGCTCGCCAGGGTCCGTCCCGGCCATGTCGTGCCGGCGATCCCGCGCAACGAGGAGCCGCGCACCGGCATGTCGATGGGCGAGCACTGCGCGCTCATGGCGACCGAGTGGGGGATCGGGCGCGAGGAGCAGGACGAGCTCACGGTCCGCAGCCACGACAACCTCGCCGCCGCCTACGAGCGCGGCTACATGGACGACCTGGTCACGCCGTACCTCGGCCTCGAGCGCGACCAGAACCTGCGTCCCGGATCGTCGGTCGAGAAGCTCGGCAAGCTGAAGCCGGTCTTCGGCGGCGAGAGCGGCACGATGACCGCCGCGAACTCGACGCCGCTCAGCGACGGCGCCTCGGCGGTGCTGCTCGCCAGCGAGGAGTGGGCCAAGGAGCGCGGCCTGCCGATCCTCGCCCACCTGAGCGAGGGGCAGACCGCCGCCGTCGACCACGTCCACGGGCAGGAGGGGCTGCTGATGGCGCCGGCCTACGCGATGCCGCGGATGCTCGACCGCGCCGGCCTGAAGCTCCAGGACTTCGACCTCTACGAGATCCACGAGGCGTTCGCCGCCCAGGTGCTGTGCACGCTGCGCGCCTGGGAGGACCCGGTCTTCTGCAAGGAGCGGCTCGGACGCGACGAGCCGCTCGGCTCGATCGACCGCGACCGCCTCAACGTCAACGGCGGCTCGCTGGCCGCCGGCCACCCGTTCGCCGCCACCGGTGGGCGCATCGTCGCCTCGTTGGCGAAGGCGCTGCACGAGCGGGGCTCGGGCCGTGGCGTGATCAGCATCTGCGCGGCCGCCGGCCAGGGCGTCGTCGCGATCCTCGAGGCCCCGGGAGGGAGCAAATGAGCGACCGTTACGCCCAGATCGTCAACGGATTCCCCGGCAAGCTGGTGGCCGGCAGGATCGGGCTGCCGCAGCCGGTCGAGCTCGAGCGCCACGCGCCCGGCGCGCCGGTGATCTCCGGCCGCGTCCTGCTCGGCGCGGCGCCCGGAGGCCGGCTCGCCGAGCCGGTCGCCCGTCTGCTGGCCGAGATCGGCGCCGAGGCGTCGACGACGCCCGAGCAGCCGCTGCGCGCGGCGGCCGCCGCCGCCGGCCTCGACGCCGCGCTGCTCAACCCCGAGGCCGCCGGCGACCAGCGCTTCAAGGCGCTCGTCTTCGACGCCACCGGGATCTCGGATTCCACCGAGCTCGTCGAGCTGCAGCGCTTCTTCCACCCGACGGTCGGCGGGATCGAGCGCTGCGGGCGGATCGTCGTGCTCGGCACGCCCGCCTTCGGCTGCGACACCCCGCGCGAGGCGACAGCCCAGCGGGCGCTCGAGGGCTTCACGCGCTCGCTCGCCAAGGAGGTGGGACGGGGGATCGCCGTGCAGCTCGTGCTCGTCTCCGCCGGCGCCGATGACGAGCTCGACTCGACCCTGCGCTTCCTGCTCTCGCCCCGCTCGGCGTACGTGTCCGGGCAGGTCGTGCGGATCGGTCCGGGTGTCGCCAAGGCGCCGAAGCTCGACCCCGAGCGGCCGCTCGACGGCAAGCTGGCGCTGGTCACCGGCGCGTCGCGCGGGATCGGGGCGGCGATCGCCGAGACGCTGCACCGCGACGGCGCGAAGCTCGTCCTGCTCGACGTCCCGGCGCTCTCCCAGGACCTCGACGACGTCGCCGAGCGGCTCGGCGGCGAGACGATCGCGATCGACATCACCGACGAGGAGGCGCCCGCGGCGATCGCCGCGAAGCTCGATCACGGAGTCGACGTCGTCGTCCACAACGCCGGCGTGACGCGCGACCGGACGATCGCGAAGATGCCGGAGGAGCGCTGGAGCTCGCTGATGGAGATCAACCTGTCCAGCGAGGAGCGCATCGACGACGCGCTGCTCGACGGCGGGCTGCTGCGCAAGAACGGCCGCATCGTCTGCGTGTCGTCGATGAGCGGGATCGCCGGGAACTCCGGGCAGACCAACTACGCGACGTCGAAGGCGGGCGTGATCGGGATGGTCGAGGCGCTCGCGCCGGATCTCGCCGAGCGGGGGCTGACGATCAACGCGGTCGCGCCCGGCTTCATCGAGACGCAGATGACCGGCCAGATGCCGATCGCGATCCGCGAGGCCGGTCGGCGGATGAACAGCATGTCGCAGGGCGGTCTGCCGATCGACGTCGCCGAGACGATCGCCTGGCTCGCCAGCCCAGCGTCGACCGGCGTCAACGGCAACGTCGTCCGCGTCTGCGGGCAGAGCCTGCTGGGGGCGTGATGAGGAGCCGAACGCTGACCAGCCCTCCCAGCGTCCTGCCGCTCTACGCGCGCGCGGCGGCGCCGATGATCCCCGGGGCCTCGCTGCTGCCGTTCGTCCCGGGACGCGGCAAGGAGATCCCCGACCTCGAGCTCACGCTGCCCGACGTCGGGGCCGATCCCGCGGCCGTCGCCGCGTACGCCAAGGTCTGCGGCTTCTCGCTGCGCGACGCGCTGCCGCCGACCTACCCGCACGTGCTCGCGTTCCCGCTGCACATGGCGGTGATGGCCGACGGCGGCTTCCCGTTCGGCGCCGTCGGCCTGGTGCACGTCGGGAACCGGATCGTCCAGCACCGCCCGATCGGCCTCGACGAGGAGGTCACGCTGCGCGTGCGGGCGACGAAGCTCGAGCCGCATCCGAAGGGACGGACGTTCGCGATCGTCACCGAGGCGAGCGTCGGATCGGAGAAGGCGTGGGAGGGCCACAGCACGATGCTCCGCCGCGGCGGCGGCTCCGAGGGCCCGGGCGACGACGCCAGCTCCGACCGCGCCTCGAGCGACGCCCGCGAGATCCCGGCCACGAGCGAGTGGCGCGTCGGCGGCGACGTCGGTCGCCGCTACGCCGCCGTCTCCGGGGACCGCAACCCGATCCACATGTACTCGCTGACGGCGAAGGCGCTGGGATTCCCCCGCGCGATCGCGCACGGGATGTGGACCAAGGCGAGGAGCCTCGCGGCGCTCGAGGCCAAGCTGCCGGACGCCTTCGACGTCGACGTCCGCTTCAAGCGCCCGATCCTGCTGCCGGCGACGGTCGCGTTCGCGAGCGAGCAGGAGGGCGAGGAGATCCGCTTCGCCGTTCGCGACGCCAAGCGCGGCAACCCACATCTCGATGGCCGCGTACGGCCGCTCGACATGACCAAGACGACAAGCAGCGGGAGGAAGAAGGCCTGATGAACGCCACCGACAGGGGCATGGCGGAGCGGGGGATGGGCTTCGGCCTGAGGGCGCTCAACCGCCTCGCGGGGTCCGACCTGCTCGATCGCATTCGCATGCGCAAGCAGGTCGAGCGCGCGCTGTTCCAGAGCACGAAGCAGGGGTTCCGCTCGGCGACCGCTGCGAACCGGTCGTTCAAGGCGGCGACCAAGCTCGGCCGTCCCGCGCGCCAACCGCACCGCAAGCCGAGCAGCCTGTTCGACATCACCCCCGACGACGAGCAGCAGATGCTTCAGGAGGCCGTCGGCGCCTTCGCGGCGGAGAAGGTGCGCCCCGCGGCGCTCGAGGCCGACGCGGCCTGCGCGACCCCGGCCGAGCTGCTCGCGCAGGCGACCGAGCTCGGCGTCTCGATCCTCGGCGTGCCGGAGGAGCTGGGCGGCGTGATGCCCGAGCAGTCCGCCGTCACGGCGGTGCTGGTCGGCGAGGCGCTCGCGCACGGCGACATGGGGATCGCCTACGCGATCCTCGCGCCGGGCGCCGTCGCGACCGCGATCGGCCTCTGGGGGGACGCCGAGCAGGAGGCGACCTACCTGCCGGCGTTCGCCGGCGAGGACGTTCCGCCCGCCGCGCTCGCGCTGCTCGAGCCGCGACCGCTGTTCGATCCGCTCGAGCTCGCCACCAAGGCCCGCAGGGACGGTGACGACTGGGTGCTCGACGGCGTCAAGTCGCTCGTCGCGCGCGCCGCCGACTGCGAGCTGTTCCTGGTCGCCGCCGAGGCCGAGGGCGTCGGCCCGGCACTGTTCGTCGTCGAGTCGTCGACCGGCGGGCTGACCGTCGAGTCGGAGCCGGCGATGGGCCTGCGCGCCGCCGCCACCGGCCGCCTGCTGCTCGAGAGCGTCCGGCTGCCCGCCGGCGCGCTGCTCGGCGGCGGCGAGCCCGCGAGCTACGCCGAGTGCGTCGAGCGGTCGCGTATCGCCTGGTGCAGCCTCGCCGTCGGCGCCGCCCAGGCCGTGCTCGACTACGTCATCCCCTACGTCAACGAGCGCACCGCGTTCGGCGAGCCGATCTCGAACCGCCAGGCGGTCGCCTTCGCGGTGTCCGACATCGGCATCGAGAGCGACGGCATGCGGCTCGCCACCTACCGGGCGGCCAGCCGCGCGGACCAGGGCCGGGAGTTCGCCCGCGAGGCCGCGATCGCCCGCAAGCTGTGCGCCGACCACGGCATGCGGATCGGCTCCGACGGCGTCCAGCTGCTCGGGGGTCACGGCTTCATCAAGGAGCACCCGGTGGAGCGCTGGTACCGCGATCTTCGCGCCGCCGGCCTGATGGAGGGAGGTCTCCTTGTCTAGGCGCGACTGGCGGCGTCATCGGCCTCTGCGCTGGCGCGCAGGCCGAGCCCGCCTACTCGCCAGCCACGCTCAGCCAATGGAGACGACCGACAGATGATCAACCTCGAGATACCAAGGAAGTTCCGGCCGCTGGTCAGCCAGGCGAATCAGGTCGCGACGGAGGTCTTCCGGCCGATCTCGCGCAAATACGACGTCGCCGAGCACGAGTACCCGAAGGAGCTCGACATGCTGGCGTCGCTGATCGACGGCATGAACGAGGGCAGCGACATCGGCGGCGCCGGCGCGGCCGGCGTGCGCCGCGAGGAGAACGGCGACGGCGACGCGAAGAACCGCAACGGCTCCAACCTCTCGACGGTGCTCGGGATCGTCGAGCTCTGCTGGGGCGACGTCGGGCTGCTGCTGTCGATGCCGCGCCAGGGGCTGGGCAACTCCGCGATCGCCTCCGTCGCGACCGAGGAGCAGCTCGAGCGCTACGGCGGCAGATGGGCCGCGATGGCGATCACCGAGCCGGAGGCCGGCTCGGACTCGGCGTCGATCCGCACCACGGCGGAGCTCGACGGCGACGAGTACGTGCTTAACGGCGAGAAGATCTACGTCACCTCCGGCGAGCGCGCCGACCTCGTCGTCGTCTGGGCGACGCTCGACCGCTCGAAGGGCCGGGCCGCGATCAAGTCGTTCATCGTCGAGCGCTCGAACCCGGGCATGAAGCTCGATCGGCTCGAGCACAAGCTCGGGATCCGAGCCTCCGACACGGCGGCGTTCATCCTCGAGGATTGCCGCGTGCCGAAGGAGGCGCTGCTCGGCAGCCCGGAGGTCGACGTCAAGCAGGGCTTCGGCGGCGCGATGCAGACCTTCGACAACACGCGGCCGCTGGTCGCCGCGATGGCCGTCGGGGTGGCTCGCGCGTCGCTCGACGAGACCCGGCTGCGGCTCGCCGAGGTCGGTGTGGAGGTCGACTACGCGAAGCCCGCGCTCTCACAGCACGCCGCGGCGGCTCGCTTCCTCGAGATGGAGGCCGACTACGAGGCGTCGCGCCTGCTCACGATGCAGGCCGCGTGGATGGCCGACAACGGCCGGCCGAACTCGCTGCAGGCGTCGATGGCCA
Organism: uncultured Solirubrobacterales bacterium; assembly: GCA_963716445.1. Lineage (GTDB taxonomy): Bacteria > Actinomycetota > Thermoleophilia > Solirubrobacterales > Thermoleophilaceae > JAAYBF01. The sequence goes on along the minus strand of OY970313.1, from coordinate 1,676,752 downwards.
AGGCGAAGGCGGGGCGGACCTGCGTCGACGTCTCGCTCGGCTGCGTCGAGCTGTGCGGCAGCCTCGGCTACGGCGAGAACGACCTGCTCGAGAAGTGGGCCCGCGACGCCAAGATCCTCGACATCTTCGAGGGAACGCAGCAGATCCAGCTGCTGATCGTGGCGCGCCAGCTGCTCGGGAAGAGCTCGGCCGAGCTGAAGTAGGCCGGCTAGCCGGCGTCGATGCCCTTGAAGAGGACGGTGGCCGAGACGCCGAGGCCGCGCGTGAGCTTCGCCACCGTGCGAACGCCGGGCTCGCGCTCGCCGCGCTCGATCCGAGCGACGTGGGTCATGTTGAGCCCGGAGGCATGCGCGAGCTTCTCCTGGCTGAGCCCGTGCTCGAGTCTCGCCTGCCGAAGGTTCGCTGCGAACTGGGGGAGTGGATCGTCCACAACGCGATCCTTCGCCTCGGGGGCCAGTTGCGCCAGAGCCGATTGGCACAGTAGGATGGAAAATTGGCCCCCTCCACGCGAGGGCGGCCGTTCGAGGCGGCGGGCGCGGCATAGGGCCGTCGTGCCCGCCGCTCGAGCGCTGCGGGGCCGTGGGAAGAAAAAGCCCCCCGGCCAATTGGAGGGTGGGCCGGGGGGCGCTCAGGGAAGCGCGAACGCTCCCGAGCTTCCACGATCCTAGCTCGAATGCTTGTCGAAGACAACATGGCATTACTCGCGGGACATGGCCAGGATCGGCTGGGGTGGCCAGGGACGTTCTCGTTTCCTTTGCCGAGAATCTGCGTCGACTGCGCAAGGAGCTCGGCCTCAGCCAAGAGGAGCTGGGTGCCCGTGCACGCATTCAGATGGCCGACATCTCCCGCTACGAGGCCGGCAGCCGCGACCCGCGGATCAGCACCGTAGCCCGTCTGGCGACCGCGCTCGACGTCTGCATCTCCGAACTGCTCTGCGCCCCGAACGAGCGGCCTTGAACGCCTAGCCGCGCCGGCGGTAGTGCAAGTACACGGTCGCGTCGAACGTGCGGGTCTCGACCAGCTCGAGGTCGATCCGCACGTCCGGCGGGAAGTACGGCGTGCCGCCACCGAGCACGATCGGGACGACGAACAGCTCGAACTCGTCGATCAGCCCGCGCCGCATGCATTCCGCCGCAAGGCCGGCGCCGCCGACCGCGATCCTCCGGTCCCCGAGCGCGGCGATCTCCTCCTCGAGCGTTCCCGTGGCCAGGCGGTTGCTCCCCTCAATGCTCGTCAGCGTGGTCGAGAACACGATCTTCTCGAGCGGGCGCCAGATCTCGGCGAACTCCGCCATTGCGGGGTCGGAGAACTCCTCGGTGTCCCACACGAGCATCGTCTCGTAGAGGCGCCGGCCGAGCAGGTGGGCGTCCGTCGCGGCGGTCCGTTCGTTGTGGAACCGGTGCAGCTCCCGGCTGGGCACCGTCCAGTCGATGCTTCCGTCGGGTCCGGCGATGTAGCCGTCGGCCGACAGGCTCATGGAATAGGAGATCACGAGGACACAGTGAACCGCGTCGAGCCGGCGAAACCCCGCTGTACAGCGGGGTTCGTGCAGTACCGCCACGGGGATTCGAACCCCGGTCTCCGCCGTGAGAGGGCGGTATCCTAGTCCCCTAGACGATGGCGGCGCGGTGGGGTTGCCGGCGAATGATTGTACAAGCCGCCCGCCGCGACGTCCGGCGGCCGGCGCGCGGGACGCCCTGCGTCCCGCGCGGCGACCGTCCGGGTGAATCAGGGCGCTATGGCGATCGCGTCGATCTCGACCGGCGCGGCGCCGAGGCTCGTCACGCGCAGCGTGTGGGCCCCGGCGGCGAGCGGCTTCGACGCCACCAGCCGCTGACGGAAGCGTCCGCTACCCCTCAGCGAGACGACCTTCGACTGCCCGTCGACCGTCACGCGGATCCTTCCGCCGCGGCGCAGCTCGCGCGTCACGATCGTCGCTTGCGTGCCGGTGAAGCGAAGCGACGCGCTGGCGCCCCTGCGCGTCGCGCGGCTGACAGACAGCTTGAAGGCGCCCTGGCGCCGCAGCGCCTTCCAGCCGGTCCGGGAGAAGCGGACCTGGTGGCTGAGATTGTCGATCGGCATCGCGGTCGTGCGCGACACCCAGGCGCTGGCGTTGCCGGCGCGGTCGATCGCCTGGACGCGGAACTCGCGCGTCTCACCGGCTCGGGCGGGGACGCGCTTCTCGGTCCCCGTGCCGTCGGTCACCAGTGGGAGCCACGGGCCCGGCACGTCGACGCGGCGCTGCTCCACCCGGTAGCGGCGCACGCCGCTGCCCGAGGGCCCGTCGTCGCCCTGCCAGCTGACCCGGATGTAGCCGAAGCGGGCGGTCGAGCTGGATATCCGGGGTGCGTCGTTGCGAACGGTCGGCGTGGCCCGGTCGGCCGAGGTGCACGCCTCGACGAGCGGGGGATCCACGCAGATGCGGACCTCGCGCGAGCGGACGAGATCCGGCCTGTCGGCCTTGAGGACGTAGACGCCGGGCTCGGAGAAGGAGAGCGAGGCGGTGCCGTCGGCTCCGGTGATCGCCGACCCGACCGTCGCGCCGGAGACCGGCGCGTCGCCGGCCACGGTCGTCGCCTTGACGGTCAACGGCGTGTCGACCTGGGTCGCGGCGGGCGCGGTGAGTCGTAGAGCGCCGCTCTTGCTGAACGCGTCGAACGCCCACAGCACCTCGTCGCCGGCATCGACGACGGTTTGGCAGCCGCCGGCATCGGAGAGCACGCCGTTCACGAACACCCCCCAGAACTCGGTCGCCGTCTGCGCCTCGCCGGCGATGCGGGTGACGAAGTAGTCGGGGTAGGCGGGGCCGGACCACGGCCCGTCCCAGGTGAACGCTCCCTCGAGCGCGGCGTCGTCGAGGGCGGAGGTGGCCGTCGCGACCGGCGACGGGCTGACGCCGTTGTTGGTGCCGTCGCAGACGTGCGTGCCTCCGCTGGCGGTGGTCACCTCCTTGCCGTCGGTCGTGACGGGACTGGAGAAGATGGTCGAGGCCTTCCCCTCGATCCGAACGTCGACGGCGGTTGGAGCGGCCGCCGCGGCGGCCGGGAGGACGAGCGCGAGCAGGCTCGCGATGAGCAGGAAACGTGTCTTGGGCATGAAGCCACCCCTTTCCCGAGGGCTTGGGCTTTCGGTCGGAGGTAGGTCTCCTGGCTTCCGGGATCGAGCCCTCGCGCCTTCCCGGACGGCCGATGGCCGCTCAGTGGCTGCGCCTCGCGCTTGCGAGGGCCTTCCCCGGTCACAGTGGCGGGTCCGCGCCGGTATCTCACCGGCTTCCCTTGACCACCGACCCTGTCGGCGCGACACCGTACTACGTCCCGCGGTCCGGGGGAGCGCTTGGAGAGGCCGCGATGCGCGTGGCGCGGGTGTAGGCTCCACGACGACATACGGCCTGGTGGCCAGGGAAGCCCGGTGCAAGTCCGGCGCGGTCCCGCCACTGTGACCGGGCGACGAAGGCATCGCATGGCACGACGTGTGCCGGCCACTGGAGAGCCGACGGCTCGCTGGGAAGGCGCGGAGCTCTGAGCCCGGGAGCCAGGAGACCTGCCCCCGGCCGCGATCGACGTGCAACCCCTCGAGGAAGGGCGATCCATGAAGGCTCAGGTATCGACGGCCGTTGCGGTGCTCGTCGGAGCGGCGGTGCTGTCCACCGTCGCGGGCGCATCCCCACAGCCGACCGCGGCGGCGAAGGGAGAGCCGCGGGTCAGGCAGATGGTCGTGCTCGGCGGGAAGGTCATCGCCCGCGGCACGGTGGTCGCGAAGCGGACGCGCGCGAAGGTCGGCCGCCGCAGCTGCGCGGTCGCCGCCGCCACTCCGCTCGCGGCGCTGCTGAGGGCGAGGCCGGGGCCGATCCGGCTGCGCGACTACGGATCGTGCTCGAGTCGTCCGGGCGACGGCGCCGGCCTGTTCGTCCGGTCGATCCGCGGCAAGCTCAACAAGGGGCTGGACGGCTGGGTCTACAAGGTCGGGCGCAAGCTCGGCACCGCCGGCGCCGCCGACCCCGCGGGTCCCTTCGGGAGCGGCCGGCTGCGCGAGCGGCAGCACGTCGTGTGGTTCTACTGCCAGTTCGCGAACGGCAGCTGTCAGCGAGCGCTCGAGCTGCGCCAGCGCGTGGAGGACGGCCGGCTCTCGGTGACCGTGACCGGCTACGACGACGCGGGCGAGGGCGTCGCGATCGCGGGCGCGACCGTCGTTGCTGGGGAGAAGCCTCGAACGGAGGCGACCACCGGCGCCGACGGTCAGGCGACCGTCGCCCTGCCGCCCGGGCGCTACGAGCTGCGCGCCTCCAAGAGCGGTCTGATTCCCTCGTTCCCGGTGAAGGTCGAGATCGACTGATGCTCCGCGCGGCCCCACTCGCCGGCGCCGCCATGGCGATCGCCACGGCTCTGGCGGGCTGCGGGCTCGGCCCGGGAGAGGAGCGATCCGGGGCTGGCGTCGACCTGCGCGTCACACGCGACTTCGGCCATCGGCTGGTGCTCTCCGAGGAGGACCGGCGGATCCGCGAGGACGAGACGGTCATGCGGCTGCTGAAGCGCAACGCCGACGTCGAGACGCGCTTCGGCGGCGGCTTCGTCCAGTCGATAGACGGGCTCGCAGGCGAAGGGGCCTCGGCGACCAACGACTGGTTCTTCTACGTCAACGGCATCGAGGCCGACCAGGGCGCCGCCGACTTCGAGCTCTCGCCGGGCGACGTCGTCCAGTGGGACCGTCACGAGTGGGGCGAGACCGCCGAGGCTCGCGCCATCGTCGGAGCCTTTCCGCAGCCCTTCCTCGACGGCCTCGAGGGCAAGCGCCTGCCGGTGCGCGTCGAGTGCCAGGACGCGACGTCGCGGCCCTGCCGCGACGTCAAGCGGGGCTTGCGCGACGCGGGCGTGCCGGCGAGCGGCTCCTCGCTGGGAGCGCCCGGCAACCAGCACGTCGCTCGGGTCGTCGTCGCCGACTGGAGCAGCGCGCGCGCGCTGCCGACGGCCCGCCTCGTCGAGCTGGGGCCGCGGCGCAGCGGCGTCTTCGCGCGCTTCGTGCGGGACGGGCGGGCGCTGGAGCTGCTCGGGGAGGACGGGCGCGTCGTGCGAACGGAGGGCGCCGGGGCCGGCCTCGTCGCCGCGCTGCGCCCGTCGGACGCCGAGCTGGCGTGGCTGGTGACGGGCGTCGACGAGGCTGGTGTCCGATCGGCCGTCGCGGCGCTGCGCCCAGGAAATCTGCGTAATGCCTTTGCGGTTGCCACCTCCGCGGATAGAGTCGTCAAGCTGCCTCTGAGGGGGCAGCGTTGAAGCGAACTCGTCGTCTAGGAGGGAACGATGAAGTCGATCTCGTATCGGAGGCGCGCGCTCACTCGCGCGATCGTCCTGTCGGCGCTGCTAGCGGCGGCGCTGACGACGGCGAGCTGCGGCGAGGACTCGGCCGAGCCGAGCGGTCCGACGGTGACCCAGAGGGTGACGCGCGACTTCGGCCGCGAGCTGCTGTCGTCGCAGGAGGAGGCGCCGCTCGAGGGGCAGGGCACGTTGCTGCGGCTCTTGAAGGGCTACGAAGAGATCAAGACGATGTACGGCGCCCGCCTGATCACCTCGATCGACGGCTTGAAGAGCGTCACCGAGGAGGATCACGAGACGATCTGGGTGCAGAACGTCAACGGCATCGAGACCGACGAGTTCCCACCCGACTACAAGCTGTACCCCGGCGACGTCGTGCAGTGGGACCTTCGCGACTGGTACGTGACGCTCGACGTGCGCGCGACTGTCGGCGCGTTTCCGCAGACCTTCACCCAGGGCGTGTTCGGCAAGCGGTTCCCAGTCGAGGTGCGCTGCGAGGACGCGCCACCCGCCGCCTGCCGCCGCGTCAAGGCGGCGCTCGGTGACGCGGGCGTGGACATCGACGGATCGCGGCCCGCTGGGGGACTGCCTCCGCGCGGGCAGGTACGGCGCGCTCGGGTGCTCGTCGGGCCTTGGAAGAGCCTGCGCGATGCAAGGTACGCGCATCCGCTCGACATGGGTCCGCGCTACAGCGGCGTCTTCGCGCGCTTCTCGCCCGGCGCGGGAGCGCTCAACCTGCTCCACTGGAACGCGCACAAGGTCCGCAGCGAGGGCGCCGGCACCGGGCTCGTCGCGGCGATGCGGCCGACCGAAGCGGACCTCCTGTGGCTGGTGACCGGGGTCGACGACGAGGGCGTCGAGCGGGCGGCGGAGGCGTTGGCCACGCCACAGCTGCGCGACGCCTTCGCGGTCGTGGTGACCCCGGACGGCGTCGAGAAGGTGCCGCTGCCGCCGAACTGACCGCGCCGCGTATGGGGAGGCGCCACGGCGGGCGCCTGGTGCCCGCCTACCGGCCCGTCGCGAGCCCGTTGCACGTCGCGCGGGCGGGGGCGACGACCGCGTTCTGCTGCGCTCTCGCCCTCGTCTGCGCTCTCTACGGCGATCCGGCGGTGCTGGTCGCGGTGATCGCCGGCGTGGTCGGAGCCGGAGCCGCCGCCGGCGTCGGCCGCGAGCTGCGGCTGGCCGCCTGGTTCTCGCTGCCGCTGGCGCTGCTGGTGACGGTCGTCAACCCGCTCGTGTACCGCGAAGGCGACACACTGCTCCTGAGGGGCGGCGAGCTGCTCGGCCGGCGCATCGACGTCACGCTCGAGGCCCTCGTGGCGGGCGGCCTCGCGGGGCTTCGCGTCGCCGCGTTCATGATGGTCTTCGGGCTCTTCTCCGCCTGCGTCGATCCCGACGCGCTGCTGCGGCTGTTCCGCCGCTTCTCGTACCGCTCGGCGCTGACCGCGGCGCTCGCCACGCGGCTGGTGCCGGTCCTGGCGCGGGACGCGCTGCGCGCCGGCGACGCCGCCCGTTGCCGCCCGCGTCCGCCGGGTCGCCTCGCGCTCGTGCGCTCGGCGCTGTCGGGCGCGCTCGACCGGGCGATCGAGGTCGCCGCCGCGCTCGAGGTACGCGGCTACTCGGTCGGCGGCCGGCCGCCACGGGCGCGAACGCCGTGGTCGCGCCACGACGTCTGCGTCGCGGTCGCCGCGGCCGCGGTCGCCTTCGGCGCGGTCGCCCTGCGGCTGACGGGCGCCGGCGCGGTTCGCGCCTATCCGACCATCGAGATCGCCTTCGGGGTCGCCGAGGCCGCCGTCTGCGCGCTGATCTTGGCGGCGGCGGCGCTGCCGTTCGCCGTCCGCGGCGCACGCTTGGGAGTGGCTCCGAATGGCTGAGGGCACGACCGTGCGGGCGCACGGCTTCTCCTACCGCTATCCCGAGCGCGACACGCTCGCATTGCGCGACGTGACGCTCGAGCTCGAGGCCGGCAGCTTCACGGTCCTGGCCGGCGAGTCGGGCTCGGGCAAGTCGACGCTGCTGCGCGCCCTCTGCGGACTCGTCCCGCACTTCCACGGGGGCGACGTGTCGGGGGAGCTGGAGGTGGCCGGAATGAGCGTGCGCGACAACGGTCCCGGCGAGCTGGCGGCGGCCTGCGGGACGGTCTTCCAGGATCCCGAGACGCAGGTCGTGATGGGTGGCGTCCGCGCCGAGCTCTCGCTGCCGCTCGAGCACCGCGGCGAGTCGCCCGCGACCGTCGCGCGCGCCGTCGAGGAGGTCGCGCTGGCGCTCGGGATCGCTGGCCTGCTCGACCGGCGCACGGACACCCTGTCGGGCGGCGAGCTGCAGCGCGTCGCGATCGGCGCCGCGCTCGTGCACCGGCCCGCGCTGCTGGTGCTGGACGAGCCGACATCGCAGCTCGACCCCGTCGCCGGCGACGAGCTGATCTGGCTGCTGCGGAGGCTCAACGAGGAGTGGGGGACCGCCGTCGTGATAGCGGAGCACCGGCTCGACCGCTGCCTGCCGGCCGCCGACCGGGCGATCGCGATCGCCGATGGCGCGGTCGCCTGCGACGCCCCGCCGGCGCAGTTCCTCGACTGGGCCGTCGCGCGCGACGGGCGGCTGGCCACGCCGATCGCGCGACTGTTCTCGCTCGCCGGCCTCGGCCCGCTGCCGACCTCCGTGAAGGACGCCCGCGCTGGCCTGCGCGCGGCCGGGCTCGCCCCCGCGGGCGCGGACGGACCGCCGGACTCTGCCCCGCTGCGCGGGCGCCTGCGACGGCGCAGGCCGCCGGCCGCGATCGAGGCGCGCGCCGTCTGGCACGAGCTCTCGGACGGTCCGGCGATCCTGCGCGGCGTCGACCTGCGCGCCGAGCCGGGCCAGCGGATCGCGCTGATGGGGCGCAACGGCGCGGGCAAGTCGACCCTCCTGCGGCTGCTCAAGGGCCTTGCCGAGCCGACCCGCGGCCGGATCGACCGGGCGGGGGAGGTCGCGCTGCTGCTGCAGAACCCGGGCGACTACCTGATCCACGAGCACGCCGTCGAGGAGGCCGGAGCGGGCGCGCTCGCGGCGGCCGGGATCTCCGGCCGCGAGCAAGCGAATCCGCGCGACCTCTCGGGCGGCGAGCGGCAGCGGCTGGCGCTCGAGGTGGTCCTCGCCGGAGGTCCCTGCGCGGCGGTCTGCCTCGACGAGCCGACGCGGGGCATGGACCGCGTGCACCAGGCGGCGCTGGTCGCTCGCATCGGAGAGCTCGCTCGCGACGGCGCGGCCGTGATCGTGGCCACGCACGACACCGAGTTCGCGGCCGCCTTCGCCGACCGCGTCGTCCTGATGGGCCAGGGCGTCGTGATCGCCGAGGGGTCGCCCGCCGAGGTGCTCTGCGGCGGGTGGCACTTCTCGACCGAGGTGTCGCGCGCGCTGGACGGAGCGGGGGGCGCGCTGACCCCCGAGCACGGAGCCGAGCTGATCGGAAGGGAGCTGGTTCGATGACCTGGCAGGTGTCCTCCTTCGCGCTGCTGACGCTGGCGCTGCTCGCCGGCTTCGCGTGGTACGAGCGGCGGCGGCCCCCGGCCCGCGTGGTCGGCGTGGTCGCCGTGCTGGCGGCGCTCGCCGTCATCGGGCGGCTCGCCTTCGCGGCCGTCCCGAACGTCAAGCCGACGACCGACATCGTCCTGTTCGCGGGCTACGCGCTGGGGGGCGTGCCCGGCTTCGCGGTTGGCGCGATCGGGGCGATCGCATCGAACGTCTTCCTCGGTCAGGGTCCCTGGACGGTCTGGCAGATGGCCGCGTGGGGCGGCGTCGGCATCGCCGGGGCGCTGCTGGCCCGGGCGAGCCGCGGACGCGAGCTCGGACGGATCGAGCTCGCGGTCGCCTGTGGCCTCGCGGGACTTGCCTTCGGCGCCTTCATGGACGTCTACCAATGGACGCTCGCCGCCCGCCAGGACCTCGCGACCTACCTGGCGATCTCGGCGACGTCGTTGCCGTACAACGTCGCCCACGCGCTCGGGAACGTGGTCTTCTGCCTGCTGATCGGACCGGTGTTCGTGCGCTCGCTGCGCCGCTACCGGCGCCGCTTCGAGGTGCGCTGGGGGGCCACACCGCTCGCGAGTGGATCGCGTGCCGGCGCCGTCGCGGCCGTCGCGGTCGCGCTGGCTGTTGCGACCTCCTCGACGCTGCCGGAGCCCGCGGCCGCGGCCTCCCCGGCCGCCCGGGCGGCCGCCTATCTCCAAGCCGCGCAGAACCGCGACGGCGGCTTCGGCGCAGCGCCGGGACAGTCGTCGAGCCAGCTCGTGACCGGCTGGGCCGCGCTCGGTCTCGCGTCCGCGGGCAAGAGCCCGCGCGAGCTGAGGCGCTCGAGGGGGCGGACCGCGATCGACTACCTACGCCGCAACGGCAGGCGGCTGACCGACATCGGCGAGCTCCAGCGGACGATCCTCGTCTTGCGTGCCGCGGGAATCTCGCCGCGTCGCTTCGCGGGGGGCGATCCGCTAGCCAAGCTGAGGCGCGCACACCGGGCCGACGGCTCGTGGCAGGGCAACGTCGCCTTCACGGCGTTCGGGCTGCTCGCCCTGCGCGCGGCCGGAGAGCCGGCGACCTCGGCCCGGGTCCGCCGCGCGGCCGACTACCTCGAGCGGGCGAGCGCCTCCGGAGGGGGCTGGGGCTTCATGCCGGGCGCAGTCAGCGACGTCGACGACACCGGCGCCGTGCTGCAGGCGCTGTCGGCCGCCGGTCGTCGCGGCGGCGTCGCCGTCCGGGACGGTGTCGCCTACCTGCGCCGGACGCAGGCGCCCGACGGCGGCTGGGGACAGCTCGAGGGACGGACGCCGAACGCCCAGTCGACCTCGTGGGCGGTGCAGGGCCTGGTCGCCGCCCGAGCGCTCGGATCGCTGGACGCCGACCCGCTCGTCTATCTGCGGCGCCTCCAGCGTCGCGACGGTCGCGTCTCGTACTCGCGCACCAGCGACCAGACGCCCGTGTGGGTGACGGCGCAGGCGCTCGCCGCGATCCGTCGCAAGGCGTTTCCGATCGCGCCGGTGCGAAGCGCCGCCGCGGGGACACCATCGAGCGCGGTCGCGGAGCCGGCGGGCGGCAGCGGCGGTGACGGTGGCCCGGGCCCCGCGGTGCTGGCCGGCGCGGCCGCCCTGGGGATCGCCCTCGCCGCAGCGGGGTGGCGACGCCGCCATGGCGCAACCGCCTAGCGTCCGCTAGCGCAGCGAGCGCGCGACGAGCGCGTCGAAGGCCCGGTCCGGCAGGCGCTTGGCGAGCGCCCAGCGGATGCGCGCCTCGCCGCCGATCAGGTAGCGCGTCCGCGGCCGCGACGCGGTCAGCGCGTGGACGATCTTGTCGGCCACCTCGTCGGCCTCCATCCCGGTCTTCGTCGCGATCGTCTCGACCTGGCGCCGCAGCGCCCTCACGAGCCCGCCGTAGAGGCGGTGCGCCTCGGCGGGCATCGCCGCCTCGAGATCGTCGGCGGTGCTCAGGCCCTTGTCCCAGATCGGCGTCTTCACGCCGCCCGGCTCGATCAGCGACACCCCGATGCCCTGGCCGTGCAGCTCGCGCCGCAGCGAGTCGCTGACCGCCTCGAGCGCGAACTTCGACGCCGCGTACGGTCCCACGAGCGGCAGCGCGATCCGGCCGCCGATCGAGCTGACGTTGACGATCCGGCCGCGGGCCGCGCGCACGAGCGGCAGGAAGCGCTGCGTCATCGCGATCTGGCCGATCAGGTTGACCTCGAGCTGGCGGCGCCACTCGTCGATCGGGACGAACTCGACCGGCCCGGAGACGGCGATGCCGGCGTTGTTCACCAATCCCGCGAGCCCAGCGGCACCGACGGCGGCACCGACCTCCTCGGCCGCGGCGTCGATCGTGTCGTGGTCGGCGACGTCGACCGTCAGCGGTCGCAGCCCCTCTCCGCGCAGCCGCTCGGCGTCGGCGTCGCGGCGCACGCCCGCGTAGACGTCGAAGCCGAGGCCGGCCAGCCGGACCGCGGCGGCATGGCCGATGCCCGTCGACGCGCCCGTGACAACGACTGTCCGCCCCGCCATGGCGGCCGACCCTATCCGGTAGCGTCGATGGGGTGGAGCTGGACGAGGCGATCCGGGGGCGGCGCACCCACAAGGCGTATGGACCCGAGCCGGTCGAGCGCGAGCGGCTCGACGAGCTGTTCGACCTCGCGCGCTGGGCGCCCAACCACCACCTCACGAACCCCTGGCGCTTCCGCGTGCTGGGCCCGGAGTCGCTCCAGCGGCTGAAGGCGGCGGCCGGTCCGGAGGCGGCCGCGAAGCTCGATCGCGCGCCGACCCTGGTCTGCGCCTCGGTCAAGCTGACCGGCGACCCGGTCCAGGACGAGGAGGACCTGTGCGCCGCCGCCTGCGCCGTCTTCATAGTGCTGCTCGCCGCCCACGCCCGCGGCCTCGCCGGCTACTGGCGAACGCCCGGCGTCCTGCGCACCGCCGACGGCGCAGCGTCGATCGGGATGGACTCCGACGAGCTGTTCGTCGCGCTGATCCACCTCGGCAACGCGCGCCAGGAGAAGTCGGCGCCGGACCGCCTGCCCCCGACGGACTTCGTCAGCTACCTCTCGTGATCTCGCGCGCCGACGCGCTCACGGCCCTCGAGCGCGACGAGTTCGACGTCGTCGTGATCGGCGGCGGGATCACCGGCGCCGGCGTCGCGCTCGACGCCGCCTCGCGCGGCTACAGCGTCGCGCTCGTCGAGCGCGACGACTACGCAGCCGGGACGTCGAGCCGCTCGTCGAAGCTGATCCACGGGGGCCTGCGCTATCTCCAGAACTTCGATCTGGGCCTCGTCCGCGAGGCGCTGCTCGAGCGGCAGCTGCTGGTCAACCTCGCGCCGCACCTGGTGCGCCCGCTGCCGTTGCTGATCCCCGCGTTCGACGGCCGCCGCCCGGACCGCGTGCTCGGCGTCGGCCTGAACATGTACGACGTGATGGCCACCGAGCGCCGCCGCCGGCGCGGCGGCGAGGATGGACGTCGTCGCCGTCCGGACGAGGACGAGTGGAGCCCCGAGCGCCACCGCACGATCGACGCGAGGGAGACGATCGAGCTGCTGCCGGCGCTCGCGGCGCGCGAGCCGACCGCCGCCTACCTCTTCTACGACTGCCAGACAGACGACGTCCGCCTCACGCTGACGATCCTCGGCGAGGCCGAGCGCTACGGCGCGGTCTGCTGCAACTCCGCCGAGGTGACCGGCCTCGTCGAGCGCGACGGCCGCGCGGCGGGCGTGCTCTGCCGCGACGCGATCGCCGGGGCCGAGTTCGAGGTGCGGGCGACCAACGTGGTCAACGCGACCGGCGTGTGGGCCGACCAGATCCGTCCCGAGGAGCTGCACGGCGAGGCGGAGGTCCCGCGCATCCGCCCGAGCCGCGGCACCCACGTCACCGTCTCGAGCGAGCTGCTGCCCGTCGTCGCGGGCGCGATCGTCCCGGCGGGCGCCGGGCGCTCGATCTTCGTCCTGCCCTGGCTCGGCCGCACGTTGATCGGCACGACGGACAACGACTACGACGGCGACCTGACCCACATTCCTCCGTCGGAGAGCGACGTCGAGTACCTGCTCGACGCGACCAACGAGTTCTTCGCCAGCTCGATCGGCCCAGCCGACCTGACCGGCGCCTACGCCGGCGTCCGGCCGCTGATCTCGACCGGCGATCCGAAGAAGTCGGTCGACATCTCGCGCAAGGCGGAGCTCTACGAGACCAGCTCCGGCCTCGTGACGATCACCGGCGGCAAGCTGACCACCTGGCGGCGGATGGCCAAGCTGGCGGTCGACCGGATCGTCCTGCGCGAGGGTCGGGAGGCGCCCTGCCGCACCGCCGAGATCCCGCTCGGCATGGACGTCGACGTCGCGGCGCTGCCACGGGTCGACGGCGTCGACGAGGAGACCCGCGCGATGCTGGTGGGCCGCTACGGCCACGCCGCCATCGACGTCCTCGAGATCGCCGCGACCGATCCGCGGCTTGCCCGCCGCATTACCCCCGAGCTGCCCGACCTGGTCGCGGAGGCGGTCTGCGCCGCTCGCCTCGAGCAGGCGCGCGGTGTCGCCGACGTGCTGCTGCGCCGTACCCGGCTCGGCCTGCTCGACGCCCCCAACCTCGTCGCAGCCGGCGCCGCCGGCCCGCGGGCCGTCGCGGAGGCGATGGCCGTCGAGCTGGACTGGGACGAGCGGCGGGTCGAGCATGAGCTCGAGGAGTGGCGCTCGATCGCGAGCGCCGAGGGCCTCGTTCCGGGGGCGCCCGTCTCCGAGCCGGTGGAGCGCGCATGAGGCTCGCCCTGCGCGGCGTCACGCTGGAGCTGACGCCGGGCGCTCCGGCGCTGATGGGGATCGTCAACGCGAGCCCCGACTCGTTCTCCGACAGGCAGGGTCGCAAGCCGCTCGAGGAGCTGCTCGAGCGGGCGCTCGGCCTGGCGGCCGCCGGGGCGGCGATCGTCGACGTGGGCGGGGAGTCCGGCCGTACCGATCGCCCGCCTGTGGACGTCGACGAGGAGGTCGCGCGGGTCGTGCCGCTCGTCGAGCGGCTCGCCTCCGAGGGAGTGCCGGTCTCGGTCGACACCTGGCGCGCTCCCGTCGCCCGCGCCGCGCTCGCCGCGGGCGCCGTCCTCGTCAACGACGTCAGCGGCCTCGCCGACGCCGGCATCGCCGACGCCTGCGCCGAGACGGGCGCCGGGCTGGTGATCGCGCACACCCGCGTCGCGCCGAAGACGAAGGGATTCCCGCGCTATGGCGACGTGGTCGCCGACGTGCTGGCGCTGCTCGGCGAACGCGTGGCTACGGCGCGCGAGCGCGGCGTGGCCGAGGAGCAGATCCTGATCGACCCCGGCATCGACCTCGCGAAGACGCCGGCCGAGTCCGTCGAGCTGCTGCGGCGCCTGCCGGAGCTCGAGTCGGCCGGGCGACCGCTGCTGCTGGCGATCTCGCGCAAGGACTTCCTCGGTGCGCTCACCGGCAGGCCGCCGCGCGAGCGCGACGCCGGCACGCTGGCCGCCATCGAGCCGGCGCTGGAGCTGGGGGTCGGGACGATGCTGCGCGTTCACGACGTTCGCGCGGCAGCGGACTTCCTCGCCGTGCGGATCGCCCTGCGCGACGGAGCGACGGTTCCTGGCGGCGCGCTCGACGACTCGCTGCGGCGCGAGTCGGCGCCGGCCTAGCCAGTAGCCTTCGCGCGCAACCGATCCTAGGAGCAGCCTCAGTGTCAGTCCTGCAGCGCAAGGAGCTGGAAGACAGCCCGCTCGCCGACCTTCACGCCATCGCCTCCGAGCTGGGGATCGAGGGCTATCGCGCGCTGCGCAAGGAGGACCTGATCGGATCGATCCTGAACGTCCAGGGCGGCGGCGACGCCCCGGCCGCGGAGAACGGCGACGGCGAGGCGTCCGAGGCGGATCGCAAGGCCGACCGCCCGAGTCGCGGCCGCGGCAGGGGACGCGGACGCGGACGCGGTCGCGGCCCGGCCGAGGGCGAGGCTCGCGCCAAGGAGCCCGGCGGCGAGGTTGCCGACGAGCCCGAGGCCGAGCTCGAGCAGCCCGATCCGGGCGCCGAGGCCGAGGAGGATCACGAGACGGTCGTCGGGGTTCTCGACGTGCTCCCCAACGGCAGCGGCTTCCTGCGCGTCGAGGGCGGCGCCGACGTCTACGTGTCGCCGGCCCAGATCCGTCGCTGCGAGCTGCGCCCGGGCGACGAGATCGCCGGGCCGATGCGTCCCGCGCGCCGCAACGAGCGCTACCCGTCGCTGGTGCGGGTCGAGACGGTCGACGGGCGCGCCGCCGAGCCGCCCGAGGCCCGTCCGAGCTTCGCCGACCTGACGCCGGTCCACCCCAGCGAGCGCCTGGCCGCGCCGAGCGCGCTCGGCGACGTGCCGTTCGGCAAGGGCTCGCGCGTCGCGATCGCCGGTCCCTCGGGCGCCGGTGCGACGCGGCTGCTGCGCGAGATCGTCTCGGCGCTGGCCGCCCAGCCGGGCGATCTGGCCGTCACGGTGGTGCTCGCCGGCGCGCGCCCGGAGGAGGTCACGGACTGGCGTCGCGACACCGACGCCCGCGTCCACGGCGGCGCCCTGGACAGCTCGCCAGAGCAGCAGGCCCAGGCCGCCGAGCTCGCGGTCGAGCGCGCCAAGCGGGTCGTCGAGCGCGGCGGCGACGCCGTCGTCGCGATCGACTCGCTGGCGGCGCTCGCGCCGCCCGCTGCGCGCCGCATCTTCGGCGCCGGTCGCAAGCTGGAGGAGGGCGGATCGCTGACGATCGTCGCCGCCGTCGGCGAGGGCTACGAGCACCTGCGGCTGGCGAGCACGCGAGTCGTGCTCGAGGCGGGCGCGCCGGAGCCCACGGTCGCGCCCGAGCGCTCGGGCGCGCAGCGCGCCGACCTGCTCGCCTGATCCCGGGTAGCCGAGCGGGCGCTCGTCGTCCGCCCGGTGCCACCGTCTCTACGCTGTCCAGGTGAGTCCCGACCCGCGTCGCCCGACGACGACCGACGAGGAGCTGCTGGAGGCCGAGTCGTTCGCGATCGTCTCCGAGCTCGACGACGAGGCTCGCACGGCGCGCATCGGCGGCGAGCTGGAGCAGGGCTTCGAGGCGCTCGCCCACGTCGGCAAGGCCGTGTCGTTCTTCGGCTCGGCGCGCACGCCGCCGGGCGATCCGGACTACGAGCGTGCCCGCGCGCTCGCGCGGCGGCTCGGGGAGGACGGCTTCGCGATCATCACCGGCGGCGGGCCGGGGATCATGGAGGCCGCCAACCGCGGCGCGCGCGACGTCGGCGCGCCGTCGATCGGCCTGGCGATCGAGCTGCCCCACGAGGAGGCGCCGAACCCGCACCTCGACATCGCGCTCGACTTCCACTACTTCTTCGTCCGCAAGGTGATGTTCGTCCGCTACGCGAGCGGGTTCGTCGTCTTCCCCGGCGGCTTCGGGACGTTCGACGAGCTCTTCGAGGCGGCGACGCTGCGCCAGACCGAGAAGATCCGCCACTTCCCGATCCTGCTGCTCGGCGGCGACTACTGGGGCGGGCTGCTCGACTGGCTGCGCGACCCCGTCCAGGCGCAGGGCAAGATCTCGCCGGAGGACGTCGAGATGCTCGAGGTCACCGACGACCCCGACCGCGTCCTCGAGGCGATGCGCCAGACGGAGCACCGCCGGCCGCGGCGCAGCGTGGTCTAGGTCCCGCCGCGGCGGGCGCTAGCGGCGGTAGGCGACGCGCTTCCAGGACGGCTCGGGCGAGAGCTCGATCAGCTCCCAGCCGCGGTCCGGCTGCGCGTAGCCGAAGGAGTGGTCCACGTCGTCGAAGACGATCTCGAGCTCGCCCTCGAGCACCCGCTGATCGAGCCAGGCGCCGCGGAAGACCAGCCGGCGCAGCCAGTGGACGAGCGAGCGGTCCGAGGGACCGTGCAGGTCGCCCCAGCACTCCATGATGTGCTCGCCGAGCAGCGAGTGGGCATCGGTCACCTCGCCGTTGACGGCCAGGTTGACCAGGTCCTCGCGCTCCTCGTCCCCGAGCGGCCCGCCGACGAAGCCGAGCTTCGTCGCCGCCTGCTCGACCCGCTCGGTGAAGTCGCGCTCGTTGAACGTGAACTTCAGCTCGCCGTACTCGAGCACGTAGTCGGCGCCCGACTCGTAGTTTCCGCGTTTGGTGCTGTCCATGGGGGGAGGCCGGCGGTGGCGGGGCCAGCCACCGGCGCGTCGGCATCCTAGACCCGTTCCCTTCTCGCCCGGACGGATTGCAAGGCGAATTGCACCTTGCGGGGGCGACCCCGTCGCGGTCGTCCCCTCATCGGCCATGAACCAATCACTCCTGATAGTCGAGGACGACGAGTCCACCGCCGAGTTCCTCGCCGACAACCTCACCGCCGACGGATTCGGCGTCGCCGTGGCGAGCGGCGCGGGGGAGGGCATCCGCCAGATCGAGGTGCGCCACCCCGCCCTGGTCCTGCTCGACCTGGGCCTCGACGACGGCAACGGCCTCGAGCTGCTCGACCGCGTGCGGGCGGCCGACGGGATGGCGTCGCGGATCGACCCGGATCTCCCGGTGATCGTGATCAGCGGCAGGAGCAGCGACTCGGATCGCGTGCGCAGCTTCGCGCGCGGGGCCGACGACCACGTGCAGAAGCCGCTCACCTACAGCGAGCTGCTCGGGCGGATCCGGGCCGTCCTGCGCCGCGCCGAGGGGCGGCCGCAGCGTGGCGTCGTACGCGTGGCCGGGCTGACGCTCGACCCCGTCACGCGCGCCGTCTGCCTCGACGGCAAGCCGGTCCATCTCTCGGTCAAGGAGTTCGCGCTGCTGCAGCGGCTCGCCGACGAGCCCGAGCGCGTCTACTCGAAGAACGAGCTGCTGCGCGACGTCTGGGGCTACCTGTCGATCGGAAAGACGCGCACGGTCGACGCCCACGCATGCCGCCTGCGCCGCAAGCTCCAGGCCGTCTCGCCGCGCAAGTGGATCGTCAACGTGCGGGGCGTCGGCTACCGCCTCACGGATTCCCTGTGACGGCCGCGATGCTGCTCGGCTGGGCCTTCGCGCTGCTCCTGGGGCTCTACGCGATGCGGCTGCGACGACGCTTGGAGCTGGTCGCCGAGGCGGCGCACGAGCTGCGCGGGCCGCTCGCCGCGTTCAGCTTCGCGGTCGCGTGGCTGCGGCGCGAGCCCGGTGGAGCGCGGCGGGCGTTGCGGTTCGAGACCGAGCTCGACCGGATACGGACCGGGCTGGGCGATCTCGACGCCGCGCGAGCCGGTCGTCGTCTGCCGGCGAGGCCGCGGGCGGTGCCGCTCGAGCGGCTGGTGAACGGCGCCGCGGCGGGCTGGCGACCCTCCGTGACCGGGGCGGGGCGACCGCTGAGCGTTCGCTGGGACGCCGGCCGAGCGCTGGTCCACGCCGACCGCGGCCGGATCGCGCAGGCGCTCGGGAATCTCGTCGCCAACGCCGTCGAGCACGGGTCGGGACCGATCGAGATCCATGCCGTCCGCAAGGGCAGGCAGGCCGTTCGGGTCGCCGTCAAGGACGCCGGCCCCGCCGTGGCCGACGGGCGCCGCCGGCTGCCGTCGTCCGACCGTGGACGCGGGGTCGGGATCGCTACCCGCGCGGTGCGTGAGGCGGGCGGGACGCTGACGATGGAGCGGGGGCGCGACGGCACGACCGCCGTGATCGAGCTCCCGCTCGTGGAGAGAAGGCCGTGAGCGCTCGAGCGAGCCGCCGCCGCGCTGCCACCTTGCTCGCGCTGGCGCTGGCCTGCGGCGGACTGGCCGCATCCGAGGTCAGCGAGCGCACCGACGCGGTCGAGCGCCAGGTCGGCCGCCCGGTGTCCGTCGTCGTCGCCGCTCACGACATCGAGCCGGGCGCCGAGCTGCGCCGCTCGGACCTGACCGTCACCCGCGTGCCCCGTCGCTATGCGCCGCCTGACGCCCCCGCGGTCGTGGACCAGGCGGTCGGCCTGCGCACCGGCGGACCGGTGGCCGCGGGGAGTCCGATAACCGTCGGCGTGGTCGGCGGCGGCCGCGACGGCGGAGCATCGGGCGGGCTGCGGCGTGGCGAGCGTGCGCTCGAGATCGCCGTCTCCGGAGGGGCCGCGCTGGTCGAGGCCGCCGGTCCCGGCGCTCGCGTCGACGTCCTCGTGTCGACCGAGCCCGGCGATCGCGGCGGCGAGACCTTCGTAGCGCTCGAGGACGTCGAGCTGCTCGCTCTCAGTCCAGGGGTCGAGCCGGCTGGCGCGGCGCTTGACGGGGACGCCGCCGCCGCCGGCGCTTCGGCGACGGCGACGCTGCGGGTCACGCTTCGCCAAGCGGTCTACCTGACGGCCGCCCAGAGCTTCGCGCGCGAGCTGCGCCTGCTGCCGCGACCGGCGGGGGACCGGGGCCGCAGCGGCCGGTCGGCCGTCGCCGCCGCCGGGCTCTAGCCCGAAGACCGCCGGCTCAGTGGGCGCTCAACCGGTCGATCCCGCCTTCGGGCGTGCCGAGCAGCGCCTGCTCGGCCATGCCGATGAACAGGCCGTGCTCGAGGACCCCGGGCACCCGCCGCAGCTCGTCGGCCAGCGCGTCGGGGTCGGCGTCCGCGGGGATCGGGCAGTCGAGGATGTGGTGGCCCTCGTCGGTGAGGAAGGCCGAGTCGCCGGCGCTGCGGAGCTCGGCGCCCGGCAGCAGCCGCTCGAGCCGCCGGCCGGTGTCGCGCCAGGCGAAGCGGGCGACCTCGACGGGCAGGCGGAAGGTCTCCCCGAGGCGCTCGACCCGCTTGGCGGTCTCGGCGACCACGACGAAGCGACGCGCCGCCGCGATCACGATCTTCTCGCGCAGCAGAGCGCCGCCACCGCCCTTGACCAGCCGCAGCTCGGGGTCGATCTCGTCGGCTCCGTCGATCGCCAGGTCGAGCTCGAAGGACCCGTCGAGCTCCACGACCTCGATCCCGGCCTCGCGGGCGCGAGCGTGCGTGAGCTCGGAGGCGACCACGGCGCGCAGCGGAGGCCCGTCGGGCCAGCGCTCGGCGATCCGGTCGACGACGCGCCAGACGGCCCGGCCGGAGCCGAGGCCGATCGCCATTCCGGGCTCGACCAGCGCGACCGCGGCCGCCGAGGCCGCGTCGCGAGCGGCAGAGGGGTCAGCGGGCGTCATCCTGCCCAGCATCGCCGCTCGGGCGGACGGGAGGCGGCGGCCCTGTCGCGCGGCCTGGCTTCGATTGGCTCTGCGAGACGCCCAGAGCCGCTACGATCTAAGTCGATGCGTATCAAGTTGTCTCATATGCGGGTTGGAGGGGCCGCTCAGACCCGCTACACTACTTATCAAACGTAAGTGACTACGGGAGCCGAACGCATGGAGACGCTGCTGCTGGTACCGGTCGACGACTCGGTCGTCTTCCCCAACATGACGGTGACCCTGGCCGTCGACATCGGCGACGAGGAGCGCGTGCTGCTCGTTCCGCGCGAGGACGGCGAGTTCGCCGCCGTCGGCACGGTCGCCGAGGTGTCCGAGCACGTTCGCCTGCCCGGCGGCGGCCACGCCGTCGCCCTGACCGGCCTGCACCGCGGAGTCGCCGGCGCGGCCCACACCGACGCCTCGGGCGATCTGCGCGTCGAGGTGACCCCGCACCCGGACGACGAGCCGGTCGACGGCCACACGCGCGAGCTCGAGCGCGAGTACCGCGCGGTCGTCGAGGAGCTGCTCGAGCTGCGCGGCGACGACGGACGCATCGCCGCCTTCGTCCGCTCGATCACCGAGCCCGGCGTGCTCGCCGACACCTCGGGCTACTCGCCCGACATCTCCTACGAGCACAAGGTCCGGCTGCTCGCGACGCTCGACGTCACCGAGCGGCTCGAGCTGGCGCTCGAGCTCCAGCGCGAGCGCCTGGCCGAGCTGCAGGTGCGCAGGCGCATCCGCGAGGACGTCCAGACGGGCGCCGAGAAGCAGCAGCGCGAGTACTTCCTGCGCAAGCAGATGGAGTCGATCCGCAAGGAGCTCGGCGAGGACGACGCCTCGGTCGCCGACGAGTACCGCACGAAGATCGAGGAGTCCGGCATGCCCGAGGACGTGCGCGAGCAGGCCGAGAAGGAGCTCGGCCGGCTCGAGCGGATGGGCGAGCAGTCTGGCGAGAGCTCGATGATCCGCACCTACCTCGACTGGCTCATCGCCGTGCCCTGGGGCAAGCGCTCGGAGGAGCGGCTCGACCCCGTCCACGCGCGCGAGGTGCTCGACGCCGACCACGCCGGCCTCGAGGACGTCAAGGACCGGATCGAGGAGCACATCGGCGTCATGAAGCTGCGCCGCGAGCGCGGCCTCGACGACGATGCCGGCGAGGCAGCCGGGCGCAGGCGCGGCGAGGGCGCGATCCTGACGCTGATCGGCCCGCCCGGCACCGGCAAGACGTCGATCGGCGAGTCGATCGCGCGGGCGACCGGACGCGAGTTCGTGCGCATGTCGCTCGGCGGCGTCCGCGACGAGGCGGAGATCCGCGGCCACCGCCGCACCTACATCGGCGCGCTGCCGGGACGGCTGGTCCGCGCGCTGCGCGACGCCGGCACGATGAACCCGGTGATCCTGCTCGACGAGGTCGACAAGGTCGGCGCGGACTGGCGCGGGGATCCTTCCGCGGCGCTGCTCGAGGTGCTCGACCCGGCGCAGAACCACAGCTTCCGCGACCACTACCTCGACGTCGAGCTCGATCTGTCGCAGGTGCTGTTCATCGCGACGGCCAACGTGGCGGACACGATCCCGGCGCCGCTGCTCGACCGGATGGAGGTCGTGCGCTTCGACGGCTACACCACCGACGAGAAGGTCGCGATCGGGCGCGACTACCTGTGGGGCCGCCAGCGCGAGCGCAACGGCCTGCGCGAGGACGAGGTCGAGATCTCCGACGACGTGCTGCGCACGCTGATCGCCGAGTACACCCGCGAGGCGGGGGTGCGCGGGCTCGAGCGCGACCTCGGCACGATCCTGCGCAAGACGGCGACGAGGATCGCCTCCGGCAAGGTCGAGGCCCCGGTCACGGTCGACCTCGAGCTGGTGCGCGACGCGCTCGGCCGCCAGCGCTTCTTCCAGGAGGCCGCCGAGCGGACGGCCGTCCCGGGCGTGGCGACCGGCCTCGCGGTGACCGGAGCCGGCGGCGACGTGCTGTTCGTCGAGGCGACCGGCATGAAGGGCAAGGGAGACCTCGTCCTGACCGGCCAGCTCGGCGACGTGATGAAGGAGTCGGCGCGGATCGCGCTCTCCTACGCGCGCGGCAACGCCGAGCGGCTGGGGGTCGACGAGGACGTCTTCGACGGGCGCGAGTTCCACGTCCACGTGCCCGCGGGCGCGATCCCCAAGGACGGCCCGAGCGCCGGCATCACGATGACCACGGCGCTGGCGTCGCTGCTGACCGGCCGGCCGGTCAAGCACACGGTCGGGATGACGGGAGAGGTGACGCTCCAGGGCCGTGTGCTGCCGATCGGCGGGCTCAAGCAGAAGGTGCTGGCGGCCCACGCCGCGGGACTGACCGACGTGATCCTTCCCGAGCGCAACCGCGGCGACCTCGACGACGTGCCCGAGGACGTGCGCGAGCAGATGACGTTCCATCCGGTCATGA
This sequence comes from uncultured Solirubrobacterales bacterium, assembly GCA_963716445.1. Lineage (GTDB taxonomy): Bacteria > Actinomycetota > Thermoleophilia > Solirubrobacterales > Thermoleophilaceae > JAAYBF01. The sequence continues at coordinate 1,654,433 of OY970313.1, read as the reverse complement.
CGATCGGCGAGGTGCTCGACCTCGCCCTCGAGCCGGCGCGCTCCGGGGTCGAGGCAACCGCTTGAGGAGTCTGCTGTAGCTGCGGTGCTCGCCGGACCGGTGGCGATATCGTGGGAGGGGATGGGCTTCCTCTCCCGCGAGATCGTCCGCAGGGTCGCGCCGCTGGTCGTGGCCGGCGCCGCGGGGGCCGCGGGCGCCGTGCTGGCGCAGCGGCGGCTGAGCGAGCGGCGCAGGCTCAGCCTGACGGCCGGCCCGGCGTTCGAGCAGACCGGCCCGCAGCCGGTGCCTGGACCGGCCCCCGGACCGCCGACGCCGGCGCCTCCCGGTCCCGATCCCGGACCGGTGCCGCCTTCGGTCCCGGAGCCGCCCGCTCCGACACCGGACCCGATCCCGTCGCCGGACCCGACGCCGGCGCCCGATCCCTCGCCGAGTCCGGTCCCCGATCCTTCGCCCAGCCCCGTGCCAGACCCGACGCCGGTGCCCGACCCGGCGCCGGCGCCGCCGCCCGAGCCGATCCCGACTCCGCCCTCCGCGAGCGAGGGGGAGCTGGAGGGCCGGGTCCGCTCGACGCTGGCGGCGTCGATCTCCGATGCGGGCGGGAACGTCCAGGTCGAGGTCGCGGGCGCGATGGTCGTCCTGCGCGGGCGGGTCGACAGCCCGGAGACGATTCGGGAGCTCGAGCGGACGACCGCGAGCGTGCCGGGCGTCGAGGGCGTGCGCGTGCTGCTGCATCTCCCGGGACGCATGGCGAAGCGCTCGCGGTAGCGGTCGGATGCAGGATTCCGCGACGTTCCGCCGCTGAATCTGCTTCACTACCGCACTTCGAACGAGCAAAGCCGAGTCTTCGTCGCCCAGGCGGCGGAGAACGGGGGAACCACTGGGGCCGGTCGCAGCCGGCCCCCGGGGCGAATCGCCGCCAGTCCGCGGCGTAGCGCACTTTCCAGCGCGAGCCCGTCAGCTCACCCCGTAGGCACCGGAAAGAGGAGCCGAGAAAGTTGCATCGCCCCATCGACGCTGCAGTGCCGCCCGCGCGCCATCCGCGCACGCGACTGTGCCTCGCGCTGCTCTCGGTGACCGTGCTGGCATTTGCGGGCTCGCTGCCCGCGGCGGCTCCCGCATTGGCCGACGAGCCGGTCGCGGCCGCCGGCGCGGCGATCGCCTCCTCCGAGGTCACGCTACGCGAGGGCGATCGCGGCGCCGCCGTCCGGCGCCTGCAGCGCCGGCTCGGCATCTCCGCGGACGGCGTCTTCGGGCCGCAGACCGATCGGGCCGTCAAGCGGTTCCAGCGCCGCAGGGGGCTCGCCGCCGATGGCATCGTCGGCCCGATCACGCGTGGCCGGCTCGGGCTTGCGCGCTTCAGCGCGGCCGAGGTGCGGCACCCGCCGGCGGACTCCTCCGCCGGCGGCAGCGACGTCAAGTTGCCACGTGTCCTGAGGCTGATCGCGGAGTGCGAGTCCGGCGGCGATCCACGCGCCGTCTCGTCGAACGGCCTCTACCGGGGGAAGTTCCAGTTCTCGCGGGCGACCTGGAAGTCGATCGGCGGCCGCGGCTCCGACCCGGCGCGCGCCTCCGAGGCGCACCAGGATCGCATGGCGCTGAAGCTCTACCGCGCCAACGGCGTCGCGCCGTGGCCGGCCTGCGCCGCCCGCGTCGCCTAGCGGCGAGCCAACCTCGACGGCACAGCAGTCGCTCGCCGGCGGGGGCGGATGCCGAGCTCGAGCGCCCTACATGCCGGTGGCCGAGGCGATCGAAGAGCTGGCCGTCGCGCTGCGCGGGCGGCTGATCGAGCGAGCGCGGACCGGGGAGTCCGGGGACGACCTCGAGGCGGAGATAGCGGCGCTCGTCGAGCGCGAGGCGAGTCCGCTGTCGGAGGTCGACCGAGGGGCGCTGCGCGAGCGCGTCTCGCTGCTGGCGACGGGACTCGGGCCGTTGGAGCCGCTGCTCGCCGACACGGCGGTCGACGAGGTGATGGTCAACGGACCTGATGAGGTCTACGTCGAGCGCGGCGGTCTGATCCGGCCGGCCGGGGTCCGCTTCGAGTCCGAGGCCGAGCTGATGCACGCGATCGAGCGGATCCTGGCGCCGCTCGGGCGCCGCGTGGACGAGGCGTCCCCGCTCTGCGACGCGCGCCTGGCCGACGGCTCGCGGGTCAACGTGGTGATCCCGCCGCTGTCGCTGTCGGGCCCCTGCCTGACCATCCGCCGCTTCCGTCACGAGGGCTTCTCGCTCGACGACCTGGTGCGGCTCGGGACGCTGTCCGACGCGGCGGCGCGGCTGCTCGAGCGCTGCGTCGCCGCGCGGGCGTCGATTCTCGTCAGCGGCGGAGCGGGCTCCGGCAAGACGACGACGCTCAACGCGCTCTCGGGCGCGATACCCGACGGCGAGCGGATCGTGACGATCGAGGACGCCGCCGAGCTGCGACTGCGCCAACCCCACGTCGTGCGGCTGGAGGCGCGGCCGCCGAGCCTCGGCGGGGGCGGCGAGGTGACGATCCGGAGCCTCGTGCGCAACGCGCTGCGGATGCGCCCCGACCGGATCGTCGTCGGCGAGGTTCGCGGCGGAGAGGCGCTCGACCTGCTCCAGGCGCTGAACACCGGCCACGACGGGTCGCTGTCAACGGTCCACGCGAACTCGCCCGAGGATGCGCTGCGGCGGCTGGAGACGCTCGCGCTGATGGCCGGCGTCGCCCTGCCGCACGCCGCCGTTCGAGATCAGGTGACCCGTGCGGTCGAGCTCGTCGTTCACCAGGCGCGCCGTCCTTGCGGATCGCGCGTCGTGGAGGGGATAGCCGAGGTGGTTCGCGGCGCGCAAGGCGCGACCGCTCGCGCGCTGCTCGTCGACGGGCGCGTGGACGAGCCGCGCGCCGGACGCCTCGGCGAGCGGCTGCGGGCGGGCGCGTGATCGGCGAGGCGACGGCGTTCGCCGCCGGCGCCTTCGGGGCGCTCGCGGCCGCGGAGCTGGTCGTGGCGGGGCTCCCGTCCGCGCGCGTGCGCGCTCCGGCCGTTCTGCGACGGATGCTCACGCTCGCCGACGCGGTCGTCCGCGCCGGCCGCGAGGGACGCGACCCGGGCGCCGCCGAGCGGCGGCGGCTGCTCGCCGCCGGCGCCGCGATCGCCCTGCTAGCGGGAGCTCTGCTCGCCGGGCCGAGGGTCGGGCTCGCGATGGGAGCCGCCGGTCCCTGGATCGCCGCTCGTGTCCTGCGAGCGCGGCGGGAGCACTACCGGCGCGCCGTCGACGCCGGGGCCGCGGCCGTAGCCGTCGCGCTGGCCGACGCGCTGGCGGCCGGTCACTCGCTGCGGGGAGCGCTGGTCGAGGCGGCGCGCGGCGCGAATGGGCAGGTCGGTCACGAGCTGCGGCGCACGGCCGCGGAGCTGGCGGCCGGGGCGCGCACCGACGCCGCGCTCGCCGACCTGCGCGGGCGCACGGGCTCGCGCCGGCTCGCCGTGGTCGTCGCGGCGTGCCTCGTGCAGCGTGGCGCCGGCGGCGATCTGGCCCGTCTGCTGCGTGAGTGCGCGGAGGGCTTCGCCGACCAGGAGCGGCTCGAGGACGAGGTCCGCGCGGCCACCGCTCAGGCCCGCTTCACCGGCGTCATCGTCGTGCTGCTGCCGCTCGGCGGCGCGCTGCTGGGCGAGCTGGCGAGTCCTGGCTTCGTCGGCGGGCTGGCCGGCTGGCTGCTGACCGGCTGGCTCCTCGGGCTGGCGCTCGCGATGCAGGTCGTCGCCGCGGTGCTGATCCGCCGTCTCGGACGGGTCCGCTGGTGATCGCCGGCGCGCTCGCCTTCGCCGCCGCCGCCCTCGCCGTGGCGGGGATCGGTCTGTTGGCCTGGCCGCCAGGGGGCCGCCGGCGCGCCGGCCCGCGACCGGACCGGCGCCGCGCTCCGGACGCCCTGCGCGTGCTCGCACGGCTCGGCGGCGCCGCCGCGCGGCGGGCGGCGCCTCGGGACCTTGAGCGGCGGATCGAGGCGGCCGGGAGGCCCGGCGGCCTCGCGCCGCGCGAGCTGATGGCGGCGAAGCTCAGCGGCGCCGTCATCGCCGCGCCACCCGGCGCTCTGCTGGGCGCGTTGGCCCCGGGTCGTCTCGGTCCGCTGCTGGTCGCCGTCGCTCCGGTCGGCGGCTTCCTGGCTCCGGACCTCTGGCTCGCTCGCCAGACCGCTCGCCGCGCGACGGCCGCGCGGCGTCAGCTGCCCGACCTGCTCGACCTCCTGCGCGTGACGATCGACGGCGGCGCCTCGCTCGCCGCGGCCCTGGCGGCCGTCGGGAAGCGCGCCGACGGGCCGCTGGCATCCGAGTGGCGGGCCGTCGGACGCCAGGTCGAGCTCGGCGTGCCGGTTGGCGAGGCGCTCGCCGTCATGGAGGCGCGGCTGCCGCTGCCGGAGGTTCGCGCGCTGACGGCGGCGCTCGATCGCGCCCGTCGCCACGGCGCGCCGCTCGGCGCCACGCTCGCCACCCAGGCACGCGACGCGCGCCTCGCGCTGCGCCATGCCGTGCAGGAGCAGGCGGCGCGCGCCGGGCCGAAGATCCAGCTAGTCGTCGCCCTGCTGCTCGTTCCGTCGGTGCTGCTGCTCGTCGCGGCTGCGCTCGTGTCCGCACTGCTCTCGCCTGGCGCCGCCGGCCTGCGCTGAGCGAGGGCCGGGCCGCGGGTGGTCGGAGTGTCGCTTACGCCGTAATGTCGTGGGTAGGCGACTGACATGTACGGGCGCTTCACCTTCCGGGATCGGCGCGAGGCGGGACGGATCCTCGCGGGTCGCCTGCGCGCGCTGTCGATCGAGGAGCCGGTGGTCGTCGGCCTGCCGCGTGGCGGCGTGCCCGTGGCCTACGAGGTGGCGCGCGCGCTCGGGGCGCCGCTCGACATCGGGCTGGTCCGCAAGCTCGGCGCTCCCGGCCAGCCCGAGCTCGGCATCGGCGCCCTCGGCGAGGACGGCACGACGATCCTCGACGCCGACACGATCTCCGCGCTGGCGGTGACCGAGGAGCAGATCGAGGCGGTCGTCGCGCGCGAGCGCGCGGAGCTGGAGCGCCGCCGCCGGCTCTACCGCGGCGGCCTGCCGCCCGTCGAGGTCGCCGGGCGGACGGTGGTCCTCGTCGACGACGGCCTCGCCACCGGGGTCACGGCCACTGCGGCGACGGGCGTCATGCGGGCCCGCGGGGCGGGACGGACGATCGTCGCCGTGCCGGTCTGTCCCGCCGGCATCGAGCGGCGGCTGCGAGGGCGGATCGACGAGCTCGTCAGCCTCGAGCAGCCGCGGCGCTTCGGCGGCGTCGGCGCCTGGTACGCGGACTTCTCGCAGACGTCGGATCGCGAGGTGGTGGCCCTGCTGCGCGCCGGCCGCTCCGAGCAGGCCGCCGCCGAGGCGGGCCGGGCGCCGGGGGAGAGCCGCGTGGGGCAGACCGCCGGGTCCGGGGACACGATCCTGCCCACGCGCGACGGCGCGCGGCTGAAGGCGACCTTTCGCCTGCCGCCCGATCCCCGTGGGGTGGTCGTCTTCGTGCACGGCAGCGGGTCGAGCCGGCTGAGCCCGCGTAACGTCGCCGTCGCGAGGACGCTCGAGCAGCGCGGCCTCGCGACGCTGCTGTTCGACCTGCTCACCTCCGCCGAGGCGCACGACCGGCGCAACGTCTTCGACGTCGACCTGCTCTGCGGACGGCTAGTGGACGCGACCGCGTGGGTGCGCCGGCATCCGGGGCTGAAGCCGTTGCCGCTGGCGTACTTCGGCGCTTCGACCGGCGCCGCGGCGGCGCTGCGCGCCGCGGCGGCGCTCGGCGGCCAGATCGCGGCGGTCGTCTCGCGCGGAGGACGCCCGGACCTCGCCGGCTCCGCGCTCGCCCAGGTCAGCTCGCCGACCCTGCTGATCGTCGGAGGCGAGGACCGCAACGTGCTCGAGCTCAACCGCCAGGCGGCGGCGCTGCTCGCCGGGCCGCGGCAGCTTGCGGTCGTCCCGGGCGCAGGCCACCTGTTCGAGGAGCCGGGCGCGCTCCACGAGGTGGCGCGGCTGGCGGGCGACTGGCTGAGCCGTCACCTGAGCGGCGACACCCGTCCGGCGGCGGCGCCGCCGAACGTGCGCGCCAACTCGGCCTGATCGAGTCAGGGCGGCTGCGAGGCGGCCGACCGGCGCGCTCAGTCGACCAGCTTGCGCGTCATTCCGACGATCGCGATGCGCCAGGCGGCGAGGCCGAAGGCGACCAGCGCGGCGAAGTGGCCGACGTCGGCCCATCCCTCCCAGCCGAAGGCGGCGTGGCGGACCAGCTCCACGCAGTGGTAGAGCGGGTTGAGCTGCGCGACGACCTGAGCCCACTCGGGCAGCTGGTCGAGCGGGAAGAACGTTCCGGCGACGAGGAAGAGCGGGGTGATCACCGCGCTGGTGATGTAGCTGAAGTTGTCGATCGATCTCACGAACGCGGCGATCGCGATGCCGAAGCACGACCAGCCGAAGCCGGCGGTGAAGTTGATCGCCGGGACGGCGAGCATCCCCCAGCTCGGGTCGAGGCCGAAGCCCATCGCCACGAGCAGCGGCGCGCAGCCGTAGACGCTCGCCCGCATCGCCATCCAGAGCGCCTCGGCGCTGACCAGCTCCTCGGTGTCGACCGGTGCGGCGAGGATCGCGTCGTAGGTGTGCTGGAACTGGTACTTGACGAAGGTGCCGAACATCGACGGCATCGCCGACGAGAAGAGCACCGCCATCGCGACCATCCCGGTGCCGACGAACTCCTTGTATGAGAGGCCGGAGACGTTCGACACCAGCGAGCCGAGGCCGAAGCCGAAGGCGAGCAGGTAGATCGTCGGCTCGATCGTCGACGAGAAGGTGGTCGAGCGCCAGTAGGACGAGAAGTTGATCATCTCGCGCACGAGCACTCCGCCGATCGCGCTGCCCTCGAAGCGGTGCAGGCGACGGGTCGGTCGCGGGGCGGCGAGCTCGGAGGCGGTCGCGCCGGTCACGAGATCTCCTCGCCCGTCAGCAGCACGAAGACGTCCTCGAGGTTCCCCGAGCGGCGGGCGCCCTCGATCCCGTGCCCGTTCGCCGACAGCTCGCCGAGCACGGTGATCGAGGTGCCGGTGCGGCGCGTGCGCAGACCGGCGGTCGACGCCTCCAGCTCGACCTCGGCGAGTCGCGCGGGCGGACCGTAGACCTCGACGACCTCGCGGCCGGCGTGCTCGGCGACGAGGTCGATCGGCCTGCCGGCCGCGACCACGCGGCCGTGGGACATGATCGTCACGGTGTCGGCCAGCCGCTCCGCCTCCTCGATGTAGTGGGTCGACATCAGGATCGAGACGCCCTCCGAGCGCAGCGCGTCGATCAGCGCCCACAGCTCCTGGCGCACCTGCGGGTCGAGCCCCACGGTCGGCTCGTCGAGCAGCAGCAGCCGTGGCCGGTGGACCAGCGCGCGGGCGATCAGCAGCCGCCGGCGCATCCCTCCCGACAGCTCGTCGACGCGCGTGTCGCGGCGGCCGGTCAGATTGGCGATCTGGAGCGCGCGCTCGATCGCCTCCTCGCGCTCGCGCCTCGGCACGCGGTAGAGGTGGGCGAAGACGAGCAGGTTCTGCTCGGTGGTGAGCGTCGTGTCGAGGTTGTCGAGCTGGGGCACGACCCCGCACTCCGCGCGCGCCTGCTTCGACTCGCCCGGCAGCTCGTAGCCGAGGACCTCGATCTCCCCCTCGTCGGCGATCGCCTGCGCGGTCAGCAGCCGCATCGTCGTCGACTTGCCGGCGCCGTTGGGGCCCAGCAGCCCGACGCAGACGCCCGCGGGGACGTCGAGGTCGAGGCCGTCCACGGCCGTGATCTCGCCGTAGCGCTTGACGACGCCACGCAGGCGGATGGCGGGGGAGGCCGACACGGCGCACGATGCTACGCGGCCCCTGCCCTCGGCGACGGCGTCGGGGCTGCCCGCCGCCGGCGGCGAGGGCGGCACGCCCTGTCGTCGGCGCTGCAAGCGCTCGTGCATCCCACCCGCGGGCATGCAATTTCCCAGCCGCTCGCTCGTGGTGGTCGCCCGCGCCCGCGATTCGCGGGACGGCGCCCCACCGCTTGCCACACGAGGATTCCGCTCTAGCGCGCGGAATACCCGCCCCCAAGCTCCGCAGCCTCGCCGAGCGGCGCTCCAAAGTGGGCAAATGTGTTGCACCGTGGGACGGAGTGGGGTACAGTGGCGCGCATCGACAAGGACCGGAGTGGCTGGGCTCCTCCCACTCAGCCACTTCGGTCCGCGTCGGACTCACCGCAACGGAGCCCCGGATGGCGTTCAGAGGCCACTACGAACACTCGCTCGACGCGAAGCACCGGCTCAGCATTCCGGCGCGCTTCCGGGCGACCTTCTCCTCCGGGCTCGTCCTCGCCAAGGACAGCGACGCCTGCATCTCGGTCTGGACGCCCGAGGCGCACGAGTCGATCATCGAGCGGGCGCTGGCGGGCAAGAACCCGCTCGGCCGCGAGTACCGCGCCGTGCAGCGCTTCTTCCAGGCCAACTCCTTCGACGTCGAGCTCGACTCCTCCGGCCGCGTCACCCTGCCGCCGCCGCTGCTCGCCCACGCGGGCGTGGCGAAGGAGGCCGTCGTCGCCGGGGTGGGGGACCACCTCGAGGTCTGGGGCCGCGAGCGCTGGGCACAGGAGCAGCAGGCCCTCGACGCGAGCATCGAGGAGGTGACCGAGGGCCTTGGCGATCCTTCTTGACATGACGCGCACGCACGTACCCGTCCTCGCCGGCGAGCTGATCGAGCTCGCCGACCCGGCCCCGGGCGAGAACGTCGTCGACTGCACCTTCGGCGCCGGCGGCCATGCGCGGCTGGTGGCCGACCGGATCGGCGCCGCCGGCACGCTGGTCTGCGTCGATCGCGACCCCGCCGCCGAGCGCCGCTTCGAGGAGCTCGCCGCCGAGGTGTCGTGCGAGACGCGCTTCCTGCGGATGGACTACGCGGACGCGCTCGAGCTGCTGCGCGAGGAGGGCTTCGCCGCCGACCTCGTCTACATGGACCTCGGCGTGTCGTCGATGCAGGTCGACACCCGCGAGCGCGGCTTCTCCTACTCCTACGACGCGCCGCTCGACATGCGGATGGACCCGACCCGGGCGCTCGACGCGCGCACGATCGTCAACGAGTACGACGAGCGCCAGCTCGCGCAGCTCTTCCGTCGCTACGGCGAGGACCCCGGCGCTCAGTCGGTCGCGCGCGAGATCTGCCGGCGCCGGGCCCGGTCGCCGATCGAGACGACCGGCGATCTCGTCGACGCGATCGAGGCCGCGACGCCCGCCTACGTCCGCCGCAAGTTCGGCGGCGGCCACCCCGCCAAGCGCGTCTTCCAGGCGATCCGGATCGCCGTCAACGACGAGCTCGGCTCGCTCGACCGCGCGCTGCCCGTCGCCTGGGACCTGCTGCGCCACGACGGCCGGCTGGCGGCGATCTCCTTCCACTCGCTCGAGGACCGGCGCGTCAAGCGCTTCCTCGCCGAGCGCGCGCGCGGCTGCATCTGCCCGCCCGACCTGCCGGTCTGCGCCTGCGGCCACGAGCCGGAGGCCGAGCTGATCACGCGTCGCGCGGTCGCTCCGACGCCGGGCGAGGTCGCCGACAACCCGCGCTCGAAGTCCGGGCGCCTGCGCGTCGCGCGCCGGATCGACGGGGAGCGGGACTGATGGCCCGCGCCGCCGCGGCGACCCGCGCCGCCGCCGCTCCCGCACGCCGGGCGCCCGGGCGCGCGCCCACCCGCAGGCCAGCGCCCGCCCGCCGGACACCCGCCCGCCGTCCGGCGCCGGCGCGCCGCCCGACCGTCGTCCAGAAGGGCCGCGCGCTCGCGCGCTCGCGCGCCCACGCCGCCATCGACGCGCTGCTCCACGGCCCGGCGCTGATCGCGCTCGTCTTCGTTCTGCTCGTCGGGATCGTCTTCTCGAACGTCGCGCTGCTGCAGAAGAACCGCCAGATCACGCGCGACGCCGCGCGCGTCTCCGAGCTCAAGCGCGACAACGCGACGCTGCGCAAGGACGTCGCCGAGCTCGGCTCCAGCGAGCGCATCCAGCAGGTCGCCGCCGAGCGGGGCCTCGTCCTGCCCGCTCCCGACGAGGTCCGCTACCTGCGCTCGAACCCGAAGGCCGACGCACTCGCCGCGGCAAGGCGGCTCGACGAGGGCACCGCTCTCGCCGCGATCCCGGCGACTCCGGCCTACGCGCAGCCGGCGCCCGCCGTCACGCCGCCCTCCGTGGAGACCGCGACGACCTACGAGGCCCCCGTCGCCGCCACGGACACGGAGCTCGCGGGAACCGTCGACGCCGTCACCGACGCCGCCGCGGGTCTGCCGTAGGGGATCCGGTGCGGCTCCTCGACCGCCGGATCGGCCTCATCTTCGCCCTCTTCCTGCTGCTCCTCGGAGCGGCCAGCGCCCGCGCGGCCTGGGTCGGCACGCTCGGCTCCGGCGATCTCAAGGCACGGGCGGTCACCCAGCAGGTCGAGGAGCTGCCGGTCGCGGCACGGCGCGGCACGATCACCGACCGCAACGGCGTCGAGCTCGCCGTCTCCGAGGACTCGGTGACGGTCTTCGCCAACCCGCTGCAGATCAAGGACCCGGCCTGGACAGCCGCCCGCCTGGCGCCGCTGACCGAGGTCGACGAGGACGAGCTGGCGAAGCTGCTCGCCGATCGCAGCCGCGGCTTCGTCTACCTCGCCCGCAAGGTCTACCCGGCGGCCGGCGAGAAGATCGAGGAGCTGGAGGTCGACGGCATCGGCACGGTCGTCGAGCCTCGGCGCACCTATCCGCACGGCGCGCTCGCGGGCCAGCTGATCGGCGCCGTCGGCACCGACTACTACGGGCTGAGCGGAATCGAGCAGCAGTACGAGGACAGCCTCCACGGCGACGACGGCCACCGCAAGATCGTCCGCGACGCGCTCGGCCAGCCCGTCTCGATCGTCGACACCGACGGCTCCGAGGCCGGCGAGGACCTCCAGCTGACGATCGACGCCGCCCTGCAGGAGCGCGTCGAGGCGATCGTCGGCGAGATCGCGAGCGCGTTCAGCCCCAAGGGGGCGACGGCGGTCGTCATGGACCCGCGCAACGGCGAGGTGCTGTCGCTCGCGAACTGGCCGCCGGTCGATCCCAACGAGATCGGTGCCGCCGACGAGGAGGCGCGCGAGAACCGCGCGGTGACCTCGGCGTTCGAGCCGGGCTCGACGTTCAAGGCGTTCACCGTGGCCGGCGCGCTCGAGGAGGGTGTGATCGAGCCGGAGACCCGCTTCGACCTGCCGCCGGAGATCCAGGTCGCCGATCGGACGATCGGCGAGGCGCACGCGCGCGGCTACGTCAACCTCTCGGTCGGCGAGATCCTCGCCCAGTCGTCGAACGTCGGCTCGGTGATGATCGGCCAGAAGCTCGGCGTCGAGCGGTTCGACAAGTGGGTGCGTCGCTTCGGGTTCGGCTCGCTGACCGGCGTCGACCTTCCCGGCGAATCGCCGGGAATCGTGCTGCGGCCGCGCGAGTACTCCGGCTCGTCGATCGGCAACATGCCGATCGGACAGGGCATCGCCGTCACGCCGCTGCAGATGGCCGCCGGGTTCTCGGCGCTCGCCAACGGGGGGGTCATGCACGAGCCGACCGTGATCGAGGGCGAGAGCGACGAGGGGCGGCGGGTCGTGTCGGAGCGGACGGCGGAGCAGGTCGCGCGAATGCTCGAGGGAGTGCTCGCCGCGGGGGGCACGGCTGAGGAGGCCTCGGTCCCCGGCTACGTCCTGGCCGGCAAGACCGGCACCGCCGAGAAGGTCGACGAGGAGACCGGCGGCTACTCGGAGACGAAGTTCTTCTCCTCGTTCATCGGCTTCGCGCCGGCCAAGCGCCCGCGGCTGATGGTCGCCGTGATGGTCGACGAGCCGCAGGGGATGTACTACGGCGGCGAGGTCGCCGCCCCGGCGTTCGAGAAGATCATGGAGTTCGCCCTGCCGTACCTGCGGATCCCGCCGAACTGAGTCGGCGGATCTCCGGCCAGCACTGAGCGTTTCAGGCCGCGGGTCCTGTCTCCGGTGGCGTCTTTCGTCCTCGCCTCCGCTCGCTCCGCTGCGACTACGCCCCGTGCCTGGCGCGGTTTGGAGTGGAGGGCTCGAAGCGTGGTTCGACGGCAGGGGCTCCGCGCGACGCTCCGCTCGCTGCGGCTGCGGGCGAAAGGTCGCCACCGTCGCCACCCGCGGGTCAGCGCCGACACGGTCGCCCGACCGATTCCCTAGTTGGTGGACTACTGGAACGTCTTCCTACTAGCACGCGGTGAGTCAGGTATCCGCAGGAGGCTGTGTCATGGCGCCCGCTGCGTCGACGTTCGCCGAACCTGCAAGAGCCGGGCCCGCCGGCGCGGCCGGCGCCTCCTCATCGTCGACAACGAAGTAGTCGAGATCAAGGCGCTTGATCTCGTACTCCCGCGAGACGGCAACACCGACTCCGTGCTCGATCATGAGCAGCGCGAGCTCCTTCCCGTCGACGAGGATGACTCTCGGCGTCACTCCGTCGGCATACGCGATCGCCTCCTTGCTGAAGCTGGAGGTGGTAATGAAGACGCCCTTTGTCGCACGTTGCCCATGAAGTGCGCCAAAGAACTTTTGGATCTCTGGCCGACCTACCCACGTTCTTCCATCGCTTGGCTTGGACATAGATCAGGTCCAAGCCAAGGCGGTCCTCACGGACCACTCCATCTACACCTTCATCGCCACTACGGCCGAGACGCTCGGCCGCGTCATCCCGACTTCCGCCGTAGCCCATCGCGTGGAGAACGTCGAGCACGAGCTGCTCGAAGAACTCGGGCGTCTGGTCGAACACACGGTCCAAAAGGTCGGCCGCGAGGGCTGAGCCCAACTCGCGATAGGCACTGTTGATCCGCTCCTCGGGCGTTTGCTCGTCACTGCCTGTGCTCGTTGGCGCGTCATCGCGACGAGTTGAGCTTGACTTTCCCTGTCGAAGCTCTTCGAACTCCTTGAACTGCGAAAGGACCTTTAGGTCAACGCGGTCAGGATTCTGTTCGAGTACTTGTCGGCCTCGATCAGTGATTCGGTAGACGGCCCGTCTTGGTCGGTCGATCAACTTCGTCCGGTACAGATAGGTAGCTGCCCAACCCACGCGGTTCTGGAAAGTGGTGACTCGTCCGCTCGGGATCAGCTCGTCGACGTCGGCTTGGCTAAGCGAGAAGGAGTTCGCGAGCTGAGCCCGGATCGACTTGATGTTGTGATCCCCGTCGTCCTCGAGGATCACCAGGAGTGGGCGCATGAGGGTTTGGAAGTCAGGGACCGCCACGGCCCGGAGCCTACACGCGGGAAAGCGCCGCCTGCTCGCGGCGGTGAAGCTCAAACCACACCCAGCAGCCGGCGGCTCGGACGTCAGAGCGCCGGGGGCGACTCTAGACTTCGGCGTGTCCATGACCCTCCGCGATCTGATGGGGAATGGGGCTCCGGAGGTGGAGGTCTCGGGGCTCGCCTACTCGAGCAAGAGCGTCTCCCCGGGGACGCTCTTCTTCTGTGTGCCGGGCTTCAAGTCGGACGGGCACGACTTCGCTCCCGACGCCGTCGAGCGGGGCGCGGTGGCGCTGGTCTGCGAGCGGTCGCTGGGACTCGGGGTGCCCGAGGTCGTGGTCGAGGACGTGCGGGCGGCGATGGGGCCGGCGGCGGCGCGCTTCCACGGCGATCCGACGGCGAGGCTGCGGGTCGTCGGGATCACCGGGACGAACGGGAAGACGACGACCGCCTTCCTGGTCCGCGACGTGCTGGAGGCGGCGGGGATTCGGACGGGCCTGCTCGGCACGGTCAAGCAGGTCGTCGGCGGGGTCGAGGAGCCGGTCGAGCACACGACGCCCGAGGCGATCGACCTGCAGGCGACGTTCCACCGGATGCTCGACGCGGGCGACGCCGCCTGCGTAATGGAGGTCTCCTCGCATGCGCTGGAGCTCGGCAGGGCGGCCGGCATCCGCTTCGAGTGCCGGGTCTTCACCAACCTGACCCAGGACCACCTCGACTTCCACGACGACATGGAGGCCTACTACCTCGCGAAGCGGCGGCTCTTCGACGGGCCGGGGCCGGCGGTGGTCAACCTCGACGATCCGTACGGCCGGCGGCTCGCGGCCGACCTCGAGCGGCCGATCGGCTTCGGGATCGAGTCCCCTGAGGCCGCCTACCGCGCCCGCGACGTCCGCTTCGACTTCGCCGGCGCGACGTTCGTCGCCGACACGCCGGACGGTCCGCTGGAGCTGACGACCCCGCTCCCGGGGCGGTTCAACGTCTCGAACGCGCTCGCGGCGCTGGCCGTCGGACGGACGCTCGGCGTCGACGCCGACACGTGCCGGGCGGCGCTCGCGCGGGCGACCCCCGTGCCGGGCCGCTTCGAGCGCGTCGAGCAGGGACAGGACTTCGGCGTGCTCGTCGACTTCGCGCATACGCCGGACTCGCTCGACAACGTCCTGCGCGCCGCTCGCGAGCTGACCGCGGGGCGGCTGCACGTCGTCTTCGGCGCCGGCGGCGACCGCGATCGCGCCAAGCGCCCGCTGATGGGCGCGGCGGCGGCGAGCCGTGCCGATCGGGTGATCGTGACGTCCGACAACCCGCGCTCGGAGGACCCGGCCGCGATCGTCGAGGAGGTCGCGGCCGGGACCGGGCCGGACGTCGAGCGCGAGCCGGACCGCCGTCGCGCGATCGCCCTGGCGGTCGACACGGCGGACAGCGGCGACGTGATCGTGATCGCCGGCAAGGGCCACGAGCAGGGGCAGGAGTTCGAGGGCGGGCGCAAGGAGCCGTTCGACGACCGCGAGGTCGCGCGCGACGCGCTGCGCGCGCGCCTGCGGACGGCCTCGAAGGCTGGCGGGTGACCGGCGTGTCGTGTCGAGGGCGCCGCTGGGGGGACTTCCGATGAGGGACGTGACCGCCGGCTGGATCGCCGAGGCGGCGGGCGGCGAGCTCGTCGCCGGCGACGCCGGAGTCCCCGGGCCCCGGCGCGCGGTCGTCGACACGCGCGAGAGCGGTCCCGGCGACCTCTTCGTCGGCCTCCGCGGCGAGCGCGTCGACGGCGGCGCCCACGCGCCGGACGCCCTGGCGGCTGGGGCCTGGGGCGTGCTCGTCGCCGCCGCGCACGCCGGGCGGGCGGCTGTCGCAGCGCCGGACGGCGCGATCGCGATCGCGGTCGACGATCCGCTCGCGGCGCTCGGGCGGCTCGCCCGCGCATGGCGGCGCGAGCTGGGCTGCAAGGTGGTCGGCGTGACCGGCTCGACCGGCAAGACGTCGACCAAGGACATCCTCGCGGCGCTGCTGGCGCCACGGCTCGAGACCCACGCGACGCGCGAGAACCTCAACACGGAGATCGGCCTGCCGCTGACGATCCTCGAGGCGCCGCCCGGCACCGGCGCGCTGGTGCTCGAGATGGCGATGCGCGGCGAGGGCCAGATCGCCGAGCTGGCGGCGATCGCCGAGCCCGACGTCGGCGTGATCGTCAACGTCGGGCCGGTCCACCTCGAGCTGCTCGGCACCGTCGAGCGGGTCGCGGCGGCGAAGGCCGAGCTGATCCGCGATCTGCGGCCGGGCGCCGCCGCGGTCGTGCCGGCGGGGGAGGCGCTGCTCGACCGGCACCTGCGCGACGACCTCGACACGATCGCCTTCGGGCCCGGCGGCGAGGTGATGCTGCTGTCCTTCGAGGCGCGCGCCGGCAGTCGCGGCGGCACGGCCGAGATCGAGGCGCGCGGCGACCGGATCCTGCTCGAGCTGCCGTACTCGGAGCCGCACAACCTGCTCAACACGCTGGCGGCCGTCGGCGCCGCCGTCGCGATCGGCGTGCGCCCGCACGGGCCAGTGGAGGTCAGCTTCAGCTCGCTGCGCGGCGAGATCGTCGAGCTGCCCGGGGGAGTCACGGTCGTCAACGACTGCTACAACGCCAACCCGATGTCGATGCGGGCGGCCCTCAAGCACCTCGCCGAGACGCCTGCCCAGCGGCGCGTCGCGGTGCTCGGCGCGATGGCGGAGCTGGGCGACGGCTCGGAGGCCTTCCACCGCGAGATCGGCGAGGAGGCGGCGACGCTTGGGATCGACGTGCTGATCACGGTCGGCGAGCAGGGGCTCGCCTACGGTCCCGGATTCGACGGCGAGACCTACGCGGTGCCGACGCCCGAGGAGGCCGGCGCGCTCGTCGAGGAGATCGCGCAGCCCGGCGACCGCGTGCTGATCAAGGGCTCCCGCTCCGCCGGGCTCGAGCGGGTTCTGGCCTAGATGGGCGAGCTGCTCATCGGGGGCATGGCCTCCCTGCTCATCTGCATCTTCCTCGGGCCGAAGTTCATCGACTGGCTCCGCAAGCGGGAGTTCGGCCAACACATCAGAGAAGACGGGCCCGCGGGCCACCACGAGAAGGCGGGCACGCCGACGATGGGTGGCGTCGTGATCTTCATCGGGGTCAGCATCCCGTTCCTGATCCTCAGCGACTACCGCGCGATCAGCCTTGTCGTGCTCGCCGTGGCGCTCGCGACCGCGGCGCTCGGCTTCGCGGACGACTGGATCAAGATCCAGAAGCGGCGCTCGCTCGGCGTCAGCGGCCGCACCAAGCTCGCCGTCCAGGCGGCGATCGCCGTCGGGCTCTGGCTCGCCGCGACCGAGTACGTCGGGCTCAACGACACGTTGCGGCTGCGGATCGTCGACGCCTCGGTCGACCTCGGCTACCTCTACCCGGGGCTGATCCTGCTGGTGCTGCTCGGCACGACCAACGCGGTCAACCTGACCGACGGACTCGACGGCCTCGCCGCGGGCTGCTGCGCGATCGTGCTGCTCTCGTTCACCGCGATGACGTTCATCACGCACGGCCCCGGGCAGCTCGACCTCGCGCTGCTCTGCGCATGCCTCGTCGGCGCGTGCGTCGGGTTCCTGTGGTTCAACTCCTTCCCGGCGTCGATCTTCATGGGGGACACCGGCTCGCTAGGGCTCGGAGGCGCGATCGCCGCGCTCGCCGTGATGACGCAGACCGAGGTGCTGCTCGTGATCATCGGCGGGATCTTCGTGCTCGAGGCGCTGTCGGTCGTGATCCAGGTGATCGCCTTCCAGCGCTTCCGCCGGCGGGTCTTCCTGATGGCGCCGATCCATCACCACTTCGAGATGCTCGCCTGGTCCGAGACGAAGATCATCCTGCGCTTCTGGATCGTCGCGGCGATCTGCAGCGCGATCGGCTTCACTCTCTACCAGTCGTCCTCCATTGCCTGACGGCCGCCCTCCGCTGCCGCCGGGCCCGTACCTCGTGGTCGGGCTCGCCCGCTCCGGCCAGGCCGCGGCGCGGCTGCTCGCCGAGCGCGGCGAGCAGGTCGTCGGCGTCGACTCGGGCCAGCCGCCGGTCGACCTCGCCGGGATCGAGGTCCACACCGGGACCGACGGCCTCGATCTGCTCGACCGCGGGATCGCCACGGTCGTCAAGAGCCCCGGGGTGCCGGCCGAGGCGCCGGTGATCGCGGAGGCGCGCGGCCGCGGCGTCGAGATCGTCGGCGAGCTGGAGCTCGCGTGGCGGCTGCTGCCGAACCGCTTCGTCGCGGTGACCGGGACCAACGGCAAGACGACGACCGTCGAGCTGCTCGGCGCGATCTGGCGCGCGGCGGGCCTCGCGGTCGCCGTGGCCGGCAACGTCGGGACTCCGCTGTCGTCGCTCGCCGGCCGGCTCGATCCCGACGCGACAGTCCTCTGCGAGGCGTCGAGCTTCCAGCTCGAGGACAGCTCGGCGTTCGCCCCCGAGGTGGCGGTGCTGTTGAACGTCGAGGAGGACCACCTCGACCGCCACGGCGATCTCGCCGCCTACCGAGCCGCCAAGGCGCGCATCTTCGCCAACCAGCGCCCCGAGGACTGGGCGATCGCGCCGCCGGATCTCGTGCCGGCCGGCGCCGCGGCCTGGGTCGGCTTCGGGCACGGCGCCGACGCCGACGCCTGGGACGGCCAGATCCGCTTCCGCGGCGAGCCGCTGCTGCCGGTCGCCGAGCTGCGGCTGCGCGGCGCTCACAACCTCGACAACGCGCTCGCGGCGACCGCGACGGCGCTCGCCGGCGGGGACGTGCCGCCGGCGGCCGTGGCCGAGGCTCTGCGCAGCTTCCCCGGCGTCGAGCACCGCTTGGAGGAGGTCGCGACGATCGGCGGCGTCCTCTACGTCAACGACTCGAAGGCCACGAACCCGGCGTCCACGCTGCGCGGGATCGAGGCGTTCGACGGCGGAGTCCACGCGATCCTCGGCGGCAGCCTCAAGGGCGGCGGCTTCTCCGGACTGCGCGCCGCGGTCGGCGCGCGCTGCCGGGCCTGCTACCTGATCGGCGACGCCGAGGAGCGCCTCGCGGCGGACCTCGAGGGCGCCGCGCCGCTGCGTCGCTGCGGAACGCTCGAGCGGGCCGTCGAGCAGGCGGCCGCCGCCGCGGAGCCCGGCGAGGTCGTGCTGCTGTCGCCCGCCTGCGCCAGCTTCGACGCCTTCGACGACTACGAGCACCGCGGCGCCAGCTTCAAGCGGCTGGTCGGCCTGCTCGGGCGGGAATGAGTTCGCTTCCGCGCGTCGAAGGTGTGCCGGATGGCAGCAGCCACCGCCTCCTCCCGCTCGCGGGCTCCGAGCCGCGCCCGGACGACACGGGGAGAGCGCGCCAAGCGGCCGGTGGAGTACTCGATCCTCTACACGGCGACGCTCTGCATGCTCGCCTTGGGAGCGGTGATGGTCTACTCGGCGAGCTCGGCGGAGTCGCTGCTCGACGGGACCGGCGATCCGTCGACCTACCTCAAGCGCTACGTCTTGCTCGGCCTGATCGGCCTGGGCGTCATGTACCTGGCCGCGCGCCACGGGCTGCGGCTCGCGCGGCGGCTCACCCCGCTGCTGCTCGCCGCATCCTTCTTCCTGACCGTCGCCGTGATGGTCCCCGGCATCGGCGTGACGATCAACGGGGCGACGCGCTGGCTCGCCGCCGGCCCATTGCAGTTCCAGCCCTCCGAGCTGTTGAAGGTCTCGCTGGTGCTCTACGCCGCCCAGGTGCTGGCGACCCGCCCGCGCAGCGTCGAGACGCTGTCCGGCCTCTTCAAGCCGCTGCTGATCGTGATCGGCGTCGCCTTCGCGCTCCTGATGAAGCAGCCCGACATGGGCACTTCGATGGTGATCTGCTTCGCGATCGGCTCGCTGCTGATCGTCGCCGGCACGCCGCTGCGCCTGCTCGGCGGCCTGGCGGGCGGGCTTGCGTTCGTCGCGCTGGTCCTGGCCGTGATCGAGCCGTACAGGATGGAGCGCATGACGGCGTTCCTGAACCCGTTCGCGGATGCCGGCGACACGGGGTTCCAGGCGGTCCAGGGGCTGACGGCGATCGGCTCGGGCGGGCTGTTCGGCGTCGGGCTCGGCGAGTCGGTGCAGAAGATCTTCTACCTGCCCGAGGCCCACACCGACATGATCCTGGCGATCATCGGCGAGGAGCTCGGGGTCGTCGGGATCCTCGGCGTGGCGGCGCTCTACGGGATGATCGGCTACGCGGGGCTGCGCACGGCGAAGGCGGCGCGCGACCGCTACTCGAAGCTGCTGGCGAGCGGCATCACCTCGCTGATCCTCTGCCAGGCGACGCTCAACTTCTTCGCAGTGCTCGGCATGGCGCCGCTGACCGGCGTGCCGCTGCCGTTCATCTCCTACGGCAGCACGAACCTGATCGTGCTGCTCGGCGGCATGGGGCTGCTGCTCAACGTCGCGGCGACCGGCGGCCTGCCGGCGCGTGCCGCGAAGCCGCGGCTGCGGGCGATCGAGGGAGGTCTCACCGATGAAGGTCGCGATCGCCGCCGGCGGGACGGCCGGGCACGTGGTTCCAGCGCTCGCCGTAGCCGACGCACTGCGGGCTGAGGGCGCCGCGGTCGAGTTCCTCGGCGGCGAGCGCGCCGAGGCGGAGCTCGTCCCGGCCGCCGGCTACCCGATCCACGCCCTGAAGGTGACCGGCATCGACCGCCGCAGCCCGCTGCGCGCGGCTCGCGCGGCCGTGCTGGCGCTGCGCGCGACCGCGCGCGCCCGGCGGACGCTGCGCGAGATCGGGGCCGACGTCGTGATCGGCGGCGGCGGCTACGTCGCCGGACCGGTGGGGCTCGCGGCCCGCTCGCTGCGCCTCCCGCTGGTGCTCACCGAGGCCGACAGCCATCTCGGCGTCGCCAACCGGCTGCTGGCGCCGCTCGCCGAGCGGGTCTTCCTCGCCTTCCCGCTCGACGGTCGCGCCGGAAGTCGCTACGCGGTGGTCGGGCGGCCGATCCCGGCCGCGAACCTCGACGCCGACCGCGCCGTCGCGCGCGAGCGCTTCGGGATCGCGCCCGAAGAGCCCTGCCTGCTCGTCTTCGGCGGGTCGCTCGGGGCGCGCACGGTCAACCGGGCGGCGATCGACGCGTTCGGCCCCGCGGCGCCCTGCGCCGTCCTGCACGTCTGCGGCACTCGCGATCACGCGGACCTCTCGCGGCGGCTCGAGCAGCTCGGCGCGCCGCCGCACTACCGCCTGCACGCCTACGTCGAGCCGTTCGCCGACGCGCTCGCCGCCGCTGACCTCGCGATCGCGCGCTCGGGGGGATCGGTGTTCGAGCTGGCCGCGGCCGGACTACCGTCGATCCTCGTGCCCTATCCGGATGCCACGGCCGATCACCAGGCCTCGAACGCCCGCCACATGGCCGACGCCGGCGCCGCCGTCGTGGTGGCGGACGCGGAGCTCGACGGGCCGCGGCTGGCCCGCGAGGCGGGATCGCTGCTGGCCGACGAGAACCGGCTGCGCGCCATGGCGCGCGCGGCGCTGGCCGTCGCCCGCCCCGACGCCGCCGGGCGGATCGCCCGCGAGGTGCTCGAGCTGGGCGCGAGGAGCGGGCGGTGAGCGGCGCCTTCTCGGGGCGGAGGCTGCACTTCGTCGGCATCGGTGGCGCCGGGATGAGCGGTCTCGCGCTCGTCGCCGCGGAGCTCGGCGGCGAGGTGACCGGCTCCGACCGCGCCGACTCCTCGTACTTGGCGCGGCTGCGCGAGCAGGGCATCGAGCCGGCGATCGGCCACGACGCGGCCAACCTGCCCGCCGGCGCGGAGGTCGTCGTCTCGACGGCGATCCCGCCCGAGAACCCGGAGCTGGCGGCGGCCCGGGCGGCCGGCGCTCGCGTGCTGCACCGCGGCGAGCTGCTCGGCGAGCTGACGCGGCTCAAGCGCTCGATCGCCGTCGCCGGCACCCATGGCAAGACGACGACCTGCGGGATGATCGCCCACGTGCTGCTCGCGACGGGCCGCGATCCGGCGTTCGCGATCGGCGGCGAGCTGAGCTCGGCCGGCGCCAACGCCGCCTGGGGGGCGGGGGAGTGGATCGTCGCCGAGGCCGACGAGTCGGACCGCTCGTTCCTCGAGCTCGACCGCGACGTGGCGGTGGTGACCAACGTCGAGCTCGACCACCACGCGACCTACCGCTCGCTCGCGGAGCTCCAGGAGACCTTCCGCGAGTTCACGGCGCCGGCGCGGCGGCGGATCGTCTGGGAGCGGGCGCGGGCGGCGCTCGAGCCCGATGCCGGCGCTCCGCTCGCGGCGGCCGGCGACGACGGGGGATTCGTCGTCTACGGGCTCGACGGCGGCGATCTTCTCGCCGAGCAGGTCGAGCTACGGCCGCTCGGCGCGCGATTCGCCGTCGAGGGGATCGCCGTCGAGCTGAACGTCCCCGGCCGCCACAACGTCCTCAACGCGCTCGCGGCGCTCGCCGCCTGCCGCGAGGCCGGCGTCCCGATCGCCGAGGCGGCGCCGGCGCTCGCCGGCTTCGCGGGGACCGGCCGCCGCTTCGAGGAACGCGGCGCGACCGCGACCGGCGCGCGCGTCTTCGACGACTACGCGCACCACCCGACCGAGGTTCGCGCGACGCTCGAGGCCGCTCGCACGCTCGCGGCGGAGCGCATCGTCGCCTGCTTCCAGCCGCACCTGTTCTCGCGGACGCGCGAGCTCGCGGCAGAGTTCGGGCGCGCGCTGGCGCTAGCCGACGTCGCCGTCGTCCTCGACGTCTACCCGGCGCGCGAGCGCGCGGAGGACTTCCCCGGCGTCAGCGGCCTGCTGGTCGCGCAGGCGACGGCCGACGCGGCTCCCGGGCGGCCGGTCTGGTGGCTGCCCTCGATCGACGACGCCGAGCGGATGCTGCGTACCCGCCTGGCCGACGGCGACGTGCTGCTGACGCTCGGCGCCGGCGACGTCGACGATCTCGCGGGCCGGCTGGTCGAGGAGGCTCCGTGATCGTTCCCCACGGCGTCGAGCGCGACCGCCCGCTCGCGCGGCTGACGACGGTGCGGACCGGCGGTCCGGCCGACTTCTTCGCTCGGCCGGACGGCGATGGGTCGCTCGCCGAGCTGCTCGCCTGGGCGGACGGCGAGGGACTGGACGTAGGAGTGGTTGGGTCCGGATCGAACCTGCTGGTAGCCGATGAGGGATTCCGTGGACTCGTCATCAAGCTCGACGGCGATCTGGCGCGGATCGACCGCGACGGGGAGCGCCTGCTCTGCGGCGGCGGCGCGCGCCTGCCGCAGGCCGCCGCGCGGGCGGCGCGCGAGGGGCTCGCGGGCCTCGAGTTCGGCGTCAACATCCCGGGCACCGTCGGCGGAGCGGTGCGGATGAACGCCAACGCCTACGGCGGGGACCTCTCGCGCGTCCTCGAGTGGGTCGACGTCGCGACGCCGGCTGGGACCGATCGCCGAGCGCCCGGCGACCTCGGCTTCGCCTACCGGCGCTCGAGCCTCGGCCCGCGCGAGATCGTGGCCCGCGCCTCGTTCACGCTCGATCCCGCCGACCCGGAGGCCGTCAAGGCGACGCTCGCTGACATGCGCCGCCGCCGCCGCGAGGCGCAGCCGTCGGGGATCAAGACCTTCGGCTCGACCTTCAAGAACCCGGAGGACCCGCGGGCGGAGGGGCGCAGCGCGGGCGTCCTGCTCGACGCGGCCGGTGCCCGCGGCCTCACCGTCGGCGACGCCCGCTTCTCCGAGAAGCACGCCAACTTCGTCGAGAACCGCGGCGAGGCGACCACCGCCGACGTCGTGGCGCTGATGGCCGAGGGCCGCCGGCTCGTGCACGAGCGGTTCGGGATCGCGCTCGAGCCCGAGGTCCAGCTGCTGGGCGACGTCGACGCCGCGGCCCTCTACGAGACGCCATGAGGTTCCCGGCCGCCGCCCCACGCCGGCCCGCCGTCGCCGGCTCGCGCCTGCGCGCCGCCCTCACGCCGAGCCGGCGGCTGCGTCGCCTGCTGCTCGTCGCCGCGGCGCTGGTCGTCGTGCTTGCCGGGCTCTACACGCTCTGGCTGCGCGACTCCTCGCTGGTCGCCGTCGAGGACGTCGCCGTCACGGGCCTCACGAGTCGCGATGCGGACCGCATCCGGGTGGCTCTCACCGGGACGGCCGAGACGATGACCACGCTGCACTTCGACGAGCGCCGGCTCGAGCAGGCCGCGGCGGCGTTCCCGGTCGTGGCGGCGGTCGAGGCGGAGCCCGACTTCCCGCACTCGATGACGATCCGGGTGATCGAGCGACGCCCGGCCGCGATCGTCGACGCCGACGGCCGCCGGCTGCCGGTCGCCGGCGACGGCACGCTCGTCGCCGGTGTGTCCGTCGAGGGCTCCCTCCCGACCATCGACTTGGCGATCGCGATGCCCGAGCGGCGCCTCCCGCCGGGCGCCGCGAGCAACTCGGCGCGCGTCGCCGGCGCCGCGCCGGCCGCGATCGCGCGCCGGCTCGACAGCCTGGCGTGGGAGGGAGGGGCGCGGGGAGTCGTCGCACGGATCGAGAGCGGACCGGAGATCGTCTTCGGCGCCCCCGCCCGCCTCAGGGCGAAGTGGGCCGCGGCGATCCGCGTCCTCGCCGACGAGGAGGCGGCAGGGGCCGCATACGTCGACGTGCGGATCCCGGAGCGGCCGGTCGCCGGCGGCCTGTCGGCCGAGGTCGAGGCCCCCGCCGCGGCGGTTGCCGAGGCGCCCGTGGCGCCGGCGCCGATCGCGCCCGAAGCGCCTCCGCCGACCGTGCCCGCAAACCCTCAACCATGACTCGAGACAAGGGCGAACCCTGAAGGCTCCCTAGAGGGTGAGGCTGCAAGGGTCGTTGCAGGGTCGGTTTGACATCTCCGCCGAACTCCGCCTACAGTCCATGTTTGCAGCGACTCCTCGGCGGGCGCAGGAAACCCTCGATGATCGCTTGACCTTCGGACGAAGCGGTCCGATAGGACCTTCACGAAACGAACCCGGGCAGACGAGGCGAGGATTCAAGCGATGGACACTGGGAGCTACTTGGCCGTCATCAAGGTCGTCGGCATCGGCGGCGGCGGCACCAACGCCGTCAACCGGATGGTCGACGCCGGCCTCAAGGGCGTGGAGTTCATCGCCGTCAACACGGACGCCCAGGCGCTCCAGATGTGCGACGCCGACATCAAGCTGCAGATCGGCGACCAGCTGACCCGCGGCCTCGGCGCGGGCGCCGAGCCGGAGGTCGGCTACGGCGCCGCCAACGAGAGCCGCGACGAGATCAAGGAGGCGCTCAAGGGCGCCGACATGGTCTTCGTCACCGCCGGCGAGGGCGGCGGCACGGGCACCGGCGCCGCGCCGGTGGTCGCCGAGGTCGCGAAGCAGGAGATCGGCGCGCTGACCGTCGGCGTCGTGACGCGCCCGTTCGACTTCGAGGGCTCGCAGCGCAAGCGCCAGTCCGACGACGGCATCGACCGCCTGCGCGAGCAGGTGGACACGCTGATCGTGATCCCGAACGAGAAGCTGCTCGCCGTCGTCGAGCGGCGCACCAGCATCCTCGAGGCGTTCCGCGAGGCCGACAACGTCCTGCGCCAGGGCGTCCAGGGCATCACCGACCTGATCACGATCCCCGGCCTGATCAACCTCGACTTCGCCGACGTGCGCACGATCATGCAGGACGCCGGCTCGGCGCTGATGGGCATCGGCGACGCCGGCGGCGAGAACCGCGCCGCCGAGGCGGCCCGCAACGCGATCTCGAGCCCGCTGCTCGAGCAGTCCGTCGAGGGCGCCACGGGCATCCTGCTCAACATCACCGGCGGCAGCGACCTCGGCCTGTTCGAGGTCAACGAGGCCGCGGAGATCATCCAGAGCGCCGCGGACCAGAACTCGAACATCATCTTCGGGGCGGTGGTCGACGACGGGCTCGAGGACAACGTCCGGGTCACGGTGATCGCGACCGGCTTCGAGGGGGCGCGGTCACGACCGCTGTTCGCCGAGGACTCGACCGGCCGCCGCCGCGAGCCGCGCCGCCGCGACGTCTCGATGGACGACAGCCAGCGCTCGTCGCTCGAGATCTCCGACGACGACATCGACATCCCCGAGTTCCTCAAGGACTAGCCCCCCGGCCAGGTAGCCTCCCGGCGGCGTTGCCTCCAGCCGCCGAGACCCTGCGCCGCACGCCGCTGCACGACCGCCACGAGGCGGCCGGCGCCCGGCTGACGCCGTTCGCCGGCTGGGAGATGCCGGTCCAGTACGAGGGCGTGCGACAGGAGCACGTCGCCGTCCGCAGCGCCGCCGGCGTCTTCGACGTCTCCCACATGGGGCAGGTCGAGACGACCGGCCCCGACGCCGAGACGTTCCTGCAGCGGATGCTGTCGAACGACCTCGCCGAGCTGGCCGACGGGGGCGCCCAGTACGCGCTGCTGTGCCGCGAGGACGGCGGCGTGCTCGACGATCTCTTCACCTACCGCCTGCCGGGCGACGGGCGGCGCTTCCTGACGGTCACCAACGCGTCCAACCACGAGCGCGACTTCGCCTGGCTGGCCGAGCACGCCGCGGGCTTCGACGTCGAGGTCGCCGACGCCGCCGACCGCCACGCGATGCTCGCCGTCCAGGGCCCGGAGGCGCGCGCCGCCGTCGCCCGGCTCGCCGACGGCGAGCTACCCGCCCGGATGCGCACCGCCGCGCTGACCGTGGCCGGCGCCGAGTGCCTGGTCTGCGGGACCGGCTACACGGGCGAGGACGGGGTCGAGATCCTCGCGCCCCCGGAGCGCGCCGGCGACGTCTGGGACGCTCTGCTGGCCGAGGGCGCGACGCCCGCCGGTCTCGGCGCCCGCGACACGCTGCGCCTCGAGGCCTGCTTCCACCTCTACGGCAACGACCTCTCGCTCGACCGCAATCCGATCGAGGCCGGCCTCGCCTGGGCCTGCAAGCTCGACACCGGCTTCGTCGGCGCCGACGCGCTGCGCGGCTGCGAGCCCGCGGACAGGCTGGCGCCGTTCGCCTTCACCGGCCCGGGCATCCCGCGCCAGGGCAACCCCGTCGGCACCGAGCACGGTCCCGGCGTGGTGACCAGCGGAAGCCTGTCGCCCTGCCTGGAGGTCGGGATCGGGATGGCCTACGTCCCGGTCGCCGCGGCCGAGCCCGGAACACCGATCGAGGTCGACGTGCGCGGCAAGCGGCGCGCGGCCGAGATCCGCAGCAAGCCCCTGTACGCGCACTAAGAGGAGACCGCGAGTGGCAGCCGACTACCCCGAGGAGCTGAAGTACCACCCCGAGCACGACTGGGCGCGGATCGACGGCGACGTCGCCACCTTCGGCGTCACCTGGTACGCCCAGGACGCGCTCGGCGAGGTCGTCTTCTACGACCCGCCCGACGTCGGCGCGACCGTGAGCAAGGACCAGGCCTACGCCGAGGTCGAGTCGGTCAAGGCGGTGTCCGACGTGTTCGCGCCGCTCTCCGGCGAGGTCGTCGAGGTCAACGGCGCGCTCTCGGACAGCCCGGAGAAGATCAACGACGACCCCTACGGCGACGGCTGGCTGGTGAAGGTCAAGCTGAGCGACCCGAGCGAGATCGACGACCTGCTCGACGTGGCCGCCTACCGCGATCTGCTTGCCTAGGGGCTGACCCCTCGATGAGCCGCTACACCTCCGCAACCGCAGCCGACGAGCAGGCGATGCTCGACGCGATCGGCGTCGACTCCGTCGACGCCCTGTTCGCCGAGATCCCCGACGGCGTGCGCCTGCAGCGCCCGCTCGACCTGCCAGCCGGGATGGCGGAGCAGGACGTCTTCGACCACCTGGCGGCGCTCGCGGCGCGCAACACGCACTGCGACGAGGAGACGAGCTTCCTCGGCGCCGGCATGTACGACCACTACGTGCCGTCGCTGATCGACTCGATCCTCCAGCGCTCGGAGTTCCTGACGCCGTACACGCCCTACCAGCCGGAGATCTCCCAGGGCGGGCTCCAGGTGATGTTCGAGTACCAGACGGCGATCTCCGAGCTGACCGGACTGCCCGTCTCGAACGCGTCGGTCTACGAGGGCCCGTCGGCGGTCGCGGCCGCCGGCTACCTGGCCAAGCTGGAGACCAAGCGGACGAAGCTCGTCGTCTCGCGCGGCCTGCACCCGCATTCGCGCGACACGCTCGCGACTCATGCCAGGGGCTATGCGATGACCGTGGCGGAGGCCGGGCTCGACGCCGAGGGCGTCACCGACCTCGACGCGCTCGCGGCGCTCGTCGACGACGACACCGCCGCGGTCTTCGTCCAGCAGCCGAACTTCCTCGGCAGCGTCGAGGAGCTCGGCACGCTCGGCGAGGCCGCCAAGCGAACCGGCGCGCTGTTCGTCGTCGTCGCCGACCCGCTGCCGCTAGGAGTCCTCGAGCCGCCCGGCGCGCTCGGCGCCGACCTCTGCGTCGGCGAGGGCCAGACGCTCGGCAACCGGCTCGACTTCGGCGGCCCCTCGTTCGGCTTCTTCGCCGCCGCCGAGCGCTTCATCCGCAAGCTGCCCGGCCGGATCGCCGGCGAGACGGTCGACGTCGACGGCAAGCGCGGCTTCGTCCTGACGCTCCAGACCCGCGAGCAGCACATCCGGCGCGAGAAGGCGACGCACAACATCTGCACCGCGCAGGCGCTCAACGCGCTCGCCGGGACGATCTACCTGTCGTGGCTCGGCAAGCGCGGCCTCGTCGAGCTCGGCGAGCTGATGCTGCGCCGCACCCACTACGCGCGTGAGGCGCTCGGCCTCGAGGCGATCAACCCGGGGCCGGTCGTCCGCGAGTTCGCGGTCCGCGTGCCGGACCTCGACGGGCTCGTCGAGCGCGCCCGCGCCGCCGGGATCAACCCCGGCTACCGCCTCGGCGCCGACTACCCGGAGTACGGCGACGGCCTGCTGGTCGCGATCACCGAGCGCCGCACCAAGGCCGACATCGACCGGCTGGCGTCCGTCCTGGGCGGCGTGCGCGAGGGACAGCCGGCATGAACGCCGTCCTCGATCCGAGAGAGGCGGACCAAGCTCGAACGATCTACGAGAAGTCGGTCGAGGGACGGCGCGCCTTCACGCCGCCGGTCACCGACGTGCCCGAGGTGCCGATCGAGGACTTGCTGCCGGCGTCCGCGATCCGTCAGCGCCCGGCCGAGCTGCCCGAGATCTCCGAGCCGGAGATCGTGCGCCACTACAACGGCCTGTCGAAGAAGAACTTCGACCTCGACAGCGGCTTCTACCCGCTCGGCTCGTGCACGATGAAGCACAACCCGAAGCTCCACGAGCGCGTCGCGGCGCTGCCCGGCCACGCCCGCCTGCATCCGCTCCAGGATCCCGAGCACGCCCAGGGCGCGCTCGAGCTGATGTGGAACCTCCAGCAGGCGCTCGGGGAGATCGCCGGCCTGCCGCACGTCTCGCTGCAGCCGAGCGCGGGCTCGCATGGCGAGTTGGCCGGCCTGCTGGTGACGCGCGCCTACCACGAGGACCGCGGCGAGCACCGCCACAAGGTGCTGACGCCGGACACCGCCCATGGCACCAATCCGGCGACCGTGACGATGGCCGGCTACGAGGTCGTGAAGGTCGGCACCGACGAGCACGGCGGCGTCGACCTCGACGACCTGCGCGCCAAGGCCGACGACGACGTCGCCTGCCTGATGCTCACGAACCCGAACACGCTCGGCCTTTTCGACCGCAACATCGAGGAGATCGCGTCGATCGTCCACGAGGCGGGGGCGACGCTCTACTACGACGGCGCCAACCTCAACGCCGTGATGGGCATCTCGCGGCCCGGCGACATGGGCTTCGACATCGTCCACTTCAACCTGCACAAGTCGTTCACCCAGCCGCACGGCGGCGGCGGCCCCGGCGCCGGCCCGATTGCGGTGTCGGACCGCATCGAGCCGTTCGTCCCGCGTCCGCAGGTCGTTCGCCAGGAAGGTCACAACGGCCACGGCCCGCGCTTCGCGCTCGACCACGACCGGCCGCGGTCGATCGGTAGGCTGCGCGGCTTCCAGGGCAACTTCGGCGTCTTCGTTCGCAGCTACGCCTACATCCGCTCGCTCGGCGGCGAGGGCCTGCGCGAGGCGTCCGAGACGGCGGTCCTCAACGCGAACTACCTCCGCGCCCTGCTCGCCGAGCCCGGGATCGCCGAGCACCTGCCGATCGCCTTCGACCGCATCTGCATGCACGAGTTCGTCCTGTCCGGCCGTGGCGCCAAGGAGCAGCTCGGCATCAGGACGCTCGACGTCGCCAAGCGGATGCTCGACCACGGCGTCCACCCGCCGACCGTCTACTTCCCGCTGCTCGTCGAAGAGGCGCTGATGATCGAGCCGACCGAGACCGAGACCAAGGAGCGCCTCGACGACTTCGCCCGCATCGTCCGGGCGATCCTCGAGGAGGCCGCCGAGGATCCCGAGATCGCCCGCAACGCTCCCTACACGACGCCCGTGCGCCGACTCGACGAGGCCGCCGCCGCGAAGAAGCCGGTCGTCCGCCAGCCCGCCGTCTGAGCGAAACGGCTTTCGTGATGGGCCTGTTACACATGTGCATGTAGCATGTGCATATGCCTGGCTTGAATCATCGTGTGCATGTCCTGCTCGACGACGAACGGATGACACGCCTACGGGAGAGAGCCGCGGCCTCCCGCACTTCCGTGGGCGCCGTGATTCGGACAGCTCTCGACCGCGAGCTCGAAAGCGGCCCCGATCCCGCGGCGATCGCCGCCCTCGAGTCGTTCCTCGCGGCGCCACCGATCCCCGTCGGAACGCCGGAGGAGCTGGAGCGCGAGCTCGAGGAGATGTGGGACCGAGAGATCGATTGACTCGCGTCTATCTCGACACCAACGTCTTCGTCTACGCGGTGGGTCAAGACTCTCCATATCGAGAGCCCTGCCGCGACATCCTGCGCGCGGTGGTGAGCTCGAGCATGACCGGCGAGACCAGCGTCTACACCCTGCAGGAGGTCGCGCGTCAACGGAGTCGCCGGGGGGACGAGCACGCGACAGCCCGCGCGAGGGACGTCGCCTCCCTGTGCTCGGTCGTCCATCCCGTCGATCGCCGTGTCGGCATGAGCGCGCTGGACGTGGTGGACCAGTACCCAAAGCTCGACATCTCCGACGCCGTCCATGTCGCAACCGCCTTCGCGCACGGGATCGCCACGGTCGTCAGCGCGGACGCCGATCTCGACGCGATCGCCGGAATCCAGCGGGTGGACCCACTCGACGGTGCTCGGGTGGCGGCGCTGACGAGCGAATAGTCTCCGGCGCCGGCATGCGGATCTTCAGCGGCATCCAGCCCACCGGGCGCAAGCACCTCGGCAACCACATCGGGGCGGTTCGCAGCTACGTCGAGGGACAGGACCGCGGCGACCCGGCGATCTACTGCATCGTCGATTTGCACGCGATAACTGTCGCCTACGAGCCCGGGCAGTTGCGCGGGCACGTCTACGACACGGCGGCGATGCTGCTCGCGTCCGGCCTCGACCCGGCGCGCTGCATCCTCTTCCGGCAGAGCGACGTGCATGAGCACACCGAGCTCTGCTGGCTGCTCTCCTCGGTCACCTCGCACGGCGACCTCAACCGCATGCATCAGTTCAAGGACAAGGCCGTCCAGCAGCGCGAGCTGGTGTCCGCGGGCCTCTTCCTCTACCCGGTGCTGCAGGCGGCGGACGTGCTCGCCTACCGGGCCGAGGAGGTGCCGGTCGGCGACGACCAGCGCCAGCACGTCGAGCTGATGCGCGACGTCGCGATCCGCTTCAACGCGACCTACGGCGACGTGCTGACCGTCCCGGAGCACCGGATCCCGGAGGTCGGGGCGCGGATCATGGACCTCCAGGACCCGACCAGCAAGATGTCGACGACCGGCAGCGAGGAGCGCGGCCTGATCTACGTCGACGACGACGAGCAGGCGATCCTCAAGAAGGTCAAGAGCGCCGTGACCGACTCGGGCTCGGAGGTCCGTCGCGGGCCCGGCAAGGAGGGGATCTCGAACCTGATCGACATCTACGCCGTCCTCGGCGGCCGGCCTCCCGAGGACGTCGAGCGGGAGTTCGAGGGCCAGCAGTACGGCGCCTTCAAGACCGCCGTCGCCGAGGCCGTCGCGGACTACCTGCGTCCCGTTCGCGAGCGCTATGCCGAGATCCGGCCCGACGAGGCGGCGCTCGAGGCGACGCTCGCCGAGGGCGCCGACCGCGCCCGCGCGATCGCGTCCGGGACGTTGAGGGACGTACGCGCCGCGATGGGCGTCGGCCCACCCGCGTAGTCTTGGCCGCGGTGTCCGTCGCCGCCCTCGATCTCGACCTGGAGGTGTTCCAGGGTCCCTTCGACCTGCTGCTGACGCTCGTCCTGCGCGAGGAGGTCGACCTGCTCGAGGTCGAGCTCGCCGACGTCGTGCTCACCTACGTCGACCACCTCGAGCGCGTCGGTGAGCTGGACCTCGAGGCGGCGACCGAGTTCCTCGTCCTGATCGCGGCGCTGCTGGAGCTGAAGTCGCGGCTGATGCTGCCGCGCGACGAGGAGGAGGGCCTCGACCTCGAGCCCGGCGAGGCGGCCGAGGAGCTGCTAGCCCGGATGCTCGAGTACCGCCGCTACAAGCAGACGGCCGAGTTCCTGACCGAGCGGCTCGCCGCCGAGGACGGACATCGCTACCGCTCCGCGCCGCTGCCGCCGCAGCTGCGGCGGGTGTCGATCGAGGCCGCCAAGGCGGCGTACGACCCGACCAAGCTCGCCAAGGCGATCGGCGGCCTGCTGCGCACGCCGCCGAAGCTCGACCTCGGCCACGTCGCGCGCCCCCGCGTCTCGATCGAGCAGCGGCTCTCGCACATGCGCGGGCTGCTCGGAAGGCTCGGCACGTTCAGCTTCGACGACGCCGTCAAGGGCGCCGACCGCGTCACCGAGGCCGTCACCCTCTTCGCCCTGCTCGAGCTCTACAAGGCCGGCGAGGCCGACTGGGAGCAGTCCGAGTCGTTCGGTCCGATCACGATCAAGGCGGGCCGCGCGTGAGCGAGGGACAGCAGGCGAGCGGGATGCAAGACCTCGCTCGGATCGTCGAGGCGCTGCTGTTCCTCTCGCCGGATCCCGTCTCGCTCGACCGGCTCGCCGAGGCCTGCCAGACCGGCGACGACGAGATCGTCGAGGCGCTCCACCGCCTCCGCGAGCACTACGCCGAGGGCTTCCGCGGCGTCGTCCTGCGCGAGGTCGCCGGCGGCTTCACGCTCGCCACCGACCCGGTCGCCGAGGACGCGGCCCGTCGCCTGCTCGCCAAGCCGCGCACCCCACCGCTGACCCAGGCGCAGGCCGAGTGCCTCGGCATCGTCGCCTACCTCCAGCCGGTCTCGCGCCCCGAGATCGCCCGCATCCGCGGTGTCGCCTCCGAGTCCGCCGTCGGCACCCTGCTCGAGCGCGGCCTGATCGACGAGCACGGCCGCTCCCGCTTCGGCGCCGTCCTCTACCGCACCACCGACCTCTTCCAGAAGCTCTTCGGCCTCGAGGCCCTCGACGCGCTCCCGGACATATCCCAGTTCGACCCCTCCCCGGCGGACGAGCAGAATCTCAGGGACCGCCTGCTCAAGGCCGGCGAGCAGCGTCAGAGCGCCGATTAGCTCCTACCCCTTCGCGGCGAGCTGCCCGCACGCGGCGTCGATGTCGCGCCCCCGCGTCAGCCGGACCGTCGCCGGCACGCCCCGCTGCTCCAACGCCGACCGGAAGACCTCGATCGCCTCGCGCCCCGACCCCTCGTACGGCGAGTCGGTCGGGTTGTACGGGATCAGGTTGACCTTGAACGTGTTCTCCGGCTTCAGCAGCCCGGCGAGCTGGACGGCCTGCTCGTAGCGGTCGTTGACGCCGCCGAGCATCAGGTACTCGACGAACACCTTGCGGCGCCGCGCCTCGCTCCAGCGCCGGCACGCGTCGAGCACGTCGGCGAGCGGATAGCGCTCGTTGACCGGCATCAGCTCCGAGCGCAGCGCGTCGTCGGGCGCGTGCAACGACAGCGCGAGCCGGATCGTCGGGCCGTCGCGCTCGGCCAGGCGGTCGATGCCCGGGATCCAGCCGACCGTCGAGATCGTCGTGCTGCTCGGGTGGATGCCGACGTCGGGCAGCCGCTCGCAGGCGGCGAGCACGGCGTCGAGGTTGAGCAGCGGCTCGCCCATCCCCATGAACACGGCGTGGTCGACCTCCTCCTTGCGACGGAAGTGCAGCGCCTGGTCGAGGATCTCCGACGCCGTCAGGTTGCGGCCGAACCGCATCGAGCCGGTCGCGCAGAACGTGCAGGTCAGCGGGCAGCCCGACTGGCTTGACAGGCACAGCGAGCGGCGCCCGTCGCGGTAGCGCATCAGCACCGTCTCCAGCGGCCGTCCGTCGGCGGTGGAGAACAGCGCCTTCTCGGTTCCGTCGCGCGAGAGCGCCTCGGTCTCCAGCGACAGCGACGAGAGCGGCAGCTCTTCCGCGAGCGCCTCGCGCAGAGTGGCCGGCAGGTTGGTCATCTGCTCGTAGGACGAAGCTCCGCGTGCCAGCCACTCCCATACCTGGCCGGCTCGAAACGCCGGCTGCCCGCGCTCGGCGAGGAAGCTGTCGAGTCGATCGAGGTCCACGTTCGGCAGTGTCGCAGCCGTCGGGGCGCGCGGAGGATCGCCGTCCAACGCAGGCGGGAGGGCGGCGCAGCGGGCGTTAGACTGCCATCCCGGTGGCTGACGGCGTGTGCGACAAGCGGATCATGCTCACCGGGGGCTCGGGCTTCCTGGGGACGAAGGTCCGTGAGCGGTTGGAGGCGGCCGGCGCGGCCGACATGTTCGTTCCGCGCCGGACCGACTACGACCTGACCGACGCGTCCGCCGTCACGCGCGCCTTCGACGACGCGCGCCCCGACACGGTCGTCCACCTCGCGGCCGAGGTCGGGGGGATCGGCGCGAACCGCGACAACCCGGGCCGCTACTTCTTCGCCAACATGGCGATGGGGCTGCACCTGGTCGAGGAGGCGCGGCGTCGGGACGCCGGCAAGTTCGTCCAGGTCGGCACTGTCTGCTCCTACCCGAAGCACACGCCGGTGCCGTTCTCCGAGGACGAGCTCTGGAACGGCTACCCCGAGGAGACCAACGCCCCCTACGGCGTCGCCAAGAAGGCGCTGCTGGTGATGCTCCAGGCCTACCGCGAGCAGTACGGGCTCAACGGCGTCTATCTGATGCCGGTCAACCTCTACGGCCCCGGCGACAACTTCGACCTCGAGTCCAGCCACGTCATCCCGGCGCTGATCCGCAAGTGCGAGGAGGCGCGCCTGGCCGGCCGGGACGAGGTCGTCTGCTGGGGGACCGGCAGCGCGTCGCGCGAGTTCCTCTACGTCGACGACTGCGCAGAGGCGATCGTCGCCGCCACCCAGCGCTACGACGGCCCGGAGCCGATCAACGTCGGCGCGTCGAGCGAGATCACGATCCGCGAGCTGACCGAGCTGATCGCCCGCCTGACCGGCTTCGACGGCGAGCTGGTCTGGGACGCCTCCAAGCCCGACGGTCAGCCGCGCCGCTGCCTCGACACCACGCGCGCGACCGAGCTGCTCGGCTTCACCGCCTCGACGCCGCTCGAGGAGGGGCTGCGCCGGACCATCGCCTGGTTCCGCGAGCACGCCCCGAGCCCGGTCTAGGGTCGGCCGTTCAGGGGCGCGAGCGCGCCAGCCCGCGGAAGACCTGCCAGGCGGGCTTGGCCGAGCCGTCGACGCGGAAGAGCCCGGTGTTGACCGCCCACCAGTCGCGCTCGCCCTTCGCCAGCGCCCGGTCCTGCCAGGAGAACCAGAAGGCGCGCTCGACGCCGAGCAGCCTGCGCTTGCGCGCTAGCGTTGTGAGGCTCTTGGAGAGCCGCGCGGCCTGGGTCGGCTCGCTGGTGCTGAGGTGCGGCGGCGTCGCGTTCGGCTGTGATCCCCAGCCGAGCTCGGTGACCCAGATCGGGGTCTTCGGGTCGCCCGCGCGGACCATGATCTCGCGCGTTCGCGCGACGACGCCGACGGCGCCGGTGGCGGAGCTCGCGAAGGCGTGGATCGCGACGGCGTCGAACAGCCTCTTGACGCCGGGGCGGCGGTACAGCGAGCGCAGGTAGTAGGGCGCGCGCGTGTCGCGCACCGTGACCGGCATTCCCGCGAGCACGATCTGCGCGCGGGCGTCGCGCGACCGGATCGCGCTGCGCGTGAGCCGCAGCAGCGAGATGTACTGGTCGACGTTCGGGCGGCCGTACCACCACACGCCGAGGTTCGGCTCGTTCCAGACCTGCCACGACCGGACCGGCCACGGCGGCAGGTCCGGGCGCTCACGCCAGAAGGCGCCGCCACGGCCGTAGCGCGCGACGGCGTCGCGGACGAACGCCGCGTAGGCCGCGCGGTAGGGGTCGCGCGGCGGGTACTGGGGGATCGGCGCCGCGAAGCTGGGGCTGCCGACGAGGACCGGGACGAGCGTGATGCCGGCGCGCGCGGCGCGCTCGAAGACGCCGTCGTAGCGCGCCCAGTCGCGCCTGCCCTGAGTTGGCTCGACGACCGACCAGCTGAGGTTGTCGCGCAGCGTCGTGACGCCGGCGCTGCGCATGCGGACGAAGTCCTCGGCCGTCGGGTCGCCCCAGGCCTGCATGCCGAGCAGCGTGGAGGGCACTCCGGCGCTCGCCTGAACAGCGCCGGCGAGCGCCCACAGCGCCACCGCCGCGAGGATCGCCGCGACGGTCCCTGCCCTGCCCGCTCGCGCCCGCACGCGGCAAACATAGCTGTGCGGGTGGAAGCCTTGTCGATACCGCCGCAGCCAGCCTTAGGCTAGGCGCGATGCTGCCGATGGGCTTTGCATGGCTGGCTGGGCCGCGAACCCCAAGTCGCGCGAGGCGAGCTCCTTCGTGACCGCGGTCGTCGAGAGCGCCGTGCGGTCGCGCCCGCGACGGTCGCCGCTGACCTACTCGCTGCTGCGCCGCCGCGGGCCGTGGAAGGACGCCTTGCGCCGGCGCCTGCTCGCTGCCGCCGACGGCCTCGCCGTGATCGTCGCGGCGATCGCGACCGGGCTCGCCGGGACCGGGGAGGCGACGCTGTGGGTCTGCGCCACGCTGCCGATCTGGATCGTCCTCGCCAAGGTCAACGGCCTCTACGACCGTGACCATGCCCGCCTTCGCCACCAGACCGTCGACGAGCTGTCGCCGCTCCTGCACTGGGTGACGCTCGCGGGCGGGGCGACGCTGCTGCTCGTCGCGTTCGCCTTCGGCGGCCAGATGTCGGCCTACGAGATGCTGCTGCTGTGGGGGGTCGCGCTCGCGGCGGCGTTCCTGCTGAGGTCGGTCGCGCGCGCCGCCTGGCGCGGGATCGTCCCCCCGGAGCAGGGGCTGATCGTCGGCTCGGGCGCGCTGGCCGCCGCTCTGGCGCGCAAGCTCGAGCTCGAGCGCGGCCACCACCTCGTCGCCGCCGGCCGGCTCGAGCTCGACGACGTCTTCGCCGCCGACGCGGCGCTCGACGAGCTCGAGCTCGGCGTCTACGAGGGCCGTTACGAGCGGGTGATCCTGGCGCTCGAGGACCTCGACGAGCGCATGCTGTCGCGCGTCGTCAAGGCATGCCGCGCCGCCGAGGTGAAGTTCAGCGTCGCGCCGCCGCTGCGCGCGATGCTCGGCACCGCGGTCGAGCTCAACCACCTGGCCGAGCTGCCGCTGATCGAGTTCCGCACCTGGGCGCCCAGCCGCTCGACGATGGCGCTCAAGCGCACGCTCGACTTCGTGCTGGCGAGCACGGCGCTGGTCGCCGCGGCGCCGCTGCTGGTCTGCGCGGCGGCCGCGATCCGCCTCGAGTCGCCCGGGCCCGCGATCTTCCGCCAGCAGCGCGCCGGGCGCGGCGGTCTGCCGTTCACCGTCTACAAGCTGCGCACGATGGTCGCCGACGCCGAGCTGCTGCTGCCGGAGGTGATCGCCCTCGACGCGCTCGACGAGCCGGTCTTCAAGCTAGCCGACGACCCCCGCGTGACCCGCGTCGGGCGCTTCCTGCGTCGCTTCAGCATCGACGAGCTGCCGCAGCTCGTCAACGTCGTGCGCGGTGACATGAGCCTCGTCGGCCCGCGCCCCGAGGAGGTCTGGCTGACCGGCCGTTACAGCGAGGACGAGGCGTTCCGCGTCGCGGTGCGGCCCGGGATGACCGGGCCGATGCAGGTCCACGGCCGCGGCGACTTGACGTTCCAGGAGCGGATGGCGGTCGAGCGCGAGTACGTCGAGAACTACTCGCTGCGCAAGGACCTCGAGATCCTCCTGCGAACGATCCCTGCCGTCGCCGCCGGTTGCGGCGCCTACTGATGGGCGTACCGCCGCGCGACCTGACGGTGGCGATCGTCTCCTACCGCTGTCGCGAGCTCGTCTGCGCCTGTCTCGAGTCGCTCGAGCGCCATCCGCCGCGCTCCGGCACTCTGACCGTCCATCTCGTCGACAACGCGAGCGACGACGGAACCGTCGCCGAGGTCAGGCGCCGCTTTCCGTCGGTCGAGGTCACCGCGCTCGCCGGCAACCTCGGCTTCTCGGCGGCCAACAACCTCGTCCTGCGCGCCGCGCGCACGCCCTATGTGCTGCTGCTCAACCCGGACACCGAGGCGACCGCAGGGGCGCTCGACCACATGCTTGACGCGATGGAGCGGATACCCGCCGTCGGCATGGCGGGCTGCCGGCTCGTCCAGCCCGACGGAGCCTTCGACCACGCGGCGAAGCGGTCGTTCCCGACGCCGCTGTCGGCGCTCGCCCACTTCACCGGGATCGGCCGCCGCAGCGCGAGCCGGACGCTCGGCGGCTACCGCGCGCCCCAGCTCGGCGAGCACGACGCCGGCGAGGTCGACGCGGTCAACGGCGCCTTCATGCTCGTCCGCCGCGCCGCGCTCGAGGACGTCGGCTTCCTCGACGAGGCCTACTGGCTGTACATGGAGGACCTCGACTGGTGCTACCGCTTCCACCAGCACGGCTGGAAGGTCCTCTACGACGGCGGCGCGACCTTCGTCCACGTCAAGGGCGGCGCGAGCGGCAAGCTGCGCGCCGCGCGCCAGAACGTCGCCTTCCACCGCGGGATGGGCCGCTTCTATCGCAAGTTCCACGGCGGCGCGCGCCCGCTGACCGCGCTCGCGGTCTACGCCGGGATCGGCGTCAAGCTCGCGATCTCGCTCACGCGCAGCGCGATCGGGCGGAGGCTCGCGGCGTGACGAGCGTCTGCGCGCTCGTCGTCAACTACGAGGGCGAGCGGCTGCTCGAGCCGTGCCTGGCCTCGGTCGCGACCTGCCTCGAGCGGCATGCCGGCCGGTCGCGGCTGCTGGTCGTCGACAACGGCTTCGAGCGACGGCTCGGCGGACCTCGTCCGGCGGCGGTTCCCGGCCGCCGAGCTGCTCGAGCTGGGCGCGAACCGAGGCTTCGCGGCCGGCGTCAACGCCGGCGTGGCCCGCTCCGACGAGCAGTGGCTGCTGCTCGTCAACAGCGACATGACGCTCGCGCGGACGGCGCTCGAGCGACTGCTCGAGGCGGTCGACGGCGAGCCGCGCGTCGGCTCGGCGGGCGCCCAGATCCGTTTCGCCGCCGACCAGGGCGCGATCAACTCGGCGGGGATCGAGGTCGACGTGCTCGGCGTCGCCTCCGACCGGCTCGTCGGCCAGCCGGTCGCCGCGGGTGGGCGGCTCCCGCAGGACGTCTTCGGCGTCAGCGCGGGCGCGGCGCTCTTCCGGCGGGCGATGCTCGCCGACGTCGGCGGCTTCGACGAGTCGTTCTTCCTCTACCTCGAGGACGTCGACGTCGCCTGGCGCGCGCGGGCGCGCGGCTGGCGGGCGCTCTACGTCCCGGCCGCCGTCGCCGTCCATCGTCACTCGGCGACCGCCCGTCACGGCTCCGCGTCGAAGCACTTCCACGTCGGCCGCAACCGTGTGCGGCTGCTGGCGAAGAACGCGCCGCGCGGCCAGCTGCTGCGCCAGGCGCCGCGGCTGCTCGCCCACGACCTGCTGCACTGCTGCTACGCGGCCGCCGCCGGCCGCACGCTCGCCCCGTTCCGCGGCCGGCTCGCCGGCCTGCGCGAGTGGCGCGCCTACCGTGGTTCGGCGGCCGACCGGACGCCGCTGGAGCTGCCGCCGCCGGGTGGGCTCGCGGCCGCGCTCGGCCGCAACCGCGCCTGGCGGCGCTACTCGGCTGTCAACCGCGACGCGACCGCGGCGAACGCCTCGGCGCCGCGCTCGAGCGCATAGGCGCTGCGCACGTGCTCGCCGCCGCTCTCGACGAGCCGTCGCGACAGCTCGCCGTCCTCGGCGAGGCGGACCAGCGCGGCGGCGAGCGCCGCCGCGTCCCCGGGCTCGACGAGCAGCGCGTGGCGCCCGTCGCGCAGCGCCTCGCTGACCCCGCCGACGCGCGAGGCGATCACCGGCCGTCCCGCGGCGAGCGCCTCGAGCCCCGCGCGCCCGAGCCCCTCGGGGCCGCGGATCGGGTTCACGACGATGTCGGCCGCCGCGTAGGCGTCGGCGACGCCGTCGACGTAGCCGGCGAAGCCGACCGCGCCGTCGAGCCCCAGCTCGGCGACCAGCGCATGCAGCTCGCGCTCGAAGGCGACGTCCTCGGAACGCGGATGCGGCGCGCCGACCAGCAGGCAGCCGATCTCCGGCAGCTGCGGCCGGACGAGCGCGAGCGCGCGCAGCAGCACGTCCTGGCCGCGGCGGCGGCTGACGTTGCCGACGGCGACCACGCACGGCCGCGCGCGCTCGAGGCCGTGGCGGCGGCGCAGCCGCTCGCCGTCGCCGCCGGCGAACCGCGCGATCCCGGGAGAGACGACGCTCACGCGCCCGGACCCGCCGAAGGCGCTCGCCGCGGCGTGGGAGCAGCAGACGACCTCGCCCGCGAGCGCGCGCGTCGCCGTGACGAGCGCGCGACCGCCGACGGCGCGCGCGAGCCCGGGCCCGGTCGGGACGATCTCGCCGACGTAGACGATCGCCGGCACCCGCTCGAGGCGCGCGGCGGCGAGCGCGGCGGGCAGCGTCGACGTCGCGACGACGACGAGGTCGGGGCGC
This sequence comes from uncultured Solirubrobacterales bacterium, assembly GCA_963716445.1. GTDB lineage: Bacteria > Actinomycetota > Thermoleophilia > Solirubrobacterales > Thermoleophilaceae > JAAYBF01. The sequence continues at coordinate 1,614,289 of OY970313.1, read as the reverse complement.
GAGCGCCGCAGCTGGGCGCGGAAAATGCGCAGCTGGCGCAGCTGGGTGGCTGCGAAGCGCAGCGCGGCGAGCGGCGAGCGGGGGAGGACGAGCGCCGCGTAGGGGAGGGTCGCGATCTCGGCGACCGGCCGGTAGAGCTCGGCGGCGGCGCCCGCGCCCGGCACCGCGACCTCGAGGCGGCCGCCGCGCGCGACGCGCTCGAGCCACGGTCGCAGCGAGCGCGCCGGGCCGCTCATCTCGGCGAGGTGGAGCACGCCGAGGACGTGCGGCCGGGACGTCACGCGGGCACCCTAGCGCGGCCTCGTGCGCGCCACGGGGGGTCGCGGTGACCGGCCGGGCGCTGCTGACGGTCGGCTCGCGCGCCGCGGTGCTGCTCGTCCTGCTGGCCACGACGCCGTTCGTCGTCGACGCGCTCGGCCCGTCGGGCTACGGGATCTGGGTCGTCGTCGTGGCGATCGCCGGTCTCTACGGGATCGTCGACGCCGGCTTCGCGCCCGCCGTCGGCCGGCTAGTCGCTCACGCGCTCGCCCGCGACGACCGTCGAGCGGCGCGCGAGGTCACCAGCACGGCGCTCGCCGGCAACCTGCTGACCGGCCTCGTGCTGCTGGTCCCGGCCTGGCTGCTCGCGCCGCAGTTCGTCGAGCTGCTCGCTCCCGCTCCCGCCGGCGCCGAGCTCGCCGTGCGCCTCGCCTTCGTCACCGGCGTCGCGGTCAACGCGGCCGGCGTCCTCGACGGCGCGTTGATCGGCCTCGACCGGATCGCCCTGCTCGCCGGCGTGCGAGTCGTCTACGCCGTCCTGCTCGCGGCCGGGATCGCGTTCGTGCTGGTGGACGGCGGCGGGATCGCCGAGCTCGCAGCGGCGCAGCTGGCGGCGTGGGCGGTTGCGATCGCCGTCGCGGCGGTCGCGGCGCGGCACGCCTTCGGGGAGCCGCTGGTCTCGCTACGCGCGATCGCCGCAGTCCGCGTGCGCGCGCTGTTGCGCTTCGGGCTGCCGCCGCAGGCCTCCAGGGTCTCGCTGATCGGCGCGCTGCAGTACGAGCGGCTGATGGTCGCGGCGCTGGTTGGCGCGGGGGCCGCGGCGGGCTACGGCATCGCAAGCCTGCTCGTCGGCGGCCTGCGCACGCTGATGGGCCAGGCGGCGCTGCCATTGCTGCCGGCGCTGACGGCGACGGCGGCGAGGGGCGATCGCGCCGCGCTCGACGCCCAGTTCGCCGCCGCCGCCGGCCGCCTCGCTGTCGGCTTCGCGGCTGCCTTCGGCCTGCTGGCGGCGGCCGTCCCGGCGATCCTCCACGCCTGGATCGGCCCGGTCTTCGACGACGCGGCTCGCTACACGTGGATCCTGACCGCCGGCTTCGCCGCCTCGGCGCTCGCCACCACCGCCTACGCGCTCGTCCAGGCCACCGGGCAACCGGGCATCGAGGCGCGCACGGCCGCGGTGACGACGGTCCTCTACCTACTGGTCGGAGCAGCGCTGCTCGCCGTCTTCGGCGCCGCCGGCGCGGCGGTCGGGACGGCGGTCGGGCTTATCGCGGGCAGCGCCTACTGCTTCGCCGCGGTCGTCCGGCTTGGGCTCGCCCCGCGCGGGGCGGTGCTTGCCGCCTGGGCGCCATTGGCAACGGCCGCGGCGCTCGCGCTGCCGTTCGCGATGGCGAGCGCGCGGATCGTCGACGGCGGTGTGTCGCGGCCCGCCGCGGCCGGCGTCGCGGTGGCCGTCGGTACCGCCTACCTGGCGGTCCTTCTCGCCGTGCTGCGGCTGACCGGCCAACTCCCCGCGATCCCGCTCGCGCCGATCCGCCGTGCGCTCGCGGTGCCGACCCGCCGGATCGCTGTGGCTCTTGCCTGCCTAGCCCTCGCGGCGGGCGCCCCGCTGCTCGTCCTCGCCATCGCTGTCTGGCCGACGGCGACGATGCTGGCGGTCGCGACCTGCACGGTCGCCTGGCTCGCCTGGCGCCTCCCGCCTTACGCCTTCGCGACGACTCTGCTGCTCTACGGCATCGAGGGCTCGCTGAAGCTGAGGATCGCCGCCGAGGGCGTGCCGCTCGCCTCGCCCGAGGCCTTCGCGGCGGCGCTGATCGACGCCTGCCTGGTCATCGCGGCGGCGGGCGTGCTCGCGCGCGACCGCCTGCGCACGCCGCGGCGGATCTGGAGCGCCGCCGGCCGCCTCGAGCGCGCCGGCCTCGGATTGCTCGCGCTGTGGCTCGCGCTCGCGCTGCCGCACCTGCTGCTGGCGCCGTCGCTGCAAGGCGGGCTCGAGGGCCTGCGGCTCACGCAGCTCTACGTCCTCGCGCTACCGGTCGCCGCGGTGGTCTTCTGCCGCCCGCGCGGGCAGGTCGAGGGTCCCCTGACGGCGATGCTCGCGGCCTTCGGGCTCGTCGCGGGCTACGCGGCGCTGCGCGCCGCGATCGGCCCGACGACCGAGGAGCGGCTGTTCGCGCTGGCCCAGGACTCGGTGACCGAGGTGTCGACGGCATTTCGCGCTGTCGGCTCGTTCTCGGGCGCCGTCGGGATGGAGAGCTATCTCGTCCCGGTCGTCGGCTTCTGCCTCGTGCTCGGGCTGCTGTCGCGGCGGCGCCGACCGGCGCTCGCGATCGCGCTGCTCGGCGCCGCCGCGCTGGTGGGGTCATACGGGCGGGCGCCGCTGGTCGCCGTCGCGGCCGTCGCGGTGACGGCGACGGCGATGCTGGTCGCCGGTGGCCGCGCGACGGGCGCCCGGCGGCTCGCGATCGCCTCGGCGCTTGTGCTCGGGACGCTCGGCTTGGGAGCGGGGGCCGTCGTGGCGGGAACGGCCAACGACAAGGCCGCCGAGCGGGCCCGCGGGCTGATCGACCCGCTCGGCGACGAGTCGATGCAGCTGCGGCTCGAGTCCTGGCAGCGCGACCTCGAGGACGCCGTGCGCGAGCCCTTCGGCCGCGGGCTGGGCGTCGTCGGCGACGCCAGCGGCGACAGCCGCGCCGACAAGCGCGAGACCGACAACGCCTTCCTGAAGGTCCTGGTCGAGCAGGGCATCCTCGGCGCGCTCGCGTTCGCCTGCGGCCTGCTCGCGCTCGGCGCCGGCCTCGCCCGGCGGCTGCTGCGCGAGGGCGCGTCCGACAGCGCGCTCGGGCTGGCGGCGCTGCTCGGCTTCGGCGGCTTCCTGGTGCTGGCGACGACCGGCGAGTTCTTCGAGCAGCCCGGCAAGGTCGTCGCCTGGTCGCTGCTCGGCATCGCGCTCGGCCAGGCGCTGCGTCCGGCTGGCAGGAAAGGCGCGCCGCATGAGGCCTAGTCGCATCCTCGCCGCGCTGGTCGTGGTCGCCGTCGCCGCCGCGGCGGTGGCGTTCACGCTCGCCCGTCAGCCGACCTACCGGGCGTCGGTGCGCGTCGTCGCAGTCCCGCGCGAGACGCTGCGGCCGAGGATCGACCCCGCGTACCTGCGCGCGCGTCTCGCCGCGGGCCGCGACGAGCTCGCGATCCGGCTCGAGCGCACCGGCGTCGACGCGGCGCTACTCGACGGCGTCCGGATCGTGCCCGGCACGGAGCCTGGCGCGGTGCGAGTCTCCGCCGCCGCGGCGACGCCCGCGCGCGCCGTCGCCCTGCTGCGTCGGGTCGTGCTTCAGATCGACGCCCTGTCGCTGCAGGAGCTGACCGCGACCGCGCGCCGGCGGCTGCGCCGGGTCAGGGGGGCAGTCGCCGCCGCGCTGCCCGACTCGCTCGAGCAGGCGGCGCTGCGCGAGCGCGCACGCGGCATCGAGCGCTACCTCGACCAGCCGCGCTCGCGCTTCGGCGCCACGACGCCGCGCGTCGAGCGCCCGCAGCGCTGGGCAGACCGCGTCGCGAAGGCGCTGCCCGGCGACTTCCCGGCGCGGCCCGCGCCGCTCTGGGCCGGGCTCGTGGGGGCGATCGTCGGGGCGGCGCTCGCGGCGGCGCCGGCGCTCGCGCGGCGCGGGCGGCCGCCGCTGTGACGGGACGCCACCCGGCGACTGGGCGGCGCACCGCAGCAGCGCCGCTCGCGGCGGCGGTAGCCGCGCTCTGCCTAGCCGGTGGCCCAGCGTCCGCCCGAGCCCAGCCGACCGAGGAGCGGGCGGCCCCCGACAGCCCGGCCGGGATCGAGTATGCGGCGCCGCTCGAGCGCGCCCGCGAGCTGGCGGCGCCGCCAGCGGCACGCTCGCGGGGCGACGCCCGCGCGGTGGTTGGCGCCCCGGCCTTCGGCATCGGCGTCGAGCCGCAGGGCGGATCGACTGGCGGACCGGCCGCCGGGCCGTCGAGCGGGTCGTCCGCCGGCGCGCCCGCCGATCGGCAGGCCGGTGCGGACGGGCCTGGCCGCAGCTCGCGCGCGTCCGCGGACGCCGCCGCGGCGTCCCCCGACGGCGGCGACGACGGCTCGAGCGCGCAACCGCTCGCCGTCGCGGCGGCTGTCCTGCTGGCCGGGATCCTGCTCGGCCTGCTGATCGCCCGCCTGCCTGCCCGTCGCGTCGCGCCGGCGCTCGCCGTTGCGCTCGCCGCCGGCTGCGGGACGGCCCCGGCGTGGCACGGCCTCTACCCGCTCTCCACCTGGGGGCCGATCGCGCTCGTCCTGGCGACGGCGCTCGTCGCGCTCGTCGTCGCGAGGCGGATGCCCCTGCCGTCGCGGGCCGGGCTGATCGCCCTCGGCGGTGTCGCGCTGCTCTGGATCTGGGCGGCGCTGTCGACCCGTTGGGCGGAGTCGGTCGACCAGGCGCTCGTCGACTCCGGTCGCTGGCTGCTCTACGCCGTCCTGCTCGCGCTGCTGCTGGCCGTCGTGCGCGAGGGCCGGACGAGCCGTCTGGTCGTCTGGGCCGCGGCGGCGGCCGTCGTCGCGTTCGGCGCCTACCTCTGCGTGCGGCTGTCGCTGCCGGGGTCCGCGGAGCTCTTCCTCGGCGGCCGGCTCAGCTACCCGCTCGGCTACGTCAACGGCCAGGCCGGCTACCTGATGCTCGCCGTCTGGCCCGCGCTCGCCGTCGCGGAGACCGCGCGCCGCCCGCTGGTCGGCGGCGCCGCGCTCGCCGTCGCCGTGACGCTGTCGGGCCTGATCCTGCTCTCGCAGGCGCGCGCGGTGACGCTCGCCGCGCTCGCCGCCGCCGTCCTGCTGCTCGCGGTCGTGCCGGGCCGCGGGCGCCGGCTCGCCTGCCTGCTGACGCTCGGCCTCGGCGTGGCGATCGCCGCGGGGCCGCTGCTCGACGTCTACGGCGCGACGAGCCCGGGCGACCGACGGATCGACGAGGCCGCCCTGCGCGCCGCGGTGCTGTCGCTTTGCGGCGCGGCGCTGATCGCCGGCGCGGTCTGGGGATCGCTGTGCGCGCTCGTCACGCGCGCCCCGCAACCGACCCGCGACCGCCTGCGCGCCGCGACCGGACCGGTCGTCGCCATCGCCTGCCTGGCGCTGGCCCTCGGGCTGGTGGTGGCGACCGGCAACCCGGTCGAGCAGGCGCGCGCCGGCGTCCGCGAGTTCAAGCGGCTCGACGTCGACTCGGCGCGCGAGTCGCAGTCGCGCTTCGCCTCGGGTGGCGGCAACCGCTACGACTACTGGCGCATCGCCGCCGATCAGTTTCGCGAGCATCCGTTGATCGGCGTCGGAGCCGGCAACTACGACAGGACCTACTTCGCCGAGCGGCGCACCGACGAGGACGTCCGCCAGCCGCACAGCCTGCCGCTCCAGTCGCTCGCCGAGCTAGGGGCGATCGGCCTGGTCGGCGTCGCGCTGCTCGTCGCCGGGGCGGCGCTCGGCCTCGCGCGCCGCGCCCGACTTGCCGCCGGCGATCGCAGCGAGCGACTGCTCGCCGTTGCGGCGGGCGGGACGTTCGCCGCCTGGCTCGTCCACACGAGCGTCGACTGGCTGCACCTGATCCCTGGCGTCACCGGGATCGCCCTCTGCTCGCTCGCCGCGCTGGTGGCCGGTCGCCCGGCGGCGGACGGTCACTGGGCGGCTGAGGGGCCCGGCGGCCGCTCGCCGGCAGCGCCGGACGGTCGCGGGGAGCGGCGAGGCGTGCCGGGCGGGCGGGTCGCGTTCGCCGTCGCCTGCGTCGCGACCGCGACGCTCGGCTCGGCGCTGATCGCCGGGCCGCTGCTCGCCGACCGCCACCGCGCCGACGGACAGCGGCTGCTCGCCGACGACCCCGTCGCCGCGCTGCGTGAGGCCGACGCGGCACTGCGGCTCGACGACGAGTCGCTCGCCGCCTACCGGCTGCGGGCGGCGGCGCAGGCGCGCCTCGGCGACTACGCGGCGGCGCGCGCCTCGCTGCTCGCGGCGGCCGATCGCAAGCCGCACGACTTCGTCACCTGGGCGCTGCTGGGCGACCTCGCGCGGCGCCGCGGCGCGGGCGGCCAGGCTCGCGCGGCCTACGTCCGCGCCGCGCGGCTGAACCCGCGCGACCGCGGGCTGGCCGCGCTCGCGCGCGCCGCGGGCGGCGGTCAGCGGCGCGTGACGACGGCGAACTGACGCGACGCCTCGCCGAGCGTCCAGCGCATGCCCGCGCGCTCCCACATGGCAAGCACGGCCTGCTCGCCCGGGCGCGCGGCGTCGTCGAGCAGGATCGTCACGTCGTCGGCGAAACGGTCGCCGAGCGCCGGCACCAGCCCGTAGCGCGCCTGACGGATCTGCTCGCCGTCGGCCGGCGGGCCGTCGCAGAGCACGAAGTCGATCCGCTCCGGCAGCGCGCCCGGGACCCGATACCAGCTGTAGCCGTCGTAGGGCACCAGCGGCGCCGCGAGCACACGCGCGGCGCTGACGTCGAGTCGCTCGAGCGTCGCGGCCACGCGGCACTCCCAGGCCGCGTGCTGCTCGAGCGCCCACCAGCGCCGTCCGAGCGCCTCGGCGTAGACGCCGAGCACGACCGTCGACAGTCCTGATCCGCACTCGACGCCGTCGCCCTCCGCGGCGCGAAAGCGCTGCAGCGCGGCGAGCAGCAGGCCGACGGGCGCCGAGTCGGGGTCGCCCCACGAAGCCCGCAGCTCCGCGAGCAGCGCCGGCGACGGATCGCCCGGGGCGACCGCGCGCAGCTGGCCCACAGCTGTCGCGAAGCGCCCCCGCACGCGGCGCCGGCGCAGCGCCGCGACGGCCTCGCGCGCCCTGCGCCTGACCGCGCGCAGGGCGGGGTGCTTGAGCGTCTCGGGCACCGTGAGCGTCGGCATCGCGCCAAGATACGGCTTCAGCCGCGCAGGCCGCGGGCACGCCGCCGGCCGTCCCTGCGAGGCTTCGCGCGTGCGGCTCGCCAAGTACCTCGCCCACGCCGGAGTCGCCTCGCGCCGCGCCGCCGAGGGCATCGTTGCGGCAGGCCGCGTCACCGTCGCCGGCGAGGTCGTCTGGGACCCGGCCTTCGGCGTCGAGCCCGACGCGGTCGTGGAGGTCGACGGCAGCGCCGTAGCGCCCGAGCCGCACGAGGTCCACGTGCTCAACAAGCCGAGCGGCGTCGTGTCGACGGCCGAGGACACCCACGGCCGCGACACGGTCGTCGATCTGGTGCCCTCGGAGCGTCGCCTCTACCCGGTCGGTCGCCTCGACGCCGACACGACCGGCCTGATCCTGCTGACCAACGACGGGGCGCTCGCCGACCGGTTGACCCATCCTCGCTACGAGGTCGAGAAGGTCTACCGGGCGCGCGTGCTGCCGCCGCGAGTCGGCGAGCGCTCGCTGCGGCGGTTGCGCGAGGGCGTGCCCCTCGACGACGGCGACACCGCGCCCGCCCGGGCCAGGGTCGTCGAGCCGGGCTTGCTGGAGATCGCCATCCACGAGGGACGCAACCGCCAGGTGCGGCGGATGTGCGAGGCGGTCGGGCATCGCGTCGTGGAGCTGCAGCGGATCGCCTTCGGTCCGCTTCGCCTCGGCCGCCTGAAAGCGGGCGACTCGCGCCGCCTGACGGCCGCCGAGGTCGAGCGGCTGCGCGAGGCGACCGATTCGGCTGCGTCCTCCGCTCTGGAAGAATCCGCGCCGTGAGGCTGCGAGCGCTCCGAGGAGCGACGACCGTCGAGGAGAACACCGCCGAGGCGATCCTCGCGGCGACCGACGAGCTGATGCGCGAGCTGATCGACCGCAACGGCCTGCGCGTCGAGGACATGGTGAGCTGCCTCTTCACCTGCACCGGCGATCTCGACGCCGAGTTTCCCGCGGTGGCGGCGCGCCGGCTGGGGCTGTCGTCGGTGCCGCTGCTCTGCACGCGCGAGATTGACGTTCCCGGCTCGCTGCCGCGCACGATCCGGACAATGCTCCACAGCTACGCCGATCCGGAGACCGAGGCGCGCCACGTCTACCTGCGCGACGCGGTTGCGCTGCGCGCCGACCTCGAGGGCGCCCAGTGACCGGCATCGAGTTCAACGACCGCGTCGAGCGCATCCCGGTCTACCCGGCGGCGAAGACCTGGGACTACGAGGGCGAGCTGGTCGAGCTCGCGTCGAACGAGACGCCGTGGGGCCCGTCGGCGGCCGTCGTCGGAGCGCTCCAGGGCCAGGTCGAGCGGCTCAACCGCTATCCGGACCCGTCGAAGTCGCTGCTGCGCCAGCGGATCGCCGACCGCTGCGGGACGACCGCGACGCGCGTCGCGGTCGGCAACGGCTCCTGCGAGATCCTGATGGCGGCGGCCGACGCCCTGCTCGAGCCGGGCGCCGAGCTGATCTACGCCTGGCCGTCGTTCTCGATGTACCCGCACGTCGCGGCACAGTCGGGCGCCCGCGCGATCGAGGTCCCGCTCGACGACGAGGATCGCCACGACCTCGACGCGATGGCGCGCGAGGTCACGGCGGCGACCCGCCTGGTGCTCGTCTGCAACCCGAACAACCCGACCGGCACCGCGCTGCCGCTGGCGGCGATCGACGCCTTCGTCGCCGATCTGCCGCGCCACGTCGCGGTCATCCTCGACGAGGCCTACGTCGAGTTCAACGCGCTCCAGGATCCCGACGACTCGCTCGACCTCGTCGAGCGCCATCCGAACCTGGTCGTGCTGCGGACCTTCTCGAAGGTCTACGGCCTCTGCGGGCTGCGCGCCGGCTACGCGCTCGGCTCCGAGCGGTTCCGCCTCGCCGTCGACCGGGTCCGCCAGCCGTTCTCGGTCAACGCGCTCGCCCAGGCGGCGGCGGCCGAGGCGATCCGCCACCAGGACGAGGTGACGCGCCGAGTCGAGGCGACGGTCGTCGAGCGCGCCTGGATGGAGGCGTCGCTCGAGGACCGCGGCCTGCTCGTCGGCGAGAGCCAGGCGAACTTCGTCTGGGTCTCGCTCGGGGAGCGGGAGGAGGAGGCGATCGTGGACGGCCTCGCCCAGCGCGGCGTGATCGTGCGCTCGGGCACGGCGCTCGGAGGCGAGGGGCACCTGCGCGTGACGCTCGGCACCCGCGCCCAGAACGAGCGCTTCCTCGCCGCGCTCGACGACCTGCTCTAGCGACGGCCGCTTGAGCCGGCGCGACCGGCCTGCTACAACAGTGGCGATGACTCGCGCCGCCACGCCGACCGGCTCAGCCGCCCGCCCGGGCGTCCTCCGGCGTGCCTACGAGTCCTCCACCTGGCGATTTAGCTAGGCGTCCGGCGGTCGGCGCTCACGCGTCGCGATAGCCGAGAGCTCCCCCGGGCGCCGACACCAGTGCCTGCACGCGCAGGCCCCCGCGACCGCCAATGCAGCGCGACCTTTCGAGAGGCCAGGAAAAACGAGATGATGATCGGCATGACAGAGGGGGTGACCAGGGACCACGTCCGCGACCGGCGGATCCAGCGAGCCGAGCCGCTCGCTCCGCCGAAGCGGCTGCTCGAGCAGCTTCCGCTCGGCCCGGAGCGGGAGCAGGCCGTGGTCCGCGGTCGCCGCGAGGTGGTCGAGATCCTCGACGGAGTCGACGACCGGCTGCTCGTCGTCGTCGGGCCCTGCAGCGTCCACGACGTCGACGCGGCGCTCGACTACGCGCGGTCGCTGGGCTCGAAGGCGAAGGCGCTCGGCGACGACCTGCTGGTCGCGATGCGCGTCTACTTCGAGAAGCCGCGCACCACCACCGGCTGGAAGGGCTTGATCAACGACCCGCACCTCGACGACTCGGGCGACGTGAACAGCGGCCTGCGCCTGGCTCGCGGGCTGCTGTTGGAGGTGCTCGCGCTGGACCTGCCGATCGGCGTCGAGTTCCTCGACCCGATCACCCCGCAGTACATCTCCGACACGGTCGCCTGGGGGGCGATCGGCGCGCGCACGACCGAGAGCCAGATCCACCGCCAGCTCGGCTCCGGCCTGTCGATGCCGATCGGCTTCAAGAACCGCACCGACGGCAACGTCCAGGTCGCCGTCGACGCCGTCCGCGCCGCCGCGGTGTCGCACGCGTTCGCGGGCGTCGACGACAGCGGCACTCCCGCGATCCTCTACACGACCGGCAACCCCGACGGCCACGTGATCCTGCGCGGCGGCCGGGGCACGCCGAACTACGGCGCGGCCGACGTCGCGGACGCGCTCGCGAAGCTGCGCGCCGCCGGGCTGCCGGAGCGCCTGGTGATCGACGCCTCCCACGACAACAGCGGCAAGGACTGCGCCCGCCAGCCGATCGCGGCCGCCGGGATCGCCGAGCAGGTCGCCGGCGGGAGCCGCGCGATCGTCGGCGTGATGCTCGAGTCGTTCCTGGTCGCGGGCCGGCAGGACCTCGGCGGCGAGCTGACCTACGGCCAGTCGATCACCGACGCCTGCATGGACTGGGACCAGACGGTGCCCGTGCTCGACGAGCTGGCGGCGGCGGTCCGGGCTCGGCGCGCCGGATGAGGATCGCCGTCCTCGGTGCCGGGCTGATCGGCGGCTCGATCGGCCTGGCGGCGAAGGAGCAGGTCGACGGCGTCGAGGTGGTCGGCTTCGGGCGCAGCCCGGAGCGCCTCGAGCGGGCGCGTGAGCTGGGAGCGATCGACGCCGTCGCGGACACGCTCGACGCGGCGCTCGACGGCGCCGCCGCGTGCTTCTGCTGCGCGCCGGTGGGGGCGCTGCCCGGGCAGATCGCGGCCGCGCTGGCCGTGGCGGGCGACGACTGCGTCGTCACCGACGTCGGCTCGATCAAGGGCGGCATCGTCGAGGCGATCGGCGACCCGCGCTTCGTCGGCGGGCATCCGATCGCCGGCGCGGAGACCGCCGGCGTGGAGCATGCGCGCGGCGATCTGTTCGAGGGTGCCACCTGGTACCTGACGCCGACCCAGGGATCGTCGGGCGTGCTCTTCGAGCGGCTGCACCGGCTCGTCGCGGCGCTGGGCGCCCGGCCGGTCGCGATCGACGCCGAATCGCACGACCGGCTGCTCGCGACGGTCAGCCACCTGCCGCACGTGCTGGCCAACGTGCTCGTCGCGCAGGCCGCCGGGGCGCTCGGCGAGGAGGAGTCGGCGCTGCCGCGCGTCGGACCGAGCTTCCGCGACGCGACGCGCGTCGCCGGCGCCAACTCGGCGATCTGGACCGACATCTACGTCGCGAATCGCGAGGCGATCGCCGCTGAGATCGACGCGACGGCCGAGCGACTACGCGCCGCCGCTGCGACGCTGCGCTCCGCCGACCACGAGCGGATCGCCGCCTGGAACGAGGCCGCGGCCGAGGACCGGCGACGCCTGCTCGAGGCCGATCTGGCCGGCGGAGCCGTTCACGAGCTTCGTGTCACGGTGCCCAACCGCCCGGGTATCGTCGCGGAGGTGGCGCTGGCGCTCGGCAAGGCAGGGGTGAACATCGTCGACATGGCGCTCGCCCCGGCGCCCGACATGCGCTCCGGCGCGATCGCCCTCTGGATCGCCGGCGACGACCCCGCCGCCCGCGCCCGGACGCTGATCGACGATCTCGGCTTTCCAGTCGCCGAGGCGTGACCAACCGCCGCTTCGAGCCGTCGGGACCGCTGCGCGGGGCCTACGAGCCACCGCCCGACAAGTCGATCTCGCACCGTGCGGCCCTGTTCGGCGCGATGAGCGACGAGCCCGTCACCGTCACTAACTACCTCGACGCAGCCGACACGCGCTCGACGCTGGAGGCCGTGCTGCGCCTCGGCGCGGGCGTGCAGGAGGACGGCGACGGCAGCGTCCTGATCCGCGGCGTCGGCCTCCACGCGCCGCTCGAGACGACCGGCGGCCGCCTCGACGTCGGCAACTCCGGCACGCTGCTGCGGCTGCTGCCGGGCTGGCTCGCCGGTCAGCCCGGGGGGGAGTGGGTGCTCGACGGCGACGAGTCGATCCGCCGCCGTCCGGTCGACAGGATCGTCACGCCGTTGAGGCGGATGGGCGCGCGGATCGACGCGCGCGACGACCGGCTGCCACCTCTCACGGTCCACGGCGGCGCGCTGCACGGCGTCGAGTACGAGCTGCCGATGGCCAGCGCCCAGGTCAAGTCGTGCGTGCTGATCGCCGGGATGCTCGCCGACGGCAGCACGACGATCGTCGAAGGCCGCCAGAGTCGCGACCACACCGAGCGCATCCTCGCCCGCTCGCGCGTCCCGTTCGAGCGCGACGGCCTGAAGATCACCGTCTCCCAGGTCGACGAGCTCGAGCTCGACGCGATCGCCGTCCCGGGAGATCCCTCCTCGGCCGCCTTCGTCGTCGCCGCGGCCTGCCTGGTTCCCGACTCGCGCGTCGTGGTCGGGAACGTCGGTCTCAACTGGACCCGCTGCGGGTTCTTCCGCATCGCCCAGCGGATGGGCGCCGTGATCCTCGGCGACCTCGAGCAGCCCGGCGCCTTCAGCGACGAGGAGCCCGTCGGCGAGCTCGACGTCGCCCACGCCCCGCTGATCGGCACCGAGGTCGCTCCCGAGGAGGTCCCGGCCGCGATCGACGAGCTGACCCTGATCGCCCTGCTCGGCGCCTTCGCCGAGGGCGAGACGGTCGTCCACGGCGCCGGCGAGCTGCGCCACAAGGAGTCCGACCGCATCTCAGCCGTCGTCGACGGCCTCAGGGCCCTCGGCGCCGACATCGAGGCGACCGACGACGGCTTCGCCGTCCGCGGCGACGGCTCGCCGCTGCGCGGCGGGACGATCGAGGCCCGCGGCGACCACCGCATCGCGATGCTCGGCGCCGTCGCCGGCCTCGCGTCTCGCGACGGGGTCGAGGTCGTCGGCATGGACTCCGCCGCGATCTCCTACCCGGGCTTCGAGAGCGACCTGCGCGTGCTGCTCGCCTGACGTCGGGTCGAGCGCGACGTTCTCCGACCAGCTAGGTCCACCACTCGCATTGACCTCTCCCTGGAGTCAGGGACGTGGGCTGCGAGTAGCCTCCGCGCCGATGGTGGTCGCGATCGACGGTCCCGCGGGGGCGGGCAAGAGCACGGTGGCGCGCGCCGCCGCCGAGGCGCTCGGCTTCACCTACCTCGACTCGGGGGCGATGTACCGTGCCGTCGGGCTCGTTCTGCTCGAAGAGGGCGGCGCGGCGTCAGAGCAGGCCGAGCGGCTCGAGATCTCGCTCGGCGAGCGCGTGATCGCCAACGGCCGCGACGTCACCGAGGCGATTCGGGCGCCCGCGGTGTCGGAGGCGGCGTCGAAGGTGGCGACCAACGCGGCGGTTCGAGCGGCGCTGGTCGACAAGCAGCGCGCGCTGCTGGCCGATGGCGACTGGGTCGTGGAGGGGCGCGACATCGGCACGGTCGTCGCGCCCGACGCCGCGATCAAGGTCTTCCTCGTCGCCGATCCGGCCGAGCGAGCCCGCCGACGTGCCGAGGAGCTCGGCGTCGACGCCCAGACCGTCCTCCGCGACCAGACCCTTCGCGACGCCCAGGACGCCGGCCGCGAGCACTCGCCACTGCGCCCCGCCGACGGCGCCGTCGAGCTCGACACGACGGGCCTGACGGTCGATGAGGTCGTCGCGCGGATCGTCGGTCTCGTAAGAACTGCGACGTCGAGCTAGAGAAATGCATCAGGGGCCGTGGGTGGCTACGCGTGGTCGTAGACTTCGACGACGTTCCGGGCTGGGTCGTGACGGCCTTCGTCCAGGACGTGGACCCTCGACGAGGATCGCGATGAGCGTGACGATCGCCGGCATCGACTTCGAGCATCACCACTACGACGAGCGGGGCGACGTCCTCTACCTGAGCACTTGCGGCCACGATGGGAGCAAGCCGCCGTTCAGGGCTCTTCCTACCGCGGAGGGGCACAACGTCGAGTACGACCGCGAGGGGCGAGTGACCAGTCTGGTTCTGGTCAACGTTCGCTGGTTGCTGGAGCGCGATGGAGAACTGAGGATCACCTGGCCAGCGGGGCACCTTTCGCCTGGCGAGCTTGCGGCCGTCCTTTCTCCCGCCGCGTAACGGCTGGCTCAGGCTCAGCTGGTCGCCGCGAGTAGCCTCTCGCGGCCATGTCCGTCCCGAAGGTCGCGATCGTCGGCTACCCCAACGTCGGCAAGTCGACGCTCGTCAACCGCCTGTCGGAGACGCGCGAGGCGGTCGTGCATCCGCAGGCGGGCGTGACGCGCGACCGCAAGGAGGTCGAGGCGGACTGGAACGGGCGGCGGTTCATGCTCGTCGACACCGGCGGCGTCGACATGGAGGAGACCGACGACCTCGCGCGCGCCGTGCAGCGCCAGGCCCGCAGCGCGCTCGCCGAGTCCGACGTCGCCGTCTTCGTCGTCGACGCCGTCGCCGGAATGCGTCCGGGCGACGTCGAGCTGGCGCGCGAGCTGCGCGCCGCCGACGTGCCCGTCGTCGTCGCCGCCAACAAGGTCGACGACGCGCTGCACCAGGCGGCGGCCGCGGAGTTCTTCGGGCTCGGGCTCGGCGAGCCGGTCGCCGTGTCCGCGGCTCATGGCCTCGGCACCGGCGACTTGCTCGACCGGATCGCCGCGACGCTCGAGCAGGTCCCGGAGCGCGAGGCGGAGACGGCCACCCGCCTGGCGATCATCGGGCGCCCGAACGTCGGCAAGTCCTCGCTCGTCAACAAGCTGCTCGGCGAGGAGCGCGTGATCGTCGCCGACATGGCGGGCACGACGCGCGACTCGATCGACACTCGGATCGAGGTCGAGGGCCGCCCCGTGATCCTCGTCGACACGGCTGGGCTGCGCCGTCGCACCAAGGTCGCCGGAACCGTCGACTACTACGCCCAGCTGCGCTCGGAGCAGGCCGCCGAGCGCGCCGACGTCGCGGTCGTGCTCTGCGACGCCTCCGAGGGCGTCACCAGCGAGGACTTCCGGATCGCCGAGCTGGCGATGAAGACGCGCTGCGCCACTGTCGTCGCGCTCAACAAGTGGGACCTGACCGACACCGACCTCGAGCACACGCGCGCCCGCGTCGACAAGAAGCTGCGCCAGCGACCGCGCCTGATGGCGGTGTCCGCCAAGACAGGCCGCGGCCTCACGCGCCTCGTCGCCGAGGCGCTCGACATCGCCGATCGCAGCGCCCAGCGGATCCCGACCCCGGAGCTCAACCGCTTCCTGGCCGACCTCCAGTCGGCCCGCCAGCCGCCCGCGAAGCGCGGCAAGCGGCTCAAGCTCTACTACCTCGCCCAGTTCGAGACGAAGCCGCCGCGATTCGCCCTCCAGGTCAACGACCGCTCGCTCGTGACGCGCGACTACGCCTACTTCCTCGAGAACCGGCTGCGCGAGCGGTTCGGGCTCCAAGGCGTCCCTCTGGTGATCGACATCAAGACCACCGCCGGCCGCCGCAGCGGCGGCTGACCGCTTCTGTACCCTTTCCCGACCCTTTCGGAAGCGACCGACGGAGCCCGAGACCCTCCCCATGAGCATCGACGATTTCGCAGACAACGAGTTCCTGTTCACCTCGGAGTCGGTCACCGAGGGGCACCCCGACAAGATCGCTGACCAGATCTCCGACACCGTGCTCGACGCGGTGCTGGCTGCCGATCCCGCCGGCCGCGTCGCCTGCGAGACGCTCGTCAACACCGGCCTGATCGTGATCTCCGGCGAGATCTCCACCACCGCGGACCTCGACTTCCAGACGCTCGCCCGCAAGGCGGTCGACAAGATCGGCTACAACGACGCCGCGTACGGCTTTGACTGCAACACCTGCGCCGTGATGGTCACTGTCGACAAGCAGTCGCCCGACATCGCCCAGGGCGTCGACCAGGCCTACGAGAAGCGCGCCGACGGCTCCGGGGACGACTTCGACGTCGCCGGCGCCGGCGACCAGGGGATGATGTTCGGCTACGCGACCAACGAGACGCCCGAGCTGATGCCGGCTCCGATCGCGCTCGCCCACCGGCTCGCCGAGCGGCTCGCCGAGGTCCGCCACGACGGCACGCTGCCCTACCTGCGACCGGACGGCAAGACCCAGGTGTCCGTGCGCTACCGCGACGGCCGCCCGGTCGCGATCGAGAAGGTGCTGATCTCTACCCAGCACGCCGAGGGCGTCGACTCGCAGAGCCAGATCAAACCCGACCTCTGGGAGCACGTCGTGGTCCCGGTGCTCGAGCGGGAGGGCGTGCCCTATGACGCCGCGACGCTCAACTCCGGCCACAACTTCCTCGTCAACCCGACCGGCAAGTTCGTGATCGGCGGACCGATGGGCGACTGCGGCCTCACGGGTCGCAAGATCATCGTCGACACCTACGGCGGCGCCGCCCGTCACGGCGGCGGGGCGTTCTCCGGCAAGGACCCCTCGAAGGTCGACCGCTCGGCCGCCTACGCCGCTCGCTGGGTCGCCAAGAACGTCGTCGCCGCCGGTCTCGCCGACCGCTGCGAGGTCCAGGTCGCCTACGCGATCGGCGTTGCCAAGCCGGTCTCCGTGATGGTCGAGACGTTCGGCACCGAGCACGTCGGCCGCGGACGGATCGCCGAGCTGGTCGACGAGCACTTCGACCTGCGCCCGGCGGCGTTCCGGCGCGAGCTCGACCTCCACCGCCCGATCTTCCGCAAGACCGCCGCCTACGGGCACTTCGGACGCGAGCTCGACGAGTTCACGTGGGAGCGCACCGACAAGGCGGACGCGCTGCGCCAGGCCGCCGGTCTCGCCGAGACCGCCTCGGTCGCCTAGCGACGATCGATTCAGTCGGGCCCGGGCGGGCCATTGCGACGGCGCAGCTCGTCTATGACGGCGAGGAGGCCTGACCGCTGAGCGCGGATCTCATCCGAGAGATCGAGGAGGACGACGCGCGAGGCCTTGCTCTCGGCGGTCAGGCCGACGAGGGTCTCGATGCAGCGCTCGGTGACTTCTGCGTTGTGGCTGACGGCAGCCTTCACGTCGCGCGCGACGTCCCGGTTCAACTGGAACTCGCGCGTCAGGTCGATGCGCATCTCGCGTAGCTCCTTTCGCACGCCCCCAAACTCGGTTCGCATCTCGCCAAACTCCGCGCGCATCTCACCGAAGTCGCCACGCATCTCTCGTAGCTCGTCCCGTACGCCTCCGAAGTCGCCGCGCATCTCTCGTAGCTCGTCCCGTACGCCGCCGAAGTCCCCCCGCATCCCACGCAGCTCGGCACGTATGTCGTTTCGCCAGCGCTGCCTCGGCATGACCGGGATTCTGCCTAGCCCCGGCACACACCTGACGGCCGTTCCGTAACGCTTTCGATACGACGTGGTCATGCACTCATTGTGCCAGACGGCCCAGTCGGTTTGGGCACTGTCCAGTCCCCCGCCCCGCCTCGTAGATTGACGGGGTGATCGCGAAGGTCGAGCCGTTGACGACGGCGAGGGCGCTGCGGGGGCCGTTCGACTATCGGATGGGCGCGGAGCTGCTGGCCGAGGGGGTGGGGGTGGGCAGCGTGCTGGTGGTGCCGTTCGGCCCGCGGCGAATGCTCGGCGTGGTGGTCGACGTGGCGGAGCGCAGCGACCTGCCGCCGGAGCGCCTGGCCGAGCCGATCGAGGCGCTCGAGGCGAGCGTTCCCGCCGAGCTGGTGCGCTTGGGGCTGTGGGTCGCCGAGGAGTACGTGTCGACCCCGGCACGCGGCCTGGCCCTGGTGTTGCCGCCCGGGACCGGGACCGGCAAGGGGCGGCGGACGAAGTCGCGCGACTCGCTGGCGGCCACGCTGACGGACGCGGGAAGCGCGGCGCTCGCGAACGGGACGCGGCTGGGAAGCCGGCAGCGGGCGGCGCTGGAGGCCCTGGCGGACGGGCCTCTGCGCGTCAGCGACCTGGCCCGGGTCAGCGGCTGCGACCACGCCGGCGTGCGGCGGCTCGAGGACCGTGAGCTGGTGGCGGTCGAGCGGGTGGCGGAGGCGCCGCGACGGCCGACGGTGCGCGGCGTCGGCGCGCGCGGAGAGGTCGGCGAGCTAACGGCCGACCAGAGCGCCGCGCTGCAGCAGATCGCCGCTCGGGCACAGGCGCCGGGAACGCCCGAGCCCGTGCTGCTCCACGGGGTCACTGGGAGCGGCAAGACAGAGGTCTACCTGCGGGCCGTCGAGGCCATTCTCGCGCGAGGCAAGAGCGCGATCGTGCTGGTGCCGGAGATCGGGTTGACCCCGCAGACGGCGGGGCGGTTCGTGAGGCGCTTCGGCGACACGGTGGCGGTGCTGCACTCGCAGCTGACCGTCCGTGAGCGCTACGACGAGTGGTCGCGGCTGCGCAGCGGCGCGGCGCGGGTCGCCGTCGGTCCGCGGTCGGCGGTGTTCGCGCCGCTCGAGGACGTCGGGCTGATCGTCGTCGACGAGGAGCACGACGGCTCGTACAAGCAGGAGGGCGATCCCCGCTACGACGCCCGGACGGTCGCCGAGCGGCGCGCGCGCGACGCAGGAGCGCTGCTGCTCGCCGGCAGCGCGACGCCGCGGCCCGAGAGCGTGCTGCGATTGGAGCGAGTGCGGCTGCCGCAGCGCGTCGACGGGCGCCGCCTGCCGCCGGTCGAGGTCGTCGGGATGGCGGGCGTCGAGGGCCCGCTGCATCAGCGGACGCGCGACGCGCTGGACGCGGTGCGCCGCTCCGGAGGGAAGGCGATCGTCCTGCTCAACCGCCGCGGCTGGTCGAACTTCCTCACCTGCGGCTCGTGCGGGCGGGTCTGGGAGTGCCCGAACTGCGACGTGACGCTGGTCCTGCACAGGGCGGCGCGGCGGGTGTCCTGCCACCACTGCGGGCACCGGGAGGCCGTGCCGGACGCCTGTCCGGACTGCGGGTCGGTCTCCCTGGCGCGCCACGGCGTCGGCACGGAGCAGCTCGGGGCGGAGCTCGAGCGGCTGATCGACCCGCTGCCGGTCGTCCGGCTCGACGCCGACACGGCGGTCCGCGACGGAGCCGCGAAGGCGCTGGAGCGCTTCGACGCGGCGGAGGCGGGCGTGCTGGTGGGCACGCAGATGGTCGCGAAGGGACACGACTTCCCGGACGTGACGCTCGGGGTCGTGCTCGACGCCGACGCGACGCTGCGCTTCCCGGACTTCCGCTCGGAGGAGCGCACGTTCGCGCTGGTCGCCCAGCTCGCGGGCCGCAGCGGGCGCGGCGAGCGCGGCGGACGCGTCGTCGTCCAAGCGCTCGATCCGGACGCGTCGGCGCTGCGCTTCGCCGCCGCTCACGACGCCGACGGCTTCCTCGACGCCGAGCTCGGTCGTCGCGAAGCGCTCTCCTATCCGCCGTACGGATCGCTGATTCGGGTCGTCTGCTCGTCTGAGAGTCCCGAGCCCGCCACCGCGGCTGCCACGAAGGTCCAGGCGGCGGTCCGCGCGGCGGACGTCCCGGTCCTCGGGCCGGCGCCGCTGTTCCGCCTCAAGGGGCGGGAGCGCGTTCAGCTCGTCGTCAAGGCGCGTGACCGCGCGAAGGCGATCGTCGCCGTGCGCGAGGCCGTCGAGGCGACGGCCGCCGACCGCGCCCACCGCGCGGTCAGCTACGCCGTCGACGTCGACCCCCAGTAGGGAGCGTCTCCGGAAAGGTCGATCCGGCTGCGCCCCTCCCGTGGGGACCGTTCGCCTGTGCTCCTCGCGCAAGCGTTCTACAATCGGTGGGCCGATGGCGGACGAGCACGACAGCGAGGTTCCGGAGACCGACGACGTCGTGGAGGAGGAGCGTGAGGTCGACGTCGATCCCGAGCTGCTCGCCCGCCGAGCCGCCGCGATGTCGTTCATCCGCCGGCTCGGCGATCCGGTGCTGAAGAGTCGCGCCACCAAGGTCGACCGCTTCGACGACTCGCTGCTCGGACAGGTCTCGCGGATGGCCGGGCTGATGCAGGACGCGTTCGGCGTCGGGCTGGCCGCGCCGCAGCTCGGGATCTCGCAGCGGCTGCTGGTCTACCGCCTCGAGCCCGGCGCGCCGGTGATCGCGCTGGCGAACCCGGAGATCGAGTGGTCGAGCGACGATCGCGAGCCGGCCGACGAGGGCTGCCTGTCGATTCCCGGCATCGAGGTCGAGGTCGAGCGTCCCGTCCACGTTCGGGTTCGTGCGCGTGACGAGCAGGGCGAGACGCGCCTGATCGAGGCGTCGGGCCTCGAGGCGCGGGTGATCCAGCACGAGATCGACCACCTCGACGGCGTGCTGATCCTCGACCGCACCAGCCGCGCCGAGCGCCGCGAGGCGATGCGCGCCCTGCGCGACCGCGAGCAGCGCGAGCGCACCGAGCAGGCCGCCTGACGGCGGCCCACGCGTGCGGACCGTCTACCTCGGAACGTCGGACTTCGCGGCGGTCGTCCTCGACCGCCTGGCCGCGTCCGACCACCGGCCGGCGCTCGTCGTCAGCCGGCCCGATCGCCCTCGCGGCCGTGGCCGCAAGCTGTCGTCGCCGCCGGTCGTCGAGCGGGCGCGGGCGCTCGGGATCGACGTCTTCCAGCCGGAACGGGTCAACGACCCCGAGTCGCTCGAGCGGATCGCGGCCGCCGAGGCGAGTGCGGCCTGCGTATGCGCCTACGGGGCGATCGTCGGCGACGAGCTGCTCGCCGCGCACGAATGGCTCAACGTCCACCCGTCGCTGCTGCCGCGCTGGCGCGGAGCGGCGCCGATCGAGCGGGCGATCGAGGCCGGCGACGAGCGGACGGGCGTCGCGATCATGGAGCCGGTCGCCGAGCTCGACGCCGGGCCCGTCCAGCTCATGCGGGCGGAGCCGATCGGTCCCGACGACGACTACGGCAGCCTGTCGGCCCGGCTCGCGCGGCTCGGCGGCGAGCTGCTCGTGGAGGCGCTCGACACGCGCCCCGACGCGCAGCCGCAGCCGAGCGAGGGCGTCACCTATGCCGCGAAGATCGAGCGCGAGGAGCGGCTGCTCGACCCCGAGCTGGATCCCCCGAGCCTCGGCCGCCGCCTGCGCGCCCTCACCCCGCACGTCGGCGCCTTCGTCGAGCCCGCCGGCCAGGAGCGCCTCGGCGTGCGGCGGGCGGTCGTAGCCGACGATCCGGAGCCGCCGCCAGCCGGGACGCTGGCGCTTCGCGACGGCCGCCTGCTGTACGGCGCCCGCGGCGGTGCGCTCGAGCTGCTCGAGGTCCAGCCGGCGGGCGGGAAGCCGATGGCCGCCGCCGCCTGGCTGCGCGGGCATCCGGAGGCGGTCGAGGCCGACTGACGCGGGCCCGTCCGCCGGCGCGCCAGAATCAACCGCGATGGCGGAAGAGAACAGGATCGATCTGGGGCCGCCGTGCCCCTCGTGCAGCGAGCCGTGGCTGCGCGCCACCAACCTCCCCGGCCGCTACCGCTGCGTCTACTGCCTGACCCGCTTCGAACTGCGCTCGCAGTGCCCCGATTGCGGCTCGCACTCCACGATCGCCCGGATGTCCGACCTGGTCAACGTCCGCTGCCGCAACTGCGGCGGCTCGATGCTCACGGCGGTCTAACGCCGGTCCAGCGCGAGCAGCGCGGCGCGGATCTCGTCGACCGTCTGGAAGTCGAGCCCGAGCGCGTGGTCGTGGCGATGACCGATCGCGCCGTGCTCGTCGACGATGACGACCGCTCGCCTGGTACCGCGCACCCGCGACCACGCGCCGTAGGCCTTCGAGACGGCATGGTCGGGGTCGGCCAGCAGCGGGACGGTCAAGCCGTACCTGTCGGCGAACGACCGCTTCGACTCCACCCCCTTGCCGGAGATCCCGACGGCCGTCGCGCCGAGCTGCGCGAACGCCTCGGCGTCGTCGCGGTACGAGCAGAACTGACGCGTGCAGACCGGCGTGTCGTCGCCGGGGTAGAACAGCAGCACGACGCGCTCGCCACGGTGGTCGGAGAGGCTGAACCGCCCGTGCGTGCCCTCGAGCGTGAAGTCCGGCGCCTGCTCGCCCACCTCCGGTCGCTGCGCCATCTCGAACCGCCTCCTGCGTCGGGTTCCCGGAGCCGAACGCTAGTGCGAGCGGCGATAGATCGCGTACAGCAGCGAGCAGAGCAGCAGCGCGGCGCCCGTGTACCCGACCTCGACCTGGAGCACCCGATCGTCGAAGCGCGGCAGCGTCAGGAACACCACGAACCCGGCCGCGGCGGCCAGCCAGCAGCCGCAGGCCGCCCGCGCCCGCGCCCGCGCCAGCAGCGCCTGGTTGAGCGTCGCAGCGGCCAGGTAGAGGCCCATGCCGAGCGCGATCAGGACCAGGCCCGCGCGGTCGTACTCGGGACCGCCGCCCGGGCCGTCGCCGGCATGGCCGGGAGCCCCGAAGACGATCTCCATCAGCACCGGCCCGACGGCGAGCATGACCAGCGCCACGGCGCCGGAGAAGCCGGCGATCGCCAGCAGCGTCACGTTGACGCTGCGCCGGAAGGGGTCGCTGTCGGCTCGGGCGCGCAGCCGCGTGAGGTGGGGAAGGATCGAGGTCTGGACCGCCTGGAACAGCTGCAGCGGCGCGCGGGCGATCAGCAGCACGTTGAAGGTGAAGCCGGCGAGCGCCGCGCCGTCGGCTCCGCCGGTCGCCCTCACGAGCAGCGGGCCGGCGTTGAGGAAGATCTGCTCCGACAGCATGATCAGCAGCACCGCGGCGGCGAAGCCGCTGCCGTGCGCGAGCGTGAGCTCCGGATCGCCGCCTGTCCCGCCGGCCGCGGCGGCGTCGTCCATGCCGCGTGCCTCCGCGGCCTCGACGTCGCGATCGCCCGTCACGGCGGGCGGCAGTCGCCGCCCGAGCGCCCACGGCACGACCGCCAGCGAGACGATCGGGGCGGCCGCGATGCCGAGCGCGACGACCGACTGCCCGGAGGCGAAGCCGACGGCGACCGCCAGCGCGAACAGGCAGCGCGCGGTCGCCTCCATCAGCACGAGGCCGCCGTAGAGGCCGAGGCGGTGGCTGCCGGCGAGGAACCCGCGCGCGAAGTAGCTGACCGCGTACGCCAGGACCGTCACGATCAGCACCCAGTAGAGCGTCCGCGACCCACCGAACAGCTCGTTCTGCAACGGATCGCGCGCAACGAGCGCGCCGACCGCGAACGCGACGCCGAGCGCCAGCTGGATCGTCGCAGCGACCCGCAGGTGGTCGCGGCCGGCGACGCCGCGCGCGTCGCGGTCGGCGATCGTCCGCGAGAGCAGCTGCTCCACCGGCCGGTAGAGCACCGACACGGTGAAGAAGACGGCCGACCAGAGCAGCGTGATCCGGCCGTAGTCGGAGTCGGAGAGCGAGTGGCTGGCGAGCGCGAAGTAGGCGTAGGTGATCAGGCCGGTCACGCCGATCCCGAGCGACAGGACGGCGGCGCCCTTCCCGTAGCTGCGCTCGCCGGCGGCGGCGGACGCCATCTACAGCCGTACGAGCAGCATCGTCCAGGGGAACGGAGAGCGTGCCTCGACGACGGTTCCGTGGCGCGAGAGCAGCTCGGCGAAGCTCCGCTTCGACCAGTGGTTGACGTGCCCGGGCGTGTTGCCGAGCGAGCCCAAGTACGCGCCCCGCGCCATGTTCAGCCCGCGCCACAGCGGCTCGCGCGGCACCGACACGAGCAGGTGGCGGCTCGCCACGCGCGCCATCTCGGCGACCGTCGCCTCCGGGCTCGGCACGTGCTCGAGCACCTCGATCGCGGTCGCCAGGTCGAACTCGCCGTCGGCGAACGACAGCCGCGTCGCCTCCTCGCAGCGGTACTCGAGGTTGGCGCGCGGCCGGCTGTCCCACTCGGCGCGCAGCTTGGCGTCGTCGAGGTCGATCCCGACGATCCGCCCGTCGCCGAGGCGCTCGGCCCACTCGTGCGTCAGCACGCCCTCGCCACAGCCGACGTCGAGCACGGACGTCGGCGCGGCCTGTGCCCACAGCTCGTCGAGCGTTCGATGGAAGCCCGTCATCAGGCGCCGGACGACCGGGTTGGTCGAGCCGTACTTGTCGAAGGTGTTGCCGGTCGGAACCGTCTCGGCGCCCGTCGAGCCGGGAGTCGCGACGCCGGTCACGCCTTCACCGCCTCGCGGTCGCCGGCCTGCCCGGACGCCTTGCCGGTCGCCGGCCCAGCCGCCGCTCCGGTCGTCGCGCGCTGGCCCTCGGCCGCGGCCGGCTCGTAGTGCGAGGGCTCGACGCCGAGCGTCAGCTCGACGCGCCGCACCCGCTCGAGCGTCCGGTGCTGGAGGGTGCGGCTCGCCGCGAGGATGTCGGCGACGACGCCGAGCGCGACGAACTGCACGGCGATGATCATCAACGTCGATCCGAGGATCAGCGACTGGATGTGGCCGGTGCCCTCGCCGCCGAAGAAGAACCACAGGAAGCGCGCCCAGATCACGGCGGCTGGCAGGGCGACGATCGCCGCGGCGATCATGAACACGCGCAGCGGCTCGTAGAGCGCGTAGACCCGGAAGATCGAGACGGCGTTGCGACGCACGTACGACCACATCGAGGGGAACAGCCGCGACTCGCGCGTCGTCGGATTGGTCCGGATCGGCACGTGGTCGACGGCGACGAGCACCTTGCCGGCCTGGATGATCGTCTCGAGCGTGTAGGTGAACTTCGACACGATCTGCATCTGCAGCGCCGCCTCGCGGTTGTAGGCGCGGAAGCCCGAGGTCGTGTCGGGTACGTTGGTCCCCGACGCCCGCCGGACGACGGCGCTGCCGAGGCGCTGGAGGCGCTTCTTCAGCGGCGAGAAGTGCTCGATCGAGTCGGTCTCCCGGTCGCCGACGACCATGTCGGCGCGGCCGCCGAGGATCGGCGCGACGAGCTTCGGGATGTCGCCGCCGTGGTACTGGTTGTCGGCGTCGGTGTTGACGATCACGTCGGCGCCGAGCTTGAGGCAGGCGTCGAGTCCCGCCTGGAAGGCCGCCGCGAGGCCCTTGTTGTTGGTCAGCCGCACGACGTGGTCGACGCCGTGGGCGCGGGCCACGTCGATCGTGGCGTCGGTCGAGCCGTCGTCGATGATCAGCCACTCGACGTCGTCGACGCCCTCCACCTGGCGCGGGAGGTCGGCGAGCGTCGCCGGCAGCTGCTCGGCCTCGTCGAAGCAGGGAATCTGGATGATCAGCTTCATCTGGCAGGGGGAGGGTAGAGGGACCGCGGGTCGAATCGATACGAATCGAGCGCCGGGCCTTTGCTAGCCTGCCCGGTTCTCGCCGTACCCCTCTTCGACTGGAGCCGCGCAATGCATCTTCTCGCATACCTGGATCCCGGCAGCGGCAGCATGATCCTGCAGATCCTCGCCGGCGGCGTCGCCGCGGTCGCCGTCACCGCCAAGCTCTACTGGAGCCGCCTGCTGAAGTTCCTGCGGATTCGCAAGGACGACGAGCCGGCAGCGCCCGAGCAGCAGGCCGACTCCGCCTAGACCGGGGGCGCGCCCTCTGGGCGCGACAGCGGCGGCCTTGGGCTCGGCTACTATGAGCCGCCGCCGCGGGAGCACCCGCGGCTCCCGACCGTCCATGCAGACCTCCACCGAGACCTCTCCGCGTCCCCAGGGCGCCCAGTCCGAGCCGGGCTCCTTCCGCGATCCGGAGAGCCGGGTCTTCTACGCCGGCGGCGATGTCTACCGGGCGCTCTCCCAGGATGGCCTCGACGACTTCGAGGCCCTGCGGGAGACGCGGCTCTACGAGCGGTTCCAGGCCGATGGACGGCTCGTGAGGACGGAGCTGCTGCCGAGCGTCGCGGACCTGCCGCCGGAGCTGCTGGTCAAGGACTGCGCCGGAGTGCTCAGGCACGAGCGGATCCCGTTCGTGTCGCATCCGTACGAGTGGACCTTCTCGATGCTCAAGGACGCCGCGCTGTTGCAGCTCGACCTGACGCTGGCCGCGCTCGAGGAGGGGTTGATCCTCAAGGACTCGACGCCCTACAACGTCCAGTTCAGGGGCTCGCAGCCGGTGTTCGTCGACGTCGGGTCGTTCGAGCGGCTGCGCGAGGGCGAGCCGTGGGTCGGCTACCGCCAGTTCTGCATGCTCTACCTCTACCCGCTGATGCTGCAGGCGGTGAAGGGGGTCGAGTTCCACCCCTGGCTGCGCGGCTCGATCGGCGGCATCGCCCCCGCCCAGATGCGTGGGATGGTGTCCTTCCGCGACCGCTTCCGCAAGGGCTTCTTCCTCAACGTCTTCATGCACGCCAAGCTGGAGGCGCGCCACGCCGATCGCGGCAAGGAGGTCAAGGCCGAGGTCAAGAAGGCCGGCTTCAAGAAGGAGCTGATCGTCGCCAACGTCAAGCGGATGCGCAAGACGGTCGAGAGCCTCGACTGGAGCCCGCCGCAGGGCGTCTGGGTCGCCTACGGCGAGCGCAACAGCTACAGCGACGTCGACGCGCAGCGCAAGGACGAGTTCGTGCGCGAGGTCGTGACGTCGCAGCCGTGGCGGCTGACCTGGGACGTCGGCGCCAACAACGGCCGCTACTCGCGGATCGCCGCGGAGGGCTCGGACCACGTGCTCGCTGTCGACGCCGACCAGGGTCCCGTCGAGCTGCTCTACCGCACGCTGCGCGAGGAGGGCGACGAGAAGATCCTCACGCTGACGATGAACCTGGCGGACCCGTCGCCGAGCCTCGGCTGGCGCGGGCTGGAGCGCAAGGACCTCGCCGGCCGCGGCAAGCCCGACCTCGTGCTCGCGCTTGCGCTGATCCACCACGTGACGATCGCCGCCAACGTGCCGGTCGCCGAGTTCGTCGGCTGGCTGGCGTCGCTTGGCACCTCGCTGGTGATCGAGTTCCCGACTCGGGAGGACCCGATGGTCAGGAAGCTGCTCGGTCCCAAGCGCGACGGCCTGCACCCCGACTACGAGCGGGTCAACTTCGAGCGCGTGCTCGCGGACGCCTTCGACGTCGAGCGCCGTGAGCGCTCGAAGTCCGGCACGCGGCTGCTCTACTTCGCGCGCCCGAAGGGCGCCGGCAGCCCGATCGACCTGACAGCCGCCGAGGGCTGATGAGCGACCGCGAGGTTGCGGGAACCGCCGATCCTGCGCGGGCGGACAGCGCGCTGGGAGCCGACGCAGCGAGCGAGACCCAGGGTCCGGGCGTTCTGCTCTCGTTCCTGCACCTCGCGGTGCTGTCGGCTTTCGCGCTCGCTCAGCCGCTGTTCAACCTGCTGTCCGACAATCCCGAGTTCTTCGCCGCGCGTGGCTCGACGGCGACCGACATCATCGTCTTCGGGATCCTGCTGGTGCTGCTGCCGCCGGCGCTGCTGCTCGCCGTCGAGCTGGTCGTCGGCCTCGCCGGGTCGCGTCCCCGCCGCGTTGCTCACCTCGCGCTGATCGCCCTGCTGGCCGCCGTCGTGTTCGTCCAGGCGCTCAAGGACGCGGTCGACGCCGGCGACACAATCCTGATCGCTTTCGCCCTGGTCCTCGGCGCGGCGGCGGCGTTGCTCTACGCCCGCGCCGAGCCGGTGCGCTCGTTCATGACCGTGCTCAGCCCGGCGCCGGTCGTCTTCCTGATCCTCTTCCTGTTCGTCTCGCCTGTGTCGAAGATCACGCTCGCCGACGACGCGTCCGCCAAGTCGATCGACGGGATCAAGCCGATTCCCGTGGTGATGGTCGTCTTCGACGAGCTCCCGGGGACGTCGCTGCTCGACGCGAACGGCGACGTCGATCCGATCCGCTATCCGGGCTTCGCCCAGCTCGCCGAGGACGGCACGTGGTTCTCCAACGCCCACTCGATCTACGACTCGACGTCGAAGGCCGTGCCGGCGATCATGGACGGCGACTATCCCGAGAAGGGGGTGCTCCCGACGTCCTCCGAGCATCCCAACAGCATCTTCGCGCTGCTCGGCAAGAGCCATGCGATGAACGTCTCCGAGGAGGCGACGACCGTCTGCCCGCGCGACCTCTGCGAGGACGCCCGCCTCGACGAGCCGTTCCTCGAGCGCCTCGGCTCGATGAGCGAGGACCTCGGACTCGTCTACGCGCACGTCGTCGCGCCGCCGGACATCGAGGCCGAGCTGCCGTCGGTCTCGGAGACCTGGGGCGAGTTCGGCGGCGAGGACGCCCACGGGGGCTCGGGAGAGGCCAGCGTCGCGGAGGACCAGCCAGGCGGCAAGCGGGGCAAGCAGGCCGTGCTCGCGAGCCTTCAGGCGGACCGCAACGCGAAGTTCGACGCCTGGCTCGCGGGGATCCGCAAGGGCCCGCGGCCCTCGCTGAACTTCAAGCACGCCCTGCTGCCGCACGTTCCCTGGAGGTACCTGCCGACCGGCCAGCAGTACAACGGCGGCTCGGGCGACCCGATCCCGGGGCTCTCGCGCCAGAGCTACCCCGACGAGACGCAGGTCGAGCAGCTCCAGATGCGCCACCTGATCCAGCTCGGCTTCACCGACCTCAAGGTCCGGCAGCTGATCGCCCGTCTGAGGAAGACCGGGATCTACGACGAGGCGCTCGTCGTGGTGACCGCCGATCACGGCGTGGCGTTCCAGCAAGGTCTCTTCGACCGCCGTCGGGCGAAGCCCGAGACCCTGGCCGAGATCTCGCCGGTGCCGCTGTTCGTCAAGCTGCCCGGCCAGGAGCGGGGCCGCGTCGACGACGCGATCGTCGAGACGACCGACATCCTGCCGACGATCGCCGACGTGCTCGACGTCGACCTCCCCGAGCCGACCGACGGCAAGTCGGCCTTCGGCGACGCCGTCTCCGAGCGCACCGAGGTCAAGATGCGTCCGCGCGACTTCTCCGACTGGATGCGCGTCGACGGCGACTCGTTCGCCGACCGCAAGCAGGCGCTGCTCGACCGCAAGGTCGCGCTCTTCGGCTCCGGCGCCGACGGGCCGGACCGGATCTACCGGGTCGGGCCGAACCAGGAGCTCGTCGGACGACCGGTCGCCACGCTCGCCGGCGGCCGGAGCTCGGCCGAGGTCGCGCTGACCGACCCCGACGCCTACGACGACGTCGAGCTCGACGGGCCGTTCCTGCCGACCTGGGTGACCGGTCGGGTCACCAACGACGGAGGCCAGCAGCGCGACGTCGCGATCGCCGTCAACGGCGTCGTGCGAGCCGTCTCCAACACATTCGAGCTCGCGATCGGCGGCGGCAACCTCGTCGCCGCGATGATCCCCCCGAGTGCATTGCGCGACGGCCGGAACCTCGTCGAGGTCTTCGAGGTCACGGCCGCGCAGCGGCTCGCCCGCATGGGCGGCTCCTAACTACGGCGTCGGGTCTGCGTATCCCTTGGCGCGGCGCGCGGCGAGGAGCTGCCGGTCGAGCTCCTCGGTGTCGTAGTAGGGAAGCGGCTCGCCGCCCGTCGCCTCGATCACTTGCCGGTACAGGTCGTCGGCCAGCCGCCGGTTCTCGCGGCCCTTGTCCCAGACGTTCTCGAGCTCGCCGGGATCGAGCGTCAGGTCGAACAGCTGGAGGTTGCCGCCGAGGTTGTCGCCGAGCAGGACCCACTGATCGGTGCGGACGAAGAAGCGGTTGTACATGCCGCCGAAGTGGAAGGCGCGCTCCGGCGGCTGCCCGCCGTCGAGCAGGACCGACAGGTCGTGGCCCTCCATCCAGCGCGGCGGATCGATCCCGAGCATCGACAGCAAGGTTGGGGCGACGTCGTGCGTCGAGGCGAAGTAGTCGGTGGTCTCGCCGGCCCTGCGGCCGCCGGGATGGACGATCGCGAACGGCACCTGAGCCATCTCGGGGTGCAGCTCGCCCGGGATCTTGCCGACCCAGCCGCGCTCGCCGAGCAGCACGCCGTGATCGGCGAGCAGGACGATCGCGGTGTTGTCGCCGAGCCCGAGCTCGTAGAAGCGGTCGAGGAAGGCGCCGAGCCAGCGATCGGTCATCGTGACCGCGGCGCCGTAGTTGGCGTGGGCGCGCCGCAGCTCACCCTTCGACAGGCCGTCGGAGCGCCCGTAGTCGACGACTCCGACCTCCGGGCCCTGGTACGCGGGGTCGCCGTAGAGGTCGATGTACTCCTGCGGCGCGCTCCAAGGCTCGTGGGGATCGAAGCAGTCGACGACGAGGGCGAACTTGCCGCCGCGCCGCGCCGCGTCCTCCATCTGTCGTGTCGCCTCGGCGAACACGCGCGCCGCATCGCTCTGCTCCTCGTCGCGTCCGTAGCCGGTGTTCGCGAGGTTCTTGCGCATCCCCTCGACGTAGCGCTCGTTCTCGTGCAGCGACTTCGGCAGCCGGCTGCGCACCATCGCGTCCGACACGGTGCTCGTCGGATTGCGCGTCCCGACGCGACCCTCCACGGACTCGAAGGCGTCCCAGCTCAGGCGGAAGGGCCGGTAGGTCTCGGTGAAGCCGGTGTGGGGGTTGTCGGTCACCTGGATCGTGCGGTAGCCGGCGTCGCCGAGCACCTTCATCAGCGTCTGGTCGAGGTTCTCGATCGGACTCCAGCCGGGACTCACGCCGAGGTCGTAGACCGGCTCGAAGCTCCGGTACGGGAAGATCCGCTTGCCGGTGAAGATCGACCGCCTGGCGGGCACGGTCACGAGCGCCTCCGGGAAGGCGCGGCTGAAGCGCAGCCCCTTCGCGATCAGCGCGTCGAGGTGCGGCGTCTGGATGCGCGCAGCGCCGTAGGCCCCGACGAAGTCGGGGCGCAGGCTGTCGATCACGATCAGGACGACGTTCTCGGGCTCGCCGGCTCCGTCGTCGCCGTCAGAGGCGCAGCCCGCGGCGAGCGGGAGCGCGGCGCCCGCTCCGACGGCGCCGGCGGCCTGCAGCAGACGGCGGCGGCTGAGGCGCGGGCCGCCGGGGCCCGCGCTACTGCTCATTGAGGCAAGCCTCGAGATCGATCAGCCGATCCTCTGCTGTCTCCCGCACGTAGAGCAGCGCGGCGCCGATCTGCTCCGCGCCCTCGGCGCGACCCTCGAACTGCTCGCCCTCGGCCTCGAGCGAGGACTGGAAGAAGTCGATCCGCGGACCGTCCTCGCCGGGCCCGATCTGGATGCCCTTGTCGCCGACGGGACGCGCGTCGATGCCCTTCTCGTCGCGGATGCAGGCGAGGGCGTCGCCGCGCTTGTCCTCCGGGGCGAGCGTCGTCTTGGGTGCCGAGGTGGGCGCCGTCTCCGCCACCGTGGCGTCGGTGGTGGCCGGCTGCCGGCTCGAGGGAGGGCCGTCGTCGTCGCCGCAACCGACCGCGACGCCGAGCGAGCAGAGGGCCGCGAGAAGGATTGCCCTGGTCGTCATCGACGGCGCAGCGTAGTGAACGCGACGTGAATTCCGAAGGTTCGCCTGCTACCTTGACGCCTCTCGACGGGGCCGCTCCGGGTTCCGGCGACGTCGGTGCAGTGCCGTTCAGCTGCGCGAAGGCCTCCTCGCGAAGCGTGCGGCCGGCGCGTCGCGAACCGTGCTCGAATCATGAACAGACGCTTCGCGCTATTTCAGGTCGTCTTCTCCGTCATAGCGCTGGCGGCCGTCGTCTGGTGGGCGTCGCGCCAGGACGCGCCGGAGATCCCCTCCGACACCGACGCGATCGCCTGGCTGGTCGCGGCGGTCCTGCTCTACGCGGTGGCGACGATCGTCCGCGCCGAGCGCTGGCACGCGATCCTCGGCATGACTGGGGTCGCCGCGAAGCGCTCCGACTGCTACGGCCTCTCGACGGTCGGATACATGGGCAACAACGTGCTGCCGGCGCGCGCCGGCGAGGCGCTGAGGGTCGTCCTGCTCGACGGCCGCACCGGCGCCGGCAAGCGGAAGATCCTCGGCACGATCGTCGCCGAGCGGTTGCTCGACGTGATCGCGCTCGTCGCGATCTTCGTCCTAACCGTCTACCTGGTGCTCGAGGGCGACGTCGTGCCGACCGACGAGCCGCTGCTGATCGCCTGCATCGGCGTCGCGGCGCTCGCCCTGGCCGGCGCGGTTCTGTGGGCCGTTCACCGCCGCGGCGGGCTTCGGCGGGTGCGCGAGGTCGTGCGGCCGCTCGCCGACGCTCCTCGGGCGCTGCTCAACCGCCGCGGCGTCGCGCTGCTCGTCGTCACCTTCGCGCTGTGGGCGATCGAGGGGGCGGTCTACCTCGCCGTCGCGCGCGCGATCGACCTCCACATCAGCACGTCGGGCGCGCTCTACCTCGTCGCCCTGACCAACTTCGTCGCCGCCCTGCCGGCCGCGCCGGGCTCGATCGGCACCTTCGACGCCGCCGTGGCGTTCGGCGCGAAGGCGCTCGGGGCGTCCGGCTCGGTCGCGGTGACCTACCTGCTGCTGCTGCGCTTCGTCCTCTACGTGCCGATCACGATCGTCGGCCTCGTCGTGCTCGTGACGCGCTACGGCGGCTGGGCGCGGCTGCGCGAGGCGACCCATCTCGAAACCAGCAGCGCCTGAGAGTCGCTCGATGCGGTGGCTAGCGGCACAGCCCTCGGTGCTCTCCCTGCGCGGAGACCGCGACGACGGCGGGCGCTTCGGCGCCGGCCAGGCCGAGCCGGCCGGCGCCGCGGCGGCCACGCGCTCGACGCCGGTCCTGCCCGTCCTGATCGCCTGCCTGGCGCTGTCCGCCGCGAGCCTGCTCTTCCCGTCGACGCCGACCTACGACCCCTGGGCGTGGATCATGTGGGGGCGCGAGATCGCCGACTTCGATCTCGTCACCACCGGGGGGCCGTCCTGGAAGCCGCTGCCGGTCCTTTTCACGACGCCCTTCTCGCTGCTCGGCGCCGACGTGGCGCCCTACCTGTGGCTGTGGATCGCGCGCGCGGGCGGGCTGCTCGCGCTGGCGATGGCCTTCAGGCTCGCCCGCCGGCTGACCGGGCGCGGGATCGCCGGCATCGTGGCGGGGGTCTTCGCGGCGGCGTTCCTGGCGACCGCCTACGAGTTCGTCCGCGACGCCGCGCTCGGCAACTCGGAGGCGCTGCTCGCCGGCGTCGTGCTGTGGGCGGTCGAGCGGCACCTCGACGGCCGTCGCGACCACGCCCTCTACCTCGGCTTCGCCGCGGCGCTGTTGCGGCCCGAGGTGTGGCCGTTCCTCGGTATCTACGGCATCTGGCTCTGGTTCCGCGACCCCGCGCTGCGGCTGCGGATGGCGATCCTCGCGGCGCTGATCCCGCTGCTCTGGCTCGGCCCGGAGCTGTGGGGCTCGGGCGACGCCCTGCGCGCGTCGACGCGCGCCAACGATCCGAACCCCGGTAGCGCCGCGTTCGCCGAGCATCCCGGCCTCGAGGTGGTCGAGCGCTTCCACCACCGCGTCGTCTGGGCGCTGGAGGCCGCCGGCCTGATCGGCGTGCTGGTCGCGCTGGCCGCCTGGGCGAGGCGCCGCCGGCAGGGCGCGGTCCTCGCGCTCGCGGCGCTCGGCCTCGCTTGGATCGTGCTCGTTGGCGCGATGACCGAGGCCGGCTACGCCGGCAACCAGCGCTACCTGATCGTGACCACGGCGGCCCTCTGCGTGCTCGGCGGCATCGGCGTCGGGCGGGTCTTCCAAGCGCTGTGGACGGGCGGGGCGCGCGTCACGGGGAGCGCCCGCGCCGGCCTCGCCGTCGCGGCCGCCGTCTTTGCGCTCGGGCTCGTCGCCGGCTGGCCGGTCGTCCGCGACAAGGCCGACAACATCGACGCCACGCTCGACGAGCTGCGCTACGAGGCCGGTCTCTGGCACACGCTCGACGACGCGATCGCCGCGGCGGGCGGCAGCGACGCGCTGCTCGCCTGCGGCGCGGTCTACAGCGGGCCGTTCCAGACGCAGATGGTCGCCTACGAGCTGGGCGTCCACGGCCGCGACGTTCGCGCGCTCGAGGGAACCCCGGCGCCGGGCGTCGCCTTGCGCACGCACACCGTCCCCGACGGGCCGCTCGTGATCAAGGTCACCGACGATCGCTTCCGGCAGGTCGCCGCGGACGGCGACTGGCTCGTCTGGACCGCTCCGCGCGCCGACGCGGCCGGCCGCGGCTGCCCCGCCGCCGGTCCCGGCGCTCCGCGCGTGGCTCCCGGTCGGCACACCCCCGAGCTGGCGTCTTCGCGCTGACTAGTCTTCCGGCGATGGCCACGGTCGCAGCTCGCGCACGCGCCCTCCCGCGCCTCGGCTCGCTCCCCACCGGCACGTGGGCGATCGTCCTGCTCGTCGGTGGCCTGACGCTCCTCTCGCTCTACCTGCGCACGCGCGCGCTCGGCGCCTCGCTGTGGATGGACGAGGGTCTCTCGATCGGGATCGCCGGGCAGCCGTTCCTCGACATCCCGGGCGTCCTGCGCCAGGACGGCTCGCCACCGCTCTACTACATGCTGCTGCACGGCTGGGTGGAGCTGGTCGGCAACGGTCCCGGCGACACGCAGGGGCTGTCGGTCGCGATCTCGCTGCTCGCGGTTCCGGGAGGGCTGTGGGCCGGCTGGTCGCTCTTCGACCGTCGGACCGGCCTGATCTGCGCGGCGCTCGCCGCCGTCAACCCGTTCCTGACGGTGTACGCGCAGGAGACGCGGATGTACTCGCTGATGGTCGTGCTGAGCCTGTTCGCGACCGCCGCCTTCCTGCACGTCTTCGTCCGCCGCGACCGTCGCTACCTGCCGCTCTTCGCCGCTCTGCTCGCCGCGATGCTCTACACGCACAGCTGGGGCATCTTCGTCACCGCCGGGGCGCTGATCACCTTCGCGCTCGTCTGGGTCCAGAGCCCCGAGCGCGGGCCGTTGCTCAAGGACGCGGCGATCGCCTTCAGCCTCGCCTTCCTGCTCTACCTGCCGTGGATGCCGACGCTGCTCTACCAGGCGGCGCACACCGGGGCGCCATGGCTCAACTCGCCCCGCTTCGGCGTCGCGATACAGGTGTCGAAGTCGCTGCTCGGCGGCGGCACCGCCACCGTGGCGCTCGTGCTCGCCGCCGGCTCCGGCCTGGCGGCGGTCGTCGTCGGCAGGACCGACGACCGCGAGCGCCGCGCCGCCTACGCCGCGATCGCGCTGTGCGTCTTCACGCTCGCGTTCGCGTGGCTGTTCTCGCAGGTCTCGCCGGCCTGGACGACGCGCTACCTCGGCGTCGCCCTCGGACCGCTGCTGATCCTGTCGGCGCTCGGGCTGGCGCGTGCCGGGACGCTCGGGCTGGTCGCGCTCGTGATCGTCCTCGGGATCTGGGCGATCCCGAAGACGAGCACGCTCGAGAACAAGTCCAACGCCGCCGACCTCGCCGCCGCCGTCCAGGGAACGCTGCAGCCCGGGGACCTCGTCGTCACGCTCCAGCCCGAGCAGGCGCCGCTGATGCACTACCACCTGCCCGGCGGGCTCCAGGGCGACCTCGTCGAGGCGACCCAGCTCGGCGAGGTCGAGACGGAGGGCGTGATGGACTGGCGCGACGTCCAGGAGCGCCTCGAGCAGGCGACTCCGGCGACGAACCTGAAGCCCCTGCTTGATAGGCTGCCGCGCTCGCAGCGCGTGCTGCTCGTCTACCCGGTAACCACGAACATCAGCGACTGGGATGCGCCCTGGACCGAGCTGGTCCGCCGCAGGGCGGCACAGTGGGGACGGGCGCTCGAGCTGGACGACCGCTTCGAGCTCGAGGGCGCGGTGCCGGCCTTCTACCGGCGTGCCGGGCGGATCGGCGTGCGAGGCGTCGTCTACACCAAGACCTCCGACAAAGCGAGCGAGACGAGTGAGCGAGAGCCCTTCCAACAGCAGCCATAGCGCCGAGCCGGCCACCCCGGGCCTGCGCGAGACTCCGACGCTGATCCTCGGTGGCGGTCCGGCCGGCCTGACGGCGGGCTACCTGCTCGCCAAGCAGGGCCTCCCGGTGATCGTGTTCGAGGCCGAGGACCAGGTCGGCGGCATCGCCAAGACGGAGGTCCGCGACGGTCCGGGGGGCGAGTACCGCTTCGACCTCGGCGGGCACCGCTTCTTCACGAAGGTCAAGGAGGTCGACGACCTCTGGCACGAGATCATGCGCGAGGAGTTCCTCAAGCGCCCGCGCATGTCGCGGATCTACTGGCACAAGAAGTTCCTCGACTACCCGCTGCGCGGCCCGGACGTGCTCAAGAAGCTCGGCCCGATCGAGCTGACGCGCGCGACGCTGTCCTACTTCTGGGCGCAGATCAAGCCGAAGGGGCGCGAGGACACCTTCGAGCAGTGGGTGTCCAACCGCTTCGGCAGGCGCCTGTTCGACCTCTTCTTCAAGTCCTACACCGAGAAGGTCTGGGGCGTCCCGACCTCGGAGATCCGGGCTGAGTGGGCAGCCCAGAGGATCAAGGGCCTGTCGTTCTTCAGCGCGGCCAAGTCGGCCTTCTTCGGCAACAAGGGCGACAAGATCAAGACGCTGATCTCGGAGTTCAACTACCCCCGCTACGGCCCCGGCCAGATGTGGGAGACGATGACCGACGACATCCAGAAGCTCGGCGGTCAGGTGCTGCTCAACACCTCGGTCGAGAAGCTCGTCGTCGAGGACGGCCGCGTCCGCAAGGTGGTCGCCGGCGGCAAGGAGTACGACGCCAACTACGTCATCTCGTCGCTGCCGCTGCGCAACGTCGTCGGGATGGCCGAGCCGCACCCGAAGCCGGAGGTCGTCGCCGCCGCCAAGGGGCTGCGCTACCGCGACTTCCTGACGATCTCGCTGGTGCTCGACGGGGAGGACCTCTTCCCCGACAACTGGATCTACATCCACGAGCCCGACGTCGAGGTCGGCCGGATCCAGAACTTCCGCTCCTGGAGCCCGTGGATGGTGCCGGACCCGAGCAAGGCCTGCATCGGCATGGAGTACTTCTGCTTCGCCGGCGACGAGCTGTGGGAGACCGACGACGAGAAGCTCGTCGAGCTCGGCATGAGGGAGCTCGAGCAGCTCGGCCTCGCCACGCCGGACAAGCTCGAGTTCGGCTTCGCGACCCGCGTCCCCAAGGCGTATCCGATGTACGACATGGACTACTCGGACCGCATCGTCGCGATCCGCGGCTTCCTCGACGGGATCGAGAACATGCAGCAGGTCGGCCGCAACGGGCTGCACCGCTACAACAACTCGGACCACTCGATGCTCACTGCGATGCGCGCGGTCGACAACCTCGTCAAGGGGACCGACTACGACATCTGGGCGGTCAACGCCGAGTCGGTGTACCACGAGGAGGGCGAGGCTCAGGACGAGCAGCAGCCCTACATCGAGGCGCCCGAGACCAAGGCCCAGAGGGAGTCGCTCGTCAAGTAGCCGAGCCGCGGCGAGCTCTGGCTTCAGGCTCGTCGGAGGCTTGCCGATACCGGAGTGGGCGGAGGCGTCCGTCTGCTCCGGTATCGAATGACCATCCCAGCCAAAGCCCTTCGCTTTCTGCTGGCGGCCACGGTCGTGGCCGTCCTCGCTCCCTCGAACGCGGGGGCGCAGGCCGTCGATCCTCGCGGGTTCGATCCGGCGTCGCCGAACCCGCTCGCCGGCCTCGGCTGGTTCGTCGACAAGACCTGGGCGCCGCAGTACGACCAGTATCAGCGCTACGTCCGCCGCGGCCAGCACGGCAGCGCCGGGCTGATGGCGAAGATCGCGCTGCAACCGCAGTTCAAGTGGTTCGGCCGCTGGAACCAGGACGACAAGGGCGGCACCAGCGGGGCGGCGCGCAACTACGTCGCGCGGGTCCAGGAGGAGCAGCCCGGGTCGGTCCCGCAGATCGTCGTCTTCCGCCACCAGGGCAAGGCGTGTCACAAGCGCTACACGGCGGGCGGCGTCGCCGAGGACCAGCGCACGATGCGTTGGTACGACGCGTTCGCGCGCGGCCTCGGCGACGCACGGGTCGTGATCGGCTTCGAGCCCGACTCGCTGGGCACGATCGACTGCCTGGCGCCGAGCCGTCGCAAGGCGCGGCTCGACATGCTGCGCTACGGCGTCGACGTCCTCTCCAAGCTCCCGAACGCCACCGTCTACCTCGAGGCCGGCGCCTCCGACTGGGAGCCCGCGGCGCGCACCGCCGCCCAGCTGCGCTACGTCGGGATCTCGAAGGTGCGCGGCTTCATGCTCAACGTCACGCACGAGGACTGGACCGCCTCGAACGTCCGGCACGGCCGCGAGATCTCGCGCCTGACGGGTGGCAAGCACTTCATCGTCAACACGTCCGACAACGGCCGCGGACCGGTCCACTACCGCCGCTGGATCAGCCGCGACCCGAAGATCTGGCGCCGCGTCACCGTCTGGTGCCATCCGCTCAAGCGCGGCCTCGGCCCGGCTCCGACGACACAGACGCAGTGGCCCGACCTCGTGGACGGCTACTTCTTCATCGGCCGTCCGGGCTACTCCGGCGGGTCCTGCAACGGCGGTCCGCTGCCGATCGGCTCCTGGTTCGAGGACCGAGCGCTCGAGCTGGCCCGCAACGCCACCGAGTGGGTCCGCCCGCCTGCCGGCCACGTCAACGGCTGGCCGCGCGGCAAGTTCACCAGCCGACAGCTCGCCGGCGACCAATTCATCCCCTGACCTGACGGTCTCTGAGCGCCGTGGGCGACGTCCTCGGGCACTCGTGTGCTGGCGCACACGTCGTGCCCTGTGTCCTCGCCCACGACCCTCCGAGTCTCGTCAGGAGCGGAGACCGAGCTCGAGCTCGAGGATCGATATCGAGCGTTCGAGTTGGGCGTCGGTGGCGTCGCGGACGGATAGGAGGCCGACGGCGCGGTTGATGCGGGCGTTGACGGTGCGGTGCTGCTCGCGGTTGGAGCGGGCGACCTCGGCGACGAGGGTGGCGCGACGGTCGCGCAGGCGCTCGCGGCGGCGGTAGGCGGGCTCGGGGGTCTCCTCGGGGACCGGGTCGACGTCGTCGGCCTCGGCGGTCGCCACGGTGGTCGTGGCGAACTCGGGGCTGGTCTCGTCGGCGAACAGGTGCAGGGCGTCGCCTGGACGGGTCGTGGAGGAGATGACGTCGTCGAGCCGGGCGCTCGAGGAGAGGGCGACGAAGCCGTCGCTGGCGGGCGAGCGCTCGACCGGGGCGTCGCGGTCCTCGAGGTCGGGCCGTAGCGCCAGCGCGTGCCGGCGCTCCTCCTCGATCGCGGCGGCGAGCCGCTTGAGATCGGGGTCGGCGGGCAGCAGCAGGAAGCTCATCTGCCGGCTCGGCGCCGGCGTGCGGCGCACGAAGCGGCCGACGACCTGGCGGAAGAAGAGCTCGGTGCGCGCCGCGGTCGCGTAGACGCCGACGCGCAGGCGCGGGATGTCGACGCCCTCGCTGACCATCAGGACGGAGACCAGCCAGCGGTCGCTGCCGGTGGCGAAGCGCTCGATCGCCGCGGAGGCGCCGGGGTCGTCGGACGTGACGACCGCCGGCTGCTCGCGGGCGATCGTGCCGAGCCGCCGGGCGATCTCGCGCGCGTGCCGCTTGTCGGCGGCGACGACGAGGCCGCCGGCGTCGCGGTGACCGCCCGCGCGGCAGTCGGACAGACGCGCGTCGGCGTCGCGCAGCACCTCGCCGATCCAGTCGCCGTTCGGATCGAGCGCCGTCCGCAGCCGGCGGGCGGCCTCCTGGCGCGGCAGCGCGACGTCGAAGTCGAAGCGGCGGTTGCGCCCGTCGGAGGTCCACTCCATCTCTCCGCCGTAGGTCATGAACGTGATCGGGCGGCAGACGCCGTCGACGAGCGCGTCGGTGTACGAGTACGAGTAGTCGGCCTTGCTGATCGAGTCCTCGCCGTAGCGGACCCACGGGATCGCGGTGTTGTCCGAGCGAAACGGCGTGCCGGACAGCAGCAGGCGGAGGCCCGCGCTCGCGAACGCGACCTCGGCGCTCTGCCCCCAGGCGGCGAGCTCGCCCATGTGGTGGGGCTCGTCGGCGATCAGCACGGTGCGCCGCGCCGAGCAGGCGGAGCGGTGGACGGCCGGGCCGGCGGCGACGGTCTGGTAGGTGACGGCCACGCCGTGGCGGTCGCGCGGCTCGGCGCCGGCGGCGTTCGGGCGGTTGGGCTCGAGGTCGATGCCGTAGCGCGCCGCGTCGGCGGCCCACTGGCGGCAGATGTGGGTCGTCGGGGCGACCACGCAGACGCGGCTGGCCAGGCCGCGGCGCAGCAGCTCGTAGGCGACGCGGAGACCGAACGTCGTCTTGCCCGCCGCCGGGGTCGCCGAGGCGAGGAAGTCGCCGCCGGGCGTCGCCAGCACCCGCTCCAGGGCCGACTCCTGCCAGGCACGCAGCGGCCGGTCGCTCGGCCAGGGGGCGGGCGAGCGGCCTCGGGCGATCTCGGCGCGGTCTTCCATCGGGGCGCGCCACGATAGGAGCCGCCGCTGTCGGACCGCCCTCCCGCTTCTCGCAGACCGCGGTCGCGACGGCGTTGGGCGGCCGAGCCGCTGGTAGAGTTGACTCGCGAGTCAATCTTCGGCTCGCGGTACATCGAATGGCCTCGAGCACCGCCACCGAGCAGGACCTGCGCCACCTCAACCGGACGGTCGAGCTGGCTGCCACGGCGCGCGGGAGCACGAGCCCGAACCCGCTCGTCGGGGCCGTCGTCGTCAAGGACGGCCGCACGCTCGGAGAGGGCTTCCACGCCCGAGCCGGCGAGCCGCACGCCGAGCGGATCGCCCTCGACGCCTGTGACGAGGATCCCGCCGGCGCGACGCTCTACGTGTCGCTCGAGCCCTGCTGCCACGAGGGCCGGACGCCGCCGTGCACCGAGGCGATCGTCGCGGCCCGAATCGGCCGCGTCGTCGTCGCGTCCGACGACCCGACCGGCAAGGCCGCCGGGCGCGGCCTCGGGATACTGCGCGACGAGGGGATCGCGGTCGACGTCATGGACGGGGAGGTCGCGCACGCCGCGCAGCTGCTCAACCAGCCCTTCCGCAAGCACGCCCGCACCGGCCGGCCGCTCGTGGTCCTCAAGTCGGCGATGACGCTCGACGGCAAGGTCGCGACGCGCAGCGGCGACTCGCAGTGGATCTCCGGCGAGTCGAGCCGGGCGCGGGCCCACCGCTGGCGCGCCGACTGCGACGCCGTCGCCGTCGGCATCCACACGGCGACTCTCGACGACCCGCTGCTGACTGCCCGGATCGAGGGCGTCGCACGCCAGCCGCGGCGGGTGGTCTTCGACTCGGAGGCCAGCCTGCCGCTCGACTCCCAGCTCGTCGGCAGCGCCGCCGAGGTGCCGGTGATCCTCGTCTGCTCGCGCGCCGCGTCGCGCACGGCGACCGACGCGCTGCGCAACGCCGGCGTCGAGGTGATCGTCACGACCGGCGAGAACGAGGCCGCGCGCGTCTGCTCGGCGCTCGACGAGCTCGGCTCGCGCGACGTCCAGTCGCTGCTGCTCGAGGGCGGGCCGCACCTCGCCGGCGTCTTCTTCGAGGCCGGCGAGATCGACGAGGCGCGGATGTTCGTCGCCCCGCTGCTCGCCGGCGGCCGCGAGGCGCGGACGGCGATCGAGGGAGAGGGCGTCGAGGCGGTGGACGACGCGGTGCGCGCGGTCGACGTCGAGGTCGAGCGAATCGACGACGACGTGCTGATCACCGCGAGGCTCAGAGAGTGGTAGCGCGCTGATGTTCACGGGGCTCGTCGGGGCGACCGGCACGGTCTCGGCGGTCGAGCGCGACGGCGACGGCGCGCGCCTCACCGTGAGGACTCCGCTCGCGGCCGAGCTGGCCGACGGCGACTCGGTCGCGGTCAACGGCGTCTGCCTCACCGCCCGGGGCGTCGAGCCGGGCGGCTTCGCCGCGGACGTCATGGCCGAGACGCTGCGCCGCTCGTCGCTCGAGCCGCTCGAGGCGGGCGACGCCGTCAACCTCGAGCTGCCGCTGCGCGCCGGCGACCGGCTCGGGGGACACGTCGTCCAGGGCCACGTCGACGGCGTCG
Source organism: uncultured Solirubrobacterales bacterium (assembly GCA_963716445.1). Lineage (GTDB taxonomy): Bacteria > Actinomycetota > Thermoleophilia > Solirubrobacterales > Thermoleophilaceae > JAAYBF01. The sequence goes on along the minus strand of OY970313.1, from coordinate 1,572,642 downwards.
GCGCCGTCGAGTCGATCGGCGAGGACGGCTTCGCGCGGGTCGTTCGAGTCGCCGCCGACGGGGATCTGCTGCGCTACGTCGTCGAGAAGGGCTCGGTCGCCGTCGACGGGGTCTCCTTGACCGTGTCCGCCGTCGACGACCGCGCGTTCGAGGTCTCGCTGATTCCGGAGACGCTCGAGCGCACGACGCTCGGCTCGCTCGCGCCGGGACGGCCGTTGAACATCGAGGTGGACGTGCTCGCGAAGTACGTCGAGAAGCTCGTCACGCGAACCGTGGAGGCGCCGTGAACGTAACCCAGTTCAGCACGATCGAGGAGGCGCTCGAGGACGTCCGCGCCGGCAGGATGGTCGTCGTCGTCGACGCCGAGGACCGCGAGAACGAGGGCGACCTCGTCCTCGCCGCCCAGTTCGCCACCCCCGAGAGCATCAACTTCATGGCCAAGGAGGCGCGTGGCCTGATCTGCCTCGCGCTGACCCCCGAGCGCTGCGACGCGCTTGGCCTCGACCTGCTCCCGGCCAAGAACGAGTCGCATCTCGGCACCGCGTTCACCACGACGATCGAGGCGCGCGACGGCGTCACGACCGGGATCTCGGCCGACGACCGCGCCCGCACGATCCAGGTCGCGGTCGATCCGCGCAGCAGGCCGGAGGACCTCGTCCAGCCCGGCCACATGTTCCCGCTCAAGGCGAAGCCCGGCGGCGTGCTCGAGCGCACCGGCCACACCGAGGCCGCGGTCGACCTCGCCCGGCTCGCCGGCCTCGACCCGTCGGGCGTCATCTGCGAGATCCTCAACGACGACGGCACGATGGCGCGCGTCCCGGACCTGACCGGCTACTGCGAGCACCACGGCCTCAAGCTGATCACGATCGCCGATCTGATCGCCTACCGGCGGCGCAACGACAAGCTCGTCGAGCGCGTCGTCGAGACCGGCCTGCCGACCGCCTTCGGCGAGTTCCGCGCCGTCGGCTTCCGCTCGCTCGTCGACGACAAGCACCACATGGCGATGGTCAAGGGCGACGTGGAGGGGATCGAGGACGTGCTCGTCCGCGTCCACTCCGAGTGCCTGACCGGCGACGTCTTCCACTCGCTGCGCTGCGACTGCGGCCAGCAGCTCGAGGACGCGCTCGCGCGGATCGAGAAGGAGGGCGCCGGAGTCCTGCTCTACCTCTCGCAGGAGGGGCGCGGGATCGGGTTGCTGAACAAGCTGAGGGCCTACCGGCTCCAGGAGCAGGGCCGCGACACCGTCGAGGCCAACCTCGAGCTCGGCCTGCCAGCCGACCTGCGCGACTACGGGATCGGCGCGCAGATCCTCGTCGACCTCGGGCTCAGCTCGATCCGCCTGCTGACCAACAACCCGAAGAAGATCGTCGGCCTCGAGGGCTACGGCCTGCGAGTCAGCGACCAGGTCCCGATCCAGCACGAGACGAACCCCCACAACGAGGAGTACCTGCGCACCAAGGCCGAGAAGATGGGTCACCTGCTCCACCATCAGGGGCTCGGCCTTGACGAGGAGATGATCGCCGAGGAGCGCCGCCAGGACCGCGCCCGCGAGCAGGGCGAGGACGGTCGGCGCGCCGATGGCTGACACCTGGGCGATCGCCGTCGGGCGCTTCTACGGGGAGCTGGCCGAACGGCTCGTCGACGGCGCCACGCGCGTCTTCGAGGCGGCGGGCGGGACGGTCGAGGTCCATGACGTGCCCGGAGCGTTCGAGCTGCCGCTGGCCGCGAAGTACTGCGCCGAGTCGGGGCGCTACGCCGGCGTCGCCTGCCTGGGCGCCGTGATCCGAGGCGAGACCGATCACTACGACTACGTCTGCGGCGAGGCCGCGTCGGGGATAGCCCGCGTGTCGCTCGACACCGGCGTGCCGTGCGCCTTCGGCGTGCTGACCGTCGACAGCATGGCCCAGGCGCTCGCGCGGACCGGCGACGGCAAGCGCCACCAGGGCGAGGACGCCGCCCGCGCCGTCGTGCGGATGGCCGAGCTCCGAGACGTCCTGGCCTGAGCCCGGCCAGGCGCCACGGGAGCTTCGATGAACGAGTGGACGATTGACTGGGCTGGGGCCGGGTCAATGGTCCACTCGTGTGAGCCAGCCAGGTGCCACGAGGGTCCGGGGGCGCGAGCCCGCCGTCCTTTTGTTGCCCTGTCAGGTGTCGCGGGGGGTCCGGGGGCGTGAGCCCCCGGTCCTGTTACATTTCCCGGCCGTGCCCAAGGTCTGTTACTCATGCGGCAAGGGCCCTGCCTTCGGGCAGAGCCGGAGCCACTCGATGGTCGCCACCAAGCGGCGCTTCAACCCGAACCTTCAGAAGGTCCGGATCGACGTCAAGGGCACGCCTTCGCGCGAGTACGTCTGTACCCGCTGCTTGAAGGCCGGCAAGATAACCAAAGCCGCCTGAGGCGCGCATGTCGGCGTCCTCGGTCGGTCATGTGCTGCGCACGATGACCTCCCTGCGTCCTTGACCTGCACGCCCCAGGCGGCTTTGACGACTTTGGGGAGAAACCCCGCCGCCGCTGGGTGTAGAACCCCTACGTGCCCGACGAGAGCCTAGTTCGCTTCCGGCGGGTCGTGGCCGCGTCGCTGGCCGAGCTCGAGAGCCGGCGCAGCGAGGTGAACGACCTGAACGTGTTCCCCGTCGCAGACGGCGATACCGGGGACAACATGGCGATGACGATGCGCGCCGTGCTCGAAGAGCTCAACGTGCTCAACGGGCAGCCGCTCGACGAGGTGGGGCGCGAGCAGGTGGTGTCCGCCGTCGCCCAGGCCGCGCTGCTGGGGGCTCGCGGCAACAGCGGCGTGATCCTCTCCCAGATCGTGCGCGGGGCGGCCGAGGAGCTCGCGTCACGGCCCGGCGAGCTGGTCGACCCCGTGCTCGTGGCGGCGGCGTTCGCGCGCGCCGCCGACGCCGCCTACGACTCGGTGCGCAACCCCGCCGAGGGGACGATGCTGAGCGCCGTGCGGGCGATGGCGCACCGCGTCGCCCACGACATCGCCCACATGGACACCGTCCGGCTCGGTCCCGACGCAACCGCCGAGGAGCAGGACGCCCTGATCGCCGACGTCCTCGAGCGGGCGCTCGAAGCGGCCCAGGAGGCCGTCGAGCGCGGTCCCGAGCAGTTGGCGGCGCTGAAGGAGGCGGGGGTCGTCGATGCCGGCGCCTACGGGCTGACCGTGATCGTCGCGGGCGTCGTGGCGGCGCTGCGCGGGCAGCAGCAGATCGAGCTGCCCCATCACGAGGCGGCCCGGATCGTGCACGCGACGCAGCACGAGTCCTCCACCTACCGCTACTGCACCAACTTCGCCGTGACCGGCGTCGGTCTCGACACCCGGTCCTTCGTCGCCGCGCTGGAGCGGATCGGCGACAGCGTGCTCGTGGTCGGCGACGCTCGCGCCCTGCGCGTCCACGTGCACACCGACGTGCCCGACGACGCGGTCGCGCTGTTCGCCGAGCACGGCGAGGTGTCGCGGCTGGAGGCGTCGGACATGCGCGAGCAGGTCGCCGACCGCAACGCGCGACTGGCCGAGGGCCCGTCGGCGCTCTGCGCCGTGGTGGCGGTCGCGAGCGGGCCGGGGATGCACGCGCTGTTCGAGGAGCTGGGCGTCGACGTGGTCGACGGCGGGCCGACGATGAACCCCTCCACGAGCGAGCTGCTGGAGGCGATCGGCGCGGCCAACGGGCGCGACGTGCTGGTGCTCCCGAACAGCCCGAACGTGATCATGGCCGCCCAGGAGGCCGCCAAGCTCTCCGAGCGGGCGGTCCAAGTCGTGCCGACGCGCGCGCCGCAGGAGGGGCTCGCCGCGCTGCTGGCGTTCGACCCGTCGCGCGACGCCGCCGCCAACGCCGAGTCGGTCGCGGAGGCGTCGCGGGGGCTCGCGGTCGGTGGCGTGGCGGAGGCGGCGCGCGACGATCCCGACGGCCGCTTCGCCGTCGGCGACGCGGTCGGCTACAAGGGCGAGGAGCTCGTCGCCTGGGGCGATCCGAGCGAGACGCTGACGGCGACGCTCGCGGCCCTCGCCGAGGGCGCCGAGCTGGTCACCTGCATCGCCGGCGAGGCGGCGCCGCTCGGGCAGCAGGCCGTGACGGCGGCCCTGCCCGCCGGGGTCGAGCTCGACTACCACGACGGCGGACAGCCCGCCTGGTGGTGGCTGCTGTGCGCGGAGTGAGCCGGGGGGCTCGCGCCCCCCGGAGCCCCCGCGCGCTGCAGGTCTGCCGACGGCTCCGGTGACGGGTCCGGTCTCGTTCGGCGCGGGCGAAAGGCTCGACGCAGAGGCCCTGCGCCGGGCGGCGATCCGGTCGTACCCGCGGCCGAGCCTGCTGGCCGAGCCGCTGGCGGCCACCAAGCAAGCCGCCAGGGGTCTGGCGGCGCTCGGGATCGAGACCCGCGGCGACCTGATCGAGCACCTGCCGCACACCCATCGTGATCGCCGCGACGTTCGCACCGTGGCCACGGTCGGGGTCGGAGAGGAGGCGACGGTGGCGGTGACGGTTCGCGACGTCAAGGTGCGGCCGATGCGCGACCGTCGCCGCAAGCGGGTCGAGGCGCGGGTCTTCGACGAGAGCGGGCCGATGCTCGCCGTCTGGTGGAACCAGCCGTGGCTCGCCCGGCAGCTCGGCGAGGGGACCGCGCTGCTGCTGCACGGCAAGAGGCGCAAGCGCAACGAGTTCTGGGTCGCCGAGCACGAGCTGGTGGGGCAGGGCGCCGCGCCCGTGCACACCGTCGGCCTCGTGCCGGTCCATCCGGCGACTCAGGGGCTCTCGCCGGCGGCGCTGCGCCAGATGCTCTGGGACGACTACGGGCTGATCCGCCACGTGGTCGAGCCGCTGCCCGCGTCGCTGCGTGTCTCGGAGCGGCTGCCCGACCGCTCGGCGGCGATCGCGGCCGCGCACTTCCCGGACGGCGAGGACGAGGCCGAAACGGCCCGCCGCCGCCTCGCCTTCGAGGAGCTGTTCCTGCTCCAGATCGCGCTCGCCGGTCGCCGGCGCGCGCGCCGCGAGGGCCGGCGCGCCGCGCCGCTCGCGGCGACCGGGGAGCTGGTCGATCGGTGGCGAGCGTCGCTTCCGTTCGAGCTGACGCGCGACCAGCTCGCCGCCTCCGCCGAGATCGACGCCGACCTCGCCGGGGAGCGCCCGATGCAGCGGCTGCTGATGGGCGAGGTCGGCAGCGGCAAGACGGCGGTCGCGCTGGCGGCGATGCTGCGCGCCGTCGAGAACGGGCGACAGGCCGCGTTGATGGCGCCGACCGAGACCCTCGCCGAGCAGCACCTGCTGACGATCGACCGGCTGCTCGGCGGCACCGCGCCGGTCGAGCTGCTGACCGGCTCGACCTCGGCGGCCCGCCGCCGGGACCTGCTCGGACGGCTCGCCTCGGGGCAGCTCGGCCTGGTGGTCGGGACCCACGCGCTGATCGAGGCCAGCGTCGCGTTCCGCGACCTCGCGGTCTGCGTCGTCGACGAGCAGCACCGCTTCGGCGTCCGCCAACGAGCGGCGCTCGACGCCAAGGCACCGGGCGAGCTGGCGCCGCACGTGCTGCACATGACCGCCACGCCGATCCCGCGGACGCTGGCGCTGACCTCCTACGGCGACCTCGACGCGACGGTCCTGCGCGAGCTGCCCGCCGGCCGCCGCCCCGTCGAGACCCATGTCGTCGACGGAGCACGCGCCCGCGCGCGCGCCTACGAGCGGATCCGCGAGGAGATCGCCGCCGGTCGCCAGTGCTTCGTCGTCTGCCCACTGGTCGAGGAGTCCGAGGCGCTGCAGGCGAAGGCGGCGACGGTCGAGGCCGAGCGCCTGCAGCGGACCGAGTTCCGGGACCTCCGGGTGGCGCTGATCCACGGCCAGATGCCCACCTCCGCGAAGCAGGAGGCGATGAAGCGCTTCGCCGTCGGCGAGGCCGACGTCCTCGTCGCGACGAGCGTCGTCGAGGTCGGGATCGACGTCCCGAACGCGACCGTGATGCTGATCGAGGCCGCCGACCGCTACGGCCTGTCGCAGCTCCACCAGCTCCGCGGTCGCGTCGGGCGCGGTGGCCACGAGTCGATCTGCATCCTCTTCGGCGATCCCAAGCTGCCGCGGCTGAAGGCGGTAGCGGCGGAGCGCGACGGCTTCCGCCTCGCGGAGATCGACCTCGACCTGCGCGGGGCGGGGGAGGTGCTCGGCACGCGCCAGTCCGGCCTGCCGGAGTTCCGCGTCGCCCGCCTGCCCGACGACCAGGAGCTGCTGGAGCGCGCGCGCCTGCGCGCCGACGCGGTACTCGATGCCGATCCACGGCTCGAGCTGCCCGAGCACGGCCTGCTGCGGACGGCGATCGTCGAGCGCTTCGGCTCCGACCTCGACCCGATCCCCGCGTAGCGGATACTTGCCCTCCCACACCACCGGAGGAGACGAGATGGATCTGAGGACGCTCCAGGGCCCGCTCAAGGAGGGCTACCGAGACGACCCCGATTCGGCCCTGATCACGCTGACGGCGCGCGGCAGCCAGACCGGCGGGCCGGTGAGCTGCTCGGTCGACCTCGGGCGGGCGATCCAGGAGGCCGAGGCGCATGTCGGCGTCGGCGGGCCCGGCACCGCGGCCTGCTCCGGCGATCTGCTGCTCGGCGCGCTCGCCGCCTGCGCGCAGATCACCTGCCAGATGGTCGCGAGCGCGATGGACGTGCCGACCGAGCGGATCGAGGTGATCGTCGAGGGCGACCTCGACCTCCGCGGGACGCTCGCGGTGTCCCGCGACGCCGCCGTCGGGTTCTCGGCGATCCGCGTCCGCTACGAGATCGACGCTCCGGGGGTCGAGCCCGACCGGCTCGCGGCGCTGCACGAGAAGGCCGAGCGCTACTGCACGGTCCTGCAGACGCTCAGCCGTCCGCCCGAGATCGCCACGGAGCTGCGGCTCGGGTGCGGGCCCGAGTCCGGATGAGGGTCGTCGCCGGCGAGCTGCGCGGCCGCAGGCTCGTCGCGCCGCCGGGATCGGGGACCCGCCCGACGGCCGACCGCGTCCGCGAGGCGCTGTTCTCGATCCTCGGCGACGTCTCGGGGTTGCGCGTCCTCGACCTCTACGCCGGGTCGGGCGCGCTCGGAATCGAGGCGCTGTCGCGCGGCGCCGCCCACGCCGAGTTCGTCGACAGCTCGCGCGACGCCGTCGGGGCGATTCGGCGCAACCTCTCGCAGCTCGCGCTGGACGCCCCGGTGCACCGCCGCGACGCCTTGGCGTATCTCGCGGGAGCGGCGGCCGGCGCCCCCTTCGACCTAGTTTTCCTCGACCCGCCGTATGATTCCGCTCCCGGAATCGGCCCCCGCCTCGCGGAGCGGCTGCCCGCCGTGATCACGGAAGACGCCGTCATCGTGACCGAGTCCAACAAGCGCGCCCCGCTCGAGCTGCCCTTTGCGGTACTGCGCGAGCGAACCTACGGCGACACGCGCGTCGCCGTCCATCGCCATGGGTGAGCGCACCAGCGGCAAAGCGGTCTGCCCAGGGTCCTACGACCCCGTGACGCTCGGCCACGTAGACATCATCACGCGCACCGCGGAGGTCTTCGACAAGGTCATCGTCGGGGTCGTCGACCAGCCCGTGCGCAAGCAGAAGACCCTCTTCAGCGCCGAGGAGCGGGTCGCGTTCATCGAGGCCCAGGTCGAGGAGCTCGGCAACGTCGAGGTCAAGGCGTTCCACAACCTGCTCGTCGAGTTCGCGCGCGAGAACGGCGCCAAGACGATCGTCAAGGGCCTGCGCGCGATCTCGGACTTCGAGTACGAGTTCGAGATGAACCAGCTCAACCGCAAGATGGCCCCGGACATCGAGAGCACCTACCTGATGGCCGCCCCGCAGTTCAGCTTCCTCAGCTCCAGCGGCGTCAAGGAGCTGGCGATGTTCGGGGGGGACCTGACCGGCTTGGTGCCTTCACAGGTAGCCTCTCGCTTGCAGGAAGCGCTCGAGCGCTGACGAACTGAGGCATCCATGGACGTCCTGGTACTCATCGACAAGCTGGACGACACCGTCCACAACGCCAAGCCCGTGCCGCTCACGGACCAGGTGCGCGTCGACAAGGAGGAGATCTACGACATCCTCGATCAGATGCGCGCCACGATCCCCGAGGAGATCAAGCAGGCGCGCTGGATCGTCAAGGAGCGTCAGGAGATGCTCGCCGAGGCGAAGCGCGAGGCCGAGCGGATCGTCAAGGAGGCGCGCGAGGAGCAGTCGCAGCTGATCTCCGACGAGGAGGTCGTCAAGCAGGCCGAGCGCCAGGCCGAGGAGATCGTCGAGGACGCCCGCGCCCGCGAGCGCGAGATCAGGCTCGGCGCCGAGGACTACGCCGACGACATCCTCAACACGCTCGAGGTCAACCTCGAGAAGTTCATCGCCGCCGTCCAGCGCGGCCGCGATCGCTTACAGGGCCGCGAGGAGGCCGAGGTCTCCTAAGCCGCGATAGGCGTCGCATAGCGGCGTCATCGGGAGCCTCGCGGGCTGGCGCCCGCCACGGCTCCCTCTTCCTTGCTCTGCTCGCCTCTCGCGGCTTAGAGGCCGGCGTTAGGGTCCGGGGGGTGACTCAGCGGGTGGAGAAGTTCGATGTGGGGACGCTGAGGCTCTCGTCCGGGGAGGCGCGGTCGATCGATCTGGAGGTTCCGGTCGAGGAGCTGAGCTTCGGGGGGCAGTCGTATGGGGCGGGCGGGCATGCGGATGCGCGGCTGGACGTGTCGCATACGACGAACGGGCATGCGCTGCGGTTGCGGTTCGGGGTGGAGCTGCACGGGCCGTGCGCGCGTTGCCTCGAGGATGCGGGGGCGCCGGTCGAGGTGGACGCTCGCGAGATCGACCAGCCGGGCGGGGACGACGAGCTGCGCTCGCCGTACGTCCAGGACGACGTGGTCGACCTGCGGGCCTGGGCGCGCGACGCGCTGGCTTTGGCGCTGCCAACGCGGATCCTCTGCGGCGAGGAGTGCCGCGGGCTGTGCGCGATCTGCGGCGCCAACCTGAACGAGGATCCCGATCATGCGCACGAGCCGGAGCCGGACCCGCGCTGGGCCAAGCTCTCGGAGCTGAAGCTCGACGACTAGCGGCGGTCTGAGGGTCTACACTCAACGCGCTCATGGCCGTCCCAAAGCAACGACAGTCGCACGCGCGCACCAACAAGCGCCGCTCGCAGCACAAGATCGTGCCGCCGAGCCTCTCGACCTGCCCGAAGTGCGGCGAGCCGCGCCTCCCGCACCGAGTCTGCGGGTCGTGCGGCACCTACGCCGGCCGTGAGGTCGTCGTTCGGACGCCGGACGACTCCGACGCCGCTTAGCTCCGGGGCCGTGATCGCGGTCGACGCGAACGGCGCCGACGCCGGACCGGCCGCCGTCGCCGAGGGCGCACGCCGCTCCGGCGAGCGGGTGCTGCTGTTCGGACCCGCCGCGGAGCTCGGCCGGCCGAGCGAGACAGTCGAGATCGTCGACGCGTCGGAGGGCGTCGGCGGGGACGAGGAGCCGGTGCGCGCGGTGCGCTCGCGGCCCGGCGCCTCGATCGTCCAAGCCGCGCGCGCCGTCGCCGACGGCCGCGCCGACGCGCTCGTCAGCGCCGGCAGCACCGGCCCGACGCTCGCCGCCGCGACGCTCGCCGTCAAGCGCATCCGCGGCGTCCATCGCCCGGCGATCGCCGCTCTGCTGCCGCTTCCCGCCGGCCGCGTCCTGCTGCTCGACGCCGGCGCGAACGTCGAGGTGCGTCCCGAGCACCTCGTGCAGTTCGCCTACATGGGCGCGGCGTTCATGGAGCATGTCTGCGGCGTCGCGCGCCCGCGCGTCGGGCTCCTGTCGGTCGGCACGGAGCCGGGAAAGGGGACGCCGGACGTCCTCGCCGCCGGCGAGCGGCTCGCCGGCGGCCCGCTCGACTTCGTCGGCAACGTCGAGGGCTTCGACCTGCCGAGCGCCGCGGTCGACGTCGTCGTCACCGACGGGTTCACGGGCAACGTGGCGCTCAAGACGATGGAGGCGACCTCGCGCGTCACCCGCGACGCGATCCGCGAGACGGTCCGCTCGGGCCTCGTCTCGACCGTCGGGGGGTTGCTGATCCGCGGCGCGGTCGGCCGGCTGCGCGAGCGACTCGACCCGGAGGCGGTCGGCGGGGCGATCCTGCTCGGACTGCGGCGACCGGTCGTGATCGGCCACGGCAGCTTCGGGCCGGACGGGCTGGCGGCGGCGATCCGGCTGGCGCGGCGCGCGGTGGACGAGCGGATGGTCGAGCGGACGGCCGCCGCGCTCGAGCGCGGTGGGGCGCTGAGGTCCGCGCCCGCTGGTAGCTTCAGCCACGGATGACGCGAGCGACCGACAGCGCTCCGTGCGGACCGTGGAGAGGCCAGAGGTGGAACGCGAAGAGGTACTGAGCAAGATCCGCGAGCATCTGGCGACAGAGCTCGAGGTCGACCCAAGCGCTATCCGCGAGGAGACGCGCTTCAAGGAGGACCTGGAGGCCGATTCGCTCGATCTCGTCGAGCTGACCGTCGAGCTCGAGGACGCCTACGGCATCCGCATCCCCGACGATCAGGCGGCGAAGATCCTGACCGTCGGCCATGCAGCAGACTTCGTCTTCAGCCATGTCGATCGCGCAGACGCCTGAGCGGGGGGAGAGCCTTGCCGAACTGCTGGACGAGCTCCCCCCGGACCTCGCGAGCCAGGCGTTCACCCACTCCTCGTGGGTCCACGACCGCTCCGAGTCCTATCAGCGGCTCGCCTTCCTCGGGGACGTCGTTCTGAGCCTCGCCGTCTCGACCCACCTCTTCCCGCGGCTCTCGCGCTACGGCGCCGGACGGCTGACCAAGGTCCGCGCCCAGGCGGTCAGCGGCGCCGCCTGCGCCGAGGTCGCGCTCGAGATTGGCGTGCCGGAGCGGCTGCGCGCACAGGCCCCGGAGGGCGGCGAGCGCAGCTTCGAGATGCTGATCGCGAGCGAGCGCGTGCTCGCCTCGATCTGCGAGGCGGTGATCGGCGCGACCTACCTCGCGTTCGGGTTCGAGCGCGTCGCGCCGGCGGTGGTCGACGCGTTCTCGGAGCAGATCGACGCCGCGCTCGACCACCCGGTCGACCACAAGTCGGTTCTGCAGGAGCGCCTCGCGCAGCGCGCCGAGGTCGTCGACTACGCGATCGCGTCCGAGGTCGGACCGGCTCACGAGCGCCGTTTCGTCGCGATCGCCCAGGTCGCGGGGCGGGAGATCGGCCGCGGCGAGGGGCGCAGCAAGAAGAGCGCCGAGCAGCAGGCCGCGCTGCGCGCGCTCAAGGACCTGGACGTCGACGCCTGATGCACCTGCGCTCGATATCGATGAAGGGCTTCAAGTCCTTCCCGAGCCGCACCAAGCTGGACTTCGGCCCGGGTGTCTCGGTGATCGTCGGGCCGAACGGGTCCGGCAAGTCGAACATCACCGACGCCGTCCTCTGGGCGCTCGGCGAGCAGAGCCCGCTGGCGGTGCGCGGCCAGTCGATGAAGGACGTCATCTTCGCCGGCGGCCATGGCGTCAAGGGATCCTCGAGCGCCGAGGTCGAGGTCGTGATCGACAACTCCGGCGGCCGGCTCGAGTCGGAGTTCTCCGAGATATCGATCGTTCGCCGGCTCGGCCGCGACGGCGACGGCGAGTACCGCCTCAACGGCGCGCGCTGCCGCCTCGCCGACGTCGCCGAGACGCTGGCCGAGACCGGGCTCGGCAAGGAGATGCACTCCGTCGTCTCGCAGGGCCGCGTCGAGGCGATCGTGCTGTCGCGCCCGCGCGATCGGCGGCTGCTGATCGAGGAGGCGGCTGGCCTCGGCAAGCACCGGCAGCGCCGGCGCCGCGCCCAGCTCAAGCTTGAGCGCACCGAGGAGAACCTGTCTCGCGCGCTCGACGTCGAGCGCGAGGCGCGCTCGCGGCTGCGGCCGCTGAAGCGCCAGGCGGAGGCCGCCGAGCTGCACGAGCGGCTCGAGCGCCAGACGTTCGAGGCGCGCTACGAGCTGGCCCGGGACGCGGTGCGCGAGGCGACGGCTCGGCTGGCGGAAGCCGAGGCCGCGGCCGGCGCCGCCCGCTCCGCGCGCGACGAGGCCGACGAGCGGCTCGCCGGCGTCGCCGAGCGACGCGAGCGGGCCGAGCAGGCGTTCGCCGAGCAGAGCCGGGTCCGCGAGGCGCTGCAGGCGCGGCTGTTCGCCGCACGCTCGGCCGCCGAGCGGATCGCGATGCGGCTCGACCGCGTTCGCGAGCAGGGCCGGGCCGCGATCGAGGGCGCCGAGCGCCGCGCCGGCCAGCTCGAGCTGCTCGACCGCGAGATCGCCGCCGCCGGCGATCCGGCGGCCGGCGCCGCTGAGCAGGTCGCCGTCCTCGAGCGTGAGCTCGAGGCGCTCGAGGGCCGCCGCGTCGAGCGGCTGGAGGTCGAGCTGGCCGAGCTGCGCGCCGAGCGCGACGCGGCCGCCGAGCGCCGCGCGGAGCTCGATCAGGCGGCCCAGGAGCGCCGCGAGGCGCTCGCCGAGGCCGAGCGGCTGGCCGACGCGGCGCGCGACGAGCGCCGGATCGCCGAGCGGGCTGCCGAGGCAGCGCGTACGGCGGCGGCCTCCGCGGGCGCCGAGCTGGCCGCCGTCAACCAGTTCCTGCGCGCCGCCGAGGGCGCTCCGGGCGGCGCTCGGGCGCTTTCCGAGCAGCTGCGCGTCGAGCCGGGCTACGAGCTGGCGCTGGCCGCCGCGCTCGGTCCGCGCCTCGGAGCGGGCGTGGTCGGGAGCGTGCCCGACGGCGAGCGGCTGCTCGACGGCGCGGGCGGCGAGGGCGGCTTCGTCCTCGTCTCCGGCAGTGGCTCCGCGCCCGCTGCCGGCTCGCCGCCCACGGAAGGCGCCGAGCGGCTGCTCGACCGCGTCGACGCCGACGCCGGCGCGGCGCCGCTCGCCGAGCGGCTGCTCGCCGGCGTGTGGGTCGTCGACTCGCTCGACACCGTCCCGAGGGACTTCGCCGGCGTCGCGGTCACTCGCGCCGGGCGCGTGTGGCTGCCGGGCTCCGGCGAGCTGCGCCAGGCTCCGACCGGGGGCGCCGAGCGGGTGCTCGAGCAGCGCAACCGACGCGCCGAGCTCGTCGCGGCGTCCGAGCGTGCGGTGGAGGCCGAGGCCGCGGCGCGGGTCGCGCTCGAGGCGGCGGGGGAGCGCGTCCTGGTCGCCGACCGTGGCCGCGACGAGTCCGAGACCGCCCTGCGCGGCGCGGTGCGCGACGTCGAGGCCGCCGCCGAGGCGATCCGCCGCGCCGAGTGGCTGATCGAGCAGCGCAGCGAGAGTCCCGACGAGGGGCCCGACGCCGTGCGCCGCGCCGAGCTGGCCGCGGAGGTCCGCGCCGAGCGCCGGATGGCCGAGAGCGCGCTGCGCGAGCACCGCGAGCGCCTCGAGCGGGCCGATCGCCTGCGCGGGCGGATCGGGCGCGACCGTCAGCTCGCCGCCGACGCCGATCGCGCGGTCGCCGCGCTCGAGGAGGCGCGCGAGGCGGTCGCCGGCCGCGTCGGCGCGATCGAGGCCGAGCACGCCGCCGGCGCCGAGGCCGGCGAGCGCACGGCGGCCGAGCTGCGCGCCTGCGCGCACCAGGAGTCCGAGCTGCAGCGCGCCCTGCGCGACGCCAGCGAGCGCGTGACCGTGACCGAGGTGACCGCCCAGCAGCTGCGCGACCAGGCCGCCGACGCGACGGCCGAGCTCGCCGAAGTCGCCGGCCGGCTCGGCCTCGAGGCGGAGGCGGCAGCCGAGCCGCTCGACGACGAGCGCCGCGCCGAGCTCGCCGGCCGGATCGAGCGGCTCGCCCGCCGCCGCGAGCAGCTCGGGCCGGTCAACCCGCTGGCGGCGCAGGAGTACGACGAGGCGGTCGCCCACGTCGAGGAGCTCGAGGGGCAGCGCACCGACCTCGAGGGCGCGCTCGCCGAGCTCCAGGGACTGATCCGCGACACCGACCGCCGCATCCGCGAGAGCTTCGAGGAGACGTTCGAGGCCGCGGCGAGGAACTTCGAGGAGACCGTCGCCCACCTCTTCCCGGGCGGGCGCGGCAGGCTGCGGCTGGTCCAGCCGGACCAGGGTCCGCGGCCCGTGCTCGGCGGCCAGGACACCGGGGCCGAGGGCTCCGAGGACGGCGCGGCGGCCGAGGGAGAGGCCGACGAGTCGGCGGCCATGCCGGCGGCGGCGGAGCCGGGCGTCGAGATCGAGGTCACGCCGGCCGGCAAGTCGACGAAGCGGCTGTCGCTGATGTCCGGCGGCGAGAAGTCGCTCGTCGCGCTGGCCTTCATGTTCGCCGTCTTCCTCGCGCGGCCGTGCCCCTTCTACGTCCTCGACGAGGTCGAGGCGGCGCTCGACGACCTCAACATCGACCGCTTCCTGCAGCTCGTGCGCCAGTACTCGGACCGCGCGCAGTTCATCGTCGTCACGCACCAGAAGCGGACGATGGACGCCGCCGACCGCATCTACGGCGTCAGCATGGGTGGCGACGGCGTCTCGCGGGTCGTCTCGCGCCAGCTCAGCGGGACGGCCGGCGAGAGCCTCTTCGAGCAGGCTCAGCCGGACGCCGCCGCCGGCGCGGCGTAGGGTTCGCGCGCCATGGCGCGCGAGTGGAACGAGCTGTTCGTCGTCGGCGGCCTGCCGATCGCCGCGCCCGCCGGCGGCGGCGACGTCCCGGCCGGCGCCGACGAGCCGCGCAGGGGCGGCTTCTTCAAGCGGCTGCGCGACAACATGTCGAAGACGCGCCAGGCGCTCGGCGCGGAGATCCAGGCGACGATGTTCGAGCGGCTCGACGACGAGGCGTTCGAGCGGCTCGAGGAGGCGCTGATCTACGCCGACGTCGGCGTGCCGACGACCGCGTCGATCGTCGAGCGGCTCGAGGGCGAGGCCACCTCGGGGGAGCTCGAGAGCGGGGAGGACCTGACACGGCGGCTGCGCGAGCTGCTCGCCGACACGGCCCGGCTCGAGGGCGACACGATCGACCTCGGGGCGAAGCCGACGGTGATCCTGATGGTCGGCGTCAACGGGACCGGCAAGACGACGACGATCGGCAAGATCGCCTGGCACCTGCGGCGCGAGCTGGGGCTGTCGGTGCTGCTGGCGGCGGGGGACACCTTCCGCGCCGCGGCCGCCGAGCAGCTCGAGGTCTGGGCCGAGCGCGCCGGCTGCGACGTCGTCCGCGCCGCCGAGGGCTCGGATCCGGGCTCGGTGATGTTCGACGCGATCGAGGCCGCGGTCGCCCGCGAGCACGACGTGGTGCTCTGCGACACCGCCGGGCGGCTGCAAACCCAGCAGCACCTGATGGACGAGCTGGCGAAGGTCCGCAAGGTGATCGCCTCGAAGCTCCCGGGCGCTCCTCACCACACGCTGCTGACGATCGACGCGACCACGGGCCAGAACGGGCTGCGCCAGGCGCTGCTGTTCCGCGAGACGGTCGACCTCGACGGGATCGTGCTGACCAAGCTCGACGGGACCGCGAAGGGAGGGATCGCCCTGGCGATCGCCCGCGAGCTCGACGTCCCGGTGCAGATGATCGGCACCGGCGAGGGGATCGAGGATCTGCGCCCGTTCGACGCCGACGACTTCGCCGCCGCCATCCTCGAGTAGCGCCAGGCCGCTCGCAGACACGACGGCGGGGATAGGATCAGCTCATGTCCGCATGGGTCATCTGGATCGTCGCTGCGGGCCTGCTCGCGGTCGGCGAGATCCTCACGCTGTCGTTCTTCATGGGCCCGATCGCCGTGGCGGCGGCCCTGGCGTCGGTCGCCGCCCTCGCCGGCGCCGGAACCGCGCTCCAGCTCGTCGTCTTCATCGCGGCGTCGGCCGCCTCGCTGGCCGTGCTGCGGCCGATCGCGCGCCGTCATCTGCACACGCCGGCGAAGATCCGTACGGGCACGGCGGCGCTGATCGGCACGCGCGCGGTCGCGCTCGACCGCGTCGACGGCGACGGTGGGACGATCAAGCTCGCGGGCGAGGTGTGGTCGGCGCGCGCCTACGACGAGGACGAGGTGATCGAGCCCGGAAGCCGGGTGCAGGTGATGCAGATCGAGGGCGCCACGGCGCTCGTGTCCGACGGTGTCGGCTAGGAGGCTGATGTGGCGACGTTGATAGTTCTTGGAGTAATCGCCCTGGTGGTGCTCGTGACGATCGCCCAGAGCGTTCGGATCGTGCCGCAGGCGCGCGCCGGGATCGTCGAGCGGTTGGGCCGCTACCACCGCACGCTCGACGCCGGGCTGGCGCTGATCGTCCCCTACGTCGACCGCGTCAAGCCGCTGATCGACCTGCGCGAGACGGTCGTCTCGTTCCCGCCCCAGCCGGTGATCACCGAGGACAACCTCGTGATCAACATCGACACCGTCATCTACTTCCAGGTCACCGACCCGAAGGCGGCGAGCTACGAGATCGCCGACTACATCTCGGCGATCGAGCAGCTCACCGTCACGACGCTGCGCAACGTGATCGGCGGGATGACGCTCGAGGACACGCTGACCTCGCGCGACAAGGTCTCCGGCGCGCTGCGCATCGTGCTCGACGAGGCGACCGGGCGCTGGGGCATCCGGGTCAACCGCGTCGAGCTCAAGGCGGTCGATCCGCCGGCCTCGATCCAGGAGGCGATGGAGAAGCAGATGCGCGCCGAGCGCGACCGTCGCGCCGCGATCCTCACCGCCGAGGGCGTCAAGCAGTCGCAGATCCTGACCGCCGAGGGCGAGAAGCAGAGCGCGATCCTGCGCGCCGAGGGCGACCGCCAGGCGCAGATCCTCGAGGCGGAGGGCGAGGCGCAGGCGATCGAGACCGTCTTCGACGCGATCCACCGCGGCGGCGCTGACGAGAAGCTGCTCGCCTACCAGTACCTGCAGAAGCTGCCGGAGATCGCCGACGGCGAGGCGAGCAAGCTGTGGATCATCCCGAGCGAGTTCACGCAGGCGCTCGGACGGCTCGGCTCGGCGCTCGGCGGGGTCGCGGAGGGAAGACGCGATCCCGGCGCCCCGCCCGACTCATCCGAGTCGCCGGACCCGCCGGAGCCGCCTCGGCTGGTCTGACGCGATGGACCTGAGCGCCGGACAGCGCCGGACGCTCGCGGCGATCTGCGACACGATCTGCCCCGGGGGCGACGGACTGCCGCCGGCCAGCGCGCTCGGCGTGCCGGAGGCGATGCTCGAGGCGATCGACCGCAATCCCCGCGAGCCCGAGCGCAAGCAGCTCGCGCAGATCCTCTCGCTGTGGGACACCCACGTCGTGACGGCGCTGGGCAGGGGCGGGCTCAAGCGGTTCTCCGAGCTGTCGCCGGAGGGTCGCGAGAAGGTCCTGCTGTCCTGGTGCGACTCGCGGCTGCCGCAGCGCCGCGCCGCCTTCCAGGCGTTCCGCAAGGGCGCCCTGCTGTTCTACTGGATGCTCCCGTCACCCGATGGCGACGCCAACCCGGCCTGGGCCGACATCGGCTATCCGGGGCCGCTCGGCGCCAACGACGGCGCGCCGCCGAAGGCGATCGCGCCGCTCGAGATCGACCGCGACACCGATCTCGAGTGCGACGTGGCGGTCGTCGGGTCGGGCGCGGGCGGCGGCACCGCTGCGGGCGTGCTCGCCGCCGCCGGGCTCGACGTCGTCGTGCTCGAGGCCGGCGGCTACTACGACGACGGCGACTTCGACGGATCGGAGGCGATGGCGGTCCGCACGTTGTACGCCGGCGCCCCGACGTCGAGCCCCGATCAGAGCACGACGCTGCTCGCCGGCTCGTGCCTGGGCGGCGGCACGGTGGTCAACTACTCGACCTCGTTTCGAACGCCGGACGCCATCCGCGAGGACTGGGCCGACCACGGCGTCCACGCGTTCGCCGACAGGGAGTTCACCGAGAGCCTCGACGCCGTCTGCGAGCGGCTCGGGGTCAACTACGAGCACTCGACCCCGTCGTCGCGCGATCGAACGATGCGCGACGGCTGCACGGCGCTCGGCTGGCACATCGACGCGATGCCGCGCAACGTCCGCGGCTGCGACCAGGGCGAGACCTGCGGCTACTGCCCGTTCGGCTGCCGCCTCGGCGCGAAGCAGTCGACGGTCAAGACGTGGCTCGCCGACGCGGCGGCCGCCGGCGCTCGGATACTCGTCGGCACGCGCGCACGGCGGGTGATCGTCGAGAACGGCGCTGCGCGCGGCGTCGAGGCGCGGACCGCCGACGGCCACCGCGTCACCGTACGTGCGCGCGCCGTGGTGTCGGCCTGCGGGGCGATCCAGACACCGGCGCTGCTGCGCCGCTCCGGACTGCGCAACCGCAACATCGGCCAGCACCTCCACCTGCATCCCGTGACCGTCGCGTGGGGCGTCTTCGACGACGAGCTTCGTCCATGGGAGGGCGCGATGCAGGCGCTCTACTCCGACCAGCACGCCGACCTCGGCGGTGGCTACGGCGTCAAGTACGAGACGGCCGCGATGCATCCGACGGTCGTCAACGGCTTCTGGCCCTGGCGCGGCGGCCGGGCCTACCACGAGCTGATGCGCTCCCTGCCGAACGTGACCGGGGTCGGCGCGCTCCTGCGCGATCGCGACGCTGGGGAGGT
Source organism: uncultured Solirubrobacterales bacterium (assembly GCA_963716445.1). Lineage (GTDB taxonomy): Bacteria > Actinomycetota > Thermoleophilia > Solirubrobacterales > Thermoleophilaceae > JAAYBF01. The sequence continues at coordinate 1,554,168 of OY970313.1, read as the reverse complement.
CCGTGTTCGCCGCGACGGCGAGCCCGTCGTCCGCTACGGGCTGTCGCGCTTCGACCGCGACAACCTGCGCACCGGTCTCGACGGCGCCGCGCAGATCCTCGAGGCCGCCGGGGCCCGCCGGATCTTCAGCTCACACTCGGCGTGGGTGTCCTACGACCCCGGCGTCGACGGCGACCGCGCGCGCTTCATGCGCGAGGCCGACCGCTGCGGCTGGGGCCCCGGACAGTGCTCGCTGGCGTCCTTCCACATCATGGGCAGCGCCCGCATGGGCGGCACGCCGTCGACCTCCGCCTGCACGCCGGCCGGCGAGACCTGGGACGTCCGCGACCTCGTCGTCTGCGACGCGTCGACCTTCCCGAGCGCCTCCGGCGTCAATCCGATGATCTCGATCGAGGCGATCGCCCACATGAATTCGTCGGCCCTCGCGTCGCGGCTAGCCTGAGTGGCGTGTTCGACACGCTGGCTGACAGGCTGCAGGGCGCTCTGGGTGACGTCCGCTCGCGGGGGGCGCTGAGCGAGGACGACGTCGCGAAGGCGATGCGGCAGGTGCGGCTGGCGCTGCTCGAGGCGGACGTCAGCTTCAAGGTGGTCAAGCAGTTCACGGCGGCGGTGAAGGAGCGGGCGACGGGCACGGACGTGCTCGAGTCGCTCAACCCGGGCGCGCAGGTGGTGAAGGTCGTCGCCGACGAGCTGACCGAGCTGATGGGCGGCTCGGGTCGCGAGCTGGCGCTCTCGAAGAGCGGCCCGACCGTGATCCTGATGGCGGGACTGCAGGGGTCGGGGAAGACGACGGCATGCGGGAAGCTCGCGCGCTACCTGAAGGAGGAGAAGGGCCTCGACGTCGCGCTGGCGGCCTGCGACCTCCAGCGCCCGGCGGCGGTCGACCAGCTCGTCAAGGTCGGCGACCGCGCCGGCGCGACGGTCTACGAGCAGGGGGTCGGCCGCGATCCGGTCGACGTCGCCGAGTGGGCGCTGGGCCGGGCGAGGGCGGACAGGCGCGACGCGCTGATCGTCGACACAGCCGGCCGGCTGCACGTCGACGCCGAGCTGATGGACCAGCTCGGCCAGGTCAAGAAGCGCACCAAGCCGCACGACGTGCTGCTCGTCGTCGACGCGATGACCGGCCAGGACGCCGTCAACGTCGCCGAGAGCTTCGCCGAGGCGACCGCCTTCGATGGCGTGGTGCTGACCAAGCTGGACGGCGACGCCCGCGGCGGCGCCGCGCTGTCGGTCAAGGCGATCACCGGCAAGCCGATCCTCTTCGCCTCGACGGGCGAGAAGCTCGACGCCTTCGAGCGCTTCCACCCCGATCGGATGGCCCAGCGGATCCTCGGCATGGGCGACGTCATGACGCTGATCGAGAAGGCCGAGCAGCGGATCGACGAGCGCCAGGCCCAGGAGCTCGAGAAGAAGATCCGCAAGAACCAGTTCACCCTCGACGACTTCCTCGAGCAGATGCAGCAGGTGCGCAGCATGGGCCCGCTGCAGAGCATCCTGAAGATGCTGCCGGGGGTCGGTCAGCAGCTCGGCGCCTTGAAGGTCGACGACCGCGAGCTCGATCGCCTGCAGGCGATCATCACCTCGATGACGCCGGCCGAGCGCGCGAACCCGAAGCTGATCGACGGGTCGCGGCGGCGGCGGATCGCGGCCGGGTCGGGAACGAACGTCCAGGCGGTGTCGAAGCTCGTCAAGCAGTTCGGCCAGATGCAGAAGGTGATGCGCCAGATGGCGCAGGGCAAGATGCCCTCGCTGGCGCAGATCGCCTCCGGGCGCTAACGTTCCCGAGCCCGCTTCGCCCCGGACCCGGAACAGAGAGAGAACTTGGCCGTAAAAGTCAGGCTGACCCGCGTCGGCTCAAAGAAGAACCCGATCTGGCGAGTAGTCGTCGCCGACGGCCGCTCGCCGCGCGACGGCCGCTCGATCGAGACGATCGGCCACTACAACCCGCAGACGCAGCCGTCGCGGATCGTGATCGACCGCGAGCGCCTCCAGCACTGGCTCGACCGCGGCGCTCAGCCGAGCAACACCGTGCGCAAGCTGATGCGCGCCGAGAACACCGGCTTCGAGATGCCCGACGCGCCCGCGCCGGCCGCCGCTGCTCCGGCGAAGGCCGAGACCCCCGCCGAGGCGCCCGCCGCCGCGACCGAGGAGGTCGTCACCGAGCCGGACGCGCCAGCCGAGGACGCCGCTCCGGCGGCGGAGGCCAGCGACGAGTCCGCCACCGTGGACGAGACGGGCGAGGGCGGTCCCGGCGAGGAGCCCGCGGCGGACGTCCCCGAGGGCGAGGTCGCGACGGACGAGTCCGAGGCCTCCGCGGACGCCGACGAGAACCCGTAGCGCCTTCGATGGAGGAGCTGCTCGCCTACCTGGCCCGCGCCCTCGTCGACGACCCGGACTCGATCTCCGTCGACTCGTTCGAGGAGGAAGACGGCACGATCGTCCTCGAGCTGCATGCTCCGCAGGAGGAGGCCGGCAGGCTGATCGGGCGCCGCGGACGCACGATCTCCGCGCTGCGCACGGTCCTCAAGGCCAGTGCCACCCGCCGCGACAAGCGGGTCCTGATCGACGTAGTAGACGCCTGAGGCGCCCGTGACGCCCTCAGCCCGCCTGGTCACCGCCGGAGTGATCGGCCGCTCGCACGGCCTCGACGGCAGCTTCCACGTCGAGCGCCCGGCGCATCCGCTCGCCGTCGGCACGACGGTCGACCTTCGCGGCGAGCGGCGCCGGGTCGAGCGCCGCGCCGGCACCGACGACCGCCCGATCGTTCGACTCGCCGGGATCGGCAGCCGCGAGGCCGCCGCCGCGCTGCGTGGCGACCTGCTGCTCGTCGAGGACTCGCTCGCGGAGGGAGAGTGGCTCGCCGAGGACCTGGTCGGCTGTCGCGTGGACGGGCTCGGCTCGGTCCGCCGGGTGATCGACTCGCCCTCCTGCGACCTGCTCGAGCTCGAGGGCGGCGAGCTGGTCCCGCTCGTCTCGGACGCGATCGAGCGGATCGATCTCGAGCGGCGGACGATCGAGGTCGACCGCCGCTTCCTGCGCCTCGACGGCGAGGGCGCGACGTGAACGTCGACGTCCTCACGCTCTTCCCGGCCTGGTTCGACTGGTTCCTCGAGCAGCGCCACGTGCGCAACGCGCTCGAGCTCGGCCACCGCGTCGAGACCGTCGACCTGCGCGCGACGTCGCCACTGAGCGGCGGGCAGGTCGACGACACCCCCTACGGCGGCGGAGCCGGGATGGTCATCAGGGTGGACGTCGTCGAGGCCGCGCTGCGCGCCCGCTGGGGAGGAGACCCGTTGGAGCGTCGCGGGGGCCGGCGCGTGATCGCGCTCGCGGCGGGCGGCCGGCAGTTCGACGAGGCGCTCGCGGCCGAGCTCGCCTCCGAGGATGAGCTGACCTTGCTCTGTGGCCGCTACGAGGGCTTCGACGAGCGCGTCAACGAGCACCTGGCGACCGACGTCGTCTCGATCGGGCCGTACGTGCTCGCGGGCGGCGAGCTGCCGGCGATGGTGCTCTGCGACGCCGTCCTGCGCAAGCTCCCCGGCGCGCTCGGCCACGAGGACAGCGCGGTCGAGGAGTCCTTCTCCGCGGCCCTGGGCGGAGCGCCGGAGTACCCGCACTACACCCGGCCCGCGGAATGGCGCGGCCACGGCGTCCCGGACGTGCTGCGCTCCGGCGACCATGGCCGGGTGAGCGAGTGGCGCTCGGAGCAGAGCCGGCGCCGCCTCCGCTAGCATGAGCCGCCGCGCGAGGCGCCCGCACGGTGCTCGCGCCTTTTCATTGCCATGAGCGGAGTCATCGACACCATCGAGCGTTCGCAGCTGCGGCGCGTCCCGAAGTTCCAGGCCGGGGACCGTCTGCGCGTGCACTTCCAGGTGGTCGAGGGCAACCGCAAGCGCACCCAGGTCTTCGAGGGCGTGGTGATCAAGCGGCAGGGCAGCGGCGCGCGCGAGACCTTCACGGTGCGCAAGCAGTCCTTCGGCGTCGGCGTCGAGCGGACCTTCCCGGTCCACTCGCCGAAGATCGAGCAGATCGAGGTCGCCGCTCGCGGCGACGTCCGCCGGGCGAAGCTCTACTACCTGCGCGACCGCGTCGGCCGACGCGCCCGGGTGCGCGAGCGTCGCTTCGGGCCCGACGACGAGCTCGAGGGAGTCATGCCGCCGCCCGAGGCGGACCAGATCGCCGTCGAGGCCGCCGGCGACGCGCCCGAGGGCGCTCCCGCCGAGCCCACGGAGACCGCCGACGGCGGCTCCGACGAGCCGACCGCCGCCGACGCGGCAGCCGCCGAGACCGGCGACGAGCCGACCTCCTAACGGGCCGGCCGGAGGGGACGTGGCTCGCGACGGCAAGCAGAGCACCGGCGGCTCGCTGATCGAGCTCGTGGTCATCGTCGCCGTCGCGCTCGGCGTCGCGCTCGGGATCCAGGCTCTGCTCGTCAAGCCCTTCCGCATCCCGAGCGAGTCGATGGTCCCGACGCTCGAGATCGGCCAGCGCGTGCTCGTCGATCGCGTCAGCCTGCGCTTCGGCGATCCCGAGCGCGGCGACGTGATGGTCTTCAAGCCGCCGAAGGGCGCCGACGACAACATGTGCGGCGTCAGCCACCCGGCCCAGCAGGCCTGCCCGCGCTCGACGCCGGAGAAGTCCGACACCAACTTCATCAAGCGCGTCGTGGCGGTCGGCGGCGACCGGCTGTCGATCAGGCGTGGCCGCGTGATCCTCAACGGAGAGCTTCAAAAGGAGCCCTTCATCAATCCCGACGCCCAGTGCGGCCTCTGCAACATGCCCGACGAGATCGTCGTGCCGAAGGGCCAGTACTACATGATGGGCGACAACCGCGGAGCGAGCGCCGACAGCCGCGAGTGGGGCCCCGTGCCGAAGGACAACATGATCGGCAAGGGCTTCGCCACATACTGGCCACCTGCCAAATGGGGCGGCCTCTAGCGGTCCGAATGACCGGCGCCTGGCGGCGTCATCGGCCTCTCGTGTGCCAGGGGCACACGTCGAGGTCTGCTTCCTTGCCAGGCTTGGTCCTCGAACCGCTAGGGCGTCGGGTTAGGGACCTATGATCGGCGGCGGCGTGGGCGACTTGGACACAGCGCAGCCTTCGGGTCGGGTGGCGCGGCGGCGGCGGCGGAAGGCTTCGCATACGGGGCGGCGGCTGTTCGCTTTCGATCGGGAGGTCGGGGCGCGGTTCGTGGCGGGCGCGGACGAGGCTGGGAGGGGGTGCCTCGCGGGACCGCTGGTGGCTGCGGCGGCGTTGTTCGACTTGGAGCGCCTGACGCTCGCGGATCGGCGGGCGCTCTCGAGCCTCAACGACTCCAAGCAGCAGAGCGAGGCCGCGCGCGAGGAGATCTATCCGCTGATCTTGCGGGCCTGCGCCCAGACGGCGGTAGTCGCGCGCTGCGTGCGCGGCATCGACGGGCGCGGCCTGCACGTCACGAATCTCGACGCGCTCCGCTCGGCGCTGCTGCGCGTGGCTCGGCCGGGCGCCGTCTGCCTCGTCGACGGCTTCCGCGTGCCGGCGTTCGGCCACGAGCAGCGCGCCGTGATCGACGGTGACTGCCGCAGCGCGGCGATCGCCGCCGCATCGGTCATCGCCAAGGTGACGCGCGACCGCTACATGCGCCGCGCCGCCGAGCGTCACCCGGAGTGGGACTTCTCGGCCCACGTCGGCTACTCGACGCCAGAGCACCGAGCGGCGATCGCGGCGCACGGCGTCTCGCCGCTGCACCGCCTCTCGTTCAACTCGACCGCCTACCAGCAGCTACGGCTCGGCTAGAACGCGTCCTCGACGTGGTCGAGGGCGAGTAGCGCCCCGGCGCGGTCGACGGTCACGCCGATCGCGTCGAAGCGGATCCACGCGGGACGCGCGCCCTCCTGCGCTCGGGTCAGGAGCCACTCGCCGGCCAGGCGGCGCAGCCGGCGGCGCTTGACCGGCCCGATCGCGTCGAGCGGCCCGTCCGGTCCCGCGGTCGTGCCGGCCACGCGAGTCTTGACCTCGCAGAAGACGAGACAGCGCTCCCCGCGCGCGACGATGTCGAGCTCGCCCGTCCGTCCGCAGCGCGCGTTGCGCTCGAGGACGCGGTAGCCGGCGCGCTCGAGGTGCTCCGCGGCGAGACGCTCGCCGTAGGCGCCGATGCGGATGCGAGTATCGCCGGGCGTCACGAGAGGCACGCTAGGCAAGGCCCAGCCTCAGCTCGGGACGCTCGCGCGACGAGCGTGCGACAAGCCGGCGGCGAGCCGTGGCGGACCTGTCACCCACGTCGCCCGCCGGCGGCTGTCGCCGATCTAGCTTGCTCCGGGTGCTCGCAAGCGTTGCCTCCTTTGCCCTCGAGGGCGTCGACGCCCGTGAGGTGACGGTCGAGGTCGACGTCCGCCGCGGCCTCCCGACGTTCACCGTCGTGGGACTGCCCGACGCGGCGGTGCGCGAGGCGCGCGAGCGGGTTCGCGCCGCCTTGCTGAACTCGGAGCTCGAGTTCCCGCTGCAGCGCCTGACCGTGAACCTCGCGCCGGCGTGGGTGCGCAAGGCCGGGGCGAGCTTCGATCTGGCGATCGCTGTGGGGGTGCTCGCGGCCAGCGGGCAGGTGCCGGTCGAGGCGCTCGACGGCTGCGCCGTGTCCGGCGAGCTGTCGCTCGGCGGTGGCCTGCGCCCCGTGCGGGGCGCGCTTCCGATCGCCCTCGGCTGTCGCGCGGCCGGCTTGAGGCGACTGGTGGTGGCGCCCGGCAGCGCCGCGGAGGCCGCGCTGGTCGAGGAGGTCGAGGTTTGCGCGGTGCCGAGCCTGCGCCGCCTGGTCGACCTGCTCCACGGTCGCTGGAGGCCGGATCCGCCGCCGCCCCCGTCGCAGCCCGAGTCGGCCGGGCCATCGCACGTCCCCGACCTCGCTGACGTGCGTGGTCAGGCGGACGCCCGCCGAGCGCTGGAGATAGCGGCCGCGGGGGGCCACAGCCTGCTGATGATCGGGCCGCCCGGCGCCGGCAAGACGATGCTGGCTCGCCGGCTGCCGGGGATACTCCCGCCGCCGACCGTCGAGGAGGCGCTCGACATCACCCGGGTCCGGAGCGTCGCCGGTATCGGCGACGGACGCTTGGCCCGTGAGCGGCCGTTCCGGGCTCCGCATCACACGATCTCCGCACCCGGGTTGGTCGGTGGCGGAGCGCGTCCGCGGCCCGGGGAGATCACGCTCTCGCACCGCGGCGTGCTGTTCCTCGACGAGCTCGCGGAGTTCTCGCGCCCCGCGCTCGAGGCGCTGCGTCAGCCGCTCGAGAGCGGCAGCGTCGAGATCACGCGCGGCCAGGTCTCGCTGCGCTTTCCGGCACGCATCCTTCTGCTCGCCGCCTCCAACCCCTGTCCGTGCGGCGCCGGGGGCGACCGGTGCGAGTGCGACGCGCCGGCACGCGACCGCTACCGCGCGCGCCTGAGCGGCCCGCTGATCGACCGGATCGATCTCGTCTGCCAGCTCGCGCCGGTCCCCGCGCTGACGCTCGCGCCCGGCGCCCGGCCCGGCGAGAGCTCGGCGGCCGTGCGCGAGCGTGTGGCCGCGGCGCGCGAGTGTCAGGCCGCCCGCCTCGCGCACGCCGGCGTGAGCTGCAACGCCGAGCTGGACGCCGCTGCCGCACGCTCGCTGGCCGGGCTCGACGCCCGCTCGTCGAAGCCGCTCATCGACGCGCTCGACGCCGGGATCCTGACCGGCCGCGGACACGACCGGGTGCTGCGGGTGGCGCGGACGCTCGCCGATCTGGCGGGGCGCGACCGCGTCGGCCGCGAGCACGTGGCGGAGGCGCTCGGATACCGCGCCGCGGGCGCCGGGCGGGCCGCCGCGTGAGCGGAGCCTGCGACGCCTGCCTGCGGCGCGGCTACCTGATCGGGCTGCTCGCAGGACGGATCGCGGGCCTGCTCGACCATCCGCGCCGGCGGCCGGTCGGCCTGCTGTCGCTCGACGACGCCCAGCTCGCGATGGCTGTCGGGGGCGACGGGTCGGACGAGGCGATCGAGTTCCTCGGCAGGTTCGAGCCGCGGCGCGCCCGCGCCGACCTCGTCAGGGCGGGCGTCGAGGCGATCTGCGGTCACGGCGCGGGGTATCCCGTCCTGCTACGCGATCTCGACGATCCGCCGGCGGCGCTGTTCTGCCGTGGGCGGGTGGAGCTGCTCGCCGCGGTCGACGAGCAGCCGGCCGTCACGATCGTCGGCACGCGCGACGCTTCGCCCTACGGCCTCGACGTCGCCCACGACCTGGGCCGGGGGCTCGGAGCGGCCGGCGTGACCACGATCAGCGGGATGGCGCTCGGGATCGACGCGGCGGCCCACCGCGGCGCGCTCGGCGTGCGCGGGCCGACGATCGCCGTGCTGGCGTGCGGACCCGACGTGGCCTACCCGCGCCGTCACCGCGACCTCCACCGCCAGATCGCCGAGCACGGGCTCGTGGTCTCCGAGCTGCCGCCCGGCCAGCGCCCGTATCGCTGGAGCTTTCCCGCACGCAACCGGCTGATGGCGGCGCTGGCCCGGATGACGGTCGTGGTGGAGGCCGGCGAGTCGTCGGGAACGCTGATCACCGCGGCGTTCGCGCAGGATCTCGGGCGCGCGCTGGCCGCGGTGCCGGGCCGCGTCTCGACACGGGTGGCGGCTGGCAGCAATCGCCTGCTGCGCGACGGCGCCCCCGTGATCAGGGACGCCGCGGACGTCCTCGACGAGCTCTTGGGGGCCGGCGCCCACACGCGCCTCGCCGCCCCGGCAGTCGAGCTCGATCCACTCCGGCGGCGGCTGCTCGACGCCGTCGAGGCCGGTCTCGACATCGACGGGATCTGCGCGTTCGCGGGACTGCCGGCGGGAGAGGCGCGCGCGGCGCTGGCCCGGATGGAGACGCAGGGCCTGGTGCGCCGCGAGGGCCTGTTCGGCTGGGAGCCGGTGCGGTCACGGAGTTGAGCGCGTCGTAGGCGCCTATGCTGCGCGATCCGATGACCGCGCAGACACCGCCTCGCCTGCTCTCGATCGCCGGATCCGACTCGGGCGGCGGCGCGGGCATCCAGGCCGACCTGAAGGCGTTCGCGCGTTGCGGGGCGCATGGCATGACGGCGATCACGGCGATCACCGTGCAGAACACCGTCGAGGTCAGCGCCGTCTACCCGGTGCCGCCGGAGGCGATCGTCGCGCAGGTGCGCGCCGTGGTCGACGACATCGGCGTCGACGCCGTGAAGGTGGGGATGCTCGGCACGGCCGAGACGATCGCCGCCGTCGCCGAGGCGCTCGACCTCGTCGGCGAGGCGCCGGTCGTCGTCGATCCGGTGATGGTCGCCGAGAGCGGGGCGACGCTGCTCGACCCGGACGCGCGCGACGCCCTGCGCGGCGAGATCCTCCCGCGAGCGACGGTCGCCACGCCCAACCTGCCCGAGGCGCGCGCCCTGGTCGAGGCCGGGGAGCAGGCCTCGGCCGGCGAGCTCGCGCGTGCCGTGCAGGCGCTCGGCCCGGACGCGGTCGTCGTCACCGGCGGGCACGCGGGCTCGGGCTCGGACGTCTTCTTCGACGGCGATCGCCTGTACGAGATCGCCGGCGAGCGCCACCCAGGGGGCGCGTCGCACGGATCGGGCTGTACCCACTCGTCGGCGCTCGCCGCCCACCTGGCGCTCGGCCTGACACCGCTCGAGGCGGCCCGCCGGGCCCGCGAGGTGGCGGCGGAGGCCGTCCGCGACGGCCTTCACGGCATTGGCCAGGGCGCCGGGCCGGTCGACGTGCTCGGCCTCGCCGCGCGCGCGGATGGCTGATCGGACCTTGCGAGCGCCCGCGATGCCTTTGGCATAATCGCTCTCCTGCCCTGGCGCGCCCGCGGCGTGCGGGCGTGGACGGACTAGGAGAACAGCGATCAAGTTCCTGCGCATGAAGCCCGGTCACGGTGAGGTCCTCCTGGCGGAGGGCGATCCCCGGGTGCGCCGCGAGGAGGAGCTGCTGGTCGAGGAGTTCCGCCGCCAGCTCGGCGAGGGCATGTGGGCGGCGGTCCCCACCGAGCGGCCGGGCAGCGGCCGTCGCGAGGCCCAGATGGTGCGCGGCTACGACGAGATACCGCCCGACACGCAGCGAGTCATCTTCTTCCCGCGAGCCTCGGGAGGCTGACGCGCCGATGGTCGTCCTGCTCACCACCGCGCTGATGGCGACCGCGCTCGCCCTGTTCCTGCTCGGTCCGAGCCTGCTCGCGTGGCTGCGGGCACGCCGTCGCGCCGCCGCCGAGGCGCCGGCGCTCGCCTTCGACCCGGGCCGCGAGCGGCGCGCCGAGCAGCGCGCCCGCCAGCTCCTGCGCTCCTGCGTCAACGACGAGGAGTGGGCGATGTATCGCGACCTCGGCTTCATCCGCGTGGCCGGTCGCGGCCTGCCCGACGCCCGCGGCGACGCCGACGGACGGCCGCCCTACGCCTACCTGATCTACGCCCACAAGCCGATCGTCGCCTACGTCCCCGAGAGCGGCCGCCTGCTGAGCGAGTACTGCGTCGAGTTCCCGGACCTCACCGGCGGTGGACGCACGCGCCTGCCGGCGTCCGACGACGTGCTCGCCAAGTGGATGGCCTTGACGTCGGACGAGGCGCGCGTGATCGGCCGCGCCAACATGCACCTCGTCGGCCGCCAGCTCGACCCGGGCCGCGTGCGTCGCGACCTCTGGCGGCTCGCGGAGTGGGAGCGCCTCGGCGACCGCCTGGGAGCGCGCGCCGCGTGAGCACCGACATCCGCGCGCGCAGCCGGGTTCAGCTCGACGGCCCGGACCGGGCGGCCGCGCGCGCATATCTGAAGGGCATCGGTCACGACGACGAGTCGCTGAGCCGGCCGATCGTCGGGATCGCCAACACCTGGACCGAGGTGATGCCCTGCAACTTCCACCTCCGGCGGCTCGCCGAGCGCGTCAAGGACGGCGTCCGCGCGGCCGGCGGGACGCCGATGGAGTTCAACACGATCGCCGTCTCCGACGGGATCACGATGGGGACCGAGGGGATGAAGACCTCGCTGGTCAGCCGCGAGGTGATCGCCGACTCGATCGAGCTGGTCGCCCGCGGGCACCTCTTCGACGGCGTGATCGCCCTCTCGGGCTGCGACAAGACGATTCCCGGCTGCGTGATGGCGCTAGCGCGGCTCGACCTGCCGAGCGCGATGCTCTACGGCGGCTCGATCGCGCCGGGGCGGTTCCGCGGCGAGGACGTCACGATCCAGGAGGTCTTCGAGGCCGTCGGCGCTCATGCGGCGGGCGAGATGTCCGACGCCGACCTCGCCGAGCTGGAGTCCGTCGCGTCGCCCGGCGCCGGAGCCTGCGGCGGCCAGTTCACCGCGAACACGATGGCGCTCGCCTTCGAGACGCTCGGGATCTCTCCGATGGGCAGCTCGATGGTCCCGGCCGAGGAGGGCAAGAAGGGCCAGGTCGCCGAGGACTGCGGCCGGCTCGTCCTCGACCTGCTCGAGCGCGACCTGCGTCCGAGCCGGATCATCACGCCGCGGTCGCTCGAGAACGCGATCGCCGCCGTGGCGATGACCGGCGGATCGACCAACGCCGTCCTGCACCTGCTCGCCGTCGCCAGCGAGGCCGGCGTCGAGCTGAGCATCGACGACTTCGACCGCATCGCCGCCGCGACGCCGCTGCTGGCCGACCTCAAGCCGTTCGGCCGCTACGTGGCGCCCGACCTCTGGCGTGCCGGGGGCATGCCGCTCGTCGCCAGCCGCCTGGACGAGGCGGGGCTGCTGAACCGCGACGCGATCACGGTCACCGGTCGAACGATCGGCGAGGAGGCCGACGCCGCCGAGGAGGCCGACGGCCAGCAGGTCGTGCGGCCACTGTCGGACCCGCTCGCCCCCAACGGCGGCTTCGCGATCCTGCGCGGCAACCTCGCTCCGGACGGCTGCGTCGTCAAGCTCGCCGGTCATGGCCGCCGTGAGCACCGCGGTCCGGCGCGCGTGTTCGAGTGCGAGGAGGACGCCTTCGAGGCCGTCAAGGCCAGCTCGATCCAGCCCGGCGACGTGGTCGTGATCCGCAACGAGGGCCCCGCCGGCGGCCCTGGGATGCGCGAGATGCTCGCCGTCACCGCGGCGATCCAAGGGGAGGGTCTCGGCGACTCCGTCGCCCTGCTGACCGACGGCCGCTTCTCCGGCGCCACCCACGGCTTCATGGCCGGCCACGTCGCGCCCGAGGCGCCGCGCGGCGGGCCGATCGCCGCCGTGCGCGACGGCGACACCGTGATCTTCGACGTCGAGCGGCGCGAGCTCAACGTCGACCTGCCGGCGGAGGAGATCGAGCGTCGTGTGGCCGACTACGAGCCCCCGGCGCCGAAGTACACGACCGGCGTGCTCGGCAAGTACGCGCGCCACGTCGGCTCCGCGGCCCAAGGCGCGCTGACGAGTTAGGTAGCTGCGGTGCTCGCCGGACCTGCGGGGGTTTGAGGGGCGCTGTACGAGTTTGGCTAGCTGCGGTGCCCGGCCCTTGGCTGGGTAGGGCGGTGAGGCGGTGGCTGGGCTTCGATCGGGGCCCTTGGTCCCCGATCGCCGTGGTTCTCAGTGGTATTCAGCCGTTTCCAGGCCCAGAACCCCTCCCTTCGGAGGACGAGTGGAACATTGACTGGGCTCTGCCCCAGTCAATGTTCCACTCGTCCTCGGAAGGGCCCCAAAGCGCAGGCCGGAAGCCCCACCAACGCCCAAGCGAGCACCCAAACCCACCGAGCGACGCCCACTGCCGGTCACCAGCCACCTCGCATTCCTCCCTACCCAGCCAAGGGCCCGGCAGCTCGCTCCGGCTAGCTGCGGGCGGTGGTGTGGGACCGATCCGGCTGCGCCCTCCGCTTTGGGTGACTGCGGTCTTGCGTGCGAGTCAGGCGACGCGGTCGCCGGCGCGGAGCTTCGCGTCGGCCTGGCCCTCGAGCTCGCCCTCGCCGACCTCGTAGTGGAGGAACTCCTCGAGCTGGTCGTTGAAGGTGACGGGCCGCTCGAGCATCGGCACGTGACCGGTGTCGTCGACGATCAGCTTGCGCGAGCCCGGCACCAGCTCGACGAAGGTGTCGGCATCGCGGACCGGGATGATCGCGTCCTGACGGCCCCAGACGACCAGCGTGGGGCAGCCGATCTCCGGCAGCCTGTCGACGAAGTCGTACTCGAGGCAGGTGACCAGCGCGTCGTAGAAGCCCGGCTTGCTGGTGCCCTTCAGCAGGCCCTCGAAGGCGGTGTCGGGCCGGATCCGGGTCGGATGGCGCACGACCATGTTGAGCATCCAGTGGCGCAGCGCCGGGCGCGCGGCGTAGGCGCGCAGCTGGCGGGTCGAGCTGCGCGTGACCAGGGTGAGCAGCCTGCCCACCCTGAGGATCGGAGCCCGCACGAGGTTGCGCTGCGAGATCCCCGCGGCGGAGAGCAGCAGCATCCGCTCGACGGTCTCGGGGAAGGAGATCGCCACCTCGGCGGAGACGTAGCCGCCCATCGAGTTGCCGACGAGGACCGCCGGCGCAAGGTCCAGCCGACGGCACAGCTCTTCGACCACGCGGCCGTAGAAGTCGATCGTGATCGTCTCGGTCGGCATCGGCGCACGTCCGAAGCCGGGCAGGTCGAGGGCCACGACGCGCCGCTGTCGCGCGAAGCGCGGGATGTTCTCGAGCCAGTTCTGCCACTGCCCGCCGAGGCCGTGGACGAAGACGATCGGCGGTGCGTCGCCCTGCTCGCCGATGTCGACGTAGTTGATCGCGGCGCCGCCGATCTCGATCGTGTGAAGGTGCGCGGCCCAGTCGACCGTGCGCCAGTCGGGAGCGTCGCTGACGCCGTAGTCGTCGCCCGCGCGGCCGGCCGCGCGCCGGGCGGCCGGAGGCTTGAAGTGAAGCGATCCCCGGGGCATCGCGAGCGAACGGTAACCGACGCCTCGCGAATCGGCCTCGGACGCCGCCGCGCGCAAGGACGGTTGCAGCAAGGACGGGCCTCGCAAAGGGCGCCGAATGTCCCCTTACACTGAGTCGGTGGCCGGTCGCGGCTGGAGGAGGTCTCCCTGAGAAGCAAGGCATTCACGCTCGTCGCCGTCCTGGTCGTCCTGCTGATCGCCGGATCGGTGGCTGCCTACGCCTACGACTCGTCGCGCGGCGATCGCATCGCCGAGGGCGTGACGATCGGCGGCGTCGACGTCGGCGGGCTGACGGCCGATCAGGCGCGCGAGGCGGTTCGCCGCCAGGTGGCGACGCGGATCGAGCGGCCGATCGCCGTCACCCGTGGCAAGGCCCGCTTCACGCTCTCGGCCGAGGACGCTGGCGTCCGGGCCGACGTCGGCGGCATGGTCGACGAGGCGATCGACGCGAGCCGCGACGGCAACCTCGTGACGCGCGTCGTCCGCGACCTCGGCGGCGGCGAGGAGCGGATCGACGTCGCGGCGCGCGCCACCTACTCGCGCGCGGCCGCGAGGGATCTCGTCGTGCGGGTCCGCGAGCGGCTCGACCGCCCGCCCCAGGACGCGACGCTCGACTTCCCCTCGCTCGACGCCGTCAAGGAGCAGGACGGCGTCGCCGTGCGGCGTGGACCGCTCTCGCGGATGGTCGCCGCGGCGCTTACCTCGCCTGGCGACCGGACCGTCGAGGCGCCGGTCAAGATCACCAAGCCGAAGGTCACTCGCGACGAGCTGGCCGAGAAGTACCCGACCGTCCTGGTCGCCGACCGCTCGAACTTCCAGCTGCGCGTCTACGAGGACCTGAAGCTCGCCAAGACCTACACCGTCGCCTTCGGCGCGGTCGGCTTCGACACCCCGGCCGGGCTCTACCACATCCAGAACAAGGCGATCGACCCCGCGTGGAGCGTGCCCAACAGCGACTGGGCCGGCGACCTCGCCGGCACGGTGGTGCCCGGTGGGACGCCGGAGAACCCGCTCAAGGCGCGCTGGATGGGCATCTTCGACGGCGCAGGAATCCACGGCACCGACGACACCGGCTCGCTCGGCAGCGCCGCCTCCCACGGCTGCATCCGCATGGCGATCCCGGACGTCATCGACCTCTACGACCGCGTCGAGGTGCAGACCCCGATCTACATCGGCTGACGGTCGACGCCGATCTCCTCGATCGGGACCTCGGCCCACCCCGCGGCCTCCAAAGAGGCTTGACGCCCGGTGTGCCGAATGCAGAGTGTGCCGATGAAGACTCCCCGCTCACGCCTGCGCAGCACCGAGTACCACATCGTCGACGCGTCGCTCGGCCCCTGGATTCGATGCCAGGGCAGCTCGGGATCGTGCTCGTCGTCGGCCAGGCCGGCCTCGCCGAGCTGCGACCGCGTGGCCACCCGTCCGTCCTGAGCGTTGACGAAGAACCTCGACATCGCGGGCAACCCTAGTTGGGCCCGGGCGCTGAGCGCCTTCGACACGGCGCTGCGCACGCGCGGGCTGGGGGAGAAGACGCGCCACGCCTACGGCTCCGATCTCGGGCAGCTCGCTCGCTGGGCGAACGCCCAGGGCCTCGCCCCGACGGACGTCGACGTCCGCGCCCTGCGCCGCTACGCCGGCGTGGTCTCCGAGCGGGGTGCCGCGCGGTCGACGGTGGCGCGCAAGCTGGCGGCGATACGCGCCTTCTACCGGGTGCTCGTCGAGCGCGGCGAGATCGAGGCGAGCCCGGCGGACCTGGTCGCGAGCCCGAAGCGCGACCGCCATCTGCCGACGGTCCTCTCACGCGCGGAGACGGCCCAGCTGCTCGACCGCATGCCGGTCGAGACGCCCCTCGACCTGCGCGACCGGGCGATCTTCGAGCTCGCCTACTCGTCCGGGCTGCGCGCGGAGGAGCTGGTCGGCCTCGACCTAGCGAGCCTCGACCGCGACGGCGAGGAGCTGCGCGTCGAGGGCAAGGGCGCCAAGACGAGGGTCCTCCCCGCCGGCGAGCCCGCCTGGCGCGCCCTCGACGCGTACCTCGACCGCGGCCGGCCCGAGCTGGCGGCCGCCGGACAGGCGTCTGAGCGCGCCCTCTTCCTGTCGCGCACCGGCAGGCGGCTCTCGACCGCCGACGTTCGCAGGCGGCTGCGCGTCGCGCTGCGGCGGTCGGGCGTCCAGTCGGCGGCGTCGCCCCACGCGCTCAGGCACTCCTTCGCGACTCATCTGCTGGACGGGGGCGCCGATCTGCGCGCGATCCAGGAGCTGCTCGGACACGGGTCCCTGAGCACGACGCAGACGTACACTCGGGTAGAGTCGAAGCGGCTCAGGAAGGCATATGCGCAGGCGCACCCGCGCGCGTGAGGGGTACTTGAAGAGGTGGAGACCAACCTCAAGGCGATCGAGCTGAAGGACCTCTGGAGCCGCTACAAGGCAAACGGCGACCAGAAGGCGCGTGAGCGCCTCGTCCTTGCGTACTCGCCGCTCGTCAAGTACGTCGCCGGACGCATGTCGAGCGGCCTGCCAGCCCATGTCGAGGAGGGCGACCTCATCTCCTACGGCCTGATCGGCCTGATCTCGGCGATCGAGCGCTTCGAGCCCGACCGCCAGATCCGCTTCGAGACCTTCGCGGTGACGCGCATCAAGGGCTCGATCATCGACGAGCTGCGCTCGCTCGACTGGGTGCCGCGCTCGGTGCGCGCCAAGGCGCGCGAGATCGAGCAGACCAACGCCAAGCTCGAGCACAAGCTCAAGCGCGCGCCCACCGATGCGGAGATGTCGCAGGCGATGGGGGTCAGCGAGGACGAGCTGCAGCAGTCGCTAGTGAAGATCGCCAACTCGTCGGTGGTGGCGCTCGACGAGCTGTGGACGGTGTCGGACTCCTCCGGCGACCAGGTCTCCCTGCTCGACACGATCCCCGATCCGGGCGCGGCCGATCCCGAGCGCGAGATGGACCTGACCGACATGAAGGACCGGCTCGCCGACGCGATCGCGCGCCTGCCGGAGCGCGAGAAGCTCGTCATAGCGCTCTACTACTATGAGAACCTGACGCTGCGCGAGATCGGGGAGGTTCTGGGGGTCACCGAGTCGCGTGTCTCCCAGCTGCACACGAAGGCCGTCTTGAGGCTGCGGCCGCGGCTCCAGGGAGATGCGCTCACCGAGGCGCTGGAGTAGGGGCTCCCGCGGCGAGCGGAAGCGCCTACGCGAGGACCTCGCGCGTGTCTCGGAGTCCGAGCACCGCTTCCGCGAGCTCGCCGACAGCGCGCCGGTCTTCATCTGGACCAGCGACGACGCGGGCCTGATCGACTTCATCAACCGCAGCTGGCTGGAGTTCACCGGCCGCGAGGAGGACGAGGAGCTGGGCGACAGCTGGACGGTGGGAGTCCATCCCGACGACGCGGCCGGTGTCCGCGACAGCTGGTGGGAGGCCTTCGCGGCGCGTGTGCCGTGGGAGCGGGAGTACCGGCTCCGGCGCCGCGACGGCGGCTACCGCTGGATCGTCGACCGCGGGCTGCCGCGGTTCGTCGGGGGCAGGCTCGTCGGCTACGTCGGGACCGCCACGGACATCCACGAGCGCAAGGAGATGGAGGAGCGGCTGGCGCAGGCCTACGCGCACGACCACGAGGTCGCCGCGACGCTCCAACGCAGCCTGCTGCCCGAGCGGCTGCCCGAGATCGACGGCATGACGCTCGACGGCCGCTACCAGCCGGCGGCGACGGGGACCACGGTCGGCGGCGACTGGTACGACGCGATCGAGCTCGACGAGACCCGCGTCGCGGTCGTGGTCGGCGACGTGGTCGGTCACGGGCTGCGCGCGGCGGCCGCGATGGGCCAGATCCGCAACGCCTTTCGCGCCTACGCGGTGCTGGGATCGTCGCCGGCGGAGACCTTCGGGCGGCTGAGCCGGCTGCTCGCCGTCGACGGGAACGACTTCATGGCGACCGCCTTCTATGCCGTCGTCGACCGCGACAGCGGCGCGATCGAGTACTGCAGCGCCGGCCATCCGCCCGCGCTGGTCGCCTGCGAGGGGGAGACGCGCCTGCTCGAGGGCGGCCGGTCGGTGCCGCTCGGCGCGGGCGGGCACGAGATCTACGACGACGCCCACGACGAGCTCGAGCCCGGCTGCACCCTGCTGCTCTACACCGACGGTCTCGTCGAGCGGCGCGCCGTTCCGCTCGACGACCGCCTGCGAGTGCTCCGCGACGTCGCCGCCGAGGCGGAAGGCGAGGAGCGGCTGGGGCGGGTCTGCGACGCGATCCTCGAGCGCGTGATCGGGGCCGAGGGCGCTTTGGACGACGTTGCGCTGCTCGCCGTCCGCTTCGAGCCGGCTGCCGACCGCCTCACGCTGCGCCTGCCGGCCGATCCCGCAGTGCTGGCCGGCCTGCGACGGCGGCTGCGCCGGTTGCTCCAGGCGGCGGGCGCCTCGAGCGAGGAGCAGTACGAGCTGACGCTGACGGTCTGCGAGGCAGCGGCGAACGCGATCGAGCACGCCTACGGCCCGGCCGACGCCGACTTCGAGCTCGAGGTTCGCCTCGAGGACGACCAGGTGCTCGCCACCGTGACCGACAGCGGAAGCTGGCGCGAGCCCGGCTCGGGGAATTCCAAGGGTACGCGCGGACGGGGGATGGGAATCATCGAGGAACTGATGGACGACGTCGAGGTGATCCGGGCCGAGTCGGGCACGACCGTTCGGATGCGTCGCAGGCTGGCGTCGAGGCAGGCGGCGTGAGCACGACCGCGGAGATCGGCTTCGAGCAGGTCGCGGGCTGGACCGTGGCGCGCGTCGAGGGCGAGCTCGACATGACCAACATCAGCTACGTCCGCGACGAGCTCACGCGCTCGATCCCGAACGAGGTCGACGGGATGGTCGTCGACCTCGGCGGTACCGCGTATCTCGACTCGGCGGCGATCGAGCTGCTGTTCGAGATGGCGCGTCGCCTCGGCCGCCGGCGCCAGCGGTTGCGGATCGCGATGCCCGCCGACTCTCCGTTGCGACGGGTGCTGGAGCTGACCGACGTGCGGGCCGTAGCCCCGATCCACGAGACGGTGGCCGAGGCGCTCGCGGACGGCTAGCATCCCTGGCGGAGGAGAGCGATGCCGCAACTGGCAGCCGAGAGGATTCGCAACGTCGCCCTCGTCGGGCACCGTGGCGCCGGCAAGACCTCGGTCAACGAGGCGCTGCTGTTCGAGGCTGGCGCGATCTCGCGCCTCGGGCGGGTCGAGGAGGGCACGACCGTGTCCGACGCGGCGCCGGACGAGCAGGCGCGGCGCATGTCGATCTCCTCGAGCCTGGCGTCGTTCGAGTGGCGCGACTGCAAGGTCAACCTGATCGACACGCCCGGCGAGCCGAGCTTCCTCGCCGACGCGGCGGCGGGGCTGCGCGTCTGCGAGTCGGCGGTGTTCGTCGTCAACGGCACGGTCGGCGTCGAGGTCGGCGCCGAGCGCCTCTGGGAGCGCGCGACGCGGATGGGGCTGGCACGGCTCCTGTTCGTGAACATGCTCGACCGCGAGCGGGCCGACTTCTTCGCTGCGCTCGACTCGCTCAAGCGGGCGTTCGGCCCGCACGTCGTCGCGACCGAGATACCGATCGGCGCCGAGCGCGACCTCGAGGGGGTGGTCGACCTCGTCGACATGAAGGCGTTCCGCTACGCGGGCGACGGCCGGGCGAGCGGCGAGGAGGTGGCGATCCCGGAGGGCGTCGCCGCGCGCGCCGAGGAGTACCGCGACAAGCTGATGGACGAGGTCGCGGAGGTCTCCGACGAGCTGATGGAGCGCTACCTCGACGGCGACGCGATCACGCACGAGGAGACGGTGGCCGCGCTCGAGGCGGGGGTCGAGGCGGGCGCGCTCTTTCCCGTCACCTGCGGGGCGGCGACGCGTAACCTCGGGACCGATCGGCTGCTCGACGCGCTCGTCGAGGACCTGCCGTCGCCGGCGCACGTCGGCTCGATCCCCGCGGGGGGCGACGTCGTCCTCGAGCCCGCCGAGGACCGGCCGACGGTGGCGCTCGTCTTCAAGACGCTTGCCGACCCGTATGCCGGACGGATCAACCTGTTCCGCGTCTATCAGGGCGCCGTTCGCCACGACAGCCAGCTGCTCAACTGCCGTGCCGACGCCAGGGAGCGGATCGGCCAGCTGCTGGTTCCCCAGGGCAAGGAGCACCGCCACGTCGACGCGATCGGCCCGGGGGACATCGGCGCGGTCGCGAAGCTCAAGCAGACCCACGCCGGCGACGTGCTCGCCGCCGAGGACGGCTCGTACGAGCTGGCGATGCCGCCGCTGCCGCGCCCGGTGATGGCGTTCGCGATGGAGCCGCGCAGCAGGGGCGACGACGAGAAGGTCGGAGCGGCGCTGCACCGTCTCCAGGAGGAGGACCCGACGATCGACCTGCACCGCGATCCGCAGACCGGCGAGCAGATCGTCGCCGGGCTCAGCCAGCTGCACGTCGAGGTCGTCGTCGAGCGGATGCGCGAGCGGTTCGGCGCCGAGGTCGAGCTGAAGCCGCCGCGCGTGCCCTACCACGAGACGATCCGCGGCTCCTCGAAGGCCCACGGCCGCTACAAGAAGCAGACCGGCGGCCGCGGCCAGTTCGGCGACTGCGAGATCGAGATCGAGCCGCTACCCGACGGCCACGGCTTCGAGTTCGTCAACCGGATCAAGGGCGGGGCGATCCCGTCGGGCTTCATCCCCGCGGTCGAGAAGGGCGTCGTGGAGACGATGCGCCACGGAGTCGTGGCGGGCTACCCCGTCGACGGCGTCCGGGTGACGCTGTTCGACGGCTCCTACCATTCGGTCGACTCGTCGGAGATGGCGTTCAAGGTCGCGGGCTCGATGGCGTTCAAGGAGGCGATGGAGAACGCCGAGCCGGTGCTGCTCGAGCCGATCATGGCGGTGACGGTCACGGTGCCCGAGGAGTGCGTCGGCGACGTGATCGGCGACCTCAGCTCTCGCCGCGGGCGACCGCTCGGCATGGAGCCGAAGGGCGGCCTGACGGAGATCCGCGCCGAGGCCCCGATGGCCGAGATGCTCGGCTATCCGCCCGACCTGCGCTCGCTGACCGCCGGTCGCGGCGAGTACGCGATGGACCTCGCGCGCTACGAGGAGCTGCCGCCGCATCTGGCGCAGCAGGTCGTCGCGGTCGCCGGCGAGGATCGCGACCCCGCCATGTCCCGCCCGTAGCGGGGCCGATACCATCGGCCCGGTGAAGAAGGAGCTGCGCCCGTTCCACGATCCGCTCTCCTGCGAGGTCTGCGGCCGGACCATCCTGAAGGGCGAGCGGACCGAGACCTATCTCGCCCCGGGAGGACACCGCAACCTCGTCTGCGAGCTCTGCTTCGTGCGCGCCGAGCACGCGGGCTGGATCCGCGAGTCGGCCGCCGACCAGATTCCGACGCGCGCTCAGCGCCCGCAGGAGCGCCGCCAGCTGTTCGGCCGGCTGCGCCGGCGCTACGACCACGAGATCGACGCCGGCCGCCCGCAACCGGCCGACCGCGGCCTGGAGCCGGTCGCGGAGGCCCCTGCCGTCGGCGATCCGCTCGCAGCGGCCGAGGACACCGCCGCTGACCCGCCGGTGGCGCCACGTCGACGCCAGCCGCCGCAGGATCCCCGCCACGTGAGGGCGGTGCCGACGACCGCCGAGGTCAAGGTCGAGCGCGCGCTCGAGCTGTTCAACGGCTCCGAGCACCAGCGCACCGTCGCCGGCCTGACGCGCACGCTCGGCTTCCCGTGGGCGATCGCGATCCCCGACTCGTCGGCGCCGAGCGCCGTGACGGTAGTCGTCGCCTGGGAGCTGTCGTGGTATCGCTACCGCATCGACCTCGGCGACACGTCCGAGCCGGTGGCGCTCCAGGAGAAGGGCGACGAGCTCAACGACATCGACGAGGCGCTTCGGCGCTGGAACGCGGGCCTCGACGAGGAGGGCCGGCTGGTCGTGGAAGGAGGAGCGGTCACGTGATCTACTGCGTAGTCCCACGCGCGCTGAAGGACGAGCTCTACGACAGGCTCGTCGAGCACTACAGCGACGAGCCGAACGTCGAGGTGATCGTCGACCGGCGCGCCCAGGGCGGCACGCCCGGCACCCACGATCCGATGACAGACCGCCGCCGCGTGCGCGCCAAGGGCAGCTTCCCGCCGATTGACGCGCCCCCGGGCGATTGACTCGGTGAGGAAGGTCGTCGTCAACGTCGACGGCGGCGCGCGCGGCAACCCGGGGCCAGCCGCCGTGGGCGCCGTCGCCGTCGATCCCGACGGCGAGGTGCTAGCCGAGCGCAGCGCCTACATCGGCGAGACGACCAACAACGTCGCCGAGTACCGCGCACTGCTGCTGGGCCTTGAGCTGGCACGCGAGCTCGGGGCGAGCGAGGTCGAGGTCATCAACGACTCCGAGCTGATCGCCAAGCAGATCTCAGGCGACTACCGCGTCAAGCACGCCGGTCTCAAGCCGCTCTACCTCGAGGCGATGAACGCCCTACGCGGCTTCGACCGCTGGCACGTCCGCAGCGTCCGCCGCGAGTCCAACACCCGCGCCGACGCCCTCGTCAACCAAGCCCTCGACGAAGCGCTCGCCCGGCGCTGACCCCGGGGCCCTTGGTGTCCTTGAGGCGCCCGCCCGCCGCTGACCTGGGCCCTCGGTGTCCTCGAGGCGCCCGCCCGCCGCTGACCTCGGGCCCTCGGTGTTGTTTCTTCGGGACGTCCTCGAGGAGCGGTTTCGTGCGTTCCTTCCCCGCCGGTCCACGCGGGTCTTCGCTCCTGTGGGGCGTCCTTGAGGCGCGGTTTCGTGCGGGGGTGGGTGGGGCGCTGTACAAGCTTGGCTAGTTGCGGTGCCGGTCCCTTGGCTGGGTAGGGCGGTGAGGCGGTGGCTGGGCTTCGATCGGGGCCCTTGGTCCCCGATCGCCGTGGTTCTCAGTGGTATTCAGCAGTTTCCTGGGCCAGATAGCCGTTTTGAGGCCCAAAGCCCTCGCTCCGAGAACGAGTGGAACATTGACTGGGGCAGAGCCCGGTCAATGTTCCACTCTCTTCCGAGGGGGCCCAAAAGGGACTGTCGAGGGCCCACCAACGCCCAATCGAGCACCAAAAGCCACCGAGCGACGCCCACTGCCGGCCACCAGCTACCTCGCATTCCTCCCTACCCAGCCAAGGGCCCGGCACCGCAGCTAGCCCAACTCGTACAGCGCCCCACCCACCCCCGCACGAAACCGCGCCTCAAGGACGCCCCACAGGAACGCCACCCCCGCCCGAAACCGCGCCTCAAGGACGCCTCACAGGAGGGCCACCCCCGCCCGAAGGAGCGCTTCGAGGACGCCCCACAGGAGCGCCACCCCCGCCCGACGAAAGGAACCTCGAGTACGCCCCCCAGAACACGACCGCCCCTCGACCCGAGCCCTCAGGCCTCGACCCGCGCCTCCTGGCGGCCAACGCGCCGAACCCCGCCTGCCGGCATTCGAGCGCGCACCACCACCAGCTCCTCTTCGCGCTCGCCGAGAGCCAGCAACCCGCGCCGCTCGAGCTCCTGCGCCCGGGCCGCCAGCAGCGGTCCGAGTGGACCGCGGCGGCGCTCGACCACCTCGGCGCCCAGCCCGCCCTGCTCGAGCAACTCAAGCGTGCGCGCCACGCCGCAGATCGAAGACTGGACGAGCAACAGCACGCCGCCGGGATTGAGATGAGCCGCAGCGCCGCCGGCGATCCGGTCGATCAGCATGCGGCCGTCCACGCCCGCCTCCCACGCCCGCTCCGGCCCGGCGTCCGGGAGCCGGTCGTCGTCGGCCGGCAGATACGGCGGATTGCTGAGGATCGCATCGAAACGACGCGATCCGAGCGGAGCGAACAGGTCTCCGCGCAGGGCGCGGACGCGTACGCCGTTCAGCAGCCCGTTGAGGCGCGCCGCCAATACCGCGCGGCGCGAGACGTCGACGGCGGTAACCGACGCGGCGCCCGCCTGTCCGGCTGTCACCGCGAGCGCCCCGCTGCTGCTGCACAGGTCGAGAGCCGCTCCGCCGGGTATACGGTCCTCGCGGTGGACGAGTCCGGCAAGCATCCAGGTGTCGCTGTGGGGACGGAAGGCGCCGGGTGGGACGAGCAGACGCACCTCGCGGAGGTATCCCACTCGGGGCGGATCCAAACAGACGCCGCCTCGCTGCGGGCCGTCTTCGACGGCTCAGGCGCGTTCACGGTCGGGGTCGAGGAGGAGTTGATGACGCTCGACCCGCAATCGCTCGACCTCGCTCCGGTGGCGGCGGCCGTCGTCGACGCGGCGGACGCCGAAGGCCTCGTCAAGGGCGAGCTGCCGGCGGCTCAGCTCGAGACGGTCACGGTGCCGGCGGACACGGTGACCGAGGTGGCCGCGCAGCTAGCCGAGCGCCGTCGTGTGGTGGCGGGGGCTTGCGAGGGGCTCGCCCGGCCGGCGGCGGGGGCCGTGCACCCGTTCGCGCACCCGCTGGGAGAGGTGAGCGACGCTCACCGCTATCGGGCGGCCGTGGTCGAGTACGGCGAGGTCGCGCGGCTGCAGCTCGTTTTCGGGCTTCACGTCCACGTCCGCGTGCCCGGCGCGCGACGCGCGCTCGCCGTCTACAACGCGCTCAGGTCCTACCTGCCGCAGATCGCGGCGCTGGCCGCCAATGGCCCGTTCGTCGCGGGGCGCGACTCCGGCATGGCGTCGGTGCGGCCGAAGATCTCGGAGCTGCTGCCGCGGCAGGGCGTGCCGCCAGCGCTGGCGAGCTGGGACGAGTACGCCGCGGCGATCGGCTGGGGCGCCGCTTCGGGCGCCTTCCACCATCCGCGGATGTGGTGGTGGGAGCTGCGGCCGCATCCCCGCTTTGGGACCATCGAGCTGCGGGTCCCGGACCAGCAGACGACGGTCGCGGACAGCGTGGCGCTGACGGCGCTGGCGCAGTCGCTCGTCGCGTGGCTCGCCGAGCGCCACGACGCCGGCGAGAGGCTGCGCGTCGATCCGACGTGGCGGATCGAGCAGAACCGCTGGTCGGCGGCGAGGCACGGCCTCGCAGGATCGCTCGCCGATCTGGAGAGCGGTGAGCCGGCGCCGGCGAGCGAGCGCGTGCGCGACCTGATCGGGCGGCTCGAGCCGGTGGCCGAGCGGCTCGGGTGCGCCGCCGAGCTACGCGCCGCCGACGCGCTCGCAGCCTCGGGGGGCGGCGCCCGGCGAATGCGCGCGGCGGCGGACGGCGACCCGCGCAGGGCCGCCGCCTGGCTCGCGGAGCGCTTCCTCGCGTGAGCCTCGGCTGCGGTGCTCAGCGGATCGGGCCCAGCGAGGACCAGGCCGGCTGATGGACCCGATCCGCTTGCGCTCCTCCGCAGACGCGATTGACGTGATTGGAAGCTGGCCCTTCGGGGAAACGACGGTCAGTGCCGCCCCTTCCAGAGCCACGCGGTGAGCTGAGCGCATACCTGATCGGAGAGCTGAGGGGAGCGGTCCACGCGCTCGAAGCAGCGCCGGCGCCGCGAGTCGACGACCCGCTCGCCGACGAGGATCTCCAGCTGGCGCTCTACTGCTGCTACGAGCTGCACTACCGCGGCTTCCACGGCGTCGACGAGCGGTGGGAGTGGGAGCCCTCGATGCTGGCCTTCCGCGCCCAGCTCGAGCGGGCGTTCGAGGGCGCGGTCCGCGACGCGGTCGGCGAGCGGCCGGCGGCAATCTCGGCCGAGGAGTCCGACGCCGCCCTGCGGGCGATCGCCGACGCGGACGAGAGCCCCTCGCTCTCGCTGCACCTCGCTCGCCAGGGGACGCTCGACGAGATGCTCGAGTTCGTCGTCCACCGCTCCGCCTACCAGCTCAAGGAGGCCGACCCGCACTCCTGGGCGATCCCGCGCCTGTCGGGCGCGCCGAAGGCGGCGCTGATCGAGGTCCAGGCCGACGAGTACGGC
Source organism: uncultured Solirubrobacterales bacterium (assembly GCA_963716445.1). Classification (GTDB taxonomy): domain Bacteria; phylum Actinomycetota; class Thermoleophilia; order Solirubrobacterales; family Thermoleophilaceae; genus JAAYBF01. The sequence goes on along the minus strand of OY970313.1, from coordinate 1,528,465 downwards.
GGCGGTCGCCCCGAGCGGGTGCACGCCGAGCTGTTCGCCCGCGCGATGAGCGCGCTGGGGCTCGACTCGAGCTACGGCGCCTATCTCGACCGCATCCCCGCTCAGACCCTCGCCACGGTCAACCTGATGTCGCTGTTCGGCCTCCACCGGCGCCTGCTTGGGGCGATCGTCGGCCACCTCGCGCTCTTCGAGATGACGTCGTCGATCCCGAACGGCCGCTACGCGAAGGCGCTGCGCCGGCTCGGCTACGAAGGCGACGCGACGGCCTTCTTCGACGAGCACGTCGAGGCCGACGCCGTCCACGAGAACATCGCCGCGGTCGATCTCGCCGGCGGCCTGATCCGGCAGGACCCGGCGCTCGGGCCCGATGTCCTCTTCGGCGCCGCAGCGCTGGTGGAGCTCGACGGCCGCTGGGCGAGCTGGGTGCTGAGCCGCTGGGAGGCCGGCGTCAGCTCGTTGCGCGCGCCGGCCGCCCTCGCTGCCGCCTGAGCCTCAGCCGCGGCCGGTCTCGCGCTCGCTCGGGGCGCGGAAGCCGACCAGCTTGTGGCTCCCGTCGCAGAACGGCCGCATCCGCGACTTGCCGCAGCGGCAGAGGGCGATCGTGGCGCGGTCGCTCGGGATCTCGTTGCCGTCCTGGTCGCGCAGCGTGAACTCGCCGCGGACGAGCAGCGGCCCGTCGCGGTAGGGGGTGATCGTCACGTCGTCGTCGCGCTCGATGCGGGCCGCCTACCCGTTCGGGCCGCGTGTCAACCGCCGTCTCGGACAGGGCGGCGCGTCAACGGCCCAGCCGGCGGACCAGCTCGCGGGCCCGCTGGGAGAGGCCGCCGAGCAGCTCCCGTATCTCCACCAGCTTGGCGCGCAGGTCCGCGTCGCCGACCTCCAGCAGCTCGGGCGAGTCCTGGAGCCCGGCAAGCGCCCCGTCGGCTGTCCCGATCGCGGCGACCGCGTTGTCGATGAAGCCCTTCGCGCCGGTCGACGGAAGCCCCGCCGACTGCGGCTCGAAGGTTGCGCCCGGCAGATCGGAGCGGACCGCGAAGTCGGCATGGGCTCGCTTCGCGCGACCATACGCCAGCTGCACCGGTCCGAACAGCTCCTGCTCGAGCTTGTCGGCGCTGTACTCGTCGAGCTGCTCGTAGGCCGCTCCCAGCGCCGCGAGCGCGAATCCGATCTCGTCGACCGCCGTCGCAAGGCCGTCGAGCAGCTGCTGCCGGCCTTGCGCCGTGCTGTACGCCATGCCGGCAACCATAGGCCCCGCCCGCCCGCGCCGCCGTTCGGGGCGACCCGGTCGGTACCCGTTTAGACCAAACCGTCCTGGACATTTCCCATGACGCAGACGAGGGGAGAGAGAGGCTGATGCAGTTCTCGACCGGCGTCTCCAGACCCATCCCCCGAGAGAAGGAGCCCCGACATGGCCAGCAGAGATCTGACCGGGACCGAGCGCGGTGACGCCGACACTCGTACCGGGAGCACCGTCGGCCGCGCGGCACGACGGCTGAGCACCGAGACCAAGTCGTTCTTCAAGACCAGCGAGTGGTGGACGTATCTCGCGATCGTCATCGCGTTGCTGATCGCCGGCAACTCGATCGAGGGCGAGGAGGGCGGCGCCGACGTCTTCGCCGCCGACAAGGTCTGGCTCTACATCACGATCCTCACGATCGGGTACCTGATCAGCCGAGGGATCGCGAAGTCGGGCGTCAGGGACCCGTACTGGGACGAGGCCGGAGACCGCAACGCCAAGCACTAGCCCGCGGTGCTCCCCCTTCACCAAGCGGCCGGGCAGGCGGGCCGAGGTCAGCTTCATGCCCGGCTGCCTGGTGTGGTCGCTGATCTTGTCGATCGGGCTGACGATCCTCCTCAACGTGGCGATCCGAGCGTTCTAGCCCAGGATTGACGTTGCGTCGAAGGCCCGTGCCTGGGTAGCGAGCCGGAATGCCTCGCCGCACGGTCCTGATCAACGCCGGTCCGTGGCTTCCGGTGCCGCCTCCGGGCTACGGCGGGATCGAGAACGTGCTCGCGACGCTCATCCCGGAGCTGCGCAGCCGCGGGCACAGGGTCGTGCTCGCGACCGTCGGCGAGAGCCGGATCGACGTCGATCGGCAGGTCTCGCTCTTCGAGCGCGGTCAGTTCGAGCGGCTCGCCGAGCCCTACAACCGGGTGGTCGGGCTCGCGCAGGCCCACATGCAGGTCGTGCTGGACGAGCTGCGCGCCGATCCCGCGATCGACGTTGTGCACGACCACATGGAGGTGGCGGGCGCGTGCGCCCTGGCGGGCGTCGAGGACGGCCCGCCCACCCTCCAGACGCTGCACTGGGACCTGCGCAAGGACGCGGCCTTCTATGCCGCCTTCGACGGTCGTGGGCGCGTCTTCTTCAACGGCGTCTCCGCGCGCCAGCTCGAGCTCGCGCCGCTCGCCCTTCGCCGTCAGGTGCTCGGCGCCGTGCCGCTGGCGACGCGTGTGGAGGACATGCCCTACGAGCGTCGCAAGGCCGGCCATCTCGTCTCGATCGGTCGCATGACACCCGAGAAGGGAACGGACATCGCCGCGCGCCTGTGTCGGGAGCAGGGCATCGAGTTGCGCATCGCCGGCCCGGTGGCGGCGGCGCGCGACGCCGGGGAGGTCGAGGCGCGCCTCGCGGATCCCGGCGACGGCTGGCGTCAGCTGCCCGACGCGCGCTTCTATCTCGAGCGCGTGAGGCCGCACCTGGGAGGCCCGGTCCGCTGGCTGGGGAGCCTCGACCGGCAGGCCACCCTGCGGCTGATCGCATCCGCGCGGGCCGTGGTCTTCCCACTGCGGTGGGAGGAGCCCGGCGCCACGGCCGCCGTCGAGGCGCTCGCCTGCGGCACGCCGGTGGTCGGCCTGCGCCGGGGCGCGCTGCGCAACATCGTCAGGCACGGGGTCACCGGCTACCTGGCCGAGGACGAGGACGAGCTGGTCGAGTACATGAGGCGCGCCGGTGAGCTGCGGCCGGAGGCGTGCCGAGCGGCGGCCGAGGAGCATTTCGGCGCGCGCCGGATGGCCGACCGTTACATCCAGCTCTACGAGGCGGTCATCGAGCGCGCCTTCGCTCAGACGCTGAAGACCGCCTGGAGCACCTCGCGCTCCCTCGCGGCGAGCTGAGCGAGCAGCAGCGGCGCCTGCTCGAGCGGCAGCACATCGGTCACGAGCGCGTCGAGGACGTCGGCGCCCCGCCTCCGCAGCAGGGCCACCGTCTCGGCGGACAGCCTGTCGCGATCCCACTCGCCGTTGAGCGGCCGCGGCACGCGCCCGATCTGAGCGCAGCGGATCCCGAGGCCGTTGTGGTGGAACTCCTCGCCGAGCCGCAGGGCCTCGGCGCCGTCCTGGTAGAAGGCCAGGTCGATCACGGTGCCCTGGGGGCGCAGGCAGCGCAGCGCGGTCGCGAGATTCTCGGCACGCCCGCGGCACTGGAAGACCACGTCGGCGCCACGGTCGCGCGGCCCGTTCGTCCACTCCTCCTTGAGGTGCCGCCACGGCTCCGGTCCCTCCGCCACGGCCTCGAGGCCGAGCGCCCGCGCCGCTCGCAGGCGTCGGTCGCTCGGGTCCACGACGGCGACCGCATCGGCGCCGTGCTCGCTGGCGAAGAGCCCGGTCAGCAGCCCCACTACGCCCGCGCCGATGACGACCACGCGCCGTCCGGCCACCCCGTCGCCGAGCTCGCGCACGCGGCCCGCGCTGAGCTCCGCCGCCGCGTGGAGCAGGCCGTTCGCGCAGATCGGTCCCATGTGGGCGGCGTAGATCCCCAGCAGCGGGTCGAGGTCGTCGGGCAGCGTGACGTAGCGCTCGCGCGACGCGTCCGCGACATGCGCCGTCCTGTGTCCGTACGCCATCGCCAGGGTCTGGCCGGGCTCGACCGCGGATGTCCGGCTCTCCGCGACGCGCCCGACCTCCATGTAGCCGAGCCGCGTGATCGGGTAGCCGCTGGCCGGGCGAGCCGGGTCGAAGATCCCCAGCTCGTCGTCGAAGCCGGAGCGGAGGTAGGGATTGGTGCCCTTGTAGTACGTCAGCTCGGTGCCGGCGGACAGGCCGGTGTAGAGCGTCTCGACGAGGAACTGGCCCTCCGTCGCGACGCGAGGCGGCTCCTCGAGCAGCGACGCCTGGTACGGGCCGGTCAGGCCCAGGACCCGTGTCGGCGGGCGCTCAGACATGGGCGCCGACGGTCGCCGGAACGACGGCCTCGCCGCGCTCGGCGGACAGGGCAAGCGCGCAGGCGAGCCGATGAGTCGCGAGCGCCTCCTCGTAGGGGGCGCGAATCCGGTTCTCTCGGCCCTGGACCGCGTCGACGAAGTCGCGATCGACCTGTCGCTTCGCGTCGAAGGCGGCCGGCGTGACCGTCGAGCCGTCGCCGCGGTCGAGCGCGAGCTCGGTCTCCGACAGCGAGAGCGCGAGCCCGTCGGCGAAGACCTCCACGCCGGCGCGATGCTTGGCGCCGAGCAGGCACGTCGAGGCGAGGGAGCCGATCGCGCCGCTCGCGAAGCGCATGGTGGCCGCCGAGACGTCGTCGACCGCCGTGTCGCCGTCGGCGTCGCGAGGGGCCCGCGCGCCGACGGCGTAGACCCGGTCGACTCCGCCGGCCAGCACGTGCATCACGTCGAGGACGTGGGTCGTCTGCTCGATCGTCTGGCCGCCGGAGCGGGTCCGGTCGATCCACCACGCCGGCGGCGGCAGCTTGTCGAGCCAGGCGCCGACGAGCAGCCGCGGCTGGGTCTCCCGAAGCTGTGCCGCGGCCGTCTCGACGGTGTCGAGATAGCGCCAGTGATAGCCGGCGGCCGTCACGACCCCCGCCGTGCGTACCTCCTCGGCGATCGCTGACGCCGTCGGCAGGTCGACCGCAAGCGGCTTCTCGACGAAGAAGGGCAGCTCGGCGGCGAGCACCGCGCGCTCCGGCGGCCCATGGGCGAACGGCGGCACGCAGATGTAGACGGCGTCGAGCTCCTCGCCGTCGAGCATCCGCTCGACGGCGCGGTAGCCGCGCGCGCCGTGCTCCGCCGCCACCCGGCTCGCCAGCGCCTCGTCGAGGTCCGCCACCGCGACCAGCTCGACGTCCGGAAAGCCGCCGAGCACCGTGGCATGCCGCTGCCCGACCGCACCCGCGCCCACCAGCCCGATCCTGGTCGACACGCTCAACGCCGGCCGGCCGGGTCGGGGGCGTCATGACGGGCGTGCGCCTCCAAGCCTCTCGCCGACATCTCCGCCACATACCCGGGTCCCGATCTGCGAGACCTCCAGATCGAACTCGGGCGAAATTTGACGTACGGTCGGCAACCGATGTGAGAGGCTCGCCACCGATCCCGGCTAGCTCGTAGGCGATTGGATCGGGGAGCTACGACGAAGGAGGGCACGCATGGTGGTAGAGGGGCTCGACATCGCTCGACTGCACGAGAGCGAGGTCCGAGATCGAGTCACCGGGCTTGGCGTCCGGTTCATCACACTCCCGGCAGGGTCGCTCGTCGCGCCCGACGTCCTGGAGGATCCGAGCGACGCGATGGGGTCGCTCGGACTCGAGCAACTCTCGGAGCCGCTCAACCCGTCGCTCGTCCCCTATGCCGTGGCCTCGATTCTCCAACGGGAGGACGCCAGCGCCGCCGTCGAGCACTTCGGGCTCGTCCTGGAGCACAGGGAGGCCTTCCACAGTGACCATCCAGAGGTCTTGGCGTTCGCGGAGTACGTCACGTACGCGAACGTCGTACCGGTCGAGCACTCACCCCTCAGCCTGGATTCGCTCGGCAATCTGTTGGCGTCGCGCTCGGGTGCGGCCGCGGGTGTGGGGGTAGGCATCATGGTCGCGGGTGGGCCCACTCCGCTGCTGCTCGTCACGGTTCCGCTCGGGATGATCATCGTCGGCTCGGCGAAGGGGATTGCCGACGGGCTGGAGGACGGCTTTCGCTACCGGATTCGCAGGCTCATGGGCGTTCCGTCCGACAGCCTCGGCCAGTAGCCACGGCACATGTCACGGTCTCCGTGAGGACTTCGGTCAGGCGCCGACGTAGGCCGCGAGGTGCTCGCCGGTGAGGGTGGAGCGGGCGGCGACGAGGTCGGCCGGCGTGCCCTCGAAGACGATCCGGCCGCCGTCGTGGCCGGCGCCGGGGCCGAGGTCGACGATCCAGTCGGCGTGCGCCATGACCGCCTGGTTGTGCTCGATGACGATGACCGACTTGCCGGAGTCGACGAGCCGGTCGAGGAGGCCGAGCAGTTGCTCGACGTCGGCGAGATGGAGGCCGGTGGTCGGCTCGTCGAGGACGTAGACGCCGCCCTTCCCGGCCATGTGCATGGCCAGCTTGAGCCGCTGCCGCTCGCCGCCCGAGAGCGTCGTGAGCGGCTGGCCGAGGCTGAGGTAGCCGAGCCCGACGTCGGCGAGTCGCTCGAGGATCTTGTGCGCGGCCGGCGTGTGCGCCTCGCCGGCGCCGAAGAACTCCTCGGCCTCGGTGACCGACATTGCGAGCACCTCGCTGATGTCGCGCCCGCCGAGGTGGTGGTCCAGCACCGACGCCTGGAACCGCTTGCCCTCGCACTCCTCGCAGGTTGTGGCGACGCCGGCCATCATCGCCAGGTCGGTGTAGATGACGCCGACGCCGTTGCAGGTGGGGCAGGCGCCCTCGGAGTTGGCGCTGAACAGCGCCGGCTTGACGCCGTTGGCCTTCGCGAACGCCTTGCGGATCGGGTCGAGCAGTCCGGTGTACGTCGCCGGGTTGCTCCGGCGAGAGCCACGGATCGGGGCCTGGTCGATCGACACCACTCCGTCCCGGCCGGAAACCGAGCCGTCGATCAGCGAGCTCTTGCCCGAGCCCGCCACCCCCGTGACGACGACCAGCACGCCGAGCGGGACGTCGACGTCGACGTCCTGCAGGTTGTGGGTGCTGGCGCCGCGCACCTCCAGCAGCTCCGATGGTGTCCGCACCGACGGCTTCAGGGACGCGCGGTCGTCCAGGTGCCGCCCGGTGAGCGTGCTACTCGCCCTCAGCCCCTCGACGTCGCCCTCGAACACCACCTCGCCACCGGCGGTGCCCGCGCCGGGGCCGAGGTCGACGACGTGGTCGGCGATCGCGATCGCCTCCGGCTCGTGCTCCACGACGAGCACGGTGTTGCCCTTGTCGCGTAGCCGCAGCAGCAGGTCGTTCATCCGCTGGACGTCGTGCGGGTGCAGCCCGATCGTCGGCTCGTCGAAGACGTAGGTCACGTCGGTGAGCGACGACCCGAGGTGCCGGATCATCTTGGTGCGCTGTGCCTCGCCGCCCGACAGCGTCCCCGACGGCCGGTCGAGGCTGAGGTAGCCCAGCCCGATCTCCGCGAACGAGTCGAGCGTGAGCTGCAACGACGCCAGCAGCGGCGCCACCGACGGCTCGTCGAGTCCGCCGACCCACGTGGCCAGGTCGCTGATCTGCATCGCGCAGGCGTCGGCGATGCTCACCCCCTCGATCTTCGAGGACCGTGCCGCCTCGCTGAGCCGGGTTCCATCGCACTCGGGGCAGGCGGTGAAGGTGACCGCCCGCTCAACGAACGCGCGGACGTGCGGCTGCAGCGCGTCGACGTCCTTGGACAGGAACGACTTCTGGATCTGCGGGATCAGACCCGTGTACGTCAGGTTGACGCCCTCGACCTTGATCTTGGTCGGCTCCTTGTAGAGCAGGTCGTGGAGCTCCCTCTTGTTGAACTTGCGGATCGGCTTGTCGGGATCGAGGAAGCCGCAGCCGCGGAAGATGCGGCCGTACCAGCCGTCCATGCTGTAGCCGGGGATCGTGAGCGCACCTTCGTTGAGCGACTTGCTGTCGTCGTACAGCGCCGACAGGTCGAAGTCGGTCACGTTGCCCATTCCCTCGCAGCGGGGACACATGCCGCCGGTGCGGGTGAAGGTCGCTTTCTCGGTCTTGGTCTTGGCGCCGCGCTCGACGGTGATCGCACCGCTCGCCTTGACCGAGGCGACGTTGAAGGCGAACGCGCTGGGCGGGCCGATGTGCGGCTGCCCGAGCCGGCTGAAGAGGATGCGCAGCATCGCGTTGGCGTCGGTAGCGGTGCCGACGGTGGAGCGGGCGTCGGCGCCCATCCGCTGCTGGTCGACGATGATCGCTGTCGTCAGCCCTTCGAGTACGTCGACCTCGGGCCGCCCCAGCGTCGGCATGAAGCCCTGCACGAACGCGCTGTAGGTCTCGTTGATCAGCCGCTGCGACTCCGCGGCGATCGTGCCGAACACCAGCGAGCTCTTGCCCGACCCGGAGACGCCTGTGAACACCGTCAGCCGGCGCTTCGGCAGCTCGACGCTGACGTCCTTGAGATTGTTCACCCGCGCGCCGTGCACCCGGATCAGATCGTGGCTGTCGGCAACCTGCAGCTCAGGCAACTGCTTGTCCGTCCTCGTGACCATGCTCAGGGTGTGTCCATCTGATGCGGGGTGCCTCGCGGTCTCCGCTGGCGTCGCCTGGCTCGATCTAACCAGTTACCAGCTTTCGAGGGTCTTGCCCGGATTCCCGCGATCTCGGCGGGCCGATGCGTGCGCCGCAGGCCCGCGTGGTCACCGGGCTCGAGACTTGGCAGGATCGGAGCAATGGAAACCGTTGATATCCGCATCGGCCCGTTGGTCTTCGACCACGCCGACTACGACCCCGACGGCGACGTCCTCTACCTGCACCGAGGCGGGCCGCAGCCTGCCGAGTGCGAGGAGACGCCAGAGGGCCATGCACTGCGCTTCGCTCCGGGTACCGACCAGATCGTCGGACTGACGATCGTCAACGCCCGCTGGCTACTTGACCGTGACCATCGCCTGGTTGTGACCATTCCCGAGAAGGTCGAGGCCAGCGCGGCCGAGCTTGCTCCCGGGCTGGCCGCAGCCTGACCGCACCTCGCACCGCCGACGGTTCCACCGCGACCGGATCGTTCAAACGCCAGAACGCCTACCGCCGGCCGCAAATTTCGATCGCGGCCCCAGACTCGCCCCAGCGAGTTCTTCCTGACGGCCGGCTTGACGAACCGCCAGGCTTACCTCGCTTGCGCTCGGCCTCGGTGTGGGCTCTGTCATTCCGGCAAGGGTGCCCCGCAAAGGCTCGGGGATCGGTTGCGGGCAAGCGGCTGATGGGATTCGAACCCACGACCTTCTGCATGGCAAGCAGGTGGTCGCCAGTTGCCTCTGCTGCGATTTGGCTCTAGCAGGCCCAAATTGGGACTCGAAGAAAGGGCTCCATGTGCCCTCAACGGCCGTCTGTCGCAGTTGGTGCGTCCAAATCGCTTCCAAGCCGGGTCGGGGCGGCGTAAGCTTCGAGCATGGCCACTCCACGCGAGTACGAGGTCGTGCTGATGCACGAGGACGACGGCGGCTTCAGTGTCACCGTCCCCGCCCTGCCGGGCTGCGTTAGCCAGGGAGACTCCCGCGAGGAGGCCCTCGTGATGATCCGCGAGGCGATCGAGGTCTACATCGAGTCCCTCGTCGCCCACGGCGATCCCATCCCCGGACCAGTAGAGATCGAGCGCGTCACCGTCGCGGCGTGACGCCGCGACTCCCCTCGGTAACGCCGCGGAAGGCGATCCGCGCGTTAGAACGTTGCGGCTGGGAGCTTGATCGAGTCAAGGGCAGCCACCACGTCTTCCGGCATCCCGATCACCCGCATCGGGTCGTCGTGCCTATGCATGCCAGGGACCTCGCGAAGGGGACGCTCAACCAGATCGTCGATGCATCGGGCGTAAGCCGGAACGAGTTTCTACGGCAGTTGTAGATGCGTCTCGATTCCGTCCGCGTCGGAGGGCACCATGAAGACGTGGCATCACTTCAGTCACAGATTCGCCAGGCCCAGCGTCGCGCAGAGCGTCAGGCTCGTGCGGACCTTCGGTCGACAGAGCGCCAAGTCAAGCGCGATGTCGACCGTGAGGCTCGCAAGATCGAGCGTCAGCTGCGCCGCGCGTTCCGCTAGGCAGAGCCGCTAAGGGCTCCAAGACGTTGGCTCGGGACCGGCGGGGCGGAGCTTGCCTTCAGCAACTGGAGTAGACGGCACTCACCGCTGGTCGTCGGGGCGGGGTTTTCGGACAAGCGGCTGATGGGATTCGAACCCACGACCTTCTGCATGGCAAGCAGACGCTCTAGCCAACTGAGCTACAGCCGCGCGACGGCGAATCATAGCCCGGCGATCGTAGCTTGCCGTGCGCGGCCGGAGCTGGCGGTCAGCCGGTCAGCTTCGCCTCGACGGTGATCTCGGGCACGGCGGCGAGTGCCTGGGAGACCGGGCACTCGACCTTGGCCTGCTCGGCGTAGTCACGGAATGCGCCGGCGTCGAGGCCGGGCACGTTTCCCTCGACGCGCAGGGCGATCCGCTGGATCGGCGGTCCGTCGGCCTGGGCCCGCAGGTGCACCAACGCCTCGGCGTCGACCGACTCGGGCGTGTGACCGGCCTGCGCGAGCACGTCGCTCAGCGCCATCGCGAAGCACGCCGCGTGCGCCGCGGCGATCAGCTCCTCCGGGTTGGTGCCCTCGCCCTCCTCGAAGCGCGACTTGAACGTGTAGCTCCCGCTGAAGACGCCGTCGCCGACCTCCAGCCGCCCGTTTCCGCCGCGCAGGTCTCCCTGCCAGCGGGCGCTGCCCTTGCGTGTTGCCATCGCCTTCGTCCTCCTCCGATTTGCCCGAGACCGGAGTCGATCGTAGCCTCGTTGTCTCGGTCGTCGTCTCCTTTTGGCTCAACACCGCCGTTTGCGCGTATAGAGCGGGGGGTAGCCGGCCGACAGTTCTACCGGCCTGCCGGTCCGGTACCGTCACGGAGCCCCGCAGCACCCGGAATGCCAGCCACCGAGGAGCAGACCCCCGTCGTGAGCCCCATGAGCGAGATGACCGCACCCACCCAGAACAAGAAGCTCGTGACCTGGGTGGAGGAGATCTCCGCACTCACCAAGCCCGACTCGATCCACTGGTGCGACGGCAGCGCCGAGGAGTACGACTCGCTCGCCCAGGACCTCGTCGACGCCGGGACCTTCGAGCGCCTGTCCGACGCCAAGCGTCCCAACTCCTATCTCGCCCTCTCCGATCCGGGCGACGTGGCGCGCGTCGAGGATCGCACCTTCATCTGCTCCGCGGACGAGGCCGACGCCGGCCCGACCAACCACTGGCGCGCCCCCGCGGAGATGCGCGACACGCTCGCCGACCTCTTCGACGGCTGCATGGAGGGGCGCACGATGTACGTCGTGCCGTTCTCGATGGGCCCGCTCGGCTCCGACAAGAGCCACATCGGCATCCAGCTGACCGACTCGCCGTACGTCGCCGTCTCGATGCGGATCATGACCCGCATGGGCCAGGGCGCGCTCGACGCGCTCGGCGAGGACGGCGAGTTCGTCCCGTGCGTGCACTCGGTCGGCATGCCGCTCGCCGAGGGCGTCGAGGACGTACCGTGGCCGTGCAACGCCGACAACAAGTACATCGTCCACTACCCCGAGACGCGGGAGATCTGGTCGTTCGGCTCGGGCTACGGTGGCAACGCCCTGCTCGGCAAGAAGTGCTTCGCGCTGCGGATCGCCTCGGTGATGGCGCGCGACGAGGGCTGGATGGCCGAGCACATGCTGATCCTCAAGCTCACCTCACCCGCGGGGGAGAGCAAGTACGTCACCGGCGCATTCCCGTCGGCCTGCGGCAAGACCAACCTCGCGATGCTGATCCCGACGCTCGAGGGCTGGACCGTCGAGACGGTCGGCGACGACATCGCCTGGATGAAGTTCGGCGACGACGGCCGCCTCTACGCGATCAACCCGGAGGCCGGGTTCTTCGGCGTCGCGCCCGGCACCGGCGAGAAGACGAACCCCAACGCGATGGCGACGATCGAGCGCAACTCGATCTTCACCAACTGCGCGAGGACCGACGACGGCGACGTGTGGTGGGAGGAGATGACCGACACGCCTCCCGCCCACCTGACCGACTGGCACGGCAACGACTGGACGCCGGACTCCGACACCCCGGCCGCCCACCCGAACGCTCGCTTCACGACGCCGGCGTCCCAGGACCCCGCGATCGCCGCCGAGTGGGAGGACCCCGCCGGCGTGCCGATCGACGCGATGCTGTTCGGCGGCCGCCGCTCGACCGTCGTCCCGCTCGTCACCGAGGCGCGCGACTGGGAGCACGGCGTCTTCCTCGGCGCGACGATGTCGTCGGAGACCACCGCCGCCGCCGCCGGACAGGTCGGCAAGCTGCGCTTCGACCCGTTCGCGATGCTGCCCTTCTGCGGCTACAACATGGCCGACTACTTCCGCCACTGGCTGAAGATCGGCAAGCGCGACGGCGCCGACCTGCCGAAGATCTTCTACGTCAACTGGTTCCGCAAGGACGAGGGCGGCCGCTTCCTCTGGCCGGGCTTCGGTGAGAACAGCCGCGTCCTCGAGTGGGTCTTCCGCCGCTGCAACGGCGAGGGCTCGGCCCAGGAGACTCCGCTCGGCCTGGTGCCCGAGCCGGGCGACCTGAACACCGACGGGCTCGACATCGAGGCCGACGCCCTGGCCGAGCTGCTGCGCGTCGACGGCGACGATCTGAAGGCCCAGCTCCCGCAGGTCAAGGAGCACCTCGCCAAGTTCGGCGACCAGCTTCCGGCCGAGATCCGCGGCCAGCTCGACGCGCTCGAGCAGCGCCTCGGCGCCTGACGCTCGGGACGTCCGAACGGCGCCCGCCGTCCGTTGCGGACGGCGGTAGGCTTCCCGGCTCCACTCGGCGACGTGGCGGAGTGGTTACGCAGCGGCCTGCAAAGCCGTTTACACCGGTTCGATTCCGGTCGTCGCCTCTGCGAAGGCCCCGCAATGCGGGGCTTTCGTCTTGCTGGGACCGGAAGCGTGTCCCGAACGTGCGAGCCAGCCTCCGTGAAGCAAAAATCGGTCCCTCTGCCCGGGTCCACGCTGCCTGCCCCGACGCGCCGAGCCGAGTTTTCGCTGGGTCTATGCTAGGAGGGGAGTACGCGTATCTACGTAAGGGATAGGAGGGGCCCAGTATGCGTTACCTACGTAAGGGATTCTTGGTTGCCGTGATGGCGGCGGTGGCGGCGGCTCTCATGATTTCGACCGCGTCCGCGCAGGAATCGCTCGAAGTGTCGAGGGAACCTGCAGGGGGTGCTGTGGATACTCATTGCGAGGCGGCGGGGATTCTCTATCACCGGCCCAGTGCGGGCAATTGCACGATCCTGGCGGAGACTGAAAGCGGCGACGGCATTGTCTTCTTCCAGCACACCGGCACGAGCGAAGTTCTGTTAACCGAATGCAACAACGAATTCGAAGCGATCTTCAACGAAGACGGCGTAGGTGCGATCTACAATCAACTGATGGGGCCGGAAGCCGGGGATTGTGCGCGCGAGCCGTGCGACGAAGGTCTGAACCTCTCGAACCCCCACGTCAATTTCGTCTGGCCGGCCGAATTCAGCGAACCTGTCGGCGGCGTCAACCAGGAAAGGCTCGAGGTGGACTTCTGCCTCTACGCCCATAACGCGGCCCCGGGCTCCGAAGGCTCGCCCGGTGTCATCTGCAATGTCGTGCTAAACGTGACGCACTTCAATCACGCGTTTGAATTCTCGACCGCGGCACACGATGGCCTCGGCAATGGCGGGACGCCGTGCACGGGGCTGCCGATCGAACTCGAAGGCCACTGGCTGAGCCGGTGGACCGACTCCCATCCGGCCAGCATCGAACTCAACCACCACGACAACTGACCGATCGCCGCCCGGCGACGGCGACCGAGGAGAGCGGGCGGCGTCCCGCGGCGCCGCATCGGGTAGAAACAGCGGTGACCGACGGAGGAGGAGTGGATGGACGCCAGCGCCGCGCCTGAGCTCGAGCAGCAGATCGCCGACCTGCTCGACCAGGAGACCTTCGACCCGCCGCCCGAGTTCGCGGAGCGGGCGCTACTGAGCGATCCGTCCGTCTACGAGGAGGCCGAGCGAGACCCGCAGGCCTGGTGGGCGCGCCAGGCCGAGCAGCTGCTCGATTGGGCGCAGCCGTGGGACACCGTGCTCGACGAGTCCGAGGCGCCGTTCTACAAGTGGTTCGGCGGCGGCAAGCTCAACGCCTCCTACAACTGCCTCGACCGCCACGTCGAGGCCGGCAACGGCGAACGCGTCGCGTTCCACTGGCGCGGCGAGGAGGGCGAGGAGCGCGACGTCACCTACGCCGACCTGCTGCGCGACACTCAGCGACTCGCCAACGCGCTCAAGGACCGCGGCGTCGGAGCCGGCGACGTCGTCGGCATCTACCTGCCGATGATCCCCGAGGTCGTGGTCGCGATGCTCGCCTGCGCCCGGATCGGCGCGCCGCACAACGTCGTCTTCGGCGGCTTCGCCCCGGAGTCGGTCCGCGAGCGGATGGAGTTCTCCGATGCGAAGGCGCTGATCACCGCCGACGGCGCTCGCCGCAAGGGCAAGACGGCGCCCGTCAAGCCGGCCGTCGACGACTTCCTCGACAGCCTGCCGGCGATCGAGACGGTCGTCGTCGTGCGCAACGCTCACAACGACGTCGAGCTGAAGGAGGGGCGCGACGTCTGGTACGACGAGGCGCTCGAGCGGGCCGATCCCGACTGCCCGGCCGAGCCGCTCGACGCCGAGCATCCGCTCTACGTGCTCTACACGTCGGGCTCGACCGCTAAGCCGAAGGGGATCCTGCACACCACCGGCGGCTACCTGACCGGCGTCGCCTGGACGACCAGGTACCTCTTCGACCTGCGCCCGGACGAGGACGTCTTCTGGTGCTCGGCCGACGTCGGCTGGGTGACCGGTCACTCCTACATCGTCTACGGGCCGCTGCTCAACGGCGCGACCTCGGTGATGTACGAGGGGGCTCCCGACTACCCCGACAAGGATGTCTGGTGGCGGCTCTGCGAGCGCTACGGGGTGACGATCTTCTACACCGCGCCGACGGCGATCCGCGCCTGCATGAAGTGGGGCGCCGAGTACCCCGCCCGTCACGACCTGTCGCGGCTGCGCCTGCTCGGGACCGTCGGCGAGCCGATCAACCCGAAGGCGTGGATCTGGTACCACCTGGTCGTGGGCGGGGGGCGCTGCCCGATCATCGACACCTGGTGGCAGACCGAGACCGGCCACGCGATGATCAGCCCGCTGCCGGGCGTCGTGCCCGCGAAGCCGGGATCGGCGACGAAGCCGCTGCCCGGGGTCGACGCTGCCGTCGTCGACGAGCAGGGGAACGAGCTCGAGGAGGGGCAGGGGCTGCTCGTCCTGCGCCGCCCCTGGCCGGGCATGTTGCGAACGCTCTACAAGGATCCCGAGCGCTTCAAGCAGACCTACTTCTCGAAGTTCGGGCTGACGACCTACTTCGTCGGCGACGCGGCGCGCAAGGACCGCGACGGCTACTTCTGGGTCATCGGTCGCGTCGACGACGTCATCAACGTCTCCGGTCACCGCCTCTCGACGGCGGAGGTCGAGTCGGCGATCGTCTCCCACCCGAAGGTCGCCGAGGCGGCCGTCATCGGCCAGTCCGACGAGGACACGGGCCAGTCGATCTGCGCCTTCGTCACGCTCGAGAGCGGCCACGGGGAGAGCGACGGCCTCGTCCAGGAGCTGCGCGACCACGTCGCCAACCGCATCGGCAAGCTCGCACGCCCGAAGCGAATCGTCTGGGCCGACGACCTGCCCAAGACCCGCTCCGGCAAGATCATGCGTCGCCTGCTGCGCGACATCGCCGAGGGCCGCGAGCTCGGCGACGTCACGACGCTGCGCGACCCCGGCGTCATGTCCCAGCTCGAGCACAGGGTCGCGGCGCGCAAGGACGACGCGGACGCCTGACGGCGAGAGGCCGAGGACATCGACGCATCGCTATTCTCGACCTCCCGCGAGGGCCGTTAGCTCAGCTGGGAGAGCGCCGCCTCGACAAGGCGGAGGTCGCTGGTTCGAGCCCAGCACGGCCCACTTAGACGTTCGTGCAGTCGCACATCTCCGGAGGAACCCTCATGGTTGCCCGCGCGCTGCTCGTGGGCGTTAGTCGGGCTCGGCGGTCAGCGGTTTCCGAGGTAGTCGTTGAGCTCCTCGGCGGAGACCTTGGCGCCCGAGGGCCAGAGCGGCTCGTCGGAGACCTCGGACTCGAAGCTGCCGCTGCCGACCAGCCGCGCGGTCATGTACAGCGGCGCGGCCCCGGTCAGGAGCATCCCGCGGATGACCGGCTCGAACGGCTCGGCGTCGACGTCGACGTCGGCTAGGTAGGCGATCGCCGTCGCGGCGGTGTCGGCCTGCTCGGCGCCGAGGCCGCCGTGCTTGACCGGGAAGGTGGTCGCGTCGCCCGCGGCGAAGATCCGGCCGCCGGTGCCGGGCACCGCGCAGTGAGCGTCGATCGGGATGAAGCCATCGTCGCCCGCGCCGGGCAGCCCTCGGATTCCCGGACCTGAGATCGCCGGTAGCGCGACGATGCGGTCGGGTCGAAGCTCGACGTCCTGCGGCGAGAGCTGCAAGGTCCTAGCGGCGGGGACGCTCGCGACGGTCGACGCGTGGACCGCGATGCCAGCCTGGTCGAGCAGCCGTGCGACCGCGTCGCTGACGTTCGGGCCGAAGACCGCCAGTGGCGCCTCGTCCGGCGTCACGACGGTCAGCTCGACGTCCGACATTCCCATGCTGTTGGCGCGCTCGGCCGTCATCAGCGCCAGCTCGTAGATCGGCAGCTGCCAGACAGGGCCGGGCGGCGCGACGAACGCGACGCTCTTGGTGTAGCCGCCCTCCATGTCCTCGACGACGCCGGCAAGCAGCGCGTTCGCCTCGGCGTCGCGGAAGGTGGTCGCGTGCTCGTAGGCCGGCGCGGTGCGCGCGCCGACCGCGACCAGCAAGGCGTCGTAGGGGAGCTCGACCCCGCCGGTCGCGTGGACGACCTGCCCGTCCGGGTCGACCCAGGCGAGCGTTTCCTGCACCCACTCCGCCTTCGCGTCACGCGCGATGTGACGCACCGGATGGCGCTCCGCCGCGCCGAGGGCGAACGGCTCCTTGACGCTCAGCGCCCTGAAGGCGAACTCCTCGTTGGGAGCGAGCAGCGTGATCCTCGCCTCGTCGCCCACCAGGCGACGCAGGCGCAGCAGACCCTCGATCGCCGCCACCCCTCCACCCGCGACAACGACCGAGAAGCGATCCATGTCGGGAGCCTAGACGGTGCCCGCTCCACGGCCGCCAAGGACGCCGGTCTCGACGCCACCGGCAGCAGCACGGCCCCTCCGGAGTAGAAGCCGACGAGGAGCGGAGGTGGAAGGAGTCGTCACCTTCACGCTCCCCGCCAGCGATGCCCTGGGAGGGCAGGGGTGTGGGCCGCGTTGTGGGTCGTCCAACGATCGACCGGGGCCCAGCGTGTGTCGAGGACGACGGTACGCCTATGTCTGGCCGCTGGCATCGGGGGCGGGCACCTATCTGCAGTCGGTGGTTACTACTGATCGACCGGCGGCATCCTTGGCAACTGGTAGCTTGCGCGCGCCGGCAGCGTCCCGCATGCGGTCCAGCTCCGGCGGCCCATCCAATGAGACTCTCCAGCGTCATCGGCCCCCGCGATCGCGAGTTCTTCGACCTGTTCGAGGAGGCCGGCGGCAACATCGTCCGGGCGGCCGATCTGCTCGACCGGATGCTGCGCGCGTTCCCCGACCGCGGCGACGATCTGGCGCGCGACATCCTGATCTGCGAGCAAGACGGGGACCGCATCACCCACGACATCATCCGGCGCCTGAACGAGACGTTCGTCACGCCGATCGATCGCGAGGACATCTACGCGCTGGCGTCCTCGCTCGACGACGTCGTCGACCTCACCGAGGAGGTCGCCGACTACCTGATCCTCTACAAGATCGAGGCGCCGATGGAGCAGGCGCAGCGGCTTGCCCACGTCCTGCTGCAGTCGGCGCGCCAGATCGCCGAGGCGATGCCGCGGCTGCGCGGGTTCAAGGACCTCTCGCACTACACGGTCGAGATCAACCGGCTCGAGAACGACGGCGACCGGATCGTCCGCGAGGCGATCGCCTCGCTGTTCGACAACGGCATCGACCCGATGGTCGTGATCCGCTGGAAGGACATCTACGAGCGGCTCGAGCAGGCGATCGACGCGACCGAGCACGTGGCGAACATCCTCGAGGGCATCGTCATCAAGAACTCGTGATCCGTCTCTAGCGGGCCGCCACCGCATGGACAGCGACCTCATCCTGATCATCGTCGTGGTGACGGCGCTCGCCTTCGACTTCACCAACGGCTTCCACGACACCGCCAACGTCGTCGCCACGTCGATCTCGACGCGTGCGATGCCCCCGCGCATCGCGGTCGGCTATGCGGCGATCCTGAACTTCGCCGGCGCCTTCCTGTCGCTGGAGGTCGCGGCGACGATCGCCAACGGGATCGTCGAGGCGGATCTCGTGACGCCGCTGATCGTCTTCGGCGGGCTGATCGGGGCGATCACCTGGAACCTGATCACCTGGTACTTCGGACTGCCGTCGAGCTCCTCCCATGCGCTGATCGGCGGCGTCGTCGGGGCCGCCTTCGTCGCCGCCGGCCCCGACGCGATCATCAGCGACGGCCTGCTCGGCAAGGTCGCGATCCCGGCGCTGCTCGCGCCGACGCTCGCGTTCCTGGTCGCCGGAGTCAGCATCCTGGTGGTCTACCGGATGGTCGGCGGGCTCCACCCCGGACCCGTCACGCGTGGTTTCAAGTTCGGTCAGATCATCTCGGGCGGCCTGCTCGCGCTCGCCCACGGGACCAACGACGCGCAGAAGACAATGGGAGTGATCACGCTCGCGCTGATCGCCAACGGCGAGCTCGGCGCCGGCGCCGACCCGCCGTTCTGGGTGATCGTGTCGGCGGCGACCGCGATCGCCCTCGGCACCTACCTCGGTGGCTGGCGGATCATCAAGACGATGGGCAGCCGGATCATCAAGATGGACGCCGCCCAGGGCTTCGCCGCACAGGGCAGCGGCGCCGCGGTGATCCTCGCCGCCACGCACGTCGGCTTCCCGCTCTCGACGACCCACACGATCTCCGGAGCCGTGATGGGCGCCGGCGCGGCGAAGCGCGTCTCGGCCGTCCGCTGGGGCGTCGCCGGCAACATCGTGATCGCCTGGATCCTCACGCTTCCGGCCGCGGCGGCGATCGGCGGCCTGACCTACGGCGTGACCCGCGTCTTCGGCACCGGGGCTGCCGGGCCGCTGATCGTGTCGGCCGCGGTCGCGACGATCGTCGCGGTCGTCTTCGCCCGCCGCGTCAGGCAGGGCTCCCCGATCACGGCTGCGGAGGGCTAGCCGTGCTCCTGGTGGGGGAGGTCGTCGACGTCGGGGACCTGATCAACGTGGTCTGGACCTCGTTCGTCGCCGGCATCGGCGTCTGCATCGTCTTCTCGGTCGCGATCTTCGGCTTCGCCCGCGCCATCGACATGCAGCGCGAGGGCAATGGCGTCGCCGCGAGCGTCTACTGGACGCTGATGCTGGTCGCCTTCGCGGCGGTGATGGTCGTCGTCGTCTTCGGCGTCGTCGTCATGACGGCGAAGTAGCGGCAGCCTCGACCAGCCGCTCGACCTCCTCCTCGCTCGTCCAGCCGCCGACCGACGCACGCACGTACGGCGTGCCGGGCAGGTCTCGAACCAGGAAGCCGGTGTCGAGCAGCCGGGCCGACTCCGCGGCTGGATCCCTCGCCTCCCAGGACACCAGCGTCGACGGGCCGCGCCCCGCGACGGCGATCCCGCGCGCGGCGAGTCCCTCCGCGAGCCGTGCGGCGAGGGCGCCGGCGCGCTCTTGAAGCGCGGCGATCCCGGCCTGCTCGAGCACCTCGAGCGCGGCCAGCGCCCAGGCCGTCTGGTGCGAGGGCGGAAAGCCGCCGTCGAAGCGGGCCGCGCCCGGCACGAGCGGCAGCTCGAGCGCGCGCAGCGGGTCGGACAGCGTGCCGTAGGCGGGCCAGGCGGGGGAGAGGGTCTCGATCAGGTCCTCGCGCACGTAGAGGTAGCCGCTGCCGATCGGTCCGCAGAGCCACTTCTGGCCGGAGGCCGCGTAGTACTCGCAGCCGAGCGCGCGGACGTCGACCGGTAGGGCTCCGAGGCCCTGGGCGCCGTCGAGCAGGACCGGGGCGGCACCCGCGGCGAGCGCCTCGGTGTCGGCGACGCGGCCGGTGATCCACGACACGTGCGAGCAGGCGACCAGGCGCGTGCGCGGCCCGACGGCATCCGCGATCTCGGCGAACGGCACGGTTCGAACGTCGATTCCCCGGCGGGCGCGGGCCATCCCGAGCGGAGCCAGCAGGCCGGGGTGCTCCTCGTCGCTGGTGAGGATCTCGTCGCCCGGACCGAGCTCGAGCCCCGCCAGCACGGCGTTGACGCCACCGGTGGTTGCGCCCGTCAGGGCCACCTCCCACGGGTCGCACGAGAGCAGCCGCGCGGCGCGTGAGCGGAGCCGGTCCGCGAGCGCGACCGCGTGCTCGAAGTGCGCCCTCCCGCCGCGGCCGTGCTCGAGCTGAAGGCGCAGATCGGCCTCCGCCGCCTCGATCGCCGCGCGCGGCGCCGGGCCGACCGAGCCGGCGTTGAGGTAGGCGATCCGCTCCAGGACAGGGAACTGCGCTCGAAGCGAGCTCACGTCCATCGTCAGCGGACGTCGCCGTCGTGACAGTGCGCGCACACGCGGTCCATCTTCGTCCAATCCCGGTCGCGGTCGCTCTAAGCTGCCGGCATGCCGCCGATCGTCGAACGCTCGATGCACGCCCACTACCTGTCGAACGCCTACCTCGTCGCCGACGAGCCGGGCGGCACGGCGGTGATCGTCGACTCGGGCGCCCCGCCGGAGCCGCTGTTCGAGGCGATCGAGCGCCACGGAGTCACGCCGACGCACCTGCTGCTCACCCACCATCACGCCGACCACGTCGAGTGCAACCACGTCTACAAGGAGCGGTTCGGCGTCGAGATCCTCGCCCATCCGCTCGAGGCGGCGCGGCTCGCCGACGTCGACCGGACGATCGAGCCGGGCGAGACGGTCCTCGAGACCGGGGGGCTGCGGATCGGCGCCCTGCACACTCCCGGGCACACCGACGGGATGCTCAACTTCGTCGTCGACGGCGGCGACGTCTTCACCGGCGACACGCTCTTCAAGGGCTCGGTCGGCGGCGTCAAGGCGCCGGGCTCGACGTCGTTCTCGGATCTCAAGTCCTCGGTCATGGACACGCTGATGCAGCTACCGCCGGAGACCCGCCTGCGGCCCGGACACACCGACCCGACGACCGTCGGCGAGGAGTGGGAGAGCAACGCCTTCGTCCGTGTCTGGCGCGGCCTCGATCCCGAGGCCGAGGATCGCTGCACCGTCTGGGACCGCGGCGCCACGCTCGTCCTGTGGGGGCCCGACTACGACGGCGGCCACAAGGCCTGGATCCGCTGGGACGACACGGGCGAGGACGACATCGTCCCCGGCTCTCAGGTCGTCAGAGACACGTAGCGGAGGAGCGCAGGGATCGGTCCGACGGCCAGGCAGATCGGCTGGCTGGGGCGAGAATCCGGGCAGCACCGCAGCGCCTACGCGCCGCAGACCGGCCACTGTCCGGGGCCGGACTGCTCGTAGAGCATGATTGCGCGGCGGTCCTGCTCGGCCTCTGGAGCTGCGGCTGGGTCGCCACTGCCGCCGACCGCCTGCCAGGTGGCGACGGAGAACTGGTACTTGCCGCGGTAGAGGCCGCCACCCCCGATCGCGGTCGGATCGCCGCCGGACTCGCACTGGGCGATCGCCTGCAGGTGGGATGGGACCGCGACCGGCTCGGGCCGCGGCGGTCGCGCCCGGCGCTCGGCGAGCGCGAGCTGGCGCCTCGCCTCGTGGACGGCGAGCGGGTCGCCGAGGCCGGGAGAGACGATGGCCGTCTCCGACGGCTGGCTCTCCGAGGCCCCGACCGGGTCGCCGTCGAGCGGCGCGCCGAGCGCGATCGCCGGAACGATGGCGGCAAGGCAGAGAATCGAAACGAGCGCGAGCTTTCGCATGGAATGGCGCCTCCCGGCGTCGGGGTCGTCTCCCGGACGGCGTCCGGGCTACCGCGCTGTCGGCGTCTCCCCTTGACGCGCGCGGAGTCGCGAGCCGGCGAGGACCTCTGGCCCACTCGGAGCCGGCTCGACTGGCCAGGGTAGGGCCACTCGGTCAGTTATCTGTGACAGGCGTCACACTTGGTCGAGGCGCGCAGCCGGGCAGCGACCACTTTGTCGCCGGTTGGAGCGAAGTCCGGCGACGCCCGCAGCGGCCGTCTCGACGGCGCGTGTAGGTTCCAGGCTCGCATGACGGTCCAGCTGCCAGACGAGACGAAGCTCGACGTCCCGGAGGGCGCCACCGGGCTCGACGTGGCGCGCGCGATCGGCGAGGGGCTCGCTCGCGCGGCGCTCGGGATCCGCGTCGACGGCGAGCTGCGCGACCTCTCGGCGCCGGTCGAGGACGGCGCGAAGGTGGAGATCGTCACGGCGAAGAGCGGCGACGACGCGCTGTGGCTGATCCGCCACGACGCCGCGCACGTCCTCGCGACCGCCGTGACGGAGCTCTATCCCGGCGTGAAGGTCTCGATCGGCCCGCCGATCGACGACGGCTTCTACTACGACTTCGACTTCCCCGAGGACGTCAAGCTCTCCGACGCCGACTTCGAGCGGATCGAGCAGCGGATGCGCGAGCACGTCAAGGCCGACGAGCCGTTCGAGCGCAGCGAGCTGCCGGTCGCCGAGGCGCTCGAGCGCTTCCGCGCCGAGGGACAGGACTACAAGGTCGAGCTGATCGAGGACCTGGTGCGCGACCAAGGCGTCGAGACCGTCTCGCTCTACCGCAACGGCCCGTTCACCGACCTCTGCCGTGGCCCGCACGCGCCCGGCACGAAGCGGATCAAGGCGTTCAAGCTGACCAGCGTCGCCGGCGCCTACTGGCGCGGCGACGCCGAGCGCCAGATGCTGACCCGCGTCTACGGGACGGCCTTCCTGTCGAAGGAGGACCTGGCGGCGCACATGGAGCGCCTCGAGGAGGCGCGCAAGCGCGACCACCGCAAGCTCGGCCGGGAGCTCGACCTGTTCATGTTCAGCGAGCTGTCGCCCGGCTCGCCGTTCTGGCAGCCCAACGGCGCCCAGATCTGGACCCAGCTCACCGATCTCTGGCGCAGCGAGAACGCCAAGCGCGGCTACCGCGAGGTGCGCACGCCGATCCTCTACGACGTCGACCTCTGGAAGCAGTCCGGCCACTGGGACGTCTACCGCGAGAACATGTACTTCACGGAGGTCGAGGACAAGCCCATGGGCCTCAAGCCCATGAACTGCCCGGCCCACATCCAGATCTACAAGGACGAGCGGCGCTCCTACCGCGACCTGCCGATCCGCTACTCGGAGGCCGGGCTCGTCCATCGCCACGAGCCGAGCGGCACGCTCCACGGCCTGCTGCGCGTCCGCCACATCACGCAGGACGACGCCCACATCTTTTGCGCCGAGGACCAGGTCAAGGAGGAGGTCCAGCGCTGCCTCGACTTCGGCTTCTTCATCTACGACATCTTCGGCTTCGAGCCGCGCCTGGAGCTTTCGACCCGCCCCGACAAGCGCGTCGGCAGCGACGAGATGTGGGATCGCGCCGAGGCCGCGCTCGAGGCGGCGCTGACCGAGAAGGGGCTCGCATTCGAGGTCAACGAGGGCGACGGCGCCTTCTACGGCCCGAAGATCGACCTCCACATGACCGACTCGATCGGTCGCTCGTGGCAGCTCGGCACCGTCCAGCTCGACTACTCGATGCCCGAGCGCTTCGATCTCGCCTACACCGGCGCCGACAACGCCGACCACCGACCGGTGATGATCCACCGCGCCCTGATGGGCAGCTTCGAGCGCTTCATCGGCATCCTGATCGAGCACTACGCGGGCGAGTTCCCGCTCTGGCTGGCCCCCGTGCAGGCGCTGGTGCTGCCGATCTCCGACCGCCACGCCGACTACGCCGAGCGGGTCGCGAGCGAGCTGCGCGCGGCGAGCCTGCGCGTCGAGGTCGACGAGCGCGCCGAGTCGATCGGCAAGAAGATCCGCGACGGCGAGCTGCGCAAGGCGCCCTACATGCTGATCGTCGGCGACCAGGAGGCCGAGGCCGGCACGGTCGCGGTGCGACGCCACGGCGAGGGCGACCTCGGCGCCCTCACCGTCGACGAGTTCGCCCAGCGCACCGCATCGGAGGTCGCCGGGCGGAGTTAGTGCCGGAAAAGACGACCTCGTTCTGGCCGTCGGTACCCGTGAGGGGCACGATCTTCGTGAGGGCACGCAATTTCATCCTGGTGGGCTGGCTGTTGGCGCTGGCGTTCGCGGGCAGCGCGTCCGCAACCGTCACCTGGCAGCCCGCGGAGACCCTCGAGCTGGTGCGCGGGGTGCCACGCCCCGACGTCGGGATCAATGCCGCCGGCAGCTCGACGGTCGTCTACTCGACCGCGGACACGACGTTCGATGAGTCCGCCGCGACGGTCGCGGTTCGTCCTCCGGGCGGCGGCTTCACGGTGAAGGCGGCGACGTCGGGAGGGCAGACCGATCCGCAGGTGGCCGTCGCCCCGAATGGCGCCACGGCGATCGCGGCGGTCGATCGCGGGCGGCTGTACGTCACGCTCTATCCGGCGCCGGGCGCGTCGGGGGCTTCAGGGATGGCCGGTACGAATGGGACGCCGACGGTCATCGACGTGGGCGGCCAAGCGGTCGACGGCCTGCGGCTGGCGATCGACGCCCAGGGCAGGGCCACGGCCGTGTGGGCCTCTCCGAGGGTGGCGCGTCTCGGCGACTCTCCCAGCCAGGTCTACGTGGCAACCGTCGCCACGCCGTCCTGGGCGCCGGGCTCGGCGCAGCCACTGGGCGCACCTGGACGCTGCAGGCCGGCGGTCGACGTCAACCTGCGCGGCGACACGGTGGTCAGCCGCAACTGCGACGGCCAGGCCGACGACTTCTTCTACCGGCCGGCGGGCGGGACCTTCGGAGGACCCGAGGCTCCCTTCGGAGCCGGGGAGCCGTTTCCGGGCGGTGGCAGGATCGGGATGGCGCTCGACGGCGCGGGAGCCGTCCATGCCTTTCAGGAGCTGTACGCCGTTGGCGTGAGGGGCGACTACCACCTCGAGCGGGTGTCCTATGCAGTGCGGCCGCCAGCGGGTCCGTTTGGGCCGGTGGAGCAGTTGGGCTTCGCCTTGCCGTTCTCGTTCGATCTCGAGGCGCAGGAGGACGGGGACGTGATCGCCGCCTGGGCCGGCGGCTATGCGCTCCGACCGCCCGGCGGGCCATTCGGCCCGGCCCAAAGGGTGGGCGGCGCCCCCGCGCCCCGCCCGGGCCTCGACCTTGTGTCCTCCCCGAACGGGCCCTCCCTGCTGTCATGGCGGGAGCAGTTCGGATCGGCGCCGCCGAAGACCGAGCAGATCGTGGCGGCCGTCATCACCGCGAGCGGCGCGTCGAAGCTGTCGCGGCTGGGGGTTCCCGGTGTCCTCGGAGGGTCGCTGGCGTCGCCCGTGCGGTTCGCCATCAACGACGCTGGACACGCGGTGGGCGCGTGGGAGCAGCGCTGCTCGAGGGAGGGCGCGTCGGCCGTGATGGCCGTCGCGCTCGACGAGCAGAGCACCCCCGCGCTGCCGCCCTGCCAGGACCGCCGCGCGCCGAAGGTGATCGCGCCGCGAAAGCGCGCCGCCCTCGCCGGACGGGCGCTGAGAGTGCGCGTCGCCTGCGACGAGGGCTGCCGGCTGACGGCGAAGGGACGTGTCGTCCAGCGTGGGCGCCGACTGCCGCTCGCCGGAGCCAAGACGGGCCGCGAGCGCTCGATCCCCGGGCGTCGCGGCGCCTGGCTGAAGCTCAGGCTGTCGCCGCCCGAGGCCCGCCGAGTCGGGCGCGCGCTACGGGGCAGGCGCCAGCTCACGCTCCGGCTGGCGGTTCGCGTGCGCGACAGCTACGGGAACGGTGCCGTCCGACGACTCGCCGTTCGGCTGCGCCGATGACCTTCGCGAAGCACCGAGCCGGCGCTATACTCGCCTCCTTGATGACGGTCACCCACACCACGCGCACTTCCCGCCGCTGACGCGTCGTGCCCGTCCCGAACGATTCCCTCCCGCCTTTGACGTCTAGCCGAGCCCTCGCGTAGTGCCAGTCCCGCGCAGGTTCGATCGGCGTCCTCCCGACCGGGACGACACGCGCATCAACGAGCGGATTCGCGTCCGCGAGGTGCGTCTAGTCGGGGAGGACGGCAACCAGATCGGAGTCATCCCGATCGAGAAGGCGCTCGAGTACGCCCGCGAGCGTGACCTCGACCTCGTCGAGGTCTCGGCCGAGTCGCGTCCGCCGGTCTGCCGCGTCCTCGACTACTCGAAGTACAAGTACGAGCAGGAGCAGAAGGCCAAGGCCGCGCGCAAGCACCAGAAGCAGGTCAACGTGCGCGAGATCAAGCTGCGGCCGAAGATCGCGGACAACGACTACGAGACGAAGAAGAACCACGTCGTCCGCTTCCTGTCCGGCGACGACCGGGTGAAGGTGACGATCATGTTCCGCGGCCGCGAGCAGTCGCATCCCGAGCGCGGCGTCGCACTTCTGATGCGCCTCGCCGAGGACGTCGCGGACCTCGGCGTGATCGACCAGCGCCCGATCCAGGACGGGCGCAACATGACGATGCTGCTCTCGCCCGCGGTCAAGAAGCCGGCCGAGGACGCCGAGAAGCCGGCGGACGACGGCGCCGAGCAGCCCGCCGAGAAGCCGGCGAGCGACGCCGCCACGGGCTAGACGCCGCGCGCGTCTGCTTCAATACGCGCTCGTCATGCCCAAGATGAAGTCCCATTCCGGCGCCAAGAAGCGCTTCCGCAAGACCGGCACCGGCAAGCTCGTCGGTCGTCACGGCATGACCAGCCACATCCTCGAGAAGAAGAGCGCCAGGCGCAAGCGGCGGCTCGGCGAGCCCGTCGTGATCGCCAAGGCCGACGAGGCGAACATCAAGAGGATGCTGGGCGGATGAGCCGGGTCAAGCGGTCGCTCAACGCGAAGAAGAAGCGCCGCAGCACGCTCGAGCGGACCAAGGGCTACCGCGGCCAGGCGCACTCGAGCTACAAGCGCGCCAAGGAGGCGCTGCTCAAGGCCGACAGCTACGCCTACCGCGACCGGCGCAACAAGAAGCGCGACTTCCGGCGCCTCTGGATCACGCGCATCAACGCCGCGGCGCGGCGCGAGGGGATGACCTACGGGACGTTCATGCACGGCCTCAAGCTGGCCGGCATCGAGCTCGATCGCAAGGTGCTCGCCGACATCGCCGTGCGCGACCCCGAGACGTTCCGACGCTTTGCCGAGACCGCCCGGGAGGCGGCCGCTGCCTGAATCCAGGTGACGGCCGAACGCAGCTTCCCGGGGCGCCCAACTAGGGCGCCCTTTTGCGTTCTGGCCCTTGTCCGATTCATCCCACCAGCTTTCGCGTGACCCACATGACATCCCTCGACCACAGCTCCTTCGCGTGATCACCTCCAGAGACAACGCTCAGCTCAAGCAGATCCACAAGCTCCAGCGCAAGAAGGAGCGGGACGCGACCGGGCTCTTCGTCGCCGAGGGCGAGGATCTGGTGGCCGCAGCCGAGGAGGGCAGCTGGGCGCCGGAGATCCTGCTGCGGTCCGGGGAGGACGTCGAGCCGGAGCTGCTCGACAGGGTAAGCGCGCTCGGGTCCGGCGCGCGGGTGATCGGCGTCTACCGGCAGCGCTGGTCGGAGCCGCGCGGGAACGTCTGCGTGTACCTGCACGGCCTCGGAGACCCGGGCAACGTGGGGACGGTCGTGCGGGCGGCGCACGCGCTCGCCGACGGACCGGTGGTGCTCGGCCCGGGCTGCGCCGACCCGTTCGGGCCGAAGGCGGTGCGGGCGAGCATGGGGTCGCTGTTCGCGCAGCCGCCGGCGCGGGCGGCGCTGGACGAGCTGCCGGGCGCGAAGGTCGCGCTCGATGCCGGCGCGCCGCTGACCCTCGCCGAGGCCGCGGCGGGGATGCAGGCCCCCGTCGTGCTCTGTGTGGGGGGCGAGCGCGACGGATTGCCCGAGGACGTCGTAGCCGCGGCCGACTGCCTGGCGCGGATCCCCCAGCGCGTCGACGGCCCGGACTCGCTCAACGCGGCGATGGCCGCCGCGATCGGGCTTTACGAGCTCGGGAATAGGATGGCCGCCGATGCCTGACGCCCCGGCCCGTCTCCAGGAGATCCGCGCCGAGGCGGAGGCCGCGGTCGCGGCGGCCGGCTCGGCGGCCGAGCTCGAGCAGCTGCGCGTCCGCTACCTCGGCCGCAAGGCCGAGCTGACGCGGATGCTGCGCTCGATCAAGGACCTGCCGCCGGAGCAGCGCGGCCCGGTCGGCAAGGGCGGCAACGAGGTCAAGCAGGCGCTCGAGGCGCTGATCGAGCAGCGGACCACGGCGCTCGATGCGGCCGAGCTCGACGAGCGGCTGCGCTCCGACGCGATCGACGTCACGCTGCCCGGGGATCCACCGGGCCGGACCGGCCACCTGCACCTGATCACCGAGATGCGGCGCGAGATCGAGGACGTCTTCCTCGGCCTCGGCTTCGCGGTCGCCGAGGGCCCCGAGGTCGAGTTCGACTACTACAACTTCACGGCGCTCAACCATCCGCCGGGCCATCCCGCGCGGATGCTCCAGGACACCTTCTACCTCTCCGACGAGGTGCTGCTGCGGACGCACACGTCGCCGATGCAGATCAGGGCGATGGAGCAGCAGCCGCCGCCGATCTACATCGTCGTCCCGGGCAAGGTCTACCGGCGCGACCACGACGCCACCCACACGCCGATGTTCCACCAGATCGAGGGGCTGGCGATCGACGAGGACATCACGCTCGCCGACCTCCAGGGCGTGCTGCTCGAGTTCGTGCGGGCGATCTTCGGCGCCGAGCGCGAGATCCGACTGCGGCCGCACTACTTCCCCTTCACCGAGCCGAGCGTCGAGGTCGACGTCTCCTGCTTCAAGTGTCAGGGCAAGGGCTACCTGGGCGACGGCTCCCACTGCAACCTCTGCAAGGGCTCGGGCTGGATCGAGATCCTCGGGTCGGGGATGGTCGACCCGAACGTGCTCGGCTTCGTCGAGGACGACGGCTACGACCCCGAGCGCGTCCAGGGCTTCGCGTTCGGGATGGGGATCGAGCGGATCGCGATGCTGCGCCACGGGGTCCCGGACCTGCGGCTGTTCTTCGACAACGACGTGCGCTTCCTGGAGCAGTTCGGCTCATGAGGGTCCCGCTGACATGGCTGCGCGAGCACTGCGACCCCGGGCTGTCGGCGGCCGAGCTGGCCGAGCGGCTCGATCTCACCGGCACCGAGCTCGAGCGGATCGAGCGGGTGGGGGTCGGTGCGTCCGACGGCTTCGTCGTCGGGAAGGTGCTGTCGGCCGAGCGGCATCCGGACGCCGATCGGCTCAAGGTCTGCACGGTCGACGTCGGCGGCGGCGAGCCGAGCACGATCGTCTGCGGCGCGGCCAACGTCGCCGCCGGCCAGACGGTGCCGGTCGCCCTTCCCGGCGCGGTGATGCCCGACGGAACCAAGCTCGGCAAGGCGAAGCTGAGGGGCGTCGAGTCGAGCGGGATGATCCTCGCCGAGGACGAGCTCGGGATCGGCGACCAGCACTCCGGGATCGTCGTGCTCGAGGACGACGGCGTCGTCGCCGGCACGCCGCTGATCGAGGCGCTGCCGATCGCCGACGAGGTGCTCGAGCTCGAGATCACCCCGAACCGGCCCGACTGCCTCGCTGTCTACGGAGTCGCGCGCGAGGTCCACGCCGCGACCGGCGCCGAGCTCGCCGAGGACCCGACCGCGGCGGACGCCGACCCGAGCGGCGACGACCGGGCCGAGGACCACGCCACGGTCGAGATCGCGGACCCGGAGATCTGCCTGCGCTTCACCGCGCGGGTGTTCGAGGACGTGAAGGTCGGTCCGTCGCCGCTGTGGCTCAAGCAGCGGCTGATCGCCGCCGGCCAGCGGCCGATCTCGAACGTCGTCGACGTCACCAACTACGTGATGCTGCTCACCGGCCAGCCGATGCACGCCTTCGACCTCGACGAGGTGCGAGGCTCCAGGATCGTGGTGCGGCGCGCCGAGGACGGCGAGACGATGACGACGCTCGACGACGTCGAGCGCACGTTCGACTCTTCGATGGCGCTCGTCTGCGACGCCGAGGGGCCGTCGGGCATCGCCGGGATCATGGGCGGCCAGGTCTCCGAGGTCTCGGAGGCGACGACGCGCGTGCTGATGGAGGCCGCGACCTGGGTCGGGCCGAACGTCCTGGGGACGTCGAAGGCGCTCGGCCTGCGCTCCGAGGCGTCGACCCGCTTCGAGAAGCAGCTCCATCCCGAGCAGGCGATCGCCGCCCAGCGCCTGGCGGCGCGGCTGATCGTCGAGCTGGCCGGCGGGCGGCTCGTCCCCGGGACGATCGACGCCTATCCGACCGCGCTCCAGCCGCGCGCCGTCGAGCTGCGGCTCGACCGGCTCGAGCGGCTGCTCGGCGAGCGGATCCCGGACGCCGAGGTCGAGCGGATCCTGACGAGCCTCGGCTTCGACGTCGCGCCTGGCGAGGGGTCCCTCACCGTGACGGTGCCGCCGTGGCGCGACGCCGACGTCCAGCGCGAGGCCGACCTGGTCGAGGAGGTGGCACGGGTCTACGGACTCGACAAGCTGCCCACGACGCTGCCCGCGCGCGAGCGCGCGGTCGGGCGGCTGACCCACGCGCAGAGGCTGCGGCGGCGGCTCGAGGACGCGCTGCGCGACCGCGGCCTGGACGAGATCGTCGGCTGGAGCTTCACGGCGCCGGAGACGCTCGAGCGGCTGCGGCTCGGCGACACGCCGGTGCTCGAGATCGCCAACCCGCTCAGCGAGGACCATTCGGCGATGCGTCCGCTGCTGCTGCCCGGGCTGCTCGACGCCGCACGGCACAACACCGCGCACGGCGCCGCCGGCGTCGCGCTGTTCGAGTCGGCGCACGTCTACCGGCCGGACGGGGAGCTGGGCGCCCCCGACGGCAGTCCGCGCGGCGCCACGCCGGCGACCGAGCGCCACCACCTCGCGGGCCTGCTGACGCGGTCGGCGCCGGCGACCTGGCGCAGCTCCGCCGGGCCGGCCGACTTCTACGCGGGCAAGGGGCTCGTCGAGGCCCTGCTGGCGACCGCCGGCCTGAAGCTCTACGTCGAGCCGTCGACGCTGCCGTTCCTGCATCCCGGCCGCACCGCGACGGTGTCCGCCGTCGCCGACGGGCCGCTGCGCGACGGCGGCGAGCCCGGTCTCTACGAGATCGGCTGGGTCGGCGAGATCCATCCGCTGGTCGCGCGCGCCTGGGACCTCGAGGGCGCCGTCGCCTTCGAGCTCGACGGCGACACGCTCGCCGAGCTGACCGACGGCGTGCTCGCGACCTACGGCGACGTGACGAGCTTCCCCGCCGTCCTGCAGGACATCGCGGTCGTCGTCGCGGCGGACGTGACCGCCGCGACGGTCGAGGAGGCGGTCCGCACCGGCGGTGGCGACCTGCTGGTCGCGACCGAGGTCTTCGACGTCTACGAGGGCGAGCAAGTGGGGGAGGGCAACCGCTCCCTGGCGCTGCGGCTCGAGTTCCGCGCGCCGGACCGCACGCTCACCGAGGACGAGGTGGCCGGCCTGCGGCAGGCGATCGAGAGCGCGCTCGCGCGGATCGGAGGGCGACTCCGTGGCTGAGCGGCGGGTCGCGGTCGTCGGGGCGGCCGGGTTCGGCGGCGCGGTGGCCGCCGCGATCCTCGATCGGCATCCGTCGATCGCGTTGACGGCGCTGACCGCACGCAGCGAGGCCGGCAAGCGGCTGCGCGACGTCTACCCGCGCCACCGGGTCGACCTGACGATGGACGAGTTCGACGCCGACCGGATCGCGGAGCTCGCCGAGGCGGCGATCGTCGGCTACCCGCACAAGGCCGCCGCGCCGGCCGTCAAGGCGCTGCGCGAGCGGGGGCTGAAGGTCGTCGACCTGTCGGCCGACTTCCGGCTGTCGCGGGAGCTGTACGAGCGCGACTACCAGCCGCACGAGGCGCCGGAGCTGCTCGACGAGGCCGTCTACGGGCTCACCGAGCTGCACCGCGAGGAGATCGCGGGCGCCGACCTGGTCGGGGCGCCGGGCTGCTATCCGACGGCGGCGCTGCTCGCCCTGTGGCCGCTGCGCGATGTCGCCCGCGACGCGATCGTCGACGCGAAGTCCGGCGTGTCGGGCGCCGGGCGCGACCCGAACGCGTCGACCCACTTCGTCTCGGTCGACGAGAACGTCGCCGCGTACAAGGTCGAGGGGCACCGTCACCGCGCCGAGCTGGACCAGGAGCTCCCGGCCGGGCTGCCGGTCACGTTCACGCCGCACCTGCTGCCGATCGACCAGGGCCTGCTCGCCAGCTGCTACGTCACGCCGTCGCGGGACGTGACCGCCGACGAGGTTCGCGAGCTCTTCCGCGCCGCCTACGACGGCGAGCCGTTCGTCGAGCTGGCCGACTCGCCGCCGGGCGTGCGCGACGTGCGCGAGACGAACCTCTGCCGCATCCACGCGACGGTCGAGCCGGCCACCGGACGGGTGCTCGTGTTCTCGGCGATCGACAACCTGTGGAAGGGCGCCGCCGGCCAGGCGGTGCAGGACCTGAACCTGATGCTCGGGCTGCCCGAGACCGAGGGACTGCGGTGAGCGGCGGGCCGGTCACGCCGGCGCCCGCCGGCCGGCCGCCCGACGCGGAGAGCTTCTTCCGCTCGCGCTGGGTCGATCGCCCCGATCACGTCACGGAGCTGGCGCCGCAGCGGCTGCCGCGGGGATTCCGCGCGGCCGGAGTCCACGCCGGGATCAAGCCGGCGCCCGCCGACGGCCAGCCGCCGCTCGACGTCGGGCTGCTGGTCTCGGACCCCGACGCCACGGTCTCCGCCGTCCGCTTCTGCGACAGCGCGCTCGTCGGCGCGCCGATCGCCGTGACCAGCGAGGCACGGCTGGACGGCCTGCGCGCCGTGCTGGCCAACTCGGGCAACTCCAACGTCGCCGACGGCGCGCGCGGGCTCGCGACGGCGCGGGCGTCGCAGGCGGCGGCCGCCGCGGCGCTCGGCGTCGACGCCGCGCGCGTCGGGCTGGCGTCGACCGGCGTGATC
The DNA here is from genome assembly GCA_963716445.1 of uncultured Solirubrobacterales bacterium. Classification (GTDB taxonomy): domain Bacteria; phylum Actinomycetota; class Thermoleophilia; order Solirubrobacterales; family Thermoleophilaceae; genus JAAYBF01. The sequence goes on along the minus strand of OY970313.1, from coordinate 1,495,446 downwards.
GGACGGGAGCTCCCGCGACAGGCGCTGCTCAGCGGCGCCCGGGCCTGCGCCGACGCGCTCGGCTCCGACAGCGAGAGCTTCTGCCAGGCGATCCTGACGACCGACCGCTGGCCGAAGCGCGCCTGCCTGGAGGTCGCGCTGCCGTCGGGCGGCGTCGTCGGGCTGGCCGGCCAGGCGAAGGGGGCCGGGATGATCTCGCCGCGCTTCGCCACGATGTTCTGCTTCGTCGAGACCGACGCCGAGCTCGACCACGCCACGCTCGACCTGCTCACCGGCGTCTGCGTCAAGCGGTCCTTCGACCGCATCTCGGTCGACGGGCAGCTCTCGACCTCTGACACGGCGATCGCCTTCGCCAACGGCGCCGCCGGCGTGCGGATCGAGCCGGAGTCCGACGACGAGCTGGCGCTGGGCCAGGCGATGGACGCGCTGATGCGCCAGCTCGCGATCGAGATGGTGGCCGACGGCGAGGGCGCGACACGCATCGCGCGGATCGTCGTGCGCGGCGCGACGGAGGCGGTCGAGCCGGTCGCGCGCGCGGTCGCCGACTCGCCGCTGGTCAAGTCGGCGCTGCTCGGCGCCGACCCGAACTTCGGCCGCATCCTGCAGGCGGCCGGTCAGGCGCTGGGCGGCGGCTCGCCGTTCGTCGTCGACCTCGAGATCGGCGGGCTGCAGGTCGCGTCCGCCGGCGTCGTGCTCGACCTCGACGCCGCCGCGTGGAGGACGCTCGAGCAAGCGGTCGAAGCTAGCGAGGTGGACATCGCGCTCAGCCTGCCCGGCGAGGGTGGGGAGACCGAGGTCTTCTTCAGCGACCTGACCCACGAGTACGTGACGATCAACTCCGAGTACTCGACGTGAGCCGCCACCCGACACCCGACACCCAGGACGTCGCGACCCTCCTCGAGTCGCTGCCCTACATCCGCGACTTCCACGGCAAGACGGTCGTCATCAAGTACGGCGGCGCGGCGATGACCGACCCCGCCCTGCGTGAGGAGTTCGCGCGCGACGTCGTGCTGCTCAAGTACGTCGGCATGAACCCGGTCGTCGTCCACGGCGGCGGTCCCGACATCACCGCCTACATGGAGCGGCTCGGCATGGAGGTCAAGTTCGTCGACGGCCTGCGCGTCTCCGATGCGGCCACCGTAGAGGTGGCCAAGATGGTGCTCGTCGGCAAGCAGAACAAGGACATCGTGCTGCGGATCGGCCGTCACGGGCAGCCAGCGGTCGGGCTCTGCGGCGACGACGGGCGGCTGTTCACCGCGCGCAAGCAGCTAGCCGGTGACGTCGACATCGGCCTCGTCGGCGAGATCGAGCACGTCGACGTCGACGTGCTGCGCCACATCTCCGAGGACTACGTCCCGGTCGTCGCCTCGGTCGGCGCCGACGCCGACGGCACCTCGTACAACATCAACGCCGACACCGCCGCCGCCGCCGTCGCCGCCGCGCTCGGCGCCACGAAGGCGATCTTCCTCACCGACGTCATCGGCTGGCTCGACGACCCGCCGGACGAGGACTCGCTGATCGCCCAGGCGACGCTCGAGCAGGTCAAGGCCCGGCTGCCGGACGTCGAGGGCGGCATGCGACCAAAGCTCGAGGCCTGCGTCGCCGCGCTCGAGGGCGGCGTCCCCAACGCCCACATCATCGACGGCCGGCTGGCGCACTCGCTGCTGCTCGAGCTGTTCACCGACAAGGGCATCGGCACCAAGCTCTCCCGGTGAGGCGATGAGCCTCGCCGACCTCCAGAGCGCCGAGGCGCGGGCCGTGATGGGCACCTACGCCCGCAACCCGGTCGAGTTCGTCCGCGGCGAGGGCGCACGCCTCTGGGACGACGACGGCAACGAGTACCTCGACTTCCTCGCCGGCATCTCGGTGGTGCAGATCGGGCACTGCCATCCGGCGCTCGTCAACGCCGTCTGCGAGCAGGCCGCTCGCCTCCTGCACGTCGGCAACCTCTTCTACACGGCTGCCGGCATCCGCCTCGCCGAGCGGCTCTCGGGCCTCTCGCTCGGCGGCAAGGCATTCCTCTGCAACTCCGGCGCCGAGGCGGTCGAGTGCGCGCTCAAGCTCGCCCGCCGCCACAAGCCGGGCGGCGGCTTCGTCGTGATGGAGGGCGGCTTCCACGGCCGCACGATGGGCGCGCTGTCGGCGACGCCGCAGGAGGCCAAGCAGGCGCCGTTCGCGCCACTCGTGCCGGGATTCGAGGTCGTCGGTCGCGACGACGCCGCTGCGCTCGCCGCCGCCGTCGACGATCGCACCGCCGCGGTGCTGCTCGAGCCGATCCAGGGCGAGTCTGGCATCCATCCGCTCGCCGAAGAGACGCTGCGCGCCGCGCGCGAGGCCTGCGACCGCCACGGCGCGCTGCTGATCTTCGACGAGATCCAGTGCGGCATGGGACGGACGGGCGACATGTGGGCCTGGCAGGCGAGCGGCGTCAGGCCCGACGCGATGACGGTCGCGAAGGGGCTCGGCGGCGGGCTGCCGATCGGCGCCTGCGTCACGACCGCGCGGCACGCCGACGTCCTGCAGGTCGGCGACCACGGCTCGACGTTCGCCGGCGGCCCGGTCGTCGCGGCAGGAGCTCACGCGGTGCTCGACGTCATCGGCGAGGAGGGGTTCCTCGCCGGCGTCGCCGCCAAGGGCGAGCGGCTGGAGGCTGCGCTCGCCGGGCTCGACCTGCCTGTCCGTGGACGCGGGCTGATGCTCGCGATTCGCGTCGCCGACGCGCCCGCGGTCGCCCGTCGGCTGCTGCTCGAGCAACGGCTGGTCGTCCACTCCACCGGTCCCGACACGATCCGCCTGCTGCCGCCGCTGACCGTGACCGAGGCCGAGATCGACGAGGCCGCCGCCCGGGTCGGCGCGGCCGTGGTTGGTAGGTTGCGCGGCCGATGAGCGACCAGGGGACCTCCGCGCCGCTCGGCTCCTACGAGGCGGGTCCCGGCGACGTGAGCCGCGTGCTGCTGCTCTACTCGGGCGGCCTCGACACGTCGGTGATGCTGAAGTGGATCCAGGACCACTACGGCGCCGAGGTGGTGGCCCTGACCGTCAACCTCGGCCAGCCCGGCGAGGACTACGACGTCGTGCGCGGCAAGGCGCTCGACCTCGGAGCGCTCGCCTGCGAGGTGGTCGACGCGCGCGAGGAGTTCGCGCGCGACTACGTGCTGCCGGCGATCAAGGCGAATGCCCTCTACGGCGGCGGCTACCCGCTGTTCACGGCGCTCGGCCGGCCGCTGATCGCCAAGCTCGCCGTCGAGAAGGCGCGCGAGCACGGCTGCGACGCGGTCGCCCACGGCTGCACCGGCAAGGGCAACGACCAGGTCCGCATCGACTCGACGGTCCTGGCGCTGGCGCCCGACATGAAGATCGTCGCGCCGGTGCGCAACTGGCGGATGGGCCGCGAGGAGGAGATCGCCTACGCGCGCGAGCACGGGATTCCCGTCAAGGGCGGGACAGAGGCGCCGCCCTACTCGATCGACGACAACATCTGGGGCCGCTCCTCGGAGGGCGGTCCGATCGAGGACCTCGGCGAGCCGCCGCGCGACGGCGTCTTCGAGCTGGTGACCGACCCCCGCGAGGCGCCCGACGACCCGGAGGACCTCGTCGTCGGATTCGAGCGCGGCTGCCCCGTATCGCTGAACGGCGAGCGGCTCGGCCTGGTCGCGCTGATCGACCGCGTCGCCGCGGTCGGCGGCCGCCACGGCGTCGGAACCGTCGACCACATCGAGGACCGGATCGTCGGCCTCAAGGTGCGCGACCTCTACGAGGTCCCCGCCGCCGAGGTGATCCTCACGGCCCATCGCGAGCTCGAGAAGCTGGTCGGCACGATCCACCAGAACCGCTTCAAGCGCTCGCTCGACGAGCAGTGGGCCTTCCTCGTCTACGCCGGCCTCTGGTACGAGCCGCTGCGCGCCGACCTCGACGCCTACATGGACAGCGTCAACGAGCAGGTGACCGGCGAGATTACGATCCGCCTCTACAAGGGCCGCGCCCAAGCGGTCGCACGCAGCTCCCCCAACGCCCTCTACGACGAGGCCCTGGCCGGCTTCGGCGAGTCCGGCGGCCTCTTCTCCCAGCACGCCAGCCCCGGCTTCATCGAGCTCTGGACCCTCCAGTCCCGGATGGCATACCGAATTCGCAACAGGGGTAAGGGCAAGACGTGACCTCCAAGCGCGACGCCCTCCTCAGCTGGATCGTCTGGAAGCTCGGCTCCCGCGTCGCCAAGCGCAAGCTGTCGGCGAACCGCTCGAAGCTAGTCGCCGCGGGCGTCGTCGTAGCGGTCATTGCCGCCGGCATCGCGCTCGCCTCCGACGACGACGAATAGGCCCCCTCCGTAACGACTCTGCCGCTTTCCGCAAAGAGCGGGGGCTCGCGTGTGATGGTTCGGAGCCGTCTTGCGCCATGCGTATATTCGGCGGCCCGTGAGCTGCGCGCACCTCCATGTCCACTCCGAGTACTCGCTGCTCGACGGGGCCTGCAAGATCGACAAGCTCGCCGAGCGCGCGGCAGCCTTCGGCCAGCCGGCGCTGGGGCTGACCGACCACGGCGTGATGAACGGCGCGGTCGAGCACTACAAGGCCTGCAGGAAGCACGGCATCAAGCCGATCGTCGGGCTGGAGGCGTACTACGTCGACGACCGCAGGACCGAGCAGGTCCGCTACGAGCGCAACCACCTGACGCTACTCGCCGCCGACGACGAGGGCTTCCGCAACCTCGTCAAGCTCACCTCGGCCGGCTTCCTCGAGGGCTACAAGCGCGGCAAGGCGAACGTCGACATGGAGCTGCTGAGCCGCCATTCGAGGGGAGTGATCGCGCTCACCGGCTGCCTGCAGTCGCGCTTCTGCCAGCGGTTGATCGCCGACAACCCGGCCGAGGCGCGCGCCCACGCCGACGAGCTGACGCAGGTCTTCGGCGTCGACAACGTCTACTTCGAGGTCCAGAAGAACGGTCTCGACGTCCAGGACAAGGCCAACGAGGGCATCGTCAAGATCGCCCGCGACCTGGGCCGCCCGCTGGTCGCGACCGGTGACGTCCACTACCTCGGCCGCGAGGACTACGACAACCACTCCGCGCTGCTCTGCGTGCAGACCAAGAGCACGCTCGCCGAGCCGAAGCTGAGCTTCGACACGAACGAGTTCTACCTCAAGGACTCGGCCGAGATGGCGGAGCAGTTCTCGGTTTGGCCGGAGGCGGTCCCGACGACGCTGGAGATCGCCGACCGCTGCTCGATCGACATCGAGCTCGGGAAGATGCTGATCCCGCGCTACGAGACGCCGAGCGGGGAGCCGGAGGGCCCCTACCTACGGCGCCTCGCCGAGGAGGGGCTGCGCCGCCGCTATGGCGACCCCGTGCCCGCCGAGGCGGTGGAGCGGCTAGAGCTGGAGCTCGAGGTGATCGGGCGGATGGGCTTCGACGCCTACTTCCTGATCGTCTGGGACTTCGTCAAGTACGCCAAGGACAGCGGCATCGCCGTCGGCCCCGGCCGCGGCTCGGCGGCCGGTTCGATCGTCTCCTACGCGCTGAACATCACCGAGGTCGACCCGCTCGCCTACGGGCTGCTGTTCGAGCGCTTCCTCAACCCCGAGCGCGTGTCGATGCCCGACATCGACATCGACTTCTCGGTCAAGGGCCGCGAGCAGGTGATGCGCTACGTCGCCGACAAGTACGGCCGCGAGTCGGTCGCGCAGATCGTCACCTTCGGCAAGATGCTGCCGCGCAACGCCACCCGCGACGCGGCGCGCGTGCTCGGTCTCGACTACGGCACCGGCGACCGGCTCGCGAAGCTGATCCCGGAGCCGGTGATGGGCCGCTCGCGGACCTTCGACCAGTACCTCAAGGAGGAGCCCGAGCTCAGGCGCGCCTACGACCAGGAGCCCGATGCCCGCCGCGTGATCGACACCGCCAAGGGGCTCGAGGGAATCGTCCGCAACGCCGGCATCCACGCCGCCGCCGTCGTGATCGCCGACCGGCCGCTGACCGACATCGTCCCGCTGCAGCTGATGGAGGACCGCGGCGCGTCGGTCGACGGCGAGCGCGCCTACCGCACCGTCACCCAGTACTCGATGAAGCCGATCGAGGAGATCGGGCTGCTGAAGATGGACTTCCTCGGCCTGCGCAACCTCGACGTGATCGAGGACTGCCTGCAGATCATCGAGGAGTCGGGCCGCGAGAAGCCCGACATGGCGTCGCTGCCGCTCGACGACGCGAAGACCTACGAGATGATGGCCCGCGGCGACTCGGTCGGCGTGTTCCAGTTCGAGTCCGAGGGCATGCGCGACGCCCTGCGCAAGGTCCGTCCGACCGAGTTCGAGGACCTCGTCGCGCTCGTCGCGCTCTACCGCCCGGGCGCGATGCGCCACATCGACACCTACGCGCGCAACAAGCGCAGCCCCGAGGCGATCTCCTACCTCGACGAGCGCCTGCGCCCGATCACCGAGGCGACCTATTCGGTGATCCTCTACCAGGAGCAGTCGATGCAGATCGCCAAGGGGATCGCGGGCTTCTCGGGCGCCGAGGCCGACGACCTGCGCAAGGCGATCGGAAAGAAGAACCGCGAGGCGATGGGCGCGCTGAGGGAGCGCTTCTTCGAGGGCGCCCGCGCGACCGGCACCCAGGAGCAGGTGATTCGCCAGCTCTGGGAGGTCAACGAGGCCGCCGCCGACTACTCGTTCAACCGCAGCCACGCAGCCTGCTACGCGCTGATCTCCTACCGCACCGCATGGCTGCGGGCCAACCATCCGGCCGAGTACATGGCTGCGCTGATCTCCTCGGTGATGTCGACCAAGGACAAGGTCCCGTTCTTCGTCAGCTGCTGCGAGGACATGGGCATCGAGGTGCTGCCGCCGGACGTCAACAAGTCCGACCACAACTTCGAGGTCCACGACCGCTGCATCCGCTTCGGCCTCGACGCGGTCAAGAACGTCGGCTCGGCGGCCGTCGACGCGATCGTCGGCGCGCGCGAGGAGGGCGGGCCCTTCGCGTCGCTGTGGGACTTCTGCCGCCGCGTCGACGTGCGCGCCGTCAACAAGAAGGCGATCGAGGCGCTGGTCAAGTGCGGCGCGCTCGACTCGACCGGCGCCACCCGCTCGGGGATGCTCGCGGTGCTCGAGCAGGCGCAGGGCGCCGGCCAGAAGACCCAGCAGGACGCGCTGGTCGGCCAGGGCTCGATCTTCGACATGGAGGAGTCCGCTCCCGGCGGGGCTCCCAGCGGTCAACCGGACCTGCCGGTGCCCGCGCTGCCCGACGAGCGCCCCCAGCTCAACGCCTGGGAGAAGGAGACGCTTGGCCTCTTCCTGTCGAGCCATCCGCTAAAGGAGGTTCGCCACGCGCTGCGGCGCAAGGTCGACTGCTCGATCGCGGATCTCGCCGATCGCAAGGACCAGGAGTGGGTGACCGTCGGCGGCATCGTCACCGAGTGCAAGAAGATCCGCACCCGCAAGGGAGACCCGATGCTGTTCGCGACCCTCGACGACCTCGAGGGCCAGGTCGAGATGCTCGTCTTCGCCAAGGTCTACGCCGACAACGCCGAGAAGGTCGAGGTCGACCGCGTGATCACCGTTCGCGCCCGCGTCGACAAGAAGGAGGCGGGCGAGGTGAAGCTTGTGGCGCAGGAGGTCGACGTCTTCGACCCGTCGCCCGAGGAGGTCGAGCTCGCCGAGGCGGAGGCGGCCGCCGAGCCGCGGGTCGCGCGGACCAAGCGCGTCACGCTCGCCATCCCCGTCGAGGCGCCCGAGGCGCTGCTCGAAGAGCTCAAGCACGTGGTCGAGGTCTTCCCCGGAGATCACGAGCTGTTGCTCAAGGTCGGCCAACGCCAGCTCAAGCTCGGCGACGGCTACCGGATCTCCGCCGACGCGGCCTGCCGTGCCGAGCTCGACGCCCTGCCCGGCGTCTCTGTGGCCGCCTGACCCTCTGACGGCTCGCGGCGGTCGGGTAGCCGCCGGGCGGCTACCCTGGGCGTCGTGGAGCAGGCATCCGTACCCGACTTGAAGGAGCGGCATGAGTGCCGGCAGTGCTGCTCGTTCTGCGACCGGGTCGTCCACCCGGCCGGCTGCATCGAAAGCGGCTGCGAGTTCCTCTACCTCTACGACGACGAGGAGACCGGCGCCCGCTACATGGGGTGCATGAATAAGGTCTTCCGCGCCGAGATCGACGTCGACGTCTACGAGTCGGCGCAGCGCACCCGGCACGGCTACGGCGGCGTGAAGATGACCGGCGTCCCGCTCGACCGCTGCCGGTCCTCCGTCGAGATGGCCTACGACGGCCATGGCGATGCCTTCGACTGCGTGAACCCCGGCTTCTTCGCCAAGCCGGAGGCGGCGGACTTCGACCTGCGCGACCGGCTATAGGGCGCTGCTGTCCGCGGTCCCGCGCTCGTAGTCGTCGAGGACCTGCTCGACGGCCTCGCGAATGTCCTCGATCGGGGTGTCGGCGTTGCGCGCCAGCGCGGCGCGCAGCGCACCCGCGATCCCCGCGGCGGCGCGCGTCCGGTCGCGGCCGTACTGCTCGGCGAGGCAGACTAGGCAGAGGCCGGTGGGCGAAGCCGGAGCGGCGAGCCGGCCGCCGCAGCCGTCGCAGTGGCCGGGGCGGGGTGGGCGCCCGGCTCCATGCAGCTGCTCATGGCGCGCTTCGAAGCGCTCGAGCCAGGCTTGGAAATCGGGGCGGTCGGTGAGTGCCATGCAGATATGCAGGCAACTTAGCCACCACAGCCCTCCACGGCAAGCGCTCGGGCCAACTTGTTACACAAGCGCGTCGCACGCTATTTGCGCCCGCGCGCCCGCAGGCCGTCGCGGCGCAGCTCCCGCGCGCGGGCGACGTCCCGCGCGCTCGGCGCCTTGCCGTCGAGCCCGGGGCCCTCGAAGATCGCCGGCAGGCCCTCGAAGCGTGGCTCTGACAGGAACGCGCCACAGCCGCGCGGGCCGAGCTCGCCCTCGCCGAGCGGCGCATGGCGGTCGCGGTTAGAGCCGAGCGGCGTCTGCGAGTCGTTGACGTGCAGGCAGAGCAGGCGGTCGGCGCCGGCGATCGACACGCAGTCGTCCATCACCCTCTCGATCCCCTCGGCCGTGCGGACATCGAAGCCGCTCGCGAGCAGGTGGCAGGAGTCGAGGCAGAGGCCGAGCCGGTCGTGATCGCCGGCCAGCTCGAGGATCCGCGCGAGCTCCTCGAACGACCGGCCGAGCGTATTGCCGGCGCCCGCGGTGTCCTCGAGCAGCAGCGGGCAGGAGTCAGACTCCGCCAGCGCCTCGCGCAGGACCTCGCCGACGCGCTCGAGCGCTTCGCCGTGCGGCTCGCCGACCGTCGAGCCGGGGTGCAGCACGACGCCGTCGGCGCCGATCGCGTCGCCCATCCGCAGCGAGTGCGTCAGCGAGGCGAGCGACTTCGCCCGGATCTCCGGGTCCTTCGACGCGCAGTTGATCAGGTAGACCGCATGGATCACGACCGACTCGATCGGCCCCTCGCCCATCAGCTCGAGGAACGCGGCGACGTCGCCGTCCTTCCAGCGCGTCGGCTTCCACATCCGCGGCGACTGGTTGAAGACCTGGATCGCGTCGGCGCCGATCTCGACGCCGCGCGCATGGGCTTTGGCCAGACCGCCGGCGGTCGAGACGTGGGCGCCGATTAGCATGCCGCGTCCGTGTCCATCAGAGTCAGATTCGCTCCTTCGCCCACGGGCGCGCTGCACATCGGCGGCGCGCGCACGGCGCTCTACAACTGGCTCCTCGCCCGCAGGTCCGGGGGCGAGCTCGTGCTGCGGGTCGAGGATACCGACCGCGAGCGCTCGACTGAGGAGAACGTCGAGCAGATCCTCGACGCCCTGAGCTGGCTCGAGCTCGACTTCGACGAGGGCCCGATGTTCCAGAGCCAGCGCTCCGATCGCCATCGCGAGGCGCTCGCCCAGCTGCTCGACAGCGGCCACGCCTACCGCTCCAACGCGGCGACCGCCGAGGTCGCCGAATGGAAGCAGCGCTACCCCGGGCGCGGCTTCCGCGGCAAGGAGGAGAGCGACGGCGCGATCCGGCTGCGCGTGCCCGACGACGGCACGACCGTCGTCCACGACGCGATCCGCGGCGACACCAGCTTCGAGCACGAGCACATCGACGATCCGGTGATCGCCCGCGAGGACGGGTCCGTGCTCTACAACTTCGCGGTCGCGATCGACGACCTCGACGCCGGCATCACGCACGTCGTGCGCGGCGAGGATCACCTCTCCAACACCCCCAAGCAGCTGCTCGTGCTCGAGGCCCTCGACGCGCCGCCGCCAATCTACGCCCACCTGCCGCTGCTCCACGGGCCGGACGGTAGGAAGCTCTCCAAGCGCCACGGCGCCGCGTCGGTCCAGGAGCTGCGCGAAGCCGGCTACCTGCCCGAGGCGGTGCGCAACTACATAGCCCTGCTCGGCTGGTCGCTCGACGACTCGACGACGCTGATCCCGACCGAGCGGCTCGTCGAGAGCTTCGACCTCGCGCGCGTCTCGCGCTCCCCGGCGGTGTTCGACGAGCAGAAGCTGCGCTGGATGAACGGGCGCTACCTGCGCGAGCTCGAGCCGAGGGACCTGGCCGAACGGCTCGAGCGGCGGCTCGGCCGCGGCGGCCTCGAGCAGGCGGCGGAGCTGGCGCAGGACAAGATGCAGACGCTCGACGAGTTCTGGCCGCTCGCCGGGTTCCTGGTCGAACGCCAGCCCTACGACGAGAAGTCGTGGGCGAAGGCGATGGTCGACGGCGCCGAGGAGCGGCTCGTCGCCGCGCGAGCCGCGCTCGCCGAGCTGGAGCCGTTCGACGTCGAGGGCGTCGAGGCGGCGCTGCGTGCCGTCGTCGAGCGGTTCGAGGTCAAGCCCCGCGAGGTCTTCCAGCCGGTCCGGGTCGCGATCAGCGGCAGCACGATCTCGCCGGGCATCTTCGAGTCCGTCGTGGCGCTCGGGCGCGAGGAGACGCTGGCGCGCATCGACACGGCGCTTGCGCGTTTCTAACCCGCCCTCAAGCCTCTACATGGGGTGCCGATAGGTCCGGTGATCGGCCGCCACCGGCTGGATCGAACGGCAAGGACCGGGTGCAAGCGCTCATCTCCAAGACACCAGCCTCGGCGGCACATGGAATCGGTCGCGCCAGCGAGGGCCACGGCCGCCGGCTGACGGCGGCCTTCGAGGCGCTCGAGGCGTTCCCCGCGCTCGCCGAGTCGCGCAGCCGCGTGCTGCGCGTGGTCGGTGACAGCTCGCCCGCGACGAGCAAGATCGTCGAGGCGATCGAGTCCGACCTCGCGCTGGTCACCACGGCGCTGCGGCTCGCCAACGGCGCCGTCTCGCCGCGCGGTGGCAAGGTCGCCTGCGTACGCGACGCCGTCGAGCTGCTCGGCGAGCAGCGCGTGGAGCAGCTCGCGCGCCAGAGCCAGACCTTCGACTTCTTCGAGCGCAGCCCGGGCTGGGACGTGATGCCGGAGCGCTTCCGGCTGCACGCGGTCGCCACGCAGGCCGCCGCCGACAAGCTCGCTCGCGACACCGGCTACGACAAGCGCGAGGACCTGATGACGGTGGCCCTCGTCCACGACATCGGCAAGCTCGTGCTCGTCCAGTCCTATCCGGCGTATCCGGAGGAGATCCACGGCGACGCCCGCACTCCGGGCGAGCGGGTCCACCGCGAGCGGGTGGAGCTGGGGGTCGACCACGCCGTCGTCGGCGGGGTGCTCGCCCGCCGCTGGGGACTGCCGGACAGCCTCGCCTCGGCGATCGAGCGCCACCACTCCGACGACGCAGAGGGGCAGGCCGCGATGGTCCGCCTCGCCGACATGCTGGCCCACTACGGACACGGCGAGGCGGTCGACCGCAACGAGCTGCTCGCGGCCGGCCAGGCGCTCGAGCTGTCCCCCGAGGACCTGCGCAGCCTGATGTACGAGTTTCCCTATGCGAGCGAGGGCAACGGCCCGCGCCACGTCGACCCTTGCCCGCTGTCGAAGCGCGAGCTCGACGTCCTGCGCAAGCTGGCGGAGGGCAAGGTCTACAAGCAGATCGCCGCAGAGCTGGAGCTGTCGACGAGCACGGTGCGCACGCACCTGCACAACACCTACGCGAAGCTCGGCGCCGCGGACCGCGCCCAAGCCGTTCTCACCGCCACCGCCCGCGGCTGGCTACCCGGCGCGATCTGAGCGCGCCTGGCCGCGTCATCGGGAGCCTCGCGGGCTGGCGCCCGCCACGGCCCCCTCTTCCTTGCCAGCCACGCTCAGCTCCGGCGCGATCTGAGCGTGCCTGGCCGCGTCATCGGGAGCCTCGCGGGCTGGCGCCCGCCACGGCCCCCTCTTCCTTGCCAGGCACGCTCAGCTCATCGCCGGGACGCGGCTTGCGCCTGCGGACGATCAGGTAGGTGGCGGTGAGGGCTCCGGCGGTGTCGATGAGGACGTCGCGGGGTGTGCCGGTGCGGCCGTCGACGAAGGTCTGGTGGAACTCGTCGGAGATGGCGTAGGCGACGGCGATGGCGAGCGCCGGGACGAGCGCTCGCCGGGTTCCCAGGCGTGAGCTGAGCGCCCACCACCAGAGGCCCGTCAGGGCGAAGTACTCGGCGAAGTGGGTCAGCTTGCGCAGGATCAGCACGAGCAGGCCGTGGTCGTCGCCGTCGCCGGGCATCGCCGAGCCGGCGAAGATCAGCGCCATCAGCGCCAGCGCGGGGAGGAACGGCGCGGCTGCACGGGCGAGTTTCCGCATCGCCATAACCTAGACTCGCTGCGGTGCTGACGATCACCAGCAAGTCTCCCTACGCGGTACGCGCCCTGACCGAGCTGGTGCGCAGGGGAGCCGGTCAGCCGGTGCCGATCGGGGAGATCGCGAAGGCGCGCGAGATCCCCGTGCAGTTCCTCGAGGGCCTCTTCGCCACGCTGCGTCGTGCCGGGATCCTCCAGAGCCAGCGCGGCGTCAAGGGCGGCTACCTGTTCGCCCGGCCGCCCGCCGAGATCACGGTGCTCGAGGTGACCGAGCTGCTCGACGGCGAGCTCGCCGCCGGCTCCTCCGACGCCGACTCCGTATGGGCGGAGGCGACCGACGCCTTGAAGGCCGTCCTCGGACGCACGACGATCGCCGACCTCGCCGACCGCGAGGCCGAGGCGAGCTCGCCGATGTACTACATCTGAGCGGGCGCATCGACTTGACCGCGATTCCCAGCAACCCCTCGGACCTGATCGGCGACACGCCGATGGTCCGCCTCGGGCGGATCGCGCCGGACTGCGGGGCGGAGCTGATCGCCAAGCTCGAGGTCCACAACCCCGCGGGCAGCGTCAAGGACCGGATCGGCGTGGCGATGATCGACGCGGCCGAGGCGGCGGGGGAGATCGAGCCGGGCAAGACGACGATCGTCGAGGCGACCTCCGGCAACACGGGGATCGCGCTCGCCTTCGTCTGCGCGGCGCGCGGCTACGACCTCGTGCTGGCGATGCCGGAGGGGATGAGCCGCGAGCGCCAGAGCCTGCTGAAGCTCTACGGCGCCGAGGTGCGGATCACCGAGACGATGGGAGGGATGGACGAGGCGGTCTCCGCCGCCCGGGAGATCGCCGACGAGCGCGCGCCGGCCTTCATCCCCGACCAGTTCTCGAATCCGGCCAACCCACAGATCCACCGGCTCACCACCGCTGAGGAGATCTGGCGCGACATGGACGGCCGCGTCGACGCGCTGGTCGCCGGTGTCGGCACCGGCGGCACGATCACCGGCGCCGGGGAGCGGCTCAAGGAGCTCAACCCGGACCTGCGCGTGATCGCCGTCGAGCCACGCGGATCGGCCGTGATCTCGGGCGGCAAGCCGGGGCCCCACCGGATACAGGGCATCGGCGCGGGCTTCGTCCCGGCCGTGCTCAACCGAGAGATCCTCGACGAGGTGATCCCGGTCTCCGACGAGGACGCGATCGGCACGGCGCGCCTCTGCGCGCACCGCGAGGGGGTGCTGGCGGGGATCTCGTGCGGCGCGGCGCTGTGGGCGGCGATCCAGGTCGGCTCGCGATCGGAGATGGACGGCAAGCGGATCGTCGTGGTGATGCCCGACTCCGGCGAGCGCTACGTCAGCGCGCCGTTCTTCGCTCCCTGAAGGCGGCCGCGAGCAAGCTTTTCGCGAGCCGAGCCGGTGGCTGCGCCACAATCCCCAGTGCGATGCCCGGTCTCGACACCCTGACCCGCGTCTCCTGCGAGGTCCGCCAGGACCTCGCCGCGGCCCAAGCGCGCGACCCGGCGGCGCACGGCGTCGGGCGGCTGGAGATCCTGCTCACCTACGGCGGCGTCCAGGCGCTGCTCGCCCACCGCGTCGCCCACGCGCTGTACGAGGCCGGCGTGCCGATCCTGCCGCGCTTCCTCGCCAATCTGACGAAGGTGATCACGGGCGTCGAGATCCATCCCCACGCCCAGATCGGCGAAGCGCTGTTCATCGACCACGGGGCCGGCGTCGTGATCGGGGAGACCGCCGAGCTCGGCGACAACGTGACGCTCTATCAGGGCGTGACGCTCGGCGGGACCGGCTTCGAGAGCGGCAAGCGCCATCCGACGGTCGGCGACGACGTGGTCGTCGGCTCGGGCGCCAAGCTGCTCGGCCCGATCGACGTCGGCGACCGCGCGAAGATCGGCGCCAACTCCGTCGTGATCCACGACGTGCCGGCGGACGCGACGGTGGTCGGCAATCCCGGTCACCCCGTGCGCGTGAACGGCAAGCGCCCGGAGGGGCCCGACGCCGACTGGGCTCACCTACCCGACCCCGTCGCGGACGCGCTCAAGGGCCTCGCGGACCGGGTCAACGAGCTCGAGGGCATGCTGGCCGACCTCACCGGCAAACGACCGGAGAGCGCCGAGGTCCGCCCGTTGCGCCGCGGCGCCGGCAACGACCCAGCCGCCGGCTGACGGCCAGTCAGTAGGCGGTCGTGCGCGTGCGGTGGCGGGGCACCGCCTTGTAGCGCGGCTGCTGGCCGCGATTCCAGAGCCAGCCGTCGAGGACGCGCGGCGGCACTCCTCGGTCCGCGGCGATCGCCTCGCAGGCGTGGACGGCGCAGGCGCGGATCTCGCGCTCCTCCCGCCCGGGCGCCAGCAGCTCGCCGGCGTCGATCCGCGCCGCGAGCTCCGGCGCGTAGCGCAGCACGCCGTCGATGCGGAGCACGTGGGGGACGAGGTTGTCGGCGATCTGCGCCCGCTTGTAGAACCCGGGATCGTCGAACATCGGCATGCCGCCGGCGAGCTGCTCCGCCAGCCGCTCCGCCGAGCCCCCGGCCGCCGCGATCACGGCGAGCGCCGTGCGCTCGCCGATGAAGTCGCCCAGCTCGCGCAGCGCTCGCGTGTACAGGTCCATCAGCTCGTGGCCGCGATCCTGTCCGAGCACGTCGGCGACCGTGCCGGCGTCGATCCTCGCCAGCTCCTCCGGACTCCACGGGCCCCACTCGCGGAAGCGGTCGGTCAGCGCCCAGGCGATCGTGTTGTAGCCGGAGCAGCCCGGCCGCTTCCGCAGCGTCGGAAACCAGCCCGACCCGAAGTTGATCGCGTCGAGCGTCAGCGTGAACATCGCGACCTCCTCCGCCGACCCGTCCAGGAAGTGGCGCTCCGGATCCAGGACCGGCTCCGGCCCAGGCTCGATCGAACCGATCCACTCGACGTCGATCGTCACATGCCGCGCCACCCCCGCGATCCTCGCGCAACTCGCCCGCACCTCGTCACAAAGCCCCACGCCGCGAGGCTATTCGCCTCCGAGGTCCTGGCAAGGGGTAATGCCAGATGGCTGGTGGCCGGCAGTGGCCGTCGCTCGCTGGCCTTTGGGTGCCCGGTTGGGCGCCGTGGCTCTCGAACCGTCCCTTTTGGGGCCCCCTCGGAAGAGAGTGGAACATTGACTGGGGCAGAGCCCAGTCAATGTTCCACTCGTCCTCGGAGCGAGGAGTTCTGGGCCTCAAAACGGCTGTCTGGCCCCGGGAAACGGCTGAATACCACTGAGAACCAAGGCGATCGGGGACCAAGGGCCCCGATCGAAGCCCAGCCACCGCCTCACCGCCCTACCCAGCCAAGGGACCGGCACCGCAACTAGAGGCTTGATGCGGGTTGGGTTGTTGGGCAGGAGGCGGTTGTTGGCGTAAGGAAAAGGGTGTCCAGCCCTGAAAGCTCGTGATTGGAGCACGAGATGACAGCATCGCTGGACACCCTTGTCGTTGCAGCCTACGTGTTCGCTTCGACGCTGCGGATCCCTCGCAGCGGCCCTGTCGGGAAGGTCACCGACCATGAGTTGATCGCGCTGGCTGTCTGTCAGGCGATGGTCGGAATCCCTTCGGATCGCCAGTTCCTAGGCGTCGTTGGGCGGCTGTTGCCGGGGTTCTTTCCGGTCGTGCCGACCCAGTCGCGCTATAACCGTCGCCTTCGGCGCTTGGCGCCTTATCTAGCGACGGTCCAGCTACAAATCGCGGAGCTGGTCGCCGGCGGGGAGGTCCGCCTGGTCGACGGGACGTTGATCGGGTGCGCCAACTACGCCGGCTGCAAGCACGTCTCAGACTTCGCCGGCTATGCCGCATACGGCTACTGCCGCTCCAAAAGTGAATGGGTCTGGGGTGTCCGACTCGTGCTGGTCTCCGACGCCGCCGGGGTGCCGGTCGGCTACACAATCGCGCCGGCCAACGAGCGCGAATACGAACCCTGCTTCCAGCTCGCCAGCGCGCACCCCGGCACGACCCTGTTCGCCGACAAAGGCTTCTGGGGCCGCGAGTTCGCCCAAACCCTCGACCTCGTCGGCGTCGCGCTCGTCACACCCGACAAACACCGCCTCGGACAACGCCCACCAACCGAGATCGCCAAAGCCCGCATCCGGCTGGTCATCGAATCCGTCTTCGCCAACCTCAAACGCCAGATGCGCCTCGAAGACCACCTCGCCAAAACCATCGCCGGACTCGTCCAACGCATCGCCCAACGCCTCCTCGCACTCACCATCGGCATCTACCTAAACACCCTCACCGGCCGCCCACCACGAGCACTCGCCGCCTACGACGGCCGATAAACCCGCATCAAGCCTCTAGCTCAACTCCTACAGCGCCCCACCCACCCCCGCACCAAACCGTGCCTCGAGGAGGCCCCACAGGGGCACCGTTGATCCTCGGATGCCGCACGTCGAGGAGCGCGGCCCTTGGATAGCGACCGCGACCTGCGCCGGTTACTGGCGGAGGCGGGATCCGACCTCGGCCTGCTCGACGATCTCGCGGACGCGCGTGGCGCCCTGGTGGACGGCCCCCGATGAGGAGACCCTCGCTGGACGCAGGTGCGGCGCCATGACGCTTGGATCGCCGCGACCGCGATGCGTCATGGCGTCGCGGTCGTGACGCAGGATCGGGACTTCACCTCGTTCGCGTCGGTTCGTGTGATCCGCGCCTGATCGGAATCCTGGGTCGCCGCGAGCGGCCCTATCCTCAACCGGGTGAGCGCGACCGCCCAGGGATCGGAGCCGGCGACGGCCGAGAGCCGGGTCGCCGGGCTGCTCGAGGGGCTGAACGAGCCTCAGCGCGAGGCGGTGACGCACGGCGAGGGGCCGTTGCTGATCCTCGCCGGAGCGGGGTCGGGGAAGACGCGGGCGCTGACCCGGCGGATCGCGTACCTGGTCGGCACGGGGCAGGCGCAGGCCAGCGAGATCCTGGCGATCACGTTCACCAACAAGGCGGCCGCGGAGATGCGCGAGCGGGTCGAGCAGCTCGTCGGCAACCGAACGCGGGCGATGTGGGTGATGACCTTCCACTCGGCCTGCGCGCGGATGCTGCGCGCCGACGCCGACAAGCTCAACTACACGCGCGGCTTCACGATCTACGATGAGGCCGACTCGGTGCGCCTCGTCAAGCAGTGCGTCGACGAGCTCGGCGTCGATCCGAAGCGCTACGCGCCGCGCGCGATCAAGCGTCAGATCTCGGACGCCAAGAGCCAGCTGCTCGACGCAGCCGCCTACCGGCTGAAGATGGACGGCTACTTCGAGCAGACGGTCGCCGACGTCTACGACATGTACGAGCAGCGGATCCACGCGATGAACGCGATGGACTTCGACGACCTGCTGCTCCAGTCGGTCCGACTCTTCGAGATGTTCCCCGAGGTGCTGGAGCGCTACCGCCGCTCCTTCCGCCACGTCCTCGTCGACGAGTATCAGGACACCAACCACGCCCAGTACCGCTGGCTGCGACTGCTCGCCGACGAGCACCGCAACCTCAGCGTCGTTGGCGACGACGATCAGTCGGTCTATGCGTTCCGCCATGCCGACATCCGCAACATCCTCGACTTCGAGCACGACTTCCCGGACGCGAACGTGATCAAGCTCGAGCAGAACTACCGCTCGACGCAGACGATCCTCGACGCCGCCAACGCCGTGATCGCCAACAACCGCCGGCGGATGGGCAAGACGCTCTGGACGGCGCAGGAGGGTGGGGACCCGGTGCGCCTGCGCGAGCTCGAGGACGAGCATGCCGAGGCGCGCTACGTGGCCGGAGAGATCGAGCGACACGTCGAGGGCGGCGGCTCGCGCGACGACGTCGCGGTCTTCTACCGGACCAACGCGCAGAGCCGCGTGCTCGAGGACACGCTCGTCCGCTACGGCGTCAGCTACCAGGTGATCGGCGGCACGAAGTTCTACGAGCGCGCCGAGGTCAAGGACGCGCTCGCCTACCTGACGCTGCTCGTCAACCCGCAGGACGTCGTCTCCTTCCAGCGGATCGTCAACTCGCCGCGGCGGGGCATCGGGCAGACGTCGCAGGCGCGCATCGTCTCGCACGCGAACACGATCGGCGAGCCGATCTTCGACGTCGCGAGCGCTCCGGAGGACGTCCCCGGGCTCGGCGCCGCGGCGGTCAAGGCCGTCGGGCGCTTCATGGACTCGATGGAGAGGCTGCGCGAGCGCTCCGAGGGAGCGAAGGTCGGCGACCTGCTCCACGACGTCCTGCACGAGACCGGCTACCTCGAGGCGCTCGAGAAGGAGCGGACGATCGAGGCCCAGGGCCGGCTCGAGAACCTCGAGGAGCTGGTCGGAGTGGCGCGCGAGTACGACGCGGCGCGCGGCGGCGTGCTCGGCGACCCGGAGGCCCAGGGTCAGCAGCCGTCGGTCGAGGAGTTCCTGCAGCAGGTGGCGCTCTTCTCGCAGCAGGACAGCCTCACCGACGACGAGGGGGTCGTGACGCTGATGACGCTCCACAACGCCAAGGGCCTCGAGTACGACGTCGTCTTCATGATCGGCTGCGAGGACGGCGTCTTCCCGCACTCGCGATCGATCGAGGCCGGCGACGTCGAGGAGGAGCGCCGTCTCTGCTACGTCGGGATGACGCGGGCGCGCAAGGAGCTGACGATCACCCACGCCCGCACTCGCGCGCTCTACGGCGGTCGCGAGTGGAACGTGCCGAGCCGCTTCCTCGCCGAGATCCCGGTCGAGCTGACCGACGCCGAGGACCAGGTCGGCGCGAGCGTCCAGGCGACGCGCTGGAGCGGCGGGCCCGCCGTGTCGAGCGCGCCACCCGCCGGGATGATGCGCGAGCCGGCGTCGGCTGGGGTCAGCTTCGCGGTCGGCGAGGACGTCGTGCACGCCAAGTTCGGCGACGGAGTCGTGACCGCGCTCGAGCCCGGCGGACTGGTCGTCGTGCGGTTCGCCGGCGGCGCCGAGAAGAAGCTGATGGCCGACTACGCGCCGCTGAAGCGGAAAGGGGACTGATGGCCGCCGAGATCATCGACGGCAAGGCCGTCGCCGCCGCCGTGCGAGAGCGAGTCGCGCGCGAGGTCGAGGAGCTGCGCGAGCGGGGCGTGACGCCCGGCCTCGCCACCGTGCTGGTCGGGGACGATCCGGCCTCGGCCGTCTACGTGCGCATGAAGCGCGAGGACTGCGCCGAGGTCGGGATCGAGTCCTTCCACCACGAGCCGGGCGGCGACGTGTCGCAGGAGGATCTGGCCGAGCTGATCCGGACGCTCGAAGCCGACGAGCGGGTCCACGGCATCCTGCTGCAGCTCCCGCTCCCCGACCACCTCGACCAGGACGCGCTGATCCCGTTGATCGGTCGCGAGAAGGACGTCGACGGCCTGACCCCGGCGAACGCGGGGCTGCTCGCGCAGGATCGCGAGGCGCTCGTGCCCTGCACCCCCGCCGGGGTGATGGAGCTGCTGGCGAGCTCCGGCGTCGAGCTCGAGGGCGCGCGGGCCGTCGTGATCGGCCGCTCGATACTCGTCGGCAAGCCGCTGGCGACCCTGCTGCTCGCCGCGAACGCGACGGTAACCCACTGCCATTCGCGCACGCGCGACCTCGGCGCCGTCTGTCGCGACGCCGACGTGATCGTCGCGGCCGTCGGGCGGCCGGGAACCGTGACCGCCGAGATGGTCCGCGAAGGCGCCGTCGTGATCGACGTCGGCACCAACCGCACGTACGACGGCCTCGTCGGCGACGTCGACTTCGACGCCGTGCGCGAGAAGGCGGCCGCGATCACGCCCGTGCCCGGCGGCGTCGGTCCGATGACCCGGGCGATGCTGCTCGTCAACACCGTCCGCACCGCCCGTGCCCAGGCCGCCGCCGGGGCCGTCACGGTCGCCCGCCAATAGGCTCTCCGCCGCGATGGACCTGCGCAGGCTGCGAGTGGGGGAGTGGATCGCCGGGATCTCCGGCGTCGTGCTGCTCGTGTCGCTGTTCGTTCCGTGGTGGAGCCTGCCCGGCAACTGGGCTTACATCGGACCCGCGGGACCGGCTGAGGGCGCGTACTTCAATCGCGCCGACGACGAGGTGACCAAGTGGAGCGCTTGGGAGGTGCTCTCGGTGGCGGACCTTCTGCTCTTCGTCGTCGCGATTCTGGCGATCGTCACCGTGCTGGTCGTCGCCAGGGCATCGGCAGCGGGCCCCGGCGTCGCCGCACAGGCGCTCGTAGCGCCGTTGGCGGCCGTCGCCGCGATCGTCGCCCTCGTTCAGGTGCTCGGCACCCCCAGCAGCCTCGATCTTCCCCGTCCGCTCCCGCGGGCCACCACCGAGCCCGGCGCCTGGCTCGGCCTGGCCGCGACCTTCGGCGTCCTCGTCGGCTTGCTCGTCGGCATGCGCGACGAGCGCTTGAGCAGCGCCGGCGCCCCGACCGACGCGACGGGCGTGCCGGTGTCGGCGCCACCGCCGGTCGAGACGCTGCCCGGACCGCCCGCCTGATCGGACCGCCCGCGCCTAGAATCGCCGCTCGATGATCGACCGCGAGCAGGTACTCCACGTCGCCCGCCTCGCCCGGCTGCGCCTGACCGACGACGAGGTGGAGCGGATGACCGGCGAGCTCTCGTCGGTGCTCGACCACATCGAGAAGATCGACGAGCTGGATCTCGACGAGGTGGCGCCGACGTCGCACGTAGTCGAGCTCGAGAACGTCCTGCGTCCCGACGAGCCGCGTCCCAGCCTGCCGCGGGAGGCGGCGCTCGCCGAGGCGCCCGACAGCGAGGGCGCCGGCTTCCGCGTTCCGAGCCCGGGCGCATGAGCGGCATCCTCGAGCTGACCGCGGCCGCCGCCGCCGAGCGCGTGCGCGTCGGCGAGCTCTCGCCGCGCGAGCTATGGGACGCCTACCGCGAGCGGGCCGCCGGCGACGGCCTCAACGCCTTCCTCTGGCTCGCCGACGACGCCCCCGACGTGGGCGCGGACGCTCCGCTCGCCGGCGTCCCGCTCGCCGTCAAGGACCTCTTCTGCACCGAGGGCGTGCCGAGCGCCGCCGCCTCGAGGATCCTCGAGGGCTACCGGCCGCCGTACACGGCGACAGTCGTCGAGCGACTGACGCGCGCCGGCGCGCCGATGCTCGGCAAGACGAACATGGACGAGTTCGCGATGGGCTCGTCGAACGAGAACTCGGCCTTCGGTCCCGTCAGGAACCCATGGGACGAGAGCCGCGTCCCGGGCGGATCCTCCGGCGGCTCGGCGGCGGCCGTCGCCGCCGGGCTGGCGCCGTGGGCGATCGGTACCGACACCGGCGGGTCGATCCGCCAGCCCGCCGCGCTCTGCGGGATCGTCGGGCTCAAGCCGACCTACGGCTCGGTCTCGCGCTACGGGATGATCGCCTTCGCCTCGTCGCTCGACCAGGCGGGTCCGCTGACTCGCGACGTCGCCGACGCCGCGCTGCTGCTGCGCCACATGGTCGGCCGCGACCCGTGCGACTCCACCTCCACCGGCCACCCGCAGGAGATCGCCCTGCCGTCGGCCGAGCGGCTCGACGGGCTGCGCTTCGGCGTGCCGCCGGAGCTGACCGGGGACGGCCTCGAAGCGGGCGTGCGGGCGGTCTTCGAGCAGACGCTGGCGCGTATCGAAGAGCTCGGGGGGACGCTCGAGGAGGTCGGACTGCCGCACTCCGGCCATGCGATCGCGGCCTACTACGTGATCGCCCCGGCCGAGGCGAGCGCCAACCTCGCCCGCTTCGACGGCGTCCGCTACGGCCACCGGGCCGGCGACGGAGGCCTGCTCTCGCTCTACGAGCAGACCCGCGAGGAGGGCTTCGGCGCCGAGGTCAAGCGCCGCATCATGCTCGGCACCTACGCGCTCTCGTCGGGCTACTACGACGCTTACTACGGGCAGGCGCAGCGGGTGCGCACGAAGATCGCCGACGACTTCCGCGCCGCGTTCGACTCGGTCGACCTGATCGTCACGCCGACCTCGCCGACGGTCGCCTTCGGGCTCGGCGAGCGCACCGAGGATCCGCTGGCGATGTACCTCTCCGACGTGCTCACCGTGCCGATGTCGCTCGCCGGCATCCCGGCGATCTCGATTCCCGGCGGCCTCGCCGAGGGCCTGCCGGTCGGCATCCAGCTCGCGGGGCCCGCGTTCAGCGAGAGCCGCATCCTCGACGCGGCGCACGCGCTCGAGCGGGCGATCGGCTTCGAGGGGGTTCCGCTCGGTGCCTGACGTCACCTACGAGCCGGTCATCGGGCTCGAGATACACGTCCAGCTGCGCACGCGGACGAAGATGTTCTGCGGCTGCGAGCTGTCCTTCGGCGAGCAGCCGAACACCCGCACCTGCCCGGTCTGCCTCGGGCTGCCGGGGACGCTGCCGGTCGTCAATGCGGAGGCCGTCCACTTCGGCCTGACGATCGGCATGGCGCTCGGCTGCGAGCTCGCCCCGCGATCGATCTTCCACCGCAAGAACTACTTCTATCCCGACCTGCCGAAGGGCTACCAGGTCTCCCAGTACGACATCCCACTCGCCCGCGAGGGCCGGCTCGGCGACGTTCGCGTCCACCGCGTCCATCTCGAGGAGGACGCCGCGAAGTTGATCCACGCCGGCGCGTCGGGACGGATCCACTCGGCCGAGTCGAGCGTCGTCGACTTCAACCGCGGCGGGACGCCGCTGGTCGAGATCGTCTCCGAGCCGGACCTGCGCTCGGCCGCCGACGCCGCCGAGTGGCTGCGGCTGCTGCGCGCCACGCTGCGCCGGCTCGGGGTCTCGGACGTGAACATGGAGGAGGGCTCGCTGCGCTGCGACGCCAACGTCTCGCTGCGCCCGCGCGGCGAGGCGACGTTCGGGACCAAGACCGAGCTGAAGAACATGAACTCGTTTCGCTTCATCGAGCGCGGGGTCGACGCCGAGATCGCCCGCCAGGAGGCGATCCTGCGCGACGGCGGGACGATCGAGCAGGAGACGCTGCACTACGACGTCCGCAGCGGCGCGATCAGCTCGCTGCGCTCGAAGGAGGAGGCGCACGACTACCGCTACTTCCCCGAGCCCGACCTCGTCTCGATCGCCCCGACGCAGGAGATGGTCGAGCGCGCCCGCGCGGCGATCCCGGAGTTGCCGGCCGACCGCGCCGAGCGGCTGACACGAGACCTCGGCCTGCCGGCCGACCAGGCGCGGCTGCTCGCCTTCCGCACCGAGGTCGGCGACTACTACGAGCGCGCCGTCGCGTCCGCCGGCGCCGCCGGCGATCCGCGCGCGCTCGCCAACTGGGTGACGGGCGAGCTGGTCGCCCGGCTCGACGACGGCCAGGACCCCGCCGCGTCCAGGGTGACGCCGGAGGCGCTGGCCGACCTCGTCGGCATGGTCGCCGCCAAGGCCGTCTCGCAGTCGGCCGCCAAGGACGTGCTCGGGACGCTCGTCGCCGAGGGCGGCGACCCCGCCGCGATCGTCGAGGCCGGCGGACTCGGCCGCGCCGACGAGGGCGAGCTGGCGGCGATCGTCGAGCGCGTGCTCGCCGAGCAGGCAGACGCGGTCGCCAAGGTCCGCGCCGGCAACGACAAGGCGATCGGCGCGATCGTCGGCGCGGTGATGCGCGAGACGAAGGGCCGCGCCGACGGCGGCGAGGTCCAGCGGCTGATCCGTCAGCAGCTCAACGGCTAGCCTCCCGCGCAGTGGCCTTGAACGTCGTCATCGCCGGCGGCGGGTTCGGTGGCCTGCACGCCGCCCGTCGCCTGGAGCGCCGGCTCCCGCGGCACAGCGCCCGCATCACGCTGGTGACCGACCAGAACTTCCTGCTCTACACGCCGCTGCTGCCCGGCGCCGCGTCGGGCTCGCTGGAGCCCCGTCACGTGGTCGTCCCGCTGCGCGAGGAGCTGCGCTGGACCGACATCCGGATCGCCCGCATCGCGGGAGTCGATCCGGAGGCGAGACGGCTGACGATGGTCGCGCTCGACGGCCACGAGATCGAGATGCGCTACGACCAGCTCGTCGTCTCGCTCGGATCGGTGTCGCGCACGCTGCCGATCCCCGGCCTCGCCGAGCACGGCGTCGGCTTCAAGACGCTCCCCGAGGCGGTCGCGCTGCGCAACCGCGCGATCCTCCACCTCGAGACCGCCGAGGCGCTCGACGACCCCGAGCAGCGACGCGAGTACCTGACGTTCGTCTACGTCGGGGCCGGCTACGCCGGGGTCGAGGGGATCGCCGAGCTGCAGGACTACGTCGCCGACGTGCTCGACCGCTATCCACGCTGCCGGCTCGACGGCACCCGCTGGGTGCTCGTCGAGGCGACCGAGCGCGTGATGCCCGAGATTCCCCCCAGCCTCGCCCAGTTCGCGATGCGCGAGCTGCGCGGGCGCGGCATCGAGATCCGCACCGGCACGCTGCTCGAGGAGGTCGCCGAGCGCAGCGCCCGGCTCTCGACCGGCGAGACGATCCCCACGCGGACCGTCTGCTGGACCGCCGGGGTGAAGCCCCCGGCCGTCGTCCGCAAGCTCGGGCTGCCGCTCGCCGACTCGGGTCGCATCGATACCGACGCGACCCTGCGCGTCGCCGGGCAGGACTCCGTCTGGGCGATCGGCGACGCCGCCGCCGTGCCCGACCCCGCCCAGAAGGGCCGCCGGCCCTGCCCGCCGACCGCCCAGCACGCCGTCCGTCAGGGAAAGCTCGTCGGCGACAACGTCGCCGCGACGCTGTCCGGCGGCCGCGTGCGCCGGTTCCGCTACCGCACGCTGGGCGTGTTCGTCGACATGGGGCAGCACAAGGCGGTCGCGACGATCGTCGGCTTCAGGCTGCGCGGCTTCCCCGCCTGGTTCGCCGCCCGCACCTACCACCTGGTGATGATGCCGGGCTGGTCGCGGCGGCTGCGTCTGATGGTCGACTGGACCGTCGGCCTGATGTTCGGGCGAGCCTCCGCGGAGCTGGGCGACCTCGGTCACCCGGAGGGGCTCGGCGCCCAGCTCGATCCGCCTGACTCGACCAGCGAGCCGGCGGTCGCGCCGGGACTCGTGGGGGAGGGGCGGCGGTGACGGCCGCGGCGACGCGCTACGCCTTCCGGGAAGGCCGGATGCGCGACCTGCGCTCGACGTTCGCGATCTCCGCGCGCGCCGTCCATCACACCGCCACGAAGATGGGCCTGATCGACGGCGCGCCGCCGAGTCCCGCGCAGGTCGAGTCGGAGTGGGCGTCGCAGCGCAAGCTGATCGAGTTCGTCGCGGCCCAGCCGGACGGCGGCTACTGGATCTGCGAGGACGAGGCGCAGGCGGTCGGCTACGCGCGCGTCTGCCGCTTCGGCGAGATGGAGCAGCTCACCGAGCTGATGGTCCTGCCGAGTCATCACGGCCGCGGGATCGGCCGGGCGCTGCTCGAGCACTGCCTTCCCGAGTGCCCCAGCCCCGATCTCGGCCGGCTCGTGCTCGCCGCGGGAGCGCCGGGCGACCTAACGCTCTACACCGACTTCGGCGTCATGCCGATCTCGGGACACTGGCACCTGCGCGTCCAGGCTGCGGACTTCGTCGAGCGCCGCGCCCAGGAGATCGACGTCTCCGAGCCAGCGGTCCACGTGCTCGAGGGCGACCGCGCCGCGGCGGAGTGGAAGGCGCTCGAGCCGCGGGCGATCGGCCACCGCCGTCCGGAGCTGCACGAGTTCTTCGCCCGTACGCGGACCTGCCTCGCGACGATGGACCCGGAGACCGGCAGCGCGACGGGACTCTGCTGGGTGGGCTCGGGCGGTGACATCGGGCCGGCCGTCGCGCTCGCGCCGCCCGACCTCGTACCGGTCGTCCTGAGCGCCCTCGACCGCGTTGCGCAGACCCGCGAGCCGCACATGCTCGGCATCTACTGCGCCGCCGACAGCTGGTGGCTGCTGCGCCGCCTGCGCAAGCTCGGCTTCCGCGTCTACTGGCCCGGCTGGGTCATGAGCTCGATCCCCTTACCGGGACTAGACCGCTACATGCCAATGAGACCTCCACACCTGCTCTGACGGCTGCGAACCGGCGCCTGGCGGTGTCATCGGGAGCCTCGCGGGCTGGCGCCCGCCACGGCCCCCTCTTCCTTGCCAGGCTTGGTTCTCGCGCGTCAGAGCAGGTGCGGGACGTGGGCTTCACTAAGCTGGGGTCATGGCTCGAGTCGCGTCCGACGCCGGGAAGAAGCTGCTGGCGATCGCCGTGTTGCTCGTCGCCGCGTGGATTCTCTTCAAGGTGGTTATCGGCGTCGTGGCGGCGGTGGCGTGGATCGCGGTCGTCGTGCTGGCGATCGTCGCCGTCGTGTGGGCGATCCGCGTCCTCTGAGTCCTGAGGCCGCATAGGCGATGGACGTCGTCGTCATCCTCTTCTTCTTCGGCCTCTCGGCCGGGACGGTGGCGAAGATCAAGGGCTCGTCGTTCCTGATCTGGTTCATGGTCGGAGCCGTCCTGCCGGGCCTCGGGACGATCGCCGCGGTCTTCTACCGCAACGATCGCGAGACGCCGCGCCGCCGCTGCCCCGAGTGCGGCAACGTGTTGCCGGTCTACGTCCAAGTCTGCACACGCTGCGGCCGCGACCTCGACTTCCCCGATGCACTGTAGCTGCGGTGCTCGCCCGGATCGGCCCAGTGAGGGACGGTGTCGCCTGCGGGACCGATCCGGCCTGCGCTCCTCCGCTTGGAGCTGGCGTAGTGCAGGAAAAGCGGTCTGGGAGCCGTAAGAGCCCTGGTATCCTCGCTTGATCCGGCGGCCCCCCGGCGCCGTCGCCCAATTCCAGCCTTGCCGGAGAAGGAGCAACGCGATGCGAGCCGTCGACGCCATCATGGAGTGCCTCAAGGCCGAGGGCGTCGAGCATGTGTTCGGCCTGCCCGGCGGAGCGAACCTCCCGACCTACGACGCCCTCTACGACGCGGGGCTGCGTCACATCCAGTGCCGGCACGAGCAGGGCGCCGGACACGCGGCCGAGGGCTACGCGAAGGCGTCCGGTCGCGTCGGCGTCGCGCTCGCGACGTCGGGACCGGGCGCGACCAACCTCGTGACGGCGATCGCCGACGCGGTGATGGACTCGGTGCCGACCGTCTTCATCACCGGCCAGGTCCGCACCGATCTGCTCGGCACCGACGGCTTCCAGGAGGCCGACGTCACCGGCATCACGCTGCCGATCGTCAAGCACTCGCTGATGATCCGCGACCCGCAGAAGATCCCCGAGGCGATCCACGAGGCGTTCCACATCGCGCGCACCGGCCGGCCGGGGCCGGTGCTGGTCGACATCCCGCAGGACCTCTCGCGCGCCGACATCCCGTACGAGCCGGTCGACGCCGTGAACCTGCCCGGCTACCAGCCGACCACCGAGGGCAACACGAAGCAGATCCGGCTGGCCGCGAAGGCGCTCGCGAACTCGCGGCGCCCGGTGCTCTACGTCGGTGGGGGCGTCGTCAACGCCGACGGCTCGAAGGAGCTGGTCGAGCTCGCGCTCTCGGACCGCTTCCCGGTGACCTGCACGCTGATGGGCCTCGGCGCCTTCCCGGCGCCCCACGAGCAGTGGCTCGGCATGCTCGGCATGCACGGCACGCGCGCGGCGAACTACGCGATGGACGAGGCCGACCTGATCGTCGCGATCGGCGCGCGCTTCGACGACCGCATCACCGGCAAGCTGTCGGAGTTCGCGCCGCGGGCGAAGTTCATCCACATCGACGTCGACCCCGCCGAGATCTCCAAGAACGTGCCGGCGCACATCCCGATCGTCGGCGACGCGAAGCGGATCCTGCCGAAGCTGACGACCGAGTACCGCGCGCTGAAGGCCGACGCCGCCCGCCTCGACGGCTGGTGGCAGCGGATCGAGGGCTGGCGCGAGAAGTACCCGCTCGCCTACCAGGAGTCCGAGGACGCGGAGATCAAGCCGCAGCGGATGATCGAGGCGCTCTACGAGGTCACGGGCGGCGACGCGATCGTCACCTCCGACGTCGGCCAGCACCAGATGTGGACCGCTCAGTACTTCCACTTCGACGGTCCGCGCAAGTGGATCAACTCCGGCGGGCTGGGCACGATGGGCTTCGGCCTGCCGGCGGCGATGGGGGCGAAGGTCGCGCGCCCGGACGAGAACGTCGTCTGCGTCGCGGGCGACGGCTCGGTCGTCATGAACATCCAGGAGCTCGCCACCTGCGTGACCGAGGAGATCCCGATCAAGGTGTTCATCATGAACAACGGCTACCTCGGCATGGTCCGGCAGTGGCAGGAGCTGTTCTGGGACCGCCGCTACAGCTCGGTCGACATGGGAACGAGCCCGGACTGGGTGAAGCTCGCCGAGGCGTTCGGCGCGACCGGCATGCGCGTCGAGGACAAGGGTGAGCTCGCCGATGCGATGAAGACGGCGATGGAGACCGACGGCCCCGTGGTCTGCGACGTTCGCGTCACCCGCGAGGAGAACTGCTACCCGATGATCCCCGCCGGCCAGGCCGCGCGGGACATGGTGGGCTGAGCGATGGGCGAGCCGGCGACCCAGGACATCCTCAACCTCGACGACCTGCGTGCGTCGGGCAGCGGGCACACCGGGCGCAAGCACATCCTCTCGCTGCTGGTCGAGAACAAGCCGGGCGTCCTCGCGCGGATCGCCGGCCTGTTCGCGCGCCGCGGGTTCAACATCGACTCGCTCGCCGTGGGGCCGACCGACGACACGACGATCTCGCGGCTGACCCTGACGGTCGACGGCGCCACCCACCCGATCGACCAGGTCACCAAGCAGCTGCACAAGCTGGTCAACGTGATCAAGATCCGCGACCTCGAGCCGGACGAGGCGGTCGCCCGCGAGCTGGCGCTGTTCAAGATCAGCGCCGACGGCGACAGCCGCGCCCAGCTGATGCAGTTCTCGGAGATCTTCCGCGCCAAGATCGTCGACGTCCACAAGCGCTCGCTGACTGTCGAGGTCACCGGGACCGACGACAAGATCGAGGCGTTCGAGGAGATGGTCCGCCCGTTCGGCCTGATCGAGATGGTCCGAACCGGCGAGATCGCAGTCTCACGCGGCAGAGGCACGACGTGAGCGGCCGGGGCACGACGTGAGCGGCCGGGGGACTCGCGTCCCCCGGACCCCCGCGCCGGGTCGGTCTGCCGACGGCCTCCTTTGAGGGCGCCTTCTCCTTCGGCTCCGGTGGCGCTTCGATCCCGTGGCACGTCCCGCCGCGGCGCTCGCGTCCGCTGACAGGCTCGCGGCCTCGCGAGCGTAGGCTTAGGCCTGTGTCTCTTGGGGTGGCGGAGAGTCCGTTCGCGCTCGACTCGGCGCAGTGCGAGCTGCTCGAGCGGCGGGTCGTCGACGCGCTCGAGTGGGCGACGCGAGGCGGTGGGGAGACGCGCGCCTCGGTGACCGTCCCGCTGCCCGCGGGCCTCGACGTGTCGGCTGTAGTGCTCGCGTCTCGACGGGCGACCGACCGCTGGTTCTGCTTCGAGCAGCCGGACCGGCATGGCTACGCGGTCTGCGGTCTCGGGGTGGCGGCGCTGGTCGAGGCGGGCGGTCCCGATCGGTTCGCCGCGAGCGCGGCAGAGTGCCGCGAGCTTGCGTTGCGGACGCTGTCCGACGATCCGTCCGCCGACCCGGATCGCCCGCCGGGCTCGGGGGCGGTGTTCGTCGGGGGATTCGCGTTCGCCGACGACGGCGGGAACGCGCCCGAGTGGAGCTCGCTGGCGTCGGCGCAGCTCGTCATGCCGGAGGTCTCGTTCGCCCGGCGAGCCGAGGAGACGCGGATGACGGTGACGGTCGCGGTCGACGGGTCTCGGTCGGTCGACGAGCTGCTCGATGGGGCGCACACGCGCCTCTCGGAGCTGGCCTCGGGACCGATGCCGATGCTCGATCCGGACCCCGCCGTGCGTGCGCGCGTCGCGGCCGCCGCCCCCCCGGCGCACTACGAGGAGGCCGTTCGGCGCGCCGTCGAGCGCATCGGTGCGGGCGCCCTGGAGAAGATCGTGCTCGCGCGAGAGGTTCGCGTGCACGCCAGGGGGGCGATCGATCCCGCTCCGCTGCTCGACGCGCTCCGGGGTGCCTTCCCCGCCTGCTATTGCTATTGCGTCGGCACGCCAGACCTCGCGTTCGTGGGAGCGAGTCCGGAGCTGCTGGTGCGGCGCGACGGCGAGCGTGCGCAGACGGTCGCGCTCGCGGGCACCACCCGCCGCAGCGCCGACCCGGCCGTCGACGACCATCTCGGCGAGCAGCTCCTGCGCAGCGGCAAGGACCGTCGCGAGCAGCGGATCGTCGCCGAGCGGATCGAGCGCGCGCTCGACCCGGTCAGCCTCTGGGTCGCCGCAGCCGACGAGCCGGTGCTGGTCAAGGTCCAGAACGTCCAGCATCTCGCCACGCCGATCCGCGCCCAGCTCGCCCAGCCCGTTGCGGCGCTCGAGCTGGCCGGACGGCTACACCCGACGCCCGCCGTCGGCGGCGAGCCCAACGCCGTCGCGCGGCCGCTGATCCCGGCGCTCGAGGGTCTCGACCGCGGCTGGTACGCGGGCGCCGTCGGCTGGACGGATCTGTCCGAGGACGGCGAGCTCTGCGTCGCTCTTCGCTGCGCGCTCCTGCGCGACGACGTCGCGCGCCTCTACGCCGGCTGCGGCATCGTCGCCGACTCCGTCCCGGCCGACGAGCTCGCCGAGACCGAGGTCAAGCTGCAGGCCCTGCTGCCGCTGCTGGCTTAGCGGCGAGTGAGGCGTGCCGCAGGGTGGTCCTGGGCGCGTTCCTGTGCGGCGTCCTTGAGGCGCGGGTTCGGGCGTTCCTTCCCGCCAGTCCACCCGGCTCTTCGCTCCTGTGTGGCGTCCTTGAGGCGCGGTTTCGTGCGGGGGTTTGGGGGGCGCTGTACAAGCTTGGCTAGTTGTGGGGCCGGTCCCTTGGCTGGGTAGGGCGGTGAGGCGGTGGCTGGGCTTCGATCGGGGCCCTTGGTCCCCGATCGCCGTGGTTCTCAGTGGTATTCAGCCGTTTCCCGGGGCCAGATAGCCGTTTTGAGGCCCAGAACCCCTCGCTCCGAGAACGAGTGGAACATTGACTGGGGCAGAGCCCGGTCAATGTTCCACTCTCTTCCGAGGGGGCCCAAAAGGGACGGTTCGAGAGCCCCACCGACGCCCAACCGAGCACCCAAAGCCACAGAGCGACGCCCACTGCCGGCCACCAGCCACCCCGCATTCCTCCCTACCCAGCCAAGGGCCCGGCACCGCAACTAGCCCAACTCCTACAGCGCCCCTCAAACCCCCGCACGACACCGCGCCTCAAGGACGCCCCACAGGAACACCGCCCCGCCACGCCACACCTCGGCGCGATCACCCATTCAGGCCGGCCGCAACCGTGGCGGCCAGCTCTCGGCTCAGCCGAACGCTATCGGCACGGTCGGTGCGGATCTCGATCAGCCCTGGTCCTTCGGCCACGGCGCTTCGCAGCTCGTCCGGTGTCGCCGCGAGGCGGTGACCGAGGCCGGCGAGCGCCGCCACGCGCGCCACGTCGACGTCCGCCGGAGTCGCGACGTGCTCCTCGTAAGCGTCGGCCTCGGCATGCTCGGCGACGGGCAGGAAGTCGAAGATCCCACCGCCGCCGTTGTTCGTGCAGACGATCGTCAGGTCGATCCCGGCGCGGCGAGCGGCGAGCAGGCCGCCGATGTCGTGCAGAAGGGCGACCTCGCCGATCAGCAGGAAGGTCGGCAGGCCGGTGGCACGCGCGGCTCCCGCCGCTGACGAGACGACGCCGTCGATCCCGTTGGCGCCCCGGTTGGAGAGGAAGCGGAGCGCTCTGCCGGTCTGCGGGAAGAACGACTCGGCATAGCGAACTGGCATCGAGGAGCTGAGCCAGACGATCGCGCCGTCGGGCAGCACCGCCTCGAGCGCGGCGTAGGCCTTGGGCTCGAACGGGTCGGGTGCGTCGCCGAGCGCGGGGCTCACGAGCGCATCGCCGGCGCGCCAGGCGGCGAGCCACTGCTCGTCGAGCGCCGGACCGCGCGCCGCGACCGCCCCGGCCAGCGCCTCGCAGGCGTGCGCCGCGTCGGCGTGGAGGATCGTCTCGGCCGTGCGCGTCGGCTCGTTCCAGGTCGCGTGCGGGTCGACGACGACCTGGTCGGCGCCGGCCAGCCAGGTTCGCAGCGCCTTCGACGTCGGCGCCTCACCGACGCGAAGGACGAGCTGCGGTCGCATCCCGGCCGCGAACGGCGCGGCGCGCAGCAGCACGTCGTAGTGGGCGACGACGTGGGAGCGGTCGTGGGCTCCGCAGCGGACGCCGGACAGCGGGTCTGCGAGGACCGGCCAGCCGGTGGCGGTGGCCAGTCGCGCGACCGGCTCGGCGACGTCTCCGGCGCCGCCGCCGCAGACGATCGCACCGCGCGACGTGGAGGCGACCCGCTCCGCCAGCGCCTGGATGTCGTCGGCATTGGGCGCGTTGGAGTGCTCGCGCAGCTCGACCCACGGGCGTCCGTCCGGTCGGCCCTGCCAGTCGGCCGCGTCGAGCTGCTCCGGCGACGGCTCGAGCGGCTCGCGCAGCGGCAGGTTGAGGTGCACGGGCCCCGGCCGTCCACAGGCGGCCGTCCACCAGGCGCGACAGGCGAGCGCGCGGACGTGCGTCGCCCACTCGCGTCCCGGCTCGCCGTTGCCTACCTCGACGAACCACTTCGCAGCCGAGCCGAACAGCTTCAGCTGGTCGATCGCCTGCCCGGCGCCGACGTCGCGCAGCTCCGGAGGCCGGTCGGCGGTCAGCACGATCAGCGGGACGCGCGCCTCGTGGGCCTCGACGACCGCGGGGACGAGGTTCGCGGCGGCGGTGCCCGAGGTGCAGGTGACCGCGACCGGACGCCCGCTCGCCTTGGCCATGCCGACGGCCATGAAGCCGGCCGATCGCTCGTCGATCACCGAGACGGCGTCGATGCGCTCGTCGTCCGCCAGCGTCAGCGCGATCGGGGCGTTGCGCGAGCCCGGTGACGTCACCGCGCGGCGCATTCCGCAGCGGATCAGCTCGTCGACGAGGGCCTGGAGAGGCGCGTAGGTGCGGTTGATCGGGATCATGTGCCTGTGAGCAACGACGCGCGAGGCCCCTCGGTGATCTTCGTCCCGGGCTTCATGCAGCCCGCCGAGGCTTGGTCGGAGGTCGCCGAGCGGCTGCCGCAACGCTACCCCAGCGTGTTGCTGCGCCACACCCAGCACGAGCGCGAGGGCCGGATCGAGGAGATCGCCGCAGCCGCGGAGGCCGTCGACGGCGAGGCGGTGCTGTGCGGGTACTCGCTCGGCGGCCGGCTCGCGCTGAACGCTGCGGTGCGCGACCAGTCGCGCTACGCGGGCGTGATCGTCGTCGGGGCGGCCGCCGGGATCGACGAGCCGGCGGCGCGGACCGCGCGCCGCGCGGCCGACGAGAAGCTCGCGAGCTGGATGGAGACTCAGCCGATCGAGCGGATCGTCGAGGTGTGGGAGCGCCAGCCGCTGTTCGCGGACCAGTCCGACAGGCTCGTCGAGGCGCAACGCCCCGGACGGCTGTCACAGGACCCGCGCAGGCTCGCGGTGCTGCTGCGCACGGCGGGGCAGGGGACGATGGAGCCGATCTGGGGACGGCTGCCCACCCTCGACCTGCCGATCCTGGCGCTCGCCGGCGCGCGCGACGAGCGCTATCGGCGCGAGACGCGACGGATCGCGGCCGAGGCGCCGAACGCCTATGCCGCCGTCATCGAGCACGCGGGGCACGCCGCCCATCTGCAGCGTCCGGGCGAGTTCGCGGACGCGCTGCTGGCGTTCCTCGAGGAGCGCTTCGCGCCCGACGGCTAGTCCCGGCGGTCGATCAGCACGTCGGCGAGCGCGTCGTCGCCGACGTCGACGCCCAGGCCGGGTCCCTGAGGGACCTCGAGCAGTCCCTGGCGGGGCGCGGGCAGGACCCGGCCGATCTCGGCGTCGAAGAGGCCAAGCGTCGCGAGCCCGCAGGCGAGGGTCAGGCGCTCCTGCGCGGCGAGCTGCAAGGCGGCGGAGATGCCCCACGGTCCGTCGAGGGTGCTGGAGAGCCACGCCTGCATCCCCGCCTCCGCCGCGGCCCGCAGGGCGTCGCGGGCCGGTATGAACCCGCCGCTGCCGGCGAGCTTGACGTTGACCGCGTCGCAGGCGCCGAGCTCGGCGGCGCGGCGCACGTCCGCGGCGGTGCGGATCGGCTCGTCGGCGGCGATCGGCGTCTCGACCTGGGAGCGGACCTCGGCCATCTCCGCGAGCGTGGCGCACGGCTGCTCGACCAGCTCGAGGTCGAAGCGGGCCAGCTCGCCGATTCGCTCGACCGCCTCGGCCGCCCCCCAGGCGCCGTTGGCGTCGAGACGGAGCGCTGGCCAGGTGCCGAGCGCCTCGCGGACGGCCGCGACGCGCTCGCCGTCGTCGGGCAGGCCGACCTTCAGCTTGAAGCAGGAGAAGCCGGCGCGAAGGCCGCGCTCGGCAGCGGCGGCGGCCTCGGCGGGCGGCCCGGCCGGGAGCGTCGTGTTGACGGGGATCGCGTCGGCTCCGACGTCGCCGAGCGGGCGCCCGCGGCGTCGCGCCTGCAGATCGAGCTCCGACAGCTCCCAGGCAGTGCGGGCCTGGCGCGGGGCGTCGCGCGCGGGCGGACCGGCGACGAGCGCCCGCCACACCTCCTCGACCCCGACGCCGTCGTAGATCTCGAGCGGCGCCGCCTCGCCCCAGCCCGGCGTGCCCTCGTCGTCCTCGAGCCGCACCACGACCAGCTCGCGCTCGGCGAGCACGCCCTTCGAGGTTACGAACGGCTCGAGCAGCGGTATCCGGAGGCGCAGCAGCGAGCGCTTCACGACAGCAGGATGCCCGCCGCGAGCAGCAGCGAGAACACGCCGAGCAGCCGTCCCGTGTCGGCGAGCGCCGCATTGAGCGAGGGGCCGTCGGTCCGCCCGGCCACCGTCTGCCACAGCGGCGGGGCGAGCGGCAGGCAGGCGAGCGGCAGGGCGACCCACCACGACAGGCCGCCGGCCAGCGGGATCGCGATCACCGTCAGGAACGAGAGCGCGAGCATCGCGGCGAACACCGAGCGGGCCCGCTCGCGGCCGAGCCGCACGGCGAGCGTCCGCTTGCCGGCGCGGCGGTCGGTCTCCGCGTCGCGGATGTTGTTGACGACGAGGATCGCCGCGGCGAGCAGGCCGACCGGGATCGACAGCGCGAACGCCTCCCACGGCAGCTCCTCGGCCTGCACGTAGTAGCTGCCGACGACGGCCACGACGCCGAAGAACAGGAACACGAACAGCTCGCCGAGCCCCTCGTAGCCATAGGGCCGCGGACCGCCGGTGTAGAGCACGCCGGCGGCGATCGAGGCGATTCCGACCAACAGCAGCTCGGGACCGGTGGTCGCCGTCAGGTACAGCCCGGCGACCACGGCGACGGCGAACGCGACGTAGGTCCCGATCAGCACCCGCCGCGGGGGCATCAGGCCGCCGGCCGTCACGCGCACCGGCCCGAGCCGGTCCTCGGTGTCGGCGCCGCGGCGGGCGTCCGAGTAGTCGTTGGAGAGGTTGGTCCCGATCTGGATGAAGACGCTGCCGATCAGCGCGGCCACGAAGGCCAGCGGCTGGAAGTCGTCGCCGGCGATCGCCAGCGCCGTCCCGACCAGCACCGGCGCGACGGCCGCCGGCAGGGTACGCGGACGGGCGGCGAGCGCCCAGAGGCGCAGCGCCCCGGTGGCGGGGTGGGCGTCCGTGACGGGGCTCACGGGCGGCGCGGGAACCTGCCGAAGTCCGGTGTCCGCTTCTCGCGGTAGGCGTCGCGGCCCTCCTGGGCCTCCTCGCTGCCGTAGAAGAGGAGGTTGGCGTCGTGCGCGAGCTGCTGGATGCCCGACAGGCCGTCCTCGGCCGCGTTGAAGCTCGCCTTCAGCAGCCGCAGCGCGAACGGGGACAGCTCGAGCATCTCGCGGCACCAGCCCACCGTCTCGACCTCGAGCCGCTCGAGCGCCACGACCTTGTTGACTAGCCCCATGTCCGCCGCCTCCTCGGCGCCGTACTGGCGGCAGAGGAACCAAATCTCCTTCGCCTTCTTCTGGCCGACCTGGGCGGCGAGCACGCTCGCGCCGAAGCCGCCGTCGAAGGAGCCGACCTTCGGCCCGGTCTGCCCGAAGCGCGCGTTGTCGGCGGCGATCGTCAGGTCGCAGACCACGTGCAGGACGTGCCCGCCGCCGACCGCGTAGCCGGCGACCATCGCCACGACCGGCTTCGGCAGCCGGCGGATCTGGACGTGCAGGTCGGTCACGTGAAAGCGGCCGACGCCGGCGGCGCCGGCGCTCGGGTCGGTCATGTAGCCCGAGTCGCCGCGCACGCGCTGGTCGCCGCCGGAGCAGAAGGCGAGCGGTCCCTCGCCGGCCAGCACGATCACGCCGACCGACGTGTCCTCGCGCGCCCGCTCCAGCGCGTGGGAGAGCTCGACGACCGTCTGCGGGCGGAACGCGTTGCGCACCTCCGGCCGGTCGATCGTAACCTTGGCGATCCCGTCGGCGATCTCGTAGCGGATGTCCTCGTACTCGCCGGCGGACCGCCACTCGGCGCCGGGCGCGATCGATCGCTTTGCGTGCTCGGCGGCCCAGTCGCCGTCGGTCCGGGTCTCGTCCGTCGCCGCCATCGCTGCCGGAAGGTTAGACCGGCGGGCGCGAGCGAGGCATACGCTTGCGGCGATGCTCGACTGGCTGACGGCCGCCGCACGCTCCCGCCCCGGGCACACGGCGGTCGAGGCCCCCGACGGGTCGCTCACCTATGCCGAGCTCGACGAGCGCGCCGACGTCGTGGCGCGCCGGCTCGCGGCGCTCGGCGTCCAGGAGCGGGGGAGGGTCGCGACGACGCTGCCCCCGTCGACCGACTTCTGCGTCCTGCTGCACGCCGCGCCGCGCCTCGGCGCCGCGCTCGTGCCGCTCAACACCCGCCTGCCGGCGAGCGAGCAGCGCGCGCAGGCGACCGCCGTCGACGCCGACGTAGTGGTCGACCGCTCGCTCGACGGGATGGAGGCGGCGCTCGAGCCGTCGCGCGACGTCGATCCGGCGGCCGTGCACACGGTGCTCTTCACCTCGGGCACCGAGGGCCGGCCCAAGCCGGTCGAGCTGACCCTCGCCAACCACGACGCCTCGGCGGCGGGCTCGGCGGCCGTGCTCGGCTGCGAGCCGGACGATCGCTGGCTCTGCGTCCTGCCGTTGTTCCACGTCGCCGGCCTCGGGATCCTCGTCCGCTGCGCGCGCAACGCGACGACGGCCGTCCTGCGCGATCGCTTCGACGCCACGGATGTCGTCGAGGCGCTCGCCGACGACCGCACGACGCTGGTCTCGCTCGTCCCGACCCAGCTGCGCCGGCTGCGCGACGCGGGCGTCGACGGGGCGCCGGCCCTGCGCGCCCTGCTGCTCGGCGGCGGCCCGATCCCGCCCGACCTCGTCGAGTGGGCGCGCGACGCGGGCCTGCCCGTCCGCTGCACCTACGGCATGACCGAGACGGCCTCCCAGATCGCGGTCACCGAGCCGTGGGAGTCGGCCGCCACGCCGCTGCCCGGCGTCGACCTGCGGATCGGCGACGGCGGCGAGATCCTGGCCCGCGGGCCGATGGTCGCGCCGGGGGCGCTGGCCGCCGACGGCTGGCTCCACACCGGCGACCGCGGCCGCGGCGACCGCCACGGCCGCCTCCACGTCGAGGGACGGATCAAGGAGCTGATCGTCAGCGGCGGCGAGAAGGTCGCGCCGGCGGCCGTCGAGGCCGTGCTGGCCGCCCACCCGGCGGTCGCCGACGCCGGCGTCGCCGGCACGCCGGACCCCGAGTGGGGCGAGGCCGTGACCGCCTTCGTCGTCGAGCGCCGGCCGGTGTCCGACTACGAGCTGCTCGCCTTCTGCCGCGAGCGGCTCGCCGGCTACCAGGTCCCCAAGCGGGTCGTGCGCGTCCCCACGCTGCCGCGCAACGCCGCCGGCAAGCTGCAGCGCTCCAGGCTCGCGCCTCGCGCGGGGCTCGGTTAGAGTCCGCCGCCGTGATCTACGACGACGACGCAGACCTATCGAAGCTCGACGGCAAGACCGTCGCGATCCTCGGCTACGGCTCCCAGGGCCACGCCCATGCGCTCAACCTGCACGACTCCGGCGTCGATGTCGTGGTCGGCCTGCGCGAGGACTCCTCCTCCGTCGAGAAGGCCAGGGCCGACGGCCTCGAGGTGACCACGATCGCCGACGCGGCCAGCCGCGGCGACGTCGTCATGGTGCTGCTGCCCGACGAGAAGCAGGGCAAGCTCTGGCGGGAGGAGATCGAGGACGGGATCGCGCCCGGCAACCTGCTGCTCTTCGCGCACGGCTTCTCGATCCACTTCGACCAGATCGCTCCCGCTCCCGGCGTCGACGTCGGCATGGTCGCCCCGAAGGGCCCCGGGCACCTCGTGCGGCGCCAGTTCACCGAGGGCGCCGGCGTGCCGGGCCTGATGGCGATCCACGCCGACGAGACGGGCACCGCACGCGACCTCGTGCTCGCCTACGCCAAGGGGATCGGCTGCACGCGCGGCGGAGTGATCGAGACGACCTTCAAGGACGAGACGGAGACCGACCTCTTCGGCGAGCAGGCGGTGCTCTGCGGCGGCGTCAGCGAGCTGGTGCAGGCGGGCTACGAGACGCTCGTCGACGCCGGCTACGACCCGCGGCTCGCCTACTTCGAGTGTCTGCACGAGCTCAAGCTGATCGTCGACCTGATGTACGAGAAGGGCATTACCGGGATGCGCTACTCGATCTCCAACACGGCCGAGTACGGCGACCTGACGCGTGGCAAGCGCGTCATCACCGAGGACACGCGCCAGGCGATGCGCGACATCCTCGGCGAGATCCAGTCCGGCGAGTTCGCGCGCGAGTGGATCGCCGAGAACAACGCCGGCCAGGAGAGCTTCAAGCGGATGCGCGAGGAGCAGGCCGGCAAGCAGATCGAGCGCGAGGGTCGCGAGCTGCGCTCGAAGATGTCCTGGATCGACACCGAGTTCTGACCTCGGCGCGCCTGGTAGGCTCCCCCGACCGTCGCGACTGGCGTCTTCGAGGTGGAACCGACCACCGGGGAGCGACGGGAAATGCGCCGTACGCCTGGGCACAGCACCGCACCGCAACTCGACAGCCGCGGAGGCCCGCCTTGCCCGTGACGACGACGCCCCAGATTCCCAACGATCTCAAGCCCGCCGACGGACGCTTCGGCTGCGGGCCTTCGAAGGTCCGCCCCGAGCAGCTCGCCCACCTCACGTTCGAGGGTGCGGCGGTCATGGGCACCTCGCACCGCCAGCAGCCGGTCAAGGACGTGGTCGCCCGCGTGCGCGGCGGCCTCGCGGACCTGTTCTCGCTGCCCGACGGCTACGAGGTCGCGCTCGGCAACGGCGGGACGACGGCCTTCTGGGACGCCGCGACGTGCGGCCTCGTCCGTCGCCGCGCGCTGCACCTGGCCTACGGCGAGTTCTCGCAGAAGTTCGCCAAGGCGACGGCGGGCGCTCCCTTCCTCGAGCATCCGATCGTCGTGTCCGCCGAGCCGGGAGACGCTCCCGAGCCGTTGGCCGACCCCGACGCCGACGTCGTCGGCTGGGCCCACAACGAGACCTCGACCGGGGTCATGGTCCCCGTCCGGCGCCCGGCGGGCGCCGACGAGGCGCTGGTGCTGATCGACGCCACCTCCGGCGCCGGCGGCCTGCCGGTCGACGTCGCCCAGGCCGACGCCTACTACTTCGCGCCGCAGAAGGGCTTCGCCTCCGACGGCGGTCTCTGGCTCGCGCTGCTGAGCCCCGCGGCGATCGAGCGGATCGAGGAGCTGGGCGCCGCCGAGGATCGCTGGCGGCCGGAGTTCCTCTCGCTGACGACCGCGCTCGACAACTCGCGCAAGGACCAGACCTACAACACGCCCGCGCTAGCGACGCTGCTGCTGCTCGCCGATCAGGTCGAGTGGATGCTCGCCGGGGGCGGGCTCGACTGGTGCGTGCGGCGAACGACCGCATCCTCGAGCCACCTCTACGGCTGGGCCGCGACGTCGCCGGTCGCGACGCCGTTCGTAGCCGATCCCGCCAAGCGCTCGCTGGTCGTCGGAACGATCGACTTCGACGCCGCCGTCGACGCCGCCGCGATCGCCGCCACCCTGCGCGCGAACGGGATCGTCGACGTCGAGCCGTACCGCAAGCTCGGTCGCAACCAGCTGCGCGTCGGGATGTTCCCGGCGATCGAGCCGGCCGACGTCGAGGCGCTGACGGCCTGCATCGACTGGACGATCGAGAACGTGGGGGAGGTCACCCGATGAAGGTGCTCGTCAAGGAGAAGATCGGCGACTCGGGCGTCCAGCTCCTGCGCGACGCCGGCTTCGACGTCGAGCTCGGCGTGGACTGGGCCGACGGCGATCTCGAGCGCCGGATCGGCGAGTTCGACGGCATCCTGATCCGCTCGGCGACCAAGCTGACCGCCGACCTGCTCGACAAGGCGGACAACCTCAAGGCGATCGGCCGCGCCGGGGTGGGGGTCGACAACGTCGACGTCGACGCCGCCACGCGCCGCGGGATCGTGGTCGCCAACGCGCCGCAGTCGAACGTCATCACCGCGGCCGAGCACACGATGGCGCTGCTGCTGGCGCTCGCTCGCAACGTGCCGCAGGCCCACGCCTCGCTCGTCGGCGGCGCCTGGGACCGCTCGAAGTACAGCGGCACGGAGCTCTACGAGAAGACGCTCGGCGTGATCGGCTTCGGCCGTATCGGCCAGCTCGTCGCCCAGCGCGCGCGCGGCTTCGGCATGCGCGTGCTCGCCTTCGATGCGTTCGTCGCCGAGGAGCGCTTCCGCGAGCTCGGGGCCGAGCGCGCCGGCAGCGCGGACGAGGTCTACGCCGAGGCGGACTTCCTGACGATCCACCTGCCGAAGACCCCGGAGACCGAGAACTACTTGAACGCCGAGGCCTTCGCGAAGATGAAGGACGGCATCCGGATCCTCAACGTCGCGCGCGGCCCGCTGCTGGTCGACGAGGACCTCGAGGCGGCGCTCGACTCGGGCAAGGTCGGCGGCGCGGCGCTCGACGTCTTCCGCTCCGAGCCGATCGTCGACCACCCGCTGTTCGGTCGCCCCAACGTCGTCGTCACGCCGCACCTCGGAGCCTCGACGGCCGAGGCGACCGACCGCGCGGGCTACCAGTCGGCCGAGCAGGTCGTCGCCGCGCTGACCGGCGGCGCGGTCAGCAGCGCCGTCAACGTGCCGACGGTCGCGGGCGAGGACCTCGAGGCGCTGGGTCCGTTCCTGCCGCTGGCGTCGCACCTTGGCCGGATCGGCACGGCGCTCGCCGGCGGCACGTCGGTCGACGCGCTCGAGGTCGAGTACCGCGGCCGGATCGCCGATCGCGACACGCGCTTCCTGACGGTCCAGGTGCTGAAGGGCGTGCTGGCCGGTCACACCGAGGAGGACGTCAACGACGTCAACGCGCCGGCGCTCGCCGAGGAGCGCGGCATCGCGGTCACCGAGACGAGCAGCGACCGTGCGCTCGACTTCACCGATCTCGTCCGCGTCACGGTGGTCAGCGGCAGCGACCGCTCGCGCGTGGTCGGCACGGTGCTCGGCAACCGCGACCGGCCGCACCTGCTCGAGGCGTGGGGATCGCGCTTCAACGTGCAGCTCGAGCCGAGCCTCGCGATCTTCCGCTATCGCGACCAGCCGGGCATGATCGGCCGCGTCGGCACCGCGCTCGGCGAGGCCGGCGTGAACATCGTCTCTGCCGCCGTCGGCCGCCAGCCCGACGGCGCCGACGAGGGCGAGGCGGTGATGGTCGTCACCGCCGACTCGCAGGTGCCCCAGGCCGTCGTCGACTCGATCGTCGCCTCCGACGGCTTCGTCGAGGGCCGCACGGTCGGTCTCTAGCGACGATCCCGGGTCGACGGGGCCGCCGTTCGCTGGGCCGTGTGGCGCCTGGCTGGCTGGCCAACCGATAGGGTCTCCGCGGTGCGGGCGCTGGTGATCACGAAGGCCGGAAGGCCGGAGGTCCTGCAGGTGCAGGAGCGGCCCGACCCCGTGGCCGGTCCCGGCGAGGTGCTCGTCGGGGTCAAGGCCGCCGGCATCAACTTCGCCGACGTGATGGCCCGCGCCGGCCTCTACCCGGACGCTCCGAAGACGCCGTCGGTCGTCGGCTACGAGATCGCCGGCGAGGTGATCGCGGTCGGGGAGGGCGTTGAGGGCTACGCGCCCGGCGACCGCGTGCTCGGCGGGACCCGCTTCGGCGGCTACGCCGAGCTCGTCGCCGTGCGGCAGGAGATGCTCGTTCCGCTGCCCGAGGACTGGAGCTTCGAGGAGGGCGCCGCCTTCCCGGTCAACTACGCGACCGCCTACGCCGGGCTCTGCCGCTACGGCGCGCTGCGGCCCGGCGAGCGCGTGCTGATCCAGGCCGCGGCCGGCG
Organism: uncultured Solirubrobacterales bacterium; assembly: GCA_963716445.1. Taxonomy (GTDB): domain Bacteria; phylum Actinomycetota; class Thermoleophilia; order Solirubrobacterales; family Thermoleophilaceae; genus JAAYBF01. The sequence continues at coordinate 1,452,540 of OY970313.1, read as the reverse complement.
GAGTCGGGATCGCGGCGACCCAGATCGCGAAGATCGTCGGCGCGGAGGTCTTCGGCACGGCCTCGCCGTCGAAGCACGACGCCTGCCGCGGCTTCGGCGTCGACCACGCGATCGACTACCGCAGCCAGGACTTCGTGGCCGAGGTCCGCCGCATCGCGGGCGAGAAGCAGCCGCTCGACCTCGTCATGGACGCCGTCGGCGGCCGCAGCTTCCGCAAGAGCTGGTCGCTGCTCGGCGCGGGCGGGCGGCTCGTCTGCTTCGGCGCCTCGTCGCTGGTCGGCGGCGAGCGGCGCAACCTCATCACCGCGCTGAGGACCTACTTCGGCATGCCGCGCTTCAACCCGATCCCGATGATGACCCAGTCGAAGTCCGTGATCGGGCTGAACATGCTCACGCTCTGGGACGCGAAGGGATCGCTCGACGAGTACATCGAGCCGCTCACCGCGTGGGTCGAGGACGGGCGCCTGCGTCCGGTCGTCGCTGAGGCGTTCCCGCTCGAGCGCGGCGCCGACGCCCACCGCTTCATCATCGAGCGGCGAAACGTCGGCAAGGTCGTGCTGACCCTGTAGTACGCTGACGTGGATGTCGTTCCAGCTCGACCTGCGACTTCTCCTCCTCCCCCCTCGGGGGGAATAGCGCGTGGCGGCCGCCCAAGCCGCAAGCACAGGAGAAGGCAGTCGAGACGGAGAACCAGGAGCGAACGACATGGCAGTCCAACCGACACGTAGCGAAGCCGACCGGGTACGGATCTTCGACACGACCCTGCGCGACGGCGAGCAGTCGCCGGGCATCTCGCTGAACAAGCAGGAGAAGCTCGAGATCGCCCACCAGCTCGCGCGCCTCGGCGTCGACGTGATCGAGGCCGGCTTCCCGATCGCCTCGCCGGGCGACTTCGACGCCGTCCAGGAGATCGCCCGCGAGATCCACGGCCCGGTGATCTGCGGCCTGGCTCGCACCGGCTTCCAGGACATCGACGCCGCCTGGAACGCGATCAAGGACTCCGAGCGGCCGCGGATCCACACCTTCATCTCGACCAGCGACATCCACATCGAGCACCAGCTGCAGACGACGCGCGAGGACGTCAAGGGCCAGGCGCGCGCCGCCGTCGCCCACGCGAAGGGCTACTGCGACGACGTCGAGTTCTCGCCGATGGACGCGACGCGCGCCGACCTCGAGTTCACGGCCGAGGTGCTGCAGACCGCGCTCGACGAGGGCGCCACGACGATCAACGTCCCGGACACCGTCGGCTACTCGATGCCCGACGAGTACGCGGCGATGTGGCGCGAGCTCTACCGCCTGGTGCCCGGGCTCCACGAGGTCGTCGCCTCGGTGCACTGCCACGACGACCTGGGCTTGGCGGTCGCCAACTCGTTCGCCGGCGTGCAGGCCGGCTGCCGCCAGGTCGAGTGCGCGGTCAACGGCCTCGGCGAGCGCGCCGGCAACGCGTCGCTCGAGGAGATCGTGATGCTGCTGCGCGTCCGCGAGGCCGAGCACGGGCTCTGGAGCGGCGTCGAGACGACGGAGATCGCGCGCACCAGCCGCCTGGTCTCGCGCCTGACCGGCTACCAGGTCCAGCCGAACAAGGCGATCGTCGGTCGCAACGCCTTCGCCCACGAGTCCGGGATCCACCAGGACGGCGTGCTCAAGGAGCGCACGACCTACGAGATCATGGACGCCACGACGATCGGCCTCGAGACCAACTCGATCGTGCTCGGCAAGCACTCCGGGCGCCACGCGCTGCGCAACGCGCTCGAGGAGCTCGGCTTCACGGTCGAGGGCGCGGCGCTGAACGCCGCGTTCAAGCGCTTCAAGGAGGTCGCGGACCGCAAGAAGAAGGTCACGGCTCTTGACCTCGAGGCGATCGTCTCGGACGAGATGCGGCAGTCCGAGAGCGCCTTCGCGCTGGAGTCCTTCGACATCGAGGCGGGCTCGGACCGCTCGCCCTTCGCGCGCGTGCGGGTCGGGCTGCCTGGCGGCGGCACCGGCGAGGGCGAGTTCACCGGCGACGGGCCGGTCGACGCGTTCTTCAGCGCGATCAACGCGGCGACCGGGCGCGAGGCGCGGCTGAAGGAGTACCACGTGTCCGCCGTCACGGCCGGGCGCGACGCGCTCGCCGAGGTGACGGTGCTGCTCGAGCTCGACGGCACGACGGCGCAGGGGCAGGGTGTGGCGCCGGACACGATGGAGGCGTCGGGCCGGGCGTACCTGCGGGCGATCACCAACGCGCTCGCCGACTCGCCGGTGGCCGAGGCGGAGCACCACATCGACGCGGCTGCGAAGAGCGCGACGCCGTAGGCGGGTCTGACCTGACCCGGTAGCTTCGGCGCGGGAGGGCCTGGCGTTGGTGGCCGCGGGTCCTGACGCCGGTGGCGCCTTTCGTGCTCGCCTGCGCTGGGACTGCGCCCCGTGCCTGGCGCGGCTTGCGGTGTAGGGCGCTCCGTGTGGTTCGACGGCAGGGGCTCCGCCCGGACGCTCCGGCTGTGCGCGAAAGTCGCCACCGTCGCCACCCGCGGAAGGGGCGTTGGCGTGTCCCGCTGTCGAGTGGATGTTTGTGTGGGCTCTGGCCCTGTCAATCGTCCACTCGGCGATAGACGCGGCGTTGCTGTGATGGGCGGTTGCCCATCCCTGCGCCTGGGAGCTGTGGGGCCGGCGGGGGCGTCGGCGGTCGGGTGGATGTTTGTGTGGGCTCTGGCCCTGTCGATCTTCCACTCGGCGATGGGTGGAGGGGTGGGCGGCTGGTCAGCGGTTCGTATGGTCGTGGGCCGGTTGTCGCGGGAGGCGTCAGAATCGGTTCGGTTATGGCGTCGTTTACGTGGATCGACGGGGAGCGGCTGATTCGGTTTGGGCGCGGGGTGGTGGGGGAGGCGCCGGCGTTGTTGGCTGGGCGTGGCTTCGAGCGCTATGCGTTGTTGACGACGGAGCGGGCGGAGGCGGTGGCGCCGGCGTTGGTCGAGGGGGCGGCGACGGTTCTGCATGTGCCGCTTGGTCCGGTGCCGGAGGCGGCGGCGGCTGTTCGGGATGGTGTCGGGGGCCATCCGGTGGTGGCGCTCGGCGGTGGGCGCGTGGTCGATGCCGCGAAGGCGATCGCGGCTGCGGATGGGCTGGGTTGTGCGGCTGTGCCGACGACGTTGGCGGGCTCGCCGATGACGCCGTTTCACCGCATGCCGGCTGGGGTCGGCGCGACGCATCTGGTTCGGCCGGCGCTGGTCGTATGGGACCCCGATCTGACGGGCACGCTTCCGCGGGGGCAGCTTGTGGCCACGGCGCTGAACGCGCTGGCCCACGCTTTCGAGTCGCTCTACACGCCGCTGGCGAACCCGGTCGCCGAGATGGCGGCGTTGCGTTGTGCCGAGCTGCTCGGCCGCGAGCTTCCGCGCGAGGAGCCGGATCGTGAGGCCGTCGCGCTTGGCGCGCTGCTCGGCGGATACGGCGTCGGCACGACGGGCTTCGCCGTCCATCACGCTCTCTGCCAGTCGACGGTTCGCGTCGCGGGCCTTGCGCACGCCGAGACCAACGCGGTCGTGCTGCCGCACAGCGCTGGCTTCATGGCCGAGCGGGCGCCGGGGTCGGTCGGGCGCTTTGCCGCGGCGCTGGGAGACCCGAACGGCGAGCCGGGCGAGGCCTCGGGACGCGTAGCTCGCCTCTCCGCGGAGACCGGAGTCGAGGGGCTGGCCCAGCTGGGTCTCGACGAGGACGGCCTCGCGGAGGTCGTGCGCGCCGCCGGCGCCCACCCCGCGCTCGGCAACACTCCCGGTGGATCGCCCAGCGAGGCCGAGCTGACAGCGATCCTGCGCGCCGCCCTCTAGCTCGACCGTCGCGCTCTAGCTCGAACCGTCGCTCCCAAGAGTCCGTTTGGACGCTTGTGCACACCCAGGTATGCACAAGCGTCCAAACGGACTGTTGGGAGGCCAAATCAGCCTTAGCGGGAGGCGAGCCTCGCGGCAACCGCAGCGGCGGCGCCGACGGCCTCAGGGCACGCGACTTTGCGGGCTAGCGACCCTCAGGCGGCCTGGCGAACTTGACGCGGCGGCGGCTCGGCGAGGCGCTGCTGTTGGCGCTCCGGGGAGATCTCGATCACGTTCCAGGCGAGGCCGAGGCGCTTCATCGCCTTGATGGTCAGTCCGGAGATGTCGATCTCCCACCAGCGCAGGCCCTGGACGGCGGCGCGGGGGAAGGCGTGGTGGTTGTGGTGCCAGGCCTCGCCGAGCGAGGGGACGGCGAGCCAGGCGACGTTGGTCGAGCGGTCGTCGGTCGCGAAGCGGCGCTGGCCGAAGAAGTGGCAGATCGAGTTGATGCTCCAGGTGACGTGGTGGACGAAGAAGACGCGCACCAGGCCGCCCCAGAAGAAGGCGAGCAACGCGGCGTCGAGCGTGCCGCCGATCGCGTAGCCGAGGGCGAACGGCAGCGCGAGGCCGAGCAGGACCCACCAGAGGAAGTGGCGGCTGACGAAGCGCATGCCCGCGTCCTCGAGCAGCTCCGGCGCGTAGCGCTTGGCGTCGGCCATGCCGTTGTGCTCGAAGAGCCAGCCGACGTGGGCGTGGTAGAGGCCGCGCAGCCCGCTGCCCTCGCCGACGTGCGGGCTGTGCGGATCGCCCTCCTCGTCGGTGTGCGCGTGGTGCTTGCGGTGGTCGGCGACCCAGCCGATCACCGGTCCCTGGACCGCCATCGAGCCGAGGACCGCGAACAGGTACTTGATTGGCCCGTAGGTCTCGAAGGCGCGGTGGGTGAGCAGGCGGTGGTAGCCGATCGTGATCCCGAACGCGGTCGCGAGGTAGACCGCGACCATGATCGCGACGTCGGTCGGGCCGACGAGGCTGTTCCAGAGCAGCGGGACCGCGGCGAGCACGGCGGCGAAGGGGACGACGACGGCGGCGATGTTGGCGTTGCGCTGGAGGCGGGTCATGGAGATGACTGTAAAAGCAAAATTCGGGCTGTGGTCGACGGATCGACAACGATCTGCATCGAGAAATCTGTAGCTTTATAACAATGCCGCGCCCGATCGAGCCACGCCCTTGGGCGGCCCTGCCGGCCCATACGAGCGATGTGCTGCGTCCCGAGCTGCGGGCGACCGCGGAGGACATCATCGATGCGATCAGCCGCGAGGTCCCCGACTACGCGCGCCCGCTCGAGGGGCCCTTCGGCAAGGGATTGCGACAGGGCGTCGAGCAGGCGCTGCACCGCTTCCTCGACCTCGTCGGCCGCACCGACCCGGGGCCGGATCCCGGTCGCCAGGCGTACGTCGACCTCGGTCGCGGCGAGGTCCGCGCGGGGCGCCGCCTCGAGGCGCTGCTCGCTGCCTACCGGCTCGGGGCGCGCGTCGCCTGGCGCCGGCTGGCGGCGGCCGGGGAGGACGCCGGGCTCGAGCCGCGGACGCTGTACCTGCTCGCCGAGTCGATCTTCGCCTACATCGACGAGCTGTCGGGCGAGTCGGTCGAGGGCTACGCGATGGAGCAGGCCGCGCTGGCCGGTGCTCAACAGCGACGCCGGCGCGAGCTCGCGGCCCTGCTCGTGCAGGATCCCCCGGCCGACGTAGCGGCGATCGAGGCGGCCGCGCTCGACGCCGCTTGGCAGCTGCCGGAGCGGTTGGCGGCCGTCTACGTCGAGCAGGCCGACCCCGATCGGCTCGCGCTGCGGCTCGGCGGCGCCGCGATCGCCGCGGACCTCCCGCCCGGGGCGTGCGCGCTCGTTCCCGATCCCGACGCGCCGGGGCGCAAAGCGCAGCTCGCGGCCGCGCTCGAGGACCGCCGCGGGGCGCTCGGGCCGTCGGTGCGCTGGCGCGACGCGCACGTCAGCGCGGCGCGCGCCCGCGCCGCCCTCGGCCTCGCCCAGGCGGGCGCGATCGTGGCGCCGGACACGGGACTGATCGTCGCCGCCGACCACCCGGTGGCGCTGCTGGTCAACGCCGACCGGCGCCTCGCAAGCGACATCGCCAGCTCGGCGCTGGCGCCGCTCGCGGACGAGACGCCCGCCTCGCGCGAGCGGCTCGCGGAGACCCTGTCGGCGTGGCTGCGGCACCGCGGCCGCACCGACGCGGTGGCCGCCGCGCTGCACGTCCATCCGCAGACGGTCCGCTACCGCCTCGGCCGTCTGCGCGAGCTCTACGGCGAGCGGCTCGACGATCCCGACGCCCGCTTCGAGCTCGAGCTGGCGCTTCGCACGCGCGCGGGTGGCGCGAGGTAGCATCGAGCCATGGCGGGACCGCTCGACGGTCGAGTTGCCGCGATCACCGGCGCCTCCTCCGGGATCGGCGAGGCGACCGCGCTCGCGCTCGCCGCGGCGGGCGCCTCGGTCGCCCTCGGCGCTCGCCGCGCCGACCGGATCGCCGCGCTCGCCGAGCGCATCGAGGCCGAGCACGGCACGGCGGTCGCGATCGAGACGGACGTCGCCGAAGAGTCCCAGGCGCGGGCGTTCGTGAACTACGCCCACGCCCAGCTCGGCCGCCTCGACGTGCTCGTCAACAACGCCGGCGTGATGCTGCTCGGCCCCGTCGAGGGCGCCGACACGGAGCACTGGCGCCGGATGGTCGACGTCAACCTGCTCGGCCTCCTCTACTGCACTCACGCCGCGCTGCCGTTGATGCGCGAGCGCGGGGGAGGGCACATCGTCAACCTGTCCTCGGTCGCGGGCCGCAACGCCCGCGCCGGCGCCGCCGTCTACAACATGACCAAGTTCGGCGTCACCGCCTTCTCGGAGGCGCTGCGCCAGGAGGCGCTGCACGCCGGCGTCCGCGTGACCTGCGTCGAGCCCGGGTTCGTCGAGACGGAGCTCCAGGGCCACAACAAGAGCCCCGTCGTCCAGCAGGGCGTCGAGAGGATGCGCGAGCAGATCGGCGAGGTGCTGACGGCAGACGACGTCGCCGGCACGATCCTCTACGCAGTCGCCCAGCCGCGGCACGTCGGCGTCAACGAGCTGCTCGTGCGACCGACCGGCCAGGTCGGATAGGCCGGTCCGCCGAATAGCCGATTTGCGCTACGGACAAGCGTCCGTGATAACGTACAAGACGTGACAGCGGTCGCCACTCCCGTCGCCGAGCCGCAGATCCAGGTCGGATCGCGCGTACGCGCCCTGCGCGAGGCGATGGACCTCTCGCTGCGCGACCTCGCCGAGCGCTCCGGCGTCTCGGCGCAGATGCTGAGCCAGGTCGAGCGCGGCGAGACGAGCCCGACGCTGGCCGTCGCGGCGCGGATCGCCGCCGGCCTCGAGCTCACGCTGTCGCAGCTGCTCCGCCTCGACGAGGGCGGCGGCGCCGTGGCGATCGTCCGCGCCGAGGAGCGGCTGCGCGGCGGGGTCGAGACGCGCGGCCACCGCTACGACGTGCTGACGCCGCCGCTGCCCGGCCAGCGCGCCGAGGTCTCGCTGCACACGCTCGCTCCGGGCGCCACCACCGGCGGTCCGGGCGATCCCCCGATGCACGAGCCCGGCAGCCGCGAGACGGCGGTCGTTGCCGACGGCAGCGTGACGCTCGTCTGCGACGGCGCCGCCCACGAGCTGCGGGCCGGCGACGCCGTCACCTTCGACGCCGACCTGCCGCATCACTTCGAGAACGACGCCGACGCCGACGCTCGCTTCTACGCGGTCGTCGCCGCCGGCCTGAGGAGGTCCTAGATGCCCAAGACGCTGTTCGACAAGATCTGGGAGGCCCACGAGGTCGCCGACGGCCTGCTCTACATCGACCTCCACCTCGTCCACGAGGTGACGAGCCCGCAGGCGTTCGAGAGCCTGCGCCTCGCCGGCAGGGCCGTGCGGCGGCCCGACCGCACGCTCGCGACCGCGGACCACAACGTCCCGACCGACGGCTCGACCAGCCTGCCGATGATCGGCGACCCGCTGTCGCGCAAGCAGATCGCCACGCTCGAGGACAACTGTCGCGAGTTCGGCGTCCCCGTCTACTCGATCGGCGACGCCCGCCAGGGGATCGTCCACGTGATCGGCCCCGAGCTGGGCGTCACCCAGCCCGGCATGACGATCGTCTGCGGCGACTCGCACACCTCGACCCACGGCGCCTTCGGCGCGCTCGCCTTCGGGATCGGCACGAGCGAGGTCGAGCACGTGCTCGCCACCCAGACGCTGCAGCAGCGCAAGCCGAAGTCGATGCGCATCCGCTACGAGGGCGAGCTCTGCCCCGGCGTGACGGCCAAGGACCTGATCCTCGGAACGATCGGCCGCATGGGCGTCGACGGCGGCGTCGGCCACGTGATCGAGTACGCCGGCCCGCCGATCGAGGCGCTCTCGATGGAGGGCCGGATGACCGTCTGCAACATGACGATCGAGGGCGGCGGCCGCGCCGGGATGATCGCTCCCGACGAGGCGACCTTCGAGTGGGTGCGGGGACGCGAGGCCGCGCCCGAGGACTTCGAGGCGGCGGTCGCCGGCTGGCGCGAGCTCTACACCGAGGACGGCGCCGAGTTCGACTCGGAGGTCGTCGTCGACGCGAGCGAGATATCGCCGCAGGTGAGCTGGGGCACGAACCCCGCGATGGTCACCGACGTCACGAGCGCGGTGCCCGAGCCGGCGGGCGAGGGCGACCAGCGCGCGCTCGAGTACATGGGCCTCGAGGCCGGCACCCCGATCGAGGAGATCTCGCTCGACCGCGTCTTCATCGGCTCCTGCACCAACTCGCGGATCGGCGACCTGCGCGAGGCCGCCGAGCTGGTCAGGGGACGCAAGGTCGCCGCGACGGTCGAGGCGATGGTCGTCCCCGGCTCGGCGCAGGTCAAGGCCGAGGCGGAGGCCGAGGGCCTCGACGAGGTCTTCCGCGCCGCCGGCTTCGACTGGCGCTCGGCCGGCTGCTCGATGTGCCTCGGCATGAACCCCGACACGCTTGATCCCGGCGAGCGCTGCGCCTCGACCTCGAACCGCAACTTCGAGGGCCGCCAGGGGCGCGGTGGGCGGACCCACCTCGTCAGCCCGAAGATGGCCGCCGCGGCGGCGATCGAGGGCCATTTCGTCGACATCAGGGACTGGAGCTGAGCATGGAGCCGATCAACGTCATCGAGGGCCCGGTCTCGGTGCTCGACCGCGTCGACGTCGACACCGACCAGATCATGCCCAAGCAGTTCCTCAAGCGCGTCGAGCGCAGCGGCTTCGGCCAGTACCTCTTCTTCGACTGGGCCAAGGAGCCGGGCTGGGACCTGCCGCGCAACCCGATCCTCGTCACCGGGCGCAACTTCGGCTGCGGCAGCTCGCGCGAGCACGCGCCCTGGGGCCTCGAGGACTACGGCTTCAAGGCGATCGTCGCGCCGAGCTACGCCGACATCTTCTACTCGAACTGCACGAAGATCGGGCTGCTGCCGGTCGTGCTCGCGGACGACGAGGTGCGTGCGGTGATGGCGGCTGGCGAGGCGCGGATCGACCTCGAGGCCCAGACCGTCACCGCCGGCGGCCGGGAGTACTCGTTCGAGATCGACGGCGAGACCAAGCGCCGCCTGCTCAACGGGCTCGACGACATCGGCGTCACGCTGCTCCAGGACGACGCGCTCGCCGCCTACGAGCGCGAGCGCGAGCGTCAGGGCCCGGTCACCACGGCGCTCTGACGGCCGGGGCTTGAACCTAGCCCGATCCGGATCAGCCCGGATCCGGCGGCAGGCTCAGCGCGCGCCCGTCGGCGGGATCGAACAGGTAGACCCAGTCGAGGTCGACGCTCAGATCGAGCGGCTGGTCGACGGCCACCGGCGTGCGCGCCGGCAGCGTCGCGACGAAGTAGGCGCGGCGGTCGTCGGCCAGCAGCCGCGCGTCGTCCTGCTCGGACGAGACCGCGTCCGTCTCGAGCAGGGGAGCGTCGACGGGGAAGACGACCTGCCGCTCGGAGCCCAGCTCCTCCACGACTGCGGGGGTCACCGAGATCGTGGCGCGGTCGGCGCCGCTATCGCCAGGTCGCTCGAGGTGGAAGTCGGACGGCCGGACTCCCACGACGACCTCGTCGGGGAGACCGTCGCGACCGGCGCCGAGCGGCAGGCTCCACTCGCCGACTCGCACCGCGCCGCCCTCGACCCGGCCCGGCGCCAGGTTCATCCGCGGCGAGCCGATGAAGCTGGCGACGAACAGGTTGGCCGGGCGCTCGTAGAGCTCGAGCGGCGTCCCGCACTGCTGCAGCTCGCCGTCGCGCAGCACGGCCACCCGCGTGCCGAGCGTCATCGCCTCCACCTGGTCGTGCGTCACGTAGACCGTCGTCACGCCGAGCCGCTCGTGCAACCGCGCGAGCTCGGCGCGCATCGAGGTCCGCAGGCCGGCGTCGAGGTTCGACAGCGGCTCGTCCATCAGGAAGGCCTGCGGCTGGCGGACCATCGCGCGCCCGAGCGCCACCCGCTGGCGCTGCCCGCCCGAGAGCTCGCTCGGCCTCCGGCCGAGCAGGTCGCCGAGGCCGAGCATCTGGGCGACCGCTCCCACGCGATCGCCGCGCGCGCCCTTGTCGACCCCGCGCAGCTTGAGCCCGAAGCCGAGGTTGCGCTCGACGGTCATGTGCGGGTAGAGCGCATAGTCCTGGAAGACCATCGCCACGTCGCGGTCCTCGGGGGCGACGCTCGTGACGTCGCGGCCGCCGATCTCGACCGTCCCGGACGTCAGCGGCTCGAGCCCGGCGATCATCCGCAGCAGCGTCGACTTGCCGCATCCGGAGGGCCCGACGAGCACGAGGAACTCGCCCGCCGCGATCTCCAGGTCGACGTCGGCGATCGCGACCGTCTCGCCGTAGCGCTTCGACACCCCGCGCAGCTCGATGCTCGTCATCGGCTCACTCTCCTCCTCGCGAGCCGCCGGCGTAGAGGCCGCGCACCATGAAGCGCTGCGTCGCGAGGTAGAGCAGCACGATCGGGACGATCGAGAGCAGGACTCCGCTGATGACCACCGGGACGCTCTCCGTCTCGCGGCCGGCGAGCGTCGTCAGCCCGGCCATCAGTGGCCGGTGCTCGTCCGACTGCAGGAAGATCAGCGCGATCAGCAGGTCGTTCCAGACGAAGAAGGCGGTGACCACCGCCAGGGTGGCGATCGCCGGCTTGGACAGCGGCACGATCACCTCGCCGAGGACGCGCAGCGGGCCGGCGCCGTCGATCCGCGCCGCCTCGAGCACGCTGCGCGGGATCCCGCGGAAGAACCGCGCCAGCATGTAGACGGCGAAGGGGAGCGCCAGCCCCGCGTAGATGAAGATCACGCCGAGGTAGCTGTCGATCAGGTCGAGCCGAGCGAATTGGACGAACAGCGGGACGATCAGCAGGATCGGCGGGATCACCATCAGCGCGGCGATCAGCTTCAGCAGCAGCCCCGAGCCGGGCAGGTCGAAGTAGGTGAGCGCGTGCGCCGCGAGGATCGCGAAGGCGATCGCCAGCGCCGTGCTGGCGCCGGTCAGCAGCAGGCTGTTGCCGAGCCAGCGGACGAAGTCGCCCAGCTCGAACAGCCGGTCGAAGTTCGTCAGCGTCACCCCGCCCGGGAGACCGCCCGGATCCTCGGCGTAGTCCTCCCCCGGCCGGATCGAGGTGGCGACGAGGAAGTAGAGCGGAACGAGCGTCAGCGCCGCCAATGCCCAGAGCGCGAGGCGGCCGGCGCCCGAGCCGAGCTTGCCGCTCACCCGGCGGCCCTCCTGCTCTGCGCCGTCCGCACGAGACGCGCCGCGATCGCCGCGAGCGCGAAGGCGAGGACGACCGCCAGGAGCATCGTCACCCCGACCGCCGCCGCGATCCCCACGTCCTGGCCGCCGGACCCCGAGCCGAACATCCGCCGGTAGAGGAAGATCTCGAGCACCGAGGTCGAGTTCGCCGGCCCGCCGCCGGTGAGCACGTAGACGTAGGCGAAGACCCAGCTGAGCATCGTGACCGTCGCGAGCACGACGTAGAAGCCCATGACGTCGCGGACCTGGGGCAGCGTGACGTGCCAGAGCTGGCGCCACCAGCGGGCGCCGTCGAGGCGGGCCGCCTGGTAGAGCTGCTCGTCGACCCGATCGAGCCGGGCCGAGAAGATCAGCATCCCGAGGCCGAGCTCCTTGACGACGATCACGGCGAGGACGGTCCAGATCGCCAGGCTCGCGCTGGCCAGCCACGGCTCCGAGAGGAACGTGAGGCCGACCGCGTCGAGCGCCCCGTTGGCCAGGCCGTCGCTGCGCAGGACCTGGCGCACGGCGAGCGCGAACGCCGGTATCGGCAGCACGTAGAGCAGCGCGATCAGCCCGCGCTGCAGCCGCCAGCCGCCCCAGCGCTCGCGCAGCGCCGCGGCGGTGAGGATCGCGAGGGCGGTCAGCAGCGGCACCGCGAGCAGCAATCGCGCGCTGTTGCCCAGCGAGCGCCGGAACTCCGGGTCGTCCCACAGCAGCCGGTAGTTGTCGAGCCCGACGCCGAACGTCCGCTCGTAGGTCACGACGTCCTGCGTCGAGAGCTCGACGAGCCGTACCAGCGGATAGCCGAAGACCAGCCCCAGCAGCGCCAGCGCCGGCGAGAGCAGCAGCAGGGCCGTGAGGGCCCGCTTGCCGCGACTGCCGACGCCTGTCACTCGCTCCCTACTTCGAGGTCTCGGTGATCTGGCCCTGCCACTCACCGAAGTCGTCGGCGATCCGCTTGTTGCCCTCGAGCCAGCGCGCGTTGGTCTCCTGTGCCGTGCGGGCCGCCTCCTCGGCGGTCATGTCGCCCGCGAGCAGCTTGCCGACCACGGGCCAGATCCACTCGTCGACCGTCGGCGGCGACGTGTAGTAGAGCGCGAAGTAGCTGTCGTTCTCGCCCCAGTCGAGCATCTGCCGGCTCGCGGGACCGTCCGGCTTCGGCGTCACGCGGTCGTCGCCGATCTGGGCGCCGGCGTCGCGGTAGAGCGCGGCACCCCGCTCGGGCGTGTGCATGAACGCGAGGAAGGCGGCGGCCTCCTCCTTCTGGTCGGAGAAGGACGGGATGCCGGCGTAGTGCCAGGCGTTCGGGTACTTGGCGGCCAGCGGGCTCTCGTCCTGGCACGGCGTGAGGAACGCGCCGAGCTTGTCCGAGCCGAGCTTGCGCTCCCAGTCGACGACGGTCGGCGCCACGGGGGTCGCGATCGCCGCGTTGCCGTTCAGGAACTGGTCGAAGCCCTCGTAGAGCGCGAGGTCGAAGAGGTTGTCGGCGTACATCCCGGCCTTCTGGGTGGCCTCGATCTTCTCGAAGGTCTGCCTGAAGGCGGGGTCCTCGAGGCTCTTCTTGCCGAGGAAGCCGTCGAACCACTCGTCCGCGTTCTCCACGCCGCAGGCCTGGAAGAACATCCACGGCCAGTCCGCGTAGAACTGGTCCTTCATGCCGGCGGCGATCGGGGTGATGTCGGCGGCCTTCAGGTTGCGCGCGACGTCGAGCAGCTCGTCGAACGTCGTGGGCGGCTTCTCGGGGTCGAGCCCCGCCTTGGCGAACAGGTCCTTGCGGTAGACCCACGGGTTGCCGATCGAGTACATCGGCGTGCCGTAGACGCTGCCCTTCCAAGTCGCGTAGTCGCGCGCGGCCGTCGGGATGTGGCTCAGCTCCTCCTCGCCGAGCAGGTCGTCGAGTGGAGCGAGGTTGCCGTTGAACATGTCCTCCTGGAACCAGCCGACCGGCCAGTAGAACTGGATGTCGGGACCCTTCTGCGCGGCCTGCGCGGCCTGCGCGGCCTGGACCATGTTGCCGGTCGTCTGCTCGACCAGCTTGATCTTCACCCGGGGGTTCCTCCGCTCGAAGGCGGCCGTCGTGTCCTTGACCCACTTCTCGAAGCCCGGAGCCTCCTCCTCGCCCCACCACCAGAACTCGACGGTGCCGCCGAGCTTGCCGTCGCCGGTAGCGCCGGTCGCGTCGTCTCCGTCGTCGCCGCATGCCATGAGCGCCGTGCCGGAGAGCAGGCACAACGAGACCATCAACAGACGGAACAGAGCCGTCACCGGACGCTTGCGCATGTGGCGAATTCTCCCTTGCTCGACTTCGGACGGGCCAGTGGCGCGGACTCTAGCCATCCGGCGGAGCCGAAGTCGCTTTCCACGGACGCGTTGTTACTCATCCCTCCGCGCGGATCAGGCGCACGTCGCGACCGCCGTCGAGCCACATGCGGCTGCAAGCGCCGGCCAGGGCGGGCAGGTCCGGTTCCTCGACGCGCCCGAAGAGATTGGTCGTCACGACTTCGCTGGGGCCCCGGAGCAGCGCGTCCGGGCCGTAGACGAAGGCGATGTCGAAGAGGCCCGCGTCGGTGTCGGTGTAGTCGGCGTGCCGGTCCTCCCAGGACGGCGGCAGATGGACGAAGATGACGTCGCCGGCGTCGACGCGTTCTACCGAGTTCTCCGGTCCGGGCTCGTCGAACGCGTCGGCGAGCACGAACAGCTCCTGGCCGGAGCGGCGGCCGTGGAAGGCCGGCTTCTCGATCGGCAGCTGACCCCAGATCGCCGCGCAGGTGCGTGGCGCCTCCTCCCACAGCAGGCGGATCCGTACCTTCGTGCCGAAGGCCGGGATCTCGAGCACGGCGTCGCGCCTCACGCCGCGACGACCGCGAGCTCGACCGACTGCGCTCCGCGGCGCCAGACGTGCTCGCCGAGCCGGACGAGCGCCGCCAGGTCGTCGATCGAGCCGACGCGCCGGTACTCGCGCGGGAACAGGCCACGATCGAGCGGCTCGACGAACAGGTTGTCGTCGCCGTAGACGACCACGAGCTGGCCCATGCCCTCGCCTCCCTCGCGCGTCGGATCGCCGCCGAACGCGAAGAGATCGCCCGGGCGTCCCCGCGTCGCGCCGGAGCCGTCGAGGCCCGTCAGCTCGTCGACGTAGGCGAAGCACGCCTGGCCGTCGCGCTTCGCGTGGATCAGCCTCAGCTCGCGCGCCTCGCCGTTGCCGCACACGCGCGCGCCGACATCGACGTCGATCCGGCCGGCGACCGACAGCCCCAGCTCCGCGCAGGTCAGCGAGAGCTTCAGCACCGTGGCAGCCACCCGGCGTCGCCCCCGTCGAAGAAGCCGTGCGCGCCGCCCTCGAGGTAGGCGGCGTGCGCGGCGGCGAGGCGGTCGCGATCGAGCTCGACGCCGATGCCCGGACCGGTCGGGAGGGCCGCGCTACCGCCCTGGGCGGAGAACGTCTCGGTCGTCACGTCGCCCTGCAGGAACCCCGGCGCGTATGCCTGCCCGGCGACGATGCCGCAGTTCGGGCTGACCGCGTAGACGTGCATCGCCGCGGTCATCGCGATCGTCAGGCCGCTGAAGGCGTGGTGGGCGACCGGCAGACCGGCGACCTCGCAGATCGCGATCGACCTGCGCAGCGCCGACAGGCCGCCCTCCTGATGCGGGTCGGTGACGATCACGTCGGCGGCCGCACGCTTGGCGATCTCGAAGATCTGCCTCGACGTCCAGCCCGACTGGTTCGCGCCGATCGCCACGCCGGTCGCCTGGCGCAGTCGCACGAGCGCCTCGACGTCGTCGATCCGCACCGGCTGCTCGACGAACTCGAGGTCGTAGGGCTCCAGCCGCTTCATCATCCGGACCGCCGTGCCGATCGTCCACGCCTCGTTCGGGTCGAGTCGCAGCCGCGGCGTCGGACCGAGGCGCTCGCGCAGCGCCGCCACCAGCTCGACGTCGCGCTCCTCGTCCCAGCCGCCCTTGAAGAAGAGGGTCGAGTAGCCGTCGCCGACTGCGTCGGCGGCCTCGTCGGCCATCTCCGCGAGCGAGCGCCGCCCCGCCTGGAGGTAGTAGACGTACGGGAGCCGCTCGCGCAGGGCGCCGCCGAAGAGGCGGTGAAGCGGCTGCCCGAGGCTCTTCCCGAGCACGTCCCACATCGCCATCTCGAGCCCGGCGATGACCAGATTGCCCGAGCGCTCGAACATGTACCAGCCGGCCTCGTAGAGGATCCGGCTCACGTTGCGGTTGACGTCGCGGGCGTCGCTTCCGATCAGCAGCGGCGACAGCTCCTCGACGGTGGCCGCCAGGGCCTTGGGGCCGGGACCCACCGGCAGGATCTCGCCGAGGCCCACGAGGTCGTCGTCCGTTCGCAGCTCGACGATCAGGCTCGTCATGCCCGGGTGCTCGCCGAGCGCCCAGCGCTCGGGATGGGCGAAGGGGATCGAGACGGGCGTGACGTCGATGGCGACGATCCGGGTCATGGCGTCCCCTCGACCGAGTAGCCGCCGTCGATCGTGAAGGAGGCGCCGTTCACGAACCCGGGAGCGGTGGCCAGCCAGACGGCCAGCTGGGCGACCTCCTCGGGGCGCCCGAGCCGGCCGGCCGGAGTGCGCGCCAGCAGCCGCGCGGCCTCGTCCGCGTCGGTCGTCACCTCGTCGTGGAGCGCGGTGTCGATCGCCCCGGGCAGGATCGTCGTGCAGCGCACGCCGCGGTCGGCGAGCTCGGCGGCGAGCGATCGCCCGAGCATCTCGAGGCCGGCCTTGGCCGCGCAGTAGTGCGCGTACCTGCGCCAGGCGAGATCTCCGCAGACCGATCCGATGAGGACGATGGCGCCGCCGCCGCGCTCGACCATCCCGCGCGCCGCCTGCTGGCAGAGCGGGAAGGCGACGTTCATGTTGAGGTCGACGACCTCGCGCCACTCGGCGTCGGTCATCTCGAGGACGTCCGAGCCCGGTCCGCCGCCCGCGCAGTGGACGAGCACGTCGAGTCCCCCGATCGCCTCCTCGGCCGCTCGAACGACGTCGCGCGGGTCGCCGTCGAGCAGGTCTCCCTCGAGCGCGCGATCGACTCCGGGCGAATGCCGGAGGTCGTGGCCCGCTACCTCGAAGCCCGCGTCGCGCAGGGCCTTGGCGACGGCGCTTCCGATTCCGCCGGCGGCCCCGGTGACCAGCGCGGCGCGGTGCTCCCTCTCCATTGACCGGCGATCCTATTCGAGACTGGCCAGCCAGCCAACTCGGCGCTGGTGGAGCGATCGTCGCTGACTCCTGAAGCGGCCCAGCGCGCCCGTGGTGCTCTGAGGCCGGACGGTCGCCCGCGCTGGCGGGCCGGTAGGTTGCGCCCGTGGCGGAGCGCATCGTCATCCTCCCCGGCGACGGGATCGGTCCCGAGATCGCGGCCGCGGCCGTGCAGCTGCTCGGCCGTCTCGGCGACTTCGAGATTGACGAGCGCCCGATCGGCGGCGCGTCGATCGACCTCCACGGGACGGCGCTGACCGACGAGGTGCTCGCCGCCTGCCGCTCGGCCGACGCGGTGCTGCTGGCGGCGGTCGGAGGCCCGAGGTGGGACGCCGCCGTCGCCGCCGACCCGACGGCCCCGCGCCCCGAGCAGGGGCTGCTCGGACTGCGCAAGGGCCTCGGCCTGTTCGCCAACCTCCGTCCAGTGCGACCGAGCCCGGCCCTGCTCGACGCGAGCCCGCTCAAGCGCGAGCGGATCGAGGGCACCGACCTGCTCGTGGTCAGGGAGCTGACCGGCGGCATCTACTTCGGCGAGTCCGGCCGCGACGGCGACACCGCTCACGACGACTGCGCCTACAGCGTCGGCGAGATCGAGCGGATCGCGCGCGTCGCCTTCGCGAGTGGGCGCGCCAAGGTCACCAGCGTCGACAAGGCCAACGTGCTCGAGACGTCGCGCCTCTGGCGCGAGGTCGTCACGCGTGTCCACGCCGAGGAGTTCCCCACGGTCGAGCTCGAGCACCTGCTCGTCGACAACGCGGCGATGCAGCTCGTCTCGCGGCCTGCCGACTTCGACGCGATCCTCACCGAGAACCTCTTCGGCGACATCCTCAGCGACGAGGCGGCGATGCTCACCGGCTCGCTGGGGATGCTGCCGAGCGCCTCGGTCGGCGGCGAGGGGCCGGGACTGTTCGAGCCGGTGCACGGCTCCGCTCCCGACATCGCCGGTACCGGCAAGGCCAATCCGCTGGCGATGTTCGGGTCCGTCGCCCTGATGCTGCGCTACGGACTCCGCTCGGAGGACGCCGCCGCTGCCGTAGAATCGGCGATCGACCGCGCGCTCGACGGTGGCCTGCGGACCGCCGACCTCGGCGGCCAGGCGACCACCGAAGCGGCGACGCGGGCGGTTCTGGCGAACATCTGACAGAGAGCGGAGAGCATGCAGACAGCGGACCTCATCTGGATGGACGGCGAGCTCCTCCCGTGGGAGGACGCCAAGGTCCACGTCCTGTCGCACGCCTTCCACTACGGCACCAGCGTCTTCGAGGGCGTGCGCGCCTACGAGACCGCCGCCGGCCCCGCCGTCTTCCGCCACCAGGACCACCTCGACCGGCTCGAGGCCTCGGCCAAGCTCTACTACATGGATCTGCCCTTCTCGAAGGAGCAGATGCGCGCCGCGACGCACGAGCTGATCGCCCGCAACGGGCTGCGTAGCTGCTACATCCGCCCGATCGTCTTTCGCGGCTACGGCCCGATGGGCCTCGACCCCGAGGACAACCCGATCCATACGGCGATCGCCGTCTGGGAGTGGGGCGCCTACCTCGGCGAGGACGCCAAGCGCGACGGCGTGCGGGCGAAGGTCTCCTCGTGGCGGCGGATCTCGCCGCAGTCGCTGATCCCGCACGCCAAGGCCGGCGGGCAGTACCTCAACTCGGTGCTGGCGAAGATCGAGTCCAAGCGCGCGGGCTACCAGGAGGCGATTCTGCTCGACGACAAGGGCCACGTCTGCGAGGGATCGGGCGAGAACGTCTTCATCGTCAAGGACGGCGTGCTGGCGACCCCGGGCCAGACGGCGAGCATCCTCGACGGGATCAGCCGCAAGTCGGTCATCGAGATCGCGCGCGACCTCGACTACACGGTGCAGGAGCGCGACGTCGCTCGCGCGGAGCTGGTGCTCGCCGACGAGGTCTTCCTGGTCGGGACCGCCGCCGAGCTGACGCCAGTGCGCGAGGTCGACGACATCGCGCTCGGTCCGCCCGGTGAGATCACGCGCAAGATCCAGGAGATCTACGACAACGCCCTCTGCGGGCGCGTCGGGCGCTATCGCAAATGGCTCGATCCGGTGCCTGTACCATCAGAGGCGTGAACGCCCGCTTCGAGCGAATTACGGACGCGTCGGCGCGCTGACCGGCGCGACGACGCACGTCTGCGCGCGGCAGGCGCACGTCCGTTCTCCTCGAAGTCCGAGACTCGAAAGGCGTTCACCCCGATGGCAGAGCAGGTACTCCTCTACGACACCACCCTCCGCGACGGCATGCAGGGGGAGGGGATGTCGCTGTCCGCGGACGAGAAGGTCCGCGTCGCGCACGCGCTCGACGACCTCGGCGTCCAGCTGATCGAGGCCGGCTTCCCGAGCTCGAACCCGAAGGAGGAGGCGCTGTTCGACCTGCTCTCGCGCGAGACGTTCGCGCACGCCGACGTCGCCGCGTTCGGGATGACGCGCCGCAAGGACGTCGCGGCCGCCGACGATCCCGCGCTGCGACTGCTCGCCGACTGCTTCGCCCCGGTCTGCACGCTGGTCGGGAAGACGTGGTCGCTGCACCTCGAGAAGGTCACGCGCGTCGACCCCGAGGAGAACCTGCGGATGATCGCCGACTCGGTCGCGTTCCTGCGCGGCGAGGGCAAGCGCGTGATCTACGACGCCGAGCACTTCTTCGACGGCCACGCCGACGACCCGGCCTACGCGCTGCGCTGCCTGCGCGCCGCCGCCGGCGCCGGCGCCGAGAACGTCACCCTCTGCGACACCAACGGCGCGACGCTGCCGACGGCGGTCGCCGACGCCACCGCCGCGGCGGTCGCCGAGCTCGGCGACGCGGTCGGGGTCGGGATCCACGCGCACGACGACGCCGGCTGCGGCGTCGCCAACTCGCTGGTCGCCGTCCAGCGCGGCGCGCGGCTCGTGCAGGGCACGGTCAACGGCTATGGCGAGCGCTGCGGCAACGCGAACCTGATCACGATCCTCGCGGACCTTCAGCTCAAGCTCGGCTTCGACTGCGTCGAGCCCCGCCTGCTCGCGCGACTGACCGAGACGGCCCACCTGATCGACGAGCTCTGCAACGTCGCGCCGAACCCCAACCAGCCCTACGTCGGCGCGAACGCGTTCGCCCACAAGGGCGGCATGCACGTCGCCGGGGTCAACCGCGACGCGCGCACCTTCGAGCACGTCGAGCCGAAGGACGTCGGCGCCGATCGCCGGCTGCTGATCTCCGAGCTGAGCGGCAGGGGGACGGTCGAGGCGCGGGCGGGGGAGACCGGGGTCGACCTGACGCCGGAGGGCGCGGCGCGCGTGGCCGAGCGCGTCAAGGAGCTCGAGCACCGCGGCTACCACCTCGAGGCCGCCGACGGCTCCTTCGATCTGCTGATCCGCAAGGAGTCGGGCGACTACGCGCCGCTGTTCCGGCTCGAGTCGTGGCGGGTGATCGTCGAGAAGCGCGAGGACGGCAAGGTCGAGACCGAGGCGACGATCAAGATCTGGGTCGACGGCCAGCGCTACGTCCGCACAGCCGAGGGCAACGGGCCGGTCAACGCGCTCGACGTGGCGCTGCGCGACGCGATCTGCGCGACCTACCCGCACCTGCGCGATATCGAGCTCGTCAACTTCAAGGTCCGGATCCTCGACGAGGACAAGGGCACGGGCGCCGTCACGCGCGTCCTGCTCGACGCCGGGGACGGCAGCGAGACCTGGGGCACGATCGGGGTCTCGGAGAACATCATCGAGGCGAGCTGGGAGGCGCTGGTCGACTCGCTCGAGGCCGGGATGCTGCCCGGGCGCGTGCAGCACGTGCGTTATCGCGAGAGCGGCGAGGTCGCCCCGCGTTGAGCGCGGACGCGTCGCAGCCGATCCCGCTCGCGCGGCCCCAGATCGGCGCGCGCGAGGAGCAGCTCGTGCTCGAGGCGCTGCGCTCGCGGCGGCTCTCGCTCGGGCCGCTGCTGCCCGAGTTCGAGCGCTCGCTCGGCGCGCGGCTAGGCGTCGAGCGGGTCTCGGCGGTGTCGAGCGGCACGGCGGGCCTGCACCTGGCGCTGCGCGCGGCCGGCGTCGCGGCCGGCGACGAGGTCGTCACGACGCCGTTCAGCTTCGTGGCGTCGGCCAACTCGGTGCTCTACGAGGACGCCCGGCCCGTCTTCTGCGACATCGACCGCCGCACGCTCAACGTCGATCCCGACGCGCTCGAGGCGGCCGTCACCGAGCGCACGACGGGGCTGCTGCCGGTGCACATCTTCGGCTATCCGGCGCCGCTGCCCGCGTTGGAGGCGCTCGCCACCAAGCGCCGGCTCTGGATCGTCGAGGACGCCTGCGAGGCGCTCGGCGCCGTGCACGGCGACGGCGCGACCGTCGGCGCGCGCGGCAATCCCGCGGTCTTCGCCTTCTATCCGAACAAGCAGCTCACGACGGGTGAGGGCGGGGCCGTGGTCAGCCCGGACGCCGCGACCAAGCAGCGGATCGACAGTGAGCGCAACCAGGGTCGGGCCCCCGACATGGACTGGCTCGACCACGACCGGCTCGGCTTCAACTACCGGCTCTCCGACGTCGCCTGCGCGCTCGGGATCGCCCAGCTCGAGCGGCTCGACGCGATGCTGGCGGCTCGTTCTCGCGTCGCCGCGCTCTACTCGGAGGGGCTGGCGGGCGTCGAGGGGCTCGACTTGCCGTGCCCGGACGCCGGCGGCGACCGCCGCAGCTGGTTCGTCTACGTCGTCCAGCTCCCCGCCGGGGTGGATCGCGACGACACGATCCGCGCCCTGCGCGCGCGCGGCATCGACAGCAAGCCCTACCTGCCGGCGATCCACCTGATGAGCTTCTACCGCGAGCGCTTCGGCCATCGCGAGGGCGAGTTCCCGGTCTGCGAGGACGTCTCGCGCCGCTCGCTCGCTCTGCCGTTCTTCCCTGAGCTGACCGACGGCCAGGTCGAGCGGGTGACCGAGTCCCTGCGCGAGGTCCTCGCCGGCGCGGCGACCGGCGCGGTCTAGAGCAGGTCCATCGACGCGAGCGTTCGGCGCAGTCCCTCGTCGAGCGGCGTCGGCTTCCAGCCGAGCTCTCGCTGCGCCTTCGAGGAGTCCGGCGCTGCGTTCCAGAGGAAGAAGTGCAGCTGGCCCTTGGGCATCAGCGGCGGCTTGCCGGTCAGCGCGGCGATCGGAGCGCCGGCGGCCGCCATCGCCTTGGCTGCCGTAGCGGGCAGCGTCGGCGGGACGCGCCCGCGGCCGGCGATCCGGACGGCCGCCTCGGCGAGCTCGCGGACGGTCGCGTGGCCGTCGCAGAGGATGTAGCGCTCGCCGGGCCTGCCGCGCTCGGCGACGAGCAGATGGCCGCTGCCGGCGCCCTCGTTGAAGAGCACCCCGAAGCCGCCCGGCGGCAGCGCCGGCGGCGCGGCGCGGCGCCCGTTGACGACCGGCTCGAGCAGGTCGCGCTCGATCGAGGCGCTGCCCTCCGGTCCCGGGCCGTAGACGGCCGCCGGATTGGCGATCACGAGCTCGATGCCCTCGCGCTGGGCGGCGGCGAGCACAAGACGCTCGGCGTGCTGCTTGGAGCGCTCGTAGGCGGTGCCTTTCGGGTAGTCGGCCAGCTTCGACTCGTCGAAGCGAGCGCCGTTCGCGGCGTGGAAGACGTCGATCGTGCTCGTGTGGACCACGCGCCTGGCTCCGGCCCGGGCGGCGGCGCGCACGACCGTCTCGCTGCCGACGGCGTTGATGCGCTCGAACTCGCCCTCGTCGGCCAGCCACTGCTCGGGCAGCCCCATCGCGTTGAAGACCAGCTCGCAGCCCTCGGCGGCGGCGAGCACGGACTCGGCGTCCGTGACGTCGCCGCGCGCCAGCTCCACGCCTTCGGGCAGCACGGCCGCCGCGCGCGCCGGGTCGCGCACCAGCGCTCGAACCGCATCGCCGCGCGTCGTCAGGGCTCTGACGACCGCGTTGCCGATCTTGCCGTTGGCGCCCGTGACCAGTGCTCGCACGGGCGGGATCGTATGTGCGACGGGCGGTCGCCCCGCGTTCAGGACGCAACGGTCCGGTTGACAGCCTTCGTCGCCTCGAATAGCCACCCGTCCGCCCCGACGGGGCGCGTCAATAGACTGGCGGCGCCCGTGTCGCGCTTCTCCGAGCCCCAGGACCCTCTCTTCCAGGCGCTGAACTCGTCGATCTCGTTCGACTTCCGGCTCTGGCCCTACGACATCGCGCAGTCGATCGCGCACGCGAAGATGCTCGCGAGCTCGGGGATCATCGGCGACGAGGACGCGGCGGCGATCGAGCGCGGCCTCGAGCAGGTGCGCGAGGAGATCGAGTCGGATCGCTTCCAGGTGCACGCCGACGACGAGGACGTCCACATGGCGATCGAGCGGCGGTTGACCGAACTGGTCGGCGACGCCGGCGCGCGACTGCACACCGCCCGCTCGCGCAACGACCAGGTCGCCACCGACGTCGCGATGCTCGTGCGCGCGCACAGCCTCGACGCCAAGGCGTTGCTGAACGATCTGCTGGCCACGCTCGTGGAGCTCGCCGAGCGCCACCTCGACTGGCCGATGCCCGGCTACACCCACCTCCAGCGGGCCCAGCCGATCTACCTGTCGCACCACCTGCTGGCCTACTTCTGGAAGTTCCGCCGCGACCTGCAGCGGTTCAACTTCTGCATGACCGCGACCGACGACCTGCCGCTCGGCGCCGGCGCGCTCGCGGGCACGAACTTCGACACCGGCCGGATGTTCGTCGCGCAGGAGCTCGGCTTCGGCGGGATCGCCGAGAACTCGCTCGACGCCGTGTCGAACCGCGACTTCGTGCTCGACTACCTCTCGGCGGCCGCTACGTGCGCGACCCACCTCTCGCAGCTGGGGGCCGAGATCGTCATCTGGTCGAGCGAGGAGTTCGGCTTCTGCGAGGTCGCCGACCGCTTCGCCTCCGGCTCGAGCCTGATGCCGCAGAAGAAGAATCCCGACGCCGCCGAGCTGCTGCGCGCCAAGGCGCCACGCGTCGCCGGGCGGCTGACGACCCTCCACGGAGTGCTCCACGGCCTGCCGCTGACCTACAACAAGGACCTCCAGGAGGACAAGGAGCAGCTCTTCGACGCGATCGACACGGTCGAGCTGTGCCTGCGAGTCGCGCGCGAGATGCTCGCGACGATCTCCTTCGACCGCGACCGCCTGGCCGCCGCGGCCACCGACGAGGCGCTGGCCGCGACCGACGTCGCCGACCTGCTCGTCAAGCGCGGCGTTCCGTTTCGCAAGGCCCACGCGATCGTCGGCGGCGTCGTGCGCGCGGCCGTCGACCGCGGCAAGACCCTCTCGGAGCTGACGCGGGACGAGCTGGCGGAGCTCGCGCCGGAGCTCGACGGCGAGTACTACGCCCTGCTCGAGGATGGCGCCTGGATCGAGTCGAAGGTCTCCGACGGCGGCACCTCGCTGCCGCGCGTCCGCGAGCAGCTCGCCCAGGCGCGGCACATCCTCTCGGAGACGAGCTGAGCCGGACGCGGCTTCCGCCGAGCTTCTACGACCGGCCGGTGGTCGAGGTGGCGCGGGACCTCGTCGGCTGCACCGTCCACCACGGCGACACGGCGGGCCGGATCGTCGAGACCGAGGCCTACCACGAGTCCGAGCCCGCCTGTCACGCCTACGCCGGGCTGACCCCGCGCACGCGCGTTCTGTTCGGCCCGCCCGGGATCGCCTACGTCTACCGCTCCTACGGCATCCACGCGCTGCTCAACGCGGTCAGCGAGGACGACGGCGCCGGCGCGGCCGTGCTGATCCGCGCGCTCGAGCCGCTCGACGGAATCGACCTGATGCGCGAGCGGCGCGGGCTCGAGCGCGTCGAGGAGCTCTGCTCGGGCCCCGGCAAGCTGACCCAGGCGCTCGGCATCGGGCTCGACCTCAACGGCACGCCGCTCGACGGGCCGATCGAGATCCGGCCGCGGGCGCCAGGCGAGCCGCCGCGGACCGTCGCCGGCACGCGGATCGGGATCACCAAGGCGGTCGAGCTGCCGTGGCGCTTCTGCGATCTCGACAGTCGTTGCGTGTCGCGGCCGCGCCCGGCGGCGCTCGCCTAGCCGGGCGCCGCGCCGCCGCCGCCCTGGGTGCCTCCGCCCGGTGGGGTGGGCGCGGGGGCCGGCGCCGGCGCGGGGGCTGGCGTCGGCGCCGGGTCCTGCTCGGCGGGCGGCTGCGGCTCGGGTGCCTGACCGCCGGGGTCGGGCGCAGCGCCGTCCTCGCCCGGCTCGCCCTCCTCGGGCGCCGGAGCGTCGGGCGCGGTCGTCGTCGCGCCCGGATCGGCTGGGACGTAGGGCTGCGAGGTCGCGTCGTCCTGGTCGACGCCGAGCTCGGCGCGGCGCTGGTCGCGAATGCCGATCCAGGCGGTCATCAGGTCGTGCCAGATCTCGGCGGGATAGGTGCCGCCCGCGACCGGTCCGCCGCGGTACTCGGTCTCCATCGCCCTCAGCTCGTCGGGATAGCCGACCCACACCGCGACGGTCAGCTCGCTGTTGAAGCCGACGAACCAGGCGTCGCCGTAGTTCTCGGTCGTCCCCGTCTTGCCGGCGGCGAACTCGCCGATCTGCGCCGCCTTGCCGGTGCCCGAGGCGACCACTCCGGCGAGCAGCTCCTGCGTCGTCTCGCCGACGGAGTCCGAGAAGACGCGCTCCTCGCGCCGCTTGTTGGTCGTGTCGCGCCCGGCGCCCTCGACGTGCTCGATCGCGACCGGTCCGGCCTCCGACGACGCGAGCGAGCCGGAGACGCGCACGCCCTTGTTGGCGATCGTCGAGTAGGCGTAGGCCAGCTCGAGCGGCGTCAGGCCCTCGGTGAGGCCGCCGAGCGTCATCGCCGGGTTGGTCGAGATCGGGCTCCTGATCCCCATCCGGTGGGCCAGCCGGGCGACCCGCTTCGTGCCGACCTGGAGGCCGACCTCGGCGTAGACGGAGTTGTCGGAGCTCGTCGTGGCTCCGCGCAGCGACGCGACGCCCGAGTAGGAGTCCTCGTAGTTGGCGACGACGAACTTCTCCGTCCGCGAGCCCGGGACCGGGAACTCCTTCGGCTGGGAGGCGAAGGTCGCCTCGGGGCTCATCCCGTCGGCCAGCGCGCGCGCGAGGATGAAGGGCTTGAACGACGATCCCGGCTGACGGCGGCCGTTCGTCGCGAGGTTGAACGGGCGCTCGTCGAAGTCGGGCCCGCCGACCATCGCCTTGACCTCGCCGGTCTTGTTCTCGATCGCCACGAGCGAAGCCGTCGGCCCGATCGCCCCGAGCCGGCCCTGGATCGCCTGCTCGGCAGCCGCCTGCAGCTCCGGATCGAGCGTCGTGGTCACCTTCAGGCCGCCGGCGAACACGGCGCCCGGGCCGTAGCGGTCGACCAGCTGCTGTGTCAGCCAGGTGGTGAAGTAGGGCTGACTCGAGTGCGGCTGCGGCGGCTGGATGTCGTTCTCGTCGGGGAGGTCCTCGCGGATCCCCGCGTCGTAGTCCGCCCGCGTGATCATCTCCTGCTCGAGCATCCGCTGGAGGACGAGGTCGCGCCGCTCGCGCGCCCGGGCCCGGTTTTGGACCGGGTCGTACATGCTCGGCGAGGCGATCATGCCGGCGAGCAGCGCCGCCTCGGCGGGGCTGACGTTGGCCGCCTCGGGCGTCCCGGCGTCGAGCCCGTCGTCCTCGACCGGCATCCCGGTCGCCGGATCGACGATCGGCTCGGAGTCCGAGCCGAAGTAGGTCCGGACCGCCGCCTCGACGCCGTAGGCCCCGTTGCCGAAGTAGACGCTGTTGAGGTACTGGGTGAGCACCTTCTGCTTGCTCCACTCGCGCTCCAGGTGGTAGGCGAGCGCCGCCTCGCGCAGCTTCTGGAACACCGAGCGGTCGGCCTGCGCGGCGAGCGCGTTCTTGACGAACTGCTGGGTGATCGTCGAGCCGCCCTGCGCGGCGCGCCGCTGCAGGACGTCCTGGAACAGCGCCCGCCCGATGCCGCGGTAGTCGACGCCCTCGTGCTCGTAGAAGCGGCGATCCTCGATCGCGATCACCGCGTTCTCGATGTTCGGCGAGATGTCCTCCTCCTCGAGCAGGATGCGGTTCTCGTTGCCGGTCAGGCGGGCGAGCCGCTGCGGGACCTTGCCGTCGGAGAAGACCTCGGAGTTCTGCGCCCGCTCGTACTCCGCCTGGTTCTCGAGCTGCGGCAGATCGCTCGCGACCGCCATCATCATCCCGAAGACCGTCGAGACCAGCGCCAGCGCGGTCAGGCCGGTCAGGATCAGCGCCAGGCGCAGCTTCTTGACCTTCGGCTTGCGAGGCGGGGGACCGCCGGCCGGAGCCGCTGGGGGAGAGGGCGGAGTCGTGACTGTGGTCGGCGGCTCGTGCATGGAGATCGGCCCGAGCGGGCCTATGCGGCGTGCGGGCGCGCTGGCGGCGCCCGTGCGTGCGACACGCTGGAAGCGTCCCGAGCGACGACTGCGGAGCCCGGACGGCCTGTGCGGCGGGCGCCAGTCTAGCATTGGGTCCATGACGGATTCCGCAGGCGAGGACGCCCGCTTCCTCACCCGCAACGCCGTCGAGGCACTGCCCGAGGGGGCGCTCGAGCGCCAGCTCGGCGAGGGCCGTCCGCTGCGCGTGAAGCTCGGGATCGACCCGACCGCGCCCGACATCCACCTCGGTCACACGGTCGTGCTGCGCAAGCTGCGCGAGTTCCAGGACCTCGGTCACACGGTCGTGCTGATCGTCGGCGACTACACCGCGCGCGTGGGGGATCCCTCGGGCCGCTCGGCGATCCGGCCGGAGCTGTCGGGAGGCGAGATCGACGCCAACGCCGAGACCTTCCAGCACCAGGCGTTCAAGGTTCTCGACGCCGACCGGACCGAGGTCCGCCGCAACGGCGAGTGGCTCGACATGGCGATGGAGGAGCTGTTCCGCCTCGCGCGGACCTCGACCGTCGCCCAGCTGCTCGAGCGCGACGACTTCGCCAAGCGCTACGCCGCCAACGAGCCGATCTCCGTGCTCGAGCTGCTCTACCCGCTGCTCCAGGGCTACGACTCGGTCGCCGTCGAGTCCGACGTCGAGCTCGGCGGAACGGACCAGAAGTTCAACCTGCTGCTCGGGCGCCAGATCCAGCAGGCCTACGGGATGGCGCCGCAGTCGGTGCTCACGCTGCCGATCCTGCCCGGCACCGACGGCGTTCAGCGGATGTCGAAGTCGCTCGGCAACTACGTCGGCGTCACTGAGCCGCCGGACG
Source organism: uncultured Solirubrobacterales bacterium (assembly GCA_963716445.1). Lineage (GTDB taxonomy): Bacteria > Actinomycetota > Thermoleophilia > Solirubrobacterales > Thermoleophilaceae > JAAYBF01. The sequence continues at coordinate 1,424,578 of OY970313.1, read as the reverse complement.
AGGTCTTCGGCAAGCTGATGAGCGTGCCCGACGCCGCGATGCCGGTCTACTACGACCTGCTGCTCGACGGCGCGCCCGATCCGGCGCTCGCGCCCGTCGAGTCGAAGCGTGCGATGGCCCGGGCGCTGACGGCCCGCCTGCACGACGACGCGGCGGCCCAGGCGGCGGAGGACCGCTTTGACCGTCTCCACGTCGAGCGTGAGCCGCCGGACGAGATCCCCGATCACGTGGCGGCGACCAACGGCGGCAGCGTGCACCTGCCGAGCCTGCTCCGCGACGCCTTCGGAATCTCGGCCTCCGAGGGGCGGCGGCTGCTGGCGCAGGGGGGCGTCAAGGTCGACGGGGAGCCGCTCGGCGCCCAGGATCTCGACGTGACGGCCGACCGCCTCGACGGCGCCGTGCTGCAGGTCGGCAAGCGCCGCTTCGTGCGCGTGCAGATCGGCTGAGACGGGTGAGCCGTAGCTGCGGTGCTCGCCGGATCGGGCCCAGCGAGGGTTGGGCCGGCCTACGGGACCCGATCCGCCTGCGCGCCTCCGCTTGCTGACATTCCGCCGCAACGGCGCTATACTCCCGATCCCTTCGGATGATCGAGACCACGGAGACGCCAGGCGCCTAGCCTTCCGCCGAAAAGACGGAGAGCAGCGCTGGGCCTCTACGGAGGCCTTTCTCATGTGAAGGGAGCGTAGGAAGGGCGGAGTCCCCGCCCGAGGACGCGGCGGTCTTTGAAAACTCAACAGCATGTGCGACCGCGACCCGCGAGGGTCATGGTCGCGTCCAGGTTCGACCCCGCGCGATCGGCTTGCCGATCGGCGTGGGGCTTACTGAGTAGGTAGTAGAACCCGTCGATCCGAGGTGCGCCGCAACGTGTACGCGGACACCGAGCAGTACGGATACGACAGCTTTCCTGATTTGACAGTGAAACCGGCCCTCGGGCCGGCTGAACGCAAGTCACTTTCACGGAGAGTTTGATCCTGGCTCAGGACGAACGCTGGCGGCGTGCTTAACACATGCAAGTGGAGCGACGAACCAGGCTTCGGCCTGGGGCAGAGCCGCGAACGGGTGAGTAACACGTGGGTAACCTGCCCCGATGACTGGGACAACCCGAGGAAACTCGGGCTAATACCGGATGTGCTCCCTCACATCAGTGAGACGAGTAAAGGAAGCTTCGGCCTCCGCATCGGGATGGGCCCGCGGCCCATTAGCTTGTTGGTGGGGTAACGGCCCACCAAGGCAACGATGGGTAGCTGGTCTGAGAGGACGATCAGCCACACTGGGACTGAGACACGGCCCAGACTCCTACGGGAGGCAGCAGTGGGGAATCTTGCGCAATGCGCGAAAGCGTGACGCAGCAACGCCGCGTGAGGGAAGACGGCCTTCGGGTTGTAAACCTCTTTCAGTTGGGACGAAGGTCGGGCGGTGAACAGCCGTTCCGACTGACGGTACCTTCACAAGAAGCCCCGGCTAACTACGTGCCAGCAGCCGCGGTAATACGTAGGGGGCAAGCGTTGTCCGGAATCATTGGGCGTAAAGAGCGTGTAGGCGGCTTGGTAAGTCGGCTGTGAAAGTCAGGGGCTCAACCCTTGAATGCCGGCCGATACTGTCAAGCTAGAGTCCGGAAGAGGCGAGTGGAATTCCTGGTGTAGCGGTGAAATGCGCAGATATCAGGAGGAACACCGATGGCGAAGGCAGCTCGCTGGGACGGTACTGACGCTGAGACGCGAAAGCGTGGGGAGCAAACAGGATTAGATACCCTGGTAGTCCACGCTGTAAACGATGGGCACTAGGTGTGGGAGGTGTCGACTCCTTCCGTGCCGAAGCTAACGCATTAAGTGCCCCGCCTGGGGAGTACGGCCGCAAGGCTAAAACTCAAAGGAATTGACGGGGGCCCGCACAAGCAGCGGAGCATGTGGTTTAATTCGACGCAACGCGAAGAACCTTACCTGGGCTTGACATGTTCCTGACAGGTGTGGAAACACACCCTCCCTTCGGGGCAGGATCACAGGTGGTGCATGGCTGTCGTCAGCTCGTGTCGTGAGATGTTGGGTTAAGTCCCGCAACGAGCGCAACCCCTGTCGCATGTTGCCAGCATTTAGTTGGGGACTCATGCGAGACTGCCGGTGACAAACCGGAGGAAGGTGGGGATGACGTCAAGTCATCATGCCCCTTATGTCCAGGGCTACACACGTGCTACATTGGCCGGTACAAAGGGCTGCGATACCGCGAGGTGGAGCGAATCCCATAAAGCCGGTCTCGGTTCGGATTGGAGGCTGAAACTCGCCTCCATGAAGGCGGAGTTGCTAGTAATCGTGGATCAGCAACGCCACGGTGAATACGTTCCCGGGCCTTGTACACACCGCCCGTCACACCACGAAAGCGGGCAACACCCGAAGCCGGTGACCCAACCCTTACGGGAGGGAGCCGTCGAAGGTGGGGCTCGTGATTGGGGTGAAGTCGTAACAAGGTAGCCGTACCGGAAGGTGCGGCTGGATCACCTCCTTTCTAGGGAGTCCCTCATAAAGGGACATCGCCCGTCGGTCTCTTTGACCGGCGAGCGCTTCTAGCATGTCGACCGAGCTTGGATGAAACGCGCGCAAGCGCACACATGCTGTTGAGTTTTGAGAGACCGGCCGCGGGCCGGCTTCTCTGCGTCGGAGCCCTTTTGCGGGTCCGGGCGGAAGAGCCATCCGTGCCTGCGGTGCGTCCTCTTGTCGGACCTTGAAAACTGCACAGTTGGCCAAACAAAACGCTCGAGGCTTGCCTCGAGCGTGGGTAAATCACCGAGCTCCGAGGACTTAGGTCCTCTGAGTTCAGATCACCGTCAAGATAGTAAGGGCACACGGTGGATGCCTTGGCATCAGGAGTCGATGAAGGGCGTGGACGACTGCGATAAGCCACGGAGAGGCGTTTAACAGCCTTTGACCCGTGGATTCCCGAATGGGGCAACCCGGCGCCGGCAATGCGGCGTCATCCCGGTCTGAATACATAGGGCCGGGAGGGCAAGCGGGGGAACTGAAACATCTCAGTACCCCGAGGAAAGGAAATCAACCGAGACTCCCCGAGTAGTGGCGAGCGAAAGGGGATCAGCCTAAACCTGGCAGGTGCAAGCGGACACGCGTTGCCTGTCAGGGGTCGTAGGACGTCACTTCCCGATCGTGTCCGATCGGGCGGAAGTTACAAAGTCATGTGTTAGCCGAAGAACAGTGGAACTCAGATACCAAAGAGGGTAACAGTCCCGTAGGCGAAAGCACATGGCCTTCCGTGAGATGTTCCTGAGTAGGACCGCTCCCGTGAAACGCGGTCTGAATCTGGGGGGACCACCCTCCAAGGCTAAGTACTCCCTGATGACCGATAGCGGACTAGTACCGTGAGGGAAAGGTGAAAAGTACCCCGGAAGGGGAGTGAAATAGTATCTGAAACCGCGTGCCTACAAGCGGTCGGAGCACTTCGGTGTGACGGCGTGCTTTTTGCATAACGAGCCGGCGAGTTACTCGTCACTGGCAAGGTTAAGCGATGAGCGGAGCCGCAGCGAAAGCGAGTCCGAATAGGGCGTCTCAGTCAGTGGCGGTAGACCCGAAACCGAGCGAGCTACCCATGGGCAGGTTGAAGCGAGGGTAAGACCTCGTGGAGGACCGAACCGACCTAGGTTGAAAACTGGGCGGATGACCTGTGGGTCGGAGTGAAAGGCTAATCAAGCTCGGAGATATCTGGTTCTCTCCGAAATATATTTAGGTATAGCCTCAGGTAAATTTGCGTGTTGGCCGTAGAGCACTGTTTGGACTAGGGGCCCTACCAGGTTACCGACTTCAGGCAAACTCCGAAGACCAACACGTTTACCCTGGGAGTCAGTCTGCGGGGGATAAACTTCGTAGGCAAAAGGGAAACAGCCCAGACCGCCAGCTAAGGTCCCAAAGTACTAGCTAAGTGGGAAACGATGTTCGATTGCACAGACAACCAGGAGGTTGGCTTAGAGGCAGCCATCCTTTAAAGAATGCGTAACAGCTCACTGGTCAAGTGGTCGAGCGCGGAAAATGTAACGGGGCTCAAGCTAGTCACCGAAGCTGCGGATGTATCGATCCTTCGGGATCGGTATGTGGTAGGAGAGCGTTCTCGCGCCCGTGAAGCGGCGGCGTAAGCCAGCCGTGGAGGCTCGAGAAGTGAGAATGCCGGCATGAGTAACGAAAGAGGGGTGAGAATCCCCTCCACCGATTGTCCAAGGTTTCCTGAGCAACGTTCGTCGGCTCAGGGTCAGTCGGGACCTAAGGCGAGGCCGAAAGGCGTAGTCGATGGCCAACGGGTTGATATTCCCGTACCACGTCGCGTCCGTTATGACCGATGGGGGGACGAGGAAGGCTAAGGGTACCTGGCGAAGGTCGTCCAGGAGTAAGCATGTAGCTAGAGCTCTCAGGGAAATCCGGGAGCTTGTTGATGCGAGGTGCGATGCCAGCTGGCCGGAAGGCCGGCGAGTCCCTGACGCCATACCTCCAAGAAAAACCTCTAGGCAGGATGCGCGTGCCCGTACCCCAAACCGACACAGGTGGACAAGTAGAAAATACTGAGGTGATCGAGATAACCCTCGTTAAGGAACTCGGCAAAATTGCCCCGTAACTTCGGGAGAAGGGGCGCCCCGGTAGGGTGAAGTCCCGCTTCGGCGCGGATGGAGCCCGAGGGGGCCGCAGTGAATTGGTCCAAGCGACTGTTTACCAAAAACACAGGTCTCTGCTAAGTCGCAAGACGACGTATAGGGGCTGACGCCTGCCCGGTGCCGGAAGGTTACGTGGAAGTGTTAGCTTCGGCGAAGCACTGAAACTAAGCCCCGGTAAACGGCGGCGGTAACTATAACCGTCCTAAGGTAGCGAAATTCCTTGTCGGGTAAGTTCCGACCTGCACGAATGGCGTAACGACTTGGACGCTGTCTCAACGAGGGGCTCGGTGAAATTGCAGTCTCGGTGAAGATGCCGAGTACCCATGGCTAGACGGAAAGACCCCGTGAACCTTTACTACAACCTGATATTGGAGTTCGAAGCATCTCGTTCAGGATAGGTGGGAGGCTAGGAAGCGCCGGCTGCGGCTGGCGTGGAGCCACCCTTGAGATACCACCCTTGGTGTTTTGGGCTTCTAACACTCCGCCGTGAATCCGGGGAGTGAACAGTGTCAGGCGGGTAGTTTGACTGGGGCGGTCGCCTCCTAAAATGTAACGGAGGCGCGCAAAGGTTCCCTCAGCACGGTTGGAAATCGTGCGTAGAGTGCAAAAGCAACAAGGGAGCTTGACTGCGAGACTGACAAGTCGAGCAGGTGCGAAAGCAGGCTTTAGTGATCCGGCGGTAGCAAGTGGAAGCGCCGTCGCTCAACGGATAAAAGGTACTCCGGGGATAACAGGCTTATCGGGCCCAAGAGTCCACATCGACGGCCCGGTTTGGCACCTCGATGTCGGCTCGTCGCATCCTGGGGCTGAAGTAGGTCCCAAGGGTTGGGCTGTTCGCCCATTAAAGCGGCACGCGAGCTGGGTTCAGAACGTCGTGAGACAGTTCGGTCCCTATCTGCCATGGGCGTTGGAGAGTTGAGAGGAGTCGTCCCTAGTACGAGAGGACCGGGATGAACAGACCTCTGGTGTACCAGTTGTCCCGCCAGGGGCATCGCTGGTTAGCTACGTCTGGATGGGATAACCGCTGAAAGCATCTAAGCGGGAAGCCCACCTCGAGATGAGCTCTCCCATCCCCTTGAGGGAGTAAGAGCCCTGGAAGACCACCAGGTGATAGGCCGGATGTGTAAGCACGGTGACGTGCTCAGCAGACCGGTACTAATTGCTCGAGGGCTTGACGGATTTTTTGATCCCCCTTCGCTTCGGCGCGGGGGAGTGATTCGCCCGTTGTTTGGCTGCTGTGCGGTTTTGAGGGCCCGGCACGATGCCGGTCCTGTGCGAGAGCGGTGGTCAAGAGCCGCTCTCGTTACGGCTTTCGGTGGCTTTGCGAGGGGGAAACACCTCTTCCCATTCCGAACAGAGCAGTTAAGCCCCTCTGCGCCGATGGTACTTGGCTTGAAAGGGCCTGGGAGAGTAGGTCGCCGCCGATTCTTGACTCGAACGGGCCGCCCACCGAACGGTGAGCGGCCCGTTCTTTTTCTTCCGTCGCGGGCACTAGGCTCTCTAGCGCCCCAGCCGAACGCAGTTTCCAAGGAGCAGATGTCAACCCTCGCAATAGTCCTGATCGCAGCCGCCGTCGTGGTCGGCCTGCTGCTCGTCGGCGGCTTCGCGGCCCGGCGCCGCGCCGAGCCCGACGAGGCCGAATATCGCGCCCACGTCTCGGCCGCGGATCACGCGCTCGAGGAGGCCCGCGCCCTGGACCGGGGCTGGGACAGGACGGTGCTCGAGGACGTCGCGCGCGCCGCCCTGAACGAGCGCCGGCCGGACTGGGACTACCGGACGCTGGACCTGGTGCTCGTCGAGGACCGTCCCGGCATCGAGCAGGATCGCGCGCAGTTCATGGCCAGCGACGGGGACGAGCGCGTCCGGGTGGTGCTCGGGCGCGGGGAGTCGGGCTGGTCGGCCGAGCAGGTCGGCTGAGCGGTCGTGCCCGTCGTAGCTCCGGTATCCAACCTCGTACAGGGCTTCACGCCCGAGACCGACCTCGAGCGGCGGATCGCCGAGGACCCGGTGATCCTGCGCGGCCTCGCGTGGGGTCGACCGCGCGCCGGTCACCCCGAGGGCCCGGTGGGACGCCATGTCGCGGATCTGCTCGAGGCGATCGACGAGTGGGACGTGCGCGAGCCGCGGCGCGGAGAGCTGCGCTTCGTCGCCCTGCTGCACGACGCGCTCAAGTACAAGGTGCGCGACTGGCTGCCGCACCACGGGCCCAACCACCACGCCGCGCGGGCACGCCGCGTTGCCGAGGGCTACACGGAGGACGAGCGGCTGCTCGCGACGATCGAGCTCCACGACAGGCCCTATGGGCTGTGGCGCAAGCTGCGCCGCACAGGGGAGCTCGACGAAGACGGCTTTCGCGAGATGCTGCGCCGGGTGCCGGACAGGGGGCTGTTCCTGAGCTTCGTCGAGCTCGACGGCTCGACCGAGGGCAAGGATCCCGAGCCGATCGCCTGGTTCAGGGGCGAGCTGGCACGGCGCGGACTCGCCCCGTAGGGCAGGCGGGCCAGGCCCAGGCGCCGTCGTCCTCCGGCCGCGGCCGCAGGGCAGCACCGCAGCGATCGCGCGAACGGGGAGCGAGCCGGCCTTGCCGTCGCTCGGCCTCCAGCGCCATCACGCCGCCGCGCTCGTCGACGCCGTACTCGCCGAGCGTCGAGAGCTCGACCACGAGGTCGACACGCGCGAGGAGCTGCTGCCGGAGGCGGGGGAACATGTGTTCGTAAAGCTAAGCGGGTCGACGGACGGACAGCCTATGCCCTGCAACGTTCGTTGCAGGAGCGCCCGACCCGGACCCTCGGCGACTCTCGGGCGGGGCGCTCGGTCGCTGGATCGCCGCGGCGGCCCGGCCCGCGCCGGCAGGGGATGAGGCGACCGAAACGAACTCTCGGAGCAGATGGCCTTCGCTACCCTTGCCCGGCCGACAACTCCCTACAGCAGGGCGGATTCACGCATGGAGAAGTTCATCATCGAAGGCGGTCAGCCGCTGTCCGGGACGCTCGTCCCGGCCGGGAACAAGAACGCCGCCCTGCCGGCGCTGGCCGCCACGCTGCTCACCCGCGAGCAGGTCGTGCTGCGCAACATCCCGCGCATCCGCGACGTCGAGGCCCAGCTCAACCTGCTGCGCGCGCTCGGCGCCGAGGTCGAGTGGAGCGACGACAACGTCGTGACGATCTGCGCCGCCGACGTCGGCGGCACCGACGTCGACGCCGGGCTCGCCGAGCGGATCCGCGCCTCCTTCCTGCTCGCCGGCCCGCTGCTCGCCCGCTTCGGCCGCGCGCACATGCCGCCGCCCGGCGGCGACGTGATCGGCCGCCGGCGCCTCGACCCGCATCTCGACGCGTTCCGCGCGCTCGGGGCGACCGTGCGCTCGAGCGGCGTCTATGAGATCGAGGCTCCGAACGGGCTGCGCGCCTGCGACTTCTTCATGGACGAGCCGTCGGTGATGGCGACCGAGAACGCGCTGATGGCGGCCGCGCTGACGCCCGGATCGACGGTGATCCACAACGCCGCCTCGGAGCCCCACGTGCAGGACCTTGCGCGGCTGCTGCTCTCGATGGGGGCGCGGATCGAGGGCATCGGCTCGAACGTGATCGTCGTCCACGGCGAGCAGGAGCTCGGCGGCGCCGACTTCACGATCGGTTCCGACTACATCGAGATCGGAAGCTTCATCGCGCTCGCGGCCTGCACTGGCGGCGAGCTGCGGATCAGGGACGCCGGGGCCGGCGACCTGCGCATGACGCGGCTGGCGTTCGAGCGGCTCGGCTGCCGGATCGACGTCGACGGCGACGACGTGTTCGTGCCGGCCGGCCAGCAGCTGCGCGTGCGCGACGACGAGGGCGACGCCGTCTCGAAGATCGAGGACGGTCCGTGGCCGGCGTTCCCGGCCGACCTGACGTCGATCGCGCTCGCGATGGCGACCCAGGCGGAGGGCATGGTCCTGATCCACGAGAAGATGTTCGAGAACCGCTTGTTCTTCGTCGACAAGCTGGTCTCGATGGGCGCTCGGGTGATCGTCTGCGACCCGCACCGCGCGGTCGTCAGCGGCCCGAGCCGGCTTCACGGCGAGCGCATGGAGAGCCCGGACATTCGCGCGGGGATGGCGATGCTCATCGCGGCGCTGTGCGCCGAGGGAACCTCGGAGATCGGCAACGTGCGCCAGATCGACCGCGGCTACGAGCGGATCGAGGAGCGCCTGCGCGCGCTCGGCGCGCGGATCGAGCGCGTCCCTCCGAGAGGCGTCGCCCCGCAGGGCGAGCCGCTCCCGGTCTAGGGTGCCGTCGACGCCGCCAAGGAGGGGACGGTCGTGATCAACCCGATACCGGCGGGCACGCGCGACGTGCTGCCGGACGAGATGCGTGAGCTGCGCGCGATCGACGAGCGCCTGCGGTCGAGCTTCGTCGCCGCCGGCTACGGCGAGGTCTGGACGCCGATGGTCGAGTACGAGGACGTGCTGCGCGCCGGAGACGAGAACGCCGCCGACGCGGCCTATCGGATGTTCGACGATCAGGGACGGGTGCTCGCCCTGCGCTCCGACATGACGATCCCGATCGCCCGCGTCGTGGCGACGCGCTTCTCGGAGGCCGAGGCCCCGCTGCGGCTCTGCTACTCGGCGCACTCCTATCGCGCCGTCGGGCGGCGCACCGGTCAGCAGCGGGAGTTCCTGCAGAGCGGGATCGAGCTGATCGGCGTTCCGGGCGAGGACGGCGAGGTTGAGGTCGTGACACTCGCGCTCGACGCGCTGACGACCGCCGGGTTGGCCCGCCACCGGATCGGCGTCGGCGACGGCTCGCTCTACCGCCGGCTGCTGACGGCGCTCGAGGTCCCGACAGACCGCCACCGCGAGCTGCTCGAGTGCCTGACGCGCCGGGACATGGTCGGCCTCGAGCTGCGCGTCGACGAGCTCGGCCTGGCGCGCGACGCGCGCGACCTGCTCGTCGGGCTGCCCGAGCTGCGCGGCGGCCCGGAGATCCTCGACCGCGGCGACGGGCCGGCCGGCGAGGCGCTCGGCCGGCTGCGCACGCTCTACGCGGCGCTCGAGGCGCGCGGGGTCGCCGACCGGGTGATCCTCGACCTCGGCCTCGTGCGCGACCTCGGCTACTACACCGGCGCGATCTTCGAGCTCTACGACCCCGCGGTCGGCTTCGCGCTCGGCGGCGGCGGCCGCTACGACGACCTGATCGGGCGCTTCGGCGCGCCGCGCCCGGCCTGCGGCATCGCGCTCGACGTGCAGCGCGTCCACGTCGCCCAGGCGGCCGAGGAGCGCCAGCGGTGAGCGCCACCGGCCTGACGATCGCCGTGCCGCGTGGAGCGCTGATGGGCGGCGCGCTCGATCTGCTCGACGGCCTCGGCGTCGACACGTCCGAGGTGCGCTCGAACGACCGCAAGCTGCTGTTCGAGGACGCCGGGATCGTGACGATGCGTCCCAGCGACGTGCCGACCTATGTCGAGCACGGCGCGGCCGACATCGGGATCACCGGCAAGGACGTGCTGCTCGAGAGCCCCGAGCGCGACGTCTACGAGCTGCTCGACCTCGGCTTCGGTCGCTGCCAGATGGTGGTGGCGCGGCGCAGCGGCGACGACGCGATGGGCGAATCGCTGCGGCGGCTCGGGCGCGTGCGGATCGCGACCAAGTACACGCGGATCGCCGCCGAGCACTTCGCGCGCACCGGCCGCCAGATCGAGATCGTCGCCGTCAAGGGCTCGGTCGAGCTGGCGCCGCTGACCGGCATGGTCGACGGCATCGTCGACCTGACCGCGACCGGCAAGACGCTCGCCGAGAACGGCCTCGAGGCGGTCGAGGAGATCGTCACCTGCACCGCGCGGCTGATCGCCAACCCGGTCGCGCACAAGCTCAAGGCGGCGGAGATCGACGCGGTGGTGGAGAGGATGCGAGGGAGCGGGACGTGAGGCTCCACAGGTTCGCCGTGGGCGCGTCCGCGGCCGAGATCCGTGCGCTGACGCCCGATCCGCGCGACGTCGAGGCCGACGTGCGAGCGATCGTCGATGAGGTGCGAGCCGGCGGGGACGCCGCTCTGGCGCGGCTGACCGAGCGCTTCGACGGCGTCGCGGTGCCGCCCGACGGCCTGCGCGTCGCCGGCGGCGAGATCGGGGGCGCCGCCGAGGGTCTCGACGCCGACGTCCGCGAGGGCCTGCGCGCCGCGATCGCCAACGTCGGCGCCGTGGCCGAGGCTCAGCTGCGCGACCGGACGCCTGTCGAGCTGCCCGACGGCCAGCGCGTCGAGGTCGCGGAGCTGGCCGTGCGGCGCGCCGGCGTCTACGTCCCGGCCGGGCGCGCCGCCTACCCGTCGACGCTCGTGATGGCCGTGGTCGCGGCGCGCGTGGCCGGGGTGGGCGAGATCGCCGTCTGCGCCGCTCCGGGCCCGGACGAGGACGTGCATCCGGCGATCCTCGGCGCCTGCGACCTCTGCGGCGTCGACGAGCTCTACCGCGTCGGCGGGGCTCAGGCGATCGCCGCGCTCGCCTACGGCACCGAGACGATCGCCCCGGTCGACGTGATCGCGGGGCCCGGCAACCGCTGGGTCCAGGAGGCCAAGCGCCAGGCGGTCGGCGTGGTCGGAATCGACGGGATCGCCGGCCCGAGCGAGCTCGTCGTGGTCGCGGCGGGCGACCTCGCGGCCGAGCCGCTGGCGCTCGACCTGATGGCGCAGGCGGAGCACGGGCCGGACAGTCTCGTCGCGATCGTCTCGTCCGACGCGGATCTGCTCGCGGCCGTGGCCGACGCGGTCGAGCGGATGGCGGCCGAGCGCCCGTCGGTCTGCGACGCCCCGCTGGCGGTCGTCGAGGCGGCGAGCGTGGAGGCCGCAGCCCGCCTTGCCGACGAGCTCGCGCCCGAGCACCTGCAGCTCGCCGGGGCCGCCGCCGAGGCGCTCGCGCCGACGATCCGCGCCGCCGGCTGCGTCTTCGTCGGCGAGGCCGCGGCGACGGCGTTCGGCGACTACGTCGCGGGCTCGAACCACATCCTTCCGACGGGCGGGGCGGCTCGCTTCCAGAGCGCCGTCTCGCCGGAGACGTTCCGGCGCCGGATGGCTCGCGTATCGTTCCCGGGCGGCGCCGCCGCCCGCCTCGCCGCGAAGGGCGCGCCGCTCGCCCGCGCCGAGGGCTTCCCCGTTCACGCCGAGTCGATGGAGCGTCGCGCTTGACCCGTAGCGCAGACATCTCACGCCGCACCAAGGAGACCGACATCGAGCTGTCGCTGATGCTCGACGGCGACGGGTCCGGCACGCGCGCGACCGGCGTCGGCTTCTTCGACCACCTGCTCGACGCCGTCGCCCGTCACGGGCGACTGGACCTCGACGTCGAGGTCGAGGGCGACCTCGAGACAGGGCCCCACCACACGGTCGAGGACACCGGCATCGCGCTCGGACGGGCGCTCGACGAGGCGCTCGGCGACCGCAGCGGCATCCGCCGCTACGGCCACGCGGTCGTGCCGATGGACGAGGCGCTCGCGAGCTGCGCGATCGACGTCTCCGGACGGCCCTACGCGGCGTTCGAGGGCCACCTGCCCGCGGAGGCGGTCGCCGACTTCGACTCCGATCTCACCGAGGAGTTCTTCCGCGCGGTCGCGAGCACGGCCAAGCTGACCCTGCACGTCACGGTCGAGCGCGGGTCCAACACGCACCACATCGTCGAGGCGTCGTTCAAGGCGTTCGCCCGCGCGCTGCGCGAGGCGGTCTCGATCGACCCCGACGAGCAGGGCGTCCCGTCGACCAAGGGCCTGCTGTGAGCGGCGCGCCGACCCTGGCGATCCTCGACTACGGGATGGGGAACCTGCGCTCGGCCGAGAAGGCCTTCGAGCACGTCGGGGCGCGCGCGACGATCACGCGCCAGCACGACGAGGTCAGAGCGGCGGACGGCGTCGTCCTGCCGGGCGTCGGCGCCTTCCCGAAGGCGATGGAGGCGGTGCGCGACCTCGGGCTCGACGCGCTGCTGCGCGAGCGCCACGACGCCGGGACGCCGATCCTCGGGATCTGCCTCGGCATGCAGCTGCTCTACGAGGAGAGCACCGAGCTCGGCGGCGCCGCCGGGATCGGCCTGCTGCCCGGCCGCATCGAGCCGCTCGACGCGCCGGGCCTGAAGGTTCCGCACATCGGCTGGAACCCGGTCGCCTGGCGGCGGCGGAGCGACCTGTCCGAGGGCCTGCCGGAGCCGTGCGCCTTCTACCACGTGCACTCGTTCGCGAACCGCGGCGTCGGCGGCGACGAGGTGGTCGGCGTCGCCTCCTACGGCGGCGACTTCGTCAGCGTCGTGGCCGCCGACCGCATCTACGGCACGCAGTTCCACCCGGAGAAGTCCGGGCCCGACGGGCTGCGCCTGCTGCGCAACTTCGCGGCGCGCTGCCCGGTCGGGGCCGCGGCATGATCCTCCTGCCCGCCGTCGACATCCGCGACGGCAAGGCCGTGCGGCTGCGTCAGGGGCGCTTCGACGACGAGACCGTCTACGCCGACGACCCGCTCGAGGCGGCGCGCTCGTTCGTCGAGGCCGGCGCTCGCTACCTGCACGTCGTCGACCTCGACGGCGCGCGCGACGGCGAGCCGGCGAACCTCGACCATCTCGAGCGGATCACCGCCGAGCTCGACGTGCCCGTCCAGTACGGCGGCGGGCTGCGCTCGCTGCAGGCGGTGCGCGCGGCGCTGGCCGCCGGCGCGGCGCGAGTGGTCGTCGGCACCGCCGCGTACAGCGACGCGGAGTTCCTCCAGACGGCGATCGAGACGTGGCGGGCGCGGATCCTCGTGGCGGTCGACGTGCGCGGTGGGAACGTCTCGGTGTCCGGCTGGACGCGCGAGACCCAGATGCGGCCGGAGGACCTGATCGCGCGGCTGCAGCAGCAGGGCGCCACGCGGTTCGTCTACACCAACGCCGATCGCGACGGGATGCTCGAGGGCGTCGACCTCGAGGAGGTCCGGCGGATCTCGGACGCCGTGCGCGGCCGGTTCGTCATGTCGGGCGGGATCGGCTCGCTCGCCGACCTGGAGGCGCTGCGCGACATGCGCCTGCTCAATCTCGCCGGCGTGATCTCCGGCAAGGCGCTCTACGAGGGCCGCTTCACGGTCCGGGCGGGGCGAGAGGCGCTCGCGGCGAAGCCCGCGCCGCGGGTCTAGCCGTGGTCCTCAAGCGCGTCATCCCGTGCCTCGACGTCGACCGCGGGCGGGTCGTCAAGGGGACCAACTTCGTCGACATCCGCGACGCCGGCGACCCCGTCGAGCTGGCGGTGCGCTACCAGGAGGAGGGCGCCGACGAGATCGTCTTCCTCGACATCACGGCGTCGCACGAGCGGCGCGACACGGTCGCCGATCTGGCGCGGCGCTGCGCCGACGACGTCTTCATCCCGTTCACGATCGGCGGCGGCATCAGATCGGTCGCCGACGCCCAGGCGGTTCTTGACGCCGGGTCGGACAAGGTGTCGGTCAACTCGGCGGCCGTCGAGCGCCCGCAGCTGCTGAGCGAGCTGAGCGAGGTGTTCGGCGCCCAGTGCGTGGTCCTGGCGATCGACGCGCGCAAGCGGAGCGGGCCCGGCTACGAGGTCGTCGTCCACGGCGGGCGCACCGAGACCGGACGCGAGGCGATCGAGTGGGCGCGCGAGGGGGTCGAGCGGGGAGCGGGCGAGATCCTGCTGACCAGCATGGACCGCGACGGGACCGAGGACGGCTACGAGCTCGAGCTGACCCGCGCGGTCGCCGAGGCCGTCGACGTGCCGGTGATCGCCTCGGGAGGCGCGGGCAACCTCGACCACCTCGTCGAGGCGGTCGAGCGGGGACGCGCCGACGCCGTGCTCTGCGCCTCGATCTTCCACTACGGCGAGTACACGGTCGGCGAGGCGAAGCGGCGGCTGCGCGACGCCGGGATCCCGGTCCGGCTCTAGCGTCCCAGCGCGCCCCGCGGGACGTCCTTCGAGCGCTCGCGGCGCCTGGGCGCCCGGCAAACGCTCGAAGGACGCCACGACGCTGCGAGAATGCCCGGCGTGCTCGCCGAGTCGGAGCTGCCCGATCGCCTACGGGCGCTGCCTGGCATCGACCGGGTGCTGCCCGCGCTCGCCGGGCTCGACCCCTGCTACCTCGTCGGGGGAGCGGTTCGCGACCTGCTGCTCGGCGCGCGGTCGGTCGACCTCGACGTCGCCGTCGAGGGCGACGCGGAGGCGGTCGCCCGTGCGCTGGCGGCGCGGCTCGGGGGCGAGGCGCGGGCGCACGAGCGGTTCGGCACGGCGACCGTCCGCGCCGGGGAGCTCGAGCTGGACCTCGCCGGCACGCGCCGCGAGAGCTACTCGGCCCCCGGCGCCCTGCCAGACGTCGAGCCCGCCACGCTGAGCGAGGACCTCGGGCGGCGCGACTTCACGATCAACGCGCTGGCGCTCGGCCTGGCGGCCGACGAGCTCGGCGCCCTCCACGATCCGCACGGCGGCCGTGAGGACGTCGCGGCGGGAGTGGTGCGAGTGCTCCATCCGCGCAGCTTCGCCGACGATCCCACGCGCCTGCTGCGCGCCGTCCGCTACGCCAGCCGGCTCGGCTTCGCGCTCGAGCGTGAGACCGAGCGGCTGGCGCGCGAGGCGGTCGACGCGGGCGCCCTCGCGACGGTCTCGGGCACGCGCGTCCGCGACGAGCTGATCGACCTGCTGGCCGAGGCGGAGGCGCCGGCGGCCGTCGAGCTCGCGCGCGATCTCGGGCTCGACCTGGCCCTCCACCCGGCCCTGCGCGCGGACTCGGACCTGCTCGCGTCCGCGAAGCTCGGCGCCACGGAGACCGGCGCCGATCCGGCGCTCACAGCGCTCGCGGCGCTCTGCAGCGAGGCCCCCGACGCGCTCGAGCCGTGGGTCGAGCGGCTCGGCCTGTCGGCCGGCGCCCGCGACGCGGTGCTGCGCGCCGCGCGGCGGGCGCCCGCGCTGGCCGAGGAGCTGCGCGCGGACATGCGTCCCTCGCAGCTGCACGCGCTGCTGACGCCGGAGCCCCCCGAGGCGCTCGCGCTGGCGCTGGCGCTGCGCGCCCCGGCCGAGCCGGTGCTCGAGTTCGTCTCGCGCCTGCGCGGCACGCGGCTGGAGATCGGCGGCGCGGACCTGCTCGCCGCGGGCGTTCGCGAGTCGCCCGCGCTCGGACGCGCGCTCGAACAGACGCTGGCGCGCAAGCTCGACGGCGAGCTCGACGGCCGCGACGACGAGCTGCGCACGGCGCTCGAGCTGGCAAGGGGGGACTCGTGATCGAGGTCGACCTGCCGGGCGCCGCGGTCAGGTTCTCGACGCGCCAGGGCGGCGTCAGCGAGGGTCCGTACGCCTCGCTCAACCTCGGGCTGCTCACCGACGACGAGCGCCCGCGCGTGCTCGAGAACCGGCGCCTGCTCGCCGCCTCGCTCGGCCTCGAGCCGGAGGCGATCGCCAGCGGGCATCAGGTCCACGGAGTCGAGCTGCGCGAGTGGGACCGGCCGCCGCCGGCCGGCTTCGCCGACGCCGCGGCCGAGCTGCCCCAGGTCGACGCCCACGTCACCTGCGAGCGTGGGGTCGGCCTGCTGGTGCAGGTCGCCGACTGCCTGCCGGTCGCGCTCGCAGCCCCAGAGCGCGTCGCGATGATCCACTGCGGCTGGCGCGGGCTGGCCGGCGGCATCGTCGAGCGCGCGCTGGACCGCTTCGAGACGACGCCCGCCGCCGTCGTCGGCCCCGGCATCGGCGGCTGCTGCTACGAGGTCGGCCCGGACGTCCTGGCGGAGCTCGCCGACTTCGAGGACGCCGCCGCCGGCCGGATGCTCGATCTCCGCCGTGTCGCGGAGGCCCGGCTGCGCGCCGGCGGCGTCGAGCGCCTCGAGCACGTCGACCTCTGCACGTCGTGTCGCGACGACCTCTTCTTCTCGCACCGCCGCGACGGCGGCGTCACGGGACGGCAGTGCGGCATCGTCTGGCGCCGATGACGCGCCAGTTCACCGACCTCGATCCCGGCGACCTGCGCGCCCGCGTCGATTGCGTCCGCGAGCGGATCGCCGCCGCCGGGCGCGATCCGGCCGGCGTCGAGCTGCTGGCGGCGATCAAGTACGTCCCGGTCGACGAGCTCCCCAAGCTGGCGGAGGCGGGGATCGGCCTGGTCGGGGAGAACCGCGCCCAGGACCTCGTCGCCAAGCACGCGGCGCACGCCGAGCTGTTCGAGTGGGACTTCATCGGCGCCCTGCAGAGCCGCAAGGTCAAGGACGTCGCGCCGATCGCCCGGCTGATCCAGACGGTCGCCTCCGACTCCGCGCTCGCCCAGCTCGAGCGCCATCCCGCTCGCGAGGTGCTGATCCAGGTCAACGTCGCGGGAGAGGAGGCCAAGGCCGGGGTCCTCCCGGAGCGGCTGGCCGACTTCGTCGCGGCCTGCCCGGCGCCCGTCGGAGGCCTGATGACGATGCCGCCGTTCGTGCGAAGGGCGGAGGACAACCGCTGCCACTTCGCCCGCCTCGCCGAGCTCGCGGCCGAGCACGGCCTGAACCGGCTGTCGATGGGCACGTCCCAGGACTACGAGGTCGCGGTCCAGGAGGGGGCCACGATCGTCCGGCTCGGCTCCGCGCTCTACGCCTGAACGCGGTCGAGGAAGTCGCCGATCGCGCGCGAGAGGCGCGCTCCCTGCCAGGCGAGCGGCGTGTCGCCGTCCTCCTCGACGACCAGCTCGCCGCGCGGGAGGTGGCGGGCGTACTCCTCGGCGACGGCCAGCGGGTGCCCCGGGTCGGGCGCGTCGCGACTGCCGATCACGAGAGCGGGCATCTCCAGCGACCGCAGCTGCTCGGCCTCGCCGAAGGCCTCCGAGCGCGGCACGATCCGCAGCGCCCGCGCCACGGCCTCGGGGTGCCGGTGGCGCTCCAGGCGCTGGCGCGTCGCCAGCCGGGCTGGCTCGCGCCAGCGCTCGGGCAGCGCGCCCGCCCCCGACGCCTCGACGAAGCCGTCGAGGTCGCCCGCTTCGAGCAGGTCGGCGAGCCGGTCCCAGCCGGCGAGGGCGCCGGGCCCCAGCCGTCCCGCGCCGAGATAGGCGGGAGTGATCAGGATCAGCGCTGAGACACGCTGGGGGCTTCGCAGCGCGAAGCGCAGCGCGGTGGCGGCGCCCATCGAGCTTCCCGCCAGCGGCGCGCTGTCGAGGCCCTGCGCGTCGAGCACGACTTCAAGGTCCGACACCAAATCCGCGTACTCGTAGGCCCGCGGATCCGGCGCGGGGGAGGAGTCGCCGTGACCGCGCGCGTCGTAGCCGATCAGCCGGCGCCCGCGCGACAGCAGGTGCCGCGAGCCCTGCACGACGTTTCGCCGCGTCGCGGTCAGCCCGTGGAGCAGCACGAGCGGATCGCCGTCGCCCGCGGCGTCCCCGGAGAGAGTCGGTCCCCCGGCGGACTCGAGGCTGAAGGGAATCGGCTCTGGACGGGCGGCGATCGGCATCGTCGGGGCGGTTCCTACCCGATAACGTGTCGGACAAGGGTTTTCGCCGCGATGGGCGAAAACCCGGGAGCGATGGCGTTTAGCGATACATGGCACCGCACGCTGGTCTACTTCGGCCTGGCCGAGGAGGACGATCCGCGTTATGAGGTCGTGCAGGACCACGAGCCGGAGGCCGCGCTCGAGGACCGCTACCGCGACCGCCCGAACGTCCGGCGGCTACAGCGCAAGCGCCGCGACGACTTCGACGACATCTTCGCCGACGACTCCCCGCGCGAGGGCGGGCGCGAGACGCGCGTGCTGCGCCCGGTCGGCGGCAACGGCACGCGTGACATGGATCTCCAGGTCCACCTCGTGGTGCCGAAGAACTTCAACGACGCCCAGCAGATCGCCGACCGCTACAAGGACGACGTCCCGGTGATCCTCAACCTCCAGCAGAGCGACCCCGAGCTCTCCAAGCGCCTGATCGACTTCTCCTCGGGGCTCACCTATGCGCTCGACGGGGGCATGCAGCGGATCGCCGACAAGGTCTTCCTGCTCACTCCGCGCAACGTCGACGTCTCCGCCGAGGAGCGCGCGCGACTGATCGAGAAGGGCTTCTTCAACCAGTCCTGAGGCGCGATAGGCGTCGCCGCTCGCGCCTCAGGATGCGTAGAGTGGCGCGTCTTATGCGAATCGGCTTCCTAGGGGCGGGCAGCATGGCCTCGGCGCTCGCGCGTGGGCTGGGCGAGCCGGCGTTGGTGTTCGACGTCCAGGCCGATCGCGCGCGGGCGCTCGCCGAGGAGGTCGGCGGCCGGGCCGTCGGATCGGGGCACGAGCTCGCGGAGCAGGCCGACGTCGTCGTGCTGGCGCACAAGCCGGCCCAGCTCGCGGAAGCGGCCAAGGGGGTGGCCGGGACCGCCAAGGCGATCGCCTCGATCGTCGCGGCGACGCCGATCGCCCGGCTCGAGACCGTCTACCCCGACGTGCCGGTCTACCGCTTCATCCCGAACATCCCGGTCGAGGTCGGGCGCGGCGTGCTCTGCTACGTCCCGGGCTCGCTGGCGGCCGACGGCCCGCGTGACGAGCTGCTGCGCCTGCTCGGCCGCTCCGGCACCGTGATCGAGCTGGACGAGGCGGCGATCGAGCCCGCGATGGCGCTGATGAGCTGCGGTCCGGCCTTCCTCGCGTTGGTCGCCGAGGCGCTCGCCGACGCGGGCGCCCGCCACGGCCTCGACCAGGAGCAGGCGCGCCGCCTGGTCGTCGAGACGATGGCGGGAAGCGCCGCCTTCCTCGACGCCAACGGGCTCGACACGGAGGGGCTGCGCAACCGCGTGGCGACGCCGGGCGGGCTGACCGAGAAGGGACTGGGCCTGCTCGAGGAGCGGGGCCTGCGCGACGCCCTCGGCGGCGCCGTCGACCTCGTCGTGGAGGCGAGCGTGCGGTGATCCTCGAGGCCCTCACGCGCGCCGACGTCGCCGACTACGTCTCCACGCTGGCGATCGTCTACCTCGTCCTGATCTTCGTCCGGATCCTGATGTCCTGGATCCCGCGGATGCCGTACAACCGCGTCCTCGACTCCGTGCTGACCTTCGTCAAGGACGTCACCGATCCCTACCTCAACCTCTTCCGGCGCTTCATCCCGCCGCTGAGGATCGGTCCCGGGGCGCTCGACCTGAGCCCGATCATCGCGACCTTCGTGCTGCTGATCGTCAGCGGGATCGTGGCGGACCTGATCAGAGGCTGAGATGGCGGCTCGCTCGCGGGCGGGCGGCTGGGCCCGCCTCCTGGGGGCCGTCGCCGTCGTCGTCGGCGTCGACCAGCTCACCAAGCAGGTGGCGATCGCGTCGGTCGAGCGGGGCGACTCGGTCAACGTCTTCCTCGGGCTCGACATCACGAACACGCGCAACACCGGCGTGGCCTTCGGCGCGCTGCAGGACAGCGGCGCGATCATCGCGATCCCGATCGCCGTCGCGCTGCTGGCGCTGATCGCCTTCTTCGCATTCCACGCCGGCCGGCCGTGGCTCTGGCTGCCGGCCGGGCTGCTGCTCGGCGGCGCGATCGGCAACTTGACCGACCGCGTTCGCGAGGGCTCGGTGATCGACTTCATCGACCCGCTCGGCTGGCCCGCGTTCAACGTCGCGGACGCCTGCATCGTGGCCGGCGTCCTGGCGCTGCTCTACGTCGTCGAGGTAGCGCCCGGGGAGCGATGACCGCCGAGCTGACCTTCGCCTTCGCCGACGAGCACCTGCTGGTCGTCGACAAGCCGGCCGGGATGGTCGTCCACCCGGGCGCCGGCGTCGATTCCGGCACGCTCGTCCAGGCGCTCGCCGGCAAGGTCGCCGGGGGGCCTGATCGTGAGCGCCCGGGGATCGTCCACCGGCTCGATCGCGACACGTCGGGCCTGCTCGTCCTGGCCCGCTCCGAGGCGGTCCACGCGGCGCTCCAGGAGGCGATTCGCCGGCGGGAGGTGCGGCGCGAGTACCTGGCGCTGGTCGCCGGACGGCCCGACGCGCGCAGCGGGACCGTCGACGCGCCGCTCGGCCGGGATCGCGCCAATCGGACCGTGATGTCGACGCGGACCGACAAGCCGCGCCGCGCGGTGACCCACTTCGAGGTGGTCGAGGAGCTGCCGGGTCGCTCCCTGCTGCGGGTGACGCTCGAGACCGGCCGCACGCACCAGATCCGCGCCCACATGGCGGCGATCGGCCATCCGGTCTGCGGCGACGCCGTCTACGGGGGCCGCGGGGCGGGCCTTCCGCTCGGCCTGACACGCCAGTTCCTACATAGCGCACGGCTGGTGTTTAGACATCCCGTCACACGGGCACAGGTCGACTGCGAGTC
Source organism: uncultured Solirubrobacterales bacterium (assembly GCA_963716445.1). GTDB lineage: Bacteria > Actinomycetota > Thermoleophilia > Solirubrobacterales > Thermoleophilaceae > JAAYBF01. The sequence continues at coordinate 1,403,732 of OY970313.1, read as the reverse complement.
CAAACCACCCGCCGATCTGCGTCTTGCATTGGACGCGGCGAGGCGGGGCGCAGCTCCCGGAGGGCCAGTCGGGGGCTGACATCGGGGTGGGACGGCCCCAAAGGGCCGTCCCGCTTCGCTTCTTGGGCCGGTCGGCCGATCTCCCGTATCCTTCGCGGTCGACCCGTAGGCGACCCCCGCCAGCAGCGGCGTGCCCTGCCCGAGCTCGACGGCTCGGGTCCACGTGACGGCAGGCGGGACAACTCAATCGACGTAGAACCCAAGGGAGTGCAAGTTGGCTCAGGTAACACTCAGAGAGCTGCTGGAGGCCGGCGTCCACTTCGGCCACCAGACGCGCCGCTGGAACCCGAAGATGCGCCGCTTCATCTTCGGCGAGCGCAGCGGGATCCACATCATCGACCTGCAGCAGACCGAGCGGCTGCTGGCCAACGCGCAGGAGTTCGCCGCTGGGATCGCGGCGCGCGGCGGCAGCGTGCTGTTCGTCGGAACCAAGAAGCAGGCGCGCGACACGATCGCCGAGGCGGCGCTCGCCTCGGGCATGCCCTACGTCAACCAGCGCTGGCTCGGCGGGCTGCTGACCAACTTCCAGACGATCAACAAGCGCATCCGCCGGCTGCACGAGCTGACCGAGTGGACCCAGAGCGGCACGCTCGACCTGCTGCCGACGCGTGAGCGGATCGCCGCGGCGAAGGAGCACGAGAAGCTCACGACCAACCTCGGCGGCGTGCGCGACATGCAGCGCGTGCCCGACGCGATGTTCGTCGTCGACCTCAAGACCGAGGCGATCGCGGTCAAGGAGGCGCAGCGACTGAAGATCCCGATCATCGGCCTCGTCGACACCAACTGCGACCCGGCGCCGGTCGACTACCTCATCCCCGGCAACGACGACGCGATCCGCTCCTGCAAGCTGATCATCGAGGCGATTGCCGGGACCGTCGGCGAGCAGCACCGCGTCTTCCGCGCCCAGGAGGAGAAGGCGCGCAAGGAGGCGGAGGACAAGGCCAGGCACGAGGCGGAGGAGAAGGCGCGGATCGAGGCCGAGGCCGCGGCGAAGCGGGAGGCCGAGGAGCAGGCGCAGAAGGAGGCCGCGGCGGCAGCCGCCGCGGCCGGACCGGCCGGACAGCCGGTCCAAGGCCAGCCCGCGGCGCCGGCCGAGCAGCCCGCCGAGCAGCGCAGCTTCTCGCCCGACGACGATCCCGCCCAGGCCGAGCAGCGCAGCTTCGCGCCGAACGAGGGAGGGCAGTCGTGACGGCGGTCTCCGCGACCGCCGTCAAGGAGCTCCGCGAGCGCACCGGCGCGGGGATGATGGATTGCAAGGCGGCGCTGGTGGACGCCGGGGGCGACATGGACAAGGCGATCGAGCTGCTGCGCGTCAAGGGGCAGGCGAAGGCCGCCAAGCGCGGCGAGCGCGCCGCCTCCGAGGGGCTCGTCACCAGCTACGTGCACCACAACGGCAAGGTCGGCGTGCTGCTCGAGGTCGACTGCGAGACCGACTTCGTCGCCCGCAACGAGGAGTTCGCCGCCTTCGCGCGCGACGTCGCCTCGCACATCGCCGCGGCCGCGCCGCGCTACGTCAGCGAGGACGAGGTCCCCGAGGCCGATCGCGCCGCGGAGCTGAAGGTCTTCCAGGAGCAGGCGGCTGAGGAGGGCAAGCCGCCCCCCGTCCAGGAGAAGATCGCCGAGGGCCGGATGCGCAAGTGGCTCGAGGAGGTCGTGCTGCTCGACCAGGTCCACGTGAACGCCGACAAGCACGACGGCAAGACGATCGAGGAGCTGCGCGCGGCGATCTCGGCCAGCACCGGCGAGAACGTCGTCCTCCGTCGCTTCGCACGCTTCACGATCGGGGACTAGCGAGTGCCGGGAAGCGCTACGCGGGACGACGCGCCGTCGGGCGAGGCGGCCTTCGGGCGGATCCTCTTGAAGCTCTCGGGCGAGGCTCTGATGGGCGAGCTCGACTACGGGGCGGACCCGGCCCGCATCCAGGCGATCGCCGGCGAGGTCGCGCACGTTCAGCGGCGCGGCGTCGAGGTCGCGATCGTCGTCGGCGGCGGGAACATCTACCGCGGGATGTCCGGGGCGGCCGAGGGAATGGACCGCGCCACCGGCGACTACATGGGCATGCTTGCGACGGTGCTCAACGCGCTCGCGCTCCAGGACGCGCTCGAGAAGCAGGGCTGCGTCACGCGCGTGCAGTCCGCGATAACGATCTCCGAGGTCGCCGAGCCCTACATCCGCCGCCGCGCGATCCGCCACCTGGAGCGCGGCCGCGTCGTGATCTTCGCGGCCGGGACCGGCAACCCGTTCTTCACGACCGACACCGCCGCGGCGCTGCGCGCGCTGGAGATCCGGGCGGAGGCGATCCTGATGGCCAAGAACGGCGTCGAGGGGGTCTACGACGCCGACCCGCGCCAGGTGCCGGACGCCACCTTCCTGGCGTCGATCACCCACCGCGAGGCGATCGAGCGTCAGCTCCAGGTGATGGACTCGACGGCGCTCTCGCTCTGCATGGACAACGATCTGCCGATCCACGTCTTCAACATGGACGACGAGGGCAACATCGACCGGATAGTGTGCGGCGGGCGCGTGGGAACGGTGGTGAGCAGCGATGGACGGTGACCTCGTCAAGGAGTACCTCGACGACGCGAGCGATCGGATGGGGAAGTCCGTCGACGCGACCCGCAGCGAGTTCTCGACGGTGCGCACCGGCCGCGCGTCGCCGCAGCTGCTCGATCGGGTCGAGGTCGACTACTACGGCGCCGTGACCCCGCTCAACCAGCTCGCGAGCATCTCGGCGACCGAGGCGCGGCTGTTGACCGTCACCCCGTACGACAAGGGCTCGATCAAGGCGATCGAGAAGGCGATCATGGAGTCCGACGTCGGGCTGACCCCGAACAACGACGGCAATCTGATCCGCCTGTCGATCCCGGAGCTGACCGAGGAGCGCCGCCGCGAGCTCGTCAAGGTCCTACACGGCATCGCCGAGCAGGGCCGCGTCGCGGTCCGCAACGTCCGCCGCGAGGCGATGCACGAGCTGCGCGAGCTCAAGAAGGAGGGCGAGATCGGCGCCGACGACGAGCACCGCGCCGAGGCGGAGCTGCAGAAGCTCACCGACGAGAAGATCGGTGAGATCGACTCGGCGCTCGCGGGCAAAGAGGACGAGATTCTCCAGGTCTGACCCGGATGGCCGTGGGGCGGACGGACGGCGACGACGGGGGGCTTGGGCCGCGGCGCGTCGCGATCATCACCGACGGCAACGGCCGCTGGGCGCAGGCGCGCGGGCTGGCGCCGATCGAGGGCCACCGCGCCGGCGCCGACGTCGTCAAGGCGCGGCTGCGCGACGCCGCCGAGCTGGGGATCGAGGAGCTGACCGTCTACTCGTTCTCGACCGAGAACTGGAGGCGCTCGCCCGACGAGGTCGCGGGTCTGATGCGGATGTTCGGCGAGCGGATCGACGGCGAGACGCCGGAGCTGCGCGAGGAGGGCGTCCGGATGCGCTTCGTCGGGCGCCGTGAGGGCGTGCCGGAGGACTTGCGCGAGCGGATGGACTGGGCCGAGCGCACGACGGCCGACAACAAGCGCATCACGCTGTTCGTCGCCTTCAACTACGGCGGCCGGGCCGAGATCCTCGACGCGGCGCGCGGCTTCGACGGCGAGACCGAGGAGGACTTCCGCGCACGGCTCTACGCCCCCGAGATGCACGACCCCGACCTGCTGATCCGCACCAGCGGCGAGCAGCGGCTGTCGAACTACCTGCTCTGGCAGTGCGCCTACTCGGAGCTCGTATTCCGCGACGAGCTGTGGCCGGACTTCACCCGCGCGGCGTTCGAGCAGTCGCTCGCCGAGTACGGCCGCCGCCAGCGCCGCTTCGGCGCCCGCGAGGCGACGTGAGCGCCGCCGCGCCAGCCGGGCGGCGCCCGCGCGAGCAGCGACGCGGCTCCGACCTCCCCGGTCGCGTGGTCGTCGCCGTTCCGGCGGCCCTCTTCGCGATCTTCATCGTCACGCAGGGCGGCCTGATCTTCGCGCTCGGCCTGATCGCGCTCGGCGTCGCCTGCCTGAACGAGCTCTACGGCCTGATGCGCCGTGCGCGGCCGGTCGACCTCGCGGGGTATGCCGCCGTGGCGGGGATGGTCCTGCTGGCGACCTACGAGCAGCGCGCCGACGTGCTGATCGCGCTGGTCGCGGTCGTGCCGGTCGCCTTCCTGCTCGCGCTGACGCGGCCGCGACTGGCCAACCTCTCGTGGGGGATGGCGGCGACCGTCCTCGGCGTCGTGTGGGTCGGCCTGCCGCTGGCCCACGCGGTCTTCCTGCGCTCGCTCGAGCACGGCGACGGCCTGGTGATCGACGTCCTGGTGGCGACCTTCGTCGGCGACACCGCCGCCTACGCCGGCGGACGGCTCTGGGGCCGCCGGCCGCTGGCGCCCGACCTGTCGCCGAGCAAGACCGTGGAGGGACTCGTCGCCGGCATCGTCGGCGCGACGGCGGCGTTCTGGTTCGCGGGGCTCTACCAGGACTGGCTCTCGGGCCTCGACGCTTTGCTGATCGGCTTCCTGGTCGCGCTGGCGGCGCCGCTCGGCGACCTCTTCGAGTCCGCGCTCAAGCGTGACCTCGAGGTCAAGGACACCGGCCGGCTGTTCGGCGCCCACGGCGGCGCCCTCGACCGCCTCGACGCCGTCTTCCTCACGATCGTCGTGGGGTTCTACGCGGCGCTGCTGCTCGGCTACGGATAGGCCGTCCCCGCCGCGGGGGATGCCGCGCGCTCAGGCTTCAGGCCGGCCGCCGAACCGCCGATACCAACGGTGCGCATGAGCTCCGCACTGCCGAACCCGGTCGCCGGCGAGAGATCGCCGGCGCGCGCTGGGCGTCCGCCGACCCTGCGCGCCGTCGGCGGCGCGGCCCGGGTGACGGGCGAGCGCGAGGCCTTGATGCGGGTGGCTGCGGCCACCGCCGACGCCTACCGCCTCGAGGACGTCATGGAGCAGGCCGCCGAGGCCGCCCTCGAGGTGACCGGCGCGGCATCCCTCTCGATCAGCAGGTGGGAGCCCGGCCAGGAGTCGCTGCGGACGCTGATCAACGTCGGCGAGCTGGGACCCGGGGAGGAGCGCTTCCCGGCGGCCGAGCTCTATCCGCTCGCCGAGCACGCGCTCGTCGCCGAGCTGCTCCGCGAGGCGCGTCCGTACCACACCGCCGTCGACGACCCGAAGGCGTCGCCGGCCGCGGTGAAGGTGCTCACCGAGCTCGGCAAGGACTCCGACGTCGGCGTGCCGATCGTGCTCGACGGCAACGTCTGGGGCGAGGTCTGGGCCGCCACCGTCGCCGGCTCGCGCCGGTTCGACTCCGGCGACGTCCGCTTCCTGCAGGCGATCGCCGACCGCCTCGCGCTCGTGCTGGCGCGCGGCGAGCGCTTCGCGAGCGTGTCCCGCCTGGCCTACGAGGATCCGCTTACCGGGCTGGCGAACCGCCGCGCGATCGAGGAGCGGCTCGCGGAGGTGCTCGCTCCGGAGGCGCGCCGGACGCCTCTGACGCTGTTGATCGCGGACGTCGACGGCCTCAAGGACATCAACGACGCCCGCGGCCACCACGTCGGCGACGACGCGCTCTGCCGCGTCGGGGACGCCTTGGTGGCCGCATCGGCGCCTGAGACGGCGGCGCTGGTCGGCCGGCTCGCGGGCGACGAGTTCTGCGTGCTGCTGGAGGGCTGCGAGCTCCCGGCCGCGAGCGAGGTCGCGCGCACCGCGCTGGAGCTGCTCGCCGTCGATGGCGATCTGCCGCTGTCGCTGTCGTTCGGCGCGGCGGCCGCCGCGCCGGGCGTCGCCCCGGCCGATCTCCTGCGAGCCGCCGACACCGCCCAGTACGCGGCCAAGCGCCGCGGCGGCGGCAGGCTCTGCACCGCCGACCCGAGCGCCGCGGCGCGCGCCGGAGCGATCGAGTACCGCCCGCTGCGCCCGCGGGAGCTCGAGCGGCGGCTCGACCGGGCCGCCGACCGCGCGATGACCCTGCTCGACGGCGAGCTCGCGCATCGACGGACGCTCGACCGGATCGAGGCCGTCGCGGTGACCTTCGCCGCCGCGCTCGACGCGGCCGCCTGGGCGATATCGCGCTGGGAGCGCGGCAGCACCGTGATCCGCTCCGTGCTGATCGCCAACGACCGCGACACCCGGCTGCGCGGCCTGCGCATGGGCCTCGCGAACGAGGCGTACCGGCTCGACGAGTTCCCCCACAGCGCGCGGCTGCTCAACGACGGCGGAGGCGGCTTCGTCGCCCGCCTCGACGACGGCGAGACCGACGTGTCCGAGCGCCGGTTGCTCGCCAAGCTGGGCTTCGACGCCGCGCTCGTTGCGGTCGCGCCCCACGGCTCCGGCGCCTATCTCGTCGAGATCTACGGCGATGGCGAGACGCTCGACCTCGAGTCGGCGTCGACGCGGCTACGGCTGCTGCTGCGCCTCGCCGCCGCTGCGCGGACCGCCTCCTAGACTGGAGCCGATGCGCAGGATCGTGATCGCCGGCTCCACCGGCTCGATCGGCACGCAGGCCCTCGACGTCATCTCTCGCAGCGATGCGCTGGAGGTCGTCGGCCTGGCCGCGGGATCGAGCGTCGAGCCCCTGCTCGAGCAGGCCGTCGCCCACGGCGTCGACCGGATCGCGCTGGCCGATCCCGACGCCGCCGCCCGCGCCGCCGAGCGCTGGACGGCAGGCCACGTGCTGGCCGGCGCCGAGGGCCTCGTCGAGCTGATCGTCGAGACCGAGTGCGATCTCGTGCTCAACGCGCTGGTCGGCTCCGCCGGGCTCGGGCCGACGGTGGCCACGCTCGGCGAGGGGATCGACCTCGCGCTCGCCAACAAGGAGAGCCTCGTCGTCGGCGGCGAGCTGGTGATGGCGCTCGCGGAGGCGACCGGCGCGCGGATCGTCCCGGTCGACTCCGAGCACACGGCGCTCCACCAGCTGATCGCCGGTCAGCCGGTCGGCAGCGTCGACCGGCTGACGATCACCGCCAGCGGCGGCCCGTTCCGCGGCCGCTCGCGCGCCGAGCTCGGCGTCGTCACCGCCGAGCAGGCGCTCGCCCATCCGACCTGGCAGATGGGCGGCAAGATCACGATCGACTCGGCGACGCTGATGAACAAGGGGCTCGAGCTGATGGAGGCCCACCACCTCTTCGGCCTGCCGTACGAGCGACTCGACGTCGTCGTGCACCCGCAGTCGCTGGTTCACGGCCTCGTGACACTCGCCGACGGGGCGATGCTCGCCCACGTCGGTCCGCCGGACATGCGGATCGCGATCTCCTACGCCCTCCACGGGGCCGAGAGCGTGTCGCTGCCCGTCGAGCCGCTCGACCTCACGGACGTCGGCTCGCTGACCTTCGAGCCGGTCGACGAGGACGCCTTCCCGTGCCTGCGCCTCGCTCGCGAGGCCGCCGCCGCCGGCGGCACCGCCCCGTGCGTGCTCAACGCCGCCAACGAGCTGGCGGTGCACGCCTTCCTCGCCGAGGACCTGCCGTTCCTCGGCATTCCGGAGGTCATCGAGCGCACGCTCGACGCGCTGTCGCCGCAGCCGGTCCGCCACTTCTCGGACCTCTACCGCGCCGACTCCGAGGCCCGCGACCGGGCGCGCGAGCTGTGTCGCGGAGCGCTCGCATGAGCTGGCTGCTCGCCTTCGCCGGCTTCGCGATCCTCGTGATCCTGCACGAGCTGGGCCACTTCGCCGTCGCCAAGTGGGTCGGCATGCGCGTCGAGAAGTTCTCGCTCTTCTTCCCGCCGACGCTGGTCAGCAAGCAGGTGGGGGAGACCGAGTACGCGATCGGCCTGATCCCCGCCGGCGGCTACGTGAGGATCAGCGGGATGAGCCCGGCCGAGAACCTCCCCGACGAGGTCCGCACCCGCGCCTACCACGCCCAGCCGGTCTGGAAGCGGATGGCGGTGATCGTCGCCGGCCCGGCCGTCAACCTGATCGTCGCGCTGCTCCTGCTGTTCGTCTACTTCGGCCTGATCGGCGCCGAGACCGGCACCGACCGCGTCGGCGCGATCGAGAAGGGCTACCCGGCCGCCGCGGCGCTCGAGCCCGGCGACCGCCTGATCTCCGTCGACGGCGTCCGCGGCGAGCCGATCGACCTGTCGAAGCAGATCTCCAAGCACCGCTGCGCCGAGGACCCGCCGACCGACGGCTGCCGCGCCCAGCAGCCGGCGACGCTCGTCGTCGCGCGCGACGGCCGCCGCGTCACCGAGAAGGTCACGCCGGTCTACGACGACACTCCGCAGGTCGAGCGCACGCGCATCGGCTTCTCCTACGCCGCGGGCCCACGCGAGACGCTGCCCACCGGCGACGCCCTGACCACCTCGCTCGACCGCTTCTGGTTCATCACCGAGCAGACCGTGAGCCTCCCCGCCCGGATCTTCGACGCCGAGCAGCGCAGGGAGATCTCCGGGATCGTCGGCTCCTACGAGGTGACGCGCCAGACGATCGTCAGCGACCTCGCGAACGCCGTCGGGATCCTCGCGATCATCTCGCTCTCGCTGGCGATCATCAACCTCTTCCCGTTCCTCCCGCTCGACGGCGGCCACATCTTCTGGGCGGCCGTCGAGAAGCTCCGCCGCGGCAAGCCCGTCCCCTTCAGCGTCATGGAGCGCGCCGGCGTCGTCGGCTTCATGCTCGTCATCGCCCTCTTCGCCCTCGGCCTCAGCAACGACATCACCCGCCTCTCCAACGAGGGCTTCCAGGTCCCCTAGGCCAGTCCACCGCTCCGTTTGGACGGTTCGACACACCAGGGTGTGCACGAACGTCCGGGCTCGACCGCGGGACCGCCGCGGCCGAGCCCGAAAGCCGCTAGACGGGTTGGGCTACGGGAACCTCGTCCTCGATCCCGCTCTCGGGCGTGATCAGGATCGCGCCCTCGCCGGTCACGTAGGCCTCCTCGCCGTGCTGGGTGACGTCCATGCCGAGCGCCTCGTCGTGCTCGCTGACGCGCAGCGGCATCACGAGACCCATCAGCTTGAGCAGCAGGAACGTGGCCCCGAAGGCGTAGGCGGGTGTGGCGGCCGCCGCGATCGCCTGGTCGGCGAGCTGGGCGGCGTTGCCGTAGAAGAGGCCGTCGGACAGGCCGTTCCACGACGCCTGGGCGACGAGCCCGATGACCAGGATGCCGGTGAAGCCGGCGATGCCGTGGGCGGCGAGCACGTCGAGCGTCTCGTCGACCCGCGTCCGCGGCCGCCAGACGATGACCGCGTAGCAGGGCACCGCCCCGAGCGCGCCGAGCGCCATCGCCCAGCCGGGGCTGATGAACCCGCCGGCCGGCGTGATCAGGACGCAGCCGACGATGATCGCCGTCGCCGCGCCGATCGCGGTGACCTTGCGCCCGCGGATCAGGTCGAGCGCGAACCAGACGATCAGCGAGCAGGCCGGGGTCAGCATCGTGTTGACGAACGCGAGCACGCTGGCGTCGCCGGTCGAGAAGCCGCTGCCGCCGTTGAAGCCGAACCAGCCGAACCACAGCAGGCCGGCGCCGAGCAGCACGTAGACCGCGTTGTGCGGCAGCAGCGCCTGGCGCCCGTAGTCCTTGCGGGCGCCCACCACGAGCGCGGCCGCCAGCGCCGAGAAGCCCGACGCCATCTCGACCGCGATTCCGCCGGCGAAGTCGAGCGTCCCGCGCTCCATCAGCCAGCCGCCGCCGAAGCCCCAGTGCGCGAGCACCGCGTAGACGAGCACCGACCACAGCGCGGCGAAGACGAGGAACGCTCCGAAGCGCATCCGCTCGACCACCGCGCCGGAGATCAGCGCCACGGTGATGATGCAGAAGGTCGCCTGGAACGCGAAGAAGACGAGGTGGGGGATCGTCGTGCCGTCGCGCGGCTCGAACGTGACGCCCTGCATGAAGGCGTGGTCGAGGCCGCCGATCAGGTCCCCGGTCCCGTCGAAGGCGAGCGAGTAGCCGACGGCCGCCCACGTCACGGTGGCGACCGCGAGCGCGGCGACGCACATCATGAACGTGTTGAGCGTGTTCTTCGAGCGCACGAGGCCGGCGTAGAAGAGCCCGAGCCCGACCGTCATCAGCAGTACGAGCGCGGTCGCGGTGAGCATCCAGGCGGTGTCGCCGGTGTTGACCTCGGCGGCGATCAGGTTCGGGATGTCCATCACTTGCCCACCGGCGTCACGGCGCCATGGTCGGTCTCACCGGTTCGGATTCGCACCGCCCGGTCGAGCGGCACGACGAAGATCTTGCCGTCGCCCACGTTGCCGGTCCGGCCGCCCGAGCAGAGCGCCTCGACCGTCGGGTCGACGAACTCGTCGGAGACCGCGATCTCGAACCGGACCTTGTCGGCGAGGCCCATCTTCACGGTCGTGCCGCGGTATGTCTCGACGCGGTCGAGCTCGCCGCCGTGCCCCTGGACCCGGCTGAGCGTCACGCCGCGCACCTCCGCGCGGTAGAGCGCCTCGAGCACGTCGTTCGCTTTCTCTGGACGGACGATGCCGATCACCAGCTTCAAGTCTCCGCTCCTTCGTAGGAAACGCCCGGGAGCGCCCGGCCTTCGGGGCCACCGGCCCCGAGCGCCTGCCTCACTCCCGTTCAGCGCGCGCGAGCCTATCGCGATTCGCGGACGCTCGGTCCGGCGTCGGCCGCCGCCAGGTCCGCCAGGTACCCTTCGAGCGTGCCCTCCAAGCGCCAGATCAGCGTCGGCGGCGTGCTCATCGGGGGCGGCGCCCCGGTCGCCGTCCAGTCGATGACCAAAACCGAGACGGCGGACTACGACGCCACGATGACCCAGATCCGCGCGATCGCAGACGCCGGCGGCGACATCGTGCGCTGTGCGGTCCCGCGCGAGAAGGACATCGAGGCGCTGAGGCGGATCGTCGTCGAGTCGCCGATCCCGGTGATCGCCGACATCCACTTCAACCACACGCTGGCGCTGAAGGCGATCGAGGCCGGGGCGCACTGCGTGCGGCTCAACCCCGGCAACATCGGTGGCCCGGACAAGGTCGCCGAGGTGGTGGCGAAGGCGCGCCAGCACGGCACGCCGATGCGGATCGGGGTCAACTCCGGATCGCTGCCCAAGCACCTGCACGAGCTCGAGCGCGAGAGCTCGGTAGAGGCGCTGGTCCAGGCCGCCGTCGAGTTCGTCGACCTGATGGAGCGACTCGACTTCGAGGACTTCAAGGTCTCGATCAAGTCGACGAGCGTGCCCAACACGATCGCCTCGAACCGGCTGCTGGCCGAGAAGATCGACTATCCGCTGCACCTCGGGATCACCGAGGCGGGGACGAAGTGGTCGGGCTCGCTGAAGTCCGCGGTCGGCCTCGGGACGCTGCTCGCCGACGGGGTGGGGGACACGATCCGGATCTCGCTCTCGACCTTCCACGCCGAGGAGGAGGTCAAGGTCGCCTGGGAGATCCTCAAGGCGCTCAAGCTGCGCGAGCGCGGCCCGGTGCTGATCGCCTGCCCGACCTGCGGCCGGCTGCAGTTCGACATGGACACCGTCGTCGCCGAGATCGAGCAGCGGCTCGAGGCCTACGTCGAGCCGATCGAGGTCGCGGTGCTCGGCTGCGCCGTCAACGGGCTCGGCGAGGCCGCCCACGCCGACTTCGGCATCACCGGCGCCAAGAACGAGGGGCTGATCTTCGCGCACGGCAAGCCCCTGCGGAAGGTCGCGCAGGAGCAGCTCGTCGACGCGCTGTTCGCCGAGATCGACCGCTCCCTGGAGGCGGGCCGGACGGTCTTCGACAGTGACGAGTCGGCGGCGGGAGCGAAGTGGCTCGAGCGGATCGAGGAGGAGAACGCCGGCGAGCTGACGCCCGAGCGCCTGGCGGCGCTGGAGGCGAAGGCGGCCAGCGCGGAGGCGCTGCAGAACGGTCAGGCGCTGCCGATGGCGCCGTCGAAGGGCGTCGAGCGAAAGACGGTCGCGCTCGACGAGGACGCCTCGCCGACGGCGGGCCGTCGCTTCAGCCGAGCGTAAGCGGCTCGGGCGCCCGCTCGCCGAGCGCGGCGGTGAAGACGGCGACGACGGCGGGATCGAACTGCGAGCCCGCGCTGCGGCGAAGCTCGGCGACGGCCTCCTCGGGCGAGAGCGCGAGACGGTAGGGGCGGTCGCTGACCATCGCCTCGTAGGCGTCGCAGACCGCCACGATCCGGGACCCCAGCGGGATCTCCTCTCCGGCGAGACCGTCGGGGTAGCCGCTGCCGTCGTAGCGCTCGTGCGTCGAGCGCACCAGTCGCGCGACCGGGCGCAGCGCCGGGGCGGCGCCGAGTATCCGCTCGCCGATCACGGTGTGCCGGCGCACGAACGCCCACTCGTCCGGGTCGAGGGCGCCGGGCTTGCTGAGGATCTCCTCGGGGATCGCGATCTTGCCGATGTCGTGCAACTCGGCCGCGCGGGCCAGCTCGTCGAGCTCCTCGCCGTTCAAGCCGAGCTGACGGGCGACCGCCAGCGCGAGCTCGGCGACGCCGACGAGGTGGCTGTGCACCTCCGGCTCGCGCTCGCGGAGGATCCGCAGCAGCACGGCGCGCGACTGGTGCCCGGCCGAGGAGCTGCGGCGCCCCTTGTCGGCGTACATCCGGCGGTCCGCGACCTGGAGGACGTCGGCGGGAGCCTGGGCGTCGTCGGGGATCAGCACGACGCCCGCGGAGCTGGTCACCGCGAACGCCTCTCCCATCTCGATCAGCGCGGCGCGCGCGGCGCTCGCGAGGCTGTCGGGGCCGTCCGCCGGGCAGCGGGCGAGCACGAAGAACTCGTCGCCGCCGAGCCGGTAGGCGGTGCCGTTGCCCTCGACCACGTCGTGCAGTCGCTGCCCGAGGCGGGTGAGCAGCCGGTCGCCGGCCGGATGGCCGAAGGCGTCGTTGTAGGCCTTGAAGCCATCGAGGTCCAGCAGAACGCATGCGTAGGGCTGCGCGGAGGTCGCCCGCGCGATCGCCCGCTCGAGATCCAGCAGCAGCGCGCGCCGGTTCGCCAGGCCGGTAAGGCCGTCCGTGAGAGCCTCGTGGCGGTTGAGGAGCATGGCCTGCTGGCCCTCGACGAACGCGATGCCCATCCGTCCCGTGACGAGCAGCAGAGTGAACAGGGCGGGCAGCACGGCCTCGTGCGGAAGCGTGCCGAAGACGCCCAGCGTGACCATGGCCAGGGCGATCAGCCCGCAGCAGACAGGCACGATCACGAGCCGTCGATCGGTTCCCTGCCGGGCCGTCGTGAGACCGCCCGGTTGCCATGCCGCGAGCGCGACGAGCAGCGCCGCGGCCGGCCAGCCGCTGTCGACCAGCGCGCCCTCGACGTAGGTTCCCTGGGCTGCCTGGACGAGGTAGAGCCCGTCCGAGACGGCCATCGCCGCCAGCCCCGCGCCGATCAGTGCCCAGCGGCGCCCGGGACGCCATCCCGACAGGCCGATGACGACCGTCACGAAGACCAGCAGAACGACGTCGAGGACCGGGTAGGCGAGGTTCGTGACCATCTCCGCGACGTCGCCGCCGCTCGGGCCGAAGGCCGGGAAGGCGACCGTGACTGCGAGCGCGGTGGCGCACGACGCGCCGATCACGCCGTCGATCCACAGATCGCGCGAGGCGAGGCCGGCCTGGCGGCGGATGAGCACCACGAGCGTCGCGTAGGCGAGCGGGTAGAAGCTCAGGTACAGCGCGTCCGCCAGCGACGGCGTCGGCACCACCGGCTGATCGCCCAGGACGGTGGTCCAGTACATGTCGCCGACCGTCCAGGCGCCGATCGCGGCGGTCATCAGCGACCACGCGAGCCGCTCCGCGGGAAAGGTCAGCGCGCGCAGCAGGCAGGCGAGCACCGCGGCCGTGAGCAGGCCGCCGTAGAGCCAGAGGTCGAAGAAGCGAGCTCCGAAATCCCCGAAGGCGCCGGCTGTGTGGAGGAAGAACGCCAGCCAGCCGGCCCCGAGCAGGGCGACGATCGAGGTGCGCTTGTCGAGTCCGGGTGTTCGTCGCATCGGAGAGCGCGGATCGGGACCGGCCCTCGCGCTGATCTATCTATCGGCAGCGGCGAAGCGGGGTTGAGCAGATAGGCGATGCGCGCCCTTTTGGGCGGGATCGTGCGAGGCGCGACTAGACTCGCCGCCGATGACCCGCCAGAGCGCCTACCTGCTGCCGACCGAGAAGGAGGCGCCGGCCGACGCGGAGGCCGTCTCGCACAAGCTGATGGTGCGCGCCGGGCTCGTCCGCCAGCTCGGAGCCGGGATGTGGACCTACCTGCCGGCGGGCTGGCGGGCGCACCGGCGCACCGAGCAGATCGTCCGCGAGGAGATGGACGCGATCGGCGCGCACGAGATGCTGATGCCGGTGCTGCAGCCGGCCGAGGCCTGGCGCAAGACCGGTCGCTACGAGATCGACGAGCTGTTCAAGCTGCAGGACCGCAAGGGCGCCGAGCTCGTCCTCGCGATGACGCACGAGGAGGCGCTGACCTTCCACGTCGCGCGCGAGGTGCGCTCCTACCGCGACCTGCCGCTGCGCCTCTACCAGTTCCAGGTCAAGGAGCGCGACGAGCCGCGCCCGCGCGCGGGAGTCCTGCGCACGCGCGAGTTCATCATGAAGGACGCCTACTCGTTCGACTGCGACGCCGAGGGTCTCGACCGCTCCTACGAGCTGCACGTCGACGCCTACGACCGGATCTTCGAGCGCTCCGGCCTCGAGTGGTACCGGGTCGAGGCGGACGTCGGGATGATGGGCGGCGTCGGCGCGCACGAGTACATGGCGCCGTGCGCCGCGGGGGAGAACGACGTCGCGCTCTCCGACGCCGGCTACGCGGCCAACGTCGAGGTCGCGAGCGCCGAGGCGCGGGCCGTCGACGGCCTCCCGGAGGCGCTCGCCGCTCCAGAGCCGGTGGACACGCCGGGCGCGACGACGGTCGAGGAGGTGTCGGGCGTGCTCGGCGTGCCGCGTGCCGCGCTGATCAAGGCGCTGCCGGTGATCCGCGACGACGGGCAGCCGCTGCTGGTGCTCGTGCGCGGCGACCACCGGCTCAACGAGATCAAGCTCCAGAACCGCCTCGGCGCGCCCGCGCGCCCGGCAACCGAGGAGGAGATCCGTTCGACCTTCGCCGCCCCGGTGGGCTTCGTCGGGCCGGTGGGCGCGCGCGTGCCGGTGCTCGCCGACGAGGCGCTGCGCGGCCTGCACGGCCTAGTGGCAGGCGCCAACGCCGACGGACGGCATCTGCGCGGCGTCGAGCCCGGACGCGACTTCGAGCCCGAGTGGGGCGACGTGCGTACGGTCGTCGCCGGCGACCGCTGTCCGCGCGGCGGGACGATCCGGCTCGAGCCGGCGATCGAGGTCGGCAACATCTTCAAGCTCGGGACGCGCTACTCGGCGCCGCTCGGCGCCCGCTTCCTCGACGAGGGCGGCAGCGAGCACGACGTCTGGATGGGCTCCTACGGGATCGGGCCGGCGCGGATCGTCGCCGCCGCGGTCGAGCAGAACGCCGACGACGCCGGCATCGCCTGGCCGCGCGCGCTGGCGCCGTTCGACATCCACCTCGTCACGCTCGGCAAGGAGGGCGAGGAGGCGCGCGAGGTCGCCGACCGGCTCTACGACGAGCTCCGCGCGACCGGCCTCGACGTCCTCTACGACGACCGCGGCGCAAGCCCGGGCCAGAAGTTCGCCGACGCCGAGCTGCTCGGCGCGCCGCTGCGCCTGACGATCGGTCGCAAGAGCGTCGAGGCGGGCGAGGTCGAGGCCCAGGTCCGGCGCGGGCGCGAGCGGCGCGAGCTGCCGCTCGAGAACGCGGCCGAGGCCGCGGTGGAGCTGTGGCGCGCCCTTCCCTGACCCGCCGCCGCCTGCTCGGAATCGACCGCTCGGGCGGACCTCCGCCCGAGACCCGCAAGGGCGAGCCGCTGCGCCCGTGGACGCTGCCGAACGCGATCTCCTACCTGCGCCTGGCGCTGCTGCCGGTCTTCCTCGTCGTCGCGCTGGGCTCCGGCGACGGCCGCGACGGCTGGGCCGCGGCGCTCTTCTTCGTCATCGCCTGGGGGGACCAGCTCGACGGCCTCGCCGCCCGCCTGACCGGCCAGTACAGCCGGCTCGGCGCGCTGCTCGACCCGTTGACCGACCGCGCGCTCGTGATCGCCGGCGTGATCGTCTGCTGGCACTTCGAGCTGCTGCCGCGCTGGGCGCTCGCGGTCCTCGCGGCGCGCGAGCTGCTGATGCTCGTGCTGACGCAGGCGGGATTGCGCGCTGGGATGGACCTGCGAATCAACATGGTCGGGCGCTGGGCGGTCTGGCCGGTGATGTTCGCGATCTTCCTCACGCTGATCGTCGACAGCTGGGTCGCCGAGGCGTCGCTCTATCTCGGACTCGCGCTCACCCTGTGGGCGACGGCGATCTACGTCGCCGACGGCGTGCGCTTCCTGCAAGCGCGCGACCGACCCTCAAGCTCGACTTGATGGCTGGGTCTATACTCGGCTTCGGCCACGAAAGGAATGGGCGAGCAGATGGACGACACCTTCCCGGATCTCGGCGCACTGTCCGACCAGGAGCTCAAGGATCTGATCGACAGCTACACCGAGGAGGAGCAGGAGGTCTCCTACCGCCGTCGCATCCTCCACGGCAAGATCGACATCCTGCGCGCCGAGCTCGTTAACCGGCTGCGCAAGAAGCACGAGGCGGGCGAGTCCGCGATCAGCGGCGCCGACGTCGAGCAGCTCACGAACATCCTGTCGGGCAAGTCCACCCCCGACAGCGGCAGCTGACGGGAGGACGGCATGCACTGTCCCGAGTGCGCCTTCGTCAATCCCGAGGGGGCGAACTACTGCCAGAAGTGCGGCGCGTTCCTGCCTGAGGCGGAGGCCGCCCGTGGCGACACGACCGCCGCCTACCAGCTCGACGAGACCGGCGAGCTGAGGCCGGTCGACGTCGACGAGGTCGTCGCCGAGGGCGCGACGCTCGCGATCCGCTCCGGCGGGGGGCGCGCCGGCGAGGTCTTCGAGGTCAAGGGCGACCGGATGCGGATCGGCCGCAGCCCGGACGCCGAGGTCTTCCTCGACGACGTCACCGTCTCGCGCAACCACGCGCTGCTGGTGCGGCGGCGCGACGGCCTCTACGTCGACGACCTCGGGTCGCTCAACGGCACCTACGTGAATCGGCGACGGATCGAGTCGCACAAGCTTGCCAACGGCGACGAGCTGCAGGTCGGCAAGTACAAGCTCACCTACCTGGAGCGGTGATGGCGCAGACCAAGATCGAGACCACGATGGACGACGCGGCGCCGCCGCCGATACAGGGCAAGTCCCTGACGATCGGCGCGGTCTGCAAGCAGCTCGAGCGGGAGTTTCCCGACATCTCGATCTCGAAGATCCGCTACCTCGAGGACCAGAAGCTGATCGCCCCGCGCCGTACGGCCGGCGGCTACCGCCTGTTCGCGCCGGCGGACGTCGTGCGGCTGCGCACGATCCTGCGCCTCCAGCGCGACGAGTTCCTTCCCCTGCGGGTGATCCGCCAGGAGCTGGCGTCCGGGCGCGCCGACCGCGACGAGATCGGCGGCTCCGACGGTCCCGACCCCAAGGCGCTTCGGCGGGCGACGGTGGCGGGCGCCCAGGAGTCGCTCTACCGCCTCGACGAGGTGCTCGACGAGACCCGGGCCGAGGCGAGCCTGGTCAAGGAGCTCGAGGAGTACGGCGTGATCCGCGGCGAGCGCCGCGACGGCGAGACGCTCTACGGCGAGACCGAGCGCGAGATCGTCCGCGCGGTGACCGAGCTCAAGCGCTACGGCGTCGGCGGCCGCAACCTGCGCGTCTTCCGCACCTCGGCCGACCGCGAGGCCGCGCTGCTCGAGCAGATCCTCGCCCCGGCGCTGCGGTCGCGCAATCCGGAGCGGCGCAAGGAGGCCGTCGAGGCGCTCGAGAACCTCGCCGCGATCGCCTCGCACCTCAAGCACCTGCTGCTGATCCGCGACCTGCGCAAGATCGCCAAATGATCCCCGCGCGCGCCGGCCTCGCGGCGCTCGCGCGCCGCCGGGACTGAGATGCCGACGGTCACCCGCAGGCGCGTCGTCGCCGCGCCGCCGGAGCACGTCTGGGCGGTCGTCGCGAGCCCCGAGCGGCTCCCCGAGTGGTGGCCGCACGTCCAGCGCGTCGAGGAGGCCGGACCGAAGGCCTGGACGACCGTCCTCGCGTCGCCGAAGGGCGGGCGCGCGCTGCGCGCCGACTTCACGCTCGTCCACTCCGAGCATCCGCGCCGCCGCAGCTGGCGCCACGAGGTCGCGGCGACGCCGTTCGAGCGCGTCCTCACGTCGTCGATCACCGAGCTCGAGCTCGAGCCGGCGCCCGACGGCGCCACGGCCGTGAGCCTCAGCGAGCAGCTCGGCCTGCGCGGCTTCGCGCGGCTCGGCGGAGGGCAGATCCGGCGGGCGACGCGGCGCAAGCTCAACGGCGCGCTTGACAACCTCGAGCGGCTGTTCGCGACGGGGGGCGATCGCTAGTGCGCTGGTGGGGCTGGGGGGTCGACGCGGACGCGATCGAGCTGCCGCCGGCCGCGGCCGAGCTCCTGGGCGCGGAGCTGAGCCTGAACGGCGACGAGCGCGGCCAGCGAGTGGAGCTCGCCGAGGTTTCGGTGCCGCCGTCGCGGCTGGGAGAGGCCGGGCGGAGGGCGCTGACGGGGGTCGTCGGCGCCGAGGGGCTGCTCGACGACCACGCGACGCGCGTCGCCCACGCCTACGGGCGCGGCTACCCGGACCTGCTGCGCCTGCGGGCCGGCGACGGCTCCGGCGCCCCCGACGCCATCGCCTTGCCGGCCGACGCGGCCCAGGTCGCCGCCCTGCTCGCGGCCTGTGCCGAGCACGACGTCGCGGTCATCCCCTTCGGCGGCGGCACCAGCGTCGTCGGCGGCGTCGAGGCGCTCCCCGGCGACCACGGCACCGCGATCTCGCTCGACCTGCGCCGGCTCGACCGGGTCGTCGGCGTCGACGCGACCTCCATGACCGCGACCGTCGAGGCCGGCCTGCTCGGGCCCGCGCTCGAGCGCAAGCTGGGGGAGGAGGGCCTGACCCTCGGCCACTTCCCGCAGTCCTTCGAGTACTCGACCGTCGGCGGCTGGATCGCGACCCGCTCCGCCGGCCAGGCCTCGACCGGCTACGGCCGCATCGACAAGCTGGTCGAGGCGGTCCGCTGCCTGACGCCCGCCGGCGAGCTCGCCACGCTCGACGCCCCCGCCAGCGCCGCCGGGCCGTCGCTGCGCGAGCTCGTGGTCGGCTCAGAGGGCGTCCTGGGCGTCATAGCCTCCGCAACCCTGCGCGTCCGCCCAGCGCCCGCTGAGCGGCGCTACGAGGGCTGGTCGTTCGACTCCTTCGAGGCCGGCGTCGAGGCCTTCCGGCAGCTCGAGCACTCCGGCGCGGCCCCCGACGTCGCCCGCCTCTCCGACGAGGAGGAGACGCGCCTGACGATGGCGCTCGGCTCCAGCGGCGGCCTCGCCGAGCGGCTCGGAAAGCTCTACCTGCGCGCCCGCGGCCACCAGCGCGGCTGCATCGCCTTCACCGGCTTCGACGGCGAGCCCGACACCGTCGCCACCCGCCGCGGCCGGGCGGCCGAGATCCTGCGCGGCGCCGGCGCCGTCACGCTCGGCGCACGCCCCGGACGCTCCTGGCTGCGCAGCCGCTTCGCCGGGCCCTACCTGCGCGACGACCTGATGGACCGCGGCGTGATGGTCGAGACGCTCGAGACGGCGACGACCTGGAGCAACCTCGGTCCGCTCTACGAGGCGGTGCGGAGCGCCCTACGCGAGGCCCTCGAGCAGCGTGGCACGCCTCCCGCCGTCATGTGCCACGTCTCGCACCTCTACCCGTCCGGCGCCTCGCTCTACTTCACCTTCATCGCCCGTCAGCAACAGGGCGACGAGCTCGACCAATGGCGCGCCGCCAAGAGCGCCGCCTGCGACGCGATCGTCGCCACCGGCGGCACGATCACCCACCACCACGCCATCGGCCGCGATCACCGCGCCTGGATGCCTGCCGAGGTCGGGGGACTCGGCCTCGAAGTCCTCCGCTCGGTCAAGGAGCGCGTCGACCCCTCCGGGATCATGAACCCTGGGAAGCTGCTGCCCGACCGCTAAGGATCGGCCGCGCGGCCGCGGGGCCTGTCTCCGGTGGCGTCTTTCGTCCTCGCCTTCGCTCGCTCCGCTGCGACTCCGCCCCGTGCCTGGCGCGGTTTGCCGTGTAGGGCTCGTGGCGTGGTTCGACGGCAGGGGCTCCGCGCGACGCTCCGCTCGCTGCGGCTGCGGCGAAAGGTCGCCACCGTCGCCACCCGCGGGTCAACGTCTGTGGATCAGTCCGCGCGATACCGGCCGCGCGGTTAGCTCAGGCCGATGGGAGGTTCGTCTCGGCGGCTGGTACCTCGACAGTGACGACCTCGAGACCCTCGATGCCGGCGAAGTCGGCTGGGTTTGCCGTGTAGATAGGCAGGTCGTTGGCGATCGCTGTAGCGGCGATCATGGCGTCGTACGCACGGGTGGCACTCTTGCGACCGGCCTGCCGCAGTCCCGCAGCGACCTGTCCGAAGGCGCGGGCCGCGGGGGGATCGAAGGGGAGGGGAGTGAAGTCGGTCTCCGCTTGCTGGAGGTGGGCCTGCCGCGCCGCCCGCTCCTGGTCGTTGGGTGCGACAAGCGGTCCTACGGAAAGCTCGGCGAGAGTCACAGTCGTGATCACCGGCTCGACGGGAAGCGAGCTCGGATCCTCGATTCGCGACAGCAGAATCACGGTCGACGTATCGAGAATGCCCCGCTGATGGGGCGCCGTGGTCACAGACCGGGCTCGAGCAAGCCGTCGATGTCCGCTCGAAGTGCCCAGGGATCGACCCCAGGCAGTCGGGACCAATGTAAGAGCAGCGTGCTCGCCGACAACGCCGGACGGGCGACTGGACGTAGCTCGGCTACCGGCTTCCCAGCCCTCGTAATAGTGATTTCCTCGCCGCCGGCCGCTCGATCGACGACATCGCCACCGTGATTGCGCAACTCGCGGATGCTCACTTGACCCATGAGGCCATGGTATCACGCGTGATACACCGTGAGGACCGGCGTTTCGGTCCAAGGGCTGAGCATCCCGGACGCCTTTCCGCGGGTGGCGACGGTGGCGACCTTTCGCCCGCAGCCGCAGCGAGCGGAGCGTCGCGCGGAGCCCCTGCCGTCGAACCACGCCACGAGCCCTACACGGCAAACCGCGCCAGGCACGGGGCGGAGTCGCAGCGGAGCGAGCGAAGGCGAGGACGAAAGACGCCACCGGAGACAGGCCCCGCGGCCACCAACGCCCGGGCCCTAGCGCTAAGGGGCCGGTGTGGTCGTCGAGCCGCCGGCCTGGCCCTGGGGGGCTCGGATGGCGCTTGTGCGGGCGCGGAGGACGGAGGCGCCGGAGTGGGTCTCGTCGCGGTTGACGGTCTCGCGGGAGATGTCGATGAAGCGGTAGTCGCGGTAGTTGGCCGGGAGGTCGGCTCGGCCGGCGAAGTTGCCCTGCCGGTCGGTGACCTGGGCGCCTAGCGTGCGGGCGTCCTCGGGCGAGTTGTAGAGCCAGACCTCGTATGCCTCGTTGCGCTTCGTGCGCGGGACCCGGGCCTGGAGGGCCATCTCGAGCTCGTCGTCGCGACGCGTGACGATCGCGATGCCGGCGTCGTCGGCGCCGGCACCCGAGCCGGAGACGGGCCTCAGCACGACCTGGCCGACGACCTCGGTGTCGCCGCCTGCGCGCTGGTTGTCGGCGCCCGAGTCGTCGTCGCCTCCGGTCAGCAGGCCGACGGGCCAGATCAGCAGGACGAAGAGCAGGACGGCGACGATCGCTGCGATTCCGAGGGCGCGGCGCCGGCGGACGATCGCCTCGGCCTGGGGCGAGAGCTCGCCGCGCGCCGCGGCGGTCTTGCGTGCGGGGGAGGGCTCCGGGCCGTTGTCGCCGGCGGGGATGGTCGGCAGGTCGCTGTTGGCGTAGAGGTGCTCGAGCGAGTCGAGGACCGAGCGCGACCAGGCGCGGGCGGCCTCGGAGCGGCGCAGGTGGCCGCGGGTCGTGGCGGCCTCGGGCGGGGCCTGCTGGCCGAGCAGGTAGTCGGCGATCTGGGCGCGCCAGCCGTCGTCGACGGCGGCGGCGCTGACGGGGGCGAGGCTGGTCAGGGTGTCGCGCGCGAGCTCGCGCACGCGGGCCTCCGGCATGCCGAGCGTGTCGGCGAGCTGGTCGTAGTCGTGACCGCGCTTGAGGATCAGGTCGACGATTGCCCGCTGCTGCGCCGACAGCTGGTCGTAGGAGGCCATGCGGGCGGGAACGATAGCCTGCCGGCCGTGCCTGACGACGCACAAGCGGCCCCGCCGGTCGGGCGGACGCTCAACGACTCGCTCGGCTTGAAGGTCGGCGACTTCGACGAGGAGACGATCGCCGGCAGCTTCGAGGTGACCGACAGGGTGCGTCAGCCGTTCGGCATCGTCCACGGCGGCGCGTACGCGGCGCTCGCCGAGACGCTGGCCTCGGTCGCCACCTACGGGGCCGTCTACGACAACGGCGAGATCGCGGTCGGGCAGAGCAACGACACGAGCTTCCTGCGCCCGGTGTCCGAGGGCACGGTTCACGCGACGGGCAGCCGCCGCCACCGTGGCCGCACGAGCTGGATCTGGGACGTCGAGTTCAGCGACGACCAGGGGCGCGTCTGCGCGATCTCGCGCGTGACTATCGCGGTGCGGCCGGCGCCGGCGGGCTGACCGGGCGCTTCGCGGAGCGACCGTAGCCGTTGGTGATCGGCAGTCGCCGATCGCGTCCGAAGGCGCGAGTCGATAGGCGCACGCCTGGCGGCGCCTGGCGGCGTTTGTGCTCGGCGGCGTCGACGAGGGCGATCACCCGCTCGACCTCCTCGGCGGGGTGGCCGCGAGCGACGAGGCCCGCCGCGTCGAGGTCCTGCTCGACGTAGCCCTCGAGGATCGCGTCGAGCAGGTCGTAGGGCGGCAGCGAGTCGTCGTCGCGCTGGTCGGGGCGCAGCTCGGCGGACGGCGGTCGCTCGAGCACGCTCGCGGGCACCAGCTCGCGCCCGCCGCGATCGTTGCGCCAGCGGACGAGGCGGTAGACCCAGCCCTTGAAGACGTCCTTGAGCACGGCGAAGCCACCCGCCATGTCGCCGTAGAGCGTCGAGTAGCCGACGGACAGCTCGGACTTGTTGCCCGTGGTGAGCACCAGCCAGCCGAACTTGTTCGACAGCGCCATCAGCAGGTTGCCGCGGATCCGCGCCTGGAGGTTCTCCTCGGCGATGTCGGCTTCGCGGCCGGCGAAGGCGTCGGCGAGCAGCTCGCCGTATGCCTCCATCGCCGCGCCGATCGGCAGCTCGTAGAGGCCGGTGCCGAGGTTGGCGGCGATCGCTCGGGCGTCGTCCTGCGTGTCGTCGGAGGAGTGGGGGGAGGGCATGACGACGGTCGTGACCCGCTCGGCGCCGAGCGCGTCGACCGCCACCAGCGCCGCGAGCGCGGAGTCGATCCCGCCGGAGAGCCCGAGCACGACCCCGGCGAAGCCGTTCTTGTCGACGTAGTCGCGGACGCCGGTGACCAGCGCGGCGTAGACCTCCTCCTCGGCGGACAGCAGGTCGGCGCGCGGCGCGGCCATCCGGTCGGAGCCGGGAACGGTGGGGCGGCCGGAGGCGCGCAGCGAGCCGAGGTGGGCGACTCGCGGCTGCTCGCCGGCTCGCGCTTGGCGGACGGCCGAGCGGTGGCGTGGATCGCGCAGGCGGGCGCCGACCGCCGCGCCGAGATCGAGCGAGCAGACGGCGATCGACTCCTCGAACTGCGGCGCGCGGGCGACGATCCCGCCGGTGTGGTCGATCGCGACGCTGTGGCCGTCGAAGACCAGCTCGTCCTGGCCCCCGACAGCGTTGCAGAACAGCACCGACACAAGGCTGTCGCGAGCGCGCTGAGCGAGCATCCGCTCGCGCTGGGGGCCCTTGCCGCGGTGGTACGGGGACGCGGAGAGGTTGACGATCACCTGCGCGCCGTCGAGCGCCTCGGCGGTCGCCGGCGGCCCCGGCTCCCAGATGTCCTCGCAGATCGTGATGCCGACCGTGGCGCCGTTGACCTCGACGGTCGCCGGGGCGTCGCCGGCCTGGAAGTAGCGCTGCTCGTCGAAGACGCCGTAGTTGGGCAGTCGCAGCTTGCGGTAGACGCCCGCGACGCGGCCGTCGGCGAGCACGGCCGCCGAGTTGTAGACGTCGTCGCCGTGCTCGGGGAAGCCGACGATCGCCACGACGTCGATCGTCTGGGCCGCGAGCTCCTCGAGAGCGCGCGCGGTGTCGTCGAGGAAGTGCGGCCGCAGCAGGAGATCCTCGGGCGGGTAGCCGGTCAGCGCCAGCTCGGGGAACACGACGAGCGCAGCGCCGCGCTCGCGCGCCTGGACCGTCGCTCCGGCGATCCGCTCGGCGTTGCCGGCGATGTCGCCGACGGTGGCGTTGATCTGCGCAAGGGCGCAGCGCAGCGGCTCTGGACGAGCGGGCATGGGCCAAGTATGCCCCGCCGGAGCCGTGGCGAGACGGCTCAGGCGGTGACGGTCGTGACCATCGCGACGGTCGCGGAGGTGCAGCTGACCAGCCCGGCCGGCTCGATCTCGACGACCGAGTGACCGTCGCCGCCGGCCATCCAGACGGTCGCATGGTCGAGCAGCGGGGCGTCGAGGACGATCGGCAGGTCGTGGCCGAACGGCGGGACGGCGGCGAGTGGGAAGCCCGTGGCGGCGCGGACCTCGCCGGCGGTCGCGCGGCGGAGCTCGGCGACGTCGAGCGCGTCCGCAAGGAGGTCGGGGTCGATCGGGCAGTCCCCGGACGCTATGCAGAGGACGGGATCTCCGTCGGCGACGAAGACGGCGCAGCTCGCCACGCGCGACTCGCCGCAGCCGACGGTGGCCGCGGCGTCGTCGGGCCAGGTCGCCGTGTCCGGCAGCCGGCGGACGTTGAGATCTAGGCCCAGCTCGCGGGCGCTGTCGATGACCTTGGCTCGCATGACGAGGCGCCTCCCAGCGGCACCAGGGTCATGTCTTATCAGCGAACGCGGCGGACCGCCATTGTGCGGTCTGACCAAAGTTGTCCTAGGAGGGTGGCCGGGAGGCGTCGTCGACGGGGCTAGCTCGAGCGCGCGAGCGCGTCGGCGGCGAGGATCTCGGACGCCGGCGCGTCGGGCGGGGGCGAGCTGAGCGGCCGCCCGGCCGCCTCGGCCAGCTCGGCGAGCGACTCGTGCAGGCCGATCGCCAGGTCGTCGAGGTCGTACATGACGTCGTAGTCGCCGACGAGGCCGAAGTTCATCCGGCCGTCGTAGCTCATGATCGCGATCCCGAGGCCCTGGTTCTTCGCCAGCGGCACGAGCGGGAACGGATCGAGCGCACGACGGCCCTGCATGTAGAGCGGGATCTGCGGCCCCGGCACGTTCGTGATGACGAGGTTGAAGAAGCGCTGCCTGCTCATCAGGCGAGCCGCCTGGCCCATGATCGTCGGCGGCGCGAAGCCGCTCAGCTCGGTCAGCGCCTGGGCGCCGACGGCCTGGCCGCCGTCCTTGAGGTGCTCCATCGCGCGCCGGACGATCTCCTGGCGGGCGACGGGATCGCGGCACCAGACCGGCAGCGGCGCCATCATCGCGGCGACCTGGTTGCCGAGCTGGCCGGCCTCGTCGGTCGCGCGCACGCTGACCGGGACCATCGCCTTCAGCTCGAGGCCGTCGGTCGGCGTGCCGCGGCGGCGCAGGTGGCGCCCGAGCGCCCCGGCGACGGCGGTCAGGACGACGTCGTTGACGGTGCCGCCGAGCTCGTTCTTGATCGCCTTGACGTCGGCGAGGTTGGCGCGCACCCAGGTGAAGCGCCGGTGCGGGCCGATCGGGCGGTTGTAGGGCGTGGTGGGCGCGGGACTCAGCCCGGCCCATGCCATCGCGCCGAGGCCCGCCGCGGTCTCGACGGCCTCGCGGGCGACCGCCCGCGGCGCGCGGAAGAGCGCGCGGAAGGAGCGTGCCGCCTCCGCCGGGACGGTGGCGCGCTCGAGCAGCGCCTCGCCGAGCAGTTGCGCGCCGGTCGGCATCGGGCGGGGGAGCCAGGGGCTGCCGAGATCGGGCGGCGTGACCGGCTCCGCGGCCGTGTCGAACAGGACGGTGAGGATGTCGACGCCGGAGATGCCGTCGACGAGCGCATGGTGCGTCTTGGCCAGCATCGCGAAGCGCCCGCCCTCGAGCCCGTCGACGAGCGACAGCTCCCAGAGCGGCTTGTCGCGGTCGAGCGGCTGGGCGAACACGCGTCCGGCGAGGTCGCGCAGCTGCTGCTCGGTGCCGGGCGCCGGGAGGCCGGCGTGACGGAGGTGATAGCGCAGGTTGAGGTGCGGGTCGTCGACCCAGCGCGGCCGGCCCTGGCCGAGCGGCACGAACGCGAGCCGCTGGCGGTAGCGCGGCACCAGGTGCAGCCGTCGCTCGATGTGGGCGAGCAGGTCGTCGTACTGCGGCGTCTCGCCCTCGAAGACGATCACCGAGGCGACGTGCATGTGCGCGGAGTCGTCCTCCAGGTGGAGGAAGGACGCATCCAGTCCGCTGAGGCGATCTCCCTGCATGGGCTTCCCTTCGAGACGGTTTCGGTCACCGTAGCGCGAGGCGGCCTGTGTGACGTTCCTCACACGCGCCGTCGGCAGCCTCCCTAGCCTTCCCCGTTCAAACCATTCGGCCTCGCCGAGCCGCCGGTTCGACCGGCGGGCGGGGGACCCAGAGCCAGGGATGCTCGGCCAAGCGCCGGGCGGTGGCAGGGGCGAGTCGGGCCCGACCGCAAGGCGGTCGGCGTCCCGTAGCGCCGGCCTCGGAGCGCGACAGCGCGCCGGGCAGCGCGAGCCCGTCAGCTAACTCCGTAGGCAAGGGGCCGGGAAAGGCATTTCCTTGACTTCGCACACGAGCCTGCGCGGGCTGCCGCCCGGCGCTCTCGCAGCCTGCATCGCCCTAGGCATCTCGGCCGGGTCCGCTCCGGCCGCCCAGCCGGCGCCCGGCGCCACGGCGGTCGGAGCGCCGACGGCCGACGTCGCGGAGGAGGAGCGCCGTCGTCCCCGCCCGGGAAGACTGATCGCACGCGCGACCCGCCACGTGTCGATCGGCCAGGCGGTCCGCGTACGCGGCCGGCTGCGCCCGGGGCTGCCCGGCCGCCTCGTCCGGATGCAGGTCGCGTCGCGGCGCGGCTGGCTGACCGTCGACCGCGCCCGGACCGGTCGTGGAGGCCGCTTCCGGGCCGCCTGGCGGGGGGCTGGCATCGGCCGCTACCGCCTGCGCGTGCGCTTCGCCGGCGACGGCCGGGCGACAGCCGCCGGAGACCGCCTGGGCCGCGTCCACGTCTACCGCGGCACCCACGCCTCCTGGTACGGCCCCGGCCTCTACGGCAACTCGACTGCCTGCGGCGGAGCGCTGACGGCCGGCCGCCTCGGCGTCGCCCACAGGTCGCTGCCCTGCGGCACGCGCGTCACCTTGCGCTACCGCCGGCGCTCGGTGACCGTCCCGGTGATCGACCGCGGCCCGTTCGCCGCCGGGCGCGAGTGGGACCTCACCGCCGCCACCAAGGCGCGCCTTCGCTTCGGCGATGTCGGCGTGGTCTGGTCGACGCGCTAGAGCCGACGCTAGAGCATGGCGAGCTGGCCGGGGGGAGGGGCGTCGGAGTCGCGGCTCGGACGGTCCTCCATGCCCGCCACGCGGACGCCGAGCAGGCGCACGGGGCGCTGCGGATCCAGCGCGCGCAGCAGTTCCAGCGCCACGCTTCGCACCGTCGCGAGCTCGTTGGTCGGCCCGTCCAGCGTGCGCGCGCGGGTGAGCGTCGAGAAGTCGTCGAGGCGGACCTTGATGCCGACCGTACGGCCGCTGCGACCGTGCCGGCCCAGCACCTCGCAGAGCTCCCCGGCCAGCCGCTCGAGCACCGGCTCGAGCTCCGCGAGACCGTGGAGGTCGCGGTCGAACGTCGTCTCGCGCGACTCGGACTTGCGCGTGCGCTCGGTCTCGATCGGGCGGTCGTCCTCGAAGCGCGCGAGCCGCGCGAGCTGCGGGCCGAGCCGCTCGCCGAACAGCTCGGCGAGCGTCTCCTCGGGCGTCGCGGCGAGCCGGTCGAGCCGCTCGATCCCGCGCGCCGCGAGGCGTTCGACGGTCTTCGGCCCGATGCCCGGAATCAGCGCCGGGGAGGCGCCGGCGAACCGCTCGCGCGCCTGCTCGACCGTGAGCGCCAGGAAGCCGTCGGGCTTGTCGGCGTCGGAGGCGATCTTGGCGACGAGCTTGCTGGGGCCGATGCCGATCGAGCAGCCGAGGCCGGTTGCGTCGGTGACAGCGGCCTTGACGCGCCGCGCGGCCGAGCGCCAGCGCTCGATCCCGGTCAGGTCGAGGTAGGCCTCGTCGAGTCCCATCTGCTCGACGCGGTCGACGTGCGCGCGCAGGACGTCCATCACCTCGCGCGATCGCTCACGGTAGTGGTCGTGGTCGGGAGGGACGAAGACCGCCTCCGGGCACAGCCTCCGCGCCCGGGCCGCCGGCGTGGCGGAGAAGATCCCGAACCTGCGCGCCTCGTAGCTCGCGGTCGTCACGACGGCGCGCGGGCCGCTGCCCGCGACGACGACCGGCTTTCCGCGCAGCTCCGGCCGCCGTTGCAGCTCGACGCTGAAGTAGAAGGCGTCCATGTCGAGGTGTGCGATCCGGCGGTCGTCCACGTCCACGACGCTAGAGGGCGGAGCGGATGAAGGTAGGCTGGCCGACTGGATGGCGAAGGCACTGCGCAGCACCGCTCGCTTTCCCGACGTGGCGCTGTCGGCGGGGCACTACGAGAGCTTCTACCTGAAGGCCTGCCATCCGACGGAGCCGCTCGGGATCTGGATCCGCCACACCGTCCACAAGCGCCCGGCGACCGCGCCGCAGGGGTCGCTCTGGGTCACGCTCTTCGACGCCCGCGAGGCGGCGCCCTGGGCGGTCAAGACGACGACGCCGGACGTCGGCGCCGGTCCCAACCTCTACATCCGCGTCGGCGAGAGCCGCTTCGAGCCGGGCCGGGCGCTCGGCTCGGCGTCCGCGGATGGTCGCAGCGCCTCCTGGGACCTCGCGCTCGAGTCCGCCGAGCAGCCGTTTCGCCATCTGCCGCGCGGGTTCATGTACCGCGCGCCGCTGCCGCGCACGAAGCTGCTGAGCCCCTATCCGGACGCGCGCTTCAGCGGTCGCGTCGAGGCCGGTGGGCGCACCGTCGAGCTCGACGGCTGGCGCGGGATGGTCGGACACAACTGGGGCGCCCAGCACGCCGAGCGCTGGATCTGGCTGCACGGCGCGGGCTTCGAAGGCGACGAGAGCGCCTGGCTCGACGCCGCGCTCGGCCGAATCCGGATCGGCTCCCGGACGACTCCCTGGATCGCCAACGGGGTGCTCAGCCTCGGCGGCACGCGCCATCGCCTCGGTGGCATCGGCGCCGCGCGCCGCACCGAGGTCGACGAGCGGCCCGACGGCTGCACGTTCACGCTGCCCGGCAAGGACCTCACGGTCCAGGGTCGCGTCGGCGCCGCGCCCAAGGACTTCGTCGGCTGGGTCTACGCCGACCCGGACGGCTCCGAGCACAACACGGTCAACTGCTCGATCTCCGACATGACCCTCGCGGTCTCGCGACCCGCGCAGCCGCCGCTCACGCTCACCCTCGCCGCCGGGGCCGCCTACGAGCTCGGCATGCGCGAGCGCGACCACGGCATCCCGATCCAGCCGTTCCCGGACGGCTGACGAGGTCGAGACGACGAGTCGATAGGGCGTACGGTTGTACGGCTACGCAGCCGCCAAGCGACCTGAACCGGAGGAGGCCTGAAGATGGCAGCACGGATCGTTGTGACGGAGTTCGTGTCGCTCGACGGCGTGATGGAGGCGCCGGGCGGCGAGCCGGGGTTCAAGTACCCCGGTTGGACGTTCGAGTTCGAGCGCGGTGACGACGGGAACCAGTTCAAGCTGGACGAGACGAGGCAGGCCGATGGCTTGCTGATCGGCCGGCGTACTTACGAGAGCTTCGCCGGGGCCTGGCCGGAGCGTGAGGGCGAGTTCGCCGACAAGTTCAACTCGATGCCGAAGTTCGTGGTCTCGACGACGCTCGGGGATCCGGAGTGGAGCAACACGACGGTTCTCGACGGCGGCGACGCCACGGCCGAGGTGCGCAAGCTCAAGCAGGAGTTCGACGGCGAGCTGCAGGTGCCGGGCAGTCATCGGCTCGTCCAGGAGCTGATCGAGAGCGACCTCGTCGACCAGATCAACCTGATGGTCTTCCCGGTGATCCTCGGGACGGGCAAGAAGGCCTTCGAGGAGATGCCCGAGCGACGCGACCTGCGGCTCACGGAGTCGAAGGTCGTCGGCGACGGGATCGCCGTGATGATCTACGAGCGGGCCGCCTGAACGTCGCTCGCGGTGCGTGCGGCACATCGTGGTGCAGGGACGGGATCCAGGCGAAACGCTGTGAGTCAGGCGCTACGGCGATCCCCAGCCCGTATCCAATGTTCGAGAACATGCATTATGTAAACCAAGCGGCGAAATGGCGCTTGGAGGCCGGCCCTTAGCGCCGGATTCCACCGCCCCTGGCCCGCCTGGGCGGTCCAATAACCTCGATTCGTGATTGCAGCCTCGTCAGCGGCGGAGCACGTCGAGCTGCTGGTCTTCGGCCTGCTGATCGCGATCTCGGCGCTGGCGGTGCTCGCGCGAGTGGTTCGTGTGCCGTATCCGATCCTGCTGGTGATCGGCGGCCTGGCGATCGGCTTCATTCCAGGCATCCCGGACGTCGAGCTCGATCCCGACCTCGTCCTGCTGATTTTCCTGCCGCCGCTGCTCTACGCCGCGGCGTTCTTCTCGAACCTCCACGAGCTGCGTGCGAACGCGCGGCCGATCGGCACGCTGGCGATCGGCCTGGTGCTGCTGACGACGGTCGCCGTCGCCGCGGTCGCTCACTGGGCGATCGGCCTCGACTGGGCGCCGGCCTTCGTGCTCGGGGCGATCGTCTCGCCGACCGACGCCGTCGCGCCGGCGACGATCCTGCGCCGCCTCGGCGCCCCGCGGCGCGTCGTGACGATCGTCGAGGGCGAGAACCTGACCAACGACTGGACGGCTCTGGTCACCTACAAGTTCGCCGTCGCGGCGGTCGTGACCGGCAGCTTCTCGCTGCTCGAGGCCGTGCCGCGGTTCGTCCTGACCGGCGTCGGCGGCGTCGCGATCGGCGTCCTGGCCGGCGTTCTGATCTCCGCCGTGCGGCGCCGCCTCGACGACCCGCCGACGGAGATCACGATCTCGCTGCTGACCGCGTACGCGGCCTACCTGCCGGCCGAGGAGCTCGGGCTGTCGGGAGTGATCGCCGCGGTGACCGTCGGCGTCGTGCTCGGCTGGCAGGCTTCCGAGCTGACCACGCCGACGACGCGGCTGCAGGCCTTCGCCGTCTGGGAGATCCTGCAGTTCCTGCTCAACGCCGTCCTGTTCGTCCTGATCGGCCTCCAGATGCACACGGTGGTCGACCAGATCGCCGGGCGTGACGCCGGCGAGCTGGTCGCCTACGCGACGCTCGTCTCGCTGCTGGTCATCGTGTTGCGGATCGCCTGGGTGTTCGCGCTCAGCTGGCTGTCGCGCAGCGTGCGCGAGCGGATCAGCGGGTCGAGCGCCGGCACCGACTGGAAGGAGGTGACCGTGATCGCCTGGAGCGGGATGCGCGGAGCCGTCTCGCTCGCCGCCGCGCTCGCGATCCCGTTCGAGACCGACGCCGGCGCTCCGTTCCCAGAGCGGGATCTGCTGCTGTTCCTCACCTTCTCGGTGATCATCGCGACGCTCGTCCTGCAGGGTCTCGCCTTTCCCCTGCTGATCAAGGCGCTGCGGATCGACGAGGACACGCTCGACGCCGACGAGGAGCTCGAGGCGCGACTGGAGACGGCCTTCGCGGCGATCGACCGCATCGAGCGGCTCGCCGACGAGGACTGGCCGCCCGAGGACACGATCGACCGCGTGCGAGCGCTCTACGACTACCGTCGCCGGCGCTTCTCCTCGCGCATCGACGGCGGCGCCCCGGACGACGACTTCGACTACGAGCACCGCGCCGAGCAGTACGGGCGCGTGATGAGCGAGGTGCTCGCCGCCCAGCGGGCGAAGCTGCGCGAGCTGCGCGACGCCGGCCGGATCACGGACGAGGTGCGGCGCACCGTCGAGTACGACCTCGACCTCGAGGAGGCCCGCCTCGGCCGCTCTTGAGGCGGCTCAGCTGCGCTCGGCGATCAGCAGCGCCTGGGTCGCCCGTCCGATCATGCCGGCCTCGTCGTGCAGCGAGGTGTCCGAGAGCCCGACGCCGTGGGCGCCGGCGTAGGTCACGGCGTCGAGCCCGACCCACTCCCCCGCCGGCAGCCGCCGCAGGTTGACCGTCAGGTCGGTGTTTATGAAGAGATATCGGTGGTAGTCGAGCGCGGCGCTGATGCCGTTGCCGGTGTCGGAGGCGACGAGCACCCGGTCGCGCGGAGTGGGCTCCTCCCCCTCGATCAGCGCAACGCGCATCCGCAGCCAGGCCTGCGCCGGTCCCGCCTCGAGGAAGCCGCCGGCGACGAACCGCACCTCCATCGCCGTGTGGTAGCCGCGGTCCCAGGCGACCGGGAAGAAGTCCTTGACGGTCGCGCCGTCGGGATCGGGGAGCGGTGCGGGCTCGGTCGGCACGTGAGCGCCGAGATCGACGTCGGTGGTCCGGATCCGCCAGGCGCGGGCGCGGATCACGGTCTCTCCGGCGTGCGAGAGCGACCCCTCGACCAGCTCGACGCTGCGCCCGGGCCGCACGACCTCGGCCGTCGCCTCGAGCCGCCCGATCGGGACCGGTCTCAGGATCTCGTAGGTGACGCGTGCGAGCTGGGCGTGCTCGAGGCGGCCGGCGCCGTCGAGCGCCCGGCCGAGCAGCGCGCTCGGCGGACCGGCGTGCTGGCTGCTCTCGTCCCACGGCCCGCGCGTCAGATCCGTGGACTCGAAGCCCTCGCCGTCGCGGACGTAGAAGGCCTCGGCGCCGGCTGGATCGACCACGCCGGCGATCCTATGCGCGCCGAATAGACTGCGCTCCGTGGCCAGGCAGAGACAGCAGAAGGTCCAGCAGATCCAGGTCGGCTCGCTCGCCGCGGTCCAGCTCCTGGAGGAGCGCACCGACGAGCAGCTCCAGAGCGAGTCCAAGCATCGCGTCGCCGCCAAGGCGCTGCTCGCCGCCCGGGCCGCCGAGCGCTACGACGCCGCGACGGCGCGCAAGTACTTCAACGAGGCACTGGCCGGCTGCCACCCGCAGGAGCGGCCCGCGCTGCGCCAGATGATGAATGCCTCGATGGCGCTCGCCGAGCGGCGCCCGGACGACCTCAAGGCGGCCGTCCAGAAGCTCGGACAGGCGCCGCCGTCGGGCCGCCAGCTCTTCATGCTGCGGATGATGGGGCTGATCGCCCCCGCTCCCGGCGCCAGCGCCATGAGCCGCGCCCGCGGCATCCTGATCCTCGTGGCGATCGTGTTGCTGCTCGTAGTCGTCGGCTTCGGCGTGGCGAAGCTGATCGCCCTGCCGTTCGGCGGCGTCGGAACGATCGGCGGCCTGCTGCTCGGCGTGATCGTCGTCGTCGCCGTCCTCGGCCTGCTGGCGTTCTTCGGCCGGCGCCGTCAGGCCAGGGCCGCCGCCGACCGCGCCAGCGGCTGAGCACCGGCCTGGCGACGGCTCGGATGATCGTGCACACCCTGGTGTGCACAACTGTCCGAAACGCGTTCAAGCGCGGACACTGGTCGCAACGGAGAGTCGAAGGGCGCGCTACGAGCGGCTGACGGTGGCCCGTTCGACGACGACCGGCCGCAGCGGCTGCTCGCTGCCGTTCGGATCGCCGAGCCTCTCGATCCGCCGCACCGTGTCGAATCCCTCGACGACCTCACCGACGATCGCGTACTCCGGCGGCAGCCCGGCGTCTGCGCCGGTCACCACGTAGAACTGGCTGCCCGACGTTCCGGGGGCCTCGGCGCCGGTCTTGGCCATCGAGACCACGCCACGCGTGTAGCGGGCGTTCGGCGGCGGCTTGTCGACGGTCTTGTAGCCGGGCCCTCCGCTGCCCGTGCCGGTCGGGTCGCCGCCCTGGATCACGAAGCCGGGCACGATCCGGTGGAACGCCGTGTCGTCGTAGAACCCCTTGCGCGCGAGCGAGGCGAACGAGGCCGCGGTGCTGGGCGCCCCCTCGACGTCGAGACGGACCTTGAAGTCGCCGCAGCTCGTCCGGAACGTCACCTCGTGAGTGGCGCCGGGATCGAGCTTCCGCTTCGGCTTGCTCTGGCCGCCGTCGGGCTTCGGTGCGGGCGCCGCCACGTCGCGGCACTTCTGCGCCGCGGTCGTCTGCGCGCCGTCGTCGCCGCTGGGCTTGGTGTCCGAGTCGTCGTCACCGCAGCCCGAGCCGGCGAGCAGGGCGACGAGCGCCAGCACCGTGAGCGGTGTGCGGATCACGGCGCGCAGCCTAGCCGGCTCTACGATTGCCCGTCGAACGTGACCCTCTCCCCCCTCCTCCAGCGATACGACCAGGTGATCCTCGACCTCGACGGGTGCGTCTGGGTCGGCGACGAGGCGATTCCCGGCTCGCCGGAGGCGGTCGCGGCGCTGCGCGCCGCCGGCAAGCGCGTCGCCTTCGCGACGAACAACTCCTGGCACTCCGGCGAGGACCAGGTGGCGAAGCTCTGGCGGCTGGGCATCCAGGCGGCACTCGCCGACGTCGTCACGGTCGGCGGCGCCATCCAGCACCTGCTCGCCGACACGCGTCAGGGCAGGACGGCGTTCGTCATCGGGACCGAGTCGCTCGCGCGCCACGTCGCCGACGCCGGCCTGCGGGTCCTGAACGGCACCGACCTGGCGTCGCGGGCCGAGGTCGTGGTCGTCGGCGGGACCGATCGCGTCGACTACGGCGACCTGCGCACGGCCGTGCTGGCGGCCCGCCGCGGCGGCGACCTGCTGGCCACCGGCCGCGATCCGACGCTGCCGATGCCCGGCGGGGACTGGCCGGGGACCGGCGCCCTCCTGGCCGCCGTCGAGACCGGGTCGGGCGTCACGGCGGAGATCGCCGGGAAGCCGCAGCCGCAGCTCTTCCTGACGGCGATCGACCGGATGGGCGACGGCCGCACGCTGGCGATCGGCGACCGGCTCGACTCCGACGTCGCGGCCGCCGCCGCGGCCGGCCTCGACGCGGCGCTGGTCCTGAGCGGGAGCACGAGCGCGGAGCAGGCCGCGGCCGCCGACGGGGCCACCCCGGTGGCGGTCGCCGACGACCTGCGCGCGCTCGTGCTGGCGCAATGAGCGCGGCGAGGACGGCTTCGGGTCCGGCCCACCCCGGCCATACACTGCCGCGCGTGAGCCGACCCTTGGCGGTCATCTGCAACCCGGCGGCCGCCGGCGGTCGTGGGCTCGAGCGGCTGCCGCTCGCGGTCGCCGAGCTGCAACGGCTCGGCACCGCGCACCGCGTAGTCGAGACGCGCGACATCGACCACGCGCGCGCGGCCGCCGCCGAGGCGGCGGCGAACGGCGAGAACGTCGTCGCGATCGGCGGCGACGGACTGCTGCGGCCGATCGCCGCGGAGCTGCGCCACACCGACTCGACGCTCGCGATCGTCCCCGGCGGTCGCGGCAACGACCTCGCCCGCGTGCTCGGCATTCCGACCGACCCGGTCGCGGCGACGCGGATCGCCGTCGAGGGCCGCGAGTGGTCGATCGACATGGCGACCGTCGACGGCGAGCCGTACCTCGGCATCGCCAGCTTCGGCTTCGACTCCGATGCGAACCGGATCGCCAACGAGGCGCGGCTGATCCGCGGCAACCTCGTCTACGTCTACGCGGCGCTGCGCGCCCTCGCCGGCTGGCGACCGGCGCGGTTCGTGGTGACGATCGACGGCGAGCGCCACGAGCTGTGCGGCTTCTCGCTCGGCGTCGCGAACTCGCGCGCCTACGGCGGCGGGATGTTCGTCGCGCCCCAGGCGGAGCTCGACGACGGGCTGCTGGACGTGGTGGCGCTCGGCGCCGTGTCGAAGTTGCGCTTCCTGACACGCCTGCTGCCGAAGGTCTTCAACGGCAGCCATCTGTCCGAGCCCTACGTCCACTCTTGGCGCGGAGCGTCGATCGAGATCGCCTCCGACCGCCCCTTCGAGATCTACGCGGACGGCGATCCGATCGGGGCAGTGCCGGCGCGCGTGGAGGTCGAGCCGCGCTGCCTGCGGGTGATCGTGCCGCGCTGATGCTCGGCCTCTGGCGCCCGCTCGCCCGTGTCGTGCGCTCGCTGTCCCGCCTGCTCGGCCGCGGCGGGGGCACGACGCTGCCCGGCCGGCTGCTGCTGCGCGTCAGCCCACGTGCGCTCGAGCGGATGGGATCGGAGCTCGACGACGGGGCGGCGGTCCTCTCGGCGACCAACGGCAAGACGACGACGACGGCGATGGTCGCCGCGATCCTCGGGCGGGCGGGCGAGAAGGTAGTCCACAACCGCGCCGGCTCGAACATGGGCTGGGGCGTCGCGACGGCGCTGCTCGACGCCCGTCGCGGCCGCGGTCAGCTCGGGCTGTTCGAGGTCGACGAGGCGTGGCTGCCGTCCGTCGCGCGGTCGCTGCGACCGGGGACCTACCTGCTCGCGAACCTGTTTCGCGACCAGCTCGACCGCTACGGCGAGCTCGAGTCGCTGGCGGAGGGCTGGGCCGCGCTGGTGGCCGAGCAGGCCGGCGCGGCGAGCTTCGTGCTCAACGCCGACGACCCGCTCGTCGCGGACCTCGGTCGCGGACGCGAGGGCGTCGTCTACTTCGGGATCGGCGACGACTCGCAGGCGCTGCCCGAGCTCCAGCACGCGGCGGACTCCAAGCACTGCCGTAACTGCGGCGCCCCGTACGTCTACGACGCCGTCTACCTCGGCCACCTCGGCCGCTACCGCTGTCCCGGCTGCGGTCGCGAGCGGCCTCGGCCGTCCGTCGAGGCCGAGCGTGTCGTGCTCGAGGGAATGCGCGGCGCCGCGGTGACGATCCGCACGCCGGCGGGGACGATCGACGTGCGGCTCCCCGTGCCCGGGCTCTACAACGTCTACAACGCGGTCGCGGCCACGGCGCTGGCGCTCGAGCTCGGCGCGACGCTCGAGGACGTGCGGCTCGCGCTCGAGGGCTTCGGCGGCGCCTTCGGCCGCGTCGAGACGATCGCCGTGCCCGTGCTGGACGGAGCGAGCCGGCCGGTCTCGATCCTGCTCGTCAAGAACCCGGCCGGCGCGAACGAGGTGCTGCGCACGCTGACGCTCGAGGACGACCGGGTCGACCTCTGGATCGCCCTCAACGACGGGATCGCCGATGGTCGCGACGTCTCCTGGATCTGGGACGCCGACTTCGAGCTGCTGGCCGGCCGCGTCCGCCGCGTCACCTGCTCGGGCACGCGCGCCGAGGAGATGGCGCTGCGGTTGAAGTACGCGGGGATCGAGGCCGAGCCGGCGGTCGACCGGCGACTCGGACGCTCGCTCGACGCGGCGGTCGCCGCCGGCGAGCCCGGCCACCCGCTCTACGCGCTCCCCACCTACACGGCGCTGCTCGAGCTGCGCGACCTGCTCAGCCGCAGGGGACTCGCCTCCCGGTGGGCGGATTGAATCCCTGATGACCGGCACGGCCACCGACGCCGCCGCCTGGCACGACGTCGAGTGCGCGTCCTACGGCGCCGACCTCGAGCTGTGGCGCGAGCTTGCCGCCGAGCGCGGCGGGCCGGTCCTCGACGTCGGCTGCGGCACCGGCCGAGTGGCGCTCGAGCTCGCCGCCCAGGGACACGAGCTCGTGGGCGTCGATGCCGATCCGCTGCTCGTCGGAGCCTGCAACGAACGTGCGGCCGCCGCCGGTCTGAGCGCTCGCGCCGTCGTCGCCGACGCGCGCACGCTCTCGCTCGACCGGCGCTTCCCGCTCGCGCTGCTGGCGATGCAGGTCGTCCAGCTGCTCGGCGGTCGCCGCGGACGCGCCGCGATGCTGGCCGCCGTGGCGCGTCACCTGGAGCCGGGCGGGCTGCTCGCCCTCGCCCTCGCCGATCCCTTCGACGCGGTCTCCCCCGGCGAGTCCCGGCCCCCGCTGCCCGACGTGCTCGAGCGCGACGGCTGGGTGCTCTCCTCGACCCCCGTCGCGGTGCGCGACGAGGGCGACCGGGTGGCGATCGACCGTGTCCGCCAGGCGGTGTCGCCGACCGGCGAGTTGACCGAGGAGCTCGCGACGATCGCGCTCGACGGCTGCACGGCGGTGACGCTCGAGGACGAGGGCCACGCCGCCGGCCTGCGGGCGCTCGCCCCCCGCCAGGTGCCGGCGACGCCCGACTACGTCGGCAGCACCGTCGTGCTGCTGGAGGGGCCGAAGTGACCTCCCCCACGCTGCGCGTCTGCGCGCTCTACCCGGAGCTGATGAACATCTATGCCGACCGTGGCAACATCGCCGTGCTGCGCGCCCGTTGCGAGTGGCGCGGCCTCGGCTTCGAGCTGGCGTCGGCTTCGCTCGGCGAGCCGCTCGACGCCGGCTCGCACGACCTCCTCTACATCGGCGGCGGCCAGGACCGCGACCAGGCCGCGGTCGCCGAGGACATGGTCGCGACCAAGCGCGACGCCCTCCACTCGGCTCGCGACCGCGGCGCCGTCGTGCTCGCCGTCTGCGGCGGCTACCAGCTGCTCGGCCACAGCTATCAGCTCGGAGACGACGAGCTGCCCGGCGTCGGCCTCGTCGACCTCCGCACCGTCCGCGAGGACGGCCC
The DNA here is from genome assembly GCA_963716445.1 of uncultured Solirubrobacterales bacterium. GTDB lineage: Bacteria > Actinomycetota > Thermoleophilia > Solirubrobacterales > Thermoleophilaceae > JAAYBF01. The sequence continues at coordinate 1,365,087 of OY970313.1, read as the reverse complement.
GCGGCTGATCGGCAACTGCGCGATCGAGGCCGACCTCGGTTCCGGGACGCGGACGATCGCCGGCTTCGAGAACCACGGCGGGCGCACCTATCTCGGACCGGGCGAGCGACCGCTGGGCCGTGTGCTCTCCGGCCACGGCAACAACGGCGGCGACGGCTTCGAGGGCGTTCACAGCGCCAACGTCGTCGGCACCTACCTCCACGGCCCGCTGCTGCCGAAGAACGTCTGGCTCGCCGATCGGCTGATCGAGCTCGCGCTGGGAATCGAGCTCGAGCCGCTCGACGATCGCCTCGAGGACGCGGCCCACCGGTCCGCCCGGCGGGCCGCCGGCGTCTAGTCGCTCCCCGGCTCCCAGCCGAGCGCCATCGCCTGGAGTCCCCTGAAGAAGACGGCGAGCATCGTCCCATAGCGCTCGTCGGGCACCTCGGGGTCGATCTGCTGCTCGAGCAGGAAGCCGTTGCCCATCGCGATGGTCATCGCGGTGATCTGCTCGAGCGGAATCGGCGGCTGGGCTGGGAAGTCGCGCGACCAGTGGCGGTAGATCTCCGCGATCCGCCGCTGGAGCGAGCCGTAGCGGTCGGCCAAGCGCACGCGCAGGCGCTCGTCGCGGGCGGCGAAGGTCACCAGCTCGAAGAAGAGACGGGCCCCGCCGGGCGCGGCGTTGACGGAGGCGACGAAGCCGACGGCCGCGGACGAGGCCTCCGCGGTAGGCTCTCCCTCGCCTGCCAGCGCCCGCTCGAGCCGCTCCAGCTCGCTGGCGAAGCGCTCGTCGATCATCGCCACGTAGAGGTCGTGCTTGCTGGCGAAGTTCGCGTAGAAGGCGCCCTTGGTGAATCCCGCGGCGGCGGCGATCTCGTCGATCGTAGGGCCATCGATGCCGCGGGTCGAGCAGAGATCGATCGCGGCCCGCAGCAGCGCCGATCGCGTCTCCGCCTGTCGCCGGTGACGGGCCGGCGGGCCTGCCGTCTCGGCGATCGGATCTCCGGCGGTCGTCAGGGTTGAGACCGTCAACGCGCCGCCACCCGGATCCGCGCGCCATCGGCCGGCACGTTGGTGATCGACCGCCGACGCATCGGCTCGGGCCGCTCGCCGCCCGGCGCAATCCGACGCGTCGCGAGCAGCTCACGCAGCACGATCCGCATCTCGAGCTCGGCGAACGCCCCGCCGAGGCAGCGGCGGACACCGCCGCCGAAGGGAATCCACGTGTAGGTGTCGGGTGGCCGCTCGAGAAAGCGCTCCGGCAGGAAGCGGTCAGGCTCCGGGTACACGTCGGGCCGGCGGTGCATGAGGTAGATCGCCGGGACGACCTTTGCGCCGGCGGGCAGCACCCGACCGTCGGCCAGCTCGAACGCCGAGGTCAGCTTGCGCAGCACCAGGAGGATCACCGGGCGAAGGCGCAACGTCTCCTTGACGACCGCGTCGAGGTACTCCTCGTGGCCGACGTCGACCTCCGCCACGAGCCGAGCGAGCTTGTCGGGATTTCGGGTCAGGCGCTCGAGGGCCCACGACAACGCGGTCGCCGTCGTCTCGTGTCCGGCGACCAGCAGCGTCATCAGCTCGTCGCGAACCTCTCGGTCGGTCATGGGGCTACCGTCGTCGTGGGCTGCCTGGACCAGCAACGACAGGATGTCGACACGCCCTTCGAGATCCCCCGCCGACCGCCGCTCGGAGATCTCCGAGATCAGCAGCGTGTCGATACGTTCGATCGCCTTGCGGAACGGTGAGAAGCCGGCCACGCGCTTCGGCCCGAGAGCCATCGTCAGGGCAAAGCCACGCGGCGAGCTGATCAGCTCGAGCAGAGCGGCGAGCCGCTCGCGCAGCTCCCCCTGACGGTCACCGCCGCCAACGCCGAAGACAGCCCGCATGATGATCTCGAAGGTCAGCGCCTGCATCCGCGGCCGGGCGCGCAGCGAACGGTCGAGCGGCCAGCGTCCTATCTCCTCGCGCGCCACCTCGCTCATCAGCGCCGTGTAGCGCGTCATCCGCTCCCCGTGGAAGTGCGGCAGCATCAGCTTGCGCTGCTCCATGTGCCTGTCCTCGTCGAGCAGCAGCACCGAGCTCCGTCCGAGCACCGGACCCAGGATCTCGTTCCCCTCACCGGCGTGCATTTGCTTCGGGTCGGCTGTGAAGACGCGCTTCACATCGTCGGGGTGGGAGACGAAGGCCCATGTCCCCTCGTGCGCGATCCGCATCATGAACGTGTCACCGAAGCGATTGCGACCTCGTTCCAGCATCTCAGTCGGCTCGCGGAACCAACGGAGGGACTGCAGCGCCACTGGGGAGCGAAAGCCGGAGATCTCTGGCATACCCGCTAGTATGTCAGATACCGATCAGTATATCGGTGCCGGGACCACGGCGTCTGAGTCAGGCGCTGGTGCCGAGCACGCGCAGCAGCTCGGACATCGAGGTGACGCCCGAGCGGACCGTGTCGAGGCCCTGCTCGCGCAGCCGGCGCATGCCCTGAGCGGACGCCGCCGCGGCGATCGCCTCCGCGGGCCGCTTCTCGACGATCAGCTCGCGAATCTCGTCGGTCACCTCCATCACCTCGAAGAGGCCGACACGGCCGCGGTAGCCGGTCTGAGCGCAGCGCACGCAGCCGTTCGCCTCATAGGCCGCGAACGGGTCGTGGCCGGTGCCGAATCCGTTGAGGGCGAGCGCCTCGGCGCTGACCTCGACCTCCTGACGGCAGTCCGCGCAGAGCCGGCGCGCCAGCCGCTGCGCCACCACGCAGCTGATGCCCGACGCGACGAGGAAGGGCTCGATGCCCATCTCGATCAGCCGGGCGATGCTCAGCGCCGCGTCGGTCGTGTGCAGGGTCGAGAGCACGAGGTGTCCCGTGAGAGCGGACTGGATCGCGATCTGGGCGGTCTCGCGGTCGCGGATCTCGCCGACCATCAGCACGTCGGGATCCGCGCGCATCATCGAGCGCAGCCCGGCGGCGAAGTCCAACCCGACCTTCGGGCTGACCTGCACCTGCTTGACGCCGTCGAGCTCGTACTCGACCGGATCCTCGATCGTGATCAGCGTCCGCTCCGGCACGTTGATCTCGCTCAGCGCCGCATAGAGGGTCGTCGACTTGCCGGACCCGGTCGGGCCGGTCGCCAGCACGCAGCCGTTCATCTGCGAGACCGCCGTACGCAGCCGCGCCAGGTCGTCGTCGCGGAGGCCGAGTCCCTCGAGGTTGAGCATCCCGCGTCCCTTGTCGAGGACGCGCATCACGACCGACTCGCCGTGGACGGTGGGAAGCGTGGCGACGCGGATGTCCACGTAGCGGCCGTCGACCGTCAGGCCGATCCGCCCGTCCTGCGGCAACCGCCGCTCGGCGATGTCGAGGTTGGCCATGATCTTGATCCGCGACACGAGCCCCGAGACCATCGCCCGCTGCACGGTCGTCGAGTCGCTGACGACGCCGTCGACCCGCATCCGCACGCGCATCGGCCCGGTCTCGCAGTCGAAGTGGATGTCCGACGCGCCGCGCTCGACGGCCTCGGCGACGATCGAGTGGACGAGCTTGACGACCGGGGCGTCCTCGGCCGACTGGTGCAGCTCGAGCACCTCGGCCTCGACCGGCTCCTCGACCTCCTCGACGTCGTCGAGGCGCGACAGCCGACCGAGCAGCAGCTCGACGTCGTCCTCGGTCGCGACGGCGCGGCGGATCTCGTAGCCGGTCATCATCGCCAGGTCGTCGGTGGCGAGGACGTTCGCCGGGTCGGCCGTGGCCACCACCACGGTCCGCTCGTCGGCGAAGCAGATCGGCACGACGCGATGGCGGCGCAGCACGGCCGCGTCGACCAGCGCCGTGGCGGCGGGGTCGATCGCCACGACGTTGAGGTCGACGTGGTCGACGCCATAGCGCTCCGCCACGGCCCGCGCGAGCTGGTCGGCGGTCACCACGTCCCCGCTCAGCAGCGTCTGGCCGGTCGTCGAGCCGGTGTCGCGCGCCTGCTCGACCGCGCGCTCGACCGCCTCGCGGCGGGCGAAGCCCAGGTCGACGATGATGTCACCGATCCGCCGACGCACGTTGCCGGGCTCGGACGGCGGGGTGAATCCGCTGAGGACGACGGCTGAGGAGTCGGCGCTGGAGCTGGTCACCCTTGGACCATCGGCAGCGACGGAGAGGCGATTTAGCGCCTGGGAGACGGCGCCCAGGCCGGTCTAGCGACCGGTCGAGCCGAAGCCGCCGTCGCCGCGCACGGTCTCGTCGAGCGTGTCGGCCTCGACCAGCTCGGGCGCCTCGTGGCGGACGATCACGAGCTGGGCGATCCGGTCGCCCGGCGCGACTTCGAAGGCCGTCTCGCGGTCGGTGTTGAGCAGCAGCACGCGCAGCTCGCCGCGGTAGCCGGCGTCGATCAGGCCCGGCGCGTTGACGAGGGCGATGCCGTGCCGTGCGGCGAGCCCCGATCGCGGCAGCACGAGGCCGGCGTGCCCCTCGGGGATCGCCACGGCGACGCCTGTGCCCACGCTCGCCCGCTCTCCCGGCGCGATGCTCGCCCGCTCGGCCGAGCACAGGTCGTAGCCGGCGTCGCCGGGGTGCGCCCGGCTCGGCGCGACGGCCGTCTCGCCGAGGCGAGCGAAGCGCAGCTCCATCAGACGGCGCCGTCGCCGGCGCCGTTGCGTTCGAAGCGCTCGAAGCGAGACGACGCCGCCACCGGCACGCGCGCTCGCACGCGGACCCCGTCGGCGGTGTCCTCGCGCTCCATCTCGCCGGCGACGTCGTGCAGCTCCGACAGGCTGCCGCCCTCGTCGTATGGCACGAGCAGCTCCATCGGCCGCAGGCTCGACAGGAAGCGCGCCTCGACCTGATCGCGCAGGTCCTCGAGCCCCTCCCCCGTCTCGGCCGACACCTGCACCGCACGCGGGAAGCGAAAGCCGAGCTCGCGGCGGCGGTCGTCGTCGAGCAGGTCGACCTTGTTCAGCGCCAGCAGCCGCGGGCGGCCGCCGGCGCCGATCTCGTCGAGCACCTGCTCGACGGCCTCGAGCATCTCGTGCAGGTCGCTCTCCGGCGCCGAGGCGTCGGCCACGTGCAGCAGCAGATCGGCCTCGAGCGCCTCGTCGAGCGTCGCCCCGAAGGCGTCGACGAGCTGATGCGGCAGCTTGCGGATGAAGCCGACGGTGTCGGTCAGCAGATAGCTGCGGCCGGAGATCTCGAACGAGCGCGTCGTCGGGTCGAGCGTGTGGAAGAGCCGGTCGCGGACGCCGACCTCGGCTCCGGTGAGGGCGTTCAGCAGCGTCGACTTGCCGGCGTTCGTGTAGCCGGCGAGCGCGACGGTCGGCAGCGCCGCGCGGTCGCGCTCGCGGCGCATCACCTGGCGCGTGCCGTGCTGCTGGGCGAGGCGTCGCTTGAGGGCGGCGATCCGGTCGCGCGCGAGCCGGCGGTCGGTCTCGATCTGGCTCTCGCCCGGGCCCCTCGTGCCGATCCCCGCGCCGAGCCGCTCGAGGTGCGTCCAGAGGCCGCGCATGCGCGCCAGGTTGTACTCGAGCTGGGCCAGCTCGACCTGCAGCATGCCCTCGGCCGAGTGGGCGTGGTCGGCGAAGATGTCGAGGATGATCGCCGTGCGGTCGACCACCGGCACGCCGACCGCCTGCTCGAGGTTGCGCTCCTGGCGCGGCAGCAGCTCGTCGTCGCAGGCGACCAGGTTGGCGTCGGTCTCCGCGACGGCCTGCTTCAGCTCCGTGAGCTTGCCCTTGCCGAAGTAGCGGTCCGGGTCCGGGGCCGGCCGGCGCTGGACCATCTCCCCGACGACGGCCGCGCCGGCGGTGCGCAGCAGCTCGCGCAGCTCGCCGAGGTCGGCCTCGTCCGGCGACGCAGCGATGCAGAGCGCACGCTGGCGCGCGCGCGGCGTCCGCACGCCCTCGCCGTAGCGGCTCTGGCCCGTGCGTCCGTTGCGCCCCTTGTCCATCCGGTGGAAGTCTAGGGAGGGGTCCAGCCGCGGCGCGAATGGGCCGCCGGGACGGCGGTTGCGGATAGGATCGACGCCGTGAGGGTCTTCCTGACTGGGGCGACCGGCTTCATCGGAGGCCACGTCGCCCGCCAGCTGCGCGCCCGCGGCGACGACGTCGTCGCGCTCGTGCGCTCGCCGGCCAAGGCGGCGGCGCTGCGCGAGGCCGGCTGCGAGCTGGTCGAGGGCGACCTGTCGTCGGATCGAGCGATCCGCGCGGGGGTCGCCGGTGCCGACGCCGTGATCCACGCCGGCGCCGTTTACGAGGTGGGGATCCCGAAGTCCGAGCACGCGGCGATGCGCGAGGCGAACGTCCGCGGCACCGAGCGCGTCCTCGACGCGGCGATCGACGCCCAGGTCGCGCGGATCGTCTACGTCTCGACGGTCGGCGTCTTCGGCGACACGCACGGCGAGCTCGTCGACGAGGGCTACCGCCGCGACGTCGACTTCCCGTCGGAGTACGAGCGCACCAAGACGCTCGCCCACGAGATCGCCGAGGACCGGATCGGCCGCGGCGCGCCGATCGTGATCGTCCAGCCTGGCGGCGTCTACGGCCCCGACGACCACTCGGAGATCGGCAACGTGATCGAGCAGGTCCGCACCGGCAAGCTGCCGGCGAAGATGTTCCCGGAGGCCGGCTTCATGTTCTGCCACGTCGAGGACGTCGCCGCGGGGATCGTGCTCGCGCTCGACAGGGGCGAGATCGGGGAGGCCTACGTGCTCTCCGGCGAGCAGGGCACGCTCGGCGAGCTGGTCGACCGCGTGGCGGCGATCGCCGGGCGCAAGCCGCCTCGCTTCACGATGCCGGCGGCCGTGCTCAAGCTGTCGGCGCCGCTCGGGCCGTTGATCGGCCCGCTGATGGGCTTCCCGCCGAACCTCGGCGAGATGATCCGCAGCACCGACGGCGTCACCTACTGGGCGAGCGACGCGAAGGCGCGCCGCGAGCTCGGCTTCGCGCCGCGCGACCTGGACACCGGCCTGCGCCAGACGGTCGCCGCGAGCGCGTAGCTCGCGCGCGCCGGCAGGCTGCTCCTCCACGTTCTAGGCGCCGGCGCGCTCCTGCGCCCGCTCTCGCGCGTTCGCCTTCTCGTCGAGGCTCATCGTGCCGGGATGGCCGTCGCCGGGCCACGGCGCGAGCACGAGCAGCAGCCGCGCGTCCTCGACGGCGCGGACCTCATGGCGCTCGCGCGCGCCGAACTCGGCGACCAGTCCGGGCCCGCCGCTCGCCGACCGGCCCTCGGCCTCGACCTCGATCCGGCCCTCGAGGACCACGAGCCAGGCCTGCTCGTGCACCTCGTGCTCCTGCAGCGCCTCGCCGGCGGGCAGGTTGAGCGCGATCACCCGGGCGGCGTCGCCGGAGGAGAGGATCTCGGGCTTGTGGGGCTCGACGTCCAGGTCGTTTGCGTTCCAGGTCTTCATGCCGGGGAAGTTCCCCGCCGCTCGCGCCCGCAAACGCTGCCCGCCCGGCGGGTCAGCCGCCGAGGCTCGAGCGCAAGCGCTCCATCGCCTCGGTCAGGCGCTCGTCGGGCACCGTCAGCGAGATCCGGAAGAAGCCTTCCCCGTTGGGGCCGTAGGCGCCGCCGGGCGAGACCACCACCCCGGACTCCTCGAGCACCAGCTCGCAGTACGAGGCCGACGTGTGGCCGTCCGGCACCGGCGCCCAGACGTAGATCGTGCCCTTCGGCGAGCTGACCTCGACGCCGATCGCGCGCAGCGCGTCGACGACCAGGTCGCGCCGGCGGGCGTAGACGTCGCTCATCTCGCGGGCGACCTGATCGCCCTGCTCGAGCGCCTGGACGGCGGCGAGCTGGACCGCCTCGAACATCCCCGAGTCGATGTTCGTCTTGAGCTTCCAGTACGCGCCGACGGCCTCGGCGTTGCCGACGATCGCCGCCGTTCGCCAGCCGGTCATGTTGTAGCCCTTGGAGAGCGAGAAGACCTCGACGCCGACGTCCTTGGCGCCCGGCGTCTCGAGGAAGCTCGGCGCGACATAGCCGTCGAACGTCGTCTCGGTGTAGGAGGCGTCGTGGACGACGAGCACCTCGTGCTCGGCGGCGAACGCCACGACGCGCTCGAAGAAGCCCTCGGGGGCGACCGCGCCGGTCGGGTTGTTCGGGTAGTTGAGGTACATCAGCCGCGCCCGCTCGCACGCGTCGGCTGGGATCGCGTCGAGGTCCGGGACGAAGCCGAGCTCCGGCACCAGCGGCATCAGCACGCTCTCGGCGCCGGCGATCAGCGGGCCGCCGGTGTAGACCGGATAGCCGGGGTCGGCGGCCAGCGCCACGCTGCCCGGATCGAGGAAGGCCAGGTTGAGGTTGAAGACGCACTCCTTGGCGCCGAGCGCCGGGACGATCTCCGTGTCGGGATTGAGCGCGACGCCGAAGCGGCGGTGGTAGAAGCCGGCGACGGCCGCGCGGAGCTCGGGGCGGCCGCGGTTCGACGGGTACCGGTGGGTGCCGGGATCCGCGACCGCCTCGCGTAGCGCGTCGACGACCAGCCCGGGCGTCGGCGTGTCCGGATCCCCGATGCCGAGGCTGATGACGTCGACGCCGGCGGCCTTCTTGTCGGCGATCTTGCGCTCGAGCTCGGCGAACAGGTACGGGGGCAGGCGGTCCAGCCGCGCGCTCGTCTTCATGCGTCTCTCAGTGCCTCCAGGAACTCGCGGCTGAGCTCGCCCGCGTACACGGGCGCCGCCCAGCCGGTCAGGTTGACGTGCAGGTCCTCTCCCACCTCGACCTCGAGGTCGCCGCCGTCGAGGTGGACCGTGACCGGGCTGTCGAGCCCGCGCGTGACGGCCGCCACGGCGGCTCCGGTCGCGCCGGTCCCGGACGACAGCGTCTCGCCGGCTCCGCGCTCGAAGATGCGCGCGGTGATCTCGTTGTCGGAGTCGCGGCGCCAGAAGGAGACGTTGGTGCGGTTCGGAAACAGCTCGTGGCGCTCGAGCGCCGGCCCGATCGCGGACAGGTCGAGCTGCTCGAGGCCGTCGGGCCACTCGATCGCGCACTGGGGGTTGCCGATCGAGACGAACTGGAAGTCGTAGTCGCGGCCGGCGGCCGTCAATGACCCGCGGCCGTCCGCGGAACCCGACGGAAAGTCCTTCGCCGCGAGCTTGGCGCGCCCCATGTCGACCGTGCACGTCGTCGGGCCGGTGATCCGCGGCCTGATCTCCCCGGCCGCCGTCTGGATGCCGAAGCTGTCGTGCTCCGTCCAGCCGGAGCGGCGCAGGTACATGACCGCCTGGCGCACGCCGTTGCCCGACAGCTCCGCCTCCGACCCGTCGGGGTTGAAGATCCGCAGCGAAGCGACGAAGCCGTCCTCGGACGGCTCGTCGAGCAACAGCACGCCGTCGGCTCCGATCCCGCTGTGCGCAGCGCACAGGACGCGCACGCGCGCCGGGGTCAGCTCGAAGGGCAGCGCCCGCGCCTCGAGGATGGCGTAGTCGTTGCCGAGCGCGTTCCACTTCTCGAACTTCACGGCGCGGGAGGTTATCCGCGCGGCGCTGGCCGGCCACCGCCGCCGGGCCGACTGCTCGCGTGCGCGGCGTCGGCTAGGGACGTGGGCGGTGGCCGCGGAACGCGACGACCTGCTGGAAGGTCGGCCGGTTCGTCCAGCGCATCGTCCGCTGCGGTCCGAGCAGTCCGGGCCGGAAGACGATTCGCTCGCCGTTGGCGTCCGAGCGCCAGGCGGCGGGATTCGGTCCCTGACTGGCCGTGAGCTCGTCGGCCGCGTCGCGGATCGCCGCCCACAGCGCCGCCCGGCAGGCGCTCAGGTCGCCGCGACCGCAGTAGCGTCGGCTGTAGCGGCCCCTGACCGGGCGCCGCAGCAGCGTTCGCAGATCCTTGTCCACGTAGCCGTACCAGCCGGAGCCGTAGGCGCTGCCGGTCGGGCTCGGAGGGTTGTCGCGGCGCACGATCGCGGCGAGGTCGGCGGTCAGCGGCCCGAGCACCGGCGACAGGACCGCGTCGGCGATGCGGTTCCAAGCGCGGTCGAGCACCGCTGCGCCGGGATCGTCGATCGCGCCGTCTCCCGTGCGATCGAGCCGGCTGCCGCCGCGACGCGCCCATGCGCTCACGAGGCCGGCCGCCTGCGCGGTGCGGGCGTCGGGCGCCGGAGCGCCGTTCAGGACCGCGGCGACGACCGGCCAGACCTCGACGGCGCGCAGGTCCTGGGTCGCCGCGCGGTTCATCACGCCGACGAGCTGGTGCAGGTGCAGCCTGCGGCGGAATCCCCTGAACAGCTCGACGCGGTGCACCGAGCCGTAGCCGAGCTCGTCGTCGGCGACGCCGAAGCCCGCCGCAGGCTTGTTGTTCCAGTTGCGGAGGATCCCGCCGCGCGGGTTGATCGCCTGCGGATGGCGCGAGCGACTCAGGAAGCCGCGCCACTCGTGCCTGCCGGTGCCGAGCGTCGGCAGGCTCGGATCGACGCGGCGCGGCCGGACCGGCAGCCGCCCGGAGGAGAAGAAGGCGATGTCGCGGTCGTCGGCGTAGTGCCAGTTGAAGGTGAACTCGACCTGGCTCATCACGCGGGCGAAGTCGCGCGCCGAGCGGACCCGATTGGCGTTGAGGTCGGCGAACCCGATCGCGCTCATCGCCTCGCGCCCGCGCGTCGAGCGGCGGGAGGTCACCGCGTAGGGACGGCCGCCGACCGTCACCGTGCCGGTCACCGGCCCGTGGACCGTGCGCCTGAACGTCACCCGTCGCGCCGGCGCGCCGGCGCCGGCGCCGAGAGTGCCGGCGTCGAAGGTCGCCATCGCGCGGCAGCGGCCGCGGTGGACGTAGCCGGTCGAGGCGCGGGTCGCCGGGCTGCCGTCGCGGTTGCAGAGCCGCTCGAGGTACTGGTCGACGTTGTCGGAGCCCGACGACGTCGCGCTCCAGGCGTAGTCGCGCCCGCGGCCGAGCAGCACGTAGAGGGAGACACCCGGGAACGCCGCGCCGCGCGCGTCGATCCCGCCGCCGTGGAGGTCCAGCTCCATCAGGAACTGGGGGTAGAAGTAGCCGACCTGCGGCCCCATCACGGCGAGCGGGCGGCGCGTCGCCGAACGCGTCCGGCCGACCAGCAGGGCGTTCGACATCTGGCGCCGCTGACGCATGTCGACGGTCGCCGCCCGTGCCGCCGAGGCGCTGACCGAGCCGGCGTCGGCGCGCCGCGAGCCGGGCGCCGAGCCGCGCCCGCCCGTGCGGTAGGGGAACCTCCGCGCGAGCGTCACCGGCGTCTCCGGGTCCTGGGCCGAGCGCAGGTCGCGCCAGACGCGGGTGCCGGCGCCCGCGCCCAGGCGAGCGCGCAGGCCAGAGAGCAGCTGCGAGCTGCGCACCTCGCCGCCGCCGCCCTTGCCGAAGACCGCGCCGACCAGCGCCGCCGCGGCGATTACGTCGCCCCTCGTCCAGGGCCGCACGCCGTTCCCGGTCCTGCGGTAGTAGGCGTTGATGCCGGCGACGTAGGCGTCGACGTCGCGCAGGACTCGCCGGCCCTTCGCCCCTGCTCGGCGCAGCGGCGCCGCCTGGCGGCGCAGGAACCGCTCGGTCGCCGCGCTCGGCGTGAACTGGCGCAGCGAGGTCGCCAGCCCAAACGCGTCGAGTCCCGGCACGTCGAGCGCCGCGACCCGCGCCGGCCCGCGGATCGACTCTATGAACAGCCCGCGATCCTGCGCCGTCACCCAGCCCGCGCCGAACATGACGTCGGAGCGCGTGCGTCCGGCGACGTGCGGCACGCCCCAGCGGTCGCGCCGAATCCGCAGCCCGGCGCGTGGGCGGACCGCCGGCCCACCGCGCGGAACGTTGAACCGCGCGCTCTTGAAGTAGCGTCCTATCGCGCCCGGCCCGACGTTCCCGGAAAGCGGCGTCAGCCCGTCGTAGAGCGAGATCTGATCCGTGCTGTTCGCCGCCGGCGGCAGCGCTCCGGCCTGGCCTGGCGGCAGCACGTTGCGGATCGTGCCGCCGAAGTCCAGCGGCGCCGCGGAGCTCGCGGCAGGCATGGCGAGCAGGATGCTCAGTCCGGCGAGCGCGAGTGCATGGTGGCGAGACGTGACGGGCTTCTCCGGTCGGTCACGACGCCTCTCCGCTGTCATCGAGTATACGAACGACTTCGTCCGCCGCCAGCGTGGCCGAGCGCTCCGTCATGTCGATCGTCCGCACGTCCGGGAGCTTGCGCAGCCACGTCATCTGCCGCTTCGCGTAGTTGCGCGTCCGCCGCTTCATCGCCTCGATCTCGCCGGCCATCAGGTGCGAGAACCCGAGCGCCTTGCGCGCCGTCCGCGACGGCCCGAGCGCCTCGGCACGCCGCACCTCCTCCTCCGCCCCGGCCGCCACGATCGCGTCGACCCGCGCGCCGATCCGCTCGTACAGCAGCTCCCGCTCCATCGTCAGTCCGACGACGAGCGTCGGATGCCGCGTATCGGACGACCACAGCTCGGAGGCCTCGTCGTTGGCCGGGACCTTCGTCAGCGACAGGTCCGCCAACGCGGCGCGCAGGTACAGGCCGGTGCCTCCGACGACGATCGGCCGCCTCCCCCGCACCAGCGCTCGATCGATCTCCGCATGGGCCAGCGGCATGTAGTCACCGACCGAGAACGGCTCGCTGATGGGGACGAAGCCGATCAAGCGGTGCTCGAGCCGCTGTTGCTCCGCGGCGGTCGCCGTACCCGTGAGGGTCGGTAGGCCCTCGTACACCTGCAGCGCATCGCACGACACCGCGACCGGGTCCTCGCCTCGCCCCCGCAGCCGATCGGCGAGCGCGAGCGCGACCGCCGTCTTCCCCACCCCCGTCGGCCCGAACAGCGCGACTACCCGCACGTGGTGTCTCGCCCCGACCCCGGCCGTCAACCGACCCGCGACAGCAGCGACTCTTCGCCCGCCAGCGTCTGGCTCGTCGCCGAGACGATCTCGACGTGCGTCATGTCTCCGGGCGCAGCGAGGCCGCTGAAGTTGACCGCCTTGTTGTGTCGCGTCCGCCCGCGCAGCCGCGACGGGTCGGTCCGCGACGGACCCTCGACCAGCACCTCCATCGTCCGTCCCACGAACCGCTCCGCGCGCTCGCGGGCGATCCGCTGGACCGCCTCGATCAGGCGCTCCATCCGCTCGCGCTTGACGGCATGCGGCAGCTGGCCGTCGAGGTCGGCCGCCGCGGTGCCCCGCCGCGGCGAGAAGACGAACGTGAACGCCGAGTCGTAGCGAACCTCCTCGACGACCTCGAGCGTCTCCTCGAACTCGGCCTCGGTCTCGCCCGGGAAGCCGACGATGATGTCGGTGGTGATCGAGCAGTCCGGCACCAGCTCGCGGATCGTCGCGACCCGGTCGAGGTAGCGCTCGCGGTTGTAGGTGCGGCGCATCGCCTTCAGCACGCGGCTCGACCCCGACTGCAGCGGCAGGTGGATGTGCTCGCAGAGGCTCGGCAGCTCGGCGTGGGCGCGGATCACGTCCTCGCGCATGTCCTTGGGGTGCGGGCTGGTGTAGCGCACGCGGTCGATGCCCTCGATCGCGTCGACCATCGCAAGCAGCTCGGCGAAGCTGGCCTTCGCGCCGACCGGCAGGTCGCGCCCGTAGGAGTTGACGTTCTGGCCGAGCAGCGTCACCTCGCGCACGCCGTCGCCGGCGAGTCGCTCGATCTCCGCGACCAGCTCTCCGACCGGCCGCGAGACCTCCCGCCCGCGCGTCGAGGGGACGATGCAGTACGAGCAGACGCAGTTGCAGCCGACGGAGATCTGGACCCAGCCCTGGAAGTCGCGCCCGCGCTTCATCGGGAGATGTCCGGTGAAGCCCTCGAACTCGAAGTAGCCCTGAGCGGTCAGGCTGTCGCTGGTCAGGAACTCGGCGAGGCGGTGCACCTGGCCGGGCCCGAAGGCGACGTCGACGAACGGGAACTGCTCGAAGACCTTCTCCTTCATCGACTGCGACCAGCAGCCCCCGACGCCGATCACCCGGCTCGGGTCCTCGCTCTTCAATCGCTTCGCCTCGCCAAGGTGACCGATGAAGCGGCTGTCCGCGGACTCTCGGATCGAGCACGTGTTGAAGAGGATCAGGTCCGCCTCGTCGCGAACAGCCGCCTCCCCGTACCCGATCGACTCGAGCATCCCCTTCATCCGCTCCGAGTCGTGCTCGTTCATCTGGCACCCGAAGGTCGTCAGGTGGTAGCGCTTCATCGCCCTCAAAGCTACCGGCCGGGGTTATCGGGCGATGTCGGTCGAGCGGCTCTCGCGGATGACGGTGACCTTGATCTGGCCGGGGTACTCGAGCTCGCGCTCGACCTCGCGTGCGATGTCGCGCGAGAGGATCGTCGCGCCGTCGTCGTCGATCTCGCTCGGCTTGACGATCACCCGCAGCTCGCGGCCCGCGTGCATCGCGTAGACCTTTTCCACGCCAGGATGGCGCGCTGCGACGCCCTCGAGGTCGTGCAGGCGGCTGACGTACTGCTCGAGCGAGGCCCCGCGGGCGCCCGGCCGCGCGCCTGACAGGGCATCGACGATCTGGACGATCACCGCCTCGACGGTCTGGGGCTCGATCTCGTTGTGGTGCGACTCGACGGCGTGCGCGACGGCCTCGGACTCCTTGTGGCGCCGCGCCAGCTCACCCCCTACGAGCGCGTGCGGACCCTCGACCTCGTGCGAGACGGCCTTCCCGACGTCGTGGAGCAGCGCGGCGCGAGCGGCGGTCTTCGGGCTGGCGCCCAGCTCGCCGGCGACGAGCTTCGCGAGGCCGGCGCACTCGATCGAGTGGCTGAGCACGTTCTGCCCATAGCTGGTGCGAAAGCGCAACCGGCCGAGCAGCTTGGTCAGCTCCGGATGGACAGTTCCGACGCCGGCCTCCAGCGTGGCCTGCTCGCCCAGCTCGACGATCCGGCGATCGAGCTCCGCGCGCGCCTGGCCGTAGACCTCCTCGATCCGCGCCGGATGGATCCGGCCGTCCTCGAGCAGCTTCTTCGAGCGTCACCCGGGCGACCTCGCGCCGCACTCCGTCGAAGCTCGAGAGGAGGACCGCCCCGGGCGTGTCGTCGACGACGATGTCGACGCCGGTGAGGTTCTCGAGCGCACGGATGTTGCGCCCCTCGCGCCCGATGATGCGGCCCTTCAGCTCGTCGGACTCGAGCTGGACGGTGGTCACGGTCGTCTCGGCCGAGTGGCCGCCGGCGATCCGCTGCATGCAGGTGGCGAGGATGCTTCGGGCGCGTCGCTCGGCGTCATGGCGCGTCTCGTCCTCGACCTGGCGGATGACGCGCGCCCGCTCGTGGCGGAGGTCCTGCTCGAGCTCGCGGAGCAGTGCCTGGCGGGCCTCGCCGACGCTGAGACCGGCGGCCCGCTCGAGCTCCAGCAGTCGCCGCCCGCGCTCCCGCTCGACCGCCGCGCTCGCCTCGGCGACGTCGCGCTCGCGCTGAGCGAGCGCCCGCTCCGCTGCATCCTGCTCGGCGCGGCGCTCGTCCAGCGCGGACTCCCTCGCCCGCCAGCGCTCCTCCAGCCGCGCGATCTCGACCTGACGCGCGCCGAGGTCGGCGTCGGGCGCCTCGCCGGCGCGAGTCGGACGGGGCCCGCGCGACCGTCTGCGCGGGGCGCGTGCGGGCTGACCGCCGCTGGCCACCGCCGGTCCCCCGCGCAGGCGGATGGCTCCCAGGGACACCGCTCCCGACACCGTCGCCGCCACCAGCGCGGCCAGCACGATCAGCAAGATCTCCATCGCGGTCTCCTCGTCCGGCTGCGCCGGGTTGCGTTGCCTGAGCGACCTACTCGGCGCCGCGAGACTTCAAGGCCGACTTGTGCGGTTGCGCGCCTTCCGAGAGCGCGCGGTGGAGAGACTCGGAGCCAGGACCGTCGTCGATGACCGCGCGCGCGATCTCCGATGCTCGCGCTGTCGCTGGTCTGGTGTGTGATGTCGGAATGTCGGGTTTCCGCTGCAAAGAAGCCGTTTTCAGAAGTGTCGGAAGTCTCGCGTCGGCCTTGGGCCGCTCTGAGCCTTCAGGGTAGTGGTCCGCATATCGCTCCGCAAACGCGCGCTTACGCCCTGTACAAGAGCACGGAGGAGGCCACGCCTGCGCGGCTAACGAGCCACGTGCTGGCGGGCGTGGGCTTCGACCGCCTCGTAGGCGAGCTCGGGCTCGTAGCCCTTGCGAACCAGCAGCCGCCACGCCCGCTCGCATGCGCGGTCGTCCTCGAGCGGCTCGGGGAGCCGCTGGGCCAGCAGCTCGAGCGCTGCGTCGAGCTCCTCCGAGCCCCCTCTGGCGACCGCCGCCTCGACGACGTCGCGCCGCACGCCGCGCCTCCGCAGCTCGCGCTCGATTCGCTCCGTTCCCCAGCTCTCCAGCGTCCGCTTGTCCTCCGCGAAGCGCACGGCGAACCGTGCGTCGTCGAGAAGCCCGGCAACCGTCAGCTCCTCGACGACCTGCTCGATCGCCTCAGGCTCCACCCGCTTTCCCTCCAGGTATGTGCGCAGCTCCACCACCGTGCGCTCGCGTCGCCCGAGCGCACGGTGGGCCAGGTCGATCGCCCGCTGACCCTCAGCGGTGCTCATCAGGCCGCTTCGCGAACCTCGCCGGTCTCCGGGTCGACCCCGGCGGGTGGGCCGTCGATCGGCGCCACCGCCGCCTCCTGGCCGATCCCGACCGCGGCGTAGACCTTCTCCTCGATCTCGCGGGCGATCTCCGGGTTCTCGCGCAGGAAGCCCTTGGCGTTGTTGCGACCCTGGCCGAGCCGCTGCTCGCCGTAGGAGAAGAACGACCCCGACTTCTGGACGATGTCATGCTCGATCCCGAGGTCGACGATGCAGCCCTCGCCGGAGATGCCGATGCCGTACTCGATGTCGAACTCGGCCTGGCGGAACGGCGCGGCGACCTTGTTCTTGACGACCTTGACACGCACGCGGTTGCCGACCGCCTCGGTTCCCTCCTTGAGCGTCTCGATCCTGCGGATGTCGAGCCGCTGTGAGGAGTAGAACTTCAGCGCGCGGCCGCCCGGCTGCGTCTCGGGCGAGCCGAACATCACGCCGATCTTCTCGCGGATCTGGTTGGTGAGCAGGCAGAGCGTGTTGGCGCGGTTGAGGTTCCCAGCCAGCTTGCGCATCGCCTGGCTCATCATGCGCGCCTGCAGGCCCATCGTCTGGTCGCCCATCTGGCCCTCGAGCTCGACCTTCGGGGTCAACGCCGCGACCGAGTCGATCGCGACGACGTCGACGGTGCCGGAGCGGATCAGCATGTCGGCGATCTCGAGCGCCTGCTCGCCGTAGTCGGGCTGCGAGACGAGCAGCTCGTCGACGTCGACGCCGATCTTCTTCGCGTAGATCGGATCCATCGAGTGCTCCGCATCGATGAACGCGCAGATGCCGCCCTGCTTCTGAGCCTCCGCGAGCACGTGGTAGACGAGCGTCGTCTTGCCCGAGGACTCGGGACCGAAGAGCTCGACGATTCGGCCGCGCGGCATGCCGCCGACGCCGAGCGCGATGTCGAGCGAGAGCGCCCCCGTCGGGATCGCCGAGACGCGCACGGCGGCGTTCTCGTCGCCCATCTTCATGATCGCGCCCTCGCCGTGATCCTTGCGAATCTGGGCAAGCGCGCTGTTCAGCGCCGCGTCGCGGGCCTTGGCGGCCTTCTCTTGATCCTTGTCCATGGCCATCTCCTCGAAATCTGTGGAATGAAGAGGCTAGGACGGCGATCGGACGCCTAGAGGCGCTTGTGCAACGGCGGCGTCACGGCGCTGTGACAGCCGTCTCCGCCTCCCGTGGACGCGTCTCAGGGACGGGCCCGGCGGCGGGTGCCGCGCACGCCCGAAGCCCCGATCAGCAGCAGCCCCAGCCCCGTGACGGCGAGCCATAGGGGCTCCGCGCCGGTCGCCGGGAGGCCGGCGCTGTCGTCCGAGCCTCCCGCCGTGCCTCCGACGCCGTCCGTGGAGCCGGCGTCACCCGTCCCTGTGCCCGCGCCGGCGCCCGCGTCCGTGCCGGTCGACGTCTGGGCCACGACCCGCACGGTCCCCTTCATGAACGGGTGGGGCGTGCAGAGGTAGCTGAAGCTGCCCGCCTCGTCGAAGGTCGCGCTGCCGCTCTCGCCGCTCGACAGCAGACCGGTGTCGAAGCTGCCGTCGGTGGCGGTCGCCGTGTGCGAGGAAGGGCCGCTGTTGCGCCACGTCACGCTCTCCCCGACTCCCACGGTGACCGCTGCGGGCCCGAACGAGAAGTCCTCGATCGTCACCGACCCGGGCGCCGCGGCGAAGGCGATCGGCCGGTCCGGCTGCGGACGCGAATTCGCCGGAGGCGACGGAGCCGCGGGCTTCGGCGGATCGGAGGGTCCGGCGGGAGCGACCGTAGCGGCCGGCGGATCGACCAGCCCGACCGGTGTAGCCGGCTCGGCCGGCGACGGCGATGGCGCGGCCGGCTCCGCGGCAGGCGGCGGCTCGACCGCCGTCTCCTCCACGGCCGAACCCTCGGGGACCGGCGCGGGCTCCTCGGCGATCGGCGCGCCTGGGGCCGCCATCGCCATCGCGGCCAGCCAGGCGACCGCAAGCGTCAGGCGGGCCCTCATGCAGTGCTCCCACGCCAGAGTGGAAGTTCGACTGGCCCAGGGGCCACACAAACGTCCACTCGTTCGGCGGCTATGCCAGGCGAACCGTCTCGCCGACCGGTCATCGGCCCACCGTACCAGCGTCGCTCAGGCGCGCTGGGCGTCCAGCAGCAGGCGGCGCAGCAGGTGCATGGCGACGGTCGTCGAGCGGTCGCGGATCTCCGCTCGGTCGCCTGGCACCTGGACGGTGCGAGTTAGGGCCTCTCCGTCGGCGCGCTTGACGCACCAGAAGACCGTGCCGACCGGCTTCGCCTCCGATCCGCCGCCGGGACCGGCGATCCCGGTGATCGCCACCGCGACGGCCGCCGAGAAGCGCGCGAGCGCGCCGTCGGCCATCGCCTCGGCGACCTCGGCCGAGACCGCGCCATGGCGCGCGATCGCTTCCGCGTCCACGTCGAGCAGCGCGCTCTTCGCCTCGTTGGAGTAGCTCACCACGCCGCCCGAGACATGCCCCGAGGCGCCCGGGCGCTCTGTCAGGCGCGCCGCGAGCAGCCCGCCGGTGCAGGACTCGGCGGTCGCGACGGTGCGGCCGGCCAGCAGTGCGGCGACCTGGTCGTCGACCGAGGACCCGTCGGTCGAGAAGAGCGCCTCCGCGTGCCGGT
Source organism: uncultured Solirubrobacterales bacterium (assembly GCA_963716445.1). Classification (GTDB taxonomy): domain Bacteria; phylum Actinomycetota; class Thermoleophilia; order Solirubrobacterales; family Thermoleophilaceae; genus JAAYBF01. The sequence continues at coordinate 1,346,018 of OY970313.1, read as the reverse complement.
CGGCGATCAGCCGGGCGAGCGCGTCCCAAGCCGCTCGCGCTCGTGGCTCGTAGCGCGTCACCACCTCGACCTCCCCGCGCCGCAGGCAGGTCGTGATCTCGAGCTCGCTGAAGCCCGCGATCTCCTCCTCGGCCACGCGCAGCGTCGCCGCGATCTCGGACTCCGGGATGCCGAACAGGCGCAGCATCGTCTGGCTGTAGTCGGTCGCCCGGGCGAGCACCTGCTCGAACGGCTCGGCCGCGAGGACCGCCGGCCACATCGCGTGCAGCTCGCGCGGCGGGCCGGGAAGCACGACGACAGCCGGCCGGCCGTCGGTCGCCGGGACCACCATCCCCGGCGCCGTGCCGGCGGGCTCGATCACGGTCGCGCCGCGCGGCACCAGCGCCTGCTTGCGATTCGACTCGCGAACCGCCTCGAGATCGACGTCGGGCCAGCGCTTCATCAGGGGCGCGATGATGTCGGCGATGCGCTGCTCGAGCGCCTCGTCGAGCTCCAGCGGACGGCCGGTGAAGCGGCTGACGACCTCGAGCGTCAGGTCGTCGGCGGTCGGCCCGAGGCCGCCGCTCGTGATCACGACGTCGACGCCCTGCTCGGCCATGAAGCGCAGCTGGGCGTCCATGTCCTCCGGGCGGTCGCCGCAGATCGTGATGTGAGCGAGGTCGACGCCCAGCTCGCGTAGGCGGTCGGACAGCCAGGGGCCGTTGCGGTCGCGTACGCGGCCGGTGAGGACCTCCGTCCCGGTGACGACGATGCCGGCGCGCGGACTCACGCGCAGGGACTGTCCCCGGCGGCGATCTCGGTCCCGCCGCGCGGCCGGAGCCGCAACGCGAGCGGCTCGGCGCTCGGCTCCACCTCGACCCGCCGGCCGTTGAGCGTCACGCGCGCCGAGCGCCTGCCGAGGTTCATTCGCAGCATCCGGGGATCGCGGAACGTCCTCGGGGCCTCGAGCGTGCCCTCGAAGACGACGTCGGTGCCGGGCCCCTTGTCGACGCAGGCATAGGTCGGCTCGACCGGGGTGACGCGTGCGCGGACGCCCGTCGGAGCGGGCCTTGGGGGTGGTCGCTGAGCGCGCGGCTCCGGCGCCGTCTCGGCCGTGCGGGTCGCCGCCCGCTCGGGGTCGGCGGAGTCCTCGTCGTCGCCGAGCAGTCCGAGAACGAGCAGGAAGGCAAGCAGCGCGACGACCGCCGCCGCGACGATGGCGCCCCGGCGCGGCGCCCGCGGAGCCTGCCTGCGCACTCCCCGACGGCTGTCGCGCGCCGGCCGCGGCGCCAGCGACTGGAGCTCGTTGTCGTCGTGCCGTTCGTGGTTGACGCGGTACTCCTCGACGAGCAGGTGCGCGTCGACGCCGACCACTTCGGCGTAGGTGCGCAGGAAGGTCTTGACGAACGTCGGGCCGGGAAGCAGCCCCCACTCCTCGTTCTCGAGCGCGCGCAGGTACTTGGCGCGAATCTTGGTTCGCTGCTCGACATCGGCGATGTCGAGCCGCTGGCGCATTCGCGCCTCGCGCAGCGTTTCACCGATCGGAGGCATTACCAGGCGCCTATTGTGTCGGACGAGCGGCCGGCCGCGCCGTCACGGCGTCTCGTTCGCCCCCGCCCCGGCTGGGGCGCCGACGGGCTCGTCGAGCGCGGCCAGGATCCGCGGCAGCTCGGCCTCCGAGACCAGCACCTTGCGGGCCTTGGACCCCTCGTAGCCGGAGATCACACCGCGCCGCTCGAGCATGTCGATCAGCCGCCCGGCGCGCGTGTAGCCGACGCGCAGGCGCCGCTGGAGCATCGACGTCGACGCCGTGTCCATCTGGACCACCGTCCGGATCGCCTCGGCGAGCAGCTCGTCCTGGTCGGGGTCGTAGTCGCCGCGGTCGTCCTCGGCCTCCTCGACCTCGACGGCCTCGAGCAGCTCCTCGTGCAGCTCCGGCTCCCCCTGGCGGCGCCAGTGGGCGGTCAGCTTCTCGATCTCGCTCTCGTCGATGAAGGCGCCCTGGATGCGGTTGAGCTTCGAGCCGTTGCCGGGCTTGAACAGCATGTCGCCCTTGCCGAGCAGCGACTCGGCCCCGTTCTGGTCGAGGATGACGCGCGAGTCGGTCTGCGACGAGACGGCGAAGGCGATCCGCGCCGGCACGTTCGCCTTGATCATCCCGGTGATGATGTCGGCGCTCGGGCGCTGGGTCGCCAGCAGCAGGTGGATGCCGACCGCGCGCGACTTCTGCGCGAGCCGGATGATCGCGTCCTCGACCTCGCCGGGGGCGATCATCATCAGGTCGGCGAGCTCGTCGATGACGCAGAGGACGTAGGGCAGCGGGCGCTCGCCCTCGCGAACCCGCGCGCGGTTAAGCTCCTCGAGCTTGCGGGTGCGCGACTTGCTCATCAGCGAGTAGCGCTGCTCCATCTCGCCGATCAGGTTCTGCAGCACGTTGGCGGCGAGCCGCGGGCTGGTGACGACCGGCGTCAGCAGATGCGGGATGTGCTCGTAGAGGTTGAGCTCGACCTGCTTGGGATCGACCAGGACGAGCCTGACGTCGTTCGGCGACGAGCGCATCAGGATCGAGGCCAGCATCGCGTTGACGGCGCCCGACTTGCCGGCGCCGGTCGTGCCGGCGACGAGGACGTGCGGCTGCTGGGCGAGGTCGATCCCGATCGCCCGGCCGTCGATGTCCTTGCCGAGCCAGACCGCGAGCGGCGACCAACCGTCCGGCGGGTCCTGCGAGACGTCGCCGAGGTGGACCATGTGGCGGACGGTGTTCGGGACCTCGACTCCCACGGCGCGCTTGCCCGGGATCGGCGCCAGGATGCGGACGTCGTCGGCCGCGAGCGCGTAGGCAAGGTCGTCGCGCATGTTCGAGACCTTCGACATCTTGATCCCGGGCGCGAGCCTCAGCTCGTAGCGGGTGACGTGGGGACCGCTGACGCTGCCGACGACCTTGGCCTCGACGCCGAAGTGACCGAGCGCCTCGACGAGCTGGCCGCCGACCTTGTCGATGGCGATCGTGTTCGGCTTGCGGCCGGCCGGCGACCGCTTCAGGAAGCTCTCGCTCGGCAGCGCGTAGTCGACGTCGTCGGCCTCGGTGACCCCGTCGGTGCGGCGGTTGCCCATCGGCGTGAGCGGCTCCTGGACGGCCTCGGCGACGCCGGACCCGTCCACGTCGGACTCGACGTCGGGAACCGCCTCGACGCCCTCGGCGGCCTCGAAAGGCTCGTCGTCGCCGGCCCACTCGGCGCCGGGGTCGTCCGAGATCGCGGCGTCCGCGTCCGTCGCCTCGGCAAAGAGGTCGGGGAAGCGCTCCTCGGCGTCGAGCGCGGGCGCCTCGACGTGCGTCGCGTGCACCACGGGCTCGACGCCGGGCGGCTCCGGCGGGCCCGTAAGCGGGGCGTCGGCCGCGCCGGGAGGCAGGTCCGGGGCGCCGCCGGCTCGGCGGCCCGCATGGCTGAGCGGTCCGATCTCGCCGGAGAGCACGGCGGTCAGCTCAGACGTCGACCGGCGCACCGCGCGAGTCGTCGTCGCGACGCCGTTTCCGGTGGCGCTCAGCACGCCCGCCAGCGACGCGCCGGTGACGAGCAGCACCCCGCCGACCATCAGGAAGAGGAAGAGGATGTGGGCGCCCACCTCGGAGAACAGGGTGCTCGTGCCCCACAGCAGCAGCTCGCCGAGCGCCCCGCCGCGGTCGGAGACGTACGACGCCTGGAGCAACGGCTCGTGTGGCGCCGTTCCAGGTCCGAGGCCGAGCGAGCCGGCCGCCAGCCCGAGCGTGAGCCCGAGCGTCAGGCAGATGGCGCCCGCGCGAAACGGCCGCAGCGACGGCAGCAGGTCGTTGACGACGAGGACCGCTCCGGCCGCGACGAAGCCGATCGGCGTCAGGTAGGCCGCGCCGCCCAGTAGGAAGCGCAACGCGTCGGCCGCCGCTTCCCCGACGCGTCCGCCGGTCTCGCCGCCGTAGAGCACGACCGCCAGGAAGCAGCCGAACGCCACGAGGCCGAGCCCGAGCAGATCGCGGTGGTGCGGCTCGAGCGGGCCGAGCCCGAACGGCAGGCTGGCGCCGCGGCGCCTCGAGCGCCGACGGGCCGGCTTGCGTCTGCTGCCACCGCGCGCCATGACTGAATTCGTTCCTTCGACGGACGGAGGCGGGCCCCTCCCTACCATCAGGGCAATGGAGCGCTCGCCGAGGGTCCTCGTGGTCGAGGACGACCGCGACATAGCCGACGTCTTGCGTCGGTCGCTCGACCTCGACGGCTACGAGGTCCGGTTGGCGGGCGACGGCGAGACGGCGCTGGCCGAAGCGGCGGTGTTCGAGCCCGACGCCGTGATCCTCGACCTCGGGTTGCCGAAGCTCGACGGCGTCGAGGTCTGCCGGCGGCTGCGCTCCGACGGCGACGTGCCGATCCTCATGCTCACCGCCCGCGACGGCGTCGACGATCGCGTCGGCGGCCTCGACTCCGGCGCCGACGACTACCTCGTCAAGCCGTTCGAGCGGCGCGAGCTGCTGGCGCGGCTGCGCTCGCTGCTGCGTCGCCGCCCTCCGCGCGGTGCGGCCTCGCTGGTCGTCGGCGACCTGAGGCTGAACCCCGACGCCCACGAGGCGTTCCGCGGCGACCGCGCCCTGGAGCTGACCAGCCGCGAGTTCGAGCTGCTCGAGTACTTCATGCGCAACGACCGGCTCGTGGTCTCGCGCGAGCGCCTGCTCGACGACGTCTGGGGCTACCACCCCTACGCCGAGACCAACACCGTCGACGTCTTCATCTCGAACCTGCGGCGCAAGCTCGAGGCCGGCGGCGACGAGCGGGTGCTGCACACCGTGCGCGGCGCGGGCTACGTCTTGAGGGGCTCGTGAGCGGACCGCTGGCCAGGACCCGCCTGCGCCTGCCGATCCGCGTCAAGCTGGCCGCGGTCTCGGCGGTGCTGACCTTCGCGATCCTGCTGCTGTTCGCGCTGATCGTCGGCGGCTTCACCCAGCAGAAGCTCCAGTCGAGCTTCGACAGCGAGCTGCGCGCCACCGCCGCCGACCTCCAGAGCCGGTTCCAGCTCAACGGCTTCGGGTCGACGAGCGTCGACTCCGACCTGTTCCGGCTCGCCGCCGCCGGCGGCGCCGTGCTGAAGGTGCACGACCGCGTCAACAACCGCGTGTTCGAGATCGAGGGAAGCCCCGACCTCGGGCCGCTGTACGAGGGCACGCGCGACGTCGGGCGCTATCGCGTCGTGTCGCGGCCGCTCTTCGGGCGCTCCGTCGGGTCGGGCAGCCCGTTCGACTCGACGCTGCGACCGCTCGATCGCGCGGTCGCGGCGATCCAGTACGGGAAGCCGACCGACAACCTCAAGGCGACGATCGGCCGGATTCGCTTCTTCCTGCTGCTCGGCGTGCTCGCGGGAACCGCGCTCGCCTTCCTCGCGGGCTTCTTCGTCGCGCGCCGCGCGATGCGCCCGATCTCCGGCCTGACGAAGGCCGCGCGCGAGGTCGCGCGCACGCGCGACCCGGCGCGCACGACGCTGCCCCGGCCGGTGGCCAACGACGAGGTGGCGGAGCTCGCGACGACGCTGAGCGACATGCTCGGCGAGCTCGACGCCGCGCGCACCGAGACCGAGACCACGCTGGAGCGCCAGCGCCAGTTCGTCGCCGACGCGTCGCACGAGCTGCGGACCCCGCTGACCAGCATCCTCGCCAACCTCGAGCTGCTCGAGGACGAGCTCGAGCGCCCCGGCGGCCCGCGCGACAGCCGCGACGCCGCCGAGACCGCCGCCTCGGCGCTGCGGTCGTCGCGCCGCATGCGCCGGCTCGTCGGCGACCTGCTGCTGCTGGCGCGGGCCGACGCCGGTCGGCGCGAGCGGCCGCGGCCGGTCGACCTCGCCGCGGTCGTGCGCGAGGCGGCGCGCGAGGCGTCGGCGGTCGGCGGCGAGCATCCCCTGACGCTCGACCTGCCCGACGAGCCGGGGGCCGCGATCGTCGACGGCTCGAACGACGACCTCCACCGGATGGGCCTCAACCTGATCGAGAACGCGTTCCTGCACACCCCGGTCGGAACGCCCGTGGTCGCCTCGGTGCGGCGCGAGCGCGGCGACGTGGTGCTCCAGGTGGCCGATCGCGGTCCCGGGGTTCCTGCCGGCCGGCGCGAGCGGATCTTCGAGCGCTTCGCGCGCTCGGAGGGCGATCGCTCCCGCTCGCACGGCAGCGGGCTCGGCCTGGCGATCGTCCGTGCCGTGGCCGACGCGCACGGCGGCACGGCCAGCGTGGGCGACGCCGACGGCGGCGGCGCGCTGTTCGAGGTCAGATTGCCGGCCGCCGCGATCCGATCCGCCGCCAGCCGTGTTGCAGGGACCGCAAGCCCGTCCACCCTCTCCAAGGGAGCCCACCAGACGTGAAGCGCATCCTCGCCCACCGTCCGACGCCTGCGACCGCGATCGCCTGCGTCGCGCTGTTCGTCGCCCTCGGCGGCGTCTCCTACGGCGTCGCGACCGGCTCGATCGACAGCCGCGAGATCGCCGACGACACGATCCGCAGCAAGGACCTGCGCAACAACGGCGTCGTCTCGCGCGACCTGCGCAACAACCAGGTCTACGGCGTCGACATCCGCAACAACACGATCCGCGGGCGCGACGTCGCGCCCAACACGCTCAACGACGACCAGATCGACGAGTCGAGGCTCGCCCAGGTGCCGAGCGCCCTCGACGCCGCCCGGCTCGGCGGTCGCGCGGCCGCCGACTACGCCAGCAAGGCCGAGCCCGTCCGGCTGGTCGGCACGCCGGGCGAGCCCCCGTTCGCCGGCGGCACGACGCCTCACGGGATGGGCGCCCTCGCGCCCGGCTTCTGGAAGGACGACTCGGGAGTCGTGCATCTGCAGGGGACCGTCGACGGCCCCGGATCGCTGTTCTTCCTCCCGGAGGGCTACCGTCCGGCCGCCTTCGCGCGCTTCGCCGTGGCGACTCCCGCGGGCGGGATCCAGGCCCTCGCGATCGGACCCGACGGCGGGGTCACCACTTCGACGGGGAGCGCCGTGGCGCTCGACGGCGTCTCCTTCAGAGCGGCTGGCTAGACCTCTACGACCACCGGCAGGATCATCGGCCGCCGCTTGAGCTTCTTGTAGACGAAGGCGGCGACGTCGTCGTGGAGGTGCGACTGGATCAGGTCGATCTCGCGGATGTTGTCGTGGGCGCTGCGCGAGAGCGAGCCGATCACCGCGCCACGCAGCTCGACCATGAACGGGTCGGCCTCCTCGACGAACGGCACGCCGCGGAAGATGATCTCCGGCTCGGCGACGGAGCGGCCGTTCTGCTCCGAGACCGTGGCGACGACGATGAAGATGCCGTCGGCCGAGAGCATCCGCCGATCGCGCAGGGCGACGTCCTCGATGTCGCCCACGTCGACGCCGTCGACGAAGATCATCCCGGCCTGCTCGGGCTCGCCGAGCGCCGCGCCGTGCTCGTCGATCTCGAGCGGAATGCCGTTGTCGGCGCTGAAGATCGCCTCGGCCTCGATCCCGACGGCTTCGGCGAGCTGGCCGTGCAGCCTGATCCGCTTGTAGTCGCCGTGCATCGGCATCACGTAGCGCGGCCGCGTGAGGTTGAGCATCAGCTTCAGCTCCTCGGCGTAGCCATGTCCCGAGGCGTGGATCGGGGCGTCGCGGGGCGTGATCACGTCGGCGCCGATGTGGTAGATGCGGTCGATCGTGTCGTTGACCGCCCGCTCGTTGCCGGGCACCGGCGTGGCCGAGAAGACGACCGTGTCGCCCTCGCGCAGCTTGACGTGCTGGTGGTCGCCGTGCGCCATCCGGCGCAGCGCCGAGAGCGGCTCGCCCTGGCTCCCGGTCGAGACGACGATCAGCTTGTGATCGGGGTAGTCCTCGATCTCGCGCGGCTCGACGAGCATCCCGTCGGGAACGTGGATGTGGCCGAGCTGGCGGCCGATGTTGACGTTCTTGCGCATCGAGCGCCCGACCAGCGAGACCTTCCGCCCGAGCACGGCGGCGGCGTCGACGACCTGCTGGACGCGATGGATGTTCGAGGCGAACGAGGTCACGACGATCCGCCCCGAGCAGCGCGCGAACGTCTCCTCGAGCTTCGGCCCGACCAGCGACTCGGACAGCGACCAGCCGCTGCGGTCGGCGTTGGTCGAATCGCCGCAGAGCAGCAGCACCCCCTGGCGCCCGAGCTCCGCGAGGCGCGCGACGTCGGCCGGGATCCCGTCGACGGGTGTCTGGTCGAACTTGTAGTCGCCGGTGATCAGGGTCGTGCCCAGCTCGCACGTGAGCGCGTAGGCGAACATGTCCGGGATCGAGTGGGCGAGCTTGACCGGCTCCACTTCGAACGGTCCCGCCTGGATTCGGTCGCCGGGCCGCACGTAGCGAACGCTCATGTCCTTGAGCTTGTGCTCGTCGAGCTTCGAGCGCGCCATCGCCATCGTCAGCGGCCCGCCGTAGATCGGCGGCGCCACGTCGAGCTCGCGCAGGACGTAGGGCAGGGCGCCGATGTGGTCCTCGTGGCCGTGGGTGATGAAGATCGCCTCGATGTCGTCGACGCGCTCGCGCAGGTACGTGAAGTCGGGCAGCACGAGGTCGATCCCGTGCTGGTCGGGAGCGGGGAAGCGCAGCCCCGTGTCGACGACGACGATCCGGCCGTCGTATTCGACGACCGTCATGTTCTTCCCGATCTCGCCCAGCCCGCCGAGCGGGAGGACGCGCAGCTTCCCGCCCAACGTCGCCTAGACCCTCTCCAGCAATCCCTGGGATTCCAGGACGGCCCGGATCTCGGTCTGCTCCTCCGGCGAGGCCTCCACCATCGGCAGGCGTACCCCGCCGACGTCGTGGCCGAGCATGTCGAGCGCCGTCTTGACGGTGATACAGGCCGGGGCCACCGACAGCGCCAGGTGGATCGGCTCGAGCCGCGCGGCTATCTCGGCGCGAGCCGCCGGCTCGTCGATCATCCGGCGCATCTCGCGTCCGACCAGATGCGAGGCGACGAGGATGCCGCCCTTGCCGCCCATGTCGAGAACCGGCGCCAGCAGGTCGTCGTTGCCGGCGAGCAGGTCCAAGCCGTCGATCGGCTGCAGATCCTCGGCCCGCGCCTGCTTGACCGCCACCACGTTCTCGAGCTGGGCGAGCTCGGCGAGCAGGTCGTTCGGCATGTCGACACCGGTGCGCTCCGGGATGTTGTAGAGCACGATCGGCAGCTCGATGGCGTTGGCGATCGCGCGGAAGTGGGCCAGCAGGCCGCGGCGGTTCGGGCGGTTGTAGTACGGCGCGACGACGAGCGCGGCATCGACACCGGCCTCCGCCGCGCGCTCGGTGAGCTCGACCGCGTGGCGCGTGTCGTTGGAGCCGGTGCCCGCGATCACCGGCGCCCCGGGACGCGCGATCCGCGTCACCTCGACGCCGATCGCCCAGACGCGCGCCTTCTCCTCGTCGGTCAGCGTGGACGCCTCGCCGGTCGTGCCGGTCAGCACCAGTCCGTCCGACCCGTGAGCCAGTAGGTGGCGCATCAGCTGTGCGGCGGGTTCTTCGGCGAGGCCGCCGTCCGCGTCGAACGGCGTCACCATCGCGGTGAGGATGCCTGAGAGCGTCACCACAGCCACCTTACCGGTCCGGCTGAGAGGCGGCATGGCGCTTGCAAGCCGGTCTGGCCGTCTCTCGCGGCTGCCACAATGCCATCCAGATGCCCGAGCGCGACTACAGCCACCGCAGCACCGTCCAGAAGCTCGGCGTCAAGCAGGGCGAGCGAATCGAGGTCGTCGGCGACGTCGGACACGGGCTTCGGGACGGCGTCAAGGACGCCATCGGACGCGGCCTCGTGCGCGCGGGGGAGCTCGACGGCGCGATCGTCCTGGTCGAGAGCCTCGACGAGGCGACCGAGACGCTCGTGCGCTACCGGGCGCGGCTCAAGGACTCCGGCTACCTCTGGCTGATCACCCGCAAGCGCGGGGACGACCGCTACCTAAACCAGATGCAGATCGTCCCGGTCGCCAAGCGGATCGGCATGATCGACAACAAGACCTGCTCGATCGACGACGAGCGGTCTGGCATCCGCTTCGTGGTGCCGCGCGCCCTGCGCAAGGACGCCCGAGACGGCGAGCACGATCCGGCGGCAGTGGCCTAGAGGAGGTTCGCGAGGCCGAACGTCGGCGAGGTCTCCAACTCACCGACGCGTCTGACGGCCAGCAGCACCCCGGGCATGAAGGACTCGCGCGAGATCGAGTCGTGGCGGATCGTCAGCGTCTGGCCGAGCCCGCCGAAGACGACCTCCTGGTGGGCGACCAGCCCGGGCAGGCGAATCGAGTGGATCGGCTCGTGCACGTTCCCGCCGGCCGCGGCGATCAGCTCGGCGGTCCGGGCGGCGGTGCCCGACGGCGCGTCGAGCTTGCGGTCGTGATGCAGCTCGACGATCTCGCACTCCGGCATGTGCGGGGCGACGAGCTTGGCGGCCTCCATCATCAGCACCGCGCCGATCGCGAAGTTCGGCGCGACGAAGAGGTTGGCGCTGCCGACGCCGGCGAGCTCGCCGAAGTCGGCGCCGGTCGTTCCCATCACGCAGTGGACGCCCGCCTCGAGGCACTTGCGTGCGTTCTCGAGCGCCGTGTCGGGACGCGTGAAGTCGACGACGACGTCGGCGTTCGGCAGGACGTCGTCGAGCGTCACGCCGAGCTCGGGGTCGGCGCGGCCGGTCAGCTCCATGTCCTCGGCGGCCTCGACCGCGCCGCAGACGGTCTCCCCCATCCTGCCGGCGGCGCCGGAGACAGCGACGCGGATCATGCGGCCGCGAGCACCGGGTTGACGGGCTCGAGCGCCGCGCGGAAGGCGTCGCGGTCCGCCCCCACCCCGGCCGCCGACAGGCGCGCGGGATCGTAGAGCTCGGCGGCGAGCGCTCCGACGTCGTCGAGCGTCACCGCGTCGATCTCCGCGAGCACCTCGTCCAGCGTGAGCAGCGGCACGCCCATCAGCAGCGCGCCGCCGAGGCGGTTCATCCGCGCGAGCGTCGACTCCATCGACAGCGTCGTGCGGCCCTTCACGTTCTCGCGGGCGCGCTCCAGCTCCGCGTCGGTGACGCCGTCGGCGGCGACCCGCCGCAGCTCGTCGCCGATGACGTCGATCGCCTCGGCGACGTTGTCTGGACGCGTCCCAACATAGATGCCGATCTGCCCGCTGTCGACGAACTGGCTCGCGTAGGAGAAGACGGCATAGGCGAGGCCCCGCTTCTCGCGCACCTCCTGGAACAGCCGCGACGAGGTCGAGCCGCCGAGGATCGTGTCGAGCACCCGCAGCGCGAAGCGGCGGCTGTCGGCGCGCGCGATCCCCGGCCCGCCGAGGCAGAGGTGGTACTGCTCGGTCTCCTTTTGGTGGAAGCAGAGCCGCGGGCTGACCTCCTCCGGCGCCGGCAGCGCAACGCCGGCGCCCTCGCCGGGCTCGCAGTCGAGCTTCTCCTGCGCCAGCTCGACCAGCCGGTCGTGGTCGAGGTTGCCCGCCGCGGCGAGGACGAGGTTGCCGCCGACATAGCGCTCGTCGTGGTAGGAGGCAATCTCGGGCACCGGCACCGACGACACGACGTCGGCGCGGCCGATGATCGGCAGGCCCAGCGGGTGGTCGCCGAAGACGGCCGTCGAGAGGACGTCGTGGACCTTGTCCTGCGGCTCGTCCTCGTACATCGCGATCTCCTCGATCACGACCTGGCGCTCGGAGTCGATGTCCGGATAGGTCGGGCGCAGCACCATGTCCGACATCACGTCGAAGGCGCGCTCGAGATGGCCGTCGAGGAAGCGCGAGTAGACCGACGTGGTCTCCTTGCTCGTCCCGGCGTTGACCTCGGCGCCGATCGAGTCGAAGGCCTCGTCGATCTCACGCGAGCTGAAGCGGTCGGTCCCCTTGAACAGCAGGTGCTCCAGGAAGTGGGAGAGCCCCGCTTGCGCGGGGCTCTCGTCACGTGATCCTGTCCGCACCCAGAGGCCCAGCGCGATCGAGCGCACGGACTCCACGCGCTCGGTCACGACGCGGACGCCGGATGTCAGCTCGGTGATCTGCGGCCCGTCGCTCAGCGCGGGTCCCTCCGGTGCTCGCCGCCGCCGTTGGAGCCGCGACGTCCACCGCGGTCGCCACCGTCGCGGCGTCCACGGCCACCGCCGCCTCCGCGCGGCGGGCCGCCCTTGTCGCCGGTGCCGACGCCCGCCAGCTCCTCGGCGCTCTTGCCGGCGATGTCCGGGTCGTCCGCCCGGCGCAGCCCGACGCGGCCGCGCTCGCGGTCGACCTCGACCACGCGCACGGCGAGCTCGTCGCCGCGGTTGAGCACGTCCTCGACCGCGTCGACCCGCTCCCCGGGCTTGACGTTCGAGATGTGCAGCAGGCCGTCGTTGCCCTTGCTGAGCTCGATGAACGCGCCGAAGGTCGTCGTCTTGACGACCTTGCCGGTGAACTCGTCGCCGACCTCGACGTCCTTGGTCATCGACCGGATCCGCTCGATCAGGGCGTCGCCCTGCTCGCCGGATGCGGCGAAGACGCGGACCGTGCCGTCGTCGTCGATGTCGATCTGGGCCTCGAACTCGTCGGACAGCGCGCGGATCGTCTCGCCGCCCTTGCCGATGACCATGCCGATCTTCTCGGTGTCGATCTGGATCTGGCCGATCCGCGGAGCGTGCTTGGAAAGCTCCTCGCGCGGACCCTGGATCGCCTCGGACATCTTGCCGAGGATGTGCGTGCGGCCCTCCTTGGCCTGGGCGAGCGCGTCGCGCAGGATGTCGAAGGTGACGCCGGTGATCTTGATGTCCATCTGCAGGGCCGTGATGCCCTCGGACGTCCCAGCGACCTTGAAGTCCATGTCGCCGAGGTGGTCCTCCACGCCCGCGATGTCGGAGAGCACGATGTAGTCGTCACCCTCCTTGATCAGGCCCATCGCGATGCCGGCCACCGGACGCTTGATCTGCACGCCCGCGTCCATCAGGGCCAGCGACGAGCCGCAGACCGACGCCATCGACGACGAGCCGTTCGACTCGAAGATGTCCGAGACGACGCGGATCGTGTACGGGAAGTCGTCCGGGTCCGGCACGACCGGCACCAGCGCCCGCTCGGCGAGCGCCCCGTGGCCGATGTCGCGGCGCTTGGGGCCGCGCATGAAGCCGGCCTCCCCGACCGAGAACGGCGGGAAGTTGTAGTGGTGGAAGTAGCGCTTCGTGGTCTCGAGCCCGAGCGTGTCGAGACGCATCTCGTCACGCGTGGTGCCGAGCGCCGCGACCGAGAACGCCTGCGTCTGGCCGCGCGTGAACACGGCCGAGCCGTGGGTGCGCGGGGCGACGCCGACGTCGATCGAGATGTCGCGGATCTCGTCCGCGGCACGACCGTCGGGGCGCTTCTTGTCGATTGCGATCCGGCGACGGATCGTCTCCTTCTCGAGCTTGTCGAACGCCATCTGCGCCGCCGCGAGGCGGGCGCTGAACTCGGGGTCCGACGGCTCGCCGGCGAGCTCCTCGAGCGCCTCGGTCTCGACCGCCTTGGTCGCGTCCTGGCGCGCGAGCTTGTCGACGACCGAAGTGGCCTCCGACAGCTTGCTCCCGAAGCGCTCGGTCAGCTTGGCGAAGATCGACTCGTCGACCTGCGGGACCTCGACCTCGGACTTAGGCTTGCCGGCCTTCTCGGCCAGCTCGCGCTGGGCGGCGCAGATCTTCTTGATCTCGCCGTGGGCGATGTCGAGCGCGTCGAGGATCGACGCCTCGGAGATCTCGTCGGCGCCGGCCTCGACCATCAGGATCGCGTCCTCGGTGCCCGAGACGACGAGGTCGAGCGGCGTCTCGAGCAGCCACTCCTCCTCGGGGTTGACGACGAAGTTGCCGTCCTCGTCCTGGCCGATGCGGACTGCGCCGACCGGCTGCGGGAACGGGATGTCGGACACCATCAGCGCGGCGCTCGCGCCGTTCATCGCGAGGATGTCGTAGGGATGGACGTGGTCGATCGACATCGGGATCGACACGAGCTGCGTCTCGCGACGCCAGCCCTTCGGGAAGAGCGGGCGGATCGGACGGTCGATCATGCGCGCCGTCAGGGTGCCCTTCTCGCCGGCGCGCCCCTCGCGCTTGAAGAAGCTGCCGGGGATCTTGCCCGCGGCGTACATGCGCTCCTCGACGTCGACCGTCAAGGGCAAGAAGTCCACGTCGCGCAGATTGCCGGCGGTCGCCGTTCCGAGGACCATGGTGTCCCCACTGCGCACTACTACGGAGCCGCTCGCCTGCTTGGCGAGCTTGCCGGTCTCGAAGCTGATCTCGGCACCGCCGACCTCAACTGAGACCCGGGTTACGTCACTGCTCATATGTTCCTTTCAATGCCGCCTCCGGTTGGCGGCTCGCTTCATGACTTCTCGATAGGAGTCCCGCGCAGCGTAGCAGTGGCGCTCTCAACGCCCGAGGCGGGTCAGCAGCGCCGCGTCCGGCACTCCCGGGTACGCCTGCCCGTCGACGAACAGCGTCGGCGTCGTCGTCAGGCCGGCGCGCACGCCAGAGCGGAAGTCGCGATCGACGCGCGCGGCGACACCCTCCGACCGGCGGTCGCGGTCGAACCGGGCGACGTCGAGGCCGAGGTCGTCGCAGCGCCGCCAGAGGTGCGGGTCGTCGAGGCGGCCCTGGTCGCCGAGCAGCGAGCCGTGCATCTCCCAGAACGCGCCCTGGAGCCCGGCCGCCTCGAGCGCATGGGCGAGCACGCGGGCGCGCGGGTGCTTGGAGACGATCGGGAAGTGACGGAACACGCGCCGCACCGGCAGCTCCGCCAGCAGCAGGTTCGCCTTCGCGCAGTAAGGGCACTCGAGGTCGGCGTACTCGATCACGAGCCGCCCCTCGCCCCGGACGTGGTCGTCGTCCCCCACGGGCGGGATCGGGCTCGACGTCAAGTCACGAGTGCCAGTCATGGCCGCGGCCGCCAGCATGGCAGGGCGCGCGCGGCGAGTGGAAGCTTGACTGGGCCCTGGCCCAGTCGAACTTCCACCGGTGCTCCGGCCGAGCGGGCTAGGCAGGTCGTCGAGCGACCTGGCCGCGGCTAGGACGCGCGGTCGAGCGCGTCGAAGATGAGGTTCGCGCCTGGGATCTCGAGCGGCGTCGGCGACTGATGGGCCCATAGGACCTTCAGATCCGGGCCGACGAGCACGAGCGCGCGCTGGTTGTGCCCGCGCTCCTCGATGTAGACGCCGTAGCGGCGGGCGACCTCGCCCTTCGGGTTGAAGTCGGCGAGCAGCGGGAAGTCGACGCCGATCTGGCGCTGGAACGCCTTGTGCGCGAACGCCGAGTCGACCGAGATGCCGTAGAGCTTCGCCCCACGTGCCTCGAGGTCCGGCAGCACCTCTTGGTAGACGTTCAGCTGGTCCGTGCAGATCGGGCTGAAGTCGAGCGGGTAGAAGGCCAGGACGCTGTGCTGTCCCTCTAGGTCCTTCAGCGACACGATGTCGCCGTCCTGGTCCGGCAGGGAGAAGTCGGGAGCCGAGGCCCCGGCTTCGATCATCGGCGGAGGCCGAGCTCCTTGATCAGCGCACGGTAACGATCGAGGTCGTTGCGCTGGAGATAGTTGAGCAGCCGGCGGCGCTTGCCGACCAGCATCAGCAGCCCACGGCGGCTGTGGTGGTCCTTCTTGTGCGTACGCAGGTGCTCGGTCAGCTCGTTCACCCGCGCCGTCAACAAGGCGATCTGAACCTCGGCCGAGCCGGTGTCCGTCGCGTCCTTGCCGTGCTTGGAGACGATCTCCTGCTTCTGCTCAACAGTCAGCGTCACGGCCGAGGAAGATAGCAGCCGGGGGACTCGCGTCCCCCGGAGCCCCCGCGCGTATCTGGCCTGCCGACGGCTTCCCTGCAGGGCGCCTTCTCCTTCGGCTCCAGTGGCGGGCTCGTGGCGAGATCAGTAGGTGGTCGCCGTGCAGATGCGCTCGGCCTGGGCGACGTCGGCCTGCATCTGCTCGACGAGGGCGTCGACGGATTCGAAGCGCTTCTCGCCGCGCATGCGCTCGACGAAGGCGATCCGGAGGGTCTCGCCGTAGAGGTCGCCGTCGAAGCCGATCAGGTAGGCCTCGACGAGCAGGCCGCGGCCGGTGTCGAAGGTCGGTCGGACGCCGACGTTGACCGCCGCCGGGTGGCCGTGGGCCCAGGCGGCGTAGACGCCGTTGCTCGGGCAGACGAGCGCGTCGTCGGGCACGATGTTGGCGGTCGGCATGCCGAGCTCGCGACCGCGCTGGTCGCCGGGCACGACCTCGCCCTCGAAGAGGAAGGGGCCGCCGAGGAACTCCGAGGCCGTGCGCACGTCGCCGGCCGCGACGAGGCCGCGGATGTGGCTCGAGGAGGCGGTCTCGCCGGCGGCCTCGACGAGCGGGACGATGCGGGTGTCGAAGCGGTCGTCGGCGGCGAGGAAGCCGGGCGTGCCCTTCGCGCCGCGTCCGAAGCGGAAGTTCTCCCCCACCGAGACGCTCTCGGCGCCGAGCTGGCCGACGAGCACGTCGTCGACGAACTCCTCCGCGGTGCGGGCGGCGAAGTCGTGGTCGAACGGAATGACGACGAGCTCCTCGACGCCGAGGCCGGCGATCAGGTCGCGCTTGATCGAGAACGGGGCGAGCAGCTTCGGCGCCGCCTCGGGACGGATGACGGACACCGGGTGCGGTTCGAAGGTGAGCACGGTGTCGCTGCCGCGAATCACCTCCCGATGCCCGACGTGAACGCCGTCGAACGTGCCGATGGCGACCTTGCGACCCCTCCCCTCGCCCGGCTCGAGCCGCGGCATGTCCGCCAGCGAGGTGACCTTCATGTCGCGAACACTACGACGGGCTGGAGCTCGTCGGCGCGCGGCTCGGCGATCGCGACGACGTGACCGTCGTGGGTGAGTCGCAGCGCCGGCTCGGTGCTGGCTCCGGGAACGCGGACGCCGTTGGCCACGGCGGCCGCCTCGTGCGCGTCGAGCTCGTGCTCCGGCAGGAACGCCAGGGCGCGGTAGGGGTCGACGAGCCGCTCCGGATCGGCGTCCTCCAGCCTGAAGGCTCCGATCGCCACTCGCTCGAGCTCGTCGCAGTAGGCGTCGCCGAGGTCCGCGACGAGCTGACGGACGTAGGTGCCGGACGAGCACTCGATCTCGAAGGCGGCACGATCGCCTTCGAGCCAGAGCCGCTCGGCGCGGTGGACGGTCACCGGCCGCGGCTCCCCCTCGACAGCCTCTCCGTGGCGCGCCTTCTCGTAGAGCCGCTCCCCGCCGACGCGAACGGCGCTGTAGGCGGGCGGGCGCTGCATCAGCTCGCCGGTTGCGATCGCCGGCTCGGCGGGCACGCGCCCGGTGTGCTCGAGAACGCCGTCGCGGTCGCCCGTGTCGGACGTCCAGCCGAGCCGGGCGACCGTCCTGTAGGTCTTCGGCAGTCCCATCAGCCAGCGCTGCGCGCGCGTCATGCGACCGACCAGCACCAGCAGCAGGCCGGTGGCGAACGGATCGAGCGTCCCGGCGTGTCCGACCTTCGTCTTGCGCGGCAGCGTCCGCCGGACGCGCGCGACGCAGTCGTGCGAGGTCACCCCGGCCGGCTTCGGGTACAGGATGAGCCCCGAGGCTGCGGTGCTCACCGGACCTCGCTCCGGCTAGCCGCGGCGTGTCGGGGAGGGACCGGTCCGGCTGCGCGCCTCCGCTGGGCCGACTCTGCGGTGCTCACCGGAGGGGATCAGCCGGCGAGCTGTCGGCGGACGTGCCTGCGGACTTCTTCGCAGAGAGCGTCGACGTCGAGCTCCGTGGTCGCGCCGGCGGCCTGGCGGTGACCGCCGCCGCCGAACGCCCTGGCGATCTCGGAGACGTCGACGCGCTCGTCGGTGGCGCGCAGCGAGAGCTTGCGCTTGCCGGCGCGCTCGCCCGTCAGCTCTCGGACGAGGACGGCCACCGCCGTTCCCTCGATCGCGCGGGCATGGTCGATGATCCCCTCGGAGTCGTTCTCGAGCGCGCCGGTCTCCTCGAAGTCGCCGACCGTCAGTTGGAGCATGGTGATCGTGCCGTCGTCGAAGCGGCGCACGCTGGCCAGCGCGCGCTGCAGCAGGAGGACCCGGGCGAATGGCAGCGACTCGTAGATGCGGCTGTAGACCTTGTGCGGCTCGACGCCGGCCTCGATCAGCTCGGCGGCCATGAGGTGCGCGTCGGGCGTCGTGTTCTCGTACATGAAGCGCCCGGTGTCGGTGATCAGGCCGACGTAGAGGGCGCCGGCGATCTTGCCGGTCAGCTCGGCGCCGAGCTCCTTGGAGAGCCGCCAGACGATCTCGGCGGTGCACGAGGCGCCCGGGTCGACGAGGTTCGCCGTGCCGAAGCGGGTGTTGTCGTGGTGGTGGTCGATGTTGAGGATGTGGATGCCCTCGCGCTGGAGGAAGTCGACGGGCATCCGGTCGATGTTGCCGCAGTCGAGGAAGACCGCCACGCGCTCCTCCATGTCCGCGGGCGGGGCGCCGACGATCTCGCTCGATTCCATGTCGCGGTACTCGTAGGGCAGCGGGAACTCGTCCGGCGACAGGTACATCAGCGAGTCCTTGCCGAGCTGGCGCAGGATCCAGTGCATCCCGAGCAGCGAGCCAAGCGCGTCGCCGTCGGGGTTCTCGTGCGTGGTCAGCAGAAGCTTGTCGGCGTGCCGCAGCTCCTCGACGACGTAGTCGAGCTCCGTCCCGATCCCGGTCACGCGCCCGGCTTCCCCTCGTCCGCCTCGTCGAGCAGCTCGGAGATGCGCATGCCGCGCTCGAGCGCCTCGTCGTGGGCGAACTGCAACGTCGGCGTGTGCTTGATCCGCAGCTCGCGGGCGATGCCGGCCTGCAGGTAGCCGCGCGACGACTCGAGCCCCACAAGCGTGTCGGCGCGCTCCTGCTCGTCGCCGAGCACGCTCACGTAGACGCGGGCATGGCGAAGGTCTGAGCTCGTGTCGACGGCGGTCACTGTGACGAATCCTACGCGGGGGTCCTTGAGCCCTTGTGCGATCCGGGCGGAAAGGACCTCCCTCAAGGCCTCGTTCACGCGCCGCATGCGATCGGCGGGCATCCTACTCGCCCCGCAGCTCGTCCGCGGACACGATCGTCCGCCGTACGGCGGCCCCGTCGGGGAAGCGACCGAGCAGCCAGCGCTCGATCGCCTCGGCGCCGTCGGCGACGCGGTGCTGCTCGCCGGCCACCAGCGCGGCGACCAGCGACGAGCGCTGCCAGAGATCGTGGTGGTCGGTCTCGGCGACCGTCGCGCCGAACCTACGTTGAAGTCCCGCCTTCACGGACTGCAGCTCCTTGCGCTTGCCCTTCAGGTCAGACCCCTCGGGAAAGTGCAGCTCGATCTCGAGGAGGACGACGAAAGCCACCTACTGCAGCGTCTTCTCCACCTGCCGCGTCTCGTACACCTCGAGGACGTCGCCCTCCTTCACGTCGGCGAAGTTCTCGAGCACGATGCCGCACTCCATCCCCTGCGTCACCTCGCGCACGTCCTCCTTGAAGCGTCGCAGCGAGCCGACGCGACCGTCGTAGACGATCGTGCCGTCGCGCACCAGGCGGACGGTCGCGCCGCGGCGGACCGAGCCGTCGGTGACCATCGAGCCGGCGATCGTGCCGACGCGCGACGCCTTGAAGGTCGCGCGGATCTCGACGGTGCCGACGGTCTCCTCGACGTCCTCGGGCTCGAGCAGCCCCTCCATCGCCGCGCGCAGCTCCTCGACCACCTTGTAGATCACGGAATAGCCGCGGATCTCGACGCCCTCGCGCTGCGCGACCTGGCGGGCGTCGCCGACCGGACGGACGTTGAAGCCGATGATCACGGCGTTGGACGCGCTGGCGAGCATCACGTCGGACTCGTTGATGCCGCCGACGCCGGTGTGGATCAGGTTGACCGCGACCTCCTCCTGCGGGAGCTTCGCGATCTCGTCGGCCAGCGCCTCGAGCGAGCCGGCGACGTCGGCCTTGACGATCAGGCCGAGCTCCTTGAGCTCTCCCTTCTGGGCGCGGGCCATGACGTCCTCGAGCGAGATCTTCACTCCGGCGCGGCGGGCGAGCGCCTCCGTCTTGAGGCGGTTCGCGCGCTCGCCGGCGATCCGCCTTGCCTCGCGCTCGTTGCCGACGACGCGGAACTGCTCGCCGGCCTCCGGGACGCCGTCGAAGCCGAGCACCTCGACCGGCGTGCCGGGCGTGGCGGCCTTGATCCGCTCGCTCTTGTAGTCGTGCATCGCCCGCGCGCGGCCGGGATGCTCACCGGCCACGAGCGCATCCCCGACGTGCATCGTGCCGCGCTCGATCAGCACCGAGACGACCGGACCGCGCCCGGGGTCGAGCCGCGACTCGATCACGACGCCGGAGGCCTCCGCGTTCGGGTTCGCCTTCAGCTCCTGGATGTCGGCGAGCGTCGTCAGCGTCTCGAGCAGCTCCTCGAGGTTCTGGCGCGTCTTCGCCGACACGTCGACGAACTCGGTGTCGCCGCCCCAGTCGGCCGGCGTCAGCTCCTGCTGGGCGAGCTCGCCGCGCACGCGCTGCGGGTCGGCGCCCTCCTTGTCGATCTTGTTGACCGCGACGACGATCGGGACCCCGGCGGCCTTCGAGTGGTCGATCGCCTCGACGGTCTGGGGCATCACGCCGTCGTCGGCCGCGACGACGACGACCGCGATGTCGGTGACGCTCGCGCCGCGCGCGCGCATCGCCGTGAAGGCCTGGTGTCCCGGGGTGTCGAGGAAGGTGATCGTGTGGTCGCCGTGGTGGACCTGGTAGGCGCCGATGTGCTGGGTGATGCCGCCGGCCTCGCCGGCGGCGACCTCGGCCTCGCGGATCGCGTCGAGCAGCGAGGTCTTGCCATGGTCGACGTGGCCCATCACGGTCACGACAGGCGGCCGACCGACCAGCTCCTCCTCGGAGTCCTCGAACTGGACATCCTCGGTGACGTCGTCCGCCGCGTGGACGATCTCGACCTTCTTGTCGAAGCCGTCGGCGAGGACCTCGATCGCGTCGTCGGAGAGCGTCTGGGTGAGCGTCGCCATCTCACCGAGCTCCATCAGCTTCTTGATCACCTCAGGAGCGGAAAGGCCGAGCGACTCCGCGACCTCCTTGACCGTCGCTCCCGACTTGATATCGGTGATCTGCTGCTCCTGCGGCTTCTCCTCCTGCTGGCTGAAGTCGGGCTCCACCCAGGGCGTGCGGCGGCGGCGGCCGCGACGGCGCGGCGGCGTCTGCTGCTGCGGCGGCGGCCCGGGCGCGCGGCGCGACGCCTGCGAGTCGATGACGACGCGCCGACGGCGACCGCCGGCCGCCGCGCCGGCTCCGTCGCGGGTCGGTCGCGCTGCGGGACGCTGCGCCGCCGGACCGGCGCCCGCCTGGGCCGGCGGAGTCGACGCCGGCGGGGTCGCCGGCGGCTTGGAGGCCGGGGCCGGTGCCGCCGCGCGAGAGGCCGGAGCCGCCTTGCCGTTGCCCGACTTGGCGGCGCCGGGCCGCCCCTTGTTGTGACCCTTCGGCCGATCGCCGGCGTCGGGCGCCTTCTTGCCGCCGCTGAAGGCCAGCTCGATGTCGGCCTCGTCCACGCTGGAGGCGGCCGCCTTGACGTTGAGGCCGGCGGCCTGGAGCTTGGCGATCACCTCCTTGCTGGGGATCCCCCGCTCTTTCGCTATTTCGTGGACGCGCTTCTTCGCCATCGGTGCCCTCGGGCTAGCTCTGGTCCCCGGCCGGCTCGGCCTCGGCCTCGGCGGGAGCCGCCTCGTCCTCGACGGGCTCCGGCTCCTCCTGCTCGGCCGGCGGCTCGCCGGTGACGAAGTCGTTGTCGGTGTCGGTCAGCGCCTGGTGCGCCGGCAGGCCGCAGTAGCGCGAGCCGGGGATCGACGCGTTCGGACAGCGCTTGCCGTTCGAGAGGATCGCGGCGCAGCGGCCCGCGGTCTCCTCCTCCTCGAGGCCGAGATCGGCGTCCTCGTTGGCGAACTCTGTCTCCGAGCGGATGTCGACCCGCCAGCCGGTCAGGCGCGCGGCGAGACGCGCGTTGAGGCCATCCTTGCCGATCGCCAGCGAGAGCTGGTCGTCGGGCACGATCACCGTCGCCTGCTTGGCGTCGTCGTCGACGAGCACCTCGCGCACGCGGGCCGGCGAGAGCGCCTTGGCGACGAAGCGGGCCGGCTCCTCGTTGAAGGGGATGATGTCGATCTTCTCGCCGCGCAGCTCGGAGACGACCATCCGCACGCGCGAGCCGCGCGGGCCGACGCAGGCGCCGACCGGATCGACCCCGTTGGTGTGCGAGACGACGGCGATCTTCGACCTGTAGCCGGGCTCGCGCGCGACGTTCTGGATCTCGACCAGCCCGTCGGCGATCTCCGGCACCTCGAGCTCGAAGAGCGCGCGAATCAGCTCCGGCGAACGGCGCGAGACGATGATGCTCGGGCCCTTGGCCTCGGCGGAGACGTCGGTGATGATCGCCTTGACGCGGGCGCCGTGGTCGTAGCGCTCGCCGGGCACCTGCTCGGAGCGGGGCAGCAGCGCCTCGACGCGCTCGCGGAGCTGGACCAGCGTGTAGCGCGAGTCCGACTGCTGGACGAGGCCGGTGATCAGCTCGCCGACGCGGTCCTGGTACTCGTCGAACATCATGTCGCGCTCGGCCTCGCGGACGCGCTGGAGGATCACCTGCTTGGCTGTCTGCGCCGCGATCCGGCCGAAGTCCTTCGGCGTGACGTCGCGCTCCTCGATCTGGTCGCTGTACTCGGCGAGCACGTCGGGGTCGAGCTCCGGCTCCTCGGGCTCGCGCAGCTCGCCGGTCTCGGGATCGATCTCCGGCTCCTCCTGCGCCTCCTCGGCCTCGGCGAGCAGTCGCTCCTCCAGTTCCGGCGGCAGGATCAGCTCGAACACCGTGAAGTCGCCGCTGCCGTGGTCGATGTCGACGCGGGCGTACTTCGCCGACCCGGGGCTCTTCTTGTAAGCCGAGAGGAGCGCATCCTCGAGCGCGTCCATCAGCGTGTCCGTGGCGATGCCCTTCTCCTGGCCAAGCGCCTGGATCGCCTCGACGATCTCCTTGCTCATCTCAGTTGCCTCCGTTCCCCGTGTCGTCGGTACTGCCGTCCTCGTCGTCAGCCGCCCCGCTGACCAGGTGGCTGCGCGCGATCTCCGTGTACGGGATCGTCACGACGCCGGTGCCGGCCGCGACCGTCACCTCGGCATCCGAGGCGCCGACCAGCTCGCCCGTGAAGTTGCGATGGCCGTCGCGCGGCTCGCGGGTGCGAACGCGAGCCCGGCGGCCGAGGAAGCGGCGGAAGTGGTCGGGCTTGACCAGCGGCCGCTCCGGTCCTGGCGAGGAGACCTCGAGTCCGTAGCGCTCGAGCAGCTCGCTCAGCTCGCGGGTGACGCGCTCGCAGAGACCGAGATCGACGCCGTCCGGATGGTCGATCGTGAGCCGCAGGCGCTCGGCGCCGATGCGCTCGCAGGCGAGCAGCTCGACGGCGGGCAGCCGGCCCGCAAGGCGGGCCTCGATGTCTGTCTGGAGTTGATCCGTGTTGGTCGTCATGAGGTCGAAAAAAAGGTGGGCTGCGAAGCCCACCTCCAGGCGCGACCGAGGCCGCGGTACGTCTGAAAGTCCAAGCAGCGGACCAGTATAGACGGGCTACCCGCGCAGTTGGCGAACCCGCGGACTGTCGCAGATCGGCCCTCCGACGGCTGTCGCCGACGGCGAGCCGGCATGCCCGACGGGCGCTCCCGCGTCCGGGACCGTACTGTCCAGCCATGGCTGCCGTGGACGTCGTGGATGCCTACATCGGCTCCCTCCCGGGCGAGCGCCGGCGAATCGCACACACCGAGTGGGGCGTCACGCTGGCCGCCGACCATGCCGGCGGCTGGCCGCTCAACCTCGGACTGCGAATCGCCGACGGGCTGCTGACCGTCAAGGCGCACGCGCTCGACGATCCAGAGCACGTCGACCCCTGGATGCTGCTCTGGTGGAACCGCTCCACGCGGCTGGTCCGCTTCAGCTCGACCCAGGCCCACGAGATCTGGGTGCATGGCGATCTGCCGGTCGCGGGGCTCTCGGAGCAGGACGTCGACCGCCTGCTCGGGCTGGTGGTCGAGGGCGCGCTCGCCGTGCGGGACTTCCAGCGCGCCAAGCGCGAGCCGTCGCCGGAGACCGGCGGCTGGCTCGACCCGCGGCGCTAGGCGGCGCTCAGCCTGTCGCGCAGGTAGCGGTAGTCGGCGCGGTCGGGGCGCATGCTCGCCGCCAGCACGGCGTGTCGGCGGGCCTCCCTGACGCGCCCGGTCTTGACCAGCGCCTTGCCGAGGCAGAAGTGAGCGAAGTCGTTGACCGGCGCGCGCTCGACAACCGCCTCGAACTCCTTCGCGGCAGAGCCGAAGCGACCGCTGCGGAAGTACGCCCGGCCGAGCGCCTCGCGGATCGACGTCTTGTCCGGCTCGAGCCGGCGGGCGCGCTCGAGCGGGATCGCGGCGGCCGCGAAGTCGCCCCGCTCGAGCAGCTCGCTGCCGCGCCTGTAGAGCGTGTAGACGCGCTCGCCGCGCTCCTCCGGCGTCTCGCTCACAGCCTCACCTCCGTGCCTGTCCTCCTGAGCGACTCCACCCGATCAAGGATGGCAGCCGCCACAGAGGACTTCGAGCCGCGCGGGACCGCGTGCTCGCCGTCGCGCGTGACGACGATCACCTCGTTCTCCTCGGAGTCGAATCCGATCCCCGGCTGCGAGACGTCGTTGAGCACCACCGCATCGAGGCCCTTGCGCTCGAGCTTGGCACGGGCGTGGTCGAGCCCGCCTGGACCGTGCTCGGCGGCGAAGCCGACCAGCGTCTGGCCGGCACGCCGCTCCGAGGCGAGCCCGGCGAGGACGTCCGCGGTCGCCTCGAGCCGGACGGTCAGGCCCTCGCGGTCGGCCTTCTTGATCTTGCCTTCGGTCGCGTCGACGGGCTTGAAGTCGGCGACCGCGGCCGCCATGACGAGCACGTCGCACGCCTGGAACTGCTCGCGGGCAGCGGCCTCGAGCTCGGCCGCCGTCTCGACGTCGATGCGCCGCACGCTGGGCGGCGGCTCGACCGCCAGGTTCGCCCCGATCACGACGACCTCCGCCCCGCGCCGCAGCGCCTCGGCGGCGAGGGCGACGCCCATGCGGCCGGACGAGCGGTTGCCGACGTAGCGCACCGCGTCGATCGGCTCGCGCGTGCCGCCCGCCGTGACGAGCACGCGCAGGCCGTCCAGCCGTCCGCCCGTCGCGGCGGCAGGGTCGGCGAGGGCCGCCTCGACCGCGGCCAGGATCTGTGCCGGGTCGGCGAGCCGGCCCGTCCCCCACTCGCCCTTCGACGCCAGCCGCCCGGTCGCCGGCGGGATCAGCCTGGCCCCCCGGGCGCGCAGGGTCTCGACGTTGGCGACGGTCGCCGGATGCCCCCACATCGCCCCGTTCATCGCGGGCGCCAGCAGCAGCGGCGCCCGGCAGGCGAGCGCGGCGCTCGTCAGCAGGTTGTCGGCATGGCCGCCGGCGAGCTTCGCCAGCGTGTTGGCCGTCGCCGGCGCGACGACGTAGGCGTCGCAGCGACGGACCAGCTCGAGGTGCGAGATCGGGTCGTGGTCGAGCGCGTCATCGCCCGGGTAGGCCCCGCGCGCCGGATCGTGCTCGAACTCGTCCACGAGCACCGGCGCCCCCGTCACGGCCTCGAACGTCGCCCGTCCCACGAACGCCAAGCTCGCCGGCGTCTGCACCACCCTCACCGCATGCCCGGCGGCCGTGGCCAGCCGCACCAGCTCGACGGCCTTGTAGGCCGCTATCCCCCCCGAGACTCCCAGCAAGATCCGCGCCATGTCAGTCCCTTCTACCGAACGAATCGGGGCTAGCAGCCGTTCGAGGACCAAGCCTGGCAAGGAAGCAGGGGGCCGATAGGGCGTCAGCCCATCGGCTCCCGATGACACAGCCAGGCGCCGGTCATCGGGCGGCTGCTAGTCCCGATACTTGTACTTGATCTTGCCCTGAGCGACCTCCTCGAGGGCGATGCCGAGGTAGTTCTTCGAGCCGGTCTCGACCATCGGCGGCGGGTACTCGTCGAAGGTTCCCTCGCCGAGGTTGTGGTAGTAGCTGTTGATCTGGCGGGCGCGCTTGGCGGCGACGAGCACGCAGGCGTAGTGCGAGTCGACGTTCTCCAGCAGCGTGTCCAGGCGCGGATTGATCAAGGGTCGTTCCTGACTTCGGGGGCACACATGGTAGCGGCGCGGTCGATCAGCTCCCGGGCCGCCTCGCCGGCGTCGTCGTTGACGATCACGTAGCCGAACTCGTCCTGGGCGGCCAGCTCCTCGCGGGCCACGGCCAACCGCCGGTCGATCTGCTCGGCCGTCTCGGCGCCGCGACCGACGAGCCGACGCTCGAGCTCGTCGAAGCTGGGCGGCGCGATGAAGACCTGGACTGCCTCCGGCAGCGCGTCGCGGACCTGCCGGGCACCCTGGAGGTCGATCTCGAGCACGATCAGCCGCGCCGGCCGCTCGAGCTCGCTGCGCAGCGTCCCGTAGCGGTTGCCCGCGTACTCCGCATGCTCGACGAACTCCCCCCGGCGCGCGCGATCGGCGAACTCCGCCTCGCTGAGGAAGTGGTAGTCCTCGCCTTCGACTTCGCCGTCGCGCGGAGCTCGCGTGGTGGCCGAGACCGACAGCTCGCTGCCCGGCACCGCCTTCAGCAGCTCGCGGATCAACGTGCCCTTGCCGACCCCAGACGGGCCAGTGATCACCAGCAACGGAGTGCCCACGCCGGCGCCGATCCGGGCTAGCGCCGCAGGTAGGAGACCAGCTCGTTGCGCTGGCGCTCCGAGAGGCCGCCGATCGTCTTGCTCGGCGAGATCCGGCAGTGGGTGAGAATCCGGTTCACCTTCACGCGGCCGTACTTCGGCACCGCAAGCAGCAGGTCGAACGCCTTGGCCGTCGCGAGATAGTCCGGCGGGTCGAGCAGCAGGCCGTGAATCTGGATCCTGCCGCCCTTGAGGTCGCGCTTCAGGCGCGCACGCTGGGTGCGGATCTCGTTCGCCCGCTTGAGCGCGTCCATCCGCTGAGTCAGGGAGCGCTCGGGCGTGAGGCCGTTCTGTGCCGATGGGGAGCCGCCGCCGGGCTTCTTCTGGGCGAGCGATTCGGACGCGACCGGCATGGGCGGCGACTATACACACGGATCGGGGCAGTCGGTGCCCAAGTCGCCGTTTTTTTGGTGAATTCAGCTGTACCTGGACCTGAGGTCTAGGAAGCTTCGCAGTGCTTGACCCTTTGGTGCGGCTTTGCAGGCACTTTGGCCCGAGCCTTGGAGAACGACGTGCCCCTAGAGCGGATCAGGCGGCGGAGCCGGCGCCGATCTGTGACCGCGCGCGGCGAATCGCGGCCAGCTCCTGCCCGATCCGCCGACCGGCGGCAGGATCGCGGAAGCTCTCGGTTCCGACCGCCACCGCGGTCGCCCCGACGGCCAGCAGGTCGGCGGCGTCGCGGCCCGAAGCGACGCCCCCCATCCCGATCACCGGGACCTCGACCGCCGAGGCGACGGCAGCGACCTGCTCGAGCGCGACGGCGCGTACGGCGGGACCGGACAGACCGCCGGTCCCGCCGCCGAGCCACGGCTCGCGCGTGACTGGATGCAGCGCCATGCCCTTCAACGTGTTGATCAGCGACACGGCGTCGGCGCCGGCCTCCTCCGCCGCGCTGGCCACGGCCGCCGGCTCGGTGGCATTCGGTGAGAGCTTGACGACGAGGGGCTTCGCGCTCCGCGGTCGGACCTGTCGCACGGCGGCCGCCGTCTCCGCCGCGTCCGCGCCCACGACCGTGCCGGTCTCGACGTTCGGGCAGGAGACGTTGAGCTCGATCAGGGCGACCTCGGATCGCGCGCCGATCGCCTCGACCAGCGTCGCCTGCTCCTCGCGGGTGAAGCCCATCACCGAGACGCAGAGCGGCACCGGCAGCGCCGCCAGCTCGGGAAGGTCCTGCTCCAGGAACCCTGCGAGGCCCTTGTTCGGCAGCCCGATCGAGTTGATCATCCCGGCGGGCGTCTCCCACAGCCGCGGCGGCGGGTTGCCGCGGCGCGGCTCGAGCGTGATCGTCTTCGAGACGAAGCAGTCGAACGGAAACGCCTCGAGCAGCGCGTCCCCGAAGGCCCGCCGGGCGGCGATCGCGTCGAACGTGCCGGAGCCGTTCAGGATCGGGCCGCGCAGCGCGACGCCACAGAGGTCGATCGGCTCGGGCATCTCCGAGCTCCGCATCAGGAGGCTCCCTCGCTAGCCAGCAGTCGCTCGGCGTCGAACACCGGCCCGTCCACGCACACCCGCGCGTAGCCGTCGACGGTGGGCACGACGCACCCGAAGCAGGCGCCGTAGCCACACGCCATGCCGGCCTCGAGGGCCAGCTGCGCGGGAGCTCCGAGCTCGTCGCAGACGAGCTTCACCGCCGCGAGCATCGCCTCCGGACCGCAGGCGTAGACGACGGCGTGGCGGTCGCGCTCGAGCTCGGCGCGCAGCGGCTCGGTGACGAGCGCGTGGCGGCCGGTGGAGCCGTCGTCGGTCGAGACGTCCGGCGTTCCCGCGAAGAGCGACGCGGCCGCGGCGTGGGCGGCGGAGCGAAAGCCGAGCAGGACGAGCGGCTCGCAGCCGGCCGCCCGCAGCTCGTCGTCCCAGCAGAGGATCGGCGCCGCGCCGATGCCGCCGCCGACCAGCAGCGGTCGCCGCCCGTCGCCCGGCGGGTCGAAGCCGACTCCGAGCGGGCCGAGCAGCGCGAGCGGCTCGCCGGGCGCCAGCTCGCCGAGTCGGCGGGTGCCGGGCCCGACGTCCTCGAGCAGGAACTGCAGGTCGGCGCCCCGCCCGCCGGAGAGCGGCCTGACGCGCGCGAACGAGAAGGCACGCGGCAGGAACGGCCGCTCGTCGGCGCCTCCACCCCACCGCTCGCCAGCGGCGAGCATGTAGAACTGGCCCGGCCAGGGGTCCGCCGGTCCGATCGGGTCGCGCGCGACGAGCAGGTCGTAGGCGCCGATGCGCTCGACCGCCTTGATCTCCGCGATCCTGCGCTCGGGCGGTGCGAGCGTCCGCGCCTCAGCTCGCATGCGAGCTCGCCCTGGACAGGCCGTGCAGCTCCTGGAGCGGGATCGGCTCCTGCTCGCCACCGAGGCTGGCGCGGATCGCCCGCTGCGCGGCCGAGGCCCCGCTCAGCGTCGTCACGCAGGGAATTCCCCTGCCGATCGCGGCGCGGCGGATCTCGTAGCCGTCGGCGCGCGCGCCCGATCCCGTCGGGGTGTTGATGACGAGGTCGACCTCGCCCGCCTCGATCCGCTCGACGACGTTCGGCGAGCCCTCGCTGACCTTCCTGATCCGCTCGACGGGGACGCCCATGCGGCGGATCGCCTGCGCCGTGCCGCCGGTCGCGAGGATCGTGAAGCCGAGGTCGTGCAGCGAGGCCGCGAGCTGGGTCGCGCTGGGCTTGTCGCCGTCGGTGACGCTGATGAACACCGTGCCGCCGCAGGGAAGCTCCGCTCCCGCGGCGGCCTGCGCCTTCCCGAAGGCGGCCGGATAGTCCGAGGCGATCCCCATCACCTCGCCGGTCGACTTCATCTCCGGACCGAGCCGGGCATCGGCGCGCGGGAAGCGGCCGAAGGGCAGGACGGCCTCCTTCACGGCGACGTGGCCGGGGTGCGCGGGCAGCGGCAGGTCCATCTCGGCGAGGCGCTCGCCGAGCATCAGCCGGCACGCGATCTTCGCGAGCGGCACGCCGATCGCCTTCGAGACGAACGGGACCGTGCGCGAGGCGCGCGGGTTCGCCTCGATGACGTACAGCTCGTCGTCGCCGTAGACGGCGAACTGGATGTTGATCAGGCCGACGACGCCGAGGCTGAGCGCGATCAGCTCGGTCGCGCGCTCGACCTGCGCGAGCATGTCGGGACCGAGCGACATCGCGGGTATCACGCACGCCGAGTCGCCGGAGTGAACGCCGGCCTCCTCGACGTGCTGCATGATCGCGCCGATCTGCGCGGTCTGGCTGTCGCAGAGCGCGTCGACGTCGACCTCGATCGCGTTCTCGAGGAAGCGGTCCAAGAAGATGTCACGGGGGGACTCCCCCCCGTGGGCCCCCCCTGTTCCAGCGGGGATGGCGCCTGGCGGGTCGTTGGAGGGCTCGGCGGCAGCTCGCAGGTCGGCGGCCGGCGCATGGCGTCTCAAGTAGTCGGCGAGGTGGTCGCTGGAGTAGCAGATCTCCATCGCCCGGCCGCCGAGCACGTAACTGGGACGGACGAGCAGCGGGTAGCCGACGGTCTCGGCGGCCGTCAGCGCCTGCTCGGGCGAGGCGGCTGTGGCATACGGCGGGCTCTTCAGGTCGAGGTCTTCGAGCAGCGCGCCGAAGCTGGGCCGGTCCTCGGCGCGGTGGATCGACTCGACCGGGGTTCCGAGCAGGGTCACGCCGGCGTCGGCGAGCCCCTGGGCGAGCTTCAGCGGCGTCTGGCCGCCGAACTGGACGATCACGCCCTCGGGGCGCTCCAGCTCGATGACGCCGAGCACGTCGTCGAGCGTCAGCGGCTCGAAGTAGAGGCGGTCGGAGGTGTCGTAGTCGGTCGAGACAGTCTCGGGGTTGCAGTTGACCATCACGGCGTCGCGGCCGGACTCGCGCACGGTCATCGCGGCGTGCACGCAGCAGTAGTCGAACTCGATCCCCTGGCCGATCCGGTTCGGGCCGGAGCCGAGGATCACGACCGACGGGCCGTCGCCGCGGCGGACCTCGTGGCGCGGGCCGTCGGGGCCGGGCCGCTCCCAGCCTGAGTAGTAGTACGGCGTTCTGGCCTCGAACTCGGCGGCGCAGGTGTCGACCGCCTTGAAGGTGCGGACGAGGCCGGCCTCTGGGTCCTCGCCGGCGGCGATCGCGGCGATCTCCGCGACGTACCACGGGTCGATCCGCGTCCGCGCGACCAGCTCGTCCTCGGAGACGCCGCGGCGGACGGCCTCGAACAGCAGCTCGTAGCGGTCGTGGGCCGGGATCTCGAGCCGGCCGAGCAGCTCCTCGGTGTCGTCGGGCGGCGACGGCGTCACGTCGAGCTCGCGCGAGCGCATCGCCTTGACGAACGCCTGCTTGAACGTGCGGCCGATCGCCATCGCCTCGCCGACCGACTGCATGTAGGTCGACAGCCTGCCGTCGGCGCCGGGGAACTTCTCGAACGCGAAGCGCGGCCACTTGACGACGACGTAGTCGATCGTCGGCTCGAAGCTCGCCGGCGTGACGCGCGTGATGTCGTTGTCGATCTCCTCGAGCGCGTAGCCGACCGCGAGCCGGGCGGCGATCTTGGCGATCGGGAAGCCCGTCGCCTTCGAGGCGAGCGCGGACGAGCGCGAGACGCGCGGGTTCATCTCGATGACGACGATGTCGTCGGTCTCGCGGTTGACGGCGAACTGGATGTTCGAGCCGCCGGTCTCGACCCCGACCGCCCGGATCACGGCGATCGCCTGGTCGCGCAGCAGCTGGTACTGGCGGTCGGACAGCGTCTGCTGCGGCGCGACGGTCACCGAGTCGCCGGTGTGGACGCCCATCGGGTCGATGTTCTCGATCGAGCAGACGATCACGACGTTGTCGTTGTGGTCGCGCATCACCTCGAGCTCGAACTCGCCCCAGCCGATCACCGACTCCTCGACGAGCACCTGCCCGATCGGGCTCGCGGCGAGGCCCTCGCCCACGACCTGCTGGTACTCGGCCTCGGTGCGGGCGATGCCGCCGCCCTCGCCGCCCATCGTGAAGCCGGGCCGGACGATCGCCGGCAGGCCGATCTCGGGCAGCGCGTCGAGCGCCTCCTGGATCGAGCCGACCGCCGCCGAGCGGGCGGTGCGCAGGCCGGCCGCCGACATGGTGTCCTTGAACAGGTCGCGATCCTCGGCGCGCTGGATCGCCTCGTAGTCGGCGCCGATCAGCTCGACGCCGTAGCGCTCGAGCGTGCCGTCCTCGGTCAGGTCGCGCGCGAGGTTGAGCGCCGTGCCGCCGCCGAGCGTCGGCAGCAGCGCGTCGGGGCGCTCGCGCTCGATCACCCTCGCGACCGAGGCGGGCAGCAGAGGCTCGATGTAGGTCGCGGTCGCGAACTCCGGGTCGGTCATGATCGTCGCCGGGTTCGAGTTGACGAGCACGACCTCGTAGCCCTCCTCGAGCAGCACCTTGCAGGCCTGCGCGCCGGAGTAGTCGAACTCGGCCGCCTGGCCGATGACGATCGGCCCGCTGCCGATCACCAGGATCTTCGAGATGTCGTCGCGGCGCGGCATCAGACGCGCTCGACCATTGCCAGGAAGCGGTCGAAGATGTGCAGGGAGTCGTGCGGTCCCGGTCCCGCCTCCGGGTGGTACTGGACGGTCGCGCCTGGGACGTCACGCAGGACCAGGCCCTCGACGGTGCGGTCGTAGAGGTTGATCTGCGACAGCTCGGCGGCGCCGAAGTCGGTCTCCCAGCGGATCGGCTCGTCGCCCTCGATCGTGTTGGCGCCGTCGGGCCCGAGCACGGCGAAGCCGTGGTTCTGGCTCGTGATGTCGATCCGCCCGGTCTCGAGGTCCTTGACCGGGTGGTTCGCGCCACGATGGCCGAACGGCAGCTTCGCCGTCTCGAGGCCGATCGCCCGGCAGAGCAGTTGGTGGCCGAGGCAGATGCCGAACACCGGCCGCTTGCCGACCAGCTCGCGGACCGTGTCGACGACGTGGCCGAGTGCGGCCGGGTCGCCCGGCCCGTTGGCGAGGAAGAAGGCGTCGGCGTCGCCGGCGAGCAGGTCGGCGGCCGGCGTCGAGCAGGGATGCAGCTCGACGCGCGCGCCGCGCTCGCGCAGGTGGCGGACGATCGAGTCCTTGATGCCGGTGTCGATCGCGGCGATCGTCGGCCCCGCCTCCTCGGTCAGCGGGTCGAGCACGATCGGCGCCGACGGCGTCACCTCGCTGGCGAGGTCGGCGCCCTCCATCGACGGCTCGGCGCGGACACGGTCGGCCGCCTCGCTCTCGGGCATCCGCGACGGGAAGACGCCGCCGCGCATCGCGCCGCGGTCGCGGATGTGGCGTACGAGCGCACGTGTGTCGACGCCGCAGATCGCCGGCACGCCGCAGTCGGCGAGCCAGGTCAGCCAGCCGCCCTCGGCGTGCGCGGCGTCCTCGCGGTCGACTCCCTCGCGCATGACGACGGCGCGGGCGTGGATCGAGTCGGACTCCATGTTCTCCGCCGCGACGCCGTAGTTGCCGATCAGCGGATAGGTGAAGACGATGATCTGGCCGCGGTAGCTCGGATCGCTGACCGACTCCTGGTACCCCGACATCGCCGTGTTGAAGACGACCTCGCCGGTCGCCGCCAGCGGTGCGCCGGCCGCGTCTCCGTCGAAGCGCGTGCCGTCCTCGAGCAACAGGTAGGCGCTCACCGGACCGCCTCGATCGCGAACGACCGCTCGCGGAACGCGACGGCGCCGGCGGCGATCGTCATCCGCACGCGTCCGGTCAGGCGTCGCCCGCCGAACGCGCAGTTCGCCGAGCGGCTCTCGTAACCCGACTCGCCGACCTCCCACTCCGCCGACAGGTCGGCGAGGCAGACGTTGGCCGGGGCGCCCTTCGCCAGCGTCGGCACCAGCAGGCCGAACGGCTCGCAGCCGGCCGTCATCCGCTCTACGACCAGGCCGAGGTCGAGCACGCCGGGCAGCACGAGGTCCGTGTGCAGCGCGGCGAACGCCGTCTCGAGTCCGGTGACGCCCATCGGAGCGAGCTCGAACGGCTCCTCCTTCTCCTCGCGCGCGTGCGGCGCGTGGTCGGTCGCGACGCAGTCCAGCACGCCGGAGCGCAGGCCCTCGATCAGCGCCTGGCGGTCGTCCTCGCTGCGCAGCGGCGGGTTCATCTTGAAGTGGGTGTCGAGCGTGCGGACGTCCTCGTGGGTCAGCAGCAGGTGGTGCGGCGACGCCTCCGCGGTCACTTTCACACCGGCCGCCTTGGCCCGCTCGAGCACCTCGACGGTGCGGCGCGCCGAGACGTGCTGGACGTGGATGCGACCGTCCTCGTAGCCGGCCAGCTCGCAGTCGCGCGCGACCATCGTCGACTCCGAGACCGCCGGGATGCCGGCCAGGCCGAGCACCGCCGAGACCTCGCCCTCGTGCATCACGCCGCCGGCCGAGAGCGTCGGATCCTCCTCGTGCAGCGCTATGACGCCGCCGCAGAGCCGCTGGTAGCGCAGCGCGTGGAGCATCATGCCGGCGGACCGCAGCGGCAGGCCGTCGTCGCTGAAGGCGACCGCGCCGGCGTCGGCGAGCTCGGCCATCTCGGTCAGCCGCTCGCCGGCCTGGCCGACGGTCACGGCGGCGGTGAAGCCGGTCGGGATGCGCGCCTCGGCGCGCGCACGCTCGCGCAGCGAGCGCAGGACCGACGCCGTGTCGACCACCGGATCGGTGTTCGGCATGGCGAGGATCGCGCAGAAGCCGCCGGCGGCGGCGGCGCGCGTGCCGGTGTCGACGTCCTCCTCGTCCTCGCGGCCGGGGGTTCGCAGGTGCACGTGAGGGTCGACGAAGGCGGGGAAGGCGTGCAGCCGCTCGGCCTCGACCACCTCGGCGCCGTCCGGCGCCTCGAGCGAGCCCGGCGCGCCGATCTCGGCGATCACGCCGTTGTTGACCAGCAGGTCGCCCGGGCCGTCCAGCCCGGCCCGCGGGTCGAGCAGGCGGGCGCCGCGGATCAGCACGGTCGCGTCCGGGACGGGAGCCCGGTCGAGCCGGCCGGCCTCCGGCGCGCGCGTGGTGGCGTTGAGGGCGTTCACGCGGGCTGGCGCTCCGTCGGCTCGCCGGCCGGCACGCGCTCGCCCTGGTCGCCCGGCCCGCCGCCGGGGCCACCCGCGAGCAGCTCGTAGAGGACCGCCATCCGAACGACCACCCCGGACTCGACCTGCTCGGCGATCAGCGCCTGCGGCGAGTCGATCACCTCGGGGGCCAGCTCGACGCCGCGGTTGACCGGTCCCGGGTGCATCAGCAGCTGGCCGGGCCCCAGCCGGCGGCCGTCGATCTGGTAGCGGGCGGCGTACTCGCGCAGCGACGGCACCAGCTCGCCCGACATCCGCTCGTGCTGCATCCGCAGCGCATAGACGACGTCGGCCTGGCCGAGGTCGTCGAGGTCGTTCCTGACCTCGCAGCCGAGCGCCTCGATCCCCCGCGGGATCAGCGTCGGCGGTCCGCAGACGGTCACCTTGCAGCCCATCCGCGTGAAGCCGAGCACGCCCGAGCGCGCCACCCGGCTGTGCAGCACGTCGCCGACGATCCAGACGTTCAGCCCTTCGAGCGAGCCGGTCCGGCGGCGCAGCGTGTAGAGGTCGAGCAGCGCCTGGGTCGGGTGCTCGTGCTTGCCGTCGCCGGCGTTGACGACCGACGCCCGCGTCCAGCGCGAGACGAGCGCCGCCGCGCCGACGTGCGCCGAGCGGATCACGATCGCGGCCGGGTCGTAGGCCGACAGCGTCTGGATCGTGTCCTTGAGCGACTCGCCCTTGTCGACCGACGAGCCCTGGGCCTTGACCGTGATCAGGTCCGCCGAGAGCCGCTTAGCGGCCAGCTCGAACGACGAGCTGGTGCGCGTCGACGCCTCGTAGAAGAGGTTGACGATCGTCCGCCCGCGCAAGGTCGGCACCTTCTTGATCTCACGTCCGGAGACCTCGGCGAAGCTCTCCGCCCGCCGCAGGATGCGCTCGATGTCGTCGCGCCGCAGGGCATCGATCGAAAGCAGGTGCCGGTTCATGCCTCGGTCCTCCTGATCGTGATGTCGGACGCCGTCGCGATCGCGACCTCGTCCTCCCCGTCGAGCTCCTCGACGCGCACGTTGACCCGCTCCGACCGCGCGGTCGGCAGGTTCTTGCCGACGTAGTCGGGACGGATCGGCAGCTCGCGGTGGCCGCGGTCGGCGAGCACGGCGAGCTGGACCCGCCGCGGGCGCCCGTAGTCGAACAGGGCGTCGATGGCGGCGCGCACCGTCCGCCCGGTGAAGAGGACGTCGTCGACGAGCACGACGGTGGTCTCCTCGACCGGGAAGTCGAGGTGCGAGGCGTGGACCACCGGTCCGGTCGGTCCCTGCTCCGGATCGCGCAGGCCGACGTCGTCGCGGTAGAAGGAGATGTCGATGTCGCCGAGCGGCACCGGTTCGCCGACCAGCTCGGCGACACGGTCGCGCAGGCGGGCCGCCAGCAGGGCGCCACGACGGTGGATGCCGACGATCGCGAGCGGCTCGCCCCCGTTCTTCTCGACGATCTCGTGCGCGATGCGCACGAGGGTTCGGCGCACGTCGTCGCGGTCGAGGACGACCTTCTGGCTCAAGCGAACTGCCCCTTCCTGGCCTCACGGGACCGGGTTAAAGAGACTGCGCGGCGAATGTAGCAGGCGAGCGAGATGGCTCCGGTGCTCACCGGACCTCGCTCCCGCTAGCTGCGCCACGTGACAGTAGGACCGGTCCGGTTGCGCTCCTCCGCTGGGAGGGTCACGGCTTACTCCGCGCGTTGGTGGACCGGCTCGCTGCGCTCAGGGAAGGGGATCTCGACGCGGTCGAAGTCGCGCGGGACGATCGTGCGGTCGAACTCCGAGCGGGCCTCGTCGCGCAACGGTCCGGCGGGATAGCGCGTCGAGACGTGGGTCAGCGCGAGCAGCTCCACCTCGGCGTCGGCCGCGAGCATCGCCGCCTGCCGGGCGGTCGAGTGGCCGGTCTCGCGCGCCCGATCGAGGTCCTCGTGCATGAACGTCGCCTCGTGGACCAGCAGATCCGCCCTGTCGGCCATCGCCCGCGTCATGTCGCACGGCGCCGTGTCGCCGGAGAGCACGAGCTTGCGCCCGCGGCGCGCCTCCCCGAGCACCTGCTCGGGGGTCACCTCGCCCGCGGAGCCCTCCACGCGCTCGCCCCGCTGGAGGCGGCCGAAGTCCGGACCGGGGCTTACGCCCAGCTCGAGGGCTCGCCCTTCGTCGAACCTGCCCGGCCGGTCGTCCTCGATCAGCGCGTAGCCGAGCGCGGGCACCCCGTGAGCGACCGAGAACGCCGAGACGACGTACTCGCCGCGCTCGAGCTCCTCGCCGCTCTCCAGCTCGTCGATCCGAACGTCGAAGTCGAGCCTGCCGATCAGCGGCGCCAGGACTCGGAAGAGCTGATCGAGACCGGCCGGCCCGAACACCGTCAGCGGTCGTTCACGGCCCTGCAGTCCATAGGTCTTCAGCAGCCCAGGCAGACCGAGAACGTGGTCGGCGTGGAAGTGGGTGATGTAGATCTCGTCGAGGTCGACCAGCCCCACGGAGCGGATCATCTGGCGCTGGGTCCCCTCGCCGCAGTCGATCAGCAGCCGCTCGCCGCCGCGCCTGATCAGCGTGCCGGGCAAACCGCGGCGCGCGGTCGGCGCCGAGCCGGCGGTGCCGAGGAAGACGAGGTCGAGGTCCATCCGGCTGCGTATCTTGGCGGCCCGAGCGGGGCTCCGCTCAGTCGAGCGTCACGAGCTCGAAGGAGATCCTGCCTTTCACGTCCCGCG
Organism: uncultured Solirubrobacterales bacterium; assembly: GCA_963716445.1. GTDB lineage: Bacteria > Actinomycetota > Thermoleophilia > Solirubrobacterales > Thermoleophilaceae > JAAYBF01. The sequence goes on along the minus strand of OY970313.1, from coordinate 1,308,658 downwards.
CGAGTCCCATCGTGTGAGCCGGCGAGCGCCGCCGCTCGGTCGGGCTGCCCGGATTGAAGATCTGGAACCCGTCGGCCTCCTCGTGCAGCGGCATGTGCGAGTGCCCGAACACGACGGCGGCCGCCGTCGGGAAGCGGCGCCGCATGCGCACCAACCGCCCACGCGCCGGGCCGGCGTCGTGGACAATGCCTACGTCCAGGTCGCCGATCGCGACGACCCGCTCCGCCGGCAGCTCGCGTCGCACCTCCGCGCTGTCGACGTTGCCGTGCACCGCCGCCACCGGCGGGCCCAGCCCACGCAGGTCCTCCAGCACGGCGAGCGAGCTGAGGTCCCCCGCGTGGACGATCATGTCCGAGCCGCGCATCAGCTCGACGCACCGATCGGGCAGCCCCCGGCGCCCCTTCGGCAGGTGCGTGTCGGCGATGATCGCGACCAGCATCGGTCTAGACTGACTCATCCCGCGCCCGTAGCTCAGTGGATAGAGCGCTTGCCTCCGGAGCAAGAGGTCGCTGGTTCGAATCCAGCCGGGCGCGTCAGCGGTGGAGCGGAATCAGCGTTCCTCGGCTGATTGCGATTTCGCCGCTTCTGGCCAAAACTGCGGCCAAAACTCTCGGACGATCAAGGCATATGGCCAGGTCGAGCGGGATATCCGATCCGGGATCTACCCGCAAATCGCAACAATTCGGCGCTGGCCGATCCGGCCCGGGCGAAGGAGACCGGAAGTTCGAAACGCTGGCCCAAACCCACGGTGATCGCCGTGGACGGCCGACTACCGGGCGGGGTCAGCCAGGCGCTCGATCGTCTCTAGCGGGACCATCAGCTTGCGACGGTCGGTATCGAGCGCATCGAAAGCGAAGTGGCCGTAGAAGTCGGCCGCGGTGGCGTCGATCGCGCTGACGACCAGGCCGCGAATCCCGATGTGCTGACTGCCCCGCAGCACTCGCCCGAGTGCGTGGAACAGCAGCTTGGAGCCGATCTTGCGGCCCTGGTGGCGGTGATCGACGGCCAGCCGGGTGAGCAGACACGCGGGGATCGGGAAGTGCGGCGATGTCCCGGTCTTGAGCGCGGCGGTAGCTTCGGCCTGCTTGATCTCGCTGGCGACGAGCGAGTAGTAGCCGACAACGACGTCTCGGTCGTCTACAGCGAGATACGTGCGAGCCGTGTTGCGCCGCTCGTTCTGGCCTGCGTACTGGATGAGCCAACGGTCAAGCGCTGGTTGTCCGCTGTCGAAGCCGCGGACGGCGTAGCGCTTGTCGTAGTGCTCGATCCGCTCAGCCGGACTCAAGGGTCCGCTCGCCGGCGCTCGCCATCAGGCGACGCAGTCCGGCCTCGAAGCGCTCGGGATGCTCGAACGCGTCGAGCACCCGCTCGGCGTGCTCGGCATCGACGACGATCTCCTGCGACTCGCCGGGCTCGTCGCTCGTCTTGGAGACGAGCAGCTCGAGCGCGGTGTCGAGCTCGGCCTCGGGGAGGTCGTCGATGACGCGATGAAGCTTCTCGCGAGCCGTCACGGTGTCCCCAAGTCTATCTGCTGTGGCTGCCTGCCGCGAGGGCCCGAGCGCCTGGCCGAGAACCGCGGCCCCACCCAACGGGACCGGCGTGGGCGTCACTCGGAGAAGACGAAGCTGAACGACCGGCGGGCCGTGGTGGCAGCGGGCGGCTTTGGACCGGACTGATGATCCGCTACCCGCTCGACGCAAGTTCGTCGGCGATCTCTCGGAGCGCAATGATGTGCTCACGCGTCCGTTGCCCGACCGGTCGGTCCATTCCAGCATCCACAAACCGTGAGCCGTACTCAGGCGCGTGGTCGTGAAGAAAGTCGGTGACTTCGCTGGCCCAAGCGTCTGCGCGATCGATGTTCTGTTGATGCGTGTACGCCTCAACGTGGTCGACGAACTCGTCGGCCCTCCTCGCGAACTCGCGCAGTCGCAGTGGCACATCGACACGCTTGTCTGGAGTCTGCGCGGCCCGCAGCTCATCACGCTGCCGCCGCGGCGCGAGCAGAAGATGAGCCCCGCCTACTGCGACGACGGGAACCACGACCCCAACGCCGATACCCAGCAGGAGGGTGATCCCTACCTTCGTCTCGAGCTTCTCCGCACCAGCCGATAGGAGAAGCCCGAGCGCAGCAGCCATGACCCCGGCCACCGTCGACACCACGTAGAAGGTCGACGACTTCAACGTAGCCGTTGTGTCTTCTTTGGCCCGTGTCCAAGCGCTCTCGTGCGCTGCTGGCCCCGCCATGCGCCGAGAGCATTCCACATGCGACAGGGCCGACATGTGCGCCGTTCGGCGCGCAGAGGTGGTTCAGGCGACAGCGCGACCGTGGACGAGACCACGACCGTCGTGGCGCATCCGGCGAGCACGGAGATCGTCACGCGCGTCGAGATCGCCCTCCCACGGCTGCGACGCCGGCAGGCCCTGACTCATCGAGGCGAACTCGCTGGCCCGCTTGCGATCCTCAGCGCAGTCCACGCACCCGCACGTGTAGCCGCCGACGCAGCGCGTCGCGGGCTTGCGTCCCTTCATGCGCTTCCGCTTGGCCTTTAGCTTTGCCTTGTGGCGGCTCATGTCAATCTGAGGGCGCAGTTCATCCACTGCAACCTGGAGGAGATCGTACGAAACGCGTTCGGACAGAACCGCAGTCAAACGTAGATGACCACGTCGAACACAAGATCGGCCTGCCGAATCACCAAGCTCCACCAGTCGCCTGTATCGCTTCGCTCCTCGGCGGGCGGCTGATGGGCCGTCGCCTCGGCTCCCTCGAAGCGCTCCGGGCTCAACACAAGGCAGCCCCCAAAATCCTCGTTGAGCCATACCGACCAGGCGTCGGTCTCTGGGCCGCTACGGGGCTTAACACCCGTGACCCCGCCCTCAAAGCTCGCTACGGAGCGCCCGAACGCCTCGTCGGGGTCGTAGCCGGACCCCGCTGGGAGGAAGATGCTGACCTCGATCCGTCTGCCCTCCTGCTCACGCAAGAAGGCAACCGTCTCCTCAAATGTCATCTCTCGCTCTCCACAGCGGGCACTCTACGCTGCCGTCCGCTTCGCCTGATCGCGAATCCAATCCTGAACCGTCGACTTCGGCCGGCCAACGAATCCGCAATTCTGGAGCATGCCCCTCCGCGCGCAGCGCCTTCGCATCGGCGCGGTCGTCATCCACGTCCTCGAGCGACCAGCCCAATCTCCGGGTTGCGACGGCCGAGGCGGCGCGTCTCTGGCCGAAACTCTGGCCAGAACCCAGTCAAACGCCCGCAATCCAGCACGATATGATGGGCGTCGGAGATAGGAAATGCTCCTGATTTGCCTGCAAATCAGGGTTTTCTCATCCCCGCTGATGCGGCCCTCCAGAGCAAGAGGTCGCTGGTTCGAATCCAGCCTGGCGCGCCTCAGCGGCGTAGCCGTAGCGGCCGGTCGTATACCGACGCGAGCCTTGCGAGCGTCAGCGCACCGAGCATCAAGCCGAAGTCGCGCAGGGCGATGTCGTAGTAGCCGGAGTAGGTGAGCAGGGAGATGACGATCCCGCCCAGCCAGGCGGCGACGACGTAGGCGCCGTAGCGGGGCTTGAGCGCGACGGCGATGCCGGCGACGATCTCGATCGCCCCTACGGCGTACATGAAGTCCTGTGCGGAGCCGGGTGCGATGTCGTCGATCCAGGGCGCCAGGTAGATCGGCCAGTCGACCATCACGTTGAAGAACTTGTCCAGCCCGAAGGCGATCGGGGCGACCGTGAACGCGAGCCGCAGCAGCGCGAACGCCTGATAGCGCGGGTCGCCCCAGTCGGCACGCGGGGCGAGGGCTTTCCCACCGTTGGCAGACGCAAGCCGGTCCTCTGCGAACGCGGGCTCTTTGGAGCTCGTAACCGCCATTTTGAAGCTCTCCTTCTGTTGCGCGCCGCCTGCCCTGTGCGGGCGGCCTTCGATCGAGTTAGCGCTCGCGTCGCGGCGCTTCTTACCTCAGGTCAGACGGTCGAGCTGGCTCTCCGTGACGGACCTTGGCGTCGATGCGGGCGAGCAGGCTGTCATAGGAGTCGCAGAAGGCCTGCACTCCGTCACGCTCGAGCTCGCGGGTGATCCCGTCGAAGTTCACTCCCTGCGCGGCGGCCGCCGCCAAGACGTCGTTCGCCTCGCCGAGACGGCTGTCGAGGGTCCTCTCGACGTTGCCGTGATCGGCGAAGGCGTGCAGCGTCTGCTCAGGCATCGTGTTGACGACTCCAGGGGCGATCAGCCGCTCGACGTACAGGACGTCGGAGTAGCTCGGATCCTTGGTGCCCGTGCTGGCCCAAAGCGGGCGTTGAACGGACGCGCCGGCGTCTCGCAGCGCCTCCCAGCGCTCGCCGGCGAAGGTCGCTAGATGGCGGGCGTAGGCGATCTGGGCGTTCGCGACCGCGACGCGTCCGCGCAGCGGCGAGTCGGGTGGGAGCACCGCATCGGCCTTGCCGTCGATCCGGGAGACGAAGAACGACGCGACCGAGGTGATCGAAGCGACCGGCAGGCCGGCCGCGACTCGCCGCTCGAAGCCGCGCATGTAGGCGTCCATCACCTCCTCGTAGCGCTCGACGGAGAACAGCAGCGTCACGTTGACGTTCACGCCGGCGGCCGTCAGCTCCTCGATGGCGTCGACACCGGCGCGCGTCGCGGGAACCTTGATCAGGACGTTGGGAAGGCCCAGGCGCTCCCAGAGGTCGAGCGCCTGGACGACGGTGGCCTCGGCGTCGTCGGCGACGTCCGGCGTGCACTCGAAGGACACGAAGCCGTCGTGGCCGGCGGTGCGCTCGTGGAGCGGCCGCAGTATCGCCGCGGCGGCGCGGACGTCATCGAGCGCGGCGGCGAGGAAGAGGTCACGGCTATCGGTGACGCCGTCGGAGACCAGCGATCGGAGCTGGGCGTCGTAGCGGTCCGATCCGCTGATCGCCTTCTCGAAGATGGTCGGGTTGGAGGTCGCTCCACTGACGAAGCGCTCCCTGACCAGCCCCGCGAAATGGCCGCTGTCGAGCAGATCCCGCGAGAGCGTGTCGAGCCAGATGGAGACGCCGGCGTCATGCAGCTGTCGAAGGCGGTGCGTGCGGTCGAGGGTCATGCTTCGTTGGCGTCGGCAAGTGCGCTCGTCTTACCCGCGCCGTCGTCTTGCTAACGCGGGTAAGGAACTGCGCCCGGCCGTCGCCAAAGGGTCAATGTCGATTGTCGCTTCGCCACCCAACCGGCCCGTTGGCGGCTGTGGCTCCTCCGCTAGCGTCATCGGGACGGCCATGCCAGCTTTCGGCGCCTCCCCCAATGACGGCAAGCGCCTCGACGAGGAGTCGCAGGCTTGGATCGATCGACTCGACCCGGACAGTCCCGACCGCCAAGCGGCGATCGAGGCCCTGCACGCCATGCTGCTGAAGGCGGCCCGGTTCGAGGTCCGCCGGCGCGGCGCGGCGTTCCCCCAGCTGCGCGGCGACGACCACGACGACCTCGCCCACCAGAGCGCCGACGATGCGCTCGTAGCGATCCTGGGCAAGCTCGCCGACTTCCGCGGCGACAGCCGCTTCACCACCTGGGCCTACAAGTTCGCCCTGCTCGAGGCGGCGGTGAAGATCCGCCGGCGCGCGTGGCAAGGGCGCGAGATCCCACTCGAGCCCGAGGGGTGGGCATCGATCGGCGACGGCGGGCACTCGCCACAGCACGACGTCGAGACGATGGAGCTGCTCGCCGCTCTTCGCCAGGCGATCGAAGGCGACCTCAGCCGGCACCAGCGAGAGGTCCTCGTCGCAGTCACGCTCAACGACGTCCCGATCGACGTGCTCGCCGAGCGACTCGGCACGACCAGGGGCGCTCTCTACAAGACCATCCACGACGCCCGCCGAAAGCTCCGAGCCGCACTCGCCGAGCGCGGGCTCCACGTCAACGCCGACGCGGAGGTCACCCTATGACAAGGCCCAGCCAACCGAGCCACGACCGCCTCGTGAGACGACTAGTCGGACCTGCGGGTCGGGAGCTGACGTGCGAGCAGTGCTTCGACGAGCTCGACCGTTACGTGGAGCTCGAGCTGGCCGGCGGCCACGTCGATCGCGAGGTCCCGGGGATGCGTGAGCACCTAGAGGGGTGTCCCGCCTGCGCCGAGGACCACCAGAGCCTCCTGACGTACGTGGCCGAGCGGCCCACCCAGCCGGACTGAGTCGACACCGCCAGTCCAGGGAGAGGTCTTCCCGCCGTCTTCGCCCTGGAAGCAAGTCGAGCGATCGCGGCGATTCGATGGGACGCCGGCTGGGTACCGCCTCAGCGTCCCCGCAAGAGGAGAGAGATCGATGGGAATCTTGGGCTGGATCGTCTTGGGGCTTCTCGCCGGTGCGATCGCAAAGGCGATCCTGCCGGGCGACGATCCTGGCGGCATCATCGTCACGATGCTGATCGGGATCGTCGGGGCGATCGTCGGCGGCCTGATCGCCAGCGCCCTGGACATCGGCGACCTCGACGAGTTCTTCGACATCGGGACATGGGTGATCGCCATCCTCGGCTCGCTGCTGCTGCTCGTCGTCTACCGGATGGCGACAGGAGGACGAACCCGCGCCACATAGCCATCGGCGGGCGTTTGGCCGTGCCCAAATCCGCTTGGGCACGGCCTTGGCCTCTCCTGCCGGGAAGCGGCCTCGATGGGTCTACACTGGAGCCACGTGGACTGACTCGGGACCGCTGACCGCGGGCACTGCGCCGGCACACGGGCTGCCGACGGGCTTACTTCGTTTCCTTCTCCGTGGCGTGGCCCCAAGTTGCGAGGGAAGCGGAGAGAGGCTTGCCATGTCCGGCAGCCAGACCGACCGTCCAGTGGGAGGCGAGCTCGCCGCCGCGATATCGAGCGGCGTCGTGCGAGTGATCAGGGATTACGTCGGCCGGGGGCCGACGAAGGCGCGCACCTACGTCTCGACCGACCTGATCGCGGTGGTGCTCGAGGACACCCTCACGAAAGGCGAGCGAAGCCTCGTGATGGACGGCGAGACCACGCTGGTGCTCAGCGCCCGCCGTGCCTACCAGCGGACGATGCAAGACGATCTCATAGCGCTGGTCGAGGGGCTCAGCGGTCGCAAGGTCATGGCCTTCCTGAGCGACAACCACCTCGATCCGGACGTCGCGGTCGAGTCCTTCGTGCTCGAGCCGGCCGATCCGTCCAACGGTCGTGTCGCCGCCACGGACGGCGACCACAGCTCCTCCGTCGCCTAGTGGATCGAGCCGGCGGGCTAGTCAGAGTGCACCGGCTGTGGGCGAGCGTCCGTCGTCCGAAGACTCGTCGTGGGCGTCGACGAACCCCACCTGGCCGTTGATCCCGCAGATCTCGAAGACGCGCCAAGCGGAGCCCAGCGGCCGGATGGCTACGAATCGGATGCCGTTGTCGGTGGCGCGCTGGTGACTGCGCACGACGAGGTGAATTCCGGACGAGTCGCAGAACGCGAGTCCGCTGAGATCGAGCACGACGGTCTCGGGACGATCGGACAGCGCCGCGTCGATCGCCTCCTGAACCCGCGAGACCGAAGAGAAGTCCAGCTCCCCCTCGATAGCGATGACCCGCGTCGTCCCCTGGACCTGCACCTCGATCTGCACTCCGGACGACAATGGCATCGCGGCTCCTCGAAGAGTTTTACGGGTCTTCGAGGGACTCGCACGTCCCGGGTGGAGCATGCGGGCCTTCCTCTCAGTCGACGATCCCGGCGACTCCATCCGTTCCCCGGGACCAGGACGATTCTAGTGGCGTCACTGAACTCTGACAACCCACTTCGGAGGCTCTTGGTCACGGACCTTCTGATCGTTCTGGAGCCGGAGACTCGGGCGACGGCATGGCTCCTGATAGAGAAGGCCCCGCCCCCGGATCGCACCTTGCTCGCGCCTCCGCGCTGATTCGTCGCACCGAGGCGCGCTGAAAGAGTGCTGAAGTGAAAGGGATGCCGCCCAGTAGCGGAGCCAACCAGGACGAGCTTAGCGGCGGTGAACGAGGGGAGTCGATCGCTATGAGGCGTGCCGCGCGTACCACGCGTACGCCCTGCGCAGGCCATCGCCGAGCTCGACGCGGGGCTCCCAGCCGAGCTGCTCCCGGATCGCGGTCGAGTCGAGGTATTGGCGATCTATCTCGCCGTGGGGCGTGCCGTTTCCCCTGACCTCGGGCTCCAGGTCGCGCTCGGAGGCCGCGATCAGACGGTCGACGATCTCGCGCACCGACAGCGGCGAGCCCCAGCCCGCGTTCCAGGCGCGACCGTGGAGCTCTTCGCGGTCGAGCGACGCCGCCACCGCGAGATAGGCCTCGACGGCGTCCTCGACGTAGAGGTAGTCGCGCTCGGGCGTGCCGTCGGAGCGGATCACAGGCCGGTCGCCCTTCGCCAGCGCGCGACAGGTGTCGGGCACGATTCGCGACCAGTTGATGTCCCCTCCGCCGTAGACGTTCGCCAGGCGCGTCACAGCGATCGGCAATCCGTAGGTGACGGCGAAGCTGCGCGCGATCATGTCTGTGCAGGCCTTCGAGACGTCGTAGGGGAACGTCGGCTGCAGCGCGAAGTCCTCGCGATACGGCAGCTCGTCGTGCGAGCCGTAAGCCTTGTCCGACGAGGCGACGACGATCCTCGAGAGCGGGCTTCCTTTCCCCAGCGCACGGCAGGCCTCGAGCAGCACGTAGGTCCCTCGCACGTTCGCCTCGAAGGTCGACAGCGGCGAGCGGTTCGCCGTCCCGACGATCGTCTGCGCCGCCAGGTGGAAGACCGCGTCGACCTCGTGCTCGTTGAGGACCCGGGCGATCGCGTCGAGATCCTGGACGTCCGCCAGCGCGACGACGCAGCGCTCTTCCACCCCCTCGGCGCGAAAGCGCGACTCGGGCTCGACGTCGCGGCGCGGCACCACCACGCGCGCCCCGTCGTCGAGCAGGCGCTCGGCCAGCCACGAGCCGATGAACCCCTGCGCGCCCGTCACGAGGACGGTCGAACCGGCAGGACTCCAGCTCACTTGGAAGGCCAGTTACTGGCCGCCGGCGACGGCCGGCAGGATGGTGACCTCGTCGCCGTCGTCGACCGCCGTGTCGAGGCCGTCGAGGAAGCGGATGTCCTCGCCGCCGACGTAGACGTTGACGAAGCGGCGCAGGCCACCGTCCTCAGCGATGCGGTCGCGCAGGCCGTCGAAGCGGTCGTAGAGGCCGTCGAGCACCTCGCCGACGGTCGACGCCTCCTCGACCGCGGTCTCGGCCTCGCCCCCGGTGACGCTCCGGAGCTGCGTGGGGATCTTGACTGTGACGCTCATCCGGCGCGGCACTCTACAGCCGTCAGGCGACGGCTTCGACGTTGGTCGCCGCCGTGAACGACTCGGTCGTGGGGTCGACGTCGATCGTCTCGAAGCTGCCGCGCACCGCGTCGAGGGTCTTCAGGCCCTCGCCGGTGATCACCAGCACGACGCGCTCCTCGCGGCCGATCTCCCCTCGCTCGGCGAGCTTGGCGAGCGTGGCCGTCGTCACGCCGCCGGCGGTCTCGGTGAATATCCCCGTCGTCTCGGCGAGCAGCCGGATGCCGGCCTTGATCTCGTCGTCGTCGACGGCGTCGACGCCGCCGCCGGTGCGCCGCGCCAGGTCGAGCGCGTACGGACCGTCGGCCGGGTTGCCGATCGCCAGCGACTTGGCGATCGTCTGAGGCTTGACCGGGGCGCAGAAGTCGCGACCGGCCTCATAGGCCTGCGCCACCGGCGAGCAGCCCTCGGCCTGGGCGCCGTTGAACTTCGGCAGCTCGCCCTCGACCAGCCCGACCTCGATCCACTCCTCGAAGCCGCGCGCGATCTTCGTGATCAGCGAGCCCGAGGCGACCGGCACGACGACACGGTCGGGGAGCTCCCAGCCGAGCTGCTCGGCGACCTCGTAGGCGACGGTCTTCGAGCCCTCGGAGTAGTACGGCCTCATGTTGACGTTCACGAACGCCCAGTCGCGCTCGCCCGAGAGCTCGGTGCAGAGGCGGTTGACGTCGTCGTAGTTGCCGTCGACGGCGACGAGGTTGGTCCCGTAGACGCCGGTCGCGAGGATCTTCTGCTCCTCGAGGTCGGCGGGGACGAAGACGTAGGACTCGAGCCCGGCGGCGGCGGCGTGCGCCGCGACCGCGTTCGCCAGGTTGCCGGTCGAGGCGCACGCGACGACCTCGAAGCCGAGCTCGCGCGCCTTTGCGAGCGCGACGGTCACGACCCGGTCCTTGAACGAGTGGGTCGGGTTCGCCGCGTCGTTCTTGACCCAGACCTCCCCCAGTCCGAGCCGCTCGGCGAGCCGGTCGGCGCGCAGCAGCGGGGTCACGCCCGCGGCGAGCGCCGTGCGCGGCTGACTGTCGAAGGGCAGGAAGTCGGAGTAGCGCCAGATCGACTGCGGGCCGGCCTGGATCTTGCGCCGCGTCTCGGCGGCGTCGAGGCCGGAGAAGTCGTATGCGACCTCGAGCGGGCCGAAGCACGCTTCGCAGACATAGCGTGCGTCGAGCGGGTAGGTCGCCTGACACTCCTTGCACTTGAGCGCTTCTAGAGCCATTGAGATGGTCCCTTCATGTCGAAAGCCTCCGCCGTGTTGCTCGTGACGGAGGCCTCTGAAGCGCTTCGTCACATCTTTCAGATCCAATGGATCTGATGGACTTGGCACCTTTCCTCACGACCTGGATCGCTCGGATGGTTGCCGGGGCTTCGTCGGGCCATTTCCCTCCACCCCTCTAGATGCGTACGGCTATGTAGCGGACAAGAATAGCGCGCACCGAGGATGGATGCGCGCTCCGGGGTAGAATCAAGCTCGTGACGCCCGCTACCGACGACCCGCTGAGTCCGACCCATGCCGAGCATCCCAAGGCCACGCCTGCGCCGCGCTCAGCGGATCGGACCCGACTCCGGGCCCGCCACAGCGCCTGAGCCCAAGGTAGAGAGCGTCCAGCGCGACGGCGCCGGCGCGCTGGACACCGCCGAGCGCGAGCTGCGCTGGATCAACATCGAAGAGCCCGGTCCCGTCGACCGCGCCTGGCTGCAGGAGCACTTCGACTTCCACCCGCTCGACTACGAGGACGTCGCCTCGCGCAACCAGCGGCCGAAGATCGACGAGTACGACGACTACCTCTTCATCGTCCTGCACTTCCCGGTCTACGACAAGGCCGTCGGACGGCTGAACACCGCCGAGCTCGACATGTTCGTCGGGCCGGACTTCCTGATCACCCTGCCGAACCGGCCGATCCCGCCGGTCGAGTACCTCTTCGAGCGCTGCCGCGCCTCGGAGGAGATGCGAGAGCAGCTGCTCTCGAAGGGGCCCGGCTACCTGCTCTACAAGATCGTCGACGACTCGTTCGACTACTGCTTCCCGATGCTGCGCAAGATGGGCAACAAGCTCGAGCAGATCGAGGAGGACATCTTCCAGGGCCGCTCCGAGGAGCTCGTGCGCGACATCTCCAACGTCAAGCAGGAGATCATCAACTTCCGCAAGATCATCCGTCCGCAGCGCTCCACCCTGCGCGACCTCGAGCGGACCAAGCAGCGCTACATGGCCGCCGACCTCGACGTCTACTTCGACGACATCGTCGACGCCTCCGAGCGGATCTGGGACATGCTCGAGAACTACAAGGAGGTCGTCGAGGCGCTCGAGGAGACCAACGAGTCGGTGATCTCGCACCGCGTCAACGACATCCTGCGGGTGCTGACGGCGATCAGCGTGGTCGTGCTGCCGCTGACGCTGATCGCGAGCGTCTGGGGGATGAACGTGGCGGTTCCGGGCGAGGGGACGACGGGCGCGTTCTGGGCCGTCGTCGGGGCGATGCTGGCGTTGCTGGTGGGGATGCTGGGGTACTTCCGGCGCCGGGGTTGGCTATAGCCTCTCGCCGCGTGAGCGAGATCGATCCGAGCATCTTCAAGGCCTACGACGTTCGGGGGCTGTACGGCGAGCAGATCGACGAGGGGACGGCCTACCTCGTCGGGCGCGGGTTCGCGCGTGTGCTGGCGGAGATGTACGGCACGAAGCCGCGCGATCTGAGGCTGGCGCTCGGGCGCGACATGCGGCTAACGGCGCCGGCGCTGGCGGCCGAGTACGCGCGCGGGATGAGCGACGAGGGCGCGTACGTCCTGGACATCGGGATGGTCGGCACGGAGATGCTCTACTGGACGGTTGGGTCGCGCGGATTGGACGGCGGGTTGATGTGCACCGCGTCGCACAATCCGAAGGCGTACACGGGGGCGAAGCTGGTCGGGCGCGGAGCGCTGGCGCTATCGGGCGACGCGGGGATCGGCGAGCTGCGCGAGCTGCTGACGAGCGGGGACCTCGGCGATCCCGAGGGACCAGCGGGAACGGTCGAGTGCGAGGACGTCTACGAGCCTTTCCATCGCGACGCGATCGCCTGGATCGACGTCGGCGCCGTGAAGCCGCTGAAGGTGGTGCTCGACGGCGGGAACGGCATGGCCGGCCCGCTCTGCGGGCCGCTGCTCGACCAGCTGCCGATCGATCAGGCTCAGACCTACTGGGCGCCGGACGGGGACTTTCCCGACCACGAGCCGAACCCGCTGCTGGAGGAGAACCGGCGCTTCATCGTGGAGAAGGTGAGAGCCGAGGGCGCGGCACTGGGAATCGCCTGGGACGGGGATGCCGACCGCTGCTTCTTCATCGACGGGACCGGGGCGTTCGTCGACGGGGACTTCCTGACGGCGCTGCTCGCGAAGTCGATCCTCGAGCGTGATCCCGGCGCGACGATCCTCTACGACGTGCGCGCGAGCCGCGCGGTGCGCGACGTGGTCGAGGAGGCCGGCGGGACCGCGCGGGTGAACCGCGTCGGGCACGCGTTCTTCAAGACCCGGATGCGCGACGAGGGCGCGGCGTTCGGCGGCGAGGTGTCGGGCCACTACTACTTCCGCGACTTCTACTGCGCCGACTCGGGCACGCTGCCGGCGCTGCTGCTGCTCGAGCTGCTGTCGAAGGAGGAGCGGACGCTGGCCGACATGCTGGCGCCGCTGCGCGAGCGTTACTTCATCTCGGGCGAGATCAACTCGGAGGTCGTCGACCAGGACGCGAAGATGTGCGCGATCGCCGAGCGCTACGGCGACGGCGAGGTGTCGTGGCTCGACGGGGTCTCTGTCGACTACGACGATTGGCACTTCAACGTTCGCCCGTCGAACACCGAGCCGCTGCTGCGGCTCAACCTCGAGTCGCTCGTGTCGCCGGAGCACATGGTCGAGCAGCGCGACGAGGTCCTGGCGCTGATTCGCGCGTGAGCGACGAGGGCGCCCCGGACGGCTTCGCGAAGGCGGTCGAAGCCGGGATCCACCGCCTGTCGATCCCGACCCCGTTCGCGGTCGGGCGCGTGAACGTCTACCTGATCGAGGACGAGCCGCTGACGCTCGTCGACGCCGGGCCCAACTCCGGGACCTCGTTCGACGAGCTGACCCAGGGCCTCGCGGCGCTCGGGCGCTCGCTCGAGGAGATCGAGCTGGTGATCCTCACGCATCAGCACATCGACCACCTCGGGCTCGTCGGGCTCGTCGCCTCGCGATCGGGGGCCGAGGTGGCGGCGATCGACCATGCGGTGCCGATCGTCGAGAGCTTCTCCGAGGAGATGCAGGCCGACGACGACTTCGCAACCGAGACGATGCTCCGCCACGGGATTCCGGCGGACGTGGTCCAGGCGCTGCAGTCGGTTTCGCGCGCGTTCCGGGCCTGGGGGGCGCCGGCCAAGGTCACCCGCGTCTTGCACGATGGCGACGAGCTGGCGTTTCGCGACCGCAGGCTGGGGGTGCACTGGCGGCCCGGGCATTCGCCGACCGACACGGTGTTCGAGGACGCCGACCGGCGGATGCTGATCGCCGCCGACCATCTGCTCGCCCACATCTCCTCCAATCCGCTGATCACCCGGCCGCGCGAAGGCTCCGCCGCCCGGCCGCAGGCGCTCGTCACGTATCTCGACTCGCTCGCCCGGACGCGCGCGATGGACGTCGAGCTGGTCCTCCCCGGCCACGGCGAGCCCGTGACCGACCACCGCAAGCTGATCGACGACCGCTTCGCCCTCCACCGCCGCCGCGCCGACAAGCTCCACCGGCTGATCGCCGAGCGCCCGCGCAGCGCCTACGAGCTGGCGCAGGCGCTGTGGGGGAACATCGCGGTAACGCAGGCCTACCTCACGCTCAGCGAGGTGCTCGGCCATACGGACGTTCTGCTCAACGAGGGCCGGGTACGCGAGGTCGAGTGCGACGGGCTGATCCACTTCGAGGCGCTCGAGGGCGCCGGCTCGTAACCGGCTGCCGGCGACGGGGTTAGCGTTCACCCATGCACGCCGACCTTCCGACTCGGGCAGGCGCCGCCGAGGCGCGCGCCGAGGAGCTCGCCGACCGGATCATCGCGGCCGGCAGCGAGCGGAAGCGGATGCTGGTGATCGTGAACCCGTACGCGACGACGGTGTCGGACCGGCTGCGCAACCTGGTCGTCTACGCGCTCCAGTCGCGCTACGAGGTCGAGGCCGTCGACACCGAGCGCCGCGGCCACGCGACGCAGATCTGTCGCGAGGCCGCCGGCGAGGGCTATGACGTGGTGGTCGCGTTCGGCGGCGACGGCACTGTCAACGAGGCGGCGAACGGCCTGATCGGGTCGGAGACGCCGCTGAGCTGCCTGCCGGGCGGAGCGACGAACGTCTTCCACCGGACGCTCGGCATCCCAGGCGACGTGGTCGACGCCACCGAGCACCTGCTCGGGCTCGCCGACGACTTCCGCCCGCGCAAGGTCGACCTCGGCATGGTCAACGGCCGCGCCTTCGTCTTCTCGTCGGGCGTCGGGCTCGACGCCAGCGTCGTCGAGCGCGTCGACGCCCACCAGCGTCTGAAGGCCCGGTTCGGCGAGTACTACTACACGTGGGCCGCCGTCTCGACGTTCAACCGCCGCTATCTGGCGCATCCCCCGCAGATGCGGGTGACCGCCGGCGACCGAACGGTCGACGCGGTCACCGTCGTCGCCCAGAACTCGGACCCCTTCACATACTTCGGCCGCCGGCCGATCCGCGTCTGCGAGGGCGCCGGCCTCGACACCGGATCGCTCGGCGTCGCGGCGCTACGCCGCGCCACGCCGCTCGAGCTGCTCACGCTCGTCCCGCGGCTCTTCTCCGGCCGTGCCCGGACCGTCTCCAAGCACCGCCAGATTGAGCCGTTCCCCGACGTCGAGGAGGTCGTCGTCGAGAGCGCCGACGGCCGCCCCCTCCCCGTCCAGGTCGACGGCGACTACATCGGCGAGGAGCACACCGTGCGCTACTCAGCCGCCCCGGACGCCCTCACCGTCGTCAGTTAGCTTGGCGTTACTCGGTAGGCGTCGAAGACGGAGTCGATGTTGCGCAGGCGCTGGATGCAGTTCTTCAGCGCGTGGGTGTCCCCCACCTCGACCACGAAGCGGTTCTTGATCATCGGATGGATCGTCGTGCACCGCGCCTCGAGGATGTTCACGCCCGCCTCGGCGAAGCAGCGCGCCAGGTCCTCGAGCAGGCGATGGCGGTCCCAGCCGTCGATCTCGATCTCGGCGCGGAAGGACGAGCCGGCGCCGTCGCCCTCCCACCAGACCTTGGTGAAGCGCTCGGGGTTGCGCTTCAGGGCGCGCGCGTTCGGGCAGACCTCGTGGTGGATCGTGATCCCCTTGCCGAGCGAGATGTAGCCGACGATCGGATCGCCCGGGACGGGGCGGCAGCACTTCGCCAGCCGTAGCAGCACGTCGTCGATGCCCTCGACGACGATCCCGTAGGCGGAGGCGCTGCCGGTCGAGTGCGGTCGCTCCTTCTTGCGGTCGAGCAGCTGCGCGGCGGCGCCGGCGTGGTCGACGGCCGACTCGCCCTGGCGCAGCTTCTGCATGATCTTCTGGGTGACGACCTTGGCCGAGACCTTCGCCTGGCCGAGCGCGACGTAGAAGTCGTCGCCCTTGCGGAAGCCCATCTCGCGGATGACGTCGGCGAGCAGCGGCGAGCCGGCGATCTTCTGCGGCGGCAGGCCCTGGCGGCGCAGGCTCTCCTGGAGGATCTCGCGGCCGGTGCGCTCGGAGTCCTCACGCCGCTCGCGCTTGAACCAGGCGCGGATCTTCGACTGCGCCCGCGTCGTCTTGGCGAGCGAGAGCCAGTCGCGCGAGGGGCCGCGCTCCTTCTTCGAGGTCAGGACCTCGCAGATGTCGCCGGACTTCAGCTCGTAGTGCAGCGGCACGATCTTGCCGTTGACCTTCGCGCCCACGCAGCGGTGGCCGACGTCGGTGTGGACCGAGTAGGCGAAGTCGAGCGGCGTCGCGCCCGCCGCCAGCGACTTGACCTCGCCGCGCGGCGTGAAGACGAAGACCTCGTCCTCGAAGAGATCGGCCTTCAGCGTCTCCGCGAACTCCTGCGGGTCCTGCATCTCCTTCTGCCAGTCGACGAGGTGCTTGAGCCACTCGACCTTGTCCTCGGGGCGGCGCTTGCCGTCCTTGTAGATCCAATGCGCGGCGATGCCGTACTCGGCGGTGTCGTGCATCTCCGGGGTGCGGATCTGGATCTCCAGCGGCCTGCCCTCGGGCCCGATGACCGTCGTGTGGAGCGCCTGGTACATGTTGAACTTGGGCATCGCGACGTAGTCCTTGAAGCGCCCGGGGAGCGGCTTCCAGAGCGAGTGGATGACGCCGATCGCGCCGTAGCAGTCCTTGACCGAGTCGACGAGGACGCGCATCGCGGTCAGGTCGTAGATCTCGTTGAACTCGCGGCCCTTCTTGGTCATCTTCGAGTAGATCGAGTAGAAGTGCTTCGCGCGGCCGGAGATCTCGGCGTCGATGCCGACCGCCTCGAGCTCCTTGCCGAGGTACTCGCCGGCGCGCGCGACGTAGCCCTCGCGCTCGTCGCGCTGCTGGTTGACCAGACCCTTGATCTCGTTGAACTTGCGCGGGTGCAGGGTGGCGAACGCGAGGTCCTCGAGCTCCCACTTGATCGCGTGGATGCCGAGCCGGTGCGCCAGCGGAGCGAAGATGTCGAGCGTCTCGCGCGCCTTGTCGTGCTGCTTCTGCTTCGGCATCGCGTCGATCGTCCGCATGTTGTGCAGCCGGTCGGCGAGCTTGATCAGGATGACCCGGATGTCCGAGGCCATCGCGACCATCATCTTGCGGTAGTTCTCGGCCTGGCGGTCGTCGCGGCTCTGGAACGTGATCCCCGTCAGCTTGGTGACGCCGTCGACGAGCTGTCCGACCTCGTCGCCGAACTCGGCGCGCACCTCCTCGAGCGAGGCGCTCGTGTCCTCGACCGTGTCGTGCAGCAGCGCGGCGCACAGGGTCTCGGTGTCGAGCCGCATGCCGGCGCAGATCTTCGCCACGCTGACCGGGTGGACAATGAAGTCGTCGCCCGATGCGCGACGCTGGTCGGCGTGGCGCTCGCAGGCGAAGACGAACGCCTCTTCCAACTTCTCGCGGTCGATCGCCTCGGCTGCCTCCTGCGCGTGCTCCTCGACGACCGCGAACAGGTCCCCGAGCAGTACCCGCTCGTCGGCGGTCAGCCGGTCGACCGGTCCGGCGGGACCGGGCGCGGCCGCGCGATCGACCGGATCGTGCTCGAATCCCGGATCGACGACGCCTGTCTGCGAGTCCTTCGCCATGGTCTGAGTGTAGACCGGCTCTCCGTCGGCTGAGACGGGATCAGCCGGCTGCCCGGGCCTCCTGGCGCTGCCCGGCCGCGAGGTAGCGCTCGGCCGCGGCGAGTCGCACGGCGTAGGCGCGGTGGGCGGCGGATCTACCGAGATCGGTGCGTTCGGCGCTTCCGCGCGCCAGCCGGGGGTCGGCGGCGGCGGAGGGCTCCCAGATCGCAAGATCGAGCTCGTGGAGCACCCGCACGAGGCGGCCGCAGTGCGAGCCGCAGCGGGGGTGCTGTCCGGCGCCGCGGAGGGCGGCGGCGAGCTCCTCTCCCTCGAGCGCCCCGGCCGCGTCGAGCGCGCGCCAGAGCTCGGCGAGGGCCGGCCGGAGTTGGAGGCGCTCGCGCCAGCACGCGAGCGCGAAGGCCGTCTCGGGCTCGCCCCAGGCGAGGTGGACGGTCGCACCGGCGGCCCGGGCGGCGGCGAGCACTGCGAGACTGTCGGCGACCGGCGGCGGATCGAGCGCCAGCAGGTGGGCGAAGCCGGATCCGAGGCCCGGATCGCGGCCGAGCGCCTCCCAGGAGACGACGGCGAGCGGGCCCGGCGACATGCCGGCGATCAGCCGCTCGAGGCCGTCGCGGCGGCGGGCGACGTCGGCGACGACGACCAGCACGCTCTCGCCGCTGGTCAGCAGATCGCCGGCGAGGCCCGCCAGGCCCTCGCCGTGACGGGCGCGATGCGCAGCGGGGGTGGGGACGTCGCGGCCGTGCGTCGGCCACCACTGCGCCGGATCGGCGGCGAGCTCGCGTTCGACGGCCGCCGCCAGGTCGAGGTCCGCGCCGAGCTCCTCGACGACGCCTCGGCGGCTGGGCGTCAGCGCGCGCAACGCGACGCGCGCCTCGACGGCGCCGTTCCAGCGGTTGCGCTCGAGCGCGACGGCGACGTCGTGCTTGCTGGCGCCGGCGTCGGCGAGCTCGCGCTGCGAGGTGCGGAAGGCGACGCCGCGGGCGCGGGCCGAGCCGCCCGCGAGCGTGAAGCGCGCGTGGTCGCCCTGCTCGCCCATCGCCGTGACGTGCTCGATACGGGCGGCGGGGACCATCAGGACGGGCGCGGGATTGCCGGCGCCGAATGGGGCGAGCCGCGTCAGCTCCTCCGCCAGATCGAGGTTGAGGGCGCCGACGGGAACGACCGCGTGCGCCTCCTGGACCGGCATCAGGTCGGCCGGGGTCAACGCGGCGCCGGCATGGCCGGCCAGCGCGGCGCGGAAGCCGGCCACGCGGTCGGCCGCGATCTCGAGCCCCGCGGCCATCCGGTGGCCGCCGTGGCGGATCAGGTGCTCGCTCGCCGAATCGAGACCGGCGTGCAGGTCGTAGGCCGCGATGCTGCGACCCGATCCGCGCCCGGTCTCGCCGTCGAGCGCGATCACCACACAGGGCCGGCGGTGGCGCTCGACGAGCCGTGAGGCGACGATGCCGACGACGCCCGGATGCCAGCCCTCGCCGGCGACGACGATCGACGCCGCGGACAGCTGCGGCTCGCAGAGGCGCTCGGCCTCGCCGACGATCCGCTGCTCGGCCTGGCGGCGGTCGTGGTTGAGGCCGTCGAGCTCGCGCGCGATCTCGTCCGCGCGCTCGCGGTCCTCGGTCAGCAGCAGCTCGAGCGCCGCGTCGGCGCGGCGCAGCCTGCCGGCGGCGTTGATCCGCGGGCCGAGGCGGAAGCCGGCCGAGCGCTCGTCGACGTCGGCCGGGTCGAGGTCTGCGACCGCCATCAGCGCCCGCAGGCCGACCTTGCGCGTGCGCGCGAGCGCAGTCATCCCCTCGCGGGCGATGCGCCGGTTCTCGCCGACCAGCGGGACCATGTCGCAGAGCGTGGCGAGCCCGGCGAGGTCGCCGTCCTCCCCGGCGGTCGCCGGGTCGAGCCCCGCGGCCTCCCGCAGCGCCTCCGACAGCTTCAGCGCCACGGCCGCCCCGCACAGGTGCTCGAACGGGTAGCCGCCGAGCGCCGGGTGGACGATCGGGCAATCCGGAAGCGCCTCGCCCGGGCGGTGATGATCGGTGACGACGACGTCCATCCCGAGCGAGCGAGCGAGCGCCACCTCGGCCACGGCCGTCACGCCGCAGTCGACCGTCACGATCAGCCCAGCTCCCGCCTCGGCCAGCTCACGCACCGCGGCCTCCGACAAGCCATACCCCTCCTCCCTGCTCGGCAGCCGCCACGCCGGATCCGCCCCGATCGCCCTCAGCGCCCGAACGGCGATCGCCGTCGAGCACACCCCATCCACGTCGTAGTCCCCGAACACCACCACCCGCGAACCCGCAGCCACGTGCTTCAGAATCAGGTCACAAGCAGCGGCCATCCCAGCCAGCGACCGCGAATCGTGCCGCTCGTCCGCCGCCAGGAACGCCCGCGCCGACACCACGTCGGCCAGGCCGCGCCGCGTCAGGATCGCGGCCGTGTACGGAGTCACGCCAAGCGCATCAGCCAAAGCGAGGCTCCGGCCCGCGCCATACGGCTCACATCTCCAACCAGACACCGCAGGAAGCACCAGCGGATCTTGCCCAGCGCGTCGGACGTCCTTTAGACGAGCGAAAACCAAGCATGGCGGCGCCGGGGGAAGGGCCATAGGGCGCCAGCCCATGGCTCTTCCCCCGGTGCAGCCATGCGCCGGTTTGCAGCCGTCTAAAGGACGTCCGGGCGGTGCTGTCCGCCCTCGCTGCGTGACCCGTACCACCAGGAGAACCCCAGCGCGAGGAACGTGCCGGGAATGGCGATGAAGGCCGACGCGAGGTCGGTGTCGGCTCGGCCGGGCACCGAGAAGCCCGAGACGACGTAGCCGAAGAGCGCGGAGCCGAGGATCGCCGCCCCGAAGGCGCCGACGATCCCACCGTAGAAGCGATCGGGCACGAAGATCGCGAAGTGCCACAGCGCGATGCCCATCATGACCCAGACGACCATGCTCATCCTCAGTGCCTCCCGTGCTTCTTGCGTGCGCGGTTGCGGGCTCGGGCGGCCTTGCGCTCGGCCGCCCGGGCGTCGGCCTCGCCGGCCGCGCCGTTGCCGTCGCCGGGCGCGCTTCCGCCGGTCTTCTCAGCTGGCAGCGGCGCCGCTGCCCGCGCGGCGGCGCCGGGGCTCGGGCCACCCGCGGTGGCGGGCCGCGCGCCGACGGGCGGGCGCGAGCGGCCCGGCCTGGGAGCCACCACCCCGCCCGGCGCCTCGGCGCCGTCCTCGCCGATCACTCCGGAGTCGAACGGGGGAACGACGCCGCCGTTCTCCTCCATGACTCGGCGCCGACGACGCACGTACACCGGCTCGCGCTCCTTCCAGAGCGTCAGCACCGGCGCCGCGATGAAGATCGACGAGTACGCCCCCGAGGCGACGCCGACGAGCAGGGCGAAGGCGAAGTCGCGCAGCGTCTCGCCGCCGAAGAGCATCAGCGCGCCGATCGGCATCAACGTCGAGAGGCTGGTGGCGAGCGAGCGGGTGAGCACCTCGGACATCGAGCGGTTGACGATCTGGGAGAACGTCGCGCGCGGCATGCGCGGCACGTTCTCGCGGATGCGGTCGAAGACGATGATCGTGTCGTAGAGCGAGTAGCCGAGGATCGTCAGCAGCGCCGCGACCGTCGACGTCGTCACCTCCCGGCCGACCAGCGCGTAGACGCCTCCGGTGATCAGGATGTCGTGGGCGATCGCGATCAGGACGGGCACGACGAACTTCGCCTCGAAGCGCATCGCCATGTAGAGCGAGATCAGCAGCAGCGACGCGATGACCGCGATCAGCGCGGTGCGCGCGACCTGGGCGCCGAACGTCGGGCCGATCGAGTTGATCGAGAAGTCCGCTCGCTGGACGCCGAACTGCTCGTCGAGCGCCTCTCGGACCTTCGTCACCTCGCCCTCGGCGAGCGTCGGCGTCGAGATCTGGAAGACGTTGGCGCCCAGCTCGGGCTCGTCGACCTCCTGGATCTTCGCGTCGTCGTATCCGAGCGGCGCGAGCGCGTCGCGCACCTGGTCGACGTTCGCCTCCTGCGCCACCGGGGTCTTGATCCTCGTGCCCGACTCGAAGTCGATGCCGAACTTCAGCCCGGCGCCGGCGATCGCCAGCGCGCCGATCACGAGGATCATGCCGGAGCCGGAGAAGAACAGCTTCGACTTGCCGACGAAGTCGAAGCGCCAGCGCGGGCCGGCCTCGCTCGTCCCCACGCCGAGGGCGAAGCGCGAGCCGATCAGCCGCGTGCGGCTCATCGCGCCGAGGATCGCCGACGTCGCGAGCACCGCCGTGAACAGCGAGACGATCGTGCCGACGCCGAGCGTGAACGCGAAGCCCTTGACGCCGGACGTGGCGAGGGTGAAGAGGATGAACGCGACGCCGATCGTGACGACGTTCGCGTCGATGATCGTCTTGAGCGCCTTCTGGTAGCCGTTGGCGATCGCCGCCGGTATCGAGGCGCCCGCGCGCGCCTCCTCCTTGATCCGCTCGAAGATGACGATGTTCGCGTCGGCCGCGACGGCGAGCGTCAGGATCATGCCCGCGATGCCCGGCAGCGTCAGCGTGATCGGGATCAGCTTGACGAGCGCGAACAGGAAGATCGCGTAGATGATCAGCGTCACCGCGGCGACGGCCCCGAGCACGCGGTAGAAGACGACCAGGAAGGTCAGCGTCAGCAGCAGCCCGACGGCGCCGGCGAGCAGTCCCTGGTCGAGTGCCTGCTGGCCCAGCGACGCCGAGACCTGCGTCTGCGAGACGAGCTTCAGCTCGATCGGCAGCGCGCCGATCCGCAGGCTCTCGGCGAGGTCCTGCGTGTCCTGGATGTTCCCGATGCCGTTGATCTGCGCGCCGTTCCGGCCGTCGATTCCCTCGGGGTTCTCGCGGTAGTCGATCGTCGCGCGCGAGACGATCGTGTCGTCGAGCGTGATCGCGAAGCGCTGCAGCGTCTGCTCGCGGTCGCCGCCCGGCGGGACGATGATCTCCGAGCCGCGCTCGGCGATCCGCTTGGTGACCTCCGCGAACGCCTTGCGCCCGTCGTCGGTGAACTCCATCGTCACGATCGGCTCGTTCGTGCGCTGGTCGAAGTTCTGCTCCGGGTTCTTGATGTCGGAGCCCGACAGCTCGGAGTCGTCCTCGATGACGAAGTAGTTATGGACGTCGTCGGGCTGGTTCTTGGACCGCTCGGCCTCGATCACGACGATGCCGCGCGGGACCTCGAGCACCTGCGAGCCGGCTGGCGGGCCGCCCTTCGGAGCGGCGGTCGACTCCTCGGCGCCTCCCTCGTCGCGGCCGACCGGGACCGCCGCCAGCTCCTCGCGGCAGGCGCTGTCCTTCGGGACGTCCTTCGGCTTGCGCTTCGGGCCCTTCACGCCCTCGTAGTCGGAGAGCAGCTCCTTGCAGGTCGAGTCGGGGCCGGCGATCAGCTCCTCGTCCGGGCCGAAGAGGTAGTAGCGCCCGGCGTGACTGTCGTTGCGCTCGTCGTAGTA
Organism: uncultured Solirubrobacterales bacterium; assembly: GCA_963716445.1. GTDB lineage: Bacteria > Actinomycetota > Thermoleophilia > Solirubrobacterales > Thermoleophilaceae > JAAYBF01. The sequence goes on along the minus strand of OY970313.1, from coordinate 1,285,657 downwards.
GGAGCGGATCTTCTTCTGGTCGCCGTCGAAGCGCTGCTCGACGTCGTCCGACGGGCCGTCCGGCGGGACGTCGGTCGCGTCGGCGCGCGGCTTCGCCTTCGAGGCGACCTCGACGGCGTCGAACAGCGACGTCCGGCCGGCGTACGGCGCCTCGGGCCCCTGGGCGCCCAGAACGTTGGGCTCCCAGTCATAGAACTGAAGCTGGGCCGTCGTCCCGACCTGCTCGACCGCCCGGTCGGCGTTGTCGACGTCCGGCAGCCCGATCGAGATCTGGTCGGCGCCGGCGCGCTGGATCTCGGGCTCGGAGACGCCGAGCGCGTCGGTGCGCTTGCGGATCGTCTCGATCGCGTCGTCGATCGCCTGCGGCGTGACCGTGGGAACCTGCGGCGTCGGGCGGCCCTCGTAGACCAGCTCGACGCCGCCGCGCAGGTCGAGGCCGAGCACCGTCGCCTTGTTCGTGATCACGTACGCCGAGGCGGCGAGCATCACGAGCACGAGCCCGATGATCGAGAGATTGCGCTTGCGTGAAGTCATGTCGGTTTCGCTGCCCCGGGCCTAGCGGGGCGTGAGCACCAGCAGCAGGCCGCCGTCGTCGTCGTACGCGGGGAAGATGTCTGCCACCGCCGACTCGGGCCGATCTCCCTCCGCGTTGACCACAACCGGCTTATCGAGAACCCTAACGCCCCACTCAAGAGCCGTGCCGATGTGATCGCTGCCGCTTTCGAACTCGAGTCCCAGGACCTCGTCCGCGGGACGGCCGATGACGTCGAGGTCGCCGAGCCCGGTGAGCTCCCGAGCGCCCCTTCCGGCGCCGATCAGGCGGCCTTCCTGATCGCAGAGGAAGAACGCCGCGTTCGGGGCCGGGTAGTAGTCGTCGAGCAGCTCGAAGAGGAACCCGAAGCCGCACTTCTTGCAACTGCGCGCGCGGCTCTGGAAGCCCGCCGTGCGCTCGGTCGAGAGGCTCCGATCGCCGCAGCTCGGACAGATGAAGTTCGGCACGGAGCGGAGATTAGCGACGCCCCGACGGCCATCGGCCCGTTCTCCGTCCCCCTCCGCGGGGACAGGCGTCAAAACAGCCGCGCGCCGTCGGACGGCGGCTCGAGCCCGATGTGCGAGAAGGCCGCCGGGGTCGCGACGCGGCCGCGCGGGGTGCGCATGATCAGGCCCTGCTGGAGCAGATAGGGCTCGTAGACGTCCTCGATCGTGTCCTGCTCCTCGCTGACCGCGACGGCGAGCGTCGAGAGGCCGACGGGACCGCCGCCGAACTTGCCGCAGATGGCGCCCAGGATCTCGCGGTCGAGGCGGTCGAGGCCGGCGCGGTCGACGTCGAGCAGCTCGAGCGCCTCGATCGCCACCGTCGCGTCGATCGCGCCCGCCCCACGGACCTCCGCGAAGTCGCGCACACGCTTGAGCAGGCGGTTCGCGACGCGCGGCGTGCCGCGCGAGCGCGCGGCGATCGCCTCCGCCCCGGCGGCGTCGATCTCGACGTCGAGGATGCTCGCCGAGCGGCGCACGATCACGCCGAGGTCGACGGCGTCGTAGAGCTCGAGCCGCGGCGAGACGCCGAAGCGGTCGCGCAGCGGCGTCGTCAGCAGGCCGGCGCGCGTCGTCGCCCCGATCAGCGTGAACGGCGGCAGCTCGAGGTTCACGACGCGTGCCCCGGCTCCCTGGCCGACGGTGATCGGCAGCCGTCGGTCCTCCATCGCGGGATAGAAGGTCTCCTCGAGCGCACGCGGCAGCCGGTGGATCTCGTCGACGAAGAAGACCGAGCGCGGCTCCAGCGACGAGAGGTACGACGCTACGTCGCCCTTGCGCTCGAGCGCTGGAGCGGCCGTGGCGACGATCCCCACCTCCAGCTCGTTGGCGACGATCTGCGCCAGCGACGTCTTGCCGAGGCCGGGCGGGCCGGCGAGCAGGACGTGGTCGAGCGCCTCGCCGCGCGCCCGCGCCGCCTCGATGAAGATCGCCAGCTGCGCCTTGACCTGCTCCTGGCCGACGAAGTCGGCGAGTCGCTTCGGCCGCAGCGAGCGGTCGAGCTCCTCGTCGACCCCGGGCTCGGCCTGGGGCGCGTGCAGCCGCTCGACGCCGGGCGTGCGGATGCCGCTCACCTAGCCGCCCTCAGCGCGCCGGCGATCAGCTCCTCGGGCGTCTCGCCGTCGACGTCGTCGAGCAGCGCCTCAGCCTCCTGCGGCGCGTAGCCGAGCCCGACCAGGCCCTCGCGCGCGATCGCGCGCGGGTCGTTGGACGCCCGGCCGACGAGCGGCTCGCCGGCGACGGCGCCCCCGACCTTCTCGCGCAGCTCGACGATGATCCGCTCGGCCGTGCGCTTGCCGATTCCGGGAACGGCCTGGAAGCGAGCGGCGTCGGCGGCGGCGATCGCCGCCATCAGCTCGCGCGGCGGACCGCCGGACAGCACGGCCTGGGCGACCTTCGGCCCGACGCCCTGGACGCCGACCAGCATCAGGAAGAGGTCGCGCTCGGCCTCGGTGGCGAAGCCGTAGAGCTGGATCGCGTCGTCGCGCATCACGAGGTGCGCGTGCAGCGACACCTGCTTGCCCGCCGCCGGCACGGCCGCCAGCGTCTCGCCCGAGACCGCGAGCCGGTAGCCGATGCCCGCCGACTCGATCACCACGTCGCCCGGCCTGCGGACGAGCACCTCGCCACGCACCGAGGCGATCACGAGGCGATCGCCGCCCGCAGCGGCGCTCCGTTGGCGTGGCAGATCGCGATCGCCAGCGCGTCCGCGGCGTGATCCGGCTCGGGAGGCTCCGCGAGCGCGAGCAAGGCGCCGACCATCCGCTGGACCTGGTCCTTGGCAGCCCGCCCGGAGCCGCAGACCGCCTGCTTGACCTGCTGGGGGGTGTAGCTGAAGCACGGGACGCCGGCCATGCCGGCCGTCAGCAGCACGGCGCCGCGCGCCTGCCCCACGGCGAACGCGCTCTGGGCGTTGTGACCGAAGTAGAGGCCCTCGACGGCCACGGCCTCGGGCTCGTGCTCGGCGATCAGCTCGCCGACGCGGGCGTGGATCTGCGTCAGGCGCCGCTCGAGCGGCTCGCCCGCTGCGGTGTCGATCGTTCCGCCGTCGAGCGCGCCGAGGCGCGAGCCGTGCGCCAGCACGACGCCATAGCCGGTATGGGCGGTACCGGGATCGATGCCGAGGACGACCACCACCGGAGTGATTCTGCGGCGGAGCCCGGACGCCTCCCCGGGCGACTCTCAGGCCTGCCCGGCCACCCGCTCGAGAACGTCGGCGTCGACGTCGAAGTTCGCGTGGACGTCCTGGACGTCGTCGTTGTCGTCGAGCGCGTCGAGCAGCCGCATCAGCGTCGCCGCGTGTCCCTCGTCGACCTCGACGCGGTTGGTCGGGCGCATCACCAGCTCGGCCGACTGGAGCTCGACGCCGGCCCGCTCGAGCGCCTCGCGGATCGCCGCGAGGTCGCCGGGGGCGGTGACGATCTCGAGCACGTCCCCGTCCTCCGCCACGTCCTCGGCGCCGGCGTCGATCGCCGGCATGAGGTCGTCCTCGTCGTAGCGGGCGGCGTCGACGACGATCTGGCCCTTCTTCTCGAAGATCCAGGACACCGAGCCCGGCTCGCCGAGGTTGCCGCCGTGCTTCGAGAAGGCGTGGCGGACGTCCGAGCTGGTGCGGTTGCGGTTGTCGGTCAGCGCCTCGACGAGCACCGCCACGCCGCCCGGCCCGTAGCCCTCGTAGAGGACCGTCTCGAAGGCGGCCGCGTCCTGGTCGGCGCCGGTGCCCTTGGCGATCGCCCGCTCGATGTTGTCCTTCGGCATGCTCGCGTCCTTGGCCTTCTGGACCGCGAGCGCGAGCGACGGGTTGCCCTCCGGGTCTCCCCCCTCACGCGCGGCGACGGTGATCGCGCGCGTCAGCTTCGTGAAGAGGGCGCCGCGCTTGGCGTCGGTCGCCTTCTTCTTGTGCTTGATCGACGCCCATTTGGAATGACCCGACATGAATAGGGATGGGATTCTAGTGACAGGTCGGGCCTGACCCCCTGCCCTCAGGTGGCTTTACTCGGCGGGCCTCGTCAACCAGCGCTGACCTGTCCAGGCGAGCCCGATCGCTTCGTCCGGCCGGCCGCCTGAGGCCAGCCGAGAGAAGCCACCCCAGGCCAGGGGGCGGCGATAGCGCCCTACGCTGAGTGATTCAGACGACGAACTTCCCGTCGCGCTGGAGCTCGACGCCGTCGACCGCGATCGAGCCGCCGTGGCGCAGGTCGCAGACCATGTCCCAGTGCACGGCCGAGCCGTTGACGCCGCGCGTCTCGGGATAGGAGGCGCCGATCGCCATGTGGACCGTGCCGCCGATCTTCTCGTCGAGCAGGATCTCCTTGGTGCCGGTCGCGATCCCGTAGTTGGTGCCGATGCCGAGCTCGCCGAGCCTACGGGCGCCATCGTCGCTGTCGAGCATCTCGATCAGGAAGTCCTCGCCGCGCTCGGCGGAGGCGTCGACGACGCGGCCGCTCTCGAAGCGCAGCCTCACGCCCGAGACCTCGCGGCCGCCGTAGGTCGCGGGGAACGAGAAGGCGACCTCGCCGTCGACGGCGTCCTCGACTGGGCCGGTGAAGAACTCGCCGTCGGGCATGTTGTGGGTCCCGACGCACGGCACCCAGTGACGGCCGGCGACGCCGAGCTTGATGTCCGTGCCGGGCCCGGTGACGTGGACCTCCTCCCGCCCCTCGATCCACTCGGCGAGCCGGATCACCTCGTCGGACTGGCGCTGCCAGGCGGTGACCGGATCGGCGTCGGTCGCGAGGCAGGCGCCGTAGTAGAAGTCCTCGTAGGCCGACAGCGACATGCCGGCCTCCCCGGCGTAGGCGTGCGTCGGGAACAGCGTCAGCGACCAGCGGTGCTCGCCGTCCGCCGCGCGCTGCATCGATGTCTCCATCAGCTTGCGGCGAGCGCGCTGCGCGCGCGCCTGCTTCGCCGGATCGGCTCCCGACAGGGCGCGTGGGTTGGCGTCCGCCATCACGACGATCCGCACGTCGGCCTGCTCGGCCGTCCACTCGGCGGGCGGCGCGACCCAGTCGAGCTGGTCGTCGGTCGCGAGCTCGAAGAAGGCCGCCTGCGCCTGCTCGGTGGTGAGTTGCATCACGGGCAGCCCGCCGGCGCGCAGGATCTCCTCGTAGACCGCCTGGATCAGCGGCTCGCCGGTGGTCGTCCCCTGGATGACGCAGACGTCGTCCTTCTGGACCTTCGTCGAGTACCGCACGAGTATCTGCGCGAGCGCCTCCACGCGTGAGTCCTTCACCGGGTCTGTCCTCCGTTGCTCGTGGTCACCGTCTCGATCCGCCGCAGCAGCCACTCGTGCAGCCGCGTCTCGCCGTTGAGCTCTGGATGAAAGGCGACGGCCAGGACGTCGCCCTCGCGGACCGCGACGGGATGGCCGTCGACCTCGGCGAGCACCTCCACCCCGTCGCCGAGCTCGCTCACCCACGGCGCGCGGATGAAGATCGCCGGCACGTCGCGGCCGATGCCGTCGAGATCGAGCAGCGCCTCGAAGCTGTGCGCCTGGCGCCCGAAGGCGTTGCGCTGCGTCTCGACGTCGAGCAGGCCGAGATGGCTGCGGTCGAGCATGATCAGCCCCGCGCAGGTGCCGAGCACCGGCGCGCCGGAGCGCACCAGCTCGCGCAGCGGCTCGGCGAGGCCCTCGCGCTCGATGCCGAGCGTCATCGTCGTCGACTCCCCGCCGGGGATGACGAGCCCGTCGAGTCCGTCGAGGTCCGCCGGCACGCGGACCTCGCGCACGCGTGCGCCGAGGCCCTCGAGCAGCTTGCGGTGGGCCTCGAAGTCGCCCTGCAGGGCGAGGACTCCGATCGCCGCTGGCGCCGCGGCGCTCGCCGGACCTCGCTGTCGCGAGCCATCCAGCGCGACGTTGGACCGGTCCGCCCGCGCTGTGCTGCGCGTCACCAACCGCGCTCTTGGAGCAGGCCGCCGTGGTCCGCGATCGCGTCCATGCCGATCCCGGTCATCGGCGCGCCGAGGTCGCGGGAGGCGGCGGCGATGCGCTCGGCGTCCTCGAAGTGGGTGGTCGCCTCCACGACCGCGACGGCGGTGCGCTCCGGATCCTCGGACTTGAAGATGCCCGAGCCGACGAACACGCCCTCGGCGCCGAGCCGCATCATCAGCGCGGCGTCGGCCGGCGTCGCGACGCCACCGGCGGAGAACGTCACGACCGGCAGCCTGCCGGCCGCGGCGACGTCGCGCACGAGCGGCAGCGGCGCCTGGAGGTCCTTCGCGGCGGTCGGCAGCTCGGCGGCGTCGAGCGCGCCGAGACGGCGGACGTCGCCGCCGATCTGGCGCAGGTGGCGCACCGCCTCGACGACGTTGCCGGTGCCGGCCTCGCCCTTGCTGCGGATCATCGCCGCGCCCTCGGCGATCCGGCGCAGCGCCTCGCCGAGGTTCGTCGCGCCACAGACGAACGGGACCTTGAAGCCCCACTTGTCGATGTGATTGGCCTCGTCGGCCGGCGTCAGGACCTCGGACTCGTCGATGTAGTCCACCTCGAGCGCCTGCAGCACCTCCGCCTCGACGAAGTGGCCGATCCGCGCCTTCGCCATCACCGGGATCGTGACCGCCGCCTGGATCGCCTCGATCATCGTCGGATCCGACATCCGCGCGACCCCGCCCGCCACCCGGATGTCGGCTGGCACGCGCTCCAGCGCCATCACCGCCGCCGCGCCCGCCGCCTCGGCGATCCGCGCCTGCTCCGCGGTCACCACGTCCATGATCACCCCGCCCTTCAACATCTCGGCGAGCCCCGACTTGACCGCGAACGTCCCTTCCTGCTTCACCGCCCCAATACTACGGGGCTACTTGAGCTTGAAGGCCTTGATGCGGTCCGAGTAGGCGGACTCGTCCATCGCGTACACGCCGTAGGCGATCGCCTGGACGATGCTCAGTAGCGCGGCGTGCGAGCGAACGAAGGCGGGGCTGTTCGACGAGTAGAAGAGCTTGTGGTCCGCGAGCTTGGCGACCTCGGAGAGCGTCGCGTCGGAGACCGAGATGGTGGCCGCGCTGCGGTTGCGAGCGAGCTTCATCGCGCGCACGACGAGCGGATGCGGACGGCCGGCGGAGAAGCCGACCAGCACCGTGCGGTCGTCGATCCGGCCGAGCTTGGCCAGGCCCTCCTGGCTCGGGCTGGCCACCACCTCGCAGCGCAGGTCGAGCAGCATCAGCAGGTGGCGCAGGTAGCTCGCGAAGAAGGCCATCTGATCGGTTCCGCAGAGGACGATCCGCTCGGCGCGCGAGATCAGCTCGACGCAGTGCGCGACCTCCTCGCGGTCGAGCTTGCGCGCGGTCTCCTCGACGTTGACGTGGTCGGCGGCGAGAGCCGCCTCGAACTCGGTCTGGTCGATCGGGAAGAGCGGCGGATTGGCGAGGTCGACGGTCCCCTGCTCGCCCTCGCGGGCGCGGCGGTACTCGTCACGGGCAGCCGATTGCAGCTCGGGGAAGCCCTCGAAGCCGAGCGCCTGGGCGAAGCGGACGACCGTCGACGAGGAGGTGTTGGCGCGGCGCGCGAGCTCCTCGGCGGTGTGGAACGAAGCCTCGTCGAGGTGGTCGACGATGTACTGGCCGACGTCCTTCTGCGAGCGCGAGAACTCGTCGAAGCGGGAGCGGATCTCGGCGGACAGGGTGAGCGCGGCGGTGGCTGAGGCCTTCACGGCGGTCTGTTTCGCCCGCCGCCCGGAAGTTCCTTCACCAGAGCTTCCAGGGCGCCCGCCGTTCCTCCCAGAGGTCGTTGAGCTGGATCGCGTCCTTGTAGGTGTCCATGCACTCCCAGAAGCCGGTGTGGCGGTAGGCGCGCAGCCCGCCCTCGGCGGCGAGTCGCTCGAGCGGCTCGCGCTCGAGGACGCTGGTCTCCGACATGTGCGCGAAGGCCGCCGGCTCGAAGCAGAAGAAGCCGCCGTTGATCCACTGCTCGGAGCGGGGCTTCTCCTCGAAGCCGAGCACACGGCCGTCGCCGTCGAGGCGGGTCACGCCGAACTGCAGCTCGGGACGGACGACGGTCATCGTCGCGGCGGCGCCGTGCTCGCGGTGGAAGGCGAGCAGCGCGGCGAGGTCGACGTCGGCGAGGCCGTCGGCGTAGGTCGCGCAGGCGGTCCCCTCCCCCAGCTCGCCGCGGACGCGGTGCAGCCGACCGCCGGTCGGCGTGTCGAGGCCGGTGTCGACGCAGCGCACGGTCACGCCCTCCGGCCAGTCGCTCTTCGCCGCGAAGCGCTCGATCAGCTCGCCGCGGTAGCCGGTGCACAGCACGAAGTCGCGGAAGCCCTGGACGGCGTAGAGGCGGATCACGTGCCAAAGGATCGGCCGGCCGCCGATCTCCACCAGCGGCTTCGGGATCGACTGGGTTCCCTCCTGGAGTCGGGTGCCCCGCCCGCCGCAGAGAATCGCGACGGTGGGCAGGCTCTGACCGTCCCGCATGCGGCGGGCATTATCGCGTCGGGTACGCTGCGCCGCCGTGAAGCGGTTGGACACTCGACTAGCAGGCCTCGCGCTGATCCAGCCGGCCGTCCATTCGGACAGCCGCGGCTTCTTCCACGAGACCTACCGCCGCGACGTCTACGCCGGCCTCGGCGTCGACGTCGAGTTCGTCCAGGACAACCACTCGCGCTCGACGCGCGGCGTGGTGCGCGGGATGCACTTCCAGCTCGGCGCCGGCCAGGCGAAGCTGGTCCGCTGCGTGCGCGGCTCGGTGCTCGACGTCGTGGTCGACATCCGTCGCGGCTCGCCGACCTTCGGCGAGTGGGAGGCGTTCGAGCTCGACGACGAGCTGCTGCGACAGCTCTACGTGCCGGTCGGCTTCGCGCACGGGTTCTGCGTGACCAGCGAGGTAGCCGACGTCGCCTACAAGTGCTCCTCCTACTACGACGGCGAGCTGGAGCGCGGGATCCGCTTCGACGACCCGGACGTCGGGATCGCCTGGCCCGAGGACGTGCAGCTACTGCCGTCGCGGCGCGACGCGACGGCGCCGACGTTGCGCGAGGTGGAGGACGAGCTTCCGTTCTCCTTCGTCGCGCGCTGACCGCCTCCCCGGTCCCCACGTCCTTGCAGCGTCGCACGCGGCGCGGCCGGTCATCCGGCCTCGTCCCAACGGCATCTAGAAGTCGTTAGCTCCGCCAGGGCTCGGGTAGCAGGCCCGGACCCGATGCAAGGAGGACCCCGAATGGCGGAGTCAGTTCAGGAGGTCGCCGGCCAAGCGCAGGAGAAGGCGGGCCAGGCAGCCGACCAGGCGAAGAGCAAGATGCGCGAGCAGGTCGACCAGCGCTCGACCCAGGCCGGCGAGCGCGTGGCGTCGCAGGCGAGCGATGTCCGCAGCGTCGCCGACGAGCTGCGCAAGCAGGGCAAGGACGGCCCGGCGAAGGTCGCCGAGCAGGCGGCAAACCGCGCGGAGAAGGTCGGCAGCTGGCTGACCGAGTCCGACGGCGACCGCATCCTGCGCGACGTCGAGGACTTCGGCCGGCGCAACCCGTGGGCGATCGCGGCGGGCGGACTGGCATTGGGCTTCGTTGCCTCGCGCGTGTTGAAGGCATCGAGCAGCCAGCGGTACCGCAGCTCGATCGGCAGCGGCTACAGCTCGGCGGGCTACGGCTCCGGCGCGGGGGGCGAGCTGCCCGCGGGAGTCGGAACGCGCGGCTCCACGGGGACAGGCGCTGAGGTCGGCGCCGCACCGCCCGTCCGCACGGGCACACCTTCCGGGACCGGAGGACTGTAGTCATGGCCGGGCAAGGGCACTCAGGCAACAACGACCTGCACGAGCGCCCGATCGGCGATCTGCTCCGAGACCTCTCGGACCAGACGACGACGCTCGTGCGGCAGGAGATCGACCTCGCCAAGGCCGAGCTGGCCCAGAAGGGCAAGCGTGCGGGCGCGGGCGCGGGGATGTTCGGCGGGGCGGGCCTATTCGGCGTCTTCGCCTTCGCGGCGCTGACGACGATGCTGATCGTCGTCCTCGACTCCGCGATGACGCTCTGGCTGGCCGCGCTGATCGTCGCCGTGATCTATGCGGCCGTCGCCGCGGTCCTGGCGATGAACGGCAGGAAGCAGATGGACAAAGCGGGGCCACCGGTACCCGAGCAAGCAGTCGACAGCGTGAAGGAGGACGTGCAATGGGCCAAGACCCGCGCGAGATCAGGCAGGACATAGAGGGCACGAGGGCCGAGATGGGCGACACCGTCGAGGCGTTGGGCCACAAGACCGACGTGCCCAGCCGTGCCCGCGACAAGGTGGACTCGGTCAAGTCCAGGGTGACCGGCGCCGCGCCGGACACGGAGGACGTGAAGCACGGCGCCAAGCGGGCGGCCGGAATGGCCCAGGAGAACCCGATCGGGCTCGCCGTGGGCGCCGCGGCCGTCGGCTTCGTCGCCGGCATGATGATCCCCTCCACCAACGTCGAGGACGAGAGGATCGGTCCGATGGCCGATCAGATCAAGGACAAGGCCAGGGAGACCGGCCAAGAGGCCCTCGACCGCGGCCGCGACGTCGCCCAGCAGGCGGCCGAGAGCGCCAAGGAGACCGCCCGCGAGGCCGGCCAGGAGCATGCCGAGGGCCTCAAGGAGTCGACTCAGCAGAGCGCCCAGGAGACCCGCCGGTCGGTCGGCTCACCGAGCAACAGCGGCTCCTGACGCCGACAGACAACGCGGCCGGCCGACCCTTTGCACTTGTCGGGTCGCGCCGGCCGCATTGTCGGCGCCCGGCGTCACGAGGTCTGCGGCCGTGCTGCGATAGCCCGCCTAGATTTGCGTCAAGGCGTCCGGTCCTTCGTTGTTGCGGCGGATCGCGTCATCACGGGCATTCCTAATCCTCTCGAGATCGCGGGTGTACGAACGGCCGACACTTATCGAGTAGTCGATGCGATTACAGAGGCGGTGCGCCAGGATGGCGTTGTCCATGGCTACCTTGCCGCCCTCTCTCTTGGAGAGCGGGAAGTGCTCGTGGGTAGGCATCCAGTCGCTCAATTCGGCGGTGACCGGCTCGAAGTAGCACGCGCCCCCAAGCTCCTTGGGGCAGAAACATTCGGGCATCTTGCATGCGAGCTGCGTGATGTAACCCTGCTCGGCTGCCTTGACGAGGATTCCCTTCACGCCGAGCGCCTTCAACTTGGCTGCAGCCGCTCGGCCGCGTTCAGGATCCAGCTCAACCCTTGACATGCACGAACCGTACTCCCGTAGTGGGCCGGCCAGGACTCGAACCTGGGACCTACGGATTATGAGTCCGCTGCTCTAACCAGCTGAGCTACCGGCCCTGAGGGAGCGAATCCTACGGGTGGGTGACGTCCAGGGCCAGCGGCATGCTGCACGCCGTGATGGCCCGTTGAGGCTTGCCTCTGCGGCCGGCTACGCGCTCGGCCGCGCGGCGTTCCAGTCCGGCTACGGCCCGTGCCCTCTCGTCGGGGCGGCTCAGCGGGCGCGGACGGCCGCGTCGATCGCGCGGTTGAGCTCCTGCTCGCCGAAGGCGCCCTCGATGCGCGCCGCGACCCGTCCGTCGCGGCCGACGGCGAACAGCCAGGGCTCGGTCGGCAGGTCCCAGGCCGCGACGGACGGTCGCTGACCCTTGTTGACGTCGTTGTCGCGGTAGATCTCCTGGTGGACGAACGTCACCTCGTCGCCGCGCTCGGCCTTGACCTGCTCGGTCACGTCGATCACAGGCCCGCAGACGCGGCTCTGGCAGAGCGCCGCGGTGGCGAACAGCAGCACGACGGGCCTGCGGCCGACGACGTCCGCGAAGTCCGCGTCGTGCATCGTCGAGGGGGGCTGTCGGGTGTCGATGCTCGCCAGGTCGCCCTGCGCGTCCGCCTCGGTGTCGGTGTGGACGACCGGCGCCATCTCCCCCACCTTCGGCACCGGACCGTCCTTGCGGACGGTCAGCGGGCCGCCGGCGGGCGTCGCCGCGACGATCCGGCCGTCGAGGCGAGCGAGGCCCAGCACGTCGTAGCGACCGGGCTTGGGGAGGTCGAGCTCCGCCACGTAGAGGGACTTCGCGGCATCCGGGTCCGAGGCGACAGAGCGGCTTTGGAACTGCGGCCTGACCGACATCTCCTCGAAGCGCGCGGAGATCGGCCCGCGTGCGGGACCGCCGCCGACCGGGGCGACGTACAGGACCACCGGAGCGTCGGCGATCTGCGCGCGGGCTCGGTCGAAGAGGGCGAAGCCGAAGCGGTTCTCGCCGGGCTGGAACTGAGACACCGAGGCGGCGAGGACAGGGCCGGACCGGCCTACCTCCGAGAGCAGCTCGCGCACCGTCTTGCCCTGGGCGCTCGGGAAGTCTTCGGGCTGGGCCGGAGGCGGCGGCGCGCTCGCGACGTCGTCGGCGGTGCCGGAGCCCCCGCAGGCGGCAAGCGCCAGGGCGAGCATCCCCATGACCACCACGACAACCGTCAGACGGGATCCGGCCTTCACCGAGTGGAGCGTATGGGACAGGCGCTTACAAGGTGGCGACTACCGTGAGGTCTTAACGCCGAATTCAAATAGCCTCCGCCGGTCTTTCAAACCTGACGGAGGAGAGCCCCTTGGCAGCACGCGCCGCACTAGTCACCGGTGGTTCGAGCGGAATCGGCCTGGCCATCGCGAGGGCCCTGGGCCAGGACGGCTACGGGGTCACCGTCTCCGCGCGCCGCCCGGACAAGCTCGAGCAGGCGGCCGAGACGCTGCGCTCGGAGGGGCTCGAGGTCGAGGCCGTGCCGGCGAACATGGCCCAGGAGGACGACGTCGTCGCCCTGGTGCGAAGCCACCGCGAGCGCTTCGGGCGCCTCGACGTGCTCGTCAACAACGCCGGCGTCGGCGTCGGCGGCGCGATCGCCGAGCAGGACACCAAGAAGCTCGACATGCAGATCGGCGTCAACCTGCGCGCCGTCGTGCTGACCACGCGCGAGGCGCTACCGATGCTCAAGGAGGCGGGAGCCGAGCACCGCAAGGCGCTCGTCGTCAACACCGCGTCGATCGCCGGGAAGTCGGGGCAGGGCTGGCTGTCGGTCTACTCGGCCACGAAGTTCGGCGTGGTCGGCTTCACCCAGGCGCTGCACAAGGAGCACTCCGGCGACGGCATCCAGGCGACCGCGCTCTGCCCGGGGTTCGTGGCCACCGCGATGACCGACTGGGTCGAGGGGAGCGTGCCCAAGGACCAGATGATCCAGCCCGAGGACATCGCCGAGGCGGTCCGCTACCTGTTGAGGACCTCGTCCGCGTGCATCGTTCCGGAGCTGCAGTTCGTCCGGCCCGGCGAGGCGCTGTAGTCGAGCTCGGACGGGTCGACCGCCGCGTAGGGCGCGACCTCGTGCTCCTCGCGCCGGAGCCGCGCGCGCAGGGCGCGACGGTGGTCGGCGATCGCCCCGGCCAGGGCGCCGGGCGCGCTCACGTCGTGCGCGTCGATGCTCGACTCCAGCATCGTGCGTAGCGCGTTGAGCTGGCGCTCGGTCGCCTGCCGCGGACGCCGGCCCGCGCGGGCGTAGCGGTCCCAGGCGCGCGCGAACGGCGCGTAGTCGGTCCGGCCGCCGTTGCGGTGAGCGGCGAGCATCGGGCAGACGCCGCCGTCCGGCGACGCGTAGGCGCCGACGATGATCGGGTTGCGGCCGATCGCGTCGAGCATCGCCCGGCGCGTCTCGAGCGGCATCTCGTCGATCGCCGAGCGCAGCTCACGGGCTGGCCTGCGGAGCGATCTCATGCGGTTCCGAGTCGGGCGAGTGGCATACGATGCCGCGCGGCGGCCATGCGAGGGTACGACGCGCCGTCGGCGACATCAAGGTCGCCCCTGCTCGTTGAAAGGAGACTTGCATGCGGTTGGGCCTGCACGTTGGGTACTGGGGACTCGGACTGACGCCCGAGCAGCAGCTCGAGATCGTCAAGGAGGCCGAGTCGGCCGGCTTCGACTCCGTGTGGGCCGCGGAGGCCTACGGCTCCGACACCGCCACGGTGCTCGCCTGGCTGGCGTCGCACACCGAGCGCGTCAAGATCGGCTCGGCGATCTTCCAGATCCCCGGGCGTACGCCCGCGATGACCGCCATGACGGCGGCGACGCTCGATCAGCTCTCGAACGGACGGATGCTGCTCGGGATCGGCTCCTCGGGGCCGCAGGTCGCCGAGGGCTGGCACGGCCAGCCGTTCGCCCAGCAGCTACAGCGGACGCGCGAGTACGTCGAGATCCTGCGCAAGGCGCTCGCCCGCGAGCGGCTCGAGTATCGCGGCGAGCTGTACGAGCTGCCGCTCCCCGACGGCCCCGGCAAGGCCCTGAAGCTGATGATCTCGCCCGTCCAGGAGCGGATGCCGATCTACATCGCCGCGATCGGACCGAAGAACACCACCCTCACCGGCGAGATCGCCGACGGCTGGCTGCCGACGTTCTTCTCGCCCGAGCACGTGGCCGAGTTCCGGACGCTGCTCGAGGAGGGCGCCGCGCGGGCGGGCAACGGCAAGCGGATCGACGAGTCGTTCGACATCGCCCCGAACGTCAACCTCTGCATCGACGAGGACATCGACAAGGCGCGCGATGCCGTCCGACCGCTGCTTGCCCTCTACGTCGGCGGCATGGGCTCGCGCAAGAAGAACTTCTACAACGCGCTCGTGCGCCGCTACGGCTTCGAGGAGGCCGCGCAGGAGGTCCAGGACCTCTACCTCGACGGCAAGAAGGACGAGGCGGCCGCGGCGCTGCCGCCCGAGCTGATCGACCGAACGTCGCTGGTCGGGCCGAGGGAGCGGGTCAAGGAGCGGCTCGAGGTCTACCGCGAGGCGGGCGTCGGGACGCTGGTCGCGACCCCGACCGTCTTCGAGCCCGAGGCCCGCATGCGGATGGTCCGCGAGATCGCGGAGATGATCTGAGCGCGACGGCGGGACGCGGCGATCGCCCCCGGGTGAGCCTCGCCGAACGGCCCTCCGCGGGCCGTCACCGCTTCCTGATCACCGCCTTCGGCGATCCGGGGCACGCCTTTCCCGCGATCGCCCTCGGCCGCGCGCTGGCGGCGCGCGGACACGGCGTCTGCCTGCAGACCTGGAAGCGCTGGCGCGAGGACGTCGAGCGCGAGGGGCTCGAGTTCGCCGCCGCGCCCGAGTACTCCGTCTTCCCGACCGGCCGCGACATGACCCCCTACGAGGCCGCGGTCGAGGCGACCCACGCGACCGTCCCGTTGATTCGGTCCTTCGACCCGGACGTCGTGGTCGCGGACATCCTCACCGCGGTCGGTGGGCTCGCGGCCGGCGTCGAGGAGCGCCCGTTCGCGACGCTCGTCCCGCACGTCCTGCCGACCTCCGAGGCGGGGCTGCCGCCGTACTCGATCGGCGCCCGGTTGCCGCGCACCGAGCTCGGCCGCCGTGCATGGGGCCTCATGCAGCCGCTGCTGCGCCGCGGCGAGCTGCGCGGGCGCGACGAGCTCAACGCCGCGCGCGCCAAGGTCGGGCTGCCGGCGCTCGACTACACGCACAACGGCATCTCGCGCGAGCTTGCGCTGGTCGCGACCTTTCCGCAGCTCGAGTACCCCCGCCGCGAATGGCATCCGGCCTTCGAGGTCACCGGGCCGCTGCTCTGGGAGCGCCCCGCCGAGGACGTCGAGCTGCCGCCCGGCGACGCGCCGCTGGTCCTGATCGCGCCGAGCACGTCCCAGGATCCCGAGGGCCGGATGATCGCCGCCGCCTTGGCGGGAGTCGCCCGCGAGCCGGTGCGGGTGATCGCGACGACCAACCGGCCGGGCGGCGCGCTGCCCGGGGACGTGCCCGCCAACGCGCGGGTGGTCGACTGGCTCTCCTACGCCCGCACGATGCCGCGCTGCGCGGCAGTCGTCTGCCACGCCGGCCACGGGACGGTGGCGCGGGCGCTGTCCTGCGGCGTCCCGGTCGTCGGTGCGCCGGCGGCCGGCGACATGGCCGAGAACGCGTCGCGAGTGGCCTGGGCCGGCTGTGGCGTCGCCCTCCCCCGCCGGCTGGTCACGGCGGCCGGGATCCGGCTCGCCGTGCGCAAGCTGCTGGCCGACGAGCGGATGTCGGCGCGGGCGCACGAGCTCGCGACGTGGGCCGGGCGCCACGACGCCGGCGCGGCCGCCTCGACCGCGCTCGAGAGGTTCGCGAGCACCGCGGCGCCGGGTCGCTAGCCGGACTGGCGCGCCTCGTCAGCGCGCCGGCGGCTACTCCGTCGGACAGGTGTCGTCGCCCGGTCCGCCGGGCAACTTCTCGAGCAGCTCGGCGAGGGCGGCGATCTCGTCCGGGCGCAGGTGCTCCTCGAGCACCGAGCGGACCAAGCGGACGTGACCGCACGACGCCGCCTCGAGCTTCTGCTCGCCCGCCTCGGTCAGCTGGGTGTAGGAGATACGAAGGTCCTCGGGACAGGCCACCCGCTCGACCAGCCCGGCCTTCTCGAGCCCGTCCAGCAACCGAGTCACCCCGGACGGAGTCAGCACGAGCCGCTCCGCCAGCTCGACGCGCTTCATCCGCTGCTCGTCGGCGCCCGAGAGCACGCGCAGCGCCTCATATGCGCTGACGCTGAGCCCGTGTTCCTGCAGCAGCTCGCCGCTGAGCTCGCGTGCCGTCACGGCATGGGCGCGCACGAGCCGCGTCCAAGCGCGCAGGGCAGGCGGAACCTCCTCTGCGGAGGCATCCGATGTAGAAGCTTGCGTAAGCAATACTTGACGAGTCAATTGATACTCGCTACAGTTTGTTGCGTCCTCAAATATAGACGGATCGACTGGAGGTTGCAACATGACCGCAAGCACCATCGCCGCCGCGCCCGGCACGTGGCGCCTCGATACGGCTCACTCGTCGGTGGCGTTCGACGTCCCCTACCTCGCCGGCCGCTTCAAGGGGCAGTTCCGCGAGTTCGAGGGACGGCTCGACGCGACCGCCGAGGGCGCGTCGCTGTCCGGCTCCGCCAAGGTGGCCAGCATCGACGTCAAGGACGACGCCCTCGCCGCGCACCTGCAGTCGCCAGACTTCTTCGATGGCGAGCGCCATCCCGAGCTGCGCTTCGCCGCGCACCGGATCGCGCTCGACGGCGAGACGGTCGAGGTCGACGGCGAGGTCACGATCAAGGGCGTCACGAGGCACGTCAAGGCGGCGGGAACGGCGAGCGCGCCGCTCACCGACCCGCACGGCAACGAGCGCGTCGGTCTGACGCTGACCACGACGGTCGATCGGACCGACTTCGGCATCGACTGGAATCTCGAGCTGCCGACCGGCGGCCCCGCGCTGGGAGACGACGTGACGATCGTCGCCGAGCTGTACTTCGTGAAGGCGGCCTAGCGATGAGGGTCCTCGGAATCTCGGGCAGCCTCCGGCGCGACTCCTACAACTCCAAGCTGCTGCGTGCGGCGGCGCGGCGGATGCCCGATGGCCTCGAGCTCGAGCTGTGGGACGGACTCAAGGCGATCCCGCCCTACGACGAGGACGACGACGGCGAGTCGGCGCCGGCGGCCGTGGAGGCGCTGCGCGCCGCGATCGCCGGCGCCGACGCCGTCCTGATCGCGACGCCGGAGTACAACCACTCAATCCCGGGGGGCCTGAAGAGCGCGCTCGACTGGGCGTCGAGGCCGCTCGCCACGAATCCCTTGCGCAACAAGCCCGTCGCGGTGATCGGCGCGAGCACCGGCGTCTTCGGAGCGGTGTGGTCCCAAGCCGAGACGCGCAAGGTCCTCGGCGCAACCGGCGCCCGCGTGCTCGACAGCGAGCTCGCGGTCGGCCAGGCAGGGCAGCGGTTCACCGCGGACGGCGAGCTCGACGCTCCGACCCGCGGTGGGCTCGACGGCGTCTTGGCGAAGCTCGTCGCGGCGGCCGAGGCTCGCCCCGACGGCGGCGCGCGGATCGCGGCCTGAGCCGGGTGCGCGAGGATGCCCACGTGAGCGCGGCGAGCGACGACCGGCCAAGTGCGCCCGAGGCGCTCGACGGCCTGCGCTTCCGCGTCCGCGAGCCGGCCGCCGAGCCGGAGGGGCTGCTCGTGCTCTTCCATGGCCGCGCGACCGACGAGAACGACCTATTCCCGCTCCTCGACGCGCTCGATCCCGATCGACGGCTGCTCGGGGTGACTCCGCGCGGACCGCTGCGCCTGCCGCCGGGCGGCGCCCATTGGTACGTCGTGCCGCGCGTCGGCTACCCCGATCCGGACACCTTTCGCTCGACCTACTCGACCGTCGCCGCATGGCTCGACGCGCTGTCGGAGCGGACCGGCATCCCACCGGAGCGCACGGTCCTCGGCGGCTTCTCGCAGGGCGCGGTGATGGGTCATGCGCTCGGTCTCGGACCCGACCGCCCGCGCCCGGCGGGAATCGTCGCCCTGAGCGGGTTCATCCCGACCGTCCCGAACTGGGCTCCGAACCTCGAGCCGCCGCTCCCGCGCGTCGCCATCGGCCACGGCAGCCACGATCCCGTGATCCCGGTCTCGTTCGGCCGCCAGGCCCACGAGTCGCTCGAAGCCGCCGGCGCCGACGTCCTCTACCGCGAGTACCCGCTACGGCATTCGATCGACCCCGGCTTCCTGGGCGAGCTCGTGCCCTGGCTGCGCGACACCCTCGCGGCCTAGGAGGCTCCGGGGGTGGGACTCGAACCCACAACCTATCGGTTAACAGCCGATCGCTCTGCCAATTGAGCTACCCCGGAACGGCGCGGACCAAGATAGCGGCCGGCCCCTAATGCGGGTCGTCGGTCGTGCCCTCGAGGGCGCCGGCGCGGCCTGAGTCGCGCAGCATGTGGAGGGTCTGGACCTCGATCTGGCGGACGCGCTCGCGGGTCAGGCCGACCTCGACGCCGATCTCCTCGAGCGTGAAGGGGCCGCGCTCGCCGAGGCCGAAGCGCAGCTCGATCACGGTGCGCTCGCGCTCGGGGAGCGTGTCGAGGACGGCGATGACGTCGGCGTCGCGCAGCTGACGGGCGACGACCTCGAGTGGGCGGTCGCCGGCGTCGTCGGCGATGAAGTCGGCGAACTCGGCGGTCTCCTCCCCGCTGCCGACAGGCGACTCGAGCGAGACCGGCTCCTGGCCGAGCTTGAGCAGGTCCCGGACCTTGTCCTCGCGCATGTCGAGCTTGGCGGCGATCTCCGCCGCGGTCGGCTCGCGCTCGAGCTGCTGGGAGAGCTGGCGGCGGACGGCGTGGACCTTGTTCATCCGCTCGACCATGTGCACGGGAATGCGGATCGTCCTCGACTGGTCGGCGAGCGCGCGGGTCATCGCCTGGCGGATCCACCAGGTCGCGTAGGTCGAGAACTTGAAGCCGCGCCGCCAGTCGAACTTCTCGACGCCGCGAATCAGGCCCATGTTGCCCTCCTGGATCAGGTCGAGCAGCGTCAGTCCGCGGTTCTGGTAGCGCTTGGCGATCGACACGACCAGCCGCAGGTTCGCCTCGATCAGCATGTTCTTGGCGGCCATGTCGTTCTGCTCGACGCGACGCGCGAGGCGGACCTCGTCCTCGCGCGTGAGCAGCGGCACGCGGCCGATCCGCTGGAGGTAGGCCTTGACGGCGTCCTCGGTGCCGCCCTGCGGCGGCGCGGCCTTGACCCCCGCCGACACGACGCCGCCCTCGTGGAACGCGTCGTAGGCGTCCGCCGCGTCGGGCTCCGCCGAAGCCTCCTCATCGTCGAGCTGGCCGTCCCGCGTCATGAGACCTCGCCCATCACGGCGTCCATGTCGCGGCGCACCTGCTGGCGCTCGCCCGCCAGCTCCGCCTGACGGGAGAGGTCGCCGTCGCGGCGCGAGCGCCTGATCTCACGGTCGATCCGTCGCAGGTCGAGCGCCAGGAAGCTCATCCGCAGCAGCGGCTCTTCGGCGGGCTCGCCCTCGTCCGCGCGCAGCGCGATCCCGGCGACGACCTCCGCCAGCTCGCCGTCCTCGGGATCGAGGTCGACAAGCGGATCGTCGAAGTGGTCGATCAGGTGCTCGCGGGCGCGCAGCAGGACGGCTGAGGACAGATGCGCGGGTCCGAGGCGGTCGAGGTACCCGCGACCGGTCGATCCCGACGCGAGGCAGAGAGCCAGGAAGACGCGCTCGGCCTCGAGCGTCGCGGCGCCCGGCCCGGGCGCTGCGGGCCCCGCTTGTGGAGCGGCGCGCGGCGACTCCGGTCCCGGATCGCCGCCGCCTCCCCGCTCGCCGGCGGGCGCCGCCGCCCGGCGCGGGGCGCCGGCGACCGCCGAGACGACGTAGTCGTCGGGCACGTCCAGGCGGTCCGCGACGAGCTGCACGAGATGGTCCCGGCGGGCGCTCAGCTCAGGGGTCTCGGCGATCAGGTCGCGCGCCTGCGCCAGCGCGCGGTCACGGCCCTCGGGCGTCCCGAGCTGTGCGTCGGCCAGCACCCGCCGCACCGCGAACTCGACCACCGAGAGCGCGCCGTCGAGGCGGCCGACGATCGCGCCCGCGCCCTCCGCGGCGACCAGCTCCGCCGGATCGGCGCCCTCGGGCAGCTCGACCACGCGCAACTCCACGTCGCGCGCCTCGGCGATCTTCGCCGCGCGCAGCATCGCCTCCTGTCCGGAGCGGTCGGCGTCGAGCGCCAGGTAGACGACTCCCTCGCCACCGGCCGCGCGGGACAGCTCGGACAGCTGGTGGTCAGTCAGCGCCGTTCCCATGATCGCTACGGTCTCCGCTACCCCGGCCTGGTGCAGCGCAAGCACGTCGGTGTAGCCCTCGACCACGACCACGCGGCTCGACTTCGCGGCCACGACACGTGCCTTGTCGATCCCGAAGAGCTGACGGCCCTTGTGGTAGATGGCGTTCTCCGAGGTGTTGATGTACTTGGCCCCCTGGTCGTCCCCCATCGCCCGCGCGCCGAAGCCGAGGACCCGTCCACGCGCGTCGGCGAGCGGGAACATGATCCGCCCGCGGAAGCGGTCGACGGCGCCCTCGCCGGAGCGCTTGGGTTGGGCGAGCCCGCCGGCGATCAGCTCGTCGAGGGTGAACCCGTCCTGCCGGGCGCCGCTCAGCAGCTTGTCCCAGCCGGTCGGCGACCAGCCGACCCTGAAGGACCTCAGCACTTCCTCGGAGAGGCCACGGCCCGCCAGGTAGTCGCGCGCCGGGCGCGCCTCCTCCGATTCCCATAGGTACTTCTCGTAGAAGGCCGTCGTACGCTCCAACAGTGCGAGCAGCCGCCCACGGCGGCGGCGGCGCTCCTCCTCCTGCGGGTCCTCGCGCTCGCGCTTGAGCTCGACGTTGAACCGCTCGGCGAGCAGCTCGACGGCCTCGGCGAAGTCGAGCTGCTCGGTCTCGCGCACGAAGCTGATCGCGTCGCCGCCCTCGCCGCAGCCGAAGCAGTGGTAGAGGCCCTGCTCGGCGTTCACCGAGAACGACGGCGTGCGCTCGTCGTGGAACGGGCAGAGGCCGACCCAGCGCGAGCCGACGCGGCGCAGGTCGGTCCGGGCGCCAACCAGGCCGACCATGTCGACGGCCTCGCGCAGCCGCTCGATCGAGTCCTGCGTGTAGCGCGACATCAGTAGCCCTCGGGCAGCGACAGGTCGGAGAAGGCGCGGATCGCATAACGGTCGGTCATCCCGGCGAGGTAGTCGATCACGCGCTCGTGCTCGGAGGCGCCGGCGGTGACCGCAGGCGGCGGCTGCTCGGCGTAGTGGTCGAACAGCGTCCGCAGCAGCCGCTCGATCCGCGGGCGCTCGCGCTGGGCGTCGGCGCCGAGATAGACGCGCTCGAACATGAACTTGCGCAGGCGCAGCATCGCGGCGCCGACGTCGTCGCTCTGGACGATGTCGCCGGCCTCCGCCGACCGCTCGATCAGGTCCTCGACGAGCGTCCCGATCCGCGCCGAGCCGCTGTCGCCGAGCGCGTCGATCTCCGCCCGGGGCAGATCGGACGGCTCGATCACGCCGGCGCGCAGGGCGTCGTCGATGTCGTGGTTGATGTAGGCGATCCGGTCGACGAGCCGCACGATCCGCGCCTCGAGCGTCGCCGGCGTTCCGGAGCCGGTGTGGTTGAGGATCCCGTCGCGAACCTGCTCGGTCAGGTTGAGGCCGCGGCCGTCGCGCTCGAGGCGCTCGACGACCCGCAGCGAGTGCTCGTTGTGGCGGAACCTCACGCCATAGCGGCTCTCGACGCACTCGTCGAGCACCCGCTCGCCGATGTGGCCGAACGGCGGATGCCCGAGGTCGTGGCCGAGGCCGATCGCCTCGGTGAGGTCCTCGTTGAGGCCGAGCGCGCGAGCCACGTTGCGGGCGATGCCGCAGGCCTCGAGGGTGTGCGTGAGGCGTGTGCGGTAGTGATCGCCCTCCGGCGCGATGAAGACCTGGGTCTTGTGCTTGAGCCGCCGAAAGGCCTTGCAATGGACGATCCGGTCGCGGTCGCGCTGAAACGGCGTCCGATGCGGGGAGTCCTCCTCCGGGCGGGCGCGCAGCGCCGGGTATGACCGCGTCGCCAGCGGCAGGAGCCGCTCGTCCTCGAAGCCCGCGACTCGGTCAGCGAAGCTCGTCACGTCGCGTCGACCGATCGCCACCGTTCGATTGTCCCAGGCCGCCTGACGAACGCGGACCGCCGGACAGCCGGTCGGCCGGACCGCCCGCCGGGACGCCACGGACGTATGCGGTCTTCATGCGCGAGAACTCGCTCGGTCCGGGAACGCCGAGCCAGCTGCCGAAGCCGCTGTCCTTGCCGCCGCCGAACGGCGCCGCGGGACTCAGCACGTCGAGGTAGCTGTTGACCCAGACGAGTCCGGCGTCGAGCTCGCGAACGAAGCGGATCGCGCGGTCGATGTCAGCCGTCCAGACGCCCGCCGCGAGCCCGTAGCGCGACGCGTTCGCCTGCTCGAGCGCGTCGTCGTCTCCGTCGAAGGCGCGGATCGCCAGGACGGGCCCGAAGACCTCCTCGCGCCAGACCTCCATTGTCTCGGTGACGCCGTCGAGCAGCGTCGGCGGAAAAAAGAAGCCGCGCGCGGGGCAGTCGGCCTGCGCGGCGATGCGCGCGCCCTCGCCGACTGCCCGCTCGACGAAGCCGGCGACGCGGTCGCGATGCAGAGCGCTGACCATCGGCCCGATCTCCGTCGCTGGATCAGCCGCGTCGCCGACGCGCATGTGGCGGATCCGCTCCGCCGCACGCTCGGCGAACTCGTCGAGGATCGCCTGCTCGACCAGGACTCGCGCGCCGGTGCAGCACTCCTGGCCGCCGTTGGTGAGCGCTCCGCGCAGGATCGGGTCGAGCGAGGTGTCGAGGTCGACGTCGGCGAAGACGACGTTCGGGCTCTTGCCGCCGGCGTCGATCCCGCTCGGCGTGCCGTTCTCGGCGAGCGCGCGCAGCACCGACCGGCTGGTCTCGACCGACCCGGCGAAGGTCAGCTTGTCGATCCCGGGGTGCTCGGCGAGAGCGGCGCCGGTCTCGTCGCCGCCCGTGACGACGTTGACGCATCCGGCCGGGGCTCCCGCCTCGATCGCGATCCGCGCGAGCTCGAGCGTCGCCAGCGGGGCCTGCTGGTCGGGCTTGACGACGACCGCGCAGCCGGCCGCGAGCGCCGGCCCCAGCGTCGCCGCCGCGATCACCAAGGCGGAGTTCCACGACGTGATCGCACCCACCACGCCGATCGGCTCGAGCAGCGTGTAGCAGAGCGTTCCGCGCTCGGAGAGCGGGATCTGCTCGCCGTGCGCGCGCGCCGCATGAGCTGAGGAGAAGTGGAAGATCTCGGCCGCGAAGTCGACGTCGTCGACCGTGGCGGCGAGCGTCTTGCCGGTGTCGGCGCTCTCGAGCCGAACGAGGCTCTCCTTGCGCTCGAGGATCAGGTCGCCGATCCGGTGCAGAGCGCGCTCGCGCTCGTACGGCGCCAGCGCCCACCACTCGCGCAGAGCGGCGCGCGCGGACTTCACGGCGCGGTCGACGTCCGCCCGCGTGCCGTCCGGGACCTCGGCGATCGGCTCCCCGAGGCTCGGGTTCCAGACCGTGATCGAGGCGGAGCCGCCGGAGCCGACGCTCTCGCCCCCGATGAGCTGCCCGATCGTCTCGACGGTGCCCGTCATCGCTGTCTCCTCCTAGTTGACGCCGCCACGAGTGATACCGGGCGCGGCGCGGTCGCGCAGCGCGCCGAAGCGTTCGAGATCCGTCGACATGCCCGCGAGGTCGAAGGCTCGCCACAACGTCACCTGGTTGGCGACCAGCAGCGGGACGGACAGCCGCGGCGCCAGCTCGCGGTAGAGCTCGAAGCCCCACACCGCCGTGTCGGGGATCACGATCGGCGCGTCTTCGCCCACGGCCCGCAGGGCGTCGTCCAGGTCCGCCGCGGTCAGCAGCTCGGAGATCGTGCCCGAGGCGCAGTCCAGGTGGATCGACCGCTCGACTTCGACGCCCCACTCGCCGAGGAAGTCCTTGAAGGCCACGGTGGCCGGCTCGGGGTAGGGAGCGATCAGCGTCACCCGCTCGATCTCGAGGGCCGCGAGCGCCTCGGCGAACGCGAGCGACGTGCTGGTCGCCGGCACGCCGGCGACCCGCTCGATCCGCGCCGCCTGCTCGAGCGCCCCGGAGCGCCCGCGCACGAACGAGCCGCTCGTGCACGCCCAGACGACCACGTCGGGTCGCCAGCGCAGCATCCGCTCGACGCCGGCGCGGAGCGCCGCGTCGCTGCCGGTCGCCAACAGGGCCGGAATGTCGTGGCTGTCCTCGGCGGCCGTGACGACCTGCCACTGCGCGGCCGGCTCGTGCGCCTCGGCGACCACGTCGGCGAGCTCCCCGGGAAGCTCGTGGAACGGCGCCAGCAGGCCGATGCGGTGCACGCGCCGAGCTTAGGGGCGCTCGCCGGCGGCTGCCGGGATCGTCACGCGATCGAGCGCGTCGCCGGTCTCGCGGTCGAAGAGCTCGAGCCGCGCGGGGTCGACGGCGACCGCGACGCTGTCGCCGGACGCGCTTCGCAACCCGCCCGGGAAGCGGCCGCTCAGCCGTCCGCGGCCGTCGCCGGCCGCGTCCCAGGCCGGCAGCTGGCCACCTCCGTCCGTGCCCGCCGGGGCCTGCGCCTCGACCTCGACGTGGACGAGGGACTCGGAGCCGAGCATCTCGGCGAGATAGACCTGGCCCGGCAGCCCGTGCTCCTCGCCCGGCGGCGCGATCGCGAACGCGTCCGGCCGCACGCCGACGATCACGTCGCGTCCGGCGTACTCGCGCAGTCGCGGCCGCGCGGCGGCCAGCTCGTCCGGGATCGCGAGCGTGGCGCCTCCCAGGCGGCAGGCGAGCCGGCCGTCGACCGAGTCGATGCGGCCGAGCAGCAGGTTGATCGGCGGGCTGCCCATGAAGCGAGCGACGAACACGTTGGCCGGCGCCTCGTAGAGGCGCTCCGGGGCCGCGACCTGGCGCAGCTTGCCGCCGTCCATGACGGCGACCCGCTGGCCCATCGTCATCGCCTCGACCTGGTCGTGGGTCACGTAGATCGTCGTCGTTCCCAGCTCCTGCTGGATCCGGACGATCTCCCCGCGCATCTGCACGCGCAGGCGCGCGTCGAGGTTGGACAGCGGCTCGTCCATCAGGAAGACACGCGGATCGCGGACGATCGCCCGGCCCATCGCGACGCGCTGGCGCTGACCGCCGGACAGCTCGCGCGGCTTGCGATCGAGCAGCGACTCGATGTCGAGCGCCTTCGCGATCCGCTCGACCCGCACGCGCTGCTCGTCGCGCGGCACGCCCCGCGCGCGCAGGCCGAATGCGACGTTGCGGGCGACGCTCATGTGCGGATAGAGGCCGTAGCTCTGGAACACCATTGCGACGTCGCGCTCGGCGGCCGGGATCGAGCCGACGTCGTCGCCGCCGATGCAGATGGCGCCGGAGCTGAGCCGCTCGAGGCCCGCGACGACGCGCAGGGCGGTCGTCTTGCCGCAGCCCGACGACCCGACCAGGACCATCAGCTCGCCGTCCTCGACCTCGAGGTCGACGCCGCGCAGCGCCTCGACGCCGTTCGGGTAGACCTTGCGCGCGTCTCTCAGCTGCACCGACGCCAAGGCCCTACCGCTCCCCGCCCTCGACGAGCCCGCGCACCAGCGCCCGCCTGCCGATCAGGAAGGCGAGCACCAGCGGGGCGACCGAGATCGTCACTCCGGCCATCAGCAGCGGAACGTCCTGGGCGCCGCTGCGACCCGGCCCGAGGATCGCGAGCCCCACCATCAGGGTCGTCAGCTGCTCCGTCTGCCAGAAGACGAGCGGGATCAGCAGCTCGTTCCAGGCGTACATCGCGCAGACGATCATCGTCGTCGCCAGTGCGGGCAGCGAGACCGGCAACGCGATCTCGACGAACTGCCGCCAGCGTGACGCGCCGTCGACCTCGGCGGACTCGAACAGCTCGGCCGGCAGGTCCTTCATGTAGGTGAACAGCAGGAAGGTCGCGAACGGGACGTTCAGGCCGACCTCGACGAGGATCGCCGAGCTCAGCTCGTTGACCAGCCTGAGGTCGCTCATCACCACGAAGAGCGGCACGATCACGACGATCGGCGGAATCGCCATCGTCCCGACGATCCCGACCAGCAGCACGCCGCGCCCCGCGAAGCGAAAGCGCGTGAAGCCGTAGGCCGCCCCCGCGGCGAGCAGCGTGGCGATCGCCGCCGACGACAGGCTGAGGACGAGGCTGTTGACGAACATCCGATCGAATCCGAGCTCGTTCCAGACCCGCGTGTAGTTCTCGAAGGTCGGATCGAGCGTCGGCAGCAGGGCCGCGCCGCTGAAGCTGGTGGCGCGCTGGAACGAGGCGACGAGCATCACGTAGAGCGGAAACACCGAAACGAAGGCGACGGCGATCAGGAACCCGTGCTCGCCGGCGCTCGCCGCGAGCCGCCGGGCCGACGAGCGCCGGCGCGGGACGCTCACGCGAAGGCCTCCCGCCGCGCGCGATGGATCCGGTAGGCCGCGACCGCGAGCGCCGCGATCAGCAGCATCACCGCGACCGCCGACGCCAGGCCGACCAGCCGCTGGTCGAACTGCAGCTTGTAGAGCAGGTACTCGAGCGTGTAGGTGCTGCGGTCCGGGCCGCCCTGGGTGAGGATCGCGACGTAGGCGAACGTCCACGAGAACGCCTCGATGTAGCCGAACACCGCCGCCAGGCCGATGATCCCGCGCATCTGCGGCACGGCCACCTGCCAGTACGTCCGGGCCCAGCTCGCCCCGTCGACGGCGGCCGCGTCGAAGAGCGTGCGGTCGATGCTCGCCATGCGCGCCATGAACAGCAGCACCGTGAAGCCGATCCGCTTCCAGAGCACGACCCCCAGCACGCTCCAGATCGCGGTCTCGGGCTCGCGCAGCCAGGCGTGCGCCAGCCCGTCGAGGCCCGCCCCTCTCAGCAGCTCGTTGAGCGGCCCGCCGTTGCTGAGCAGGTAGAGGAAGACGACGGCGATCGAGGCGATCGCAGGCAGGAACGGCAGGAAGATCAGCAGCTCGTACACCCGGCCGCCGCGCACCCCGCGATAGACGATCGCCGTGATCGCGAGCGCGAGCGCGATGCTCAGCGGCACGCTCAGGAGCAGAATCAGGTTGTTCTCGAGCGCGCGCCAGAAGAGCTCGTCGTGGAGCAGGTCGGAGTAGTTCTCCAGCCCGACGAAGCTCCCGTCGAGGAAGGTCGTCCGGTCCGTGAGGCTGTACTGGACGACCTTCGCGATCGGGAAGGCCAGCACGAAGCCGACGATCGCGAGCGCGGGGAGCACCCACGGCCAGCCTCGTGCTCGCCGGAGCGCCGCCGACGCGGCGCTCATCTACCCCTCGATCGAGTCCACGTACTTCTTGTACTCCTCGATCTGAGCACCGTTCTGCTCACGGTAGCGGTCGAGCCGGTCCTGATAGGCGGCGCGCAGCTTGGCGGGGCTCTCGCCGGTGAACGCCTTCGGGCCGAGCTCCCAGATCACGTCCGCGCCGACGGTCGGCATGCGATCGCGCGGCCAGGTGACTACCTTGCCCGGCCCCGGATCGGTCATCAGCCTCCACGCGGTGCGCTCGAGCTCGCCGAGCTCGCTCGGATCGAAGGTCCGGTTGCAGGGCAGCTCACCGGTGATGCGGCTGAAGAGCTGGAGCTGCTCGGGCTCCTGCATGAAGTCGGCGATCCTGCCGGCGGCCTCCTTGTTCTCGCCGTAGCTCGTCATCAGCATCAGGTTCCCGGAGACGGCGATCGGCGCCGCGTACCTCCCGGGCCCGTTCCAGTAGCCGACGACGCGGAACTCCTCAGGGTCCTTGTCGAAGATGATTCCCGGGTAGAGCATCGCGAACGCGCCCTCCCCTCCGAGGAAGCGATCGAGCGACTGCTGCTCGGTGATCTTCGCAACGTCGTCGTTGACGTAGCCGTCGCGGCTGAGCTGGTTGAAGTAATCCATCCAAGCCGAGACCACCGGCTCCTCGACCGGCAGCTCGCCGAGCAGGTTCAAGGGGAGCTGCTTGACCGACTCCATGTACTCCATGCTCGACGCGAGCGACCACTTGTCGCACGAGTAGCCGTCGGCGGCGCCGACCATCACCGGCAGCTCGCCGCTGCGCTTGATCCGCGCGCAGGCCTCCATGAAGGCGTCCCAGGACTCGAGCCGGTCGTCGATCTCGACGCCGGCCTTGGCCAGGTGACGCTTGTTCGCGATCAGCAGCGCCTGCTCGGCGTAGAAGGGCATGCCCCAGTACTTGCCGTCGATCTGCTGGGCGAAGAGCCAGTCGTCGGTCGCGCCGTCGCGGACATGGTCCTGGACCGGCGTGAGCGCGTCCTGGGAGATGAACTCCCAGATGAACCAGTTGGGGAACCAGGTCTCGATCGTCGGGCCGCGGCGGGCGGCGTGCGCGCTCTGCAACCGCGCCTCCATGTTCGCGTAGTTGACGAACGACAGGTCGGCGAGCCGCGCGTCGATGTCGGACTCCTCGAGCCGGTCCCTGAGCGCCTCCCAGTAGCGCTTCATGCTTCCCGGCTTGCCCGCGTACTCGAAGTCGAAGACGGCGTTCACGTCGCGCCCGCCGCTCGATCCCGAGCCGCCGTCCCCACACGCGGCCAGGTAGAACGCCCCGACTCCCGCGGCGCCGACGCCAAGCGCCTGCCTACGGGTATAGACGCGGTCCCAGTCCGATCCCATCGATGCCTCCTCGCCCTGGAAGCCCGGCGGGACCTTGGAGGGACGCGCCGGCCAGCTCCTCGTTGGACACGCGTGACCGCCCGCCTTGGCATGCGACCCACGCGCCAGCGGCCCCATGCCGCCGCGGCTACCGTAGCCGAACCGGGCCCGACGCGGCCGGAACACGTTCTTACTGGAGTCGCGGCACGACTTGCATTCGGCGGGGCCGGCTGTATTATGGGTAAGACCAATGTGGTCAGTCCAATCACATCCGACCGGCCTTGACAGCTTCACGAACTTCGATCCGATCCCTCCGTCGGCGCCGTTCCGACATCGGATCGAACCCTCACCGGCTGCGGTCGGCGTAGGCATGTATCACGGACCGAACCCTCCCCGTGAGCCCGCCCGCGTTGACTCGTAGAGCTTCGCTCGCCGGCGGCGGCCTGCCCATCCCTCCGGGCGCCGCCGCCGGTGCCGGTGACTTCAAGCGTTCCAGTGACTTCTGGCTGGGCGCGTGAGGCCACGTTAGACTCGGCGAGTGGATACCGCAGCAGACCGCGCGGCGCGCGGGATTCGGGCGCTGATCGTCGCAGGCGAGTATGGCCCGGGGGACCGACTTCCAGCGGAGCGTGAGCTCGCGCAGCAGCTGAAGCTGTCACGGCCGGCTCTGCGTGAGGGAATCCGCCGGCTGCGCAGCGGTGGCGTGCTGGAGTCACGGCGCGGATCCGGGACCTACGTCGCCTTCGTCGACCTCATCGGCGTGTACGACATCCGGGTCCGGCTCGAGCCGTTGGCGGCCGAGCGGGCGGCGGTGCACCGCTCTGACGAGCAACTTGCCGAAATGGTCCGAACAGTGAACCTGATGCGTGAGCGCCTGGACGATGCCGACGGCTTCAATTTCGCTGACACCAAGTTCCATGTCCTGGTCGCCGAGGCATGCGCCAGCCCGGTCCTCAAGGGCACCTTGGACCGGCTCGGGGAGCTCGCCCTGCTGACGCGGACCGTCATCGCGCCGAACGCGAGCTTCCGGTCCGCGTCCCTGACGGACGTCGAGCGCATCTGCCTGTCGATCGAGCGCCGGCATCCCAAGCGCGCCGCCAAAGCGATGGAGCGCCACATCGTGAACGTTCGCGCCGACTACACGAGCGTCGTCAAGGACGGCTCGCCGAAGGCCGCCGGGACGAGCATCGCGCCCGCCCCCTACGTCGCCCCGGCCGCTCGGGTGCGCAAGACTGCCGCGAATGCGCGCCCGTCAGATCGTCCTCGTTCGGCACGGTGAGACGGAGTGGAGCCGTGAGCGCCGTCACACCGGTCGCACCGACGTCCCACTGACCGAGAACGGACGCCGTCAGGCCGTCGCGCTGCGATCGCGCCTCGCCGGCCGCGACTTCCAGCGCGTTCTCGTCAGCCCGCTCTCGCGCGCGGTCGAGACGTGCGAGTTGGCGGGCCTCGGCGAGCGGGCCGAGCGACGGGCGGAGCTGATGGAGTTCGATTACGGCGAGGCGGAGGGCCTTACGACCGCTCAGATGCGCGAGCGGACCCCGGGTTGGACGGTCTGGACACACGAGACTCCGGGCGCCGAGTCGCCCGCGGACGTCGCTGCCCGTCTCGACGCTCTGCTGGCTGAGCTACGTACGGCGGACGGCGACGTCGCGATCTTCGCCCACGGACACCTGCTGCGCGTGCTCGCCGCGCTCTGGATCGAGCTGCCGCCCGAGGGCGCCGCGCTGCTCGCCCTCTCGGTCGCGACGATCAGCGTGCTCGGCTGGGAGCACGAGCGCCAGGTGATCGCGACCTGGAACACCTAGCCGGCGCGTCTACGCGACCCGGCGGAGCCTCACGTGAGCGTGGTGCTCGAGCGTCTCGGCGATCGCGCGGTCGGCTTGGCCGAGCGCCGCCTCGGGCGCCTCGGGCGCCTCGGCCAGCGGGCGACCGAGCGCCTCGACGAGAAAGCGGTGGGCATCCGGGCCGAGCGGGAACGAGCCGGCCTCGCAGCCCGAGCAGACGACACCCCCCGCCGAGGGCGAGAACCCGGCGAGGTGCTCGGCCTCGCCGCAGGACGTGCAGGACGCCAGCTCCGGCGCGAAGCCGGCGGCGAGCAGCAGCTTGATGCGGAATGCCAGCGACTGACCGCGCGTGGCCATCGCCGGATCGGCGTTCAGCAGCGCAAGCTGGTTGCAGAGCAGGTGATAGGCGGCCACGTTCGGCTCGGCGGAGTCGAGCAGGCGCAGGACCGCCTCACAGGCCTGCGAGGCGCGCTCGAGCGTCGCCCGCCGCTCGCGCAGGCCGGAGTGCGCGTCGACCGTGTCGACCGAGGTGACGGTGCAGAGGTCCCCCCTGCCCTCGTGCAGCACCAGGCGCACGCGCGACAGCGGCTCGAGCCGGCCACCCATCCGCGACCGCGTGCGACGGACTCCCTTCGCTACCGCGCCGACGCGGCCGCGATCGGCGCTGTAGAGATGAATCACGCGGTCGGCCTCCGCGTAGCGGATCGAGCGGAGCACCACCGCCTCGGTCTTGAAGCTCGCGCCCATCGCCTCCATCGTCCGCCCACACCCGGACGGACATGCGTCACGCCCTCGGCGGCCGCTGGCAGCGGGGGCAGACGTAGGTGCCGCGCCCGGCCGCGCGCAGCTTGACGATCGCCGCCCCGCAGCGCGCGCACGGCTCGCCCTCCCGCCGGTGGACCAGGAACCGGTCCTGGAAGCTGCCGCGCGCGCCGTCGGTATGGCGAAAGTCGTCGATCGAGGCGCCGCGCGCGTCGATTCCCGCCTCCAGCGATTCCACGACGCCTGCGCGCAGCGCCTCGATCTGTCCCCGGCGCAACGTGCCCACCGGCCGCAGGGGATGGATCCGCGCGCGGAACAGCGCCTCGTCCGCGTAGATGTTCCCCACGCCGGCGATCCGCTCCTGGGCCAGCAGGAACGCCTTGACGGGCGAGCGGCGATCGCGTGCCAGGGCGCGCAGCGCCTCCGCGGTGAAGTCCGGGCCGAGGGGCTCGACGCCCAGGCGCTCCGCGAAGTAGGCGTCGCGCGCCGCGTCGCCGAGCAGCACGAGGCCGGTGCCGAACCGGCGCGGGTCCGCGAACAGCAGCAGCGACCCGTCGTCGAGCTCGAGCCGCACGCGCACGTAGGGCCGCTGCTCGTCGTCGCCTGGCGGGACGAGCAGCAGGTTCCCAGTCATGCGCAGGTGCATCACGAGGTGCACCTCGCCCTCGAGCGCGACGTCGAAGTACTTCCCGCGCCGATCGACCTGCTCGACCCGTCGTCCCGCGATCGCGTCGGACAGCTCCGCGGGGGCGGCCGGCTCGCACCAGCGCGCGTCGATCACCTCGACCCGCTCGATCCGCCGTCCGCTCAGATGCGGCTCGAGCTGACGCCGGATCGTCTCGACCTCGGGGAGCTCGGGCATCCCCCGCCTTCTATCAGGCGGTGGCGCGCGGATGAGCGCTGAAGTACACGTCCTTCAGCCGCTCGCTCGAGAGGTGCGTGTAGAGCTGGGTCGTCGCGACGTCGGCGTGGCCGAGCATCTCCTGCACCGAGCGTAGATCGCAGCCACCGGCGAGCAGGTGGGTCGCGAAGGTATGGCGCAGCGTGTGCGGGCTGATCCGATCCGCGAGCCCGGCGGACGCGGCGTGCCGCCCGACGATCTTGTAGAGCCCCTGCCGCGTCAGGCCGCTGCCCCGGAAGTTGACGAACAGATGCGGCTCCACGGCCGTCCCGACCAGCGACGACCGTCCTCGCTCCAGATAGCGCCGGACCGCCTCGGCGGCCGTCCTCCCGATCGGGACCAGCCGCTGCTTGGACCCCTTGCCCCGCGCCCGCAGGACCAGCTCGTCGAGGTCCAGATCGGTGACTTCGAGCCCAATCGCCTCGGACGCCCTCAGGCCGCACGCGTACATCAGCTCCAGCAACGCCCGATCGCGCAGGTCGATCGGCTCCGTCCCCTTCGGCTGCTCGAGCAGCAGCGCCACCTCCCCCCGCGACAGGACCTCAGGCAACCGCCGGCTCCGCCGCGGCGTCGCCAGGTCCGCCGCCGGATCCCGATCGACCAGCTCCTCCCGCCTCAGATGACGGTAGAACGACCGCAGGCAAGCCGACTTCCGGTGCACCGTCGCCGGCGACGCCGACCTCCCCTCGAGGCCGTCCAAGCTCGCCAGGAAGTCCGCCACGTCGACCGAGGCCGCGGTCAGCGCCCCCGCCCTCCGCGCCTCCAAGAAGCGCCCGTACTGCAGCAGGTCCGACCGATACGCCTCCAGCGTATTCCGCGACAACCCACGCTCGAACTCCAGATACGCGAGGAAGTCCAGCACCAAGTGCTCGAAGG
Source organism: uncultured Solirubrobacterales bacterium (assembly GCA_963716445.1). Classification (GTDB taxonomy): domain Bacteria; phylum Actinomycetota; class Thermoleophilia; order Solirubrobacterales; family Thermoleophilaceae; genus JAAYBF01. Next base: position 1,252,393 of record OY970313.1, on the reverse strand, counting down.
GCCCGCCCTCCACAGGTCGCACCACCGTCGCCACGACCCCTCATTCGCCAACCACCCCCCTCGGTCCTGGCATCCGCAATGCGATTGCCAACCACGCCCGGTCCCAGCCGTCAACAGCCCGTCCCCGCGCGAGCGAGGCGAGATGATGGTCAGAGGAGCGTAGGAACGAGCTCCGTTGGCCATGCATCTCGTCCCGCTCGCCCCCACCAACGCAGAGCCCTAGTCCGAGCCACCAGCACCCCTCACAATTCCCAAAGCCACGTCCAGACCGAGCTCCAACGCCTCGACCGTCACCGACTCCCCCGGCTCGTGGTTGCGCTCGGTCCCGTTCGCGACGTTCAGCACCTCCAACCCCGCGGCGACGAACACGTTCGCGTCGCTCCCACCCCCGCTCGCGACGTAGCTCGGCTCGATCCCCAACCGCTCCAATGCCGCCGCGGCCACCTGCACGGGCGCCGCCGTCCTCGCCATCCGGTAGGCCCTGAACTGCTGCTCGACGGTCGTCTCGAGGTCGCACCCGCAGTCGCTCGCCGCCTCGGTCAGGGCGTCGACCATCTCGCCGACCAGCCGCGCCGCCGCGCTCTCGTCGAGGCTCCGCGCCTCGAGCGTGACCCGGCACCGCTCCGCGACGACGTTGGTGGCGGTTCCTCCCTCGATCGTGCCGACGTTCGCGGTGGTCTGCTCGTCGAGGCGCCCGAGCCGCATCGCGGCGATCGCCTTCGCGGCCGCGGCGATGGCGTTGTGGCCTGCCTCGGGGCGGATGCCGGCATGGGCGGCGGCGCCGTGGACGTCGGCCTCGATGCGGTAGTAGCTCGGCGCGGCGACCATCAGCTCGCCGATCGGCGTGGCGTGATCGAAGACGAAGCCGTAGTCAGCGCGCAGCTCGTGGCGGTGCTCCTTGGCGCCGAGCAGCGCGATCTCCTCGCAGGTGGTGAACAGCAGCTCGAGCCCGACGCCCGCGCCGCCGCGCGCGAAGCGTCGCGCGACGGCCAGCAGCACCGCAACGGCGGCCTTGTTGTCCGCGCCGAGGACGCCCTCGTTGCGGTTCTCGAAGCGGCCCGCTTCGCGGACGACCTCCACCGGGGCGGCCAGCGGCACGGTGTCGAGGTGGGCACAGAGCAGGATCGTGGGCGCGGCGGGCGGCCCGGGGATGCGGGCGAGCAGGTTGTCGGCGTCCGAGCCGGTGGCTTCGCGGCTGTCGTCCTCATCGACGTCGAGGCCGCAGGCCCGCAGCTCGGCCGCCACCGCGTCGGCGACGGCGCGCTCCCTCCGCGACGGGCTCTCGATCTCGCAGAGCCGGACGAAGTCCGCCGCGAGGCGCTCGCGCTCCTGCGCGGTGGCCTGCGCCGGACCGGCGGTCAAACCCGAGACTCGGAGTCCGCGCGCGCGGCGGAGGCCCGGATCTCGTCGTCGTCGCCGGCGTCGGCGGCCTTGGCGCGCGCACGCTCGAGCGCGGCGCCGACGAACTCGCGAAACAGCGGCTGGGGGCGCAGCGGACGCGACTTGAACTCCGGATGGAACTGCGAGGCGACGAAGAAGGGGTGGTCCGGGAGCTCGACGAGCTCGACGAGCCGATCGTCGGGAGACGTGCCCGAGCACACCAGGCCCTCGGCCTCGAGCCGCCGGCGGAGGTGGTTGTTGACCTCGTAGCGGTGGCGGTGACGCTCGTAGATCACGGCCTCGCCGTAGATCTCGCGGGCACGGGTCCCCTCGTGGAGCTTCACCGGGTCGGCGCCGAGCCGCATCGTGCCGCCCATGTCGCGGACCTCCTTCTGCTCGGGCAGCAGGTCGACGACCGGGAACGGAGTCTCTGGATCGAACTCCGTCGAGTTGGCGCCGTCCATCCCGACCACGTGGCGCGCGAAGTCGGCGACAGCTATTTGCATGCCGAGGCAGATGCCGAGATAGGGCACTCCGTTCTCGCGCGCGTGACGCGCGGCGCGGATCTTGCCCTCGATCCCGCGGACGCCGAAGCCCCCGGGGATCAGAATGCCGTCGCACTCCTCGAGCTGGGCGAGCTCCTCGTCGTCGGTCAGCTTCTCCGAGTCGATCCAGCACATCTCGACCTTGCCGCCGTGGTGAGCGCCGCCGTGGCCAAGCGCCTCGATCACCGACAGGTAGGCGTCCTCGAGCTTCGTGTACTTGCCGACCAGCCCGATCTTCACGACGTCGGTCAGCTCGTCGTAGCGCTTGACCAGCGACTCCCACCCGGAGAGGTCGGGCGACTCCGTCTCGATCCCGAAGTGGTCGAGGATCTGGTCGTCGACGCCCTCGGCGCGGAAGTAGAGCGGCACCTTGTAGATCGAGTCGACGTCGCGCGCCGAGACGACCGAGTCGACGTGGAGGTTGACGAACAGCGCGATCTTCTCGCGGATGTCGCGCGAGAGCGGCTCCTCGGAACGGCACATCACCATGTCGGGCTGGATGCCGATCCGCCGCAGCTCCTGCACGGAGTGCTGGGTCGGCTTGGTCTTCAGCTCGCCGGCGTGTCCGAGGAACGGGACCAGCGTGAGGTGCAGGAACATGCAGCGGTCGCGGCCCTCGTCGACCTGGAACTGGCGCAGCGCCTCGAGGAACGGCAGCGACTCGATGTCGCCGACGGTGCCGCCGATCTCGGTGATGACGATGTCGACGTCCTCGATGTCGGCGACACGGCGGATGCGGCTCTTGATCTCGTCGGTGATGTGGGGGATCACCTGGACGGTGCCGCCGAGGTAGTCGCCGCGGCGCTCGCGGCGGATCACCGCGTCGTAGACGGCGCCCGTCGTGACGTTCGAGCTGCGCGTCGTGTTGACGTCCGTGAAGCGCTCGTAGTGCCCGAGGTCGAGGTCGGTCTCCGCGCCGTCCTCGGTGACGAACACCTCGCCGTGCTGGAACGGGCTCATCGTGCCCGGGTCGACGTTGATGTAGGGGTCGAACTTCTGCAGCGACACCGACAGCCCGCGGGCCACCAGCAGCTGCCCGATCGAAGCCGCCGCGATGCCCTTGCCGAGCGACGAGACGACGCCCCCGGTGACGAAGATGAAGCGGGTGCGCGAGGCGTTAGCCACGGGCTTCTCCGGGGTCGGCGGCCTGCTCAGCGTGTGTGGAGGGCGAGCGACCGGCGAACGACTGCACTCCAAGAATGTAGCGGGCGCCGAAGACGCTCACGCGGCGAGCAGCTCTTTGGCGTGCCGGCGCGCGCCGGCGTCCGCGGCGTCGGCGCCGAGCATCCTGCAGAGCTCCTCGACCACCGCCGCGTCCTCGAGGCGCTCGACGCTCGTGCGCGCGACCTCGCCGCCGGCTGACTTCTCGATCCGGAAGTGGCGGTCGGCCATCGCCGCGATCTGTGGGAGGTGCGTGATGCACAGCACCTGCCGGCCCTGTCCGAGCGCGCGCAGGCGCTCGCCGACCGCCCGCGCGGTCTGGCCGCCCACGCCCGAGTCGACCTCGTCGAACACGAGCGTCGGAGAGCCCCCGACGCCGGCGACCGCCATCAGCGCCAGCATCACGCGCGACAGCTCGCCTCCGGAGGCGCTCTCGCGCACCGGAGCGGCGGGGACGCCGGGGTTCGGCGCGAGCATCAGCTCGACGCGCTCGGCGCCGGTGGCCGCGATCTCGTCGCGCGGCTCGAGCACGACCTCGAACGACGCGCCGTCCATCGCGAGTGCGCCTAGCTCCTCGACGACGCCGCGCGCCAGCCGCGGCGCCGCCTCGCGGCGGCCCGTGGTCAGCTTGGCCGCGAGCTCGGCGCGCTCGCGCTCCGCCGTGGCGAGCTCGGCCTGGGTGCGCTCGACGGCGACCTCCGCGTTCTCGAGCCGCTCGCACTCGCCGGCGCAGCGCTCGGCGTGCGCGAGGACCGCCTCCACCGTCCCGCCGTGCTTGCGCTTCAGCCGGTCGTAGTCGGAGAGGCGGGACTCGACCTGCTCGAGGCGGCCGGGATCGGCATCGACGCCGTCGAGGTAGCGGCGCAGATCGCCACCGAGGTCCTCGGCCTCGAGCCGCAATGCACGCAGCCGCCCTGCCAGGGCGTCGAGCTCGGGATCAGCGCCGTCGACCGCGTCGGCGAGGCGCTCGGCCGCCGCGAGCAGCGCCGCGGCGCCGCCGTCGCCGTCGACCGGCGCGATCGCCTCGGCGCCGCCGGCGGCCGCGGCCCGCAGGCCGTCGACCTCGCGCAGCCGGCTCCGCTCGGCGGCCAGCGCCGCCGCCTCCTCGACGCTCGGGCCGACCTCCTCGATCTCCCGCATCTCGAAGCGCAGCAGGTCGAGGTCCCGGTCGCGCGTGCCGGCGCGGTCGAGCAGCGCGTCGAGCTCCGCGCCCAGCCGCCGCACGCGCCCGTGGGCCTCGCCCACCGCGGCGCGCAGCGCGAGGTGCTCGGACCCGCAGAAACCGTCGAGCAGGTCGAGCTGGGCGGCCGCGACGGTTAGGCGCCGGTGCTCGTGCTGGCCGAAGAACGAGACCAGCCGGCCACCGAGCTCGCGCAGGTCGGCGGCCGTCGCCGACCTTCCCTGAACGTACGCGCGCGTGCGCCCCTCGGCGCTGACCCGGCGCGCGAGCGTGATCTCGCCGGGCTCGCCGGGCTCGAGACGCTCACGCAGGTCGGCGAGCTCGTCGCCCCCGAGCAGCCCGTCGGGAAGCTCGAACACTCCCTCGACGTAGGCCTCGCCGGCGCCGGGCCGGACGATCCCTGGGCGCGGCTTGCCGCCGAGCAGCAGGTCGAAGGCGTGAGCGAGCACCGTCTTGCCCGCGCCAGTCTCCCCGGTGATCGCGTTCAGCCCTGCGCCCGGGCGCAGCTCCGCCCGCTCGATCAGCAGCAGGTTCTCGATCCTCAGCTCCAGCAGCACCCTCTTGGTGTACCGCCAGATCCGGACGGAGACTCGTGCCGTTATCTAGTCAAGCGCCCGAACTTGTCGCGGAGACGGTGATAGAAGCTCGCTCCCGCGAGCTGGGCGAGCTGCGCCGTGTCGCGACGGAAGCGCACGTCGATCTGCTCGAGCGGGCCGAGGGTGCAGATCGTCCGCCCGTCGGTCGTCACGTCGACCGGGTCCTCCGGCGACTTGTTGGCCACCTGGAGCACATCGTCGGGCGCGACGACCAGCGCCCTCGCGGAGAGGGTGTGCGGCGCGATGAAGGACACGACGTAGCCCTCGACCCCCCAGGCCATCACCGGCCCGCCGTTGGCGAGGTTGTAGCCGGTCGAGCCGGCCGGAGTGGCGATCACCAGCCCGTCGCAGCGGACCTCGCCGACCTGGACGCCGAGCACCGAGTAGCCGAGCGCGGCGACGCGCAGGTCGGGGCGCCGGTGGAAGGAGACGTCGTTGACGGCGAGCCAGCTGCCCGACGAGTTCGCGATCTCGAGCGCCGGCAGCGGGAGCACCTCGAAGTCGCCGCGCAGCGCCCGGCCGATCGCCGCGTCCAGATCGTCGCGCTCGACCGTCGAGAGGAAGCCGATCGCGCCGAAGTTGATCGCGAACACCGGCACGTCGCGGCCGGCGTAGCGGCGCATCGTCGCGAGGATCGTGCCGTCGCCGCCGAGCGCGACGGCGAGGTCGGTCGGTCCGTCGGGATCGGCGCCGAGCTCGACCCCGGGCAGCGGCTCGAGCCCGTGCTTCTCGACCTCGTCCGGCGGCACCCGCAGCGCGATGCCGGCCTCGCTCGCCAGCTCTGCCAGACGGCGTAGTCCCAGCCGAATGTCGGAGCCGGGAACGCGACGCGTGAAGACGGTTATCGACGCGGGCGCGCTCACCGCTCCACCGTTCTCGCCGCCGCGTCCAGATCCTCTACCGCACCGCCCCTTCCGGCCTCCGCCAGCCAGACGAAGGTCTCCCGGTTGCCGGCCGGTCCGGGCAGCCCCGACGACGCGTAGCCGAGCACCGCGGCGCCCAGCTCCTGGCGCGCGAGCTCGCCGACGGCTACGAGCGCGGCGCGCCGGTCGGCGGGCTCGCGCACCACTCCCCCGCTGCCGACGCGCTCGCGGCCGACCTCGAACTGCGGCTTGACCATCGCCAGGCAGTCGAAGCGATCGGCCGCGGCCGCGAGCACGGCGCCGAGCACCTTGCGCAGCGAGATGAACGACACGTCGACGGCGACCAGCTCGGGACGGAAGGGCAGCACGGCGGGGTCCAGCGCGCGGGCGTTGACCCGCTCGACGACGGTCACGCGGGCGTCGTTGCGCAGCCTCCAGTTCAGCTCGCCGTAGGCCACGTCGAGTGCGATCACCGCCGCCGCCCCGCGCTGGAGCAGGCAGTCGGTGAACCCGCCGGTCGACGCGCCGACGTCCATGCAGCGCCGGCCGGCCGGATCGACGCCGAACGCGTCGAGGGCGTTCGCCAGCTTGACGCCGCCGCGCGAGACGAACCGCGGCCGCTCCTCGACCACGAGCTCGGCGTCCTCGGGAACCATCTGCCCTGGCTTCTCGGCGCGCCGGCCATCGCTGCCGATCGCGACCTCGCCGGCCATCACGGCCGCGGCCGCCCGCGAGCGCGACTCGTACAGCCCGCGCTCGGCGAGCAGCGTGTCAAGCCTGCGCTTCGGCACCGCCGCAGCGTATTCCCCTGCTCGCTCGCTCGGGCGCACCGACCGAACGGACGTTTGTGTGATGAGCCTCACAGACAACGCCGCAGCGGTGCGTACTCTGCTCCTTGCAGACGCGATCGAGCAGCCCCCGCGGGCGCCGAGCGTCGAATCCCTTCCCGTTCCAGATCCACATACGCATCACTCCTCCCTCGGAAGCGGCCCGCCAATAGGCGGGTCGTTTCTTTTCTGCGGCGAGGAAGTCGCCGGATCGAGCGAAGCGCCGGCACGCTCTGGAACGAAAGAGCGCCCGCCCGGCGAACCGGACGGGCGCCTCGAAGCTCGCTCCTCCCCAGGAGGCGGCCAAGGCGGAAAACCCTACGCGAAAGTGGCAGAAGGCGCTTGCTAGGCGAGCGCGCCGCGGGGGTCGAGCACCGCCGCGGCGACCTTCTCCGCCACCGCCGCCGGGGTCAGGCCGACCTCCTCGCGCAGCAGGGCCGGCTTGCCATGCGTTACGTAGCGGTCGGGGAGCCCGAAGCGCAGGACGCGCACGTCGCCGAGCAAGTCGTGGTCGGCGAGGTGCTCGAGCACGCCGGCGCCGAAGCCGCCCGCGAGCACGTTCTCCTCGACGGTGACGAGCACGTCGTGCTCGGCGGCGAGGCGCTCGATCAGCTCGACGTCGAGCGGCTTGGCGAAGCGCGCGTCGGCGACCGTCGGCTCCACCCCGTGCTCGGCGGCGAGCAGGTCCGCGGCGCCGAGCGCGACCGGCACGCCGTAGCCGTAGCCGAGCAGGGCGACGCGCTCGCCCTCGCGCAGCAGCTCGCCGCGGCCGATCTCGATCGCCTGCGGTCGCGCGGGCAGTGCCACGCCCTCGGCCTCGCCGCGCGGGTAGCGCAGGCCGACCGGACCGCCGTGGGCGATCGCGGTGTGCAGCATGTGGACGAGCTGCGCCTCGTCGCGCGGCGCCATCAGCGTCATGTTCGGCAGGCAGCGCATGTAGGAGACGTCGAAGGCGCCGTGGTGGGTCGGCCCGTCGTCGCCGACGAGCCCGGCGCGATCCATCGCGAAGACGACGTCGAGCTCCTGGAGACAGACGTCGTGGACGATCTGGTCGAAGCCGCGCTGGAGGAAGGTCGAGTAGATCGCGGCGACCGGCTTGCCGCCCTGGAGCGCGAGCCCCGCCGCGAACAGGACGGCGTGCTGCTCGGCGATGCCGACGTCGTAGTAGCGGTCCGGCAGCTCGCGCTGGAGCACGTCGAGGCCGGTGCCGGTGTTCATCGCCGCCGTGATGCCGACGACGCGGCCGTCGCGGCGCGCCTCGGCGACCAGCGCGTCGCCGAAGACCTTCGTGTACTGCGGCGGCTTCGGCGTCCCGTTGCCCGGCGACGCGGCCACCGGCTTCGGCGCCGGAGCGCCGTTGACGATCGAGGCCGGCTTGGCGGCATGCCACCTTTCCATGCCCTCGAGGCCGCCGTCCTCGGCTGGGGCGAAGCCCTTGCCCTTGACCGTCGCGCAGTGGACGACGACCGGGCGCTCGGCCTCGAGCGCCTCGCCGATCGCCTCGCGCAGCGCGCCGACGTCGTGGCCGTCGATCACGCCGATGTAGGCGATGTCGAGCTCCTCCCAGAACAACCCGGGCGCCCAGTAGGCCTTCAGCGACTCCTTGACGATCGGGCCGAGGCGCTCGATCCGTTCGCCGATGCCCGCCGGCAGCTTGGTCAGGCTCGTCTCGACGTCCTCGCGCGCCTTGTGCAGGCGGGGGTTCATGCGGATGCGATGGAAGTAGCGCGACAGCGCCCCGACGTTCGGGGCGATCGACATGCCGTTGTCGTTGACGACGATCACGATTGGCAGCCCGAGCCCGCCCGCGTGATGGAGCGCCTCGAAGGACACGCCGCCCGTCAGGGCGCCGTCGCCGATCACCGCGACGACCTTGCCGTCCTCGCCGACGCCGCTGCGCATCGCCTCCTTGAGCCCGACGGCGTAGCTGACCGAGGTCGACGCGTGGCCGGCGCCCATGACGTCGTGCTCGGACTCGGCGATCGAGCAGAACGGCGCGAGGCCGCCGTAGGTGCGGATCGTGTGCAGCGCCTCGCGGCGGCCGGTGAGGATCTTGTGCGGGTAGGCCTGGTGCCCTACGTCCCAGAGGATCTTGTCGCGCGGCGAGTCGAGCAGGCTGTGCGTGGCGACCGCGATCTCACAGGCGCCGAGGTTGGCGCCGAAGTGGCCGCCGATCTCGCCGATCGTGTCGATGATCAGCTCGCGGACCTCCTGGGCGACCTGCTGGAGCTGCGCGTCGTCGAGTCCGGTCAGGTCGCCGGGACCGTCGATGCTGTCGAGCAGCCTGGTCGTGGGATCGGAGGGCATCGAAGGTCTCTAAGTCTGGCGGGTCAGGATGTAGTCCGCGATCTGCTCCAGCCGACCGGTGCTTCCGTTCGCCTCCGCCAGCGCTCTCACGGCCTCCGCGTGGGACTCACGCGCCAGCTCGCGGGCGCGGTCGATGCCGAACACGCTGACGTAGGTGCGCTTGCCGTGGCGCTCGTCGGACCCGCTCGGCTTGCCGAGGGCGGCGTCGTCCCCGGTCACGTCGAGTATGTCGTCGACGATCTGGAACAGGACGCCGAGCTCCGCCGCAAAACGACCGTAGTGGATTGTGGCAGGTTCCCCGGCGCCGAACAGCAGCAGGACCGAGGTCACCGAGGCCGCGATCAGCCGGCCGGTCTTCAGCTCGTGGAGGCGCCGCAACGCGGCGGCGTCGAGGTCGTCGGGGGCGGTGATGTCGAGGAACTGGCCGCCGACCATCCCGCCGACGCCGGCGGCCGCCGTGACCTCGCGCACCGCCGCGAGCACGTTCGCCGGCTCGCCGGCCTGCCGCTCGATCACGAGCCGCAGCGCCTCCGCGAAGAGGCCGTCGCCGGCGAGGATCGCGACGTCCTCGCCGAACGCCTTGTGGCAGGTCGGCTGGCCGCGGCGCAGGTCGTCGTCGTCCATCGCCGGCAGGTCGTCGTGGATCAGCGAGTACGTGTGGACCATCTCGAGCGCCCCGGCGAGCGGCAGCACCCGCTCGGGATCGTGGCCGAGCGCCTCGGCGCTGGCGAGCGCGAGGACCGGCCGGATCCGCTTGCCGCCGGCGAGCAGCGAGTAGCGCATCGCCTCGGCGAGCCGCTCGGTGCCGGCGCCGTCGCCGAGGTCGAGCCGCTCGAGGTAGGCGTCGATCCGGCGCTGGAGGTCGGTCGGGTAGCCAGCCTCCTCGCCGTCGGTCAAAGCAGCCGCTCCTGACCCGCGTCCGGGTCCTCGCGCTCGGCGTCGCGTCCGGCGCGGTCGACCTCGGCGCCGATCCGGGCCGCGATCTCGGCGCAGCGGTCGACCAGCTCCGCCGCTCGGCCGGGCTCGACGCCTGGGTCTCGCAGCTCGCGCGCGGCCTCCTCGAGCTCGCGGATCGCGGCGTCCAGCTCGGAGCTCATCGTGACTCGACCTCCTCGCGCTGCGCGGCGCCGAGGATCCCGTTGACGAAGCCCGGGGCGTCGGCGCCGCAGAGCTCCTTCGCCGCCTCGACGGCCTCGTCGATCGCCACCTCGGTCGGGACGTCGACGCGGTGCAGCAGCTCGTAGAGCGCCACCCGCAGGATGCTGCGCTCGAGCGGGGCGATCCGGTCGAGCGTCCAGCCGGTCGCGTGGCGCTCGATCAGCGCGTCGAGCTGCTCGCGCTCGCGCGCGACGCCCTCGGCCAGCTCACGCGTGAACGGCGTTGCGTCGCGCTCCACGAGCTCGTCGAGCGGACGGCCGGTCAGATCGGCCTGGTAGAGCGCCACCGTGGCTGCGCGGCGCTGATCGGTCCGCCGCAACGCGCCCGCCTACGCGCGCGCGACGTAGTCGCCGGAGCGGGTGTCGACGCGGACTCGATCGCCCTCGTTGACGAACAGCGGGACGCGCACCGTGACCCCCGACTCGAGCGTCGCGGGCTTGTCGCCGCCGCCGGAGACGGTGTCGCCCTTGAGCCCGGGCTCGGTCTCGGTGACCGTCAGCTCGACGGCGCTCGGCACCTGGACGTCGGTCGGCTTCTCGTCGACGTAGAGGACGTCGACCTCCTGGCTGTCGACGACCCACTTCAGCGAGCCCTTGAGCTGGTCCTCGGGGATCGTCAGCTGCTCGTAGGTCTCGGAGTCCATGAAGTGGGCGTCCGAGCCGTCGGAGTAGAGGTACTGCATCTTGCGCGTCTCGGTGCGGATCGGCCGGAACTTCTCCCCGGCCCGGAACGTCCGCTCGATCGACGCCCCGTCCTGCAGCCGCTTGAGCTTCGTGCGCACGAACGCCCCGCCCTTGCCCGGCTTGACGTGCTGGAACTCGACGATCTTGAAGACGACCCCGTCGACGTCGATGTGGGTGCCGTTCTTGAACTGGTTCGTCGAGATCACGGCTCGCGAGGGTACCGGGCCGGCGGCGTCAGCAACCGTTTGGCGCTCGACTGCGACACGAGGGCTCGAAGATCGCGACCATCGTGCATGCAATGTGCATGTCTGACATGCAGGTTGGTAACCTGGCCCCATGAAGACGATCCAGATCCGCAACGTCCCGGACGAGATCCACCGATCCCTTCGCAGCCGGGCAGCGGCCGCTGGGACGTCTCTTTCCGACTTCGCCCTCGAAGAGCTCGCCATCGCCGCCGAGCGGCCACCGATCGCCGAGGTGCTTCAGCGCGCCGGCGAGCGACCAGGCGGAGGCGTTACCGTCGCCGACGCCGTCGCGGCGGTGCGATCCGGACGCGATCGCGCCTGACCGATGCTGGTGATCGACTGCTCCGCGGCCATCAACGCGCTCGTCGAGCCCCGGAGCGCCGCATTGGTCGAACGTCTGTCAGGGGTGCGTGAGCTGCACGCCCCGCACCTTCTCGACGTCGAGATGCTCCACGCGCTGCGCCGGCTCGTCGGAATCGGGAAGCTGACGACCGAGCGTGCCGAGTACGTGCTGCAGGACTTCGCCGCGCTGAGGATTCGCCGTTATTCCCACCGCCCGCTGGCCGACCGGATCTGGGCGCTGCGCGAGAACCTCACCGCCTACGACGCGGCCTTCGTCTCCCTGGCCGAGACGCTCGCGCTCCCGGTCGTCACGTGCGATGCTCGGCTGGCGTCCGCCCCGGTGCACGAGGCGAAGATCGAGGTCTTCGGCGCCTAGTAGCCGGGCTGTCGAGGGAGAGAGACACCGGCGAGATCACCGGGCAGCCGTCCCTCCTGGCGCAGCTTCTCGAGGTGGGCTCGCAGGGTGAGAGTGGCGGGGAAGCGCAGCTCGGGGGCGACATCGGCCCAGGCGTGGTCGAGCATGGCGTCCTCGGTGCGGGCACCGGCGTCGAGGGCCTCGAGCAGGAGGCGCTCGCGGTGGAGGCGATGCTCGACGTACTCGTCGAGCTTGGCGGCGGGGTCCCAGACGTAGGGGCCGTGGCCCGGGCAGATGACGGCGAGGTCGAGCTCGCGCAGGCGGCGGAGCGAGTCTAGGTAGGCGGAGAGCGAGCCTTCGCCGAGGCCAATGAAGACGCTGCCTGTGCCCATAACGACGTCGCCGGCGAAGCAGATGTCGTCGCCGAGCAGCAGGCAGACGTGGTCGGGCGCGTGTCCGGGGGTGGCGATCGCGGTGAAGGGTCCGACGTCGTCGCCCTCACCGGGCAGGACGACCGGGACGCCGCCGGCGAGCGCCGCGAGCGGCTCGGCGCCCTCGGCGTGGTCGGGGTGCGTGTGGGTGAGGACCACGCCGTCGAGGCTTCCGCCCGCGGCCGCGAGGACCGCGCGCAGGTGCGCGGCGTCGTCGGGGCCGGGATCGACCGCCCAGCCGCCGACGACGTACGTGTTGGTGCCGTCGAGGGTCAGCGGCGAGGGGTTCGCGGCGCGCACGCGCACCACGCCCTCGGGATGACGCTCCTCGCCCATCGGCCCATCCTCTCAGGGAGATCGCTGTCCAACCACTCGCCGAGATCTTTGGACGCCGGGCGAATGGAGGCCGGCGACCTACTCGACACCATCGTGGAGGTGCGAGACCAGGACAGCATCAAGCGCTACACGCTCGTGCCGCGCTCCTCGGCGAACGGCAAGCCAGACGGCGTGCGCCGCTTCAGCCTGGCGCGCGTCGGCGCGACACCCCGGTCGGCGCTCGGCGGCGACCGCCTCGACCGGCTCGAGCGGATGGAGCGGATCGTCGACGCCGAGCGCCAGCAGGCCAACGGGGACAGGTCGGCCACTGGGCGCAGCAGGCCATGAGCGTGCCCGCCTACGACCGGATCGGGCGTGGCTATGCCGCGACGAGGCGGGCCGATCCTCGTATCGCGGCCTGCATCGAGGTCGCCCTCGGAGATGCCGAGAGCGTCGTCAACGTCGGCGCGGGGGCCGGCTCCTATGAGCCCGTAGAGCGCGATGTCATTGCGGTCGAGCCATCGCGGGAGATGATCGCCCAGCGCAGGCCCGGTGCAGTGCGGGCGATCTGTGGCTCCGCCGAACGGCTGCCGCTGCGGGACGACGTCGCGGACGCAGCCATGGCCATCCTCTCGGTCCATCATTGGGACGATCCCGCACGCGGGGTAGCCGAGATGCGCCGCGTCGCTCGCCGGCGCATCGTTGTGCTGACCTACGACCCCGATTACGTCCTGCGTTGGTGGCTGGGCGACTACGCCCCCCAGATCGCCGCAGACGATGCCGAGCGCTTCCCGCCACTGGATGGCCTGCTCGGCTGGCTCGGCGGTGGAGTAGTAGAGACGGTTGGGGTTCCCTCGGACTGCGCCGATCTCTTCCTAGGAGCGCTATGGGCCCGACCTGAGCTGGTTCTCGCGAACGAGGTTCGGGCTTCGACTTCAGGCTTTGCTCGCATGGATGCTGCGCAGGAGCGAGCAGCGATCGCCAAGCTGGGCGACGACCTCGAGAGCGGCGCCTGGGACGAGCGGCATGGACACCTTCGCGAAGCTGACGAACTCGACGTCGGGCTGCGGCTGGTCGTTTGCGAACTCGACCAACCAGGCTGAGCGTGACATACCGAGGCTCCTACCTCTAGCGCCTTCGACAGGCAAACAGGAATACCACCTACACCTGATCCTCGACCGCGACTTGTCGGCGTATCGCTGGCGGTTGTGGTCGACGCTCTAGGCTTGGTCGGAGTGACTTCCTGCACCCATCTCGATCACGTCCGGATCACCCGGCTGCCCGAGTCGGTCGAGGGCTGCGAGGAGTGCTTGGCCATCGGAGGCCAGTGGCTGCATCTGCGCATCTGCTTGGAGTGCGGAAAGGTCGGCTGTTGCGACGACTCGCCCAACCGTCACGCCAGCGCTCACGCACGCAGCAGCGGCCACCCGCTCATCCGCTCGCTCGAGCCCGGCGAGACGTGGTCTTGGTGCTTCGAGGACGAGCTCGGGCTCGCGATTCCGGACGTGCAGGGAGAAACGCGCATCCCACCCTCCCCGTTGGGATAGCCGAGTGCGCGGCCCGGTCAGTCGAGTGCTGTCGAGCTCGCAGCTGGCAACACTCGCCGAGGTCGGCGAGGAGCGAACCGCGGAGGCCGGCGAGACGCTGTTCGAGATCGGCGACGAGACCTACCCCTTCGTCGCGATCGTCGAGGGGGAGGCCGCAGTGCTCGACAGCGCTGGCCAAGAGGTCGTCCGCCACGGTGCCTCGGGCTTTCTCGGGGAGATGAACCTCCTCTCCGGGCAGACCGTCTTCCTGACGGCGATCGTCACCGAGCCGATGCGCTACATCGCCGTCGATCGGGAAGCTCTCAGGCGCCTGCTCTTCGAGGACGGCTCGCTGTCCGACTTGCTCCTCACCGCGTTCATCCAGCGGCGCGAGCTGCTGCAGCAACGGCAGGGGGTCGGGATCGAGATCCTCGGCCCGCGCGATTCGGCCGAGACTCGACGGTTGCTCGAGTTCGCCAGGCAGATGCGGCTCCCCCATTCCTGGGTCGACCCCGCTGAGGACCTGGAGGCGGCGGCGCTGCTCGAGCGGGCTGAACCCGGTGACCTCCCACTTGTGCGGCTCCCTGGCGGCACGGAGCTACGGCGGCCGAGTAATGGGGAGCTGTCGCGGGCACTCGGGATCGGGTTGGAGTTGGCGACCCGCGAGGAGGTCGATCTCCTTGTCGTCGGCGGTGGGCCGGCGGGTCTCGGCGCGGCTGTCTACGGCGCCTCGGAGGGCCTCGACACACTGGTGGTGGAGAGCACCGTCCTCGGTGGCCAGGCGGGAACCTCACGGCGGATCGAGAATTACCTCGGCTTTCCGGCGGGCATCAGCGGCACCGAACTGACCAGCCGCGCGGTCACCCAGGCGCGGAAGTTCGGTGCCCGCGCGGCGACGCCTTACCGTGCCCGCGCGCTTGAGCCCGGTGCCGAGCGCCACGTCGTCAGGCTCGAGGAGGGCAACGAGGTAGCGGCGCGAGCCGTGTTGCTCGCCACGGGCGCCGATTACCGGCGCCTGCCCGTGGCGGACCTCGACCGCTACGAGGGGATTAGCGTCTTCTATGCGGCCGGGCCGCCCGAGGGGCAGCTCTGCGGCGGACAGCGGGTCGGGGTGATCGGCGGCGGCAACTCGGCTGCCCAGGCCGCCGTCTGGCTAGCGCGAGGGGGTGCGCTCGTCACCCTCCTGCACCGCCGCGCAAACCTCCGCGAAACGATGTCCAACTACCTGATCGCGGAGCTCGATCGCTACGGCGTCGCGGTTCGCGACCGCAGCGAAGTCGCCGAGCTGCACGGCGACGATGGGCGCCTCGACGCCGTCACCCTCGCCGATGACACGCGGCTACCGCTCTCCTATCTCTTTCTATTCCTGGGCGCCACTCCATGCACCGATTGGCTCGGCGACACGGTTGCCCGCGACTCCAAGGGGTTTGTCCTCACCGGCCCCGAAGCCGGTGCGGACGGCTTGCTCGAAACGAGCGTCCCGGGCGTCTACGCAGCGGGCGACGTCCGCGCCGGCTCGATCAAGCGCTGCGCGACCGCGGTCGGGGAGGGCGCGACGATCGTGCGTTTCGTTCACGAGTACCTCTCGCCCACTGCGGCCTCGTCTCGCCAGGTGAGCGGCGCCGGAACGTAGCGCTACCGTGGGTCGATGGCGTCTCCCGACCTGTGGCCGTCAGTTTCCTACGAGGACTGGAGCGAGACGTGCGACACCCTTCACGCGCATACGCAGGTGCTGGGGAAGATCGCCGCGAAGCTAGCGCGGCCTGAGCCACAGCTCCAGCACGCGGCGCTGCGGTTGACCGCGCGCGGCTGGGAGACTGCGCCGCTGCCGGCGCCGGACGGCTCCGGGGCACTGGTCGTGACGCTCGACCTCCACTCTCACGAGGCGGTTGCCGAGCACAGCGACGGACGGGCGTTGCGGCTGCCGCTGACCCCGCACCGAGCCGTCGGCGAGGTGACCCGGGAGGTGCTGGCGGCAGTGGGCGAGCTGGGGGGCCCGGTCGAGATCGACCCGACGCCGCAGGAGGTGGCCTGGAGCGTCCCGCTGGACGAGGACACCGAGCACGCGGCCTACGAGCCTGAAGAGGTCGCCGCCTACTTCGCCGCCGCGGCCCAGGCGGCTCTCGTGCTCGCCGCCTTTCGCGCTCCCTACCGCGGCCGCTCGACCCCGGTGAACGCTTGGTGGGGCTCCTTCGACCTCGCTGTCGGCCTCTTCTCCGGCCTCCCCGCCGAGCCGCCCTCGGACGACTTCATCGTACGCAACGCGGGTAACGTGCAGCAGGTCGAGGTGGGCTGGTGGCCCGGCGATGGCCGCTACGGCAAGGCGGCGTTCTTCGCCTACGCCTATCCCGTGCCCGACGGGTTCGGGGAGGCCGAGCTCAACCCCGAAGCCGCGCGTTGGGACAGTGCCCTGGGGGAGTACGTGTTGGACTGGGACGACGTGCGCAGCGCCCCCGACCCGCACGCCTACGCGCTCGAGTTCGCCCGCTCGGCGTTCCAACACGCCTGCCTCGTCTGCGGCTGGGACGAGGCGCTCGCCGCAAGCGCCGAAGGGGCGCCACCACCGGTCGTATAGATCACCCCTGGCCCTACCTCGCGTGTCCGTAGTCGGGCATTGGGTTCTCCTTTCGGGAAGACGTCGAAGTCGAGGGCCTGTGCTATCGTCATCTAAGCGGACTATTAGTCCGTTTAGATGGGGAAAACGGCAGCGCTTCAGCAGAAAGGACGTCCGTGCCCGACATCAAGATCGCCATCATCCTCGGCAGTACGCGCCCCGGCCGCAAAGGAAAAGGCGTCGCCGACTGGGTCGCCGACAAGGCCGCCGAGCGCACGGCGGCGGAGTACGAGCTCGTCGACCTCGCGGACAACCCGCTTCCCCATATCGACGAGCCGATGCCCCCAACCCTGGGCCAGTACGTCGGCGAGCACACCAAGGCATGGGCGGAGACGATCGCCTCCTACGACGGCTTCGTCTTCGTCACCCCGGAGTACAACCACTCGACCTCGGGCGTGCTGAAGAACGCGATCGACTACCTCTACGCCGAGTGGAACAACAAGGCCGCGGCGTTCGTCAGCTACGGCTCCCTGGGCGGCGCCCGAGCGATAGAGCACCTGCGCGGCATCACCAGCGAGCTGCAGATCGCCCACGTGCGCCAGCAGCTGAGCTTCTCGATGTTCACTGACTTCGAGAACTTCTCGATCTTCGCTCCCGGTCCCCAGCACGACGAAGCGGCGGTCATGCTCTTCGACCAACTCGAGTCCTGGACGCGGGCGATGAAGTCCGTCCGTGAGGGGGAGGCCGTTCGTGCCTGACGGAGAGGGAATCGCCTTCGGGCTCGACACCTTCGGCGACGTCTCCCGGGGCGCGGACGGCGTGCGCGTTTCCGAGGCCCAGGCCCTTCGCGACGTCGTCGCGGAAGGGTGCTGGCTGAGCGGGTCGGCGTCGAGCACTTCGCCCTCGGCGAGCACCACCGCGAGGACATGCCGGCGTGGCGCCGCTGGTCAGGGAGATGGTGGGCCAGCGGGGCGGCACCCGTGCTGCCGCCCGTTGAGCCCGTACGATCCCCGGGACGAACGGCCGACTGAGTCAGGTGAGCTTTGGCGATGGACAAGCAAGGTGGACTTCCGATCGCCGGCGAGCGGCGCGAGCGCGCCGACGCGGCGGCGAACCGGGTCCGCATCCTCGATGCGACGCGCCTGGTACTGGCCGAGCGCGGCGCCGAGGGGATCACGCTCGACGCCGTCGCCGAGCGTGCGGGAGTCGGCAAGGGGACCGTGTTCCGCCGCTTCGGCGACCGCTCCGGCCTCTTCCAAGCCCTCCTTGACGAGCACCTGCGCGTCTTCCAGGACGCCTTCGTGTTCGGGCCTCCCCCACTCGGCCCCGGCGCGCCGCCGGAGGAGCGCCTCGCCGTCTTCCTCGAAGGCCTGCTCGACCTCGAGGATGGCCACCTCGAGCTGATCCTCGCCCTCGAGAGGGATCGCTGGAAAGCCCCGATCGGCGGCTACATCGTCCTCTCCCTCCACGCCGAGAGCCTGATCCGGGAGATCTCGCCGAAGCTCGACGCGCCGATCCTGGCCCAGTTCCTGCTCAACGCCGTGAACGTGAACGTGGTACGCCACCTGCGCCAGCAAGCGGGGATGAGCATGGCGGCGATCAAGGCCTCGGCGCGGGCGCTGGCCGCCGGGCTGTCGAACGCGCGCTAGCCGGACCGCCCAACCTCGTAAAACCGCGGCCAAATCCTCGTCGGCATGGTCCTCACTGGCGGCCAGAAGCGCTCCCGGGCGTTGGCGCATCGCCGGGGCCACTTATGTCGCTTGCCGATCGTGACGCTAGGTGGACTTCAACCGAGGCGCAAGGCTCGGTTCCTCGTAGGCTGTTGCCCTCTTGTTGCCCACCCGGTCAACGGTCGTAGGCGCGTCCACGCGGCAGGACCCTCAGGATGATGATCGCGTGAGCCGCAGTGTCGCGGTCGAAACGGACGCGCCAATCGCCGACGCGGACTCGCCCCTCACTCGTCCCGCTGAGACGCCGAACATCCAACGCTGGGTCCTGATCGACCAAGCGGTCTATCGCCGCAAGCACCCGGCGGGCTACCTGCGGGTCAAGCCGCTTGAGATCCCGCCGCGCGCTCGGCGCGTAGCGGACGCTCCAAGTTGGCTCGCTCACCCGAGGCCGAGCTCGCGCTTCATCTCCTCGTGGGAGATCATCGGTGCGCCAGCCGCGAGCTCGGTGTGGGCCTCGTCGATCGCGGCGATCTCCTCGGCGGTGATCTCCTCGTCCTCGACCGGGCGCGAGTCGAGCCAGCGCGCGAAGCTGTCGCCACCGCGCGAGGCAATGAACTCGACCACGGGCTCAAGCTCGGAATCGGGCAGCTCGTCGAGTAGCTGATGGGCCCTCTCGCGCCTCGTCATGGACGAAATTCTAACCCGCCCCGGGCCCGGGCATCCGCGTTTGGTTGTCATTCGTCAGGGCCTCGCTCAGACCACAGGTCGCAGAATCCTCGCCGGCCGCTCCGGTGGCCGTGTAGCCTCGCCCGTGAGGCACGATGACGAATCTCGAGCTTCCCCTGACCGGCGGCTGTGGCTGTGGAGCCGTCCGGTTCGAGGTGACGGCTCCCCTGGCCGCCGCGAACTACTGCCACTGCACCCGCTGCCAGCGCCGCAGCGGAACCGCCACCTCCGCCAATGCCCAACCCGCGCCAGGCTCGTTCCACCTGCTCTCAGGTGAAGAGAAGCTGCGCGCGTGGAGGCCTGCGGCCGGCTGGGAAAAGCTGTTCTGCGCCGACTGCGGCTCGGCCGTCTTCAGTCGCCATCCTGAAGACCACGACCGGATGTCCATCCGCATGGGCACATTCGACACGGACCCCGACATCCGCCCCAGCGTCCGCCAGTTCGTCGCCTACGCGGCAGCCTGGGAGCCGATTCCCGACGACGGCCTGCCTCGCCATCCCGAAAGCGCGCACCTCCACTAGCGCCAGCGGAACCGCGCGATCTAACACCCCGACGCAAAACATCATCCGGCCCTGACCTTCGGGTTCCCGCAAGAACGGTCGGGTTATGAGCCGACGCTCAGGACAGCCGCAGCTGACCGTCGTCGGGCGGTGGGCCGGGGTCCTGGCCGAGCAGGGCGCGGAAGCGCCGGGCTGCGCTGGGGGCGTCGTCGTCGCGGTTGTTGTTGAAGAGGACGTGGACCTCGCCGGCCTGCTCGGCCAGCGTGCCGACCCGCCCGGCGATCTCCTCGAGCTCGTCGTCGCCGTAGACCCAGCCGAAGCGCTCGGCGACCGACTTGCCCGTCAGGTAGCCGTGGGCGTTGCGGCCGTGGATGCGGAAGTAGGCGAGGTCGTCGCGGGTGACGGCGTCGATCGCCGGCATGATCGAGACCTGGTCGCCCGGCGGCGCGTCGACGCAGACGAAGGCGACGCCGTGCTCCGAGCACCAGGCGAGCGTCTCGGGCGCTTGCTCGTCGCCCACCCAGCCGCGGTGGCGCAGCTCCAGCGCCAGCCGTCGCGGGGCGACCGCCTCGACCAGCGACTCCAGCTCCTCGAGCCGGTGCGCCGATGGCTTGAACGCCGGCGTGCACTGCAGCAGCAGCGCGCCCAGCTTGCCGGCCTGCTCGAGCGGCTCGATCGCTTCGAGCAGGCTCTCGATCAGCGCCCGCTCGAGGTCGGGGTCGAGCGTCACCCGCCCGCGCGGCGTCGTCCGCGCCCGGTCGCGCAGCTCCGGCGGCAGCGAGTCGAGCCCCGCGCTGTGGCGCGAGAGCAGCCGGTGCAGCTTGACGTCGAAGGTGAACTCGTCCGGCGTCACCTCGACCCAGCGCCGCACGGTGTCGCGCTCCGGCACCGCGTAGAAGCTCGCGTTCAGCTCGACCGCCTCGAACCGCTCGGCGTACCACGGCAGCCGCTGCCCAGCCGGCATCCCCGGCGGATACCACTCCTTGACGAAGCCGGGATCGGCCCAACTCGAAGTGCCCACGACTATCCGCCCTCCCATCGTCACAACCTAGCCCCCGCGCCGGCCCCAGCGGTGGCCCGCCGGGACGACCGCTCGCAGGCGCACCTCGACGTCCGCGTCGTCCTCGCTGCTCCACGCGCGCCGCGGCTCGATGTGGTGGACCTCGGCCCTCGGCAGATCGCCGCGCTCCAGCCGCCGCACCTCGCGCACGACGACGTTCGTCACCCCCTCGCGGTGCTCGACCCGCCCCTCGACGATCACCAGCGGCTCCCCGCGCACCGCCAGCCGGCAGCGGTCGTGCACCGCCGGCGGGACGATCAGGTTGATCGTCCCCAGCTCGTCCTCGAGCAGCATGAACGTCACCCCCTTCGCCGTCGCCGGCCGCTGCCGTGCCACCACCAGCCCGGCGACCACCACTTCCGCCCCGTTCCCAGCCCGCTCCAGCTCGCCGCTCGAGACCACCGCCTCCGGCAGCGCCGGGCGCATCAGCTCGAGCGGATGCTCCCTCAGCGTCACCCCCGTCGACCCGTAGTCCGCCAGCAACCGCTCCCAAGCGCTCAAAGCCCGCAACTCCGGCCCCTCGTGCCCCTCCAACGGCAGCGCCAGCTGATCCCCGACCTCCCCCAGCGACACGCCGGGAACCGCCACCCCGAGCGTCCACAGCGCCTTGCGCCGCCGCCCCTCCTCCGGCCCGTCCACCAGCACATCGCACGCCCCCGCCCACGCCAGGCGACCGAGCGTCTCACCGGAAGCCCCGCAGCGTGCCGCAAGATCACCCACGGACGCCCATCCCCCACCCCGCTCCCGCTCCTCCACCAGCGCCCGAACCTCCCGCTCCCTCACCCCGTTGACGTAGCCCAGCCCGATCCGCACGGCGTTCGCCTCCACCGAGCACTCGACCCCGCTCGAGGAGACACACGCAGGCAGCACCGTCAACCCCCGCCGCTGCGCCTCGTGCACAAGCGCGTCCGGCGGATAGAACCCCATCGGCTGCTCGTTCAGCAGCGAGCACAGGAACTCCGCCCCGTAGTGCACCCGCAGCCACGTCGACTGGTACGCCAGCAGCCCGAACGCCGCCGAATGCGCCTTCGGGAAGCCGAAGCCCGAGAACCCGACGATCTGCCCGTACACCCGTTCCGCCACGACGCGCTCGACCCCGCGCGCCACCGCCCCCTCGACGAACTGCCTCTCGTAGGAGCGCATCAGCTCCTCCGACCGGCGCCGGCTCATCGCCCGCCGCAGCCCCTCGGCGTCGCTGGCGGAGAACCCCGCGAACTCCATCGCCACCTCGATCACCTGGTCCTGGAAGACGATCGCGCCGAGCGTGTCGCGCAGCACCGGCTCGAGCGACGGGTGCTCGTAGGGCACCTGGTAGGACGGGTCCTCGCGCAGCATCCGGCGGCGCTCGATGTAGGGGTGCACGGCGCCGCCGAGGATCGGTCCCGGCCGCACGAGCGCGACCTGCACCGTCAGGTCGTCGAGGCTCTCGGGCCTGGTGCGCTTGAGCATCTGCATCTGCGCCCGGCTCTCGATCTGGAAGACGCCCATCGTCTCGGCGGCCTGGATCTCCTCGTAGACCCGCCCGTCGTCGAGGTCGATCCGCGAGAGGTCGATCCGCTCGTGGCGCGTGCGCGCGACCAGCTCGACGCAGCGCTCGACGCAGGAGAGCATCCCGAGGCCGAGCAGGTCGATCTTCAGGAAGCCGGCGTCGGCGCAGGAGTCCTTGTCCCACTGGACCATCTGGCGGCCCTCCATCGCGGCGGGCTGGATCGGGCAGAGGTCGATCAGCGGCTCGCTCGAGACGATCATCCCGCCGGGGTGCTGGGACATGTGGCGCGGCAGCCGGTGCGCCTCGCGCACGAGGCCGACGAGCGCCCGCCAGCGCGGCGAGCCGGACTCGTTGGTGCGCACATCGCGGACCTCGGCGGAGATGTCGTTCTCCTCCTTCCACGGGTCGACGGTCCGCGCCAGCCGCTCGACCTCGGCCGGCGGCAGGCCGAGCACCTTGGCGAAGTCGCGCACGGCCGAGCGCACCTGATAGGTCGGAAACGACGCCACGAGCGCGGAGCGGTCGTGGCCGTAGCGCTCGTGCACGCGCGGGATCAGCTTCTCGCGGATGTCGCGCGGGAAGTCGAGGTCGATGTCGGGCATCGCCTGGAGGTCGTCGTTGAGGAAGCGACCCAGGTTGAGCGCCTTTTCGACCGGGTCGACGTGCGAGAGGCCGGTCAGATAGCAGACGAGCGACGAGACGCTGGAGCCCCGACCGCGGCCCGGCGGCAGCAGCGCCCGCACGGTGTCGGGGCCGCGCACCTCGGCGGCGACCTCACGCGCCAGCTCGAGCATGTCGCGGTGCAGCAGGAAGAAGCCGGAGAGACTGAGGTGGCGGATCACGCGCAGCTCCTCGTCGAGGCGCGCGTCGGCGTCGTCACGGCAGGAGGACCGACCGGGTGGATAGCGCTCCTCCATGCGCGCTCGGCAGACCTCGGCGAGCTCTCGGTCGGCCGTGGGGTCGCCTTCGCGCGGATAGCCGTAGTGCAGGTCCTTGCGCAGGTCGAAGGCGATCCGCTCGGCGATGCGGCCCGTCTCGGCGACGGCGTCGGGATGCTCGCGGAAGCGCTCGGCCATCGCCGCGGGCGGGGCGAGCGCGTGCGACGAGTTCCCGCGCCGCTGCGCCTCGCACTCGTCGAGCGTGCGGCCGAGGCGGACCGCCGTGAGCGCGTCTTGGAGCGCGGCACGCGAGCGGTCGTGGGCGTGGACGTTGCCGGTCGCGACGCACGGCACGCCGAGGCGTCGCGCCAGCTCCGAGAGCAGGCGGTTGCGGCGGCGGTCGTGGCGGGCGAAGGGGCGCTGCAGCTCGATCCGCAGCGCGTCGCGACCGAAGATTCGCAGCAGCGCGCGCCCCGCCGCCGCGGCGTCGGCGTGGCGGCCCTCCTCGACGGCGCGCGCGACCGCGCCTTGGCGAGCGCAGCCTGAGAGGCAGATCAGGCCGGCGGCGTGGCGCTCGAGGTCCACGTAGCTCGTCGACGGCGGCAGCGGCTCGCGGCCCGGCTTCGGCCTTGTGCCGGCGTGCGCGGCGGTGATCAGGCGGCAGAGGTTGCGGTAGCCGGCGCGCGTCTCGCAGAGCAACGTGAGATGGGAGCCGTCCTCGATCGTGAGCTCGGCGCCGGCGATCGGCCGCACGCCCAGCTCCCTGGTCTTGACCACGTCGGCGAGCTCCATCGCGCCGTGCAGCCCGTCGTGGTCGGTGAGCGCGATCGCCGCGTAGCCGTGGCGATCCGCCGCGAGCGCCAGCTCGTCCGGGAGCGAGGCCCCGTCGAGGAACGAATAGGCCGAGTGACAGTGCAGCTCAACGTACGACGACACGAACACATGTTCGCATCGATGTAAAGCGCCAGCTAGTACTTCTCCTGCCGCGAGCGGTCGCTCGAGGCGCCTAGTCTCGGTCGGCCAGCCGCTGGGCGGCCGCTGCGAACCTGCGCAGGTCGTCGAGGCGGTCGAGGGAGGCGAAGACCTCACGGTCGTCGATGTCCAGGTACATGTGGACGAGCACGTTGCGTTGACCCGCCGCGGCAGCCAGCGCCTCCCCGAGGTCATGCTCGACGTGCCCCCCGGCGGCGAGGCTCCGGAAGACGCCGGCGTAGTCCGCCGGCGGCTCCACGGACAGCTCGCTGACGAGCTGGGCTCCGATGTCGATGCAGGTCTGGATCGCGAGCTGCAGCCAGCGCTCGGTCATCGCCCGGAGTCGCTCGTCTTGGAGGTAGGCCTGCTCTCCTTCCGCCCGAACTCCGTCAAGCAGCTCGACCAGGCGCTCGAGGCGGTCGAGTCGGCTTCCGATGCGCTCAACGTCGACCAAAGCGACCCTCCTCGATCCGTCGCCGGCGGCCGGCGGCCAGGGTCTTCCGCAGTTGAGCTGTGTCGAGGTAGTCGAGCAGTGCGATGGTCTCGAGCCGGATCCGAGTGCGGGGATCGCGCTCGAACAGGCGCAACGCGCCTTTCAGCGCCCTGTGGCGCAGGAGCGGCGGCGCCTCGTTCAGGACGACGACGTCGACCTCGTCGGTCCCGAGCGCATCGATCGCCGCCAGCAACAGCTCGGAGCGCAGGTGGGATCGCCGCTCGGGCGGGAGCGCGGGATCGAGCCAGACGGCGATGTCGATGTCCGACAGAGGCCCCGTCCGCCCGGTCGCCTGAGAGCCGAAGAGCATCGCCGCCACGACGTGGTCGCGGTCGAGCGTCGTCGCCAGCTTCTCGCGCTCGGAGGCGCCGATGGGCGGCACCGAGGCCCTCTCGTCGACCTTCGTCATGGCCCCATCCTCTCGCACGTCACGGACACGGACGCATCGAGGCCGGCTCAACCGCGCTGGGTGAGCCATCCACCGCCGACGAGGTCGTGGAAGACGACGACGTTGCGACCGTTCTCGAGCACGAGCTCGAAGTAGCGGCGGCGCAGCGGGCGTCGCGTCCACCAGCGGTCCTCGACCACCCAGTCCTCGCGCACGGCCTCGACCGTCGCCTGGCCGACGGCCGTCGGCCGTCCGTCCGGACCGACGCGGACCCGCGCCGGGCGCGGCGCTCCCAGCCGCCTCGTCGCCGTGGGCGCCATCAGCGATCGCTCGGATCGGGGAAGGGCGCCAGAACCGCCCGGCGCTCCGGCAGCCGCGACTCGGGATCGACCTCGAGCACCCGCATCGCCGCGCCCTCGCCGGCCGCCTGGCGCGCCTGACGCACCGCCTCGGCCAGGCGCGCGCGGCGCTCGCCGTCGCCGTCGTCGAGCATGCGCGTCTGCTCGCGCGCCGGCGGCCCGAACGCCTCGACCGCGAGCGCGAGCGACTCCGCGGGAGCGGGCAGCTCGCCGAGCCGCGTGGCCAGCGCCAGCCGGATGCGCTCGGGGTCGGCGCTCGCGTGGCGCAGCGTCGCGGTGGTCCGCCAGGTCCCCCCGGCCACGAAGCGCGCGGAGACGGCCAGCGCCCGCAGCGAGCGCCCGCGCCGCTCCCGTCGCGCCAGCACCCGCGCGATCAGCAGCTCGAGCGCGCGCTCGAGCTGCTGTCCGGACGCCGCCTCCGGCAGCTCGATCCGCTCGCTCACCGGCTCCGGCGGGCGGCGCGGGGCGAGCGGGCTGTCGCGGCCGCCGGCGAGCTCGCGCGCGAGCAGGCCGGGATGGCCGAAGCGCTCGGCCAGCGCCGGCGTCGGCAGCGCCGCCAGCTCGCCGAGCGTGCGGACGCCGAGCCGTTCCAGCGTCTCGGGCAGGCCCGCCAGCTCCGACCGCGAGCGCAGCAGCGCGGTCGGCAGCGGAGCGAGGAAGCGTGCGGTCCGCCGGCCCTCGACCGTCAGCGTCCGCTTGCGCTGGCGCGTCTGGGTAGCCGCGCACCACGCCGCGAAGCGGCTCGGCGCGACGCCCAGCCGGGTGTTGGGCGCGAGCACCCGCCGGGTGGCCGAGAGCACGCCGTCGAGGCTTCCGCCGTGGATGCCGCGCAGCCCGTCGGCCGCGAAGAACGCCGTGCCGGGGCGATCCGACTCCGCCGCCGCGCCGATCGACTCGATCCGCTCCAGAACCTCGGCCCAGAGCCCGCGCACGCCCTCGGGGTCCGGTGGCACCAGCCGCAGCTCCGGGCAGCGCGAGAGCGCCTCGCCGACGCGCATCCCAGCAGCGATCCCGAACGCTTCGGCTCCCGCCGAGATCTCCCCCACCAGCTGCTCTCTGCCCGCCTCCGGCGCCAGCGCAACCGGCTCGGCCGCCAGGACGCGCCGGTCGCCGAGCGCCGCCAGCAGCGCGAATCGCGGGATCAGGACGCAGACGATCATGCGAACACATGTTCGCACGAGCGCAGGACGGCGCGGTCAGGCCTGGGTCAGCGCCTTCGGGAACGGCGTCAGCACGCGCGGCCCGCCGTTCTCGACCACGACGAGGTCCTCGATCCGCACGCCGAGCTCGCCGGGCAGGTAGACGCCGGGCTCGATCGTCACGACGCTGCCGGCCTTCAGCGTGCCCTCGGCCCCCTTGGCGATCCGCGGCCCCTCGTGGACCTCGAGGCCGACGCCGTGACCGAGGCCGTGGCCGAAGCGCTCCCCGTGCCCGGCCTCTTCGACGATCGCACGCGCCACCGCGTCGACGTCGGCGCACCCCGCGCCCGGCCTCACCGCGGCGAGCGCCGTCTCCTGGGCGCGCAGCACGACCTCGTAGACCTCCTGCTCGCGCTCTCCGACCTCGCCGGTCGCGAGCGTCCGCGTGCAGTCCGAGCAGTAGCCGTCGAGGCGCGCCCCCCAGTCGATCGTGACGAGCACGCCGGCCGGGATCTCGACGTCGCGCGCCGCGGCGTGCGGCAGCGCTCCATGGGCGCCGTGGGCGACGATCGTGGGAAACGACGGATCCTCGGCGCCGGCCAAGCGCATCTCCTGCTCGAGCGCGAGCGCCAGCGCGCGCTCCGTCCGTCCCGCCAAGCCGGGCTCGATCGTCCGCTCGAAGGCGTCGGTCGCGAGCGCGGCGGCGGCGGCGATCCGCTCCAGCTCGCCGGCGTCCTTGACCTCGCGCAGCCGCTCGACCAGGCCACCGGCGGCGACCAGCTCGACGCCGGTCCCCGCGCGCTCGGCCAGCCGCGTGTGCGCCTTGACGGTGAGGTCGGCGTCGTCGAAGCCGACGCGTCCGCGTGGCAGCCGGCGCGCGAGCTCGCCGAGCAGGTCGCGCCCGGCGCGCACCGTTTCGAAGCCCTCGACCTGCTCGGCCGCCTGGCCGACGTAGCGGAAGTCGGTGAGGAAGAGGCGCTCGTCGGCCGCGACCAGGCAGGCGCCGTTGGTGCCGGTGAATCCCGTCAGCCAGCGGACGTGGACGAGGTCGGTGACCAGCAGCGCGTCGAGCCCACGGCCGCGGACCAGATCGGTCAGGCGCTCGGCGCGATCCGCGCTCACTCGCCGAGCTCGCGGCGCAGGATCGCGAGCGCCTCGCGGTAGCCGTCGGCGCCCTTGCCCTGCACGCGCCCGGCGCAGAGGTCGCGGATCACCGACAGCCGCCGCCAGTCCTCGCGGCCGTCGACCTCGGAGATGTGGACCTCGACGGCCGGCAGCCCGCAGACCTCGAGCGCGTCGCGAATCGCGTACGAGTAGTGGGTCCAGGCGCCCGGGTTGAGGACGAGCCCGTCGGCGCGCTCGCGGGCGAGGTGCAGCTGCTCGCAGTACTCGCCCTCGTGGTTGGTCTGCCAGAAGGTGACGTCGAAGCCCAGCTCGTCGGCGAAGCGCTTGATCCTGCCCTCGAGCTCGGGCAGCGAGAACGTCCCGTAGACCGCGGGATCGCGCTTGCCGAGCTGGTCGAGATTGACGCCGTGGAGGATTCCGATGCGGTGCTTCTTCACGGCGGCCAACCTAACAGCCGGGTCGCCCGCGCCGGCTCAGCCGGCGTGGACCTCGGCGACCGCCGCGCGCAGGGCGTCGGGTGAGACCTCGTGGCCCGGGGTCACCTCTCCGGGCGACTGGACGAGGACGAACGGCACGCGACCCCCCTGGCGCTTCTTGTCGCGCTCGGTGAGCGCGACGATCTCGTCGACGCCGGCGCCGTCGAAGGCGACCGGCAGGCCACGGTCGGCGAACAGCGCGGCGACCTCCTTGCGCAGCGCGTCGGCGCCGGACAGGCGCAGCGCGGCGAGCAGGCCGATCGCGACCGCCTCGCCATGGCGGTAGCGCTCGTAGGCGGTGGCCGACTCGATCGCGTGGGCGACGGTGTGGCCGAGGTTGAGCACCTGGCGGCGGCCAGCGTCGCGCTCGTCGGCCGCGACGACGGCGAGCTTGGTGCGCAGGCAGCCGAGGATCGTCTCGTCGTCGACCGGGCCGCCGCGGCGCACCCGTGCCCAGAGCGGCCCGCCGGCGATCAGCGCCGTCTTGACGACCTCGGCGTAGCCGGCCGCCAGCTCCTCGGTCGGCAGCGTCCTGAGCGTCTCCGGATCGCAGACGACGGCCGACGGCTGGTGGTACGCGCCGGCGTAGTTCTTCCCCTCGGGGAGGTCCACACCCGTCTTGCCGCCGTAGGCCGAGTCGACCTGGGCGACCAGCGTCGTCGGCACCTGGACGTGGCGCATCCCGCGCTGGTAGATCGCGGCGCAGAAGCCGGCGAGGTCGCCGACGACGCCTCCACCGACGGCCACCACCAGGTCGCCGCGCTCGGCGCCCGCCCTCGCCAGCTCGCCGAGCACCCGCTCGGCCGAGCCCAGGGTCTTGTGCGACTCGCCCGGCGGGATCGGCGCGATCAGGACGTGACCGTCGCCGTCGCCGAGCCGGAGCTTCGCCCGGACGTTCTCGTCGGTCACGACGAACCTTCGCCCGTCGGTCGGATAGGCGAAGCCGCCGGCCACCAGGCCGCGGCCGAAGAACACGGGGTAGGCACCCGAGGCGGCCTCCGCCCAGAACAGCCGGACACCCTCGATCCCGGCGGAGCGCAGGTCGCGCAGCGCGATCAGCGCGGGCAGGGCGCGGCGGACCGTCTCCTTGCCGTTCGACGGCAGGACGGCGTCGGCGACCGACTCGTAGAGCGCCTCGCGCTCGGCGTGCAGCTCGTCGAAGCGCCCGCGGTCGCGCGCCAGCGGCCGGCCCTTGCCCTCGGCGCGGCGCCAGGCCACCCGCGCGTCGACCTCCATGTGGACGACGGTGTGCTCGCGCAGCGCCTCGCGGACCCGCTCCGAGCCGAGCGAGCCGCCGCCGAGCGCGATCACGTCGGCGTCCCGGCGCGCCAGCAGCGACAGCACCGCCTCCTCCTCGCGGGCGCGGAAGGCGGGCTCGCCCTCGCGGTCGAAGAACGACTCGATCGGCTCGCCGAGCGCCGCCTCGAGCTCGCGGTCGGAGTCGAGCGCCGTCACCCCGAGCTCCGCGGCGACCTTGCGCGCGCCGGTCGACTTGCCGGCGCCCATGAAGCCGACCAGCACGAGCGCGCCGCCCGCTCCGCGGCCCGACGCGCCGGCTCCGGTCAGCGCCGCCACCCGATGCGCTCCTCGTAGGCGCGCAGGGCGGCGACGGCGTCGTCGACGTGATCGCCGCCGAGCTTCTCCTTGTAGGCGTCGGCGAGCACCAGCGCGACCATCGCCTCGGCGACCACCGCTGCGGCCGGAACCGTGCAGGAGTCGGTGCGCTCGCGCAGCGCCGCCGCCGGCTGCTTGGTCTCGATGTCGACCGAGCGCAGCGGCTTGGTCAGCGTCGGCAGCGGCTTCATCGCGGCGCGCACGACGACCGGGTCGCCGTTGGTCATCCCGCCCTCGATGCCGCCGGCGCGGTTGGTCTCGCGCTCGAAGCCGTGCTCCTCGCCGTAGAAGATCTCGTCGTGGGCCTTCGAGCCGACCCGGCCCGCGAGGTCGAAGCCGTCGCCGATCCCGACCCCCTTCATCGCCTGGATCGACATGATCGCCTGGGCGAGGCGGCCGTCGAGGCGGGCGTCCCACGAGACGTGCGAGCCGATCCCCGGCGTGACGCCGAAGGCGACGGTCTCGTAGATCCCCCCGAGCGACTCGTTCGCCTTCCGCGCCGCGTTGATCTCGGCGACCATCGCGTCGCTCGCCGCGCCGTCGAGGCAGCGCACCGGCGACTCGTCGACGGCGTCGAACGAGCTGGGCGCGAGGTCCTCGCGAACCGGCGCGACGACCGACCCGATCTGCAGCACGTGGCTGCGGATCTCGACCCCGAACGCGCGCAGGTAGACCTTCGCGACCCCCCCCGCGGCGACGCGCGCCGTCGTCTCGCGCGCGCTCGCCCGCTCGAGCACGTTGCGAACGTCGCTGAAGCCGTACTTCTGCACGCCGGCCAGGTCCGCGTGGCCCGGGCGCGGCAGGTGGACCTCGTCGACGTCGGCGTCGACCGGCCACGGGTTCATCCGCTCCTCCCAGTTGGCGTAGTCGCGGTTGGCGATCCGCAGCGCCACCGGGCTGCCGAGCGTGCGGCCGTGACGGATGCCCGAGGTGACCTCGGCGCGGTCCTTCTCGATCTTCATCCGCCCGCCGCGGCCGTGCCCGAGCTGGCGCCGGGCGAGGTCGCGATCGATGTCCTCCGGCGTCACCTCGATGCCCGCCGGCAGCCCCTCGACCACCGCGGTGAGACCTGGCCCGTGGGACTCGCCGGCCGTGGTGAAGCGGATCGTCATGCGGCCAGACACCCTACCGGCGCGTCCCGGCGCGATGCGGTCGCCGGCGCGCTAGTTGAGCGAGGCCCAGTCGAGCGACTCGTCGAACGGAGCGGCGCCGCCCGCGAGGTTCGGGTGCAGCGTGCACGTGCGCGACCCACTGGCCGGCAGGCAGGGATTGAACGGGTTGACGCGACCGTAGGCGTCGGGATGATTGGTCGCCGGCGGCTCCGGCAGCCCCTCGAGCGGCACGCAGTTGCGCTCGGCGTCCCAGAGGCCCGAGGCGGCTACCCGGCTGAGCTCCATCACGTTCGGTATGTCGTCGTGGTCCTGGTCGTCGGCCCCGTCGCGGACGCCGTCGCCGTCGCTGTCCGGGTCGGTCACCTCGGTTCCGACGTAGACGATGCCGAACGGCGCCTCGCTGGCGTAGCAGGCGTCCCAGTAGGCGGACGTCATGCGTCCGTGCGTCTCGTCGAAGTTCGTCAGCCCGTCGGCGTCCTCGTCACGCTCGTCGTCGGAGAGATAGCCGTCGGGGAGCAGGTCGTAGTAGGTCACCTCCGGCCGGAAGTACCCGGGAAGGATCGTCGCGGCCTCGCCGCCGTCGCGGTTGACGTCGAGCAGCCCGTACGGCGCGGCGGTGCCCGACGGGTCCCACCACGGCTCCTGGTGGTCGACCAGCACGACCGTCCGGTATCCGCTCGCGGCGGCCCAGCTCAGGAAGCTCTGGTGCAGGCCGTAGCCGGCCGCGAGGAGATCCGGGCGGCGGCGACCCTCGCTGTCGCGCCTGTAGATGGAGTACTGCTCGCCGTCGGAGTAGTAGAGCGGCTCGCGCGTCCGAACGGTCCGTCCGGAGCTGACCGCGAACCTCCAGAGCCGCTGCTCCTCGCGCAGCGTCAGGGAGTCGCCGTCGAAGTCGCGGTCTCGGTCGGACGGGTCGAGCGGGTTGGGGTACGGCCGTGCGCCCGGGTACGGCAGGACGGCGTTGGGATCCTGCGACTCGTCGTCGTTGAGGTCCCTCGCCGACTGGTACTCGTAGCCGTCCTCGATTCCGTCGCCGTCGGTGTCCATCAGGCACGGGTCGGTGGCGAGCTGCAGCTCGAGCTGGTTCGTGAGCAGATCGTTGTCGTGGTCGGAGTCGCTGTCGCAGACCGCGAGCGGCTTGCCCTGACCGGCGCCGGGTCCGCCGTCGCCCTGGCCCGCACCGAGGATGACCGGCGACAGCCGGCGCGGGGTGAACGCGCTGAACTTGCCGGCGAGGACGCGCAGCCTGATCCGGGTCGGCCGCTGCTGGCCGTCGCGCAGGACGAGCAGGCGGGAGACGCTGCCGGGCACCTTCACGACGAGCTTGCGGCGAGTTGCACGGCGCGGCTTGGCGAAGACCGTGCGGCCTCCCGCCCCCTGGAAGACGACCGTGTTGCCACGCGGCTTCGGCTTGAAGCTCTTGCCGCGGATGACGAGCGTCTCACCGACGTTGAGGCGCATCGGCGTGACGCGGGTGATCTTCGGCTTGGCGGCCTGGGCGCGCTTGGCGGCGTGGGCCGGCGCCGCCACGGCGGTCAGCGCCACGGCCAGCGCGGCAAAGGCGAGGACGAGAGCTCTCGAGCGACGCATCCTCACCCCTATCGACCTCCCGCGGGATTGCTTGAACGGTCCTCGCTCGAGCCGATCTCGGCGACGAGATCGACCAGCGAGGGCAGGCTGAAGCGCTTGACGGGAGCGTCGGCGCCGACCGCCGTCCGCGCGCTGGGGCGGGCCGCCGTCGCACCGGCCCGGACCTCGACGCGCCGGATCTCGTCGATCCGCAGGCGGTAGGTCTCGCCGGTGTCGGTCGAGAAGAGGTGCTCGGAGCCAGGGCCGAGGTGGACGAAGGCGCAGTTCGAGCGGCTCGGCCGACAGCTGCCCTCACCGGTCGTCCTCAGCGTCGAGTCGACCAGGAAGACCGCGTTGCCGCCATCGCTGGTCGCCCCCATGAAGATCAGCACGGGCGCGGACTGGCTCGGAAGCATGTCGAGCTTGCGCAAGCCGCTGACGCGACGGCGCCGGTCGCCGTTCCAGAACGTGATGTCGGCGACGTACTCGTACTCGGTCGTCTTCGGCGGGCCGACAGGGGACGGAGCGCTCGGAGGCGCGGACCCGCCTGGACCGCCTCCGGGCGAGTCGCCGCCCGGCGACTCGGAGCCCTTCTCGGCGCCGGCCGCGACGACGTCCGCGGTAGCGACGCTCGATCCCTGTGAGCCCTCGGTCACGGCCTTCGGCGGCACGAAGGGATCGTCGGGAGCGAATACGTCGAGCGAGGAGCCCTTCCCGGACGCGGCCGCGGTCCCCACGTCGAGCGCGAGGTTCGTCTTGCGTCCCTGGTCGGCGGCTGGGGCGACCGGGTCCGGCGGCGGCGGGGACGCCGCGGACTTGGTCAGCACGGCGGGGATCGCGACGATCCCGACCAGCATCGCCACGGCGACGGGCCAGAGCCGCTTCGCGCGCAGGTCGTGCCAGAGATCTTGGAGGAAGGCGTTCATGATCAGGGAGTCGCCGTCGCGGTCGGGGTCAAGGGGGCGGCCTCGCCGGCGGCCGAGGCGGGAGTGATCGCCGGCCCCGTCGCCGTGGCTCCGGCCGTCGCTCCCTGAGCCTCCGGAGCCAGGTACGCGGTCGCGGTCAGGGTCGCCGTGATCCGCGGGAAGAGGTCGGGCTCGCTCTTGAACTCGATGCCGTCGACGGTGATCAGGCGGCCGCGGACGTAGAGATCGTCCTTCGACAGCTCGACATAGCGCTTGATGCGATGGAAGAAGTCCGCCAGGTCGAAGAAGTCGCCGATGAACTCGAGCGTCACCGGCACCGTGTCGAGGGCGGGCGAGGCAGCGGATCCGTCCGCGCCCGGCGTTGCGGCTCCGCCGCCGATCGGCAGCGAGCCGTTGCCCATGGCCTGCGAGGTCTGCGTGTCGCTGGGGTCGACCCCGGACTGCTCGGCTGCCGCGCTGTTGTTCGCGTTGGCGTTGGCCACCGCGTCGCCGGCAGACTCGCCCGCGGCGCCGGGCCCGCTCTGGGCGGGCTCCCCGCCGGCCGCGGCCGGGTCCGAGCCGTCGCTTCCCGGCGCCGGCGCCACCGGCGTCGCGGCGGGCTCGCGCTCGTCGGTCGTGATCTTGGTGAACTTGATCTTCGTTCCGTCCGCCGCGGCGTCGAGCTGGACGAGGATCGTCGGCATGTCGACCGTCGGCGGGACCGCCTTGCCCAGGCGTACGAGCTCGGCGTAGTCGGCGGCGAAGCTGCTGCGGTCGGCGGCCAGCGTGGCGACGCGCTGCTGAGCCGTGTCGCGCCGCGCCTCCTGGGTCGTCAGCGTCGCGGCGGCCTGCGTGGCCTCCTCGCGCTTCGGCGACAGCAGCAGGAACCAGTAGGCGGCGACGATCAGCGCCGGCACCAGGAGAAGGACGATCTTGCGATCGCGATCGGTGAGGCTCACGACCCACCTCCGAGCGACGCCGGTACGCGGGCCCTGCCGTCCGGCCGCTCCTCGGAGACCGCCGGAGCGAAGACCGCGGTGACGTCGAACTTGTAGAAGTCGCCGCAGCTGTCGACCGTCGGAGAGCTCCTGAGATCGTCGATTCCCGACTCCTTGAGCGTGACGTCCTCGACGCGGTGCATCCGACGCAACCTGACCATCAGGTCGGCGACGTCGGACTGACGCGGCATGCAGCCCAGGAGGTTCGCCGTCGGGCCAGCGCTGCCCGCCGCCGCGTCGCCGGCAGGCTCGTCGGCGCCGGTCGTCGAGGCCTTCACCTCCTGCAGCCAGCCGTTCTTCGGCAGCACGCGCGCGAGCTCGCGGACCAGCCGCTCCCAGTCGAAGCGAGTGTCGGCGAGGTCTCGGACCGACGCGAGCCGCAGCTCCTTGACCTGGGCGAAGTCGCCGAACGCGCCGAGCTCGGCGGCACGCGCCTCGAGCCGGTCGGCCTCGGCGCTCGCCACGGCGGTGTCGTTGGCGCGCGAGGTCGCGTTGTTCCCGGTCACGACATATCCCAGAGTCATCACGAAGAGCGTCGCGAGGACGCCGAGCGCGACATAGGCGCCGTTGCCCTCGCCGCTCGGACGGCGCCGCCGCTGCGACTCGGGCAGCAGGTTGACGGGCTTCATGCGCTCGCCCCCAGCGCGAGACCGGCGGCGACCGTGTAGCGGTGCGCCTCGTCGCCGGCCGGAACGGCCGATGCGTCGAGCGTGCCGAGCGGCGCGGCGACCGCAACCGGGATGCCGAGCTGTGCGTCGATGTCGGCGACCAGCGCGTCGTCGCGTGCGCCCTCTCCGGAGAGCACGACGTCGCCGACGGCGAGCGCGGTCGGCTGAGCCATGTAGTAGTCGATCGACAGGCGGATCTCGTCGGCCAGCCGGGCGCCCGCGTTCTCGGCGCCGAAGGGGGTGGACAGGGTGCGGCTGAAGAAGCACGACGAGCCGAGGGCGATGGCGAGGTTCGAGACCCCGCCGAGGTGACAGAAGACGCGTGGCGACTGCGACAGGTCGAGCTCGCCGCCGTCGGCCGGCGCATCGGGCTGGCCGCCCGCGGCGACCGCGCCATTGCCCGCCGCGGCAAGCGTCCTCACCAGCGCGAACGCGTCGAGATCGATGCCCTCGGTCTTCAGGCCCGCGTCCTTCGCCGCCGCCAGGTACTCCTCGATCATCGTGCGGCGCGCTGCGACGACGACTACCTGCATTCGCTGCGGGCCGTCGCCTGCGTCGACGTAGCCGGCGATCTGGTGGTCGAGGACTGCCTCGTCGAGCGGCATCGCGATCGCGTCGGCGGCCGAGAAGCGCAGCGCCGCGTTGCGCTCGCTCTCGTCGTCGATCCGGGGCAGCTCCAGCACGCGGACCACGATCTGCTGGTTCGAGACGCCCAGTTGCACGCGGCGCGGCAGCTTGTTCTCCGCGACGAAGTCCTTCAGCGCCGCGGTGAGCGCGGCCCGGTCGACGACCTCGCCGTCGACGAGCACGCCGCCAGCCAGCTCGGTGCTCGCGACGCTCGCGAGGCGCCCGTCGCGAACCTGCGCGGCCGCCAGGAAGCGGCCGTCGATGTCGAGGCCGATGGTGCCGCCATCCGAGTTCTTGCGTAGGGAGAGAGCCATGAGCAGGGCGATTCCTCCCTCCTATCGGCAGCCCGCCGAAGGGCTTGAACCGTGAATCGGGTCTAGAGGAAGCGGTCGGCGTAGAGCGAGATCAGCTCGTCGCCGGCGAGCAGGCCGACGAAGCCTCCGAGCGCGAGGAAGGGAGCGAACGGGACGCCCTTCTTGCGCGCGTCGGCGCCCTCCCGCACGACGATCGCGACTCCGACGACCGATCCGGCGAGGAAGGCGACGAGCAGCGCCGGGACGACGGCTAGGCCGAGATACAGGCCCATGACGCCGGCTAGCTTGACGTCGCCCATGCCCATCCCCGCGGGATAGGCGAGCGCGGCGAGCAGCAGGAACGCGAACGCGCCCGTTCCGGCCGCGAGCGCCTCGGGCAGGAAGTCGAGCGCGACCGCCGCCCATGCGCCGACGGCCCAGACCGCGGACGGCAGGAGCACGCGGTTGGGGACGATCCGGTGCTCGAGGTCGATCGCCGCGACCGCCACGAGCATCGCCGTGAACGGCAGGTAGAGCAGCAGCTCGGCGTCGACGCCGCGGACGAGCACGACCGCCGCGAAGGCGAGCGCCGTGAGACCCTCGATCAGCGGGTAGCGGCCCGAGATCGGCGCCGCGCAGTCGCGACAGCGCCCGCGCAGCAGCAGCCAGGACAGCACGGGGACGTTGTCGCGCGAGCGCAGCTGCGTGCCGCAGCCGGGGCAGCGCGAGCGCGGCTTGACGACCGACTCCCCGCGCGGCACGCGGTAGGCGACGACGTTCAGGAAGCTCCCGATCGTCCCGCCGAGCAGCCCCGCCACCGCTATGCCCACCGTCGGCTCCATGGTCCGCCGGCGCTCACCTTAGCCGCCGTCGCTCGCGATCTCGCGCCAGGAGTTCTGGACGACTCCGGCGGTACCGTAGGTGGTGAACGCCTGCGGGATGTTGAGGAAGTCCTCGTAGAGCAGGTTGAGCTTGCTCGAGCCGACCTCGATCCCCCCCTGCCCGTCGATGAAGATCCGGCCCGTGACCTCGGTGTTGGCATGCAGCTTGACCACGTCGCCATCGGTCAGGTCCAGGTTGTTGAGCATGTAGATGACGCCGTAGAACGAGCGGTTGGCGGAGATCGACATCTTGCCGCTGCCGAAGATCACGATCCCAGGCGCCGTCGCCGAGTTGGTGTTGGTCCCGATCTCGCAGGTCGCGGTCTCGACCCAGACCACCTCGCCGGTGAAGGAGCTCGGGCAGGTCGACGCGTAGTAGGTGTCGTCGGCCATCGCCTTCTCGCGCAGCGCGTTCTGTGTCTCGACCGGCAGGGCGTCCTGGTCCTGGTAACCGCTCTCGATCGCTCCCGTCGGCTCCAGCTGTCCCTTGGCGGCCTCGTAGTCGGCGCAGCCGGCGCTAGGAGGCGAGACCGGCGAGCAGCGCAACGTGACGTTGTGTGGGCTCGTCTGCGTCGACTTCGTGTCGATCAGGATCTTGTTGCCGTCGTTGGTCGTGGTGAAGTGACCGGCGACGATCGTGCGCGCGGGAAACTGCAGTCCGGACTGGACCCGCTCGATCTGGACCAGCGCCACCAGGGCACGATGCCGCTCCCCCTGTGAGCCGACCGTGTAGGAGGAGTCGACCCGCACCCACACCTTGTCGTTGCCGTTGGCGTCGTAGGCCGGCCGGTCCTCGACGTCGTCCTCGTCGTAGAACTCGCTGCCCGTGTCGTCGTGGACGACCGCCTGCCAGGCCGGGGCGCCGGTCTGGTAGTCGACGCTGTCGAACGTCGCCGAGATCGTCGCCGGCTGGGGGCAGAAGGCGGCCGCCGCCGATGCCTGGGTGCAGGTCGGGTACTGCCGCGCCACCGTGCGTGGCCAGTGGCGCGACAGGAAGAACGCCTGGGCGTTCAGGACGCCCTCGCCGAGGTTGAATGCCGACTCGTCGACGCGCTCGACGCGCGACTGGTTCTGCCCCGTGTCGACGTAGGCGAACGACGCGAGCCCGGCGCTCATCATGAAGCCGAGCAGGACCACGGCGATGACGATCGAGAAACCGTCCTGGGCTGCCAGTCGCTGTCTCAATTGACGTTCACGTCCTCGATCGTCAGCTCGCCTTGGCGATCGCCCGAGTCGGTCACCCGCAGGGTGATGTCGTGTGTCTGCGGCCAGCTGCTCCCGGGAGGGCTCCAGTAGACCACCGGGCCAACCGCGACCGGCTCCGTGAAGTCGCCGTCCGCGAACCACTCGTAGCTCGCGATCGCCCCGCCCTCGGGATCGACGGAGGCGGACCCGTTGAGCAGCAGCCGGTGTCCCGTGCCCGTGTCGGTCGCGGTCCCCGCCGCCTGGGGCCCCTGGTTCTGGTTGCGCAGGAAGACTCCCGAGGCGAGCCGGCTCGCAGATGGGCTGCGCGTCGGGTCGGCGTCCACGAGCAGCTCGATGCCGATCGAGTAGACGCTCGCCGTCGAGACCGAGTCGTAGGAGAAGACGGCTGCGCCGTGCTCGCGGTTGACGACGTTCTCGGCGACGACCCGCGAGTTTCCGCTGCCGCCCGGAATCGCCGGCCACCCCGCGTCCGGACAGCCGGTTCCCATCGGCTCGTCCGGGGGCGGAGACGGCGTGACCCACGTCTGCTCCTGCCGCAGCAGGCTCGCCTTGCCGCCCGACGACCCGCCGAGGCAGTAGCGCACGCGGGTTATGTTGCGGTCGTTCTCGCTGCCGTCGGCCTTGACCGGCGCGACTGTCTTGAAGATCAGGTCGTCGGGGTCGTTGCGCTCGACGGCCTCCGGGTTCTGGGTCGACGGGCTGGCCAGGTTGCGGAGGTCGCGGGCGAGCTTGTCGATTGCGCGCCGGTTCTGGTCCTGCGACTCGTTCTGGTCCTGGTTCACCCGCCGCGTCTCCTCGGACTGGTTGAACGTGGTCAGCGTCGCGCCGAGCACGCCGACCATCAGCACGAGCACGATCTGCAGCTCGATAAGCGTCATGCCGCTCTGGTCGCGGAGCATGGTCATGGCAGCGCGACCGGACCCACCGGCTCGGACTCGGAGTAGTTGGCGTCGACCGACGTCACCCAGTACTGCAGCGTTCCGCCGGTGAGGTTCGTGTCGGTGAAGGAGCGGTCGGTGCCCAGCCCGGTGCTGTCGAAGCGGTGCAGGACGGTGGTGCCGCCCCGGTAGATGCGGAAGAAGAGAATCCCGTCGCCCGGGTAGGACGGGTCGGCGGCCGCGGGCGAGCTCCAGTCGAGCTGGTTCACGCCGTCGGCGAGAGTGGCCGTCAGCGTCGCCGGCGGGTTCGGGTGGTTCTCGGTCGGCACGACCGGCAAGGTCGCGGACGGCAGGCCCTCGCGCTTGGCGCCGGTGCTCGACACCTCGTCCAGCGCGACCACGTAGTAGTCGTAGGCGGCGGCGAGCGGCTCCTCGTGGCTCGCGTCATGGCACTCCGTCACCGTCGCCGCCGTGGCGCACACCAGCTCGGCAGGACCGTCGGGCGCCGTGCGGCGGTAGGCGCGGTAGCCGACGATGTCAGACTCGTTGTTCTGGCTCCAATCGAGGTCGACCGCCTGGCGGGTGGCGTTCCAGCCGCCCTCGAGGCCGGTGGGGGCGAACGGCGCCTGGCGGTTGAGCCGTACCGTCAGCGAGCGCGTCGCCCCGGTGAGACCAGCCGAGTCGAGCGCCGTGGCGCCGATCACGTACGTCCCGTCGACCACGCCGGTCCCGACGTCGCCGATCGTCCAGGTGAAGCTCGAGCTCGTCCCGGACGGCGCGGACGTGTCGGCCACCGACCCGTCGACCGTGTAGCGGACGGCATCGGCGGGCGTCGCCGTGGTCGCCGTGAAGACGACCGACGACACGTTCGTCGTGATCTCCTCGCTGCTCGGGTCGCGCGTCAGGGAGATGATCTGGGGCCCGGCGTTGTTGCTCGGGTTGGTGACGATCGTCGCCTGCCGCGAGCTGCTCGTCCTGCCGGCGCGCACCCACTCGACGTCGACCACGACGCGCTTGAAGTCGTCGGGCGCGGTGTCGGCGCTACCCGCGGTCTGACCGTTGCAGTACGTGCCGGAGGAGTGGTCGCCGAAGCCGTCGCGCGTGTCGTCGACCGAGCAGACCGCGAGATCGACGGTGTAGGTCGTCTGCCGCCGCTGCACCGTCCAGGCGCTGTCGGAGGGCGTCGAGTCCCCTAGGTTCGGACGGCTCTGGAGCGCCGCGACCACGCCATTGGTGGTCAGCTGCGCGTAGGGCACCGACCGCACCGCCTCGATCAGCTCGCGCTGGACGTTCGTCGCCGCCTCGCGCTGCTTGGTCTTGACGGTGATCGCGTTGGCGCCGTTTATCAGCGTCACCGCGCCGGCGAGCCCGACGAGCAGGATGATCATGGTGACCATCACCTCGATGAGCGTGAAGCCGTGCTGGGACCGAAGGTTCGCGCGGACCATCGCTTCCGCATCGGCCAGAACGGCGCAAACTTGATGGGCTCTTGCGAAACAGAGCCTCGCGCCGACGCCGGATGCGACGTCAGGTGGAGCGCCGTCGTTCGACACGCGGCTCGCGCTCGTGGCCGCTTCCCCGTGCCGCCGGAGGGCGGGCTAGAGAGCCCGCCCCCGCGGCGTCAGGGACCTACCAGCTGGTGCCGTCGCAACCGCCGTTGGATGCGCCGTCGTCGGTGCACGACCTGGTGGTCGCTCCGGTCGGGCCGTCCTTGGCGATCGTGAACGTGTTCTCTGACCTCGAGTAGCCGACGATCGTGTAACCGTCGCCGCCGTCCTCGGACGTCACGTTGACCTCACCCGGATCGGTGCCGATGCTCAGGCCCGTCGGGTTCAGCTCGGCCTCGCCGACGCAGTTGGTGTAGCTCTGCTTCTGCGTGTAGCACGACTCGACCTGCGAGACCATGTTCCTCGCGTTGGACTTCGCCTCACCGTCCTGGCCCTTGGCGCGCTGCCCAAGGAAGGCCGGCAGCGCGATCGCCGCCAAGATTCCGATGATCAGAATCACGACGAGGAGCTCGATGAGCGTGAAGCCCTTCTCCTCCCTGCGAGCTCGATTGTGGAGCTTGCCCAGCATGTGCTTCCTCCTTTGAAACGCGAGGAGGCGGGCCGTCAGGCCCGCCTCCTCGAACGAATCAGCTACGAGCGGCGCCTACCAGCTGGTGCCGTCGCAGCCACCGTTGGGCGCGCCGTCGTCGGTGCACGACCTGCTGGTCGCCCCGGTCGGGCCGTCCTTGGCGATCGTGAACGTGTTGTCGGACTTCGAGTAGCCGACGATCGTGTAACCGTCGCCGCCGTCGTCGGACGTCACGTTGACCTCACCCGGATCGGTGCCGATCGTCAGGCCCGTGTTGCCGAGATCGGTCGCGCTGACGCAGTTGGTGTAGCTCTGCTTCTGCGAGTAGCACGACTCGACCTGCGAGACCATGTTCCTGGCGTTGGACTTCGCCTCACCGTCCTGGCCCTTGGCGCGCTGCCCAAGGAAGGCCGGCAGCGCGATCGCCGCCAAGATTCCGATGATGAGAATCACGACGAGGAGCTCGATGAGCGTGAAGCCCTTCTCCTCGTTGTGAATTCGATTGCGGAGCTTCCGCAGCATGTGAGTCTTCTCCTTGTGAGAGGTGACTGGGTTTTGTCTGGGTGCCAGTCGCCGCGGTAGCCCCGTGGTCCTCTGGCTTGGCACTGATCGACGCCCGCGGTCGCTTCCTTGAGGGAATCTTCGAGTCTGCCCCTCGGATATCCGTCCACGGACCGGCCCGCTGAAGCCCGCCGGTGCAGCCCTCAAGCGGCTTGCGGCGGGCGCCGATGTCCGCTCCATGGGCCGCGCGCTCACCCTGGCCGCCGTGGTCGCCGTGCTCGTGCTCTCGCTGCGAGCGGGAGCGGCGATGGAGGCCGGCCTGGACTACTTCAGCGACGCCGGCACGGCAATCGACGCTCTCGCGCGTTGGGATCTGGGCTCCTTCTTCGCCAACCAGCCCTTGATGGGAAGCTTCTCGGTGATCGTTCGCGCGCCGTTCGTGGCGGCGGTTTTCGACGAGAGCATCGACACCGTCTACTTCGCCGGCGCGCTGCCTTGCCTGCTGGCCACGGTGGCGCTCGGCCTGGCGCTCGCCCGGATCGCGGCCGACCGCGGGCAGCCGCCGGCCGTCCAGGGACTCGTCGCGGGACTGGCGGTGATCAACCCCCTGACGTTCAGGGCGCTTCACTGGGGTCATCCCGAGGAGCTGCTCGCCGGGGCGCTCTGCGTCGGCGCGGTCGTCGCCGCCCTGCGCGAGCGCGAGCTGACGGCGGGGATCCTGCTCGGGTTGGCGCTGGCGACGAAGCAGTGGGCGCTGCTGGCGGTGCTGCCGGCTCTGCTGGCGACGCCGAGCCGGCGGCTGGCGCTGGCCGCGACGGCAGGCGCCGTCGCAGCCGTGCTGACGCTACCGCTCGTCGTCGCCGACCTCGACGGGTTCGCCGCGGTGGCGGAGGGCGCCGCCGGCCAGACCTCCGCCGCCGCCTCGACGACGCCGTGGAACGTCTGGTGGCCGCTGGCCGATCTCACAACGATCCCCGGCGGCGGCAGTCGCTGGATCGGCCCGGAGTGGGTGGCGACGATCTCGCATCCGCTGATCGTCGCCGCCGCCCTCCCCTTGTCGGCTCTGCTCTGGCTGAGGCCGGACCGCCGAGCCGACGACGCGCTGCTGCTACTGGCGCTGCTCTTCCTGCTCCGCTGCCTGCTCGACAACTGGGACAACGACTACTACCACGTGCCGTTCTTCCTCTCGCTGCTGGCCTGGGAGACCGTTCGGCGGCCGGGTGTGCCGTACCTGTCGCTGGCCGTCGCGATCCTGCTCGGCCTCAGCTTCTGGCCGGCGCAGACCCAGGTCTTCAACGGCTCCGCCGACGCCGCGCCGCTGCTGTTCGCCGGCTACGTGGCCTGGACGTTGCCGCTCGCCGCCGGACTCGCGCTGGCGCTGTACCGCCCGCGAGCGCTGCGCCAATACCATCGGCGCCGTGGAGCTCCGGCGCGCCCTCCTGCTGTTCGCGATAGTGCTCGGCCTGGCGGCGATCGCCAGCTCGATAGCGCGTCCGCCTGAGCGCGACGACCGCGGCGCCGACCAGAAGGACCGGCGGTCGAGCGACGCCCGCGCCGGCGGCGACACCGCCTCCTCGGCCGTGCCGCGACCCGGCGCGTCGCCGGCCCGCCCGACGACCGTCAGGTTCCGCGCCCGCGCCAAGCCGCAGACCCGTGCGCTCGAGCAGGGGCGTCCGGCGACGCTGCTGGTCGAGGTCGACGCCCCGGGCCAGGTCGACATCCCGGGCCTCGGCCTCACCCAGCCGGCGGAGCCGCTCACCCCGGCCCGCTTCGACGTGCTCGTCGGCGCGGGCGGCAGGTACCGGATCGTCCTGCGCCCCGCGGCCTCCGACGCGACCTCCTCGACGCTCGGGACGCTGAAGGTCGTGCCCGCCCGCGAGCGCCTCGGCGCCCCCGCGCGAGCCGATCGCGACCGGCGCGGCCAGCGCGGCCGGTCGGCGACGCAGCCTCCCGGCGACGCGGCGAGCCGTCGGGAAGCGGGCCGCTAACCTCGAACGAGCACCCGGCGCTGTGGCCCCCTGCAGCGTCGGGTGTGCTTTCAGGCCGCGGCGACGCTGAGCCGCACCGGGTTGCGCGACGGGTCGTGCGCGAGCACGGCGCCATCGGCCTCCGTCAGCTCGACGCCAGCTTCCCGCAGGCGGCCGACCGCGCCTTGCCATGACTCCCTGCTGGGCAGGACCAGCTCGAATGAGCGCAAGCCGGCGGCGCCCCCGGGCGGGGGCGGCGCCCCCTCGCCGCGCCAGGTGTTGAGCCCGACGTGATGGTGGTAGCCGCCAGCCGAGAGGAACAGGGCGCCCGGATATCCGCGCGCCGTGACGTCGAGGCCGAGCAGATCGCCGTAGAAGGCCTCCGCTGCGTCGAGGTCGGCGACGTTGAGATGGACGTGGCCGATGCGGGCGCCGGGCGGTAGGCCGCCGTCAGGCCCCTCTGGCGGGCCGTCGCCTCCGTCCAGCTCCGCCATCACGCCGCGGAGGTCGAGCGGAAGCGTGGCCATCTGGAGCTCCCCGCCCTCGCGGCGCCAGCTCGCGCGCGGCCGATCGCTGTAGATCTCGATGCCGTTGCCCTCGGGATCGCCGAGGTAGATCGCCTCGCTGACGAGGTGGTCCGACGCGCCCGCGAGCGGCCAGCGGCCTTCGATCAGCCGGCGTAGCGAGCGCGCCAGCTCGGCGCGGTCGGGCACGAGGATCGCCAGGTGGAAGAGGCCCGTCGTGCGCGGAGGCCTCGTCGGCGCGCGCGCATCGGCCACCAGCTCGACGAGCGGGCGCCCCTCCTCCGTCCCGAGCCGCGCCGCGGCACCGTCCCCGCCGAGCTCCCGCATCCCGACGACGCGCTCGTAGAACTCCTGAGCGCGATCGAGGTCACGCACGGTGAGCGCCACCGATCCCATGCTCGTGTCGCGATCGGCCGGCTCCGTCACGGCCTCCAGGCTACTCGCGCGTTAGCCGCTAACCCGGGGTCTCGACGGACCCGTGCCCCGGCTCGTGGGTCTTGCTCTCCTCGTCCGAGCCGAGCGCCTCGGCAAGCAGCACGGCGGTCCCGAAGACCGCCGCGACCGCGGCGATCGCCGCCACGGTGCGCGTCGACGGGCCGCCGTGGATGCCGGTCTCGTGCAGCACCGCGTGTCCGCGGCCGCGGGCGATCAGCCAGCGGTTGACGGGAAACGCCACGACGCCGGCGATCACCAGCGCGACCGACAGGGCGCCCCAGAACAGGACGTCGCCGGCGCCGGCCTCCATCGCCCCCGGAACGGCGAGCATGATCGCGTTGTCGACGACCTCCATCGTCGCAATGCTGAAGGTGTCCGTGGCGAGGGCTATCGGGACCACCGTGGCGAGCGCCATGCCAGCGCGCAGCAGCGGCAGGCTGGTGAGCATGTAGCCGAACAGGAAGGCCAGGGCGACGGCCAGGGCGACGGTCCCCCAGTCGGAGAATCCGAGCGCGGTGC
Organism: uncultured Solirubrobacterales bacterium; assembly: GCA_963716445.1. Taxonomy (GTDB): domain Bacteria; phylum Actinomycetota; class Thermoleophilia; order Solirubrobacterales; family Thermoleophilaceae; genus JAAYBF01. The sequence continues at coordinate 1,207,877 of OY970313.1, read as the reverse complement.
CGACGACCATTCCGACGACCTCGCCGATCGCGCAGCCGGTGAGGCAGTGCAGCGTGGCGCTGAACGCGACCTGGTCGAGCGCCCTGCCCGAGGTCGGCAGGGGGCCGTGATGGTGGCTGTGCTCGTGGCTGTGCTCGGCGTGCCCTTGAGACTCCATGGCCGAGACCGTAGCATACCCCTGGGGGGTATTGCTACGATGTACCCATGGCTCACGGTTACAGCGCTGAGAAGGACAAGCTCCAGACCCGCCTGCGTCGCATCGAGGGCCAGGTCCGGGGCGTCTCGCGGATGGTCGACGAGGATCGCTACTGCATCGACGTCGTCACCCAGATCTCGGCTGTCCAGGCCGCGCTCGACAAGGTCGCGCTCGGCCTGCTCGACGACCACGCGCGTCACTGCGTCGTCGGCGGCGTGGACGGGGAGTCGGAGCGGCTCACCGACGAGCTGATGGCCGCCGTCGGCCGGCTGATGCGCCGGCGCTAGCGGATCTGGTCGTAGACCTGGAACATCGGCAGGTACATCGAGATGACGATGAAGCCGACGATCGCGCCGACCATCATGATCATGATCGGCTCGAGGATCGAGGTGAGCGCCTTCAGCGACGCCGCCACCTGGTCCTCGTAGAAGTCGGCGATCTTCGACAGCATCTGCTCGAGCGCGCCGGTCTCCTCGCCGACCCCGATCATCTGGGTGACCATGATCGGGAACGCCTCGGGCGTCTGTCGCATCGGCGCGGCGAGCGTCCCGCCCTTGCGGACCGACTTCTCGACGTCGTCCATCGCCAGCTCGACCACGCGGTTGCCGGAGGTGCGCCCTGTGATGTCGATCGCCTCGAGCATCGGTACGCCGGCGGCCACCAGGCCCGAGAACGTGCGCGAGAAGCGCGCGAGCGCCACCTTCTGCACGATGTCGCCGATCTTCATCGGGATCTTCAGCTTGAAGCGGTCCCACTGCAGCCGCCCGCGCTCCGAGCCCTTCCACTTGCGGAACGTGTACACGAGCCCGACGAAGAAGAGGATGACCATGTACCACCGCTGGGTGAACATGTGCGAGAGCCAGACCGTGAACTTGGTCATCGGCGGCAGGTCGCCGCCGAAGTCCATGAAGATCTTCTCGAACACCGGTACGAGGAAGCTGACAAGGGCGATCAGCACGATGCCGGCGAAGCTGGCGATCAGCCCCGGGTAGATCATCGCCGCCTTGATCTGGCGTCGCAGGGCGTCGTCCTTCTCGAGCTGGTCGGCGACGCGCAGCAGCGTCGACTCGAGGATGCCGCCCGACTCCCCCGCGGCGACCATCGCCACGTAGAGGTCGTTGAAGACGTCGGGGTGACGGCCGAGCGCCGAGGACAGCGACAGGCCGGCCTCGACGTCCTTGCGGACCGCCGTGAAGGTGTCGCGCAGCTTGTCGTTCTCGGTCTGCTCCTCGAGCACGTAGAACGAGCGCAGCAGCGTCATGCCGGACGAGACCATCGTCGAGAGCTGGCGCGTGGCGATCGTCAGCTCCTCGGCCTTGACCCGCTTGAAGCGGGCGAAGATGTCGCCGACGTCGGTCGGCTTCTGCTCCTCGATGTCGAGGACAGTCAGGCCGCGTGCGCGCAGCTGCGAGACGACGACCTGCTTGTCGTCGGCGTCGACCTCGCCGCGCGTCGGGATGCCGGCGACGTCGAGGGCCTTGAAGGCGAAGGTGCTCATCGGCTACGCGACCCTCACGCTGCCCATCAGGCGGCGTAGCTCCTCGGGCGCCGCGGCGCGCGCCTCGGCCAGCTCCCGGGTGATCTTGTTGCGGCGCACGAGGTCGGCGAGCGACGCGTCCATTGTCTGCATGCCGTGGGTGGCGCCGGTCTGCAGCGCCGAGTAGATCTGATGCGTCTTGCCCTCGCGGATCAGGTTGCGGATCCCGCCCGTGGGCACCAGCACCTCGGTCGCGGCGACGCGGCCCGCGCCGTCGGCCGTCGGCAGCAGCTGCTGCGTCACGATGCCCTGCAGGGCGACCGACAGCTGCATCCGCACCTGATGCTGCTGCGCGGGGGGAAACACGTCGACGATGCGGTCGATCGTCTGCGAGGTGTCCTGCGTGTGCAGCGTCGCGAAGACGAGGTGGCCGGTCTCAGCGGCGGTCAGCGCGGTCGAGATCGTCTCGAGGTCGCGCATCTCGCCGACGAGGATCACGTCCGGGTCCTGGCGCAGCGCCGCCTTCAGCGCGAGCGCGAAGCTCTGCGCGTCGGCGCCGACCTCGCGCTGGTTGACGATGCAGCGCTTGTGCCCGTGGAGGAACTCGATCGGATCCTCGACGGTCATGATGTGCTCCTGGCGCTCCTCGTTGATCAGGTCGAGCATCGAGGCGAGCGTCGTCGACTTGCCCGAGCCGGTCGGACCGGTGACGAGCACGAAGCCGCGCGGCTTCTTGGTGAACTCGCGCAGCGTCGACGGCAGGCCGAGGTCGTCGAGCCGCGGCATCTCCTGGGGGATCAGGCGGAACGCGGCGCCGAGCGACGCGCGCTGGAAGTAGGCGTTGACGCGGAAGCGGGCGCGACCCGGGATCGAGTAGGCGAAGTCGATCTGCCAGTCAGTCTCGAGCCGCTGGCGCTGGTCGTTGGTGAGGATCGAGTAGACGACCTCGCGAACGGTCGTCGGGTCCATCGCCGGGTAGTCGAGCGCGTTCAGCTTGCCGCGCTCGCGCACCATCGGCGGCGAGCCGGCGGTCAGATGAAGGTCGGACGCGCCGCGCTCCATCACCTGGATCAGAACGTCCGCGAAGTCGAAGTCCATACCGGGCCCCTATCGGCAACCGACTACCGACACCTGAGTCCTGACGGAGTCAGACCGATCGACGATCACCAACGGGAGGAGCGCAGCCGGATCGGTCCCATCACACCGAACGCGCCCTCGGTGGGCCGATCCGGTGAGCACCGCACCGATGAAGTCATGAGACTCTGGTGACCTCGGCGATCGAGGTGAGGCCCTGGCGGACCTTGTCGAGGCCGTCGTCGCGCAGCGGGCGCATGCCCTGCTGCACGGCGATCCCGGCGATCTCGTCGGCGGAGGAGCGGCGGATCGCTAGATCGCGGATCTCGTCGCTGAGCACCATGACCTCGTAGAGGCCGACGCGCCCCTTGTAGCCGGAGCCGGAGCAGCGCGGGCAGCCGACGGGCTCGTAGGCCTCGACGTCGAAGGCGGCGTGGAAGCCTGCCTCGCGCAGCGCCTCGACGCCGAGGATCGTACGGCGCTTGCAGGAGCTGCAGAGCCGCCGCGTGAGCCGCTGGGCGACCACGCAGTCGACCGCCGAAGAGGTCAGGAAGGGCTCGATGCCCATCTCGGTCAGGCGGGTGATCGCCGACGCCGCGTCGTTGGTGTGCAGCGTCGACAGCACGAGGTGGCCGGTGAGCGCCGACTCGACGGCGATCCGCGCGGTCTCGGAGTCGCGGATCTCGCCGACCATGATCACGTCGGGGTCGGCGCGCAGCATCGACCGCAGGCCGCGGGCGAAGGTCAGCCCCGCCTTGTGGTTGACCTGCAGCTGGTTGATTCCCCCGAGCTGGTACTCGACCGGATCCTCGATCGTGATGATGTTCTTGTCGATCGAGTTGATCGCGTTCAGCGCGGCGTAGAGGGTCGTCGACTTTCCCGAGCCGGTCGGGCCTGTGACGAGCACCGCGCCGTAGGCCTGACGGAACGCCGCCTCGAAGCGCTCGCGCGGCTCGCCGGACATGCCGAGCTTGTCGAGCGTCAGCAGCGCCTGGTCCTTGTCGAGCAGGCGCATGACGATGCCCTCGCCGTGAACCGACGGCATCGTCACGACGCGGATGTCGACCGCGTGGTCCTCGACCTTCAGGCCGACGCGGCCGTCCTGGGGAACTCGCCGCTCGGAGATGTCGAGGTCGGCCATGATCTTGACGCGCGACACGACGCCGGCGACCATCCGTCGCGGGATCGTCGTCGTCTCGCTCAGCACGCCGTCGATCCGGAAGCGCACCCGCATGTCGCGCCCGTCGGGCTCAAAGTGGATGTCCGAGGCCCCCTCCTCGACTCCCTGCGCGATGACCGAGTTGACGAGCTTGATGATCGGCGCGTCCTCGGCCGACTCGCGGATGTCGGTGACCGACGCCTCGGCCTCCTCGTCCTCCTCTTGGACCGCCTCCGCGACGGCGTCGTCGAGACGCGACATCCGCCCGATCAGCGCCGCTATGTCGTCGGGCGAGGCGACCACCGGGCGCAGCTCGTGACCGGTCAGCAGCTTCATGTCGTCGAGCGCGAGGACGTTCGACGGGTCGATCATCGCGACCAGCAGCTCGTCGTCCTTGAACCCGACCGGCACCGCGCTGAAGCGCCGCGCCGCCTGCGAGGGGATAAGGTTGGCCGCCCCGAGGTCCGCCTTGTAGACGTTGAGGTCGACGTGGTGGAGCCCGAACCGCTCGGCGGTCGCGCGCGCGAGCTCGTCGGCGGTCAGCGCGCCCGTCTCGAGCAGCACCTGCTCGGCCGTCCGGCCGGAGGCGCGCGCCTCCTCGACGGCCGCCTGGACGCGATCCGCCGGCACGAACCCGAGCTCGACGATGACGTCGGAGATGAAGCGGCCGCGCGCGCTCGGCTGGCGCGGCGGAGTCAGGCCGGTGCCGGCATCGGGCTGATGCGCGAGCGCTCCCTCGACCGCGCCGCCGGAGGGCACGGGGCGTAGGTGCGACGGCCCCCCACCGGAGCCCGCGGGACCGCCGCCGAAGCCCCCGGCGCCGCCGCCGAAGCCTCCGCCGCCGAAGCCGCTCATCGCGTGTCTGCCACGTCCTGGGCGAGCGACGCTGGGTCGACGTAGCCCTCGACCACGCGAGCCTGGCGATCCCTGCCGACGATCACGACCGCCGGCGCCTGCGAGATGCCGAGGTCGCCGATCAGGCTGCGGTAGCGACCGAGGCGAGCGATCGGATCGCTGAAGACGGCCACGCCACGCTCGCCGCGCAGCGCGGCGACTCCCCGAGCCGTGGCGCGGTCGTCGGCGGAGCCAGGCTTGAAGAAGAAGAGGACCACGCGCTTGCGCGCCCGGATCGCCCGCCGGACCTCGGGCGGGACGCCCTTGGGCCGGGATGCGTCACGCCGGGCGCGGCCGGCGTCTCGGGGGCCGTCGGCGCGCTCCGAGCGGTCCAGCTTCGCGGTCTGCCGGTCGCCCGTCGCACGCCGTGCGTCCTTGGTCTCCGGCGGAGCCGCGTCGGTGACGATCACGGGCGCCTCGACGTCGGTCGCGTCCCGTCCACCCTGGGTGGCGTAGAAGCCGGCGACGGCGACGATCGCGAGGACCAGGGCGATCTGAAGAGGGCGTGAGATCGGCATCGCGTCACCTATCGGCAGGCGTGACCCCGACCCTTACAGCCCTGGGCGGCTACGTGCAGGCGCCGGGATGCCGGGCGCCCGTGCGCATCGCGTCGAGCGGCGCCGCGCGTCCGGTCCATCGCTCGAGGCTGCGCGCGCCCTGGCGCACGAGCATCTCGAGGCCGTCGACGGTCCGGGATCCGCCGCCGTGCGCCCAACGGGTCAGCGGCGTCGGCTCCGACGCGTAGACCAGGTCGAAAAAGGTCGCCGGCGGGTCGACGTCGCCGAGAGCGACCGCCGCGACCGCGTCGCGCTCGGCGAGCGGCTCGAGCCCGACCGGTGTGCAGTTGACGATCAGGTCGGCGCCTCGGGGTCGCTCGGCGTGGACGAGCGCGAGGTCGGCGGCCAGGCTCGCGGCGCGCTCCGGCGTGCGGCTCCAGACCGCCACCTCGGCGGCGCCGGCGTCGCGCAGGGCCCAGGCGACCGCGCGCGCCGACCCGCCGGCGCCGAGCACCAGGCAGCGCATCCCGGCCGGTTCGTCGCCGAGCGCGTCGAGGAAGCCGCCGGCGTCGGTGTTGTCGGCCTCGATGCGCCCGTCCTCGTAGGTCAGCGTGTTGGCCGCCCCGATCGCGGTCGCCGCGGGCGTCCGCTCGTCGGCGAGGTCGTGGGCCGCGCGCTTGTGCGGCATCGTGACGTTGATGCCGCGGTAGCCCGAGCCGGCGAGCGCCGACGCCGTCTCGGCGAAGCGCTCGGGCGGGAGCGGCAGCGCAGCGTAGAGCCAGTCGAGCCCGAGCTCGCGCAGCGCCGGGGCGAACATCGCCGGCGAGCGGCTGTGGGCGACCGGCCAGCCGGCGACGCCGAGCAGCGTCCGCGCCATCAGCAGTCGGTCGGCGACTTGCCGCCGCGGGCCGCCCGCTCGCTGTTGTAGCGCTCGACGTCGCGCTGGAACTCGGCGTCGGTCGCCGAGAAGGAGTGCTCGCCGCAGGCCCCGGGCTTGACGACGTAGTAGAGGAAGTCGGTCGAGGCGGGACGGGCCGCCGCCTTGATCGCCGCGAGCCCCGGGTTGCCGATCGGGCCAGGCGGCAGGCCCTGCGTCTCGCGCGTGTTGTACGGCGAGTCGATCGCCAGCTCCGACTGCTTCAGCGGCTCGGTCCAGTTGCCGGTCGCGAAGCGGATCGTGGCGTCGATCCCGAGCGGTATGCCCTGGCTCAGGCGGTTGTAGATCACCGAGGCGACGAGTCGCCGCTCACCTGGGACCTGGACCTCGCGGTCGATCATCGAGGCGATCGTCAGCACGTCGTAGACCGTCAGGTTCTTGCTCCTCGCGAAGCGCAGGTCGACCGCCGACAGTTCGCGCCTGAACGCCTGGAGCTGGCGGTCGACCAACTCGCGCACCGACTGGCCCGGCTTCAGCTCGTAGGTCGCCGGAAAGAGGAAGCCCTCGAGGCTGGCGGCGCGCCGCGCGCCGTAGTCGCGCGGATCGAGCGCCGGGGAGCGACGGCTCGCGGCCATGTAGTCGCCGCGCAGGGAGTCGCCGACCAGGGCCTCGGTCTCCGGGCGCGAGAGCCCCTCGGGGATCGTGATCGTCACGGTGTCGGGAGTCGGCGGGTCGACCAGCGCGTCGATCGCCGCGCCGTAGCTCATGTCGCGGCGCAACGGGACCTCGCCGGCCTTGAAGTCGCCACCCTTGCCGGCAAGGGTCGTCCGCGCGCGGAAGAAGAACGCCGATGCGATCACTCCGCGCCGCTCGAGGATGTCGGCGATCTCACCGACGCCCGCCCCGCGCGGGATCGTGACGCGCACGTCGCCCGAGCCGTCGCCCTTCAGCGGCTGGAACAGCGACAGCAGCAGCCAGGCGAGGACCAGGACCGCCAGTCCCCCGCCGGCTGCGAGGATCGCCGTCCGCGGCCGAGACGCGGCGCGGCCGGCCGTCGTGTCGCGCGCCCGGGCGTCATCGCGGCGGCTGTGAAGGAAGTCCCGCGCGGCGGCGCGGCGCTCCGCGGCCGACCTGCCCACGCGCCGCATCCGGTCGCTCCGCCGCGGGCCGTCGGAACGGTACGGCGGAGGTGGCTGCGGCGGCCGCGGCCCGGGCGTGGCCCGCGGCTCGACGGGAGCGTCCGTTGCAACTGTGCTCGGCTCGGCGGGCGGCTCCGGCGACTCGATCGGAGCGGAGTCGGACGGGCGCCCCGTCGGCGCCGATGGCGGGGGCGGCTGCGACGGCGTCTCGCCGCGACGCGCGGCGCGCCTCGCCTCGCGCTCGAGCCGCGCGCGCTCGCGCTCCTCGGGTGTGCGTCCGCCGTCGCTCACGACGGTCCGGCGGCCTGGGCGGCCAGGTAGCTCTCGAGCAGGTGGGCGGCGGCGACCGAGTCGGAGTCGGCCCTGCCGCCGGTAGCCTCGGCCATCCGGGTGGTCAGCCGCTCGTCGTAGAGGTCGACGGGGACGCTCACGCGACGGCGAAGCTGCTCCGCAAACGCGCGGACGCGGCCCGCCTGCTCGCCCTCGTCACCGGCGAGCGTCAACGGCAGCCCGACGAGCACGCGCTCTGCCCGCAGCTCCTCGGCCAGCGCGACGATCCGGGCGAGGCCCTTGCGAGTGTCCGGGCGCGCGACGGCCGCCAGCGGGCTCGCCAGCGTTCCGGAGGGGTCGGACACCGCGCAGCCGCAGCGCGCGTCCCCGTGGTCGAGCGCCAGCACCCGCATCAAGCCGCGCCGAGCGCCTCGGCGATCCGCTCGCGCGCCGTCGCCAGCGCCTCGTCGAGCCGCTCCGGGTCCTTGCCGCCGGCCTGGGCCATCGTGTCGCGACCGCCGCCGCCGCCGCCGACGACCTCGGCCGCGGCACGCACGACATCGCCGGCCTTGACGCCGCGCCCGACCGCGCTGGGGGTCACCTGCGCCACGAGCTGCACGCGACCGTCGACCGTCGCGCCGAGCACGACAGCGGCGTCGCCGAGGGTCTGCGCCAGGCGGTCCGACAGAGCGAGCAGCTGCTTGGCGTCGCCGACCGCCGCCGACGCCGCGGTGACGACCTTGACTCCGCCGACGTCCTCGGCCGCGGCGGTCAGCCGCTCGATCTCGGCGCTCGGGTCCTCAGCCGCCGCGGGCTTGCGCTCGAGGTCCTTGACGCGCGCCGAGATCCGCTCGGCCGCGCGCGCCAGCTCGCCCTCCGGCGCCTTCAGGATGTCGGACAGCTCGCGCAGCCGCGCGCTGCGCTGCTCGAACAGCGCGGTCGCCACCGGGCCGGTGACGGCCTCGATCCGCCGCACGTTGGACGCCGAGGAGGTCTCCGTGGTGATGTGGAAGAGCCCGATCTCGGCGGTGGCCGCGACGTGCGTCCCGCCGCAGAGCTCGCGCGAGACCCCGCCGACCTCGACCATCCGCACCCAGTCGCCGTACTTCTCGCCGAAGAGCGCCATCGCTCCGAGCGATCGCGCCTCGTCGAGCGTGGTCTCGATCGCGCGCACCGGCAGGCCGCTGCCGATCCAGCCGTTGACGCGGCCCTCGATCGCGGCGAGGTCCTCGCGCGAGAGCCGCTCTCCGTGGCTGAAGTCGAAGCGCAGCTTGTCGGGACCGACGTAGGAGCCGGCCTGGCGAACGTGGGCGCCGAGCCGCTCGCGCAGCGCGGCGTGGAGCAGGTGGGTCGCGGTGTGGTTGCGCATCGTCGCGAGCCGCTCCTCGCGCTCGACGACCGCGTGCACGGGGTCTCCGGCGGCGATCTCTCCCTCGACCGGCTCGACGGCGAGCGCCTGGTCGGAGCCGACGCGCACGACGTCGACCACCCGCCCGCGCGCGGAGGGCGTCTCGACGAAGCCGGTGTCGGAGACCTGGCCGCCGCCCTGCGGGTAGAACGGGCTGTCCTCGAGCTTGACGAGCAGCGTGCCGTCGACGCGGTCGACGCTGCGCGCCACCGTCTCGGCGTCGGTGCGCTCGTAGCCGACGAAGTTGGTCTGGAAGCCCGCGGCCCGGACCAGCTCCGCGATCCGGTCGGCGTCGTCGTCGCCGATCTCGCGGGCGCCCGCGCGCGCGGTCGCCCGCGCCCGCTCCATCAGGCGCTCGAAGCCCGTCGCGTCGACGCCCAGCCCGCGCTCGGCGAGCAGCTCCTGGGTCATCTCGAAGGGGAACCCGAAGGTGTCGTGCAGCTTGAACGCGTCCTCGGCCGCGATCTCGGCGTCGCCGCGCTCGCGCGCGCCGGCCGCCAGCTCGGCGAGCAGCCGCTCGCCCTGCGCCAGCGTCCGCCCGAAGCCCTCCTCCTCCGACGCCGTCCAGCGGCGGATCGCGTCGCGCTCCGCGCGCAGCTCGCCGTAGACGTCGCCCATCGTCTCGACGACGACGTCGCAGAGCTCGGGCAGGAAGCCCTGCTCGAGCCCCAGCACCCGCCCCTGGTGGACGGCGCGGCGCAGGATGCGGCGGAGGATGTAGCCGCGCTCCTCGTTCGACGGGACGACTCCGTCGGCGATCAGGAAGGCGGCGGCGCGGCCGTGATCGGCCAGGACACGCAGCGCGCGAGTCGTCGCAGCGTCCTGGCCGTGTCGGCGGCCGGATCGCCGCTCGCCGAACTCGATCAGCGGGCGGAAGCCGTCGGTCTCGTAGACCGACGGAACGTCCTGGAGGATCGCCGCCATCCGCTCGAGGCCCAGCCCCGTGTCGATGCTGCGCTGCGGCAGCTCGGTCAGCGACCCGTCGCCGTGCAGCTCGTACTGCATGAAGACGAGGTTCCAGAACTCGAGGAAGCGCTCGCTGTCGTCGCCCGGGCGGTCGTCGTCGCCGCCGAAGCCGGGCCCGCGATCGAGGTAGAGCTCCGAGCAGGGCCCGCACGGGCCGGTCGGGCCGGACTGCCAGAAGTTGTCGTCGCGGCCGAGGCGCACGATCCGCTCGTCGGGCACGCCGATCGCCCGCCAGCGCTCGACGGCCTCGACATCCTCGTCGAGGTCGAGCTCGGCGTCGCCGCCGAACACGGTGACCCAGACCTGGTCGCGATCGAAGCCGAATCCGTCGTCGCCGGTCGAGAGCTCCCAAGCGAGCTCGATCGCCTCGGCCTTGAAGTAGTCGCCGATCGAGAAGTTGCCGAGCATCTCGAAGAAGGTCAGATGACGGGCGGTCAGGCCGACGTTCTCGACGTCGGTCGTGCGAAAGCACTTCTGGCACGAGGCGAGGCGCGGCGCCGGCGGCGGCTCCTCGCCGCGGAAGTACGGCTTGAACGGCTGCATCCCCGCCGTCGTCAGCAGCACGCTGGGGTCGTAGCTGGCCGGCACGAGCGGCGCCGACGGCATGCGGCGATGCCCCCGCTGCTCGAAGAACGAGAGGTAGCGCTCGCGGATGTCTGCGGCCTTCACCGCATGCAGTCTAGGAAGCCGTGCAGCTTCCGGTGCATCCGCGCCTCGCCGGTGGCGCTGTTGCAGGAGCGCGTCGAACGGGCGCGTATAGCTCAGCATTTGACGATTTCGGCTGCAAACAAGGTCCCAGACGGCTCCCAGGCCGGCGACCTCCTGCAGGCTCAGCCTCCGAAACCTCTGCAATCGCCCCCGCGAGTGGTCCGACCGCGCGCGGGGGGCCGAACATAACTCGACCATGTTGCTAGCCGAGCAGCTCGTCGGAGAGGCGCGCGAGCGCCGACGGCGGCAGATGTCGCGGCGCGAGCTGATGCTCAACGCCGCCTCCGCGGGAGCCTTCCTGGCGGTCGCGGCCGCGATCGCCAAGTGGGTGCCGAACGAGCGCTCGGTCGACCCGCTGCTGATCCTCGGATTGGTGGCCGGCTACGCGATCGTCTCGCGCGTGCGATTCGAGTTCGGGAGCATGTACGTGACGCCCGAGCAGCTGATGTTCGTGCCGATGCTGCTGCTGGCCCCCCTCCCCTACGTCCCGCTGCTCGTGATCGTCTCCGCGCTGCTGTCCCAGCTGCCGGACTTCCTCGAGCGGAGCTGGCACCGCGACCGCTGGGTCAGCTGCTTCGCCGACTCCTGGTTCTGCGTCGGCCCGGTGCTCGTGGTCGCGCTTCTCGCCCCGGGCCATCCCGAGATCTCGCTGTTCGGCGCCTACCTGCTCGCGTTCGCGGCGCAGATCGCCTTCGACTTCGGCTGGATGACGCTCAGCGGGCGGGTGCTCGATCAGCTCGCCAACGTGCGCCGCGTCCCCTTCCGCGAGATCTGGCGCAACTACGCCGGCGTGGCGCGCTTCGACGCGATGCTGACCCCGGTGGCGATCGCCGTGGCGATCCTCGCGGCCGAGGAGCCGTGGGTGATGCTGGCGATCGGCCCGTTCGTGTTGATGCTCGAGACCTTCGCCCGCGAGCGCGGCGAGCGCTACGCGAAGGCGCTCGAGCTCCAGCGCGCGTACCGCGGCACGGTGATGCTGCTCTCCGACGTCGTCGAGTTCGACGACCAGTACACCGCCGATCACAGCCGCTCGGTGGTCGACCTGGCCCACGCGGTCGCCGAGGAGCTCAAGGTCGACGCGCGCGACCGCCAGACGCTCGAGTTCGCGGCGATGCTGCACGACGTCGGCAAGATCGCGATCCCCAAGGAGATCCTCAACAAGCCCGCCAAGCTGACCGACGCCGAGTTCGCCGTGATGAAGAAGCACACGATCGAGGGCCAGTACATGCTCGACCGCGTCGGCGGACTGCTCGGGTCGGTCGGGGAGATCGTCCGCTCCTGCCACGAGCGCTGGGACGGCAAGGGCTACCCGGACGGCCTCCAGGGCGAGGAGATCCCCCTGGCCGCCCGGATCGTCTTCACCTGCGACGCCTACAACGCGATGACCACCGACCGCGTCTACCGGCCGGCGATGTCGCGCGACGCGGCGCTGCTCGAGCTGACCACCAACGCCGGCACGCAGTTCGATCCGCGCGTCGTCCAAGCGCTCGAGCGCGTGATCGAGCGTTGGGAGCCGGACACCGCCTACAACGCCGAGGACATCCGCGCTGTGCTCGCCGAGGGGGCCGTGGCGCGCCAGATCGGCGCGGCGGTCTAACTGTAGAACCTGATCGGTTCTTACATCTAACCCACCTCCACTCCCGGAGCCGTCGGCGCAACCGCGGCCGCCTGGGACTGCTCCCAACCGGCCCCGTCCTCGTCGGAGTCCGTCCAGCTATTGCGCAAGGCCAGTGTCGTGACGCACCAGACGAGCGTGCAGAGCGCACCGGCGATAAGGATGACGCTGCTCGCTCCGATCGCGGTGACCAACGCGCCGCCGGCCAGGAAGGCGACGGCGAACGCCCACGCGGTGAGCGCGTCCCTGATGCCGAACACGCGCCCGACGAGCTCGTCCGCGAAGGTGTGCTGGATCAACAGACGCTCGTAGACGAGCAGCAGCCCGTTCCCGAAGCCCGCCAGGGCGAAGGTCACCAGGGCTATGAGGAAGCTGCCGGTGAGCCCCGTCGCGACGAAGCCCATGCCCAGCATGAGCACACCGCTGAGGTAGCGCCGCTTGAGCAGTGGAGCCGGCCCGCCCTTCGAGCCCGCCAGCGATCCGCAGATGAAGCCGACGCCGAAGAAGGCCACCAGCACCGGGAACCCGGCCCTCCAGGCGCCGATGTCCTTCGCGAAGAAGAGCTCGGCGATGTTGAACAGGCCGGCGCCGAACAGCGCCGCGCCCGACGCGAGCAGCACGATGCGGATCGCCGGCTTGCCGGCCGTCGCACGCAGCCCGTCGCGCGCCTCGGCGAGCAACGAGGGCCGCGCGACGTCCGGCGGATGCGCCGGTGAGGCGCCGAAGCGCAATGGCGCCAGCAGCAGCCCGGACATCGCGAACGTGACGGCGTTGACCCAGATCAGCGTCTCCGGACCCCCGAGCAGCAGGACCCCGGCGGCCAGCGCGGGCCCGACCGTGAAGCCGAGGTCTGCGACAGCGCCGTAGAGCGAGGTCGCTGCGGGGACCCGGCGGTCGTCGTCGACGACGCTTGGGAGCGCTGCCAGGACAGACGGTGTGAACAGCCCATTGCCGGTGCCGGCGAGGACGGCGAAGGCGACCGTCGCGGCGAGGCTGTCGACGAGCGCTATGCCGCCGAAGGCGACGACCCGTACGACGTCGGCGAGAATCGCGCAGCGCTTGCGCGACCAGCGGTCGGCGACCGCTCCGAAGATCGGGCCGAGCACCATCGCCGGGATCAGATCGGCGGTCAGGACGAGGCTGACCTCCCACGGGGACTCGAAGCGCGCCTCCGCGATCAGCAGCAGCGCGATGTAGCCGGCTCCCGTTCCGAGCGCCGACTGCGTCAGCGCCAGGAAGAAGATCCTCGCGCGGCGCTCGTGGCGAAGAAGGTCGAAGGTCTCTCGCATCGGCGGGAGGAGCCTAGCCACGGGGGCGGCTCCAGCGCGGTCCGGGAATGAAAAGGGCCGCGCCATTCGGCGCGGCCCCATACAGCTCTTATCTAACGATTAGCGACGGCCGGGCATTCTACGTACCTCCCTAGGTGAGCGATCCCTCATCCTTTGCACTGGCTTGGGTAGGCAAGTTCGTGCACTTGTCAGCCGCAAGCATTGCATATGCACCGGAAAAGCGCCAATCGTGCGCAAGAACCCGTGCAAAGTGGAGGAGGTCGCCGTCGCGACCGACGCCGTGAGCCGCGCTCAGGCGGCGTTCAGCGGGTGGTGGCAGGCGGCCACGCGGCCATCCGAATAGGCCGCCAGCGGCGGCGCCACCTCGCTGCAGAGCGCCGTTGCCCGTGGGCAACGGGTGTGGAAGACGCAGCCGCTCGGCCGAGCGAGCGGGCTCGGCGGCTCGCCGGCGGGCGGTCCGCCGGGCGCGCGCCGCCGTCGCCGGCGAGGGTCCGGGACCGGGACCGCGTCGAGCAGCGCGGCGGTGTAGGGGTGGACCGGGCGGTCGTAGAGCTGCTCGACCGGTGCGATCTCCACCAGCTTGCCGAGGTACATCACGGCGACGCGGTCCGAGACCTGCCGCACCACGCTGAGGTCGTGGGCGACGAACAGATAGGCCAGCCCGAGGTCGCGCTGCAGGCCGTCGAGCAGCTCGAGCACCTGCGCCTGGACGCTCACGTCGAGCGACGAGACGGGCTCGTCGAGCACGACCAGCCGGGGGTTCGTCGCGAGCGCGCGAGCGATCCCGACGCGCTGGCGCTGGCCGCCGGAGAGCTCGTGCGGCCAGCGGTCGGCGTGCGCGGCGACGAGTCCCACGCGGTCGAGCAGCTCGGCCACGCGCTCGGCGGCGGCCGCCTTCGACGCGCCGTGAATGCGCAGCGGCTGCCCGACGACGTCGCCGATCCGCTTGCGCGGATTGAGCGAGCCGTATGGATCCTGGAAGACGATCTGGAGATCGCGGCGCAGCGGCGCGAGCTGGCGGCGACCGGCGTCGCCGATGTCGCGGCCGGCGAAGCGGATCGCCCCGGCGGTCGGCTCGATCAAGCGCACCGCCGCGCGCGCGAGCGTCGTCTTGCCGCAGCCCGACTCGCCGACCAGCCCGAGCGTCTCCCCCGCCGCGATCGTCAGCGAGACGCCGTCGACGGCGGACAGGCGCGTGGGGCCGCCGCCGCGACCCAGCCTCCTGCGAACCGGGAAGGAGACCTCCAGGCCCTCCAGCTCGAGCACCGGCCCGCCGGCCACCGGCGTGCGAGTCCTGGCCAGCGGCGCGTCGAGGCGCGGCATCGCCTCGAGCAGGGCGCGCGTACGCGGATGCACCGGCCGCTCGAAGAGCTCCTCCACCCCGCCCTGCTCGACGATCCGGCCGGCGTCCATCACCGCGACGCGGTCGGCCATCTCGGCGACGACGCCGAAGTCGTGGGTGATCAGCAGAACCGCGGCACCGGTCTCCTCGCGCAGCTCGTGGATCAGGTCGAGGATCTGCGCCTGCACGGTCACGTCGAGCGCGGTCGTCGGCTCGTCGGCGATCAGGACCCGCGGCTCGCAGGAGAGCGCCATCGCGATCATCGCTCGCTGGCGCATGCCGCCGGACAGCTCGTGCGGGTATCCGTCGCCGCGCTCGCGCGGTCGCGGGATGCCGACCCGGCCGAGCAGGTCGATCGCCCGCTCGCGCGCCTGCGACCGCGTGACCGCCTCGTGGGCCAGGATCTGCTCGGCGATCTGGTCGGCGATCCGCCGCACCGGGTTCAGCGAGGACAGCGGGTCCTGGAAGACCATCGCGATCCCGGCGCCGCGGACGCGGCGCAGCTCGGGCTCCGCGGCGCCGACCAGCTCGGCGCCGCGGTAGCGCACGCTGCCGGACACGCGGGCGCTCTCCGCGCCGATCAGCCCGATCACGCTCAGCGCCGTCACCGACTTGCCGCAACCCGACTCGCCGACGAGCGCCAGCAGCTCTCCCGGCTGAAGGTCGAGCGAGACGCCGTCGACGGCCGGCACGTCGTCGCCGTCCTCGGTCGCGAAGGCGACCGACAGGTCCCGGACGGCGAGCAGCGGCTCGCTCACGAGATGCGGATCCGCGGGTCGAGCGCCGCGTAGACGATGTCGACGACGGTGCTCAGGACGACGATGAAGAAGGCGCCGAAGAGCGTCACCGCCAGCACCGGCGGCACGTCGAGCTGGCCGACGGCCTCGGCGGCGTACTGGCCGACGCCCTGGACGTCGAAGACGGTCTCGGTCAGGATCGCCCCGCCGGCGACGACCGCGCCGAAGTCGAGCCCCCAGAGCGTCACGATCGGGATCAGCGAGTTGCGCAGCACGTGGCGCAGCAGCACCTGCCGCTCGCTGAGCCCCTTCGCGCGCGCGGTGCGGACGTAGTCCTCGTTCAGCGTGTCGAGCACGTTCGAGCGCAGGACGCGCGAGTAGAAGCCGATGAAGAGGATCGCCAGCGCGGTCCAGGGCAGGATCAGGTGGTAGGCCCAGTCGAGCGGGTCCTCGGCGAGCGGCACGTAGCCGCCGTTCGGGAACAGCCCCGCCTCGAAGCCGAGGTAGTGGCTCATCAGGGCTCCGAGCCAGAAGACGGGCAGCGAGACGCCGACCAGCGCGAGCACGGTCAGCAGCCGGTCGGAGAGCCGTCCCGCGCGCAGCGCCCCGAGCAGGCCGAGGGCGATCCCGGCGACCATCCAGAGGATCGCCGCCCCGATCGCGAGCGCCAGCGTGCGCGGCAGCCCCTTGAGGATCTCGTCGCGCACGTTGAGCTGGCTGAAGTAGGAGATCGCGCTGCCGCCGAGGACGTTGCGCATCGTCGTCACGTACTGGACCGGCAGCGGCTCGTCGAAGTCCCACTCCGCGCGGATCGCCTCGACCTGGCTCTCCGTCGGCGTCTTGCCCGCCATCCGGACGGCGGGGTCGCCGTTCGGGATCACGTTGAAGATCAGGAAAGTCAGCACCGAGACGGCGAACAGCACGACCACCATCTGCGCCAGCCGGCCGAGGACGAAGCGCGTCACAGCCGCCGGGCCCCCCAGGACGCCCGCGAGCGCGGGTCGAACGCGTCGCGCACCCCGTCGCCGAAGACGTTCAGCGCGAGCACCGTCAGAACCAGCATCAGGCCGGGCGCGATCGCCAGATGAGGCGCGGTCACGAGCCGCTCGACGCCGGCGTCGATCATGTTGCCCCAGGACGGGTCGGGCGGGACGACCCCGACCCCGAGGAAGGACAGCGCCGCCTCGAGCAGGATCGCGTTCGCGACCATCAACGGCGCGAAGACGACGATCGTCGAGGACAGGTTGGGCAGCAGCTCCGAGAACATCGTCCGCCACGGTCCGAGGCCCTGGGCGCGTGCGGCCTCGACGAAGTCCCGCTCGCGCAGCGCCATCACCTCGCCGCGAATCGGTCGCGCCATGTAGGGCACGTAGACGACCGCGATCACGAGGATCGAGATCGCCAGCGAACCGGCCTCGAGCGTCAACGGGCCGATCCGCAGGCCGCCGACCGCGAGCGCGGTGCCGAGCGCGACGCCGAGCAGGATCACCGGGAAGGCCCAGATCACGTCGAGCGCCGAGCGCGTCACGGCGTCGATCCAACGGCCGAAGTAGCCCGCGAGCAGGCCGACCAGCGTGGCCAGGATCGTCGTCAGCAGAGCCGCCGACAGGCCGATCAGCAGCGAGTTGCGCGCTCCGTAGAGCAGCCGCACCATGACGTCGCGTCCGTTGGCGTCGGCGCCGAGGAGGTACTCGCCGCTCCACTGCGGGCCGATCGGCGTCCCGTCGAGCGAGACGACGTCGACCGGTCGCCCGTCGACCTCGATCTTGCCGGTCGTGTTGACCGCCTCGGGTCCCCGGCCGGCGACCGCGCTCGACCACAGGGGGGCCGCGAGCGCCGCGGCGACGAGCACCAGGAACAGCAGCCCGAACGCGAGCGCGACGCGATCGCGCCGCAGGCGGCGCAGGGCAAGCCGCCACGGGCTTCGCCCTGCGCGCGTCCTGTCGGCTACTTCAGGCAGAAGCTGGTGTAGTCGTTGCCGTAGAGCGGATGCACCAGCGTGCAATTGTCGAAGTCGACCCGGTCGGACACGAAGGTCGTCAGCTCCTCGGACCCGTAGGGCGCCACGTACGAGCGCTCGATCGCCCGGCGATCGAGCGCCGCCCAGCGGTCGGCGACCTCACGTGTGTCCGGCTCCTCGAGCAGCGCGGCGATCTCGCGGTTGATCACGGGATCGTCGACGTAGCCGTAGTTCGAGTTGTTGGTCGGCTGGATCGCCGTGCCGTCGATCTGCTGCAGGAAGCTCGACGGGTGGGCGAAGTCCGGGTACCAGCTGGCGAGTCCGGTCTGGGCCTCCGTCTTCGCGTTGCCGATCGTCTGGAAGTAGACCGCGCCGTCGACGACCTCGAGGTCGGCATCGAGTCCGATCTCGTCGAGCAGCGCGGTGTAGTTCTCGCCGATCTCGGGACGGTTGGAGTCGTTGTTGACGTAGACGGTGACCTGCTCGCCGGCGGCGCCCGCCTGCTCGACCATCTGCTTCGCCCGCGCGACGTCGCCCTCGCCGCTCGGATCCCCGAACGGGCACGGCTCGATCTCCTCGTGGCCCGCGATCCCTTCGGGGATGAAGTTGCAGGTCGGCTTCAGCCGGCCGCCGAACAGCCGCGCGATCGCGGTCGAGTCGATCGCGACGTTGACAGCCTCGCGCACCTGCTGGTCGTCGAACGGCGGGATCCGCTGGTTGAGGAAGAAGTAGTAGGTCGACAGCGTCGGCCACTCCTTGTAGCGATCCGCGTGGCGCGCCTTGACCTCGGCCAGCAGATCGGTCGGCGGCGCATCCTGCATGTAGTCGAGCCCGCCGCCGATCACGTCCTGCGCCTGGCGCGAGACCGACTTGACGATCTTCGTGGTCAGCGTGTCGACGTTGCCCTTGGGGATGTCGGGGACGTCGAAGCCCTTCACGCGCTCCATCGTGAACTCGCGGTTGGGCACGGACTTGGTGATCGCATACGGGCCGACACCGGGCGGCGGGCTCGTCGTCCGGTTCTCGAACGGCGTGCTCGCCGGCACCAGGCCCGCGAAGCTCGTCGCGAGGACGTTGCTGAAGGTGCCGTCGGGCGCGGTCAGCCGGATCGTCACCTCGCCGCTGGCGTCGTCGGCGTCGATCCCCGAGATGTCGCCCTTGGGATCGCCCGCCTCGACGTAGGCGGTCGCGCCCTCGATGCCCTCGAACAGGTAGGACCCGCCCGACTCCAGGTTCAGCACCCGCTTGACGGTGTGCTCGAAGTCGCTTGCCCGGACGGGCGTGCCGTCGGAGTACTTCAGGCCGTCGCGGATCTCGAAGCTGTAGGTCTTGCCGTTGGCGGAGATCTCAGGCAGCGCCTTGGCGACGCCGGGAATCAGCTCGGTTCCCTCCTCGCCCTCCGCGTGGCGGTACGTCAGCGGAGGGGTGTAGACCAGCCAGAGCGGCTCCCACGAGTTAGAGGTGTACGCCAGCGCCGGATCCAGGGCGTCCGGCTGCGAGGTCTGCGCGAGCGTCAGCGAGCCGCCCGCCTTGCCGGCGCTCGCACCCGTGTCGCCCGAATCTCCGCAGCCCGCCGCGACCATCGCGGCGATAGCCATCGCTACCGCGATCAGGGAGCTCCTCGTACTGGTCATCAGACGTCCTCCGTTGTGAAGTGACCGGCGAGCGATTCCGTCATGCAGCTGCCGGGAGATGCATGACGGAACCCTCCGTACTCACACCCGTGGGGCGCGCCCCCTGGTCCCTACTTCGGCCGGAAGGCGCTCGGTCCTCCATCGTTTTTGGCCTCACTGGACAAAAACAGGACCGTTTTTTGGACGATGAGGCCGATCAGCGGACGCAAAGGCTGGAGTAGTCCATCCCCATCACGGGATGGAAACGCGCGCAGTTGGCCATGTCGAGGCGCTCCGACGCGAGCACGCCCACGGTCGCCACCCCGTACGGGGCGATGTAGGCACGCTTGACGATCTCCTCGTCGACCTCGGCCCACTGCTGTCCCGCGTCGTCGGCATCGTCCTCCTGCTCGAGCAGCTCGACGCGGGCGCGCAGCACCGGATCGTCGACCGCCTGCAGGTATTCGGACGGATGCGGGACGGCGGGCAGCCTTGCGGCGAACGCGACGTTCGCGCCTGGGGCCGTGGACACGCGCGCGGGCAGGCCGATCTTGCGTAGCGTCGCGACCAGATAGCGAGCCAGCCGGCGTCCCCGCCGGTCGCGTCCGTCAGCCACGCGCACCGTGGCTGCGCCGGCCTCGGCGTCGCGCACCAGCCGGCTCGCCTCGACGAGGTCGGCATTGCCGATCCGCTCGCCGTAGGGACACGGGTCGAGCTGGCGGTGCCCCGCTATCTGCGGCGGGAGCACGTTGCAGCTCGGATCGAGGAAGCCGTCGTAGATCCGGGTCATCACGCCGGCATCGAGCGCGAAGCTGAGCGCCCGCCTGACGTCCCCGTCCCGGAAGGGCTCCCGGCGCGCGTCGATCCTCACGTACATCGAGCCCAAGGTCGGGTGCTCTTCGTAGCGGCTCTTGTACGTCGACCGGATGTCGGGCAGCAGCCGCAGCGGCGACTCGCCCTCGACGAGATCGGCGCGGCCGTCGAGGACCGCCCTGACTCGGGGACCGTCCTCGGCGATCGTGCGGGTGACGATCTCCTGGGGGTTGCCGGCCGGAACGCCCGGCAACCGCCAGTCACGCCGGCGCTCCAGCACGACGTCGCCGCTGCGGCGCACCTGCGAGATCCGGTAGGGGCCGATGCCCGCGGGCGGGTCGGCGCTCAGGTCGCGCAGCGGGGTCCCGGCGGGCACCGGAGCCGCGACCGTCGAGGCCAGCGCGTAGGCGAACAGGCGGTCGGGCGTCTCGAGCTCGATCCGGACGGTCCGCGCGCGATCGTCGACGACGATGCCGGCGACGTCCGCGCCGGCTCCGCGGCCCGCGGCGTAGGAGCGCGCGCCGACCACGCCGCCGAACATCGCGCGTGCGGCGGGGCTCAGCCGCAGCGAGCGCGCGACCGCCAGCTCGAAGTCGCTCGCCCGCAATCGGGTGCCGTCCGAGTAGCGCAGGCCGGGCCTGAAGCCGAACGTGTACGTGCGACCGTCGTCGGACGTCTCGGGCAGCTTCTCGCTCAAGCCGGGAACGAGCTGGGTGCCGTCCCTGCCCTCCGCCCGGCGATAGGTGAGCGGCGGCGTGTAGGCCAGCCAGGCGGCGCGGCGGGCCTCTGCGGACGTGGCGAGCGCGGGATCCAGCGAGCCCGGGGCGGTCGCCTCCGCGACGACTATCGAGCCACCCTCGCGGGCGTCGCCGCGCGGCTCGCCGTCGCCGCCGCAAGCGGTCGCCGCGAGGGCGGCGGCGATCGCCGCCGTGAACGCGGCGACCGCTGGGACAGCTCTCATCCAAGCTCCTCGCGCATCGCCGCCAGCGACCGGCGGATCAGGCGCGAGACGTGCATCTGCGAGAGGCCGACGCGCTCGGCGATCTGCGTCTGGGGCAACCCCTCCTCGAAGCGCATGCGCAGGATCTCGCGCTCGCGATCGGGAAGCTGGGCGAGCGCGGGGCCGAGCGTCGCGCGGTCCTCGCTGCGGTCGAACTCGACGTCCTCGGCGCCGATCGTCTCCATCGGATCGATGTCGTCCTCGCCGCCGGGCCCGCTGTCGAGCGACAGCGCGCTGTACGCCGAGCCGACCTCGAGCGCCTCCAGCACCTCCTCGGCCGTCGTCCCGAGCGACTCGGCGATCTCGGCGACGCTCGGCGAGTGCCCGAGCTGACCGGTCAGGTCGTCGATCGCCCCCGACATCCTCGCGTTCAGCTCCTGGAGCGAGCGCGGAACGCGGATCGCCCAGCCCTTGTCGCGGAAGTGGCGCTTGATCTCTCCGACCACGTTCGGCGTCGCATAGGTCGCGAGCGACACCTCGCGCTCGAGGTCGAAGCGGTCGATCGCCTTGATCAGGCCGATCGCACCCACCTGCTCGATGTCCTCCAACGGCTCGCCGCGTCCGGCGTAGCGCCGGGCGAGCGAGCGCACGAGCGGCAGATGGCGGGCGATCAGCCGCTCGCGCGCCGCCGTGTCCCCGTCCACGTGGTAGCGACGCAGCAGCTCGCGATCCTCCCGCTGTTGCGCGGCCCGCCCCGCGCTCGCGTCAGCCGTCACGACCGCGGAGTTCCCAGCTTCTCCATCCGCACGACGATCTGGCCGTCCTCCGACCGCTCGACGCCGAACGAGTCGACGACCGTCGACAGGATGCGCCGCAGCGACAGGGTGCCGGGGTCGCCGTCGGGCTCCTGCAGGGCCGCCGCCAGCCGCCCCTCGCGCAGCGGTCCGACGCGCGTGCGAACGCCTCCGTCGACCAGCTCGAACGAGATCTTCACCCTGCCGTCGCCGCCGGCCTCCGCGAGCAGCCGCTCGACGGCGAGCTGAAGGTCGTCCATCGCCTCGTAGCCGAACTCCGCCTGCTCGGCGATCCCACCGACGATCAGCCGTATGACCCCCTGAAAGGCGAGGTCGAGCGGAACCTCCACCTCTATCCGCTCGGACGCCTGGTCGTGCGCCTCCTCAGCCCCCACCGTCGGCCTCCGGCTCGGCGATCAGTCCCCAGCCCACGACGTGGTCGCCGCCCATCAGGCACGCGACCTGTCCGGGCGCCGGAGCGGCGACCTCGCGGTCGAGCGTCAGGGCAAGGCCGACGTGCCGGCCGGCCGGGACGTCGCCCTCGACCGAGCACGGGACAGCCGCCCCCTGGTAGCGCAGTCGAACCGAGTCGATCTCGCGCGCCGCGCGGTGCAGTTGTCCTGGCCCCAGCGATACGCTCGTCGTCGCGAGCTGCTCGCGTGGGCCGACGACGACGCGATTGCGGCGCGCGTCCTTGGCGAGCACGTAGAGGGGCTGCGCGGCGGCGACGCCGATGCCGCGCCGCTGGCCCACCGTGAATCCGTGATGTCCGGCGTGGTGGCCCAAGACGTGCCCGTCGCGATCGACGATCTCGCCCTCGCTCTCCGCGACGGCTCTCGTTCGCGCGTCGCCGTGGCGGCGGACGAACGCGGTCTGGCCCGTGCCGGCGAGGAAGCAGAGGTCCTGGCTCTCGGGCCTGTCGGCGACCGGTAGGCCGGCGCGCCGGGCGAGCTCGCGCACCTCCGGCTTCGCGTAGCCGCCGAGCGGGAAGCCGATCCGCTCGAGCGCCTCTGCGGGGAGGCGGGCGAGCACGTAGCTCTGGTCCTTGCGGGGGTCGGCGGCCGTGCTCACCAGCGGCCCCTCGGCGTCGTGCTCGATGCGGGCGTAGTGGCCGGTGGCGAGCCGCGCCGCGCCGAGCCGCTCGGCCAGCTCGAGCATCGAGTCGAAGCGGACGAGGCCGTTGCAGCGCACGCACGGGTTCGGCGTGGCGCCAGCCGCATAGCCGTCGAGGAAGTCGTCGACGACCGCGTCGCGGAAGCGGTCGCGCAGGTCGAGCGTGAAGTGTGGGACGCCCATCCCGTGGGCGAGCGCACGGGCCCCGCGCACCGCCTGCGGCGAGCAGCAGCTTTGCTCGCCGTTCCCCTCGGGGTCCGACCACAGCTCGAGCGTCACGGCCACCACGTCGCCGCCGCCGTCGAGGGCGAGCTGGGCGGCCGCGGCGCTGTCGACACCGCCGCTCATCGCGACCAGCGTCCGCGTCGCCGAGGGAGCCAACCGCGCCTCGCCGTCGCGGGCGGCCGAACCGACGGCGCGGTGCAGGGCGTCGACGGCCAGCTCCGCCGCATGGGCGTGCGTCGGCGACAGCCCGCCCAGCTCGTCGGCGACGGTCGCGGGCGAGATCAGCGCCACCTCGAGCAGCGGCGCGCCCTCGACGAGTCCGACGACGGCGCTGCCGGCCGCGCGGGCCGCGGCGCAACCGGACGCCTCGAAGCCAGCCTCCGCGACACGGTCGCCCTCCAGGCACACCGAGACGCGGATCAGGTCGCCGCACACCGCACCGCCGGCGGCGCCCGTGTGTCGCGCGCCGGCGAGCCGGCCGCGCCCACACGGATCGGCGAGGTGCTGCGCGAAGAGAGAGGGCTCAGCCAGGGCCACCGCTGCCATGCGCCCACTCTACGAGATTGGAAAGCCCCAACTTGCCGCTGCCGGCATCGGGGTTGGGCCTTGTTACGGCACCGTGGGTGTTCTCCGAACCGTGACTGACGGCGCACCGCCCGTCACGGCCCGAGCCGAACTCCCATCCCTGTGGTGTTGGCGCAACGTGTGAGCCGGCTGGCGCACAAGTTCGGGCTACTCCCACGCTACCACCAACTCCCAACCTCGACAGGAACAAGTAGAGGAAGCCGGCGAGCTACCAACGCAGCCGAAGGCGGATGCGTCCGCGCCCCATCGCCGTCGCAGACCGCACCGCGGCCGCCGCTCCGAGCTCTCCACTGGAGCCGAAGGAGAGGAGTTCTCCGCCGGAGCCGTCGGAGACCACCGGCGCGCCGCGGCCCGAGCCCTCCACTGGAGCCGAAGGAGAAGGAGCCCTCCGCCGGAGCCGTCGGCAGACCAGCCCCGCGCGGGGGCTCCGGGGGGCGCGAGCCCCCCGGCCTATTTCAGTTTCAAGCCCAGCTCGTCGAGCTGCCGCCGGTCCACCGGCGCCGGCGCCCCGGTCAGCGGATCCAGGCCGCTCGCCGTCTTCGGGAACGCGATCACCTCGCGGATCGACTCACGGCCGCCGAGCAGCGCGACGATCCTGTCGATCCCGAACGCGATCCCACCGTGCGGCGGGGCGCCGTAGGCGAGCGCGTCGAGCAGGAAGCCGAAGCGCTCGCGCGCCTCCTCCTCGCCGAGCCCGAGCGCCTCGAACACGCGCGACTGGACCGCCGGAGAGTTGATGCGGATCGACCCGCCGCCGATCTCGCTGCCGTTCCAGACGAGGTCGTAGGCTCGGCTGCGCCAGCCGCCGGGGTCGCCGTCGAGGTCGCCGCTCGGCGCCGTGAACGGATGGTGCAGGGCGTCCCAGCGGCGCTCCTGCTCGTTCCAGCCGAACATCGGGAAGTCGACGACCCAGACGAGATCGTGACGGTCCTCCGGCGCCCCGACCTCGAGGCGCAGCTCTCCGAGCACCCGTGCGGCGACGGCGGGGTCGTCGGCGACGGCGAGGATCGCGTCCCCCTCGCCGGCTCCGGTAGCGGCGATCAGGCCGGCGATCTCCTGCTCGCCGAGGAACTTCGCGACCGGCGAGCGCCAGCCGCCGTCCTCGACGACCCCCCAGACGAGCCCCTTGGCGCCGAGCTCCTGGGCCCGCTCGGTCAGCTCGTCGAAGCGCCGACGGGGGAAGTCGCCGGAAGCGCTGAAGCCGCGGACCGTCCCGCCCGAGGCGAGCGCGCCGCTGAAGACCTTGAACTCCGACGCGGCGAAGACGGCGCCGAGGTCGGCGATCTCGATCGGGATGCGGCGGTCGGGGCGGTCGCTGCCGTAGCGCAGCAGCGCGTCGTCGTAGGAGATGCGCTCGATCGGCGTCGGCACGTCGATCCCGCCGAGCTTCAGCAGCTCGGGGATCAGCGCGTCGACGACCGCGATCACGTCGTCCTCCTCGACGAACGACATCTCGACGTCGAGCTGGGTGAACTCCGGCTGGCGGTCGGCGCGCGTGTCCTCGTCGCGGAAGCAGCGCGCCACCTGGTAGTAGCGCTCGAAGCCGGCGACCATCAGCAGCTGCTTGAAGAGCTGCGGCGACTGCGGCAGCGCGAAGAAGGACCCGGGCTGGCCGCGGCTCGGCACCAGGTGGTCGCGTGCGCCCTCGGGCGTGGAGCGGGTGAGGATCGGCGTCTCGACGTCGATGAAGCCGCGCTCGTCGAGGTGGCGGCGGATCGCCGCCGTCACCGCGTGGCGCAGGCGGATCGCCGCCGCCATCCGCTCGCGTCGCAGGTCGAGGTAGCGGTAGCGCAGCCGCAGCTCCTCGCCGACCTGGTCGTCCTCGTCGATCTGGAACGGCGGCGTCTCGGCGTCCGCCAGCAGCTCGAAGGAGCCGACCTCGAGCTCGACCTCGCCGGTCGGCAAATCGGGGTTGACGGTCCCCGGCGCGCGCTCGACGAGCGTGCCGGTGGCCGTGATCACGTCCTCGGAGCGCAGCCGGTGGGCCGCTTCGTGCGCGGCCGGCGCGCCGTCGGGATGGAAGACGAGCTGCAGCAGCCCCTCGCGGTCGCGCAGATCGATGAAGATCAGCCCGCCGTGGTCGCGACGGCGGTGAACCCAGCCGGCTACGCGCAGCTCCTGGCCGACCCGCTCGCGCCGGGCGAGCCCGCACCACGCGTCGCGATAGCGGTTGTCGAAGCTGATCGGAGTTGGAGGGCTCGCGCGCCCCGGCGTCTCCTGGCCGGCCCGGTCGCTCACGCCTCGAGCCCCACGGCGATCCGCACCGCCTCCTGGATGTTCGTCACCGGCCGCTGCTCCCCCGTTCCCATGTCCTTCCAGTCGATGCTCTCGCCGACGATCGCGACCGCCTTCGCGTCCAGCCGATCGGCGTGCTTGAGCTGGCCCTTCAGCGAGCGGCCGGCCTGCTCGACCTCGGCGCGGACCCCCGCCTCGCGCAGCGCCGTCACCAGCCTGAAGGCCTCACGCCGATCGCCGCCCTCGGCGAGCGCGACGAACACCGGCGACGGGAAGCCGCCGAGGCTGCCCTCCGAGGCGAGCAGGATGCGCTCGATCCCCGCGGCCCAGCCGACGCCGGGCGTGGCCGGGCCGCCGAGCTGCTCGACAAGCCCGTCGTAGCGGCCGCCGCCGCCGACGCCGCTCTGCGCCCCCAGCCTCGAGCTCTCGAACTCGAACACAGTGCGCGTGTAATAGTCGAGCCCGCGCACGAGCGTCGGGTCGACGTCGTAGGAGACGCCCGCGTCGTCGAGCAGGTGGCGGACCTCGGCGAAGTGGTCGGCGTCCTCCTTGGAGAGATTGTCGAGCAGCCGCGGCGCGCCGGCCATGACGGCGCGGGTGCCCTCGTGGTCGGCGTCGAACGCCCGCAGCGGGTTCAGCTCGATCCGGGCGCGCACCTCCTCGGACAGCGACCCCTCGTGCTCGCGCAGGTAGCGGCGAAGCGTGTCGAGATAGGCGGCGCGCGCCTCGGCGGAGCCAAGGCTCGCAAGCCGCAGCCGGACCTCGTGCACCCCGGCCGCCTCGAGCAGCTCGGCGAGCAGCAGGATCGCCTCGGCGTCGAGCGAGGGGTCGTCGGAGCCGAGCGCCTCGACGCCGACCTGCGCGAACTGGCGGTAGCGGCCCGCCTGCGCCCGCTCGTGGCGGAAGAACGGTCCCCAGTACCAGAGCTTCACCGGCTGCGGCAGCTTGTGCATGCCGTGCTCGACGTAGGCGCGTGCGACGCCGGCGGTCCCCTCCGGGCGCAGCGTCAGCGAGCGGCCGCCGCGGTCCTCGAAGGTGAACATCTCCTTGCTGACGATGTCGGTCGACGCGCCCACCCCGCGCGCGAACAGCTCGGTGTCCTCGATCACGGGGGTCTCGAACGGCCGATAGCCGTAGCGGCCGAGCACGGACCCGGCGCGGCGGTACAGCTCCCGCCGCCGCTGGGCGTCCTCGGACAGCACGTCGAAGGTGCCCCGCGGGGCCTGCAGCTTCTGGCCCGCCACGCTTACCTGGCGAACTGGCCGAGGAACGGGTTGGTCGCGCGCTCGGCGCCGATCGTCGTGACGCCCATGTGGCCCGGGTGGACGGCGGTCTCGTCGGGCAGCGTCTCGGCGAGCGTGCGCAGGCTCTCCATCAACACGCGGGCGTCTCCGCCCGGCAGGTCGGTGCGCCCGACGGAGCCCTGGAACAGCACGTCGCCGGAGAAGATCGCGGCCTCGTCGGGAATCGAGAAGGTGACGTGGCCGGGGCTGTGGCCGGGCGTGAAGAGGACGTCGATCTCGAAGCCGGCGAGCTCGAGCCGCTCCCCGCCACTGACGGTGTGCTCGGCGTCCCAGCTCTCGAACGGACCGAACTCGGCCCACGGCACGTAGGTGTTGATGTCCGCGAGGATGCCCTTCTCGATCTCCGGCACCCAGACCTCGGCGCCCGTCGCCTTCGCGAGTGGAGCGACCGCGCCGACGTGGTCGAAGTGGGTGTGCGTGAGCAGGATCCCCTCGAGCTTGGCCCCGAGCGCCTCGATCGCGCCGAGCAGCTTGTCGGCCTCGTCGCCGGGGTCGACGATCAGCGCGCGCTCGGAGCCGTCGCGCCGGAACAGGAAGCAGTTCTCCTGGATCGGACCGACGGTGAACATGCGCACGTCCATGCGCTGAGCCTACTTCCGCGCGTCGCGGCGGTCGGCTTCCGCGGCCTGCTTGCGCCGCTGCCGGAAACGGTAGATCGCTGAGTCGGTGGCGTAGCCGAGCGGCACGTAGATGACGAACATCACCAGGCCGAGCGTCACGCCCGCGGTCACCGGCCTGCCGAACGCGAGCACGACGACGGCCGCGAAGACGACCGCCGCGATCGCCGCGCGGTTGATCGTCCCGCGCCACTCCGGCGGCTTGTCGAGCCGCTCGGCGCGCCGCTCGCGAGCGATCTGCTTCGCGTCTTGTCGAGTCCTCGGACGGCCGGTGCGCCCGCTGCGCTCGATCGTCCCGGCGGGCGTCCCACGGTGCTTGCTGCGCCGCTTCCTCTTGGTCTGGGCCATCACGGCAGCGTATCCCAGCGCGCGCCGCAACCGGACCGCGCCGCCGCTGCGCCGGCGCCTCAGCGCAGCGCGCCGAGAGCGTTCTCGAGCAGGTGCCGATCCGGCGAGAAGCCGCGCAGCGGGAGGTCGTCGGGAAATCCCTCGAACGCGGCGGCCGGCGCCAGGCCGACCAGCTCGGCCTCGGCGATCGGCGCGCGCGCGCGAACGGCCTCGACGATCGCCCGCAGCGGCGTGGCGCGGTGGTCGTGGACGTTCGTCGACACCTGCGCGCGACCGCGGTGGTCGAGGCGGAGGCCGATCGCTCGAACGCCGGGCAGGCCTCCGTTCGACTCACGGATCTCGGCGGCGATCTCGCGCGCCAGGCCGACGTCGTCGCTCTCGAGATCGACGTTGAAGGCGACCAGCGGCGGCCGCGCCGCGGCGAGCACGACGCCGGCGGTCGGATGGGCCCGCGCCGGTCCGAAGTCGGGCCTGACCTCGCCCGCCTCGATCCGCCGCGCCAGCGCGGCCGGTCCCCCCTCGCGCAGCCAGGCCCGCTCGCGGTGCTCGGGCCGCGTGGCGAGCTCGCCGTAGAGGATCGCGGGGACCTCCAGCTCGTCGGCGATCCGCGCCGCGGCGGTCAGCAGCTCGGCGCAGGCCGGCCCGCGCTCGGCCTCCGAGCGGTAGACGACCGGCATCACGTCCAGCGCCCCGACGTACGGATGGACGCCGCCCGGGGCGCCGACGTCGATCTCCTCCACGATCGCCCGCGCCCCGCTCACCAGGCCCTCGGCCAGCTCCCCCTGCGGCGCGGCGAGCGTGAAGACCGAGCGGTCGTGGTCCGGGTCGGCGTGGAGGTCGAGAAAGCGCGCCGGCGCGAACGCCTTCTCGATCCGCTCGAGAGCCCGTTCACGGCGCCCGTCGCTGACGTTCGGCACCGCCATCAGCATCGGAGACCCGACCGTCGCCATGCCGTGATCCTCCCCTACCCGGAGCCGCTCGCGCGCGCCGGTCTAGAATCGACCCTCGCGGCTCCGTAGCTCAGCTGGTTAGAGCGCACGACTCATAATCGTGAGGTCGGTGGTTCGAGTCCACCCGGAGCTACTTCAAGCCGCCCCGAAGCGCTTGACGAGCGCGGCGAAGAAGGCCTTGCGGGTGATGACGCCGATCACGCGCTTCGACGGGTCGACGACCGGGACGATCAGGACCCGGTGGTGAAGGAAGGTCTCGGCGAGCTGCGCGTCCGAGTAGTCCTCGCCGACGTCGACGTGCTCGCTGTTGAGGTGGCCGGCGATCGGATCGGCGAGGCAGGCGGCACGCCGGTCGATGTCCTTGTCGAGCGAGTGCGGCACGAAGCCCGCGTACTTCAGCTGGCCGAGGTAGGCGGGGAACAGCGCCGCGACGAACTCGCGCTCGCCGAATATCCCCGCGTAGCGACCGCGGTCGTCCTCGACCGGGAGGGCCGGCAGATCGCGCGCGACTAGAGCTTGGACAGCTTCGCGCACCGACTGGTCGGAGCGCAGGACCGGTACCTCGCGCACCAGCTCGTCGCTGAGCGTCCGCGGCATGCGCAAATCGTATTCGAGGGCCGACTGCACGAACTCGCAACGGCCGATCCGGAGATGACGTGGTCCGCTACCTGCCCTCGCTCAGCCGTTGGCGAGCCAAGCAAGCCTGGGTTAGGGTCACCGGATTACTCGGCGCCCTCCGGCGCCGTACTTCTATCGGGAGGGTTACCCCCAATGAGAAAGACCGCTACCACGGTCGTAGTCCTAGCCGCGCTGCTTGCGGCGGCCATCGCGTCCCCAGCCGTCGGCGGACCGTCGATCGGCTCCGTCGCAAAGACGGCGAAGAAGGCGTTGAAGACCGGCAAGAGCGCCAGCCGGGCCGCCCGTTCGGCGAAGCGAACGGCCAACAGCGCGCGGAGCGCGGCGAACTCGGCGAAGGCCCTGGCCGGTAGCGCGAACGGGAAGGCCGACCAGGCGCTCGCCCGTCCGGTCGTGACCGTCGGCGGCATCACGCCGGTGGAGTCCGTCGTGAGCATTCCGGCCTCGGGCTTCGAGACGACCGCGGCGGTATGCCCGGCAGGCCAGCGGCCGATCTCCGGCGGGGTCACCGCCGTCTCAGGCGCCGGCGGCGTGTGGGCGGACCGAGCGAATCCCGAGCGCACGGCATGGATCGGTGGCGGAGAGGACCTGGCGGGGACCGGAGGAACGCTCACCGTCGTCGCGTACTGCGCTCCGGGCGGACAGGCGACAGCGGCGGCGGTCGACCGCGCGGCGATCCGGCGTGAGCTCGTCAAGCTCGAGAGCGCGAAGGACGCTCGGTAGCAGTGAGCGCTCGATCATGGGCTCGAAGCGCCGCTCGATGAGCCGGGTTGAGAGCCGGCGGTTGAGAAGGCCGGCCTCCTCTACACGAGGAGGCCGGCTGCGAAGCAGGTAGCCCGCGATGACGATCGGGGCAGGGCGGCCATCAGGTCGCTCTCCCCGATCGTCGGCCGCGGACGCGCATAGCTTCATTAAGTAAAGTGACGAGTCGATGCGCGTCTTTCGCCGCTTGCTCGGCTTCCTCCGTCCCTACCGCAGAGGGGTGGTCCTGTCCTTCCTGTTGGCCGCGGCCGCGATGGGGGCGGGCATCCTGATCCCGGCGCTGATCGGGCGCACGATCGACGACATCGACGAGGGCGGCGCCTCGCTTTGGCCGCTCGCCGGGGCGATCGCCGCCGCGGGCCTGCTGCGCCTCGCGTTCAGCGTGGTGCGACGGCTGGTCGCGGGGCGGGTGTCGCTGGGCGTCGAGTACGACCTCCGCAACCTGATGTACGGACACCTGCAGTCGCTCGAGCTGGGCTTCTTCGACGGGCAGCAGACCGGCCAGCTGATGTCGCGCGCCACGGTCGACCTCCAATCGGTGCGCTTCTTCCTCGGCTACGGGCTGATCTTCATGGCGCAAGCGGCCCTGACGATCCTGATCGCGGCAGCCGTGATGATCGCCGTGAACCCACTGCTGGCGCTGGTCGCGCTCGCGCCGATGCCGTGGGTCGTCTCGGTCGCGGCGCGCTACGGGCGGCTCAACCGCCCGGCGTCGCAGGAGGTCCAGCAGCGGATCGCCGAGCTGACCGCCGCGGCCGAGGAGAACGTCTCGGGCGTGCGCGTCGTCAAGGGCTTCGCCCAGGAGCACCGGCAGCTGCGCCGCTTCCAGCACTCTGTGCGGCGGGTCTTCGACCAGTCGATGATCTCGACCCGGCTGCGCGCCTTCTACAACCCCTACATCGGCTTCCTGCCGCAGCTCGGCCTCGCCGCGATCATCCTCGTGGGCGGCCGCCAGGCGATCGAGGGGACGATCAGCGTCGGCGACTTCGTCGCCTTCTACGGCTACGTGCTGATGCTCACCGGCCCGATGCGGATGCTCGGCGTCTCGCTGGGGATGGCCCAGCGCGCCGTCGCCTCCGGCAACCGGGTCTTCGAGCTCCTCGACCGCGAGCCGCGCGTGACGTCGCCGCCCGGGGCGCCGCCGTTGCCGGCCGGCGGCGGCCGCGTCGAGCTGCGCGGCGTGACCTTCGCCTACGAGGGCGCGGCGCCGGTGCTGTGCGACGTCGACCTGACCGTCGAGGCGGGCCGCACCGTCGCCTTGGTCGGCGCGACCGGCGCCGGCAAGACGACGCTCGTCAACCTGATCCCACGCCTCTACGACGCCGTCGACGGCCAGGTGCTCGTAGACGGCGCCGACATCCGGACGGTCGACCTCACCTCGCTGCGACGCGAGATCGCGCTGGTGTCCGACGATGCGTTCCTGTTCTCGGCCTCGCTGCGCGAGAACATCGCCTACGCCAGGCCCGACGCCCGTGACGACGAGGTCGACGACGCCGCGCGCCGCGCCGGCCTGGCCGAGGTCGTCGACGAGCTGCCCGACGGCTACGACACGCTCGTCGGCGAGCGCGGGCTGACGCTCTCCGGCGGCCAGCGCCAGCGCGTCGCGATCGCCCGTGCGCTGCTCGCCGCGCCGCGCATCCTGATCCTCGACGACGCGACCTCGAGCGTCGACGCGACGACGGAGAGCCGGATCAAGGAGGCGCTGCGCGAGGTGATGGAGGGCCGCACGACGTTCGTGATCGCCCACCGGCTGTCGACGCTCGCGCTCGCCGACGAGGTCGTGGTGCTCGAGGACGGCCGGATCGCGGCCCATGGCAGCCACGACGAGCTGCTCTCGGCGTCGCCGCTCTACGCCGAGATCGCACGCCGCGGGCTCCCCGACCAGGTCTTCCTGACGCGCGTGGACGAGGAGCGCGAGGTGGCAGGGCTATGAGAATGCCCAGGGGCTCGCGCCCCCGGACCCCCGCGACACCTGGCCGGCCGGAGAAGGGCTCGCGCCCCCGGACCCCCGAGGCACCTGGCCGGCCGGAGAAAGGCTCGCGCCCCCGGACCCCGGCGGAGCCTGGCCGGCTACGTGAGGTCTTGGGCGTCCTGCGCGGTGAGCGGGGCCGTACGCGCAAGCTGGGCAAGCTGCTGGCGCTGCTGCGTCCGTACCGGGCGCGGGTGATCCTGATGTTCGTGGCGCTGACCCTGGCGACGGCCGCGTCGCTGGCGCCGCCGTACCTCGCCGGTCGTGCGATCGACGACGGGATCAAGGCCGGCGACGTCGACGCGCTGACCTGGATCACGATCGCCTTCGTCGCCGCCGGGGCGATCTACTTCGCCGGCACCTACGCGCAGACCTACCTCACGGGCTGGGTCGGCCAGCGCGCGCTCGCCGACCTGCGGCGGCGGATCTTCGCCCATCTCCAGACCCTGTCGATCGGCTTCTACTCGCGCAACCGCGCCGGCGTCCTGATCTCGCGACTCACCAACGACGTGCAGGCGCTCGACTCGCTGGTGACCGACGGCATCGTGACGCTGTTCGCAGCCTCCCTGACCCTCTTCGGGACCGCGGCGATCCTGATCGTCCTCGATCCCGGGCTGGCGCTCGTGACCTTCCTCGTCTTCCCGGTCCTGCTGGCCGGCAGCGTCGCCTTCCGGATCGCCTCCGCCGACGCCTACCGGCTGACGCGCGAGAAGATCGCGCTGGTCACGGCCTATCTGCAGGAGACGCTCTCGGGCGTGCGGATCGTGCGCGCGTTCGGCCAGGAGCCGCGCCACAAGGCGCAGTTCGCCGAGCTCAACGACGACAACCGCGTCGCCCACATGAAGACCGTCTACCTCAACGCGGCCTACTTCCCGTCGGTCGAGCTGCTGTCGGCGATCGCGACGGCCGCGATCCTCATATACGGCGGCAATCAGGTCGTCGACGGCGCCGTCGAGATCGGCGTGCTCGCGTCGTTCGTCTTCTACCTGCAGAGCTTCTTCGACCCGATCCAGCAGCTGTCGCAGCTCTACACGACCTACCAGTCGGGCATGGCGGCGCTGGACAAGATCTTTGGGCTGCTCGACGAGGAGCCCGACGTGCGCGACGCCGAGCACGCGATCGACCTGCCGGAGGCGCGCGGGGAGATCGTCTTCGACGGGGTGTCGTTCGCCTACGGGGCCACGGGGTACGGGCCGTCGGCCGCGCTCGACGGCGACGCAGCCGAGCCGGTGCTTGCGCTCGACGACGTCTCGCTGACCATCCCGCCGGGTCAGACGGTCGCCCTCGTCGGCGCGACCGGCGCCGGGAAGTCGACGCTCGCCAAGCTGGTCGCCCGCTTCTACGACCCCGACGCCGGGCGGGTCCTGATCGACGGCCACGACCTGCGCGACGTGCGCGAGCGCTCCTTGCGCTCGCAGCTCGGCATCGTGCCCCAGGAGAGCTTCCTGTTCTCCGGGACGATCCGCGACAACATCGCCTTCGGCGCCGAGGAGGACGACCCAGCCGAGATCGTCGAGGAGGCCGCCCGCGCCGTTGGCGCCCACGAGTTCGTCGAGCGGCTGCCGGACGGCTACGACACCGAGGTCGGCGAGCGCGGCAGCCAGCTTTCGGCCGGCCAGCGCCAGCTCGTCGCCTTCGCGCGCGCCGCCGCCGCCGACCCACGCATCCTGATCCTCGACGAGGCGACCTCGAACGTCGACGTCCACACCGAGGCCGGCATCGAGCGCGGCCTGCGCCGGCTGCTCGCCGGACGCACCGCGATCGTCATCGCCCACCGCCTCTCGACCATCCGCGACGCCGGCCGCATAGTCGTCCTCGACCACGGCCGCATCGCCGAGCAGGGCACCCACGACGAGCTGCTCGCCGCAAACGGCGCCTACGCCCGCCTCTACCGCGACTGGGCCGAGCAGGCTGCCTAGCTTCGGGGTCGTTTGGGCGTTTGTGGCCGCCCTGTCGTGCACGAACGTCCAAACGACGTCGTGTGTCCGGGGCGCGCGCAGACCCGTCTTATCCTGGATATTCTGGAGCGTCCGACCGCAGTGGGGGGTCGTCTAATCGGCAAGACGCCAGCCTCTGGAGCTGGTTATCGGGGTTCGAGTCCCTGCCCCCCAGTCATCCTCGTCGTCGAGCGGCGGCGTGCTCAGAGGGTCGCGAGGTCCGTGCCTGGATCGGCGAGTGCGGCTGGATCGGGCGTGGCCTTCGCGCGGATGAAGCGGCGGGCGTGCTCGAGGTCGTCGGAGCGGCCGACGGTCAGGGCGGCGGTCACGACGCCGCCGTCGACGTAGAACGCGATGAAGTCGCCGTCGTCGAGGGAGCCGCGGATCACCGGCTCGCCGGAGCCCGGGCCGACGTACTCCATCGAGGACCAGTCGGCGAGGTCTGAGAAGAAGTACGGGAGGACGTCGTGGTCGATCTCGCGGCCGAGCATGTTCAGCGCGGCGGTCTTGCCCTGGTTGAAGGCGACGTCCCAGTGCTCGACGCGCAGCGGCCGGCCGTGGACGACGCTGTCGTACTCGCAGACGTCGCCCGCGGCGTAGATGCCGGGGACGGAGGTCTCCAGCCGCGACGAGCAGCGCACCCCGCCGCTCTCGCCTATCTCGAGGCCGGCGGCGCGGGCGAGCATCACGTCCGGCATCACTCCGGCGCCGATGATCACGGCATCGCAGTCCAGCTCGAGCCCGTTCTTGGTGACGACGTGCGAGACCCGGCCGTCGCCTTGGAAGTGGGCGAGCTCGTCGCCGCCGTGGATCTCCACGCCGTTGCGCTCCAGCACGCGGTGGAAGAAGCCGCCGACCTCGCTGCCGAACTGGCGGTCGAAGGTCTCGGCCTCCTGCATCACGATCGTGCACTTCGCGCCGTAGGCGGCGGTGATCGACGCCGCGCACTCGCAGCCGATGAAGCTGCCGCCGACCAACACGACGCGCTCGGCGTTCTCGACGTCGGCGCGGATCGAGTCGGAGTTCGCGAACGCGCGCAGGTAGTGGATGCCGTCGAGCTCGCCGCCGTCGACGCGCAGGCGGCGGACGTTCGCTCCGGTCGCGATCAGCGCCTTGTCGAAGGCGACCTCCTCCTTGGTCGAGAGCGTCGCGACGCGGGCGTCGGCGTCGAGCTTCATCACGCTCGTGCGGGCCATCAGCTCGATGCGCTGCTCCCGCCACCACTCGGCCGGCCGGAAGAGCACGTCCTCCTTGGACTCCTCGCCGCGCAGGTAGCCCTTCGACAGCGGCGGCCGGTTGTAGGGCGGGTCGAGCTCGCGGCCGACCAGCAGGATCGACCCCTCGGCGCCCTCCTCGCGCAGCCAGCGGGCGCAGTTGGCCGCCGCCAGGCCACCGCCGATCAGCAGGAAGTCGACCTCGCGCGAGGCCACCGCTCAGGCCGCCTGGGAGCGGCCGACGAAGCGCTGCGTGACGGCGTCCTCGAGCCCGATGTCGAGCACCAGCAGGACCTCGTCGCCGGCCTTGATCACCGAGTCGCCAACCGGGACGAAGCCGCCACGGTCGCGCAGGATCGAGATCACCAGGGAGCCGTCGGGCAGCCCCAGGTCGGCGACGCGCGTCCCGTCGGCCGGCGAGTCCTCGCCGACCTCCATCTCGATGATCTCGAGCCGCTCCTCCTTGAGGTCGAGCAGGTGGACCAGCCCGTACTTCGGCACCTCATGCTCGATCAGCCGCAGGATCAGGTCCGTCGCCGAGACCGCCGGCTTGATGCCGAGCAGCTCGAAGTGCTGCAGGTTGCGCGGGTTGTTGCAGCGCGCGACGACGCGGTCGACGCCGTACTTCTCCGTCGCCACCTGGCAGATCAGGATGTTGTCCTCGTCGTCGCCGGTCACCGCGACGACGAGGTCGGCGCGCTCGATACCGGCCCGCTCGAGCACCCACAGCTCGGTGCCGTCGCCGTACTGGATCGCGTGCTCGAGCTCCTCCTCGACGGTCTCGTAGCGGCGGCGGTTGGCCTCGACGACC
The DNA here is from genome assembly GCA_963716445.1 of uncultured Solirubrobacterales bacterium. Classification (GTDB taxonomy): domain Bacteria; phylum Actinomycetota; class Thermoleophilia; order Solirubrobacterales; family Thermoleophilaceae; genus JAAYBF01. The sequence goes on along the minus strand of OY970313.1, from coordinate 1,171,403 downwards.
GTCACCTCGTGGCCCTTGTCGAGCAGCTCGCGCGCCAGGTTCCAGCCGACCTTGCCGGCGCCGACGATCAGGGCGTACATCGTGCGGTCGTTCTCCATCAGCCCGCGACCCCCTCGAAGCGAATCTGTCCGCGGACCGCCGCCTCGAGCAGCTCGATCGCGGTCTGCGTCGGACAGATCGTCTGGAGTCCCTGCTCGGCGTACCACTTGGCGCGTCCCGGGTCGAGCACGCGCACGACGACCCGCTCGACGTCGAAGCGGCGCTGGGCGATCTGGGCGATGACGAGATTGGTGTTGTCGCCGTCGGTCGAGGCGACGAACGCGTCGGCGCGCTCGACGCCCGCCTGCAGCAGCGCGTCGATCTCGAGGGCGGTCCCGACGGTGAACGAGCCGCCGAGGTCCTCCCAGCTCTGATCGCGCCCGCGGTTCAGCAGCGCGATCGCCTCGGGGTTCTCGTCGAGCACGGAGACCTCATGGCCGTCCGCCAGCATCGACTTCGCTATCGACGATCCAACTCGGCCACAGCCGACGATCAATACGAACACGTGGCGCACAATAGCGCTGCGCGGTCGGTGTCAGGCGGGCTCGGCCACCGTGCTCCGCTGGTCGGTCTCATGGTCGTCCTCGGCCGGCGGCGCGGTGAGGATCACCTTGCACGGCGCCTTCTCGATCACGTAGCGCGTGAAGTCGCCCGCGAAGCGGTCGCTGCCGATCCCGCGGCCGCCCAGGACCCCGCCGCCGCGTATCCGCGTCGGCGCCTCGGCGGCGAGCACGATCGCCTCCACCCCACGCCGCTTGGCCTCCGCGACGATCGCCGCGCCGATCGTCCGTCCGCGCACCATCGCCGTCGCGACCTCGACGCCGGCGTAGTCCTCGCCGACCCGCTTGGCCCGCGCGAGCGCCCGCCGCGCCTCCTCGACCCGCTCGTCCGGCACGCGCGCGTCGATCGGCAGCGACATCGGAATCTGGAAGACCCAGATCGCCTCTAGCGTGGTCGAGTCCTCGCCCTCCTGGGCCTGCTCGGCCGCGAGCCGCCCGGCGGTGCCGACGATGTCGTCGTCGAGGCGCTCGCCGAACACCGGCACGAGGATGCTGCCGAACTCGAAGTGGCGAGACTCGCGCAACGCGGCCTCGGGAATCGTGAACCGCTGGGTAAGCGACTTGCCCTGGGCCTTGCGGTAGACCACGTACAGCGTCAGGCCGGCGAGCAGCCAGGCGCCGCCGACGTAGCGAGCTCCCTCGTGGAGGATCACGACGCTCACCCAGGCGGCCGCGCCCAGAACCGCGCCGAGCGCGCTCGGCAGCGGCACCAGCCCTCCCCTCACTCGAACGTTCAGCGGGACGCGGAAGGCCCTACGCGCGTCCGGCTCGCGGAATCGCAGCACGACGATCGACAGGTGCGCGAGGGTGAACGCCAGCATCGCGCCGAAAGCGAAGATCCCCGCCAGCCACTCCGGATCGCCCGAGCAGGCGAGCGCGAAGGCGATCGTCGCCGCTACCACGATCGCCACGTACGGCGTGCCCCGCTCGACGTCGAGCCGCGACACCACGCTCGGGATCTGGCGGTTCATCCCCAGCGAGTAGGCGAGCCGCCCGATCCCGAGCATCTGGCCGTTGACCGCCTGCACGAGCACCAGGACCCCGACGACTCCGACGACATAGCGCAGCGTCTCGGCGAGCCAGTCCGGCTCGCCCGCGGCGGCCACGGCGGCCACCGGCGCGGCGAGGAAGTCGCCGCCGAGCGGACTCGCGCCGGCGCTGAGCGGGACCGCCAGCACGGCAGTCAGCGCGATGCCGACGTAGAGCACGAGCACGCCGGCGACCGCGACGGCGACGACGCGCCGCAGACCGCGGCGGCCGACCCGCAGCTCGCCGGCGAGGCCCGACGCGGACTCGATCCCCGTCATCGCCACGCACGCCACCACGGCCGCGAACACCAGCCCCTCCCAGGTCGGGCTGTCGCCCAGCTCGATCGAGTCGAGCAGCGCCCCGAAGTCGTGGTGGGCGAAGAGGCCGGAGACGATGATCGCCGCGAACAGCACCGCGCTCGAGAGCACGAGCCGCAGCACCAGGCGATAGCGGTCGGCCGTCAAGCCGCGCAGGTTGGCCCAGGCGACCCAGACGAGCACCGCCGCGGCGATTACCAGCTCCACCCCCGGCTCCGTAGTGGCGCTCCAGAACACGCCCAGGTAGCCGGAGACCGCCAGCGACCCGAGCGCCATCACGATCAGGAAGTCGAGCAGGATCGCCCAGCCGGCCACGAAGCTCCAGAGCTCGTTGAAGGCGTAGCGGGCGAACACCGACGCCCCGCCCCGCTCCGCGTGCAGCGAGTTGCCCTCGAGATAGCTGAGCATCGTCAGCAGGAAGAACGCTCCCGCCGCCAGGAACGCGATCGGCGTGAGGCCGCGCGCGTCCTCGGCCACGATCCCCAAGGCGAAGTAGACCGACGACCCGACCGCGCCCGCCGCGATCGCGAACAGCGCCGGCGCTCCCAGCCCACGCTCGATCCGCGCCTCCGCCTCCTCGGATCCGCTCCTCAGACGCGCCCGCACGCGCGCGCGGGCGCCGTCGTTCCGTTCCCCGGACGAGCTCACCGCTCCGTCCCCGACCGCTGCGCCCGCGCGAGCCAGAGGCGCGCCGCGCCGAGCGCGGCGAACAGCACGCCGACGATCACGCCGAGCGCCAGCGGCCCACCGCCACGCGCGAGCGTGCTCACGACCATCGCGACCCCGACGGCGCAGACCAGCCCGCCGAGGACGCGCTGCGAGACGGCGTAGGCGTCCCTCACCGGCCGGATGCTACGCCGCCGTGCGCAGCGGGGCGGGTGGCGTGGAGTCGATGATCACGCGGCAGGGACGCTCGGCGAGCACGGTCTCGACCGTCCGTCCGAAGACCGACGCCCCGGTGCGCTTCGGCGGCAGCGCCATCACGACGGCCCGCGCGCGGATCTCGCGCGCCTCGAGCACGATCCGCCGGCCGGCCTCGCCGGCGCGCACCTTCTCCCAGTGGCCGGTGACCCGCCGCCCGCCGCGGACCCGTGCGGCGTCGATCGCCTGCTGCGCCCGTGCCTCGAGCGCCGGCATCGACGCATCGACGGGTAGGTTCGCCGGCACCGTGATCGTCACCAGCACGTGGATCCCACGTCGCCTGCGCGCCGCGAGCTTGGCCGCCGTGGCGATCGCCTCCGACGAGTAGAGCGCGTCCTCGAAGGCCACCAGCACCGACTCGTACTCGACCTCGTGCTCGACGACCGGCTTCGGCACGACGATCTTCGTCGTCTGCGTCAGGCTGAGCCCCTGGTTGCGCCGGTAGAGCACGTAGCTCGCCACGCCACCGACCAGCCAGACCATCCCGACGATCAGCGTCGTCGTGTTCAGGACGTTCACCACGACGAACGCGATCCCGGTGCCGAGGCCGCCGAGGATCGCGTAGAGCGGCAGCTCGTAACCCCGGAAGCGGATGGCGCCGCGTCCCTTCCACGGCCGCTCCAGGTCCGGCTCGGTGATGCGCAGCCGCAGAACCGCCAGGTGGGCGATCGTGAACGAGAGCATCGCGCCGAACGCGTAGATCGTGCCGAGGAACTCCGCCTGTCCCGGCAGGATCGTGATGCACGCGACCAGCCCGAAGACCGCGATCGCCACGTACGGCGTCCGGTAGCGCGGATGGAGCGCCCGCAGCCCCTCCGGCAGCTGGCGATGCTGGCCCATCGAGTAGGTGAGCCGCGACACGCCGATCAGCCCGGCATTGGTCGCGATGAACAGGATCGTCGCCGCCAGCACGCCGACGTAGATCTCCGCCGCGCCCTGGAACACCCCGAGGTCGAGGTTCGCCACCACGCCAAGAACCGGATCGTCGGCGTAGCCCCCCTCCTCCTTCGAGAGGGCCAGCTGCGTCTTGCCGTCGACGACCGGCATCGCCGACAGCGCGACTGCCGGCAGGAACGCGTAGATCGCGACCACGGCCGCCACCACGGCGCCCATCCCGCGCGGAATCGTCGTGCCGTAGTCCTTCGCCTCCTCGGCCATGTTCGAGATCGTCTCGATTCCCGTGTAGGCGACCATCCCGACTGGGATCGCAATCAGGAAGTCGCCCAGGGTGGGATACGTCCCGAAGTCCACGTTCTCGATCAGCGTGTCCGGTGAGAACACCAGCACCAGCCCCACCACTACCAGCAGCACCTGGGTGAAGAAGTCCGCTAGCGCCAGGAACACGTTCAGCCCCGCCGACTCCTTCACACCGACGACGTTCAACACTCCCAGCACCACCACGACGACGATCCCGACGACGATGTCGGCCGGCGACTCGCTCAGCGGCTCCCAGAACACCCCCAGGTAGTGCGGCACGAAGAACGCCGAGATCGCGACCGTGATGATGTAGTTCAGCATCTGGCCCCAGGCCGCGAAGAAGGACCAGAACTCGTTGAACGCCCGCCTGGCGAACGACGACGACCCACCCGCCTCCGGATACATCGTCGTCGCCTCGGTGTACGTCGCCGCCGTGCAGACGAAGATGACGCCGGCGATCAGGAAGACGATCGGCGTCATCCCGAGCGCGAAAACCGCCACCAGCCCGAGCGCGTAGTAGATCGAGCTGCCGACGTTCCCGTACGCCGTGCTGAACAACGCCCCCGTCCCGAGCACTCGCTCGAGCCCCGCCGCCTTAGGTCTCCACTCGGCCATGACGCGGGAAAGCTACTCCTGCGCTGGGATGGGGCCGCGGTTGCTCTGGCTGGGCCCTCTGGCGGTGGTGGCTCCACGAGCTTGGCCGCGGGCGTTTCAGGCCGCGGCTCCCGCGGAAGGGGACGTCGGTGAACAGCACGTGGGCACACCCGCCGATGCGAGACTGGAGCCGTGGAGCTACCGGTGCTGGACGGGGAACGAGTGACCCTGTGTCCGTTGAGCGACGATGACGTGGAGGCGCTGCTGCCGGCTGTCTACATCGAGGGGATTCGCGAGTGGTGGGGCGATACGAGCGATCCCGACTACCAGCGCGAGGGCTTTCGAAACTACGGCGCCGCGTTCGCGATCTACGTCGACGACGCCGTCGCCGGCTGGCTCGGCTTCCACGAGGAGACCGAGCCCGACTACCGCCACGTCGCCCTCGACATCATGCTCTTGCCCGATTACCAAGACCAGGGTCTCGGTCCCGAGGCACTTCGGACCGCCATCCGCTGGTTCATCGACGACCGCGGCCACCACCGCTTCACGATCGACCCCACGCTCGAGAACGAGCGCGCCATCGCCGCCTACAAGTCCATCGGCTTCAAGCCCGTAGGCATCCTCCGCCAGCAAGAGCGCGCCCCAGACGGCCACTGGCGCGACGGCCTCCTGATGGACCTCCTCGCCGACGAACTCGACTAACCGTCACGCTCAGTCCTAGGCGCCTTGAGGCTCGCCGGACCCTGCTCCGCGAGCTCGAGCAAGAAACTCGAGTGGAAGTTTGATTGGGCTAGAGCCCAGTCAAACTTCCACTCGATCACCGGGACGCACTCGTCAAGGGCGGATGCGCCTCTAGCCGCCGACGCCCGCCGCGCCAGCGGGCGGGCGAATGGACGTTTGAGCACGTCAGGACGTGCGCAAACGTCCATCGAGCGGCTGTAAGCGCCTCTTCCGCGGGTGGCGACGGTGGCGACCCTTTCGCCCGCAGCCGCAGCGAGCGGAGCGTCGCGCGGAGCCCCTGCCGTCGAACCACACGGAGCGCCCTACACGGCAAACCGCGCCAGGCACGGGGCGGAGTCGCAGCGGAGCAAGCGGAGGCGAGGACGAAAGACGCCACCGGAGACAGGCCCCGCGGCCACCAACGCCCGAGCCCCGCGCTCCCCAAACGACGACGGGCCCGCGGCGCAAGCGCCGCGGGCCCCTCTGGAAGCGCTTCTAGGTCTCGCTCAGACCAGGAAAGGAATGATCAGGATGGCGACGATGTTGGCCACCTTGATCATCGGGTTGATGGCCGGGCCGGCGGTGTCCTTGTAGGGGTCGCCGACGGTGTCGCCGGTGACGGAGGCCGCGTGGGCCTCGGAGCCCTTGCCGCCGAACTCGCCGTCCTCGATCAGCTTCTTGGCGTTGTCCCAGGCGCCGCCGCCGGAGGTCATCGAGACCGCGGCGAAGAAGCCGACGACGATGACGCCGATCAGCAGGCCGCCGAGCGCCTGGTAGCTGAGCAGGCCGACCACGACCGGGACGACGATCGGGATCAGGGCCGGCAGGATCATCTCCCGCTGGGCGGCCTGGGTCACGATCCGCACGCACTGGGCGTAGTCGGGCTTCTCGGTGTAGTCCATGATGCCCGGCTTCTCACGGAACTGGCGCCGCACCTCCTCGACGACGCCGCCGCCGGCACGGCCGACGGACTCGATCGAGAGGGCCGAGAACAGGTAGACCATCATGCCGCCGATCAGCAGCCCGACGAGCACCTCGGGCTCCGAGATGTCGAAGCCGCTGAGGATCTCGAGCGACTTGTCGGCCTCCTCCTGGAGCTCTGACACGAAGGCCGCGAACAGCACCAGCGCGGCGAGCACGGCCGAGCCGATTGCGTAGCCCTTGGTGACGGCCTTGGTGGTGTTGCCGACGGCGTCGAGCGGATCGGTGACGTCGCGGACCTCCTGCGGCAGCTCCGCCATCTCGGCGATGCCGCCGGCGTTGTCGGTGATCGGGCCGAAGGCGTCGAGCGCGACGATCAGGCCGGTCAGCGAGAGCTGGGCCATGACGGCGACGCCGATGCCGTAGATGCCGCCGAGCTCGTTGGCGACGAGGATGCCGATCGCGATCACGATCGCCGGCGCGGCGGTCGCCTGGAAGCCCTGCGAGAGGCCCTGGATGATGTTCGTCGCGTGGCCCGTCTCCGACGCCCTGGCCGTGCTGCGCACCGGGCGGAAGCGGGTCGAGGTGTAGAAGTCGGTGATCACGAAGAGCAGTGCCGTGATGCCGATGCCGATCAGGGTGCAGAACCAGATGTCCATGCCCGACGGCGCGGACTCGAGGCCGCCGGTCAGCAGGTCCGAGGCGTCGTTGACGAAGCTGAGGTCGTCCATCAGCCACATAGACACCGGCAGGAAGGCCGCCGCGGCCAGGACGCCGGAGACGACCAGCCCCTGGTAGAGGGCGCGCTCGACGTTGCCGGCGGCGCTGCGCACGGCGAAGGTGCCGATGATCGAGGCGAGGATCGACACGCCGCCGATCACCAGCGGGAACATCGCGACGGCGTCGATCTGCTCGAAGGTGAGGACGCCGAGCAGCATCACCGCGACGGCGGTGACGGCGTAGGTCTCGAACAGGTCGGCCGCCATGCCGGCGCAGTCGCCGACGTTGTCGCCGACGTTGTCGGCGATCACGGCCGGGTTGCGCGGATCGTCCTCGGGGATGCCGGCCTCGATCTTGCCGACGATGTCGGCGCCGACGTCGGCCGCCTTGGTGAAGATCCCGCCGCCGAGTCGGGCGAAGACGGAGATCAACGAGCCGCCGAAGCCGAGGCCGACGAGCGCGTCGATCGCGTCCTTCTGATCGACGTCGAACATCCGCAGGATGCCGTAGTAGCCGGCGACGCCGAGCAGCGCCAGTCCGGCGACGAGCATGCCGGTCACGGCGCCGCCCTTGAACGCCACGTCGAGCGCGTTGCCGACGCCACCGCGTGCGGCCTCGGCGACGCGCGAGTTGGCGCGCACCGAGACGTTCATCCCGATGAACCCGGCAGCGCCGGAGAAGGCGCCGCCGATCACGAAGCCGATCGCGGTCTCGATGTCGAGCGCGATCGCGAGGATGATCGCCAGGACCACCGCCACCACGGCGATGATCTGGTACTGGCGGGTCAGGTACGCCTTGGCGCCCTCCTGGACCGCGGCGGAGATCTCCTGCATGCGGTCGTTGCCGGGCGACTTGGCAAGCAGCCAGCGGGTGGTCAAGAGGCCGTAGACCACGGCGGCGGCGGCGCACGCGAGCGCGACTACAACGCCGTGGTCGGTAAGGAAGTCGGTCAAGGGATGTCCTTTGCGTTGTTCTTCGGTGACGGGCGGGCTCGGGGGCCGCGCGCGGAGTGCGCGCGCGTGATTGCCACAGGTGCAGCAGCCGCCCGGTCGAAAGCGGCGGGCAGTCTAACCGTTCGGCCCGACGGCGGGACGCCTGGGGCGCCCGGCCCCGCCGGTCAGGCGCTCGGCGGCGTCCAGATCTTCGAGCGCGCCTTGGCCCGCTCGGCGTCCTCCTGGGACTGCCCGGGCGGCGGCGCGCCGGGATCGCCCGGCTGCGGCGAAGGCATCGATCCGCCCTGGGCCTCGCGGGCGAACGCCATCTGGAGCTGGCTGAGGGCCTGCTTGATCGGCTCGACCTGGTCCTGGGGGCAGAGCGGCAGCAGGGCGCGCACGCCGTCGATCGCCAGCTTGGCCTGGCCGAGGTCGCGCTCCTCGGAGAGATCCTCGCCGGGCGCGGCCGCGAGGCCCAGCCGCCGGGCGCCGAGGTTGACGAGTGTCACGGTGGTCTGCAGCAGCACGTCCTCGACCCGGATCTGGCGCATCTGCTCCTCGAAGGCGGCCTGCAGCTCCTCCTCGGTCGGTTGCCGTCCCTCCGGATCCGCTGGTCCCTGTCCGGTCTGGTCGTTCATGCCCTTACCTCCGAGTTTGCGTATGTCCGCCCGGCCACCTCGATCTCGGCGGCGAAGACTTCTTCCATCGTTGCACCGCCCACGAGGGCCCGCCGCTGCCGCTGGGCGCCGTTCTCGCCCGGCAGGACCACGTCGAGCCCGAGCGCGGCGCGGGCCGGAGCCGTCCATGCCAGCAGCCGGTCGCCGATCGCGGCCGACGAGAACTCCTCGAGCCGCTCGAGGTCGACCATCCGCCCGTCGAGGCCGTAGCGGATCGCGCGCCAGAAGTTCTCCTCGACGAGGCGCGAGGGCGGGTCCTCGAAAGGCACGCCCTCGTCATGGTCGGCCGCCGCCTGGGCGACGCAGGCGACGATCAGCCCGGCGAGCGCCGTCGATGCGTCGGCGTCGGACTGGGCGTCGCAGATGCGCACCTCGACGGTCCCGAAGGCGTGATGCGGGCGCACGCTCCACCAGAGCTGGGTGTGCTCGACGATCGAATTCGTACGCACGAGCAGCTCGACGTAGTCGGCGTACGCCTGCCAGCCGCCGAACGGGTCCGGGATCCCGCAGCGCGGGAAGCTCTTGGTGAAGATCTGGCTGCGCGTGCTGTGCAGCCCGGAGTCGCGACCGTCGAGGAACGGCGAGTTGGCCGACAGCGCGAGCAGCTCCGGTAGCAGCGGCCGCAGGCGGTCGCAGACGGCGATCGCCCGGTCGGCGCCGCGCACGCCGACGTGGGCGTGGAGGCTGAAGGTGTTGTTGCGCCAGGCGACGTACTTGAGGCCCTCCTCGACGCGCCGGTAGTGGTCGGTGTCGATGATCCGCTGCTCCTGCCAGGGGCTCCACGGGTGTGTCGCGGTCGCCGCGAGGCGCGCGTCGCGATCCGCGGCGAGGCGGAACAGCCGAGCCCGCGCCTCGCGCTGAGCGGCGACGGCGTCGGCGAAGCTCGCGCCGCGGCCGGAGCGGATCTCGATCTCGGACTCGATCAGCTCGCCGGCGACGGACTCGGCGAGCACCGGATCGGCCTGCGCGGCGGTCGAGAGCTCGCCGTAGCGCTGGGCGAGCGCCAGCGTGTCGGGGTCGAGGATCTGGAGCTCCTCCTCGAGTCCGACCGTGAAGTCCTCCGAGGCCTCGAAGACCTCGCGCGCGCGGGGCATGTCGAGCATGGTCAGGTGAGGTAGAAGTAGAGCGCGTAGAGCAGGTCGACCGCCGGGCTCGACGTGTGGACGGTCACCTCGGGCGGCACCTGCAGCAGCGCCTCCGAGTAGTTGAAGATGATCTTGACGTCGGCTTCGACGAGCGCGTCGGCGACGCCCTGGGCCGCCTCGGTGGGGACGGCGATCACGCCGACGACGATGTCCTCGTTGCGAACGCACTCCTCGAGCTCCTCGACCGGCCGCACCTCGAGCCGCTCGCCGATCCGCCTGCCGACCTTGCCCGGATCGGTGTCGAAGATCGCCACGACCCGAAAGCCGTGGTCGGCGAAGATGTCGGAGCCGGCGATCGCCTGGCCGAGATGGCCCGCGCCGACGAGCGCGATGTTGTGCTGCCCGCTGGTGCGCAGGATCTTGCGGATCTGGGAGACCAGCGAGTCGACGTTGTAGCCGACGCCGCGCTTGCCGAACTTGCCGAAGCCGGACAGGTCGCGGCGGATCTGCGTCGAGTTGACGTGCGTGTAGTCGGCGAGCTCCTGCGAGGAGATCGTCTCCTTGCCCATCTTGCGCGCCTGCGTGAGGACCTGCAGGTAGCGCGACAGCCGGGCGGCGACGCCGAGCGACAGACGGTCTCGAGCGCCGTCCTCCGGCGCGGCTCCGTCGCGCGTGGGTTGCTGGACGCTCACGACCCGGCCACTCTAGCGAGCAGCCGTTCGAGCTCTCGCGCGTCGACGTGCAGCTCGAACGCCTCGCGGCCGTCGATCGCCACGACGGGTACGCGCTCGCCGTACTCGCGCTGCAGCACCGGGTCGAGCGAGACATCGACCTCGTCGAGGTCGAAGTCGATCCGCTCGCGCAGCCGCTCGACCTCGTCGCGCGCCTCGTCGCAGAGGCAGCAGCCCGGCTTGCCGTAGAGGGTGACCGTCGCCATCGGCTAGATGAGCCGCGCCGCGGCGTCGAGGTGGAGGTAGGACGGGTACGCGAGCGGCTCGCCGAAGCGCGCGGCCGCCGCGATCATCGCCGCGTTGTCGGTGCAGAGCTCGAGCGCCGGCGTCCAGAGCCGCACGCCCAGCTCCCGGCAGAGCTCCTCCGCTCCGGCGCGCAGCGCCGAGTTCGCCGCCACGCCGCCGCCGAGCGCGACGTTGCGCACGCCCTCCTGGCCGATCGCCTGGGCGAGCCGTGCGAGCAGCGAGCCGACGATCGCGGCCTGATAGGACGCCGCGAGGTCGGCCTGCCGGCGCCCGGACTCCTCCTCGCCCAGATCGCGCACGCGGTAGAGCAGCGATGTCTTGAGGCCGGAGAAGCTGAAGTCGAGCCCCGCCTCCGAGTGGCCGGTCGGCAGCGAGCGTGGGAAGTCGAACGCCTCGGGGTCGCCCTCGCGCGCGAGCCGGTCGATCGCCGGGCCGCCCGGGTAGCCGAGGCCGAGGATGCGCGCACCCTTGTCGAACGCCTCCCCCGCCGCGTCGTCGAGCGTCTGCCCGAGGATCGCGTAGGAGCCGGGCTCGTCGACGCGGGCGACGAAGGTGTGCCCGCCGCTCGCCACCAGACAGAGGTAGGGCGTCTCGATCGGATCGGGCTCGAGCGTCGAGGCGACGACGTGGCCGTGGAGGTGGTCGACCGCGACGAGCGGCAGGCCGCGGGCGGCGGCCAGCGCTTTGGCCGAGGAGAGGCCGACGAGCAGCGCGCCGATCAGCCCCGGCCCGCGCGTGACGGCGACCGTCGAGACATCGTCGAGGCCGGCGCCGGCGGTCTCGAGCGCGTCGGCGACGATCGCGTCGATCAGCTCGAGATGGCGCCGTGACGCGATCTCGGGCACCACGCCGCCGTAACGCTCGTGCAAAAGCCCCTGCGAGGCGATCTCGTTCGAGCGGATCTGCCCGCGCTCGGTGACGACCGCCGCGCAGGTGTCGTCGCAGCTGGTCTCGATCGCGAGGATCACGCGCCGGCCGCGCCCGCCCGCGGCTCGCCGGCGCCCGACTCGGTGCGCGTGGCGCTCTTGCGCCACATGATCACCGCGTCCTCGCGGTTGTCGTGGTAGTAGCCGCGCCGCTTGCCGGCCGTCCGGAAGCCGAATCGCTCATAGAGGCTGATGGCCGCCGCGTTCGACGGCCGCACCTCGAGCGTGTAGTGCTCGCCCGGGCCGTCGGCCTGCCCGAACAGGCGCTCGAGCAGCGCGCTGGCGATCCCCTGGCGCAGCAGGCGGTTGTCGACCGCGACGTTCATCACGTGCCAGACGGTGTCGTAGCGCGAGCAGACGAGGTAGCCGACGATCCTCCCGCCGCGGACGGCGGTGAGGCAGATCCCCGACGGCTTCGACAGCTCGAGCACGAACATCGCCAGCGACCAGGGCGTGGTGAAGGCTCGCCGCTCGATCGCGATCACCTGCGGCAGGTCGGCGTAGGCGAGGCTCCTGATCTCGAGCGGCTGGTTCAAGCGGTCCTCGGCTTCGCGTCGGGGAGGCGCAGGTACTGCGGCAGCACGGCCTCGACGGGCGCCGGCGCCGCGGTCGCCGCGAGCCGGCAGATCGACAGCCCCCGCACCACGTGGCTGCGCGAGTCGTCGGCCGGCACCGTGGCTCCGGCCGCCTCGAGGACGTCCCGAAAGCGTACCGCCCCGTCACCGGCGGCCAGAGGAGCCACGTCCAGCTCGCGGAGCCGGTCGGCGAGCGCGTCCGGCGCCGCGGCGAACGGCTCCCAGACCGCCTTCTCGCCCTCGTGGAGCGCAGCGAAGATCTCGCCGCGCCGGGCGTCGATGACCGCCAGTACCGACCGCCGCGGCCCGTCGCCGTTGCGCGCGGGGTTCCCGTCCGCCCCGGCGGCGAGCGCGGCCAGCGAGGAGACCGGCCGTAGCTCGACCCCGCTCGAGCGGGCGAGCGCCCGTGCGGTCGCGACGCCGATCCGCAGGCCGGTGAAGGCCCCTGGCCCGACGCCGACCGCGATCGCGTCCAGCTCGTCCCAGCGCAGGCCGGCGTCCTCCATGCAGCGGGCAACGGCCGGCAGCAGCTCGCCGGCGTGTCCGGGGCGCGCCGTCAGTCGCTCCGGCGCCGGCTCGACCTCGAAGGCGGCGCCGTCGGCGCGCCGGACGCAGGCCGCGCTGGCGGCGGTCGAGGTGTCGATGCCGAGGACGTTCACCGAACCTCCACGCGCCGTCGATCACCGCCGGCGTGCTGGAGCCGCACGTGCGCCGCGACGCGCTCCAGCGCCGGCTCGCCGACGGCCGGCCACTCGACGAAGCCGATCCGCTCGGGAGTCAGGTAGTCGTCGAGCAGCGCCGGATCCTCCGGGGCGAGCGAGTCGAGGCGGTAGAGGTCGAGATGCGCGATCTCTACACGGCCGCCCTCCAGCAGGCGCCCGATCGTGAAGGTCGGGCTCGTGACGGGCCCTTCGACCCCGAGCGCGCGGCATGCGCCACGCACGAAGGTCGTCTTGCCGCTGCCCAGCTCACCGGAGACGAGCACCACGTCGCCCGGGACGAGCCGCTCGGCGAGCGCCGCTCCCGCGGCCTCGGTGGCGACCGGGCTGTCGGTCTCGAAGATCACCCGCGAAGTGTGACCGACGCGCCGGGACGACCGGGAGGCGCGATGCGCCTCCCGGCCCCGTCGCTCAGCAGTTGACCAGGAGGTGGAACGGCCTGTTCTCGTTGACCGGGTTGCCGCCGGCGTTGTAGGAGACGGTGCGGACCTCGACGCCGTTGACGTTCGTCGGCATCGCCGCGACCGACGCGGTGCCCGTCCCCGGTCCGGCCGCGCTCGTGTCGCCGACCGTCGCGACGTAGGTGCACGCCCGCACGTCGCGATCGAAGATCACCTGATAGCGGCCCGCGGCCGTGCGCGCCGCGCTCGAGACCCCGCGGCCGCGGACCAGCTGGCCGGTCGCGGCCACGACCGCCGAGTGCGCCAGCGCCTGCACCGGGCCGAGCGTCGACTCCTTGATCGAGCCGCCGCCGATCGAGTCGGCGCGCAGCTTCGAGCCGTGCAGCGAGCGCTTCTTGAAGTCGACGCCGGTGAGACTGGCGTTCCTGACGTTCTTGCCGGTCACGACGATCGCGGCGTAGGCGCCGCCGCCGAGCGCGACGAACAGCGCCAGCAGCGCCACCGCCATCGCCGGAGAGGGACGCAGCTTCGATATCGGCCTCACGGACTTGCCTCCTCGGTCGAGTTGAGGGTTCTCCCCTTCAACCCGCCGAATGCCCTGAAGTCGCTACTCGTGAACCCGCTCGGAGATCAGGTCGCGCAGCCGAGCGAGCTCGTCCGGCGCCATCGTGTAGCCGTGCTCGGGCTCCGGATAGCGCCGCGCGCGCACGTCCTCGGCATAGGCGCGCACGCCGGCGACCATCCGCTCGCGGATCGACTCGTAGCGCTTGACGAAGCGCGCGGCGTGACCGTCGTAGATGCCGAGCAGGTCGTGCATGACGAGCACCTGGCCGTCGGTCGAGGGCCCGGCGCCGATCCCGATCACCGGGATCTCGAGCCGCGGCATCAGCTCGTCGGTGAGGTCGGAGGGGATCGCCTCGAAGACGATCGCGAAGCAGCCCGCCTGCTCGAGGGCGAGCGCGTCGCGCGTCACCTCGAGCGCCCGGTCGGCGGTCCGGCCCTGGGAGCGGTAGCCGCCGAGCGCGGTCGCCGTCTGCGGCGTCAGCCCGACGTGGCCCATCACGGGAATGCCTGCCCCGACGATCGCCCGCGCGCGGTCGACCGACGTGCCGCCGCGCTCGAGCTTGACGGCGTCGCAGCCGGCCTCCTTGACGAACCGCTGGGCGGTGGCGATCGCCTGCTCGTCCGACACCTCGTAGGAGCCGAACGGAAGGTCGCCGACGAGGATCGGGGTGCGCAGGCCGCGCCGCACCGCGGCGGTCAGCATCAGCATCTCGTCGACCGACACAGGGACCGTGCTCGGGTAGCCGAGCACCGTCATCGCCGCCGAGTCGCCCACCAGCACGATGTCGACGCCGGCCTCCTCGGCGACCTGGGCGCCGGGATAGTCGTACGCGGTGACCATCGCGATCGGCTCGCCGAGCGCCTTCTTGCCCGCGAGCGAGGTCAGCGTGACGGGCTTGCCCTTCGCGGGCGGAGCGGTCGCGATCTCGGGCCGGGCGCTCATGACAACAGCTCCGCGACGGCGTCGTCGACGGTCACGATCTCGTTCGCGGCGCCAACGTGGACGACGCGCGGCTCGTAGGACTCCAGCTCGGCCTCGTCGTACTCCGCGTAGGAGACGACGATCACCTTGTCGCCCGTGTGCACCAGGCGAGCGGCAGCCCCATTCACCTGCATCTCGCCGGAGCCGCGGCGGCCGGCGATCGTGTAGGTCTCGAAGCGGGCGCCGTTGTCGATGTCGAGCACGTGCACCATCTCGTGCTCGCGGATGTCCGCGGCGTCGAGCAGATCGGCGTCGACGGTGATCGAGCCGACGTAGTTGAGGTCGCTACCGGTCAACGTGGCTCGATGGATCTTCGACTTGAGCATCGTCCGTCTCATGGGGTGGCTCCTTCTCGTGGGTCGCCGGCGCGCGAAGCGGTCGCAGCCGACGTCAGAACGGTGTTGTCGATCAGGCGGGCGCGGCCGACGCGGGCGGCGACGGCGAGCAGCGTCGAGCCGTTGACGCGCTCGACCGGGGCCAGGTCGGCCGCCGAGCGCAGCTCGAGGTACTCGGGCTCGATGCCGGCGGCGTCGAGCTCGCGGCGGGCCGCGGCCAGGACCGACGCGCCATCGACGTCACCGCCCTCGACCGCTGCCTCGGCGGCCGCGAGCGCGCGGTGCAGCGCCGTCGCGCGGAGGCGCTCGGCGGCGTCGAGGTAGGCGTTGCGCGAGCTCAGCGCGAGCCCGTCGGGCTCGCGGACGGTGGGCAGCACCTCGATCCGCACCGGAAAGCCGAGATCGCTCGCCATCCGCTGGATCACGAGCACCTGCTGGGCGTCCTTCTGTCCGAAGAAGGCGACGTCCGGCTGCACCATGTTGAAGAGCTTCGCCACGACCGTCGCGACGCCGTCGAAGTGGCCTCGCCCGCGGCGGCCGGGATCCCCGCAGAGCACGTCGCCGATCCCGCTCACGCTGACGGTGGTGGCGAAGCCGTCGGGATAGACCTCGTCCATGGACGGCGCGAACAGCAGGTCGACGCCCTCGGCGGCGGCGAGCGCGGCGTCGCGCGGCTCGTCGCGCGGGTAGGCGCTCAGGTCCTCGCTGGCGCCGAACTGGGCCGGGTTGACGAACAGCGAGACGACGACCGTGTCGCACGACTTCCGGGCCGCGCGCATCAGCTCCAGATGGCCCGCGTGGAAGGAGCCCATCGTCGGAACGAGTCCGACGGTGCGACCCGCGGCGCGCTTCGCGGCGAGCGCCGCGCGCAGCTCCGCGACGGTGCGGACCGCTCTCACGCCGCCACCGCCTGCCGGTCCGCGGCGAGCGCGCGCGTGCGCTCCACGAGCTCGTCGAACAGCGGCAGCAGGTGCGGCGCCACCGAGTCCACGGCCGCGCGCTGGCGCGCAACCGTCGCCTCGTCGCCACGCGCCACCGGCCCGGTCAGCGCGGCGTGCGGTCCGCGGGCCTCCCAGTTGTCGACGGTGCTGCGAACGAGCGGGGCCAGCAGGGCACGGGCGTCGGCCGGCGCGATCCCGGCGCCCGCGGCGAGCTGCTCGGCCGCCGCCTGCAGCGTGACGAGGAAGTTCGAGGCGACCGAGGCGGCGGCGTGGTAGGCGGCGCGATCGGCGTCGGCGATCTCGATCGGCCGCATCCCGAGCCGGCGGGCGAGGCTCTCGGCGACCGCCAGGGCGGCCGGGGTGGCGCCGGCGATCGCGCAGCCGGCGCCGGCGAAGCTCTCCGGTCCCTCTCCGCCGGCGAACGTCTGAAGCGGGTGCAGCCCGAACGCCTGCCCTTCGGCGGCCGCCAGGGCGTCCAGCGCCGTGGCGCCGCTGGTATGCCCGACGTAGCTCGCGGAGCCCGCGGCCGCCAAGGCAGCGGCCGGAATCTCGGCGTCGGGGACGCAGATCAGGGCGACCTCGGCCTCGAAGCGCTCGTCACGGCCGAGCGGACCGACGACCTCTACATCCGCCGCACGCAGCGCCCGCGCGAGCGCGCGGCCGAGCCGGCCGGCGCCGACGATCGCCACGCTCGAGAGCGCGCGACCCGTGGTTGTGATGGTCTCGGGAATCTTCCGTTCCAGTCCCAGTGGGTACCGGTCGGTCGTCTTGCGGTCCACTCCCAGTCGGGTAGCAGCCGTCCCGGCAAGGATAGCGCCGCTTCCGGAACTAGGCTAATCGCGATGTCGACGGCCGAAGAACGGCGCGAGCAGCTCGTCGCCCTCTACCGCGAGGTCCGGAGCTGCACCCGCTGCCCGCTCGCCACGACGCGCACGCAGGCGGTGTTCGGCGCCGGCAACGCGAACGCCGACCTGATGTTCGTCGGCGAGGCGCCGGGAGCGCAGGAGGACCTAGAGGGCATCCCGTTCGTCGGCCGCGCCGGCAAGCTGCTCGACGAGCTGCTGGCGGAGAACGGCCTGAAGCGCGACGACGTCTTCATCGCCAACGTCCTCAAGAGCCGGCCGCCCGCCAACCGCGATCCCCAGCCGGAGGAGATCGACGCCTGCAAGCCCTACCTGTTCCGCCAGGTCGAGCTGATCGAGCCGACGGTGATCTGCACGCTCGGGAACTTCGCGACCAAGCTGCTGACCCGCTCGCCGACCGGGATCAGCCGCGTCCACGGCGTTCCCCAGACGCACCGGCTCGGACAGCGGACCGTGAAGGTCTTCCCGATCTTCCATCCCGCGGCCGGCCTGCGTACCCCGAGCGTCAAGCAGCTGCTGCGCGAGGACTTCGCCAAGCTGCCGGCGCTGCTGGCCGCCGGGCCGCCCGAGCAGGAGGGCAGGCCGGCCGCCGAGCCGGTCGCCGCGGGTCTGGACGACGGTCCCCCCGATTCCACCCGCGAGCAGCTCGACTTCTTCGGCTAGCGGTCTCCAGCGGCGGCCTCGGGAGCTTCCGAGCGGTAGTCGATCTCCCTGATCGGCCTCGCGGGCGCTCCCGCCGCGATCGTTCGCGGCGGGACGTCGCCCGTCACGACGCTGTTCGCCCCGATCACCGCCCGCTCGCCGATCGTGACCCCGCTCGTCACGACGACGTTCGCACCGCACCAGACGTTGTCGCCGATCCGCGTCGGCCCCTTCGTGGTGAAGCCCTGCCACGGCACCGGCTTCTCGGGATCGTCGAACCGGTGGGTCCCGTCGGTCACGAAGCAGCCGTTGGCGAACATGCAGTGGTCGCCGATCTCGACCAGCTCGACGGCCGCGACCATCACGCCGAGGTTGAGGAAGCAGCCGGCCCCGATGCGGATGCGGCCCGGGGCGGGCGCCGTCAGCCAGACGTTCGGCTCGAACAGCGTTCCCTCCCCCACCTCCAGCCGTCCGTCGCGCAGCATCTCGAGCACGTCGCCCTGGATCGGCCAGCGCGCGAAGGCACCGCGCCGCGCCATCTCGCGGTGGATCGCCAGCCGCCGCCAGGGCAGCGAGTCGCGCTCGTACCAGCGCCACTTGCGCCACCAGCTGCGTAGCTCGCCGGAGCTCATCGGCAGCCAGCTTCGCAGAGCCGAGGGCGCGGTCGCTTTGCGTTATCCGTCGTCGCCGTTAGGGTCCGAGACGCAACTGGCCCAAGGTTCCCTGCCGAACGTGGGGTTCCACACGACTCAGGAGAAACCTCGTGCGCAAACGCGTCCAACGGCCTTCGCCGGCCTTAGTCATCTCACTGATCGCCCTCTTCGTGGCGATGGGCGGCGTCAGCTACGCCGCCGTGAAGATCAACGGCAAGAACCTGAAGAACAAGTCCGTAGCGGGCAAGAAGCTGAAGAACAAGACGGTCACCGGCGGGAAGGTCAAGGCCAACACGCTGACCGGCGCACAGATCAAGGAGTCGACGCTCGGCAAGGTCCCCAGCGCGACGACTGCGGACACAGCGGGCTCGGCGACCACGGCCGGCAACGCGACCACAGCCGGCAATGCGACCACGGTTGGCGGCCTCGGGACGGCGGCGTTCCTCCGGGCCGATGGTGAGGCACGATCGGGAACGAAGCTCCACGGGGTCCTCAACGTCTCCGCCGGCTTCGGCGGTGCCACTCCGTCGCCGTCGAACAGCCTGGGAACCGGCGACATCTCGTTCGGCCTGAGATTCGCATCCCCGCCCAGCTATCAGTACATCGATCCGGGCGATCCGGTTCCGCCGGGATGTGGGGGAAGCTCCGCGGAGCCGACTGCCGACCCAGGTTTCGTGTGCGTCTTCGGGATCGCGGAGGCCAATGCCCCCGACATCTCCGGCAACACCCCGACACGGACCGGCGTCTCGGTGTTCATCCGCGCTACCGCGGCCGGAGAGGCATTCGTCCTGGCGAACTGGGCGGCGACCGCTCCGTAGCCGACTCGAAGCCACTCGCGCACGCCACCGCGAAGCGGTGGCGTGCGTCGGGCGCGGCTCCCCGATGACCGTCAAACCCGCCCACGTCAAGTTCGCCGCCGCCTGTCTGGCGGCGCTGTCGATTCTCGCCGGCTGGGCACTCGTTGCCGATCGCGAAGGCGAGAGCGAGGATCGACAGCCGGCCAGGGCCCCGGCCGTCGGCGCCGCCGGATCGAGCCGCCCGGGTGAGACCGAGACCGCGGGCGCATCGCCGCAGGCAGGGCGACGGAAGGCAGAGTCGAAGCCCGCGGACCAGGCCGGGAGCGCTCTCGCCGGACCGCGGACCGGCGCACAAAGGGACGGCGCCGGAACGGCGCGCAAGCGCGTGAATGTCAACGGAGCACCCGCGATCTCGCCCGTGGAAGACGATGCTACGCCCCGGGTCGAGCCGGGAACCGTCAACGGCGCTCGTCCGGAGTCGCCGGGAACCGAGCAGCCGCGCGCTCGTGCGCGCTCCCCGCAGGGACGCCTGAACGGACAGTAGCTCCGTGCCCACCGGTGCCGACCAGCTCGCTAGCGCCGCTGACTACGCCGCGGCCGCGACCGGGGTCTTCCTCGGCCGGCGGCGGCCCTTCTTCTTGGGCGTCTCGGGGGTGACTACCTCGGCGAGGAAGCTGCCGGTGTGCGAGCCGGAGATCGCCGCCACCTGCTCCGGCGTGCCGCTCGCAACCACTAGGCCGCCCTCCTCGCCGCCTTCGGGCCCCATGTCGACGATCCGGTCGGCGGTCTTGATGACGTCGAGGTTGTGCTCGATGACGACGACCGTGTTGCCGGCGTCGACGAGCCGCTGGAGCATCTCGAGCAGCCGCTGGACATCGGCGAAGTGCAGGCCGGTGGTCGGCTCGTCGAGGATGTAGAGGGTTCGCCCGGTGGCGACCTTCGCCAGCTCGGTGGCCAGCTTGACGCGCTGCGCCTCGCCGCCGGAGAGCGTCGTCGCGGGCTGGCCGAGGCGGATGTAGTCGAGCCCGACGTCGTGGAGCGCCTGCAGGCGGCGCTTGATCTTCGGGATGTGCTGGAAGAACTCGAGCGCCTCCTCGACCGGCATCGCGAGCACGTCGGCGACCGTCTTGCTCTTGAAGCGGACCTCGAGCGTCTCGCGGTTGTAGCGGCGGCCGTCGCACTGCTCGCACGGCACGTAGACGTCCGGCAGGAAGTGCATCTCGATCTTGATCTGGCCGTCGCCGCGGCAGACCTCGCAGCGTCCGCCCTTGACATTGAACGAGAAGCGGCCGGGCTTGTAGCCGCGCGCCCGCGCCTCCTGGGTCTTCGAGAAGAGGTCGCGGATCGAGTCGAACAGGCCGGTGTAGGTGGCCGGGTTGGAGCGCGGCGTGCGACCGATCGGCGACTGGTCGATGTTGATGATCTTGTCGACGTCGTCGAGGCCGGTGATCCGGCGGTGGGCGCCGGGACGCTGCTTGGTGCGGTGCAGGCGGTTCGAGACGGCCTTGTGCAGCACCTCGTTGACCAGCGTCGACTTGCCCGAGCCGGATACGCCGGTGACGCAGCAGAAGACCCCGAGCGGGATCTCGACGTCGATGTTGCGCAGGTTGTGCTGGGAGGCCCCCTCGATCGAGATCGCGCCGGTCGGCAGGCGGCGCTCGGCCGGCAGCGGGATCGTGCGGGCGCCGGAGAGGAACTGCCCGGTCAGCGACTCCTCGACGCCCATCACCTCGGCCGGCGTCCCCTCGGCCACCAGCTCGCCGCCGTGCTCGCCGGCGCCGGGGCCAAGGTCGATCAGGTGGTCGGCGGCCAGCATCGTCCCCTCGTCGTGCTCGACGACGATCACGGTGTTGCCGAGGTCGCGCAGCCGCTCGAGCGTGGAGATCAGGCGCTCGTTGTCGCGCTGGTGGAGGCCGATCGACGGCTCGTCGAGGATGTAGAGCACCCCCACGAGGCTCGACCCGATCTGCGTCGCGAGCCGGATCCGCTGCGCCTCGCCGCCGGACAGGGTCGCGGCGGCGCGGTCGAGCGACAGGTAGCCGACGCCGACGTTGTCGAGGAAGCGCAGCCGCTCGTCGATCTCGCGCAGGATCAGCCGCGCGATCTGGCGCTCGGTGTCGGTCAGGTCGAGCTCGCCGAACCACTCGATCGCCCGCCGCGCCGACATCCGCGTCAGCTCGTGGATGCCGAGGCCGCCGACCTTGACCGCGAGGCTCTCGGGTCGCAGGCGCGCGCCGCGGCACTCCGGGCACGGCCGCACCGACATGTACTCCTCGATCTTCTCGCGCGAGACGTCGGAGTCGGTCTCGCGGTAGCGGCGCTCGAGGTTGGTGACGATCCCCTCGAAGCGGGTCATGTACGACCGCTTGCGCCCGTAGCGGTTGCGATAGGAGACGTAGATCTTCTCGCCGTCGGTGCCGTGGAGGAAGGTGTCGCGGACGTCCTCGTCGAGCTCCTCCCAGGGAGTGTCCATGTCGACCTCCCACTTCTCGGCGATCGCCTGGGTCATCTGCTCGTAGTAGTTCGAGGCGCTGGTCGACCACGGCAGGATCGCTCCCTCGCTGAGCGACAGCGACGGGTCCGGGACGATCAGCTCCGGGTCGATCTCCATCTGCGAGCCGAGGCCGTGACAGCGGGGGCAGGCGCCGTGCGGCGAGTTGAAGGAGAACATCCGCGGCTCGAGCTCGGGCATCGACGTGCCGCAGCTCAGGCAGGCGAAGCGCTCCGAGTAGGTGGTCACGTCGCCCTGCTCGTCGCCGTCTCCGAGCCGCTCGACGTCGACCATCCCCTCGGCGCGCGCGACCGCGGTCTCGATCGAGTCGGCGAGCCGCTTGCGCAGGTCATGACGCATGACGAGCCGATCGACCACGACCGAGACGTCGTGCTTGTAGCGCTTGTCGAGCACGATCGACTCCTCGAGCCGGCGCAGCTTGCCGTCGACCTTCACCCGAGTGAACCCCTCGGCGCGCAGCTCGTCGAACAGCTTGCCGTACTCGCCCTTGCGCCCCCTGACGACCGGCGCCAGGACCATGAAGCGCGTGCCCTCCTCGTAGGTCATCACCTGATCGACGATCTGCTCGGCCGACTGCGCGGCGATCGGCAGGCCGCAGTTGAAGCAGTGCGGGTGGCCGATCCGCGCCCACAGCAGGCGCAGGTAGTCGTATATCTCGGTGACGGTCCCGACCGTCGAGCGCGGGTTGCGCGAGGTCGTCTTCTGGTCGATCGAGATCGCCGGCGACAGCCCCTCGATCGAGTCGACGTCGGGCTTGTCCATCTGACCCAGGAATTGGCGCGCGTAGGCGGACAGCGACTCGACGTAGCGACGCTGGCCCTCGGCGTAGATCGTGTCGAAGGCGAGGCTCGACTTGCCGGATCCGGACAGCCCGGTGATCACCACGAGGGCGTTCCGGGGCAACCGGATGTGGAGGTCCTTTAGGTTGTGCTCGCGGGCGCCTGCGACGACGATCTCGTCCGCCGCCCCGCCCGTCTTCGGAGGCGTCACCTGAACGAGTCTAGCCAGGCGAACAGACGTTCGCCTTCAGCTGGCGCGGGCGTACAGATCGTCCAGCAGCGCATCGCTGTCAGTCATCCCGAGCTCCTCCTCGAGGTGCCGCGCCACCTCCTCGCGCGGCCTGCCGTCGAGCACCATGCTGTACGCGACGATCCGGGCCTCCGAGTCGTCGGCGGGCTCGACGGGCGCCTCCACCACGGGCGCCGGCTCGACCTGGGCAAGCCGCTCGATCTCCTCACGCAGCTCCCGGGCCTGCGACTCGATGCTCCCGGCCACCTCAGCGAGTCGCTTCAGATCCACATTCACGCGGCTGATCGTAGCCGGCTCAGGCGCCGGCCTCGAGCTTGTCCAGGTCGCGGCGCAGGGACTTGATCTCGTCGCGCAGCTTGGCCGCGTACTCGAAGCGCAGCTCCTCGGCGGCGGCGAGCATCTCCTCCTCGAGCTCGATCAGCGTGCGGGCGATCTCCTCCGCCGACATTCCCTCCTCCTCGGCGCGTGAGCGTCGCCGGCCGCGCCCCTGCGGCACCTTCGACTCGCCGGCGAGGAACTCGCCGATGTCCGAGATCCCCTTGCGCACGGTCTCGGGCGTGATCCCGTTGCGCTCGTTGTAGGCGACCTGGATCGCACGACGGCGGTTCGTCTCGCCGATCGCCGTCCGCATCGCCGCGCTCTCCTTGTCGGCGTACATGATCACCCTGCCACGGATGTTGCGCGCGGCGCGGCCGATCGTCTGGATCAGCGACGTCTCGCCGCGCAGGAACCCCTCCTTGTCGGCGTCGAGGATCGCCACCAGCGACACCTCGGGGAGGTCGAGGCCCTCGCGCAGCAGATTGACGCCGACCAGCACGTCGAACTCGCCGAGCCGCAGCTCGCGGATGATCTGGATCCGGTCGAGCGTGTCGACCTCCGAGTGCAGGTAGCGGACCCGGACGCCGTACTCCATCAGGTAGTCGGTCAGGTCCTCGGACATCTTCTTCGTCAGGGTGGTGACCAGGGTCCGCTCGCCGGCCTCGCTGCGCGCGCGGATCTCGTTCATCAGGTCGTCGATCTGGTTCTTCGTCTCGCGGACCTCGACCTCGGGGTCGACGATCCCGGTCGGGCGCACGATCTGCTCGACGACCTCGGTCGAGTGCGTCCGCTCGAAGTGGCCGGGGGTCGCCGACACGAACACGATCTGCGGCGTGATCGAGAGGAACTCGTCGAACGTCTGCGGCCTGTTGTCGAGCGCGCTCGGCAGCCGGAAGCCGTAGTCGACGAGCGTCTGCTTGCGCGAGCGGTCGCCCTCGTACATCCCGCCGATCTGCGGGACCGTCTGGTGCGACTCGTCGATGAAGCAGACGAAGTCGTCGGGAAAGAAGTCGATCAGGCAGTACGGCCGCTCGCCCGGCTTGCGCCCGTCGAGGATCCGCGAGTAGTTCTCGATCCCGTTGCAGAAGCCCAGCTCGCGCAGCATCTCCATGTCGAACTGGGTGCGCTGGCGCAGCCGGTGCGACTCCAGCGGCTTGCCCTGCTCCTCGAGGAACGCGCACTGCAGCTCGAGCTCGTCGCGGATCTCGCCGACGGCGCGCTCGATCGTCTCGCTGTCGGTGGCGTAGTGGGTCGCCGGCCAGACGGCGGCATGCTCGAGCTCGCTTAGCACCTCGCCGGTGAGCGGGTCGAACTCCTGCAGCTGCTCGACCTCGTCGCCGAACATCACCGCGCGATACGCCGTCTCCGCATAGGCCGGGAAGACCTCGAGGCACTCGCCGCGAACGCGGAAGGTCCCACGCGCGAGCGCCGTGTCGTTGCGCGAGTACTGGATGTCGACCAGCTTGCGCAGGATCTCGTCGCGGTCGACCATCTCGCCGCGCCTGAGCAGCAGCATCATCCGGTCGTACTTCTCCGGCGACCCGAGGCCGAAGATGCAGGAGACGCTCGCGACGACGATCGTGTCGCGCCGGCCGAGGAGCGCCGCCGTGGCCGCGTGGCGCAGGCGCTCGATCTCCTCGTTGATCGCCGAGTCCTTCTCGATGTAGAGGTCGGAGGACGGCACGTACGCCTCGGGCTGGTAGTAGTCGTAGTAGGAGACGAAGTACTCGACCGCGTTCTCCGGGAACAGCTCGCGGAACTCGTTGCAGAGCTGTGCGGCCAGCGTCTTGTTGTGCGCGATCACGAGCGTCGGGCGCTGAAGCTTCTCGATCGTGAACGCCATCGTCGCCGTCTTTCCCGATCCCGTCACACCGAGCAGCGACTGAAAGCGGTCGCCGGCCTCGACGCCCGCCGCGAGCGCATCGCGCGCCGCCGGCTGGTCAGCCACCGGCGTGTACGTGGAGCTGAGCTTGAAGGGCGGCACGCCGATCGAAGCTAGCAGCCGGGGTCCAAGCGGAGGCGCGCAGGCGGATCGGGTCCCGTAGGCCGGCCCAGCCCTCGCCGGGCCCGATCCGGCGAGTACCGCAGCTACCGCAATCCCAGCTCGTCGCGGTAGTGCTCGCGGTAGTCCCGCTGACGTTCCTCGACGTTCTCGACGTAGTGGCGCGTCTCCGGGAACGGGATGTCCTCGCCCGCGTCGAACCCGTCGGCGCCCCCCGCTCGCTCGATCCAGCGGTTGACGTTCGTCTCGCCCGCGTTGTAGGCGGCGATCGCCAGCGTCGCGTTGCCGTCGTAGCGCCGCAGCAGGTAGCGCAGGTAGTAGGCGCCGTAGGAGATGTTGACCTGCGGGGTGGCGAGGTCCTCCTGCGTGAAGGCGGTACCGCCCGAGTCTCGTGCGATGAAGCGCGCCGTGTCCGGCGTGATCTGCATCAGGCCACGCGCGCCGGCGTGCGACGTCTGGTCGCGGAAGCGCGACTCCTCGTAGATGACCGCGGCGATCAGCGCGGGATCGAGCCGCTTCTCCGCGGACTGCTGGCGGATGATGTCCTCGTGGTGCAGCGGGAGCGTTATCTCCCGTACGGCGTCGCCGATCGGGTCGAGCCCACCGACCGCCGCCGCGACCCCGCCGCCAAGGGTGGCGGCCAGTAGCACCGCGGCGATCCGGCGCCGCCGCCTCGGCGTGCGCCCTCGGGCCGATCGCCGGGCGGACGCACGCCGACGCGATCGCATGCGGGTGGCTGGAGCGGAGAGCAAGGCCTAGCTCCTGATCGTGGCAAGAACCCGGGACAGCTCTGCCTTCAACTCCTCTCGGGTCCCGTCGTTGCGCACCGCGTGGTCGGCTCGTCGCGCCTTCTCGCTCTGCGAGAGCTGCCGTCCGGCGCGCTCGGCGACCGCCGTGTGCTCGCGTGCGGCGGCGCGACCCGCGCGCAGCGACTCCTCGGCCACGACCGCGATCGTCGCGTCGAAGATGCTTTCCATCCCGGCCTCGAACAGCAGCGGGACCTCGACGATCGCGGCGGCCGGTCGCGGCGAGCGCGAATCCACCTCGGCGCGCCACTGCGCCACGCGCGCGCCGACCCGCGGCCACAGCATCCCCTCGAGCCAGGCGCGGTCCTCGGATCGCTCGAAGACCCGCGCGGCGAGGGCGCCGCGGTCGATCGAGCCGCCGGCGTCTAGCACGTCGCGCCCGAGTCGCGAGACGATCGCGTCCCGCACCTGGTCGGATGCCAGCAGCTCGTGGACCACCGCGTCGGCGGACAGTGTCGCGACGTCCAGCTCCGCCAGCGCCTCGAGCGCGGTCGACTTGCCTGCGCCGATGCCTCCGGTCAGCCCGACGAACGGGACCTGCCCGGCGCCCGGCGTGTCCGGCATCTAGCCCTCGTCGGTCTCGGACTCGCCGTCGGCGTCGTCGGCGGTCTTGCCGTCGGCGGCCGCAGCGTCCTCGACGGGCGCCTCGTCGGTCGACTCCTCGGCGACGGGAGCCTCGTCGGCAGCGGACTCGTCGCCGGGAGCCGCATCCGCCACAGGCTCCTCGGCCGCAGTCTCGTCGTCGGCAGAGTCCTCGTCGGCGGCCTCGTCCCCGACGGGCTCCTCGACCGCCGGAGCCGCGGGCTCGGCGCTCGCCTCGGCGTCGGACGCGGCGGACTGCTCGACCTCCTCGTCGGTGGCCTCGGAGGTCGCCACGACGACGGCGCGCAGATCCTCGGCGCCGGTGACGGTCGGTCCGGCGAACATGTCGTCGGAGAGGCCGAGATCCGGAACCCTGCCGAGCGTGCTGCCGCCTCCGCCGCCCCCACCGCCGCTGCCGCCGCCATCGCCACCCATGTCGGGCGGCGGCTCGTTGCCGGCGACGCGCTTGATGCTGAGAGAGAGCCGGCGGCGCTCGGAGTCGATCTCGAGCACCTTGACCTTGACCTCGGCGCCCGGCTCGACGACCTCGCGCGGGTTCTCCACGTGGTGGTGGGCGAGCTCGGAGATGTGGACGAGGCCCTCGACGCCGTCCATGATCTCCACGAACGCGCCGAACGTGACGACCTTGGTGACCTTGCCCTCGAGCTCGTCGCCGATGTTGTAGGTGTCGACGACCCGCTGCCACGGATCCTCCTGCGTCTGCTTGAGCCCGAGCGAGATGCGCTGGCGCTCGCGGTCGATGTCGAGCACCTTGACCGGGACCGTGTCGCCGATCGAGAGGATCTCCGAAGGATGGTTGACGTGGCTCCACGAGAGCTCGGAGATGTGGATCAGGCCGTCGATGCCGTCGAGGTCGACGAAGGCGCCGAAGTCGACGATGTTCGAGATCGAGCCCTCGACCACCTGGCCGGGCTGGAGGCGGTCCAGGATCTGCTGGCGGACCTCCTTGCGCTCCTCCTCGAGCACCGCGCGGCGCGACAGGACCACGTTGTTGCGCGAGCGGTTGAGCTCGATCACCTTGCACTCGATCTTCTGCCCCATGAACTCGTCGAGGTCCTGGACGCGGCGGATGTCGACCAGCGACGCGGGCAGGAAGCCGCGCACGCCGAGGTCGATGATCAGGCCGCCCTTGACGACCTCGATGACGTTGCCCTCGACGGGCTCGCCGGACTCGGCCGCGGCCTCGATGCGCCGCCACGCCTTCTCGAAGCGGGCGCGCTTCTTCGACAGCAGCAGGCGGCCGTCCTGGTCCTCCTTGGTGAGGACGAGCGCGTCGACCTCCTCACCCAGCTCCACCTCGTCGTGCGGATCGACCGACTTGCGAATCGACAGCTCGTTCGAGGGGATGACCCCCTCGCTCTTGTAGCCGATGTCGACGAGGACCTCGTCCTGGTCGATCCGGACGACCTTGCCGCTGACGACGTCGCCCTCCTCGAACGGCACGAGCGTGGCGTCGTAGTTGGGGACTATCTGACCGTCGATCTCGAGCAGGAGACCGTCGGATCCCTCGACGGCGGTAGCAGTAGGAGTAGAAGTAGGTGGAGTTAGGGTCTCTGTGTCTGTCACGCGACGGCGTAGGTTAGCGGCGGACCGCTGAGCCCGCATTCCGCGCCAATCCGCGCCCGGACGGCTACCCTGCCGTCCCGATGCCGGTTAGAGCGACCAAGCGCGGCGAGCGGCGGACGCCGCTGTCGGGCGACTACGACGTCCTGATCTGCGGCGCCAGCTTCGCCGGGCTGGCGATCGCCCGCGAGCTCGCCGGCACGACGCGCCCCGACGGATCGCCAGCGCGCGTGCTGATGATCGACCGCTACGAGATCGGCGAGCGCCAGACCTCGGCCTGCGGCATCCCGACGGGCTGGCTCGAGGCCCTGGACCTGATGGGCTCGCACCGCCAGACGTTCTCCGAGCTCGTAGTGACGACGCCGCACGGCAGCTCGCGCTGGCCGCTGCCCTGGACCTTCTCGACGTTCGACTACCGCGAGCTCTGCGCGCTGCTCGCCGACCAGGGCGACGCCGAGTTCGAGACCGCCAAGGTCGACGGCCGCAACGGCGACACCGTCCACACCGACCGCGGCGACCTGACCGCTCCGCTGATCGTCGACTGCCTCGGCTGGCGACGGATGCTCGCCGCCGACGGCGGCTACCAGCCGCCCGACGCTCCGCTCTCGCGCGGCCTCGAGGTCCACCCCCACGGCTCCAGCGACGACCTCGCGATCTGGATCGACCGCTCGATCGTCCCGGCCGGCTACGGCTGGAGCTTCCCCGCCGGAGACGAGCTGCGGATCGGCGTCGGCTCCTTCGACCCCCGCTTCCACGTCAAGGACAGCACCGTCGAGCTCGCCGAGGGCCTCGGCTCCGAGGCGGTGCGCTACCAGGGCAACTGGATCCCGCACAAGCTCCGCCCCGCCGCCGAGGACGGCATCTTCTTCGCCGGCGACTCGGCCGGCCACTGCCTCCCGCTCACCGCGGAGGGGATCCGAACCGCCTTCTACTTCGGCATCGCCTGCGGCCGCGAGCTGCGCGCCGTCGTCGAGGGTCGCCGCACCCGCGAGCAGGCGCTCGGCGGCTACTACACCTTCAACGCGGCCCACCAGTGGAAGTACGACTGGATGCTCCGAACCCAGCGCGCCATCCCGCGCCTCCACCCCCCGCTCACCCAGCGCCTCGTCGGCGCCATGCAGCGCCGCCGCCTCGTCGACTGGTCCTTCCGCCACTACTGGAACATCGCCTCGCCGGAGATCGTCGCCGCGGCCCCGTCCCCGCGCCACCGAGCGCCAGCTCCCGCCTCAGCCGCCGCGTAGCCTCCGTCCGGGCCGATCAGCCGCCGGCAAATCGCGACAGGCGCGCGTCCAGGTTGCGCCGCACGTCCGGCCACTCGGAGTCGACGATCGAGTAGAAGGCGGAGCTGCGTCGAACTCCGTCGCGGACGATGCGGTCCTGGCGGTGTATGCCCTCGAGCTGAGCTCCAAGCGCCGCGATCGCGGCACGGGAGCGCTGGTTCGTGGACTCGGTGACGATCTGGACGCGTTGACAGTCGAGGACGTCAAAGGCGTGGCGGAGCATCAGCAGCTTGGCCTCGACGTTCGCGCCGGTCCGCCAGCGCGACGGAGCGAGCCACGTCCAGCCGATCTCGACGACCTTGTGCTCGGGCTGAATCAGGCAATAGCTCGTACTACCGATCGCCTCGCCCGTCGTCGCGTCAAGCGTGGCGTAGTGCTGGCGCTCTCCCTTCTCCGCGGCCTCCACGCAGGCCTCGACGAAGGCATGCATCGCCTCACGCGACTTCGCCGGGTTGAGTGGCCAGCCCGCCCAGATCTCCTCGGGCTGGCCAGCCTCGAAGAGCTCGTCCCCGTGCTCGGCGCGCAGCGACTCCAGCGCGATCAGCTTCCCTTCGAGACGAACGTCCAGTTCCCACATCGCTTCTCCCGACCACAGAGGGCCCTCGACCGCGATGACGCAGCGAGGCTAGGAACGCAACCTATCGGCCCCCCATATCCACACGTCGACAGGCGAGTGGAACTTTCATTGGGCCAGAGGCCACCCAAGAGTCCACTCGTCCAAATCCGATGAGGGGGTGGGCGCGGCGAGCGTTCGAGCCGCCGCTACTTGCCGCGGACGACCAGGAACGTGCCGACAGCGAGCAGCACGAGGCCGAGCACGCGCTCGGCGGTGAACCCGCGCTGGTCGACGCCGAACCAGCCCAACCGGTCGATGACGACGGCGAGGGCGAGCTGGCCGGCGATCGTCGCGGCCGTGACGCCGCCTGCGCCGAGGGTGCGCACCGAGACGAGCACCGTGGTGACGTAGGCGGCTCCGAGCAGGCCGCCGGTGAGGTAGTACCAGCGCAGGTCGGCGGCGCTGGCGACGTCGCCGAAGCCGCCGGCGAAGAGGACGGTGATGCAGGCGAGGACGGCGAGGCCGACGGCGAAGGAGACCGAGGCGGCGGCGAAGGTGCCGACCGACTTCCCGAGCGTCGAGTTGATCGGCGCCTGCATCGCGACGAGGCCGCCAGCGGCGACCATCGCGACGACGGCGACCCAGCGGTCCACGGCTACTTGGCCTCCAGCCAGTTCCTGCCGACCCCCGCGTCGACCTCGAGCGGCGGGTCCATCTCGAAGGCGGTCGACATCTCGCGGCAGACGATCTCGGAAGCCTGCTCGACCTCGCCCTCGGGCGCCTCGAAGAGCAGCTCGTCGTGGATCTGCAGGACCAGCCGGGTGCGCAGGCCGGCGTCGCGCAGCCCGCGGACGGAGTCGACCATCGCGACCTTCATGATGTCGGCGGCGGTGCCCTGGATGACCATGTTGACCGCCAGGCGCTCGCCGAGCATCCGCGTCTGACGGTTGCGCGACCTCAGCTCCGGCACGCGGCGGATGCGCCCGAACTCGGTGGACGCGAAGCCCTCGTCGGTCGCCTTGACGATCGTCTCGTCGATGAACCGCTTGACGGCCGGGAAGCGCTCGAGGTAGCGGTCGATGAACTCCTGCGCCTCCTCGTGCGGGATCTGGAGGCGGTCGGCGAGGCCGAACGCCGAGAGGCCGTAGACGATGCCGTAGTTGACCATCTTCGCCTTCGAGCGGGTGCCGGGATCGACCTTGGCGCCCTCCTCGCCGAGGATCCAGGCCGCGGTGGCGGTGTGGACGTCCTCGCCGCGCCGGAAGACCTCCTTGAGGACCTCCTCGCCGGCGATGTGGGCGAGCAGCCGCAGCTCGACCTGCGAGTAGTCGACCGAGATCAGCCGGCAGCCCTCCTCGGCGACGAAGCAGGCGCGGATCTCACGCCCGCGCTCGGTGCGGACGGGGATGTTCTGGAGGTTCGGGTTGCTGCTCGACAGCCGTCCGGTGGCGGCGGTGGTCTGGCTGAAGGTGGTGCGCAGGCGGCCGTCGGCGCCCAGCAGCGACGGGAAGGCGTCGAGGTAGGTCGACTTGAGCTTGGTCAGCTCGCGCCACTCCTCGATCAGCGGCACGATCTCGTGCTCGTGGCGGATCGCCGCCAGGACGCGCGCATCGGTCGAGAAACCGGTCTTGCCGCGCCGCTTCTTCGACAGCTCGAGCTTGACGAACAGCACCTCGGCGAGCTGCTGCGGCGAGCCGATCGTGAACTCCTCCCCGGCCAGCTCCCAGATCCGCCGCTCGAGCACCAGCGCCTGCTCGCCGACGCGGGAGGCGATCTCCCGCACCCGCTCGACGTCGAGCTTCACGCCGGCGCGCTCCATCTCGACGAGCACCTCGACGAGCGGCAGCTCGACCTCCTCGAGCAGGCGGGTCAGGCCGAGCTCCTCGAGCGCCTCGCGCTGACGCGCGGCGAGCGCGTGGACGAGCACGGCCTGCTCGGCGGCGATCGCCGCGTCGCCCTGCTTGGCGTTCTCCACCGTCGCGCCGAGGCCGAGGTCCTGGACGAGCTCGTCGAGCGGGTAGCCGCGGCGCGCCGGGTCGATCAGGTAGGCGGCCACCGAGGTGTCGTGCTCGAGCGGCGGCGCGACGACGGCCGCCTCGGCGTCGCCAGCCGTCGCCCACGAGGCGACCGGGCGCTCGGAGACGGTCAGCGACTTCCAGTCGTGGACGGTCAGCGGTCGCGTGCCCCAGGCCGCGACGACCTCGGTCAGCGTCTCCGCCGTGCCGGCCAGCGCCTCGCTGCCGCCGGCGTAGGCCGCGAAGGCCAGGGGACCGTCCTCGCCGATGCCGGGCAGCTGATCCTCGGGCGGCTGCGGCCGCTGCGCCCAGAGCGCGCTGTGCTCGCCGTCGAGCCCGCGCAGCGCGGACGGCTGCACCGTGCGGGCGCGCACCGACAGCGTCTCGCTGGCGGCCGGCAGCGGAGCGGCGGCCTCCCCCTCGCCGAGCGCCTCCTCGAGCCGGCGCAGCGGATCGCGAAGCTCGAACTCCCTGAAGACCTCGCGCAGCCGCGCTCGATCCGGCTCGCGCGCCAGCAGGTGGTCGAGGTCGACGGCCTCGACGGGGACGTCGCGGATCGAGGTCGCGAGCCGCTTCGAGATGCGCGCGTCCTCGGCGTGGTCGACGAGGTTCTGCTTGCGCTTGGCGCCCGAGATCTGGTCGACGTTGGCGAGGATGCTCTCGAGGTCGCCGAACTGCTGCAGCAGCTGGGCGGCGGTCTTGTCGCCGATGCCGGGGACTCCCGGGATGCAGTCCGAGGTGTCGCCCTTGAGGCCGTAGAAGTCGGGGATCAACTCGGGCGGGATGCCGTAGCGGTCGATCACGGCCTGGCGGTCGTAGATCTTGGTGTCGGTGATCCCGCGGCCGGTCGCCATCACGCGCACCCCCTCCTCGACGAGCTGGAAGGTGTCGCGGTCGCCGGTGACGACCATCACCTCGGTCCCGTGCTCGCGGGCGCGCTTCGCGAGCGTGGCGATGACGTCGTCGGCCTCGTAGCCGGCCGCGCTGACGTTCATGTACCCGAACGCCTCGACCAGCGGGGTGAAGTGGGGAAACTGCTCGCGCAGCAGATCGGGGCGCGACGGGCGGTCGCCCTTGTAGTCGGCATAGATCTCCTTGCGCCCCGACGCGCCGGCATCCCAGACGACGATCGTCGGCTTCGGCCCGTACTCGGTCAGCAGCTTCACGAGCATCGACGCGAAGCCGAAGATCGCGTTGGTCGGCTGGCCGCGCGACGTGGCGATCGACTCGGGCAGCGCGAAGAAGGCGCGATACACGAGGCTGTTCCCGTCGATCAGGAACAGCTCCTTGGGGGCGGCCGGCGGCACGCGCTCAGGCTATAGGCGAGCGCGGCCCGAGCCGGAGCCGCCCGGCCGATATGTTTCGGCGTCCCCCCGTGGCCATCCCAAGCGCACAGTTCTCGCTCACGCTGCGCGTCGAGCTCCCGCACGAGTCCGGCACGCTCAGCAAGGTGACGGCCGCGATCACGAAGGTCGGCGGCGCGATCGTCGCCGTCGACACCGTCGAGGCGGGCGGCGACGGGATGATCCGCGAGATCACGATCGACTGCGAGAGCCAGGACCACCGCGGCCGGGTGATCAAGGCCGTCCAGGGCGTCCAGGAGGCGAAGCTGGTCGAGACGACCGATCGCACCTTCGAGCTGCACCGGCGCGGCAAGATCTACACCGGCCTGGCTGCGCCGCTGAAGTCGCGTGACGACCTCTCGATGGCCTACACGCCAGGCGTGGCGCGGGTCTGCAGCGCGATCGCCGAGAACCGCCAGAAGGCCTTCAAGTACACGATCAAGGCGAACACCGTGGCGGTCGTCACCGACGGCACCGCGGTGCTCGGCCTCGGCGACATCGGCCCCGAGGCGGCGATGCCGGTTATGGAGGGCAAGGCGATGCTCTTCAAGGAGTTCGGCGACGTCGACGCCTTCCCGATCGCCCTCGACACCAAGGACCCCGACAAGATCGTCGAGACGGTCAAGCTGATCGCGCCGACGTTCGGCGGCATCAACCTCGAGGACATCTCCTCGCCGCGCTGCTTCGAGATCGAGCAGCGGCTGATCGCGGAGCTCGACATCCCGGTCTTCCACGACGACCAGCACGGAACGGCGATCGTCGTGCTCGCCGCACTGATCAACGCCTGCCGGCTGACCGGCCGCGACATCTCCGGCCTGTCGGTCTCGATGGCCGGCGCCGGCGCCGCGGGGGTGGCGGTGGCGAAGATCCTGATGGGCGCCGGGATCACGAAGGTCGTCGCCTGCGACCGCTTCGGAGCCATCCACACCGGTCGCGAGGACTACGAGGCCGGCTCGATGAACGCCCCGAAGCGATGGCTGGCCGAGAACACGAACGCCGAGCGGCGCTCCGGCTCCCCCGCCGAGGTGCTCGAGGGCACCGACCTGTTCGTCGGCCTGTCCGGGCCGGGAATCGTCTCCGCCGCCGATCTCGCCCGCATGAACCCCGACCCGTTCGTGTTCGCGATGGCGAACCCGAACCCGGAGGTACGTCCGGAAGAGGCGGCGCCCTACGTGCGCGTGATGGCGACCGGTCGCTCCGACTACCCGAACCAGATCAACAACGTGCTCGCCTTCCCGGGGATCTTCCGCGGGGCGCTCGACGTCCGGGCGCGGGCGATCACCGAGGAGATGAAGATCGCCGCCGCCAAGGGGATCGCCGCGACCCTCGACGACGAGGAGCTGACCGAGGACTACATCATCCCCTCGGTGTTCAACCGCGAGGTCAGCCGCGAGGTCGCGCGCGCCGTGGCGGAGGAGGCCGAGCGCGAGGGCGCAGCCCAGCTCAGCGACCAGACCGCCGAGCTAAGTTTGCCGTAGCTGCGGTGCTCACCGGATCTCGCCCCAGCGAGATTCGGAGCGCAGTCCTGGGACCGATCCGGCTGCGCGCCTCCGCTTGCCGTAGCTGCGGTGCTCACCGGATCTCGCCCCAGCGAGATTCGGAGCGCAGTCCTGGGACCGATCCGGCTGCGCGCCTCCGCTTGCCTTAGCTATCGCCGCTTCGGGCGTAGTGTTGTTGCGGTGAGGGTGACTGTTACGGGAGCGACGGGGATGCTTGGCCGTCGGTTGGTCGAGGAGCTGCTGGGGCGAGGGGACGAGGTGACGGTGCTGTCGCGTGACGCCGGGAAGGCGGAGCGGGCGTTTGGCGGGCGCGTGGAGGCGCATGGGTGGAGCGGGCCGAAGGACGGGCCGCCGCCGGCTGTCGCGCTCGCGGGGCGGGACGCCGTGGTCCACCTGCTGGGCGAGCCGGTGGCGCAGCGCTGGACGGAGGCTGCGCGACGTGAGATCCGGGACTCGCGCGTGCTGGCGACGCGCAACCTCGTGGCGGGTCTGGGCGCTCTCACGGAGGGCGCCGATCGACCGGGGACGCTCGTCTCCCAGTCGGCGACCGGCTGGTACGGCGCGCGGGGCGACGAGCCGGTCGGCGAGGGCGAGCCGGCGGCGGGCGACTTCCTCGCCCGGGTCTGCGCCGAGTGGGAGGCCGAGGCACGCGCGGCCGAGGCGCTCGGGATGCGCGTGGCGATCCCTCGCACCGGCGTGGTGCTGTCCGACTCCGGCGGCGCGCTGGAGAAGATGCTGCCGCCGTTCAAGCTGGGCGTCGGCGGTCCGGTGGCCGGCGGGCGCCAGTACGTGCCGTGGATCCACGCCGACGACGTCGCCGGCGGCCAGGTCTTCTGCATCGACTCCGGCGCCGCGGCCGGCCCGCTCAACCTGACGGCGCCCGAGCCGGTGACCAACGCCGAGCTGTCGAAGGCCCTCGGTCGCGTGCTGCGCCGCCCGGCCGTGGCGCCGGTGCCGGCCCTGGCGGTCAAGGCCCTCTACGGGGAGATGGCGCAGATCGTCACGACCGGCGTCCGCGCCGAGCCGCGCCGGCTGCTGGAGCTCGGCTACGAGTTCCGCCGGCCCGAGCTCGAGCCGGCGCTGCGGCTCGCCGTTCGCGGGACCTGACCGACCGCGGAGCCCGGCGCGGCGGCGGCGACGAGCGAGTGGACGATTGACTGGGCTCTAGCCCGGTCGATGTTCCACTGTCCTCGAAAAGCTCGCCGTCAGCCGGCTGGAACGGCGAGGTCGACGCAGACGACCGGCCGTCCCGCGACGTCGCCGCGACGGCCGACCGAGTAGCCGCCGGTCGCGCCCAGCAGGAGCCTGCCTTGGTGGGCCGCGCGCGTCACCTCGCGCCGATCCGGGCCGCCGGTCTCGACCGCCGCGAGGGTCAGTCGCATCGCGTCGTAGCCGAGTAGCGCCTCGACCCCGACGGGACGCGCGCTGAGGCGCCGTAGCCTTGCCAGCCGGCGCCGGGCGCGGGGCGAGAGCGTCGCCTCCGGGGGGACGCCGGTCAACGCGCATGCTCCGTCCGGCACGCTGTCGAAGCCTCGATGCCGGGCGAGCGCCGGGCCTCCGATCAGCACCACGCCGGGCAGGCGGGCGGCGAGCGCGGCGAGCGTCGCGCGTGTGCGAGACCCGACAGGAGCGGTGTAGACGATCGCCTGGGGACGACTCGCCGCGATCTCCTCGATCGCCTCGGCGAGGCTCTCCGGGTCGTCGTCGTCGTCCGGTGCGGGGACGCGTACGACGGCGCGCGGCTGGCCCTCGCCGATCAGCGCGAGGGTCATCGCCTCGAGCTCGCGATCGGCGATCCCCTCGCCCGCGACGATCGCCAGCCGCCGCGTCTGGCGCTGGCGCAGCGCGCGGACGATCCAGCGCGCCGCGAGCAGATCCGGCGGCACGAGGCGGACGAAGGTCTTGAGCTCCTCGGGGTAGTAGCGCTCGGGTCCCGCCCGCGGGCGGCCAGGGGCCGCACGAGTGAGGCTCGTCAGACCGTCGGCGGGCGACACCTGCAGGAGCTGCTCGCGGTTGGTCACCGGCAGCGATACCGCCGAGGCGCCCTGGTCGAGCTCCCCGAGGTAGGCGATCGTCGTCGGGTCGCCGGCCGCGCGGTCCGCGTTCGCCTCGACCGTCCCGGGGTCCCACGTGTCGTCGCCCGGCCGGGTCGACGACATCCGCACGAAGCGGATCGCTCGTCCGCCGGCCCGCCCGCCGGCCTCCGCCAGCGCACGGCGCATGCCGATCTCGGCCGCGGCGCCGGCCGCCGCCTCGAGCCCGTGCCCCGGCAGGCTGGCGTAGACGGTCAGCGTGTCGCCGCGCACGCGGCTCGACTCGCTCGAGTCGTCGCCGCAGCCGGCCGCGAGGATCGCCAGCGCGGCCAGCGGATGGAGGAGGGCGCGGCGCACCGCCGCCGATTCTAGGAAGGTCGCTAGCGGTCGCCCGGCGAGGCCGGCTCGCCGGTCAGGATCTGCTTCACGAACGGCAGCGCCATCTGCACCGCGGCGGCGACGAAGCCGAGCAGCGCCGTGAAGAGGAACGCGTCGAAGGCCTTGACGCCGAACGCCCACGCCGTCAGCCAGACGACCAGCCCAACGGTGATGCTCACTAGCACGATCATCTCGAGGTCTCCTTGGTCTGCACGGGCGCGGCCACGGTCGTCGGGGCCGCAGACTACATGAGCGCCCGCGCCTTCAGGAGCCCAGCGCGAGGCCCTCGGCGAGCTCGGCGACGACCGCCCCGACCGCCTCCGCGCCGCCCTCGCCCGCGGCGCGCACCACCCGGCTGCCGACGATCACGCCGTCGGCCAGCTCGCCGACCGCCGCGGCCTGGTCGGCGGTCGAGATGCCGAAGCCGACCGCCACGGGGACGCTCGTCGCCGCCCGGACGCGCTCGACGAGCCGCGGCAGCTCGGACGGCAGCTCAGCGCGCTCGCCGGTGGTGCCGGCGAGCGACACGGCGTAGACGAACCCGCGCGCCTCGCGGCCGATCTCGGCGACCCGCTCAGAGGTGCTCGAGGGCGCGACCAGGGGCACGAGGGCGAGCCCGGCGGCGTCGCATGCCGCACGCACGGACGCCGACTCGTCCTGTGGGAGGTCCGGGACGATCAGCCCGGCCGCGCCGGCTCGCGCCGCGCGGCTCGCGAACGCGTCGGGCCCGTCGACGAGGACGACGTTCGCGTAGACCATCAGAGCCACCGGCACGCGCCGAGCGAGCGACTCGCAGACGTCGAGAACGTCGGTCGGGGTGACGCCGGCGGCGAGCGCCGCCGTCCCGGCGGCGTGGATCGTCGGACCGTCGGCGAGCGGGTCGGAGAACGGGATGCCGAGCTCGATCAGGTCGGCCCCGGCGTCGACGGCGGCCTCGCCGGCGGCGCGCGATACGTCGATGTTCGGGTAGCCGCCCATCAGGTAGGGCATCAGGGCGGCCCGCTTGCCGTGCGTGGCGAACGCCTCCTCGATCCGGCGCGCGCCCGCCGGAGCGCTGACGGCGCTCACCCCGCGAGCACCTCGGCGAGGTCCTTGTCGCCGCGCCCGGACAGGACGAGCGCGTCGAGACCGCCGGCGACCGGGTTGGCGAGCAGCCAGGCGAGCGCGTGAGCCGGCTCGAGCGCCGGGATGATCCCCTCCAGCCGCGCCAGCCGCTTGAAGGCCTCGACGGCGGCGGCGTCCTCGACGGCGACGTAGCGGACGCGTCCCTCGTCGCGCAGCCAGGCGTGCTCGGGGCCCGACCCCGGGTAGTCGAGGCCGGCGGAGATCGAGTGGGCCTCCAGCACCTGGCCGTCCTCGTCCTGGAGCACCGCCGACAGCGCGCCGTGCAGCACGCCGCGCGCGCCGGTCGTCAGCGGAGCCGAGTGGCGCCCGCTCTGCAGCCCCTCGCCCGCCGCCTCGACGCCGATCAGCTCGACGTCCTTGTCGAGGACGAACGGCGCGAACGCCCCGATCGAGTTCGAGCCGCCGCCGACGCAGGCGATCAGGCGGTCCGGGAGCCGGCCCTCGAGCTGCTCGATCTGTGCGCGCAGCTCGTCGCCGATCACCCGCTGCAGATCGCGCACCATCGCCGGGTAGGGCGCCGGCCCGACCGCCGAGCCGATGATGTAGTGAGTCGTGCCGGCGTTCGCCACCCAGTCGCGGATCGCCGCGCTTACCGCCTCCTTGAGGGTCCGCGCACCGGCCTCGACCGCCTCGACGCGCGCGCCGAGCAGCCCCATCCGCTCGACGTTCGGCCGCTGCCGGCGCATGTCCTCGCTGCCCATGTAGACGACGCACTCCAGGTCGAGCAGCGCGCAGGCGGTCGCGGTCGCGACGCCGTGCTGGCCCGCGCCGGTCTCGGCGATGATCCGGCGCTTGCCCATCCGCCGCGCGAGCAGCGCCTGGCCGAGCGCGTTGTTGATCTTGTGGGCGCCGGTGTGGTTGAGGTCCTCGCGCTTGAGGTAGACGGTCGCGCCGACCTCCTCGGACAGCCGCCGCGCGAGGTAGAGCGGCGTCGGGCGACCGACGTAGTCGCTCAGCAGCGCGGTCAGCTCCGCGGCGTAGGACGGGTCCTCGCGCGCCGCGAGCCACGCGCGCTCGAGCTCGTCGAGCGCGGGAATCAGCGTCTCGGGGACGAAGCGGCCGCCGTACGGGCCGAACTCGCGCTCGGCCGGATCGCGGCCCGGGGCGGATGCCGTCATGCGCGCACGGCCTCGCGCTCGTCGGCCGCCGCGACGGCGCGCACGAACGCCTCCATCAGGCGCGGATCCTTGCGGCCGGCCTCGGCCTCGGTGCCGCTCGCGCAGTCGACCGCGAACGGATGGGCGGCGACGATCGCCTCGCCGACGTTGTCGGGCGTCAGCCCTCCGGACAGCACGACCGGCACGCTACCGCGGTGGTGGCGGACGAGATCCCACGCGAAGGTCTGCCCGGTGCCGCCGCGGGTCTCCGGAACGTAGGCGTCGAGCAGGTGGTAGTCGGTCGCGTAGGCGTCCAGCCCGCGTACGACGGCGGCGTCCTTGACGCGCACCGCCTTGATCACCTTGCAGCCGGTGCGGCGCGCCGCCTCGCGGCAGTAGGCGGGGCCCTCGTCGCCGTGGAGCTGGAGCAGCGTGAGCCCGTAGCGATCGGCCGCCAGCGCCAGCTCGTCGAGCGGCGCGTTGACGAACACGCCGGCGATCTCGCAGCGCCGGTGCAGCGCGGCGCCGATCTCCTCGGCCGCGGCCGGCGAGCAGGCGCGCGCGCTCTGGTCCCAGAGGATCAGCCCGACCGCCCAGGCGCCGAGATCGGCCGCCATGCGGGCGTCGTCGAGGCTGGTGATGCCGCAGGACTTGAATCGCGTCACCCCTCAATCGTCGCACGCCGACCTCGCGGCGGCGGGCGAGCCGCGCCGGGAGCCGGCCAGGCGCGAGAGCCGCTACGGAAGGTCGGGGAGGCCGCCGCCCCCGCCTTGGCCCTGACGGTCGCCGAGCGACGCCGGCCGCTCGCCGAGCTCCACCTCGACGGTCTTGCGCTCGTCGCCGCGATAGAACTCGATCTCGACCTCGTCGCCCGGCTTGAGATCGGCCAGCGCAGCCGGAACGTCGTCCGGGCTCTTCACGTCCTCGCCGTCGACCTTGACGATCAGGTCGCCGCCGGCGGTGATGCCGTCGCCGGTCGGAGTCCTGCCGGCCCGCAGCCCGGCCTTGTCCGCCGGGCCGTCCTCGACGATCTTCTGGACCAGGGCGCCCTCGTCGGCGGCGAGGTTCAGGTCGCGGGCGACGTCGTCGGTCACGCCGATCATCTCGATGCCGAGAAAGGCGCGCTCGATCTCGTCGCCGCGCTTGAGCTGCGGGAGCTGGCTCTTGACGGTGTCGACCGGCACCGCGAAGCCGATGCCCACGGAGCCGCTCGAGCCGCCGGTCGCGATCTGCGAGTTGATCCCGATCACGCGGCCCTCGGCGTCGAGCAGCGGCCCGCCCGAGTTGCCCGGGTTGATCGCGGCGTCGGTCT
The DNA here is from genome assembly GCA_963716445.1 of uncultured Solirubrobacterales bacterium. Taxonomy (GTDB): domain Bacteria; phylum Actinomycetota; class Thermoleophilia; order Solirubrobacterales; family Thermoleophilaceae; genus JAAYBF01. The sequence goes on along the minus strand of OY970313.1, from coordinate 1,130,845 downwards.
GGATCACGTTCTCGATCGAGAACCCGTTCGGAGCGGTGATCTGACGCTGCTTCGCCGAGATGATCCCGGTCGTCACCGAGCGCGTGTAGCCGAACGGATTGCCGATCGCCACCACGGCATCGCCCACCTCAGCCTCCGAGCTGTCGCCGAGCGGCAGCGGCTGGAGCTCGGCGTCGTCGGGATCGACCTTCAGCACCGCCATGTCGGTCGACGGATCGGAGCCGACGACGTCGGCGTCGACGAGGTCGCCGTCCTCCTCGAAGCGGACCCGGACCTGGTCGGAGTCCCCCACCACGTGGGCGTTCGTGACGATCGTTCCGCTCCTGTCGACGACGAAGCCCGATCCGCTGGCCTGCCCACCGCCGTCGGGCGCGCCGAACGGCGAGTTCGAGTCCGACGAGCTCTCCGCCAGGACGAACACGACGCCCTTGCCCTCGCGCTTGTAGATGTCGGCGACGGTCCGCCCGTCGTCGCTCTCGGGGTTGGACGAGACGCCGCGTGTCGGGATCGTCTCGCGGACCACGCGCGTCGTCTCGTCGCCGGTGTCGATCACGTCCGTCGCGATCAGCGCCGTGCCCCCGACCAGCACGACCAGCCCTCCGAGGGCTGCGGCTAGGAAGATCGAAAACGCTGAACGCTGTGGCGGAGTCGTCTCGGTCATGACCAGAGTTGTACGTATGCCCGCTTAAGCGTGCTTAAAGCGTCTCGGGCCGATCCGGGTCGATCGCCTGCTCCCGACCGGCGAGGGCGCGGACCGCGGCCTCGGGATCGTCGGCGCGCATCACGGTCTCGCCGACGAGCACGGCGTCGACGCCGACGCGCTCCAGCTCGTCGATCTGCTCGCGGTAGACGATCCCGGACTCCGAGACGACGACCTTGCCGGCCGGCACGTCGCCGAGCAGGTCGAACGTGCGCGAGATGTCGATCGAGAAGTCGGTGAGGTCGCGATTGTTGATCCCGATCACGTCGGCGTCGACCGCGAGCGCAACGTCCAGCTCCTCGGGACTCGACACCTCGACGATCGCGTCGAGGTCGAGGTCGCGCGCCCCGTGCAGCAGCTCCGCCAGCTCGCCGTCGCGCAGCGAGCCGACGACCAGCAGGACGGCGTCCGCTCCGGCGGCGCGGGCCTCGAGCAGCATGTAGCGGTCGACGGTGAAGTCCTTGCGCAGGATCGGCAGGCTGGTCGCCGCGCGCGCGGCGCGCAGGTCCTCGAGCGAGCCGCCGAAGTGCGCCTCCTCGGTCAGCACCGACAGCGCGGCGGCGCCGCCGCGCTCGTACGCGGAGACGATCTCCGCACAGCCGGCGCCGGGCCGGATCTCGCCGGCCGACGGCGAGCGGCGCTTGTGCTCGGCGATCAGCGACGTCCCGGGCCGCGAGAGCGCCTCCGCGAACGGTCGCGCGTCGTCGGCGCGGGCCGCGGCGGCAAGCTCCAGCTCGGCTGCCGGCACGGCCTCCTTCCTGCGTTCGACCGCCTCGCGCGTGGCGCGCACCAGCGCCTCGAGCCGCTCGCTCACGCGACCAGCTCCCGCGTCCGCGCGACGAACCGCTCCATCACGGCGCTCGCGGCGCCCGAGTCGATCGCCTGCTCCGCCGTCCTGACGCCCTCCTCGATCGACTCGGCCCCCCCGCCGACGTAGATCGCTGCTCCCGCGTTGAGGACCGTCAGGTCGCGCTCGGCGCCCGTCTCGCCGGCCATCACACGGCGGGCGATCGCGGCGTTGGCCTCGGGCGTGCCGGCGGCGACGGCGTCCTGCGGCGAGGCGCTCAGACCGACGGCCTCGGGCCGTAGGACGTAGCTCGCGATCCGTCCGTCGCGCAGCTCGACCACGTGGGTCGTCCCCGAGACGCTCAGCTCGTCGAGCCCGTCGTCGCTCGCCACCACGAGCGCATGCTCGCATCCGAGCTCGCCCAAGGCGGCGGCCATGAAGTCGAGGAAGCGGCGGTCGGACACGCCGATCAGCTGGCGCCGCGCCCCGGCCGGGTTGGTCAGCGGGCCGAGGAAGTTGAAGATCGTCCGCACGGCGAGCTCCTTGCGCACCGGCACGACGTTCTTCATCGCCGGATGGTGGGCCGGCGCGAACATGAAGCCGAAGCCGATCTCGTCGATGCACGTCGCGACGGCCGCCGGCTCGAGGTCGATCCGCGCGCCGAGCGCCTCGAGCACGTCGGCGGAGCCCGAACGGCCGGTCGCCGAGCGGTTGCCGTGCTTGGCGACCCGACAGCCCGCTCCGGCCGCCACGAAGGCCGCCGTCGTCGACACGTTGAACGTCGGCCGGCCCCCGCCGGTGCCGGCGGTGTCGACCAGGTCGTCGTGCGCCGGCGCGACCGGCGTCGCCAGCTCACGCATCGCCCGCGCCATGCCGGCGATCTCCTCGACGGTCTCGCCCTTGCTGCGAAACGCGATCAGCAAGCCGGCGGCCTGGACGTCGGAGGCCCGTCCCTCCATAACCTCGTGCAGGCAGGCGGCCGCCTCGTCGGCGCTCAGCGCCTCGCTCCGGCACAGCCGGTCGATCGCCTCGGTGAGGATCGGATTGGGCATGTCGAGCTCCTCCCGCGCGCTCTCAGAGCGAGAGGAAGTTGCGAAGTATGGCCATGCCGTCGCCGGTGAGCACCGACTCCGGGTGGAACTGCACTCCCTCGACGGGCAGCTCGCGGTGGCGGATGCCCATCACCACGTCGTCGTAGCCGGCCGACCGCTCGAGCTCCGGCGGCAGGTCCGGATCGACGACCAGCGAGTGATAGCGGCCGGCGACGAACGGGCTGTCGAGCCCCGCGAAGACCGTCCGGCCGTCGTGGACGACGTCGGCGACCTTTCCGTGGACGGGCTCCCCGCGTACGACGCGCCCGCCGAACGCCGTCGCGATCGCCTGATGGCCGAGGCAGACGCCGAGCACCGGTATCCGCTGCTCGGCGAAGCGGCGGATCGCCTCGACCGAGACGCCGGCGTCGGCCGGCGTGCAGGGGCCGGGCGACACGATCAGCCGGCCGTCGCGCACCAGCTCGAGCAGCTCGTCCACGGACGCGCCGTCGTTGCGCACCACGACGGGCTCAGCGCCCAGCTCGCCGAGGTACTGGACGAGGTTGTACGTGAACGAGTCGTAGTTGTCGATGACCAGGACCCTCCCAGCCCGGCCAGCCGATGCGGGGGGACCGGGGGACGCAGACGCCCTGGGCTCGCTCATGCCCAGTCCGCCTGGCGGCAGGCGAGCTCGATCGCCTGGAACACGGCGCCCGCCTTGTGCTCGGTCTCGCGCACCTCGTAGCCGGGATCGGAGTCGGCGACGATCCCCCCGCCGGCCTGCAGATGGACGCGGCCGTCCTTGACGACCGCCGAGCGGATGTAGATGCAGGTGTCGAGGTCGCCCGTGTAGGACAGGTAGCCGACCGAGCCCCCGTACGGACCCCGGCGCACCGGCTCGAGCTCGTCGATGATCTGCATCGCGCGGATCTTCGGCGCCCCCGAGAGCGTTCCCGCGGGGAGCGAGGCGGCAAGCGCGTCCATCGCGGTCACCTCGTCGCGGAGCGTGCCGGAGACCGACGAGACGATGTGCAGCACGTGCGAGTAGGTCTCGACCGCCATCAGCTCGTCGACGCTCACCGATCCGTACTCGCAGACCCGGCCGAGGTCGTTGCGCGCCAGGTCGACGAGCATCACGTGCTCGGCGCGCTCCTTCTCGTCGGCGAGCAGCTCCTCGGCTCGCCGCCGGTCCTCCGTCGGCGTGCCGGCGCGCGGGCGCGTCCCGGCGATCGGGCGCTGCTCGGCGTGACGGCCGGTGACCTTGACCAGCGACTCGGGCGAGGCGCCCGCGATCTCGAAGTCGCCGAAGTCGAGGAAGTACATGTAGGGGCTCGGGTTGACGGCGCGCAGCCCACGGTAGATCGAGAACGCGCTGACCGGCGTCTCAGCGCTCCAGCGCTGGCTCGGGACGATCTGGTAGGCGTCGCCGGCGCGGATGTACTCCTTGCAGCGCTCGACGGCCGCGGCATGTCCGTCGGAGCCGAGGTTCGACTGGAAGCGCGGCGGCTCGCGCGTGCCGGCGTCGGCGCGCGGGACGGGTGCCCGCAGGCGCTCGCGGACCTCGGCGATCGCCGCCGCCGCCTCCGCGTACGCCTCGTCGACGTCGTCCTCGGCGAAGACGTTCGCGAGGATCGACAGCTCGTGGCGCAGGTGGTCGAACGCGACCAGCACGTCGGTCACCATCAGGGCCATGTCGGGCGTCCCGAGCTCGTCGGGATTGCCGGTCCCGACCGACGGCTCCGAGTAGCGCACCAGGTCGTAGCCGAAGAGCCCGACCGCACCGCCGGCGAACGGCGGCAGGCCCTCGAGCGGCGCGATCCGGTACCGGCTCAGCTCCTCCGTGACGGCGGCGTAGGGATCGTCGACCGCGCGCCGCAGGCCGCCCGCGGTCAGCTCGCCGTGCTCGAGCCGGATCACCGTCCGCGGCCGGAAGCCGAGGAACGACCAGCGGCCGAAGCGCCCGCCCTGCTCGGCCGACTCGAGCAGGAACGACGGTCCGTCGCCGCGCAGCTTGAGGTAGGCCGAGACCGGCGTCTCGCAGTCGTCGACGAAGGTGTGCCGGAGCGGGACGAGCGTGTGCTCGCGGGTCAGCTCGCGCACCTCCTCGAGCGAAGGCGTCAGCTCGAGGCCCTCAGCGGCGACGGTCATTGAGCTCCTCGAAGGCGTCGGTGAACGACAGCCCGCGCGAGGCCAGCAGGACGGCCAGGTGGTAGAGCACGTCGGCCGCCTCCTCGCGCAGTCGCTGGTCCGACTCGCCGGCGGCGGCGCGGGTCACCTCCTCGGCCTCCTCGCGCACCTTCTCGCCGATGAACGGCGGGTCGGCGAGCAGCTTCGCGGTGTAGCTCGAGCCGTCCGCGGCGGCGCGCCTGCGGTCGGCGATCGTCCGCTCCAGGGTCGCGAGCGCCTCGCCCGGCTGGGGGTCGAGGTCACCGGCGTGGAAGCAGCTTCGCTCGCCGGTGTGGCAGGCCGGGCCGGTCGGATCGACGAGCGCGACGATCGCGTCGCAGTCGCAGTCGTAGCGCAGCGCGCGCAGCCGCATCGTGTTGCCGGAGGTGGCTCCCTTGTGCCACAGCTCGCCGCGCGAGCGGCTCCAGAAGTGCATCTCGCCCGTCTCGCGCGTGCGCGCCAGCGCCTGCTCGTTCATGTAGGCGAGCGTGAGCACCTCGCCCGTGCGGGCGTCCTGCATCACGCACGGGACGAGGCCCTGGTCGTCGAAGCGAATTTCCTCCACGCGCCCGATTGTTCCAGAAGCGCTCAGGGGCGCCGTGGCGCGCAGGCGGGGCCCCGCGTCACTCGATCCCGAGGCGATCGAGCAGCCCCTCGTCGGTTCGCCAGCCGCGCCGCACGCGGACGCGCAGCTCGAGATGGACGCGGCATCCGAGCACCGTCTCGATCTCCTTGCGCGCGGCGACGCCGACGGCCTTGACCATGCGCCCGCCGCCGCCGATCAGGATGCCCTTCTGCGACTCGCTCTCGGCCCAGACGTTGGCCTCGATCGCCAGCAGGTCGCCGTCGCGCTCGGAGATGTCGGTCACCTCGACCTCGACGGCGTGCGGCAGCTCCTCGCGGGTCCGGCGGAGCACCTGCTCGCGCACCAGCTCGGCGATCCGGACGTGCTCGGCGAGGTCGGAGCTGTCCTCCGGCGGGTAGAGCAGCGGGCCCTCCGGGAGCAGCCCGACGACGTGCTCGACCAGCTCGTCGACCCCGTCGCCGGCCTTGGCGCTGATCGGGAATATGTCGCCCTGGACGCCGAGGTCCGCCGCGGCGGTCAGCGCCGCGACGGCGCCGGCGCGGTCGAGCCGGTCGATCTTGTTGACCGCGGTGACCGCCGGAAGGCCGGCGGAGCGGATCGCACGCGCGATGTAGCGGTCGCCCGGCCCGACCCGCTGCGTCCCGTTGAGCACGAACAGCACGGCGTCGGCGTCCGCGAGCGCACGCTCGACGCGCCGCTGCATCCGCTCGGTCATCGGGTCGCGCGGGCGCTGGACGCCCGGCAGGTCGACGAGCACCAGCTGCCAGTCGTTCCCGGTGGCGATGCCGCGAATCTCCCGCCGGGTCGTCTGCGGCTTGTCGGAGACGATCGCCACCTTGTCGCCGACCACGCGGTTGACGAGCGTCGACTTGCCGGCGTTCGGCCGGCCGGCGAGCGCGACGAACCCGGACCGGGCCGTCACCCGAGACGCTCCACGATCCGGTCCTGGAGGGCGAGCATCTCGCCGTCGTCGATCTCGTGGTCGTGTCCGCAGAGGTGCAGCACGCCGTGCACCACCGCCTCGACCAGGTCCTCGGCGTGCTCGGGGCAGACGACGACGTCGCCGAGCTCGCGCGGACCGGCGGCCGGGCCCGCCTCGTCGACCGGAAACGACAGGACGTCGGTCGGACGGTCGATCCCACGGTGGTCGCGGTTCAGCGCGCGCATCTCCTCCGCCGCGACGAACGCGATCGCGAGGTGGAGCCTCCCGTCGATCCCGACCTCCTCCAGCGCGCGCCTGGCGGCGCTCTCGAAGCGCGCCGGAGGCTCCGGCGCGTCGATGACCTCGATCTCGATCAGGCTCTCCTGCGCGTCGTGTGCAGCTCCGGGGCCTGCTTCTCGGCGTACTCGCCGTAGGCCGCGACGATCCGCTGGACGAGCTTGTGGCGCACCACGTCCTCGCCGCCGAACCGGACGAACTCGATGCCCTCGACCTCGGCCAGGATGTCGCCGATCACGACGAGCCCCGAGCGGTCGGTCTTCGGCAGGTCGACCTGGGTGACGTCGCCGGTGACGACCATCTTCGAGCCGAACCCGAGTCGCGTCAAAACCATCTTCATCTGCTCGGGCGTCGTGTTCTGCGCCTCGTCGACGATGATGAACGAGTCGTTGAGCGTGCGGCCGCGCATGAATGCGAGCGGCGCGACCTCGATCACGCCGCGCTCCAGGTGCTGGTTGACCTTCTCCGGCTCGAGCATGTCGTAGAGCGCGTCGAACAGCGGCCGCAGGTAGGGGTCGACCTTGGCCATCAGGTCGCCGGGCAGGAAGCCGAGCCGCTCGCCCGCCTCGACGGCGGGACGCGTGAGCACGATCCGGTTGACCTCGCGGCGCTGGAGCGCCGCGACGGCCATCGCCACGGCGAGGAAGGACTTGCCGGTGCCCGCCGGACCGATGCCGACGGCGATCGTGTTCGCGCGTATCGCGTCGACGTAGCGCTTCTGGTTGACGGTCTTGGGCGCCACCTTGAGCCCGCGATGGCGCCAGATCACGTCGTCGAGGATCTCGCTCGGGCTCGCGTGCTCGTCGAGCGCGGAGCCGATCGCCTCGATCGTTCCGGGCGCGACGTCGTGGCCCTGCCTGATCAGGTCGGAGAGCTCGCGGACGACCGTCTCGCCCATTCCGACCTGCTCCTCCGAGCCGTCGAGCGTGAGCACGTTGCCGCGCAGGAACACCTCGCAGTCGAGGTGCTGCTCGAGTGTGCGCATCACCACGTCCTCGGGGCCGGCCAGCTCGGCGGCGACGTCGTTCGGTAGCTCGAGCTGGCGGCGCACTACGAGGTCAGCTTCTCCTTCACGGCCGCGCTCACCCGCTTGCCGTCGGCCCGTCCCTTGACCAGCGGCATGACCAGCTTCATCACGTTGCCCATGTCCCTCGGCGAGCTCGCGCCCGACTCGGCGACGGCGCCCTCGACGATCTCCGCGAGCTCGTCGTCGGCGAGCTGCTCGGGCAGGTAGCCGCCGATCAGCTCCGCCTCGGACTCCTCGGCCGTGGCGAGATCCTCGCGTCCGCCGTCGCGGTAGGCCTCCGCCGACTCGAGGCGGCGCTTGCGCTCGCGCTGCAGCACCTCGACCTCGTCGACGTCGCCGCCGTCCTTCTCGGCGCGCTGAAGCTCGGACGCGATCAGGCGCAGGGCTCCCGCCCGCTGCCTGTCGCCCGCCTTGAGGGCGACTCGCGCATCCTCCTGCACCTGCTGGGCAACTGACATTCCAGCGTGGAGTCTAGGCTGCCCGCCAATGGAGGACGGCACCCTCATCCTGGTCGCCGGCGGTTTGCTGGCGCTCGGGATAGGCGCCACGCTGCTCGCCGGCCGCCTGCGCGTGCCCGGCCTGGTGCTGTTCCTGCTGCTCGGGATGGCGATCGGCTCCGACGGCCTCGGGCTGATCGACTTCGGCAGCAGCAAGCACGATGTCGAGCTGGCGCGGACGATCGGGATCATCGCGCTGACGCTGATCCTGTTCGAGGGCGGACTGGCGGCGGGCTGGGGCGAGATCCGGCCGGTGCTGCGCGGCGCGCTCCCGCTCGCGACTCTCGGCACGCTGATCACGGCGGTCGTCACGGGACTGCTGGCCCACCTGCTGTTCGGCCTCACGGTGCTCGAGGGCCTGCTGCTCGGCGCCGTGATCGCGTCGACCGACAGCGCGGCGATCTTCTCCGTGCTGCGCGGGTCGAGCATCAAGCGAAAGCTGGCGCGCACGCTCGAGGCGGAGTCGGGCTTCAACGACCCGCTCGCAGTCCTGCTCGTGCTCGGCTTCATCGAGTGGATACAGGCGCCCGACTACGGCCTCGCCGACATGGCCCTGCTGATGTTCGAGCAGCTTTCGATCGGCGCTGTCTCGGGCTTCGCGATCGGCGCCGCCGCCGTGGCGGCCTTCCGGCGCGTCAGCTTCGCGACGACCGGCCTCTACCCCGTCGCCTCGATCGCGACGGCCGCCCTCGCCTACGGGATCGCCGACACGCTGGGCGGCTCGGGCTTCCTCGCCGTCTACCTCGCCGGCCTGGCGCTCGGCGGCGCGCGGATCCCCGCGCGACGGACGATCGACGACTTCCACGCCGGCGTCGCCTGGGTCGCGCAGATCGCCCTCTTCTTCACGCTCGGCCTGCTGGTGTTCCCCAGCGAGCTGAGCGAGGTCGTGGTCGACGGGCTGCTGCTGGCCGTCGTGCTGACGCTCGTCGCGCGGCCGGTGGCGACGTTCCTCACGACGCGGCCCGCCGGCTACTCGGCGCCCGAGATGACGCTCGTGAGCTGGGCCGGTCTGCGCGGCGCGCTGCCGGTCGTCTTCGCCACGTTCCCGGTGATCGAGGGCGTGCCGCAGGCGGATCTGTTCTTCAACCTCGTCTTCTTCGTCGTGATCACCTCGGCGCTGATCCAGGGAGCGACGATCGACCCGCTCGCGCGCCTGCTCGGGGTGACGACGAGCGAGCCGGCCCTGCCGCGCCCGCTGATGGAGGTCGGCACGATTCGCCGCCTCGGCGCCGAGGTGCTCGAGTTCCCGGTCCGCCCCGAGGACGCGCTCGTCGGCCGCCTCGTCAACCAGCTCGGCCTTCCGCGCGACGCGCTCGTCAACATCATCGTCCGCGAGGACGAGGCGCTGCTCCCGCGCGGATCGACCGAGGTCGCCGCCGGCGACCGCCTCCACATCGTCGTTCGCGAGGCCGCCCGCCGCGACGTCGAGGGACTCTTCGAGCGCTGGCGCACCGGGCCGATCGACGGCCTGAACGCCACCGAGGTGCCGGTTCTCAAGGGGCGCTCCCCGATCTTCAGCGTCAAGCCGTGGAGGACCGAGGACGGAGACCCGGCCGCGCCCGAGCAGATCGAGGGCGTGGCCGTCACGCGCACGCTCCGGACCCGCCGCGAGGCGCGCGGCGCGCTGGTGCTGCTCGCCGACGGCCGGCTCGCCGTCACCGGCGCCGGGGTCGTCGCGACCGGCAGCCCGCGCCAGCTGGCCCGCTACTGCCGCGAGCGGATCGGCCGCTCCGAGAGCCCGCAGGTGAAGGCGTGGTGGCAGGAGGTCGCCGGCGCGGTCCTCCAGAGCTCGGCGCCGTGATCCGGGCGCTTCCCGAGCGCCTCCCCTCTGTCCGAATGGATGGTTGAGCACACCCTGGTGTGCTCAACCATCCATTTGGACAGAAGGCGCCTCGGGATCCGAACCGCGCAGAGGCTAGGTCAGCAGCAGGGCGGTCCAGCCACGGTCGGAGCGGCGGCCGGCCTCCGAGAGCGGGGCGAAGGCGGCGGAGACCTCGTCGGCCTCATGGTCGAGCAGGCCGGAGGCGATCAGGGCGCGAGGACGGTGCTCGACGAGGTCGGCGACGCGCAGCAGGAGCGGGCGCATGAGGTTGGCGACGATCGCGTCGGCGCGTGGGGCGGGCTCCTCGCGGAGGTTGGCGCGGCGGACGCTGTCGAGCACGACGCCGTTCTCGCGGGCGTTGATCGTGGTGGCCTCGACGGCGAGGCGGTCGGAGTCGACGGCCTCGACGGGGGCGAAGCCGAGCTTGGCGGCGGCGATCGACAGGACGCCGGAGCCGCAGCCGAGGTCGCAGAGCGATCCGCGCCGGTCGCCGGCGGCGAGCTCGGCGAGCAGCTCGAGGCAAAGGCGCGTCGTGGGGTGGGCGCCGGTGCCGAACGCGCGGCCGGGGTCGATCTTCAGGTCGATCACGCCGGGGCGGATCGGCGGCTCCTCCCAGGGCGGGCGGACGTAGAGGCGATCGGCGACCAGGACCGGGGCGTGGAAGCGCTTCCAGCGCTCGGCCCAGTCGTCCGGGACCTCGGCGCCCGAGACGCTGACGCGGATGCCGCCGACCTCGGCCTCGCCCTCGTCGAGCTCGGGAAGCTCGCCGGGAGCGCCGTAGACGGCGAACTCGACCGTGTCGACGCCGTCGACCTGCTCGACGCCCGACGGGGCCAGCTCGAGCAGCGCGGCCAGCACCTGCTCGGCGGCGGCCGCCGGCGCTCGCACCGCGAGGCGGATCACCGCAGAGCCCGGCGGACCTTGTCGACGATCGACTCGTGCCGCGCCTGCTGGCGGTTCTCCTCGGTGAGGCTGTCGGAGAGCTCGGAGAGCAGCTCGCGCTGGCGGTCGTCGAGGTTGCGCGGCACGACGACGTTGAGCACCACGCGCTGATCTCCGCGGCGGCCGCGGCCGATCTCCGGCATCCCGAGCCCGCGCAGCGTGACGACGGTACCCGGCTGGGTTCCGGCGGGGACGTCGATCTCCTCGTCGCCGTCGAGCGTCGGCACGGTCACGGTCGCACCGAGCGCGGCGGCCGGCGCGTCGACGTCGACGACGCTGACGAGGTCGCCGCCGTCGCGCACGAAGCGCTCGTCCTCGGCGACCGTCACGAGGACGTAGAGGTCGCCGGGAGGACCGCCGCGGTCGCCGGCATGGCCGTGGCCGGTGAGCCGCACCCGCTGGCCGTCGGCGATCCCGGCGGGCAGGTCGACGTCCAGCGTCCGGCGGGTCGCGTGGCGGCCGCGGCCGCCGCACTCCGAGCACGGCGTAGCGGCGACCTTGCCGTCGCCGCCGCAGACGTCGCAGGCGCGCGAGCGGACGAGCTGGCCGAACGCGGTGCGCGAGACCTCCTTGAGCTGCCCCGTGCCGCCGCAGCGGTCGCAGCGCTCAATCGGCGTTCCGGGCTCGGCTCGGTTGCCATGGCAGCGCTCGCAGGTCGCGACGACGTCGAACGAGACCTCGACGCCGGCGCCGTGGGCGGCCTGCTCGAGCTCGATCTCGACCTCGACGCCGACGTCGGCGCCCTGGGCCGGTCCCGGGCCGCGGGCGCCGCGACCGCCGAACGGGTCGCCGCCGAAGAAGGCGTCGAAGATGTCGGCGAAGGAGCCGAAGCCGTGCGCGTGAGGCGCCTTGCCGCGCGAGTCGAGCCCCTCCCAGCCGTAGCGGTCGTAGATCTCCCGTCGCTCCCGGTCGGAGAGCACCTCGTAGGCCTCGGCCGCCTCCTTGAAGCGCTCCTCGGCGTCCGCGCCGGAGTTGACGTCGGGGTGCAGCTCGCGCGCGAGCACGCGAAATCGCTTCTTGACCTGGCGCTCGTCGGCGCCGCGCTCGACGCCGAGCACCTCGTACGCGTCGCGTCTCATCTACTCGTCGTAGACCTTGGCCATGAAGCGCGACAGCTCGTTGGCCGCCAGGCGCACGGCCGTGATCGCTCCCGGATAGTCCATGCGGACGGGGCCGAGCACGCTCACCGCACCCAGATTGCGCCGCGCGAGGCCGTAGTTCGCCGCGACCATGCTCAGCGACCGCAGCTCCGGAGCCGGGTTCTCGTGGCCGATCCGCAGGTAGACGCTCGGCTCGGACAGCGACGCGCGCATGATCGCGAGCAGCGCCCGGCGGCGCTCGAGCACCTCGATCAGCTCAGACAGCTGGGGTAGCTCCTGGAAGCGCTGCTCGGAGATCAGCCGCGCGGCTCCGTCGTAGAAGAGGGTGTGCTCGGAGCTGTCAACCAGCTCGGTGAACGCCGGGGCCAGCCGAGCGAGGAAGTCGCGCTCGCGCTGGTCGAGGCTCGCGTCCTCGAGCTTGCCCTGCAGCAACCGCGAGCCGACGTCGATCCCGCCGAGCGCCTCGTTGAGGTACGCGCCGGCCCAGTCGACGAGGCCGCGGTCGAGCGGCCCGTCGAACGGGATCACGCGCTTCGTCACGCCGCCCGTCGATGTGATGACGACGACCATCGCCACCTGCGGCTGCAGCGCCAGCATCTCGACGCGGTGGATCGTCGCCGTCTCGATCGGCGGCGCGCTGACCAGGGCGACGAGATCCGTGACCTGCGAGAGCTGCTCGGTGGTGGCGCGCATCGCCGCGTCGATCTCTCGCCTCAGATGGGACAGCTCGACCGGCTTCTTGCGTGGGGCCGGCAGCCCCCCCTGCGCCAGCAGGTCGTCGACGTAGTGGCGATAGCCACTGTCGGTCGGGACCCGGGCGGCTGAGGTGTGCGGGTGCTCGAGCAGCCCGATCTGCTCGAGCCGCGCCAGCTCCGAGCGCACCGTCGAGGGCCCCCAGGGCACGTCGTCCTGCTCGGCGAGCCACTTCGATCCGACCGGATGGTCGAGGTTGGCGTAGCCCTCCACGACCTTGCGGAGGATGAACTGCTGGCGAGCCGTTACCTGCACGGCATCAATTGTGACGGGGCGCGCCGCTAACCGAGCCGAAGCTCGGCCTGGGCGTTCTTGATGATCTGCTTGCCGGACTGCTCGGCGACCGTGTCCACCGTCGCGCGCCCGTCGTCGACCGCCGTCACCGTTCCGCTCACCACGATCTCCTGCTCCGGAAGCGCCATGCCCCGGAACTGGACCGACAGGCGCTTCAGGGCTCGCGGGTCGCCGCCGGCGGCCGCCGTGGCGGCACGGGCGACGAGCGCCATCCCGTAGAGGCCGTGCAGGATGTTCCCCGGCAGCCCGAACTGGGTGGCGAGCTCCCTGTCGAGGTGGATCGGGTTGAAGTCCCCCGAGGCGCCGGCGTAGCGGTGCGGCAGGAAGCGGTCGGGCGTGACGCGCAGCTCGGGGATGGAGTCGCCGACGTTCACGGTCATGCCGCCCTCACGATGTTGGTCCAGGTCGCGCGCACGACCTGCTCGCCGTCCTGGTTGATGGAGACGGACTCGAAGACGTAGAAGCCCTTGCCGTCCTTCTCGTAGATGTCGCTGCACTTGGCGACGGTCGTGACGGTGTCGCCCGAGCAGACGGGCTCGCCCCACTCGAACTCCTGGCCGCCGTGGACCATCCGCGCGAAGTCGATCCCGACCTCCGGGTCGAGGATCGCGGGGGCCATCGCGGCCGCCGAGTAGACGACCGCGAACATCGGCGGGGCGGGGATGTCGCGCAGGCCCGCGGCCTGAGCGGCCGTGCGGTCGAAGTAGACGGGGCTGTCCTCGCCGACGGCCTGGGCGTACTCGCGGATCTTCTCCTTGCCGACCTCGTACTCGGCGGGCGGGTACTGCTTGCCCTTGGCGCTGACGTCTACCGGCACGCGACTCCTTTCGCTACGTCCGTTGCGGCGCGGCAGTCTAGCCGTCCGACGTGGACGAGAGCGGTTCACCAGGGGGCGGGCGGGCGGGCGGCACGGCCGCAGTGTGAGGCGGCCGTGCACGCCCTTTGATGCCCGCCCCAGGCAGCGGAGCCAATTGGAGGGAGGGCTCCGCGCCGAGGACTCGACGTCTGGCGCGGCATGTTATGCACAGTCATCCACCGATGGGATGTCCTAATTGGACAGTTCCCCGCATTCTCCGCTGGAAACCTTGCCGTTCCCCCAGGGTGCGCTACCTCAAGCGACGTCGCGGAGGCCCTGTGCCTCGGCCAGCGACCCCAGCTTGCGCACGGCGTGCTCCTCGATCTGACGTGCACGCTCGCGAGTCAGGCCGAACATCCGGCCGACGTCGTCGAGCGTCCGCGGCTGCTCGCCGAACAGCCCGTAGCGCAGCTCGACGATCCGACGCTCACGGTAGGAGAGGTTCTCCAGCGCCTGTGCCAGCTGCGTGCGTGCGAGCGCCTCCGCCGCGGCGTCGAACGGGGACACCGCGCTCTCGTCCGGGATCAGATGGCCGAGTTCGGCCGCGTCGTCCTCGCCGGCGCCGCCGACGGGCTTGTCGAGCGATACGGGGGCGCGCGACGCCCGCATGATCAGCTCGGCCTCCTCGGGATCGATGTCGATCCCCGACGCGGCGGCGATCTCCTCGACGGTCGGATCGCGGTCCCCGACGGCTTCGAGCTTGCGCTGGGCCCCGTCGAGCTTCTGGAGCACCTGGTTGATGTGGATCGGGATCCTGATCGTGCGCGACTTGTCGGCCAACGCGCGCGAGATCGCCTGGCGGATCCACCAGGTCGCGTAGGTCGAGAACTTGAAGCCCTTGCGGTAGTCGAACTTCTCGACCGCCCGGACGAGGCCGATCGAGCCCTCCTGGATCAGCTCCATGAAGTCGAGGCCCTGGTTGCGGTAGCGCTTCGCGATCGACACGACGAGGCGGAGGTTGGCCTCGGTCATGCGGCTCTTCGCGTCGAGGTCGCCGCGCTCGATGCGCTTGGCGAGGAAGAGCTCCTCGGCGGCGGTCAGCAGCCGCGTCTTGGCAATTCCGTCGAGGAACAGCTGGAGCGAGTCGACGGTCGGGGTGGGAGCGCTCTCGATTGCAGCCACGGGGAGAATCTAAGGGCCGCCCATTAAGCGTTCCTAAGCCCCTTGGAAAGCTTTCCTAAGCCGCCTCAGTCGTCGCTGTCGCCGATCGTCAGGACCGACAGGAACGCCTCCTGAGGCACCTCGATGCGGCCGACCTGCTTCATCCGCTTCTTGCCCTGCTTCTGCTTCTCGAGCAGCTTCTTCTTGCGCGTGATGTCGCCGCCGTAGCACTTGGCGATCACGTCCTTGCGAACGGCCCTGACGGACTCGCGGGCGATGACGTGCGAGCCGATCGCCGCCTGGATCGCAACCTCGAACTGCTGGCGCGGGATCTGCTTCTGGAGGCGCTCGGCGAGGGCGCGCCCGGTCGCGTAGGCCTTGTCCTTGTGGACGACCGAGGAGAGCGCGTCGACCTGATCGCCGGCGAGCAGGATGTCGAGCTTGACGAGGCTCGAGGCCCGCATGCCGGTCAGCTCGTAGTCGAGCGACGCGTAGCCCTTGGTGCGCGACTTGAGCTGGTCGAAGAAGTCGAGCACGACCTCGGCGAGCGGCAGGTCGTAGTGGAGCTGGACCCGCTGCTCGGACAGGAAGCTCATGCCCACGTGGGTGCCACGCCGCTCCTGGCAGAGCTCCATCACCGCGCCGACCGCGTCCTTCGGGCAGAGGATCGTCGCCTTGAGGTACGGCTCGCGGATCTCCTCGATCGTGCCGGGGTCCGGCATGTCGTTCGGTGAGTGGATGACCACGACATCGCCGTTGGTGAGCGTGCACTCGTACTCGACGTTCGGGGTCGTGGCCAACAGCTCGAGGTCGTACTCGCGCTCGAGGCGCTCGCGGACGATGTCCATGTGCAGCAGCCCGAGGAAGCCGCAGCGGAAGCCGAAGCCGAGCGCCTGGCTGGTCTCGGGCTCGTAGGCCAGCGCGGCGTCGTTGAGCGAGAGCTTCTCGAGCGCGTCGCGGAGGTCGGCGAAGCGGTCGGTCTCGACCGGGAAGAGGCCGCAGAAGACCATCGGCTTGACCTCGCGGTAGCCGGGCAGCGGCTCGGAGGCGGGGCGTCGCTTCGGGGTCAGGGTGTCGCCGACACGGAGCAGCGAGACGTCCTTGACGCCGGTGATCAGGTAGCCGACCTCGCCGGCGTGAAGCTCCTCCACCGGTGTCATCCGCGGGCTGAAGAAGCCGATCTCGTCGATGTCGGCCTCGGTTCCGGTCTGCATCGCGACGATCGCGTCGTGCTTGCGCAGAACGCCGTCTACGACACGCACGTAGGCGACCACCCCGCGGTACTGGTCGAACTCGGAGTCGAAGATCAGCGCGCGCGCCGGGGCGTCGCCGTCGCCCTCGGGCGGAGCGACCTTGGCGACGATCGCCTCGAGCACGTCGGTGACGCCCTCCCCCGTCTTGGCCGACATGCTGATGACGCCGTCGGCCGGCTCGCCGAGCAGCTCGGAGATCTCGCCAGCCACCCGCTCCGGCTCCGAGCCCGGCAGGTCGATCTTGTTCATCACCGGGATCAGCTCGAGTCCGGCGTCGACGGCGAGGTAGGTGTTGGCGACCGTCTGGGCCTCGACTCCCTGGGACGCGTCGACGACCAGCAGCGCGCCGTCGCAGGCGGCCAGCGAGCGTGAGACCTCGTAGGTGAAGTCGACGTGCCCCGGCGTGTCGATCAGGTGGAGCCGGTAGGTCTCGCCGTCGCGGGCGGTGTACTCGACGCGGACGGCCTGGGCCTTGATCGTGATGCCGCGCTCGCGCTCGAGGTCCATCGAGTCGAGCAGCTGCGGCCGGTGCTCGCGGGCGTCGACCGCCCCCGTGACCTCGAGGATGCGATCGGCCAGCGTCGACTTGCCGTGGTCGATGTGGGCGATGATCGAGAAGTTGCGGATGTTGCGGGCGGGCGCGCTCACTCAGCCTGATTATGCGGGTCGGTCGCAGGTCGCCGCCTGGCGCGCCCGGCCCGGGGTCTCAGCCGCGCAGCGCGCGCAGGAGCACGTCGACCTGCTCCTGCTTGCGCATGATCATGTGCTCGAGGCGGTGCTCGACGGCCTCAGACGCGGCCTCCCGGCCGGTCGGCTCGATCGCGTCCTGGAGGGCGTTCAGGGCCTCGGTCTCGAACTCGACCAGCCGTCGCAGAGCGGCCTCGGGCTCGGCGTCGAAGCGCGGCGGCGCGACGTCGGCGACCGGCTCGCCCCCGAGCGCCGCGATCTTCTCCACGAGGCGGCGGGCGTCGTCGAGCTCGGCGCGGGCGAACTCGCCGAAGCGCTCGGCGAGCAGCTGGTTCTCCAGCCCGACGATGCTGCCGCCGGTGAGGACGTACTGGAGGGCGGAGCGGTTCTGGAGCCGCAGCGCCGTGTTGAGCCGCTCGATCTGCTGCTCGACGTCCATCCTCTCGTCGGTCACGCTGCGAGTCGTACCCCGCCGCAACGCTCCTTAGTCGCCTCGGCGTCCGTCCGGCGCGCGATACCAGCGCCCCTTGACCATCAGCGGACTATTGACCAGGCCAGGGCACAGTCGATCGTCCACTCGTTCGCGAGGGGTCAGAGCGCGGCCGTCATGCGGGCCTCGTGGGCGGCCATCAGCCTGGTCATCGCCGCGGCGGCGGCGTCGGCGTCGCCTTTCGCGATCGCCGCTGCGGCATCCGCGTAGAGCGGGGCCAGCTCGTCGCGACCCGCGACGAGCGCCATGAACGTGTTGGGGTGGGCGAGGTAGAACTCCCGCACGGAGTTGCCCATCAGCTGGAAGACGACGTTCCCCGACGCCTCGACGACGGCCGAGACGAACGCCCAGTCGGCGATCTGCGCGGCCGCGTCGTCGGGCGCCTCGGCGACGTCCCGCGCCGCGTCGGCGATTCGCCTCGCCTGCTCGTCGGTGCGCCGACCGGCAGCCAGCCGCGCGACCTCCGTGAGCACCATCCGGCGCGCCTCGAACAGCGGACGGACGACCTCGGCGTCGACCGTGGCGAACACGGCCAGGGCCTCGAGACCGGACTGACGCCAGTCGAGGACCCTGGTGGCGTCGCCGTGGCGGACCTCGATCAGCCGCAGCTGCTCCAAGCGCTTGAGCGCCTCGCGAACCGACGCCATGTTGACGCCGAATTCCTCCGCCAGCGCCCGCTGGGTCGGCAGCCGCTCGCCGGGGGCGTAGCTGCCGCTCGTGATCCGCTCGCACAGTCGTGCGAAGACCTGATCGGGGACTGACGCTGTACCGGAGCCGGACATGGGCGATCTGGCGACTCTAACCCAGGCCCGAACTCCGCCACGAAACCCTGGCCGAAATCGTCCGCAAGGTGTCATTGCAGTCAGTGCTCGGGGGAGTCATGATCGGGGCATGGCCGCCGCTCGCCGGATCGTGATCGTCGGCTTCGACGACGCCCAGTCGCTCGACGTCTGTGGACCGCTCGAGGTCTTCGACCTCGCGGAGCGACTCGCGCCGGGGCGCTACCGCCACGAGGTCCTCAGCCCCGACGGCCGTCCGTTCTCGACCGGTAGCGGGCTGCGCGTGGCGCCCGACGGAGCGGTCGTGGACTGTCGCGGCGCGATCGACACCTTGATCGTCGCCGGCGGGACCGGCGTCGTCGCCGCGACGAGCCATCGGCGGCTGGTCGACTGGATCGGCGAGGCCGCGACGCGCTCGCGCCGCGTCGCCTCCGTGTGCACCGGCGCCTTCCTGCTCGCCGCAGCCGGCCTGCTCGACGGCCGCCGTGCCGCGACCCACTGGGCCGCGACCGAGCTGCTGGCCGAGCGCCACCCGGCGATCGACGTCGACCCCGACTCGATCTTCGTCCGCGACGGCGCCGTCTGGACCTCGGCCGGAGTGACCGCCGGCATCGACCTCGCACTGGCGCTCGTCGAGGAGGACCACGGCTCCCGGACGGCGCTCGAGATAGCGCGCTGGCTGGTCGTGTTCGCCAAGCGCCCCGGAGGTCAGGCGCAGTTCTCCGCCCAGCTGGCCGCCCAGCTCGCCGAGCGTCCGCCGATCCGCGCCGCCCAGGAGCTCGCCCGCAGCCGTCCCGACAGCGACCTGACGGTCGAGGCGCTCGCCGCTCACGCGAACATGAGCGTGCGCGGCTTCGCCCGCGCCTTCAGGCGGGAGGTCGGGACGACGCCGGCGAGCTACGTCGAGGCGGTTCGCGTCGAGCGCGCCGTCGAGATGCTCGAGGCGACTGCCGCCGACGGCGAGCAGATCGCCCGCGTCTGCGGCTTCGGGACCGTCGAGACCTTCCGCCGTGCCTTCCGCCGCCGCATGGGCGTCAGCCCAGGCCAGTACCGCAACCGCTTCCGCGCCGTCGCCCAAGACGCCGCCTGACCGAGGAGAGACCCGATGCAGATCGCCATCCCGCTGTTCGACCGCTTCACCGCGCAGGACGCCATCGGCCCGTACCAGGTGCTGTCGGCGATTCCCGGAGCGACGGTTCGCTTCACCGGTCCCGAGCCGGGGCCGATCCGCACCGACAACCGGATGCTGACCGTGCTCGTGGACGAGCGCTGGGAGGACCTGCCGGATCCGGACGTCCTGATGGTCCCCGGCGGCATCGGGACGCGCGCCCTGCTGAAGGACGAGCGGATGCTCGACTGGGTCCGCGGCGCGCACGCGACCTCGACCTTCACGACGTCGGTCTGCACCGGCTCGCTCGTGCTCGCGGCGGCCGGCGTGCTCGATGGCGTCGAGGCGACGACGAACTGGCTCGAGTACGAGCTGCTCGGGGAGCTCGGCGCCTGCCCCGTCCCCCAGCGGGTCGTCGAGCGCGGCAAGGTGCTCACCGGCGCCGGCGTCACCGCCGGCCTCGACATGGCGCTGACGCTCGCGGCGCGCCTGGCGAGCACCGAGGTCGCGCAGGCGATCCAGCTCGGGCTCGAGTACGACCCGCAGCCGCCGTTCGACGCCGGCTCGCCCGACAAGGCGCCGGCCGAGATCGTCGAGCTCGTCCGCGGAGTCGTGACGGCGATGGAGGCCGCGGCGCTCGAGGAGATCGAGGCCGAGACCGCCGCGCGCTAGCGAACGAGGCGCGCGACCTGGCGCGCCTCGGGCACGCGGAGCAGCCAGACCGCCGTCCCGTAGGCGACCACGCCGGCCGCGATGCCGGCGCCGACCGAGGCGACCTGCGCGATCAGCGAGCGACCGAGCGCGTCGTCGAGCCCGCGCCAGACGAGATAGGACAGCGCCGCCAGCGCGGCCGCGGCCGCCAGCATGCGCGTGATCGCGCCGACGATTCGCCGGCCCTCGATTCCGCCGAGCTGCCGGCGCAGCAGCCAGCCCTGGCCGACCGTCATGACGAGCGTCCCGGCGACCGTACCGACGACGATGCCGGCGATCCCGAAGGGCTCGTAGAGCGCGAAGGCGACAGCGGCGTTGACGATCATGTTGGCCATGGCCAGCCCCGTCGTGGCCCAGGGCTGCTGAAGGCCGAAGAACGTCCGCGAGAAGAGCAGGCTGATGCCCTGGAACGGGAGCGAGATCGACCACCAGACGAGCGCCGTCCGGACCAGCTCCGTCGCCTCGGCGTCGAACTCCCCGCGCTGGTAGAGCAGCCGGGTGATCGGCTCGGCCAGAACCGCCATCAGGACCGCGCTCGGGATCAGCATCAGGCAGATCTGGCGCATGCCGTTCGCCATCGTGGCGCGCAGGTCGTCGCGACGCCCGCGCGCGGCGAGCTTCGACAGCGTCGGGAACAGCACCGTCGCGATCGCGATCGAGAACAGCCCCTGCGGCAGCTGGTAGATGCGGAACGCCTTGTCGATCGCCGCCGGCGCCTGGTCCGAGACGAGCGTGCCGAAGAGCGAGTTGATCAGCAGGCTGAGATTGATCATCCCGAGCGCCAGCGTCACGGGCAGCATCAGCCACAGCACCCGCCGCACGTGCTCGTTGCGCCAGTCCAGCGCGATCGAGAAGTGGCCGCCGCGCCCGCGCAGCCACGGGATCGGCAAGAGGAACTGGACGAGCGTCCCGACCAGCACCCCGATCGCGTAGGCGTAGATGCGGTCCTGCCCCTCGAAGAGCGGCGTCAGGCCGACCAGCGCGGCGATGATCACGACGTTCCAGGCGACGGGCGCCAGCGCCGGCACGCTGAAGTGCTCGAAGCTGTTGAGCATCCCGACGATCAACCCCGACAGCGCGAGCAGCAGCACGATCGGGAACATCAGCCGCGACAGGCCGACCGTGAGGTCGCGCAGCTCAGGCTGATCGTCGAAGCCCGGCGCGAGGACCGACATGATCGGCTCGGCGAACACGATGAACAGCGCGGTCGTCAGGCCGAGCACGAGCAGGATCAGGAAGAACAGGCTCGAGGCGACGTGGAACGCCTCGCGCTTGCGGCCCTTCTCGAGCAGCTCGCTGAACACCGGCACGAAGGCGCCCTGGAGCGCCGCGTCGGCGAACAGCGCCCTGACGAGGTTGGGCACCTGGAAGGCGATCGTGAACGCCGACATCGCGCCGCTGACGCCGAAGTAGCTCGCAGCGACGATCTCGCGCGCGAGGCCCAGCAGTCGCGAGAGGCCGGTCGCGGCCGAGAAGAACGCGGTGCTGCGCGCCAGGCGCCCGCGGCGCTCGCCCGAGCTCTCCTCCCGCGGCGCGGGCTCCGCCGTGGTCGGATCGGCCATCCCCGCTACACTACGCCGCCGCTGCGCCGTTCCCTGGTGCCGCGACACCTGACCCATGGCGAACATCGCGTCACAGAAGAAGCGGATCCTGCGCACCGAGCGTGAGCGCGACGAGAACCGTCGCTACACGTCCTCGGTGAAGACCTACTTCCGCCGCCTCGAGACGGCCGCCGAGTCCGGCGACGCCGACGCCGTCGAGACCGAGTTCCGCGAGCTCTGCTCGCGGATCGACCGCGCCGTCCGCTCCGGCGCGCTGCACCGGAACACCGGCGCGCGCAAGAAGGCCCGCGCCGCGCGCCTGCGCGCCGGCGCCTCCTCCTAGCTCAGGCCGCGGCCCGGACGAGCGCGAGGGTGACCGCGGTCTCCTCGCCGAGGCTGCCGCCGCCGCGCAGCTCGACCTCGAGGTCGGCGAAGCGGCAGAGGGCGCGCTCGAGCGTCTCGCGGTCGGCGCGGCGGGCGAGCGCCAGCACCTTCTTGGCGCGCCAGGGCGGCATCTTCAGCGCGCCGGCGAGGTCCTTCTCGGTGAGCCCGGACTCGAGCAGCTCGACGGCGCGATGGACCTCGCGCAGCCGGCCGACGATCGGATAGACGAAGCGGCTCGGGCGCTCGCCGTGCAACGCGAGCTCCTCGGCGAGCTCGATCGCCGCCTCGGCGTTTCCGCCGACGACGGCGTCGGCGAGGTCGTAGACCTTCGGGCTCGCCTCCCCGGCGGTCAGTCGCTCGACGTCCTCCACGCGAACGGTCGGCTCGGGATGCAGGGCGATCGCCAGCTTCTCGATCTCACGCGACATGCGCTGCTGGCTCGGCCCCGCGATCGCCACGAGCGCCTTCGCAGCCTCCCCTTCGAGGCGCAGTCCGAGCTCGCGAGCCTGCCCGGTGGCCCACTTCGGCAGCTCCCAGGGCTTCGGCGGGGCGTGCTCGCGAACCTCTCCCCCGCCTTCTCGACCGCGTCGACGAGGCTCTTCAACGGCTTGCCGCGGACGACCAGGACGAGCACGGTGTCCGGCTGGGGAACCGCGAGCGCGTCGAGCAGCGGCGGGATCTGGCCCGCCTTCCAAGCGCCGGCGTCGTCGACCAGCAGGTAGCGCGTACCGGTCGCGAAGGTCAGCGCGGCGAGCGACGCCACGACCTCCTCGGGCTCGGCGACGCGCGCGTCGAAGACCTCGAGGCCGCCGGGGCCGTTCTCCGCCTCGGCGCGCCTGCGCACGCGCGACCGCCAGGCGTCGGTCCTGGTGTCGTCGTCGCCGCAGAGCAGGTAGACGGGCTTGATGTCTGCCACGCCACGATCCTACGGAGCTGCGTCGACGGCCTGCCCGCGCTCGGCCTCGACCCGGACGTCGCCGTGCCCGACGACCAGGCGCACGCTGCCGTTGCGATCGGTGCGCCAGGTCGGGACCTCCGCCGCCCGCAGCGCGGCGAGCGTCGAGGGCGCGGGGTGCCCGTAGGAGTTGGCGCCGACCGGGATCGCCGCGATCTCGGGCCGCAACCGCTCGAGGACCTGCGGGAGGCCGGGGTCGGCGCTGCCGTGGTGCGGCACCTTCATCGCATCGACGTCGGGCAGGGCGAGTGCCAGCAGCGCCTCGCTCTCGGCGTCGCCGGAGAGCAGCAGCTCGAAGCCGTCGCAGCTCACGACCGCGACGACGGCGCGCGGGTTGGGGTCCTCCGGCGGCGGTCCGGCCGGGCGCCGCGACGGCGAGATGACGTCGATTCGCAGCGAGCCCGCCTGGAGACGCAGGGGAGCGGTCGCCGTCAGCGTGCGCGCGCCGCGCTCGGTGGCGCCGGCGACGACGCCGTGGAAGTCGCGGTCGCGCGTGCCGTCGCCGCCGTCCAGCAGCACGTCGACCGGGAAGCGCTCGACGACCTCGGCGAGGCCGCCGTGGTGGTCGCGCGAGGCATGGGTCATCACGATCGCCGACAGCCGCCGCACGCCGGCGCGGCGCAGCAGTCGTGCGACGCCGCCCTCCGGTGGGCCGCCGTCGAAGAGCACCGCGCTGCCGTCGGGATGTTGCACGAGCGTCGCGTCGCCCTGGCCGACGTCGAGGAACGTGACGGTCAGGCTCGCCGGCGCGGGCGCCGGAGACAGGCCGCGCGCCGCGAGCAGCGCCGCCGCGGCGCAGACGGCGACCGCGAGCGCCGCCCGCCGTCGCCTGGGCAAGCGGCCCACCCAGGCGACAGCGGTCGAGGCGCGCGTGTCGAGGCGGCGCGAGAGACGGGCCGCCGCCAGCGCACCGACGGCGATCGCCGCGTAGGCGAGCGCCACCTTCGCGGGGTGCCCGAGCGCGATCTGGAGCTGGCCCGCCGGAGCGTCGGCGAACAGGGCCGCGACGCCCGCGAGCCCGCCCAGCAACGGCTCTAGGAGCGTTCCGGCGGCGGCCGACGTCGCTTCGGCGGCCCAGCCGAGCGGCCCGCCCGCCGCGACGACCTGCCCGAGCCCCGCGCGCAGCATCCCGAGCCACATGATCGGCGCGACCAGCGACAGGGCGGCGACGTTTGCCGGCAGGCCGGCGAGCGGCACGGCGCCGAAGTGGTGCGCGAGCAGCGGCGCGGTCGCCACGGTGGCGGCGACGGTCAGCGCGACTCCCTCGGCCGCCGCGCGCGGCAGCGCGCCCAGCGAGCGCCGGATGCCGGGCCCGAGCATCAGGATGCCGGCTACCGCGACGAACGAAAGCTGCCAGCCGGGCTCGCCACAGGCGCGCGGCGCGAGCGTCAGCGTGGCGCAGGCGGCCAGCCCGAGGGCGTACCAGCGGGCCGCCGGTCTCGACAGCGCCACGGCGAGCAGCATCGCCGCGCCCATCACGCCGGCCCGCTGGATCGACGGCCCGGCGCCGGCGAGCGGAACGTAGAGCGCGATCAGCGCGAGCAGGAGCGGGACGCGCGCCGACCGCGACAGGCCCGCCGCGCTCAGCAGCGGGATCGCCAGCGCGCAGAGCAGCAGGACGTTCTGACCGGAGACGGCGAGCAGGTGGGCGAGGCCCGAGTCGCGGAAGTCGTCACGCACGCCGCGCGGGATCGCCTCGTCGGCCCCGAGCACCATTCCACGGGCGAGTGCGGCGGCGGTCGGCGCCATCCCCGCCGCGATCGCCCGGTCGGCACGGCCGCGGACGCCGTCGACCGCCCCCGCGAAGCCGCGCCTCCGGCCGCCGGTCACACGCAGTCGGCGAACGGCAAGCTCGCCCGCGACGCCGCGGCGGCGCAGATGGGCGGCGAAGTCGAAGCCCGAGCCGCTGTCGGGCGCCAGGCGGCGGAAGACGCCGGACAGCGCCAGCTCGAGCCCGGGACCCGCGTGCGCAGGCAGGCGGGCGTCGCGGGGCAGGCGCGCCAGGAGAAGGCTGCCCCGCTGCCCGCCGGACGCCATGGCGACCTCGACCGAAACGCCGAACGGGCCGGGCCGCGGCTGCTCGCGCAGATGCGCCAGCCCGACCACGCGCTGGCCCTCTCGAAGCCTTGCGCCTGCAGCGTCGATCGCTTCGAGGCGCGCCGTGCCGACGAGCCCGCCGAGCGCGATCGCAATCCCGGCCAGCGCGGCGACCCTGCCGGCGGCGCGCGCAATCGTCCCGACCGCGACCGCGACGACCGCCGCGACAGCCAGCGGCGCGATCGGCGAGACGCCCGACAGCGCCAAGCCCGCGGCCGCGCAGACGATCGGCACGTAGGCGACATGCGCCTCGGCCCAAGCAGCCGCGCGGCTCACGGCTTCACGGCGTCAGCGCCTGCTCGAGCGCCTCGAGCCGCTTCTCGCCGATGCCCTCGACCTCGGCGAGCTGGTCGATCGACGCGAAGCCTCCGCGCGCCTGTCGGCGCTCGACGATCCGCTCGGCGAGCGTCGGGCCGATGCCGTCGAGCTCGTCGAGCTGCTCGACCGTCGCCGTCCCAAGGCTGACGGGCGCATCCGTGTTCGCGCCGGGAGTTGTCGCACCGCCACCGGCGGCGGCGGCCGGGACCACGACCTGCTGGCCGTCCTCGAGCCGCGCGGCGAGGTTGATCGCGTTCAGGTCCGCGTCCCCGGTCGCTCCACCGGCTCGCTGCACGGCGGCCGCGACGCGTGCCCCCTCGGACAGCCGGTAGAGGCCGGGGCGGCGCACGGCGCCCGCGACGTGCACGTATGGGCCAGCGGCCCGCGAGCCCGGCGGACCGGGTCTCGAAGCGGCCCCCGGGCCGCCGACCCGCACCGCGGGCGGCGCCGGGCCGGACTCGAGCAGCCGGACGACGATCAGCACCACGACCACGGCGGCCACGCCCCACGCCAGCGCCTGCCACCCGCGATCGTCCACCGCGACGACGCTAGGCCCGTCCCCGCGACGCGCGGGCGGCTACGCGTTACAGATCGGCGTCAGCGCAGCGACAGGGCGTACTGGAACCCCGTCGCGAAGCCGGGGCTGCCGCCGAGGTCGACGATCAGCTGCGCCGCCTCGCCGAGCACGTCCGCGTCGCGATAGGTGATCCCGTTGCGCCGGTCGATCGCCCGCAACTGGTTGGAGACGTGGCGCTCGATCCGGCGCGCGATCGGCGCCGTGCGGTAGTCGGCTCGCACGATCTGCGCGGCGCTGCGGGTCGGGAACTCCCGCACCCGCTTCGTGAGGCGGTTGAAGACCCGGCAGCTCGCCTCGACCGAGCCCAGGCTGCGGTAGGCGGCGAGCCGGCGCGCGTGGGCCGCCACGGCGTCGCGTAGCAGCGGGGTCGCGACGGCGGCGCCCTCGATCTGCGCGACGAAGCGCTCGAAGGCCGACTCGTAGGCGAGGATCCGCGGCTGCTGCCCGTCGAGCAGCAGGCGCATGTCCGCCAGCAGGCGCCGGGCCGAGGCGGCGTAGAGGGCGCGCTGGGAAGCGTGCTCGACGGCACGGATCCGCTTCCACCCGGGGCCGCCGCGCAAACAGGGACGGAGGGCCGTCGCCGAGCTGAGTCGAGCGACCTTGCCCGCCGCCGCCCGCTTCGCACGGCCGAGCTCGGTAGTGGCCTGCTCGAGCGGACCGAGCTCGTCGGCC
Source organism: uncultured Solirubrobacterales bacterium (assembly GCA_963716445.1). GTDB lineage: Bacteria > Actinomycetota > Thermoleophilia > Solirubrobacterales > Thermoleophilaceae > JAAYBF01. The sequence continues at coordinate 1,104,392 of OY970313.1, read as the reverse complement.
TCGTCGTCGGCGGGCTCGTCGTCGCCTGGTTGATCCTCGCCGTCGTCGCCCTCGTCGTAGTCGTCGCCGTCCTCGAGGTCGTCGCCCGGATCCTCCTCGTCGACCTGCTGGGCGGTGCGCGCGTCGCCGGCGGGCGTGCTCGCGCCTACCGCGATGGGCAGGGACACGGCGAACGCCGCCAACAGCAGCAGGATCGCCAAGAGCAGCGGAGCGCGGCGGGCGATGACGAGGGCCACGGGTCTGCCGTCGACAACCGGCGGAACGCCCCTTAGCCGGGCTGCGCGGGCCTCGGAGACCCGTCTAGCGAGCCACGAGGTTGACCAGCCTGCCGGGCACCACGATCGCCTTGACGACGTCGCGTCCGTCGAGCCGCTCGGTCAGGCGCTCGGACGCGCGCGCCTGGCGCTCCTGATCCTCCTCGGAGATCCCGACCGCCGCCTCGAAGCGATCGATCACCTTGCCGTTGAGCTGGACGACGATCGTCGTCATGTCGGCCTCGAGCAGCGACTCGTCGGCCTCGGGCCACGGCTCCTCCCAGACCCGGCGCCCGGTCAGCAGCTCGTAGACCTCGCTGCCGAGGTGCGGCGCGAACGGGAAGATCAGCGAGGCTGCCGTGGCGGTCGCGAACCTAAGCTGCGACGCTCCCTCGGGCGTCGCGAGCAGCGCGTCCCGGTGCTTGGTGATCTCGTTGACCAGCTCGATCACCGCCGCTATCGCGGTGTGGGTCGCGAAGCGATCGCCGAGGTCGTGGGTCACCTTGTCGATCGCCCAGTGCGCCTTGCGCAGCACGGCGGTCGGCTCACCGGTCGGCCCGTCCGAGGCCGCCGTGCTCTCGGCCGCGTCGGCCCCCGCGCGCCACAGCCGCGCGAGGAAGCGGGCGATCCCCTCGATGCCCTTGTCGTTCCAGTCGCCGCCCTCGGCGGGATGGCCGACGTAGAGGATGTAGCTGCGCGCGGCGTCGGCGCCGAACTTGTCGACCAGCTCGCGCGGGCTCACGACGTTGCCCTTCGACTTCGACATCTTCGCGCCCTCGCGCGTGACCATCCCCTGCGTGAACAGCCGCGCGAACGGCTCCTGCACGTCGAGCAGGCCGAGGTCGGCGAACGCCTTCGTGAAGAAGCGCGCGTACATCAGGTGGAGGATCGCGTGCTCGACGCCGCCGATGTACTGGTCGACCGGCATCCACCCGGCGAGCACATCGCGGTCCCAGGGCGCCTCGTCGTTGCGCGCGTCGCAGTAGCGCAGGAAGTACCAAGACGAGTCGACGAACGTGTCCATCGTGTCGGTCTCGCGGCGCGCCGAGCCGCCGCAGCTCGGGCACTCGGTGGCGACCCAGTCCTCGGCCGCAGCGAGCGGCGAGCGCCCCTTCGGCGCATAGTCCTCGACCTCTGGCAGGACGACCGGGAGCCGGTCGTCGGGAACCGGCACGGCGCCGCAGGCGGGGCAGTGGACGATCGGGATCGGGCAGCCCCAGTAGCGCTGGCGCGAGAGCAGCCAGTCGCGCAGGCGGTAGTTGACGGCCGGCTCGCCCTTGCCCTCGGACTCCAGCCAAGCGACGATCCGGTCGAACGCCTCGCGGTTGTGCAGGCCGTCGAAGCGGCCGCTGTCGACCATCGGCCCGTCGCCGGTGTACGGCAGCCCGTCGCCGCCCTCGATCACGCGCCGCACCTCGATCCCGTGCTTGACGGCGAACTCGTGGTCGCGCTCGTCGTGGGCCGGAACCGCCATGATCGCGCCGGTGCCGTACTCCATCAGCACGTAGTCAGCGACGTAGATCGGAAGCTGCTCGCCGTTGACCGGATTGGTCACCGTGGCGCCGAGCGCGACCCCGGTCTTCTCGCGGTCCTCCGCCCCGCGCTCCTCCGCCGAGGCCGTCAGCGCCCGCTCGACGTAATCACGCACCTCCGGCGAGTCGTCGAGCTTCAGAACGTCGGGGTGCTCCGGCGCCATCACGAAGAAGGTCGCGCCGAACAGCGTGTCGGGCCGGGTCGTGAAGACGGGATAGTCGACGCCGAGCGCCTCGCAGCGGAAGACGACCTCGGCGCCCTCGGAGCGGCCGATCCAGTTGCGCTGCATCGTGACGACGTTCTGCGGCCAGTCGATCGTCTCGAGGTCGTCGAGCAGCCGGTCGGCGTAGTCGGTGATCTTGAAGAACCACTGCTCGAGCTCGCGCTTCTCGACGACGGCGCCGCAGCGCTCGCAGCGACCGTCGGAGACCTGCTCGTTGGCGAGCACCGTGGCGTCATTGGGACACCAGTTGACCGCGGCCTCCTTGCGGTAGGCGAGCCCCTGCTCGAACAGGCGCACGAACAGCCACTGCGTCCAGCGGTAGTAGGACGGCTCGTGGGTGCCGAGCTCGCGCGACCAGTCGATCGAGACGCCCCAGTCGTTGAACTGGCGGCGGAACTCCGCGATCGACGCCTCGGTCGACTCGCGCGGGTGCTGGCCCGTCTTGATCGCGTGGTTCTCGGCGGGCAGCCCGAAGGCGTCGTAGCCGAGCGGATGCAGCACGCGGTGGCCGGTGCGCCGCTTGAAGTGGGCGATCGCGTCGCCGACCGAGTAGACCTTCAGATGACCGATGTGCGGCTCGCCCGACGGATAGGGAAGCATCTCCAGCACGTAGGACTTCGGCCGTCCGTCGTCGTCGTTGGAGACCTCCCAGGTGCGCTCGTCGGCCCAGACGCGCTGCCATCTGCGCTCGACGTCGCGGGGTTCGTAGCTCTGCGCTGCCATCCGGACGGCAGCGTACCTGCGAGGGGTCAGGTCGGCAGCGGCGAGCCGGCGAAGAAGAAGAACCAGATGCCCATCGCGACGAAGCCGATCGCGACGCTGATCACCATCACCACGTCGAGCACCGTCCGCGGCGGACGACCCTCGCTCTCCCCGCGCAGGCTGCGGTGCCAGGGCAATACCACCCGCACCGGCTCGTCCGCGCCGGAGACCGCGCCATAGGTCTGGTTGAGCCGCGAGAGCAGCTTCGCCAGCACGACCGCCGTCACCGCGACGCCGGCGAGCACGACCAGGTAGGGCCCGAATCCCGCGGCCTGACTGTCCTTCTGCATCTGCGACGCGATCCAGAGCCAGCCGATCGGCGATCCGATCCACAGCAGGACGCTGCCAAGCGCCATCAGGGCTATCAACGCCACCTTCGCGAGCGGCTTCAAGGGAGACGCCAGCATCCCCCGAGTCTGGCACGCCATGCCCATCCGAGGGCAAGCCCACCCGCTGGCGCCGACGGCGCCCGCGCCGTGTAGATCGGGTGGGAAGTGGAGCTGGGGGGACTCGAACCCCCGACCTTTCGGCTGCCAGCCGAACGCTCTTCCAGCTGAGCTACAGCCCCAGAGAACTCGAATTCGGACGCAAGATTAATGCACGCCCGCTGTCCGTCCGCGGCGGCGACGGAGCTCGCTACTCGACGACGCGCTGTGGGGCGTCGCCCCAGAGCTTGTCGAGGCGGTAGAAGTCGCGGGCGTCGGGGGTGAAGACGTGGGCGATGCAGTCGAGGTAGTCGAGCAGGATCCAGCGCGCCTCGCCGGCGCCCTCCGAGCGGCGCGGGAGCAGGCCGTGATCGTCCTTGAGCTCCTTGTGGATGGCGTCGCGGATGGCGGTCGTCTGGCGCTCGGTGTTGCCGGAGCAGACGACGAGGTAGTCGGTGTAGCTGACCAACCCGCGGACGTCGATCACGCGGATGTCGATCGCCTTGCGGTCGGAGGCGATCTGCGCGACGCGGTCGGCGAGCGCGGCGGCGTCGAGGCCCTCGCGACCATCCGCCGGCAGCGGCTGCTCCGGACTCACCGGGCGACCGTCCGAGGTTGGGGGCGTGCGGGATCCGCCCCGCTCGCGCCGATCGACCCGTAGATCCTCTCGGCCGCGATGCGGCTGGCCACGCCGTCCGGCACGAGGTAGCGGATCGGCAGCCCCGCGGCGACGCGCTCGCGGACGAGCGTCGAGCTGACGTCGATCCGCGGCATCGCGAAGCCCGCGATCGAGCCGGAGCCCGCCAGGCCCTCGAGCGCGCCGACCACGTCCTCGCGGCCCACCCCGTCGCGCTCTGCCACAGCAAGCCGGGCTAGCCGCAGCACCTCGTCCGGTTCGTGCCATTCGCGCAGGCGGAGCGCCTGATCGGCCCCGAGGAGCAGCGTCAGCTCGACCCCGGGCATGCCCTCGCGCAACGACTTCAGCGTGTCCACGGTGTAGGACGGGCCTGGGCGATCGACCTCGACCGACGAGGCGGCCAGCCGCTCGTCTCCGGCGATCGCCAGCTCGACCATCGCCAGCCGCTGCGCGGGACCGGGATCGGCCTCCAGCGTGCGGTGCGGCGCCTGGTGGACGGGCACCAGCAGGACGCGATCGAGACCGAGCCGCGCGTGCGCCTCCTGGGCGAGCAGCAGATGACCGAGATGGGGCGGGTTGAACGCGCCGCCGAGGATCCCGATCCGCCGCGTCCCGGCCGTCTCGCCGGTCACTCGCGGATCTGGCCGGTGCCCTCGGCCACGTACTTGTAGGTCGTCAGCTCGCGCACGCCGATCGGGCCACGCACGTGCAGCTTCTGCGTCGAGTTGCCGATCTCCGCGCCCATCCCGAAGACGCCGCCGTCGGTGAAGCGGGTCGAGGCGTTGACGTAGACACAGGCGGCGTCGACCTCGTGGGTGAAGCGCTCGGCTGCCTCGGTCGAGTCCGTGACGATCGCCTCCGAGTGACCGGAGCTGTAGCGGTTGACGTGCTCGATCGCCTCGTCGAGCGAGTCGACGACCTTGACCGCGAGGATCAGGGCGAGGTACTCGGTACGCCAGTCATCCTCGTCGGCGTCGCCGAGCGCATCGGCGAGATCGCCGGCCAGCGCCCGCGTGCGCGCGTCGACGCGCAGCTCGACGCCCGCCTCGTGCAGCTCGCGCAGCACGCGCGGCAGGAACCCGGGCGCCGCGTCCGCGTGGACGAGCAGCGTCTCCGCCGAGTTGCAGACGCCGGGACGCTGGACCTTCGCGTTGAACGCGATCCGGACCGCGTCGTCGACGTGCGCGGTCGCGTCGACGTATACGTGGCAGTTGCCCGCCGCCGCATAGATCACCGGAACGGTGGCGACCTCCTGCAGCGCCGCCTTCACGCCCTCGCCGCCACGCGGGATGATCAGGTCGACCACGCCGGCCTGAGTCGCCAGCTCGCGCAGCTCCTCGCGCCCGCCGCCCGCCACCAGCGACACCGCGGCGCGCGGCAATCCGGCCGACTCGACAGCGCTGCCCGCGACCTCGGCGAGAACCGCATTGGAGTGCGTCGCAGCCGAGGAGCCGCGCAGCACGATCGCATTGCCCGACTTCAAGCACAGCGCGGAGCAGTCGATCGTCACGTTCGGCCGCGCCTCGTATACGACGGCCACGACGCCGAGCGGGACCCGCAGCTTGCGCATCTCGAGCCCGTTCTCCAGCCGCCAGCCCTCGAGCACCTCGCCGACGGGATCGGCCAGCGCGGCGATCTTGCGCACGTCCGCGGTGATCCCCCTCACCCGTCCCTCGTCGAGCTTCAACCGGTCGAGCAACGCCGAGCTCAGGCCCGCCTCGACACCCGCCTCCATGTCCCGCCCATTGGCCTCCAGAACCTCGCCGAGACGATCCTCGAGCGCCACCGCCATCGCCTCCAAAGCGGCATCCTTGGTCTGATCGGCAGCCGTCGCGAGCACCCGCGAAGCCCCCCGCGCCGCCAGGCAGACGTCCCCAACCGATTGCGCGGCAGTTGCCATGCAAGCAGGTTAACGCGCCGGTCCAGCGCCGCCGTGCCGAGCCCTCACCGGAGCCTCAGCCGGAGCCGACGGCAGACCACCACGGCGGAGGCACCCTCGCCGGAGCCGTCGGCAGACCAGCCCCGCGCGGGGGTCCGGGGGACGCGAGTCCCCCGGCCTAATCCAATACGAAGTAGTCGCGATGGACCGCCTCCTCGGCGGCGCGGGGCATCGTCTCCCGCACGGCGTCGGACTTCATCCCCCTGATCCGGCGCAGCTCGCCGGCGGAGTAGTTGACGATGCCCTTGCCGATCGGCCGGCCGCCGTCGCCGGCGGAGTGGATCTCGACCGCGTCGCCGGCGTTGAACTCGCCACGGACGTCGACGATCCCGACCGGCAGCAGGCTGGTGCCGCGCTCGCGCAGCGCCCGCTCGGCGCCCTCGTCGACGGTCAGCGCGCCGTGCGTCGGCTTGGCGTACTTCAGCCACAGCTTGAAGCTGGACACGCGTCCCCGCTGCGGGTGGAAACGCGTCCCGACGGCATCTCCGGCGAGCGCCCGTCCCACGGCCTCGGCGTCGGTGCCGCAGGTGATCGTCGCCGGGATACCGGCCGCCGTCGCCATCTCGGCGGCGACGACCTTCGATCGCATGCCGCCGGAGCCGAGCGGCGAGGCGGAGAACCCGATCTCGAGCCCCTCGAGCTGCTCGAAGTCGCGCACGTCGGCGATCAGCTCGGCGCTCGGATCGCGGCTCGGATCGGCGCTGTAGAGCCCTTCGGTGTCGGTCAACAGGACCAGCCGATCGCTGCCGAGCAGGATCGCCACCTGCGCGGCGAGGAAGTCGTTGTCGCCGAAGGAGATCTCGTCGGTCGTCGTCGTGTCGTTCTCGTTGATAACCGGCACGACGCCCCAGTCGAGCAGCTTGCGCAGCGTGTGGCGCGCGTTGAGGTAGTGCGTGCGCGCCGACATGTCGAAGAAGGTCAGCAGCACCTGGGCGCTCGCGACGCCGCGCTCGGCGAGCAGCTCGTCGTAGGCGCGGTAGAGCTTGCCCTGCCCGACCGCCGAGGCCGCCTGCAGCTCCTCCATCGCCGCCGGCCGCGCCGGCAGCTCCATCAGCCGCATCCCACGCGCGATCGCCCCGGAGGTGACCAGCACGACCTCGTCGCCGGCGTCGCGGCGCTCGGCGACGGCGGCGCAGATCGGGGCGAGCACGTCCGTGCGCACCTCCCCCATGGGGTCGGCGACGATGCTCGACCCGAGCTTTACGACGAGAGAGGCCATGGCGCTCGGGCAGCGTAGCCCGTGCGCCGCCGCCCGCGGCGCAATGAACGGCGGTGACCAGCGACTCCACCCTCGTTTCCGAGGCCGAACGTACTGCGGGCGCATCTGAGAGCGGCGACGGCTACTCGGGGTCGAGCTCGAAGACCGTGCCGGCGATCTCCACGTCGTCGCCGGCCTCGAAGCCCGCAGCGACCAGCGCGCCGATCACGCCCATCCGCCGCAGCCGACCCTCGACGTAGCGCTGCGCCTCCTCGTTCTCGAGGTCGTGGAGCGCGAGCAACCGCTCGACCCGCATCCCCGTGACCCGATAGCCCCCCGAATCGGTCCGCTCGACGTGGAACGCGTCGTCGGCTCCCGGCCGGTAGACGCGATGCTCGGCGAGAACCTCTCCAGCCGCCTCCGGAACGGGCAGCTCCGGAGGCACCGCCCGCACGATCGCCGTCCGCAGCTCGTCGATCCCGTAGCCCGTCGCCGATGACGTGGCGACGACGTCGAGAACCGCGTCGCCGAGTCGCTCCCGCCACTCGGCGATCGCCTCTTCCACGGCGTCCGGCGTCACGAGGTCCGCCTTCGACAGGCAGAGGACACGCGGCAGCCGATCGAGCCCGTGTCCGTGCTCGCGCAGCTCGGCCTCGACAGCGGCATGGTTGTCCACCGGGTCCGACCCGTCCAACGGCGCCAAGTCCAGCACGTGCACGAGCACCCGGCACCGCTCGACATGCGCGAGGAACTCGTGCCCGAGCCCGGCCCCGGCGCTCGCCCCCTCGATCAGCCCGGGAATGTCCGCAACGACCAGCTGCCGCTGATCCGTCTCGATCGTTCCCAGCACCGGATCGATCGTCGTGAACGGATACCCCGCCACCTTCGGCCGCGCCGCGGTGAGCCGCGCCAGCAACGAGCTCTTCCCCGCGTTCGGCAGCCCCACCAGGCCCGCGTCGGCGAGCAGCCGCAACCGCAGCTCCAGCCACCCCTCCTCGCCAGGCAATCCTCGCTCCGCGATCCGCGGCGTCTGCCGCGTCGGCCCCGCAAAAGTCTTGTTCCCCCTGCCGCTCCGTCCCCCACGCGCCACCACAGCTCGCTGCCCGGGCTCCAACAGCTCCCACCGAACCCCCCGCTCCTCATCCTCGGCGACCGTGCCGGGCGGCACCAGCAACTCCAACGCCGACGCAGTCGCCCCATGCTTCTGAGCCCCCTGCCCATGCCCCCCACGCTTCGCCCGATAGTGCCCCCCACGATGAAACTCCGACAGATCCCTCCGCGACGGATCGCAGACCAGCACCACATCCCCCCCAACCCCTCCATCGCCCCCATCCGGCCCACCCTTCGGCACATGAGCCTCCCGCCGAAACGACACCGACCCATCCCCCCCAGCCCCAGCCGAAACAAAGATCCTCGCCCGGTCGTGGAACACGCCAGCGATCGTAGTGCCAAGCAACCAACGCCCCATCCGCGGGTGGCGACGGTGGCGACTTTCGCGCACAGCCGGAGCGTCCGGGCGGAGCCCCTGCCGTCGAACCACACGGAGCGCCCTACACCGCAAGCCGCGCCAGGCACGGGGCGCAGTCCCAGCGCAGGCGAGCACGAAAGGCGCCACCGGCGTCAGGACCCGCGGCCTGAAACGCCGGTCCCTTACGCCAAAGGACCCTCAGCTACTAAGCAGCAGGATCGACCGAGATGAACCGGCCGCGCCGGCCCGTCTTGAACTGCACCGTCCCCGGCCGCGTCGCAAAGATCGTGTCGTCCTTGCCGATGCCCACGCCCTCGCCCGGCTTGAACCGCGTCCCCCGCTGGCGCACGATGATCTCGCCACCGGTCACCGCCTGACCCGCGAACACCTTCACACCAAGCCGCTGCGCGTTCGAGTCGCGCCCGTTCCGGCTCGATCCAAGACCCTTCTTATGCGCCATCGCCGTCCCCCTTCTTGGCGGCGGGCTTCTTCGCCGCCGGCTTCTTGGCCGCGGGCTTCTTCGCTGCCGGCTTCTTGGCCGCGGGCTTCTTCGCACCCTCCGCCTTCGCCGCCGGCTTCTTGGCGGCCGGCTTCTTCGCGGCAGGCTTCTTCGGCGCGGCCTTCGGCTCGGCGGCGGCCTCGGCCTTCGGCTCCTCCGCCTGCTTGGTCGCGGCCGGCTTGCGGCTCAGCAGCTTGATGTCGCCGATCTCGAGGCGGGTCAGGTCCGAGCGGTGGCCCATGCGCCGCTTGTAGCCGCGCTTCGGCTTGAACTTGAGGACGTGGACCTTCGGCCCGCGCTCATGGCCCTTGACCACCGCCTCGACCTTGACCTTGCCGAGGTCGTCGCCGGCGAAGACGGTGTCGCTCGAGCCCTCGCCCTTGAACAGCAGCGGCTGGAGCGCGACCTTGGCGCCCTCGTCGTCGGGCATGCGGTCGACGAGAAGGGAGTCGCCCTTCTCGACGCGGTACTGCTTCCCACCGACTTTGACGATTGCGTACATGACAGAAAAGGGGCGCCCCATCGGAGGCGCCGGCCAGGCAGTGTAGCGCCCCGCCGGCTCCGCTCACTCCTGGTCGGCGGTCGCCTCCGTCTTCTTGCGCCGCCCGCGTCCTCCGCGCCGTCCGCGGCGGCGCGGCTGCCTCGACTCCGGATCCGACGCCTTCGGCTCCGAGGCGCCGTTCGAGGGAGCGGCGTCGGTGACCTCCGCGCCCTCGACGAGCGAGGCGGAGGCCGCCGAGCGCGCGACCTTCTCGATCCGCACGAGCGTCTTCTTGCCGATCATGCGGCCGGCCTTGGCGACCGAGATGACGTAGCCGTCGAGCTTGGCGACGGCGTCGTCCTCGTTGTACATGTGGGGCTCCTCGATCGTGACGAGCACCTCCTCGCCCTCGCGGAACGGGAGCGCACGCTCCTCGACCTCCTTGAGCGACCCCTCCATCGAGACCGCGAAGTGGTCGAGCGGCAGCGCCTCCGAGCCCTCGAAGTGGAAGTGCTTGCCGGTCTCCTGCTCGACCTGGAGCAGCGGCCTGCCGACTCCGCCGGCCAGCAGCGCCGCCACGCGCGGGTGGAGCTGGATCAGGTAGGCCTCCGGCTCGGGCCGCTCGGCCGCGAGCTCGCGCAGGCGCCGCTCGGCGTCGATCGAGACCGACTCCTCCGAGAGCACCACGCCCTCTCCGGCGCACGTCGGACACGTCTTGGTGAGGATCTCGCGCACGCCCTCGGTGACGTTCTGGCGCGTCATCTCGACCAGGCCGAGCGGCGAGATCTCGACGACGTAGGTCTTCGTGCGGTCCTCGTCGAGCGACTTGCGCAGCGTCTTGAGGACGGTGTCGCGGTTGCGCGCCCGCGCCATGTCGATGAAGTCGATGACGATGATCCCGCCGATGTCGCGCAGCCGCAGCTGGCGGACGGCCTCCTCGGCCGCCTCGAGGTTGGTCCTGGTGATCGTGTCCTCGAGGCGGGCGCCCTTGCCGCGGCCGACGAAGGAGCCGGAGTTGACGTCGATGACCGTCAGCGCCTCGGTGTAGTCGATGATCAGGTAGCCGCCCGACGGCAGGTCGACGCGGCGGTGCAGCGTCGACTGGATCGCCTTGTCGATCTGGTACTTCTCGAACAGACGCGTCTTGCCGTCCTTGTAGAGCTCGAGCCGCGGCAACAGCTCGGGGGCGGTGCGGTTGAAGAAGGACTCGAGCCGGTGGTGCTGCTGCTCGTCGTCGACGATCGCCTTGTCGAGCTGCTTCGAGAAGATGTCGCGCACGACGCGGACCGAGAGGTCCGCCTCCTGGAAGATCATCGCCGGCGCCTTGGCCTTCTCGGCGCGCTCCTGGAGCACCTCGTGGAGCTTGTGCAGGTACTTGATCTCGTGCTCGAAGTCCGCGCGCTTGGCGCCCTGGGCGGCGGTCCGGACGATCACGCCGCCCTCGCCGATCTCGAGGCCCTTCGCCTCCCTGCGAACGCGGTCGCGCTCCTTGTCGTCAAGCCGGCGCGAGACGCCGACCCCCTCGCCCTGCGGCGTGTAGACGAGGTAGCGACCGGCGATCGAGAGCTGCATCGAGAGGCGCGAGCCCTTCGACTTCAGCGGGTCCTTGATCGCCTGGACGACGATCTCCTGGCCCGGCTTGAGCAGGTCGGCGATCTGCCGTCCCTTCCCCCCGCCGCGCCCGCGGCGGGCGACCTCGACGCCCTCCATGACGATGTCGTCGGCGTGCAGGAAGCCGTTCTTGTCGAGCCCGATGTCGACGAACGCCGCCTCGAGCCCGGGCAGGACGTTGTCGACCCGCCCCTTGTAGACGTTTCCGACGATCGAGCGCGATCCGCGCCGCTCGACGTAGAGCTCGGCGACCTTCCAGTCGTCGGGCTTCCGCGCCGGCTTTCCGCCGCCCTTCTTGGCGGTCTCCTCAGCGGGGGGCGCGCCCTCCGTCTCGAGGATTGCGACTCTGGTCTCGCCACGGTCGGCCGTGACAAGTACTTGCTTTTTCAATGGGTCCTCTCATATGGCTAGGTCCCGGCCCTTCGCGAACGCCGTCTCGCGCGCTTGCGCGTGGACGCTCTGCAGAAGTCCGAGAGCGATGAAGGTGACTAGCACCGACGAGCCGCCATAGCTCATGAGCGGCAGCGTGACGCCGGTGATGGGCATGATCCCGATGGTCATGCCTACGTTGATGAAGATTTGATGCATCAGCATTGCAAGGACTCCGGCCGCTATGAGGGTGCCGAAGAGGTCCTTGGACATGGTCAGTATGCGCAGACCGCGCCAAATCAGTAGCGCGAACAGGGACAGCACGAGCGCGGCCCCCATGAATCCGAACTCCTCTCCGACCACCGAGAAGATGAAATCGGTGTGGTGCTCGGGTAGGAAGTCGAGCTTCGTCTGGGTTGCTTCGTCGCCGCGACCGGTCTTTCCTCCCGCCCCGACGGCGACCATCGACTGCTGCTGCTGGTAGGCCTTCCCGGAGGGGTCGTCGGAGGGATTGACGAACGACGTCAGGCGGTCGGTCTGGTAGGGCTTGAGCAGCTCGACGCCCGCGACCGGCGCCACGATCAGGACGATCACGGCAGCGCTCGCGGCGAGCCCTCCGAGCACCGCGAAGTGGGTCCACTTGGTTCCCGCCACGAACAGCGTGACGAGCGCGATGCTGACGTAGACCAGGCCGCTTCCGAGGTCGGGCTGCGCGATCACGAGCAGCGCCGGGATCAGCGCCAGCAGCATCGCCCTGCCGGTCGTCTCGCGATCTCCGATCTGGCGGACGCGATCGACGAGCACGGCGGAAAGCGCGAGCACGAGCAGGACCTTGCCGAGCTCGGATGTCTGGACCTCGAAGAACGGCAGCTCGATCGCGCGGCGCGACCCCTTGGAGACCGACCCGAGGGCGAAGACGACGAGGATCGACGCGATCAGGAAGGTGTAGATCCCCGCCTTCCAGTCGCGCAGGCGCGTGTAGTCGAGACGCGAGATCAGCAGCATCAGGACGATCCCGGTCGCGGCGTAGGCCGCCTGGCGGTAGACGTAGTAGTTCGGGCTGCCCGCGACGTCGTCCTGAGTCGCGGTCGCGAGGGTGTAGAGCGAGCAGACGCTCAGGCCGAGCACGGCCAGCAGCAGCAGCAGGTCGATCCTGACGAAGCGCGGTCCGGACCGATCCCGGAACTCGCGCACGGTGGCGCCGAAGGGGGTCGCCTGCATCAGTCGTCCACCCTATCCATCGCCTAGTCCTGGGCCGTCCCGGCCGGAATCGCGTCGGCGTCGTCGACGTCGAAGAGCTCGCCGAGGATCTGGCGCACGGCCGGCGCCGCCGTCTCGGCGCCGAAGCCGCCGCCCTCGATCGTCGTCGCGACGACGTAGCGCGGGTTCGGGTACGGCGCGAGCGCGATGTACCAGGACTGGTCGATGCCGCTCGACGTCTCGGCGGTGCCGGTCTTGCCGGCGATCTCGATCGGGAAGTCGGCGAAGACGGGCGTCGACGTGCCGCCCGGCTCGCTGGCGGCGGCGCGCAGGCCGTCGAGGATCGCCTGGCGGTGCTCGGGCCGGATGTCCACCTTGCTCGCCGGCGACGCCGCCAGCTCCTGGAGCGGCCGGCCGCCGGAGTCCTCGATCCGCATGCCGAGGCGCGGCCTCACGACCGTGCCGCCGTTGGCGACCGTCGCGTAGGCGACCGCCATCTGGAGCGGGTCAGCGAGCAGGTCGCCCTGGCCCACTGAGAGGTTGACGTTGTCGCCGACCGACCAGGGACGGTCGGTCAGCCCGCGCTTGAACCAGTCGTTGCGCCAGCTCGGCGTCGGCACGCGGCCCGGCTGCTCGGCGGGCAGGTCGATCCCGGTGTTGCCGCCGAGCCCGAGCTTGCGCGCCCAGCGCTGGATCAGCAGCCCGTCGCCCGCCGCGTCGGCCTCCTGGCCCAGCAGGTAGAAGTAGACGTCGCTGGAGACCGACAGCGCCTGCCGCAGGGCGACCGGCCCGTGCGCGGCCCGGCCGGCGTTCTCGAACTCCTGCGCCCCGACCTTGATCGCGCCGCCGTCGTAGATCACCTCCTCGGGGGTGATCAGCCCGCCCTCGAGCGCCGCCACCGCGGTGATCAGCTTGAACGTGGAGCCGGTCGGGTAGCCGCCCTGGATCGCGCGGTTGAACAGCGGCTTGCCGGCCTCCTCCGAGCTGAGCCGCGCGTAGGCGCTCGTGGTGAACGGACGCGAGAAGAAGTTCGGGTCGAACGACGGCCCGCTGCCGAGCGCGAGCACCTCGCCGTCGTGGACGTTCATCGCGACGAACGCGCCCGCCCGGCCGGCAAGCGCCGCCTGGCCCGACTCCTGAACCTCGAGGTCGAGCGCCAGGCGCAGCTGCCGGCCCTGCTGGGGCTGGCGCGCCGCGAGCGGGTCGCCGCGAAGCACGCCCAGCGCGTCGACCTGAACCCGCGTCGCGCCGTTCCTGCCACGCAGGAAGCGGTCGTACTGCGCCTCGATGCCCTGCTTGCCGACGCGGTCGCCCGGCTCGACCTCGGTGTAGCGGCCGCTCTTCAGCTCCTTCGGGCTGACCTCGCCGGTGTAGCCGAACAGGTGCGCCCCGGTCTGGCCCTGCGGGTACTGGCGCAGGAAGACACGCTCCGGGGTGACGCCCGGGAAGTCGCTCTGGTGCTCGAGCAGGTAGGCGACGACGTCCTGGCCGACGTCCTGCTTGACGGTCGCCGCCGAGTACGGAACCGCCTTCAGCTGCTTCTCGACACGGCGCTCGATGCGGCGGGCGGGCATCCCCAGCACCCCTCCGAGCCGCCGGTAGACGTCGCGGCGCTCGGCCTCGGACGACGGCAGCTGCTTCGGCGAGACCTTGACCGCGAGCCCGACCCGGTTCTCGACGAGCACGCGGCCCTCGCGATCGACGATCTCGCCGCGCGGCGCCTGCACCTTGATCGCGCGGACGCGGTTGTCGTTGGCCTCGGCGCGGTAGCTGTCGCCGGACAGCACCTGCAGGTACCAGAGGCGGAAGAAGATCAGCGCGAACGCCAGCAGCGCGATCCCGCCGAGCATCGCCACGCGCACCGCCAGCTGCGGCGTCAGGGACGGACGGCCGCTGCCCGGGTCGAGATACACGCTCAGACCTCCAGGCCGCGCAGGCCGATCGGCCCCGTCTCGCGCGGGCCGCGGCGGCGGCGGCGCATGTCGATCGGGTCGACGAGCAGCACCGGGCGCAGCACCCTGCGACAGACGGCGAAGACGGGAATCGCGAGGATCGCGCCGAGCAGCGTCGTCGCGACCATCTCACGGAAGACGACGGCGCTGACCGACGCGCCGACGTCGAGCATGAAGGACACGGCGGCGAACGAGAGCACCCAGGCGAAGGTAGCGGCGGCCCCGACCGGAATCGGCATCAGGCCGTGCGCGGGATCGCGCACGTCGCGGTAGCGACCGACGCCGTAGCCGACGGCGGTCAGCACGAGCGAGGAGACGCCCATCGTCTGGCCGACCAGCAGGTCGAGCAGCAACCCGACGCCGAAGCCCATCGCCGCGCCCGGGACCGCTCCGGCGTAGATCGCGACCGCCGCCACGACGAGCGGGACGAGGTCGGCGTAGCCGCCGAGGACACGACCCGACCCGAGCCCGGAGACCTGGAGGATCACGACGGCGAGCGCGAGCGCGAAGCAGCGCACGTAGGTTCCCGGCGTCGCGGTCACTGCGGCGCCGCCCCGGCCTGAGCGGCGACTCCGGAGCCGCGCTCGGTGAGGACCTGCACGTAGTCGATGCCACGGACGTCGGCGAGCGGCTCGATGTGCACGCGCTGGAACTGCTCGACCTCGTCGGGATCGACGCGGGTCACGCGGCCGATCGGGATGCCGCGCGGGAACAGCGACTCGACGCGCGTCGAGCGGAAGCCGCTGGTGACGACGATCGTCCCCTCGGTGACCCGGCGGCCCTTCGGTATGTAGTCGAGCAGCAGGTCGTCGGGATCGCCGACGACCGGGTGGACGACCCCGGTCGCGCCGTTCGGCATCACCTGGCCGGCGACGCCGCTCGACGCGTCGGTGATCAGCGTGACCTCCGCGGTGCCGCCGGTCACGTTCGTCAGCTTGCCGACGAGACCGCCGGAGGCGATCACCGGCTGGTCCTCGCGCAGGCCGTCGCCGGATCCCTTGTCGATCTTGACGCTCGAGTACCAGACCGTCGGCGAGCGCAGGATCACCCGCGCCGCGACCGGCTCGGTGCCCTGCGGGAAGCCCTCGAACTCGGAGAGCCCGACGAGGCCGCGCAGCTCGCGCGCGTCGTGGCGAGCGGTCTGCGCGGCGGCGACCTGCTCGCGCAGCTCGGCGACCTCGGCGCGCAGGTCGTCGTTCTCGCCCTTCGCGTCGAGCGTGTCGCCGAACCAGCCGAACAGGTCGCGGACCGGCTTCAGCGCCCGGCTCGCCCCCGTCTCGAGCGGCGCGAACGCCTCCTGCGCGCCGCGCTGGAAGGTGTGGAGCACGCCTCCCCCGGACTCGCCGAAGTAGGCGGTGAGCATGCCGAGCGACAGCGCGACGAAGATCGCCAGCGCCGCCCTGCGGCGACGGATCACCTTGCTGTCGAACACGTCCGGACTCCTCCGGCGCCGTGTCTAGCGGCGCCGACCGTTGCGGGAATTCTTGTTGCTGCGGTGGATGGCCTCGAACTCCTCGAGGCTCCGACCCGAGCCGACCGCCACGCAGGTCAGCGGCGACTCGGCGAGGTGCGCCGGCATCTGGGTCTCGTCGCGCAGGCGCTCGTCGAGCCCCTGGAGCAGCGCACCGCCACCGGCGAGCATGATGCCACGATCCATGATGTCCGAGGCCAGCTCGGGCGGCGTGCGGTCGAGCGTCTCCTTGACCGCGTCGATGATCGCCTGCAGCGGCTCCTCGAGCGCGAGGCGGACCTCCTCGCTCGTAAGCACGATCGTCTTCGGCAGTCCGGAGACGAGGTCGCGGCCGCGGATCTCCGCCTGCATCTCCTCGGGCAGCGGGAACGCCGAGCCGATCTCGAGCTTGACCTCCTCCGAGGTCTGCTGCCCGATCATCAGCTTGTACTCGCGCTTGACGTAGTTGATGATCGCCTCGTCGAGCTCGTCGCCGCCGATGCGGATCGACTGCGACACGACGATGCCGCCGAGCGAGATCACCGCGACCTCGCTGGTGCCGCCGCCGATGTCGACGACCATGTTGCCGGTCGGCTCGCCGACCGGCAGGCCGGCGCCGATCGCCGCTGCCATCGGCTCCTCGATCAGGTACGCCTGGCGCGCGCCGGCTGACAGGCAGGCCTCCTCGACCGCGCGCTTCTCGACCCCGGTCACGCCGGACGGAACGCAGACGACGACGCGCGGATGCGCCCAGCGGTTCTGGTGGACCTTTTGGATGAAGTGGCGCAGCATCTGCTCGGTGACGTCGAAGTCGGCGATGACGCCGTCCTTCAGCGGCCGAATCGCCTGGATCGTCCCCGGCGTGCGGCCGAGCATCCGCTTGGCCTCGATGCCGACGGCGTGCACCTCGGCGGTGCGCGAGTCGATCGCGACCACGGACGGCTCGGAGAGCACGATCCCGCGTCCGCGCACGTAGACGAGCGTGTTGGCGGTTCCGAGGTCGACGGCCATGTCGCGGCCGCCCATTCCTGTCAGATAGGAGAAGATGCCCATTGGAGGAACGACGGAGGATACGGCCTGCGCCGCTAGCGGTGGAGAAGCGGCAAGGAAGGCTTCAATTCGAGCAGGCTGGCCAGCGGCAGGCCGACCACGTTGAGGTAGTCGCCCTCGATCCGCTCGACGAGCGCCGCGCCCCTGCCCTGGATGGCGTATCCGCCGGCCCGCCCGCGCCACTCCCCGCTGTCGCGGTACCAGCGCCGCGTCGGGCCGTCGAGCTCCCGGAAGCGCACGCTCGTGCAGGCGGCGGCGCTGTGCTCGGCGCCGTCCTCGATCAGCACGACGCCGGACCAGACCTCGTGCACGCGGCCTGAGAGGGCGGCGAGGAAATGCTCTGCCTCGGCCGCGTCGCGCGGCTTGCCGTAGATCCGCCCGTCGAGCGCGACCGTCGTGTCGGCGCCGAGAACGAGCGACCCGGGGACCGCGCGCGCCTTGCGCAGCGCGTTCTGCACCACGACCGCCCGCGGCTCGCCCTCGCCCAGCTCCTCGACCTCCGGCACCACGACCTCGAAGTCGACGCCGATCTGCTCGAGGATCGCCCGCCGCTGGGGCGATCCCGAAGCGAGGACGAGCCGAGCGCCCGTCAACGACTTAACCGAGCTCCGGGAAGAAGATCTCGATCTCGCGCGCGGCAGACTCGGCCGAGTCGGAGCCGTGCACCAGGTTGGTCTGGACCTCGAGGCCGAGGTCGCCGCGGATCGAGCCCGGGGCCGCCTCGATCGGGTTGGTGGCGCCGATCAGCTGGCGCGCGGCCTTGACCGCCTCGTGGCCCTCGAGGACGAGCGCGACGAGCGGGCCGCCGGTGATGAAGTCGACGAGCTCGCCGAAGAACGGCCGCTCGCTGTGCTCGGCGTAGTGGCGCTCGGCCAGCTCGCGCGAGACGGTCGTCAGCTTCAACGCGGCGATCCTCAGCCCCTTGCGCTCGAAGCGGGCGATCACCTCGCCGGTGAGGCTGCGCTCGAACGCGTCCGGCTTGACCAGGATCAGGGTCCTGTCCACTTGCTGCTCCTTCGTTTGAGGTTACGGGCGGGTGGGCGGGCCGCTGGGGCGCTCGACCTGCGGGCGCGGCTCCGCGGGTGTGCCGCGCTCGCGGCGCGGCTCAGACTGCTCACGGGCGCCGGCGTTGGTCGCCGGTCGCTGCTCGGCCTTGACGGCGGCCCGCTTGGGCGGGCGCGGCTGGGCCTCGCCGGTCGCCGGCGGTCGCTCGCGCCCACGGCCGCCGCGGCGGCGTGGCTGGGGCGCCTTCTCAGGCACCTCGGCCTCGCAGTAGGGGCAGATCCTCCAGCGCGGGTCGAGCGGCTTGGCGCAGGTCCCGCACGGCTCCTTGAGCCGGCGCAGGCAGCTCGGACAGCGCAGGAAGGAGCGCTCGACGGGGAACTCGCAGTAGGGGCAGGCGTGCTCGTGGGCGACTGCGAGACGCGCCTCGGCGGCGGCTATCTCGAGCTCGCGCTCGTGGACGTCCTCGAGGTACTCGGGCGGCCGGACGACCATGTAGACGATCGTCCCGACGAACGGGAACAGCGCGGCGACCGTCGCGCACGTGACCAGCATCGGGTCGGCGATCCGGCGCTTGGCGTCGGCGTGGGTCCAGTACACGAGCGCGAGCCAGAGGACGACGAGGAACAGCAGCATCAGGCTGACGGCGAGGTTCAGCCCGTCGCTCGTGATGCCGAATATCGCCAGGGGCGCCATGGGTGCCGGGCAGCCTAGAGGAAGATCCGGCCGATTCCGTAGCCGACGCCGAAGAAGACGAGGATCACCGTCGCCACCACCACGGCGACGAGGGCGATCATCGCGCCGAAGCTGGGGCCGTCCCTCCGATCCATCGCTGCGCGAATCCTCCCACGCCGCCGAGCTCGGCGTCCGCGCGGCGTGCGGGCGCTATAGCCGCGAGCGCCGGACGTCGCCCCGCTCGCGCACGAGGTCGGCGATCAGGTAGATCGAGCCGGTGGCCAGCACGGCCCCCGCCGGGCCGGCGAGCTCGCGAGCGCGCCCGAGGGCGGCCTGCGGGTCGGGCACCGTCTCGGGCAGCGGCCCACCGGACCGCGAGGCGAGCGTCGCCAGCGTCCCCGGCGACAGCGCACGCGGGTTCGAGCAGTGGGTCAGCACCAGCCGATCGGCGAGCGGCAGCAGGTGGCCGAGCATCTCGGCGGCGTCCTTGTCGTCGAGGACGCTCAGCACCAGCACGAGCGGCGAGCGACCGGCGACGAGCTCGGGGAGCGTGGCCGCCAGCGCGGCGGCGCCGGCCGGGTTGTGCGCGCCGTCGTGGATCGTGAGCGGGCGCTCGGCGACGACGTCGAGCCGCCCCGGGACGCGGGTCTCGGCCGCGGCGCGAGCGACCGCGCCCTCGTCGAGCGGCCGTCCCAGGAACGCCTCGGCGGCGGCGCGAGCGAGCGCGAAGTTGCGCCGCTGGAAGCTGCCCGGGGCGCGCAGGGCGAGCTCGGTATCCGCCGGCGCCCGCACGAGCCGCGCGTGGCGCTCGGCGACGACCCGCTCCGCGACGGCGCGCGCCTGCGGATCGAGGTCCGGCGCCACGACGAGCGTCGCGTGGTCGCGCACGACCGCGAGCTTCTCCGCGGCGATGTCGGCGACCGTCGGCCCGAGCCAGCGCGTGTGCTCGAGCCCGACCCCGGTCAGCACCTGCACGCGCGAGGGGATCACGTTGGTCGCGTCGTAGCGGCCGCCGAGCCCCGCCTCGATCACCGCGACCTCGACGTCGCGCGCGGCTAGCTCGTGGAACGCCGCCGCGGTCAGGAGCTCGAACTGGGTCACCGGGTCGTCGCCCTCGGCGGCCGCCCGCTCGACGAGCTGCGCCGCGCGCGCGGCGCGCTCGACCGCCGCGGCGAAGCGCTCCGGCCGCACCGGCTGCTCGCCGACCTCGATCCGCTCGCGAAACCGCGCCAGGTGCGGCGAGGTGTAGCTCCCGGTCCGCAACCCGTGACGCTCGAGGATCGCGGCCACGAAGCGGACCGTCGAGGACTTGCCGTTGGAGCCGACCACGTGCAGCTGGGCGAAGCGGCGTTGCGGCATCCCGAGCGCCGTCGTCAGGCGGTGCATGCGGTCGAGCCCGAACCGCATGCCGAACAGCTCCAGTCCGAGCAGGTGGTCCTCGGCCTCGCGCTCGGTCCAGGCCATCGGGTCAGCCGAGGCGTTCGACGTCCGCCCGGTAGGCGGCGAGCTTGTCGCGCTCTGCCTGGACGACGTCGGCCGGGGCGCGCTCGACGAATCGCTCGTTGGCCAGCTTGCCCTCAAGCCGCTCGATCTCCTTGGCGAGCTTCTCGCGCCGCTCCGCGAGGCGGGCCGCCGCCGCGTCCGGGTCGAACGCGTCGGTCGCCAGCAGCTGCACGGCGCCGCCGGGGACCGGGATCTCGGCTGCGGGGTCGCCGCCGTCCTCGCGCAGCTCCAGCCGCGCGAGCCGCGCCACCTGCGCGACCGTGCCGTCGTAGCCGTCGGCGGCGAAGCGCGCCGGCAGCACCGCGGACGGCTTGACGCCCGCCTCGTCGCGGTAGCGGCGCAGCTCCGTGACGGCGGCGACCGCGCGCTCGAGCAGCTCCTCTGCCCCCTGGTCGATCCGCGACGGCTCGGGCAGCGGCCACTCCGCGACGATCAGCATCCCGCGGTCGGCGTCGCCGTCGGTCGGGAGGAACGACCAGATCTCCTCCGTGACGTGGGGCATGATCGGGTGCAGTAGCAGCAGCGTGCGCTCGAGCGCGAACAGCAGCGTCGCCGAGACCGCCGTGCGGTCGCTCCGCTCGTCGTAGAGGCGGGGCTTCGCCATCTCCAGGTACCAGTCGCACAGCTCGGACCAGAAGAACTCGTAGAGCTCGAGCGCGGCGACGGAGAGCTCGAAGCGGTCGAGCGCCGCCGCCGTGCGCTCGGTGATCCGCTCCAGGCGCGAGAGGATCCAGCGGTCCTCCGGCGCCTCGGCGCGGTCCGGCGAGGCCGCGACCCCCTCCTGCACGCCGAGCAGGATCAGGCGCGAGGCGTTCCAGAGCTTGTTCGCGAGGTCGCGCCCCTGCTTGACCCGCTCCTCGTTGAAGCGCACGTCCTGCGACGACGACGAGGCCAGCAGGCCGAAGCGAAGCGCGTCGGCGCCGTAGGCGGGGAACTCGCCGCCCTCCGCGTAGACGGGCGGGCGCGGACCGCCGTCGATCAGCTCGAGCGGGTCGATCCCGGTGCCCAGCGACTTCGACATCCGCCGGCCGTCCGGCGCCTGGATCACCGAGTGGATCGGCACGTCGGCGAACGGGAGCTCGCCGGTGAACTCGACGCCGAACATCACCATCCGGGCAACCCAGAGGAAGATGATGTCGCGCGCCGTCGAGAGCACGTCGGTCGGGTAGAAGGCGCGCAGCTCCGGCGTCTGCTCCGGCCAGCCGAGCGTCGCGAACGGCCACAGGGCGGACGAGAACCACGTGTCGAGGACGTCCGGATCGCGCGTCCAGCCGTCGCCGGACGGCGGCTCCGCGCCGACATGGGTCTCCTCGCCGCGGTACCAGACCGGGAGCTGGTGGCCCCACCAGAGCTGGCGCGACACGCACCACGGGCGGATGCCCTGCAGCCAGCTCAGGTAGACGCCCGTCCACGGCTTCTCCGGGTGAAAGCGCAGCCGCCCGTCCTCGACCGCCGCGATCGCCGGCCCGGCGAGCCTCTCCATGTCGCAGAACCACTGCAGCGAGATCAGCGGCTCGATCCGCCTGCCCGAGCGGTGCGAGTGCGGCACGTCGTGGACGTAGGGCTGGGTCCCGCTGAGCAGCCCCTCGGCACGCAGGGCGGCGACGACCGCGCGCTGCGCGTCGTCGGCGCTGAGCCCGGCGAAGCGCTCGCCCGCCGCCTCGGTCATGCGGCCGTCCTCGCCGATCACCGAGACCTCCTCGAGCCCGTGCTTGCGCCCGATCTCGAAGTCGTTGGGGTCGTGGCCCGGCGTGATCTTCAGCGCCCCGGTGCCAAAGTCGGTCTTGACGTGCTCGTCGGCGACGATCGGCAGCCGCCGCCCGACCAGCGGCAGGATCGCCGTCTCGCCGATCAGCCGTGTGTAGCGCTCGTCGTCCGGGTTCACGGCGATCGCCGTGTCGGCGAGCATCGTCTCGGGGCGGACCGTCGCGACCGTCAGCGACCCCGAGCCCGACGCCAGCGGGTAGTCGATCATGTAGAGGGTGTCCTGCATCTCGCGCTGCTCGACCTCGAGGTCGGAGATCGCCGAGCGCGTGCCCGGGTCCCAGTTGACCATGTAGTTGTCGCGGTAGATCAGGCCTTTCTCGTAGAGGGCGACGAAGACCCGCTGGACCGCGCGGGCGTAGGCCTCGTCCATCGTGAAGCGCTCGTCGTCGTAGTCGAGCGAGGCGCCGAGCCGCTTGAACTGCTCGGTGATCTGGGAGCCGTGGTCGCGGCGCCACTCCCAGACGCGCTCGACGAACGCCTCGCGGCCGATCTCCTCCTTCGTCGTGCCCTCGGCGGCGAGCGCCTGCTCGACCTTCACCTGGGTCGCGATGCCGGCGTGGTCGGTCCCGAAGACCCACTTCGTCCGCTTGCCGCGCATCCGGGCGAGCCTGACGAGCGCGTCCTGGATCGACCCGTTGAGCGCGTGCCCCATGTGGAGCACGCCGGTCACGTTCGGCGGCGGGACGGGGATCGAGAAGCTCTCGGTGGCGCCGTCCTCCGGATCGGGGTGGAAGACGCCCGAGCGCTCCCAGCGCTCGAAGACGCGCGGCTCGACGTCGCCCGGCTGGTAGCGGGTGCGCTCCTCGAGGACCTTCAGACGATCGTCCGGCACAGCACGGGAGTCTGCCAGCCCGGCGTCAGCCGTCGAGCCGCGCGCAGAAGTCGACGAACTTGCGCGTGTCGCGCAGCGGCGCGCCGTGGCCGAAGAGGACCAGCGACGGCTCGAGCGGCCCGAGGCGCTTGGCCGAGCGGCGGTTCGTCGCCGGGTCCGGCGTGAAGTAGCGCTTCGGCTCGCGCAGGCTCGGGATCCCCGTCGTCGTGTCCATGTTGGCGAGCACGTCGCCGAGGATCAGGACGCGGTCGGACTCGCGCCACAGCGCGATGTGGCCGGCCGAGTGGCCCGGCACGTCGAGGACCTGGAAGCCCGCCACCTCGTCGCCCTCCCTCAGCGCGCGGTCGACCGGGTGCCCGGGCCCGGCCATCAGCCGGAAGAAGACCTTGTTGATCGCGTGGTCGGGCTGGCGCTCGAGGATCAGCCGCGGGTCCTCCGCCGCCGGCACGTCGAGCTCGCCGACCCAGAACGGGATGCCGAGCGTCTCGCAGACCAGGCGGCTGGCGCCCTGGTGGTCGGCGTGAGCGTGGGTCAGCGCGTGCGCCTTGACGTCGCGGCCGTGGAGCTGGCGCAGGATCTTCTTGCGGTCGAAGCTCGCTCCGCCGTCGACCAGCACGTCGCCGACGAGGTAGGTGTTGATCGCGTTCGGGAACGGCAGCGCGCCCGAGAGCTGCCAGACCCCCTCGGCGAGCTGCTTCATCCGCTCAGGCGGACTCGGCGGCCTGCTCGGCAGGCTCGTCCTTCGCGGCCTCGGTGACGAGCGTCGGGCTGAGGCCCTTCTCGATCGTCTCCTTGGTGACCACGCACTTCTTGACGTCGCGCCGCGACGGCAGCTCGAACTGCACGTCGAGCAGCGTCTCCTCGAGGATCGACCGCAGCCCGCGGGCGCCGGTCTCGCGGTCGAGCGCCTTGTTGGCGATCGACGCCAGCGACTCCTCGGCGAAGACCAGCTCGATCCCGTCGAACTCGAAGAAGCGCTGGAACTGCTTGACGAGCGCGCTGCGCGGCTCGGTGAGGATCGTCACGAGATCGTCGCGCGAGAGCTGGTGGATCACCGAGATCACCGGCAGGCGGCCGATGAACTCGGGGATCAGGCCGTACTCGACGAGGTCCTCGGGCAGCACCTGCTCGAAGGCGTCGCCGGCGTCGCGGTCGTGCTTCGAGCTGACCTCGGCGCCGAAGCCGACACCCTTCTGGCCGATCCGGCGGTCGATCACCTTGTCGAGGTTGGCGAACGCCCCGCCGCAGATGAAGAGGATGTTCGTCGTGTCGATCGTCAGGAACTCCTGGTGCGGGTGCTTGCGCCCGCCCTGCGGCGGCACCGACGCGACCGTTCCCTCGAGGATCTTCAGCAGCGCCTGCTGGACGCCCTCGCCCGACACGTCGCGCGTGATCGACGGGTTGTCCGCCTTGCGCGCGATCTTGTCGACCTCGTCGATGTAGATGATCCCGGTCTCGGCCTTCTTGACGTCGAAGTCGGCGGCCTGGATCAGCTTCAGCAGGATGTTCTCGACGTCCTCGCCGACGTAGCCGGCCTCGGTCAGCGCCGTCGCGTCGGCGATCGCGAACGGGACGTTGAGGATCTTCGCGAGCGTCTGGGCGAGCAGCGTCTTGCCGCAGCCGGTCGGGCCGAGCAGCAGGATGTTGGACTTCTGCAGCTCGAGGTCCTGCTCGTTCTCGGACTGCATCATCTGGACGCGCTTGTAGTGGTTGTAGACCGCCACGCTGAGCGCGCGCTTCGCCGGGTCCTGGCCGACGACGTACTCCTGCAGGACGGAGTTGATCTCCATCGGCTTGGGCAGGTTCTCGAGGTCGAAGGTCGAGGTGCCGGTCAGCTCCTCGTCGATGATCTCGTTGCAGAGATCGATGCACTCGTCGCAGATGTAGACGCCCGGCCCGGCGATCAGCTTCTTGACCTGCCGTTGCGACTTGCCGCAGAAGCTGCAGAGAAGCTGCTCGTTGGAGTCTGTCGGCCGTGCCATGTCGCTGCTTCCTCCCTCTCAGCCAGACGGCCGAGCCCGAGCTACCTGACGGGCTCGATCACCTTGTCGATGAGGTTGTACTCCTTCGCCTCTTCCGCGGTCATGAAGTAGTCGCGCTCGGTGTCGCGCGAGACCTTCTCGAGCGGCTGACCGGTGTGCTCGGCCAGGATCTCGTCGAGCCGCTTGCGCGTGTCGATGATCTCCTTGGCGTGGATCTCGATGTCGCTCGCCTGGCCCTGGAAGCTGGACGAGACCTGATGGATCAGGATCTTCGCGTTCGGCAGGCTCATGCGCTTGCCCGGCGCCCCGCCGGACAGCAGGAGCGCGCCCATCGACATCGCGATCCCGACGCAGATCGTCTGCACGTCGGGCTTGATGTACTGCATCGTGTCGTAGATCGCGAGCCCCGCGTAGACCGATCCGCCCGGCGAGTTGATGTACAGCGAGATGTCCTTGTCGGGATCCTCGGACTGCAGGTGCAGGAGCTGCGCCACGATCAGGTTCGCGATCTCGTCGGTGACGGGCGTGCCGAGGAAGACGATGCGCTCGTTCAGCAGGCGGGAGTAGATGTCGAACGCGCGCTCTCCGCGAGAGGTCTGCTCGACGACCATCGGTACCAGTGGGCTCATTGCTCTCGCTCTGTTTCGTGTGCTCGGCGGGAATCCTCTTCCGCGCCGCGCACGAGGGGCGGCCGGAGGCGGCGACGGCCCGAGTCTAGCAACGGGTTTCCGGCGCCTCGCCGGGTCAGGGCGCGGGGATCGGCTTGACGGACTCGGCGATCACGTCGACCGCCTTGCGCATCGCGACGTCCTCGCGCAGCGCACCGTCGCTCCCGCGGGCGCGCGCCTTCCTCAGCGAGCGCTGGAGCGCCTTGTCGCTCGGAGGCGCCTTGCCCGGGTCCGTCGACGCCTCGCGCAGGACCTCGAGCAGCTCCTCGTCGCCGACCTCGATGCCCTCGTCCTCGACGATCGCCGCGAGCACCGCCTCGCGGCGCAGGGCACGCTCGGCGTCGGGCTCGGACTCGACGATCAGCTCCTCCGACGTCTTGTTGACGAGCTGCAGGTACTGCGCCGGGTCGAGCCCCTGCTGCTGGAGGCGGCGGGTGGTGGCGTGCCACATGTCGTGCGCCTTCGCGTGGACGAGGTCCTTCGGCACGTCGATCGTCGCCGTCTCCGCGACGGCGTCGACCGCGGCCTCGCGGAAGTCGCGCTCGAGGGTGCTCTCCTTCGCCTCGCGGATCCGGTTGGAGATCTCCTCGCGCAGCTCTTCGAGCGTGTCGTAGCCGCCGGCCTCGACGGCGAGCTCGTCGTCGAGCTCGGGCATCCGCTTCTCCTTGACCTCCTTGACGGTCACCGCGAAGGAGGCGTCCTTGCCGGCGAGGTGCTCGGCCTGGTAGTCGTCCGGGAAGGTCACGCGGACCTCGCGCTCGTCGCCCGCGGCCGCGCCCTCGAGCTGCTCCTCGAACCCCTCGAGCAGGCGGCCGGAGCCGAGCTCGAGCGGGAAGCCGCGCGCCTCCCCGCCCTCGAACGGCTCCCCGTCGATCGATCCGGTGAAGTCGATCACCGTGTAGTCGCCGCCGGCGGCCGGGCGCTCGACCGTCTCGAGCGAGGCGAGCGACTCGCGGATGCGGTCGAGCTCGGCCTCCACCTCCTCGTCGGTGGCGACCGGCTCCGCGCGGACCACCTCGACTCCGCGCCAGTCGCCGAGCTTGGCGCGCGGCCGGACGCCGACCTCGAAGCTGAACTCCAGCGGCGCGCCCTTCTCCGGCAGGTCCGAGACGTCGAGCTCTGGATCGCCGACGGTGACGACGCCCGCCTCGCCGACCGCCTGCTCGTACCACTCGGGCAGGCCCTGGCGGACGGCCTGGTCGAGCACGGCGGGGCGGCCGACCTGACGCACCACGACCTCCGCCGGCACCTTGCCCTTGCGGAACCCGGGAATCCTCATCTCGCGGCCGATCGCCTCCGCGGCGGACGCGACGGCCTGCTCGACGGCGTCGGCCGGGACCTCGGCCTCGACACGCACGCGCGAGTCGCCGAGGTCCGTGGTTGTCGTCTTCACGGAGCTCATCGGAGGGCGCGGGACGATAGCGTGGCCCGTCCGTGACCGGCTCCCCTCCTCCGTTGCGGCGAGGCCGGCCCGAGCGCCTAGCGGCCTGGGCCGTGACCGGCCCACTCGGTCACCTCTGGAGCGTCCTCGCGGACCTGACGTCGTTCGCTCTCCAATCGGCCGCTCACCGCATCGTCCGCGGCGCCCGCAGGCGGCTCAGAAGCCGCCGATAGCCCGCCATCGCCGGCCGCGGGAAGTCGCCGTGGGGCCCTCTGACAAACGAGTGGAACATTGACCGGGGCAGAGCCCGGTCAATGTTCCACTCGTTCTCGGAGCGAGAGGTTCTGGGCCCCAAAACCACCCACGGGACGGCCGAGCCAGTCATAGTGGCCCTCCGATGTCCGACGCCGCACAGGACCTCGCCCGTCTCGCCGCCGAGCACGGCCAGCTCGCGATCGACACCGAGTTCGTCTCCGAGCGCCGCTACCAGGCGCTGCTCTGCCTGGTCCAGGTGGCGGTGCCCGATCCGGCTCAGCCCGACGGCGTTCGCACCGAGGTGCTCGACCCGCTCGACGACGCTCAGCCGTTCGACCCCGCCCCGCTGGCCGGCGCGCTCGCCGACCCTGAGATCGAAGTCCTCGTCCACGCCGGTCGCCAGGACGTGGCGATCCTGCGCCGGACCTGGGGGGCCGACGTGACGAACGTCTTCGACACACAGGTCGCCGCCGGGTTCCTCGGCATGGGCCATCAGGAGGGCTACGAGTCGCTCGCGCGGCGGATACTCGGCGTCCAGCTGCGCGGCGGCGAGGGCTTCACGCGCTGGGACAAGCGGCCGCTCACCGAGCGCCAGCTCTCCTACGCCGCCGACGACGCCCGCTGCCTGCTCGCCCTAGCGGACACGATCTCGCGCGAGCTGACCGAGATCGGGCGGCTCGAGTGGGCGCGCGAGGAGTGCCGCCAGGTCGAGCAGTCGACCGACGAGCGCAGTCCTCAGCGGGCCTACGAGCGGCTGCCGAACCTGCGCCGCCTCGACGGCAGGTCGCGCGCCGCCGCGCGCAAGCTGTGCGAGTGGCGCGAGGCCGCCGCGCGCGACGCCGACCGTCCACCGTCCCACCTGATCCCGGACCAGGCGCTCGTCCAGCTCGCCCGCCGCCGGCCGACCGACAAGCACGGCCTCGAGCAGATCCGCGGCCTCCCGCAGCAGACGCTGCACCGCCGCGCGCGCGAGGTGCTGAACGTGCTCGCCGCGGCGGGAGACGACGACTCGCTTCCCGGCCCGCCGGCCGGCCCTGCGCGCGAGGCGTCCGACGCGCCGGTGGTGTCGCTCGCGCAGGCGCTGCTGCGCCACCGCGCCCGCGAGAGCAAGGTCGCCACCGAGCTGATCGCCACCCAGTCCGAGCTGGGAGCACTGGTCGCCGCCGTGCGGCGCGGCGAGGACGGCGACGGCATCCGCGCCCTGCACGGCTGGCGGCGCGAGCTCGTCGGCGAGGAGCTGCGCGCACTGGTCGAGGGCAGGGTTCAGATGTCGGTGGCGTCAGACGGCTCGCTCGTGGTGAGCGACACCCGCGCCTAGCGCTCGAACGGGTCCGGCACCGGCTGGGCGGGCAGTCGGCAGGCGCGTCCGCGGCAGGTCGAGAGACGGTCGAGCTCGGCCCTCAGGACGCGGCGGGTTGCGGCGTAGCGCGGGTCCCTGTGGCGCGAGTGGAGCTGGAACGGATCGCGCTCCATGTCGTAGAGCTCGCGCTCGCCGCTGCGGTAGACGACGTAGAGCCAGCGGTCGTTGCGCACGGCGCGGTAGGTCCGCGTCGTGCGCAGCGGGATCGGGCCGCCGTCCTCCTCCGGCTGCAGCGACGTCGCGCGCAGCCCGCCGGTCTCGTGCAGGATCATGCGGTCCGAGCGCAGCCGCGGCTGGCGGGCGAACTTCAGCAGCGAGCGGCCGTCGATCGGCGCGCCGCCGCTGGCATTGGCGCCGGCGATCTCGAGGATCGTCGGCGCGAGGTCGATGTTCGACACCGGCTCGAGGCTCGCCGAGCGCCCGCGGATGCCGGGGCCGCGCATCAGCAGCGGCACCCGAGTCGACGGCTCGTAGGGCAGCATCTTGCCCGTCGGCACGGCGTGCTCGCCCTGGAAGTAGCCGTTGTCCGAGGTGAACAGCACGTAGGTGTTCGACAGCGTGCCCTGGGCGCGCAGCTCGCGGACGATCGCGGCGACCGCCTCGTCGACGGCGAGCAGCGACTCGCGCCGCGCGCGAAACTCGGCGGTGATGCGCGCGATCGCCGTCGCGTCGAGCGGCCGGAAGGCGCGCATGAACTTCGGCTTGTCGGAGCGGTCGAGCTCGTTGAACCCGCGCGGACGGGGCAGCGGCAGCGCGGCGAAGCGACCGCGATGGCGCGGCGCGGACCTCACGGTCACGCCGGTGCGCCCGCGGATGCCGGCCTCCTCGTAGTGGGGTGCGAGCAGCGCGAGCGAGAGGAAGAACGGCTGGCCGGAGCCGCTGCCGCGACGGATCACGTCGAGCGCGAGATTGCGCAGGACGTCGGTCTGGTAGTTCCAGGGGCTCTCGTCCGCCGCGTCGCCGTAGGTCACCAGGCGGCCGTTCTGGTTGAGCGTGTAGTTCCACATCCGGTACGTCGCCGGGTCGACCGAGGCGTACCACTCGCTCCAGCCGGGCGGGACGACCGCGGGGCGGTCGCTGCCGTAGCCGTTCATGAACTTGCCGATGTGGGCCGTCCGGTAGCCGGCCCGCTGGAGCCAGACCGGCAGGGCGTCGTAGTCGTTGAAGCGGCCGTAGCCGCCGGTCGGCAGGTAGAGGCCCATCACGCCGTGGTTGTGCGCATAGCGGCCGGTGAGGAAGGTCGCGCGCGACGGACAGCAGACCGGATAGGAGGCCGTCGAGTTGAGGAAGTTGACGCCGCGGACAGCGAGCGCGCGGCGCGTCGCGGGCATCACGCTCAGGTCGTCGACCGTCTGGTCGTCGGTCATGATCACGACGACGTTCGGGCGGGGCGCCGTTTGGGCGGACGCGGCGTCCGCGCCAAGTCCAGACGTGAGGGCGAGCGCAACGACGACCGCGGCCGCTAGGAGCGGAGAGGCCACGTTCACCGCAGACACGGTAGAGGCCTCGAAGTTTCGCGGCGCCGGCCGAGGCGCGCTCGAGGGCCCCCGTCCACCTCCACGCCGCCCTGCGCCACCACGCCGCATTCCACGGATGGCCGATGGCAGCGCTCCTGGACTTGGGGGCCTTCGGAGGACGAGTGGAACATTGACTGGGGCAGAGTCCAGTCAATGTTCCATTCGTCCTCCGAGCGAGGGATTCTGGGACTCGGAAACGGCTATCTGGCCCAGCAAACGGCTGAATAGCACTGAGAACCAAGGGCGAGTAGGGACCACGGGCTCCGATCTGACACGACTAAGGCAGTCGCGTGAGCGGCGCGGTCAGCTGCTCGGTCGGCAGCGACTCGAGCGCCTTGGCGACGTCGTCGAGGACGGGATCGAGACCTTGCGGCGGATCGATCGGCGTCTCTGGGAGGGGTAGCTGAGGGAGCCCGACGGGATCGGAGGGCAGGTTGGGGGCGGGCGTGGGCGGCGTCGAGCCGGTCCCTCCCCCGCCGGAGATGGGTGCGGGACCGCTTGTCCCCGGCGAGCTGGCGGGAGCGTCGCCGGTCACGTTCGGGGAGCTCTGCGGCTGGTCGGCGTTGGGACCGTCGCCGGCCGGCTGGCGGTCCCCTGGAGCGCTGCCGCCGTCGGTGCCCCCGCCACCCCTCCCGCCTGGTCCGGTGCGACGATCGCCGCCGGCGCGGCGTTCGACCGCGTCTGCGGCCTGGTCCACGGCGCTCGCCCGCTCGCCACCGCTCAGGCGCTCGACGCGCTCGGACGCCGGCTGACCGGCACGGGAACCCTCGTCGAGGGCCGGCAGGCCGGTCAGGCACGACCCGGCGAGCGCCAGCGTGCCGGCGGCGCAGACTCCCCCCACCAGAGACGGCGTCGCGCTCGTGCCGACCGCCGCCGGCGTGGCCGCCAGCCACCTGACCAGCCGTTGCGGCGCGGTAGCGGCGAGCGCGGCGCCCGCGATCGCGCGCTTCCCGGAGTAGTAGCCGGCGAATGCGGCCACGACGGCGGGATCGAGCTCGTTTCCCGCACGCTCCGAGAGCGCGTCGAGGGCGTTCGCCTCGCTGCGAGCCGATCGCTGCCCGCCGTCGCAGGTCAGTTCGTCGAAGCGGTCGGCGACCGCGATGATTCGCGCTCCGAGCGGGATCTCGTCCCCGCTCAGCCCGTCCGGGTAGCCGGCTCCGTCGACGCGCTCGTGGTGGTGGCGAACCATCGCCGCGACATCGGGGCCCGCGACGGCGGCGACCTTCTCGGCGCCGTAATCGACGTGGCGCTCGACCGCGGCGCGCTCGTCCTGGCTGAGACCACCCTCCCTGAGCAGGATCGAGCGGGGCACCTGCACCTTGCCGACATCGTGTACGGACGCGGCGGTCTTGACCTTCGCCACCTCCTCCGCCGGCAGGCCCAGCTCGCGCGCGATCCGCTCCGCGTGCCGCGCGACGCGTCCGCTGTGTCCGTGGCTGTGCGCGCTGCGCGCCTCGAAGACGACGCTCAGGCGGCGCAGCGTCGCGAGGTCGTCGTCCCCGCCCCGTTCGAGCCCCTTGGCGACCCGGCGCTCGTCGCGAGCACGGCGGATCCATGCCCAGAGCATCAGGTCGCCGAAGACGATCTCGCTCGACTCCGGCCGCCTCGTCCAGGCGGCCGAGCAGATGCTTCCCGCGACTACCGAGAGGCCGGTGGCGAGCAGCGCCGACAGGAGCATATCGGCGATGCCCGAGAACGGCGCCAGCGGAATCACCACCAGCGCCGGCACGACGATCACCAACGCCGTCGCGCCCAACACGTGCGGCAGGTACCGCCGCGAATCCACGCCGTCCAATAGATGGAGTGTGCTGCCCTCCGACGACACTCTCCGACAATCGTAACGCTGCGCGGAAAACCCGGCGACTAGCGGGAGCTTTCGACCAGGTGCAGCTTCTCCGCGCGCGACAGGCGCTTGATCCGCGCCTCCTCGCGCATCGCCGCCGAGCGCGAGGCCAGCGACCGCGACCAGACGACCTCGACAGGCAAGCGCGCCCGCGTGTAGCGACTTCCCGTCCCGGCCTCGTGCTCCGCCAGCCGTCGGTCCACGTCGACCGTCCAACCGCAGTAGAGACTGCCGTCGCCGCAGCGCAGCAGATAGACGAAGGCGGGCGAAGCGACGGCCACGTCGGGAACGGTACGGCCGCCGCCCGACCTACGGCTCAGCAGCGGTCATCCTAGGTTCGATTCGCCGGTGCCCGACTGCCCTCTCGACGATGGCTTAGCCCACGAATCCATCTGGGGGAGCATTCTGCCAGTGCACCGGGTGTGGATCGTCGCCCTGTGGCCGCTTGGTGCTCATCTTGAAAGGCCTAGCCGAATGGGGCCTATCGCCGATCCGCGAGACCTTGACTACTACCCAGTCGCCGTGCGAGCGCTGTTGGACGAACCAAGCATGCGTCGATCGATCTGGATGCTCGAGCGCTAGTTGAGCAGCAAGTTGACGTGCGGCAAATTCGGTCATCGCGACCTTACGGCTACGGCGGCTAATCTCGTCTTATAGATAGCGGAGCTCCACGGATTGGATCGACACTGTAAATCGCCTGAGAGCCGGAACCGTACGGCCGGCGCCCGACCTACCTGTCGCGGTCAGGCGACGAAGCTCGCGACGGCAGTTCGACCAGCCGCCTGTCGACGTAGCACCAAGCCCAGTCCTCCCCCGGCTCGAACGACCGCGCGATCGGATGACCGGTCGCCTCAGCGTGCCGGGTGGCGTGCTTGTTCCTCGACGAGTCGCAGCAACCGACGTGTCCACATACCGCGCACATCCGCAGCGCCCGCCAACCGTCGCCCATCGCCAGGCACTCGGGACATCCATCATGGCTATCGGGCTCGACATCGCGCACCTGCGCGACGTGCCGACAGCCGCCCCGGGGCCCGGTGACGCGCTCGATGGCGAAGCGCAGGTTGTCTCGAAGAGGCAAGCCGTCCTCCGTTGGTTACGCGCACTCTTCCCCCAACCGCCTTGGCGCAATCACCGCCGGTGCATCCTCATCGGGCTCTTCGGGCGGCGCCTCGAAAAACGAAGAGCAGTGCTATGCAGACCACACCTAACGCGACGGCTGGCACAACGCCATCCAAGACAGCCACCAAGACCAGCCCGCCTCCGATAGACACAGCCCATACCACCCAGTCGAGCGCTGACTGGGGCCAGCGCCACGCCCGCCTACCGTCATGAAGAGGATTTCGTTGTGTTTTCACGGTGCCTTATTCATCGACCGTCTCTGCGTCCAGCCCTGGCGCAGTGGTTCTTAGCTGAGTAACTCAATCATTCCAATCGCGACAGCCAGCACACCGCCGAAGACACCCAAGGCCACGCCTAGCCTGTAGGGACGCGAACGCAACATCGCATCGACTTTCATGCCCTTGCCCTGTTCCGCATCGATGTCGCGTATGCGTTCCATCTCGCGAGGGAGCCACCACAGGATGGCTACTAGCCCCATCGCTCCGGCTAGGAGTGGTACCAGGCCGTTGGGCATCTCTTAACAAATCCGTCCCCCGCTGCTTCCTCTAATTCTTATTTGTTCCCTTCCCAATTCGGTCAACTGCCACCACTCATCTTCGCTGTCAGCAGACCGAGACGGATCAAACGCAAGCTCACGCCTGCTGCGCACCAACCCCTGGCGCTCTAGTGCACGCAGCTCGGCCTCTATACGATCGCGCCCCGCGCCAGGGACTACTGCCTCTTTCACAAGTATCCACGTAGGCTCGGCGGCGTCGGCAAGCGCCTCTAGCAAATCCCGCTGTACCGTCATTGGCAGATGCGGGGTCGAACTTGCTCGGGGGCGAACACCACCGACACCGCTACACAGCCAGCCGCACTGAGCGCAATCAAGAGCAGCACCACGCCCTTACGTCTGGCCATAACCAATCACCGCCCTGCTTGACTCCAAAATGTTCTCACCGCAGAGTATCCATTCGCCGAGCGCTGAGCCATCTCCCATCGCGAGACAGATACGCACCTCTCCTGGACCAGGTAGGGGCGAAACTGCCATATGCGCGTCAATTCGCCCGTCCGTGACGATGGACTCCATCTTGGCCATCCGGACCCCGTGACCGACACCGCCAGGCCCTAGCCCGCCAGCGACCGAGGCACCGTTCGCATAACTGATGGTGATTGATACATCGTCCGCCATAGCCGGCGTGAAGGACACGGCATCCCCCTCGTCATCAAGGACCCTGAGCGACACATATAGTGCAAACACATTGACATGTGTTGTAATCCCCCATATCGCTGCCGCAATAGTACCGTTCTCATTACGTGCGGGCACCGCCACGTTCGGTACAGATACCGCAACGTAGCCCTCAGACTGTCGTATATAGCGACTCGCGGGATTCATCGTTGATGTCACCGTTCATTCGGCCATTCGTGGCGAAGCGCAAGACTGCCCGGTTTCGACAGCAGCCTGTGGCTCAGCGACAAACGCCACTCATGCTGCTCGATGCGGCCGTTCCTTGCTAGCCCCATGCCGTCCGCGATATCGCAGCCTGCTTCTCAATTACTCGTCAAGCTGTTTCACCAGTCTAAGCAACAGATTGCCCCATACTGTCAGAAGGCGACGACCAGGGCAGTGTCCTCATCCGTACGCTGGAAGTTCTCGCGCAGGACCCTTATCGCGTCGAGCAGCGCCTCCCCCGCTCGCGGATCACTCAGCCGTCCGCCGCCGTGAAACTCGCGCCTGAGTTCCAAGACGTCGTACTGCTCTGGGTGAAGCGCGTCAAGCACCACTCCGGTTCGAGGCAGAACATCCGTAAGTCTCCCTCTGATCTCGTAGAGGTCCTTGCTCAGCTCCCAGTCCCGATCGGGAAGTACGGCCTCATCGGTGAGGTGGGCGAGCATGAATGCGAAATAATGTGAGGAGTGCGAGTATGGCACCCCATCGTTTCCGGCCCGGCGGATGCGATCGAGCACTTCGGCCTTCACCCTACGGGACGCGCCCGCAGGTCGCTCAGCGCGAATCCGCTGAAGATCCGCAACCGAAATAATGCTGAGCTCCACGTAATTCGTCATCTCTCGTCCCTTGTCAATGTGCTGAATGGCGCTCTCGGAATCCGATGAGTCGGTTCTCTTGGCGATGGCCCCGCCCGACATAGAGCATACCTCCCACAAGAAGTGTTGCGCCCATGCAAACCATCAACCAGGTCGCAGCGCGACCTACCTTCGCTTGCATTACTTTACACCCCGCTTCTCATAGTCGAAACTAGGCTTCGGGCTGCCCAGACCCCCGCCTATTTTAACACATTGCCGCTTCCTAGCCGGTTAACAGTATCCCTAAAATCGCCCGGCCCGGTGGACAGGATCAAGCATTCCGGTCCTCATTCTGCGAGACGGGTCGGCGAATCGACCCGTGGGAATCCGCCGGAGATCTGCGGCCGAAGCGATGCTAAGTTGTACGTGGCCTTTCATTTGTGCCGCCTGTCTGCGCTCCATCGATCTGACATTTCCGCTTAATCTCTTCGGCGACTGGCGACCTAACGTAGGAGGGAGCTCGCTCCTCCCCCCGACGGAGCCAAGGGTTCCGAAACCCCCATGCGCAGAACAACCTAGCTTCGCCGCGCCCAAGGTAAGACTACAGAGGCGTCCGCTAATTCGTAGGGCCAATAGGATCCATAGTAAATGCGACCACAACGCCCACACCGACGAGGCATATGCTTATCCAAGCAAATGCCAACGCAAGGATGAGGGCGGTCTTTCGGCGAGACAACCTGTAGAGACGTCGTACGATCAGCGCCAAAATGACCGGGCTTGCAATCACTCCTCCTAACGCTACCCATATAGGAAGGGTGCTAGTAGCGATTCCGGCGAGTAACCAGAACCCCCCCGCAGTAAGAGATAGTCCAAGACCCCCCATGACCAGCCACAGGCCCGGGAGATCCCGCAATTCGGCCGTTTTCATCTAACTACCACTAACTCCCCGCCCGGTCGCGCATTTGTGATACAAGCATTACTAGCCGCATTTGCCCGCGTACCAGACCTCCGGTTTGCGCGATTCATGGCTATTCGGCGTCCCATGAAATTGTTATGCATATCCATGGCCTTTAGCTCGCCGGAAGAGTTTGCCTCGTGCGCTGTCGCTACTTGCTCTGCGAAGTCAGCGCCTAAGTTGAAGGTCATCAACGCGTTCCAATAGCAATGCTTATAGGCATTTGCCCGCCCGCCATCTCGGGCAGCACGGCGCGCGCCATAGACTTTTGTCGTGGCCTTATCTGCACGGCCCGCCAATCGCTTTGCGAGTCTACATTTGGGCCCATTCCAAAATTTTAGTAGACATAGTCGCCGCTCGGCACCTGAGGTTGGATAGTCTCCCGAGGTTGAGTAGCGTCCGTCTAGGTCCAAGTTATTGATGGGGTCGGCGTTCGCGTAATCGTAGTCAGTGGCCGAACCTCCAACGATCGGGTCAACGCTTGTAAAGCGCCCTAGTGCTGGGATGTAGCTCCGTACGCCCATTTGGATGACCCCGGACGGGAGCTCTGTGCGGCGCTGTTTTCCGCCCAGCCACCCGTAGCGTCGGCCGGTCTGTTGGCGAGGATTGCCGAACTCGTCGGTCTCGAAACGGGCGGTTGGCCCGGTTGCGTGGGCGTCGGTCGACGCGGTCGCGATGGTGTCGCCGTGGAGGTTCTGTAGCTGGAAGACAGTGGCGGCGGCGCCTTGGGAGGGTTGGGTGCGGATGGCGGCGAGGTCGCCGTCGATTCCCTCGATGTTGCGCTCCCAAGAAACCTCCTCGCCCTGCCCGTTCGTGATCCTCGTCCAGGCCGGCGAGTCGGAGCCGTCCTGGTAGTGCAGCGTCTCGGTGTGGTTCGTACCGCCGCCGGGAACGCTCTTGCGCTGACGACCCGTCGGGTCCCAGGCTGTACGTCCTTGCAAACGCCGTCCTGGGCGATCGTCTTAACCTGATCGTTGACGTGGTAGCTGTAGGTCAGAGCACCGCCGCCTGAATGCTGGCTCGGGATCTGGGTCATCCGACCGAACGGGTCGTAGCGGATGCCCGTTCCCTTGAGACGATCGGCGGAATCGTAGGAGTAGTCCTTCTGCGTTCCGGCGGCTCCTGGCTGGCAGTCGCCGTTGGACGCCGGGCCCCTCGTCAGCATGGGCCCTCCGGTTCGAGTTCGCGTCGAATGAGTAGGAGCGGATCGTGCAGCCCGCGACGGCGGAAGGCGCCTCCACGTCGTCCTCGACCCTCGTGAGCCGGCCAGCCTTGTCGTACGTATACTCCTGCGACGAGAGCTCCCAGTCGTGGGTGCGCCACTGGCCGTGGATCGACTCGCTGACCTGTTCGTCGATCGTCTCGGCCTTCATGCCATCGGGGCCGAGGTCCTTCATGCCGTCGGGGCCGAGGTACCAGAGCTTTGTAGACATCTGAATGTTTGGAGCCGGACGTGCCTCTTGTTGCCGTTAAGCTTGAATCCCTGCTTATAGCTAACCGGACCGCTACCCCTGCGATCGTCCGGTTCAAGCCGGTTTGGTCGCCTGGGACGGGCCGCCAGAACTAGGCTGCTCGGGAGCCTCAACCACCCGGGGGTGGCGCTGGGGGATTCATCTTCGGTGTAGTGGCTCAGCTTTGGCCCTCGCTCGATCCTATGACCGTCCTAGCCGTATAGCCCATTGCCAAGCCGACAAGCTCTCCACCCGTCAGAACAAATAGCGCGATGCTGGACAGTGGGTCAGACAAAAACTCGGAGTCCGTATAGCCTTGAAGGAATACGATTAGCAAGATTACAAACGCGCCCACAGGCACTGCGAACATCCAGAGTCGGGGGACAACGGCCCCAGCGATAGCTGATCCTCCTAGCCAAACGATCAAAAACACACCGAGTGAGGGTCCTGTATCAGCAAAAAACGGCAAGGCAAGGGTCAGCGTGACGTAAGTCCACACCATTAGCGCCTTAGGTATCGTAAGTTCGCTATTCGGAGATGCTTGCTTCATTGCGATTAGCCTGCTCTAGTCAACTGAGAGAGACCGGCGCGGCTGGTTATAGCGACGAATCACTCCATGTCCCTTGGTCGGCGCGCCAGATGGCCCTGTGTCGCACCACACCCTGCACAGGTTCGCTGGTGCTTCTCCTTCGCCTTCTTTCTCGCTTTCTTGAAGGACGACCCGCCCCCATGTTTGACTGCCTGATAGTAGGACTCTGCCCTTGCGTTGCAGATTGTTAGATCCACTACGTCGTTGTCTTTCGCGCAGATGCGCTTCATATGCCTCTGGAACCGCTTGTCGCACGTCTTCTTTTTGGGCCCGCGGTACGTTCCATAGCAGTTATCATGCCGCTGGCACGCAGGTTTGAAGGGACCGTCAGGAACGAGGAAGTCGCCTATGCCCCCGGGCCCACACGCTCGGCCGTCGTAGTCAAAATTGTTGACTGGGTCAGCCGCACTGTAGTCATAGTTGTTGGCCGAGCCGCCCTCGACGGGGTCGACGCTCGTAAAGCGGCCCAGCGCCGGAACGTAGCTTCTGACCCCCATCTGGATGACGCCTGACGGGAGCTCTGTGCGGCGCTGTTTGCCGCCTAGCCATCCGTAGCGGCGGTCGTAGGTCTGGCGGGGGTTGCCGAACTCGTCGGTCTCGAAGCGCGCTGTGAGAGCTGCGGCTGTGGTGCTGGTCGAGGCGGTAGCGATGGTGTCGCCGTGGAGGTTCTGGAGTTGGAGGACGGTGGTGTCGGTGGTGCTGGTGTGGGTGCGGATGGCGGCGAGGTCGCCGTCGATGCCCTCGATGTTGCGCTGCCAGGAGACCTCTTGGCTTTGACCGTCGGTGATCCTCGTCCAGGAAGGGGAGTCTGAGCCGTCTTGGTAGTGCAGCGTCTCGGTGTGGGTCGTGCCGCCGCCGGGAGCGCTCTTGCGCTGCCGGCCGGCAGGGTCGAGTGTGTATGTCTTCGACACGCCGTCTTGGGCGATCGTTTTGACTTGGTCGTTGGCGTAGTAGGAGTAGGTCAGCGCGCCGCCGCCTGAGTGCTGGCTCTCGATCTGGGTCATCCGGCCGAAGCGGTCGTAGTGGATCCCGGTCCCGGTGAGGCGATCAGCGCCGTCGTAGGCGTAGTTCTTTTGGGTGCCGGCCGCTCCCGGCTGGCAGTCGCCGTTGGATGCTGGTGCCTTGGTCGTCATCGCGGTTCGGTTGGAGTTGGCGTCGAAGGCGTATGAGCGGATCGTGCAGCCCGCGACGGCAGCCGGTGCCTCGACGTCGTCTTGGACCTTTGTGAGCCGGCCGGCGTTGTCGTAGGTGTACTCCTGTGAGGAGAGATCCCAGTCGTGGGTTCGCCACTGCCCGTGGATCGACTCGCTGACTTGCTCGTCGATCCAGACGCAGTTCGATGAGCAGTTGCTCGTCTTGGTGTAGGCGAGCTTGATGGGGGAGCCGGTCTCATCGTAGGTGGTGTCGGCCTTCATGCCGTTGGAGTAGGTCTTGGACACGATTCGACCATCCGCGTCGTAGGACGCGGTGGAGCTGCCTGCATGAGAGTCATTGAGCCCCGTCAACAGGCCGGTGATCGGGTCGTAGGTACGAGTCTGGGTTCCCTTCCCGTCGTTGGTCGTGACGGGACGGTTGAGCTTGTCGTAGCTGGTTGTCGACGTGGTTCCGTCGGCGTCGGTGTAGCTGGTGACCCGTCCGACGTTGTCGTAGCCCGTGGTAATCGTCCCGGCCGGCGTGCTTAGGGTCGTCGGTCTGCCGGTTGTGGCGCTATAGCCGTAGGTCGTCGTCGCGACCGGCTCCCCAAGGGGACTCTGGGTTTGAACCGAGACGGCCAGGTTCTTGTCGGTCTCGACCTCTTGCTGTGAGAGCGCCCGGTTGTAGACGCGTACCTCGTCGATCAGGCCGTCGAAGTACTGGCCTCCCGGCATCGCGCCGATCCGCAAGACGCCGGTGCTCGTCAGGGCGTTGCTGGTCGCGGCCTGGGTAGACACCAGGGCGCCGTTGATGTAGAGCTTCAGCGCCTGTCCATCCCAGGTGCCAGCGAGGTGTGCCCACTCGTTGTTGGTCAGCGGCGACGTTCCGTCGGCGATCTGCCAACCGCTCGAGGAGCGCGCGCCGACGCTCGGCAGTGAGCTGGTCGGCCGATCGGCGCTCAGCGCGTAGGTGCCGCTGGCGCCGTCCTCTTTCCAGATCGGGGTCTGCCAGCGGCCGGCGATCGCGTGCGGTTTGACCCAGGCGGACAGCGTCATGGTCGATGTCAGGTCCAGCGAGTTGGCGTCTGGGACCTGCACCGAGTCGTTGGTGCCGTCGAAGTCGAGCGCGCGTCCGTAGCGCCCAGACGTCGTCCAGCTGGCGCCCGAGATCGTGCCGCCGTTGTTGCTGTTTGAGCTGTCAGCGACAGTCGAGCCGCTGCCCTCGTCGAACCCGTAGGCGGCGACCAGCCCGCTCGGCCCGCCGCTGCCTCCCGCGGTCGTCAGGCTCTCGGATTGCTTGCGACCGGCGGAGTCATAGGTCGTCGTGCTGGTTCGCGTGGAGCCGCTGACGACCTCGGTCGCGGTTGTCACCTGCCCGTAGCGGTTGTACTGATAGATCGTCGTCGGCAGGTCGGGCAGGCCCGGCGTGCCGGGCTGAGCGGCAGGGAGGGTTCCGCAGACGAGGTTGAACCACTCGGGCTTGTTGTCGCATGTGTCATACGGCGATGAGTTGTCGGCGGTGTAGTAGAAGGTCTTGGTCGTCCCCGCATCGGATCCGTTGGACTTCGGCATCCGCGACTCGGTCTCTAGGCCCGCGGTGTTGTAGGCGGTCTGTCGGGTGATGTTCAGGGTGCCTGAGCCGGGGTCGATGATCGACTTGGTTGGCTTGCGTAGCGTCCAGTCGTATTCGGTCTTGTTGGTCCGGACGTCGTGGTCGGGTTGTGAAGGATCGACCTGGGCGCCGGTACGCACGGTCGTCGGCAGGTGCGCTGGCTTGTTCACGGGAAGCGTGCTGCCCTCGTCATAGGACGTCACCGTGTGCGAACGCGCCTGGACCAGCTGACCGGAGTTCAGTCTGACCTCGTGGCGTGGGCCGAGCTCCTCGAGCAGTCGCAGGCCGTCAGCCGAGTAAGTGCTACTGGTCGAGATGGCCCTCGCCATCGCCGCCTTGGCCTCCGTGTTGCCCGGATACAGCAGCGCTCTGGCCCGGTTGGCAGCCGACAGTGAGCGAGTGACGTTGCCCTTGGGGTCATACTCGGTCGTAGTAATGCCGCGCTGCGGTAGAGCGACGTTAACCACGCGGCCATCCTGGTTAAGGTAGTTAACTGCGTATAGGTAGTCGGTGGGGCCCGGGCCGTTGTTGATCATCACCGTCGCGTCGGTTGGACGGTCGGTCTGGCCCCAGCTGTCGAGTGCGGCGGCACTCATGTCGAACAGAGCGCCTGAGCCGGATACCGGAACGCGATAGTTCACCGACGAGCCCTCCCAGCCCGACCCGTCTGCTTGCCGCGTAGCCCAGGCGAGCTTTCCCGCATCGGTCGTCGAGGAGTTGTAGTAGTCAACCTGCCAGGGAGCCCCGCCCGGCGGTTGGACGTGCGTCAACCTGCCTTGAGCATCGTAGGTGTAGACCTCATTGATCTCCGGGGTGATCCGTGGATCGCGTGCCCAAGCGAGCCGTCCGGCCTGCTCGCCGGAGGCGTGATACCCAAACGAGGCGACGGTATCGGTGACTTGCTGGGTGCCTTCGAAGGCGGTGTGCCGGATCGAGGTCAACCGCTGTCCCACGTT
Organism: uncultured Solirubrobacterales bacterium; assembly: GCA_963716445.1. Lineage (GTDB taxonomy): Bacteria > Actinomycetota > Thermoleophilia > Solirubrobacterales > Thermoleophilaceae > JAAYBF01. The sequence continues at coordinate 1,062,737 of OY970313.1, read as the reverse complement.
GGTGACGTCGGTGTAGACGAACTCGAGCGCTCGACAGCCCTGTGGCAGCTGTGCCTGTGCGCAGTTCACGCCGGCAGGTGCGGGGGCAATGGCCCGCTTGAGGCGTGGCTCGTCGGCGTGGACCTCATAGCTGTAGCTCGTCGTGCCCTGCGCGTCGGGCTGGTTGACCTTCGACGCAACGAACTTCTCGGTCCCGGCGAGCGTCGCGAACGTCGTGACCACGCCGTCGAGGTCTGTGAGCGTGTATTGGTCGGGCACGCCCGGGGTGGTGTCTATGACTCTCGTGAGGGTGAGTGCCTCGAAGCCGGTCTCGGGCTTGTATGTGGTCTCGCCGGTCTTTTCGAAGCGGATCCGTTTTCCGGTGGAGTCATAGACGTCGACCCAGTTGAGAACCGAGGCGTCCTTGAGCACGACAAGCGAGCTGTAGTCAGAGACCCCGTCGACAGGCGCGCTTGCGACCCAGCCGGGGCCGAACGGGCCATACGGGTTTGCGTTGGGATTCAGCGAGTTGTAGCTGCGGGTCAGCGTTATCGGCTGGCCGAAGTTGGCCAGCGAGGCGTCGGTGGCCGTGTAGGCGAAGTTGCCCGTCAGCAGGTCGACGCGGCCTGGCCCGATCTTCTCCTCGGCGTTGTCCGCCGACAGTCCCTTCGCGTCGAGAGCCACGTTCGCGACCTGGGACTTGAAGGCGCCCGGTCCGTTGAAGACGGCGCGAACCTGGATCTGGCTGGCCGGCGGAACGAGCATGTCGAGCACCGAGCGGACATCCCAGATCAGCTTCCTGGTGTGCCGGTTGGGCTGGTTGAGCAGATGCGTCGCATCGGTGACCGCCGTCCCGCGATCATCTGTGAGCGCCATGCCGGTTCCGCTGATCGTCGTCCACGACCCGAACGGAACCCGGCGGTACTGGAACTCGACGCCGGTGAAGCCGTCCTGGTTGGCCTTGGCTTGCAGCGCGATCTTGCTCGAGGTGTTCTCCCCGTCGACCGGGTAGACCAGCTCGCCCGCGGCCGGCGCGACGACGACGAACGACTCGCGATCGACATTGCCAGCACCATCGACGGCGACGACCTGAACCGTGTGCCGGCCGGCGAACTCCGCCGTGTCATAGCTCCAGCTCACCGAGCGCGAGCAGCCACCGGCCGCACACTGTCCGTCGCTCTGCTGCACGATCTCGCCGTCGACGAGGATCCTCAGCTTCTCGACCCCCGACGGCACGGCCCCCGGCAGCGCCCCGGCCGCCGGCAGAGCATCGACAGCCTGCGCTGAGATCGGATGGCTGCCCGGCGATAGGACGATCTCGTGATTGGGCGGCGGCTGATCCCGCCGACTCGTCCACAACGAACCCGCCAGGTTCTGGACGTTGGGAGACGTCCCATCCACCTTCAGCGAAACGGTCTCCTGATCGGTGTGCGCAAGAGGATCCTGGCTGTAGACAGTCAGGCTGTTGACCCCATCGGCCATGTCCTTCACGAAAGGAAGAAGTTGCTCAGCCTCCGAAAGGGTCCAACTCGCTGGACAGGGAAAGTTCTTAGTCCCCTCGCAAGTGCGGGTGTATCCGGGTGCGTCGGGCTCGGGTAGCTGCTTCTCGACGACGTCCTCACGCCCGCCACCGACGACCTTCATCATCCGCACCCCGAGCCCCGGATCGCTGACCGTCGGCCGCAGCGCCAGCTCGTCCTTGGGCGACACCCACCGACTCGGGTCTCGAGCCGTCCACGTCGGCGTCGCGCCGACAGACTCGGCAGTCTCGCGGCGCATCAGTCCCGCAGCCGTGATCGTCGGGTTCTCGGGATCGGTCAACGCGATGCTCACAGCACCGACGTAAGCGTCACGCCAGTTCGGAAGCTCGCTGGCAGACGATGCCCAAAACCCGAACATGAGCGAGTGCCCACCGGCAGAGCTCGGATTTCCCCAGTGAGTGAGCGTCTGATAGTTCATCTCGCTGTCATAGCTCGCGTTGCTGACCCACCCCTGGCTATTCCAGATGCCCGTCACCATCCGCGGCCATTGATAGCCGCCACGCGGGTGATAGAACGCGTACAGACCAGCGTTGTCGATCTGAGTCGTCTGCCCCGGCGCCTGATAGACCCACCACGCCGTGCTACCAGCCGGGTAATTGACATAAGGCCGCACATAGAAATGCAGCCCGTCGGGAAGCCAGTAGTCGTAGTCGGGATTGATCAGCTCTGCATCACACGACACCACCTCATAGCAGTCATAGCGCGGCGCATACGTATTCGCCGGCACCCCGCTGTAGGTGTGAAACCACTCAGGCAAACGCGCACGCGCACCATAGTCCTGCCAAAACCAGCTGCCGTACTCCTCGTTCCAGTAGCTGTCGATCACCGGGTCGACCAACACCGGATACGCGACATCCACACCGCGATGGGGCACAGACACGACGATCTGCCCGCCACGCACACCCATCTCCGCCGCGACGTCCTGGCCCTGCGCGTCGCGCGCGACCGGCGGACTCACCGTCGTCAGCAGCTTCCCATCGCGCCTCACGACAACCGAGCCGAGCTCAGTCTCCTGCGCGACGGCTCCGTCGGGAAGCCGCAAATCAAGCGTCAGCTCCTCCGGCGAACGGCCCGACCGCAACTGCCAGAACACCTCAGCGCCGGAGCTCACCGGCGAAACCAGCACATCGGTGTCCACCTGGGCATTGGCGTAGATCACCCGGTCCGCCCCATCGCCTGAAAGCTCACCCTCTGCCACGCCGGCCGGGACCACGCCAACAGGGCCAACCTCGATGCCATCGCCAAGCACCCCCGGCAGCTTCACATCCGCCACAGCATTGGCCGGGACGAAGTCATCGCCGTCTCGCTCGAGCGAAAGATCCACGGCACGCTTGAGACCATCGTCATCGACCGCGCGCACCGGCGAGGACGACTCCACCAGCACCGGCGGGCGCTTCCCATCGCCAGCCAACACCACCGCGTAATCGCTCAGGAACCTCTCCACCCGCCGACCGGCCCCGATCTCCTCGACGCCAAGCTCAGCCCTCGCCCCCTCCAGCTCCTCGCCGAACTCCTCCTCCACCAGCGCCTCTGCCTGACCATCCGCAACGCCGACGAACTCCGCCTTCGACTCCTCACGCTCCTCACGAAGCTCCGGCGAAGCAAGGCGAGCCTTCAAAGCCTGCTCCTCCTCCTGCTCCCTACGCACCCCCTCCAGCAACTGCTCCTCCCCACGCCCACCCACAGGCCACTTCGAAGGATCGAACCCCGGCGGCTTAGGCCCACCCGGCTCCAACACGGAGATCTCGTCGCTCCTCTCCACCGCCACCGCAGAAAACGCGAGTCCAAGCATCAACAGGACGGCGAGACCGCCAACCACGAAGGACCCCGGAACACCGCGACCAGCGCGTCCCTTGGCCTGCGAGAACAGGCGAACTACGGCACGAGAGACCATCGCTGGGGATCCTTCCGTCGGTTGTCCGTCGATTGATGTGCCTCGGACAACCTGCCCTTCAGCAGTCCCTGGAAGAGCTCCAGAGCCCCGCGGCGGTCGCATAGTAAGCAGGAGCCATCAAGCCTGTCAAGGACGTCGTCGTACGGACGCTGCCGCTTTCCGGCTAAGCCAATACGCGTCGATCCCTGCTTTCGGGAGACCTCCGCCCACGCGAAGCCAAAAACCGTGCAATTGGCATGACCAGATCACGGCAATTGGCATGACCAAAATAATTTGGTCGAGCGAGGAGATGAGAAGGCCGTCCTCGGCCTACGAGGGGCGAACGACGGGACTCGAACCCGCGACCGCCTGGACCACAACCAGGAGCTCTACCAACTGAGCTACGTCCGCCAGGACCGAGCGAGCCTAGCACCGGCCTCGCCTCCTCCGCGCGGAAGTCGAAAGATTCGCGATCGAAGATGAATCGGCCGCGAGGCGCCGGGTAGTCCCGACCCATGGCATCACTCGTCAACAGGGTCACCCGGTTCTCGCGTACGCCCCAGGGACGCGGCCTCATGCAACAGGTGCGGGAGCGCCTGGGCGGGGGACGACCGACCGGCCGCACCCGTCGATCTGGCCAAGCGGGCCAGTCGGCAGGGCGCCGGCGGCGCATGCGCTGACGTCGCGGACTCGCGGTTTCCGTCCGGCCCAACAATCCAGAAGGAAGGCTCAGATGTTCCCCCCACAGAGCACCGTCGCCGAGTGGCGCGGTCGCACCGTCGTCGACCGGGACGGCAACAAGATCGGCTCGATCGACGAGATCTACATGGACGCGCAAACCGAGCAGCCGGAGTGGCTGGCCGTCAAGACGGGGCTGCTCGGGACCAAGGTCAGCTTCGTCCCGATCCGTGAGGCCAGCGAGAGCGGCGGCGAGGTGCGCGTGCCCTACGACAAGGGCCAGGTCAAGGACGCGCCGAACGCGGAGGCCGATCAGGAGCTTTCGCAGGAGGAGGAGCAGGCGCTCTACAGCCACTACGGCCTCGACTACTCGGAGAAGGCCTCCGACAGCGGGCTGCCCGAGGGCGGCAGCGGCCACGAGCGTGGGCCCCTCGGCCGTGACACGAGCGGCCCGACGACCGACGACGCGATGACCCGCTCCGAGGAGGAGCTGGCCGTCGGCACGACGCGGCGCGAGCGCGGACGCGCTCGGCTGAGGAAGTACGTCGTCACCGAGCAGGTCACGAGGACCGTCCCGGTGCAGCGCGAGGAGGTCCGCGTCGAGCGCGAGCCGATCACCGAGGCCAACGTCGACGCCGCGAAGTCAGGACCGGCGATCTCCGACGAGGAGCACGAGGTGGTCCTCCACGAGGACGAGGTCGTGACCGAGAAGCGCGCGGTGCCGAAGGAGCGCGTGCGGCTCGACAAGGACACGGTCACGGACGAGGAGACGGTGTCGGAGGAGGTCCGCAAGGAGCGGATCGAGACCGACGCCGACGATCGGCGCAGCTAGCGCACCGGCGCGAGGAGGTCTACGGATTGGGCGCGGGCGCGGCCGGAGTGGTCGCGTCCGGCGCCGGCGGCTGGGAGTCCGGGATCGAGGTGGCGTTCGGGTCGTTGCCGGCCTGGTCGAAGTCGAGGTCGTCGCGGTCGGCGTCGCGGGTGTCGCCGCTCTGCTCGTCGCTGGTCTCGTCGGCGTCCTCGATGCCGTCGTCGTCGGCGTCGTCGTCCTCGGCCGGCGGCCGGACGACGCCCGTCTCGTCGAAGTCCGGGTAGGTCCCCTGCGCCGCGGCCAGCGGCACGTTCGAGAGCTCCTCGACGACCATCGGGTGCTTGCGCACGACGTTCTCCTCGTCGTCGTCCTCCAGGTCGGAGTCCTCGTTGTCGAAGTCGTGCAGGCGGCGCTCGTCGCCCTTGAAGTCGGTGACCATCAGCCAGCGCGGGTCGCCGACGGCGATGTTGGTCACCGAGGCGCACATGAAGGCCGTCCGCTTCGGCGGGTCCTCGTCGTCGAGCAGCGCCGTCAGGTCCTCTCCGTCCATCCGGCCCGGCCTGTCGATGCCGAGCATCGAGAGCAGCGTCGGCGCCACGTCGTGGGTGGAGGCGTAGTAGTAGCTGTAGTCGCCCGAGCGGCGGCCGCCCGGGTCGCGCAGCAGGAACGGGACGAAGTAGGCGTCCTTGAAGGTGCCGGGAGCGCCGCGGCCGAGCCAGCCGTGCTCGCCGAGCATCGTGCCGCCGTCGCTGACGAGCCAGACGATCGTGTTGTCGGCGAGATCGAGGTCGTCGAGCTTGCCGAGCAGGCTCCCGACCGCGCCGTCGATCCGCTCGACGCCGTCCATGTAGGCGTCGCGGGCGATCGCCACCGTCTCGTCGTCGATGTCGGCGGGGACGACCCACTCGCGGCGGTTCAGCGGCGCGCCGAGGTTCGGGTTGACCTCGAGCGTGCGCGTCCAGGCGCGCGGCGGGTAGTACGCCTCGGCGGGGTCGAAGGCGTCGACGGCGAGGAAGAACTGCTCGTCCTTCAGCCGCTCGAGCTCGCGCGCGCCCGCTCGCACCGCACGGTCCATCGCGTCGGCGCCGCGATCGATGCTGCCGACGAGATACCGCTCGACCTCGCGGCGCGTCCGCTCGCGGCCGAGCGTCCCGTCGATGGCCGGCGGGGCGGGGAAGTCCTCGGCGCCGGCGTCGGTCGTGCGGCGAACGACGCCCTCGAAGCGAGGCCCGGAGAAGAACGGGTTGTCGGTGATCCAGGTCGTGCTCACGCCCTCGCGCTCGAGCACCTCGGTGATCAGCGGCTGCCGGACGTAGACGGGGTTCCACCCGGGAGCCGCCGCGAACCCGTCGCGCCGCCGCCACTCGCGGTAGGGGAACGAGCGCTTGCCGGTGACGAGCGCCCGCCGCGCGATCACCGCCGGCATCGCCTCCGGCACGGCGCGCTCGAAGCGCAGCGCGTCGCCGGCCAGGTCGTCGAGGTTCGGCGTGCTGGCGACCTCGTTGTCGTCGAACGCGCCGTCGAAGGCGCCGATGCTGTCGGCGCGGACGCCGCTGGCGACGATCAGCAGCACGTTGAGCTTCTCGTCCTCCTGCGCCTGGGCGGCCGGCGCCGTCAGGGCGCTCGCGGCGACCCCGCCGAGCGCAGCCGCGCCGGCGGCGGCGCCACCCCGCCCGAGCAGGCCTCGGCGGGTCAGCCGCTCGCTCATCCGCCGAGCACCATCTCGTCGCCGAACTGGGGCAGCGTGCCGCCCGCCTCCTCCTCGAGCACGCGCCACAGGCGCTCGACGATCTCCGGGTTCTGCTCGGCGAGGTTGATCGTCTCGTCCGGGTCGGCCTGGGTGTCGAAGAGGCGGATCCGCCGCTTCTCGCTGTGCGCGACGAGCACCCAGCGGCCGTCGCCGCAGATCAGGTAGCGGGCGTAGCAGGCGGTGAAGTAGGGCCGCTCGTCGTGGGGCTTCTTGCCGTCGAAGAGCCGCGAGAGGTCCTCGCCGTCCATCAGCCCCGGCTGACGGATCCCCTGGAAGCCGAGCAGCGTCGACGCGATGTCGTGGGTCGAGGCGAAGTAGTCGCTCTTCTGGCCGGCGAGCTTGCCGCCGGGGTGGCGGATCATGTACGGCACGCGGTAGATCGGCCAGTTCGGGTAGGCGGCGTGCTTGCCCAGCAGGCCGTACTCGCCGAGCACCAGGCCGTGGTCGCTGAAGTACACGACGGCCGTGTTGTCGAGCAGCTTGAGGTCGTCCATCTTGTTCAGCAGGCGGCCGATCCAGCGGTCGACGAACGTCAGCTCGGCGGCGTAGAGCTCGCGCACCCGCTCGACGGTCTCCTCGTCGATCCCGAGGTCGAGGACGCGGCTGTATGGGGTGTCCCAGGGCTGGATCGGGATGATCCCCTGCTTCTCGCTGCCCTTCGTGCGGGCGAAGCGCGACATGTAGACGCGCGGCGGGTCGAGCGACTCGTGCGGGTCGAACGCGTCGACGCCGAGGAAGAACGGCTGCTTGTCCTTGAGCTCGTCGAGGACGTCCATCCCGCTGCGGATGACCCGGGCGGCGGAGTAGTCGCTCTCGCGCCGGCGGTAGAGGTTGTTCCAGCCGACGTACTCGCGCAGCCGCTGGACCTCGATCGAGTCGGACAGCTTCGGGAAGATGTAGCGCTCGATCGAGCTGCGCGACGCGGGGCGCTTGAACGGCCGGTTGAAGGCGCGGTAGGAGCCCTGCGAGTAGTCGGGCCGGGCCATGTTGAGGGTGCGGCGGAAGTTGACGAAGCGCGGGCCGACGAGGAAGGGGTTGTCGGTGACGTAGGCGGTCTCGATGCCGGCCTCCGACATGACCTCGGTGAACATCGGCTGGTAGGGGTAGATGTCGTTCCAGCCGGGCTCGGCGGGGAGCTTCGGCGTCACCGTCCAGTTGCGGAACGGGAACGAGCGCATCCCGGTGATCAGCGCGCGGCGTACGCAGCCGGTCGGCATCGCCTCGGGCACCGCGTGGTCGAAGAGCAGCGACTCCTTCGCCAGCGCGTCGATGTTCGGCGTGTTCGCCAGCGCGTCGTGGCCCTCGTAGGCGCTGACGAAGTCGCGCCGCGTGCTGTCCGTCAGGATCATCAGGACGTTTGGAGCGTCCTCGGCGTGGCTGACCTGCGGCTCGAGATCGTCGTTGCACGCCCCGAGGCCGAGGGCGAGCGCACCCGCTCCGCCGGCCTGCAGTGCCCGCCGGCGTGTCAGTCGAGGTTGGAGGGCCATCTTGCGACGGCGCAGGTTATCCGTCGCGCAGGCTCGAAGACGCACCGGCCGCGCGCGCCGAGGCGTATGTATGCTCGCCGCCGTGCCGGGCCCCTCCTTCGACCTCCAGTCGCACTCGATCCACTCCGACGGCGAGCTTCCGGCCGCCGAGGTCGTGGCGCTCGCGGCGGCCGCCGGCGTCGAGCTGCTGGCGCTCACCGACCACGACACCGTCGACGGCGTCGACGAGGCGCTCGCCGCCGGTCGCGAGCACGGCGTGGCGATGGTCACGGCGACCGAGATCTCCGCCGTCGACGGCCCCTACGAGGACATGCACGTGCTCGGCTACGGCGTCGACCAGGGCGACGCGACGCTCGCCGAGCGCCTGCTCGACGCCCGAGGCGACCGCGAGCGCCGCGCCGAGGCGATGTCGGACCACCTCAAGGAGCTCGGCTTCGAGATCGACCCGGCGCCCGTGGACGCCCGTCGCGCCGCTGGGAAGCCGGTCGGGCGGCCCCACCTGGCGGCCGGCGTGCTCGCCCATCCGGCGAACGCCGAGCGGCTCGCGGACGAGGGCCACGCTGACGTCTCGTCGTTCATTCCCGCCTACCTGATCCAGGGCACGCCGGGCTACGTCGCCCGCTCCCACCCCACCGTCGCCGAGGCGGTCGGCTGGATCCACGACGCCGGCGGGATCGCCGTCTGGGCGCATCCGTTCTGGGACGTCAAGGACGACGACGAGGTGCTCGCCCTGATCGACCGCTTCCAGGAGGCCGGCATCGAGGGCGTCGAGGTCTTCTACGTGACCCACACCCAGGCGCAGGTCGAGCTGCTGGCCGCCCGCTGCGCCGAGCGCGGGCTACTGGCGACCGGCTCCTCCGACTACCACGGCCCCGACCACCGCCTCTTCAGCAGCTTCCGCGCCCACGAGACTCACGGGATCGAGCCGAACCTCGGCCCGATCCCGGATCTCGCTCGGTAACTCGCTACGCCGCCACGGGCTTCAGCCCGAACTCGGCGCGGAACTCGTTCGTGTCGTGGAGGTGCGGGAATGGCTCGTCGGGAACCGGCGCTCCGAGCGCGTCGGCGAGCGGCTCCCAGCCGTCCTTGCCGAGCTCCCAGTCGATCAGGCGATCGGACGGCACCGTCCGCCTGATCGTGTCGAGGCGGTCGTAGTACATGCCCCGGACCCACTCCTTGTCCTCGAAGCGGCCCTGGAAGTCGCCCTGCCAGATCAGCTTCTCGATGACCTCCCAGAGCACCGGCGACGGCGGCTCGCGGTTGGCGTCCTCGGTCAGCTCGCCGGCCTGGGCCGCCAGCTTGACGGCGAGGATCGTGTTCTGGCAGCTCTTGTAGAAGCCGTCGAAGTCGCGGTGGTTGAGCAGAACCGGGGCGTCCGGGAACGCGTCGATCAGCTCCTCCCAGCGAGAGCACGCCGGCCAGTCGACCGTCGCCTCCCAGCCGTCGAAGACCTCGTGCCAGTCGACCTGCTCGCCGTCGGCGATCTTCTTCCAGTACGGCAGGTCGCGCTCCTTGTTCTCGCCCATGATCAGATCGATCATGTGGAAGCAGGGGTCTGCGCCCAGCTGCTCGAGGGCGCCCTTGAGGGACATCGTCCCGCTGCGCCCGAATCCGACTCCGATCAACTTCATGCTCGTCTCCCTTCGTTGAAGGATCTGTGGGGGACTCTCCCCCATGTGCGCTCCGTTCGCGGAGCGCCTCCTGTCAGCTCGTCGCCTCCGAGACAGTTCGGAACTCTAACCTGCCGGCTGTGGGTCCGTGGGTCCAGGACGGATCGTCGGGCCGGACCCGGCCCGTGGGCCGGGTGGGCTCGCCTGCTGCGCCTGGGCGGCCGCCATCGCCTCCGCACGCGCCTGCGCGGGATAGCGCCGCATCGTCAACGCGAAGGGGATCGCCAGCAGGATCAGGAGCATCGCCGCTCGGAACGCCCAGCCGAAGGCGTTGCGCACGGCGCCCGCGGTGCGGCGGAAGACCTGCTCGTCGAAGCCCGGCCGCGGGTCGAGGCGGTCGCTCTCGGAGCCGACGAAGCTGGCCAGTCCCTGCTGCATGATCCCCCCGAAGACGGGCGCCGGGACCTGGTAGTCCTCCGCGACGTCGACGATGTCGTCCTTCGCGGACCCGAGGTGAAGGTGCAGCGTGGCCGAGAACGTCGCGATCAGCAGCGCGATGCCGACGGCCGCCCCGAGCTGGCGAGCGGTGTTGACGATGCCGGACGCCAAGCCGAGCTCCTGCCCTTGGACCGCCCCCATCGCGCCGACGTTGATCGTCGGGAAGCAGGTGCCCATGCCGACGCCGATCAAGGCCAGCCCGGGGAAGACGATCAGGTACTGGACCGGTCCGTCCCACAGCGCCGGCACGAAGGAGAACCAGAGCAGCCCGAGCGCCATCAGGATCAGCGCCGGAACCGCGAGCTCGCGCGGCGGGCGGGTGTCGGCGGCCTTGGCGATGATCGGCCAGACGAGCAGCCCGGTGATCGGCACCGGCAGCAGCGCCAGCGCGGCCTCGAAGATCGTGAAGCCCCAGAGGTTGACGAACACCAGCGCCAGCAGCAGCAGCGTCCCGAGCGCTCCGCCCCCGAACAGCGCCATCGCGAAGTTGGCCCCGACGAACTGGCGGTTCTTGCGCAGGGCCGGGGTGATCATCGCGCCCTCGCGCCGCTGGGAGAGCACGAAGGCGACCGACAGCAGCAGCCCGGTCTGGAGCAGGAAGAGGATCAGGCCGTCGCCCCAGCCGCGGTGGTTGGCCTCGACGAGCCCGAACGTCAGGCAGAAGACCGCGAGGGCCAGCAGCGTCATCCCCAGGTAGTCGATCCGGCGATCCGCCGTGAGGTCGTACGTCTCCGGCCACACGCGCCGCGCGAGGACGATGCCGAGGATCCCGAACGGGATGTTGATCAGGAAGATCCAGTGCCAGCTCGCGACCTCGACGATCGCGCCGCCGAGCGCGGGGCCCGTCGCGGACGCCGCGAGCGCCACCACGGCGATCGTCGCAAGCGCCTTGCCGCGCTCCTGCGGCGGGAACGCGACCGCGGTGATGGCGAACCCGATCGGCGCCAGGATGCCGGCGCCGAGTCCCTGCACCACCCGGAAGACGATCAGCAGGTCGATCGACGGCGCGAGCGCGCACAGCAGCGACCCGAACGTGAAGAGCGCCATGCCCAGCATGAACATCAGGCGGCGGCCGAACTGGTCGGCCAGCTTCCCCGAGGCGACGAGCAGCGCCGCGAAGGAGAGGTTGTAGGCGTTCACCACCCAGGTGATCGAGCCGACGTCGGCGTCGAGCTCGTCCTGGAGCTCCGGCACGGAGACGTTGACGATCGAGACGTCGAGCAGGCTCATCGCCCAGCCGATCATCATGATCGCGAAGATCTTGTTCTTCTTCGCGTACAGCTCCTCCGCCGGAGGGTTTACCCGCTTCCTCGCCATCGGGCGGGGAGACTAGCCGGGAGGGCCGTCGAAGACCCGCTGCCCGGGCGTGGGGGTCCTGCTAGTTGGGGCTGCCGACCGGCACGACCACCGGCACGACGTCCTCGGCGACCGCCTCGACCGACTCCTCGAGCTCCTGGTCCTCGCCGTCGCCGTCGCAGAGGATCTCGAAGCGGCCGGTGCCGACCTTGGCGTCCGGGCGGACGGGAATCCCCCGGATCTCGTCCCAGCCGAGCCGCTCGACCTCGAACGGGTTCATCAGGATCGCCAGCGTCGGGTACTCGCAGGCGCGCTCGTGCAGGTCGATCGCCTTCGAGATGGCCTCGAGATTCTTCGCCTCGGGTGAGCTCATCGGCCTCTCGAGTATGCCCGATGCGACCCGTGAAGCGCTCCGAGCGCGGCGCTAACCTGAGCGGCTCGATGCGCATCGACGGCGGGCGGACCGGCGGAGCCGGCGAAGAGGGCTTCGACGCGGAGATCCGCGTGCGCCACGTGCGCTACGGGTCGCCCGACGGCGACTTCGCGGTGCTGGCGGTCGACGACGCCGACGGCGGCGAGATCACGGTCGCCGGTCCGGTCGCCCATCTCGCCGAGGGCGACCGCGCGCGCGTCGTCGGTCGCTGGGCCGAGCACCCGCAGTACGGCCGCCAGGTCCAGGCCGACACCGCCTACGCGCTCGACCCCGACGACGTCGAGGGCGCGCTCAGGTACCTGACGACGATCAGCCGAATCGGCAAGCGCCGGGCACGGCAGCTCGTCGACCGCCACGGAGCCGCGGTGCTCGAGGCGATCGACGCCGATCCCGAGGGCGCCTTCGGGTCGCTGCCACGGATGAGCCCGCGGGCCGCCGGCGCCGCGGCGGCATCCTGGCGCGAGCGGCGCGCGCTGCGCGACCTCTACGTCGTCCTGGCCCCGCACGGAGCGGGCTGGCTCGCCGGCCTGCTCCACGAGCGCCACGGCGCGGACGCGATCGCGCTGGTCAGGAACGACCCCTACCGCCTCACCGAGGAGCACGGCGTCGGCTTCCAGACCGCCGACGCGATCGCCCGCGCCCACGGGGTGGCCGACGATTCGCCGAGCCGCCGTCGAGCGGCCGTCGTGCACGTGCTCCAGCAGGCCGAGGGACGCGGCCACACCTACCTGCCCGCGCACGAGCTGCGGCGCGGCGCCGAGCCGCTGGTCGGCGCGCTCCCGGCGACGCTGGTCGACGACGTCGCCGCCGCCGGCGCCGTGATCGCCGAGGACGATCGGGTGGCGCTGCCGGCGACCTGGCGCGCCGAGGCGGCGCTCGCCGAGCGGTTCGCCGCCCTGAGCGTCGCGGCCCCGGCGCCCGCCCCGCCGTGGCTCGCCAGGGCGGTCGAGGACCTCACGCCCGAGCAGCGCAGCGCCGTCGAGGCGGCCTTCGAGCGGCGGCTGTCGGTCGTGACCGGCGGCCCGGGCACCGGCAAGACGACGCTCGTCAAGACGATCGCCGAGCTCGCGGCGCGCGCCGAGCGCTCGCTGGCGCTCTGCGCGCCGACCGGCCGCGCCGCCCGCCGCCTGGAGGACGCGACCGGCCATCCCGCGACGACGATCCACCGGCTGCTCGAGTGGCTGCCCCAGGAGGGACCGCTGCGCGGGCCGGACCATCCGATCGCCTGCGACCTGCTCGTCGTCGACGAGTCGAGCATGCTCAGCCTCCAGGTCGCGCAGATGCTCTTCAACGCGGTCGACGAGCAGACCGCGGTCGTGATGGTTGGCGACGCCGACCTGATCGACTCCGGCCGCGCCCCGGTGACGCGGCTCACGCACGTCTTCCGCCAGTCGGCGCAGTCGATGATCGTCAGCGCCGCCCACGCCGTCCGCAACGGGCAGCCGCCTCCGACGCGGCCGGCCGAAGGGCAGCTGCACGACTTCTTCCTGATGGAGCGCGGCTCCGACGGCGTCGCCGCCGACACCGTGGTCGACCTCGCCAGCGGGCGGCTCGCGCGCCACTACGGCGTCGACCCGATCCGCGAGGTCCAGGTCCTGTCGCCCGTCTACCGCGGGGCGCTCGGGATCGACGCCCTGAACGAGCGACTGCGCGCCGCGCTCAATCCCGCCGGCGAGGAGCTGCTCGACGGCGACATCCGCGCCGGCGACAAGCTGATCCAGACCCGCAACGACTACGAGACCGGCCTGATGAACGGTCAGATCGCGATCGCCACAGGGGTCGACGAGGACGAGGAGCGGCTCGTCGTCGAGGCCGACGACGGCCGCCGCGTCGAGGTGCCCGCGAGCGCGACGCGCTGGCTGCGGCTCGCCTATGCCATCTCCGTCCACCGCTCCCAGGGCTGCGAGATGCCGGTCGTGGTGATCCCGGTCCACACGGCCTACGGCGGGATGCTGTCGCGCAACCTGCTCTACACCGCGATCACGCGCGCGAGGCAGGCATGCGTGCTGGTCGGGCAGCCGGAGGCGGTGACGCGCGCGGCGCGCCGCGCCGACGCCTTCCACAGGCACACGCGGCTCGCCGAGCTGGTCGCGGGGACCGCCGGCGACACGTAGCGGCCGTCGGGCAGGCGAGGTCTACGCGGGCAGGCCGAGCGAGCGCGTGTAGTGCTCGATCGTGCGCTCGAGCCCGTCGCGCAGCTCGACCTCGGGCTGCCAGCCGAGCAGGTCGCGGGCGCGGGTGATGTCCGGCTGGCGCACCTGCGGGTCGTCGACCGGAAGGGCCTCGAAGACGATCTCCGAGCGTGAGTCCGTGAGCTCGACGACGAGCTTCGCCATCTCGAGCAGCGACAGCTCGTCCGGGTTGCCGATGTTGACCGGCTCGTGGACGTCGGACTCGGCGAGCGCGACGAGCCCGCGGATCAGGTCGTCGACGTAGCAGAAGCTGCGCGTCTGGCTGCCGTCGCCGAAGACCGTCAGCGGCCGGTCGCTGACCGCCTGCTTGAGGAAGGTCGGCACGGCCCGGCCGTCGTTGGGACGCATCCGCGGACCGTAGGTGTTGAAGATCCGGGCGATGCAGGTGTTGACGCCCTGCTGGCGCAGGTAGGCCATCGTCAGCGCCTCGGCGTAGCGCTTCGCCTCGTCGTAGACGCCGCGCGGCCCGATCGGGTTGACGTTGCCCCAGTAGCCCTCGGGCTGCGGATGGACGAGCGGGTCGCCGTAGACCTCGGACGTCGAGGCCTGAAGGAACCGCGCGCGCTTGACCTTCGCGAGGCCGAGCGTGTTATGCGTCCCGTAGGCGCCCACCTTGAGGGTGTGTAGCGGCAGCCGCGCGTAGTCGATCGGGCTTGCCGGCGAGGCCATGTGGAAGACGAAGTCGATCGGCTCCGGTATCTCGTAGTGCGAGGTGATGTCGATCATCAGGAAGTCGAAGTCGCCCCTGCGTATATGCTCTATGTTGCGCAGTGTGCCGGTCTCGAGGTTGTCGACGCAGATCACACGGTGTCCGCGCTCGAGCAGGTGATCGCAGAGGTTGGAGCCCAGGAAGCCGGCGCCGCCGGTGACGAGTGAGGTCGGCATCGGGTGCAGCCTACCTTGCCGCGGCGGATAAGCCCGTGGTACGTTCGGGCTGAGGAGGTCGCTTGAGTCCACGGGACGCCAGGGAGGGGGAGAGGATCCGGCTCCGCGACTCGCTGGCCGACGTCCTGGCCTGGGCCTCGACGGAGCTGGCCGACGCGCCGGACCTGACACCGCGCCCCTTCGACGTCCGCCTGCTGGTCGACGAGGCCTTGGAGCGCTTCTCGGCGCCGGCGCAGGAGAAGGGCGTCTCGCTCGAAGTGAAGATCGCCGAGACGGTCCCGCCGCGGGCGATCGGCGAATTCACATGGCTGCGTGAGGCGCTCTTCTGCCTGATCGACAACGCGCTGAAGTTCACCGACCGGGGCGAGGTCGTCGCATCCGTCACTTCCGACGGAACCGTCGGCGGCCGTGTGCTGTTCCGCGTCGAGGTCTCCGACACCGGGGTCGGCATGTCGGCCGAGACGCTCGCGCGGCTCTTCGACGCCTCGGAGAAGCCCACCTCGCCGGTCGCCGAGGTCGGCTCCACGGGCCGCGGAGGCCTGCCGGTTGCGCAGCGCCTGATCGAGCTGATGGACGGCCGGCTCGGCTGCAGCAGCGCGGCAGGGATCGGCACCACGACGTGGTTCACCGTGCCGCTCGACCTGCCGTCGCCCTAGGTCCCCCGGCGGTCAGCGGTTGTGGAACTCGGCATGGCTGGGGCCGCGCTCGAGGAAGCTGCGGACGGCGTTCTGGAGGTCCTCGGTGGCGAACAGGTCGCCGGCGTCACGGCGAATCGCCTCGTCCGCGTCCGCGACGCCGCCCGCGAGGTAGCGACGGACGACGTGCTTGGTCATCGCATGGGCGCGAGTCGGCCCGGCGGCCAGCGCGCGTGCGAGCTCGGTCGCCCGCTCGCCGATCTCGCCGTCGTCGAACACTCGGTTGACGACGTTCCAGCGCTCGAGCTGCTCGGCGCCGAACAGCTCGCCGGTCATCACTAGCTCACGCGCGACCGCTGCCGGCGCGCTCGGCGAGCCGCTGGGTGCCGCCCATCGACGGTGTCAGGCCGACGACGGTCTCGACGAGCCCGAACTTCGCCGACCGGGCGGCGACGATGAGGTCGCAGGCGAGGGCGATCTCGAACGCCGCGGTCAGCGTCAGGCCATGGGCGGCGAAGACGACCGGCGCCGGCAACCGCTCGATCGGCTCGATGACCGCTGCGAGCAGCTCCTCCCACAGCCGCGAGGCGCTCTCGGGGGCGAGCCCGGCGAACAGCTCGACGTCCACGCCGGCGGACACGACACGTCCTTCGGCGCGGATCAGCAGCGCCCGCGGCGGGTCAGCCACGACCTGGGCGATCGCCGCGATCAGCGCGTCGATCAGGGCGCGATCGAAGAGGTTGAGCGGCGGGCTGTCGAGGACCAGCTCCGCCAGGCCGTCCTCAGTGCTCCGCTCGAGGCGAACCGGATCCGCGGCCACGGAGCGCAGGCTACAGTCGGATGTCCGCCGCCGGCTGTCCGGCCGCGCGCCTAGCCTCGCGCCGATGGACAGGGTCACCGCCGCCAACATCCACTTCCCGTCGGGCACGGGCTCCCCCGCTCGCGCCCTCGGCGTGCGGCTGTTGATGGCGCTCGTGCTGATCGGACTCGTGACCGGCGTCGCCTACGCGGACCGCGGCGGCTACCGCGACGCCGACGGCTCGGTGTCGCTGCTCGACTGCATCTACTACTCGACCGTCTCGATAACCACCACCGGCTATGGCGACATCGTGCCCGTGACCGACAGCGCGCGCCTGCTCACGACGTTCGTGGTGACGCCGCTGCGTGTGCTGTTCCTGATACTGCTCGTCGGCACGACGCTCGAGTTCCTGGCGTCCGCGACGCGCGCCAACCTGAGAAGACGGCTCTGGAGGAGGAAGTTGCACGACCACGTAGTCATCTGCGGTTTCGGCACCAAGGGGCGCAGCGCGCTGCGCTCGCTGATCGGCACCGGGACCAGGCTCGACCAGATCGTCGTGATCGACCAACGGCCGGAGGCGATCGAGGCCGCGACGCGCGAGGGCGTGACGGGCGTGCTCGGGAGCGCCGCGCGGCGCGACGTGCTGGTCGAGGCGGCGGCGCCGGAGGCGGTGGCGCTGATCGTGGCGACCGACCGCGACGACACGTCGGTGCTCGTCACGCTGACCGCGCGCGAGCTGGCGCCGAACGCCACGATCACCGCCGCCGCGCGCGAGGAGGAGAACGTGCCGCTGCTGCGCCACTCGGGAGCCAACACGGTCGTGACGTCGGCGAGCGCCGCCGGCCGGCTGCTGGGGCTCGGCACCTCGGCTCCCGAGGTCGTCGAGACGCTCGAGGACCTGCTGTCCTCCGGGAGCGGCATCGACCTCGTTGCCGAGGTCGTCGGTAGCGAGGAGGCGGGACCGATCGAGCGCGCCGACGAGCGTTGCGGCGGACCCGTGCTGATGGCCTACCGCGGCGGACGCGCGCTGCGCCGCGGCGACGCGGAGCTGGCCGAGGTCAAGCCCGGCGACACCGTCGTGCACGTCGTCTGCCGCGACAACGGTCCGTAGGACGGGGCGACCGGCAGCCCGCCTCCCGGAGCCCGCGGCTACCAGGCGGCGGGCCGGTAGTCCTTGAGGAAGCAGCCGTGGAGGTCCTCGCCCAGCTCGCCGCGGACGATCGGGTCGTAGACGCGCGCGGCGCCGTCGACCAGGTCGAGCGGCGCGTGGAAGCCCTCGTCGGCGAGGCGCATCTTCGTCGGGTGCGGCCGCTCGTCGGTGATCCAGCCGGTGTCGACGCTGGTCATCAGGATGCCGTCGCTCAGCATCTCCTGGGCGCTGGTTCGCGTGAGCATGTTCAGCGCCGCCTTCGCCATGTTGGTGTGCGGGTGCCCCGGGCCCTTGTAGCCGCGGCTGAACTGGCCCTCCATCGCGGACACGTTGACGACGTACTTGCGCCGCGCGGGCGCCGCGGCCATCGCCGAGCGCAGCCGGCTGACGAGGATGAACGGCGCGGTCGTGTTGCAGAGCTGCACCTCGAGCAGCTCGGTGGGATCGACCTCGTTCACGCGCTGGCTCCAGCTGTTGGCGGGGGCTCGGTCGGGCACGAGGCCACCGGCGTCGATCGCGGTGTTGGCGGCCACGCGCTCGGGCGACGCCGACCCGGCGGTGAGCGCGAGTGCGGTCAGCGCGTGCGGCGTCGGCGCCCAGTGGCCGCCAGTGGATCCCGACAACGCGGCCGGCCGGGCATCGGTGGTCTGCCCGAACGTCGTCAGCTCGGGTAGCGGACCCGCCGGCAGCGGCGCCGCCTCCGCGTCGGCCAGCAGGGCGTAGGCCTCGGCGGAGCGCCGGACCGTCTGGGCCGCGTTGTTGATCAGGATGTCCAGCGGCCCGCGCCCTGCGACCGAGTCCGCGAGGGCGACCGCCTGACCCGGATCGCGCAGGTCGAGCCCGACGACGTGCAGCCGCTCGAGCCAGTCCCGGCTGTCCGGCATCGCGGTGAAGCGGCGGACGGCGTCGTTCGGGAACCGCGTCGTGATCGTGGTGTGGGCGCCGTCGCGCAGCAGCCGCAGCGCGATGTGCATGCCGATCTTCGCCCGCCCGCCGGTGAGCAGCGCCCGCCTGCCCGTCAAGTCCGCGCGCGCGCCGCGTCGCTCGCGGTTCAACGTCGCGCAGGCCGGACAGAGCTGGTGATAGAACGCGTCGACCTCGTGGTAGCGCTCCTTGCAGACGTAGCACGCGCGCGCTCGCAGCAGGGTGCCAACGGTCCCGTTCCCGTTTGACCTCAGCGGGAGCCCCTGCGTCTCGTCGTCGATCCGCCCGGGCGCCGCGGTCGCCGTCGCCGCCGTCACCTCGCGATCCGCGGCCAGCACAGCCTCCCGCCGCTCGATCTTCCTCCGCCGCTTGACCGTCTTGAACAGCCTCGCCACCGCCTGCTGAACCACGATCGCATCCGGATGCTCGACCGGAAGCGAATCCAGCTCCGCGATCACGCGCAAGCAGACCTCGAGCTCCTCCGGGTCGAGCCTTGCATCCGCCAGCCGCCTAGCGCCGTGGCCTGCGTCGCGTCCGCTCGCCCCCGCCAGCGCCTGATCCGTCTTGCCATCCATCCGACGCAACGCTACCGCCCCGAAGCAGCGCCCCCGCTTGGCTCATGAAGTCAGACACGAAATCTGCAGTTAGTCGAGCAGCTCGCGCAGATCCGCTCGACTTAGGCCCGCGGTGCGCAGGATGTTCCCCAGCGTTCCGCGCTTGAGCGGACGGCTACCGTGAACCGGGACGGGCACGGCGTCCGGGATGCGCGGGTGGCGCATGATGTGGTGGCTGCCGCGGATGCGCTTGACGTACCAGCCCTCGGCTTCTAGGGCTTTGACGAGCTGCTTTCCATTGACCGCCGGGAAGTCGCCGCTCACGCGCTGACGGCAACTTGGCCGCGCTCGACCGCGGGAATTGTCAGGCCGTCCTCATGCATTGCCTCGAGGTAGCCCTCGATCGCCTCCTTGGCCATCTCAAGCGCCTCCTCGCGTGTCTCGCCCTGGGTGGCGACGCTCGGGAGCTCGGGCACGAAAACGCTGTAGCCGCCGTCCTCCTCGGGACTCAGCACTACCTCGTATAGACGCGGCTCATCCACGTACACAGCCTACCTCCGTTCTGCTCCGTTCAAGGCACCCGCTGTCGCTGTGCGGCATCGGTCATGGCCAACCATCAGCAGACCTAAGGTGCGCTAGTAGGCGTAATGGCCAGGCTCGGCCCTCGCCACCCCCGCTACCGAGGAGCCCGCTCTCCGCGATCTCGTCGAGCCAGGCGTAGCGAGCGCTGCTAGGAGACCTTTGCAGCGCCCCCGCCTGGATTCGAACCAGGGACCTACGGATTAGAAGTTGCTCCGGAGAGGGTCGGGAAGGGTCCATTTGGCTCTAGTAGGCGCACTTGGATTCGGCTGGCTCGGGACACATTTGCCGAGTCGGGGACACGTTCGGGACACGGTTTCGAGGGGCTTGCTTCCCGAGGCGATCGGCATGGCAGATAGTCTATGTTGTTCCGACCGCTCGGGGTTCTACGTTGTCTAGGTGACCTCCCCCGACTTCGAGCGACTGGCCTTCGAGGCGGCCCTGAGAGCGTTGGACAAACAAGAGCGGGGTCTCGAGGAGCTGCGCGCTCGTACAGGCGTCCTACTCGGAGCGTCTTCGCTGGCCGCGGCGTTCTTAGGCCAGAGCGCATTCGGAGACCCCGATCCAGCGTCGTTCGCCGTCGTAGCGTTGGTGGCCTTCGTTGTCTCGATCCTGACGAGCGTCTACATCTTGATGCCGCAGAGGAATCTGATCTTTGCCGAAGTCGGGTCGGGCCTCTACGAGGGCCTATATGCCGTGCGCGATGACATGGAGGAGGTCTACCGCCGCCTCGCCTACCAGCTCGATCAGTTCTGGGAGGCGAACGACTCAACGATCCTGCGCCTTTCTCGCGCCTACGCCACAGCCGCTTTGGCGCTCGTCGTCGAAGTCCTGTCCCTCGCCGCCATCCTCAGCGGTACCATCGTCTAAGAGCCATGGGCACGAACCCGCAACAGCAAGCCACCGTCGCACCGGCAGCCAAGCCGCCGCCCCCACCCCCGCCCATTCCCGGGCTGGGCCGCCCCGAGACACACGGCAAGCTTCTCGGCGGCAAGAAATCGAAGAGGTAGCACGACCACCTGATTCCTGACGGGAATCGGTTAACTAGGCGCACCCCACGTCTCTGTATAGAGCGCATTGGATGAGCCTCATGGCGACCGACCGACGGTAACGGGCTGAGCGACGGCCAGCGCATCTGACCACTCCCATCCGTCGAGAACGCCGACCGTCGTGAAAAGAGCCCGAAGGAAGTCCTCCTTCTTGCGCACCGACGACGCACTAGCGAGAGCCGTAAGAAGCTGAGACGTCGTTGCGAGACATAGCTTCCGCCCCTCGACGTAGGGGATCATTTGATCGGGGAACGGCGGCTTATCGCGTTCATCCAGAGGCTCGGTACGCCAGGCATTAACGAGTAAGACGCCCTTAGGCACGCGCCCATGCTCAATGGTGTACTCGCTGACCCACTTCTCAAGCTGAGCTGCGTCTTTCTCGCGAGCGCTCTTACCGAGACCCTTGACCTCCATCACGGCAACGTGGCGCTTCCACCGGATTACCCGATCCACGCGACCAGCCTCGCCGCTCTCGACCGTGCAGCCCAGTCCCACTAGCGCCTGCTCGACCGCCAGCTCCAACTGGCGACCAGTATCAGCGATAAGCACCTTCCGCCTCTGGAGGCGCTTGAGGTTACTTCGGGCTTTCTCTGCACGCTGCAAGGCACGCGCCGCTCGATCGTCTGCCTTGCTGGCGGCTTCTACCGCCTCGGCCTCCCCCGGAAGAATGAACCTTTCGGTCCAATCCGGAAGCCCCTCGTCAGACGAGCCGCGCAGCTCACGGGCGAATTCCAAGAGGGCGTCAACGAAGACGGACGACACCCGCTTATCGAGTGCTGCTCTCTCGCGCTTCCATCGCTCGTCGAATGCCTCATTGCTCTCACCCTCGTTCTGGTCAATACCAGGGTCGTACTCATACCGCTGAGGCAACAACAACACGAATCCGCCGTGCGCTTCCACCAGCGCTGATACCACTCGATCCGCACCCTTGATCGACAAGAGGGGTTTCCCAACCGCCTCCCGCAGATATGCTGTGTCGTGGAACTGATCGCCCACCGCTCGCCAAAACGGGGCAAATGCATCGCCAGCAAGCACTTTGAAGCGACGTCCGCTGGCCGGCACCAGGTCGAACTCAACCGGGATCAGGTCGTCAACCTGGCGAGGAACGACTAGCTGCTTGATTCGCGGTTTGGCAGCGGTGCCCTCGTTCTCCTCCTCGCCCGTGGCAGTGAAGAACTGCCTCGGCGTTGGAAGTAGCACGACGAGCAGGCGACCAAGCTCAAGAAAATCATGGAGCTCCTGCCAACGCCGCTGGGCATCCCTGTTGTACTTGGCTGAGGATGCCTCCGTCAGACAGGTAGAGCCCTCAAACGGCTGACCTGTGCCATAGAACTCAAGAATCTTTGAGGGATTCCACAGAACGATCTCGTGCTCGAGGAAGGTCCGGGTAGATCCAAACGAAGTGTTCTCGACCCTCGGATCTCGAAGCGTCTCACCGATAGCCAGCATGTGGGTGTCCTCAACCGCGATGGATGAATCCTGACGGAGGACTCCGACGGCGGACCGATGCGAGAGTTCAGCAGGTACTCAACAGCTAAGCCTACCACTGGCCCTACCGCTAGCCATACCAATTGGAATGGTCGGGTAGCGGCTGAGATTTGGCTCTAGCGTGGGGCGTTGCACGTCTCGCTCGATCCGACCCCGCCCTCCCATCATGTGTTTGAAAGTGGGTTAGGAGGCCGGGGTCGGATCGAGCGAGACGTGCGTGGAGGGATCAACGCGGACGGGATGAGGGACGGACGGAGTTGGCGGGGCAAGACGCGAGAGGTGCAGGCAAGAAGACGGGCGGGTAGCGGCGCCGCGAGGAGGGGCACTGAGAGGGTGAGCCAGGGGAGTCGGGCAACTGGGCTGTGGGGGACTCGGACGAGCGGCATGAGGTCCGGGCGAGGCGCAGCCGTGTGGGCCTGCGCCTCGCGGGAGCGTCAAGCCGTTGTCGGTGCTCGGATGGCGGCGATGTCGCGGGCGTGAGCGATGAGCTCGGCGAGGATCTGGGCCAGCGCGGCCGGGTCGGCCGCGGCGGCGATGAACCCGGCGATGGCCTCGGCGAGCCAGGCTTCGGCGGTCTCGGTTCCGAACCGCTCAGCCAGACACACCAGGCACTCCTGGCTGTCGAGCTTGGGATCGAGGGCGTTGCCGCAGGCGGTGCAGGTGATTGCGTTGCCGTGTCGCTTGCCGATCAGGTCGTTGTTTCGGTTGGCGAGCCAGGCCCGGAACTCCGGGCGGTCGGTGAGGGGCATCTCGGTACCTCCTTGGTAGGAGGCGACCAAACCGAGCAACCGCGAGCGCCGCAGCGATACCGTGCGCACGCGTCCGAATCTCGGTTCGGGCGCCACGCCCCCGGCCTGCGACCACAGGCGCGGGGGCACTTATCTATGGGTCCGCCGAACCTACGAGCCGCCAGCAGACATGGCAAGGGCGACGGGCCGGTTGTCGCAGAGTCGTAACCACGGGCCTAGCCGACGGGCTCAGGCGCGGCATCCTCGAAAGCGGCGGCGAGGCGCTTGGCGGCGTCGCGGCGGGGCTTGTAGGCGAGGTACTTCTGCGTCGTCTGGATGTCGGCGTGGCCCATCCACTCCATGACCTCACGCGGATCCGCCGCACGGATCGCGTGGGTGCCGAAGGTATGGCGCAGATCGTGAAAGCGCAACTGGCGGAGCCCGGCGTCGCTCAGTGCCTGCTTGTACCTGTCGCTCAGCGACTTGTAGCCGAGGTGGCGGCCGAGCCGGTCGCAGAAGACGAGATCGCGCTCGCCCGTGAACCGCTCACGCCGACGCTGGCGCGCCAGCGCGTCGGCTACGTTGCTCATCATCGGGACCGCTCTCCCCCGTCCGCTCTTCGGCGTCCCCTCGTGTCCGCCGCTCCAGTTGCGCCGAACCCTGATCGTCGCTCCCCCAGAGTCCACGTCCTCCCAACGCAGGCCGAGCAACTCGCCCATGCGCAGCCCGGTGAAGGCTGCGGTGAGAAAGAGGACGCCGTCCTGGTCGTTGGCGGCAGCGTCGACAAGCGCCACGACCTCCTCACGCGAGAACACGTCGATCCCAGCACGACGGGGCAGCCGCGGGCGCTCGACGGTCGCCACGGGATTGCGCGGCAGCCTATGGACCTTCATCGCCCGCTTGAAGATCGCGTGCAACACGACGAGATACTTCTGCAACGTCCGATTCGACAGACCGCGCGTCTTGGCGAACACGCCCTTCCACTGCTCGAGGCCCTCCGGCGTGAACTCCTCGATCCGCACATCGCCAAACGATCCGTTGAGGATGCGGACCATCATCGAGTAGTCCTCCACCGTCCTCGGCTTGCAAGCACGCTCATGCTCGACGTAGCGCAACCACTCAGCGGCCGCGTCCGCGAAGGTTGTGCCCGTGCGAACCATCCCGGCCAGCTCGCCGCGCCGAGCCTCGGCCAGCGTCGAATCAAGCCACGCCTGCGCCAGCGCCTTCGTGAAGTAACCCGCTGCCGGCCGTCCACGCCGCGTCCACGCCGGCCCCAGCTTCTTCTGGACCTGACGGCCATCGGGCAGCCGGTACTTCGCGAACCAGACCGGGCCACGCTTGCGCTCGACCCGGAAGACGTGGCCGCTGACCGGCCGATTTAGCGCCGCCCTCATCTCCCCAACCCTCGGGGATCTCGGGACATATTCGGGACACGCTCCGCAACAGCCCCGCTACGGAAGAGGCACAAAACGCTCTCTAGCAGGACAAACGCAGCGCCCCCGCCTGGATTCGAACCAGGGACCTACGGATTAGAAGTCCGTCGCTCTATCCAGCTGAGCTACGGGGGCCTGGGGAGATGATCGTCGCTCGGACCGGTGCTTGTCGAGTCGCGTCCGCAGATGAGAAGGTAGTCGCGCCATGAACCGCTTCCATCCTCCCGATCCTCGCCTGACGGCGACGGCCGGTCCCGACCCCGCGCCGAGACCAGCCCAGCCGTCTTAGACGTCGGCGCGCGCCGCCGGGCGCCCTCTCGAGCCGTTGACCGCGATCTGGTGGATGATCACGACGTCGATCGCGAAGATCGCCAGCGACCAGAAGGGGTAGGCCGGGATCGAGAGCAGCGCGGCGATCGCGCTGAGCCCCGCGACGGTGATTCCGATCAACCGCCCGAAGACGTTCCCCGCCCACAGCGAGAACGCCGCGACGACCTGCAGCACCCCCACGATCAGGGCCACCCAGCCCCACGTCTGGAGGTCGCTGAAGATGAACTTGGTGTCGTCTACGAAGAACGACGCGTCGTCTATGGCGGCGATGCCGTAGATGACGTTCAGCACACCGAGGATCAGCAGCATGACGCCTGCGAAGGTCACCCAGCCGGAACGCGTCTCGTCCATGTTCTCTCCTTTGCCTCTGGGCCGAAAGGCCAGCATCCGCCGACGGCGGACAAAAAGCAAGGGAGCTACGGGAATCGGGACGGTCGGATTCGAACCGACGGCCTTCCGCTCCCAGGGCGGATGCTCTGCCAGGCTGAGCTACGTCCCGTAGGAGTCGATTCTACGGTGGTCCAAGTCGAGCGCGGCTGTCCATCCAGCAGGACAGAACATGCGCGGAGATGGGTTGGGGTGGGCTGGCCGATAGGGTGCCGCGCGCTATGGCCGAGATACAGCCGCTTCAAACCCTTCGTTACGAGCAATCGGTCGTCGGGCCGCTCGACGATGTGATCGCGCCGCCCTACGACGTGATCGACGACGAGCTGCGGTCCGAGCTGGTGGCACGCTCGCCACACAACGTCGTCGAGATCGACCTGCCGGTCGACCCGGACGGTCGGGACCGCTATGCGCACGCGGCGGCGATGCTCGGGCGTTGGCGCGAGGAGGGCGCGATCGTCCAGGAGGACGAGCCGGCGTTCTGGACGCTCGACCAGGAGTACACGGCGCCCGATGGTTCGCAGCAGCGCCGGCGGGGCTTCTTCGCGCGTGTGCGCGTCGAGGACTACGGGCCTGGACGGATTCGTCCCCACGAGCGGACGCATCCCGGCCCGAAGGCGGACCGGCTGGCCCTTACGCACGCGACGCGGGCGAACCTCTCCCCGATCTTCAGCCTCTTCCCCGACGCCGGCGGCGGCGCCGAGCAGGTGCTCGCCGAGGTCGCCGAGGGCGAGCCGTTCGCCACGGCGACCGATCATGAGGGGACGCACAACAAGCTCTGGCGAGCGTCCGAGCCCGATCAGGTCGCTGGACTCCAGGCCGCACTCGCGGACGCCGAGCTGCTGATCGCCGACGGCCACCACCGTTACGAGACGGCCCGCGTCTACGCCGAGGAGGTCGGCGGCGAGGGCGCGCACCGCTACGTGCTGATGTTCCTCTGCTCGCTCTCCGACCCCGGCCTGCTCGTCTTCCCCACCCATCGCCTGCTCACCGGTCTCAAAAACGACCGGACGAAGCAGGAGGCGATCCGCGACACGCTCAAGCGCGACTTCGAGGTCGAGGAGGTGTCGCGCGAGCGGCTCGAGCCGAGCGGCGACGAGCGCGGTCGCGTCCAGCTCGGCTACATGGACTCCTTCCATCGCCAGCCCTACCTGCTGACGCTCAAGGACCAGTCGATCGCCGACGCCGCGCTCGAGGGGATGCCCGAGCCGTACCGCCGCCTCGACACCGCCGTGCTCGAGGCGATCGTACTCAAGGGCGCGCTCGGGATGAGCGAGCACGACATCTCGCACCTCAACGGCCTCGGCTACTCGAAGAGCTTCGAGGACGCTCTCGACGCGGTCGAGACGGGCCGCTACGACGCCGGCTTCTTCATGCGCGCCACGCCGGTCGAGCAGGTGCGCGAGGTGGCCGAGGCCGGCGAGTCGATGCCGCCGAAGTCGACCTACTTCTACCCGAAGATCCCCACGGGCCTGATCTTCAACCTGCTCCAATAGGCAGCGTGAAGATCTACACGCGCAAGGGCGACGACGGCACGACCGGGCTCTGGTACGGAGGCCGGGTCGAGAAGTCCTCGCCGCGCCCGGAGGCGTACGGCTCGATCGACGAGGCGGCGTCCGCGCTCGGGCTCGCCCGCGCCGCCGCCGAGCCGGGCTCCGAGATCCACGACGACATCCTGCGGATGCAGAACGAGCTGTTCGTCGCCGGCGCCGAGCTGGCGACCGCGCCGAGCGCCGCCGACAGGCTGCAGGCCGGCGTCTCGAAGGTCGACGAGCCGATGGTCGAGCGGCTCGAGCGCGACATCGACCGCTACATGGAGCGCGTCGACCTACCGCCGAAGTTCGTGATCCCCGGCGGCAGCGAGCTGTCGGCGCGGCTCGACGTCGCGCGCGCCGACGTGCGCCGCGCCGAGCGGCGCGTCAGCGAGCTGCGCGCCGCCGGCGAGCTCGCCGACGAGACCGTCCTGCGCTACCTCAACCGCCTCGCCGACGCCGTCTTCGCGCTCGCCCGCTTCGCCGACCGGCCCGACCCCGAGCTGTTCCAGGGCAGGGACGCCGGATGAGGGCGACCGCGCGCCGGGTCGGCGACGGCCTCGAGCACCGCATCGAGATCGGCGCTCACAACGTGACGTCCGACGAGCCGGCGGCCGACGGCGGCAACGACGCCGGCCCGAACCCCCAGGAGCTGCTGGCGGCCAGCCTCGCCTCGTGCAGCGCGATCACGATGGAGATGTACGCGAAGCGCAAGGGCTGGGACATCGGCGAGGTCGTCGTCGACGTCGACTACGAGCCCGCCCAGCGCGGGTCGCCGACCCGCTTCCAGATGTCGGTGCAGCTGCCCAAGGAGCTGCCCGAGGACCAGCGCGAGAAGCTGATGCAGATCGTCGCCAAGTGCCCCGTGCACCGCACGCTCGAGGGCGAGGTCATGTTCGACGAGCGGCTCGAGCTCGTCTAGGAGCGGCCGCTCTTGGCCTTGGTGAGGCGTCCGAGCTCCTTGCCGAACGCCGAATCGACCTCGCGCGTCATCGTCAGCTCGAACATCGCGAGCATCGCCTTCGCGGCGAGCGGGCGCAGGTTCTCGATCGACTGCATCACCTCGGGCCAGCGCTCCTCCGGGTAGCCGGCGGCGACGAACGGCTTCCACACCTCGTCGAGGTAGAGCCGGACGAACCCGCGGGCGACCGACTCGGTGTGCTCGTGGGCCTTGCCCATCACGGCCAGCGCCGCCTCGAGCGAGACGCCGTTGGAGACGACCTCCTCGGCGACGTCGAGCAACGACGGGACCGGCGCCTCGTAGCGGTCGCCGCCGAGCGGCACCAGCGTCCCGACCCGCTCGGCGCGGGCGAGCATCTCGCTGCCCGCCTCGTCGCCGAAGCGCTCGAGCAGCTCCTCGAGGGTGAACACCTGCGGCTCCTCGCCCTGGAACGGGGCACGCACGGCCTCGCCGAAGCCGATCAGCCGCTGGGCGGGACTGCCCGTCGTCTCGAGCAGGCGCTTGATGCCGCGCAGGTTGAACCCCTCGCCCTGCAGCTCCTGGATCAGCTTGAGCCGGGCGACGTGCTCGGGGCCGTAGTACCCGACACGCTCGCGGACGTCCGGCGGGGGCAGCAGCTCGCGCGCCTGGTGCGAGCGGATCGTGCGGACGGTCATCCCGGTCTCGCGCCCGAGCTCGTCGATCGTGAACCACTCCTCCTCGGGGGCGTCGGAGGCACCGTCCTCGTCGACGACCCTTAATTTGGGCGAGTCCTGAGCCATGAATCGATGGTACCACGATCAATGTGACATCGAATGGTGTCACGTGGTACGGTGAGACGATGATCGGAGATCTGCTGCTCGCCGCCGCCGCTCCCCCAGCCGGAGGCGCCGCCACTGGCGAGATCGCCCTCGCGACAGTCAGCGCGACCGTGCTGACCGCCGGCCTGATCTGGCTCGGCAATGGGCACCGCAGGGGCACGGTTCCGATCCTCGGCGGCATCGCCGCCTTCGCCACCCGTGTCTCGGGACAACCGGGCTGGGCCGCCTTCCCCGCTGCGATGGCCGGCATCTCGCTGATTCTTGCCGTGATCGGCATGTACTGGGACATCGCGCTGCACATCGACGTCGGACGCGACGAGGGACCGCTCGCCAACCCCGCGCACTACTTCATCCTCGCCGGCCTCTACGGCATCTTCAGCGCCGGCTTCATCGCGATGGTGCTGCCGAAGGGCAAACCGAGCGCGAGCGCGGTCAAGATCGGCCACGACTGGCACGCGCCGCTCGGCGGCGTGCTGATCTGCGCCTGCGGCGCCTTCGCGCTGCTCGGCTTCCCGCTCGATGACTTCTGGCACCGGATCTTCGGCCAGGACGTCACGCTCTGGGGCCCCACGCACCTGATGCTGATCGGCGGCGCCTCGATGACCCTCGTCGGGATCGCCGTGCTGCAGACCGAGTCGACGCGCGCGCAGGCGGCCGCCGGAGACGACGCGGACGAGGCCGCCTGGATGCGCAAGCTGCGCCTGGTCGCGCTGACCGGCGGCCTGCTGCTCGGCATGTCGACCTTCCAGGCGGAGTTCGACTTCGGCGTCGGGCAGTTCCGGCTGGTCTTCCAGCCGATGCTGATCATGCTGGCCGCTGGCCTGGTGCTGGTCGCCGCGCGGATCTGGCTCGGGCGCGGAGCGGCGATCGGCGCGGTTCTGTTCTTCCTGCTGATCCGTGGCCTGCTAGCGCTGCTCGTCGGGCCGATCCTCGGCGAGACTATGCCCCACTTCCCGCTGTACCTCGCCGCTGCCGCGGTCGTCGAGTTGGCCGCGCTCGTGCTCCCGCCGCGGCGGTCGCTCGCCTTCGGCGTCTGCTGCGGCGTGCTGATCGGCACCGTCGGGCTCGCCGCCGAGTGGGGCTTCTCGCAGCTCTGGATGCCGCTGCCGTGGACGTCGGCGCTGTGGCCGGAGGGGGCGCTGCTCGGCTTCGCCGCCGCTGTCTGCGCTTCGCTGATCGGCGCCTGGGTCGGCGCCCACCTCGCCTCGGACACGATTCCGCGGACCGCCTCGCTGCGCACCGCCGGAGCCGTCGCCGCGGCTGGGATCGGCGCGATGACGCTGTTCGCCCTCTACACCCCGCCCGGGCCGCCGACGACGGCGACCATCGCCACGCGCGACGTCGACGGCGGCGCCGAGCGCACGGTGGCGGCGACCGTCCGCTTCGATCCGCCCGACGCCGCCGACGGCGCGGAGTGGCTGACCGCGACGGCCTGGCAGGGCGACGGACTCCTCGTCGACCGCCTGGAGCGCGTCGGGCGGGGCGTCTACCGGACGACCGAGCCGATCCCGGTGCACGGCAACTGGAAGTCGATGATCCGCCTGCAGCGCGGCAACGCGCTCGACGCCGCCCCGATCTACATGCCGGAGGACGCCGCGATCCCGGCGCCCGAGGTGCCGGCGTCGGCCCGCTTCACGCGCGAGCTGATCCCCGACAGCGAGGTGCTGCAGCGCGAGCAGAAGTCGGACGTCGGCGGAGCCCTGACGGCGATCGCGTACTCCGTCGTCGCGGCCGTCGCGCTGGCGTTGCTCGGACTGCTCGCCTGGGGGTTGCACCGGCTCGCGCTCGCCGCGCCCGGAGCGCGCGGCTCGCGCCCCGAAGACGGCCGCGCGAGCGCCGTCGCACGGGCCGCCGCCGCCACCCGCTGACCTCCACGATTCGAGCAAGGAATACTTCGATGACCGAGATGCCCGAGACCGCCTTCGACATTCCGGCGCAACGCGACGGCTCGGGTCCCTCCCACGTCCGCGTGGCGATCGTCGGCGCCGGCTTCGGCGGCCTCGGCATGGCGATCAAGCTCAAGCAGGCCGGCATCGACGACTTCGCCGTCCTCGAGCGCGACAGCGACATCGGCGGGACCTGGTGGGCGAACACCTACCCCGGCTGCCAGTGCGACATCCCGTCCCACCTCTACTCGTACTCGTTCGCGCCGAACCCGGAGTGGAGCCGCACCTACGCGCCGCAGCCCGAGATCCAGCGCTACATCCGCGACGTCGCCGAGCGCTTCGAGGTCGTGGGCCACGTCCGCCTCGGCTGCGAGGTTCGCCGCGCCGACTGGGACGACGAGGCGGGCCTGTGGCGGCTCGACACCTCGCGCGGACCGCTGACTGCCGACGTCGTCGTCGCGGCGCCCGGACCGCTGGCCGAGCCCTCGGTCCCCGCCGTGCCGGGGCTCGACAGCTTCGAGGGCGAGGTCTTCCACACGGCGCGCTGGAACCACGACCACGACCTGAAGGGACGCAGGGTCGCCGTGATCGGCACGGGCGCCTCGGCGATCCAGGCGGTGCCGAGGATCCAGCCAGAGGTGGAGCGGCTGACCGTCTTCCAGCGCACCCCGCCCTGGGTCCTGCCGCACCGCGACCGGCCGATCAGCGGTCTCGAGCGCAGGCTCTACCGCCGCTTCCCGGCGCTGCAGCGGGCGGTGCGCGCGGCCGTCTACTGGAGTCGCGAGCTGATCGTCCCCGGCCTCGTCCACCGCCCCCAGCTGATGCGCGGGCTGCCCGAGCGGATCGCCCGTCGTCACCTGGCGCAGCAGGTGCCCGACCCCGAGCTGCGGGCCAAGCTGACGCCCGGCTACACGATCGGCTGCAAGCGGATCCTGCCGTCGAACGACTGGTACCCCGCGCTGGGCGAGCCGAACGTCGACGTCGTCTTCGGCGGGCTGAGCGAGGTCCGCCCGAACGGCGTCGTCACCCCCGACGGCGAGCTGCTCGAGGTCGACACGATCGTCTTCGCGACCGGCTTCCACGTGACCGACATGCCGCTCGCCCAGCTGATCCGCGGGCGCGACGGCGTCGTCCTCTCCGACGTCTGGCAGGGCAGCCCGCAGGCCTACCGCGGGACCGCGGCGGCCGGCTTCCCGAACATGTTCTGGCTGATGGGCCCGAACACCGGTCTCGGGCACAACTCGATCGTCTTCATGATCGAGGCCCAGCTCGCCTACGTCATGGACGCCCTGCGAACGATGGAGGGGCGCGGCGCCGGGCGGCTGGAGGTTCGCAAGGAGGTCCAGGACGCGTACAACGCGCGCTTGCAGGCGCGAATGCCGCGAACCGTGTGGAACTCCGGCGGCTGCGCGAGCTGGTACATCGACTCCAACGGCCGCAACAGCACCGTCTGGCCCGACTTCACATGGCGCTTCTGGCGTGAGAACCAGCGCTTCGACGCCGCGAGCTACGACCTGACCGCCAAGCGCTCGACGCGCGACGCAGTTCCCGCCTAGGTCCGGCGCTTCTCCCACATCTGGATCTCGCCGAGCGAGCGGTAGCCGAGCCGCTCGTAGAGGGGCCGGCCGAGGTCGGTTGCCTCGAGCGTCGAGGTGGTGCGGCCGCGCTCGTGCGCGTCGACCATCGCATGGGCCATCAGCGCGCCGGCCAGGCCCCTTCCCCGCGCCGACTCGCGCGTCGCCACCAGCCAGACGCTGCAGTCGTCCTCGTGGTCGAACGTGACGAGACCGGACGCCAGCTCGCCGTCCTCCTCGACGCCGTACAGGTAGAGGTTGTCGCGGCCGTCGAGCCGCTCGAGGGCGCGCGCGAAGGCGTCTCGCATGCCGTAGGCCTCGTCGTTGAGCCGCGCGAGCGCGCCGGGGTCGATCTCGCGACTGAAGCCGGCGGGCTCCGCGGGCCTCTCCACGACGTCGAGGTCGAGCACCATCGCCTCGGGGTCCGAGTCGAGTGCGTGGCCGCGGTCGGCGAGGAAGCGAGCGATCGCGGCGTCGCCGTCCGGCACCCAGACGAGCCACGCCTCGACGCCGGCGTCCTCGTAGGTCCGCCGCAGCTCGTCGTAGGCCGCCGCGAGCGCCTCGGAGTCCCAGTAGACGACGTCGTTGACGATCGAGCGCTGCGGGACCGCCGGCGTCACGGTCAGCACCATTCCCTCGCGGTCGATCGCGCGCATCCCCTCCGACGCGCCGTCGATCGTCCGCGACCACTGCGCGAGGCTCGCGATCAGCCGCCGCCAGCCCTCGGCATCGTCGACGTAGGCCATGGCGCGATCATATGGCGCGTGCCGACGGCCGCCCAGCTTCGCGAGGTGCTGCTCAGCCCCGAGCAGGCGGCGGCGATGGACGCCCCGGGCCGCGTCGACGCCGCGGTGCTCGTGCCGCTGTTCGAGCGCGATGGCGAGCCGGTGGCCGTCTTCACCGAGCGGCGCGCCGACATGCGCCGCCACGCCGGGGAGATCTCGTTTCCCGGCGGCCGCCAGGACGAGCCCGACGAGGACCTCCGCACGACCGCGCTGCGCGAGGCCGACGAGGAGATCGGCCTGGACCCTGGCGACGTCGAGCTGGTCGGCGCGCTGGCCCCGGTCGGGACCTTCGCGACCGGGTACAGCATCTACCCCTTCGTCGGCCTGATCGGCGAGGGGCGCACCTGGGTTCCCCAGGAGACCGAGGTCGCCCAGGTGCTCGAGCTGTCGCTGCCGGACCTCGTGCGCGGCCACGAGATGAAGCGGCTCGTGCGCCGCGGCGTCCCGATCAAGACCCCGACGTACACCGTCGACGGGAACCTCGTCTGGGGCGCCACCGCACGGATCGTCCAGCAGCTGCTGGCGCGGCTGGGCCCGCTGCTCTAGCTAGACGTCCTTCTCCACGGGCACCGCGACCATGTTGCCCCACTCGGTCCAGGAGCCGTCGTAGTTCTTGACGTTGTCCTGGCCGAGCAGCTCGTGCAGCACGAACCACGTGTGCGCCGAGCGCTCGCCGATCCGGCAGTAGGCGATCGTCTCGCCGTCGAGGACGCCCTTGCCGCCGTAGAGCTCGCGCAGGTCGTCGGCCGACTTGAACGTGCCGTTCTCCTGGACCGCCTGGGCCCAGGGCACCGAGGCGGCGCCCGGGATGTGGCCGGCGCGCTGCGCGCCCTCCTGCTCGTAGCCGGCCATCGCGATCAGCTCGCCGGAGTACTCCTGCGGCGAGCGGACGTCGACGAGGCTGACGTCGCGGTCGAGCGCGGCGAGCACCTCGTCGCGGTAGGCGCGGATCGACTCGTCGCCGGGCTGGGCGGTGAAGCTGGCCGGCGAGTAGCTCGGCACGTCGGCGGTCGTCGGACGGCCCTCGGAGATCCACTTCTCGCGCGGTCCGTTGACTAGCTTGACCCGGTCGTGGCCGTAGTACCTCAGGTACCAGTACGTGTAGGCCGCGAACCAGTTGTTGCGATCGCCGTAGAGCACGATCGTGTGGTCGTTGGAGATGCCGCGGCCGCCGAACAGCTCGCCGAACTCGCGCGGGCCGAGGAAGTCTCGCTTGACCTGATCCTGGAGGTCCTCCCTCCAGTCGAAGCCGATCGCGCCCGGGATGTGCGCCTCGGCGTAGAGCGCGGGGTTCTCGTCGACCTCCACGATCCGGATCGAGTCGTCGTCGAGGTGGTCCTCGACCCACTGGGTGTCAACCAGGACGTCCTTGGCGTACTCGGCCATGGTTCGCTCCTTGTGCTCGCGTAGAAAATCTCTAAACCCAGTCGGGTTTCTCCAATATATGTAGCAGGCCCACGCCAGGGCTCGCGTCCGGCGGCAGCGGCGACGCCGGACCTCGCCCCCAGGCCGGCGATGACCGTTTCCCCGCGCCCAGCTCGGGGAACCGTCTCGGACAGCATGCAAGCGCTCGCGCCGTCGGACCTCGACGCCACCGCCGCCTCCGTGCGAGCGACGCTCGCCGAGCGCGGAGTCACGTTCGGCGGCGGAGCTGACGCCTCGCCGTTCGTCGTCGACCCGATCCCGCGCGTCGTCGAGCCAGCCGAGTGGAGCCTGCTGCGGCGAGGACTCGCGCAGCGTGCTCTGGCGCTGACGGCGTTCGTCGCCGACGTCTACGGCGAGCGGACGGTCGTCGCCTCGGGGGTCGTTCCGGCGCGGGTGATCGACACCGCCGAGTACTTCGAGCCGGACCTCGCCGGCGTGCCGGCGCTCGGCGCCGGCTGGGTCGCCGGCCTCGACCTCGTCCGCGGCCGCGACGGACGGCTGCGCGTGCTCGAGGACAACCTCCGAACGCCGTCGGGAATCGTCTATGCGATCGCCGCGCGCGAGGCGGTCGACGCCCACCTCCCCGCCGATCCTCCCGCCAACCGCGTAGACCCGGCGGGCGTCTTCGAGCTGCTGGCGGACGCGCTGCGGAGATCCGCCCCAGCCGGGATCGACGCGCCCAACGTCGTTCTGCTCTCCGACGGGCCGGCGAACAGCGCCTGGTACGAGCACCGCGAGCTCGCGGCGCGGCTGGGGATCCCGATCGTCGTGCCGGACGACCTGCTGACGCGCGACGAGCGCCTCTGGGCCCGGATCGACGGTCGCGACGCCGAGGCGGTCGACGTCGTCTACCGGCGCACCGACGAGGACCGCCTGCGCGATTCGGGCGGCCAGCCGACTTGGCTCGCGGAGCTTCTGCTCGGCCCGCTGCGCGCCGGGACCGTCACGGTCGTCAACCCGCTCGGGGCCGGAGTCGCCGACGACAAGCTCACGCACGCCTACGTCGAAGACATCGTCCGCTTCTATCTCGGCGAGGAGCCGCTGATCGAGTCGGTGCGGACCTACGACCTCTGCGACGAGCGGGTCCTGGAGGACGTCCTGCCGCGTCTCGACGAGCTGGTGGTCAAGCCACGCGGGGGCCAGGGCGGCGACGGGGTCGTCGTCTGCCCGCACGCGACCGCCGCCGACCGCAGCGAGGCGCGCCGCCGCGTGGCCGCGCACCCGGACCGCTACGTCGCCCAGGAGGTCGTCCAGATCTCGACCCACCCGACGGTCTGCGACGGCAGGCTGGAGCCGCGCCACGTCGACCTGCGTCCGTTCGTCGTCGGCCACGGCCGGTCGGCCGTCACCGCTCCCGTCGCGCTCACCCGGGTGGCGTTCGATCGCGGCTCGCTGGTCGTCAACAGCTCGCAGAACGGAGGAGGCAAGGACACGTGGCTGCTGGCCTGAGCGCGAACCGCCCGCTGATCGGCGTCACGACGTCGGAGGTCCGGTTCGCCGAGAGCATCGAGCCGACGCCGCAGTCGGATCCGCCGCGCCGCGAGATGACGCTCGGGCTGACCTACCTGCGAGCGATCGAGGCGGCGGGGGGCCTGCCCGTGGTGATGCCGCCGCTCGAGCTGGAGGCGATCGAGCCGCTGCTCGGCCGCCTGAGCGCGGTCTGCCTCTCGGGAGGGCCCGATCTCGATCCCGAGACGTACGAGGAGCGGCCGCACCCGCAGCTCGGGCCGATCGAGCCGGACCTCGACCGCTTCGAGCTCGAGCTGGCCCGCCGCGCCGACGACCGCGGGCTGCCGATCCTCGCGATCTGCCGCGGCACCCAGGCGCTCAACGTCGCGCGCGGCGGCTCGCTGCACCAGCACCTGCCCGACCGGCCCGGCGTGACGATCGAGCACCGCCAGCCGATGGCCGGCAACCTGATCGCGCACGGCGTGACGATCGCCGCCGGCAGCCGCCTCGCACGGCTGATGGGCCGCCGCGAAGCCGCCGTCAACTCCTTCCACCACCAGGCCGTCCACCGGCTCGGCCATGGCCTGCGGGCGGTGGCGTGGTCGCCCGACGGCGTGATCGAGGGGATCGAGGCGCCGGCGCGCGACTTCGTCGTCGGGGTCCAGTGGCACGCCGAGAGCATGGTCGGACGGCGCGAGCACGCCCGCCTCTTCCGCGGCCTGGTCGAGGCGGGGACGCGCTTCGAGGCCCATGAGACAGGGGCGCGGGCCGCATGAGCGCCGCCCTCCCCGCCTGGGCGACCTGGAAGCAGGGCCACGAGTACACGCTCGGCGTCGAGGAGGAGGTGATGCTGCTCAACCCGCAGGACTGGTCGCTGGCGCAGCAGATCGATCGCGTGCTGCCAAGGCTGCCGCCGAACCTCGCCAGGCACGTCACGCGCGAGACCCACACCTCGGCGATCGAGCTGAGCAGCGGAATCCATTCGAGCGCGAGCGGCATCCTCGCCGAGCTGCGCGCGCTGCGCGCCAGCCTCGACCGCGAGCTCGCGCCGCTCGGGCTGCGCGCGGCCAGCGCCGGCACGCATCCCTCGACGGTCTGGCACGAGACGGTCGTGTCGGGCGGCCCGCGCTACGAGGCCGTCTACGGCTCGATGCGCGAGCTGGCGCGCCGCGAGCCGACGTTCGGCCTGCACGTGCACGTCGGCGTCGCGGGGCCCGGCGAGGGCATCGAGCTCTTCAACCGGCTGCGCGCCCACCTGCCGCTGCTGCTCGCACTGTCGGTCAACTCGCCGTTCTGGCAGGGGCGCGACACCGGTCTCGCCTCGACGCGCACGCCGCTGTTCCAGGCGTTTCCGCGCGTCGGGATCCCGCGCGCGTTCGCCGACTACGAGGACTGGGTCCGAGCGGTCGACCTGCTGGTCCGCTGCGACGCGTTCCCCGACCCCACCTTCCTCTGGTGGGACGTCCGCCCCCAGCCGCGCTTCGGGACGGTCGAGGTGCGGATCCTCGACGCGCAGACGACCGTCACCGAGGCGGCCGCGCTGGCGGCGCTGGTGCAGTGCATCGCGCGGCTCGAGGTCGAGGAGGGCTACGTGGCGCGCGCCCTCGTCTGCGCGCAGGAGGCGCTCGAGGAGAACCGCTTCATCGCCGCCCGAGACGGCATGGACGCGCGCCTGATCGACCCGGCGCGGGAGCGGCGAGTGGCGGTGCGCGAGCAGCTCGACGACCTGCTCGCAGCCTGCGCTCCCCATGCCCGTGCGCTCGGCTGCGAGGCCGAGCTCGCGCCGGTGCGGGCGATGGCCGAGGAGACCGGCGCTCGCAGGCAGCTCAGGCTGGCGCGTGGCGAGGGACGGCTGCCCGGCCTCGTCGAGGCGCTCGCCGACCGCTTCCTCGTCGACTGCCGGCCGGATGGGCGCGATCCGGCCGCGCCGGCCGCGCTTGCGTCTAACCCGCGTCGGGGCGTTCGGAGCGCTCGCGCAGGCGCCGCTCCTCGGCGGCGACCTCCGCACGCAGGCCGTCCTCGCTGATCTCCGCGCGCCCCGAGGCGCGCCGGCGCGCGTTGTTGGCCTCGAGCATCTGGTCGACGTCGTCGAGCTCGAGCTCGATCTCCGTCTCGATCGACCGCGTCGGCTTCCAGTCCACCTGCTCGGCGCCGGAGCCCGGATACCACTTGCCGATCGCCAGGAAGATCAGCACCACGACGATCAGGCTGCCGACTGTCAGCCATGCGAAGCCGTCCATCGGCCGAGTCTAGACTGCCCGCCGTGATCGACTTCGAGCTGACCGACGAGCAACGGCTGATCCGCGACACCGCCCGCGAGTTCGCGGACAAGGAGATCGTGCCGCGGGCGCGCGACAACGACCGCAGCGGCCGCTTCGACACCGAGCTGGTCGAGAAGATGGCGGCGATCGGCTTCATCGGGGCGATCCTGCCCGAGCAGTACGGCGGTCGCGGCATCGACTACCGGACCTACGGGCTGATCGTCGAGGAGATCGGGCGCGCCGACTCCTCCGCCCGCACGGTCGTCTCGGTCAACACCTCGCTCGTCGGCTCGGCGATCGCGAAGTGGGGCACCGAGGAGCAGAAGCAGGGCTTCATTCCCGGAATCTGCTCCGGCGAGGCGCTCGGCTGCTTCGGCCTCACCGAGCCGGACACCGGCTCTGACGCGGCCAACCTCAGCACCCGCGCCGAGCGAATCGACGGCGGCTGGCGGATCACCGGGCAGAAGCAGTGGATCTCGCTCGGCGGCGTCGCCGCGTTCGCGTTGATCTTCGCCCAGACGGACCCCGAGCGCGCCCACCGCGGGCTCGGCGCGTTCCTGGTGCCGACCGACGCGCCCGGCTTCTCGTCGTCGGAGATTCACGGCAAGCTGGGCCTGCACGCCTCCGACACCGCCGAGCTCGTCCTAGACGGCGTCGAGGTCGGCGACGACGCGCTGCTCGGCGAGGTCGGCGACGGCTTCAAGGTCGCGATGAGCGCGCTCGACTCCGGCCGCTTCAGCGTCTCGGCGGGATGCGTGGGGATCTGCCAGGGCTGCGTCGACGCCTCGATCGCCTACGCCAAGGAGCGCGAGCAGTTCGGACGCCCGATCGCCGCCTTCCAGCTCGTGCAGGCGATGATCGCCGACATGGTCGTCGACACCCACGCGGCCCGCGGGCTGGTCTGGAAGGCCGCCTGGCTCAAGGACACCGGCCAGCCGAACACGCTCGAGACGTCGGTCGCGAAGCTGTTCTCGACCGAGGCGGCGATCCGCAGCGCGAACACGGCGATCCAGGTCCATGGCGGCTCCGGCTACGTGGACGACCATCCGGTCGAGCGCTATCTGCGCGACGCACGCGTGACGACGCTCTACGAGGGCACGTCTCAGATCCAGAAGCTGATCATCGGGCGCCTGACGACGGGCGTCAACGCGATGACCTGAGCCGCTCCGGCGACCAGCCGTTCGGGCGAGGAGCCCGTTCCGGCGAGGAGCCCGTTCCGGCGAGGAGCCCGTTCCGGCGAGGAGCGGGCTACGGCCGAAGGGCGGCCCAAGCGGCGTCGGCCAGGGCGGGCTCGGCGTCGAGCAGGGTGGGCGGCTGCGGCCGCTCGAGCGCTTGGCGCGCATACTCCTGCGCCGGTCCGAACCAGATCGCCAGGAGCAGCGGCAGCGGCATGTCGCGGAGATCGCCCGACTCCGCGAGCGGCCGGTGCCACTGCTCGATCTCGGCGAACAGCAGGCGGTTGAGACCGCGGACCCGCGGCTTGTTGAGTCGCACGACCTCGGTCTCGCGCCGCCGCAGGAGAAACCGCGCCCGCGCCGGGTTGGCATCGACCCAGCTCAAGTGGTGCCCGACCGCCGACCTCACCCCCGTCTCGGCGTCCCGGGTCGCTCGCAGCGCGCCGAGCAAGCCCTGCTGGAAGCTGCGCAACGACTCCGAGTAGAGCGCCCCGGCGATTCCCTCCTTGCTGCCGAAGTGGTGGTAGATCGAGCCGATGCTGACATCCGACTGCAGCCGGATGTCCTCGATCGTGGCCGCGCTGTAGCCAAAGTCGTCGAACAGCCTCAACGCCGCCTCGAGAACCTTGTCCACCTGCCGCGGCGGCGGCGCATATCCCGTCCGCTGTCCCGTCATCTCAGTCCCCACACACGTAGCCCTAAGTCCCTCCTCCATACAGACAGCCCCCTCTTCCGTCTGGAATATTATTCTAGAGAAATATTCCATAAAGGAAACGCCCGCAACGCAGTCGGTGGTCGGGCCGGCGTGACGGCTGCGCGGTTGACGACGTTGGAAGGGACTCGAGATGGCGGGAAGGCAGATTCACAACGTGCATGAGCGACGGCTCGAGGCGCCTTCAGTGGCGGTTGGGGCGCTCGTCGACTCGCTCTCCTCCCGGGATGACCGGCTTTGGCCCCACCGGCGCTGGCCGCGGATGCGACTCGACCGCGGCCTCGAGCCGGGCTCGGACGGAGGGCATGGGCCCGTCCGCTATGCGGTGGCCCGTTACGAGCCCGGACGGCTGGTGGCGTTCGCCTTCACACCGGCGTTCCCGCTCCTCGGCGAGCACCGCTACGAGGTGATCGACGCGCCCGGTGGCGGCACGCTGCTGCGCCACACGCTCGAGGGGCGGCCCTCCGGCTGGATGCGGCTCGCCTGGCCGCTGTGCTTCCGCTGGCTGCACGACGCGCTGATCGAGGACTCGTTCGACCGGGCGCAGGCGCAGGTCGCGGACGAGCCCTGGCGGCCGCGCGAGCTGCCTCGCCACGCCCGGCTGCTGCGCGGCGTACTAGCGCGCGTCTGAGACGATGCGGCGCAGGACGAAGTGCAGGATGCCGCCGTTGCGGTAGTAGAGCCACTCGTTCGGCGTGTCGATCCGCACGCGGGCGTCGAGCTCGATCGGCTCGCCGTCGGCCGGCGTCGCGGTCACTCGCAAGCTGCGCGCGCCGTCGCGCAGCGGCTCGAGGTCGAACGTCTCGAAGCCCGTCAGCCCGAGCGACTCGACCGACTCCCCCTCCGGGAACTGCAGCGGCAGGACGCCCATGCCGACGAGGTTCGAGCGGTGGATGCGCTCGTAGCTCTCGGCGATCACGAAGCGCACGCCCTGGAGCCGCGGCCCCTTCGCCGCCCAGTCGCGCGACGAGCCGGAGCCGTACTCCCGGCCGGCGAGCACACAGAGCGGGACGCCCTCGGCCTGGTACTCCATCGCCGCGTCGAAGATCGTCGTCTGCTCGCCGTCCTTGACGGTCACGCCGCCCTCGGTGCCCGGGGCAAGGCGGTTGCGCAGCCGGACGTTCGCGAACGTCCCGCGCATCATCACCTCGTGGTTGCCGCGCCGCGAGCCGTACGAGTTGAACTCGCGCGACTCCACGCCGTGCTCGAGCAGGTAGCTGCCAGCGGGCCCGTCGCGCTTGATCGCGCCGGCCGGCGAGATGTGGTCGGTGGTGACGCTGTCACCAAGCAGAGCCAGCACGCGCGCGCCGCGGATGTCCTCGAAGCCCTCGGGCGCGTCGGCCGGCATGCCCTCGAAGTAGGGCGGCCGCTTGACGTAGGTCGACCCGTCGTCCCAGGCGTAGCGGTCGCCCTCCGGCACCTCGAGCTCGTTCCAGCTCTCGTCGCCCTCGAAGACCTCGCCATAGCTCTTGCGGAACATGTCCGACTCGACCGCCGACTCGATCGCGCGGCTGACCTCGGCCTGCGACGGCCAGAGATCGCGCAGGTAGACGGGCTCGCCGGCCGCGTCCTCCCCCAGCGGCTCGGTCGTGACGTCGACGTCCATCCGACCCGCCAAGGCGTAGGCCACGCAGAGCGGCGGCGAGGCCAGGTAGTTCATCTTGACCTCGGGATGGATGCGCCCCTCGAAGTTGCGGTTGCCCGACAGTACTGAGCAGACCGTCAAATCCTCGGCCTCGATCGCCGCCGAGATCTCCTCCGGCAGCGGACCCGAGTTGCCGATGCAGGTCGTGCAGCCGTAGCCGACGAGGTTGAAGCCGAGCTGCTCGAGCGGCTCGGTGAGGCCGGCGCGATCGAGATAGCTCGTGACGACCTTCGAGCCCGGCGCGAGGCTCGTCTTCACCCAGGGCTTGCGCCGCAGCCCGCGCTCGACCGCCTTCTGGGCCAGCAGCCCGGCCCCGAGCATCACCGACGGGTTCGAGGTGTTGGTGCAGCTCGTGATCGCTGCGATCACGACGGCGCCGTCCTCGAGGTCGAAGTCCTGGCCGTCGAGCGTCACGCGAGCGGAGCTCTTGGGTGGAGCCTCCGCGACCGCGCCATGGCTGCGGAACGGCGCGTCGGAGAGCTCGGCGCCCTTTCCCGCCGTCGGCGAGGGCGGATCGCTCGCCGGGAACGACAGTCGCGAGCCGTTGCCGCCGCGGTCGGGCTGCTCGCCGTTGGCCGCGTCCGCCAGCTCGGCGAGGAAGTCGCCCGCCGCCGCGGAGAGCGCGATCCGGTCCTGCGGCCGCTTCGGCCCGGCGAGGCTCGGCTCGACGGTGCCGAGGTCGAGCCCGAGCGTGTCCGAGTAGACGGCGTCCTCGCTGCTCGCGTCGTGGAACAGGCCCTGCTCCCGCGCGTAGGCCTCGACCAGCTCGATCTGGTCGGTGGGACGCCCCGAGAACTCGAGGTAGCGCAGCGTCTCCGCGTCGATCGGGAAGATCGCGCAGGTCGAGCCGAACTCCGGCGACATGTTGCCGATCGTCGCCCGGTCGGCGAGCGGGAGGTTCGCCAGCCCGGGGCCGAAGAACTCGACGAAGCGGCCGACGACGCCGTGCTCGCGGAGCAGCTCGGTGACCGTCAGCACGAGGTCGGTCGCGGTGGCCCCCTCGGGCAGCTCGCCCTCGAGCCGAAAGCCCGTCACCTGCGGAAGCAGCATCGACACCGGCTGGCCGAGCATCGCCGCCTCCGCCTCGATCCCGCCGACCCCCCAGCCGAGCACGCCCAGGCCGTTGACCATCGTCGTGTGGGAGTCGGTGCCGACGAGTGTGTCCGGAAAGGCCTGGCCGTCGCGCGCGGTGACGACCCGCGCTAGGTACTCGAGGTTGACCTGGTGGCAGATGCCGGTGTTCGGCGGCACGACGGCGAAATTGTCGAACGCGCTCTGTCCCCAGCGCAGGAAGGCGTAGCGCTCGCGGTTGCGCTCGAACTCGAGCTCGGCGTTCTTCTGGAAGGCGAGCCGCTCGGCGAAGCTGTCGACCTGGATCGAGTGGTCGATCACCAGCTCGACGGGAACCAGCGGGTTGATCCGCGCGGGGTCGCCGCCGAGCTGCTCCATCGCGTCGCGCATCGCCGCGAGATCGACGATCGCCGGCACGCCGGTGAAGTCCTGCATCAGGACGCGGCTCGGCGAGTAGGCGATCTCGCTCGACGGCTCGTCGGCGGCTACCCAGCGCGCCACGTTCTCGACGTCCTCGCGCGTGACCGCCTGGCCGTCCTCGTTGCGTAGCAGGTTCTCGAGCAGGATCTTCAGCGAGTAGGGCAGCCGCGCCACGTCGTAGCGCGACTGGAGGGCGTCGAGGCGGAAGATCTCGTGCGTCGCGCCGCCGACCTCGAGCGTCGCGCGGGCACCGAAGCTGTCCAGGTTACTCACTCCTGAACCGTACCTGTAGCTTGCCCGCGTGAGCAGTTGGGAGCTCTACGAGCGGTCCTGCGCCGGACTCGACGCGCCGTTCGCGCTCGTGGACCTCGATGCGCTGTGGGAGAACGCCGAATCGATGCTCGCGCGGGCGCGCGGCAAGCCGATCCGGGTCGCCAGCAAGTCCGTGCGCTGCCGGGCGCTGCTCGACCGCATCCTCCGCCGCGACGACGGGTTCAGGGGCCTGATGACCTTCACGCTCGCCGAGACGCTGTGGCTGCGCGACCACGGCTTCGACGACCTGCTGCTCGCATACCCGACCGCCGACCGCGCCTCGCTGGGCGAGCTCGCGCGCCTCGAGGGCGACGGTAGGCCGATCGTCATGGTCGACTCGGTCGAGCAGCTCGACTGGATGGCGCGAGTCGCTGGAGCCCCCGCCGCGCCGCTGCGCCTCTGCATCGAGTTCGACACCGGCTTCCGGCTTCCGGGCGGGCTCGCCACGATCGGCCCGAAGCGCTCGCCGATCCGCACCCCCGCCGCGGCCGCGGCGCTGGCGCGCGAGATCGTCCGCCGGCCTCAGTTCGAGCTGCACGGCCTGATGGGCTACGAGGGCCACGTCGCGGGCGTCGGCGACCGGCCGCTCGGCAAGCCGCTCCAGGGCTCCGTGATCCGGCGGATGCAGCGGGCGTCGGTCGCGGAGATCGCCGAGCGGCGAGCGGCCGTGGTCGCCGCCGTGCACGAGGTCGCGCCCGTCGGCCTGGTCAACGGCGGCGGCACCGGCAGCCTGCACACGACCGCCGCCGAGGACGCTGTCACAGAGGTGACCGCGGGCTCGGGCTTCTACGCCTCGACTCTCTTCGACCGCTACTCCGCCTTCGACCAGCGCCCCGCCGCGATGTTCGCGCTGCCGGTGGTGCGCCGCCCCCGGCCCGGCACGGTGACGCTGCTCGGCGGCGGCTACGTCGCCTCGGGCCCCGCCGGCAAGGACAGGCTGCCCGAGCCTTACCTGCCCGCCGGCCTCGCGCTCGACGCGCTCGAGGGCGCCGGCGAGGTCCAGACGCCGGTCCGCGGCCAGCCGGCCCGCACGCTCGCCGTCGGCGACAACGTCTACATGCGCCACGCGAAGGCCGGCGAGCTGTGCGAGCGCTTCGACACGCTGCACCTGATCGAGGGCGGCGAGATCGTCGACGAGGTGCCGACCTACCGCGGCGAGGGCCATGCGTTCCTCTAGGCGCGCGGCGCTGCTCGCCCTCGTCCTCGCGGCGCTGCTCGCTCCGGCCGCACAGGCGCGGCCGAACATCGTCTTCATCATGACCGACGACCAGACCGCCTCCTCGACGGCGGTCCAGCGCAACGTCGGCCTGATCGCGAGCCAGGGCACGACGTTCGGCCA
Source organism: uncultured Solirubrobacterales bacterium (assembly GCA_963716445.1). Classification (GTDB taxonomy): domain Bacteria; phylum Actinomycetota; class Thermoleophilia; order Solirubrobacterales; family Thermoleophilaceae; genus JAAYBF01. The sequence goes on along the minus strand of OY970313.1, from coordinate 1,018,304 downwards.
GGCGATCGCGACCTATCCGCTCTGCTGTCCCTCGCGCGCCACCTACCTCTCGGGCCAGTACTCGCACAACCACGGGGTGATCCACAACGCGGGCCCGTTCGGCGGCTACGTCAACTTCGACAACGCCAACGCGCTGCCGCTGTGGCTGCAGCGCGCCGGCTACCGGACGATGCACGTGGGCCGCTACCTGAACGGCTACGGCGTGCAGAACCTCGACCTGACCGAGATACCGCCGGGGTGGAGCGACTGGGTCTCCGGCGTCGGCGAGTCGGTCTTCGACTACAGCCGCTGGCAGACCAACGAGTACGGCGCGATCCACTGGCGCCCCGGGCCGGACCATCCCGGCGAGTTCCAGACCGACTTCTACGGCCGCCGCGCCGCCGAGCTGATCGACCAGGCGGCGCCGTCCGAGCAGCCGTTCTTCCTCTCGCTGACCTTCCCCGCCCCGCACAGCGGCGCGCCGGTCGACCCCGACGACCCGCCGTTCCTTGCGACCCCCTCCCCCGCGCCGCGCCATCGCGACGCCTTCGCGGCGACGCCGCTGCCGCGGCCGCCCAACTTCGACCAGGCCGACGTCGGCAGGCAGCCCCAGGTCGTCGCCGACCGGCCGCGGCTCTCGCCCGACTGGCAGGCCGCGATCCAGGAGAACTACCAGCAGGAGCTGGAGTCGCTGCTCTCGGTCGACGACGCGGTCGGCGCCGTGCTGTCGGCGCTCCAGCGCAGCGGCGAGCTCGACGACACGCTGCTGATCTACACATCCGACAACGGCTTCTTCCACGGCGAGCACCGCGTCACGTCCGAGAAGGTCCTGCCCTACGACGCGGGGGCGCGGATCCCGCTGATCGTCCGCGGACCGGGCGTGCCGCGCGGTCGCCGGCTGCGGCAGCTCGTCGCCAACATCGACTGGGCGCCGACGATCGTCGACGCCGCCGACGCGCCCCCCGGGCGGCTGCTGGACGGCCGCTCGCTGTTCGAGCTGCTCGCGGACCCGCGCCGTGAGCCCGGCCGCGAGGTCGTGCTGGAGAACGGCGTCGGCGCCAACGGCGTGCCGATGTTCCGCGCGCTGCGCAATCAGCGCTATCTCTGGATCGAGCACAAGACGACCGGCGAGTACGAGCTCTACGACCTCCGCAACGACCCCTACGAGCTGCGCAACCTCGAGGACCTCGACTCCTACGCCCCGCTGCGGCGAGCGCTCGCCGCGCGGCTGCGCAGGCTCCAGAGCTGCCGCGGCGCCACCGCGTGCAGTGCGAGCCGGCCGAAGCTCAAGCTGGCGGCGCGCCAGGAGCGGCCGCCGCCGAAGCGCAGGTCGCGCGGCCGCAAGCGCCCGCGCGCGAGCGCGTCGTGCGTCGATCGCGATCTGCGCCTGGCGGTCTTCGGCGCCGACCTGGGCAAGGTCGAGAGCGTCTTCTACTACCGCGGCGCCCGCAGGCTGCGCGGAACGCGCCGCCCGCCCTTCGCGGTGCGCGTCGAGCGGCGCAGGCTCCCGCGCGGTCAACGGCTGACGCTGCGCGCGCTCGTCACGACGGCCGACGGCCGGCGCGCGACCTACGACCGTCGCGTGCGCACGTGCCGGCCCTGAGGGCTCGCGGCGCTCGCCGGACTCGCTCCCGCTGATTGGCCAGCCAGCCAGTCCGCTCGACCGCGGGTAGACTGCCGCTGCCGCACGCGGCTGGCCCATGAGCGCTTCCGACCAGAGCTACGACTTCGACTGGCTCGTCATCGGGTCGGGCTTCGGCGGCAGCGTCTCCGCCCTGCGCCTGGCCGAGAAGGGCTACTCGGTCGGCGTGCTGGAGTGCGGCCGGCGCTTCGAGGACGGCGACCTGCCGCGCTCGACCTGGGACTTCCGCCGCTACTGGTGGAGCCCGCGGCTCGGCATGCGCGGCATCTTCCGGCTGACCTTCCTGCGCGACGTGTCGATCGTCTCCGGCTGCGGCGTCGGCGGCGGCAGCCTCGGCTATGCCAACACGCTCTACGTTCCGCCGAGCCGCTTCTTCGAGGACCCGCAGTGGAGCGGCCTCGGCGACTGGGAGTCCGACCTGGCGGCCCACTACGACGAGGCGCAGCGGATGCTCGGCGTCGTCGACTACGACCAGGACGACCCGGCGGCCGACCTGCTGCGCGAGTTCGGCGAGCGGATCGGCGCCGGCGACACGTACTCGCGCACGCGCGTCGGAGTGTTCTTCGGAGAGCCCGGCAAGACGGTCGCGGACCCCTACTTCGACGGCGAGGGCCCGCCGCGCACCGGCTGCACGCGCTGCGGACGCTGCATGGTCGGCTGTCCCCAGGGAGCCAAGAACACGCTGGTCAAGAACTACCTCTGGCTCGCCGAGCGCCGCGGCGCCGAGGTGATGCCGGAGCGCGAGGTCGTCGACGTCCGCCCGCTCGGCGCCACCGACGGGTCCGACGGCTACCTCGTGACGAGCGAGCGGCCAGGCGCCTGGCTGCGTCGCGACCGCCGCGTTCAGACGGCGCGCGGCGTCGTCGTCTCGGCCGGCCCGCTCGGCACCAACAGCCTGCTCGCGAACTGCCGCCACAGCGGCTCGCTGCCCAACCTCTCGCCGCGCCTCGGAGAGCTCGTGCGGACCAACAGCGAGGCGATCCTCGCCGTCACGGCCCCGGACGACGAGGTCGACTACACGAAGCGGATCGCGATCACCTCGAGCGTCTATCCCGACCCCGACACGCACATCGAGACGGTGATCTACGGACATCAGGGAGGTGCGGTCAAAAGCCTCTACACGCTGCTCGTCGGCGACGGGACGCGCGTCACGCGACCGCTCAAGCTGCTCGGCACGCTGCTGCGCCATCCGCGTCGCCTGCTCAGGCTGATCGCCACCCCCGGCTGGTCGCGGCGCACGATCATCCTGCTCGTCATGCAGACGCTCGACAACGCGATCGCCCTGCGGCCCAAGCCGACCCGCAACGGACGCGTCCGCCTCCAGACCGAGCAGGACCCGGACAAGCCGATCCCGACCTTCATCCCGGTCGCCAACCAGGTAGCCGAGTGGTTCGCCGAGCGGATCGGCGGCATCGCCCAGAGCTCGATCGGCGAGGCGCTCTGGAACGTCCCCACCACCGCGCACGTCCTCGGCGGCGCCGTCATCGGGGAGGACGCCGAGCAGGGCGTGGTCGATCGCGACCAGCGCGTCTTCGGCTACCGCAACCTGCTCGTCTGCGACGGCTCGGCGGTTCCGGCCAATCCGGGCGTCAACCCGAGCCTGACGATCACCGCGCTCGCCGAGCACGCGATGAGGCGAATTCCCGCGAAGGAACCAACGCCTACCGCAGTTACAGCTAGCTCTCTGCTGGCCTAGAGCCGACCGCCACCCCTTCGAGATGGCACTGCAGTGGAAGTTGCTTCAGATCGACAGTATGGTTTGTTTCTAATCCAACTGACGCTCTGGATCCCTCACCGGCCTATATGACCACGTCTAACCAGCTTACGGAGAACGGCTCCCAGGGTCCAGCCGACCTTCATGTTCCACCTGCGTATTGCCAGTACGCGAATGGTCCCTGCGACCAAACTTTTGCCGACCTGGACAGCTTCGCTGCCCTGTGCCTCTATGCCAGCGAGCCTCGCTCCATTGCGTCAACCATCGAGACAGCGGTTAACACATTACGCGACGCATGCGGCGACCCCAAAGCATGGCGCCTATGGAAAGACCTGCCCATTCGGGGTCAGATGATATTCACCGAGATTTGTAAAGGGATGCGATCGTCGTCGGTAGTGGTCGCCGACGTCACGACGCTTAATTTCAATCTGATGTTCGAGATCGGATTCGCTATTGGTTTGGGCCTGCCTGTAGTCCCCGTGAGAGACGCCACAATGATGAGCGATAAGAAGGACTTTGATGGGGTAGGCCTCCTTGACACGCTGGGTTACCTCGACTTCACAAACTCGAGTGAGCTTGCAGAGAAGCTTCGAGAGCCATTTCCAAAGCCATTACCCATACCGCCAAGAAAGACCTATACCGATTCTCCTATCTATGTCCTCAAGGGACCCATCGAGACAGAGGGAGCGGTCCTCCTTCTCTCGACCCTAAAAAAATCGCGACTCAGATTTCGCGCACATGATCCTCAGGAGACCCGCCGGCTGTCCCTATCCGCGGCTCGCAAGCAAGTCAGGGGCTCGACCGGCGTAGTCGCGAACCTTTTGGACCCCAATCGCGAGGGAAGCCGTCCACATAATGCAATGTGTGCCCTGGTTTGCGGCATGGCGATGGCCGAGGGCAAGGTCGTTGTGATGCTGCAAGAGGGGGACGTACCGCAGCCTATTGACTATCGGGACGTCGTTCAGGCGTACGACGAGCCACGTCAAGTGATTGGGCTTCTCGAGGAGCCCGTGCGTGAGGTCGTAGCACGCTTGCAGGAGGCAACGGGCGGACACGCCAAACCGCCTGCTGGGCTGTTGGAGAGTTTGGATCTCGGGGATGTAGCAGCCGAGAACGAGATCACCGGTCTTAGAGAGTATTTCGTCCGGACGGGGCAGTTCAGACAAGCCCTCCAAGGAAGAGCCCGCCTTGTTGTCGGGAGAAAGGGCACCGGGAAAACCGCCGTCTTTTATGAGATTCGCGATGCGATCGGTGCCAGCCGAGCGGACCTCGTGCTCGATATGAAGCCGGATGGCCACCAGTTCACAAAGCTCCGCGAGGCAATCCTTGATGAGCTACCGCTCGGCCTCCAAGAGCACACGGTTATCGCGTTTTGGAACTACATCCTTTTATCAGAGCTGGCCCACAAAGTTCTTACTCGTGAGCTTCACTATGCCCAGATGGACCCCCTTCGACTTGAGCGCTACCGTGAGCTCGAAGATGCTTATCTGGCGCATCGCCTAGCCAGCGGCGACGACCTATCACAGCGACTACTACGTCAGGTCGACCGCCTCGTTGAGCGCTTCGAGGCGAAAGGCGAGGTCAAACATAGAGATGACCTCACGGAGTTGATCTACGAGAAGGACATCGCCGATCTCGACGACGCCGTGAGCGCCTACCTCAGCGATAAGCGCTCTGTGTCAATGCTTATTGACAATATTGATAAAAGTTGGGCTACTCGTGGAACTACCACGGACGAGATACTGATTGTTCGCGGCCTTCTTGAGGCTGGGAGAAAGCTCCAGCGGCAGTTGGAGCGTGGGGGGGTTGACTTTAGATGTCTCGTCTTTCTTAGGACGGACATTTGGGAGCACCTTCAGCGATCTACCCCCGACCGTGGGAAGGACTCCGCCGTACGTCTAGATATGGACGACTCGGAGGTTCTGCGCGAGATAGTAAAGAGACGAATCGAGTCAAGCACGTCCCTTGAGGGCGACTTCACAACCATGTGGCCCACACTGTTTGAGTCGCACATCGGTGCAGAGGAGTCATTTCATTACATGCTAGATCGTACGTTGATGCGTCCTCGCGATGTTCTCACGTTCATTCAGCGCGCAGTCGAGGTTGCGGTCAATCGCGGCCAAGAGAAAGTTAGGGCTCAAGACATCCTTCAGGCGGAGCAAAGCTTTTCTGAGGACATGTTGGTGGCTACGGCCTACGAGATTGAGGACACACACCCCATCCTTGCCGAGGTTGTTTATGCCTTCCAAGGCGCCCCAGTATCACTCACCCCTCTCGAAATGGAAGCCAGGCTGAGAGACGAGGGTGTTGTTGATGACGCCATTCCCGCAGCAATTGAGTTACTCCTTTGGTTCAGCGTGCTTGGGATCGTCGACCCGACGAGCCAAACCGAGAAGTACTCCTATCAAGTTCGCTTCAACCTCCGACAGCTAACACACGCCGTCGCAAAGAATGAAGCGCGCTACGTGATCCACCCGGCCTTTCGCGCGGCTCTTGGCATCGCGAAGACCGCTTAACTAGTGCATAGGACCGTCTAGCTCAGCCTGGCGGCCTGCTCCGCGGCCGCCTCGACCTTGGCGGGGTCGGACTCCCAGTGGGCCTCCGGATCGATGGGCGCGTCGCGCAGGTACGCCTCGGCGTCGAGGGCGGCGGCGCAGCCGGAGCCCGCGGCGGTGACCGCCTGCCGGTAGGTCGGGTCGGTCAGGTCGCCGGCCGCGAAGACGCCGCCGAGGTTGGTGCGCGTCGAGCGGCCCTCGACGAGCACGTAGCCGTTCTCGTCGACGCCGACCTGCCCCTCCACCAGCTCGGAGTTCGGGCGATGGCCGATCGCGATGAAGGCGCCGTCGACGTCGAGCGCGCGGCTCTCGCCGCCGTCGGTGCTCGCCAGCACGGCGCGCGCGAGCGCCCCGCTCTCGCCGGGCTCGAACCGCTCGACGACGTACGGCGTGACCAGCTCGATGTTCTCGGTCTGCCGCGCGCGGTCGAGCATGATCGCCGAGGCACGGAACTCGTCGCGGCGGTGCACGACCTTGACGTCGGACGCGAACTTCGCGAGGAACGTCGCATCCTCCATCGCCGTGTCCCCGCCGCCGACGACGATCGTCGGCTTGTCGCGGAAGAACGCCGCGTCGCAGGTGGCGCAGTAGGAGACGCCGCGCGCGGCCAGCTCGTCCTCGCCGGCGACCCCGAGCTTCTGCGGCTCGGCTCCCATCGCGAGGACCACCGTCTTCGCGCGGTACTCGTCGTCGCCGACCCAGACCTTGTGCACGCCGCCGTCGGACAGCTCGATCCGCGTCGCGTCGTCGGTCACGAAGCGGGTTCCGAAGCGCTCGGCCTGGGCGCGGAACTGCTCCATCATCTCCGGCCCCATGATTCCCTCGGGGTAGCCGGGGTAGTTCTCGACGTCGGTCGTCTGCTGGAGCAGGCCGCCCCACTGGAAGCCCTCGACGACCAGCGGCTCGAGATCGGCGCGCGCCGTGTAGAGCGCAGCCGTGTAGCCCGCCGGCCCGCTGCCGACGATGATCACGTTCTCGACCTTGCCGTCCCCGCTGCCTGCGCTCATGAGGCCTCCGCTCTTACTTTACTTTCTGAAGTATAGCCCTGCCGCTCGGCATCCCAGCCTGCGACGGTCCGCCTGAGCTGGAAGAAGGCGACGATCCCGGGCGGGATCGGTAGCCAGAAGGCGATCACGCGGTATGTCAGCACGGCCGGGAAGACGATGCCGCCCGGCACACCGAACAGCACGAAGGCTCCGATCATCCCGGCATCGACCGAGCCGACGCCTCCGGCGGGCGACGGAATCAGGTTGGCGGCCATCCCGACGAAGAACCCCTGGACCAGCACGCCGAACGGCACCTCGCCGCCGAAGGCCTCGAAGCTCGCCCACAGCACGCCGATGTTGGCGGCCCAGAAGCCGACCGCGCCGGCGATCGCCAACGCGCCGCGGCGGGGATGGCGCACGTACTGGATCGCCGTCCGGATGCCGCTCGACGCGGTCGTGGGCACGGGCGCCAGCTTCGCCGCCAGGCGCGCGAGGCGGCCGCGTCCGCGGACGCTGGACAGGGGGCGCTCGAGGTCGCCCGGGATCAGGGCGATCAGACCGGCGACCAGCATCGCCGCGCCGGCGAGCCCTGCCGGCACGATCGTCCCCGCCACCGGAGCGTCCCCGGGCAGCACGCCGGTCCGCAGCAGCACGCCGCAGGCGATCAACGCGACCCCGTACACCGAGTAGAGCAGCACGAGGAACGCGACCATCCGGCAGGCCGACCGCCGCCGCGGCATCCCGGCCTTGCGCAGCGCCCAGTAGCTGAGCACGATGCCGCCGGCGCCCGCAGCGGAGAAGATCCGGGTGGCCGCGAGCCCGGCCATCGTGATCTGGTAGCTGGCGCGGGCGTCGAGGCGCTCGCGCACCGACGCCGCCGCGCTGCCGCCGAGCACGCCGCGAAAGAGCGCGACGTAGGCGGCGAACGAGGCGACGTTGAACAGGATCGCCACCGCGACCCAGCCCCAGCTCGCGTCGTGGATGCGCGCCAGCTCGTCGTCGAGGCCGACGATCCGCGGCCCGAGCACGTAGATCGCGGCGATCAGCGCCAGGACGAGCAGCCCGCCGAAGGCCAGCTGGCGCCGGTCGCCGAGCATCGCCCCCATGCCCGAGACGCGCAGGTCCTCGTCGAGATCCTCCTCGTAGACCGCCTCCTCGTCGACCGTCCCCACCGGCCCGCCGTCCGCCGACTCCCGCTCGCGCGCCAGGCCTTGACGGGGGCCTCGCTCGGCGGACGCCATCAGGCGGCCCCGGGCTCCAGCCGCTGGACGACCCGTGCGGCGCTGAGGACCGCGGGCGCCGCGGCCGGCGCCGCCCGGCGGACGACCTCGGCCAGCGCATAGCCGGCGATCAGGTCGACGACGTAGTGCTCGCCGAGATACACCAGGCCGAAGCCCAGCGTAAGTGCGTACGACCAACCCAGCGCGCCCGGCCCCCTGCCGACCTCGGACAGCACCCGGGCGGCCATTACCGATGTACCGAAGTGAAGTGACGGCATGGCAGCGAAGGGATTGCCCTCCAGCCCATCGTAGAGCGGCCGCCAGAAGCGCTTCCAGAATCGCTCCCCGGCCTCGACCATGATCCGCCGCACCGGCTCGATGCGGCCGCTCTCGGCCGCGTACCACGGCGGGGCGGTCGGGACGGCCCAGTAGACGACCAGGCCGAGGTCGAACGTCGCCGCCGTGACCGCCGCGCCGCGCACGAAGCGGTCGTGATGCCGCAGCAGCAGGTAGGCCACGGTCCCGTGGGGGACCACGAACCACGACCAGTGCACCATCGCCAGCGCGAGATCGTGGGGCCGGACCTCGCCGGGGCGGCCGAGCGCCCGTTGCAGGCGCCGCGTCGGCAGCTCGCCGCGGCCCAGGAAGCGGTCCACCCGGATCGGGTAGTCCACGCGCGTGCGCCACAGCAGCGCGTCGGGATCGTCGTCGGGCATGTCGTAGTGGGCGTAGTAGGCCCACATCTGCAGCGCATAGATGCCCGCGTCGCGCAGACGGGTCCGCGGCGTCGCGAGCGCCAGCGCCACCGGCGCCTGGAACGAGAGCGCCGTGACGACCTGGGGCCGCAGGCGGAGCCGGTGGCGGAGGAGCGGAGTCGCGACGCCGACCGCCACTGCGCCCCAGGCGATCACTCGGAGGGCGCGCGAGCTTCGCAAACCGGCGGCAGTATAAGCCGCTCGGCACCCGCCTCAGGTGGCTTGATCGAGGATCCGCACCTCGACCGGCGCCCGCTCGGCGAAGGCCTGCGCGTCGGCGCGCGTCCCGAGGTGGCCGCCCCAGTGCATCGGCACCGCGACGCGGGGTTGGATCCGGCGCGCGGCCTCGACGGCCTCCGCGGCGGTCATCACGTAGGTGCCGCAGACCGGGAGCAGCGCGACGTCGACCCCGACCACGGCGTCCATCTCGGGGATCACGTCGGTGTCGCCGGAGTGGTAGAGCCGCTCGCCGCGCACGTTGACGTCGAAGCCCACCCAGCCGGCCTCGCGCGGGTGGAAGGCACGGCCGTCGCTGTCGCGCTTGGAGGTGTTGTAGGCGGCGACCGCCGCGACGTCGACTCCCTGGACGTGCTCGAGCTCGACCACCTCGCCCGGCGCGATCGACACGACGCGGCCGGTCGCCCGCTCGGCGACCGCCGCGGGCGCGACGAGCCAGGTGCCGTCGTGGGAGAGCCGCTCGACGTCCTGGGACGAGAAGTGGTCGTAGTGGCCGTGGGTGACCAGGATCGCGTCGGCCTTCGGGGCGCCGGCCGGCACGCGATAGGGGTCGATGTAGAGCGTCACGCCGTCAGCCTCGATCCGGAAGCCCGCATGTCCGAGCCAGACGACCGAGTCGATCAGCATGCGGCCAGGATACGGTTGCCGCCGCGGGGCGTCCGCGACGAACCACAGGAGGCAGGCGCGTGAGCTATGAGACGGTGACTTGGGAGCGCGACGGCGGCGTCGGCCGGATCGTCCTCGACCGCCCGGAGACGCTCAACGCTTGGAACACCCAGCTCGGCCACGACCTCAAGGCCGTGGTGGCCGCGGCGGCGGGCGACGCGGCGGTTCGCGCGGTGCTCGTGACCGGCGCCGGCCGCGCCTTCTCGTCGGGAGCCGACCTGAAGGCCGGCTTCGAGGAGACGGCCGACGACGGCATGCCCGACATCAGCGGCCGCCTGCACCGGCTCTTCCACCCGATCCTCGTCGGGCTGCGGACGATGGACAAGCCGGTCGTCGCCGCCGTCAACGGCCCGGCGGCCGGCATCGGAGCCTCGCTGGCGCTCGCCTGCGACCTCGTCGTCGCGGCCGAGTCGGCGTTCTTCCAGCTCGCCTTCGCGAACATCGGCCTGATGCCCGACGGCGGCTCGACGCTGTTCGTGCCGGCGCGCGTCGGCAAGGCGCGCGCCTTCGAGATGGCGCTGCTGGCGGAGCGGGTTCCCGCCGCGCAGGCGCTCGAGTGGGGCCTGATCAACCGCGTCCATCCCGACGGCGAGCTGATGGACGAAGCCAACGCGCTCTCCGAGCGGCTGGCGGGCGGTCCGACGCGCGCCTACGCGAGCGCCAAGCAGGCCCTCAACGCGACGATCTACCCGCGCCTCGACGAGCAGCTCGATCTCGAGGCCGAGCTGCAGCACGCGCTGGGCCGCTCGCAAGACTTCGCGGAGGGTGGGATCGCCTTCGTCGAGAAGCGCGCGCCCGAGTTCAGGGGCGCCTGAGGCTATGATTCCGCGCGCTTTGCCCCTCCCCCGGTCACATCGCCGCCAGCTGATGCTGGCCGTCCTCGTGGCGGGGATCGTGCTGGCGCTCGTCGCTCCCGGGGCGATGGCCGACACGTTCACGCCGGAGTCGGGCGGCTCGCCGAACGCCGACGACATCGACTCGCTTTACAAGATCGTCCTCTACGTCGCGATCGTGATCTTCCTGCTCGTCGAGGGCACGCTGATCTGGTCGCTGGTCAAGTACCGCGCGCGCCGCGACGGCCCGAAGCAGGGCGCTCAGATCCACGGCAACACCCCGCTCGAGCTGGGCTGGACGGTGGGCGCCGCGACGATCCTCGTCGTCTTGACGGTCGTCACCTTCCTCTACCTCGGCGACATCGAGAACCCGGCCCCGTCCGGCCCCGACGGCCTCGCCCAGGGCGTCGAGGTCGCGTCGATCGACCAGCCGGCGCCCCCCGACGGAGACGGCAAGTCGCTGACGATCGGCGTCAACGGCCAGCAGTTCCTCTGGCGCTACGACTACCCCGAGGCCGGCGTCTTCAGCTACTACGAGCTGGTCGTGCCGACCGACACGACCGTCGTGCTCGAGATCACGGCCTCCGACGTCATCCACTCGTGGTGGATCCCGAAGCTCGGCGGCAAGATGGACGGGGTTCCCGGCTACACCAACAAGACCTGGTTCAAGATCCCCGAGCCGGGGACCTACATCGGCCAGTGCGCCGAGCTCTGCGGCTCCGGCCACGCCGACATGCGCGCCCGCGTGCGCGCCGTCTCGCCGCAGCAGTACGCAGCCTTCGTCGAGCGTCGGAAGGACGACATCGAGGCTGCCCGGGAGGGGCTCGCCAAGCAGCGCGAGCAGCGTGAGCAGAGCGAGACCGAGATCCAGTAGGAGGACCTGAGCGACCGTGGCCACCAACGATCCCGCAGCCGCCCCCGCCGGCATCGCCGGTCAGCTCCGCCCGGAGGTCGTCGTGCACGGCCCGCTCCGGCCGGAGCCGACGGGCTGGCTCGCCTGGCTGACGACGACCGATCACAAGCGGATCGGGATCATGTACTTCGTCGCCACCTTCATCTTCTTCATCCTCGGTGGCGTCGAGGCCCTAATCATGCGCCTCCAGCTCGCGCAGCCGGACGGCACGCTGGTCAGCCCGGAGACCTACAACGGCCTCGTGTCGATGCACGGCACGACGATGATCTTCCTCTTCGTCGTCCCCGTGCTCGCGGCGTTCGGCAACTACCTGATCCCGCTGATGATCGGCGCGCGCGACATGGCGTTCCCGCGCCTCAACGCGCTCTCGTTCTGGCTGCTCGTCTTCGGCGGCGTCGCCTTCTACTCGAGCCTCTTCTTCGAGCCGCCGCAGGCCGGCTGGACCTCGTACACCCCGCTCTCCGACGACGCCTACCTGCCGGGCAGCGGCGTCGACGCCTGGATCTTCCTGATCCACCTCACGGGACTGTCGTCGCTCGTCGGCGCGATCAACTTCGTGGCGACGATCCACAACATGCGCGCGCCCGGCATGAGCTGGGGACGGATGCCGCTCTTCGTATGGTCGATCCTCGTCTACAGCTACCTGCTGATCGCGGCGCTGCCAGCGATCGCGGCGGCGGTGACGATGCTGCTGACCGACCGCCACTTCGGTACGGCGTTCTTCGACCCGACCGGCGGCGGCGACCCGATGCTCTGGCAGCACCTGTTCTGGTTCTTCGGCCACCCCGAGGTCTACATCATGATCCTGCCGGCGTTCGGGATCATCTCGGAGATCCTGCCGGTCTTCGCGCGCAAGCCGATCTTCGGCTACAAGGCGATCGCGGCGGCCACGGTGGCGATCGCCTTCCTCGGCCTGCTCGTCTGGGCGCACCACATGTTCACCACGCCGACGTCGACGGTCGTGCTGATCTTCTTCATGCTGTCCTCGTTCGCGATCGCGGTCCCGACCGGCATCAAGATCTTCAACTGGATCGCGACGCTGTGGAAGGGATCGATCGTCTTCAAGACGCCGCTCTACTTCGCCGCGGCGCTGCCGGCGCTGTTCGTGATCGGCGGGATCTCGGGCGTCATGCTCGCCGTCTTCCCGGTCGACTGGCAGCTCCACGACACCTACTTCGTCGTCGCCCACCTCCACTACGTGCTGTTCGGCGGCTCGGTCTTCGGGATCTTCGCCGGCGTCTACTACTGGTTCCCGAAGATGACCGGGCGGATGATGAGCGAGGGGCTCGGCAAGCTGTCGTTCTGGGTCATGTTCGTCGGCTTCAACCTGACCTTCCTCGTCCAGCACTCCGCCGGGCTGTCCGGCATGCCGCGCCGGATCTACGACTACTCCGCCGACCTCGGCGTGACGGAGTACAACCTGATCTCGACGATCGGCTCGTTCCTGCTCGGCATCGGCGTCCTGCTGACCGTCATCAACGCGCTGCGCTCCTACCGCCACGGCAAGGTCGCCGGCAACGACCCGTGGCAGGGCAACACGCTCGAGTGGTTCGTCCAGTCGCCGCCGCCGGTCAACAACTTCGACGTCGTGCCGCGCGTCCGCTCGGTCGAGCCGATGAAGGACATCCGCCGTGAGATCGCCAAGTCCGGCGAGCCCGTCGGCAGCGTCGCGCAGCCGGTAGCCTCGGGCACGTGACCTCTCCCCCAGCGGGCCCTCGACAGGGCGCCGCCGCGGGCGCCGATCGCGCCTTGCGCCGGCTCGCCCTGGGAACCGTCGTCGCGACGTTCCTGCTGGTCATCGTCGGCGGGATCGTCCGGGTGTCGGACTCCGGGCTCGGCTGCGGCCCCGCCGGCTCGGGCGTCCACGGCTGGCCGTTCTGCAACGGCGACGTCGTGCCGGGGCTCGACCCCAACACGATCATCGAGTACTCGCACCGCACGCTGGCCGGGATCGTCGGGCTGATGATGATCGCGCTGGCCGTTTTGGCCTGGCGCCGTCACCGCGGCAACCGCGCGCTCGTCCGCGCCACGATCGCCGCGGCGCTGCTCGTGATCGCCCAGGGCCTGCTCGGCGCGGCGACCGTTGAGAACGACCTCGACGAGACGCTCGTTGCGGCCCACCTCGGCCTCGCGATGGCGCTGCTCGCGCTGACGATCTACATCTGGCGCGCGTCGAAGCCGGAGAACCTCGGCGCCGACCCGGCCGACGGCGGACGGCGCTTCCGCCCGCTCGCGCTGGTCGCCGGCGGGCTCGCCTTCTGCACGATCGTCGCGGGCGGATACATGGCCGGCACCCAGAACTACGGCCGCGCCGACTACCAGCTCGGCGACGGCGCCCATCACGCCTGCGGGAAGGAGTTCCCGACCTGCAACGGCGACTTCCTGCCGTTCGGCGTCACGCGCCTGGTCGACATCCACCTGACCCACCGCGTGCTCGTCTACCTGACGACGCTCGCCGTGCTCGCGCTGATCGTCCTGGCGCTGCGGCGCCGGCCAAGTGCGGGCGTCGTGCGTAGCGCCTGGGCGGCGGCTGGGATCCTCGCGGCGCAGCTGCTGGTCGGCGCGCTCAACGTCTGGCTCGATGAGTACGAGGCGCTGATCGTGCTGCACCTCGCGCTCGGGACGCTGTTGTGGGGCACGCTCGCGGCGTTGGCCTTCCAGCTCTTCCGCATCCCGGAGCCCGTAGAGTCCTCGGCCGGCGCCTCCAGCCGCGAGGCGCTGACCGCCTAGGACGATGCCGCCCCACGGAGTCAGCCAGACAGTCGCGACGCCCGCCCCGCGGGCGCTCGCGGGCGTGCGTCAGATCGTCTCCGACTACGTCGAGATGACCAAGCCGAAGGTGCAGTCGCTGCTGCTCTTCACGACGGTCACGACGATGTACGTCGCCGGCGACCCGTCGATCGGCGTCGTCGCGCTGACCTGCCTCGGCGGCTACCTGTCGGCCGGTGGCGCCGGCGCCGTCAACCACTGGTTCGACCGCGACATCGACGCGCGGATGGCGCGCACCGCCGACCGGCCGGTCGCGTCGGGACGCGTCGCGCCGAACGCCGCGCTCGTCTACGGGCTGGTTCTCGCCGCGCTCGCCTTCGCGGTGCTCGCGCTGGGTGTCAACCCGCTCGCCGCGGTGCTGTCGCTGTCCGGCTTCCTCGGCTACACGCTCGTCTACACCGTCTGGCTGAAGCGCTCGACACCGCAGAACATCGTGATCGGCGGCGCCGCGGGCGCCGTCCCGCCGCTCGTCGGCTGGGCGGCGACCACCGGCAGCCTGAGCTGGACGGCGGTCTACCTGTTCGCGATCGTCTTCTACTGGACGCCGCCGCACTTCTGGGCGCTGTCGCTGCTGATGAAGGACGAGTACGCGAAGGTCGGCGTGCCGATGATGCCGGTCGTCCGCGGCGAGCGCGAGACCCGCAAGCAGATCGTCCTCTACTCGCTGCTGCTCTACGCGATCACACAGCTCCCGTTCTGCGCGGGCGGCTTCGGCGTGCCCTACCTCGTCGCGTCGGTGACGCTCGGCGGCGTCTTCATCGGCGGCGCCGTCCGGCTCTACCGCCGCGCCGACCGCCGCTCCGCGCTCTGGCTCTACCTCTACTCGCTCGCCTACCTCGCGCTGCTGTTCGGCGCGATGGTCGTCGACGCGCGGCTCTGACCGGCCTGCCCCAAGCGGTGGGGGCGGCGACCCCCGAGCCGACGCAGCGGCTGCCGGGCCAGGCACGGCTGCTCTTCACTCTGCGCTCGCTCGGCTGGGCGGTGCCGCTCCTGCTGATCGCCTTCGGCGCGGGATCGGCGCTCGACGGAGCCGACGCCCCCGGCTGGTCGGGCGTCGCCGTACGGATCGCCGGCGTCCTGCTGGCGCTCGCGGGCGTGATCGTCGAGCCCCGGCTGCGCTGGCGCAACTGGCGCTACGAGCTGCGCGAGGAGGAGATCGACCTCCAGCGCGGGGCGTTCGTCCTGACGCGCACGCTGATCCCGACGATCCGCGTCCAGCACGTCGACACGCGCCGTACCTGGCTCGCCGACCAGCTCGGCCTGCGCTCCGTCGTCATCCACACGGCCGGCGGGTCGCACAGCATCCCCGCCCTGCGCCCCGACGACGCCGCGGCGATCCGCGACCGCATCGCCCAGCTCGCGCGCCGGCCCGACGATGTCTGAGCTGGCGACGCGCCGCCTCCACCCGGCCGGGGCCGTGCTGTCGGCGCTCGACAACGTCCGTGACGCGCTGATCAGCATCGTGGTCGTGGTGGTGATCGGCTCGCGATCCGACGGCTTCGGGCCGTTCGCCGCGCTGCTCGCGGTCGTGGGCGCGGTCGCGGCCGCGCTCGTCGGCTACGTCCGCTGGCGCGCGGAGAGCTATGAGATCGCCGACGGCGCGATCCGTCATCGCCGCGGCGTGATCTCGCCGGACGAGACGGTCGTCCCGCTCGCCCGCGTCCACTCGATCGACAGCGGCCAGGGGCCGGTGCAGAGGCTGTTCGGGGTCCACGAGCTGCACGTCCAGACCGCCGGCGGTGGGGAGCGCGGCGAGATCGTGCTGCGCGCGGTCAGCGAGCAGGAGGCGCGCACGCTGCGGGCGGCGGCCGGCCTGCCCGAGCCGGCCGCTGTCGACCTGCCCGCCTGGCGCCTCTCGATGCGCGAGCTGGTGATCGTCGGGCTCACGTCGCCCCAGCTCGGCGTCCTGCTGCCATTGCTCGGCGGCGCCGCGGCGCTCGTCGACGACCTGGTCTCCGACAGCGCCCGCGAGACGCTGATCGACCGCGCGCCGACCGAGGGCGGCGCGATCGCGCTGCTGGTCGCCGCCGCGATCGTCCTGGTCTGGCTGATCTCCTTCCTCGGCGCGGTCGTCGCCTTCGCCGGCTTCTCGGTCGTCCGCGACGACGACCGCCTGCGAATCCGTCGCGGCCTGCTCCAGCGCCGAGCCACCAGCGTGCCGTTGCGGCGGGTGCACGCGATCTCGATCGTCGAGGGCCCGCTGCGGCAACCGCTAGGGCTCTGCAGCGTGCGGCTCGAGACGGCCGGCTACGGCGAGGAGCCCGCAGCCGCCCGGACTCTCTTCCCGCTGCTGCGCACCGCCGAGATCGACGACCGCCTCCGCGCTCTCGTCCCGGCGCTCGCCGGCGCGCCCGCCTCGCTCGAGCGCCCTCCCACCCGCGCGCGCCGCCGCTACGCCCTACCGGAGGCGCTGCTCGGTGTGGTCGCCGGCGCGATCGCCACGCTCGCCTGGCCGGCCGCCTGGCCCGTCGTTCCAACGCTCGCCATCCTGGGCGCGCTCGACGGCCTGCTCCGCTACCACAACGCCGGCTGGCGGCTCGGCGACGGAACGCTCACGCTGCGCCGCGGCTCGCTCGCCCGTCGCACGCTCGTCACCCGCGCCGCCCGCCTCCAGGACCACTCCCTCGCCCAGAGCCCACTCCAGCGACGCGCCCGCCTCGCCGACCTCTCCGTGACCGTCGGCTCCGGCACGGGCGCCACCGTCCCGGACCTCGACACCGCCACCGCCGCCAGCCTCTTCGCTCGCCTGCGCCCGACCGCCTGAGTCACGCGGCGTCGTCGGCGCCTGCGATGCTTTCTCTCGATGTCCCCTTTGCCCGACAAGCAGCGCGCCTCCTCAGGCCAGAAGACCTGGAACACCCCTGAGGCCATCGCGCGCCACCGCGCCTTGACTCCCGAGCAGCGGATCAAGAAGACCGTCGAGCTCTCCCGCCAAGCCATCAAGATGGCCCGCGCTCGCCGCCTCGATGGCTGCTGAGCCGACTTTCGACGCGGTAGCGATCTTCCGCGTCCTCAATCGACACCACGTGGCCTACGTCGTGGTCGGCGGCTTCGCAGTTGCCGCGCACGGCGTGATTCGCGCGACAGAGGATCTCGACGTCGTCGTGGAGCAATCTTGGGACAATGCCGAGCGCCTCGGCGCGGCACTGTCGGAACTGGACGCCGAGAGCGCGACTGGTGCGTCCACACCTCTCACTCGGGAGGTCCTCGTCAGACGTGAGGACCGCCTCTTCGACACCAAGCACGGTCCGCTCCACATCCTCAACCGGGTCGGCACCGTCCCCGCCTACCCGGACCTGCTCCCCGCCCAGGCCATCGAAGTGGATGGCGAGCGGGTCCTGGTCGCCACCGTTGAGCAGCTCCGGACGATGAAGACCGGCACGGGAAGGACCAAGGACGCGGTCGACATCGCGGAGCTGGAGGCACGCGACAGCTGACGTCCGGTGGGTCGCTCAACATCGGGGCATGATCGGAGCCGAACTCATCTGCTCAGACGATGCCTGCGCCGAGAGCGTCGAGGCGAGCGTCGCCTTCGTGCGGCAGCTCGACGCGCTCGTCTGCGACAGCTGCGGCTGCACGCTGGAGACGCTGGCGCTGTGGGAGGTGGTGGAGCTGCGTGCGGCTCCTCCGGTCTCCTTGCCACTCGCGGCGTAGGGTTTCCAGCGGCGCGTGAGTGCGGCTTCAGCCAGCGGGGCCGAGGCGGGCGGCGGCCTGTGTGTCGAGCAGCACCGTGAGCGCGCCGGGCTCGGGCCGCACCAGGCTTGCCGGAGCGTCCGGGCCGGGCGCGTCGCCGAAGGCGCGCGCGACGGCCTCGGCCTTATCGCTCCCCGAGATCAGGAAGACGACCTCGCGTGCGGCGTTGAGGGCCGGCACGGTGAGGGTCACGCGCGGTACGAGCGGCGCCATGCCCGGAGTCTCCACGCCGACCGCCCAGCGCTCGCGCTCGGCGAGGGCGCCGTCGCCGGGAAAGAGCGACGCCGTGTGGGCGTCGGGGCCGATGCCGAGCAGGACCAGGTCGAAGGTCGGTAGGTCGGCGCCGGGGAAGGCGGACTGCAGCTCGTCCTCGAACGCGTCGGCGGCCGGGCCCGGTCCCAGCTCGCCGGGGATGCGGCGCCAGGCGCGCGGCCGGCGTCGCTCGGGGATCCGGTCGACGAGCGCCTCCCGCACCATGCGGTAGTTCGAGTGCTCGTGATCGGGACCGACGCAGCGCTCGTCGCCGAGCCAGAGCTCGGCCTGGCCCCAGTCGAGGTCCATCTCGGCGAGCAGCTCGTAGGCGCAGCGCGGCGTCGAGCCGCCGGCGAGCGCGATCTGGCCCCCGCGCCGCACGGTCGCGGCGATCCGCTCGGCGGCGGACGCCGCCGGGTCCTCGACGACCGCGATCTCGCGTCTCACGGGCAGAGCATCGCCCCGGCTGCCGACAGCGCCTGCCCGTAGCCCTTGTCGCGCAGCAGCGCCTGGCGGATCCCCTCGCCGAGGATGCCCGCCTCTCCGCGCGACGCGCCCAGCACCGTCCAGCGCGACTCGTGACCGTCCGCCGTGCGCCGGCATGCCGAGAGGCCCCCGGCGCCGCGGTCGAGCGAGATGCCGACGCCCGACCTCGTCTCGATCGTCAACCCCGAGAGTCCGGGGAGGCGCATCGTCGCGTCGGGCTCGAGGACGAGCGCGACGTCGCCCTGCGACGCCGTCGCCACGCCGCTCGAGCGCCCGTCGTCACCTGGGTGGCTCAGCGGTCCGGGCTCCCAGCCGAGACGCCGCGCGAGCCAGCCGATCAGCAGCGTCCCCGCGACCGCCGAGTCCGGGTGGTGGCGCACCGTGACCGCCTCGATCCGCTCGAGCTCCGGGCGCCACTGGGGCGGATCGAACGTCGCCGCGACGCGCTCGCGCCACGGAGTCGAGCGCAGCCAGGCCAGATCGACCACGTAGGCCTGCTCGGTGAGATCCATCGCCCGCGCTACGGCCGCCGCCGCGTCGAGCTCGCTGACCGAGTCGAGCAGCACGCTCTGACAGAGCCGCAGCAGCGAGTCGAGCGCCTCGTCGTGCCCGTGCGGGGACCACGCGAGCGTCGCGATGTCGGTGACGAGCAGCGGATCGACGATCCGGTCGAGGCGCGCCAGGTGGGCGGGCCCGACGTCGAGCACGACCTGCTCGTGGGCAACCGCCAGCTCGCCGGCCCGCACGTCCTCGTCCTCGGCGGCGATGCTCGCCCAGGCGTCGATCTCGGTCCGTCCCTCCTCGACCGCGCAGAGGATCGTGCGCGAGCCGTGGTAGCGCCCGACCCTGTCGAGGCGGTTCTGGATCTCGCCGCGCCAGTCGCGGTCGGCAATCACGACGAGGTTGAGCACCCGCGCCGGCGCGTAGGACTCCCCCGCCACCAGCCGCGCCTTCAGCAGCTCGCGCAGCGCCTCCTCGATCGCGGACGGCGTCGTGTCCCGCTCCGACCAGACCGCCGCGCTCTCGGTCATACCGTGCGCCAGCGCTCGCCCGGTCGCAGCAGCTCGCTCGCCTGCTCAGGTCCCGAGGTCCCGGCCTCGTACGCCGGCAGCGGCGCCGGATCGGCCTCCCACGCCGCGAGGATCGGGTCGCAGATCGCCCACTGCGCCTCGACCTCGTCGTTGCGCGTGAACAGCGTCGCGTCGCCGCGCATCGCGTCGGTGATCAGCCGCTCGTAGGCCTCGGGCGACTCGGACATGAACGACGTCCCGTAGAGGAACTCCATGTTGACCGGGCGGATGCGCATGCGGCTGCCGGGGATCTTCGCCCCGAGCGAGATCGTTACGCCCTCGTTGGGCTGCACCCCGAGCACGATCTGATTCGGCTGCACGCCGACCGAGCCCTCCTGGCCGAAGGCGAGGTGGGGCACCGGCTTCATCGTCACGGCGATCTCGGTGACCTTGCGCGCCAGCCGCTTGCCGGTGCGCAGGTAGATCGGCACGCCGGCCCAGCGCCAGTTGTCGACCTCGAGCCGCAGGGCCACGTAGGTTGGCGTCCTCGACTCGGGCGACACCCCCTCCTCCTCGAGATAGCCGGGCACCGGCTCGCCGCCGACGACGCCCGCCGTGTACTGGGAGCGCACGGCCATCGCGTCGACCTGCTCGGGGCGCGGCGGATGGATCGCGTGCAGCACCTTGACCTTCTCGTCGCGGACGTCGTCGGCGGAGAACGTGACCGGCGGCTCCATGCAGAGCAGCGACAGCAGCTGGAGCATGTGGTTCTGGACGAGGTCGCGCAGCGCGCCGGCGCTCTCGTAGTAGCCGGCGCGCCCGCCGATCCCAAGGTCCTCGGCGGCCGTGATCTGCACGTTGTGGATGTAGTTGCGGTTCCAGATCGGCTCGAACAGCTCGTTCGCGAATCGCAGCGCGAGCATGTTCTGGACCGTCTCCTTGCCGAGGTAGTGGTCGATCCGGAAGACCTGGCTCTCCTCGAGCACCGCGAGCACCCGCCGGTTGAGCTCGCGCGCCTCGGCGAGGTTGGTGCCGATCGGCTTCTCGATCACGACCCGCACCTCGGCGCCCTGCTTGTGGTCGAGACCGTGCTCTCCGAGCCGCTCGACGATCGCCGCGAAGAACTGCGGCGCCGTCGACAGGTAGAAGACGCGGTTGAAGACGATCGCCGCCTGCTCGTCGAACTCGCTCTCGATCGCCGCGATCCGCTCGTAGACGCCGGGGTCGTCGAACCCGCCGGGGACGAAGCGCGCGTTCTCGAGCAGCTTGTCGAGCACCTTCTCGTCGGGCTTGCGGCGCGAGAACTCGAGGATCGCGTTGCGCGCCAGCTCCTGGAAGTCGCCGTGCGGCATGTCGCTGCGCGACGACCCGATCAGGTTGAAGCGCTCCGGCAGCGCGCCCTCGTGGGCGAGGTTGTAGAGCGCCGGCAGCAGCTTGCGGCGCGAGAGGTCCCCGGTCGCGCCGAAGATCGTCAGCGTCGTGGGCCTGATCGGCAGCCGCTCGAGTCCCTCCGCGAGCGGGTTCTCCTGCTCGATCCGGGTCGCGGCGGTGGCCATGGCTGCTAGCCCGTCCGCTCCACGGCGTGTCCCCCGAACTGGTTGCGCAGCGCCGCCAGCACACGCGCCGCGTAGTCGCCCTGGTCGCGCGAGTCGAAGCGGGCGAACAGCGCCGCCGTGATCGCCGGCGTGGGCACGCCCTTCTCGACCGCGTCCTCGACGGTCCAGCGCCCCTCGCCCGAGTCCTCGACCCAGCCCTTGAGGCCGGACAGGTCGTTGCCCTCGGCCTCGAAGGCGCGCGCCGCGAGCTCGCACAGCCAGGAGCGGACGACCGAGCCCTGCATCCAGAGCTTCGCGATCTGCTCGTTGTCGAGGCCGAAGTCGGACTCGGCGAAGAGCGAGAAGCCCTCGGCGTAGGCCTGCATGATTCCGTACTCGACGCCGTTGTGGACCATCTTCACGTAGTGGCCGGAGGCGGTGTCGCCCATGTGGCCCCAGCCCGGGCCCCACTCATCCGACGGCGGCGGCGCGAGCACGTCGAGCACCGGGGCGAGCCGGTCGACCGCCTCGCGCGGCCCGCCGACCATCATGCAGTAGCCGATCTCGAGGCCCCAGACGCCCCCGCTGACGCCGACGTCGACGTAGTGCAGGCCCTTCGGCCGCAGCTGCTCGGCGCGGCGCAGGTCGTCGGTCCACTTCGAGTTGCCGCCGTCGACGATCGTGTCGCCGGAGTCGAGCAGCTCGGCGAGCCGCTGGACGGTCTGCTCGGTCGGGTCGCCGGCCGGCACCATGATCCAGACGGTTCGCGGCGCGTCGAGCTTCGACACGAGGTCCTCGAGCGACGACGCGCCGGTCGCCCCGTTGCGCTCGGCCTCGCCGATGGCGTCCTCGGAGAAGTCGAACGCGACCACCTGGTGCTCGGAGTCGCGCTGGATGCGATGGACCATGTTGCCGCCCATCTTCCCGAGGCCGACGAAGCCGATCTGCATCAGAGCATCTCCTTGATCCTGGCGGTCAGTCTCCGCAGAGCCTCGACGGGCTCGCCCTCGAGCCGGACGCGCTCGACCGGCAGGCCGTGGTCGCGCAGCGTCAGCATGTCGCCGGTCGCCTGGGCGTCCTCGAGCTCGTCGAAGCCGTAGCTGGCCTCGGGCACGGCGACGTCCTCGCCGCCGTCGTGGACGAGCTGGAGGAACAGCCCGTTCGGCGGGCCGCCCTTGTGGTACTGGCCGGTCGAGTGCAGGAAGCGCGGCCCGTAGCCGAAGGTCGTCGTCGCCTTGGTCACGTCGCGGATCGTGGCGCGCAGCTCGTCGACGGCGGCGTCGAGCCCGCTCGAGGGCTGGACGTAGCCCATCACCGCGACGTAGCGCGGCGGCGCCGCCTGCCCGAGCAGCGCGCGCAGGGCGTCGTCGTCGGCCTCGTCGACCGCAGGCGGATCGGTCGCGGCGAGCAGCCTGGCCGTGTTGTCCTTCGCCTCCTTGACGTTCGGCTGGTCGAACGGGTTGATGCCGAGCGCCCAGCCGGCGACCGCGACCGCGAACTCCGCGAAGAAGAAGATCCGGCCGAGCCCCTCGGCGCCGTCGGTCGCCACGGTGATCACCGGCTGGCCGGCGTCGGCGAGCGCCTTCGTCGCGGCGTCGAGCTCGTCGTCGGGCTGGTCGGCGTCGCGCAGGTAGACGAAGATCCGGTCGTCGCCGTAGCGGTCGGGCTCGCCGAGCGGCTCGCCGGCGACCGGGAGCGCTCCCTTGCCGTGCTTGCCGGTCGACTCCGCGACGAGCTGCTCGACCCACAGTCCGAAGCTGGCGATCCGCGGCGAGACGACGAACGTCAGCTTGTCGCGCCCGCGCAGCGCCGCCTCGCCGAGCGCGGCGCCGAGCCAGAGGCCGGGGTTGGCGGCGGTCGAGCCGAAGCTGCTGCAGGCCGCCTCGGCCTCCTGCGCCGACTGCAGCATCGCCTCGATGTCGACCCCCATCAGCGCGGCGGGCACGATCCCGAAGTGCGACAGGACGGAGTAGCGGCCACCGACGTTCGGATCGGCCTCGAAGACGTGCCGGAAGCCGCGCCGCTTGGCCTCGTCGGCGAGCGGGCTGCCGGGGTCCGTGACGGCGGCGAACTGCGCCCCGTCACCGCCGGCGCGCTCGTAGAAGTACCTCATGTGCGAGAGCGTCTCGACGGTCCCGCCCGACTTCGACGAGACGAGGAAGAAGGTCTTCGACAGGTCGAGCGAGCGCTCGAGCGCGAGGATCGCGGCGGCGTCGGTGGTGTCGAGGACGTGCAGCCGCAGGCCGCCGTCGATCTCGCCGAAGCTGCGCCGGATCACCTCCGGGCCGAGGCTCGATCCGCCCATGCCGAGCAGCACGGCGTCGGTGAAGCCGTCGGCCTTGACTCGATCGGCGAACTCGCGCAGCTCGGCGGCGTGCTCGAGCATCGGCTCGAGGATCGTCAGCCAGCCGAGCCGGTCGTCGATCTCGGGCCCGCCGCCCCAGAGCGAGGCGTCCTTGCGCCATACGCGCCGCGCGACGTCCTCCTCCTGCGCTCTCCTCGCACGCTCGGCGATCGGGCCCTCTAGCTCCTCGGGCAGCGACGACTCGATCGTCTTCGGCCTGCCGGTGAGCACGCCCTCGCGGATCGACTCGACGCCGGCGATCAGCTTCTCGAACGGCTCGATGAACTTGTCGATGCCGTCGCGCAGCAGCGTGTCGGTGACGTCCGTCATGTCGATGCCGGCGTCGGCGAGCTTCGCGAGCACCGGCGACGGGTCGCGGTCGGCCGAGCGGGGATCGATCTCTGAGTGCTCGGCGACGGCGAGCAGCGTCTGCATCGGCATCGTGTTGACCGTCTCCGGGGCGACCAGCCCGTCGACGTACTTGGTCTCCGGGTAGCGCGGGTCCTTGACGCCAGTCGACGCCCACAGCGGCCGCTGGACCGGCGCGCCGGCGGCGAGCAGGCTCGAGTAGCGGTCGCCGTGGAAGATCCGCTTGAAGCTCTGGTAGGCGGCTTGGGCGTTGGCGATCGCCGCCATGCCGCGCAGGTCCTCGCGCCCGAGCTGCTCGAGCCGCTTGTCGACCTCGGTGTCGACGCGCGAGACGAAGAAGCTGGCGACCGAGTGCACGTCGAGCGAGCGACCGGCCTCGAGCCGGCGCTCCATGCCGCGGACGTAGGCCTCGGCGATCGCCTCGTAGGACTCGACCTTGAAGAGCAGCGTGATGTTGACGTTGATGCCGTCGGCGGTCGCCTCCTCGATCGCCGGGATCCCCGCCTCGGTGCCCGGGATCTTGATCATCACGTTCGGCCGGTCGACGCGCCGCCAGAGGTCGCGCGCCTGCTCCAGCGTCGCCTCGGTGTCGTGCGCGAGCGACGGCTCGACCTCGAGCGACACGAAGCCGTCGGCGCCATCGGCCTCGTTCCACACGGGGCGCAGGACGTCGCAGGCCGCCTGGACGTCGCGGACGGCGATGTCGAGGTAGATGCCGGTCGCGTCGAGCCCTTCGCCCGCCAGCCGCTCGATGTCCTCGTCGTACTCGTCGGAGCCGAGGATCGCCTTCTCGAAGATCGCCGGGTTCGACGTCTCGCCGCGCAGGCAGTACTCGACGCGCAGCCGCTCGAGCTCGCCGGACTCGATCAGCGAGCGCCGGAGCTGGTCGAGCCACACGCTCACCCCGGCCTTCGTCAGCCGTGCGAGCCGCTCGTTGACTCCTGTCGTCGTGGCGCTCATGTCGCTCTCCTCTCGCTCGTCTCGATCAGGTCGCGCCGGCGCCGACGCGATCGACGACCGCGCGGCCGCATTCGGCCACCTTCTCCGGCGTGAAGCCGAACTGCTCGAACAGGTCCTTGGACGGCGCCGACGCGCCGAAGCCGTGCATCCCGACCGACGCCCCGTGCTCGCCGATCCAGCGCTCCCAGCCCAGCGTCGAGGCGGCCTCGACCGACACGCGCGCCCGGCACTCTGGCGCCAGCACCGAGTCGCGGTAGGCCTCGTCCTGCTCGCCGAAGCGGTCGTAGCAGGGCATGCTGACCACGCGCGTCGGGATGCCGTCTGACTCGAGCCGCGTCGCCGCGTCGAGGCAGAGCGAGACCTCCGAGCCGGTGCCGATCAGGATCAGCTGAGGCTCCGCGCCGTTCGCGGCGTCGCGGAGCACGTAGGCCCCGCGTTCGATCGCGTCGTCGGGGATCGCGTCGGGATCGAGGATCGGCACGCTCTGGCGCGTCAGGACGAGCGCCGTCGGCCCCTTCCCCTGGCGCAGGGCGAAGCGCCACGCGAGCGCCGTCTCGTTGGCGTCCGCCGGGCGGATCGCGTAGACGAACGGCGTCGCGCGCAGGTGGGCGAGCTGCTCGATCGGCTGGTGCGTCGGCCCGTCCTCGCCGAGGCCGATCGAGTCGTGCGTGTAGACCTGGATCGCCGGCAGGCGCATCAGCGCCGCCAGCCGCAGCGCCGCCTTCATGTAGTCGAGGAAGTTGAAGAACGTGGAGCCGAAGGCGCGCACGTAGTGCAGGTTGAGACCGTTGACGATCGCCCCCATCGCGTGCTCGCGGACGCCGTAGTGGACGTTGCGAGCGGCGAGGTTGCCTTCGGCGACCGAGCCGCCGTCCTCGATCTCGGTGAGCGTCGACGGCTCGAGGTCGGCCGAGCCGCTGACGAGCTGTGGAACCCGCGCGGCCGCCCACTGGATCACCTGCGAGGACGCCTTGCGGGTCGCGATCGGGTCGCCGCCGGGATCGAAGCGCGGCAGGTCGGAGTCCCAGCCGTCCGGCATCCGGCCCTCCATGACCAGCGCCAGCTCGCCCCAGAGCTCGGGGTGCTCCTCGCGGTAATCCTCCATGCGCCGCCGCCAATCGGCCTCAGCCTGCTCGCCGCGGTCGATCGCCTGGCGGAAGTGGGCGAGCGCCTCGTCCGGCACGAGGAACTGGGCGTCGGGGTCCCAGCCGTAGAACTCCTTGGTCAGGCGGACCTCCTCCTCGCCGAGCGGCGAGCCATGCGCCTTGTAGGAGTCCTGCTTGTTCGGCGAGCCGTAGCCGATGTGGGTGCGCAGGACGATCAGCGAGGGGCGGTCCTCGATCCCCTTCGCCTCCTCGATCGCGGCATGCAGCGCACCGAGCGAGATGTCCTCGCCGAGATCGATCACGTGCCAGCCATAGGCCCTGTAGCGGCCGGGGACGTCCTCGCTGAAGGCCATCGCCGTCTCGCCCGCGAGCTGGACGTGGTTGCTGTCGTAGAAGACGATCAGCCGGCCGAGGCCGAGGTGGCCGGCGAACGAGCTGGCCTCCGAGGAGACGCCCTCCTGGATGTCGCCGTCGCTGGCGATCGCATAGGTGCGGTGGTCGATGACGTCGTGGCCGTCGCGGTTGTAGCGCTCGGCGAGCATCCGCTCCGCGAGCGCGAGCCCGACCGCGTTCGCGAACCCCTGGCCGAGCGGCCCGGTGGTCACCTCGATGCCGGGCGAGCCCTCGGCCTCGTGCTCGGGGTGTCCGGGCGTCGCGCTGCCGAGCTGGCGGAAGCGCTCGATCTCGCCGAGCTCGAGCCCGTAGCCGGTCAGGTGGAGGATCGAGTAGAGCAGCGCGGAGGCGTGGCCGGCCGAGAGCACGAAGCGGTCGCGGTCGAACCACGTGGGGTTCGCCGGGTTGTGCTTCATCGTGCGCGTGTAGAGCTCGTACGCGACCGGCGCGAGCGCCATCGGTGCGCCGGGATGACCCGAGTTCGCCTTCTGGACCATGTCGATCGACAGCGTGCGGATGGTGTCGATGCAGAGCTTGTCGAGGGCCTCTCTGTCCAGCGTCGTGGCGGTCATCTCACTCCCTGTCGCTTGCTCTGGGGTCCACGTTCATCGCGCAGTATGTCCGCTGTGCTCGAGCTCGTGAACGGCGAGCACCGCCGCGCCGATGACGCCGGAGTCGGCGCCTCCGTTCGCGAGGCAGACCGTCGTCCGCTCCCACAGGGCCGGGAGCGCCCAGCGAGCGGCCTCCGCCCGCGCCGTGTCCAGGAACAGCTCGGCCGCGCGCGAGATCCCGCCGCCGATCACCACGCGCGTCGGCTCGAAGACGTTGACGACCGTCGCGATGCCGATTCCGAGCCAGCGGCCGTAGCGCTCCATCAGCGCAGCCGCGTGACGGTCTCCCGCGCGGGCGACGGCGACGGCGTCGCGACCGGAGACGCGCCCGCGCTCGGCGCGCAGCCCGCCCAGCGCGCTTTGCGGGTGCTCGACGGCGCAGCGCTCGGCCTCACGCGCCAGGCCGCGACCGCTGCAGTGCCACTCCAGCGATCCCGGCCGCGGAAACGCGCCCGGCGGCTCCTCCGCGGCCTCGCGGCCGTCGATCACGATGTGCCCGAGCTCGGCGGCGAGGCCGGTGGCGCCGCGGAAGATCCGGCCGCCGACGACGATCCCACCGCCGACGCCGGTGCCGAGCGTCAGCATCACGAGCTCGCGAGCGGGCGGATCGGGGACCAGCTGAGCCTCGCCGAGCGCGGCGCAATTCGCGTCGTTGTCGACGAAGACGGGCACACCCAGTCGGTTGCCCAGCTCAACGCGGACCGGAACACCGGTGAACGGAATGTTCACGCTCGCCAGCGCGGTGCCGCTCAGCGCGTCGATCTGCGACGGCAGGCCGACGCCCACGACGATCGGCTCGGCGCCCACGGCGGCGGCCGCCTCGCGGGCGAGGGCCGCGATCTCGTCGAGCAGCGTGCCGGCGTCGGAGACGTCGGTCGGACGCTCCACGCGGTGGCGCACCTCGATGCCGTCGACGACCGCGGCGGCGACCTTCGTGCCGCCGACGTCGACTCCGATCACGCAACCTTCGCCGGGCGGTGGAGCCCCCTCGGCGCCCAACTCAAGCGCCCTCCGCCGGGACGTCCGCGGCGTCGCCGGAGCCCTGCACGAGCAGCGCCGCGCCGATCGCGCCGCCGAGGTCGCCGAGCGCGGCGAGGCGGACGACCGGGGGGCGGTCGTCGCTGAACAGGTGCGGCAGCATCGCCGCGGCGATCCGCTCGCGGTAGGGCTCGCCGAGCCGAACGCCGAGCCCGCCGCCGACGATCACCGCCTCGACGTCGAGCAGGTTGACCGCCGACGCGATGCCGGTGCCGAGCGCCTCGACCGCCTCGACGACGATCTCGACCGCGACGTCGTCCTCGCGGTCGAGCGCTCGCGCCCAGATGCCGCTCGTCAACCGGTCGCGGCCGTGCCTCTCCATCAGGTCGAAGAGGCGCGTCCGCCTTCCCTCGTCGACCAGCTTGCGCGCGCGGGCCTCCATCGACGCCCGGCCGGCGTAGGCCTCGAGGCAGCCCCGGCGTCCGCACGGGCAGCGGCGCCCGCCCTGCTTGACGACCACGTGACCGAGCTCTCCGGCGGCGCCGCGTCCGAGCCAGGCGCGGCGCTCGAGCACGATGCCGCCACCGACGCCCGTCCCCCAGAAGACGCCGAGCATCGAGCCGTGGTCGCGGCCGGCGCCGAGCTCGGCCTCCGCGTCGGTGGCGACCTGGACGTCGTTGCCGAGCCGCACCCTCGTACCGAGCAACCGCCCGAGCTCGGCGCCGACCGGATGGGCGCCCTCCCAGCCCGGCAGGTTGCGCGCCTGGGCGACGGTCCCGGCGTCGCCGTCGACCTCGCCCGGCGAGCCGACGCCGACGCCCGCCAGCGATCCGGCATCGACGCCAGCCGCCTCCGCCGCGGCGCGCAGCGCCTCGGCCATCGCCTCCACGACGTCCGCCGGGCCGCCGCGCGTCGGCGTCGGTCGGCGCTCCTCGCCCAGCACCCGATGCCGGTCGTCGATCACAACCGCCTGGATCTTCGTGCCGCCGAGATCGATGCCGCCGCGCGGGTCCATCCGCCTCCTAGCTGCCGTGCTCCGGTGACCGACCCGGGATCATGGCGGTTGCACGGCGCGAGGGGTCCCGCCGCGCGCGAGGGTCCCGCCGGATCTGGTAGAAACGGCGGCCCGTGGACCGCCGACTCGCCTACCGGAACCTCCGCACCGCCCTGATCGCCGGCGCGATCTCGCTGATCGTCTTCGCCGCGTCATGGGTCGTCGGGCTCGTCTACTAGCCATGGCCGAGAGGATCCAGCCCACGAGCGACGTCCCACCCTCACCCGGCGAGGCGATCCACCTCCCCGGGCCCTCCTACCTCCCGGTGATCGTCGCGGCCGGCATCACGATCGCCCTCGTCGGCCTCGTCCTCAACTGGGCCCTCTTCGGCGCCGGCCTGCTGATCGCCCTGATCGCGATCTTCCGCTGGATACGCGAGATGCGCGCCGACATCTCCGACCTCCCGCTGGAGCACAGGCACTAGGCCCTCCCCGCCGCGGGGGGGCTCTTGGGGCCCCTTGGAGTGCCCGTGGGCGCGGTTGCCGGCGGGCCGTGCTCCCGGAGCTCCTACGCGTCCCTTCCCCGCCAGTCCCGTGCGGCTCTTCGCTCCGCTGGGGCGTCATCGAGGTGCGGTTTCGCGCTTTCCTTCCCCGCCGTCCGTATGCGCCTCCTCGCTCCTGTGGAGCGTCCTTGAGGCGCGGTTTCGCGCGGGGGTGGGTGGGGCGCTGTAGGAGTTGGGCTAGTTGCGGTGCCGGTCCCTTGGCTGGGTAGGGCGGTGAGGCGGTGGCTGGGCTTCGATCGGGGCCCTTGGTCCCCGATCGCCGTGGTTCTCAGTGGTATTCAGCAGTTTCCCGGGCCAAACAGCCGTTTTGAGGCCCAGAACCCCTCCCTCCGAGAACGAGTGGAACATTGACTGGGGCAGACCCCGGTCAATGTTCCACTCTCTTCCGAGGGGGCCCAAAAGGGACGGTCGAGAGCCCCACGGCGCCCAACCGAGCACCCCAGGCCATCGAGCGACGCCCACTGCCGGTCACCAGCCACCTCGCATTCCTCCCTACCCAGCCAAGGGCCCGGCCCCGCAGCTAGCCCAACTCGTACAGCGCCCCCCAAACCCCCGCCCGAAGGAGCGCCTCAAGGACGCCCACAGGAACGCCACCCCGCCAGTCCACCTCCGACAGGAACGCCACACGCGCCCCGGGCCACCCGAACGCCACCTCCGCCAAGAACGCCACCCCCGCCCGAACCCCCCTACCTCGCGGCCGGCATCTCCGAGGTCGCGCCATCGGTGACCCAGCAACGCACGATGTCGCGCATCGAGACGATGCCGGCGAGCTCGCCGCCGTCGATGACGACGAGGTGGCGGAACCCGCCCCTGACCATCTCCTCCGCAGCCCGCTCGAGCGACCAGTCGGGCGCGGCGAAGGTCAGGTGCGAGGCCAGGTGGTCGGCGACGCGCTCGGTCTCCGGGTCCTCCCCGCCGCCGATCGACTCGAGCAGGTCGCGCTCGGTGACGATCCCGGGCCCCGGCTGGTCGGGGTCGATCACGACCGCGGCTCCGACGCCGCGCTCCGCCATCGCCTGCGCCGCCTCGCGCAATGTGTGCTGCGGGCCCACCGTCAGCACTACGCTGGTCATCCCATCTCGAACCTGCACTCGATGCTCCTCCTCGAACTCGTGCCGACTGTCTCGATCCTACCCCTCGCTCCTCGGCCTGCCCAAATCGGCACGGGTCTGGTCCACGCTCGTCCCCTCCGTGGCATAGACTCGCGCGCCGTGAAGGGCCTCCGGGGAAGCGATGCGTAGACGACACCCGCTGCTGGGAGTCGGCCTGATCAGCGTCGCCGCGACGGCGATCGGGATCGCCATCGTGCTCTCGCTCGACTGGTTCCCCTCGCAGGCGTCGGGAGCGGCGAAGGACATCGACACGCTCTACGACGTCCTGCTCGTCGTCTCGGTGCCGATCTTCGTGCTCGTCATGGCGGTCGCGCTCTACTCGGTGTACGCCTTCCGCGTCCGGCCCGGGGACACGCGCGACGGAGCCCCGATCCACGGCAACACGCGCCTCGAGATCGTCTGGGTGACGATCCCCTTCATCATCGTCAGCGTGCTCGCCGGCTACGGCTGGATCGTGCTCGACGACATCGAGGCGAAGAAGTCGAACACGCTCGTCGTCGACGTGACGGGTCAGCAGTTCGCGTGGAGCTTCGAGTACCCCCAGCAGGGGAAGCTGCAGTCCAACCAGCTGGTGCTGCCGAAGGACCGGCCGGTCCACTTCCGCGTGCACACCAAGGACGTCCTGCACGACTTCTGGGTCCCCGCCTTCCGCCTCAAGACCGATGCCGTGCCCGGCATCACGACCGACATCCGGGTGACTCCGACCCGGCTCGGCAGCTACCCGGTCGTCTGCGCCGAGCTGTGCGGCATCGGCCACTCGACGATGCGCCAGACCGTGCGCGTGGTGCCGTCCTCGGAGTTCGAGTCATGGGTGCGTGAGCAGCGCCAGGGAGACGAGGACGGCGGCGTCGCGGCCGCCGGCGGCGACGAGACCGCCGCCGGGCGCAAGCTGTTCACCGACACCGGCTGCAACGCCTGCCACACGCTCGCCGACGCCGGCTCCGACGCGACCGTCGGGCCGAGCCTCGACGCCCTCGCCGCCGAGGCGGCCAGGCGCGAACGAGGGCAGACGCCGGCCGAGTACGTTGAGACGTCGATCGTCGAGCCGAACGCCTTCGTCGTTCCCGGCTTCCAGAAGGACCTGATGCCGGGCGACTACGGCAGTCAGCTCTCGGACGCCGAGATCGACACGCTGGTCGGCTACCTTCTGGACGTGAGCAAGGGGAAGGTCTCCAAGTGAGCGCAGCGGCAAAGCTCAGGGCGCCGGGCTGGTATCGCGTAGCCGCCGGCCTGCCGCTCGCCTTCGGCTTCGCCGTCGCGCTCGTCGTGCTCTTGCGCGCGCTCTACGGCTGGGATCCGCTGCTCGACTGGGAGGCGGTGGCGACGGTCGCGCTGATCGTGATGCCGCTCGCCTTCCTGCTGGCGATCGGCTGCTTCACCTTCTGGTTCGACTGGGCGCTCGGCAAGCCGACCGTGCCCGACGACCACTCGAGCCACGGCGCGACCTCGTGGAGGGACTACTTCAAGGTCAACACCGATCACAAGGTGATCGGGATCCAGTACATCGTCACCACCTTCTTCTTCTTCATCCTCGGCGGGCTGATGGCGATGCTGATCCGCGCCGAGCTGGCGCAGCCGGGGACGCAGTTCGTCGACCCGAACACCTACAACGGGCTGTTCTCGGTCCACGCGTCGCTGATGATCTTCCTGTTCATCATCCCCGTGTTCGCCGGGATCGCGAACTACGTCGTGCCGCTGATGATCGGCGCCCCGGACATGGCGTTCCCGCGGCTGAACGCGCTGTCTTTCTGGCTGCTGCCGACCGCCGGCGTGATGATGATCACGAGCTTCTTCGTCGAGGGCGGCGCCTTCGCCACCGGTTGGACCGCCTACGCCCCGCTCTCCACCGAGGCGCCGCTAGGCCAGCAGTTCTTCACGGTCGGCGTGCAGTTCGCGGGGGCGTCGTCGATCGCTACGGCGCTGAACTTCCTGGTCACGATCATCACGATGCGCGCGCCCGGCATGACGTTCTGGCGCATGCCGCTGATGGTCTGGGCGCAGTTCACGACCTCGCTGCTGGTCGTGATCGCCACGCCGTTCATCGCCGGCTCGCAGTTCTTCGTCCTGCTCGATCGCGCGCTCGGGACGCACTTCTTCACCGCGGGCGCCGGCGGTGACGTGCTGATGTACCAGCACGTCTTCTGGTTCTACTCGCACCCGGCCGTCTACATCATGATGCTGCCGGGCTTCGGGATCGTCAGCGAGGTCATCTCGACGCACGCCCGCAAGCCGGTCTTCGGCTACCGGATGATGGCCTTCTCGCTGGTCGCGATCGTGATCCTCGGATTCACCGTCTGGGCCCACCACATGTTCGTCTCGGGCATGCACTCGTGGCTGCGGATCCCGATGATGATCACGACGATGCTGATCGCCGTGCCGACCGGCGTCAAGATCTTCAGCTGGCTCGGAACGCTCTGGCGCGGGGCCATCCACCTGACGACGCCGATGCTCTTCGCGCTCGGCTTCATAACGATGTTCACGCTCGGCGGGATCAGCGGGATCATGCTCGCCGTGATCCCGGTCGTGATCCACGTCTCGGACACCTACTTCGTCGTCGCGCACATCCACTACGTGCTGTTCGGCGGCAGCGTCTTCACGATCTTCGCCGGGATCTACCACTGGTTCCCGAAGATGACCGGCCGGATGTACGACGAGAGCCTCGGCAAGCTCCACTTCTGGCTCTCGTTCGTCTTCTTCAACCTGACGTTCGGGCCGATGCACTTCGTCGGCGTCGACGGGATGCCGCGCCGGGTGGCCGACTACGCCGACCAGTTCGCGACGCTCAACGCGATCATCTCGGTCTCGAGCTTCCTGTTCGGCCTGTCGTTCCTGATCTTCCTCTACAACATGATCACGAGCTGGCGCCACGGCCCGAAGGCCGCCGGCAATCCGTGGCGCGCCCACTCGATCGAGTGGCAGGTCTCCTCGCCGCCGCCGATCTTCAACTTCGACGAGATCCCGACCGTCGTCGGCGGGCCGTACGAGTACGGCGTGCCCGGCGCCGTCCACGCGGTCTTCGGCGACAGGAAGGCGCCCGTCGGCGCCACCCCGGCCCCGGCCGGCGGCGGAGCGCCGCCGCCCAGCGACCGATGACCGATCCGCGCAAGATCCTCGTCGTCGCGAACGAGACCGTCACCGGTCAGCCGCTGATCGACGCCGTCAAGCGCCGCGCCGACGGAGGCTCCGTGTCGGTCCACGTGATCTGCCCGCAGAACCAGCCCAAGCACGGCTACGTGATCTACGACGAGACGATCCGTGGCGCGGCCGAGAACCGGCTCCAGATGACGCTCGCCCAGCTGGGCGAGGTCGGCATCGAGGCGACCGGCGAGGTGATGGACCCCGACCCCTACTCCGCGATCATGGACGCCCTCGGCGAGCGCGACTACGACGAGATCGTGATCTCGACCCACCCCGACACCCGCTCGGGCTGGCTGCGCCAGGATCTCGTCACGCGCGTCGCACAGGCCACCCGCCGCCCGGTCGAGCACGTCGTCGTCGACCTCGGTCCGCACGACCCCGACGAGGGCTGCCGCACGCTCGTCGTCGCGAACCAGACGGTCACCGGTGAGGCGCTGATCGACCAGCTCAAGCAGCTCGCCGCCGAGGGCCCGCGCCGCTTCATCGTCGTCTGTCCGCAGGGCGGCGACGGCGAGCAGGATGCGGCCAACCGCCTCGCCCACACGCTCAAGCGGCTCGGCGACCAGGGACTCGAGGCGATCGGCCAGGTGACCCACCCCGACCCCTACACGACGATCCAGCAGGCGCTGCGCTTCTACGGCATCGACGAGGTCGTCATCTCGACCTTCCCGGCGACGCGCTCCGGCTGGCTGCGCGCCGACCTCGTCCGCCGCGTCGAGGCGTCGACCGACAAGCCCGTCCACCACGTCGTGTCCGACCAACAGCCCGAAGGGGCGAGCGCCTGATGGAGTCGGCCTCGATCTCGCCCACCGGCGCTCCGGCGACGGCCCCCCACGCCGCCGAGCACGAGCACCATCACGGCCCGCCGGCCGCCAACCAGTCCTCGCGGCTCGACCCGCAGTTCCTCGGAATGCTGCTGTTCATCATCTCCGAGGTGATGCTCTTCGGAGCGTTCTTCACGGCCTACTTCTTCATCCGGGTCGTGAACGGGGACGCCTGGCCCGCCACCGGCGAGCACCTGCCGGTCGCGATCGCGGGCGTCAACACCGCGATCCTCGTCTCCTCGAGCTTCACGATGCACTGGGCGCTCGAGGGCGCCCGCCGAGGCAACCGCCGCGCGCTGCGGATCGGGCTGCTGACGACGTTCCTGCTCGGGCTGACCTTCCTCTGCATCCAGGTCAACGAGTACTTCCACATCGGCTTCGCGATCTCCGAGAACGCCCAGTCGTCGATCTTCTATGGGCTGACGGGCCTCCACGGCGCGCACGTCTTCGTCGGCCTGACGCTGCTCGCCTTCGCGACGATCCGCGCCTTCCGCGGCCACTTCTCGACGAAGGAGCACCTCGGCGTCGAGATACCGGGCATCTACTGGCACTTCGTCGACGTGATGTGGATCGTCGTCTACACGACGATCTACATCGTCTAGCCGTGCTCAACCCGCTGGGCTCCGAGCAGGGCGCGTTCCGCTTCCTGCTCTACGTAGCCGCGCTCGCGGCGGCGGTCGTCCTGGTCGTCGTCGTCGCGCGGGCGCTCTGAGCTCGCCAGAGGCCGATCTGAGGCTCGCCGAGCGGGCTGCGCGCGCGGCGGGCGTCCTGCTGCTCGAGCGCTACGAGGGCCCGGCGAGCGGCTTGCAGCACAAGTCCACCCGCACCGACATGGCCTCGGACGCCGACCGCGACGCCGAGGCGCTGATCGGCGACCTGCTGGCCGCCGAGCGTCCGGACGACGGGCTGCTGGCCGAGGAGGGCTCGACCGTCGAGGCGGCCAACGGCCGGCGCTGGGTCGTCGACCCGCTCGACGGCACGACCAACTACCTCTACCGCTTCCCCGCCTGGGCGGTCAGCATCGCGCTCGAGGACGCCGACGGATCGCTGGTCGGCGTCGTGCACGATCCGCTGCGCGACGAGACCTTCACCGCCGCGCGCAACGCCGGCGCGCAGCTCAACGGCGCGGTGATCGCCGTCAGCGGCGCCGACCGACTCGACACCGCGCTCGTCGCCACCGGCTTCGGCTACGCCGCCGATCGCCGCGCCCTGCAGGCCGAGGTCGTGGCGCGGATCCTGCCGCGCGTGCGCGACATCCGCCGTGCGGGCGCCGCCGCGCTCGACCTCTGCATGGTCGCCTGCGGCCGCCTCGACGGCTACTACGAGCGCGGCCTGAGCCCATGGGACTGGGCGGCTGGATCGCTGATCGCCGCCGAGGCCGGCGCCGCCGTCCTGCCGCTCACCGACGAGCCCTTCGGCCTCGTCGTCGCCTCACCGGCGATCGCCGAGGATCTCGCCCAGCTCGTCGGCTAGGCGATCTGCTGCCCTCGCCGGCCCGGGACCTCCGCCCGGCGTCCACTCGGCTAGCGTCGTGGCTCGATGACGGCCGGCCTACAGCGCGTGCGCGAGAGCATCGACGCCGCTACCGAGTACCTGCGCGACGAGACGGTCGGCGGCATCGCCCTGCTCACGGGAGCCGTAACCGCGCTGGTCTGGGCGAACGCCGGCGACAGCTATCTCTCGTTCTGGCAGACCGACCTGACGCTCGGCGTGGGGTCGCTGTCGATCACCGAGGACTTCCAGCACTGGGTCAACGACGGGCTGATGGCCCTGTTCTTCTTCGTAGTCGCGCTGGAGGTAAAGCGCGAGTTCGTCACCGGCGAGCTGCGCGACCGCAAGGCGGCGACACTGCCTGTGCTCACGGCGGTCGGCGGCGTCGTGTTGCCGGCGTTGATCTTCGTGGCCCTCACGTTGGGCACGCAGGACGCGCGCGGCTGGGCGATCCCGGCCGCGACGGACATCGCCTTCGCCGTCGGTGTGCTCGCGCTGCTCGGCAACCGCGTCCCGACAGGCGTCAAGCTCCTGCTGCTGACGATCGCGATCGTCGACGACGTGCTCGCGATCGCGGTGATCGCGATCTTCTACAGCTCCGGCATCTCGATCGCCTGGCTCGCCGCGGTCGTCGCCGGGCTGCTCGGAATCGTCGCCATGCGCCGCCTCGGCGCCCAGCGGGTGGTCCTCTATATCCCGCTCGGGATCTTCGTCTGGGTCGCGATGCTCCAGTCGGGGGTCCACGCCACGATCGCCGGCGTGGCGGTCGGGCTGCTGATGCCCGCCCACGCCGTCGGCGGCCGACCGGTGCTCGAGGAGGTCGAGGAGCGCCTGCACCCGTTCACCAGCCTGCTCGTCGTGCCGCTGTTCGCGCTCGCCAACGCGGGCATCGTGATCGACAGCGACACCGTCTCAGCGGCGGCGTCCAGCCGGGTCGCGTGGGCGATCGCGCTCGGTCTCGTAGTCGGCAAGCTTTTCGGCATCGCCGGAACCGCCCTGCTCGTACACCGCCACGGGATCGGCAGGCTCCCCGACGACGTCACCACCCGCCACGTCTGGGGCATCGCCGCGCTCGGCGGCATCGGCTTCACCGTCTCGCTGTTCGTAAGCCAGCTCGCCTACGCCGATCCCGCCACCGTCGACACAGCCAAGTTCGGCATCTTCGCCGGATCGATCACCGCCGCCGCCATCGGCGTGGCAATCCTCCGCGGCACAAGCAGGCCACGGGCCGCCGACCGGTCGAGTCAAGGCGGCGAATAGCGCCCCGACGCTCACGAGAAGTGGCCTACTGGACGGTGAGCTCGCCCTTCATGCCGCCCTCCTCGTGCCCCGGGACGGTGCAGAGGAACTCGTACTTCCCGGGCTTCAGGTCGGCGCGCAGCGTCGAAGTCCCACCCGTGCCGACGACGTTGCCCTCCACCACCTTGCCCGCCGGGTCCTTGATGGCGATGTTGTGCTGGACCGGCGACTCGTTGGCGCTCAGGATCTCCAGCGGTCCGGGCGGCGCGGTGGCCTTGCTGCTCGCGAACGCGAGCGCCCCGCTGGGGTTGGCGTCGATCGCGAGCTTGCCGCCCGACGCGGCGATCGGCTTGCTCGACACCTTCGGCGCGCCGGCCGTGGCAAGCCTTCCCTCGTCCTCGCCGCCCTGGCCGGCGACCCTCGCCACGTACGCCGCCACGTCGGCGGCGTCGTCGCCCGTGACGAGGTTCCTCGGCATCGAGCTGTTCGCCAGCACCCCTGATATCTGGTCGTGGACGACGCCTTGGACGGTGCCCTGGCCGAGCCCGTCGCGCCGCGCGGGCCCGAACGCCTCGTCGAGGTTCGGTCCGTTGACGCCGCTCGTGCCGGCCCGCGCGAGCGTGTGGCAGGCGCCGCACTTCTCGACGAACAGGGTCTTGCCGGCGACCATGTCGGGATCCTCGCGGCCGCATCCGGACGCCGCTACCGCCGTCAGCGCCGCGGCGACCGCCAGCGCCGTGACCCTCTGGGATCGACTTCTCACGGGCCGGAACACTACCCGCTCAGAGGGCGGAAGGCGCCTCTGCGCACCGCGGCCGCGGCAGCTCGTCGAGACGGCCCTGGGCGGCCGCGATCACGCCTTCCGCGACGCTCTCCCAGCCGAAGCGCCCGCGCGCCAGGGCGGACAGGGCGGCCGACGTCCGAGCGCGTTCGGCGGGCGGCAGCTCGAGCCAGCCGACGAGCCGCGCGGCGATCTCCTCGACCGCCCTCGGACCGCGCTCGAACGCGAGCAGCGAACGCCGCTCGGGGGCGAGCGCGGCGGCCAGCACGGCCGAGACCTCGGCCAGTCCGGAGTGGGCGGCGGAGAGCGGCAGCACGCCGGCGCAAGCGGCCTCCGCGGCGACCATCCCGAACGCCTCGGGAAAGGTGCTCGGCACGACCTGGGCGGTGAGGCCGGACAGCACGAGCGGAAGGTCGGCGTGCTCGATGCGGCCCGCGAAGCGGATGCGCTCCGCGGCCAGCGGAGCGGCCGCGAGATAGCGGGCGCGCTGCTCGCCCTCGAGGCCGTCGAGGAACGCCGTCAGGTAGCGCAGCGGGGCCGCCGGGCCGCCCTCCAGCTCACGGCCCCTGGCGGCGATCTCGCGCAGCCGGTCGAGGTCCGCCCGCGCCAGCGCGTCGACGATCTGCGTCAACGCCTCGCGGTA
The DNA here is from genome assembly GCA_963716445.1 of uncultured Solirubrobacterales bacterium. Classification (GTDB taxonomy): domain Bacteria; phylum Actinomycetota; class Thermoleophilia; order Solirubrobacterales; family Thermoleophilaceae; genus JAAYBF01. Next base: position 979,514 of record OY970313.1, on the reverse strand, counting down.
GCCGCCGAAGCCGACGACGAGCAGCCGCGCCTCCGGCACGCGCGCGCAGACCAGCGGCCAGGCGGCGAGCAGCAGGTCGACCCCCTTCGACACGATCAGCTTGCCGACGTAGCCGACGATTCGCTGCTCGCGGGGGTCGAACGCGCGCAGGGCCTCCGCCGCGCCGGCCTCGCCGCCCCAGGCTGCGGTGTCCTTGCCTTCGAGGCGGTCGGCCAGCCCGCGCAGCCCCGCGACGGCCTCGTCGGCGGTCCGCGGCGCGAAAGCCGCGACGTCGACGCCGGGAGGCCCGAGGCGGGTGCGCCCCGGCAGCTCCGGGTCACCGGCGACCTCCCAGAGGCTCTGCGCCGTGTGCAGCGAGCCGACGAGCACCCCGGAGGCGCCGGCGAGCCCCTCCAGCATGTACGGCAGGAACCGCTCCGGCTGCGGGCGCACCGTGTACTCGAGCGCGCTGCCGTGGATCTTGACCGCGTAGGGAACCCGACCCGCCAGCGCCCGAGCCAGGATCGCTGGCCCCATCACGGCGTGGTTGGCGAGCGCCACGTCCGGCGGGAAGCGAGCGACGACGTCGCGTACCGCCGCGACGTTGGCCGCGACGTAGCGCTCGACGGCCGCGTCGTCGAGGTCCCGGAACGGGACCGCGTCGAAGCCCTCGTAGCGATCGGCGACGTAGACCGGGAGCACGCGTCCGATGTCGGGGTTGTGCACGGTCACCCCCGGCGGCAGGCCGAGCTCGCCGGCGTGGCGCTCCTGGCAGAGCAGGTGGACCTCGTGGCCGAGGCCGGCGAGCGCCCGCGCCAGGCTGACGTTGTAGATGTTGCTGCCGGTCCCGCGCAGCAGGTAGCCGTGGAAGATCAGGACCCGCACGGCGGGCATGCTGGCAGGGCGTGGGGCGGAAGCCCCGCTTGGTAGGCTGCCGCGCCATGCCGCCCCGTCAGCAGTACCGCCTGCGCTCCCGCTCCGACCGCGAGATCGTCCGCGAGATCGCGCCCGGCAAGCAGTACGTCGACGGCGACACCGGCGAGCCGTTCGAGGTCGTCGGGAAGCTGATTCCGCTGGCGCCGTCGCCGAGCAACCTGCCCTACTCCGTCGAGAACCTGCGCCTCTGCGGCTGCTCGCTCGAGCAGCTCGTCCAGCGCGACCTCAACGACTGTCCGCACTGCGGACGCCGGATGCCGGCCCTCAGCGACGAGGGCTGACCCGCACGGGCGCCACGCCCGGGAACCTGACACGCGCCGGAAGCGGCTGAGGCAGCGGCCGGCCGTGCGGTCGCGGCCGGCGTAGCGACGGTCCGTGGCGGTCACGGCGGCGCCAGCCGCCGCTCGGCCAGCGACCGGCGGGCAGGCTCAACCCCCCGCCGCCGGGTCCGCGGCGCGGCCCCGGGCCCCGGTTGTCGCTGCCACCGCCTCCACCGCCCTCGTCGGGCGGCTCGCCGCCGTCGTCGCGGAGGCGGAAGAACCAGACCAGCCACGCGACCAACAGCCCGACGTCGATGACTCGGAAGCCGACCATGAATATCCACCCCTCAGTGGACATCGCATCGATGGTATCGCCGTCGCCGCCCCGCTACCAGGGCAGTTTTCGAGCCCTCCAGAAGGGCGCTACGGAGCCGTGGCGCCGCCGCCGACGGCGTTCGCCGCGTCGGCGGAGGCCCCGCTTGCGGCACGCGACCGCTTCGCCGCCTTCTTCTTGTCCGATCCGTCGGTCGGGCGCGGATCCGGGACGTAGGTGGCGCTGTAGAGCAGCCGCGAGTTGAAGTACGTGCAGCCGTAGTCGACGATCTCGCCGACGTCCTGGTGCGCCGACGGCGGGCTGAGCTGGTCGGCCTTGCCGCACTCGTCGTCCTGGCGCGAGGAGCGCCACCAGTTGCTGCGCGGCAGGTCGACCGTGTCGAGCAGCGGCGCCCAGGTCGGGACCGTGATCGCGACGCGGGCCCCCTTGCCGACGCGTATCGGCTTGTCGAGCGCGAAGGTCGGCGACGAGCCGAGGAAGGCCGAGACGTCGTAGACCTTGCTCTGCGCCATCAGGCGGTGGTTGCGCCGCTTGCCCTTGCGCTCGCTGCGGCGCAGGATCGACAACCGGACCTGCGGATCCTCGCCGAAGCGGCCGTCGAAGAAGGTGATCTGGGTCGGGGTCAGCGCCCCGAGCGAGACGGTGAACGCGACGATCTTGCCGACGCGCGGGACCACGAACGGGTTCTTGAGATCGCCCGAGCGCCCCTGGTAGGCGGTCACCTGGTAGGCGGCGACGCAGGGGTCGTCGGGGCAGTTGGAGGCGGCCGACGGCGTCCCACCGCCGCCGAGCTCGATCACCTTCGCGTGCGCGCCACTCGGCACGGCGAGCGCGAGGAGGGCCAAGATTGGAATGAGGTAGCGCTTCATGTCCGGACTCCCAACACGGAGTTCGCGTCCGAGTTTCGGATTCCTACTTGTAGCGATAGGTGATGCGTCCGCGCGTCAGGTCGTAGGGCGACAGCTCGATCTTGACGCGGTCGCCGGGCAGGATGCGGATGTAGTGCCTGCGCATCTTGCCCGAGATGTGGCCGAGCACCTCGTGGTCGTTGTCCAGCTTGACCCGGAACATCGTGTTCGGGAGGGCCTCCGAAATCTCGCCCTCCATCTCGATCTTCTCCTCTTTGCCCAAGGCGCCTTTCCGTGTTCGCACCGGCTCCGAGCCGGCTCTACCGCGTGGACACGCTACCAGCCGCCGGCCGTCAGCCGGCGGGCGAGCGCGACCGCGTCGTCGCGGTCGGTGGCCTCGCCGGTGTAGACGGCCTCGGCCAGCCGCGCGAGCAGCCGCCCCAGCTCGGGGCCGGGCTCGATGCCCAGCTCCGCCGCCAGCTCGTCGCCCCGCACCGGCGGCCGCGGGGGGCCGTGATCGTGCCAGTCGAGCGCCGGCTCGATCAGCTCGCGCGCCAGCTCGAGGTGCGCGGCGATCGCGTCCTCGGCGTTGCGGCCGCGGGTCGCCAGGCGGTCCGCGCAGGACAGCACGGTCACGTCGACCTCGACCGGGTCGCAGCGCGCCAGGTAGCGGTAGACGTCGGCGCGGTCGAGCGGACGCTCGTGGACGAGGAAGCCGAGCGCCAGATGGTGGCGCGCGAGCGCGCCGACGTGCGAGCGCAAGCGCTCGCTGGCGCGCAGACGGCGGAGGACGTCGCCGGCCAGCTCGGCGCCGGCGGCGTCGTGGCCGATGAAGGTCACGCGGCCGTCGTCGCGGACGCCGCGCGTGGCCGGCTTGGCGGCGTCGTGCAGCAGCGCGCCGAAGCGCAGCGCCTGCCCGCGCGTGAGATCGTCGGCGAGCGGCTCGTCGAGGACCGCGCGCACGCGCGGTGCGCTGTCGCCGAACAGCTGCTCGAGACGATCGCCGGCGAGCAGCTCGATCTGCTCGCGCAGCACCGCGATCGTGTGCTCGTAGACGTCGAGGTGGTGATAGCTGCTCTGCTCCACCCCCTGGAGCGCGGCGACCTCCGGCAGGACGGCGGCCAGCACGCCGAGGCGCCGGGCGAGCTCGAGGCCCTCGAGCGCGCCGGGAGCGATCACCAGGCGCCGCAGCTCGGCGAACACGCGCTCGCCGGAGGGCTCGCCGAGCCGTGGGGCGTACTCGACGGTCAGGCGCTCGGTCTCCGGGTCGGGCGCCATCCCCAGCTCGGCGGCGAGGCGAACCAGCCGCAGCGTGCGCAGCGGGTCGGCGTCGTAGGCGCCGGGGCCGAGCACCCGCAGCACCCCGGACCGCAGGTCGCGCAGGCCGCTGTGGGGATCGACGGCCTCGCCGCCGCCGAGCGGGACGGCGATCGCGTTGATCGCGAAGTCGCGCTTGGCGAGGTCCTGCTCGATCGTCTCGCCCTGCAGCGGCGACATGTCGACCGCCACGCCGCGGTCGCGATCGAGCGCCCGCCAGGCTCCGAAGGTCTCCGAGAGCGGAAAACGCGGTCCTCCGAGCGCGCGCGAGACGATCCTGGCCGCGGCCTCGGCGTCGCCGACCACCGCGAGGTCGACGTCGACCAGCGGCCGGTCCAGCATGGCGTCGCGAACCACGCCCCCCACCAGCCAGGCCTCGACGCCGGCCGCGCCGAGCGCGTCGCGCACGGGACGGACCGGCGGCGCGGCGTTCAGGCGGTCGGCGAGACCGGCGGCCGTCACGGCTCGTAGGTCCGCGGCACCCGCGCCGTCAGGCCGCAGGTGACCTCGTAGTTGATCGTGTCGAGCCGTCGCGCCACCTCCTCGCAGAGGATGCGCTCGCCTCCCTGTGCGCCGATCAGCACGGCGACGTCGCCCGGCTCGACTTCGGTCCGCGGTCCTAGCTCGACTGTCACGTTGTCCATGCTGACCGTCCCGACCAGCGGGTGACGGCGCCCGCGGATCAGCACGTCGCAGTCGTTGGTCAGCGCCCGGCGCCAGCCGTCGCCGTAGCCGATCGGCAGGGTCGCGACCCAGGTCGGCTCGCTCGCCGTCCAGCGGCGACCGTAGCCCGCGCTCGTCCCGGCCTCGAAGCGCCGGACGGCGCCGACGGCGGACTCGAGCGCCAGCACCGGCTCGAGGCCGCGCTCGGCCGGATCGCCCTGGAACGGGTCGAGGCCGTAGACGGCGACGCCGCAGCGCACCATGTCGAAGTGGCTCGCCGGGTCGCGATAGGTGGCCGCGCTGTTCGCGGCGTGGACGAGGACGCCCGGATGGCTGGCGCGCAGCTCCGCCGCGAAGGCGGCGAAGCGCTCGAGCTGGACGGCGAAGTGCTCGTCACCGAGCTCGTCGGCGGTCGCGAAGTGGGTCATCAGCCCGACCAGCTCGAGCCGCTCGTCGGCCGCGGCGATCCGCGCCACGGCGCGCGCCTGCTCGGCGTCGGCGGTCCCGAGGCGCCCCATGCCGGTGTCGAGCTTGACGTGGACGCGAGCCGGCGGGGCGCCCTCCGCCACTCGCGTCGCGAGCGCCTGGGCGAAGTCGGGCTCCCAGACGACGACGTCGGCGCCGGCGGTCAGCGCCGTGACGGACTCCTCGCGGGTCAGCGCGCCCATGACGAGCAGCCGGCCGTCGAGGCCGGCGGCGCGCAGCACCGCCGCCTCGGCGGCCGTCGCGGTCGCGAGCCAGCTGGCGCCGCCGGCACGCGCCGCGCGGGCGCAGCGAACCGCGCCGTGGCCGTACCCGTCGGCCTTGACCACCGCGCAGAGCGCGACCGAGTCGCCGGTCAGCGAGCGCAGATGGGCGCAGTTGCGCTCGACCGCGCCGAGCGCGACCCGCGCCAGCGCCCGCGCGGACGCGTGCGCGGCCATGTCAGGAGACGAGCGCGCCGAGGACGTCGAGGCGGGTGACGACGCCGACGTAGCGCCCGTGCTCGACGACCGGCAGACGGTTGTGGCCCGATTCGTAGATCAGGCGGGCCGCGTCGTCGACGCTCGTCTCGACGTCGACGGTGTCCGGGTCGGCGGTCATCAGGTCCGACGCGTTCGACGCGAACGCCTTGCGCAGACGGTCCTCGAAGCGGCTCAGCGACTCGATGAAGACGGTTCCGCCGAAGATGTTGACGTAGTGCGGCAGGTGAAGATCGCCGTCGTCGTCCGGCAGGACGAGGTCGGCCTCGGTGACGATCCCGACGCAGCGACCGCCGTCGTTGACGACCGGCACCCCGGGCAGCTCGTGCTCGCGCATCACCGCGAGGACCCTCTCGACGTCGTCCTCGGGCGCGACGGTCGGCGCGTCGGCCTCCATGATCTCTCTGACGGTCTTCGGCACGGCGCGGACCTTACCGGGAGCCGAGGCCGTCGGGCAGCGCGTCGATCACGTCGCCGGCGACCGTGTGGTCGGCGCCGTGGCGCTCGGCGGCCGCGCGGCCGGCGCGGGCATGGGCGAGCGCGCCGAGCGCGGCCGCCTCGAACGCGCCGAGGCCCTTCGCGAGCAGCGCCCCGATCAGGCCGGAGAGCACGTCTCCGGTCCCGGCCGTCGCGAGCGCGGGCGTCGCCCCCGGGTTGATCGCCAGCGGTCCGCCGGGGGCGGCGACGATCGTGTCGTCGCCCTTGAGCAGGACGACCGCGCCGCTGCGCTCGGCGGCCTCGCGTGCGCAGGCGAGCCGGTGCGAGTCGACCGCCGCCGAGCCGCGGTCCAGCAGCCGTCCGAGCTCGCCGGAATGCGGTGTCAGGACCGTCGGCGCCGACCGCTCGCGCAGCGACTCCAGGCCGCCGGCGTGCGCGTTGAGGCCGTCGGCGTCGATCAGCATCGGCGCCTCCACGGCGGCCGCCACCTGGCGCGCGAACGCCCTCGCCGACTCGCCGCGGCCGAGGCCCGGTCCGAGCACGGCCGCGCCGGCGCGGCCGGCCAGCTCGAGGAAGCCCTCCACCCCGGCGGGGACGTGAGCGCCGTCGGCCTCAGGCAGCCCGCGCGTCATCTGCTCGAGCAGTCGCAGCTCGAGCGCCGGCTCGAGCGACGCCGGCACGGCGACCTGCACGTAGCCGGCGCCGGCGCGCGACGCGGCGAGCGCGACGAGCGCGGGCGCCCCGGTCAGGCCGCGGGAGCCGCCGGCGATCGCCACGACGCCCGAGTCGAACTTCGACCCGAAGCGCTCTCGGCGCGGGAACAGCGCGAGCGTCCGCTCCGAGATCAGCCCCGCGCCGCGTGGCTCCGGAGCTCCGCGCGGGATGCCGATGTCGACGACCTCGATCTCGCCCGCGTGGATCGCCCCGGGGGCCACGTGGAGCCCTGGCTTGGAGCTGTGGAAAGTCGCCGTCGCATCGGCGCGCACCGCCTCGGCGACGACCTCGCCGGTCGACGCGTCGACTCCCGACGGCACGTCGCAGGCCACGACCGGGCAGTCCTGCCGGTTGACGGCCGCGATCGCGCCCGCCAGCGGCTCGCGCGGGGCGCCGGCGAAGCCGGTCCCGAGCATCGCATCGACGATCGCGCCCGAGCCGGCCAGCGCCGCCGCCTCGAACGGCCGCGGCGGCTCACCGGACAGCCGCTCCAGGTTCGCCGCGGGGTCGGGCCTCAACCCGTCGAGCGGCCCGACGGCCAGCACGTCGACCGCCCGTCCCTCCGCGCGCAGCAGCCGCGCCGCGGCAAGCCCGTCACCGCCGTTGTTGCCCGTCCCGACGACGACCCGGATCGGCAGGCCCGGTATCGCCAGCCGAGCGGTCAGCCGCGCGAGCCCGACGCTTGCGAGCTCCATCAGGTCGAGTGACGGCACGCCCCGCTCGATCGCCCAGGCGTCGACCGCTCGCATCTCGTCCGCCTCGTAGAGCGGATCGAGCCAGTCGGGAATGTCCGCGGTCACGGGTTGCTCATGGGTCGCCTGCCGGCTACGGCAAGGAAGTTGCCTGGGAGTAAACGCTGCTTACTGCGAGGCAACATTCTTGTCGTAAACGCGAGCGGGCGACCGGCGCTATCGCGGCAAGAGCACGGCCACGGCGCCCGCGGTGGCTCCGGTATGCGTCAGCGAGATGCTCGGCGCCGCGCCCAGCTCCTGCGCGCGCGCCGCCGCGGAACCGGTCAGCCGCACCTCGGGCGCGCCGCCGGTCGCCACGACCTCGACGTCTCGAAACGCCCAGCCGCGCAGTCCGAGCGCCTTCGCGACGGCCTCCTTCGCGCAGAAGCGCGCGGCGAGGTGCTGGCCCGGCCTCGCCGTGCCGGCGGCGTAGGCCAGCTCGGCCTCCGTGAACAACCGCCCCGCCAGCCGCGGCCGGCGCTCGAGCGCCGCCTCCAGCCGATCGATCTCCAGCAGGTCCATTCCGATCATGAAGCGACCCCAGCGGAGGGCGCAGCAGGAGCGGTCCCCCGACCGCGTCCGAAGCTAGCTGGGGCGAGCTTCTGCGAGTACCGCAGCACGGTTCACTCGACCGTGACGGTCTTCGCCAGGTTGCGCGGCTGGTCGACGTTCAGGCCGCGGTGGCGGGCGATGTAGTAGGCGAGCAGCTGCAGCGGGACGACCGCCAGCAGCGGCTGCAGCAGCCAGTCGGTGCGCGGCACGTAGACGACCTCCTCGGCGTGGCGCGCGACGCTCTCGTCGCCCTCGGTCGCCACGGCGAGCACGTGGGCGCCGCGCGCGCGGACCTCGGCGACGTTCGACAGCACCTTGTCGAGCACCGGCGACTCCGTCGCGACGCAGACGACGGGCGTGCGCTCGTCGAGCAGCGCGATCGGGCCGTGCTTCATCTCCCCCGCGGCGTAGGCGTCGGTCGGGACGTAGGAGATCTCCTTGAGCTTGAGCGCTCCCTCGAGCGCCGTCGCCAGGCCGGCGTGGCGACCCAGGTAGAGGAAGAAGCCGGCGTCGCGCCAGTGGGCGGCCATCTCCTGGACCGGCGCGTCGACGCTCTCGAGCAACCGCTCGATGCAGCGCGGCAGGTCGCGCAGGTCCGCCACCAGGCTCGCGATCCGCTCCGTGTCCAGCGTCTTCCGGACCTCGGCGAGGCGCAGCGCGAGCAGGTACATCGCCGCGACCTGCGAGACGTACGTCTTGGTCGCCGCGACGCCGATCTCGAGGCCGGCGCGCGTGAACAGCACGCCGTCGGAGTCGCGCGTGGCCTGGCTGCCCATCACGTTCGTGATCGCCAGCACCTTCGCGCCCTTGTCGCGCGCCAGGCGCATCGCGGCCAGCGTGTCGGCGGTCTCGCCGGACTGCGTGATGCCGATCACCAGGTCGCGCTCGTCGACGACCGGATCGCGGTAGCGAAACTCGGAGGCGATATCCATCTCGACCGGGACGCGCGACCACGCCTCGATCGCGTAGCGGCCGGAGAGCCCCGCGTGGTAGGACGTGCCGCAGGCGACGACGACGATCCGCCGCAGCTCGCGCAGCTCGTCGTCGGAGACTCCGATGTCGCCGAGGTCGACGCCGTCGCCGACGAGCCGGTCGCCGACGGTCTCGGCTACCGCCTCGGGCTGCTCGTGGATCTCCTTGAGCATGAAGGTCTCGTAGCCGCCCTTCTCGGCCGTCTCCTCGTCCCAGTCGACGTCCTCGGCGGCGCGCTCGACGTCGTCGCCGGCAGCCGTCGTGAAGCGCGCTCCCTCCGGCGTCACGACGACGATCTCGTCGTTCTCGACGAGCTGCACGCGCCGGGTGTCGCGCAGGAAGGCGGGGATCGCCGAGGCGACGAAGCTCTCGCCCTCGCCGACACCGACGACCAGCGGGCACTCCTTGCGCGCGGCAACCAGCACCCCGGGCTCGTCGGCGTGGACGGCGACGAAGGCGTAGTGGCCGCGCAGCTCGCCGTAGGCGGCCCGCACGGCGTCGACGAGATCGCCGTCGTAGTGGACGGCGATCAGGTGGGCGACGGCCTCGGCGTCGGTCTCGGAGCTGAAGCGGGCGCCGTCGGCCTCGAGCCGGGCGCGCAGCTCGGCCCAGTTCTCGACGATGCCGTTGAGCACGACGTGGACGCGCCCCGAGCTGTCGTCGTGGGGATGGCAGTTGGCCTCGGTGACTCGGCCGTGCGTCGCCCAGCGCGTGTGGCCGATGCCGGACAGCGCTCCGTTGCCGGCGCCGTTCGGATCGCCCTCGACGGCTTGGCGCAGATGCGACAGGTTGCCGACCGCGCGCACGGTGTGAACCTCGCCGTCGGCGACCAGCGACACTCCGGCCGAGTCGTAGCCGCGGTACTCGAGCTTCTCGAGGCCGGCGAGCAGGATCTCGCGGCAGGGGCGCGTGCCCGTGTATCCGACGATGCCGCACATGAGGGAAGAAGAGGGTAACCGTCCCGCGCCGCGGGACGGTCGAGTCGCAATCCCGGCGTCAGCCCAGCTCGCGCTCGACCACGCTCACCAGGCGCCCCGCGACCGCGGCGCACTCGCCGTCGTCGGGCGCCTCGACCATCACGCGCACCAGCGGCTCGGTCCCGGACGGCCGCACCAGGACCCGGCCGCGGCCGTCGAGCCCGCTCGACTCGGCCTCGACGGCCTCCCATACGGCCGTCGCTCCCTCGAGCGCCTCGCGATCGCGCACGGTGACGTTGACCAGCCGCTGCGGCAGCTTGCGCATACCGTCCCGCTCGGACAGGTCGCGCGCGCCGAGCGCCTCGAGCGCCAGCAGCGCGGCGGCCGTTCCGTCGCCTGACGGGACGAAGCCGGTCTCGATGATGTGGCCGGACTGCTCGCCGCCGAGCGCCCAGCCGCGACGCAGCAGCTCGGCGAGCACGTGGCGGTCACCGACCGGCGTCACGGCGACCTCGATCCCCGCCTCGCGCATCGCCGCATGGAAGCCGTAGTTGGTCATCACCGTGACCGCGACACCCTCGCCGGGCAACCGCCCCGCCGCGCGCAGGTAGAGCGCGACGAGCGCGATCAGCTCGTCGCCGTCGACGACCTCGCCGTCGCGGTCGACCGCGAGCATCCGGTCGCCGTCGCCGTCGAAGGCGAAGGCGATGTCGAAGTCGCCGCCGGCGAGTCGCTCGGCGAGCGCCTCGACGTGCGTCGACCCGCAGCCGTCGTTGATGTTGCGCCCGTCCGGCTCGACCGCCACCGCCTCGACGTCGGCGCCGAGACGGCGGAAGATCTCGGGCGCGATGAAGTGGGTCGCGCCGTTGGCGCAGTCCAGCAGCACTCGGCGGCCGGTGAGGTCGAGATCGCCGAAGCGCAGCTCGAGCTCGCGCAGGTAGTCGCCAGCGGCGCCGTGCAGCTCGCGGATCCTCCCGATCGGTCGCGGCGGTGCCGGCTCACCGCCGACGAGCGCCTCGACGAGCGCCTCGCGCTCGTCGGAGATCTTGGTCCCGTCGGGGCCGAAGAACTTGATCCCGTTGTCGGCGTACGGATTGTGGGACGCCGAGACGACGGCCGCGAGGTCGAAGCCGTGGCGCCGCGTCAGCAGCGCGGCGCCGGGGGTCGGCAGCACGCCGCCGAGCAGGGCGTGGCCGCCGGCCGCGGCCACGCCGGCCGCCAGCGCAGACTCGAGCATCTCACCCGACTCGCGGGTGTCGCGGACGATCAGCACCTGGGGAGCCGCGTCGGCGCCGTTCCAGGCGGTCGCCGTCGCCGCGCGCCCGAGCGCCAGCGCCAGCTCGGCCGTCAGGACGTCGCCCGCGGCGCCGCGGACACCGTCGGTGCCGAACAGCGCCCCCACGCTTGGCTAGCGCTTCGAGAACTGCGGGCGCTTGCGGGCCTTCTTGAGGCCGGCCTTCTTGCGCTCCTTGACGCGCGGATCGCGCGTCAGGAAGCCGCGCCGCTTGAGCTCCCCGCGCAGGTTCGGGTCGGCCTCGACCAGCGCCTTCGTGATCCCGTGGCGCAGCGCGCCGGCCTGAGCCGAGACGCCGCCGCCGTGGATCTTCGCGACCACGTCCATGCGCTCCTGCTGGGCGACGATCTCGAGCGGGCGGCGGGCCTGCGTCTGCAGCGTCGCGCGCGGGAAGTACTCGTCGAGGCTCTTGCCGTTGACGACGTACTGGCCGGTGCCGGGCTTCAGCGTCACGCGGGCGACGGCGCTCTTGCGCTTGCCCGTCGCCTGATAGCGAGCGTCGGCGGCGAGGTCCAGCACCGCGTTCAGCGGCGCGGGCGCCTCCTCCTCGTCCTCGTCGGACGTCGGCTCGGCCACCTCTCCCTCGGCGACCGGCTCCCCGGTCGCGTCGACCGGCGCGTACTCGTCGAGCTCCTCCTTGCGGGCATCCTCCTCCAGCACGAGGTCGGGCTCGAGGTGCGCGCCGGGAATGACCTCCGGCTCCTTGTCCTTGGAGTCCTTCTTGCGGTCGCGCTTCGGCTTGGGCCGCTCCGCCGGCTTCTCCTCGGCAGCCTCACCCTCAGTCGTCTCGCCCTCGGCCTCCGGCTCGGCGGGTGCGGCCTCCTCGGCAGGCGGCTCCTCGGCAGGCGGCTCCTCCGCCGGCAAATCCTCCGCTGCAGGCTCCTCGGCCGCGGGCTGCTCGGCTGTCGGCTCCTCCGGCGTCGTGTCGTCCTGCGGGGTGTCCTCGCGCTCCTCGTCGGCCATCAGTCCTCGATCTCCATCGGCTTGGGCTGCTGCGCGGCATGCGGATGCTCGGGCCCCGCGTAGATCTTCAGCTTGCGCAGCTGGGCGCGCGCGAGCCGGTTGCGCGGCAGCATGCCCTTGACGGCGAGCCGGATCGGCTCCTCGGGGCGCCGCTCGAGCATCTCGGCGAACGTGCGGGTCTTGAGGCCACCCGGATAGCCGGAATGGCGGTAGTAGAGCTTGCTCTCGCGCTTGCGACCGGTGACCGCGACCTTCTCGGCGTTGATCACGACGACGAAGTCGCCGACGTCGCAATGCGGCGTGTACTCGGGCTTGTGCTTGCCGCGCAGCCTGTCCGCGATCTGCGTCGCGAGACGGCCGAGCGTCTTGCCCGTCGCGTCGACGACGAGCCACTCGCGCTCGCGGTTCTCGGGGGTGGCTACGTAGGTCTTCATGCGTGAGACGGTCGCCGCCAGCCGTCGCGGCTCGTGAGAGCCCCGAATCCGGCGCAACCGGCCGCACAGTGTGCCACAAGCGTCGCCAAACGTCCCGCTTCGCGCGAGCGCCCGACGCGACGAGGCCGTCGTCCGCCACCCGACCGGACGCTTGGCTATGCTGCCGCGAGTTTCAAGCCTGCCGAGTCCCCGGAGGCGAGCGGTACAGGGCCAATGGGGAGCGGGGGAACCATTTGGGCGTCCTCGGACCCCAAAGGGGCGAATCGAAGGCGACCGCTCGGTCGCCGCCGTAGCGCCGCTCTTTCGGCGCGAGCCCGTCAGCTAACCCCGTAGGCCGGAGAAAGGGAGGCAGTCCAGCCAGTGCCGCCGATCCGTGTCTGCGCCATCGCCGTCGCGCTCACCGCCTCGCTGGCGGGATTCTCGGCGACCGCCAGCGCCGGCTCCGGGGACTCGTCCGCCGGCGGACTCGTCTTCGTCGAGACGCCGCAGATCCGCAAGGTCGCGTGCCTGCGCCGCTGCGCCGCCGAGCGCCGCGTGCAGGCCGGCAGCACCGTGAAGATCTCGGGCCGCTCGCTGGCGAAGGTCACGAAGGCGGTCTTCCACGGCGGCGCCGGCCTTGCCGACGACGTCGCGACGGGAGCGCGTCCCCGCAGCGCCCGCAGCGTCGACGTGCGCGTGCCCGCGAAGGCGATCAGCGGTCCGGTGTCCGTGCGAACCGCGGCCGCCGTCGACTCTCCCCCCACCCCGCCGATCGACATCCTGCCGCCCCTGCCGCCGGAAGCGCTTGCCAGCAAGAGCCACGTCTTCCCGGTGCGCGGTCCCCACGACTTCGGCGGCGCCGGAGCGAGGTTCGGCAGCGGCCGCGCCGGCCACAGCCACGAAGGCCATGACGTCTTCGCCGACTGCGGCACCCCGCTGGTCGCCGCCCGCGGCGGAAAGGTGCAGTTGCGCGGCTATCACGCCGCCGCTGGCCACTACGTCGTGATCGACGGCGACGGCACCGACATGGACTACGGCTACATGCACCTGACCGCGCGCACTCCCTTCGCCAAGGGCGACACGGTCGCCACCGGCCAGCGGATCGGCTCGGTCGGGGACTCCGGCAACGCCCGTGGCTGCCACCTGCACTTCGAGCTGTGGGCCGCGCCCGGCTGGTACGAGGGCGGCCGCCCGATCGATCCGCTGCGCGCGCTGAAGGCCTGGGACAGCTGGTCCTAGACGGCGTTTGCGGCTAGCGTTGCCGCATGAGTGGATACACGGTCATCTCCTTGGAGGACGCGCCCGACGTCCTCGGCGACTATCCGGGCGAGATGCGCTTCCTCACCGCGTCGCTGGAGGCCGAGCAGTCGGCCCTGACCTATCGGCGAATGCCGCCAGGAACCGGCGGCCGCGGCAGCTACGGACACCGTCACCGGACCCAGGAGGAGCTCTACCTCGTCCTCGAGGGCACACTCACCTTCAAGCTCGGCGACGAGGTCCTCGAAGCCTCTCCCGGCACAGCCATCCGCGTCGCGCCCGACACTCCCCGCAGCGTCCACAACGACTCCGACCAAGACGCAATCCTCATCATCACCTCCGTCAAGGCCGACATCTACGACGGCGAGATCGAGAAGGTCGACGCCTTCTGGCCATCCTGACCTAGTGACCTGAGTCATTAGATCGCAGGCATAGCTCTGGTCGGCGTCGAAGTCGTCGCCATCGCAAGCGACGATGGGAGGCCTCATGCCCCGCCGTGTGGATGTGACGCTGAGCGAGTCCGACCGGGAGGTGCTGGAGCGCTGGGCCAGGCGGCCGAAGAGCGCCCAGGCCCTGGCACTGCGCTGCCGGATCGTTCTGGCGGCGGCCGAGGGCGAGCAAAGCAAGGAGATCGCGGCCCGCTTGGGCTGCAGCACACAGACGGTGGGGCGCTGGCGCGGGCGTTTTGCCAAGCGGGGCTTCGACGGACTGCACGATGAGCCGCGGCCCGGCCAGCCACGCAAGATCACCGACGCAGAGGTCGAGCGGGTGATCGTCAAGACGCTGGAGGAGAGCCCGCCGAACGCGACTCACTGGTCGACCCGCCAGATGGCCGAGGCGACCGGCCTCAACCAGACCGCGATCAGCCGCATCTGGCGCGCCTTCGGGCTCAAGCCGCATCGCTCAGAGCACTTCAAGCTCTCGCCCGACCCGCAGTTCGTCGACAAAGTCAGAGACATCGTCGGGCTCTACCTCAACCCGCCCGAAGCGGCGGTCGTCCTCTGCGTCGATGAGAAGTCCCAGATCCAGGCACTGGAGCGCTCGGCGCCGATCCTGCCGCTGATGCCGGGCGTGCCCGAGCGCCAGACCCACGACTACGTCCGCAACGGCACCACCAACCTCTACGCCGCCCTCGACACCGCCTCCGGGAAAGTGATCGCCGAGATGACGCCCCGACACCGCGCCGAGGAGTTCCGCAAGTTCCTCAACTTGATCGAGCGCTCGGTCCCCGAAGGCCTCGACGTCCACGTCGTGCTCGACAACTCCTCGACCCACAAGACGCCGCAGATCCGACATTGGCTTGCCCGCCACCCCCGCTTCACCCTGCACTTCACGCCGACCTACAGCTCCTGGCTCAACCTCGTCGAGCGCTGGTTCGCCGAACTAACCACCAAGTGGATCAAACGCAGCTCCCACCGCTCGGTCCGCGACCTCACCGCCTCGATCAAAACCTGGATCGCCAACTGGAACGACGACCCCAAACCCTACGTCTGGCACAAGACCGCCGACGACATCCTCGACAGCCTCGCCTCCTACTGCCAACGGATCAATGACTCAGGTCACTAGTTACTCACTCCCACTCGATCGTGCCCGGCGGTTTCGAAGTGATGTCGAGGACCACGCGGTTGACCTGGCGGATCTCGTTGATCATCCGCGAGGCGACGCGCTCGAGCAGGTCGTAGGGCAGGCGAGCCCAGTCGGCGGTCATGGCGTCGTCGCTGGTGACCGCGCGGATCACGACGACGTAGCCGTAGGTCCGCTCGTCGCCCTGAACGCCGACCGTGCGCAGATCGCCCGGGAGCACGCAGAAGGACTGCCACAGCTCGCGGTAGAGGCCCGCGGCGCGGATCTCCTCCTGGAGGACGAAGTCGGCGTCGCGCAGGATCTCGAGGCGCTCCTTGGTGACCTCCCCTCCGACGATCCGGATGCCGAGGCCGGGGCCCGGGAACGGCTGGCGCCAGACCAGCCGCTCGGGCAGGCCGAGCTCGATCCCGACCTTGCGAACCTCGTCCTTGAAGAGGGTGCGCAGCGGCTCGACGAGCTCGAACTGGAGGTCCTCGGGTAGGCCGCCGACGTTGTGGTGCGACTTGATCGTCGCCGCACCGGCGCCGCCGCCCGACTCGATGACGTCCGAGTAGAGCGTGCCCTGGACGAGATAGTCGGCGTCGCCGAGCTTGGCCGCCTCCTCCTCGAAGACGCGGATGAACTCACCGCCGATCGCCTTGCGCTTGGCCTCGGGGTCGGTGAGCCCCTCCAGCCGGGCGAGGAAGCGCTCCTCCGCCTCGACCGCCACCAGCGGCACCTTGAAGTGGTCGCGGAAGGCGCTGACGACCTGCTCGGCCTCGTTCCTGCGCATCAGCCCGTGGTCGACGAAGACGCAGGTGAGCTGGTCACCGATCGCCCGGTGGACGAGCAGCGCGGCGACCGACGAGTCGACCCCGCCCGACAGGCCGCAGACGACCTTGCCGTCGCCGACCTGCTCGCGGATCCGGCGGATCTGCTCCTCGGCGACCGAGGCGGCGTTCCAGGCCATGTCGCAGCCGCAGACGTCCTCGAGGAAGCGGGTCAAGATCTGCGTGCCGTACGGGGTGTGGACGACCTCCGGGTGGAACTGGATGCCGTACAGGCCGCGGGCGGTGTCCTCGAACGCCGCGACCGGCGACTCGGTCGACGAGGCGAGCGCGACCGCGCCGGGGGGCGGCTCGTAGACGGTGTCCCGGTGACTCATCCAACAGCTCTGCTCGACCGGCAGCTCGGCGAGCAGGCGGCCGGGCTCGTGGACGGTGAGCCGTGAGCGGCCGAACTCGCCGACGTCGGCCGCCTCGACGCGGCCGCCGAGGCGCTGGACCATGGCCTGCATGCCGTAGCAGATGCCGAGCACCGGGACGCCGAGATCGAGCAGCTCCGGATCGAGGGTCGGGGCGTCGTCGGCGTAGACCGAGGCCGGCCCGCCCGACAGGATCAGGCCGCGCGGAGCACGCTTGCGGATCTCCTCGATGCCGACGTAGTGGGGCAGCAGCTCGCTGAACACGCCGCACTCGCGGACGCGGCGCGCGATCAGCTGCGAGTACTGACCGCCGTAGTCGAGGACGACGACCTCGTCCTGCCGGACCTCGCTCGAGGCGTCGAGCTCCGCCGCCCCGGACGGGTCGGTCCCCGTGACCTGGGCGGCGGGGGAAGTGTCGACGACCCCTCCGGAGGACGGGGACGCGTCCGCCACCTACTCGACCAGGGCGGGATCGGCTGCGATCGGCCCCGAGCCGTTGGTGACGCCGTCGGCCGCCGGCGCCGCCTTCGCCGCCGACTGCGCCCCCATGCCGATCGCCTGGTCGCGCTGCAGCTGCTTGCCCTCGGTCTGCAGCGACGGCGCGACCATCACCTCGGCGCGATGGAAGGAGGGGATGTCCTCGTAGCCGCAGGTCGCCATCGAGGTGCGCAGGCTGCCCATCAGGTTGAAGGTGCCGTCGTTCTCGTGCGCCGGACCGAGCAGGATTTGCTCGAGCGTCCCGTTCTGCGTCGTCTGCACGCGCGCGCCGCGCGGCAGGTCGGGGTGGAACGTCGCCATTCCCCAGTGATAGCCGTGGCCCGGCGCCTCGTATGCGCGCGCCAGCGGCGAGCCGATCATCACGGCGTCGGCGCCGCAGGCGAAGGCCTTCGAGATGTCGCCGCCGTTGCGCATCCCGCCATCGGCGATGACCTTGACGTACTCACCGGTCTCGAGCATGTGCTGCGAGCGGGCGGCCGCGACGTCGGCGATCGCGGTCGCCTGCGGGACGCCGATCCCGAGCACGCCGCGGGTCGTGCAGGCGGCGCCGGGCCCGACGCCGACCAGGACGGCGGCCGCGCCGGTGCGCATCAGGTGCAGGCCCGTCGAGTAGGAGGCGCAGCCCCCCGCGATTACGGGAACCCCGGTCGGGACTTCCTCGCGGATGAACTCCTTGAGGTTGAGCGGCGGGCGCGACTCGTCGGTCGACACGTGCTCGGCCGAGATCACGGTGCCCTGGATCACGAGCACGTCGATGCCGGCCTCGAGCGCCGTCTCGTAGTAGTCGCGGACGCGCTGCGGCGTCAGCGAGGCGGCGCAGACGACACCCTGCTCCTTGATCTCGCGGATCCGCTTGGCGATCAGCTCGGGCTTGACCGGCTCCTGATAGATGCGCTGCATCTCGGCCGTCGCGGTCTCCTTGTCGGAGCCGGCGATCCGCTCGAGCTGCTGCTCGGCGTCGTCGTAGCGGCAGAAGATCCCCTCGAGGTTGAGCACGGCCAGCCCGCCGAGCTTGCCGATCACGCCCGCCGTGCGGGGCGAGACGACGCCGTCCATCGCGGAGCCGAGCAGCGGCAGCTCGAAGCGGTAGTTGCCGAGCGTCCAGGTGATGTCGATGTCGTCCGGGTCGCGCGTGCGGCGCGAGGGGACGATTGCGATGTCGTCGAAGCCGTAGGCCCGGCGGCCCTTCTTGCCTCGACCGATCTCGATCTCCATGGGGCTGATCCTTACTTCCGCGGCGGACGAAACCCGAGGGTATCAGCGCCGATTTCAGGGGCCGCGACGGGGAATTCCCGCATCGTGCGGGCTTTATCGACCGGCGACCTGCGCAGACGGCGGACCGGTCACCGCGTCAGCCCCCGATCTCGACCGCGGGGGCGTCGAGCGACTCGAGCGTCACCTCGCTCGCGAGGCGCTCGACCTCGCGCGGATCGATGACGCCGGCGCCGAAGTGCTGGGTCGACTCGGCGCCGCAGGCGACGCCGAAGCGCAGGCACTCCTCGGCCGACCGGCCGTCGTAGCGACCGGCCACGTAGCCGGCGAGGAACGCGTCGCCGGAGCCGACCGAGGAGACCGGCTCGAGCGGCTCCAGCAGCGCCCGGCAGAGCCGGCGCGGCCGCGCCGGATCGGCGCCGTCGCCGTGCAGGGCGAGACAGCCGTCGGCGAGCGTCATGATCGCCTCGCGAGCCCCGAGCTCGACGATCTCGCGCATCGCCAGGCGGCGAT
Organism: uncultured Solirubrobacterales bacterium; assembly: GCA_963716445.1. Classification (GTDB taxonomy): domain Bacteria; phylum Actinomycetota; class Thermoleophilia; order Solirubrobacterales; family Thermoleophilaceae; genus JAAYBF01. The sequence continues at coordinate 960,974 of OY970313.1, read as the reverse complement.
CGGCGTCGTCGGCGAACTCGTGCCCGACCAGCTCCTCGGCCTCGTTCTCGTTCGGCGCGACGATCGCCGGCTGAGCCCGCACGGCCTGCCGCAGCGGCTCGCCCTCGCAGTCGAGCACCGTCGTCACGCCGAGCCGGCGCAGCTCGTCGACGAGCCGGGCGTAGAGCCCGGAGTCGACGCCGTGCGGCAGGCTGCCGCTGAAGACGCACAGCGCCGCGCCCTGGGCCAGGTAGAGCAGCTTGTCGACGAACAGCTCGAGCTCCGCCTCGGAGACCGACGGCCCGCGCTCGTTGATCTCCGTCTGCTCGCCGGAGGTCGGGTCGACGACGGCCGTCGACATCCGCGACTCCTCGCGGATCCGCACGAAGTCGCTGAGGATCGCCTCGTCGGTCAGCTGCTCGATGATCCTCGTGCCGGTATGGCCGCCGGCGAAGCCGGTGGCGATCACCGGTCGGCCGAGCGCCTTCAGCGCACGCGCCACGTTGACGCCCTTGCCACCGGCCATCGACGCCTGCTCGACGGCGCGGTGGCGCCGACCGAGCCTGAAGCTGGGCACGGCGAGCGTCTTGTCGATCGCCGCGTTGAGGGTGACGGTGATGATCATGGCTTCCCGGCGGGCTCCTGCGCCGCGTTCGCGCGCTCTCTCGCACGCGCGCGCCGACGCGATTCTCGAACGCGGGCCCGGCGCCTGCGCCTGGCCCGCAGCCCCACTATGGCGGCTCCCGCGAGGATGAGCAAGACGACGAGCGCCATCGGGGACAGCCCGAGCGCCGACGCGATCCGTCGCGGCAGCCCGGCGCCCGGCACCCGCTCGCCCGTGACCAGCGCGACCCAGCGAACGACCTCTCCGTCGCGCACGACGGCCACGCTGCCGACCCGGACCCCCGCGTCGAGCTCCCCGCGCAGCTCCTCGGGCGCGTCGACGCGCGTCCTCACCCGCTGATCGCGGCGCGCCACGACGCTCACCGGGCGAGCCGGCACGAGCGGCACGGACCCGTCGCGGTAGGCGACGCCAACGTCGGCGACGGCCCTGCTCTCCCGGAGCACCGGCAGGCGGCGATACTGCGCCAGGCCGTAGCGCAGCAGGGCGATCGAGTCCTCGTCTCGTGCGGCCTCGCTCGGCTCGCCGAGCACCACGCTCACCACCCGCGCGCCGGTCGATCCGGTCGCGGAGCCGACCAACACGTAGCCGGCGCGGCCCGTGTAGCCGGTCTTGACGCCGTCGACGAACGGGAATCGCGCGATCAGGTCGTTGCGGTTGTCGACGATCCGCGGACGGATCCCCGACTCGAGCCTGGCCGACGGCAGGTCGACGATCCGCGCGAACCGCCGGTCGCGCAGCAGCGCGCGCGCCAGCTCCGCGAGGTCGCGCGCGGTCGAGTAGTTGAGCGGATCGTCGAGGCCGATCGGGTTGGCGTAGCTGGTGCCGGTCAGCCCGAGCTCCGACGCGCGGGCGTTCATCTCGCGCACGAACGCCTGGCGCGAGCCCGAGATCCCCTCGGCCAGGGTCGCGGCGGCGTCGTTGGCGCTCTCGAGCATCAGCGCCTCGAGCAGGTCGTCGACGCGCATCCGCTCGCCGGGACGCAGGTCGATCTTCGACTCGACGGGCGAGGCGAGATAGCGCGGCGCGGCGAAGACGTCCGCCATCGAGGTCCGCTCGAGCGTCAGCAGCGCCGTCATCAGCTTCGTCGTGCTGGCGATCGCGCGGGACTCGCCCGGATCCTTGCCGAGGATCGGCGACCCGTCGCCCGCGTCGACGAGTATCGCGGCCGCGGCGCCGTCGAGGCTGGGAGGCGGAGGCGACGGCTGCGCGGCGCTCGACGGTGACGACAGCGCGAGCACGGCCGCGATCGCGACCCCGGCAGCCCGAGGCGACGTCACTCGCGCAGCTTGATCTTCTGGCCGGCGATCAGCGCCTGGGGATCGAGCTCCGCGTTGAGCTCCTGGAGCGTCTCGACCGGAACCCCGGTCTGCTCGGCGATTCCCCCCAGGGTGTCGCCCGGCTCGACGGTGTAGGTGGCCGGCTGGCGCCGCCGCGAGGGCGTCGCTGCGCCGGCGGCCGTCCGCTCGGTCCGCTCCTGGGTCACGGCGCCGCCGCCCGACGACCCGTCGTCGCCTCCGCCGGACGCGCCGATCACGACGATCACGGCGAGCGCCGACGCGCCTAGCGCGAGCGGGGCCAGCAGACGGGCGGAGCTTCTGGGCGGTCGCGGAGGCATGGCCTGAGTCAGGGGCGGAGCATACGGGCTAGCTCCGCCATGTCAGGGCGCGCAACTCCTCTGCGGCGGCTGCCGCCGCCAGCGCCGGATCGCCGCCGCGCTCGCGGTGCGCGTCGACGATCGAGCGCGACGCCGCGATCAGGCCGGCGGCGGGATGGGGGGCGAACGCGGGGCCCAGCGCGTCGGCGCGGCCACCCTGGGCCCCGACGCCCGGGAGCAGGAAGATCGCCCGCGGCATCAGCTCGCGCAGGCGACCGAGACGCTCGGGACGCGTCGCGCCGCAGACGCCGCCGACCAGCGACAGCCCGCAGTCGCCGACCCGGTCGGCGCCGAACACGTCGACCAGCTGGGCGAGCCGCTCGTACAGCGGCCGGCCGCCCGCGTCGAGGTCCTGGAGATCCGCGGCGCCGGGATTCGACGTGTTGACGAGCAGGAAGCAGCCGGCGCCGTGCGCCGCGGCCGCCTCGACGAGCGGCTCGATCGCGTCGCCGCCGAGCAGCGGATTGGCCGTGAAGGCGTCGGCGCCGAGTCCGTCGACGGGGCCGAACGGGCCCTCGGTCGTACCGACCAGCGCCTGGGCGTAGGCGCGCGCGGTCACCGGCACGTCGCCGCGCTTGCCGTCGGCGAGCACCAGCAGGCCGCGGTCGCGGGCCGCGTCGCGGACGCGCTCGAGCGCCCGCCAGCCGTCGGCGCCGAGACGCTCGAAGCAGGCGAGCTGTGGCTTGACCGCCACACAGGCCGGGCCGGCGGCCTCGATCGCCATCCGGCAGTGTCGGACGACCGCCGCCGCCGTCCGCTCGGCGGCGGTGCCGCCGTCCGCACCCTCGAGCGCGGACGGCCACAACGCCACCGGGTCTGGGTCCAGACCCAACACGATCCGGCTGCGGCGCTCCTCTACGAGCGCCGCGAGCCGGTCCGCGAAGTGCGTCAGCCCTTTACGGCCTTCTTGAGGGCGGAGCCAGCCGAGAACCGCGGTACGCGGCTTGCGGCGATCTGAATGCGCTCGCCCGTCTGCGGGTTCACGCCCTGCCTGGCGCCGCGATCGGCCACGGAGAACTTCCCGAAGCCCGTGAAGCTGACCTCACCGCCACGCTTGAGCGTGCCCTCGATGACGGTCAGGACCGCGTCGACGGCGGTCCCGGCGTCACCCTTCGAAAGGCCGGACTCGGCGGCCACCTGATCGACGAACTCTGACTTCGTCACCTTGTTTCCTCCTTGGAGGGACTGGAACAGTGCGGCGAACCTAACAATGGTCGCGGACGACCGTCCCGCAAATCCGCTCTGGAAACGGCCGTCGGGGGCTCAGAGGTCGCTATTTGCGGATTTCGCCAGCTCCACCATGCGCTCCGCGACGTCGAGGATGTCGTCCTGTCCCTTCGCCCCAGGGGCCAACAGCCGCGGCTCGCCGGGCGCGAGATAGAGCACGACGCGCGGCTCGCGCTCGCGCTGGCGACGGCGGACCGCGCCCGCCACGCCGTCGACGACGGCGGTCGCCCGCGCCATCGCGCCCCGCGGCCGCTCCCTCATGCGGGCCGCCCCAGCTCCGCCAAGGCGTGGCGAAGGTCGTAGAGCACGAGCGCCGGCAGCGCCATCCGCCGTGTCACGCAGGCGAGCACGTGGCGGGAGTCGCGCACCGCGAACACCGAGCCGGCGGTCACCTGGACCTCGATCTGCTCGACCGGATCGCTCGACGCGGCATCGGCGCGTTCGACCAGCCGCCGCGCCAGCTCGGCCAGCCCGCGGGCGCGCTCGGGATCGTCCTCGCTCGTCGCGATCTGGCCTCCCGCCGCGTCGAGGACCACGGCGGCGAGCACATCGGCTGAGCTGTCGACGAGCCGCCGGGCGACCATCACGGTCACAATAGCCGCGTGCGGCTGCGGCGAATCTCGTGGACGGTCACCGTCGGCGTCTGCCTGCTGGCGGCGCTGCTGCTGCTCGTCAACGGCTACTCGGGCTACGCCGGCGTGCTCGTGGCGGTCGGCGCCGCCGCGGCGGTCAACCTCGTCTAGGCCGGTCGGCCGGCGGCGTACGCGCCGGCTCCAGGTGGATCAGGATGTCGGCGCCGCGCAGGCGCTCGCCGATCGCCGTCTGGAGCTCGTGCGAGACCTCGTGCGCGCGGGCGAGCGTCGTGCCCTCGTGGAACTGGACGTGCAGATCGACGTAACGGCGGCTGCCCGCCCGGCGCGCGCGCAGCTTGTGGTAGCCGGCCACCTCCCGCGCGCCGTGCCCGTCGATCGCCGCCCGGACGGCCGCCAGCTCGTCGTCGGGCAGCACCTCGTCGACGAGCACGCGCGACGAGCGGGTGAGGATGCGCAGCCCCGCCACGACGATCGCCACGGCGACCAGCAGCGCCGCCACCGGGTCGAGCACCTCGACACCCGTGACCTGGACCAGCACCAGGCCGATCAGCACGCCGCCCGAGGTCAGCGCGTCGGTGCGCAGGTGCGCGGCGTCGCCCTCGAGTGCCGGCGATTCGGTCGCTCGCGCCTGCCGGTAGAGGTAGCTGGAGACGACGACGTTGGCGGCCATCGAGAAGCCGATCACCGCGATGCCGATGCCGAGCGAGTCGACCGCCGGCGGATCCATCAGCCGGCGTACCGACTCGAAGACGATCACCCCGGCGCCGACGAGGATCAGCATGCCCTCGATGACCGCCGCGAGATTCTCGATCTTGTCGTGGCCGTAGGGATGGTCCGCGTCCGCCGGCTCCCCGGCCTTGCGCACCGACAGGAACGCGACGACCGACGCGATCAGGTCGATGCTCGAGTGGATCGCCTCGGTGATGATCGCGATCGATCCGGTGATCGCGCCGGCGACCAGCTTCAGCGCGATCAGCAGGCTGTTGGAGGCGATCGAGAGCGCCGCGGCGCGCGTCTTCGGCCCGCCGTCCCTGGCGCGGGTCACGACGGACGGTCCTCCGCGTCGAGCAGCTCGAGCAGGGCGCGCGCGGCGCGCCCGCGGTGACTGATCGCGTCCTTCTCGGCCGCCGTCAGCTCGGCCATCGTGCGACCGTCGGAGTAGTCGTCCGGCACCACGGCGGGGTCGTAGCCGAACCCCCCCTCGCCGCGCGGCGCGTGGGTCAGGGCTCCCGAGCAGCGCCCTTCGACCACCCGCTCGCCCCCGCCCGGCTCGACGAGCGCCAGGGCGCACGCATAGGCGACCCGGAGGTCGCCCGACGGCGGAACCTCGCGCAGGAGCTTGGCGAGGTTGTCCTCGTCGCTCGCGCGCTCGCCGGCGTAGCGGGCGGAGTAGATGCCGGGCGCGCCGCCGAGCGCCGCGGCCTCGATGCCGGAGTCGTCGGCGACCGCCGGCATGCCGGTGGCCGCGGCGGCCGTGCGGGCCTTGACGAGCGCGTTCTCGGCGAACGTCGCGCCATCCTCGGGCGGCAGCTCGACGGACTCGGGCAGCGGGACGAGCTCGTGCGGGGCGAGCAGCAGGCTCAGCTCGCGCAGCTTGTGCGCGTTCCGCGATGCAAGGACGAGTCGCACGGCGCCGCGCCGCTCAGCTCGCGCTGGCGACCGCCCCGTCCACCGCGGCGCGCTGCGCCTCGCGCAGCTGGTCGATGCCGGAGGCCGCCAGCGCCAGCAGCGCGTCGAGCGACGTACGCGAGAGCGGCGTGCGCTCACCCGTCGCCTGCACCTCGACGAGGCCGCCGTCGCCCGTCATGACGACGTTCATGTCGACCTCGGCGGTCGAGTCCTCGGGGTAGTCGAGGTCGAGCAGCGGCTCCCCACCGACGATCCCGCAGGAGACCGCGGCGACCGATCCGTTGAGCGGCACCGTCTCGAGCTTGCCGGCCGCCACCAGCCCGTGCAGCGCGAGCTCGAGCGCGACGTAGCCGCCGGTGATCGACGCGCAGCGCGTGCCGCCGTCCGCCTCGAGCACGTCGCAGTCGATCCATACGGTCCGCTCGCCGAGCGCCTCGAAGTCGACGACGCCGCGCAGCGCGCGCCCGATCAGCCGCTGGATCTCCACGGTGCGGCCGTCGGGCCGCCCTTTCGACACGTCGCGCTGCTTGCGATCGCCGGTCGAGGCGGGGAGCATCCCGTACTCCGCGGTAACCCAGCCGCGGCCGCCGTCGCGCATCCAGCGAGGCACCTGCTCGTCGACCGAGGCGGTGCAGATCACGCGCGTGCCGCCGGCCTCGATCAGCGCCGACCCGGCGGCCGACCTCATGAAGCCGGTCTCGATCCGGACTGGCCTCAGCTGATCCGCGCCACGACCGTCGGCCCTCACGCCGCGACCTCGGCCGGTGGCACTTCGACGTGGTCGACGACCGCGATCGGCAGGTGGAGGAAGCGCGTGCCGAGCCGCCGGAACTCGTCGACGTCGCCGGTCGCCAGGAACCTGTACGAGCCGCGCCGTCCCTCCGGGGCCGCGGCGCCGGACGCGTCGAGCTCGCGCTCGACCTCCTCGACGATCGCCTCGCCCGACGTCACGATCTCGACGCGCCGGCCGAGGCGGCGCTGGATCACCGGCCGCACCAGCGGGTAGTGCGTGCAGCCGAGGATGACCGTGTCGACGCCCGCGTCGAGCAGCGGCGCGCAGGCTTGCTCGACGGCGGCGATCGTCCGCTCGTCGATCTCGCCGCCCTCCTGGATCAACGGCGCGAGCTCGGCGCTGGCGACCGCATGGAGCGTCGCCTTGCCGCCCGAGGCTTCGGCCAGCGCTCGCTCATAGGCTCCGCTGGCCACCGTCGTCGGCGTGGCGAGCAGGCCGACGCGCCCGTTGCGGGTCGTCGCCGCGGCGACGCGTGCCTCGGGCGCCACCACCCCCACGACCGGCGCCCGGCCCTCGAGCTCGTCGCGCAGCGCCGGCAGCGCCGCCGAGGTGGCGGAGTTGCAGGCGACGACGATCAGCTTCGCGCCCTCGTCGAGCAGGATCCCGGCGAGCTCGCGCGCGAACGCCTGCAGCTCGGCCGGCGCGCGGCTCCCGTACGGAAAGCGCAGCGTGTCGCCGAGATAGAGGAAGTCCTCGTGCGGGAGCGACACCAGGCACTCGTGCAGGACGGTGAGCCCGCCGACCCCGGAATCGAAGACCGCAACGGGTAGATCGCGCTCGGACACAGCGTGCATCGTCGCAGGCCGATCGGAACCCAGGAGGCGCGAGCGGCGAAGCCCGGGAGGGAGAGCCGGCGGGGCGGCCGGCGCGACCCGCAAGGCTCCCGGCGGCGCCACCAGGCGACGCCGCTCGCGCTCCCGGTTAGAACTCCACCTTCCTCACGGCCTCCTTGAGCTTGCCGAGGATCACGTCTCCGAGCTCCTTGCCCTCGTTGGTCTCGAAGCCCTCCATGGCGGCCACCACGCCGGCCATCACGAGCGCGACGAGCAGGATCAGCGCGACGTACTCGACGGTTCCCTGACCGCACTGGCGCTTGAGCCGGGCCAGTGCGACGAGCGGCCCGCCGTGGGCGAGCCCGAAGAAGCGATGCATGAGTGACCTCCGTTCGAACGTTGACCGGAGCCACTCTTGCCGCGTCGGACGCAAGGTTCCGCACGCTCGAGCGACAGCTCCGCAACGGACGCGTGACGGCGCCGTTCCCGCTGCGAAGATGCGGCGCATGTGCGGCATCGGAGCCCTCCTCGATCCCGCCGGCACGGCCCCCGCCGACGCCGGGCGGCGGATGACCGCAGCGATGCGCCACCGCGGCCCCGACGGCCAGGCCGTCATGTCGCAGGGGGCCGTCACGCTCGCGCACTGCCGGCTGGCGATCGTCGACGTCGCCGGCGGAGACCAGCCGCTGCGCTCCGAGGACGGGTCGGTCTCGCTCGTCGCGAACGGCGAGATCTACAACCACGAGGCGCTGCGCGCCGACCTCGAGGCACGCGGGCACCGCTTCGCTACCCACTCCGACTGCGAGGTGATCGTCCACCTCTACGAGGAGCACGGCGACGACTGCGTCCGCTTCCTCAACGGGATCTTCGGCTTCGCGATCTGGGACGAGCGCCGCCGCCGGCTGCTCGTCGCGCGCGACCCGCTCGGCGTGAAGCCGGTCTACTGGTGCGCGAGCGGTCGCCGCGTCGGCGTCGCGTCGGAGGTCGGAGCGCTGCTGGCGGCGGGACTCGTCGAGCCGCGCGTCGACCGGGTCGCGCTCGACCACTACCTCGCCTGCCGCTTCACCCCGGCGCCGCGAACGCTGTTCGAGGGCGTGTCGAAGCTGCCGGCCGCGTCGCTGCTGGTGGCGACCGAGGACGCTCCGCCGCACGTGTCGAGCTATCGCCGCGCGCCCGGCGCCTCGGAGCGCGACCTGCGCGGCGAGGAGCTCGCGCGCGAGCTGGCCGACCGCTTCGGCGACGCGGTCGAGCGCCAGATGATGTCCGACGTCCCGTACGGCGCCTTCCTGTCCGGCGGGGTCGACTCCGCGGCGATCGCCACCGCGATGGCGAGCCGCTCGGACTCCCCGCCCCGGACCTTCGCGATCGGCTTCCCCGGCTACGGCGACGTGCTCGACGAGCGCGCCTACGCGGCCGAGACGGCCCGCGTCGTCGGAACCGACCACCACGACACGGCGATGGAGCAGGGCGACTTCCTCGGCGAGCTGGCGCGCGCGGTGCGCCACCTCGAGGAGCCGTGCGGCATCCCCTCGGCGCCGGCCCTGATGCAGCTCTCGCGCTTCGCGGCCCGATCGGTCAAGGTCGCGCTCTCGGGCCAGGGCGCCGACGAGCCGCACGGCGGCTACGGCCGCCACCAGGCGGCGATGGCGCTCGGCGTCGCGCGACGCGTCGGGCCGCTCGCCGCACCCCTCCGCGCCGCGGCCGGCCTGCTGCCCGGCAACGAGCGCGGCCGTCGCGCGGCCCGGCTGCTCGGCGACATGTCGGACGCCGAGCGACTCGTCCGGCTGGTCGAGATAACCGGCGAGGATCTGCGCGCCCGGCTCGTCGGCGACGCCGGCGAGCAGGCGGCGGCCGAGCGGACGGCGCTCGCGGCCGGCGTGGTCGCCGATGTCGAGGGCCGCTCGCTGCTCGAGCAGGCGCTCTACCTCGACACGCACCTCTTCCTGCCCGACGGCCTGCTCGTCTGCGCCGACAAGATGTCGATGTCGGCCAGCCTCGAGCAGCGCGTCCCGTTCCTCGACGTCGAGCTGATCGACTTCGTCGAGCGCGTCCCCGCGAGCGAGCGCGTCCGCCTCCGCTCGGGCAAGCGGCTGCATCGCAAGGCGATGTCCAGGCTGCTGCCGCGCGAGATCGTCGACCGCCCCAAGCACGGCTTCTCGACCCCGTACGACCGCTGGCTGCGCGAGTCGCTCGGCGCCGAGGTCGAGCACCGCTACGCGGCGGGCGCGCCGGTCGCCGAGCTGATCGACCCGGCCACGGTCGCCGAGCTCGTGACCGACCACCGCTCGCGACGAGCCGACCACAAGCGGATCCTCTACTGCCTGCTCGAGCTCTCGGAGTGGCATCGCAGCTTCGTGGAGGGCGCCGTGCCGGAACCAGCGGAGGCGGTCTGAGATGACGCGGGACCGGCCGCGGATCCTCTACGTGCACAGCCGCAAGGCCAGCTTCGTCGCGATCGACCGCGAGATCCTCGCCGAGCGCTACCAGGTGGAGGACCTCTACCAGCCCGGACGGATACCGAACCTGGCGAAGCTGGTTCCCGCGGTCCTGCGCGCCGACCTCGTCTTCGGCTGGTTCGCCTCCTGGCACACCTTCTTCCCGATGACCCTCGCCTGGGCGCTGCGCAAGCCGTCGGTCCAGATCGTCGGCGGCTTCGACACGGCGAGCATGCCGGACATCGGCTACGGCTATCAGCAGGGCGGCCTGCGCCGTTGGGCGAGTCGCTGGATCATGCGTCGCGCCGGCCGGCTGGTGACCAACTCGGAGTACAGCCGGGGCGAGATAGCGGCCAACACGCCGATCGACCCGAGTCGGGTGACCGTCGTGCACCACGGCGTGCCGGACCCCTTCGGCCCGCTCGACGAGAGCCGCCCGCGCGAGCGGATGGCGTTGACCGTCGGCGCTATCGACGCCGGCACGCTCGTCCAGAAGGGACAGCTGCCGTTCGTCGAGGCGGCCCGGGAGCTACCCGACGTCCGCTTCGTCTTCGCCGGCAAGTGGCTCGACGACTCGATCGAGCGGCTGAGGGCGGTCGCGGGACCGAACGTCGAGTTCACCGGCTGGGTCTCCGACGAGCAGCTCGAGAGCCTCTACGCGCGGGCGACCGCCTACGTCCAGGCGTCGCGCCACGAGGGCTTCGGCCTCGCCGTCGCCGAGGCGATGCTGGCCGGCTGCGTGCCCGTGGTCATGGACGTGACCGCGATGCCGGAGGTGGTGGGCGACGCCGGCGTCCTGATCTCGTCGCAGGAGCCGGCGGCCGTCGCCGACGGCGTTCGCCGAGCGCTCGAGCTGGGCCCGCAGGCGCACCGCAAGGCCCGCGAGCGCATCCTGAGCGAGTTCCCGCTGCAGATCCGGCGCGACGGCATCCTCGCCGTCGTCGACGACGCGCTCAGCGCCGGCCGCTGACCGGCCGACGGCGCCCGTGTCAAAGGTCCGTTTGGACGCTTGAGCACACCAGGGTGTGCCCAAGGCTCCCGACGAAGGTCGGGCCGGCACGTCGCTACGCCTGGCTCCCCTCCAGGCCCATCATCGTCGCGACGACCGAGGCGGCGAGGGCGTCGACGTCGTAGCCGCCCTCGAGCACGGCGCCGACCGGCGCCCCCACGTCGTCGGAGAGCTCGCGGACGAGGCGGGCCATCCGGTGGAAGCTCTCGGTCTCGAGCGCGCAACCGCCGAGCGGGTCGTCGCGGTGGGCGTCGAAGCCGGCCGAGACGAGGATCAGGTCCGGCCGATAGTCGCGCGCCCTCGGCAGCGCGGCCTGCTCCAGCGCGGCGATCCACTCGGCCTCGCCCGAGCCGGCGGCGAGCGGCAGGTTGAGCGTGTAGCCCGTGCCGGGGCCGCGGCCGTTGTCACACGTCGCCCCGGTGCCGGGATAGAACGGCCAGCGGTGGAGGCTGACGAACAGCACCTCCGAGGACTCGTAGAACGCCGCTTGGGTGCCGTTGCCGTGGTGCACGTCCCAGTCGAGCACCAGCACGCGCTCGGCGCCGAGCGCGTCGAGCGCATGGCGGGCGGCGACCGCGACGTTCGAGAAGAGGCAGAAGCCCATCGCGCGGTCCGGCTCGGCGTGGTGTCCCGGCGGGCGCAGGGCCGCCAGGCCGGCCGGCGCCGCCCGGCTCAGCAGCGCCTCGACCAGCGCGCAGGCGCCTCCCGCGGCGCGGCGCGCGGCCTCCCACGACGCGGGTACGACCGGCGTGTCGAGATCGAGCGGCTCGCCGCGCTCGCAGGCCGCGCGAACCCGCTCGAGGTGGCTGCGCGCGTGCACCCGCAGCAACTGCTCGTCGCTCGCCTCGGGCGCCTCGCGCCGCTCCCAGCCGAGCCAGTCGCGGTCCTCCAGCGCCGCCTCGAGCGCCCGAATCCGATCCGAGCGCTCGGGGTGCGCTCCGGTGTCGTGGTCCAGCGACGACGGGTGACGGAAGTAGAGCGGCGCCGCGATGGCGTTACCGTACCCGCGTCCAGTGGACCCCTCGGCCGCGACACCGCTCCGGACAGACGTCGCCGTCATCGGAGCCGGCGCGGCCGGGCTGTTCTGCGCGCTGCTCGCCGCGCGCGAGGGAGCGCAGGTCACGCTCGTCTCGCGCACGCCGCTCGACGGCTCGGCGAGCTACTGGGCCCAGGGCGGCATCGCCGCCGCGCTCGCGGCCGACGACTCACCCGGCCGCCACGCCGCCGACACGCTCGCGGCCGGCCGCGGCGCGGCGCGTGAGAGCGCCGTGCGCGCGCTCTGCGACGAGTCCCCCGAGCGGGTGCGTGAGCTCCAGCGGCTCGGCGTGCGCTTCGACGCCGATCGCCACGGCGCCCTGGCGCTCGGCCTCGAGGGCGGCCACTCGGCGCGGCGGATCGTGCACGCCGGCGGCAGCGCGACCGGCCGGCGGATCACCCGCCAGCTCGCCGCGCTGGCGGCGACCGATGAGCGCATCGACGTGCTCGAGGGGACGACCGCCGACGCGCTGCTCGTCAGCGACGGCCGCTGCGTCGGCGTGCGCATCCAGCGTGAGGGGAGCGGCGCCGAGCTGATCGCCCGTGCAACCGTGCTTGCCACCGGCGGCGCCGCCGCGCTCTGGGAGCGCACGACCAACCCGCCGGGCTCGGTCGGCGTCGGACTGGCGCTCGCCCACGCGGCCGGCGGCGACCTCGCCGACCTCGAGCTCACGCAGTTCCACCCGACCGCGCTGGTCAGCGACGGCGCGGACGACGGCTTCCTGATCACCGAGGCGGTCCGCGGCGAGGGAGCGAAGCTGCTCGACCCGGGCGGCGAGCGCTTCGTCGACGAGCTCGCCCCGCGCGACGAGGTGGCGTTGGCGATCGAGGCCAGCCTGCTGACCAGCGGCGAGCGCGCCGTGGCGCTCGACCTGCGCCCGGTCGACATGGCCCGCTTCCCGAACATCGCCGAGGTGCTCGGGCGCAACGGCATCGACCCGCTGCGCGACATGGTCCCGGTCGCCCCCGCGGCGCACTACACGATGGGCGGCATCGCCACCGACCTCGACGGCGGCGCTTCGCTGCCCGGCCTCTATGCGGTCGGGGAGTGCGCCTGCACCGGCCTGCACGGCGCCAACCGGCTCGCGTCGAACTCGCTCGCCGAGTGCTTCGTCCTCGGTCGCCGGGCAGCCCTCGCCGCCCCTGGCGAGCCGGTCCCGCCGCAGGCCCCGCGCACGCGAGCTGCGAGCCTTCCCGCTCCCCCTTCGCACGCCACCCGCACCGCGCTCTGGCGCCATGCCGGCCTGCGCCGCGACGCCGCCGGGCTGCGGACGCTGCTCGACGACCCCTTCCCGGTCGCACGGCTGATCGCGGCGGCCTGCCTCGCCCGCGAGGAGAGCCGCGGCGCCCACCAGCGCAGCGATCGCCCGGACACCGACCCGGCGCTCGACGCCACCCACACCGTCGTCGGCGCCGACGGCGCGGCGACGCTGGAGCGCTGGGAGTAGCGCGACTAGCATCGTGCCGGTGGAGGCCGGGATCACGGAGCTGTTCCACGAGGCGATGGCCTCGCTCGCCTCCGGCGTGGCGGTGATCACGGCGCGCCGGGCCGAGAACGAGGCCTGCGGGCTGGCGGCGACGTCCGTGTCGTCCTACAGCGCCGACCCGCCCTCGCTGCTGGTCGTGATCGGCCACGACTCGCGCTGCCACGCCGCGCTGACGGGCTGCGAGCGCTTCGGCGTGCACATCCTCCACGCGGGCCAGGAGGACGTCGCCCGCGCATTCGCGGCCCGCGGCGAGGACAAGTTCGCCGGCATCGACTGGCGCTGGGACGGCGACGTCCCCGAGCTCGCCGGGGCGCTCGCCTACCTCCGCTGCCGTCGCGTCGAGAACTTCACGCGCTACGACCACACGATCCTGATCGGCGACATCGAGGGCGGCCGCCTCGAGCACGCCGAACCCCTCCTCTACGCACGCCGCCGCATGGACTGGCTGCTCCACCCCCAGTAGCGGAGGCGCGCAGCCGGATCGGCCCTACGGGGCCGCTTCGGATCTAGCTGGAGCGAGATCCGGCGAGCACCGCAGCACCCGAATCTCTCTCGTTAACCCGAACTTAACTTCGGATTCGTTCCGACTACATGAGCCGTTGCTCTAATCGGCTCAGTGGGAGAGACGGCGGCGGACACGTCGCCCAAGCAGGGAGGCCGTATGTACCAGTTCAGCCGAGCTATCTACAGGGAGTTGGCCATGGAGGTCAGCCCTCAGCCCTCCGGTGGACGCGCCGTAGCCCAGGCCCGCCTGCTGAGCGAGTGCGAGTCCGCGATGGAGCGTCTCGCGACCGACCGCCATTACTTCGCCCATCCGGTCAGGACGCTGTTCAACGACGTTCGGAGCCTGTTCCCGATCTCGGGTCAGCTGCGCGTGTACCGGACGATCGAGCACCACATGCTCGAGGCCGTCGCGTACGTCGACAGCCAGGCCCGTGACGGGGTCACCTTCGACGGCAGTCCCCTCTGCTGCCACGCGACGACGCGCAAGGGCACGTCCTGCCAGCGCGTGCCGCTGCCCAGCAGCAAGTACTGCCCCTCGCACAAGCACCTCGACGAGACGCAACGCGAGGAGCTCACAGCCTCCGCCGCGTGAACTGTTGCTGCGGTGCTCGCCGGATCTCGCTAGCCCCTCCGCACCGCGCCCCGGGCTCCCTCCGCTCGGGGCGCACCGCTTCACGGGTATAGCGTCCGACAGGTGATCGTCGGGGTCGACGTCGGAGGAACCTTCACCGACGCCGTCGCGATCGACGCGGACGGAATCCGCACCGGCAAGGCTCCCACCACGCCGGAGGACCAGTCGGTCGCCGTGATGACGGCGATCGAGCAGGCGCTCGCCGGCGCCCGGCCGCAGGCGGTCGAGCGGCTCGTCCACGGGATGACCGTCGGCACCAACGCGCTGCTCGAGGGACGCACCGCCCGCACCGCGCTGGTCGCGACCGAGGGCTTCACCGACGTCGAGGAGCTGGGCCGCCAGGCGCGGCCCGAGCTCTACCGGCTCTGCGCCGCCGGACCGCCGCCGCTCGCGCCGCCCGAGCTGCGAATCGCCGCTCCGGAGCGCTGCGGCCCCGACGGCGTGCTGCGCCTACTCGACGCGGCCGAGCTGCGCCGTCGCCTCGCCAGCCTCGACGAGGACGTCGAGGCCGTGGCGGTGTGCCTGCTGTGGGGATTCCGCCATCCGGAGCACGAGCGCGAGGTGGCGCGCGTGGTCGAGCAGGCGCTCGACGGCGTGCACGTCTCGGCGTCGCACGAGACCGCGGCGGTGTTCCGCGAGCACGAGCGCTGCGTGACGACCCTGGTCGACGCGACGGTGTCGCCGCTGCTCGGGCGCTATCTGGCGCGGCTGCGCGAGCGGACGCGCGCCGGCGGGCTGCCGGACCCCGAGATCATGCTGTCGAGCGGCGGCGTGGTCGATGCCGCGACGGCGGCGCGCCACGGCGCCTGGACGGTCCTCTCGGGACCGGCCGGGGGAGCGGTCGCCGCGTCGGCTGCCGCGCGCGAGGCGGGCGTCGAGGGAGCGGTCGCGCTCGACATGGGCGGCACCTCGTGCGACGTCTCGCTGGTGCTCGACGGGCAGATCGCCGTCACCGGTGGACGCGAGGTCGCCGGTCGCCCGCTGTCGCTGCCGATGGTCGACGTCCACACCGTCGGCGCGGGCGGCGGCAGCCTCGCCTGGCGCGACGCGGGCGGCGCCCTGCGCGTCGGCCCGCGCTCCGCCGGCGCCAGGCCCGGGCCCGCCTGCTACGGCCTCGGCGGAACCGACCCGACGGTCACCGACGCGAGCCTGCTGCTCGGTCACCTCGACCCGGACTCGCCGCTGGCGGGCGGCGTGACCCTCAACCGCGCCCCCGCCGAGAAGGCGATCGGCGGCCTCGCCGAGGCCCTCGGCATCGAGCTCGAGGCGGCCGCGGCGGGCGTGCTGCGGGTCGCCGCGGTCGAGATGGCCCAAGCGGTGAGGGTGGTGACGGTCGAGCGCGGGATCGATCCGCGCGAGCTGGCGCTCGTCGCGTTCGGGGGAGCGGGGCCGCTGCACGCCGTCGCGATCGCCGAGGAGCTCGGCGTGCAGCGCGTGATCGCCCCCGCCGCCTCGGGGATGCTCTCGGCGCTCGGGCTGGCGATCTCGGAGCGCCGCCGCGACCTCGTCGAGTCGGTGCTGCTCTCGGGCGAGGGGCTCACGCGCACGGCCGTGGCGGAGGCCGCTCGTCGGCTCGGCGACCGCGGACGGGCGGAGCTGGACGCGCCGGACGCCGAGCTGCGCGCGACCTACGAGCTGCGCTACGCGGGCCAGGCCTTCGAGCTGCCGGTCGACGCCGGCATGGAGCCGGAGCCCGGCGAGCTGCGCGCCGCCTTCGACCGCGCCCACGCCGAGCGCTACGGCTACGCCGACGCGAGCGCCGAGCTCGAGCTGGTGACGGTGCGCGTCGCCGCCGCGCTGCCCGGCGCGGCGCCGCAGAGGGCGGCGATCGGGACGGCGCCGCGCAAGGGCCAGCGTCGCGCGCGCTTCGGCGACGCCTGGCACGACGCCGCGGTGCTGGGGCTCGGAACGGCCGAGCTGCGCGGACCGGCGATCGTCGAGCTGCCCGGCTCCACGCTCGTCGTCCCGCCGGGCTGGGCTGGAAGGGCCGACGCGGCGGGCGTCACATTGGAGCGCGGATGAGCCTGGATCCGGTCGGACTGCAGGTGATGGTCGGCGCGCTGCGCTCGATCTGCGAGGAGATGGGCGTCGTGCTGGTTCGCTCGGCGCACTCGGCGAACATCAAGGAGCGCCGCGACGCCTCGACCGCGCTCTTCGACCCTGAGGGCCAGATGGTCATGCAGGCCGAGCACATCCCCGTCCACCTCGGCGCGATGCCGAGCGCCGTCGCCGCGGTGCTCGACGAGGCGCACGGTCCCGGCGACGCGTGGATCCTCAACGACCCCTATGCGGGCGGCACCCATCTGCCCGACATCACCGTCGTCTCCCCCGTCTTCCTGGACGCCGAGCCGATCGGCTTCGCGGCCAGCCGCGCCCACCACGCCGACGTCGGGGCGCCCGAGCCGGGCAGCATGCCGGCCGACTCGACCAACCTCGCCGACGAGGGGGTCGTGATCGCGCCGACGCGGCTGTCGCGTGCCGGCGAGGTCGACGGCGAGCTGCTCGCGAGCCTGATCGGGCGGATGCGCAATCCGCCAGAGCGCGAGGCCGACCTGCGCGCCCAGCTGGCCGCCAACCGCGCCGGCGCCGCACGCCTCGCCGAGCTTGCCCGTCGCATCGGAGCAGACGAGCTGCGCGAGGGGACGGCGGAGACGCTCGACTACGCCGAGCGCCGCACGCGCGCCCGGATCGCCGAGCTGCCGGACGGCGAGCGGACGGCGACCGACGTCCTCGAGGCCGCGGACGGCGATCTCGAGCTGCGCCTGCGCGCGACCGTCCGCGGCGACGAGCTCGAGCTCGACTTCTCCGGCAGCGCGCCACAGCACGTGGGCAACCTCAACTGCCCGCTCGCGGTGACGCTGTCGGCCTGCTACTTCGCCCTGCGGGTGATCGCCGACCCCGACGTCCCGCCGTGCGCCGGGGCCTACCGGCCGCTGAGCGTCGTGGCGCCGGAGGGCTGCCTGCTGAACGCGGCGCCGCCGGCCGCGGTCGCCGCCGGCAACGTCGAGACGTCGTCGCGCGTGGCCGACCTCGTCCTGGCGGCATTCGGCCACGCGCTCGGCCAGGGCACGATGAACAACCTGACGCTCGGCGACGAGCGCTTCACCTACTACGAGACGCTCGGCGGCGGGCAGGGCGCGTGCGCGGAGGCCGACGGCCCGAGCGCCGTCCACGTCGCGATGAGCAACACCCTCAACACGCCGATCGAGGCGCTCGAGCTCGAGTTCCCGCTGCGCGCCGTCGAGTACGCGCTGCGCCGCGGCTCCGGCGGCGACGGCGCCCACCGCGGCGGGGACGGGGTCGTGCGCGAGCTCGAGGCGCTCGCCGAGATGCGCTTCTCGCTGATCGCCGAGCGCCGCCGCCATCCCCCGCCGGGCGCCGCCGGCGGCGCCGCCGGACAGACCGGCAGCGACACGCTCAACGGCGAGCCGCTGCCGCCCAAGACGTCCGGCGCCCTGCGGCCCGGGGACCGCTTGCGGATCGAGACGCCGGGTGGCGGAGGGCACGGGCCGCCGACCGGTGCGTGACCCTCGTCACACAACTTCGCTTGATTTCGCTTAGCACGTGCGTAACAATCCCTAGCCCGTGCCGCGCCAGTACTGAGTCAACGTCCAGCGCACGGACCCGGAAGGAATCCCTTTTTCTCATGCCAGTCGCTTTGAAGGAATGGGCAGTGACCGTGCGCGCCCTCGCCGAGGGTGAGCAGCTACTGACCCTGCGCAAGGGCGGGATCCGCGAGGAGCACAAGCACTTCGAGATCGAGCACGACCAGTTCTTCCTCTACCCCACTTTCGACCACCAGCGCAACAACCTCGTCCGAGACTCGCATCTGCCGGAGCTCGGCCGTGCGCTCGAGGAGGGCGTCTGGCCCGACGGCGATCCGCCGGCCCGGGCGCTGCTCCAGGACGGCGGCATCCCCCAGCCCGAGCGGGTTCGCATCCGCGCCTGGGCCGAGGTCGCCGCGAGCTACCTGATCACGGACCCGCGCGCCGTCGACGCCCTGTCGCCGTACTACGTGTGGACGACCGACTACGCCGAGAAGCGGCTCGAGTGGAAGCGCCGCCATCCGATGCACGTGATCCTGCTGCGGACCTACCGCATCCCGCGACCCGTGACGGTCAAGGTGCGCCCCGAGTACCACGGCTGCCGGTCCTGGATCGAGCTGCACCGCGACCTCCCCTTCGAGGGCACGCCCGTGCTCTCCGACGAGGAGTTCGACCGCGCCGCAGGCGAGATCGAGGCGATCGCCTCGGATGCCGTCCCGGTGCTCGCCTAGCCAGATCGCCTAACGGGGTCGCCTAGCTGGCGACTGGAGTCACGCGCGCGTTGGCGTCGAGCACGGCCAGCAGGGCCGTGACGACACGCGGGTCGAACTGGCTTCCCGCGCCGGCGGTGAGCTGGGCCCGCGCCTCGGTCGCGGACAGCGGGTCGCGGTAGGGGCGCCCGGCGGTCATCGCGTCGTAGGCGTCGCAGGCGTGGACGATCCTCGCTCCGAGCGGGATGTCGTCGCGCGCCAGGCCGTCGGGATAGCCGGCGCCGTCCCAGCGCTCGTGAGCGTGGCGCACCAGCGGCCGCACGTCCTCGAGGAAGTCGACGGCCGAGAGGATTCGCTCGCCCACGATCGCGTGGCGCTCGACCTCGCGGCGCTCGTCGTCGGTCAGCGGCCCCGGCTTGTTGAGCAGCGCCTCCGAGACCGACACCTTGCCGATGTCGTGGAAGATCGTCGCCAGCCGGAGCGTGCGGACGTCGTCCTCGGACATCCCGAGCCGGCGAGCGACGGCGGTCGCCCACTCGACCATCGGGCCCGAGCCGCCGGAGTCGCGATCGCCGGCCTCGAGCGCCGTCGCGAGCGCCTGCGCCGTGCCGACATAGGCGCTGTCGAGCCGCTCGTAGAGCATCGCCGAGCGTAGCGCCGAGCCGACCTGGCCGGCCACCGTCTGCACGAGGCGGGCATCGTCCTCGTCGAAGGCGCGCGGGCGCACCTCCTCGACGTCGATCGCCCCCCACAGCTCGTCTCCGACCCAGAGCGGCACCACCAGCTCGGCGCGCACCTCCTCGGTCTCGGGCTTGGCGACGTAGCCGGTCTCGTCGCGGACGTCGCCGACCACCACCGGGCGGCGCTCGCGCAGGCAGCGTCCGATCACGCCGGCGGCCCGCGGCTGGGTCGGTGGAGGACCGCCGACGCGTGGCAGCGCCTTGCCCCGCCGTGCGACGGCTTCGACGTAGTTGTCCTCACGGATGCGCACGATCGAGCAGAGGAAGTAGCCGAAGGCGCGGTGCAGCTCCTCGACGGCCGCCTCGAGGATCTCGCTGGGATCCGTCATCGCCGACAGCCGCGTGCCGAGCGCGTTCGCGAGCGAGAGCTGGCGCGTCCTCAGCCGCAGGCGCTCCGCCTGGCCGCGTCCCTGGTCCGGCCACGCCGCGTCCTCTTCCTCGGCGGGCACGGTCAACGGCGCAGCCGGACGCAACGCCGGCAGCGGATGCAAGCCCACCGGGAGGTCCGAGAAGACCACCACCGATCGGCGCCCGCGGTGTTGCTTGCCGTGCAGCAGCGCCCGGTCGGCGTTGTCGATGACGGCGGTCGGCGTCTGATCGGTCTGCCACTCGGCGACGCCGGCGCTCGCGCCGCAGGCGCCACCGACCGCTCCCTCCTCCGCCAACGCGCGCTCGACGGCGGCCAGCGCCCGGCTCGCGAGCTCGGCGGCGGCCTGCTCGTCGGCCTCGATCGCGACGATCGCGAACTCGTCGCCGCCGTAGCGCGCGACCAGGTCGTAGGGCCGCACCGTGCTGCGCAGGGCCCCTCCCACACGGCGCAGCACCTCGTCGCCGACCAGATGGCCGTGCTCCTCGTTGACCTGCTTGAAGTCGTCGAGGTCGATCAGCACCAGCGAGAGCCGGTGACCGGTGCGCCCGCTGCGCTCGATCTCGCGCCGCAGCATGTGCTGCATCGCGGTGTGGTTGAGGCAGCCCGTGAGCCCGTCGGTGCGCGCTACCTGGGCGAGTCCCGCGTGCGCGCTGGCGTTGCGGCACGCCGCGGCGGCGATCTCGCCGAAGGCCTCGAGCAGGTTCATGTCCTCGCGGGTCACGAGCTGGCGGCGGTGGAAGCCGACCGCGAGCACGCCGCGCAGCTTGCCGTCCCAGTGCATCGGCACCGCCACGCAGCTGTGGACCTGACCGAACAGCGCCATGTCGGGCTTTGGCGTCAGCTGCTGGTAGTCGTTGGTGATCAGCGGTCGATCGAGCTCGGCCACGCGGCCCGACAGGCCCACGCCCGCCGCGATGCGCGAGCCGATCGCCTCAGGACCGATGCCGTAGACCGCCTCGATCGTCAGGCCGCCGGCGTCGCCGCGGAAGATCGCCGCGTTGTCGCCGTCGAGGATGCTCGCCGCCTCGCTGCAGATCTGGACGAGCACACGCTCGAGGTCGAGGCTCTCGTTGAGCGTCTTCGCCGCGCGTGCGAGCGCCGACTGCTGGGCGACCTGCTCGGCGTGCTCCTCGGCGAGGCGCATCTGAGCGAGGCTGGCGGCGGCGGCCGCGGCGAACGAGCGGGCGACGCCGATCTCGATCTCGCTGAAGTCGCGCGCCTCGCCGTCGAGCAGAAGCAGCACGTGCTGGACGGCGCTGCCCGCGCGCATCGGCAGCAGCAGGATCGTTCCCGCGGCGCCGTCGGCTCCGAGCGCCAGGTCGATCTCCCCCGCCTCGGCCCGACGGGCGAGCAGCGCCGGAAGCCCCTGCCGGAGCATCAGCTCGAGCGGTGGCAGCTCGGCGATCGCGAGTGGCCTACGGACCAGCCCGGCGGTCGGGCTGCCCGCGACCGCCTTCACGCGGCCGTCGCTCTCGTCGACCTCGAGCAGCACCGCCCGCGTGACTCCGAAGAAGTCGCGCGCCTCGCTGACCAGGCGGCGACGGACCACGTCCGGCCCCTGCAGGTCGGCGGCGGCGCTCAGCAGGCGGGTTACCGCCCGCATGGCGTCCGTGGCGGAGCCGACTCGAGCGTCGCCTTCGCCTACAGGGGCCAGTCGGGTGACAGGGCGAGGGATGCCCACTCACCATGGATCGGCCGCGGGGGCCGCGGGCTTTAGAGCCCGAGCGTCTTGGCGATGATGTTGCGCTGGATCTCGGAGGTGCCGCCGTAGATCGTCGTCACGACGGCGGAGCGCAGGTGGCGCTCCATCGGGTACTCCTTGGAGTACCCGTATCCGCCCGCCATCTGAACCGCCTCGAGCCCGCAGCGCTTCGCCAGCTCGGTCGCGGCCAGCTTCGCCATCGACGCCTCCTGGGGCAGCATCCGGCCCGGGTCCTCGTCGGTCAGGCGGGCGACCCAGCGCACCAGCAGCCGCGCCTGGACGAGGTCGGTCGCCAGATCCGCGAGACGGTGCTGGAGCGCCTGGAACGACCCGACCGGCCGGCCGAACTGGCGCCGCTCCTTGACGTAGGACAGCGTGTCGTCGAAGGCGCGCTGGCCGAGGCCGAGCGCGAGCGCGGCGAGGATCACGCGCTCGTTGTTGAGCCCGGCCATCAGTTGGGTCCAGCCGCCGCCGTCGGTCCCGAGCAGGTTGTCGGCCGGCACCCGGACGTCGTCGAGGTGGAGGTCGTTGGTGTCCTCGCCGCCGAGCGTGTCGATCGGCCGCATCGTGAAGCCCTCGGCATCGCGTGGCACGAAGATCATCGACAGGCCCTCGTGGCGCTCGCTGCCCTCGCCGGTGCGGCAGACGATCAGCACGTGGCTGGCCTTGTGGGCGAAGGAGCACCACATCTTCGAGCCGTTCAGCACCCACTCGTCGCCGTCGCGGCGGGCGCGGCACTTCAGCGCCGCCACGTCCGAGCCGGCGTCCGGCTCGGACATCGCGATCGCCAGCGTCCCGCCCTTCGCCATGCGTCCGAGCAGGTCGCGCTTCTGCTCCTCGGTGCCGAAGCGGTTGAGCGCTCCGACGCAGATCAGCGTCACGCCGTAGGCGCCGATCGGCGCCTGCCCGCGGGCGATCTCCTCGAGGAACAGCGTCGCGTCGAGGAAGCTGCCACCCGACCCCCCGTACTCCTCCGGGATCGTCAGCCCGTACCAGCCGAGCTCGGCCATCCGCGCCGCGACGTCGTGGTTGTGCGGATCCCTGCCGCCGTCGGTGAGCTGGGAGAGCTTCTCCGGCGTGCACTCGCGCGCGCAGAAGTCGCGGATCGCCGCGGCGAAGTCGCGCTGCTCGTCGGTCAGGCCATGGTCGGCCGGGCTGGTTGGGGGCGGTGCGACTGCCATCGGTCTGGTCATGCCTCCACTGTCTCTGTTTGCTTGAAGCGGCTGAGCTCACGGCGCGCGATCGACTGCTTGTGGACCTCG
Organism: uncultured Solirubrobacterales bacterium; assembly: GCA_963716445.1. Lineage (GTDB taxonomy): Bacteria > Actinomycetota > Thermoleophilia > Solirubrobacterales > Thermoleophilaceae > JAAYBF01. Next base: position 938,271 of record OY970313.1, on the reverse strand, counting down.
TCGGGGCCGTCGGCGACGCGCAGCCAACGCCCCTGGCGCCACATCAGCGCGAGCGGGAGGTCGTCCGACATGCCGAGCGCGCCGTGCACCTGCATCGCGCGATCGCAGACGGCCTGGTGCATCTGGGCGGCCACGACCTTGATCATCGATATCTCCTGGCGCGCGGCGCGCTTGCCCTCGGTGTCCATCTTCCAGGCGGCGTGCAGGACCATCAGGCGCGCGGCGTCGATCTCGATCCGCGAGGTCGCGACGAACTCCTGGACGAACTGCTTCTGGGCGAGCGGCTCCCCGAACGCGTGGCGCAGGTTGGCGCGCTCGCACATCAGCTCGAAGGCGCGCTCGGCCGATCCGATGGCGCGCATGCAGTGGTGGATGCGACCGGGCCCGAGGCGGGCCTGGGCGATCGCGAAGCCCTCGCCGCGCGGGCCGAGCAGGTTTGCCCGCGGCACTCTGACGCCCTCGTAGGTGACCTCCCAGTGGCCGGGGCCCGCGCTGTGGCCCATCACCGGAACCGGGCGGACGCCGGTGAAGCCCGGCGTGTCGACCGGTACGAGGATCATGCTCGCGCGGCGGTGGGGAGCTGCGTCTGGGTCGGTCACGACCATCGCGATCGCGACGTCCGCGCCGTTGTAGCCGGAGGTGAACCACTTGTGCCCGTCGATCACCCAGTCGTCGCCGTCGAGGACCGCCCTCGCCGCCAAGCCGGTCGGGTCCGAGCCGGCCGTCTCCGGCTCGGTCATCGAGAAGCAGCTGCGGACGTGGTCGCCGAGCAGTGGGCGCAGCCAGCGCTTGCGCTGCTCGGGCGTGCCGTACTCGGCGAGGATCTCCATGTTCCCGGTGTCCGGCGCCGAGCAGTTGAAGACCATCGGCGCGACCGGGGAACGGCCCATCTCCTCGCAGAGCAGCCCGTACTCCCAGTGCGTCAGCCCCGGGCCGTGCTCCTCGTCCGGCATGAACAGGTTCCAGAGGCCGTCGGCCCGGGCCCGCTCGCGCAGCTCGACGAGGATCGCCGGGTAGGCGACGCCGGGCCGGACCTCCTCGTCGAGCGCCCGCATCGCCTCCTCCTCGACGGGCATCACGTGGTCGGCCATGAAGGCTCGGACGCGCTCGCACAGCTCGGCGACGCGGTCGGACGGGGCGAAGTCCATCGGCGGCGAAGGCTACCGGGCCTCGGTCACGCCGATCCCTGCAGCGCCAGCCACGCGAGTAGCGCCGCGGCGCCCGCGGCGAGCAGCACCGCCAGTGCGATCCACAGCGCGCGCCGCAGCTCGGAGGGCCGGCCGTCGCCGCGCACGGCCCCGCCATCGCCGGCGGGCGGCGCGGTCTCCGGATCGCTCTCTGGCGCGGCGTCGACGGCGCGCAGCAGCTCGCGCGCCGTCTCGGCGCCCGCCGCGGGCACGAAGACGCCGCGCGGGCCCCCGGCCAGGAAGTCCGGCACGTCGAAGCCGGCGGTGCGGCGCAGCACGCTCGGCACGCCGTGCTCGAGCAGCATGCCCTGGATCAGCTCGGCCTCCGCCTGGTTCCAAGCACCCCCGACGCGCACCAGCTCACCCTCGGCATAGGCCGGGTCGACCTTGCGCGCCCGCTCGTGAGCCTCGTCGCGGGCCGGCTCGACCCGCTCCGGCTCGCCCTCCCCAGGTCGAGGGAGGTCAGCCATCGACCTCGATCTCCTCCTCCTCGACGCGCCCGTCGAAGATCCGCCAGGCGCGGACGTGCGGCTCGTCGGCGAGCGAGACGATCAGGTAGGTCCAGTGAGGGTAGGTCGCGAGGTTGATGTCGGTCTGCGACGGCTCGGCGGGACTGCGTGGATGCGAGTGGTAGATCGCGACGTCGTAGCCCTGGTCGTCGAGCTCGTTGGCGGCCAGCAGGCTCTTGGGATCCAGCTCGTAGCCGTACGGCGAGCGGCGCGGATTCTGCGCCCGGAACATCTCCTCGACGCGCCCCTCGCGTCCGCGCAGATAGCCGCAGCACTCGTTCGGAGCCTCTTCGCGCGCGTGCGCGATCAACCCGTCCCGCTGAGCGCCGGTCATCCGCATCCGCCCAGGGTAAGGGACGTGCGAGCCCAGCCCGGCGAACCGGCGCGCGGCGGCGCGGTGCGACTATGATGGTGCCGTCTGCTGCTTCGCGATGGAGGGAGGCGAGCGACCGGATGGTCGGAGGGATCGACGGTCGTCGAGGGGTGTGGATGAATTGGCCGTGGGCGTTGGCCTGCGCTGTCCTGCTGGCGCCCGGCTGCGGCGGTGACGACAGCAGCGCGGTCCAGGACGACGCGTCGCCGAAGGCCACCATCGTCATGACCGACTCCACCTACCGCCCGGCCGAGGTCCGCATCGAGGTCGGAGGCCGCGTGACCTGGGTCAACGGCAGCCAAACCGCGAACACCGCGGAGACGGACGGCGCCGGCTTCTTTGCGACGGATCGGCGCGATCTCGACGAGCGCAACGTGTTCGACCTGCACACGCTTCAGCCGGGCGAGGCCGACTCGGTCGAGTTCGACACGCCCGGCAGGTACAGGTTCCATTCCTCGCTCAACGACAGGATGAGGGGCGTCGTCGAGGTCGTCGACACGGAGGAGGACGACGGATGAGGGCTCGACGGGGCATGTGGATCGGTGTCGTCACGGCAGCCGTAGCGGCGGTCGTCTTCGCCGGGTGCGGTGACGACGGATCCGATGCCGAGCCGTTGAAGGTCGTGATCTCCGACGCCGGGTTCGAGCCCTCGGACCTGAAGCTCGAGGCCGGCGACGAGGTGACCTTCGTCAACCGCTCGAAGGAGCTCCCGCACTCGGCCGAGGACGAGTCGCGCGCGAAGATCGACGTCTCGCCGCAACCGGGACCGACGGCGCACGACGGGTCGGAGGTAGCCCACGCCACCGCGAAGGGCTTCGCGACCCATGCGCTCGTCCCCGGGGAGCTGCAGAGGGTGGTCTTCGACGTGCCCGCCAAGTACGACTTCAGATGCACGTTCCACTCGAAGATGACCGGAACGATCGAGGTCGAGGACGGGTAGCCTGGAGGGGGACATGGCCTTCATGTCCCCCTCGCCGATGGAGCTGGTGGTGATCCTCGTGATCGCCCTGCTGGTGCTCGGCCCGTCCCGGCTTCCCGAGACCGCTCGCTCGCTGGGGCGCGGGATGCGCGAGCTGCGCGACTCGCTGCAGGGGTACGGCGGTGACGATGACGACGCGGTCGAGGCGCCCTCGCCGCGCCGTGACGATCCGGGGGGCCTGCCAGTCGATCCGGCGACCGTCGTCGACCAGGGCCCTCCCTACGACGACGACCTGCCCGACGACGACCTGCCCGACGCCGACGACGTGCAGGGCGATGCGGGGATCGGCGAGCCGGACGGCGAGTCCGCCGAGCCGACGCGCACCGTCCGCCAGTAGGCCGCGGCTACCAGAAGGACGCCGAGTCGAGCACGCCCTCGGCCTCGAGCTGCTCGATCGGCTTGGAGTAGACGCCGGAGCTGAGGTACTTCCAGCCGTCGTCGGCGACGACGAAGACGACGTTGCCCTCGTCGAGCTCGCCGGCGATCCGCACGGCGATGGCCGCGATCGCGCCGCTCGACACGCCGGCGAACAGCCCCTCCTCCTCGAGCAGGCGCTTGGTCCAGACGACCGAGTCGCGGTTCGAGACGAAGATCTTGCGGTCGATCAGCGACAGGTCGATGATCGGCGGGATGAAGCCGTCGTCGAGCGAGCGCAGGCCCTGCACCAGCTCGCCCTGCAGCGGCTCGGCGGCGACGACCAGCGTGTCCGGATCCCGCTCCTTCAGGCGGCGCCCGTTGCCCATCAGCGTTCCGCCGGTGCCGAGCCCGGCGACGAACGCGGCCACCTCGTCGAGCTCCTCGAGGATCTCGACGGCGGTGCCGTTGTAGTGGGAGTCGGGATTGGCCTGGTTGCCGTACTGGTAGGGCATGTAGTACGACGAGTCGCCCTCGGCGATCTCGAGCGCCAGCGCGACCGCCCCGTTGGATCCCTGCGCGCCGGGCGAGTAGACGATCTCGGCGCCGTACATGCGCAGGAGCTGGGTGCGCTCCTCGGTCACGTTGTCGGGCATCACGACCTTCAGCGGATAGCCCTTGCGCTTGCAGATCATCGCCAGCGAGATGCCGGTGTTGCCGGAGGTCGGCTCGAGGATCGTCTGGCCGGGCTCGATCGCGCCCTTGGACTCCGCGTCCTCGATCAGGCCGCGCGCGACGCGGTCCTTCACCGACCCGGTCGGGTTGTAGGACTCGAGCTTGGCGTAGATCCGCACGCCCGGCTTCGGCGACAGGCGCTTGAGCTCGACCAGCGGCGTGTTGCCGATCGCCTCGATGACGTCCCCGTAGCGCCCCCCGCAAGGCCGGTTCTGTAGCCCCTCCGTCATTACTTCAAAAAGTGTAGCGCCGGACAAGCGCCCGAGCGCTAAGCGGCCCTCTTGAGCCGCTGCGCGAGCTCGGGGTGGGGAGTGAAGCGGTATTGGCGTCCCATACGCCGCCGCTCCAGCAGGCCCATGTCTACCAACGGCACGAGGTCGTTCCGGGCCGTCTCGTGCGTCACGGTATGGCTAGACGAGTGCGAGTGGAAGGTGTACTCGTAGCCCGGATTACGAACGGCGTGGCTGAGAAGCGCCAGCTGGCGGTGGTTGAACTGCTCCGAGTCCGCCTTCATCAGTCGCTCGACCTCCCGAATCTCCTGAACCTTCCGGTTCAAGTACTCGTGGAGCTCCCCTATGGCGCGCTCTATGACCCTCAGCTGGTAGCGAATGAAGTAGGTCGTGTCCCGCTCGTCCGTCTCCGTGTAGAGGAACGCCCTGGCGTATTTCGCCGGAGCGTGAGCCAGGATGCGCGAGACGGACAGATACTCGACGAGCCAGTACCCACGCGTCCGCATGTACCAGTAGAACAAGGCCCGCGCCGTCCGGCCATTGCCGTCCTCGAAAGGATGGTCGTAGGCCAGCCAGAAGTGCAGCAGTACCGCCCGGAGCACTGGGTGGATGAACGGGTCCGAGTCGCCGTCGGCGTTCGCAAAGTCACACAGCGCCTGCAGACGCTCGGGAAGCAGCTCGGCCGGCGGTGGCTTGTGAAGGACCCGCCGCGAAGCCCGATCGAACACAGCGACGCGGTCCTCATCTGGCGTTTGCAAGCGCCCAGCAGCGCTTGGGTCGTCCAGCGTCCCGTCGGTGACGATGCGATGCAGCTCGAGAATCGTCTCGGTGCTCAGCTCGTCGCCGACGTCCCGCATGAAACGCAGCGCCGAGTAGTTGTTGAGGATCATGCGCTCGCTGCGGTCCTTGGGCTCGCGTCCCGACCGCAGGAGATCCTTGGCTACGCGGCGGGAGGTGGTCGCACCCTCCAATTGACTCGACCGAATCGCCTCCTCCATCAGCGAGTTGACGAGGTAGTGGTGGCGTGCCTGGTCATCTGCCGTGACGACCTCCGGCATCGCGATCTCGCCGCTGCACCTCTGATCGACCTGGTGCAAGGCACGCTGAACCGCATCCGGCATGCCGTACACGAAGTGCTCTCCCTGCGCGTCGGTCAGCGGAAGGTTTCGAAGTAGCTGGCGGCGCGTCCACTTGAGTAGGAACCACCACTCCTCATGCGTCAATCCGTCTGGCGGATCGCGGTGGCGAAGTGTGTCCCAGTGGACGTAGCCGTCCCCTGGCTCGGAAATGGCTCGCCGCATGATTTGGATCAAGCGCTCGCTCTTGCCCGTGAACGCGCGCAGAACCTCGTCGAATGTAGGTGCTGGAGCTACGCGCACACGAAATCCAAATGAGATCCAAAGACATCCAAGGATTTGGACGATAGCAAATATCCAACCCTTTGGAGGTCTTTGGATCTCATTTGGATTAGCCCGCTGATCCGAGCGAATCGGGCCAAATGGATCCGCCAGCACCCCTGACGGCGAGAACCGGGAGTCTGCCAAGCAGCAAGCCGCGAGGGCGGCAGCCGTCAGCCGCCGGCCATCGCCGGGAGGATGACAAGCGTGTCGCCCTCCTTGACGTCGGTGTCGAGGCCGTCAAGCACCCGCACGTCCTCATCGTTGAGGTAGACGTTGACGTAGCGGTTGAGCGCCCCGTCCTCGCCGAACAGCTGGCTCTCGGTGGCGGGATGCTGCGTGGCGAGCGCCCGCAGGACCTCGCCGACGTTCGACCCGTCCGCGCTGACCTCGCGCTCCCCGCCCGTCGAGGGCCGCAGCACCGGTGGGATCCTGATCGTGCTCATCGCGCGGGAAGCCTATCCGACCTTGGCGGCCGGTTGAGACGAGCGAAAACCGAGCATGGCAAGGAAGAGGGGGCCGTGGCGGGCGCCAGCCCGCGAGGCTCCCGATGACGCCGCCAGGCGACGGTTTGCAGCCGTCTCAACCGGCCGCCGCGCAGAACTGCTCGTAATCCGGGAAGACGCCCATCTCGTCGTCGGAGATCGACTCCGGATCGCGCGAGCAGATCGGGCAGTCGGGGTCGCGGCGGACCTTGAGGTCGGTGAAGCTGGTGCTGAGCGCCTCGTAGAGCAGCAGCCGCCCGATCATCGGCTCGCCGGAGCCGGTGATCAGCTTGACGACCTCGATCGCCTGCAGGACGCCCATGATCCCCGGCAGCGCGCCGAGCACGCCGTTGGCCCCGCACGACGGCGCCAGCTCGGCGGGCGGCGGGGTCGGATAGAGGCAGCGGTAGCAGGGGCCGTCGTAGGGAGCGAAGACCGAGAGCTGGCCGTCGAAGCCGAGGATCGACGCCGACACCACCGGGATCTTCAGGCGCACGCTGGCGTCGTTGAGCAGGTAGCGCGTCGGGAAGTTGTCGACGCCGTCGACGATCACGTCGTAGCCCTCGACGATCTCCATGATGTTGGAGGCGTCGAGGCGGGTCTCGTACTTCACGACGTCGACGCCCGGGTTGAGCGCGTGGATCGCCTGCTCGGCCGAGTCGACCTTCGGCATGCCGACGCGGTCGACGGTGTGGACGATCTGGCGCTGGAGGTTCGACAGGTCGACGACGTCGTCGTCGACGATGCCCAGCGTGCCGACGCCGGCCGCGGCGAGGTAGAAGGCGGCCGGGGCGCCGAGGCCGCCGGCTCCAAGCAGCAGCACCTTCGCGTCGAGCAGCTTCAGCTGGCCCTCGAGGCCGATCTCCGGCACGAGCAGGTGGCGCGAGTAGCGCTCGCGCTGCTCGTCGGTCAGCCGGCGCGGCACGTCGACCTCGTAGCCGCGGTCCTTCCAGAGCGTGATGCCGCCGGTCATCGACTCGGCGTGCTCGTAGCCGAGCTCGTCGGCGAGCGTCTTGGCGGCGAGCGCGGAGCGACTGCCGGACGCGCAGTAGAGGATCACGCGCGCCGACTTGTCGCCGGCGGCGCCCTCGATGCGCGACTCGAGGTGCCCGCGCGGCACGTGAACGGCGCCCGGCAGGTGGGCCTCCTCGAACTCGTGCTGCTCGCGCACGTCGACGAGCACGGTCCCGTTGCGGTGGCCGTTGCCCAGCAGCTCGTGGACCTCGCGCGGGTCCACCTCGGTGATCTGCTCCTTTGCCTGCCTGATCAGCTCAGCGCCGCTGGGCATCTGAAACTCCTAAAAGTCGGTCAGCTTCCGCCACATTCTACGCAACAGCCGCGAAACGGCTCCACGTCGCAATGCTTCACAAAGGATAGCGTGTCCCCGAAAGCAGCCGGGGCGCCCATGTGGACGCCCCGGAGCTCAAACCCAGACACTGCTTGCGGAAGCTCGTCGGCCTGGAGCCGGAAGCTTCTATCCCAGATTGTCGTCCACGGCCGCGTCTGCCGATATGGGGTCTGGACCCCATCTTGTCGCGGGCCCACAGGCGACCGATGTCGAGACCAAGGATGAGAAGGCGCGCGGACTCCCTGATCGGCCAGGTGGTCGCCGCGAACGCCGTCCTGGTCACGTTGACGCTCTTCGCCGCGAGCGTCGCCGCCGGTCTCGACATCTCGGTCGGCGAGCAGCGCTGGCAGTTCCTGATCCTCGTTCTCGCGATCGTCCTGACGCTGTGCGTCAACCTCTGGATGCTGCAGCGGCGCTTCGACCCGCTCGAGCGCCTGGTCGAGCGCATCGAGGCGATCGATCCCGCGGAGCCCGCCACGTTCGAGCTCAGCGACGACCCGGTCGACGAGATCGACCGCCTCGGATCGTCCTTCCAGCGCCTGCTGCGGCGGATGGACGAGGAGCGGCGGCGGTCGGGCCAGCTCGTCCTGCGGGCGCAGGAGGAGGAGCGTCGGCGCATCGCGCGCGACCTCCACGACGAGGTCAACCAGGCGCTCACCGGGGTGCTGCTGAGGCTCGAGGCGCTCGCCCAGGACACGCCGCCGGACAAGAGCGAGCAGGTCGCCGAGCTGAAGCGACTGACCGGCCAGGCGATGGACGAGCTGCTGCGCCTGGCGCGTCAGCTGCGTCCCACGGCGCTCGACGACCACGGTCTCGGCGCGGCGGTGGAGGCGCAGGTGCGCGGGTTCGCCGACCGCACGGGCGTGGACGCCCGGGTCGAGCTGCGCGGCGACCCGAGCAACCTCAGCGAGGAGACTCAGACGGTCGTCTACCGCGTCGCGCAGGAGGCGCTTTCGAACGCCGGGCAGCATGCGCGACCGGGACGCGTCGACGTGGAGCTCGACGCCTCCGGCGACGGCGTCGAGCTGCGGGTGCGCGACGACGGCGGCGGCTTCGACCCGCTGACCAGCCGCGGCGGCGGGCTTGGGCTCGCCGGCATGGCCGAGCGCGCCCGCCTCGCCGGCGGCTCGCTCGACCTGCGTTCCGCGCGTGGCGCCGGAACCGAGCTGACGCTGAGGCTGCCGTGATCCGCGTCTCGATCGCCGACGACCACGGAGTGGTCCGGTCCGGCCTGGCGATGCTGATCGAGCGCCAGTCCGACATGCGCGTGATCGGCGAGGCCGCCGACGGCCTCGCCGCCGTCGAGCTCGCGCTCGCCGAGCGCCCGGACGTGGCGGTGCTCGACGTGTCGATGCCCGGCCTCACCGGTCTGCAGGCGGCGCGCCAGCTCCAGGCACACGACGCGTCGATCGGCCTGCTGATGCTGTCGATGCACGAGGAGGAGCGCTACTTCTTCGACGCCCTCGACGCGGGGGCTCTCGGCTACGTGCCGAAGCGGGCCGCCGACTCGGACCTGATCGAGGCGATCCGCACGGTCGCGAGCGGACGGACGTTCGTCTCCTCCTCGACGCAGCAGGCGCTGATGCGCCGCTGGCTCGAGGAGGACCCGGAGTCGCGTCGCGAGGAGCTGACCGCGCGCGAGCTCGAGGTCGTCAAGCTGATCGCCGAGGCGCGCACGAACCGGCAGATCGCGGAGGCGCTGAAGGTCTCGGAGAAGACGGTCGAGTCCCACCGCGGCAACGTGCTGGCGAAGCTCGGCATGCGCGACCGGGTCGAGCTGGCGCGCTACGCGATCCGCCGCGGCCTCGTCGAGCCGTAGTCCCTAGCTGCGGTGCTCGCCGGACCTCGCTCCAGCGAGTTGTGGGGCGTCGCGGTGGGACCGGTCCGGCTGCGCGCCTCCGCTGAGCCATAGCTGCGGTGCTCGCCGGACCTCGCTCCAGCGAGTTGTGGGGCGTCGCGGTGGGACCGGTCCGGCTGCGCGCCTCCGCTGAGCCATAGCTGCGGTGCTCGCCGGACCTCGCTCCAGCGAGTTGTGGGGCGTCGCGGTGGGACCGGTCCGGCTGCGCGCCTCCGCTGAGCCATAGCTGCGGTGCTCGCCGGACCTCGCTCCAGCGAGTTGTGGGGCGTCGCGGTGGGACCGGTCCGGCTGCGCGCCTCCGCTGAGCCCTCTACTTCTCCGCTGAGTCCTCTGCCTCTACCCTGCGGAGCGGTGAATCCGCGGGTTCTGATCGCGTTGGTGGTGGTCGCCGTCGCCGCGGTGGTCTCGGTGGCGTTGGCCGCCGATGGGGGCTCGTCCGGTGGCGCGTCGACGGTGGGCGAGCGCTTCGAGGGCTCGGTGCTGCCGCCGGGGCTGCGGGCGCCTGAGATCGGGCTCGAGGACGAGGAGGGCGCGCGGGTGCGAATGGCGGATTTGCGCGGCAGGCCGGCGATCGTGACGTTCCTCTACTCGAACTGCGACGACACCTGTCCCGCGCAGGCGCAGCAGATCAAGGGCGCGCTCGAGGAGCTGGGCGAGGACGTGCCGGCCTTGGCGATCTCGGTCGATCCGGCCAACGACACGGCGGAGAGCGCACGCGCGTTCCTCTCGAAGCAGCGGATGACCGGGCGGATCCGCTTCGTGCTCGGCTCACGCGGCGAGCTGCGGCGGGTCTGGCGCGGATACGGCGTCCAGCCGCAGCTCGACGACCTCGACCACAGCGCGCGGATCGTGCTCGTCGACCCGCACGGCGTGCAGCGGGTCGGATATCCGCTCGGCGAGGTGACGCCGGAGCGCCTGGCGCACGATCTGCGCCTGCTCGCCGCCGGACGCTGACGCCGCGCTGCCCTCGTTATCCTAGCTCGCAGGTATGGATTCCCGAGGACCGACGCCATGATGTTCTCGACGAAGGCCGAGTACGGCATTCGCGTGCTCGCGCACCTCGCCCGCGCGGCGGTCGACAGCGGCGACGACGCGCTCGCCGCGACTCCGATCTCCCTCTCGGCGATCGCCGAGGCGGAGGGGCTGCCGCTCGCCTACCTCGAGCACCTGGCCGCGCGGCTGCGCCGCGCCGAGCTGGTCGAGAGCAGGCGCGGCGCGCGCGGCGGGTACTCTCTGGCGCGACCCGCCGAGAGCATCACGATGGCCGAGGTGGTGCAGGCGCTCGAGGGCGAGATCGCGCCGATCGAGTGCATCTCCGAGGGCTCCGACGGGGTGCTCGTCTGCGCACGCGACGGCGAGCCGGGCCACGACCCGTGTCCCACGAAGCTGCTGTGGACGCGGGTGCAGGGATCGATCGTGCGAACACTGAGAGAGATGACACTGGCCGACCTCGTTCGGCCGACAACGACAGCGAAGGGCATGGAGAAGGCCACGGCATGAGCTTGGAGATCCAGAACCTGCACGTACGCATCGAGGAGCGCGAGATCCTGCGCGGACTCGACCTGACCGTGAGTAAGGGCGAGACGCACGCGCTGATGGGGCCCAACGGCTCCGGCAAGTCCACCCTCGCGAACACGATCATGGGCAACCCCAACTACGAGGTCACCGAGGGCAAGATCCTCTTCAACGGCGAGGACATCACCGAGGCCGACCCCGACGAGCGGGCGCGCGCCGGCCTGTTCATGGCCTTCCAGTACCCGGCGACGATCCCGGGCGTGTCGGTCGCGAACTTCCTGCGGATGGCGGTCAACGCCAAGCGCGAGGAGCCGATCAAGGTCAAGGAGTTCGGCAAGCTGCTCGGCGAGAACATGGAGATCCTCAAGATCGACCGTGCGTTCACCAGCCGCTATCTCAACGAGGGCTTCTCCGGCGGTGAGAAGAAGCGCGCCGAGATCCTCCAGCTCGCGATGCTGCGGCCGGAGATCGCGGTGCTCGACGAGACCGACTCCGGCCTCGACATCGACGCCCTGCGCATCGTCTCCGACGGCGTCAACGCACTGCGCGGCCCGGACATGGGGTCGCTGATCATCACCCACTACACGCGCATCCTCGACTACGTCAAGCCGCAGTTCGTCCACATCATGCTCGACGGGCGGATCGTCCGCGAGGGCGGGGCGGAGCTGGCCGACCAGCTCGAGGAGACGGGCTACGAGCTGATCCGCGAGGAGGTGGCGGCCGCCGATGCCGGCTAGCGCCTCCTGGCTCGAGGAGCGCCGCCAGGCGGCGCTCGAGGTTTACGAGCGCGAGCCGGTGCCGACCTGGCGCCGCTCGGGCTTCTGGACGACGACGCTGCGCAAGCTCGACCTCGACGCGCTCGAGCCGCGCCGCTACGAGGCCGTCGGCTCGGCCGACGAGCTGCCCGCCGTCGCGCGCGACGCGCTCGACGGCGAGCCCGGCGCGCTGATCGTCCAGCGCGGCGCGAGCACGATCCACCTCCACGTCGACGCGGATCTCGTCGCGCAGGGGGTGATCGTCACCTCCCTCGAGCAGGCGGTCGAGGAGCACGGCGACCTCGTGCGCGAGTGGTACATGCGCCGGCTCTCCGAGGCCGAGGGCAAGTTCCCGGCCGCCGCGGCTGCCTTCTGGACCGGGGGCGTGTTCGTCCACGTGCCGGCGAACGTGCGGCTCGAGCGGCCGATCCAGAGCGTCTACGTGATCGACGAGCCGGGCACCGCGCAGTACGCCCACACGCTGGCGATCGTCGGCGAGAACGCCGAATGCGCGATCCGCGAGTACTGCCTCGGCGAGGACTTCGAGGGCCAGGCGCTGCACGCAGGCGGCTTCGAGCTCTACGCGCGGCCGGGGGCGCGCGTCAAGCTCGCCCACTTCCACGACTGGGGCCGCGGCGATGTCCATGACATCTCGACCAAGCGCGTCGAGATCGCCCGCGACGCCTTCGTGAGCTGGGTCCCGGTGCACCTCGGCGGCCGGCTGACCAAGCACACGCTCGACATCGTCACTGCCGAGCAGGGCTCGGACATGCGCCACACCGGCCTCTACTTCACCGAGCGCGACGAGCACCTCGACCTGTTCACGACCGACAAGCACGAGGCCGGGCACACCGCCGGCGACACCGTCTGGAAGGGCGCGCTGACGGGCGACTCGCGGGCGTCCTACGAGGGCCTGATCCACATCGTCCCGAACGCGCAGGAGACCCACACCTACCTCCAGACCCATCAGATGCTGCTCTCGCAGCGAGCGAAGGGCGACGCGATCCCGTCGCTGATCGTCGAGACCGACAACGTCTCGGCATCGCACGGCGGCACCGTCGGCGAGCTCGACGAGGCGCAGATCTTCTACATGATGACCCGCGGGATCTCGCGCGCCGACGCGGTCCGCACGCTCGTCGAGGGCTACTTCGAGGAGGTCGTCCAGCGGCTCGACGACCCGGGCCTGGAGACGCTCGTGCGGCGGCGGATCGGCGAGAAGCTGCTCGCCGCCGAGGACCAGGTCGCCGAGTTCATCGGGGCGCGCGCGGAGGCGCCGCAGGAGGCGTGAACGTGCCGGTCTCCGCGACGAAGCCGCTGACCGGCGTCCGGGCCGACTTCCCGATCCTCACGCGCGAGCGCGACGGCGTGCCGATCGCCTACCTCGACTCCGCCGCGACGTCGCAGAAGCCGGAGTCGGTGATCGCGGCGATCGACTCCTACTACCGGCGCTCGAACGCCAACGTCCACCGCGGCGTCTACGAGCTGGCGCAGGAGGCGACCGACCTCTTCGAGGGCGCCCGCGAGCGGATCGCCGCGTTCGTCGGCGGCGAGACGGCGACGACGATCTTCACCCGCAACGCCACCGAGGCGATCAATCTGGTCGCGTACGCCTGGGGCCGCGACAACGTCGGTCCGGGCGACGAGGTGCTGATCACCCACATGGAGCACCACTCGAACATCGTGCCCTGGCAGCTGCTGTGCCAGGACCGTGGCGCGAAGCTGCGCTACCTGCACGTCTCCGAGGACGGGCAGCTCTCGCTCGACGAGCTCGACGCCGCGCTCGCGAGCGGTCGCGTGAAGATGGTCTCGGTCGCGCACGTGTCGAACGTGCTCGGGACGATCAACCCGGTCGCCGAGATCGCGGCGCGGGCGCGCGCGGCCGGCGCTACCTCGTTGATCGACGGCTCCCAGGCGGTCCCGCAGATGCCGGTCGACCTGCCGGAGATCGGCGCCGACTTCTACGCCTGGACCGGCCACAAGGCGCTCGGGCCGACCGGCATCGGGGTGCTGCACGGCCGTCGCGAGATCCTCGAGGCGATGCGGCCGTTCCTCGGCGGCGGCGACATGATCGCCTCGGTCGGCTTCGACTCCTCGACCTGGAACGACCTGCCGTGGAAGTTCGAGGCCGGCACGTCGCCGATCGCCGAGGGCGTCGGGCTCGGCGCGGCGATCGACTACCTCGCCGCGATCGGCATGGACGCCGTGCGCGCCCACGAGCGCGACCTGACCGCCTACACGCTCGACCGGCTCGAGGACGTCGAGGGCCTGCGCGCCTTCGGACCCGTGGACCCGGACCTGCGCGGCGGCGTCGTCTCGCTCGAGCTGAAGGGCATCCACCCCCACGACCTCGCCGAGATCTGCGACCGCGAGCACGTCTGCATTCGCGCCGGCCACCACTGCGCCCAGCCGCTGATGCGCGAGATGGGCGTCCCCGCCACCGCCCGCGCCAGCTTCCACGTCTACAACACCCACGACGACGTCGACCGCCTGATCGCGGCCCTCCAGACCGCCCGCGAGGTCTTCGCGCTCTGATGGACGCCCTCTACCGCGACTACATCCTCGACCACTACAAGAACCCGCGCAACTTCGGGACGCTGGACCCGCACGACCTCGAGGCCCACGACCACAACCCGCTCTGCGGCGACGAGCTCGGCGTCCACCTGATCGTCGACGACGAGGGCACGATCGCCGATCTGCGCTTCCACGGCCAGGGCTGCGCGATCTCGCAGGCCTCCGCCTCGATCGCCAGCGAGGAGATCATCGGCATGAAGGCCGACGAGGTCGCCGCCCTCGGCGCCGACTGGGTCGTCGACCTGCTCGGCATCGACATCTCCCCCACCCGCCGCAAGTGCGCCCTGCTCAGCCTCAAGGTCATGCGCGGCGCCCTCACCGGCGACGCCTCCTGGCCCGAGTAGGTTCAGCTAACCAACGTCACGGAGATGGCGCCGGGCGACGGAGGGAAGCACTTCGTCTAGCGGACGCATTTGCTCCAAGGCGGCGCCCGCAAGCTCATGCGTCGCCCAGTACTCGGCCTCCTCCGCCTCTGACGCGAAGTCAGGCACGTCGTCAAAATCTTCGACGGCGATCCGCGGCTGCTTGTCGGGAGAGCTCATTTGCCTCTCCGACGATAGCGCCGCCTCTGTTGGTCCGATGCGTCGATCGCAGTCACGACACGTAGCGATCGCTGGTGCTTACCCGCAAAGACGACGAAGAGGATTCGGCCGGACCGCGTGGCGCCGAGCACCGCCCAGCGCTTTTCGCCATTGACACGCTTCGCACTCCCTCCAAGACCGCGGGGGTCACTAAGAGCGTCCTCCGCCTCCCACGGGGTCACGCCGTGCCGAAGGACGTGACCCTCGTTGTGGCTGTCCCAATCGAACCGCACGTCGCCCGACTGGATACGGGCACGAGGAGATCATGTCCAGGGGCTGAACACCAATAAGTACATCGAAAGCTGAAACGTCGCACGCGAGTCCTCGCAGCGAGCGTTTCAAGCGGCGCTAGCCGATGCTGCCGACCATCTCGAGTTGGATCAGGCGGTTCAGCTCGACGGCGTACTCCATCGGCAGCTCCTTGGTCACTGGCTCGATGAAGCCGTTGACGATCATCGCGGCGGCCTCCTCCTCGGTGAGGCCGCGCGACTGGAGGTAGAACATCTGCTCGTCGGAGATCTTGCCGACGACCGCCTCGTGGGCGACCGTGACGTGTGGGTTCTGGATCTGGATGTCGGGCCAGGTGTCGGAGCGCGAGTACGGGTCCATCATCAGGCCGTCGCACTGGACGCGCGCCTTCGAGCCCTGCGAGTTGTGGCCCATGCGGACGAGGCCGCGGTAGCCCATGATCCCGCCGTCCTTGGAGATCGACTTGGCGAGGATGTTCGAGGTGGTGTTCGGCGCCAGGTGGACGACCTTCGCGCCGGTGTCCTTCCAGACGTCGCCGCTCGCGACGCCGACGTTGAGGTGGTCGGCGCGCGCGTACTCGCCCATCAGGAACGAGCCGGGGTAGAGCATCACCTTCTTGGCGCCCATCGAGCCGCCGACCCACTCGACGGTGCCCTCGGCCTCGACGATCGCCCGCTTGGTGTTGAGGTTGAAGACGTCCTTCGACCAGTTCTGGACGGTCGTGTAGCGCGCCTTGGCGCCCTCCTTGACGAAGATCTCGACGACCGCGGAGTGCATCGAGTTGACGCTGTAGGTCTGCGCCGTGCAGCCCTCGATGTAGTTCACCTCGGAGCCCTCGTCGGCGATGATCAGCGTGTGCTCGAAGGTGCCCTCGTTGGCGCCCTCCATGCGGAAGTAGGCCTGCAGCGGCAGGTCGACCTTGACGCCCTTGGGGACGTAGAGGAACGAGCCGCCGGACCAGACCGCGCCGTGCAGCGCCGAGAACTTGTTGTCCTGCGGCGGGACGCACTTCTTCATGAAGTACTCCTGCACCAGCTCGGGGTACTCGGTGATCGCGGTGTCCATCGAGCAGAAGAGGATCCCCATGTCGGCGTACTCCTGCTTGAGCCCCTCGTAGACGGGCTCCTGGCGCCAGACGCCGACGACGCCGGCGAGGTGCTCGCGCTCGGCCTGCGGGATGCCGAGGTCCTCGTAGGTCTGCTTCATCTCGGCGGGCACGTCGTCCCAGGAGTTGAAGCGGCCGGCCTCGGGCGGGCTGTAGAGCACCAGCTCGTCGAGGTCGAGGTCGGACAGGTCGACGCCCCAGGTCGGGATCGGCTTGCGCTCGAAGATGTCGAAGGACTTCAGCCGCAGCTCGGCCATCCAATCGGGCTCGCCCTTGATCTTCGAGAGCTCCTGGATCACCTCGCGCGAGACGCCCTTCTTCGCGACCAGCTGACCCTGATCGTCCTCGACGATCGGGCTGGGCTTGGCGATACGCGTCTTGTCAGTGGAGGCCATCAGATCCTGTTGCTCGGGGTCAAATCCGCTCGTGACGGTCGGATATCGATTCTAACGGGTGCGAGGTCGTTACCGATGCCGGCCGTGACCGACGTCACAGGATGGCGCAACCCGCATGCCGAGCGGGCTTCGGGGAGCCTAATTAGGCTAGCCTAACGCGCTATGCGAATGACCAAGACCACCCTGGCGGCCGTCGCCGCCGCCCTCCTCCTCCCCGTCGGCTGCGGCTCCGACGACGACAAGCTGACGATCTACTCCGGCCGCGACGAGGAGCTCGTCGGCGAGCTGCTCCAGGACTACGGCGACGAGTCGGGCGTCGAGATCGAGGTTCGCTACGGCGAGACGCCGGAGCTGGCGACCACGATCGTCGAGGAGGGCGACGCCAGCCCCGCGGACGTCTTCTTCTCCCAAGACGCCGGGGCGCTCGGCCTGCTCCAGAAGGAGGGGCTGCTGGAGAGGCTGCCCCAGGGCATCCTCGCGGACGTGCCGGCGCGCTTCCGCTCGGCGAAGGGCGACTGGGTCGGCCTCTCGGCGCGCGCGCGGGTCATCGCGTTCAACCGCGACGAGACGTCCGAGTCCGAGGTGCCGGACTCCGTCCTCGACCTGACCGACCCCGGCTACGCGGGCAAGGTCGGCTGGGCGCCCGGCAACGCCTCGTTCCAATCGTTCGTCACGGGCCTGCGCCAAATCGAGGGCGAGCAGGCCGCCGAGCGCTGGCTGCGGGCGATGAAGGAGAACGACACGCAGGTCTACGAGAACAACATCGCGATCCGCGACGCGATCGCCGCCGGCGAGGTCGAGTACGGCCTGATCAACCACTACTACGTCGTCGAGGCGTGGGCGGAGGAGGGTCGCGACTACCCCGTGGGCATCCACGAGCCCACGCGCGGGGACGCGGGCGCGCTGGTGAACGTCGCCGGCGCCGGCGTCCTGGCCTCGAGCGAGCACGGCGAGCAGGCGGAGGACTTCGTCCGCTTCATGCTCTCGCGACGGGCGCAGCGGTACTTCGCGGACGTGACGAAGGAGTACCCGGTGGTGCGCGGCATAGCGCCGGACAGGGGACTGGTCCCGCTCGCCGACATCCAGCAGCCGGACGTCGACCTCAACGACCTCGACGATCTGCGCGGCACGCTCGACCTGCTCGAGCGGACGGGGGTCCTGTAGAGGCGAGCGCGGCAACGGCGCTCGCTCCCGAGCGGGACGAGCCGAGGTCCGCGCCGGCGCGCGAGCGTCGCGCGCGGCCGCCGGGGTTCCTGGTCGTCGCGGGCGTCCTGATCGCCGCGGCCGCCGCGCTGCCGCTCGTCTACCTGGCGATCGTCGTCGGCGGAGCGCTCGGCGAGGCGCTCGACACGATCTGGCGGGAGCGCACGCTGCGGCTGGTCGTGCGCAGCAGCGCCCTGGCGGCGGCCGTGACCGCGACGGCGCTCGCGTTGGCGCTGCCGCTCGCCTGGCTGACGACGCGAACCGACCTGCCGGGGCGGCGGGCCTGGACGGTGCTGACCCTGCTGCCGCTCGTGATCCCGAGCTACATCGGCGCTTACCTGTTCGTGTCCGCGCTCGGCCCACGCGGGCTGTTGCAGGATCTGCTCGAGCAGCCGTTCGGAGTGGACCGGCTACCGTCGATCTACGGCTTCCCCGGAGCCCTGCTGACGCTGACGCTGTTCACCTATCCGCTCGCGCTGCTGACGATCCGGGCGGCGATGCGGCGGCTCGACCCGCAGCTCGAGGAGGCCGCGCGCGGAATGGGGCGCTCCGGCTGGGCCGTGTACCGAACGGTGATCCTGCCTCAGCTCGTGCCGGCGATCGGCGCCGGCGGGCTGCTGGTGGCGCTCTACGTCCTGCACGACTTCGGCGCCGTGTCGATCATGCGCTTCGACTCGTTCACGCGGGTGATCTACAACGCCTACAACGCCGGCCTGGACCGCACCGGCGCGGCGGCGCTCGCGTCGCTTCTGGTGCTGGTGATGCTGGTCGTCGTGTGGCTCGAGAGCCGGATGCGGCGCGGGACCTATCACCGCAGCGCACCGGGCAGCGTGCGTCCGGCGCCGGTGACTCGGCTCGGGCGCTGGCGCTGGCCGGCGCTCGGCTTCTGCTCCGTCGTCGTGCTGCTCGGCCTGGTGCTGCCGGTGGCGGTGCTGGTCTACTGGCTGACCCAGAGCGTGTCCGGCAGCCCCGACTGGGCGGGCACCCTCGCGGCGGCCGGCAACTCGCTGCTCGCGGCCGGCTTGGCGGCGGCCGTGGCGGCCCTCTGCGCGATACCGGTCGCGCTGCTCTCCGCCCGCCACCCGGGCCTGCTGTCCGGACTGGTCGAGCGCGCGAGCTACGCCGGCTACGCGCTGCCGGGCGTCGTCGTCGCGCTCGCGCTCGTCTTCCTCGGCACGCGGCTCGCCGAGCCGCTCTACCAGACGCTCGCGATGCTGGTCTTCGCCTGGGTGGTGCTGTTCCTCCCGCAGGCGATCGGCTCGACGCGCGCGTCGCTGCTGCAGATCTCGCCGCGCGTCGAGGAGGCGGCGCGCAGCCTCGGCCGCGGGCCGTTCGCCGTCCTGCGCACGGTCACGGCGCCGCTGGCGGCGAGCGGCGTGCTCGCCGGCGCGGCGCTGGTGTTCCTGACCGCGGTCAAGGAGCTCCCCGCCGCGCTGATCCTCTCGCCGATCGGCTTCGACACCCTCGCCACCGAGATCTGGCGGACCACCAACGTCAGCTTCTTCGAGCGCGGGGCCTTCCCGGCGCTGGTGCTGCTCGTCGTCTCCGCCGGACCGCTCTACCTGATGACCGCGCGGGGCGACCGATGAGCCCAACCGCGACCGCGGCAAGCCGGCGCTTCCCGCACGTAATGGGCTTCCGCGACCAGGTCCTCGACCGGCGACACCGCTCGCCTACGATGGAGCGTCGGATGAGCGCGATCGAGTGCGCCGGATTGCACAAGTCGTTCGGTGAGGCGACGGCGGTCGACGGCGTCGACCTGACCGTCGAGCAGGGCGCGATCTGCGCGCTGCTCGGGCCGAGCGGCTGCGGCAAGACGACGATGCTGAGGCTGATCGCCGGCTTCGAGCGGCCCGACGCCGGAACCGTCAGCGTGGGCGGCGCGGCGGTCGCCGGTCCGAGCGTCTTCGTGGCGCCCGAGCGCCGCCGGATCGGCATGGTCTTCCAGGACTACGCGCTCTTCCCGCACCTCGACGTCCACGACAACGTCGGCTACGCGCTCGGCGGCTCGGCCGATCCGGCACGGATCCGCGAGGTGCTCGAGCTGGTCGGCCTCGAAGGTCTCGAGCGCCGCCGTCCGCATGAGCTGTCGGGCGGCGAGCAGCAGCGGGTGGCGCTGGCGCGGGCGCTTGCCCCGACGCCCCAGGTGATCCTCCTCGACGAGCCCTTCTCCAACCTCGACGCCTCTCTGCGGGTGCGTGTGCGGCAGGAGATGCGCGCGATCCTCGTGGCCGCCGGCGTCACCGCGCTGTTCGTCACCCACGACCAGGAGGAGGCGCTCAGCCTCGCCGACCGCGTCGCAGTGATGCGCGACGGCCGCATCCGTCAGGAGGGGACGCCCGAGGAGGTCTACGGCCGCCCGACCAGCCACTGGGTGGCTGGCTTCCTCGGCGACGCCGAGATCCTGCCCGGCCACGCCGAGGGCGGCGCCGTCGAGTGCGAGCTCGGCCGCTTCCCGATCCCGAAGGACATCGAGGGCGACGTCGACGTCGTCGTCCGGCCGGAGTCGGTCGCGCTCGGGCAGGGCCCCGTACCCCCGCGCGGCGACCGCAGCCACGAGGGAGTGGTCGTCGCCCGCGAGTACTACGGCCACGACCAGCTCGTCGTCGTCGAGCTGCCGTCGGGCCGCAAGGTGCGCAGCCGCTCGATCGGCTTCCCGATCTGGCATCCCGGCGACCACGTCCGCGTCTGGGTCGACGGGCCGGTGAACGCGCTCCGCCGCGAGCCTGCGAGTAGGGTCGTCGCATGAAGCTCTACATCTGCTACGGCACCTTTCAGACACCGCGCCCCGGAGGGCACCCCTGTCGCAACGCCTACCGGGCGCTACGCGACGCGGGCCACGACCCCGAGCTGATCAAGTCCTACGGCTTCGGCGCCCTCCCCGACGCCCTCAACAGGACGCCCGGCCGCCGGGAGGTGAAGCGCCTCACCGGACAGTCGTGGGTCCCGGTGCTGGTCACCGACGACGGCGACGTCGTCCAGGACTCCAAGAGCATCGTCGCCTGGGCCGAGTCCCATCCCGCGGCGGCCTCCGCTCCGTAGCCCTCCCAAGCTCAACCCTCCGGCCCGATCCGCCGATGGGCCCTTCGTGAGCGGCGTCAACGATCTGGTCCTGGTCCAGGGGATGCGCGACACGCGCATCGCGCTGCGCGAATGGAACGAGCGGCCGGGGAAGGTGCTCTGGCCGTGGATCGGCCTGAGCGCCCTCGTCGCGTGCTCGCTGCTGCTCGCGGTCTACCTGGTGGCGAAGGCGGCGACGCCCGACCCGACCGTCCTGCGGCTGCCGGGCGTCAACGAGCCGGCGACGGTCGACGACTACCTGCGCATCCTCTACCGCAACGGGCTCGTCCTCGCCCTGCATGCGATGGCCTGCGTGGCGGGCTTCATCGCCGGCAGCTCGCTGCCCCTGTCAGCCGAGAACCGCAGCGGCGTCGACCGCTGGGTGCACGAGAAGGCGGGGCCGCTGGCGATCGGCTTCGTGATCTGCGCGACGCTCTTCTCGCTGGGCACGCAGGCGTCCGGCATCGGCCTGCTCGCCGGCGACGTGTCGAACCAGCTCGGAATCGGCCCCGGGACGCTGCTGCTCGGCCTCCTCCCCCATGCCCTGCCGGAGCTGACGGCGCTGTTCCTGCCGCTCGCCGCGTGGATGATCGCGAGTCGCCAGGGACGCTGGGACGAGCTGCTCGCCGCGACCTTCGTGACGGTCGCGATCGCCGTGCCGGTCTTGCTCGTGTCGGCGGCGATCGAGCTCTGGATGTCGCCGGAGCTGCTGCGCTCGCTCGCCGGGCTGAGCTGAGCGACCGAACCCCCGCCGAGAGCAACGACGGCCCCGCCGTGGCGGGGCCGTCGACCCTGTCAGGAGGGCAGGTCGGAGTGCCTGCTTACCTTCTGCACCTCTGCCGCGAAGTCACCGTCTTCGACGTGCCGTCGGTGTACCTGAAGGCGGCCGTGATCTTGAACCGCTTGCTCCTGCCGCACCTCGGAGTGGTGATCAGCGCCTTGCGCCGTGCACCCCTACCGGTGGTGACCCGCTTGACCTTCACCTGGAAGTCGGTGAGGACGATCTTGTTGCCGCCCGGGATCACCGGCAGGTCGCGCTCCACGTTGACGTTCAGGACGCCGCGCCTCGACAGCCCGGCCTTCAGGATCGCCGTGGTGGGCAGCGTCACGCCCTTGACGACGAAGTAGAAGCCGCCGGTGGCGTGGTAGGCCGCGACCGTCTGGGCGAGTCCCCGGACAACCTTCGGCTGCCCGGTGACGGTGTCGGTGCCGACCAGGTTGGCGGACGCCGTTCCGGTGCCGACCCTGGTGCCCGCCGGACAGCTCTCAGCCTGGTCCTTCGGGAGCCGGCAGATCTTGCCGACCCTGGTGTTGGCCCTCGCTCCGACGAAGGACATCTTCAGCGTTCGAACTCCGGGCTGAGCCCCCGGAGGCTGTGCGCCGGGATCGGTCGCATGGAGCTCGGCCGAGATTCCCGCGGGCCTCTGGGCCTTGCTGGTCGAGTACTTCAGGTCCGCCGTCTGCCTGAACTGGGGGCTGGCGACGGCGACCGCGGTCAGCGCCAGCGCCAGGGCGCCCACCAGGGCGCCGATGAGGTGCATTCTGCGCACTTGCTCCTCCTGGGGATAGGGGTTGCGGGGAGGTGACTTCACCTCACCGTATAACCGAGATAACGCTCTTTCCAGGCTTTGGTTGCGTCAAACTCATCCGGTTCATACGTTCCGTACAAGCGTTCGAGAAGCGGTGGGCCGGCCAGTCGGTAAGACCAGTGCTAGCCGGCGTCGAAGCGCGGAAGACGGCCTGCCAAATCCCTCGATCGGCGCCGTGCGGCATCCTTCGCGGCGGTGAGGCCCCCACCCGGAGCAGACATCCGCGCGCCCGAGTTCCCTCCGAGGATGGAGTGGCTCAACGTCTCGTTCCTGCGGATGGCGAAGCTCGTTGGCGAGAACGCGACGCTGCTCGAGTTCTTCGATGTCGCGCGGGTCAACTCGCACCGCACCCTCCCCTACCTGCGCGAGTGGCACGCCCGCTATGCCCGCCACGGGCTGCGCGTGATCGGCGTCCACTGCCCGGGCTACTCGTTCGGTGTCGACCGCACGCTCGTCGAGGCAGCGGTGAAGCGGCTTGGCATCGAGTACCCGGTGCTGCTCGATCCCGGCTTCGAGGTCTGGCGCGAGTACGGGAACAAGGGCTGGCCGGGCCGCTATCTGTTCGGCGTCGACGGCGTCCTGCGCTCGATCCACTACGGCGAGGGCGACTACGTCGACTGCGAGCGCGCGATCCAGGAGGCGCTGCTGGAGATCGACGCCTCGGCCGAGCTCCCGGCGCCGATGGAGCCGCTGCGCCCCGAGGAGGCCGAGGGAGTGCTGCTCGAGGCCCAGACCGCGGACGTCGCGCTGCCCGCCGACCGCGAGCGCCTGGAGCTGGCGGGCGACTGGAGCGACGGCGAGGACTACATCGAGGCGACGGTGGGCGGCGCGAGCGCCCGGGTCCGGTCGTTCAGCGCCGGGGGCGCCTACGCGGTGGTCGGCGGCGCCGGCGTCGAGGAGCCGGGCCTGCGTGAGGTCGACGGCTCGGTCGAGGCGCCGACGGCCGGCTTTCGCCTCTACGGCTTCCAGTTCATCCCGGCCGCGTAAGCTTCTGTCCCATGCACTTCGTGGTCGATGGCATGAACGTCATCGGGACGCGGCCGGACGGCTGGTGGCGCGACAGGGACGCCGCGATGGCGAAGCTGGTCGACGAGCTGGAGCGCTTCTCGGCGGCCACCGGGGACGACGTCACCGTCGTCTTCGAAAGGGCGCCGCGGCCGACCCTGCGGTCGAGCGTCATCGAGATCGCTCACGCCCCGAAGCGGGGGCCGGACGCGGCCGACTACGAGATCGTGCGGATCGTCGAAGCTCATCCGAATCCCGCCTCGTTGAACGTGGTCACGTCGGACCACTGGCTCTCGGACGCAGCCCGCGCGGCGGGGGCGATGGTCGAGCCCGCGGCTGGGTTCAGGAGCCGCCTGGAAGATTGACCGGCCGACTTCGGACGGCGTGTCGGAACCTGCCGCCGCCCGCGTAGGCGACCCGGAGCCTGCCACTGCTCGCGTCGGCGCAGCGGCCGCGCAGCTCGAGGGTCACGGCCCAGCGGCCCTTGCGCGGCCGCCTGGCGCCCTTGGCCACGCGGGTCCTCCCACAGCGCAGGGCGACCCGGATCGAGCCCCGGGCCGCGCGCGAGATCGTGCCTCGGGCCCGCAGCCGCTCGCGCCCGGCGCGCACGCGCCCGATCTTCAGCGCCGGCCGCTTGCAGGGCTTGACCATGTTCACCCGTGAGGCGGATCGCTTGGCGTTGTGGCCCGTCAGCTCCGAGAGGCTGACCTGGCGGCGCCCGCAGACGCCGCGGCGAGCGCTGACGACGATGACGCCGCCCTTGCCGCCCTTCAGGCTCAGGTCGAAGCGCGACACCGGCGCGTCGGGGACGCGGTCGAAGCTGCTCACGAGCTTCCTCCCCGCGACCGCCGTCGTAGCGCGCAGGTTGATCCGGACCTCACCGCCGAGCTTCGCCAGCAGGCTCGGCAGCGTCCTGATCCGCGCCCCTGTGCTCGGGTCGACGCGGATGCCCTGGACGAAGTAGACCGGCCCGCTCAACGGCCGGTTGAGCGCCGGCGACACCGCGGTGGCGCTGCCGATCCGCGACGCCGGCGGGCAGGCGGCCCTCTGCGCGGCCTCGAAGCCACAGATCGAGCGCGCGTTCTCGGGGTCGAGCGCCAGGCTGCGCGGCAGCTTGACGACCGCCTTGCCGATGTTCCCCTGGCGGGCCGGCTGCGTCACGCGGGCCCGTATGCCGGGATGCTTGCCGAAGCCCATCTGCCGCGGGCCGGTCAGCCGCAGCGACAGCTTGGGACTGAAGCCGAGCGCCTGGCAGCCGTCGATCCGAAGGCCGGCGTCGCGCCCGATCGCCGCTCCCTGGAGGGAGTGGAGCGTGCCTCGAACGCCCTTCGGTCCACAGGACGTCGGGTTGTAGACGAACCCGGGCTCGTCGACCGCGACGTCGATCGT
Source organism: uncultured Solirubrobacterales bacterium (assembly GCA_963716445.1). GTDB lineage: Bacteria > Actinomycetota > Thermoleophilia > Solirubrobacterales > Thermoleophilaceae > JAAYBF01. Next base: position 913,399 of record OY970313.1, on the reverse strand, counting down.
GCGCAGGCGGATCGGCACGCCCTCCAGGATCTGGGGCAGCGGATCGCTGACCACGCTGAGGTGAGCGTCCTCGGGATCGACGAAGATCGACTCGCGAACCACGACGACGCCGAGGTCGTAGGGGCCGGCGATCGCGCGGATCACCGCGACCATGCCGAACGGCGCTCCCTTGTAGGGGCCGGTGAGGTAGACCGAGCCGCTGAGCCGGTAGGGCTCCGAGCCGGCGCCCGCCGTGGTGGTCACCGTGCCGATGCGGCTCGCCGCCGGGCAGGCGCCGCTGGCCGCGAGCGCGTCGGCGCACTGCTCGACGCGCGAGATCATGCCCGCCAGGCCGGGCGGCGTGTCGACCCTGACGCGGGAGAGGTGCTGGTTGCGGTCGGCGCGGGCGATGCTGGCCGTGAACGGTGAGAACGCGCCGGCGAGCGGCGACGCCGTGCCGACCGCGAAGGCCGGCTCGAAGCCGGCCGGACAGCCGCCGCCGGAGATCGAGAAGGGCGAGCTCGACGGCGTCGCGGCGGGCGTTCGCGACCACGGCGCCAGCCGCGCGGTCGCCGTCTTCGGCCCGCAGTCGAGCGGCGTCGCGAGCGGCGCCCGAGGACCGCCGCGAAGGTCGACGGTCATGTCGTCGAACGGCAGCTGTGGATTGTCCGCGAAGGTCGCCGTCAGCTGGCCGCTTCCGGGATCTGGCCTGACCGAGCCCGTCAGGCGGATCGACAGCATCCGCCCCTCGACCGTGAGGAACAGGCGGTACCGGTCGCCCGTCAGCGGCTGGCCGACGTAGGCGGAGCCGGTCAACACGGGAGTCGAGCCGGCCGGCTCGCTCGCCGCGGGCGGCAGCAGCGGCGACGTCACCCGCACGTCTCCGATCCGCGACGCGGCGGGGCACGCCTCGCCGCCCGGCACGCCGACGTTGGCGGCGAGCTGGGCGTCGCTGCAGGCCTCGAGCCCGTTCGCGGCAGACGGGTTGAGCGTCATGCCCGGCGGCAGGGTCACCGAGACGTCGTCGACGTGCGAGGTCGCGAACTGGTCCCTGTTCGCGAGCCCGCCCTGCGGAACACGCTGGGTGACCGCCGGGCCGCTGGGAGCATCCGGCTCCGTGACGTCGGGGAGCAGCTCGAGCGTCGGCGCGAACGGCAGCTGGTGGCACTCCTGGGGGCCGTCCTTGAACAGTCCGTCGTCGACGTCCTGGATCGTCGGCGTCTGGTCCGCCCTGGTGTCGCTGGCAACCGCGCCGCCGTTCGCGGGATCGGGGTGCGACCACACCGTCAGCACGCCGGACAGCGGCGTGCCGGGGCACTCGGTCGGGTTCGACAGGAACGGCAGGGACGGGTCCGGCGGCTCTCCGGGAAGGGCCAGCAGGGTGCAGGCCGGCGCCGGCGAGTCCTTTGGGATCCAGGCGCAGCTGCGACCGCGATGGGGGTCGGGCGGGCTGTCGTGGGCGCTGTCGCCGGGCACGCCCCAGAAGGTGAGGTTCGACCGCAGCACGCCGGGCGAGGTCGGCGTTCCGGCGTAGGCGGGGAGATGGTCGATCGTGAAGTACAGCCCGTAGTCGAACGGGCCGAACCCGCTCGGCTCGTCGCGAACGCCGCCGACGATGTGGACGGGGTGTAGCGCGAGCAGCGCGGCGCCGATCCCGGGGAGGACGTTGGGCAGCGGCGGCAGCAGCGGAGGAAGCGCCACGACGGCCTCGGCCGCCTCGGCGGGGTTGAACCCGAAGCGCGCCACGACGTCCTGCTGGGGCGGGTCCTCGGGATTGCTCAGCGGCGTCATGTTGTAGAGCGGAACGCGCAGCCGGATGTCGCCGTCGCCGGTCAGCGTGTCGAGCAGCCCGATGTAGAGCGTCAGCTCCTCGGTCCCGATCTGCGAGTCGAGCGGGCAGTCGGAGTCCGCGAGCTCCGCGTCCGTGCAGCGCGTGAAGGCCCTCGGGTTGGGCATCAGGCCGCGCGGGATGTCGACGCGCAGGCTCGCCACGTTGCCGCCCGCGGGGGGCCCGTCGCCCGGCTGGCGGCGGAAGCTGAAGTCGGTCACTCCGATGAAGGGGTGCCCTCCGGCCAGCTCGTAGACGCCCGTGCCGCCGCTGGCCGGGTCGGGGTAGGCGTCGGCGATCTCGCCCCCGGTGTTCGTGTACGCGTCGAGCTTGCTGCGCTGGCCGTCGGCGAACACCTGGCCGGTGAAACTCTCGATGCCGAACGGCGCCTGGGCGCTCGCGGCCGGTGGGACAGCGGCGATCGCCCCGAGCAGGCCGAGCAGCAGCGCCAACCGCACGGCCCTTCGCGCACGTCTACGCCTCGCTCGACGGCCTCCCATATGAACGACGTTGTTTCCTGATGTGCCGCATCTCACACCTTGGCCAGCTGGCCAAGGTGTGACGCCCGGCGACCGCTTGGACCGAAGGTCGGCGCTAGCCCGGGAGCCGGACCGTGCGCTTGCGCGCCGTGGCCGCGAAGGGGCCGCTGCCCGGATAGGCGGCCCTCAGCTTGGCCCGGGAGGCGTCCGCGCAACGCCCGCGCAGGGCGAGCGCGGTACGCCAGCGGTTGGGCCCGATGCGCCTGGCTCGCTTGGCGACGCGGGTCTTGCCGCAGCGCAGGGCGACCGTGACCCGCTTCTTGGCGCCCCGGGCGATCGCCCCGCGGACGATCAGCCGATCGCCGCTCGCGCGCACGCGCTTGATCTTCAGCCGCGACGGCTTGCAGGCCTTCGCCATGGTCACCCGGAAGGCGGCCAGCTTGGCGTTGTGTCCGGTGAAGGCGCTGCGGGCGACCTGGCGGCGACCGCAGACGCCGCGGCGCGCGGAGACCGCGAGGATGCCGCCCTTGCCGCCCTTGAGCTTCATGTCGAAGCGCGACACCGGCGCGTCGGGGACGCGGTCGAAGGTGCTGACGAGCCGCCGCTTGACGACCTCGGTCGTCCCGCGAAGATGGATGTCGACCTCGCCGTGCAGCTTCACCAGCAGGCTCGGCAGCGTCCTGATCCGGTTGCCGGTCTTCGGATCGACGCGGATGCCCTGGACGAAGTAGACCGGTCCCGTCAGCGACCGCTTGAGCGCCGGCGAGATCGCCGTCGCCGTGCCGATCCGCGACGCGGCTGGGCAGTCGGCGCGCAGGCCGGCCTCGAAGCCGCAGATCGCCTGAGCGTTGTTCGGATCGAGCGCGAGGCTCAGGGGCAGCTCGACACGCGCGCGGCCGACGCTCGCCTGGCCGTCGGTCTGGCTGACGCTGACCGCAAGGCCGGGATGCTTGCCGAAGGCCATCTGCCTGGGTCCGGTCAGGCGCATCGACATCTTTGGGGCGAACGGCAGCGCCTGGCAGTTGCCGAACGCGACGCTCGCGGTGCGTCCGATGGCCGCGTCTTGGGTCGAGTGCAGCGTGCTCGCGACCTGCTTCTCCCCGCACGAGGTCGGGTTGTAGATGAAGCCGGGACGGTCGACCGCGACGCCGACGTCGCGCAGCCGGATCGGCACGCCCTCGAGGATCCTGGGCAGCGGATCGCTGACGACAGTCACGTGCGCGTCGTTGGGATCGACGTGGATCCGCTCGCGGACGACGACCGTCCCAAGGTCGTACGGACCGGCGATCGCGCGGATCACGGCCACCATCCCGAAGGGAGCGCCCTTGTAGGGCCCGGTGAGGTACACGGGGCCGGACAGGGCGAACGGCTCGGGGCCGGCGCCCGAGCGCGTCGAGACGCTGCCGATCAGGCTCCCCGCGGGGCAGGCCCCGGTCGCGGCGGCCGCGTCGGGGCACTGCTCGACGCGCGAGATCATCGCCCCGAGCCCGGGCGGCGTGTCGACGCTCACCCCCGAGAGGAACTGGTTGCCGTCCGGGCGGGCGATGCTCGCGTGGAACGGCGCGAGGGCGCCCGAGGTCGGGTTCGCGGTGCTGGCTCCGAACGTCGGCAGGAAGGGCGCCGGACAGCCCGCGCCCGCGATGTCGAAGCCGCTCGTCGGATTGACCGGCGCGGTGCCCGAGTACGGGGTCAGCACGCTGGTCACGGTCTTCGGACCGCAGTCCAGCGGCGTGGCGAGCGGCGCCCGCGAGCCGTCCCTGACGTCGAGCGTGAAGTCCTCGAACGCCTGCTGCGGGTTGTCGGCGAACGTCACCGTCAGCTGGCCGGTGCCGGGATCGGGCACGGCCGAGCCCTCGAGCCGCAGCGAGACGCCGTGGCCCTCGGCGGTCAGGAAGACGCGGTACTGGTTCCCCGGCTGCGGCTGGCCGACGTAGATCGAGCCCTCGAGCGGGTTCGGCAGCAGCGGCGTGTTCACGGTGACGGTGCCGATGTGAGACGCGGGCGGGCAGGCGACCGGATCGCGGGTGCCGAGCGCCAGTTGCGCGTCGGCGCAGGCCTCGAGCCCGTTCGCCGCCGACGGGTTGAGCGTCATCCCCGGCGGCAGGGTGACCGAGACGTCCTCGACGTGCGAGGTCGAGAGAGCGCCGGGGGTCAGCAGGCCGTCGGTCGGCACGTGCAGGTTGAAGACCGGCCCGGTCGGGCTGTCCGGCTGGGCGGTGTCCGGCGTGAGCGCGATCGACGGGTCGAACGGCAGCTGGTCGCAGTCGCTCGGCCCCTCGCCGCCGTCGTCGCGCGTCGTCGTGAACGACGGCACCGAGACCGTCTCGCCGGCGTGCGAGGTGACGGTCAGGAGCGTCGTGAGCTTCTGCTCGAGGCACCTGGTCGGGTTGGTGAGGAACGGGACCGCGGGCGCCGAGCTCGTCTGGCCGCCGCCGTCGCACTGGTAGGGGATCGCCAGGAGCGGGTTCGGGCTCCGCGTGCCCAGGCAGGACTCCCCGCGCTCGGCGTCGTGGGCGCTCGACGCGGGGACGGCGAAGAACTTCAGCTTCGACTTGACCACCTCGGGCGACTCCGCGGTGTCGCTGATCGTGAAGAAGACCCCGTAGTCGCTCTCCCAGCGGACGCCGCCGATGATGTCGACGGGATGGATCGCTCCGAGCGCGGTCACGATCTCGGTCGGGAGGATCGGCGTGATGGCGTCCCCGGCCTTCTCGGGGTTGAGCCCGAAGCGCGAGACCTGCGTCTCGTCGAAGGTCATGTTGTAGAAGGGCACCTTGAGGTCGAGGAAGATCCCGTCGACGAAGGCGGTCAGCTCCTCGGTCCCGAGTTGCGTCTCCGGCGGACAGCCGGTCGTCTGGCGCTGGACGTCGGTGCACTGCGGCAGCGCCTGGGGGTTGGAGACCAGCCCGGGCGGCGGGTCGACGCGCAGGTCCTCGACGTTGCCGTCGGGCGAGCCGTCGCCCTCGGTGTTGAAGGTGAAGTCGGTGATGCCGAAGTGCGGATGCCCGCCGGCGGGCTCGTAGTGGTCGTCCTCGTCGGCGTTGGTGACCTTGGCGACGAACTCCTGGATCCCGAAGGCCGCCTGGGCGGCCGGGGCGAGCGCGAGCAGGGCGCCCATGAGGATCAGCGAGAGCGTCACCGCCCTGCGCGAAATCGATCTCCCGCCTCGCATCCTGGCGAGGTTGTTTCCCTCCAGCGGCGAATCTCACACTTCGCCGAGCGGCCGAGCCGCTCCGCCGGTGGATCAGCCGGTCGCGGCGAGCGCCTTGCGGATCTCCTTGGGGAGCATGAAGCGGACGTCCTCCTGGACGACCTCGAACTCCGCGACGTCGTCGGTGCCGCGATCGCGGAAGAAGCCGACCAGCCGCTGGACCAGCTCCTCCGGCGCGCTGGCGCCGGAGCTGATTCCGACGACGCGCTTGCCCTCGATCCACTCCTCGCGCACCTGCGACTCGTTGTCGATCAGGTGCGACTCGGCGCCGTGGGCGCGCGCCACCTCGACCAGGCGGTTCGAGTTCGACGAGTTGCGCGAGCCGATCACCAGCACGAGGTCGCACTCGCCGGCCATCTGGCGGACCGCGAGCTGGCGGTTGGTCGTCGCGTAGCAGATGTCGTCGGTGCGCGGACCGGTGATGTTCGGGAACTTCTCGCGCAGCTTGGCGATGATCGCGCGCGTCTCGTCGACCGACAGCGTGGTCTGCGAGATGAAGGCGACGCGGTCCGGGTCCTCGACCTCGAGCGCCTCGACGTCGGCCTCGGTCTCGATCAGGACGATGTGGTCGGGCGCCTCCCCCATCGTGCCCTCGACCTCCTCGTGGCCGGCGTGGCCGACCAGGACGATCGTGTACCCCTCGGCGGCGAACTTCTTCGCCTCGACGTGGACCTTGGTGACCAGCGGGCAGGTCGCGTCGATCGTCTTCAGGCCGCGCGCGCCGGCGTTGGCGTGCACGCTCGGGGCGACGCCGTGGGCGGAGAAGACGACGGTCTGGCCCTCCGGAACCTCGCTCTCCTGGTCGACGAAGATCGCGCCGCGCTCGCGCAGCTGCTCGACGACGTGCTTGTTGTGGACGATCTCCTTGCGCACGTAGACCGGCGGCCCGTAGAGCTCGAGCGCGCGCTCGACCGTCTGCACGGCGCGGTCGACGCCGGCGCAGTAGCCGCGCGGCGCTGCGAGCAGCAGCTTCTCGGGGGCGTAGGCCATCGCGTCAGAGTCTACGTAGCAGCTCGAGCACGGCCTCGCCGCTCGCGTCGAGGCTGCGCGCCGACACCCGCGACAGATCGTCGCAGCGCCTGTGCCAGCAAGGGAAGTCGAAGTCGATCAGGTCGATCGACGGCACGCCCTGGCGGATGAACGGGACGTGATCGTCGGACACGCCGGCGCCCAGGGTGCGGTCCGGGAAGACCGGGCCCACGCCGACCGCGCGCGCCGCCGTGCGCAGCCGCTCCCACAGCCCGACGTTGGAGAACCGCTCGCGCGGGATGCGCAGGTTCCGCTCGCCAACGAAATCGAGCAGGATCATCGCCTCGGCGTCGCGGTAGCGCGCTGCGACGGCCTTGCTGCCGCGGATGCCGTAGCGCTCGAACCCGGAGTCGGGCGTGCCGGCCGGGGACTCCTCGCCGTCGAAGAGCAGGAAGACGACGGTCGGCTCGAGCTGGCGCGGCTTCAGCGTGCGCGCCAGCTCCGTCACGACCGCCGTGCCGGACGCGCCGTCGACGGCGCCGACGAAGCCGGGGATGTCCTTGGTGTCGTAGTGGGCGCCGACGACCACCGTCCGCGAGGGCTCGCTGCCCGGCACGCGGCCGGCGACGTTGCGCAGCCCTCCGCCGACCGGCTGGAAGCGACCCTCGGGCAGGGCGCGGCGCAGGCGCTCGGCGAGCACGCGCGACCGCTTCGATCCGGCCGGGCGGGGTCCGAGCGCGACCTGGCTGCGGACGAGGCGGTAGGCGGCGCGCTCGTCGAAGCGGTCGACCGTGGGGCGCGGCACCCTTTCGGCCGCCGACGCCTGCTCGCCCCCGTCGCCGCAGCCGGCCGAGGGCAGGCCGCACGCGATCAGCGCGGCGATCGTGACCAGGCCGGCGCGAAGACGTAACTGCGGTCGCATTCGCGTGATTCTGTCGTAGGCTGCAAGCGATGGCGCAAAGTCACCGAGATCGGCTCAGTGCGATCGACGCCTCGTTCCTGCATCAGGAGCGGCGCGCGGCGCACATGCACGTCGGCGGGATCGTGCTGATGGACGGCCCGCCCCCCTCGCGCGAGCAGTTCGCCCAGCACATCGAGTCGCGCCTGCACCTCGTGCCGCGCTACCGCCAGAAGCTGGCGTTCCCGCGCTTCGAGATGGGCCGCCCGTTCTGGGTCGACGACCCGCGCTTCAACATCGACTACCACGTCAGGCACACCGCCCTGCCGTCGCCCGGCTCGATGGAGCAGCTGCGCGGCCTCGCCGGGCGGATCTTCTCGCAGAGACTCGACCGCTCGAAGCCGCTGTGGGAGATCTGGCTCGTCCAGGGGCTCGCCGACGGCGGCTTCGCGCTCGTCTCGAAGACCCACCACGCGCTCGTCGACGGCGTCTCGGGCGTCGACATCGCGACCGTGCTGTTCGACATGGCGCCGACGCCCCCGCCGCGCGACGACGACGATCGCTGGGTCCCAGAGCAGGAGCCATCGCAGGCGGAGCTGGTGGCAGAGGGCATCAAGGCGATCGTCCGCACGCCGAGCCGCCTCGCCGGCGAGGCGGCGAAGGTCGTGCGCGATCCCGGCGCGACGCTGGAGCTCGCGCGCGAGGCGATCGAGGGCGTCGGCGAGATCGCCTGGGCGGGGCTCAACCCGGCGCCGGACGTCCCGCTCAACGTGCCGATCGGCCCGCACCGGCGGATCTTCTGGCTGCAGTGCGAGCTGGCCGACTTCAAGGCGGTCAAGGACGGCCTCGGCGGCACGGTCAACGACGCCTTCCTGGCCGTCGTCGCCGGCGGGCTCGGGCGCTGGCTGCGCTCGCGCGGCGTGCGCACCGAGGGGCTCGAGCTGCGCGGCCTCGTGCCGGTCTCGATCCGCGCCAAGGACGAGCACCACGCGCTCGGCAACCGGATCGCGGCGCTGCGCGGACCGCTGCCGGTCTACGCCAAGGACCCGGTCGAGCGGCTGCGGATCGTGCGCGAGTCGATGAAGGGCGTCAAGGAGTCCAAGCAGGCGCTCGGCGCCGAGGTGATCTCGGGGCTCGAGGACTTCGCGCCGCCGACCCTGCTCGCCCAGGCGTCGCGGATCAACTTCTCGACGCGGCTCTTCAACCTGATCGTCACCAACGTCCCGGGCCCGCAGTTCCCGCTCTACATGATGGGCCGCGAGATGCGCGAGATCGTGCCGGTGGCGTTCCTGCCCGAGAACCACGCGCTCGCGATCGCCGCGATGAGCTACAACGGCAAGCTCGACTTCGGGCTGCTGGGCGACTACGACGCGGTGCCGGACCTCGAGCGCATGGCCGGCTTCTTCGAGGATTCGCTCGACGAACTGCTGACGGCGGCGAAGCGGCCGCGCAAGCGCTCGGCGGGCCGGGCCGGACCGGCGAAGCGCAAGGCCGCCAGCTCGACGCCGAAGCGGACCGCGAAGCCGAAGGCCAAGAAGGCGAGCGCATCGGCGAAGGCCGCGACCAACGGCGGCGGCAAGGCCGCGAAGCGGCCGGCGATGCGCGGCAAGGCGCAGCGGCCGCGGCTGATCGACGGCGACTAAGCCGGAGCGCCGCCGGCCGGAGCGCTCAGGTGCTCCGGCGCGAGGCGCTCGGCCAGGGCCAGCGTCGCCGAGTCGAGCTCGGCCGGCGCGAGCTCGTGATCCGAGGCGTACTCGGACTCCAGCGCTTCGCTGACCCGATCCCAGGTGACGTCCGCACGCTCGTCGGCGAGGCTGCCCGTGACCTCCGGCCGCCAGTCGAGGCCGAGCGCGGCATAGACCGGCACCAGGACGTCTCGGATGCGCTCGGCGCCGTCGACGACGACGACCCCGCCGACGTGCGCCCCGTCGCGGACGACGCGCTGGCCGACCCCCATCAGCTTCGTCCGGTGGCGAGCGTTGACGCTGTGCGCGCCGGGGCAGTACTCGCCTTCGATCTCGCCGACGTGCGCATCGACGCCCAGGCTCCGGAATGCGCGGGCGACCACGCCGGCTGTCTGCTCGAAGCGGGCGGTCACGCCGCTGCGCGGGTCGGGGTCGCGGACCGAGTGGCCGAAGTGGATCGTGTCCTCGTGGAAGACGGCCGCGTGGCCACCGGCGAGCCGCTCGGTCGCCTCGTAGCCGGCGCCGCGCGCCGCCGCGACGGCCTCCGCATAGCCCGGCGCGATCACGTCCCGCTTGCCGAACGCGACGCTCGGGCCGGGCCGCGAGATGCGCAGCGTCTCGGGCAGCTCGCCCGCCGCCACGCGCAGCATCACCGCGCGCGAGATCGCCGCGTCGAGGAGTGGGTCCGACGTCGAGGAGTCGACGATCAGGTCGAGCCGCGCCACGCCGCGAGTATGGCGACCGTCGCCGAACACCTTCCACGAACCACCGCACCGAACCCCTTCCGCGAACGAGTGGAACTTTGACTGGGCCAGAGGCCGTCGAATCTTCCACTCGAGGTCGGAGGAGGGCCCACTCCGGAGGGAGCTCGGACCTCCAGCGGCGCGGCTGGCCGGTCAGGCGCCGGCCGGCTGGAGCACGTCGAGGCCCTCGAGCATGACGAAGTACGCGCGGGCGAAGGGGGAATCGTCCGTGCGCGCGCGGAGCTCGTCCCAGTCCACCTGCTCGCGGACGGCGCGAGCCAGGCCGATCAGGCCGGTGTAGTCGGTGTAGTGCTCGTTGAGGGCGAGCAGCTTCGAGTAGAGGACGTCCTCGAGCGCCATCACCGGCACGGTCATCGCGAGGACGTTGAGCTCGCGGCCGCGGGCGAGCACCTGGTCGTCGACCGGGAGGTTGAGCGGCTCGTAGATCACGTCGACGCAGATGTCGCCGTCCCAGGCCTTGAGCAGCCACTCCTCGGGCGGCCGCTCCGGGCGCATCCCGATCGACTCGAGCGCCTGGACGGCGCGCTCGGCGTCCTCGCGCTTGACGACGAAGTCGAGGTCCCTGCGCTTCTCCGGCCCGCCCTGAGCCCAGACGGCGAGGCTGCCGGCCAGCAGGAACGGGATCTCGGCCTCCTTGAAGGCGGCGATCGACCGCTTCATCGTGTCGACGATCTCGTCGAAGGAGTGCTCGGACATCGCCGTGACGATTACCCCGCCGTCGGGGTTCTGAAGCGGCACGCCGTGGGTATCTCGGGCGAGTGGCCGCCGAGCGCGACAGCCCGCGCGCGATCCGCATCGCCGCGGCCGGCGACCTGCACGTCCGGGAGGCCAACCGCGAGCGGATCGCCGAGGCATTCGCCGCGGTCGGCGAGGACGCCGACCTGATCCTGCTCGCCGGCGACCTCACGACCCACGGCGAGGCCGCCCAGGCGAGGCTGCTCGCCGACGCCTGCACGACGTGCGAGGTGCCCGTCTACGCCGTGCTCGGGAACCACGACCACCACGCCGGCGAGACGGCGGCGGTGACCGCCGAGCTGAGCGCGGCGGGCATCCGGATCCTCGACCGCGACTTCGCGATCCACCAGGTCGACGGGATCGAGGTCGGCGTGGTCGGCGTCAAGGGGTTCGTCGGCGGCTTCCACGGCTCGCACCTGCCGGACTTCGGCGAGCCGCTGCTACGCGAGGTGTACGCCGAGACCTCGCGCGAGGTGGAGGCCCTGAACCGGGGCCTGGCCGCCGTGGCGCACTGCCCGCTGCGGCTGGTGGTGATGCACTACGCGCCGATCGCCGAGACGCTCGCCGGAGAGCCCGAGGGCATCTTCACGATGCTCGGCAGCTCGCGGCTCGGCGACCCGATCCGCGAGCACGAGCCCGACCTCGTGGTCCACGGCCACGCTCACGCCGGCACGTTCAGCGGCTCGATCGAGGGCGTCCCGGTCCACAACGTCTCGGTGCCCGTGCTGGAGCAGGACTTCTGGCTCTTCGAGCTGTCCGTCCGTCGACCGGACGGCGCACTGACAGAGCTCAATACCCAAGGGCGAACTTCGCGTCCTCGGACATCAGGTCCGGGGTCCAGGCCGGCGTGAAGACGAGCTTCGGGTGGACCTTGGTCACGCCCGGCAGGTCGCCGACGAACTCCTCCATCTGCTCGCTGACCTGAGGGCCGATCGGGCAGCCGGGGGTCGTGAGGGTGAAGGTGACGGTGACCTCGCCGGCGTCGTCGATCGCGATGTCGTAGACGAGGCCCAGCTCGACGAAGTCGAGGCCCAGCTCGGGGTCGATCACGTTCTCGAGCGCCTCGCGGACGTCGTCTGTCGTCAGGTCGATCTCGGACATGGCGGCAATGGTAGTCCCCAGTAGGGTTCCCGCCCGATGCCCCTGCTGCCGCTCGTGCTGCTCTTCGTCGCCGTTCCGATCGCGGAGCTGTACGTGATCCTCCAGGTCGGCGACGCGATCGGAGCGGTGCCGACGATCCTGATCCTGGTGGCGGACTCGCTGCTCGGCTCCGCCCTGCTGCGCAGCCAGGGACGGTCGGTCTGGCGGCGCTTCAACGAGGCGATCGCATCCGGCCGGATGCCGCACCGCGAGGTCTTCGACGGCGTCGCCGTGATCTTCGGCGGCGCGTTCCTGATCACGCCCGGGTTCATCACAGACGTGATCGGCCTGCTGCTGCTGATCCCTCCCACGCGCGCCCTGCTCCAGCGCTTCGCCGTGCGCAGGATCGGCAGGCGCTTCGCGATCCCCGTCCCCGGCCGCTCGGTCGAGGGCAACGCGCGCGAGCGGGAGCAGCCGCCGCGCCGGAGCATCGAGCCGTGAGCGAGCCGGCGCTCGCGTTCCAGCTCTTCGACCCCGAGCACGGGTTGCACGCCAGCGCCCGCTCGGGCATGACGCTGCTGTTCGAGGGGACCGGATCGCGGGCGCTGCCGGAGGGGCCGCGGATCGAGCGCGACGGGACCGGCTGGCGCGCCGCGATCGACGGCGCCTTCGCCGTCGAGCTCGAGTCGCTCGCGCAGCCCGCGGATCTCGGCGGGGTCACCGCGCACGTCTGCTCGGTCGAGGGGACGGTCGGTTCACGCACCGTGCGCTGCCTCGGCACGCTCACGGAGACCCACGAGGCGCCGAGCTGGGACGAGCTCGACGCCGTGCGCTCGATCTCCGCCCTGTTCGACCCCGGGCACGCGTTCCTGGCCGTGTCGCGCAGGCCGCGCGGGGCGCTTGGCCACGGCGACGAGCAAACGGCCGCCTGGCTGCTGCGCGACGGCGAGCCGGTCCCGGTCGAGAAGGCCCGCATCTCGACGGTCTACGACGGCGAGGGGCGCCAGCGCAGCGCGGGGCTCGAGCTCTGGCTGCCGGACGTCGACTTCCCGCTGCGCGCCTCCGGCACGGTCGTGGCCGGCTCGTCGCTGCAGCTCGAGGCGGTCGACGTCCACGCCGCGATCTTCCGCTGGCGGATGGAGGATCGCGAGGGCGCGGGGTCCTACGAGCTGATGACGCGGTCGGAGCCGGAGGCGGCATGACCCCGCCGAAGGCGATCGTCAGCGACTTCGGCGGCGTGCTGACCACGCCGCTCGGCAACTCGTTCGCCGCCTGGTCGCGCGAGAGCGGCATCCCGCTCGAGGACCTCGGCCGCGCGCTGGCCGCCTCCGCCGAGCGCCACGACGAGCATCCACTCTTCCTGCTCGAGCGCGGCGAGCTGACCGAGCAGCAGTTCATCGAGCGGCTCGAGCGCGAGCTCGGCGGCGGCCGGCGCCTCGACGGGATGGCCGACACCTACTTCGCGCACCTCGAGCGCAACCACGAGATGATCGATCTGGTCGCCGGCCTGCGTGGCCGTGGCCTGCGCACGGCGCTGCTGACCAACAACGTCCGCGAGTGGGAGCCGCGCTGGCGTTCGATGCTGCCGGAGCTCGACGAGATCTTCGAGGTCGTCGTCGACTCGGCGTTCGTCGGGATGCGCAAGCCCGAGCACGGCATCTACCACCTGACGGTCGAGCGGCTCGGCGGCGGCATCTGCGCCGAGGACTGCGTCTTCGTCGACGACATCTCGCTCAACTGCGACGCCGCGCGCGAGGTCGGCATGACGGCCGTGCTGTTCGAGACGACCGAGCAGGCGCGCGCCGAGATCGAGTTGGCCCTGGCGTAGCCGCGCGGCCTTCCCTAGCCTGGATTCAGGTGAGGAAGGTCCAGCCCACCCGGCTCGCGCTGGTCGTCGTGGCGACCGTGCTCGCGAGCCTTTCCGCAGCCGGCTCCGCGGCCGCCGTGACGAAGACCGAGACCTTCCGCTACGGCCCGGTGGCGATCGGCCCGTACCAGGTGCTGCAGAGCGACCTGAAGCTGGGCATCCCGAAGCCGGCGGCCGACGGCTACATCACCAACATGGAGGTCGACGTCGTCGACCCCGACGGCACGCAGGTGCCGATCAACCGCCTGATGCTCCACCACGTCGTCTTCGCGAACCTTGGCAGCCAGATCGGCGAGAAGCGCGACGGCACCTGCAACACCTTCACCTCGTTCGACTCGAGCAGCAAGGTCCCGGCGCTCGGCGAGCGCTTCTACGCGGCCGGCGAGGAGCGCGCCAAGCTGCGACTGCCCGAGGGCTACGGCTATCCGATGAAGACGGGCGACCAGTGGGGCATGACGATGATGCTCATGAACCACCGCGCCAAGGCCGACAGCGCCTTCGTCCAGTACAAGGTGACCTACGACACCGAGCCGAGGGCGCCCGTCACGCCCTACTGGCTCGACGTCGAGAACTGCCTCGCCGACCCGGTGTACACGGTGCCGGGCGGCGGTCGCAAGGGATCCACGCACCGGCGCTCGGCCAACTGGAACGTGCCCGAGTCCGGGCGCGTCGTGTCCGGCCTGGGTCACGTCCACGGGGGCGCCAAGGATCTGACGCTCAACCGTGGGAGCTGCAGCCTCTACGCCTCGCGGCCGACCTGGGGGCAGCCCAGCCACCCGTTCTACAACGTCAAGCCGGTGCTGCACGAGCCAGGGCCGATCAACATGACCGGCTTCACCAGTCCCACCGGCTTCCCGGTGCGGCGCGGCGAGCGGCTGCGGCTCGACTCCAACTACGACGGCAGGCTCACCCACACGCGCGTGATGGGGATCATGCTGCTCTTCCTCGCGAAGGATCCCGCGGCGCAGCAGCCCTCGGGCTGCTCGCGGCCTGCCGACCTGCGCGAGTGGGGATCGACCGAGCCCGGCCGCTCGAAGGCCCCCAGCTCCAGGGTGCCGCTGACCGGCCTGGGCCCGACCGGCAAGGCGCGACGGATCTCCAAGCCGCCCGGCAAGCGCGTGCGGGTCAAGAGCGGAGCGAGCATCAGGGTCGGCGACCGCTTCTTCTCGAAGCCGAACGTCTCCCTCCCCCGGGGCGGCCTGCTGCGCTGGCGCTTCGCCTCCCAGGAGCTGCACAACGTCACCGTCGCCAACGGCCCGCGCGGCTTCGCCTCCCGCAACCTCGACGGCGGCCGCAGCTTCAAGGCCCGCCTCCGCGTCCCGGGCACCTACCGCCTCTTCTGCGCCCTCCACCCCGTCGACATGACACAGACGGTCAAGGTCACGCGCAAGCGCTAGACGATCGATTCCTCGTAGGCCGGGGCGAGGGCTGGTCAGGGGAGCTGTCGAGGCATCCGACCTATGCTCCGGCGACGTGACGATTCAGCGGATGGACAACGTTCTCATCGTCGTCGACGACCTCGAGGCTGCCAAGGCGTTCTTCGTCGAGCTCGGCATGGAGCTGGAGGGCGAGACGCCGGTCGAGGGGCGTTGGGTGGACCGCGTCGTCGGGCTCGACGACGTCCGCGCCGACATCGCCATGCTGCGGACCCCGGACGGCCACAGCCGCGTCGAGCTGACGAAGTTCCACACGCCGCCGGCGGTCAGAGCCGAGCCGGAGAGCGCGCCGTCGAACGCGCTGGGCATACGCCGCATCATGTTCACCGTCGACGACGTCGACGACGTCGTTGCCCGCCTGCGCAGCCACGGCGCCGAGCTCGTCGGCGAGATCGCGCAGTACGAGGACGTCTACCGGCTCTGCTTCCTGCGCGGCCCTGAGGGCATCGTCATCGGACTGGCCGAGCGGCTCAGCTGAACAACTCGCGGAGCGGGGCGAGCACGTCCCTGGAGGGAAGACGCGCCCGCCCCGCTTGCCCGTTCCGCGAGGAGGATGGGGGAAGACCAGAGACGCGGGCCGGGCGCTCGAGGAGCGCGCCTCTCGCGGCCAAGGCCTATGGAGTCGCGCGGCGGGCTTTCCACCTCTCCGCCTCGCTCTTTACGCCCAGGTCCGCGTCTCTGCGCGAGCACTAGAGCACCCCCGCCCACCATGGTCAAGCGATGTTCGGAAGTCTCCCCGCATTTTCGGAGAAAAGTCACTCCCGGGCAGTGCAACTGACGAGTGCGAGGGGTCGCCTGGCAAGGAAGCAGGGCGCGACGTGTGCGCCAGCACACGAGTCGCCCGATGACGCCGCCAGGCGGCTCCTCGCGCCGTCAGTTGTCGCTGCCCAAGCGGTCCCAGCAGTAAAGCTCGATCGCCTCGGCGGCTAGCTCGGTCATGCGCTCGTGTGACAGGAACGGCAGGACGGTGTCGATCGCCTGCTCTTCGCTGACGCCGGCCTCGAAGGCGTCGTCGCCGCGGAAGCCCGCGGCGATCCGCAGCGCCTCGCGCCGGTGCTCGCCGAGGTGCCCGAACGCCTTGAGCAGGAAGTCCTTGTTCGCGATCGGCTGCCCGACCTCGAGCGACGCGTGCCACGCGGCGAGCATCGACAGGTCGTCGTCGTCGAGCACCTGCACGGCCTTCGCGTAGTGGACGGCCAGCTCGTCGTCCGGGATCTCGTCGACCCAGGCGCGCACGACTTCGCCGAGCAGCTGGCGGCGGGCCTCACGCCCGACCGAGTCCGCGATCACGCGAATCGCCTCTTGGGGCTCGATGAAGCAGAGGGGCATGGCCGTGAAGGTACGCGTCGGCCTGGACGGAAAAGCGGCTGTCGAGCGCTAGACCGGCTCGGGCGCCAGGGTGCGCTCAGGAGGCCAGGAGCAGAGGCCCGGCTGGCCCGGGCAGTCGGCGCAGAGGCCGCGCCACGGCCGTGGCGTGGGGGCGAAGTCGCCGGCGGCGAGCGGCGCGGCCAGATCGCGCAGCCGGCGATCGAGATCGTCGACGCCGGAAGCCTCGTAGACGGCCGTGACCGGCTCCGCGGGACGCTCGAGGAAGAGGTAGGCGACCTCGACGCGCGGGGCGCCCGCGCGCAGGGCGGCGAGCGCGTAGACGAGCCGCTGGACCGCATAGCCGGACTCGACGACCTCGGGCGGCTCCCGGCCCTCGAGGCGATCGCTCTTGTAGTCGACGATCAGGGTCCGGTCCGACTCGACGGCGTGGACGTCGACGATGCCGGTGACGAGCAGGCTGCGGCCGGCTGTGGCGTCGGGGGCTAGCGCGAACGAGAACGGCAGCTCGGTGCGGACGCGCTCGGCAGCGGCGAGCCGCTCGCGCAGCGACGAGTCGGCGAAGCCGTGGACGAGGGCGGCGAGGTCGGCGACGTCCGGGGCCCGGACCGGCTCGCGGTAGCGCTCGATCAGCGCGGCGATCTCCTCGTCGGCGGGGGCCGCCGGCAGGGCGAAGTCGATCCGCTCGAGCAACTCGTGGGCGATCGAGCCGCGCACCGTCGCCGGCAGCGCCTCGACGGGCTCCGCGTCGGCGGGCTCCGGCAACGCCTCGCCGCGCGGCAGCCGCAGCGAGCGCTCGAGGTAGAAGCGGTAGCCGCACTCGCGGTGGCGCTGGAGGCCGGAGTAGCTGATCCGGCTGACGGGCGGGGCGCTCGGCGGCGGTACCGCGGCGAGCGCCGGGGCGTCGAGCGCGTCGAGCCCGGGCGGCGGCCGCTCGGGGGTCGAGGGGGCGCGATCGGCAGGCCCGAGCAGCGCGTCGACGCTGTCCGGCCGCAGAACCGTGCAGCGCACCTCGACGGGGCGGCCGTCGAGCTCGTGCTCGACCGTCGCGGCCGTGTCGATGCCGCCGATCCCGGGCGCCAGCGCTCGCCAGACCCAGCGCATCGGCTCCTCGAGCGGCCTCTCCTCGTCGAGCTTCTCGAGATCGGTGCCGCCGCTGAGGATCAGGCGCCGCTCGGCGCGGGTGGCGGCGACGTAGAAGACGCGCTTCTCCTCCTCCTCGTCGGCGAGCCGCTGGCGCTCGCGGATCTCCGTCAGGCGCGTGCTCGCGACGCTGCCGCCGCCGAGCTGGGCGAGGCTGATGCCGACGGCGCCGTCGTCGGAGATCTGCAGCGCCGAGCGGTCCTCGCGGCCGGGCTTGCCGAGGTCGGCGACGCAGACGACCGGGAACTCGAGGCCCTTGGCGCGGTGGACGGTCATCAGCCGGACGGCCTGGACGTCCTCGGGCTCGAGCGGGGCCTCGCCCTGGCGGTCGCCGAGCTCGTCGCGCTCGGCGACGTAGTCGATGAAGCGGCGCAGGTCGCGGCCCTCCTCGGCCTCGAACTCGCGCGCGAGCCGCATCAGCTTGCGGACGTTGGCCATCCGCCGCCGGCCGGAGGGCTGGGCGAGCAGATGGAGGTCGTAGCCGGAGCGGGTGACGCCGCGGTCGATCAGCGTCTCGAGCGAGGCGCGCGGAGCGGCGGCGCGCTCCTCGGCGAGCAGGCGGGCGAAGGCGCGGGCGCGCTCGGCGGCGCGCTCGCCGAGCTGGTCGGCCAGGACCTGTGCGCGACCGGCCGAGCCGTTCCCGTGCGATGCGAGGGCCACCTGTCCCCCCGAGGCGCCGGCCAGCTCCACCAGCAACGTCCAAGGCTCGACGCGCGCCTTCTGCGCCGCCGCCCGGAGCACCACCAGCGCGTCGAGCGACACGCCGCCCAGCGGCGACGCGAGCGCCGTGTAGAGCGCCAGGTCGTCGAGTGGGTTGGCGAGCGCGGCGAGGTAGGCGCGCAGGTCGCCGACCTGCTGCTGGGACCAGTAGCCGCGCCCGCCCATGACGTAGGTCGGGACGCCGCGGTCCTCGAGCGCGCGTTCGAAGGCGGCGAGGTGGGTTGTGGCGCGCACGAGGACCACGACGTCCTTGGGCTCGAAGCGACCGCTCGCGACCAGCTCGTCGATCCGCTTGGCGAGCATCCGCGCCTCGGCCGCGCGCGCCGGGACGACGTCGCGCAGCGACTCGCCGAAGGCCAGCTCGGCCGGCGGCCCCCCGGCGGTGGCCTCGGCCTCGAAGCGCTCGCGCCAGCGCGAGCCGTTGTGCGGGCGGTCGGCGACGATCAGCTCGACGCACGGTCCGTCCGCCCCCCTCCCCTGCTCGGCGACGCCGCTCGTGTTGGGCAAGGCGTCGCCGTCGGCGGCGACCCCCGCCCGCAGGCGCGGGAAGCGCTCGCCCCAGACCGATCCGAACAGCAGGTCGATCGCGCCGAGCACCTCCGGGCGGCTGCGGAAGTTGGCCGTCAGCGCCTCGAAGCGGCCGTCGGCGCGCGCCCGCTCGGCCTGCTCGCGGAACACCGAGACGTCGGCGTGGCGGAAGCGGTAGATCGACTGGAACTCGTCGCCGACGCGGAACAGGCGGTCGCCGGCGATCCGCCCGAGCAGCTCGTTCTGGAGCGGGTTGGTGTCCTGGAACTCGTCGACCATCACGTGCTGGAAGCGGCTCGACCAGCGCTCGCGGACGACCGCGTCGGCGCGCAGCAACCGGTTCGCGAGCAGCTCGAGGTCGTCGAAGTCGAGGCCCGAGCGGTCGCGCTTGAGCCGCGCGTAGCGCTCGCCGTAGGAGCGCAGCAGCTCGCGCAGCAGGGCGTGGTCGCGCAGCTCGTGCCGGTGGGCGGCGAGCGCCGTCAATCCCTCGAGCGCCGCGCGGTACTCGTCGAAGGCCTCCGTCTTCAGCGCGCCGGCGCCCTTGCCGACGGTCAGCTTGCCCAGCACGGCGAGGTCGCCGTCCCCATCCGCGGCGGCCGTGGCGAGCAGTTCGAGACAGCTCTCGAGTCGCTCGCGCGCGGCGGCGACCCGCATGCCGTCGGCGGCGCCTGCGAGCTCGGCGAGCGCCGCCCGCGCGGCGCGCTCCAGCCGCTCTCGCTCGCCCGCCGGGCGCGGCGGGTCGATCTCCGGCAGCTCCGGCGCCTCCTGGCCGCGGCTGCGCAGGTGGCCGTAGGCGGTCCGCGTCATCGCCTGCAGCCGCTCCGGCGTGTAGGCGGCGACCAGCCGGAGGCGGTCCGGCCCGGCGTCGTCGTGCAGGAACGCGGCGAGCGCGCCGTCGAACGCCTCGACGCCGATCCGGTCGGCCTCGAGGGCGTCGAGCACGCGGTACTCCGGGTCGATCCCGGCGGCGAGCGCGTGGCCGCGCAGGATCGTCGAGCAGAAGCCGTGGATCGTCGAGATGAAGGCGCCCTCGGCGGCGCGCGCCTCGGCGTGGCGCCCGGCGGCGGCGAAGCGCTCGCGCACGCGCGCCTTCAGCTCGGCGGCGGCCTTCTCCGTGAAGGTGATCGCGAGGATCGCGTCGACCGGCACGCCGTCCTCGATCACGGCGCGCGCGAAGCGCTCGACGAGCACCGACGTCTTGCCCGATCCCGCGCCCGCGGCGACGAGCAGGCCGCCGTCGCGGCGCTCGATCGCGCGCAGCTGCTCGTCGGTGAAGCCTTCCGCGCTCATCGCTCGATCCGGCAGATCGACGGGTGCGAGCAGCCGCCGCGATAGGCGCAGGAGTCGGGCTTGGAGCAGAGCCTGCCCTCCCCCATCTCGGCGGCCGCCGTGGCGATCGCCGCGCGCGCCCACTCGCGCAGCTCGGCGAAGTCCTCGTGCGAGAGCACGTCGCCGCCGACGAAGTCGCCGCCGAGCCGCTCGGCGAGCTCGGCGTCGACCGCCCCGCGCGGCCGGCGGTCGTCGCCGGACAGCGGCGTGTAGAGGCCGGCGACCGCCTCGACGCCCAGCAGCCGCTCGGCGACGAGCATGTAGAGGGCGGCCTGCAGCCGGCCCTTGGCCGGCCACTTCTCGGCGCTGTAGTCGGTCACGCGGCCGCTCTTGTAGTCGCGCACCGCCGCCTTGTCGCCCCAGCGGTCGACGCGGTCGATCTTGCCGCGCACGCGCAGGCCGCCCTCCAGCTCGACCTCGGGGTGCTCGGCGTCCGGCAGTCCGAACGCCAGCTCGAGGTGCTCGGGCTCGAACTCCGACGCGCTGCGCGCCTCGTAGGCGAGATGGCGCAGCAGCTGGAACTCCAGCCGCCGCATCGCCGCCCGCATCCGCGGCCCGCGCATCACCGTGCCGCGCCGCTCGGCCTCCTCGGCGAGCGCCTCGAGCATGATCGCCTCGGCTCGGCCGAGGTTGCCCTCGGTGACGCGGCGGTCGCCGGTCCGCTCGCGCAGCCTCGAGTAGGTCAGCTCGAGCACGCTGTGCGCGAACGCGCCCTGGACCAGCCGCTCGGGGTCCGGCTCGAGCGCGACCGGGCGCAGCACGTCCTCGACGAGCCAGTTGACCGGGCAGCCGGCGAACCGCTCGACCGCGCCGGCCGAGACCGCGCCGCGATCGCGCAGCGCCGCCAGCGCGGCCTCGAGCGCGATCGGGCCGACCGGCTCGGGCGGCGCGGCGTGGCGCCGCTCGGCGACGGCGCGCTCCCACTCGGCGGCGGTCGGAGCGTCCTCGGGCGACCAGGTGACGTCCGCGAGCGAGCGTCGCCGCGCCCCGGCGCGGAGGCCCGGGAAGATCCGCTCGACGTCGTCGAGGAAGAACGACGGCTGCTCGGCCTCGCCCTCCTCGCCGCTGACCCGCGCGCTCAGCACCAGCAGGCGCTCGGCGCGCGACGCGCAGACGTAGAAGAGGTAGCGCTCGCGCTCGAGCTGGTCCTCGCGCAGCGGCAGTGCGAGGCCGCTGGCCCGGGCGATCTCACGCCGGTCGGCGTCGGAGAGGAACGGGTCCGAGGAGGCGCCGGCCGGGAACTCGCCCTCCTGCAGCCCGCAGACGAACACCGCCTCGAAGCGCCGCGCGCGGACGGCGAGCGGCGAGGCGACCTTCACACGGCCGGGCTGCGGCTCCTCGCCGACGCGGAGCTCGAGCGCGGCGAGCGTCTCCTGGATCCGGTCGAGGTCGATGGCGGCGCCGGCGCGGATCAGCGCGCGCATGTCGCGCAGCGCGCCGCCGACCGCCTGGAAGGCGCGCGCGTCGTCGACCTCGGCGCCCTCGAGCACGTGGGCGGCGCGCCGGTACGGACCGGAGAACAGCCGACCGGCGTGCCTGCCGAGCTCGTCGAGCAGCGCCTCGGGGTCGTCCTGCACGGCGGCGAGGCGGTCGATCTCGTCGAGCGGGAACGGCCCGATCCCGTCCGCGCCGGTCCCCTCCCACAGCTCGCGCGCCCTGGCGGCCGTCGAGCCGCCGTCGCGGCGAACCGCCACCTCGAGCCGGTCGGCGTAGATTGGCTCGCGCAGCCGGCCCGGCGTGCGCAGGTAGGCGAGCAGGTCGTCGGCGCTGCCGCTGCCCGCGGCGCAGCGCAGCAGCGCGAGCAGCCCGCGGCCGACGCCGGTGTGGGGCAGCGGCAGCCGGCGGTCGATCGAGTACGGGATGCCGTAGGCGCCGAAGACCTGCTCGATCGTCGAGGCGTAGGGGCGCGGATCGCGCAGCACGACCGCCACGTCGCCCGGCTCCGTGCCGGCGCGCAGCAGTCCGAGCACCTCGGCGGCGCACAGCTCGACCTCGGCCCGCCGGCCGCCGGCGAGGTGCATGTGGATCGCGTCGGTCGTCGCCGGGGCGCCGCCGGGCGACTGCGGGCCGACTGCGGCCGTATCGCGGCCCGAATCGGCCCGGTGGGAGTCGGCCTCGAACAAGTCGCGCTCCAGGGCGTGCAGGGCCGTCCGCGACTCCGGCGAGTAGTGCTCGGACAGGGCGGGCAGCTCCACCTCCTCGCCGGCCAGCCCACGGAGCTCCGCATAGGTGCTCGCGGTCGCCCGGAACGCGACGCGCCCCGGCTCGTGAGGCAGCGACACCGTGACGTCAACGCCGGCCCCGTCGGCGAGCGCCGCCAGCGCCGCCAGCTCGAGCGGAGTGAAGTCGTCGAAGCCGTAGACGAACACCGGCGTCGCGCCCCAGCTCCCGGGGCGCTCGCGCAGCGCGCTCACGGCCCGCCAGGCGAACAGCTCGTCGTCGACCAGGCCGGCGCCGTCGAGCCGCTCGCGGTAGCGGCGGTAGATCTCGGCGATCTCGTCGACGTAGCGCCGGCGCGGCCCGTCGCCGGCCCAGGCCCGCAGCGCCCGGGTCAGCCGCGCCGGCTCGACCATCGCCGGCGCGGCAGCCGAGCGCTCGGCGAGCGAGCGCTCGACCTCGGCGACGAAGCGCGTGGCCGCACGCGCGAACCCGGGTTGCTGCGCCGACTCGGCCAGGGCATCGAGCCCCGCCGAGCGCACCGCGTCGGCGACGATCAGCTCCCGCTGCAGCCGCGAGGCGATCCGCCCCGCCGCGCCCGCGCGCGCGGCGATCAGAGCGAACAGCCGCTTGAAGCGCACCACGTGGACCCCGAAGACGGCGCCACGCTCCGCCAGCTCGCGCTGGTTGTGCTCGACGTCCTCGAACGCCGGGACGACCAGCAACGGCTCGTCGTCGACCCGCGCGCGCAACCCGCCCAGCACCTCGCCCGCCTTGGCGGCGTTGGCAGGACCGGTGACGAGCTTCAACGGCATGCGGCCGTCAGGTATACGGCTGGGCGAGGACGACGAGCGCGCTCAAATGGGCGATCGCGAGTCCGCGGAGACGGACGCGGAGATCAGGCCGCGCCGCGCGGCGTCTGCGAGCGCCTCCGCATAGCGAGCGGCGGGCAGCATCGGCGGGGCGTCCTGCAGCTCCCACCCGATCGCCGGCCGCAGCACCCAGCGCGCGATCCGCAGCCGCCCGTCCTCCAGGGCCTCGACGCGCAGCTCCTCCTTGAAGTCGCCGCTGCGACCGCGGCTGACCCCGGCGTCGCCCGTCGCCGCGGGATCTCGCGGCGTCGCGAGCGCCTCGGCCAGCCGACTCGCATCGCGCGCCTGGAGCGCGTCGCCCGCGCGCGCGACGAGGTCGGCGAGGTCCTCGGGCGCCAGCACCGGGGCGTGCTGCTCGAGCGCGGACCCAGCCCACTCCCCCAGCCGCACGCCGCCAGGCACGCGCTCCAGCCGAATGACGCCGAGCGAGCCGTCCTCGCGCCGCCGCGCCGGTCCCGCCACATGCGCCCCGCTGAACGACCGCGCCGCCTTGCCGGCCGCGGGCCGTGCGGCCGCTGCCTTCGACGGCTTGCGCCGCGCCGTCCGCCCACCCGCCTCGAGCACCGTCCCCTTCGAGCAGATCGCGCAGTCGGCGGTGAAGCGGTTGTGGCGGCAGAAGAGCGGCACCGCTGCCCAGGATATGGCTTGCCGTGCCCTGCCAAGATGCACGGGTGGCGACGGCGATCGTGTCCGACCTTCACCTGGGCACCGCGTCCGGGGTCGACCTGGCGCGCCGGCCGGAGCCGCTGGCGCGCCTGCTCGAGCTGGCGGCGGAGGCCGACCGGCTCGTCCTGCTCGGCGACCTGCTCGAGCTGCGCGAGCGACCCGTGGCGGCGGTGCTGGAAGACGTCGCCCCGGTCCTGCGCCGGCTCGGCGGGGCGACCGCGGGCAAGCCCGTCGTGGTCGTCCCCGGCAACCACGATTACCAGCTCGTCGCGCCGGCGCTGGAGCGCGCGCGGCTCGGCGGGGGCGACTCGCTCGCGCCGGCAGGCGCGTACCCGCCCGAGCCCGGTGAGCTGGCCGGGCGACTGGCGGAGCTGATGCCGCGCAGCGAGCTCGCGTTCCACTACCCCGGCGTCTGGCTGCGCGACGACGTCTACGCCACGCACGGCCACTACCTCGACGTCCACCTCACCGTGCCGCGGGTCGAGTGCCTGATCGCCGCCGGGATGAGGCGCTTCGCGACCCGCGTCGACGCCGACGGGCCCGCGACCGTGGCCGAGTACGAGGAGATCCTCTCGCCGATCTACGCGCTCGCCCACGCGGTGGCTCAGAACGCCCGCGCGCGCCCGGCGACGGGTCAGGGAAACCTGTCGCGCCGCGTCTGGACGGTTGCCAGCGAAGACGGCGGCGACCGCAGGGGCCGGCTCAAGCGCGCCGTCGTGGGTCGCGCGGCGATCCCCGTCGCGGTCGCGGCGATCAACGCCGCCGGCCTCGGCCCGTTCAAGCCCGACATCTCGGGCGAGGAGCTGCGTCGCGCCGGGCTGCTCGCGATGGCCGACGTCGTCGCCCAGCTCGGCGTCCGAGCCGATCACGTCGTCTTCGGCCACACCCACCGCGCCGGGCCACTCCCCGGCGAGTCCGAGGACTGGCGGCTTCCCGGCGGCGGCCGGCTGACCAACACCGGCAGCTGGATCCGCGAGGAGGTCTTCGTCGGCGACGACGGCCCGTCGAATCCCTACTGGCCGGGCCGCGTAGCGCTGCTCGGCGAGCAGGGGCCGCCCGAGCTCACGGGGGTCCTAGACGGCCTTGGCCTCCTCGAGGGCCTCGGGGGTCGACTCGCCTGAGGCCGCGACCTCCTCGGCGGCCTCGTCGTCCTTCTGCTTCGGCGGCTCGCCGGTCGCCCACTCCTCGTCGAAGTCGACCTTCCACTTGCCGGGCGCGTCCTCGCGCGGCTCGATCTTCAGCTTGGCGCGGAAGCTGCGCCCGGAGCGGCCCTTGAAGCCGGTCACCTGCTTGGCGGTGCGGCCGATCGGCGGCTCGTCGCCACGCTCGCGCGAGTCCTTCAGGCTCTCCATCAGCTCCTTGGCGACCGACACCGGCAGGTTCTTGCGCGCCTTCTGCTTCCAGATCACGAAGCCGCAGCCGGGATCCTCCTTCGACCAGCACGAGTAGCCCTTGCGGTTCTCCACCACGTCCTTGCCGCAGACCGGGCACGGGCCGAGGTTGGCCCGCTCGATCTTCACGCCCTTGAGCTTGTCGAGCTCCTCGACCGTCTCGGCGATGAACTTGGCGATGTCGGCCATGAACGCCGGCCGCGAGTCCTCGCCCTGCTCGATCAGGCCGAGCCGGTGCTCCCAGTCGCCGGTCATCTCGGGCGAGGTGAGCGCGTGCTCGCCGAGCAGGCGGATCACCTGGATGCCCTTCTCGGTCGCGTGCAGGGCGCGGCCGTCGCGCTCGATGTAGCCGACCGAGAGCAGCCGCTCGATGATCGAGGCGCGCGTCGCGGGGGTGCCGATGCCGGAGTCCTTCATCGCCTCGCGCAGGTCGGCGTCCTCGATCTCCTTGCCGGCCGTCTCCATCGCGGCGAGCAGCGACGCCTCGGTGAAGCGCCGCGGCGGCTGGGTCTCCTTGCGCAGCGACTCGACCTCACGCGTGTCGACGCTCTCGCCCTGGTCGAGCTTCGGCAGCAGCTGGATGCCGCCGGAGTCGTCCTCGGGCTTGTCCTCGCCCTGGACCTCCTGGCCGTAGACCGAGCGCCAGCCGGCCTCGACGAGCACGCGGCCGCTGGTGCGGAAGACGTGCTCCTCGACGGTCGTCTCGACCCGCGTGCGCTCGAAGACGGCGTCGGGGTGGAAGACGGCGAGGAAGCGCTTGGTGACGAGGTCGTAGACCTTCAGCTCGTCGGCACCCATCTTCGACAGGTCGTGCTCGGACTTCGTCGGGATGATCGCGTGGTGGTCCTGGACCTTGGCGTCGTTGACGACGCGGCCGAGCGGCAGATCCTTCAGCGACTGGACGTACTCGGAGGCCTTGCCGTACTGCGGGTTGTGGCCGACGAGCTCGGCGATCGGCTTGATCTCGTCGACCATGTCGCCGGTCAGGTAGCGCGAGTTGGTCCGCGGATAGGTGAGCGCCTTGTGCTCCTCGTAGAGCTTCTGGGCCGCGGAGAGCGTGCGGCGGGCGGAGAAGCCGTGCAGCGTGTTGGCGTGGCGCTGCAGCGAGGTGAGGTCGTAGAGCAGCTGGGCGCGCTCCCTCTCCTCCTTCTTCTCGAGCTTGGTGATCTCGCCCGCGCGGGCCTTGCAGGCCTCGACGATCTTCGCCGCCTCGTCCTCGGCGATCCGCTTGCCGCCGAGGTAACGACCGTTGTACGCCCGCTCCCCGGACGCGGCGAACTTCGCCTCGACGAGCCAGTAGGGCTCCGGCTTGAACGCGCGGATCTCCTCCTCGCGGCGGGCGACGAGCGCCAGCGTGGGCGTCTGGACGCGACCGAGCGACACGGCGCCGTCGAAGGCCGCGCGCAGGCGGATCGACGCGGCGCGGGTGGCGTTCATGCCGACGACCCAGTCGGCCTCGGAGCGCGAGCGCGCGGCGTCCTCGAGCGACTGCATCTCCTCGCCGGGGCGCAGCTGCCCGAACGCCTCCTCGATCGCCTTGCGCGTCATCGACGACAGCCACAGGCGCTCGACCGGCGGCTGGACCTTGGCGGTGTCGTAGACGTAGGCGAAGATCAGCTCACCCTCGCGCCCGGCATCGCAGGCGTTGACGACGCGGTCGACGTCCTCGCGGGCCATCAGTCGGTGGATCACCTTCAGCTGCTTGGCCGCGCGGTCGTCGTTCGGGACCAGCTTGAACTCGTCAGGCACTATCGGCAGGTCGGCGAAGCGCCACTTCTTCAGCTTCGGGTCGTAGGCGTCGGGCTCGGCGAGCCCGACGAGATGGCCGACCGCCCAGGTGATCACGTAGCCCTCGTCGCTCTCCAGGAACGCCTTGTCCTTGCCCTGCTTGAACGCGCCCGGAAGCACCGCCGCGAGGTCCCGCGCGACGGATGGCTTCTCGGCTACGACGAGTGTCTTGCCCATGACGAAGCCACCACGATACGCAGGTGGAGTCGCTGGACGCGTAGTTCGCCCTTCAGGCCGGCAGGTCGGCCGTGGCCTTTCCCGCGCCGGCAGCTCGGTGGGTGGTGTTTGCGTCCGGGCAACGAGGCGGGGTGGTGTTTCCTGTGGGGCGTCCTTGAGCCCGGGCGACTGGGCGGGGTGGCGTTCCTGTGGGGCGTCCTTGCGGCGCGCGGGGGTTGGAGGGGCGCTGTGTGAGTTGGGCTAGCTGCGGAGCCGGGCCCTTGGCTGGGTAGGGCGGTGAGGCGGTGGCTGGGCTCGGTCGGGGCCCTTGGTCCCCAAATCGCCATGGTTCTCAGTGGTATCCAGCCGTTTTCCGGGCCAGACAGCCGTTTTGAGGCCCAGAACCCCCACTCCGGAAACGAGTGGAACATTGACCGGGCTCTGCCCCAGTCAATGTTCCACTCGTTCATCGGAGAGTTGAAAAAGGGAAGGTTCAAGGGCTCCACGTGGCCCAAGCGGGCACCAAGGACCACCGAGCCACGCCCACTCCGACGCGAGCACCACAGACCATTGAGCCACACCCACTCCACGCGAGCACCACAGACCACCGAGCCACGCCCACTCCCACGCGAGCACCAAGGCCACCGAGCGGCGCCCACTGCCGGCCACCAGCCACCTCGCAATCCTCCCTACCCAGCCAAGGGCCCGGCACCGCAGCTAGCCCAACTCATACAGCGCCCCTCAAACCCCCGCCGGTAGACCACCGACCGCCCTAGTAATAGCCGCCCGGCGCCGAGGGCTCCGACGGCGACGGGTCCCGAGCCTTGCGCCCGGGACAGCGCTGCGGACCAGGACTGAAAGGCAGCCGCACCGTCACCGTCGCCGAGTTGTTGCGCTCGTTCGACTCGTAGATGCCGTTGCGGGGATCGGCCGTGTGGACGTAGTCGAAGCAGCCGCGCAGGCCGGTCACGTCGATCCACTGCTCGTGGTAGCCGGGCGGGTAGACGTCCGACCAGCCGACGGAGGTCCCGAGCGTGACCTTCCTCGTGCCGGCCGACGTGTTGCAGGCGGGATAGACCCGACGCCGCGGCGAGCGCGGCAGCCGCGAGCGCGTGCGCACGAGATCGCGCAGGCAGTAGCTGACCTTAGGACCGCGCCGTACGAGCCTTACCCGCTCGCCGTCGCCGTCGAGGCGCCAGAGCGCGAAGCGGGCCGCGTAGAGGAACTTCCAGTAGCGGGCCTGGCCCGGCACGAGCTTGAAGTAGAGCTGCGCTCCGGTGGCGATCCCGATCCGGCCGCCCGCGCGCTTGTAGATCCGCTGGCGCGCGCGCATGTGGAAGCGGCTCACCCGCACTCCGAACAGCTCGGCCGGTCCTCGGCCGACGCTGTTGATCGAGTTGCCGGCCCGCAGGACGACGTGCCCGGGCCAGGCGAAGGGGTCCAGCACGAGCCCGTACGGCTTGCTCATCTGGAGGTCGGGACAGCGCAGCTCCGCGCGGCGATCGGCGTCGAGGCAGGGGTTCGGCGGCTTCTCGGCCGCGCCGGCGGCGGGCGGCGCGAGCAGCGACGCGGGGGCGGCGAGGCAGGCGACGAGCGCGAGCTGGAGGGGAAGCCGGGGCAAGGCCCGCATTTGTACCGAAGTCGCCGCCGCTACCGAACGCAGGGACCCGTGTCGACGGGTCCGTCCGCGCGCGCGAGCGCGTCGCGAACGACGTCGTTCGGGACGCCGAAGCCGGTCGGCCGATCGGCGCTCGTCGCGGCGGCGAAGATCGTGGCGACGACCTGGCCGCGGTCGTCGACGACGGGCCCGCCGGAGTTGCCCGAGCGGACGTTCGCCCTGACCGAGGCGACCGAGCGCTGGACCGGCCCGCGGCCGTAGGCGTCCTGGCTGACCACCGTCCGCGTGGGGCCGAGCCGCGCCGGCCTGACGTCGTAGGGGCCGTTCTCGGGGAACCCGAGCACCGCTCCCGACGCCCCCTCGCGCGCCTCACCGGCCAGGCCGAGCGCCGGCGCCCCCGCCACGCCGGCGGCGCGCAGGACGGCGAGGTCGTTGCGGACGTCGAACCAGATCGCCTCGGCGTCGGCGCGCTCGCCGCCGGAAACCTCGACCTCCGTGTCGTCCTGGCCCGCCACCACGTGCGCGTTGGTGACCACGATGCCCTCGCCCGCGATCCAGCCCGAGCCCTGCACGCCGAGCCCGCAGGCCGTCCCCACGACCCGCACGACGCCGTCCGCCGCGCGCTCGACGTCCGGGTCGCGCGCGATCGCCGAGTCGGGCGGCGCGACGTTCGCGCCCGGCCCCTGGATGCGCGGGATCGGATCGAAGCGCGCGAGCGCGCGCAGGACCGGTCCCGACGGCGGCAGCACGGCATTGAGCTCGCGCAGGATCAGCGAGCGCTGGATCGGCTCGCGCAGCTCGCGGACGCCCGGCGTCTGCAGCGCGACCGCCCCGAGGACCCAAGCCATCGTGAGCGCGAGCGCCGCGATCAGCAGCGCCCCACCGAGGCCGTCGACCACCCCGACGCGCTCGCCGAGCCGCCGCCGCAGGTGAAATCCGAGCGCCTCGAGCACCGACGCCGCGAAGGCGCCCACAAGCAGCGCGCCGGCGAGCGCCAGCAGCGGGGCCCACGGCGAGCGCGACCCCTCGTCGAGCAGCAGCGGGCCGACACGCGACCCGGCGAAGGCGCCGCCGAGGAAGCCGAGCAGCGCCAGGCCTCCGACGACCAGCCCCCGCCCGTAGCCCGCCACCGCCATCGACGCCGCGAAGCAGACGATGATCCAGTCCACCGGAGTCATGAGCGCCGGACGGTAGCCTCCCGCGCACATTGGCGGATCTGACGCAGGAGCGACGCGATCGCCTCATCCACCGTGCGCTCCCGGTCGCCGCCGTGGTGGCACTGGTCGCCTTCGTCGTCGGTCTGGCCTTCGGCGGTCGCGCGGACTCGGAGGTCGAGCGCGTGGCGCGCCAATTCTCGACCGCCTGGGAGCGCGGCGACTACTCCGCCATGCACCGGCTGCTGTCCCCCGACGCCCGCGCGGTCGTGTCGCGCGACCAGCTCGCGGCGGCCTACGAGCGCGCGGCGGCGACCGCCACCGCGACCGGCGTGACGACCGGCGACCCGGAGACCGACGGCGACCTCGCGCGGATCCCGGTGGCCGTCGACACGCGGATCTTCGGCACCCTCCGCGGTCAGGTCGAGCTGCCGATCGTCGACGAGGCCGTCGACTGGCGTGCGCATCTCGTCTTCCCTGGCCTCCTCGCCGGCGAGACGCTCGACCGCCGCACGTCCGCACCGGCGCGCGGGAGGATCGTGTCGGCCGACGGCAGGGTGCTCGCCGAGGGCCCGGCCGACGCGCGCGGCTCGGCGCTCGGCGAGGTCGCCGCGTCGATCGCAGGATCGCTGGAGGCGCCCACCGAGGCCGCCGAGCGCGAGGACCTCCAGGCGCGCGGCTTCCCCGAGGACACCCCGGTCGGCGTCAGCGGCCTCGAGCGGGTCTTCGAGCGGCGGCTGGCGGGCCGGCCCGGAGGCGAGCTGCTCGCCGGCGGCCGCGTCCTCGCGCGCAGCGAGCCGCGCGCCGCCGAGCCCGTGCGGACGACGATCGACACGCGCGTCCAGGAGGCGGCCAGCATCGCGCTCGCGGGCAGGCTCGGCGGGGTAGCCGCGCTCGATCCGCGGACCGGCGAGATCCGCGCGCTCGCCGGGATCGCGTTCTCGGCCCCCCAGCCGCCGGGCTCGACGTTCAAGATCGTGACCGCCACCGCGGCGCTCGAGGCGGGCAAGGTCAAGCCGTCCGACGAGTTCCCGGTCGAGACCGCGGCGGTGATCGACGGCGTCGAGCTCGAGAACGCCAACGGCGAGTCGTGCGGCGGAGACTTCGCCGAGAGCTTCGCCCACTCGTGCAACTCGGTGTTCGCCCCGCTCGGCGTCGAGGTCGGCGCGAAGCGGCTGGTCGACGCCGCCGAGCGCTACGGCTGGAACGAGGACCCGGGGATCCCCGGGGCGGTCGCGAGCGACATCCCGCCGGCGTCGGAGATCGTCACGCCGCTGGAGCTGGGATCGACCGCGATCGGCCAGTTCAGGACGCTCTCGACGACGCTGCAGATGGCCTCGGTCGCCCAGACGGTCGCCAACGGCGGCGTGCGGATGCGCCCCACCCTCGTCCCGCGCTCGGCGCCCGCGGCCGGCATCCGAGTGACGACCCCGGCGGTCGCCAGGACGCTGGAGCGGCTGATGGTCGGCGTCGTCGAGTTCGGCACCGGCACGCTGGCCCACGTCGACGGAGTCGAGGTCGCCGGCAAGACCGGCACCGCCGAGCTCGACGACACGCGCGGCGACGACCCCGAGGCGCTGGCGCGCAGCGGCGATCCCTCGAACACCGACGCCTGGTTCACCGCCTACGCCCCGGCCGGCAAGCCGCGCATCGCCGTCGCCGTGATGCTGGTCCGCAACGGCGCCGGCGGCGCCACCGCCGCCCCGGCGGCGCAGGGCGTGCTGGTTGCCGCCCTCAAGTCAACGCGCTGAGGCGCCTCGATCTCTGCGGTGCGAGAGGCGAGCAAGGAAGAGGGGCCGTGGCGCCAGCCCGCGAGGTTCCCGATGACGCCGCCAGGCGACGCCCATCGCGCCGTCAGAGGTCGAGGTGGAAGCGCTTTGTCTCCGACTCGTGCTCGGCCGTCGCGGGGCTCGTGATCTCGAGCTCCAGCGGGCGGTTCTCGGTGCTCTCGAGCGGGAAGTCGAAGAGCAGCATCGAGCCCGCCGTCGGGCCCTGCTGGGCGACGCTGCCGTCCTCGGGGATGCACTCGCCCTCGCTCAGCTCACGGGCGTTGTAGGCGAAGGCGTTGTCCTCCGGCAGCTCGAGCGGCTCGAACTCGGTTCCCTGGTTGTCGAGGACCTTGAACTCCTCCGCGCTCGGGAGGGTGTCCTCGCCCGGGTTGCAGACGAGGATGAAGATCCCGTAGAGGCTGTTGCCCGGCTTCGCCGGCGGACCGTCGTAGTAGTCCTTGTCGGGCGTGATCGAGAGGTTGAGCTCGCGCGTGATGAAAACGTTGTAGTCGAGCCCGCCGATGTCGACGGCGAGGCCCTCGCGGGCGGGCTCCTCGACGCCGATCTTCTCGTGGTCGGCCCCGCACGCCGCGAGGCCGGCGGCGAACGCGAGCGACAGCGCGCAGGCGGCGACGGTGTGCTTGCGGAGGGCCATCGGCGGCGGGCAGTCTACCTGTCGGCGGTGGCGACGCCGCGCGTGGGAGGCACGTGGTCGCCGAAGCGCGGGGCCTTGTCGAAGTCGTAGCCGGCGATCGTCGCGTGGGCCAGCTCGCCGGCCGGCCGCTCCTCGAAGATCCTGCGCAGTCGCTCGAGTGCCTTCCTCGACCGGCGCCGCATCCAGCCGGCCGCCCCGAGCTGCTTGAGTCGGTCGACGACGGTCTTCGGCTCGCTGTAGATCGTCAGCTCGATGCGCGTCGTGCCGGCGGCCTCGGGCGTGAAGTCATAGACGGCGGCGAACCGCGACCGCCCGAGCCGCCCGACGCGCCCCTCCTCGACGATCCGTCGCGGCCGATCGCACTGCTTGATCTCGAGCTCGGCCCACTCCTTGGCCAGCGGCCCGTCGAGGCGGAAGCGCGCCGCGGCCCCGACGCCGCGAGCGTTCACCCGCGCGAGCCGGTACTCGCCGAGATAGTGGTCGCAGTAGGCCGGCCGCAGGGAGAGGTCGGCCACGAAGTCGAAGATCCGCTCGCGCGGAGCGGAGATCACCGTATGGACCGTCACCTGGCGCACCGAGGCGCCGATTCTACGGTCGCGGACGGGCGGCCGCGCTACGCGGCCGCGCGCGGACCGACGGGCAGATGGCGCTCGCTGGCGTGGACGCGCTCGACGCGGACGAAGCGGCGGTCGTCGGCGGGCATGTCGAGCACGCAGAGGTCGCAGAGCTGGCGCCCGCCGTCGGTCTCGTGCAGGCGCTCGCCGACGAGCGGCGTGCGGCGACACGACGAGCAGTGCGGCCGGCCGCTGGAGAGCGAGCCGACGCTCTTGCGGAGCAGGATCGAGGCGAGGTCGGGCATTGCCCCGTCTTCGTCCGGCAGCCCCCTTTTCCTCCAATTTGCGACGTTTGGGCCCACGGCGGGTTTGCGAACCGGACATCCCGGTTACTTGATGATCATTCGCACAAGCTATGGAGGAAGCGCGACGATGGAGCAGTTCGAGTCGGGGGCCACGGCTGGAGCGGGATCCTTCCGCTGCACGGTCTGCAGCTTCACCGTCTCGCTACGTGAGCGCGACACCCTGCCGGAGTGCCCAGGCTGCGCCGGCGACCGCTTCGAGCGCGCCCCGATGTTCGCCGAGACGGCCGAGCTGACGGCTCCCGAGCCGAGCGGCGAGCCGCCCGAGTGGCTCGACGGCCTGCGCGAGACGATCGGCTCCCAGGGCGACTACCTCGCCTTCGCCGACGGCGAGCTGATCAGGACGGTCGAGCTCCACCCCGGCTGGACCCGGATCGGCCGCAGCCTGTCCGCCGAGCTGCGCATCGACGACCCGACCGTCTCCCGCCGGCACGCCCTCGTCCACCGCGACGGCGACACCGTCCGCCTGCTCGACGACCGCAGCCTCAACGGCGTCTTCCGCAACGGCCACCGCGTCGAGCTCGACGAGCTCGACGACGGCGACACCCTCACCATCGGCCGCTTCGAGCTCCACTTCCTCCGCCTCGCCCCCGACCGCCAGCCCACGCTGGCCTGAGCTTCTTGGCCGCTACCCGTCCCTAGGGCCGGCCCAGAACGCGTCGCCGACGGTGACGGTCCCAGCGCTCTCCGCCTGATGGCGCAGCGAGCCCGGGTCGTCGTCCTCGTAGTCGAACATCTGCTCGGCGCGGACCGGGAGGGCGACGCCGGTGCCGCCGAGGTGGCGGTCGACGACGCGGGCGCAGCGGCGGCCCTCGGCGATCGCGGTCACGACGAGCGACTGGCCGATGCGCGCGTCGCCGCAGGCGAAGACCCCCTCGACGCGGGTGCCGTAGACCGGCGCGCGCACGTTGCCGCGGTTGTCGAGGTCAACCTCGAGGCCGGCGACGAGGCCCTCGTGCTCGGGGTGGGTGAAGCCGATCGCGACGAGCACGAGGTCCGCCTCCTGCTCGAACTCGCTGCCGGCTACGGGACGCAGGTCGCGCGACGAGGTGCCCTCGACCTTGCGCGCGCGCACGCCGGTGACGCGGCCGTCGGCGCCGATGACCTCCGTGACCTGTGAGGCCCAGCGGCGCTCGCCGCCCTCCTCGAGCGCGTAGGTCGTCAGCGTGCGCTTCGGCGGCAGCGGCCACGGGGTGCCGGCGAGGCGACCCGAGGGCGGGAGCTCGGGGTAGACGTCGAGCATCTGAACGTCGGCGGCGCCCTCGCGCAAGGCGTTCGAGACGCAGTCCATGCCGGTGTCGCCGCCGCCGACGACGACGACGCGCTTGCCGGCGGCGCCGATCTCCTCGCCCGGGGCCGGCTCGCGCGCCGGGCGGCCCTGCTCGCGCGCGACCCAGCGGTTGCGCTGGTAGAGGTAGTCCATCGCCGGGTGGACGCCCTGGAGCTCCGCGCCGGGCACCTCGAGCGGACGCGGCATGCGCGAGCCGATCGCGATCACGAGCGCGTCGTGACGGCTGCGCAGCTCGGCGACCGACACGTCGCGCCCGGCGTCGACGCCGCACTCGAAGACGATCCCCTCCTCCTCGAGCAGCTTCAGCCGGCGGTCGATGATCCACTTCTCGAGCTTCGCGTCGGGCACGCCGAAGCGCAGCAGGCCGCCGGGCGCCTCGTCGCGCTCGTAGACGGTGACGCTGTGGCCGAGCCCGTTGAGCTGCTGGGCGACCGCCAGGCCCGCCGGTCCGGAGCCGATCACCCCGACGGTGCGCTCGGTGCGCCGCTCCGGCGGGCACGGCACGATCCAGCCCTCGTCGAAGCCGCGCGTGGCGATCGCCAGCTCGATCTGCTCGATCGTCACCGGGTCGTCGTTGATCTGGAGCACGCAGGCCGACTCGCACGGCGCGGGGCAGATCAGGCCGGTGAACTCGGGGAAGTTGTTCGTCGAGTGGGCGATGTTGACGGCGTCGCGCCAGCGGCCGCGGTAGACGAGGTCGTTCCACTCGGGGATCGGGTTGCCGAGCGGGCAGCCCTCGTGGCAGAAGGGGACGCCGCAGTCCATGCAGCGGCCGCCCTGCTCCTGGAGCGTCTCGTCGTCGGGCAGCTTGAAGTACTGCCGGTAGTCGTGCACGCGCTCGCGCGGGTCCCGCTTGTCGAAGCCGACCCGGTGGATCTTCAGGAACGCCCCCAGCTCGCCCATGGCTACGCCGGCGCCGCCGTTCGGTCCTCGTGGGGCGCCGCCTCGGCGCTGGCGAGCTCCGCCAGCGCGCGCTTGTAGTCGCGCGGCATCACCTTGACGAAGCGGGCCGCCGCCGCGTCCCAGTCCTGGAGCAGCTCGGCGGCGACCGGTGAGCCGGTCCGCTCGGCGTGCTCGGCGACCAGCGCGCGGATCTCCTCGAGGTCGTCGGGAGCGGGCGCCTCGAGCTCGACGAGCTCCGTGTTGGCGCGCGTCGCGAAGCCGCCGTCGACGTCGAGCACGTAGGCGACGCCGCCGCTCATCCCGGCCGCGAAGTTGAGGCCCGTCGGGCCGATGACGACGACCCGGCCGCCGGTCATGTACTCGCAGCCGTGGTCGCCGACGCCCTCGACCACCGTGCTGGCGCCGGAGTTGCGCACGGCGAACCGCTCGCCGGCGAGGCCGCGGAAGAACGCCTTGCCCGCGGTGGCGCCGTAGAGGACGGTGTTGCCGACGATCACGTTCTCCTCGGCCGCGAACGTCGCCGCTGGGGCCGGGCGCACCACGACCGTCCCGCCGGAGAGGCCCTTGGCGACGTAGTCGTTGGCGTCGCCATCGAGGGTGAGCGTCACGCCGGGCGCGAGCCATGCGCCGAAGCTCTGGCCCGCCGACCCGTCGAGGGCGATCTCGATCGTGCCCTCGGGCAGGCCGCCGGCGCCGCGAGTGAGCGCGATCTTGTTCGAGAGCAGCCCGCCGACGGTGCGGTTCTTGTTCTCGACCGTGCGGCGCAGGCGCACCTGCTCGCCGCGCTCGATCGCCGGCGCGCAGGCCTCGATCAGCTCGTGGTCGATCGCGTCGTCGAGGACCGGCTCGGGCCCGCGCGTGTTGCGCCGCGGACGGCCGTCGGCCGCCTCCTCGGGCACGACGAGCAGCGCGCGCAGGTCGACGCCGCGCGCCTTCCAGTGGTCGACCTTCTCGTCGGGGACCAGCAGGTCGGTGCGTCCGATCGCCTCGTCGAGGCTGCGCAGGCCGAGCGACGCGAGGATCTCGCGAACCTCCTCGGCGACCATCACGAGGTAGTTGACGACGTGGTCGGGCTCGCCGGCGAAGCGCGCGCGCAGCTCCGGGTCCTGGGTCGCCACCCCGACCGGGCAGGTGTTGAGGTGGCAGACGCGCATCATCACGCAGCCGAGGGCGATCAGCGGGGCGGTCGAGAAGCCGTACTCGTCGGCGCCGAGCAGGGCCGCCACGACGACGTCGCGGCCGGTTCGCATCTGGCCGTCGGTCTCGACGACGATCCGCGAGCGCAGGTCGTTGCGCAGCAGCGTCTGCTGCGTCTCGGCGAGGCCGATCTCCCACGGGATGCCGGCGTGCTGGATCGACGACTGCGGCGACGCTCCGGTGCCGCCGTCGTGGCCGGCGATCACCACGTGGTCGGCGTTCGCCTTCGCAACGCCCGCCGCGACGGTGCCGACGCCGACCTCGGATACCAGCTTGACCGACACACGCGCGCGCGGGTTCGCGCAGCGCAGGTCGTAGATGAGCTGCTTGAGGTCCTCGATCGAGTAGATGTCGTGGTGCGGCGGCGGCGAGATCAGCGTCACGCCCGGCGTCGAGTGGCGCAGGCCGGCGATGTAGGAGTCGACCTTGTGGCCGGGGAGCTGGCCGCCCTCGCCGGGCTTGGCGCCCTGGGCGACCTTGATCTGGAGCTCGTCGGCGTTGACGAGGTACTCGATCGTCACGCCGAAGCGGCCGGAGGCGACCTGCTTGATCGAGGAGCGGCGCTCGTCGGCGAAGCGCGCGGAGTCCTCGCCGCCCTCGCCTGTGTTCGACTTACCGCCGAGGCGGTTCATCGCGACCGCCAGCCCCTCGTGGGCCTCCGGCGACAGCGCGCCGAGGCTCATCCCGCCGCTCTTGAAGCGCTTGACGATCTCGCTCGCCGGCTGGACCTCGTCGAGCGCCACCGGCTCGGCGTCCTCGACGAAGCGCAGCAGCCCGCGCAGCGTCGAGCTCTTGACGGCGACGTCGTTGACGTAGCGCTGGAAGCGCTCGTAGGACTCCGGCTCCTCGCCGCGCGCGGCGTGCTGGAGGTTGGCGATCGTCTCGGGGTTCCAGCCGTGGAACTCGCCGTCACGGCGCCAGGCGTAGATGCCGCCGGACGGCAGCAGCTCCGAGGCGGCGGCGGGGTAGGCGCGGCGGTGGCGGTCGAGCGCCTCGCCGGCGAGCACGTCGAAGCCGACGCCGCCGATCCGCGACGGCGTGCCGGTGAAGTGGCGCTCCACCAGCTC
Source organism: uncultured Solirubrobacterales bacterium (assembly GCA_963716445.1). Classification (GTDB taxonomy): domain Bacteria; phylum Actinomycetota; class Thermoleophilia; order Solirubrobacterales; family Thermoleophilaceae; genus JAAYBF01. The sequence continues at coordinate 875,822 of OY970313.1, read as the reverse complement.
GCGCTCGAGGCCGATCGCCTCGAAGATCTGCGCGCCGGTGTAGGAGCGCATCGTCGAGATGCCCATCTTCGAGAGCACCTTCAGCAGGCCCTTGCCGATCGCCTTGACGACGTGCGCCTCGGACTCCTCGAGGCTCAGGCCCTCCTTCAGGCGCCGCTCGTGGTGCAGCATCCCGAGCGACTCGAAGACGAGGTACGGGTTGACGGCGGAGGCGCCGTAGCCGATCAGGCAAGCGAGGTGGTGGACCTCGCGCGCCTCGCCGGTCTCGACGACCAGCCCGCAGCGCAGGCGCGTCGCCTCGCGCACGAGGTGGTGGTGGACGGCCGCCGTGGCGAGCAGCGAGGGGATCGCCGCGCGGTCCTTGCCGAGGTTGCGGTCGGAGAGGATCAGGATCGTCACGCCGTCCTCGACCAGCTCGGAGGCGTGGCGGCAGATCTCCTCGAGCCGGCGCTCCATCCCGGCGACGCCGTCGCGCACCGGCCAGGTGATGTCGATCGAGCGCGCCTCGAAGACCGCGTGGTCGACCTGGCGCAGCGTCTCGAGCTCGGCGTTGCGCAGGATCGGCTGCGGCATCACGAGCTGGTGGCAGTGGTCCGGCGTCTCGCCGAGCAGGTTGATCTCGGGGCCGACGCAGGCCTGCAGGCTCATCACGATCGACTCGCGGATCGGGTCGATCGCCGGGTTGGTGACCTGGGCGAACAGCTGCTTGAAGTAGGAGAACAGCGGCGGCCGGTTGTCCGAGAGGACGGCGAGCGCGGTGTCGTTGCCCATCGAGCCGGTCGGCTCGATCGCGTCGCGGGCCATCGGCTCGAGCAGCACGCGGAGGTCCTCCTGGCTCCAGCCGAAGGCGAGCTGGCGTGCGCGCAGCGGCTCGACGCGCGGCACGCGCGGGCTCTTCTCGGGCAGGTCGCCGATCCGCACGACGCGCTCGCGCAGCCACTCGCCGTAGGGCTGGCGCGCGGCGAGCTCGCGCTTGAGCTCGGCGTCGGGCACGACGCGCTCGCGCTCGAGGTCGACGAGGAAGAGCTTGCCCGGATGCAGCCGCCCCTTGCCGACGACGTCCTCCTCGGGGAGCGGCAGCACGCCCGTCTCCGAGGCGAAGACGACCCAGCCGTCGCGCGTGTGCAGCCAGCGGCCGGGGCGCAGGCCGTTGCGGTCGAGCGTCGCGCCGATCGCGCGGCCGTCGGTGAAGGCCACCGCCGCCGGTCCGTCCCACGGCTCGATCAGCGAGGCGTGGTAGGCGAAGAAGTCGTTGACCGCCTCGGGCAGCTCGCCGCGGCCCTGGTAGGCCTCGGGGATCAGCATCGACATCGCGTGCGCCATCGAGCGGCCGCCGAGCGTCAGCAGCTCGAAGGCCGCGTCGAGCGACGCCGAGTCGGACAGGTCGTCGTCGAGCACCGGCGCGAGGTCGGCGAGCGCGTCGCCGAACAGCGGCGAGCTCAGCTCGGGCTCGCGCGCGCGCATCCAGTTGCGGTTGCCGCGCAGCGTGTTGATCTCGCCGTTGTGGGCGAGCATCCGGTACGGATGGGCCAGCTCCCAGCTCGGGAACGTGTTCGTCGAGAAGCGCGAGTGGACCAGCGCGAGCCGGCTGAGCACGCGCTCGTCGCGCAGGTCGGGGAAGTAGAGCGGCAGCTGCGGCGCGGTGAGCATCCCCTTGTAGACGATCGTCCGCGACGAGCAGCTCGGGATCGCGAAGCCCTCGACCTGCTCCCGCTCGGCGGCGCGACGGGCGACGTAGAGCTTGCGCTCGAGCGCATCCTGGTCGGCGACGCCGTCCGGGGCGCCGACGAAGAGCTGGGCGACGTGGGGCGCGCAGGCGGCGGCGGTCCTGCCGCAGGAGCTGGGATCGACGGGCACCTCGCGCCAGCCGAGCACCCACAGGCCCTGGGCCTCGGCGGCCTGCTCGAGCACGCGCATGGCGTCGGGCCGGCTCTCCTCGCGCGGCGGCAGGAAGCACATCGCCACGCCGTAGCGCCCGGCCTCGGGCAGCTCGATCCCCGCCTCGGCGCGCAGGAACGCGTCGGGGAGCTGGAGCAAGATGCCGGCGCCGTCGCCGGTGTCGGGGTCCGCGCCCTCGGCGCCGCGGTGCTCCATCCGGTTGAGCACGTCGAGCGCGCGCTGCACGACCTCGTGCGAGGCCGGCGCGTGCAGGCGCGCGACGAAGCCGACGCCGCAGGCGTCGTGCTCGTACTGCCGGTCATGTAGCCCACTGGCTGACTTGGGCGAAGACGCCCTGCCGCCCGGCGGGTAGACGGGATCTGGCAACTGTCGTTCCTCCGGGTCGCGCGTAACGCCGAGCAGGCCACGCGTGAGTCAGGAGGCGAAATCTTAGCCCCTCTGCTCTGTATCGTCGGCATCGATGGCCACGACGATCACCGTCCTGTCGCAGAAGGGCGGCACCGGCAAGACGACCACCACCCGCACATTGGTCGACGTCTTTCGCCGCATCGGCCTCCGCGTGCTGGCCGTCGACATGGATCCGCAGGGCAATCTGACCGACTACTTCGCCGTCGGGGACGAGCCCGACCCGACGCTCGCCGACGTGCTCGCCGGGCGCGCGCAGGCCGCCGAGGCGATCCACACCGACGTCCTGCCCGCGAGCATCCACCTCGCCGAGTCGGAGCTGCTGCTGAGCGGCAAGATCGGCCGTGAGATGGTGCTGCGCCGGGCGCTCGCGGGAGTCGCCGACGACTACGACCTGATCCTGATCGACTGTCCGCCGTCGCTCGGCCTGCTGACCGTCAACGCCCTCGTCGCGGCGGACTTCGCCCTGATCTCGACGGAGGCGGAGTACTTCTCGCTCCAGGGCGTCGAGCAGGCGCTCGAGGTCGTCGAGGCCGCCCGCGGCCTGACCCCGGACCTGCAGTGGCTCGGCGCGGTGCTCAACATCGCCGACATGCGCACCGTCCACGCCCGCGAGGCGCTCGTCCAGCTGCGCGAGAGCTTCGGCGACAAGGTCTTCGACACCGCGATCCGCCGCTCGGTCGCCTACGCGGAGTCCGCCGAGCGAGCCGTCTCGATCGTCGACCACCGCCCCGACCTCGGCGCCGACTACCTCTCGCTCGCCGACGAGGTGCTCACCCGCCTCGGCCGCGATGGGGACCGCGAGTCGCTGGCGGCGCTGCGTGCAGACGTCGTTCCGGCCTAGGGCCAGCGGGGCTCGGGGCGTGGCTGGGGCGATGTGGATGTGGGCTAGCGACGCGGCGGGACCCCTTGGTGGCTGGGGCGATGTAGATGTGGGCCAGCCACGCGGCGCGGCCCCTTGGCTGGGTAGGGCGGTTGGCGGCCGGGAGGCTCGTGTCGCTCGGTTGGTTTACGGGGTCCGGCAGAGGTTTTCGGGGATCGGGCCTTGTTTAGGGGCTCTCGGCCCGTCGTTCGTGAGTGGGTGGAAGTTTGATTGGGCTCTGGCCCAGTCAATGTTCCACTCGTTCGAAATACCACCACGAGAGCCATGACCGCTTGGTTCAAGCCCGCGATCCGGCGGCCGACCGGTCAGGCAAAGGTTTTGGGGGTTCTGAGCCCTGTTCAGGGGCTCTTGGCCCGCGGTTCTTGGACGAGTGGAAGTTTGATTGGGCTCTGGCCCAGTCAATGTTCCACTCGTTCGAAATACCACCACGAGAGCCATGACCACTGGGTTCGAGACGGCGATCCGGCCGCCTACCACCCTTCTCCGCCCTACCCAGCCAGGGGATCGGTCACAGAACTAGCCCAGCGTCACACAACGCCCCAACTACGCACGCCCCTAGCGACTGGCTGTGCAGCCAGCTAGGGTCGATCCCATGACCGATCTTCTACGCAAGCCGGCCACTGAGCTGGCGGCCATGGTCCGCTCCGGGGAGGTCTCCTCGCGGGAGCTGGTCCAGGCGTCGCTCGACCGGATCGAGGCGACGCGCGAGCTGAACCACTGGACGCTGGTCGACGGCGAGGGCGCACTGGCGGCGGCCGATGCGGTTCGGCCGGGCGACGAGCGTCCGTTCGCGGGCGTGCCGATCGCGATCAAGGATCTCTTCGCGCCGGTCGCGGGACTGCGCATGGCGCAGGGATCGGACCTGCTCGGCGAGTTCACGCCCGACTACGACTACGCGCTCGTGCGCCGCTTCAGGGAGGCGGGGTTCGTGATCGTCGGCAAGACGCAGACGCCGGAGTTCGGGATCACGCCGGTCACCCATCCGCGGCGCTTCGGGCCGGCCTGCAACCCGTGGGACCCAGAGCGCACCACCGGCGGCTCGAGCGGAGGCTCCGCGGGCGCAGTTGCGGCGGGCGCGGTGCCGGTCGCGCACGCGAGCGACGGCGGTGGCTCGATCCGCATCCCGGCCGCCTGCTGCGGCCTGCTCGGGCTCAAGCCGGCGCGCGGGCGGATCTCCCGCGCGCCCGATCTCGGCGACCACTTCCTCTCGACCGACGGCGTCCTGGCGCGCACGACCGAGGACGTGGCGACGCTGCTCGACCTGATGGCCGGCCCCGAGCTCGGCGACGCGACCTGGGCGCCGCCGCCCGAGGCGCCGTTCGCGGAACTCGCCCGGCGCGACCCCGGCAAGCTGCGCATCGGCCTGGTCACCGACATGCCGCTCGAGGACGCCGCGCTGGACCCGGAGTGCGAGCGCGGCGCCCGCGAGGCGGCGGCGCTGCTCGAGCGGCTCGGCCATCACGTCGAGCAGATCGCGTCGCCGTTCCCCGCCCCCGACGCGCTCGTAGGCGTCTTCACGGCGCTCTGGGCGGCCAACGTCGCCGCGAGCGTGATGCACGGGCAGATCGTCACCGGCAACCAGCCGACCGCCGAGAACGTCGAGCCGCTGTCGATGTGGCTCTACGAGATGGGCCAGTCGATCCCCTCGCCGGCCTACATCGGCGCCCTGGTGACGGGCCAGGCGGTCGCCCGCGGGATCGTGTCGACCTGGGGCGAGTGGGACCTCGTCGTCACGCCCGCGCTGGCGCAGCGCCCCGTCCGCCACGGCGAGATCGACCCCTGCGGCGCGGATCCCGCCACCGAGTTCAGGAAGGCCGGCGAGTTCACCCCCTTCACGCCGCCGTTCAACCTGACCGGCCAGCCGGGCGTGTCGGTGCCGCTCTTCCACGGCGACGACGGGCTGCCGACCGCCGCGCAGATCGTCGGTCCGCCGGCCGGGGAGGCACTGCTGCTCCAGGTCTGCCGTCAGCTCGAGGAGATCGCCCCGTGGGCGGATCGCGCGCCGGCCGAGCCGGCGGCTACAGCGTCCTGACGAGCTTGCGGTCGCGACGCTGCTGCTCCAGGTCTGCCGTCAGCTCGAGGAGATCGCCCCGTGGGCGGATCGCGTGCCGGCCGAGCCGGCCGCTACAGCGTCCTGACGAGCTTGCGGTCGCGCGTGTAGGTCAGCAGCTCGTTCGCCTTGGCGGGGACGAGCCAGCGCAGCTCGTCGACCTCGTCGTTGGGCTCGAAGCCGGGATCTTCGACGACCGCCATCAGCCAGTAGCGGACGATCTTCGGCCGCCCCTTGTTGTCCTCGTAGCGGGCGAACGGCAGCTCCGGGCCGAGCCGGCAGATCAGGCCGGTCTCCTCCCTGACCTCGCGCAGCGCGGCCTCCTCGAAGCTCTCGCCGGGATCGACCTTGCCCTTCGGGAAGCTCCAGTCGTCGTAGCGCGGACGGTGGACGAGGACGATCTCGGTCGCCTCCTTCCCGCGCCGCATCACGACGCCGCCCGCGGCCTCGACGCGCTCGCTCACCGGATCGCCTCCACGTCGACGCCCGCGGGGGCGAACCGGACGCGCCGGACCTCGCACTCCGGCGCCTCGGCGCGCAGCGCGTCGACGACCGCCCCGGTCTGCTCCCACTGGCACCAGAAGAGCGCGGTCGGCCCCGCCCCGGAGATCGTCGCGCCGAGCGCCCCGAGCTCCCGCGCGCGGCCGATCAGCTCGATCGAGCGCGGGTAGAGATGGGCGCGGCGGTCCTGGTGCAGGCGGTCCGAGAGCCCGCGGGCCACCAGCCCGAGGTCTCCGCTCGAGAGCCCGATCGCCAGCAGGGAGGCGCGGGCGATGTTGTGGACGGCGTCCTCGATCGGCACCTCCGCCGGCAGCGCGGCGCGCGCCTGCTCGGTCGGGACCCGCTCCGGCGGCGTGACGAGGACCCCCTCGAGGCTCGCCGGCGGCTCGATCCGCAGCGGGTCGCCGTCGGAGCAGACGACGAAGCCCCCGAGCAGCGCCGCCGCGACGTTGTCGGGGTGGCCCTCCAGCTCGATCGCGTGCCCGAGCAGCGGCGCGTCGAGCTCGTAGAGGTGGTCGGCGGCGGCGAGCCCGGCGACGATCGCGGCGGCGCTCGAGCCGAGCCCCGCGCCGGCGGGGATCTCCGAGCGGATCCGGAAGGCGAGCCCGTCGGCGGGGCGCAGGCGCTCGAAGGCGCGTACGCAGAGGTTCGAGCGGTCGAGCGGCAGGCCGGGGGTGTCGCACTCGACGGAGAACGTCCCGGTCTCCTCGACCTCGAGTGACAGCCCTAGCGACAGCGCGACCGCGAACACGTCGTAGCCGGGTCCGAGATTCGCCGACGAGGCCGGCACGCTGACGGTGCGACGCCGGTTCATGCTCCCTCCAGCACCGCCGCCTCGACGCTCTCGATGTCGGGCTCGCAGGGAACCACCGAGGCTGCTCGGTCGATCGCCGTCTGCGGGTCCTTGAGGCCGTGGCCGGTGAGCACGCAGACCACGCGCCCGTGCGCGCCGTTGGCCAGCAGGCCGGCGACCGAGGCCGCCGACGCCGGCTCGCAGAAGACGCCCTCGCGCTCCGCGAGCAGCTTGTAGGCCTCGAGGATCTGGTCGTCGGTGACCGCGCGGACCTCGCCGCGCGAGGCGGTGAAGGCGTTCATCGCCTCCTCCCAGCGCGCCGGGTTGCCGATCCTGATCGCCGAGGCGACCGTCTCGGGCGCCTCGACCGGCGCGCCGTGCACGAGCGGAGCGGCCCCCGCGGCCTGGTAGCCGTGCAGCTCGGGAGCGGTGTCGTACTCGCCGAAGCCCCGCCACCAGGCGGTCACGTTGCCGGCGTTGCCGACCGGTATGCAGAGCACGTCCGGCGCCTCGCCGAGCTGGTCGCAGACCTCGAAGGCCCCGGTCTTCTGCCCTTCGATGCGGTACTCGTTGACCGAGTTGACGAGCGCGATCGGGTGACGATCGGTCAGCTCGCGGACGAGCGCCAGCGCCTGGTCGAAGTTGCCGCGCAGCGCGACGACGCGCGCGCCGTGCATCAGCGCCTGGGCGAGCTTGCCGGTCGCGATCTTGCCCTCCGGGACGATCACCGCCCCACGCAGTCCGGCCCGCGCCGCGTAGGCCGCGGCGCTCGCGGCGGTGTTGCCGGTCGACGCGCAGATCACTGCCTTCGCGCCCTCCGAGACCGCCGCCGACACGGCCACCGTCATGCCGCGGTCCTTGAACGAGCCCGTCGGATTCGCGCCCTCTACCTTCAGGTGCACCTCGCAGCCCGTGCGCTCGGACAGCCACGGCGAATGCACCAGCGGCGTATCCCCCTCGTCCAGCGTCACCAGCGGCTCCACGGGCAGCCGGTCGCGGTAGCGCCAGAGGCTCACCCGGCGGCCCGCACGAGCGAGGTCCGATGAGCACCGCAGCATCGCCCTAAGCGGAGGAGCGCAGCCGGACCGGTCCCACAGCCACACACCGCAGCTAGCTGGAGCGAGGTCCGGCGAGCACCGCAGCACGGATCTCTCACTCGAAGACCTCGTCGATGACGTGGATCGCCCGCGGTCGCGAGCGGACGAAGTCGAGTCGCTCGATCATGTCGACGGCGGCGCGGAACTTCGACTCGAGGATCGGGTGCATGACCATTACGAGGCGCGCGTCGTCGCCGATCCCGCGTTGGACGACCGACTTGATCGAGATGCCCTGGAGGCCGAGGATCTCCGCGACCTGGGCGAGCACGCCCGGCCGGTCGGCGACCTCGACGTAGAGGTAGAAGGCGGATTCGACGTCGCTGACGACCGCCAGCTCGACGACCGGCGGAGCCTGGACGGCGGGCGGTTCGATCGCGGCGATCACGTCGCCGAGGACCGCCGACGCCGTCTGGCTGCCGCCGGCGCCCGGCCCGGAGAGCGTTATCTCGGTGATCGCCGACGACTCGATCGTTACCGCGTTGAACGAGCCGGAGACCGAGGCCAGCGGATGCCCGCCGTAGAGGAAGGCCGGGTAGACCATCACCGAGATCCCGCCGTCGATCCGCTCGGCGCTGCCGATCAGCTTCAGCGACAGGCCGAGCTCGCGCGCGTAGGCGATGTCGTCGGCGGTGACGCCCTCGATCCCCTCATACGGCACGTCGGCGAGCCGGACCGGCGCGCCGAACGCGAGCCGCGCCAGGATCGCCATCTTCGCGGCGGCGTCCTTGCCGGTCACGTCCTCGGTCGGGTCGGCCTCGGCGTAGCCGAGCCGCTGGGCCTCGCGCAGCGCGTCGTCGTAGGAGGCGCCCGTCCGCGCCATCGCGGTGAGGATGAAGTTGGTCGTGCCGTTGACGATGCCGTGCACGCGCTCGACGTGGGCGGCGGCGAGCGACTCGCGGATCACCCTGATCGCCGGCACGACGCCGGCCACCGCTGCCTCGAAGCCGAGCTGCGCTCCGCCCTCCGCCGCCGCCGCGTAGAGCTCCTCGCCATGCTGGGAGAGCAGCTGCTTGTTCGCCGTCACGACGTGCTTGCCTGCCTTCAGCGCCCGCAGCACGTGGTCGAGCGCCGGATCGATCCCGCCCATCACCTCGACGAGCAGATCGCTGCGTTCGAGGATGTCGTCGAAGTCGCCGCGCGTGCGCGTGAGGACGCCGGAGATCTCGGGCCGGCGGCCGGAGACGGTCTCGATCGCGTCCGCGCGCTGCTCGAGCAGCTCTTGGAAGGCGGAGCCGACCGTGCCGTGCCCGAGGAGGCCGACACGGAAGGGAGCGCTACTCGAGCTCACGGAGCGTCAGATCCTCGTAGGTCTCGCGGCGCACGACGACGCGGGCGTCGCCGTCGCGGCAGAAGACGACCGGTGGGCGCGGCAGGGCGTTGTAGTTGCTGGCCATCGCGTGGCCGTAGGCGCCCGTCGCCGGCATCACGGCGACGTCGCCGGGGCGCGGGTCGGCGAGCGCGGCCCGCTCGAGCAGCACGTCGCCGGACTCGCAGTGCATGCCGACCAGCCGGCAGGGCGTCGAGTCGCCGAAGCGGTCGGCGATCTCGGCCTCGTAGACGGCGTCGTAGAGCATCGGGCGGATGTTGTCCGACATGCCGCCGTCGACGGCCACGTAGGTCCGCACGCCCGGGATCTCCTTGACGGTGCCGACGGTGTAGAGCGTCACGCCGCCGTTGGCGACCAGCGACCGTCCCGGCTCGCACAGCACCTTGATCCCGGCGGGCAGCCGCTCGAGCATCGCCTCGGCGTAGTCGGCGGCGGCGGGCGGATGCTGGTCGCGCGTGTAGGCGACCGCGAAGCCACCGCCCATGTTGACGGTCGGGAAGTCGCCGGCGGCGGCGAGCACCTCGGCAAGCGTGTCGTAGACGTCGAGGTCGAAGACCTGCGAGCCGATGTGGGCGTGCAGGCCGCGGACCTCGAGCCCGGCCTGCTCGCAGCGCTCGAGCGCGAGCGGGAGGGTCGCCAGCGGCAGGCCGAACTTCGAGTCCTCCTGACCGGTGGCGATCTTGTAGTGGGTCTCGGGGCGGATGCCCGGGGTCACGCGCAGCAGCACCCGCTGCGGGCGTCCGGCGGCCACGCGCTCGAGCCGGTCGATCTCGTCGAGCGAGTCGACGATCACGTGGCCGACGCCGCTCGCGAGCGCCTGCTCGAGCTCGGCCTCGGTCTTGTTGTTGCCGTGCATGTAGATCCGCGCGGGATCGAAGCCGGCGCGCAGCGCGAGATGCAGCTCGCCGCCCGAGGCGACGTCGCAGGACAGGCCCTCGGCGACGAAGATCCGCAACGCCGCCGTGCTGGGGAGCGCCTTGCTCGCGTAGAGCACCTCGAAGTCGTCGGTGCGTGCGGCGAACGCCTCGACCGTCGCACGGGCGCGCTGGCGCAGGTCGTCCTCAGCGTAGACGTAGGCCGGCGTGCCGAACTCCTGCGCGAGCTCGACGACGTCGCAGCCGCCCACCTCGAGCCTGCCGGCGTCGTTGATCCGCGAGCCGAGCGGATAGACGTGGCCGACCCCTCCCGGCAGGCCGCCGGCCTGCACAGGGCTCGCCAGCGCCTGCTCCGCGTCGTCTTGGGCCATCAGCGTGCGGGATTATGAAGCAACGGCGGGATGCCGAATCGCCGGTCAGGAGTGGCCGGACCACCTTGTCGAGAATGATTCTCGATTACATTTGCGCTGTGAGCGCTCTCGCTTCACTGCCCTCGCCGCTCGAGCTGGTCGAGTTGCCCTACATGCGGACGGCCCTGCTCGAGCTGGCGCTGCTCGCCGTCGCGGGCGGTCTGCTCGGCGCCTGGATCGTGCTGCGCCGGCTCGCCTTCTTCGCGCACGCGACCGGAACAGCCACCTTCCCCGGCCTCGTCGTGGCCGACGCGACCGGCTTCAGCGCCGCGTTGGCGGCCCTCGCCGTCGCGCTCGCCTACGCGGCCGGCGTCGAGCGCGCGGGCCGCGCCGGGCGCGACCCCGGAGACGTCGCCACCGCGCTGGCGCTGGTGTTCCTGCTCGCGCTCGGAGTCGTGCTCGCAAGCGACGTCTTCGAGTCGGGCGCCGCCGTCGACCGGCTGCTGTTCGGCACGGCGATCGGGCTCGGCGCTAAGGACCTGTGGATCGCCGGCGCGGCCGCCGCGCTCGCGCTGACGGCGACCGTGCTGCTCGGGCGCGCGTGGACGGCGTCCGGCTTCGATCCGGCCGCCGCGGCGCGGCTCGGCGCGCCCGCGCGGGCCGCCGACCTGCTGCTGCTCGGCCTGGTGGCGGCCGCCGTGGTCGCGGCGCTGCCGGCCGTCGGAGCGCTGCTCGTCACGTCGCTGTTCGTCGTGCCGGCGGCGACCGCCACGCTGCTGTCGGTCAGCGTCGGCGGACTGCTGCGCGCCTCGGTGGCCGTCGCCCTCGTCCAAGGGATCTGCGGGCTCTATCTGTCGCTGTGGGCCGACGTGCCGCCCGGTCCGGCGGTCGCGGTCGTCGGCGCCGCGCTCTACGCGGCGGCCGCGGGAACGCGCGCGGCCGGTCGTCTCGCCGCCGCCCGCCCGGCCGTCGCGGAGGCCGCATGACCGCGCCGGCCGTCGCCGCCGACGGCCTCGCGCTCTCCTACGGCGGGGCGCCGGTGCTCGACGGGATCCGGTTCTCGCTGCCGGCTGGCAACTCGCTGTGCGTCCTCGGCCCCAATGGAGGCGGCAAGACGACGCTGCTGCGCGCGCTCACGCGCGAGCTGGTCCCGCTGCGCGGCTCGATCGCGGTGGACGGACGCCCCGCTTACCTCGCCCAGACCGAGCGGACGCGCCTCGACTTCCCCGTCAGCGCGCTCGACGTCGCGCTGATGGGCTCGCTGGCGAGCGGCCGCTGGTGGCTGCCCGCGCGGCGCGCGCAACGCGCCTCGTCGCGCGCGGCGCTCGACCGCGTCGGGCTCGGCGACCTCGCCGACGTCCGCTTCGGCGAGCTGTCCGGGGGACAGCGTCAGCGCGTGCTGCTCGCGCGCGCGCTCGTGCAGGACGCCGCCGTGCTGCTGCTCGACGAGCCGCTCGCGGGAGTCGATCCGGTCAGCGCCGAGCGGATCGACGCGCTGTTCGCCGAGCTGCGCGGCGAGGGCCGCACGCTGCTGGTCTCGACCCACGACGTCGACAGCGCGCGCGGCTTCGACCGCGTGCTGTGCCTCAACGGCCGCCAGGTCGCCTTCGGCGAGCCGTCCGCGACGCTCACGCGCGAGGTCCTCGAGCAGACCTATGGCAGCGAGATCGTCGTGCTCGAGGACGGCGCGGACGGGCCCGTGCGCGCCGTGACCGTCCAGCACCACGCCCACTGATGGACCTGCTCGAGCCGCTGCAGTCGGGGATCGAGCGCCGCGCGCTGCTCGAGGTGGCGCTGCTCGGCGGGTTCTGCGGCGCGCTCGGGTTCTGGGTCACCAGCTTCCGGCTCAGCTACCCCGCGGAGTCGCTCGCCCACGGGCTGCTCCCGGGCCTCGTGGTCGCCGCGCTGGCCGGCCTGCCGCTGCTGCTCGGGGGGCTGGCGGGCGTCGCTGTCGCCGCGCTGGTGATCGGCGTCGCCGGGCGCGACCCGCGCATCGGGGCGGACACCGCGACGGCCGTCGCGGTCACCGGCATGCTCGGGCTCGGCGGCCTGCTCGCGCTGGCCCCGGACGCCCCGGCGCGGCTCGAGGAGCTGCTGTTCGGCGATCCGCTCGGCGTCACCGACGGCGACCTGATCGCCGCCGGCGCGCTCGCGCTGCTCGGCGGCGGCGCGCTGGTCGCGCTGCACCGCCCGCTGAGCGCGGTGGCGCTCGACGCGGCGAGCGCCCGCTCGCTGGGCGTCGACCCGACCGCCGTCCGGCTCGCGCTGCTCGGGCTGCTCGCGACCTCCCTGGCGGTCGCGGTCCAGGGCCTCGGCAGCCTGCTCGTGCTGGCGGTGCTCGTCGCGCCGGCGGTCGCCGTCCGTCGCCACGTCGACTCGCCGGTGCGGGCGATGGTCGCCGCGAGCGCGATCGCGAGCGTCGCCGGCACGGCGGGCATCTACGCGTCGCACGCGTTCGGCAGCGCGGCGGGCGCCTCGGTCGCGCTCGCGCTCTGCCTCGCGGCGGGCGCCGGGGCGGCGCTGCCGCCGCGTCAGGCCGGGCGTGCCGCCGCGGCGGGCGGCCTGCTGCGCAGCCGCGCGAGCCAGTAGAGCCCGCCCGCGACCATCGCGACGCTGATGAGCTGGGCCTCGGTGAGGCCGATCAGCACGTCCTCGTTGCGGCGGATGAACTCGATCAGCAGCCGCTCGACGCCGGCCAGGACGAGGTAGAGAGCGAACACGCCGCCGGGACGGAGGCGGTCGCGCAGCTGCCAGAGCAGGAGCGCGACGAGCCCCATCGCGAGCGTCTCGAAGACGGGCGTCGGGTGGACCTCCTCGAGCGTTCGCACGGTCCCCTCGGGGTAGGCCATGCCCCACGGCATGTCGGTCGCCCGGCCGTAGTCGCCGTCGCCGGAGAGCTGGCAGCCGACGCGCCCGATCGCGTAGCCGAGCGCGAGCGCGGGGGCCGCCATGTCGAACATCCGCGCCTCGAGGAAGCCGCGCCAGCGCGCCCAGAGGATCACGCCGATCGCCCCGCCGACCACGCCGCCGAGCCAGACGAGGCCGGTCCCGCCGAAGAGGCTGCCGAAGAGGTCGTCGGAGGCGCTGTCCCAGTTCTGGAGCACGTAGTCGAGCCGCGAGCCGACGACTCCCCCGACCAGCGCGGCGAACGCCATCTCGTACGCCCAGTCGCGCGGCCTGCCGAGCTCCTCCAGCCGCCGCGCGATCAGCGCCCCCGCGGCGAGGAAGCCGAGCGCGAAGCAGATCCCGAAGGTCTGCAGCGTCAGCGGTCCGAGATGGATCTCCGGGAGCACTGGCAGCAGACTAGTAGGGGAGGCCGGGCGGCCGACCGGCGAGGAGGCAGGGCCTGCGGCGGACGCGGTCCGCAAGGCCCCGGCGACGCCGTCGGGCGGCGTCCGGAGCGCTTAGAGGTAGCCGAGGGGGTCGACGGGCGAACCGTTGACGCGCGTCTCGAAGTGCAGGTGGTCGCCGAAGCAGTGTCCGGTGCAGCCGACGTAGCCGATCACCTGGCCCTGCGTGACCGACGCGCCCTGTGAGGTGGCGTAGCCGGACTGGTGGGCGTAGCAGGTGGACAGCGAGCCGGTGTGCTGGACGCAGGTGTAGTTGCCGTAGCCCGACACGGAGCCGAGCAGCACGACGGTGCCTCCGTCGGCGGCGCGGATCGGCGTCCCGGACGGCACGGCGATGTCGACGCCGGCGTGCAGGCGCCCCCAGCGCATCCCGAACGGCGAGACGACCGGGCCGTTGACGGGCCAGACGAGCTGACCGGTGCCGTGCTTGATCGGCCCGGCGGGGAGGTTGCCCTGTAGCTGGCCGGTGACGCGTGCCTGGGCCGCCTCGAGCTTCTGGAGGTCGCCCTCCAGCTCGGAGCGGCTGGCGCGCACCTGCCTGAGGGTGCTCGAACGGTCGTTGCGGGCCAGCCGCAGCTCGCCCTGCTTGGAGGCGAGGCGGTCGCGCGCGGCGGCGATCTCGTCGCGCTGGCGCAGGACCGCGACGGCGATCCGCTCCTTCTCCTGCTCGAGCGACGCGAGCGTCCGCTCCTGGCGCTCGAACCGCTGCTTGAGCACGCGCACGCGCGTGACGACGGCGCGATCCTGGTCGGAGATCCGCTCGAGGAACTCGGTGCGGTCGAGCAGGTCGGAGAAGCCGTCGGCCTCGAGCACGACGGTCAGGGCGTCGGGGCGGTCGGACTTGTAGAGCTCGACGAGCCGCTCGGCGAGCGCGGTTCGAGACAGCGCCAGCCGCTTGCGCGCGCGAGCGAGCTTGTCGCGCGCCACCTCGAGATCGTCACGGACGCGCTGCAGCTCGTCACGGCGGACGTCGAGCTCGCCCTGGACGACGCCGAGCCGGCGCTGTGTGCTGCCGATCTCGCCCTGCAGCCCCTGGATGCGGGTGTTGAAGCCGCTGATCGTCTGGGTCAGCACTCCTTCGCGCTGCTTCTTCTCCTCGACCTGGGCGCGCTTGGCCTCGATCCGGTCCGACAGCGGCGCCGACTGCCCGGGAAGGGGCAGCAGCACGTAGGCGGCCAGGCCGAGCGTGATCGGTATCCAGAAGTACTTGCGCATGTCCGAGGGGCCCTGCATGTCCCTACAGCAGCGTGTTTGCCGCCGTGTGCAGGCAAATCGGCCGTTGGGACGGAGCCAACGTAACACGGCCCGGGCGGCGCTCCGGGCGGGTGCAAGGGTTCGTGCACCCCGTCACTAGACTTCAGCTCATGGCGACTCAGAAGACCTCGTTCGGCCGCGACACCGGCCTCCAGATCCGGATGCTGGCCACGATGTTCCTGCTCGGCCTGCTCTACGTCGCGTTCGTCGGCGTGCTGTTCGCGGCCGGCGCGGGCGCGATCACGATGGTCGTCGTCGTCGGCGCCCTGACGCTGGCGCAGCTCTTCCTCTCGGACAAGCTCGCGCTCGCATCGGTCGGCGCCAAGGAGGTCACCCCCGACGAGGCTCCGGGCCTGCACGCGATGATCGAGCGCCTCTGCATCCAGGCCGACCTGCCGAAGCCGAAGATCGCCGTCGCCGACACCGACGTGCCGAACGCCTTCGCGATGGGCCGCTCGCAGAAGAAGGCCACGGTCTGCGCGACGACCGGCATCATGCGCCGGCTCTCCCCCGGCGAGCTCGAGGGCGTCATGGCCCACGAGCTCACCCACGTCAAGAACCGCGACGTGATGATCATGACGATCGTCAGCTTCTTCGCCAGCGTCGCCTCGATGATCATGCAGTTCGCCTTCTTCTTCGGCGGCGACGACGACGAGGGCGGCGCGCCGGTGCTGATGATCCTGGCGGTCTCGTTCCTCGTCTACGCGCTCTCGTTCTTCCTGATGCTGGCGCTCTCGCGCTACCGCGAGTTCTCCGCCGACCGCGGCGCCGCGCTGATCACCGGCCGGCCGAGCGCGCTCAGCTCGGCGCTGATGAAGATCTCCGGCGCGATGGAGTCGATCCCCTCCCAGGACCTGCGCAAGGCCGAGGAGCTCAACGCCTTCTTCATCATCCCGGCCCGCGCCAAGAACAGCCTCAAGAGCATCTTCGCCACGCACCCGCCGATGGAGAAGCGGATCGAGCGGCTGAACCAGCTCGAGGCCCAGCTCCAGGCCGCCGGCGGCGCCACCCTCGCCGCCTAGCGCGTGGGTTTCCTGGACGCAATCCTCGGCGGCAAGAAGAAGCTCGCCGGCGTCGCGCCGGACCGCCTCTTCGCGATGTCGACGGCGTACATCACGCTCGAGACGTCGCTCGGCATCAAGGCCGCCGGCGCCGCCGGAATCGTCTTCCAGCCGCTCGCGACCGGCGACTTCGCCCAGATGCTCAAGGACGCCGAGGAGCTGCTGCGCGGCACCGCCGAGGAGCAGGGCTCGGCCCTCGAGACCGCCGACGACGAGTTCGGCTACCGCTGGCTGGTCCTGCGCGACCCCGACTTCGAGGACCTCGTCGTCTCGCTCAACACGATCTCCACCGAGCTCCAGGCCGGTGGCTACGGCGACCGCCTGCTCGCCGCCGTCTTCGCCTTCGAGGAGCAGGGCAAGCGGCTCTACCTGATCTACAACTTCAAGCGCGGCTCCTTCTACCCCTTCGTCCCCGCCCCCGGCGAGCACCAGCGCGACAACGAGCGCGAGATGCGACTCAAGGCCCAGGTCGCCTCCGAGCTCCCGATCGAGCCCGAGCTCACCCGCTGGTTCCCCCTCTGGCAGATCCCGCTGTAGCTCGTTTTCGCTCCGTCACCCTCTGAAGCCGTGAGAGCGACCTTTCGGACGTATGCCGTCCGAAAGGTCGCTCTCACCCCGGATGATCCTGCGGCAGCGGCGGTCGAGGTAGGCGACGCCGAGCCAGAAGTTGCGGAAGGCGGGGTTGCGGGTCTGCTTGTGGTGGTAGCGGTAGTAGATCTGCTGGGCGATGGTGGCGAGGCGGAAGAGGCCGAAGACCTCGTAGAAGGGCCAGTGGTCGACCTGGCGTCCGCTGCGTTCGGCGTAGCGCTCGACGACTTGGTGGCGGGCGAGCATCCCGGGCAGGTGGGTCGGCTGGCGGCGCAGGACGTGCATCAGGCGGTCGTCGCCGGCCTCGACCCAGTAGGCGAGGGCGCCGCCGAGGTCCATCAGCGGATCGCCGATGGTGGCCATCTCCCAGTCGAGGACGCCGACGATGGCGGTGGGATCGTCGGGGGCGAGGACGAGGTTGTCGAGGCGGAAGTCGTTGTGGATGACGCATGCGGCGACGTCGTCTGGCTGGTTTGCGTCGAGCCAGCGCATGACGCGCTCGAAGGAGGGGACGTTCCAGGTCTTGGCGGCGCGGTAGCGCCGCGACCAGCCCTCGACCTGGCGGCGGACGTAGCCAGGGCCCTTGCCGAGGTCGGCGAGGCCGGCGGCGGTGGGGTCGACGTGGTGGAGGTCGACGAGGCGGTCGATCGCCGACTCGCAGAGGCGACGGCGGCCCGAGGGATCGAGGCCGAGGTCGCGCGGGATCTCCTTGCGGAGGATCGTGCCGGGCACGCGCTCCATGACGTAGAAGTCGCTGCCCAGCACGCCGTGGTCCTGGCAGAGGGCGACCATCGCCGGGACGTAGCGAAACGCCGGCCTCAGCGAGTCCTGGACGCGGTACTCGCGGGCCATGTCGTGCGCCGAGGCGGCCTTGGTGCCGGGCGGCGGACGGCGCAGGATCAGGTCGCGCTCGGGGTAGCGCAGGAGGTAGGTGAGGTTCGAGGCGCCGCCGGAGAACTGGCGCACCTCAGGCGGACCGGTGACGTCCGGCGCGTGCGGCCGCAGCCAGGCGTCGACGGCGGCGACGTCGAAGGCGTCCTCGTCGCGGACGGCGCGGGCGCCGGCGCTCGCCACGTCGCCTCTGGCCTGAGCCGCGCCGGTCACCGGGCCGTCAGCCCGACCACTTGCCCTTGCCGTAGCGCGCCAGCTCCAACCGGGCCACCACTCCGCGGTGGACCTCGTCGGGGCCGTCGGCGAGGCGCAGCGCGCGGGCGATCGTCCAGGCCGGCGCGAGCGGGAAGTCGGTGCTCAGGCCGCCGCCGCCGTGCAGCTGCATCGCCATGTCCACGACGTCCTGGGCCATGTTCGGCACGGCCACCTTGATCTTCGACACCGCGCCGATCGCCTCGGGCGAGCCCTCGTCGAGCAGCCACGCCGCGTGCAGGACGAGCAGCCGCGCCTGGTCGATTGCGATCCGCGCGTCGGCGATCCGCTCGCGGTTGCCGCCGAGGTTGGCGATCGGCTTGCCGAACGCCACGCGGTCGGTGGCGCGGCGGCAGGCCAGCTCGAGCGCCGACTCGGCGAGGCCGATCAGGCGCATGCAGTGGTGGACGCGGCCGGGGCCGAGGCGGGCCTGGGCGATCGAGAACGCCTGGCCGACGCCGCCGATC
This sequence comes from uncultured Solirubrobacterales bacterium, assembly GCA_963716445.1. GTDB lineage: Bacteria > Actinomycetota > Thermoleophilia > Solirubrobacterales > Thermoleophilaceae > JAAYBF01. The sequence continues at coordinate 857,779 of OY970313.1, read as the reverse complement.
ACCGCCTCCTTGGGCACCCGCACGTCGCTGAACGACACCTCCCCGTGGCCGCCGGGGGCGTCGAGGAAGCCCATCGTGGTCAGCATCCGCTCGACCTTCACGCCCGGCGTGTCGCGCGGCACCAGCACCATCGAGTGCTGGTGGTAGCGGTCGGCATCGGGATCGCTCAGCCCCATGAAGATCAGGACCTCGCAGTTGGGGTGGCCGACGCCGGTGCTCCACCACTTCCTGCCCTCGATGACGACCTCGTCGCCGTCGAGCGTCGCGGTGGCTTCCATGTTGGTCGCGTCGGAGGAGGCGACGTCAGGCTCGGTCATGCAGAACGCCGAGCGGATCTCGCCGGCGAGCAGCGGCTTCAGCCAGCGCTCCTTCTGCTCGTCGCTGCCGAAGTGCAGCAGCACCTCCATGTTGCCCGTGTCGGGCGCGTTGCAGTTGAACGCCTCGCTCGCGATCAGCGAGCGACCCATCCGCTCGGCGAGCGGCGCGTACTCGACGTTCGAGAGCCCGGCCCCGAGCTGCTCGTCGGGCAGGAACAGGTTCCACAGTCCCTCCGCGCGCGCCTTCCCCTTCAGCTCCTCGATCGCCGGCAGCACGACCCACGGATCGGCGAGCTCGAGCAGCTCGCGGTGGTAGGCCTCCTCGCGCGGCGCGATCTCCCGCTCGATGAAGGCGTCGAGGCGCCCCAGCAGCTCCTGCGCCCGCGCGCTGTGCTCGAAGTCCATCGCGCGGAATCTACTTGCGAACGGTCACGCCGCGTGGTCCATGGACATCAGCGCCACGGCCAAGCCCTCCTCGGCCTGTCGTGAGGTCGACCTTTCGGACGAGATACGTCTGAAAGGTCGACCTCGCCTCCAAAAGCAGCAATACCGCAGGCGGAGCGCGTTCCGCGTCAGTCTGGGATCAGGCCCTCGCCGGTGAACTCGCCACGGGCCTCGGCGAACGTCACGTCGCGAGGGGGCAGGATGACGTCGGACTCGACGAGCTCGTCGTCGGCGATCTCCTTGCCGTCGGCCTCGACGAGCGCGAGCATCTGGCTCCACAGCTCCTGGAACCCGGCCTCGTCGCCGCTCTCCGCAGCGGCGACCGCGCGGTTGTCCAGCTCGTTGAGGCGGTCGGCGTCGCCGTCGGGAAGGCGGAACTGGCCGTCCCCCGAGATTCGGACGATCACTTGCTCTCTCCGTCGCCGAGCTGGGGCGACTCGCCGCCTCCGCCGGGGCCGAGCTCGGCCTTCATCGCGGCGAGCTCGTCGTCGACCTGCGCCCCGGCGCCGAGCTGGGCCAGCTCGCGATCGATGTCGTCCTGGCCGCCGCCGAGCTGGCTGAGATCGTCGAAGGTCCCAGCCGCCTCGAGCTCCTCGACCGCGCCGGCGCGCGCCCGCATCTCCTCGGTCTTGTCCTCGGCGCGCTGGATCGCCAGCCCGAGGTCGGCCATCTCCTCGCCGACGCCGTTGGCGGCCTCGGAGATCTTGACCTGCGCCTCGGCCGCGGAGTACTGCGCCTTGATGACCTCCTTCTTAGTGCGGAAGGTCTCGATCTTGGTACGCAGCTTCTTCTCGTTCTCGGTGAGCTGGTCCTGCTGGGTGGCGAGCTGCTGGATCTGCGAGTCGAGCGACTGCAGCTCGGTCTGCGCGAGCGTCTTGCGCTCGAGCGCGGCGCGGGCGAGGTCCTCGCGGCCCTGGGCGAGCGCCTGACGCGCCTGGGTGTCGAGCTTGACGACCGACTGCTCGATCTTCTGCGACTGCATCTGCAGCCGCTTCTTCGAGGTCGTGACGTCGGCGATCCCCTTCTTGACGTTCTGCAGTAGCTCGACCTGCTTCTGGTAGCCGTAGTCGAGCGTCTCGGCCGGATCCTCGGCGCGGTCGAGCATCTTCGAGATCTTCGCCTTGAACACCGTTGACATGCGTCCACCCAGACCTGCCATCACAAATCTCCTTTGGTGCCCTCCAGGGCGTTGAACGAGCGGAAACCTAGACTAGTCGCTTCCGATCAGGAGGAGGCTCCGTGGAGCGAACGTTGACGGTCAGCTGGGACGACCCGGTCGAGCTGGGCAAGCGGGCCCGCACGACCCGCGGGCTCGAGTTCCTGGAGGCGATCCGCGACGGCGACCTCCCGCCCGCGCCGATCCAGCACCTGCTCGGCTTCACGCTCAGCGAGGTCGAGGAGGGCCGCGTGGTCTTCTCGGCGGAGCCGGGCGAGCAGCACTACAACCCGATCGGCGTGGTCCACGGCGGGCTCGCCGCGACGCTGCTCGACAGCGCGATGGGCGCCTGCGTCCACAGCACCCTCGGCGACGGCCAGGGCTACACGACGCTCGAGACGAAGTTCAACCTCGTTCGGGCGGTCACCGCCGAGACCGGCACGATCGCCGCCGAGGGCCGTGTCGTCAACCGCGGCCGCCAGGTCGCGACCGCCGAGGGCTACCTGCGCGACTCCGGCGGCAAGCTGCTCGCCCACGGCACGTCGACCTGCCTCGTCATCGGCGGCTGACTCGCTTCCGCCCGCTGGAACTTTGACCCGGCTATAGCCCAGTCAATCGTCCACTCGTCGTCCAGAGCGAGGGCGGGCCTTCACCCGACCGCGGCGCGGGGGCGCTCGGCACGGTCGTGGTCCTCGGCCGAGCGGTAGAAGAAGAAACCGGTCGCGAACAGCATCACGAGCAGGTCGAGGCCGAGCATCATCCCGCCCGCGACCTGCTGGTCGGTCAGCGGCGACCAGCCGTGCTCCGGCGCGCTGCGCGCGTACTGCTCATACGCGGGCGTGCGCATGATGATGAACGCCATCCCGAGAAACATCCCGGCGACGCGCGCGCCGATCAGGTACGGGACCTTCCACAGGTCGCCCGGGAGCCGCCGGCGCTTCGGCTCGATCACCGACCACCAGACGAGCAGCGACGCCGCGACGAACGACTGGTGCTGGAGCGCGTGGACGAAGCCGTTCTTGAGCGCCCCCTCGAACATGAAGCCGAAGTGCCAGCCGTAGAGCGTGACGATCCAGATCGGCACCGCGACGAGCGGCCGGCGAACGAACCGGAACGCGGCGCGCAGCGGGCGGCAGCGCGCGAGCGGGACGAGCACCGGCCGCGGCAGCAGGAAGGCGTAGACCGGCGACCGCAGGCCGACGAGCAGCAGCGGCGCCGCGAGGTCGGCGATCAGCAGGTGCTGACCCATGTGGGCGACCAGCAGCTCCTCGCCGAGCACGTCGAGCGGGCCCATCAGCCCGAACGCCATCAGGACGATCGCGACGTGCCAGGCGACCTGCTGCCAGGCGGGCACCGCGTAGCCGCGGCGGCCGAGGACCCGCACCGCGCGCAGGTAGAGCAGCTCCGCGAGCAGCAGGTAGACCAGCGGGCCGGGCGCGAGCGATAGCTCCACAGGTCGGATTGTCGCGCCTCGGCACCTGCCGGCGGGTGATCCAGCTCCTCCGCCCCAGTGCCCGCGAGGCCGGAGGAGCCGGACCACCCGCCCACATGGCGGCTGGACGTCTTATGAGCGCTACGCGGCGGCGGCCGTGAGCGTCTCGGCAGCGTTCTTCAGGCGCTCCTGGTACTCGCGCCGCTGCATGCGCGAGATGACCAGGCGCTGCACCTGGGCGGTGCCCTCGAACAGCTGGTAGATCTTGGCGTCGCGGAAGAACTTCTCGAGCGGGCAGTCGGTCGACTGCGCCGCCTCGCCGACGAGGTCCATCAGCGTGGTGGTCGCCCACATCGTCGTGTCGCCGGCCTTCAGCTTCGACATCGAGCCCTGGCCGCCGGTCATCGGCACGCCGTTGCGGCCCATCCAAGCGGCGCGCCAGACGAGCAGGCGCGAGGCCTCGATCTCGGTCGCCACGTCGGCCAGCGTCTGCTGGACACGCTGCTGCTCGAGCAGCGGCCCGTTCTCGTCCTCGCGCCCCTCGAGGTGCTCGAGCGTCCACTCGTAGGCTGCCTGGGCGATGCCGAGCGCCGAGGCGCCGACCATCGGCCGGGTGATCTCGAATGTCGCGAGCGCGTTGGAGGAGCCGCCCGTCTGGCCGGAGCGGGCCCGCTCGAGCTTCTTGTCGAGCTTGTCCATGCCGCCGAGCAGGTAGTCGACCGGTATCCGGCAGTCCTCGAGCACGACCTCCGCGGTGTGCGACGCGCGGATGCCGATCTTGTCCTCCTTCTTCCCCTGGGTCATGCCTGGCGTGCCCTTGGGCACGAGGAAGGAGGCCTGGCCGCGGTGGCCGAGCTCGGGATCGACGGTCGCGACGACGATCGTCACGTCGGCGATCCCGCCGTTCGTGATGAAGACCTTGGTCCCGTTGAGGACCCACTCGTCGCCGTCGCGCTTGGCCGTCGTACGCAGCGACTTGACGTCGGATCCCGCGCCGGCCTCCGTGACGGCGTAGGCGCCGAGCTTGATCTCGTCGCCCTCGCCGTAGCACTCGGAGACCCAGCGCCCGATCTGCTCGGGCGTGCCCGAGGCGGCGATGCCAGCGGCCGCCAGCCCGGAGCCCGAGATCGCGAGCGCGATCCCGGCGCAGCCCCAGTGCAGCTCCTCGGCGTAGATGACGCCGAGCATGCCGTCGCTGTCGCCGCCCATCCGCTGGAGCTGCTCGATGCCGTGCAGCTTCCAGTCGCGCGCCTGCTTGATGACGTCCCACGGCACGGATTGCGCGCGGTCGTGCTCGTCGGCGCTCGGCCGGATCACCTCGCGGGCGAACCGCCGGCAGTGCTGCTGGAACTCGAGCTGCTCGTCGTTGAGCCTGAAATCCACTTCGAGAGACCCCTTCGGACGCGTTGACTATCCAGTCAACCAAGGATTGACTGACTAGTCAACCAACCGGGCCGGATCGCACGGGCACGGCGCCAAGCGGCCACTCAGCCGATGCGCAAGCCTGGCCTGCCGGCTAGTCTCCGGGCGCGTGCGGGCGAAGCGACGGATCGCGGCCATTCCGGCGGCCCTTGCCGCCCTGGCGATCGGCGGCTGCAGCCTCGGCGACGACCCCGACCGCCCCCCGCAGCTCGGCCCCCCCTCCGACGGAGACGAGGCCGCCGCCCAGCTCGGCTTCCCGTCGGTCGCCACGCGCAACACGATCCGCGTCGGCGGCGACGACGCGGCCGGCGATGCCGCCGGCGTCGCCAACGCGGCGTTCCCGGCGACCACCGACTCGAACCGCCCAACCGCCGTCGTGCTCGTCGAGGAGGACGACTGGCAGGCCGCCGTCACCGGCGCGGTGCTCGCGGCGAAGCCGATCGGCGCGCCGCTGCTGATCTCCAAGGACGGCGAGCTGCCGAGCGTGACCGCGGACACGCTCGAGCGCCTCGATCCGCGCGGCTCTGACCTCTCCGAGGACGCGCAGGTGATCAGGATCGGCGACGAGCCCGCGAAGCCCGACGGCTTCAAGACGGCGCGCATCGCCGGCGAGGACCCCTACGAGCGCGCCGCCGCTATCGACCGCTTCTTCTCCGCCGCGCGCGGCGGACCGTCGCCGAACGTCGTGGTGACCACCGGAGAGCAGCCGCAGTTCGCGACGCCGGCCGCCGCCTGGGCCGCCCGCTCGGGGGACTCGGTGCTGCTCGTCGAGCGCGACCGCGTTCCGGCCGCCACGCGCAAGGCGATCGCTGCCCACGACAAGCCGAGCATCTTCGTGCTCGGCCCCCGCGCCGCGATCTCGGAGAGGGTGCTCCAGGAGCTCGGCGAGCTCGGATCGACGACCCGCATCGCTGGCCGCACGCCGGTCGAGAACGCGATCGCCTTCGCTCGCTACGAGGAGGGCGACTTCGGCTGGGGCGCCACCGTGCCGGGCTACAACTTCACCGTCGCGGGCGCTTCACGTCCGCTCGACGCCGCCGCCGCGGCCACCCTCGCGACCCGCGGCGTCTTCGCCCCGCTGCTGCTGACCAACCGCGCCGACAGGCTCCCTACGCCGCTCGAGCAGTACTTCCTCAGCGTCCAGCCTGGCTACGAGGGCGACCCCGGGCAGGCCGTCTACAACCGCATCTGGATCCTCGGCGACGACGAGCAGGTCTCGGTCGCGGAGCAGGCCCAGCTCGACGCCGTCGCCGAGCTGATCCCGGTCCAGGCGCAGGCGCCCTGAGCCCCAGCCGCGCGGCGTAGACTGCCGCGCGTGAGCGAGTACGAGCAGCCGGGCCGTCTGGAGCGCGAGCCGACCGTCGAGGACGTCCGCCAGCTGATGGGCGCCTCCACCCCCCACTTCGCGCTCCAGATCCGCAACCGCATCCGCACGCTGATCTCGGGCCTGCCCGAGGAGCATCCCGCCCGTGTCGAGGGCGAGCGCGAGCTCGCCCGCCTTGAGCTGCTCGCCAACGGCGCCGAGCGCCGCGGCGACGAGGGACAGGGCGAGGTCCCCCTCCGCAGCCTCGACGGCGCCCCGCCGGTCTGAGCGGGCGCGCGTATTTCACGACGTAATGGCGTGGGCGCGGTAAGATGGTCTTGTGAGCCCACTGCTTCAAGAGGCGCAGCGCGTCCATGACCACGCCGGTCTTTCCGATCGCCTGATCGCTCAGGCGACCGGAGCGAAGCCGAGCACCGTGCGCGGGTGGCTTGCTGGTCGTAGTGAGCCGTCGGGCGCGCGTGCAGAGCGGCTGGTGGAGCTGTCGGCGATGACGGAGCGCCTTTCACATGTGGTCCGTCCCGAGGCGATCGGCGTTTGGTTGATTCGCCCGAACGTGGCCTTGGATGATGAGCGGCCGATCGATCTGATCGCACGCGGCGACTATCTGCCGGTTGCGCGGGTGATCTCGAGCATCGAGTACCCAGGCGTCTCCTGACGCTGCGAAGGGCAGGACGTGGAGGCCGGCGGGCGGAGGTCGAGGGTGCGTGGATTCGCCATGTGCCGCATGGGGCGGATCTGCTTGGTCGGGCGATGCCGCCGGCCGATGGACGCTGGCAGCGTGGCGAGATCGTCGGCGGGCTCTATCTGGCGGATGGCGCGCAGACAGCGACTGCAGAGTGGTACCTCAAAGGCGATCGATAGATGCGTGTCCCGCCCATGACGAGCCTGTGTCGGACAGCGGTATGGTCGCGCGATGTCGCTGTGGAACTGGTGGCACTGGCGGGCTCGACGTGGCGCCAAGGCGATCACCGACGAGGCGAAGGTCGACGCCGAGCGGATCGCGCGCGGCACGGACGAGTGGCGGCGTTGGTGGCGAGACACTGGCGAGCGCGAGCTGCGATGCATTCTCATGACGGCGTGGGACCCCGTGGGAGCCGGCGATTCTCCGGAGGCGTGGGACGAGTACGACGACTACGTCCTCGGCGTTGCCCGGCGTCTCCACGAGACTGCAGATCCGGAAGCGGCCGCCGAGCGCGTGGCCGAGTATCTCGACCATGTGGAGCGCGATTTCATGGGGCGTTGGACCCCGAAGGGGAATCGGGCCACCGAGTACCTGGCGTACTCGCTCGTCGCGTGGTACGAGTGGTCATTCCTCCGCGGCGGCCGGCCCCCGCGCGAGTGGATCGACGCGGGCGATCCCTAGCGAGGCCCAGCCGACATCGCCACCTTCTCGGCGATGAGCCGTTCCCAGCGCTCCTGCCATTGACTGCCGATTCGGTACGCCTGCACCGCGCCGATGATCAGAAGCGCCACACCGACTGTGGTGGCCACCGATAACTCGCCGCTTGAGAAATCCATGATCAGAACGACCAAGGCAACAGGAGCGAACCAGGCACCGTGCTTGATCCAGCCGGCATAGCGCTTGCGCACCGTCATCTCGTCGAGCGTGAGGTAGTCCGTCTCAAGCACGCGTCGGCGCAGCTCGGGCCATGTCCGCGGTCGTCGCGATCCACTACGTCCGCTCATGGCTGCACGATCAAGGACGGTTGGAGCCAGCTCATTTCCGTTGCCTCACCTCTATGCAAGATTCATCAGTCGTCGGCGCCAGTTAGTACCGGCCGCTATGTGAAGCTCACCCGCCTGGTCTCGCGGCGCCGCTGAAAGATTGCTCCAACGAGAGCCGGTCCGTGATACTGCCTGAACAGCGAGACACGGCTACCGTCCCGTCGTATGAGGATGTCGTTGCTTCGTGCTATGTACTCCCCACTCCACAGGACCTCGCTCTCGACACGTCCATCCAGCATCGCGCATGCGACCTCGATGCCCAGAGACACGTCGCCTATACAGTCATAGGGCTCCCATATGTCGTTGAGTCGCACGAGAACCACTTCAGCCTGCAAGCGGCCCCAAGAGATTGCCTCCTCGACGGGGACATCAACCGGACCCATCCTCGATCGCTACAGGGCCTTACGTCGTCGTCCCGCACTTCTCGACTTCCGGCAGAGAACTCCCCATCGTCCCCATCACCAGGGCTTTCGCTCTCCATATGGGCGGCGAACAGCCCAGAGAATCTTCCAACGTCATCAGGGTCGCCCAGCTCGGTGACAAGTACGACATCGCCCTCAGTCATCCTTAACCGCCCCTTTCTCCAATTGGCCTTTTCGCGCTTTCACGGTCTCCAGCTTCTTTACGCTATTGAGCGTTAGAAGGCCCGATCTCGCCCAAAGACAGCGTGAGCGCAAATCCGACAAGGGCGATAGCGCCAACCGTGACCAGGATGCTTATCGCTGCGTAAAGCAGGCGCCGTCCACGAGAGTCAGTTCGACACATCACCGTAGCGGCTATTGGGGGCGCAGCAACGGCCGCTGCCGTTAGTCCCATAACTAGTGAAGGGACGTCACAGGTTGTTGCGGCCGCCCACAGCAGAACGCAGCTCAGCACCGGCATGCCGAGCAGAATGAACGATAGCCGACCGGAATTCATAGTTCCCTTACGTTGTAAATGCCAGACGCCCAGTGCAAAGCGATTGTCCTATTGAGTTCACTGGTCGACCCGCTAGCTCGGGGTTGCCTGATGCCGACGAACCACCGTGTCGCCACCGATACTTAGGCCTGAATGGTCGATGACTAAGAGAAAGAAATGTAAATCTAGATCATGCTCAACAACGCATCCTATCTCTATCTCGTACTCGCGCCCAGACGGCCCTCTGATATCGATGACCTCCTCTCCCTTCGACGAAGGGTTCAACTTTCTTGAGAGGAGCCCGGGACTTAGCTCCGTGAACCGCTCCCAAAGAATCGAAAAGTCTGTGGCCTCTAACGTTTGGATTTGCCTTTCGAGTAAATCGTTCATTTCGCGCCTAGTGGCATCGTCCAACTTAGAGCTCATCGCCATTGATCAAAACCTTGCGTCTTACGTTTAAGGCGGGGTGTCCGAGGTAGCATATCTCTGTACGACTGCTCGCGGGCAGCGTCCAGCCTCTCATCTTGCACTCCTCTGGCCTAAGCGACATCCATGGCAACTACCTCGCCAGAAGAAGGACTGATACTTGCGCACCTATGCCGCGAACAGCCATATCCATCGGAACCGGCATTGGGCAAATGTACGCGCTACTCGGGAACCCGCCTCATCGATCAATGGCCTGCGCCTCGCCGCCGTCGGGCACGCATCATGTCCGACCCGAAGTACAAGGCGAGGATCTCTCCTATGACTAGCGGCGGTACGGCGAGGATCGAAAGGGGATCGGCGAAGAACGTAGCGTCAGACGCGGCCTCGCTGTGGATGATAATTACGAACACGACGGCCGCTGCGATCGGGATAATGGCCATCAGATGCCAGGGCGCAAGCATCCCCGCGACATATGACCCGCCAATCCATGAGGCCGCCACTAATACCGTAGGTACCCCGAAGTCGCCAAGGAATGGCAGGGCGAACACCAGTGCTGCGTAAGCGACTGCCGTAATCCCTACGAAGAGCTTCCGAGCACCATCGGGATAGCCGCCCGCTTGCCTCACCGCCTCGTCCTCCTTGCCCTCCGGGCCATGTGGGGTGGCCCTGTATCACAGGCGCAGATCTTCTTGTACTCAGCCTTGGCCTTCTTACGTGCCTTCTTGAAGGAACGGCGGCCGTGCACCCTTACGGCATCGTAATATATGGTGGAGACGCCGGTGCACGACATTTTCACTATAGCCAACACCGCATTCACGATAGCCCCCGCCACCGTCCCGCACGCCTTGTTCATATCGCCCCTGAACCGCTTATCACACACGGTTTTCGTAGGGCCCGGATATCTGCCATAGCACGCATCATGCCGCTTGCAGGATCCCCGGAATAACCCCGCAACGTCTGAGACAAGTACATCGCCAAGTCCCTTTCCCGGACCGCACGCCTCTCCTTTCAAATCAACATTGTTGATCGGATCCGCAGCACCGTACTCGTAGGCGTTTGCCGACCCGCCCACAACCGGATCTACGGACGTGAATCTGCCCATGGCGGGGACGTAGGACCGGACGCCCATCTGGATCACGCCCGACGCGAGCTCGGTGCGTCGTTGCTTTGCGCCGAGCCAGCCGTAGCGCTTGTCTGCCCCGCCGACCTGGCGTGGGTTTCCGAACTCGTCGGACTCGAAGGTGTCGAGCAGTGCTGTGGCTTGGGGGTCGAGGCTGGTGGTGGCGATTGTGTCGCCGTGGAGATTGGAGAGCTGCAGGACGGTCTCGTCGGTGCTCACGCCGTAGTCGACGGTGCGGATTGCGGCGAGGTCGCCGTCGATGCCCTCAACCTGGCGGGTTGCGGACACTCCGGCCCCCTGGGCGTCGACGGTCAGCGCGATCGCCGGTGAGTCGGAGTCGTCGCTGTAGAGCAGCTTCTCGACGTGGTTGGTCCCGCCGCCGGGAATCGTTTGACGCTGACGGCCGCCTGGGTCCAGCGTATAGGCCTTCGAGACGCCGTCCTGGGCGATCGAGGCGACCATGTCGTTGATGTAGTAGCTGTATTCGATCGGTCCGCCACCGGAATGTGTGGCTGGGACGCGGGTGGTGCGGCCGAAGGCGTCGTACTCGAAGCCGTCGTTGGCGATTCGGTCGGCGCCGTCGTAAGACGAAGCCTGCGTGCTCGAGCCCGAGCTGGTCGAGCAAGCTCCGCCCGCTCCCGGCTCGTAGGCAGTCATCGCTGTGCGATTGGAGTTGGCGTCGTACGCATAGGCGCGGGTCGCGCACTCGCCGGCGACGGTGTCGCGCACCCCTGTCAGCCGACCGACGCGGTCGTAGGAGTAGTCCTGACCGGACAGGGAGCTGTCGTGCGTGGTCCACTGGCCGTGGATCGACTCGGACACCTGCTCCTCGAACCAGACGCAGTTGGAGGAGCAGTTGGTCTCCTTGGTGTAGGTCAGGCCGGTCGCCACCGCGGCCTCGTCGTAGAGGAAGTCGGCGCGCAAACCGTTCGGATAGGTCTTCGACGCCAGGTTGCCGTCCGGGTCGTAGGACGCGGTGAACGACCCCGCGTCGGAATCGCCCAGGCCGGTGAGCATGCCTGTCGTCGGGTGATAGGAGAGTGTCTGGGTCGAGGGGCCGTTGGACACCTGCACCGGCCGGCCCAGCAGGTCATAGGACGTGGAGGTCACAAGCCCCTGCGAGTCGGTGTAGGTCACCGGACGGCCGACCGAGTCGTGGCTGGTGGTGACCGTCTGGGTCTGGCCGCCCTCGGTCGTCGACACGGTGCTCGGCCGGCCGGTCGCGGGGTCGTAGACGGTCTGTACCGCCGGCAACAACTCGCCGGTCTGCGCCGTCACCGGGTCGCGCGCGACGATCGGCGTGGCGGCATCCTGGGTGACCTCCCAGCCCTCGAGCTTGCGGTCGTACACGCGCACCTCGTCGAGCGCCCCGGCCATCCACGCAGTGCCGGGAGCATCGGCCATCCGCAACGGCGCGCTGCTCGCGAACGGCGGCCGTGGCCCCCAGACGTCCCAACGTGCTCCTCCGCCTGCAACTGGCCGTCGAGATAGATGCGCATCCACTCGCCGTCGTAGGTGGCCGCCAGGTGCGAGAGCCTGGCGTCCTCGAGCCACTCGTAGCCGTAGGTGCCGATCGTGTAATCGCCGGCCAAGCTGCCGTCGCCGACCGGGTCGACCTCGAACTCGAGCTCTCCCGACTCGGTCAACCGCAGCTCGAACGACCCCGCCTTGCCGGCCACGACCGTCGAATCCTGGTACTCGACGAAGTCGCGCGAGACCCATGCCTCGACCGAAACCCCGCCACCGGCGAGGTCCAGCGAAGCGGAGTCCGGCACCTCTACCGGCGCCAGCACGCCGCGCCCGAACCGTCCGCCGCGCGACCGCAGATCGTCCGGCGCAGCGCCGCCGGCGTCGGAGAGCTCGCCGTGGTTGTCCTCCCCCGACCAATCGCGCACGAAGCTCGACGCCGAGCCCTCCTCGAACGCCCACGCTCCCACCAGCCCGGTCCGCGGCGTCGCGACCGTACCCGCCTGGCCGTTGCGGCGTGCCGCGCCGGCGACCTCGCCCTCGCTCAGCACCCGCTCATAGACGCGCACCTCGTCGACCAGTCCCTTGAAGCCCCGGCCGATCAGCAGATTCCCAGCCGTCACGGCGCCCGACCCGGACAGGTTGAAGCTGTGGATCGGCTTGCCGTCGAGGAACAGCCGCATCTTGCGCGTCGCGTCGACGGTCAGCGCGACGTGGCTCCAGCCGCCGGCCCGCACCGCCGGATACCCCCAGCCGCCGCCCAGGATCGACCCGCACGACGACCCGGCCACCTTGCCCTGCGAGTACGGCCCCGGCGTCACGTGGAGGCTGTACGCCCGCGGACAGGCCGAATCGCCGACCTTCTCGACCACCGCCCCGTCCCACGGGGAGTCCGCGTCGGGACGGACCCACGCCTCGACCGACAACGGCCCTGTGAGGTCCAGCGAGCTCGCGTCGGGCACCACCACCCGACTCGACTGCGTGCCCGACACCCGGACCGCTCCGCCGATCCGCCCCGCGGGCTCGCGCACCGCGCTCTCGAGCGTCCCGTCGTTGCCGTGGCCCGAGCCGTCGACCGCGGTCGCGCCCGACGGCTCGTCGAACCCGTACTCGGCGACCAGGCCGGCGTCCGCCGTCGCGGCGACCTCCGACCGCACCGCACGCCCGGCGGCGTCGTAGTCCATCGACGTCGTGCGCGTCTCGCCCGCGACGGTCTCGGTGGTCTCCTCCACCTGCAGCAGCCGGTCATAGCGATAGCGCTCCACCGGCAGATCGGGCAGCTCGGCGCCGGTCTGCGCCGTCGAGTACACCTTGCACGGCAGGTTCGCCCACTCCGCGCGTTGACACTCGTCGGCGCCCCACGACTGGTAGTAGACGGTCACCCGCTTGCCCGAGCCCTCACCCGACTTCGGCATCCGCGACGCCGTCTCCAACCCCGTGGTCGGGTCGTACTCGACGGTGTGGACGAGGTTCAAGCCGGTCGGATCGGTGATGGTCTTGGTCGGCTTGCGCAGGTTCCAGTCGTACTCGGTCTTCGTGAGGCGCGCGTCGGCGTCGGCGGCACCGCCGACGACCTGCGCCGCCGTCTTCGTCGTGGTCGGCAGATGCGCGTCCATCCCGCTCGGGGCGCCCTCGTCGTAGACGACCGTCGTCCGCTGGCGCGCATGCACGAGCTGTCCGCTCTCGAGCTCGACCTCGCGCTGGGGGCCGAGCTCCTCGACCATCTCCAGGCCCTTGGCCTCGAACGTCCGCCGCGTGTCGAGCGTCCGCGCGGTGTCCGCCGAGAGGCCTCCGGAGGCGAGCGCGCGCTGGCGGTTCGACGCCGACAGCTCGCGCACCGCGTTGCCGTAGCGGTCGTACTCCGAGGTCGTCGTGTGGCCGCCCGGAACCACCGTGTTGACCTCGCGGCCGCCGCGGTTCATGTAGTGCACGGTCGCCTTGGCGAAGCTCGCCGGCGGGTTGGCCGGCACGTCGTCGGGCCCGAAGACGGCGGTCGCGTCGACCGGCGAGTCCGTCTGCGCCCAGGCGGCCACGTCGGCGCGGCCCATCTGGTAGGGAGCACCCGGCCCGGACAGCGCGACGCCATAGGCCACGGTGGTCGTGGCCAAGCCCTGCGGCGTCTGGCGGCTCGCGCTGCGCAGCCGGCCGTCGTCGCCGTCGCCCGGCCGCGCCTGATAGGCCAGCGTCCAGCCGGCCTCGCCCGGCGGCGTCACGGCCGACAGGCGACCGCCGGCGTCGTAGCCGTAGCGAACCTTCAGCGCAGGGCTGATCCGCGGATCCCACGCCGCGCGCAGCCGGCCGTTGCTGTCGTACTGGTAGCGCGCGACGACGTCGGTCGTCATCGCGCCGACGTCGGGGTCGTGGGCCACGAGGTCGACCCTGTCCAGGCGGCTCGAATAGCGGCCCCAGCCGGCCTCCGAGGTGCTCGACGCCGTCGTGTCGGTCGCGTAGACCAGCTCGAGCCGGCGACATCCCGAGTAGGCCGAGCCCGAGCAGGTCGACGAGTACGCCGTGGGCGCGACGATCCGCTTCACCCGCGGCTTGCCGGCGACGACCTCGTAGGTCAGCGAGCTCTTGTTCTCGGAGCCCGGCTGGCGCACCTGCGTCAGGACGTAGCGCGGCGCGGTGGTCCCCGCCTCGCGCTCGAACGTGTTCGTGTTGCCGTCGCTGTCCGCGAGCTGGTAGGTGCCGATCGGCGTCTTGGTGAGCTCGAGGTCCTCGTAGCCGGTCTCGCTCTCGTACCCGCCCGAGGACAGCCCGAAGAACTGGATCTCCGCGCCGCTGGTCGTCAACAGCTTCAGGTAGGTGCCGGCGAACTGGTCCGAGACCTCCTCGATCGCCACGTAGTTCGAGACGTTCTCCACCGGGACGCCGGGGACCCAGCCCGGACCGAACGGCCCGTCGGGGTTGACGCCGGGATCGCGCGAGTTGAAGGTCCGACTGACGACCAGCGGCTCGGCCCAGCTCGCGACGCTCGCGTCGTCGGCCGACACCGAGAAGTTCCCTGTCAGCAGGTCGACCTCGCCGGGGCCGACGTCCTCGGAGGCGTTGTCGGCCGACAGCCCGCGCTCGTCGAGCGACACGCGCACCCGCTTCGACACCGCGCCCGGACCGCTCCCGCTGAACACAGCGCGCACCTCGTAAGGTCCGCTGCGCTCGGTGATCCCCCAGATGCCCATCGAGGTCTCGGGCACGTTCCAGTTGATCGCCTCGCTCGCGCCGCCGACGATCGGGTGCTCGATCCCGGCAGGCGGCAGGCCCTCGCTGTCCGAGAGAGCGAAGGCGGGGATGTTGGTCCACGCCCCGAGCGGACGGCGGTACTGGAACCGCACCGTCGAGAGGCCCGCCGCCACCTCGCCGGCCTCGAGCTCGATCCAGCGCGACGTGGTCGTCCCCTCCTGCGGCGAGAGCAGCTCCCCGCGCGACGGCACGACGATGTCGAACTGGGTCGCCGCCGACCTGTTGCCCGCCGCGTCGACCGCGGCGACGGCCAGCGTGTGGCGGCCCGGCTGCACCTCGGCGGTCGAGTAGGTGCGGTTGAGCGTACGGCCGCAGCTATCGGTCTGACACGCGACCGTGCTGCTCTCCAGGATCGCGCCGTCGAGCTTCACCTCGATCGTCTCAACGCCGGATCGTCGCTGTGTCGCGGAGCCGCCCGGGACGCCGTCGCTCGCGACCACTTGCAGCGTGTGATCGCCGGGCGTCAGCTCCTGGGCCGGCTCTCCCTGGACCCGCCCATTCCAAAGCGTCCCCGACACACCGACCGTCGGCGCCTCGCGGTCGACCTTGATCTCGATCGGGTGCGTACCCGTCTGGCCGAGGGGATCGTACGCGCCCAGCGTCACGACGTTCACACCGTTGGCCATCTCGTCGGTCCAGAACTCGAGCGGAGGCGCGGGGAGCGTCCACGACGGCGGGCAGGGATCGGCCTTTACGCCCTCGCAGGGATGGTTGTCGCCGTCGGACACTCCGGGGCCGGTCAGCTCGAACCCGCTCACGCCGAGGCCCGGATCGATCGCGGTCGGCTGGACGGTGAAGCCGGCGTCGCCTACCCACGCCGTGGTGCTGCCGCCGCCGATGCGCGCGAGACCGGTGTTGGTGACGGTCGGCGCCTCGGGATCGGTCAGATATACGATCGCCGCGCCGACGTAGCCGTCGCGCCAGTCCGGCAAGGACACCGTGTTCGGCGTCCAGTAGCCGAAGTGCACCTGCTGCGGGCCGCTCTGAGCGCCCCCGAAGTGAGCGTTCCAGTGGTTGGAGAAGTCCGTGTTGTGGGTGGCGACGGAGACCCAGTTGCCCTGGCTGATCCCGTAGATGCCGGTGAACATCTCCGGATAGGTCCCGGAGCTGCGGCGTCGCTGGTACTTGACCCCGAGGTCGACGCGATCGATGCGCGTCGTCTGGCCGGGCGGCTGGTAGATCCAGCGCGCCGAGCTCGGCGGATAGGTCGTCGTGCTCAGCGGCCTGACGTAGTAGTGCAGGCCGTCCGGCTTGTTCGGGTCGAACAGCGTCGGGCTCCACTTGTAGCAGGCGATCGTGGGCGCGCAGTAGTTGCGCGCGGCGTACGTGTTCGCCGGAACGCCGCTGTAGGTGTGGTACCAGTCGGCGAGGCCGTCGAGCGCCCAGTCGTCCTGATGGAACCAGGTCTGGGTGCCGTTGCCGCCGTGCTCCGGCAGCCCGTACCAGTCCTCGATCACCGGATCCACAAGCAGCGGATAGGCGACGTCCGCGTCGCCGTGGGCGATCGAGACGACGAGCTTGCCCTCAGCGAAGTCGATCTCGACCGGCACGTCCGTGCCCTGGGCGTCGAGGGCGACCGGCCGGCTGATCGTCGTGAGCTGCTCGTCGCCGCGCATGATCGCGATCGGTCCGAGCCCGTCCTTCGCCTCGACCGTCGCGCCCTCCGGCAGCCCGAGATCGAGCACCAGCCCCTCCGGCGCCTCCGGCGAACGCAGCTGCCAGAAGACCTCGACGCCCGTGGTGACAGGCGCGAGGACCACGTCGGTGTCCTTCTGTGCGTTGGCGTACCGGACCTGGTCGCCGTCACTCGACACGACACCGGCGGCGGCGCCCTCCGGCACCAGGCGAACCGGTCCGACGTCGACGCCGTTGGCCAGCGTGGCGGGCAGCTTCACGTCGGCGGCCGCGTTGGCCGGCTCGAAGCCGCCGTCGCGCGGCTCCAGCGTCAGGTCGATCGGGCGCTTGCGGCCGTCCTCGTCCGGCGCTCTCAGGGGGCGCGGCGCCTGCACCAGCACCGGCGGCCGCCCGTCCTCGCCGCTCAGCACGACGGTCGAGTCGCTCACGAACCGCTCGACGCTGCGTCCGTCCGCGATGTCCTCCACGTCCGGAACCGCCTTCCCCTCTAGCTCGGCCGCGAAGACCTGGTCGAGCAGCGCCAGGGCGGCGCCGTCCGACAGGTCGCGGAAGACCGTCGAGGACCGCCCCCGCGCCTCGCGCGAAGCCGCCGACGCCAACCGCTCGGCACGCCGCTCCTCGTGCTCGCGCGCGTTGCGCGACGCCTCCAGGAGCTGCCCCATCGCGCGTCCGCCGTCCCAGGACGGATCGACGAGGTCGAGCCCGTCCGGCGCCGGTCCGGTGCGGTCGGGCTCCACCGGCTCGCCCGCCGGATCCGTCGCCGCGCCGTCAACCGGCTGCGACGCGTCCCCGTCGGCCGGCGAAGCCCCGGCCGAGACGACGACCGCGAACGCCAGGCTCGCCGCCAGCAGGACCGTCATCAGACCACGGCCGGTACGAGCGATTGCGAGCGTGTTGGAAACGAGCGCGGCAAACCGCGCGGCGGCACGTGCGACCAAGGCGAGTCCTCCCTTGATTTGGGAAGACGCTGGTTCCCTCCGAGACGCCGCCCAAGTCGTTGACCTGTCTTTTTAGTCAGGATACCCTGGCACAAACGCCATATGGCGCGCAAGGGGGATGCGAACACCGGCGTATCAAATCCCGCACTTTGCAGCGGGTTGCTCCACTGACGGTCGCCGGCCTACCTCTGAGCCGGCGGCGGTCGCCGCCGTCGTCGCCGACTGGCCGGCTTTCGCTCAGACGGCGGCGGTCGGCTCGGCGGCGCCGAGGCCGCTGAGCGCCGCGACGCGCTCGCGGTGCTCGCCGGCGGAGCCGAAGAGCGCGCCGTCGACCTTGGCGCGCTTGAGCAGGAAGTGAAGGTCGTGCTCCCAGGTGAAGCCGATGCCGCCGTGGACCTGGAGGGCGGAGGCGGGGACGCTCCAGCCGGCGTCGGAGGCGAGCGCCTTGGCCATCGCGGCGGCGAGCGGCAGCGTCTCGGGCTCGGCGTCGGCGGCCCAGGCGGCCCAGTAGGCGGTCGAGCGCGCGCTCTCGACCTCGCGCAGCATGTCGGCGCAGCGGTGGGAGACACCCTGGTAGGCGCCGATCGGGCGGCCGAACTGCTGGCGGTCGCGGGCGTACTCGATCGCCATCTCCATCGTGCGCTGGGCGACGCCGACGATCTCGGCCGCGACGATGGTCGCGATCCGGTCGAGCGCCGGCGCCGCGTCGCCGCCGAGCGGCTCGCCGGCGCCCTCGCGCGGCGTGACGCGGGCGAAGCGGCGGGTCTGGTCGATCGTGGCGAGCGGCTCGAGGTCGCAGTCCGACGGGTCGAGGACGATGCCCGCGGCGGAGGCGTCGGCGTTCGACCCGGGCGTCTCCAGCAGCACGATCGTCGCCGCGCCCTCGGCGTCGGGAACCAGCGGCGCCGCTCGGTCGCGCAGCAGGCCGGCCGTCGCGCACGCCTCGCCGGAGGCGATCCCGGGCAGCAGCCGAGCGCGCTGGGCATCCGTGCCCGCGTGCTGGAGCGCGATGCCCGCGGCGGCGTTGGAGAGGAACGGGACCGGCGCGAGCGCGCAGCCGAGCTCCTCGGCGAGGATCGCCAGCTCGACCGTGCCGAGCCCCTGGCCCCCGTGCTCCTCGCCGATCGAGATGCCGGCCCAGCCGAGCTCGGCGATCTCCCTCCAGTGGGCGTCGTCGTAGCGCTCGCCCTCGGCCAGCTCGCGCACGGTGTCCGGCTTGAAACGGTCGGCGAGCAAGTCGTGGGCGGTGCGCTTGATCGCCTGCTGGTCGTCCGAGAAGTCGAAGTTCATCGCAGCCTCGGCAGGCCGAGCACGCGCTCGGCGATGATGTTCTTGAGGATCTCGGTGGTGCCGCCCTCGATCGAGTTCGCGCGGGCGCGCAGGAAGCGGTAGGTCCAGTCGGAGTCGCGCAGGACGCCGTCCTCGCCCTGGATCGCCACCGCCAGCTCGGTCAGGCCCTGGTTGACGGCCGACCACTGCAGCTTCGGCAGCGAGCCCTCGGGACCGGGGATGCCGGTCTTCATGATCTGCGTGAGCCCGCGCCAGGCGTTCAGGCGCAGCGCCTCGGCCTCGATCAGCAGCGCCGCGATCTTCTGGCGGACGATCGGGTCGCGGTCGACGCCGCGCTCGCGCGCCAGCTCGACCAGCTGTCCGAGCGCGATCTTCACCGAGGCGGCGGAGGCGGCGCCGAGGCCCGCGCGCTCGTGCATCAGCGTCGTGATCGCCACCTGCCAGCCGTTGCCGACCCCGCCGATGACGTTCTCGTCCGGGATCCGCGCCTCCTCGATGAAGAGCTCGTTGAACTCCTCCTCGCCGGTGATCTGGCGCAGCGGCCGGACCTGCACCGCGTCCTGCTCCATGTCCATCAGGAAGTAGGTGATCCCCTGGTGCTTCGGCGCGTCGGGATCGGTGCGCGCGACCAGCATGCACCACTTGGCGTGGTGGGCGAAGGTCGTCCAGACCTTCTGGCCGGTGACGACCCACTCGCCGTTCGACTTCACCGCGCGCGTCTTCAGCGAGGCGAGGTCGGAGCCCGACTCCGGCTCCGAGAAGCCCTGGCACCAGATCTCGTCTCCGGACAGGATCGGCTCGAGGTAGCGGCGCTTCTGCTCCTCGCTGCCGTGGGCGATCACGACCGGCCCGCCCATCACGAGGCCGAGCAGGTTGGCCGGCGAGGCCGACTTGGCGCGCGCCATCTCCTCGCCGAAGATCGCCTGCTCGATCAGCGTCGCCCCGCGGCCGCCGAACTCCTCCGGCCACGACAGACCGGCGTAGCCCTGCTCGTGCAGCTTGCGCTGCCAGGCGAGCCGGAACTGCCAGGCCGCCTCGTCGCCCGACGGCTCCTCGCCCGGATGGTTGTCGGCGAGCCACTCGCGCAGCTCGTCGCGGAATGCCTGCTCGCTAGGCGAGAGCGTCAGATCCACGCTGCGACCCTAGCGCAGTCCTGACCGGCTGCCAGGCGCTCAGCGCGGCGCTGACCGGCGGTCGAGGCCGCGCAGCAGGCGGCGCGCGACCCCCTCGAGAGTCTGCTTGCCGGCTCGGGCTCCCCGTGGTCAGGATGGCCACCCCGACGCGGCGGCGGCCGCGACGCAGCAGGGCCACCTGATGGTCGACCGCGCCCGAGCCGCTTCCCCAGCCGCCCTTGAAGTAGCGCGCCCAACCCGGGGGGCGCACTCGCCCGATGCCCCAGCGCTGAGCCGGCACGATTCCCGCGAGCAAGCGCAGCGCCGTGTCGCGGTGACGACGCACGACGTAGCGTTCGATCCGCAGGAAGAGCTTGCTCTGGCCCGCTGCGGTGATCTGGCTGCTGCCCCAGCTCGGCGCGACCGCGAAGCGCGCCATACCCGCCCGTCGTGCGAGCCGCGTCAGCGCGCCGTCGCCGACGAAGTTGCGCACCTGAGACGCGGCGGCGTTGTCCGACCAGCGCACCATCGGGTCGAGCAGCGCGCGATCGGCCTCGCCCAGCGCGCGGCCGCGCACGCTGGAGTGGTTGAGGTAGGCGACCATCAGCATCGCCTTGACGACGCTCGCCGAGGGGAACGGCCGGTAGGCGTCGGAGCGATACAGCCGCCGCCGCGTGCGCACCGCGAAGGAGATCGTTCCCGCCCGCGCGGCGGCGTAGGCGCGGGCCTGCTCGAGCCCGGGGCGCCAGCGCTCGCCTTCGAACGGCCGGCCGGCCGCCGAGCCGGGCGCCGCCAGCATGGCGACCGCCAGCCCCAGCGCTGCCGCCCCCGCCACCGAGCCTCTCACGCCCGCGCACGCTACCTGGCCTCCACACCGGAACGACGGGCCGCTTTCAGCCGAAGCGCGGCCGAATCCGACCCGCCACGCCGGAGCGGCTGCGAAAATCGGTGCATGGAGTTGGATCCCGCAACGTCGACCACGCCCGCCGGGATCGACGGCAGCGCGCTGAAGGGCCCGTTCGCGGTCGGCGAGTACGCGGCGGCGTTGCGCGACCAACTGCGCGGCTTCGCGCGCGTCCAGGTCTTCGGCGAGGTCTCGAACCTCGGCGTCCGCGCCAACGCCGTCTACTTCGAGCTGCGCGACGCGCAGGGCGCGCTCCCCTGCGCGATGTGGCGCGACGACTACGACCGCGCCAAGGTCGAGCTCGAGAACGGCGCCCAGGTCGTGCTCGCCGGCGGCTGCGACTACTACCCCGGCAGCGCCGCCTCCTCCCCCTCCTTCACCTTCCGCGCGACCGGCCTGAAGCTCGCCGGCGAGGGCGAGCTGCTGGCGCAGATCGAGCGGCTGCGCCGCCGCCTCCACGGCGAGGGCCTGTTCGAGCCGCAGAAGGCGCTGACCCGGCCGGCGCTGCCGCGGACGATCGGGGTGGTCACCGGCGAGGGCGGCAAGGCGCGCGACGACGTCCTCGCCGGCCTCCGTCGCCGCGGCTGGGCGGGCCGGCTGGTGTGGGGCTTCGCCCCCGTCCAGGACCGCCGCGCCGCCCCGGCGATCGCCCGCGCGGTCCAGGACCTCGCCGCCGTTGCGCAGGTCGACGTGATCGTCGTCGCCCGCGGCGGCGGCTCGGTGATGGACCTCATGGCCTTCTCCGACGAGACGCTCTGCCGCACCGTCGCGCTCCTGCCGGTCCCGGTGATCGCGAGCGTCGGCCACCACACCGACCGCACGCTGATCGACGACGTCGCCGCCTTCTCCTGCTCGACCCCAACCCACGCCGCCGAGACGGCCGTCCGCGTCGACTGCGCCCAGGCGCGCGCAGCGACCCTCGCGACCGCGCGCCGCCTCGACGGCTGCGGCCGGCGCGCGCTCGTCGACCGCGCCCGCCGGCTCTCGGCGCTCTCGCGCGCCCCCGCCCAGCACCTCCAGCGCGAGCGGATCGCCCTGCACCAGAAGGCGCGCGAGCTGCGCGCCGCCAGCGCCCGTCAGCTCACGGTTCGCACCGAGCGCACTGAGCGTCACCGGCTCGTGATCGAGCGCAAGGCCGACGCCGCGAAGCAGGAGCCACAGCGGATGCTCGAGCGCGGCTACGCGCTGGTCGAGGACGCCGCCGGCGAGCTGATCGCCAGCGCCGCCGCGGCCCGCGCCGCCCGCGAGCTGTCCGTCCGCTTCCACGACGATCGTGTCCGCGCGAGGATCGAGGACGAATGACCGACGACACGCAGCCGGAGTTCCCGACGCCTCGGCCCGCGGACCCGGCGACCCCGGCGAGCGACCTGTCCGAGCAGCCGACCTACGAGGCCGCCGCCCAGCGCCTCGAGGAGATCATCAAGCGCCTCGACTCCGGCGCCGCCGGCCTGCGCGAGACCCTCGACCTCGTCAAGGAGGGCCGCACCCTCGTCGACTACTGCGCCTCCGAGCTCGAGGCGGTTGGCAAGGGGCTGGACGAGCTGCGCCTGGACGAGCTGATCGCGCGCCTGGAGTCCAACGGCTCCCAGCCGGACGAGCCTGCCTGACGCGAGAACGTCGACCCCGCCTCGGCTCCAACCCTGCCAGCAGGACGTCACGGCGCTGCGGTAGCCGTCACCCTGCGGCGCTGCGCGCCGCGTCGAGCTCACGCTGAACCGTCTCGGTCTGGTTCGGGATCTGCAACCGCCGCTCGAGGATCGGCACTGCCTCGGCCGGACGTCCGGCCAGGCGCAGCGAGCGGCCGAGGTTGTAGAGGGCGTACCCGTAGGTCAGCTCCTGGGATCCCTCGGGGTAGGAGCGGACGGCCTGCTGCAGCAGCGGGATCGCCTGGTCGTACTCGCCCGACTGCATCAGCCGGAAGCCCTCGTCGTTGAGGGCGACGGGGTCGTCCGACGTTGGCGCGGGAGTCGGCTCTGCCGCCGGCTCCTCGGCCGGCGTGGCCGGCGGAGCTGGAGCAGGCGCCTCGGCGGTCGGTCGATCGCCCTTCGCGTCCGCCTTGTCCGACCGCACCTTCGCCGAGCGATCGTCGCGGTCGCCAGCCGCCACTTGCTCGCGGCCCGTACCGCCGCCGGCGTCGTCGTCCCCACCGCCGAGCGCGGCGAAGCCGGCCACGGCGAGGGCCAGCAGCAGCGCCGCGACGGCCGCCAGCGAGGCCCAGCGACGACGACCGCGGTCCGACCGCGGCGGAAGCGCGGCCGTCGACTCGGCCGCCGGCGCCGCGTGGCGGCGCGGCCGCGAGCGCAGTCCCCGCTCGAGCGCGTCGGCAAGCGCTCCGGCGGATGCCGGGCGATCGCCCGGCTCGCGCGCCATGCCGCTCGCGAGCGCGGCGCCCACCGCGGGCGGGGCATCGCTCCACGTCCGCCGCAGATCGGGCGGCGAGCCGCTCACCACCTCGTGGGCGACCTCGACCGGTGTCTTGCCGGATCTCGCCTTCCTCCCCGACAGCGCCTCGAAGGCGACGGCGGCGAGCGCGTAGACGTCGGTCGCCGGCCCCGCGCGGCCGCCGGCGAGCTGCTCCGGCGCCATGTAGGAGGCGGTGCCGAGCACGACGTCGCTGCGCGTGATCGCCGTGCGCTCGGCGGCGGTCGCGATCCCGAGGTCCGCCAGCTTGGCTATCCCGTCGCGGCGGAGCAGGATGTTCGCCGGCTTGACGTCGCGATGGACGA
Source organism: uncultured Solirubrobacterales bacterium (assembly GCA_963716445.1). Taxonomy (GTDB): domain Bacteria; phylum Actinomycetota; class Thermoleophilia; order Solirubrobacterales; family Thermoleophilaceae; genus JAAYBF01. The sequence continues at coordinate 834,204 of OY970313.1, read as the reverse complement.
TGCCGTGCGCGTGCGCGTGGTCCAGCCCGGCGGCGACGTCGCGCACGATCTCGAGCGCCCGCCGAGGCGGGAGCGGCCCGCGCGCGATCGCGTCCTTCAGGGTCTCGCCGTCGACGTACTCCATGACGATCAGCACCGATTCGTCTTCTGTGACGATGTCGAAGACCGACACCAGGTTCGGATGGTTCAGCGAAGCGCCCAGCTTCGCCTCGCGCTGGAAGCGGATCGCCGCGTCGTCCGGGCTGTCGGCGTGCAGCACCTTGACGGCCACCCGCCGGCCGAGCAACTCGTCTTCGGCCAGGTAGACCCGGGCCATCCCTCCAACGCCGATCGTCTCCAGCTTGCGATAGCGATCGGCCAACAGTGCGCCGTGCGTATCGAGCGCCATCCCAGCCCCCTACCCGCACGACGCCGGAGCTAACGGCAGCCGCGCGGACAGGTGAGGTCGACCTTTCGGACATATGTCGTCCGAAAGCTCGACCTCACCCCGGGTCAGGCGCCGAGCGCCGCAGGAAGGCGCCCGCGAGCCGGCTAGATCCGCTCGATCAGCGTTCCCGTGCCGAGGCCGCCGCCGCAGCACATCGTCACGAGGCCGGTGCTCTTGTCGGAGCGCTCGAGCTCGTGGAGCAGCGTCGTGATCAGGCGGGCGCCGGTCGAGCCGAGCGGGTGGCCGAGGGCCATCGCGCCGCCGTTGACGTTGACGCGGTCCATGTCGGGCTCGAGCTCGCGCTGCCAGGCCGCGACGACCGGGGCGAACGCCTCGTTGATCTCGATCAGGTCGATGTCGTCCATCTTCATCCCGTTGCGCTCGAGCAGCTTGCGCGTGGCCGGGATCGGTCCGGTGAGCATGATCACCGGGTCGACGCCGACGGTCACCTGGTCGACGATCCGGGCGCGCGGCTTCAGGCCGAGCGACTCGGCCTTGCCGCGCTCCATCAGCAGCACGGCCGCGGCGCCGTCGGAGATCTGCGACGAGTTGGCCGCCGTGATCTTGCCGTCCTCCTTGAACGCCGGCTTGAGCGCCGCGAGCGTCTCGATGTCGGTCCCGGGACGGATGCCCTGGTCGGTGACGTAGGTGTTGCCGTTGACCTGGAACGGGACCATCTCGCGCTCGAAGCGGCCCTCCTCGGTCGCCTGGTGCGCGAGCTTGTGCGAGCGCACGGCGAGCTCGTCGAGCTCCGAGCGGGGGATCTCCCACTGGTCGGCGATCATCTCGGCGGAGAAGCCCTGCGGGATCAGGTTGTACTTCTCCAGCAGCTCGGGCGAGAACCCGGAGCCGTACTCGGACATCACCTTCATGCCGTCGGCGAAGGAGATGTGGCCCATGTGCTCGACGCCGGAGCCGATCGCGCAGTCGAGCACGCCGGCGCCGATCTGGGCGGCGGCGAAGTTGACGGCCTGCTGGGCGGACCCGCACTGGCGGTCGATCGTGGTCGCCGGCGTCTCCATCGGCAGGCCGGCCTCGAGCCAGGCGTTGCGGCCGATGTTGAACGCCTGCTCGCCGAACTGCTGGACGCAGCCGGCGATCACGTCCTCGACCTCGGAGGCGTCGACGCCCGACCGCTCGACGACCTCGCCGTAGGTCTTGGCCAGCAGGTTGCTGGCGTGCGTGTCCTTGTAGTAGCCCTTCTCCTTGTGGCCGCGCCCGATCGGCGTGCGCACGGCCTCGACGATCACGACCTCACGGCTTCCGTTTCGCATCTTGGTGGGTCCCTTCGGCAGATTCGGATGCGGCGCCTGCGCCCTCTCTGCGCGCGCCTTCTGACACAAGCCTACTCGATTGACTAGCCAGTCAACCAGTTTCGCTCGGGGTGCCGGAGAGCACGAGACACGATGGTTTTCGTAGGGTGCCGCGCCTGTGGCGGCCGACGGAAGCAGCGAGCGGCTGGGGATCCTCGGCAGCGGCGCGATCGCCTGCGGACTGGCGCGCGCGGCGGCGAGCCGCGTGCCGGCGGTGCCGGTCCTCCTCTGGGCGCGCAGCGAGCAGTCGGCGGCACGTGCGGGCGAGCGCCTGGGCTCGCGTGGCCGCGTGGTGACCGACCTCGACGCGCTCGCCGGCTGCACGGTCGTCGTCGAAGCCGTCGCCGAGGATGCGGCGATCAAGGCCGACCTGCTCGCGCGCGCAGGCGCCCTCCTGCCCGAGACCGCCCTCCTGGCCTCCACGACGTCGTCGCTCTCAGTCGCCGAGCTGGCCGGCGCGAGCGGACGGCCGGACCGCTTCGGCGCGCTGCACGTCTTCAACCCCGTCGAGAAGATGAAGCTGGTCGAGCTGGCCTTTCCGGCCGAAGCCGCCGACGACACGCGCGCGCGCCTGCGCGAACTCTGCAACGCGCTCGGCAAGACGGCGGTCGAGGTCGCCGACGTGCCCGGCTTCGTCGTGAACCGCCTGCTCTTCCCCTACCTCTTCGACGCCGTCCGCCTGATCGACGACCAGGGCCTTGAGCCCGAGGCCGTCGACGCCTGCATGAAGCTCGGCGCCGGTCATCCGATGGGACCGCTGGCGCTGCTCGACTTCGTCGGCCTCGACGTCGCCGTCGCGATCGGGGAGTCGATCGGCGCCGACGTGCCCCAGCGCCTGCGCGAGTTGGCCGCGTCCGGCCGCCTCGGCCGCAAGTCCGGCGCCGGCTTCTACGAGTACGGCTAAGCGCCCTCGGTCGACTGGCGCGGCTCGGCGTCGGCGAGCGGCGGCGTGTCGCCGTGGTCGCGGATCCGGACGGCGTCGATGCGGTTCTCGCGAACCGACTCGACGCGCAGCGAGTAGCCGTCGGCGCGCACCATGTCGCCGCGCTTCGGCAGCCGGCCGAGCTCGCCGAAGACGAAGCCCCCGACCGAGTTGTAGGCGTCGGAGTCGACGGGCAGCTCGAGCCCGTAGTCGGCGAGGTCGGTGATCGGCACGTGGCCGCGCACCCACCAGTCGCCGTTGGCGAGCTGGCGAACGCCGGCGACGGCGGGGTCGGTCTCGTCGGCGATCTCCCCCACCACCTCCTCGACGATGTCCTCGATCGAGACGATTCCGCTCGTGCGGCCGTACTCGTCGATCACGACGGCGAGCGACGCCCGCTCGCGCTGGAGGTCCGCCAGCAGGTCGTCGAGCGACTTCGTCTCCGGAATGATCAGGGCGTCCTTGACGCTGCTCTCGATCGAGGCGTCGGGCCCCTCGTTGAGCACCCGTCGCGCGAGCGAGTTGTTGTGGACGATGCCGCGCACCCGATCGGTGTTGCCGTCCTCGGTCACGACCAGGCGCGTGTGCCCGGAGTCGACGCAGCGCCGCAGCGCCTCCTCGGCCGTCTCCGACACGTCGACCGTCACGACGGCGGGTATCGGCGTCATCACCTGGCGCGCCTCCTGCTCGTGGAGGTGAAAGACGCCGGAGAGCATCCCGGCCTCGCCGGGGTCGATCTTGCCGCCGGTCGCGCTGCGGACGATCAGCAGCTTGAGGTCCTCGGACGTCGAGATCTCCTCGAACTCGGCCTTAGGGTCGACGCCGATCGCCTTCAGCATCGCGTTGGAGGCCGAGTTGAGCGCCCAGATGAACGGACGGAAGGCGACGCGGAACGCCCGCAGCGGCCGGGCGATGCGCCGGACCGTTCCCTCGGGGTGGGTGATCGCGTAGATCTTCGGCACCTGCTCGCCCACGGTTATGTGCGCGCTCGTGACGATCAGGTAGGAGAGCGTGAACGCGATCGCGACGGCGGCGCCATGGCCCATCACGTTGCCGAGCGGCTCCTCGAGCAGGCTGGCGATCGCCGGCTCGCCGAGGAAGCCGATGCCGATCGATGCCATCGTGATGCCGAGCTGGCAGGCCGACAGGTACTCGTCGATGCGGTCGACCTGCTCGCCGGCGAGCGCGGCGCCGCTGAGGCCCTCCTCCTCCATCTGCTCGAGCTTGCTCTCGCGGGTGCGGACGAGCGCGAACTCGGCCGCGACGAAGAAGCCGTTGGCCGCGACGAGCACGGCCACGCCGACCAGGAGCAGAAGCTCGGTCACGGCGGACCCTCGCGGGCTGGCAGGCCCGGCGCGGACCTACTTCGAGGAGGCTCGTCGTCGCTCATCTGAGGAATGCGGAACGTAGCAGCCGAGGCAAATGCCGCGGTGCTCGCCGGATCTCGCTCCAGCCAGCCGCGAACGTGGCCGTCGGACCGATCCGGCTGCGCGCCTCCGCCAAGGCGTCAAGCCAACGCGTCGATCCGCGCGGCAAGGTCGAAGTCGGATGCCGTCAGGCCGCCCTCCGAGTGGGTCGTGACCAGGACCGTCACGGTGTCCCAGGAGATCGAGATGTCGGGATGGTGGTTCATCCCGTTCGCCACCGGGACCATCCGGTCGACGAGCGCGACCGCCCCGGAGAAGTCCCCCGCCTTGAACTGCTTGATCAACGCCTCGCCCTCGATCTCCCATCCGTCGAGCTCGCGCAGGCGGTGCTCGACCTCGTCCCGCTCCAAGAGTGCCATTGGCGCAGTATCCCCAGGAAGCCCGAGCGCTAGACGCCCAGGCCGCCGCTGGCGCCGGCCGACACCGCGATCGCTCCGACGACCGAGACCACGCCGATCGCCGCCGCGAGCATTGCCGTCAGGCTCTCCGGTGCGCGGATCCGGCCGGCGACCTCGGTGAAGACCAGCGCGACCAGCGTCCCGCCGATCAGGCCGCCGATGTGGCCGCCGATCGAGATCCCCGGGATCGCGAAGGTGATCAGCAGGTTGAGCCCGATCCACAGCCCGATACCGCTCTCCATCGGATTGATGCCGCGGTCGCGCATCACGATCACCGCGGCTCCCATCAGGCCGAAGATCGCGCCCGACGCGCCGGCGGTCGCGGCGTCCGCCTCGAGCAGCAGCGCACCGAACGAGCCGGCGAGCAGCGACACGAAGTAGACGATCGCGAAGCGCAGGCGCCCGATCGCCGGCTCGAGCATCCCGCCGAGGATGTAGAGGGCGAACATGTTGAAAAGCAGGTGGATCAGGCCGGTGTGCAGGAAGCCGGCGGTCAGCAGGCGCCAGTACTCGCCCTGGTCGATCGCGACGCGCGACACCGAGCCGTCGGCGAGCAGCGACGACTGGCCGATCCCGCCGCCGCCGGTTGCGCTCGCGCCGCTCAGGAAGGCGCCGAGCGCGACCGCGACGTTGATCCCGATCAGGACGTAGGTCAGCGTCGGCTCCTCGCCGACGCCCGCCGCGCCGACCCGGCGGACGCGGGTGCGCTGGCGGGCGCACTCCGGGCAGCGCATCCCGACCGACGTGACCGTCATGCAGTCGGGGCAGATCGGGCGGTCGCAGTTCGAGCACGAGACGCCTGTCTCGCGGCTGGGATGGCGGTAGCAGGTGGCCACGCGCGGGAGACTAGTGGCCGGCGGTCAGCGGTCGATCCGGCTCTGGATGTCCGCCGCGACCTGGCGCAGGCTGCGCTCGAGGGCCCTGAGGCTCACTCCCTGACGGCGCCGCGCCTGCTGCCGCGCACGGACGAGGACGAGGCCGCCTGCGGCAGCGCTCCCGATCACCAGCGCCGCCGCGGGGCGGCCCCAGTTGCGGGGATCGCGCATCGCGCCGAGCTCCCAGTCGGCGAGCTCCTCGGCGGCCATGTCGGTTATCTCGGTCAGGCTGCGCTCGAGCCGGTCGGTCATCCGCTCCGACGGCTCGATCGGCACGAGCGCCGACCGCAGCAGCGCCTCGACGTCGCCGAACTCAGCGCTCATGTCCGATCACCTTCCTCGCGCTCCTTCAGTCCCTGCTCGAGCTGCTTGATCGCTCGGTGTATGAGCACCTTGGTCGCCCCCTCGGTGCGGTCGAGCGCACGCGCGATCTCTCGGTTGTCCATTCCGAGCGCGAAGCGCATGATCAGCGCCTCGCGGCGATCGTCGGGGAGCATCGACACGCCCTCGAGGACGTGCTGGAGCTCCTGCCTGCCCTCGACCAGCTCCTCGGTGTCGTGCGGCGCGGAGAGGATCGCGGCGTCCTCGAGGTGCGTCTGCGGCCGGCGCGAGCGGTCGCGGTAGTAGTTGGCGGCGAGGTTGTGGGCGATCCGGATCAGCCACGGCCGCAGCGGCCTGCCGTCGGACTCCCGCTGGGCGCGCTCGAAGTGCCGGTAGGCCTGCAGGAAGGTCTGCTCGGTGAGGTCCTCGGCGTCGTGGTGGTCGCCCACCCGGTAGTAGGAGTAGCTGTAGACGTCGCGCAGGTGTGACCGGTACAGCTCCGTGAAGTCCGCGTCGAGCCTGCGCTTGTCGACGACCTCGCCCACGTACTGCGGAGCCTACTCGCGCCATCGCGTCCGCCCTCAAGCCGCGCTCAGCTCGCGGTCGGGCCTGTCCGGCGGGCGGTCGGGGAGCGGGCCACCGAGCCATGCCCACTGCAGCTCGACGCACGGCCAGATTCGCGCCGTGACCTCGCCGGCGAGCTCCGGCGACGGTCCCTCGACCCGCGGGAAGCGCAGCGGCCGCCCACAGCGGATGCTCACCTTGACCGGCCTGATCCGCCAGCCGCGACGGGCGTTCTCGGTGCCGGTGATCGCGATCGGGACGACCGGCGCGCCGCTTTCGAGCGCGAGCCGGCCGACGCCGCGGCGCGGCTCGTGCAGCGGGCCCTCGCGGTGCCTCGTGCCCTCCGGGAAGATGACCACCGCCTCGCCGCGCGCGAGCAGCGCAAGCGCGGTCCGCAGCGACTCCTCGTCCGACTGGCCGCGCTTGATCGGAAAGGCGCCGAGGCAGTTGAGCAGCCAGCCCTGCCAGCGCTTGTCGAAGAGCTCCTTCTTGGCGACGAAGTAGACCGGCCGGAAGAGGCACGTGCCGACGATGAACGGGTCGAGGAAGCTGCGGTGGTTGGCGGCGAGGATCACCGGACCGTCGGGGATGTGATCGCGGCCCGTGCGCCGCAGGCGGAAGTAGACGTGCATCGCCGGCTGCAGGAACGCCCGCGCGGTCCAGTAGACGAGGCGGTTGACGCCGCGCTCGCGGATCCGCCGGTGGTGCAGGGAGAGCTGCTCGTCCTCGCCGGGACGCGGTGGCGCGGGCGGCGGCGAGCGGCGGGCGTCGCCGTCGCGCGGAGCGCGCGTGGAGCCGGTCGCCGCCATACCTGAGCTACCCGCGCGGAGCGCCGCCGTTACGCTGCACGCAGTGGGCCTCAGGCGAAGCGTGAACGGAGCATTGGCGGGCGGGATCGCCGCCGCGGTCTGGGCGGCGCAGCAGCCGCTCGACAAGCGCGCGTTCGGCAGCCGGTACGACGACGTCGAGCTGCTCGGCAAGGCGGCCACGAAGGGCGACGACTGGCAGGCCGTGGGGCTCGCGCTGCACGTCGCCGACGGCGCCGCGTTCGGCGCGGCCTACGCCCAATTGCGCCGCTTCCTGCCCGGTCCGCCGATCGCCCAGGGGACCGCGATGGCGATCGCCGAGCACTTCGCCCTCTGGCCGCTGGTCGCGCTCACCGACCGCTACCACCCCCGCCGCCGCGAGCTGCCGGCGCTGAAGGGCGACCGCCGCGCGTTCTGGCAGGCCTTCTACCGCCACGCGCTGTTCGGCCTGGTGCTGAGCGCCCTCGAGGCGAAGCTCAACTCCATGCCCGACGAGGAGCCCCCGCCCGTGCCGATCTCCTCGAACGGCCACGGCGACATAAAGCTCGCCGTCGGCGCGGCGTAGACTCGGCAACCTCGCCGGAGTAGCTCAGCTGGTAGAGCACTCGCCTTGTAAGCGAAAGGTCGTCGGTTCGAGTCCGACCTCCGGCTTGCCAGGCAAGGCGCTGCGGCCGGGCGCTGGCGCGCCCGGCCGGCGCAAGGGCGTCAGTGGGGGGCGTGGCGTCCGCCCCAGCGGCCGCCGAATCCGAACCCCCCGCTCGGGATGCCGGCGAGCAGGATCAGGACGGCGGCGACGATTCCGACGATCGCCGAGCCTGTCAGCGCCACGAGCAGCAGATAGGCAAGTGCGGCAACCAGCAGGGTGATGATCAGTCCAATCATTTCGAGTGCCTCCCTAATCGGTTGAGGGAGGAGTACCCGCCCGGAATTCTCGGCAAACGAAGTAACCGCGAGGGCTAGAGCTGGACCTCGCGTGAGCGGAGGTGCGAGCCGACCTTGCGCTTGACGCGCTGGAGGGCGTTGTCGACGGTCTTGGTGTCGCAGTCGAGCCGCTCGGACACCGCCTCGTAGCTGTGGCCGTCGAGGTAGAGCGCGAGCACCGAGCTCTCGAGCTCCGACAGGACGCTCGAGAGGCAGCCGACGAGGCTGTGCAGCTCCTCGCTCGAGATCACCTGGTTGACCGGGTCGTGGACGGTCGGACCGGGCAGCATCTCGTCGAGGGTGGGATCGCCCTCGCCACCGGAGGCCGCGGGAGTCTGCGAGAAGGAGACGTACTCGTTGAGCGGCGTGTGCTTGTTGCGCGTCGACGTCTTCACCGCGGTGATGATCTGGCGCGTGATGCAGAGCTCCGCGAAGTTGCGAAAGCTCGACTCACGGTCGGTGCGGAAGTCGCGAACGGCCTTGTAGAGCCCTACCAGCCCCTCCTGGATCAGATCGTCGGCGTCGCCGCCGATCAGGAAGTACGAGCTCGCCTTGAGGCGCACGAAGCCGTAGTAGCGCCTGACGATCTTGTCGTAGGCGTCTGGCCGCCCCTGCTTGGCCAGGGCGATCAGGTAGTTGTCCTCTAGGTCTACCTGAGGCTGGGACCGGGCCAACGGGGACTGGGAAATGGTTGCAGCCACGAATGCTCCTTCCGGGCCCTCGCGGACCCTTGAAGCTCATGGCGCGCTACCTCCCCTGGCGCCGCGCTCATCAGCAGATGTCAAGCCTTAAGCTCAACTCCACCCTTATCTGTGCGCGGAGTATCGAGGGGTTATGGAGCCTTGTCAAGCCCTTTCTCTCGCAAGTGCAAGATTCCGTACATCAGCGCCGCGGCGGCGGTGGAGACGTTGAGCGAGTTGACGCGCCCCCGCTGTGGCAGCGAGATCAGCTCGTCGCAGGCTCCCGCGACGCGCGGCCGCAGCCCGCGGCCCTCGGAGCCGAGCACCAGCACGACCCTCCAGCTGTAGTCGAGGGTGTCGTAGGGGGCGGTGCCGGCCGTCCCCTCGGCCCCATAGACCCAGGCACCGGCCTGCTTGGCCTCGCCGAGCCAGTTGGCGAGATTGCCGACGCGCGCCACCGGCAGATGCTCGACCGCCCCGGCGGACGCCTTGCAGGCCGCCGGCGTCACCTCGGCCGACCGGCGCTCGGGGATCACGACCCCGGCGGCGCCGGCGCTCTCCGCCACACGGCAGACCGCGCCGAGGTTGTGCGGGTCCTGGACCTCGTCGAGGCATACGACCAAGGCGTCCTCCGCCCCGAGCAGCGACCCGGCGTCCGCGTAGGGGTAGGGGCCGGCGTCGGCGCACAGCCCCTGGTGCTCGGCCGACCCGCACAGCCGCTCGATCTCCTCGCCGTCGGCGATCTGGGTTCGATCGGCCGACAGCCAGCTCTCGGCGTCCAGCGCGCGGCGTGTCGCCCAGACCCGGCTCACGCTCCGGCGCCCCCTCAACGCCTCGCGAACCGGGTTGCGCCCGTAGACGATCACGAGCCCGCCGGTCCACGATCTCGCGAGCGGCGCGCCGCTGTGCGACGGCTCGTGGTGGGAGCGGTCACGACGCGCGCACGAGCCGAACGCCCTCGGGCGTGTCGCGCACGTCCCAGCCGCGCGCGGTGAGCTCGTCGCGGATCGCGTCCGCACGCTCGAAGTCGCGGGCGGCGCGAGCCGCCTGGCGCTCCTCGAGCAGCCGCTCGGCCTCCGGATCGGCGCCCTCCTCGTCCTCCGGCGCGAGCAGGTTCTCGAGGCCGAGTGGGTACAGCATCTCGCCGAGCCGCCCTGGACCGAGCGGCTCGCCGGCGTCGAGGCGCCGGTTGGCCTCCGCCACCCACTCGAAGAGCACGGCGCGCGCCGTAGGGGTGTTGAAGTCGTCGGCGAGCGCATCGAGGAACCGCTCGACGTAGCCGTCGAGGCCGTCCGGGTCGGGGCCGTCCGGGTCGAGACGGCGACAGAGCTCGCGGATCCGCTCGACGGAGCGGCCCGCCTCGGCGAGCGCCTCGGCGGAGAAGGCGAGCGGCTGGCGGTAGTGGCCGCCGACGAAGTACATGACGAGGGCGTCGCGGCCGTGCTCGTCGAGGGCGCCGTGGAGCAGGCGGATGTTGCCGACCGACTTGGCCATCTTCTCGCTGCCCATCCGCACCATGCCGTTGTGCATCCAGATCCGCGCCAGCCGCTCGCCGCGCGCCGCCTCGGTCTGTGCGATCTCGTTCTCGTGATGGGGGAAGACGAGGTCCGATCCGCCGCCGTGGATCTCGAAGTCCGTTCCGAGCAGCAGCTCCGCCATCGCCGAGCACTCGATGTGCCAGCCCGGCCGGCCCTCGCCCCACGGCGCCGGCCAGGACGTGTCCTCCCCCTCCTTGTGCGCCTTCCAGAGCGCGAAGTCCTCGGGGCTGCGCTTCACGGCCGCCGCGTCGTCGCCCTCGCCCTGCTCGACCTGGCCGTACTGGTTCGAGAGCTTGCCGTAGCCCTCGAAGCTCGACACGTCGAAGTAGACGTCGCCGTCCGCCGGATAGGCGTGGCCGCCGTCGATCAGGGCCTGGATCAGGTCGACGATCGGGCCGATCGTGTCGACGGCGCGCGGCTCGTGGTCGGGCCGCCCGAGGCGCAGCCGGTCGGTGTCCGTTTCGTAGTGGCGCGTCATCTCGCGCGCGAGCTGCTCGCTCGGCACGCCGGCCTCGCGGGCGGCCGCGTAGATCTTGTCGTTTACGTCGGTGACGTTCTCGACCAGTGTCACCTCGTAACCCTCGCGCTCGAGAAAGCGCTTGAGCAGCGCGAAGACGACGAAGGGCCGCGCGTTGCCGACATGGACGCGCGAGTAGACGGTCGGCCCGCAGGCGTAGATGCCGACCTTGCCGGGCTCGCGTGGCTCGAGCGGGCGGACCTCGCCGCTCAGCGTGTCATGCAGACGGACCTCCCTCACAGCCCGCACCCTATCCGCCCGGACCGCCGATCCAGCGGCGCGAGTGGCGAGCACCGCGGAGAGGCAAGCCTCGACGTGCGCGCCGCCACAGGAGAGGCCGACGAAGCCGCCAGGCGACGTCTATCCCGTCGGCGGGCGGCGGTCCCAAGGGCGCTCCGCCTCGATCTGCGCCGCGAGCGACAGCAGCAGGTGGTCCTGCTCCGGCTTGGCGATCAGCTGGACCGACAGCGGCAGCCCGTCGGCGCTGAACCCGGCGGGGACGGCGGCGGCCGGCTGGCCCGTGGCGTTCCAGATCACGCAGTACGGATAGACCATCGTCATCTCGATCAGCGTTCGCAGCGCCCCCCGTCCCTCCCACTCGGCGGCGGCCGGCTGCCGGGTGGACATCACCGGAGTCATCAGGACGTCGCGTCCCTCGAGGACGCGGTTGTAGCGATCGGCGACCTGGCGCTCGATTCGGAGCGCACGCTCTAGCAGCGGCTGCGGGATCAGCGAGCCGAGCCGGGCGAAGCCGCGCGTACGGCGCTGCAGGCGCTCCGGATGCGCCGTCGCCGCGGCCTCCCGCTCGATGCCCTTCAGGTAGCGCGGCAGCACCTCGGTCAGCCACTCGGTCAGCGGCGGCTCGACGTACTCGACGTCGTGGCCGAGCGACCGCAGCAGCTCGCCGGTCTCCTCGACGGCGCGCCGCGTCTCGGCCGACACGCGCGCCATCAGCGGCGGCCGCAGCGACACCGCGATCCGCAGCTTGCCGGGCGCCTGCTTGGCGGCCTCGGCGAACGGGCGCTCGAGCGCCGGTCCCCCCGGGGCCGGTCCCGGACCGGCGACCGCGTCGAGGAAGAGGGCGTTGTCGAGCACCGTGTGGGTCACCGCGCCGGCGACGCTGAGCCCGTTCCAGTGCTGCTCGTCGTCGGGCGCCAGCGGCACTCGCCCGCGCTGGGGCTTGAGGCCGAAGAGGCCACAGCAGGCGGCCGGGATGCGGATCGAGCCGGCACCGTCGGTCGCATGACCGGCGGCGGCGAGTCCGGCGGCGACCGCCGCGCCGCTGCCGCCGCTCGATCCGCCGGGCGTGCGCGTGACGTCCCAGGGGTTGCGCGTCACGCCGAAGGCGGGCCCCTCGGTCGTGCCCATGATCGCGAGCTCGGGCAGGGTCGTCTTGCCGAGGATCACGCAACCGGCCGCGCGCAGGCGACGGACCTGCTCGGCGTCCTCGCTGGCCGGTGGCCCGTGGGCCGCGGTGCCGTTGGTGGTCAGCTCCCCCGCGATGTCGGTGTTGTCCTTGATCGCGATCGGCACGCCCAGCAAGGGGCGGTCGTCACCCGCGGCATGGCGCGAGTCGGCCTGGTCGGCGTCGGCGAGCGCGCGCTCGGCCATCACGACGCGGTAGCTGTTGAGCTCCGGATCGATCCGCTCGATCCGTTCGAGGTACAACTCGACCAGCTCGCGTGACGAGACAGAGCCGGCGCGCACCATCGCCGCCTGCTTGGCAAGTCCGGCGAAGGCGAGATCGGAGGAGTCCATGGCGGCGGACTCTACTGGCGGGTGAGACCACGCATGGACGATTGACCGGCACGTAGCACGGTTAATCCTTCACTCGCCAGGAAACGGCCGGCCCGCGGCGGCGAGCCGAAACGCAAAGTGGACGATTCGACACACTGGGGCGTGCTCAATCGTCCACTCGGCAGGAAGGGCCAGCTACGGGCGGCGAGCCGAACCGCAAAGTGGACCATGGGACACACCGGAGTGTGCTCAAACGTCCATTTGGCTCTTTAGGGCCTGCTCGGGGCGGATGGTGGCGGTCGCTAGCGCGGCGATGCCCTCGCCGCGGCCGATGGAGCCCATCCGCTCGTTGGTCGTGAACTTGACGTTGACCGCGCCGGGCTCGAGCGCGAGCGCTGCGGCCAGGCTCGCGCGCATCGCCTCGCGGTGGGGACCGAGCTTCGGCACCTCGCAGATCACCGTGGCGTCGACGTTCGCCGCCGCCCAGCCCGCCCGAGCGAGCAGGGCGACGACCTCGCGCAGCAGCACCATCGAGTCGGCGTCGCGCCAGCGCTCGTCGTCGTCGGGGAAGTGCAGGCCGATGTCGCCGAGCGCCGCCGCGCCGAGCAGCGCGTCGATCACCGCGTGCGTCAGCACGTCGGCGTCCGAGTGGCCCTCCAGGCCCCGCTCGGCGCCCGGGACCTCGACGCCCCCGAGGATCAGCCGGCGCCCCTCGCCAAAGCGGTGCGAGTCATAACCGATGCCGTTGCGCATGCTCACCCGACCCACTCCAGGCACAGCCGGCGCCCGTCGCCAAACCGGTGCGAGTCGTAACCGATGCCGTTGCGCATGCTCACCCGACCCACTCCAGGCGCCGCCGGCGCCGCTCGCCAAACCGGTGCGAGCCGTAACCGATGCCGTTGCGCATGCTCACCCGACCCACTCCAGGCGCCGCCGGCGCCGCTCGCCAAACCGGTGCGAGCCGTAGCCAATGCCGCTGCGCATGCTCACCCGATCGGCTCCAGGCGCCGCCGGCGCCGCTCGAAGACCGCGAGCTCGGCGACGCCGAGCCCGGCCAGCCAGTCGACCGCGCGCTCGTACTCGTGACCGAGGTGCTCCGGCACGTGAGCGTCGCTCGACAGCGCGACAGGCCGTCCGGCCTCGAGGCACATCTCGAGGAAGGGAGCGGCCGGATAGATCTCCGCGACCGGCTTGCGCAGGCCGGCCGTCGACACCTCGATCGCCACGTCGGACTCGGCGATGCCGTCCATCGCCAGCTCGTAGAAGCGGCGCAGGTCGCCGTCGGGCAGCGGCGCGTCGCGACCCCAGACCTTGATCAGGTCGGGGTGGGCGAGGATGTCGAACATCCCGCTGCGGGCCGCCTCGCCGAGCGTCTCGAAGTAGCGCGCCCAGACCTTGTCTGGATCGGCCGAGCGCCAGACGTCCCAGTCGCCGCGCATGTCGACCGCGGCGTCGCGCAGGAAGTGCACCGACCCGACGACGTAGTCCCAGTCGCGGGCGTCGAGCAGCGTCGCCATCCGGTCCTCGCGCCCGGGGACGAAGTCGGCCTCGATCCCCAGCCGCAGCCCCGGCTGGGCGGCGACGAACTCGCAGTAGGCGTCGACGTCGTCGCGGGCGCTCGCGCGCCAGAACGGGTGCTCCCAGACGTCGAGCGCCTGGACGAAGCGGTGGACGTGCTCGGCGACCCCGAGCTCGGCGATCCCCGCCGCGGCCGCCGCCTCGCGGTAGCGGTCGGCGTTCGCCGCGGTGAAGTACTCCGACGCCGGCGTGCCCTCGTCGTCGGGGCGCAGGTGGACGTGGTAGTCGGTCAGCACGGCCGGGCAGCCTACGCGTCGGCCAGCCGCCGGCCGAGCAGCGTCCCCGCCAGCCCGAGATCGAGCGGCGTGGTGACCTTGATGTTCTCGCGCGGCGCCTCGACGATCGCCACCGTTCCGCCGCCCGCCTCGACCAGGCCGGCGTCGTCGGTCGCCTCCGCCAGCATCTTCGCGTCGGCGTCGAGCGCTCCGCGGAGGACGTCGGCCCAGAACACCTGCGGCGTCTGGACCGCCCACAGCGTTCCGCGGTCGAGCGTCCGCAGCACCCGCCCGGACGCGTCCGCCTCCTTGATCGTGTCGGTGACCGGCGCCGCCGCCACGGCGCCGTCGACCCCCGGCGCATGGATCGCCGCCACGCAGCGCTCGACGAGCTCCGCCGTCACCAGCGGGCGCGCGGCGTCGTGGACGACCGCGATGTCGGCCTCCGGCGCCGCGCTCAGCGCGTTGCGCACCGACTCCGAGCGCGATCGTCCCCCCACGACGCGCTCGTGGCCCTCCGCCTCGGCGTCCGCGTACCCGTCGGGCACCGCGACCACGACGCGATCGCAGACCGCGCCGAGAACGTCCACGCTCCAGTCCAGCAGCGGCCGTCCGGCGCACTCGACGAACGCCTTGGGCCCATCGGCCCCGAGACGCTCGCCGTCACCGCCGGCCGCGACGATCGCTACGCGGATGCGGCGGCCCCCATGCGGTCCGAGTGAGCGTCCTCGATCAGCGAGTCGAGGTGCTCCTCGGCCTCGTCCTCCTCCATCTCGAGCGCATACATCAGCTCGGAGGCGAGGATCTTCTTGGCGCGGGTGTACATCTGCTTCTCGCCGGTCGAGAGGCCCTTCTCCGACTCGCGGATCGCGAGGTTGCGAACGACCTCGGCGAGCTCGTAGACGTCGCCGGTCTTGATCTTCTCGCGGTTGTGCTTGAAGCGCCGGTTCCAGTTCTTCGGCATCTCGCTGACGTCGTCGCGCAGCACGGCGAGGACCTTGGCCACGGCCTCCTCGCCGATCACGCGGCGCAACCCCGCCATGCCCGCGTTCTCGCAGGGGACCATGACGGTCATGTCGTTGTGGAGGATCTTGATCGTGAGGTAGGCGCGCTTCTCGCCGAGCACCTCCTTCTGCTCCTTCTTGAGGACCTTGCCAGCCCCGTGATGCGGATACACGACGTTGTCCCCGATCTCGTACTCGATATGGGGCATCTCACGGGTGATCTCGAGGTCCACGAGCTCCTGATCGATGGTCGTCTCGGAAATGACTGGCCTCCTAGTCGAAAACGAGCCTGGCGCGGCGGCGCCTGGGCTCAGTGGTTACGTTTGCAGGTACCTGTCCACGAGGTTGATCTCCTGTAGGCGACGCAGGCCCTCGCGAATGTCCTTCGCCCGCACGTCGCCCACCCCCTCGACCGACTCCAGGTCGCCGTTGCCGGCGGCCAGGATCTCGTCCAGCCCCCCGAACTCCTGCACGATTCCCTGGACGACGAGCTTCGGCAGGCGGGGTATCCGTCCCAGCACGCGATATCCGCGCGGCGAGACCGGGTGGTCGAGCGTGTTCAGCTTGCGGTCGTAGCCGAGTATCTCGGCCAGCATCCCGAAGTCGAGCAGGTCCTGGTGCGGCATCCGCGCGAGCGAGTCGAGCACGTTCGCGAAGTTGTCCTCGCCGACCTCGGCGAGGTAGTCGTAGACCAGCGCGGACTTCTCGGCGGCGACGCCGACCATCGTCTCCTCGAGCTGCATCTCGATCAGCCGGCCCTCGGCGCCGAGCTCGACGATGTAGCGCTCGATCTCGACCGCCATGCGCGTCACCAGCTCCGAGCGCTGGAGCACGGTGAGCACGTCGTGGAGCGTCGTGCCGCCCTCGAACTCGAGCGCGGTCAGCCGCGTCGACACCTGGTCGAGCCGGCTGCGGTACTTGTCGAGCGTCGCGAGCGCCTGGTTCGCCTTGGCGAGCACGACCGGGATGTCCTCGAGGATGTACTTGGCGCCGTCGAGGTAGAGCGAGACGACGCTGCGCGCTTGCGAGATCGCGATCACCAGCGCGTCGGTCTGCTTCGAAACGCGCTCCGCGGTGCGGTGGCGGGTGCCCGTCTCGAGCGAGAGGATCGTCGGGTCCGGCATCAGCTGGACGTTGGCCCAGTGGATCTTCGTGCCGGACGACGACAGGATGATCGCGCCGTCCATCTTGGCGAGCTGGAACAGCAGCGCCGGCGTGTAGTCGACCTCGAGCTTCAGGCCGCCCGAGTAGAGGAACGCCAGCTCGTCGCTGTCGCCGATGCAGATCAACGCGCCGGTGCGCGCCTGGACGATGCTGTCGATGCCCTCGCGCACGGCGCTGCCGGGCGCGATCATCTCCAATGCCCGTACGAGTCGAGGTTCCTGCCTACCCTCTAGCTCTGAAGCGTCATCTCCGGCGTACGGCATCACCGCGGATTGTACGCGAAAGCGGGAAAAAAGGCTTTGCAGTGCGGAATTCCGCTATGCAGCGCGTGGTTGACCGACGGATCGGTCAATCGCGGCCCTCAGCGCCGCGCGGAGGTCCGGCAGGCCTGGACCGGGGTGAAGGACGTCCGCGAGGCCGAACTTGGACGCCTCGGCGAGGCGACGATCGGGGTGCGCGGCATGGCGCAGCTCGCCGGTCAGGCCGAGCTCCCCGAAGGCGGCGAGCGGCCGACCGTCCCGGCCGAGCGGCTTGCCGGCGGCGGCGGAGGCGACCGCGAGCGCCACGGCGAGGTCGGCGCCGGGCTCGTCGATGCGGACCCCGCCGGCGAGCGAGACGAAGACGTCGCTTCCGCCGAGCGAGATACCGCCGTGGCGGACCAGGACGGCGAGGACGAGCGCGAGGCGGTTGCGGTCGATGCCGTTGGCCATCCGGCGCGGCGGGACCAGCTCGGTCGGCGCGACCAGCGCCTGGACCTCGACCAGCAGGGGTCGCGAGCCCTCCATCGCGCAGAGGATCGCCGAGCCGGGCGCCTGAGCCGCCTCGGCGACGAAGCGGGCCGAGGCGTCCTCGACCTCGACGAGCCCCTCGTCGCGCATCTCGAACACCCCCGCCTCGTTGGTCGAGCCGAACCGGTTCTTCAGCGCGCGCAGGGTGCGGTAGGTGCGCTCGCGCTCGCCCTCGAAGCTGAGCACGCAGTCGACGAGGTGCTCGAGGACGCGCGGTCCGGCGAGCGCCCCCTCCTTGGTGACGTGCCCGACGAGGACGATCGCCACGCCGCGCTCCTTGGCGACGCGCATCAGCCGGCCGGCGACCTCGCGAACCTGGCCGACCGAGCCCGCCGCGCCGGCAAGGCCCGCGGCGTGCATGACCTGGACCGAGTCGACCACGCAGACGTCGGGCCGCTCGGCCTCCAGCGTCGCGACGACCGCGTCGAGGTCGGTCTCGGCGACGATCGGCACGCGCAACGCGCCCTCGCCGAGCCGCTCGGCGCGCAGCCGGACCTGGGCGGCCGACTCCTCGCCGGAGACGTAGAGCGCCCTACCGCCCGCCGCGGCGACGTTGCCGAGCGCCGACGTGACGATCGTCGACTTGCCGATCCCGGGCGAGCCGCCGAGCAGCACCAGCGAGCCCGGCACGAGCCCGCCGCCGAGCACCCGGTCGAGCTCCCCGATGCCGGTCCGCAGCCGCGCCACCCGCGGCGCCTCGACGTCCGCCAGCGCGACGGGGGTCAGCGCCCGGCCGCCGCCGCCCGCACGCGTGACCGCGCCGGCTCGCGCCGTGGGCCGCGCCTCCTCGGCCAGCGTGCCCCACTCCTCGCAGCCGGGGCAGCGCCCGTGCCACTTGGCCGACTCGTGCCCGCAGGCCGAGCAGACGTGATGGGTGGTCGCACGCGCCATCCGCCCAACCTAGGGCGAGAACAGGACGGCTCGTCCTCCCACGAGACGCCCGCCCCGCTGAAGTCGACCTTTCGGACGCATCGCGTCCGAAAAGTCGACCTCACCTCAGGGGCTAGTCGACCTCGCGCTGGCGGGCTAGTCGTCCGCGGCGCCGCTGTCGTCGGGCGACGGCGGAGCGTCTGGGGCCGACGGAAGGATCTCGGGCTCGTCGGGCAGGCGCGCCTCGCTGTCGCCGTCGGCGTCACCGTCGCCTCGCTCCGGTCCGTCGCCGTCGCCGCCCTTGGCGCCGACGCCGACCGCCTCGCGCTTGCGAGCGGGCTTGGCGATCGTGATCGTCACCTCGCGCTCGTCGTCGTCCGGCGCCTTCTCGACCTCGACGGTCGAGCCCGGATGCAGCGTCTGCGCGAGCACCTCGTCGGCGAGCGGATCCTCGATGTAGCGCTGGATCGCGCGGCGCAGCGGACGGGCGCCCATCGACGGGTCCCAGCCCTTGTCGACGAGCAGGTCGGCCGCGTCGTCGGAGAGGTTGAGCGACAGCTCGCGCTCCGCGAGCGACTCGCGGATCCGCTTCAGCAGCAGCTCGACGATCTCCTTGATCTCGTCCTTGGTCAGCTTGTGGAAGACGATCACCTCGTCGATGCGGTTGAGGAACTCGGGCCGGAAGACCTTCTTGAGCTCGCTCATGATCCGCGTCTTCATCTGGTCGTAGGTGACGCCGGTGTCGCCCTCGCCGACGGTGAAGCCGATCTCGGTGTTCTTGGCGATCTGCGCCGCGCCGACGTTCGAGGTCATGATCACGATCGCGTTGCGGAAGTCGACGGTGCGGCCCTGGCTGTCGGTCAGCCGGCCGTCCTCGAGGATCTGCAACAGGATGTTGAACACGTCCGGGTGCGCCTTCTCGATCTCGTCGAGCAGCAGCACGCTGTACGGCTTGCGCCGCACGGCCTCGGTGAGCTGGCCGCCCTCGTCGTAGCCGATGTAGCCGGGCGGCGATCCGACCAGCCGCGACACGGAGTGCTTCTCCATGTACTCGGACATGTCGATCCGGACCATCGCCTCCTCGTCGCCGAAGAGGAACTCGGCGAGCGTGCGCCCGAGCTCGGTCTTGCCGACGCCCGAGGGGCCGAGGAAGATGAACGAGCCGGTCGGGCGCTTGGGGTCCTTCAGCCCGGCGCGCGAGCGGCGGATCGCCTTCGAGACGGCCTCGATCGCGGCGTGCTGGCCGATGACGCGCTTGTGCAGCTCGTCCTCCATCCGCATCAGCTTCTGGGTCTCGGCCTCGGTCAGCTTGAAGACCGGGATGCCGGTCCACATCGAGACGATGTCGGCGATCTCCTCCTCGCCGATCTCCGGGCGCTCGCCGGACTCGCCGGAGCGCCACTGCTCCTCGAGGTCGCGCTTCTTGTTCGTGAGCTGACGCTCCTGGTCGCGGAGGTTCGCGGCCTTCTCGAACTCCTGCGCCTCGATCGCGGCCTCCTTGTCGCGCCGCGTCGTCTCGATCTCCTCCTCGAGCTCGCGGTAGACCGGCGGCGACGTCATCGACTTGATCCGCGCGCGCGAGGCGGCCTCGTCGATCAAGTCGATCGCCTTGTCGGGCAGGAAGCGGTCTGAGATGTAGCGGTCGGCCAGCTCGGCGGCGGCCTGCAGCGCCTCGTCGGTGATGCCGACGCGGTGGTGCTGCTCGTAGCGGTCGCGCAGGCCCTTGAGGATCTGGACCGTCTCGTCGGTCGAGGGCTGCTCGACGCGGATCTGCTGGAAGCGGCGCTCCAGCGCGGAGTCGCGCTCGAGGTACTTGCGGTACTCGTCGAGCGTCGTCGCGCCGATCGTCTGCAGCTCGCCGCGGGCGAGCGCCGGCTTGAGGATCGAGGCCGCGTCGATCGCGCCCTCGGCCGCGCCCGCGCCGACGAGGTTGTGCAGCTCGTCGATGAACAGGATGATGTCGCCGCGCTGGGTGATCTCCTTCATCACCTTCTTGAGGCGCTCCTCGAACTCGCCGCGGTACTTCGAGCCGGCGACCAGGGCGGCCAGGTCGAGCGTGTAGATCTGCTTGTTCTTGAGCAGCTCCGGCACCTCGCCGCTGGTGATCCGCTGCGCCAGCCCCTCGACGACGGCGGTCTTGCCCACGCCCGGCTCGCCGATCAGGACCGGGTTGTTCTTCGTGCGCCGCGAGAGGATCTGCATGATCCGCTCGACCTCGGTCTCGCGACCGACGACCGGGTCGAGCTTGCCCTCGGCGGCGAGCTTGGTCAGGTTGCGACCGAACTGGTCGAGCAGCTTCGAGCTCTTCTTGCCCTCGCCCTGCTGGGCGCCCTGGGCGCCCTGGCGCTGACGGCCGCCGGGGCCGGAGAGCATCCGGATGACCTCGTTGCGGATCTTCTCCGAGTCGGCGTCGAAGTCGAGCAGGATGCGGGCGGCGACGCCCTCGTTCTCGCGCACCAGGCCGAGCAGGATGTGCTCGGTGCCGATGTAGTTGTGGCCGAGCGACAGCGCCTCGCGCAGCGCGAGCTCGAGCACCTTCTTCGCGCGCGGGGTGAAGGGGATCTGCCCGGAGGTGACCTCCTCGCCGGACCCGACGATCCGCACGACCTGCGCGCGGACGCGCTCGACGGTGATGTCGAGGGACTCGAGGACGCGCGCGGCAAGGCCCTCCTCCTCGCGGAGCAGGCCGAGCAGGATGTGCTCGGTGCCGATGTAGTTGTGCTTGAGGATGCGGGCCTCCTCCTGGGCCAGGACGACCACCTGGCGGGCCCGCTCTGTGAAGCGCTCAAACACTGCTGGGTCCTTCGTTCGGGTTCCTCGAAGGGCAATGGACCTGACGGTGCCCTACCCGTCTTCCAATCGGCGCGAACGTCGTTGGGAATGAGGCTAGCCGAGTCCAGTGACCTGCGGCCAGTCTACCAACGGCCTTCGGTCGACTCGGGAGGCTCCCGTCAGCTCCGCAGCGCGGGGAAGAGCACGACCTCGCGGATCGCGCTGCGCCCGGAGAGCAGCATCACCAGGCGGTCGATCCCGACTCCGATCCCCCCGGTCGGGGGCATCCCCTGCTCGAGCGCCCGGACGAAGTCCTCGTCGTAGGGCTGGGCCTCGTCGTCGCCCTGAGCGACGTGGCGCTGCTGCTCCTCGAAGCGGGCCCGCTGCTCGTCGGGGTCGTTGAGCTCGGTGAAGGCGTTGGCGAACTCCATCCCGCCGGCGAAGCACTCGAACCGCTCGACCAGGCCGGACTCCGAGCGGTGGGCCTTGGCGAACGGCGACAGCTCGACCGGGTAGTCGGTGACGAAGGTCGGGTCGGTCAGCTCGGGCTCGACGTGCTTGGAGAGCAGGTCGTCGACGAGCTGGGGCCAGGTCGCGCTCGGGTCGAGCGCGATCTCGCGCTGCTTCGCCGCCGCGACGAGCGAGTCGCGGTCGCGGTTGGCGAGCACGTCGACGCCGCAGCGCTCGAGGATCGCGTCGCGCAGGGTGACCCGCCGCCACGGCGCGCCGAAGTCGATCTCGCCCTCGTAGCCGACATCCTCCGCCACGAACCCGACGAGCTGCTCCAGCTCGGCCGCGATGTCCGCGTAGTCGGCGTAGGCCTCGTACCACTCGAGCATCGTGAACTCGGGGTTGTGCTTCGGCGACAGGCCCTCGTTGCGGAAGTCCTTGCCCAGCTCGTAGACCCGCTCCAGGCCGCCGACGATCAGCCGCTTGAGGTACAGCTCGGTGGCGATCCGCAGGTAGAGGTCGCGATCGAGCGCGTTGTGGTGGGTGGTGAAGGGCCGCGCCAGGGCGCCGCCGTAGAGCGGCTGCAGGACCGGGGTCTCGACCTCGAGGAAGCCGCGCTCGTCGAGCCAGCGGCGGATGCTCGCGATCACCCGCGAGCGCAGGATGAAGAGCTGCCGGGAGTCCTCGTTGGCGATCAGGTCGAGCTCGCGGCGGCGGTAGCGCGTCTCGACGTCCTCGAGCCCGTGGTACTTGTCGGGCGGCGGCAGCAGCGACTTGGCCAGCAGCTTCCAGTCGGTCGCCCGCAGCGTCAGCTCGCCGCGGCGCGACTTGAACGCCGTGCCGTCGATCCCGACCAGGTCGCCGAGGTCGAGCGAGGTCAGCGTGTCGAAGGACCGCTCGCCGAGCACGTCGCGCTTCGCCTGGACCTGAATCCGGCCCGAGCGGTCGACGACGTCGAGGAAGGCGGCGCCGCCGTGCCCGCGCCGCGCCGCCAGCCGGCCCGCGACGCGGTAGGCGTCCTCGGTCTCCGCACCGGCCTCGAGGCCGTCGTGGGCCTCGTGCACGCGCCCGGCCGCGACCACGCCCGGATAGGCGTGCGGAAACGGCTCGACGCCGTCCGCGCGCAACTGCTCCAGCTTCTGCCGCCGGTCGTCCACGGCGGAGACCCTACGCGGGGAAGCGGCTAGGCCGTCTCGATCTTCGTGATCTTGAGCTTGCGGGCAGGGCCGCGCGGAACCGGCACCGAGACCACGTCGCCGCGCTTGCGGCCGATCAGCGCCTTGCCGACCGGAGACTCGTTCGACAGCTTCTGGCCCGCGGGGTCGGCCTCGGCCGAGCCGACGATCTTGAACTTCGTCGACTTGTCGGTCTTCTGGTCCTTGACGTGGACCATGACGCCGACGGCGACCTTCTCGGTGTCGATGTTCTTCTCGTCGATGATCCGAGCGCTGCGCAGCTTCTCCTCGAGCTCGGCGATCTGCTTCTCGAGCATCGCCTGCTCGTTCTTGGCGTCGTCGTACTCCGAGTTCTCGGCGATGTCGCCGAACTCGCGCGCCTCCTTGATCCGGTCGGCGACCTCGCGGCGGCGGACGGTGGAGAGGTGCTCGATCTTGCCTTGCAGCTCGGTGAGCCCCGACGGTGTGAGGAGTGTCTCTCTCGGCATAAGAAAACCCCCCGGCCCCGGACCAGCCGGGCGGGAGGACGCGAGAGTGTAGCAACCGCCCT
Source organism: uncultured Solirubrobacterales bacterium (assembly GCA_963716445.1). Classification (GTDB taxonomy): domain Bacteria; phylum Actinomycetota; class Thermoleophilia; order Solirubrobacterales; family Thermoleophilaceae; genus JAAYBF01. The sequence continues at coordinate 811,192 of OY970313.1, read as the reverse complement.
GGCGGTCCTTCCGAGGCCCCCTCAGGCCGCGCTGCGAGCGGGCTCGGGGGCCGAGATCCGCTCCAGCGCGGCGCGCGCGTCGGCAGTGGTCGGCGCCGTGACCAGCTCGCGACGGAGCTCCGCCGGGAGCTCCAGGCGCTCGGCGTACCAGGGGTAGAACTTGCGCAGGTAGTGCCCGGCCCGGTCGACGCCCAGGTGCTCCTCGCAGCGCTCGATCGTCCACACCAGCTCGTCGACGACCTCGGCCGCGGTCGGCTCGCCCGCGCGCGTGCCGAGCAGCCGCTCGAACATCCACGGGTTGCCGAGCGACCCCCGCGCCAGCATCACCGCGGCCGCCCCGGAGCGCTCGAACGCCTCCCCGGCCCGCTCGTCGGAGAGCAGGCCGCCGGAGACGATCACCGGAACGTCGAGCGCCTCCACCACCTCGCGCGCGAGGTCGTAGTCGGGCTTGCCCTTGTGCTGCTGGGACGCATGGCGCGGATGGAACGAGATCCCCGCGACGCCGGCCTCGTCGACCAGCCGCCGCGCCAAGTGCACCCCGGCGCGACCTCCCGGCCGCTGGCCCGGCCGCAGCTTCACCGTCACCGGCAGCCCGCTCCCCTCGCCCGCCGCCTTGGCGATTGCGACCGCCTTGTCGGGATCGTCCAGCAGCGCCGCCCCGGCCCCGGTCTTGCACACCTTCCGCACCGGACAGCCCATGTTCAAGTCCACGAGGTCCGCCCCCGCCTCCGCGACCATCGCCGCCGCCTCGCGCATCACGTCCGCGTCATGGCCGAACAGCTGCATCGAAACCGGATGCTCCTCGGGATGGATCCGCAGGAACTGCTTCACCGTCCGCTCGTTCCCATAGCTCAGCCCGAAGCTCGACACCATCTCCGACACCACCAGCCCCGCCCCATGCCGCTTCGCCTGCAACCGCACGAACCAGTTCCCGATCCCCGCCAGCGGCGCGAGCACCAGACGGTTCGGCAGCTCGATCCCGCCAAGCGTCCAGGAGTCGGTCAGAGAGCGCATCGCCACGGAAGTTACCCGCCCGAAGCCACCACCGCCCAGGCAACGAGCCCTCCACTGGAGCCGAAAGAGAAGGCACCCTCCACCGGAGCCGTCGGCAGACCAACCCCGCGCGGGGGCTCCGGGGGGCGCGAGCCCCCCGGCCTACTCTGTCCTGTTGCGCTCCCAGATGAGCAGCAGCCCCTTGAGCGTCAGCAGATCGTCCAGCTCGTCGATCTGCTCGCAGTGAGGAACGATGACCTGTGCCCAGCCGCCGGTCGCGATGGCGGTCGCCTCGTCGCCCAGCTCCTCGCGCACGCGAGCGACGATGCCGTCGACCTGGCCGGCGTAGCCGTAGACGACGCCCGACTGGATCGCCTCGCGGGTTCCCTTGCCGATCGCGGCGCGGGGCGGGGCGAGGCGGACCTTGGGCAGCGCGGCGGCGCGCTCGCTGAGCGCCTCGATCGAGATCTCGACGCCGGGCGAGATCACGCCGCCGAGGTACTCGCCGTCGCCGGAGACGGCGTCGTAGTTGATGGCGGTGCCGAAGTCGACGGCGATGCACGGTCCGCCGACCCGGTCGTAGGCGGCGATCGCGTTGACGAGGCGGTCCGCGCCCAGCTCGCGCGGGTCGTCGATGCGGATCGGCATGCCGGTCTTCAGCTCCGGGCCGACGAGCGCGCCCTGCCCGTCGAGGTAGCGCTTGCGGACCTCGTCGTACTCCTGGGTGAGGTTCGGGACGACGCAGGAGACGACGATCGCCTCGACGTCGCGCAGCGAGCAGTCGCGCAGCCGCAGCAGGCCGCCGAGCACGACGGCCAGCTCGTCGGCGGTCGCCGTCCGCGACGTGTGGAAGCGCCAGTGCTCGAGCAGGTCCTCGCCGCGGAAGAGCCCGACGTGGGTCTGGGTGTTGCCGACGTCGACGGCGAGCAGCATGGGGCGGAACTTAACCCACCTGAGGCGCTGAACCGTCAGGCGGTCAGGCCGAGGCGCTCGGCGCGCTGGACCGCCTCGGCGCGGTTTCGCACCTCCAGCTTGCGGTAGAGGCTGCTCGTGTGCTCCTTGACGGTGTGCGGGGAGAGGTGCAGCCGGGCGGCGATCTCGCGATTGGTCGCGCCCGTGGCGAGCAGGCCGAGGACCTCGCGCTCACGCGGCGAGAGCGGGGCGCGCGGCTGCTCGCTGGCGCTCGCGAAGACGGTCCGCCCGTTCCCGACGCTGCGCACGGCGGCGGCGACGTCGGCGGCGGCCCAGTCCTTCGAGACGAAGCCGGAGGCTCCGGCGGCCTTGGCGGCCTGGGGCGAGATCCAGCCGGCGCCGGAGATCAGCAGGACGCGGGTGCTCGGGGACTCGCGACGCAGCGCGTCGCACATCTCGGCGCCGGACTCCTCGCCGACGAACAGGTCGACGAGCGCGACGTGGGGCTGGTAGCGGCGGGCCAGCTCGCGCGCGCCGGCGCCGTCGCGGGCGGTCAGGCAGCGCTCGACCCACGGCTGCTCGGTCAGCAGCAGCCTGAAGCCCCAGTGGACGACCTCGTGGTCGTCGACGATCAGCACGCGCAGGCGCCGGCGATCCATCGGGCGATCCGACGGCGGTGGCATCAGCCGGTTCCGGCGAGCGGCACGACGAGGCGGACCCGCCAGTCGCCGTCGCTCGCCCCGGTCGGGCCGAAGTCCACGACGCCGCCGCGCTGAAGAGCGTCGAGCGCGGCGAGGCGCAGGCCCATGCCGGCTCCCCGGCCGCGCCGCGCGGGCTCGACGCCGTCGTTGAGCACCTCGAGCACGAAGGTCCCGTCCTGGGCGGCGATCCGGACGCGGACGCAGGTCGGACGGGCGTGCTTGTGGGCGTTGCGCAGCGCCTCCGCGAGCACCGACTGCGAGAGCTGCTCGAGCTCGGGCGGGACGTCCAGCTCGGCGTCCCACTCGACCTCGAGCGGGGGCCCGTCGTAGCTGGCCCCGAGCCGGTCGAGCTCCTGGCGCAGCGTCGCCCCGGTGTCGGGTTGCGGCGGCGCGACCGGCCGCGCGAGCGCGTGGCGGAGGTCTGCGACGGCCGCCTGGATCTCGTCCGCGCAGCGGCGGCGCTGCTCGGGCGACAGATCGGCCTCCGTCCCGAGCACGAGCGAGACGCCGAACAGTCGCTGCATCACCCGCTCGTGCACCTCGCGCGCGAGGTCGACCCGCTCGGAGAGCAGCCGGGCGCGCTCCTGCTGGGTCGCGGCGATGCGGGCGCTGGCGGCCAGCGCGGCGGTCTTGCCGAGCGTCCACATCGTGTGGCGCTCGCGGTCGGTCAGCTCGAACGGATCGCCCCCGCGGTCGGCGAAAATCACGCCGAGCCAGCGCCCACCGGCGGAGACGGGCGTGCAGGTGATCGTGGTGATGCCGGGGAGCTGGGCGTAGCGGGCGGGGACCTGCGAGGCCAGCTCCTCGCCCGCGACTTCGACGACGCGGTCCTCGGCGAGCGCGCGCTTGGCGATCGGCGTCTCCTCCAGCGTGCCGTACACGCCCTCGACCAGCGCGGGCTCGAACCCGTGGCTGCCCGCCGGCACGACCAGCCGGCGCGTCTCCTGGTAGAGCAGCAGCCCGGCGCGTTCCATCGAGGTCAGCCGGCACATCGCCTCGCAGAGGCGGTCGTAGAAGGCGGCCCCGTCGTCGGCGCCGTCGGCGTCCAGCCGGGTGAGCAGCTCGACCATCGCGTCGAGCGGCTCGATCGACTGTGCCGGCGGAGGAGCCTCGGCCATACGCCAAGGTCTACAGCAGACCGCCGGTGGCGACTAGCGGACCGACTCGGCCAGCGCGAGGCGCAAGGCCTGCTCGCCGGTCAGCGAGACCACGCGCTCGTCGCCGCAGGCACGGCAGCGGCAGACGACCTCGTGATCCCAGGTGTCGACGCGCAGCGACCAGTCGATCTGGCCGGAGAGGCAGACGCGGCAGGCCAGCGACGCCTCGACGAGGCACTCCTGATCGTCGCCGCGGAAGCTCGCCGTCTCGGTGGTCATGGGACCAGCATTCCGCTTCGCGGCGGAGACTCCCAGGTCGCGCCGCGAATTCCCCCCAACTCGGGGGTGCGATCTCGTCTCACAAAGCGCCGACGCGGGCGACCGGCTGATCGGCGACGGCGGCCAGCAGGGGCGCCAGCCGAGTCCCGTCGGGCAGCTCCAGCGCGGGATCGATCTCGAGCAACGGCTCGAGCACGAACCGCCGCGCGGTGACCTCGGCGTGCGGCAGCGTGAGGCGCTCGGACCGGTGCTCGAGACCGCCCAGCAGCAGCAGGTCGACGTCGATCGGGCGGGGGCCGTGGCGCGGGCCGCCGGGGGTGCGGCCGAGGGCGCGCTCGACGTCCTTGCAGGTGTCGAGCAGCTCCTCGGGGCCGAGGTCCGTGTCGATCGCGAGGCAGGCGTTGAGGAAGTCGGCCTGGTCGGTCAGATCGCCCTGCGGCGCGGTCTCGTAGACCGAGGACGCCGCGACCACCGCGATCTCCCGGCGCTCGAGCTCCTCGCGCGCGGCGCGCAGCGCGCCGAGCCGGTCGCCCTCGTTCGAGCCGAGCCCTAGGTACCCGCGCACGGGCTCAGGTCTCGCGCCAGACCTCGACGGAGACCTCGTCGACCGGCAGCGGGATCGGCGGCTCGGGCTTCGCCGCCTTGACGCGCACCGACTCGGCCCCGTAGCGCTGGGTGAGCCGGTCGGCGATCGCGCCGCAGAGCCGCTCGAGCGTCCTGTAGGAGCGCTCCTGGGCGGCGAGCGCCACCTGCTCGCAGACCTCGGCGTAGTCGACGGTGTCCTCGAGGCGGTCGGTGACCATCGCGTCGCAGTCGGAGAGCTCGAACGCGACGTCGATCACCAGCCGCTGGCCCAACTCGCGCTCGGCGTCCGAGATGCCGTGCTGGGTGTAGAGGGAGAGGCCGGTGATCTCGACGGTGACCGTCGGCTCGGGCGGCTCGTCGTCGTCGAAGTCGCGCTCACCGAGATCGTCGTCGGGATCGAGCGGATCGCGGTCGTCGATCATCGTCTGCCTCCTTCGGCTGAGCCCGCGGCCAGCCCGCCGGTCAAGCCGACCGTAGCAGCCGCAACCGCCAGCGAATCCGCCACCTCGCGCACGTCGTGGACGCGGAACACGGACGCCCCCCGCTCGAGCGCCATCACGTTCGTCGCGATCGTCCCGGCCAGCCGGTCGCCCTCCGGCCGCCCCGTGATCCGCCCGAGGAAGCTCTTCCGCGACGTCCCCACGACCACCGGCCGCCCGATCGCGCAGATCTCCTCCAGCCGCCGCAACAGCTCGAGGTTGTGCTCCAGCGTCTTCCCGAACCCGATCCCCGGATCCAGCCACACCCTCTCCTCCGCGACCCCCTCCCCGACGGCGAACGCCAACCGCTCCTCCAGGAACGCCCGCACCTCCCCGACCACGTCCCCATAGCGCGGGTCCCGCTGCATCGTCCGCGGCTCTCCCGGCATGTGCGCAAGGCAGCAGATCGCCCCCCGATCCGCCACCAGCCCCGCCATCTCAGGCGCGAACCGAAACGCCGCCACGTCGTTGACGACCTTCGCCCCCGCCTCCAAAGCCGCCTCCGCCACCGCCAGCTTCGAAGTGTCGATCGACACCCGCGCAACCCCGGCAAGCCGCTCCACCACCGGAACCACCCTCCGCAACTCCTCCTCCTCCGACACAGGCTCCGCCCCCGGCCGCGTCGACTCGCCCCCCACGTCCAATATCGAAGCCCCCTCCCCCGCCAACCGCTCCCCATGCGCCACCGCCGCATCCGCATCCAGGAACAGCCCCCCGTCCGAGAACGAGTCCGGCGTCACGTTCACGACGCCCATCACATCGTAGGGAGCGGAGGCCACGTCCCAATTATGCGGCCACGGCCGACGCGTCTTCCGCGGGTGGCGTCCGGTGGCGACCTTCGCGCCAGCACTCGGCGGCAAAGCCGGGGTCGTCTACGACCGCTGAGCGATTATGGCTTGGCCACGCACATATGCTACGTCAGCTGGGGGCGAGCAACCGCGGATTCTCACGACCGGCTAGGCCGGCGAGACCGCTTGTCCGCTGGCGCCACGATCGTTCCCCTCTGCCGAGCGGTGGCCCTCGTCCCACCGGGCGTGGTGATGGCCGCTGAGACTTTGATCTTCAGCCTTCCAGCGTTCCGCAGGGCGCTCCTCCCACGTCGGGACAGCCGCACTACGACATTCCGCTTCGCCCCCATCGGGAGAGATAATTTGATTGAGCCAACGCTCATCCACTTGAACGCGGGCGCCATACCCACCCTACCGCTGACCGCACAGGGTCCATCGGCGGCGGAGCAGGTCACCGTCAGACCGGTATCCACCACGATCGATCCTCGCCAACGTCGAGCGCGCGGCTTCCTGCGCGCCGAGGCCTTCACGCGGTCTCTAGCCGAGCCCGACCCCGTGTCCGGTCTCGATCCCGGCGCGGGATTCGACCCCGGCAGGGGGTCATGCACGGGATCTGGATCTGGGGAGTGACTCAGCGGCTCGCAGCGGGATGGCTGGCCGGCGAGTTGAGCCACCTGGCTCGGCGTCAGCGTGCCGTCGTAGGCTGAGATACAGGCAACCGCACCGGCGGACTCCTCGCCACTCACACTCGTATCGTCCTTGAAGAAGCGGAGCTCTCCGGATCCGAGGCCAAAGCCCGCGGACGTCCTTGCGGCGACTGCCAGAGCGCCATTCACATATACCGAGGTATCGTTCAGGCCTCCGGGAGCCGCAGCGCTGGTGAGCACGAGGTGGGCGTAGGTCTCATTGAAGACGGCCACCTGGCCTTCTACCGCCGAGGGGTAGAGAACAGCCCGCCTGTCCAGGTTGTAGAGGCCAGTGTCGGACGTGCCCTTGGTGAAGTCGAGTAGTCGACGGTAGCTCGATGTGTCGTCCAGGCGAAAGAGCATCGCCACCGAGTAGTCGCTGGGACGGACTAGGTCCGTCGTGTTCAGTGACAGGCCTCCACCCCGGGGGAAAGTCATCACTTGACGCGCAACGCCATCTACCGTCTCGACCGCAAAGTGATTGCCGATCCCGATATCGGCAAGCGGGGCCGCGTTCCCGGTAACTGAGATTCGATCGCCTTGAAGCGGATAATGCGCCTTCAGGGCGGCCGAGGGCGAGACCGGGGAGCCAAGGCTCCCGTCGAGAGCACCGGCCCGGAACTGCCTGATACGAGTGATATTGCCCGCGCCAGCGATCCCTGCATAGCCTCCGTCGAACGTGGCGTCGCTCGCCGAGAGCAACATGCTGTATCCGGAACCGGTGTTCGTCCAGGCGGAGACCATCCCGCCCTCGTCCGCAAGGGCGAAGGAGCTCTGCTGCGGGAACGGGTAACCTGTCACTGAGGCTAAGATGGTGCTGGTGCCGGCCTGCCACCGTAAGAGCGCGATGTCGTAGAAGCTCGCGGTAGCAGTCTGAGTGAACCGCAACTCGTATCCGGCGCTCGTCGGACCGTCTGGCTCGGCCATGTCGAGCCAGAGCGAGAAGTAGCGATCGGTCAGTGACGGACTTTCTGACAATGTCGCAGCTACGCCGGCTCCGTCATCACCGGTGGCGAACGACGATCCGTTCCAAAATGCCCCATTGACCGCTGGGAAGGCTTGCGACGGCCCCCAACCGCCTGAGCCCGCGGACGCCACAACTCGCCCAGGGTGACTGGCAGTGCCAAGTTGTGTCCACGTGCCCGCTCCTGACAGGGGATTCTCCGAGGTTGCGAACGAGTCGACGAGCGGCAACCCCTCGATCGATGTCGGAGTCGCAGCGGCTCTCGCTTCGGAGCTACCGGTCAGCAGAAGCAGCGTTGCTGCCGCCAGCAGACCCATATAAATGCTCCGAATCGAGCACATGTCATGCACGGACATCCGCCGGACCGACATCGCAAACCTCGCCGTTGCTTGTAACATTCGACAACCCTACCCTGACGGTAAGCGCATGTCCACAGCGCTGGGGCTGCTGCTCAGAGCACTAGCCAACAGCACCCGGCGAGGAGGTCGCGGCAAAGAAGCCCTGCATAGGTCGGCCCGGGCGTCTCGATCTCGGATTGGCGTCCCGCGGGTAACCGAGGCAATAGCGTGATAACGGCCCATTGGTCGCTCGTGATGCCCCAGGACGGGCGGCGTCGTGGCGTTGGCGAAGACTCGTTTGGCCGCTCAGTCGGCGGCGCCGCCGGCCAACCCGGGCCGCGGCAGTGGGGCGGGCGCCCGCTCGGGCTTGCGCGCCGCGGGCTCCTCGGCCGGCTCGGGAGTCCCGGAGGGGAGTACCGGCTCGTCGGGGCCGAAGACCTCGAGCTCGCTCTTGCCCTCGAGGAGCTGCATGAACTCCTCGCGCTCGATGGTCTCCCGTCGCAGCAGGATCTCGGAGGTGTGGTCGAGCTGCTCGCGGTGGCCGTCGAGGATGTCGCGCGCGGACTGGTGCGCCTCCTCGACGACGCGGCGGATCTCGTCGTCGATCTCGCGGGCGACGTCGTCGGAGTAGTCGGGCTCGGAGGAGTACTCGCGGCCGAGGAAAGGCTGGCCGTGGTCGTGGCCGAAGACGCGCGGGCCGAGCTTCTCGGACATGCCGAAGCGCATCACCATCTGCTTGGCGGTCGCGGTGACCTTCTCGAGGTCGTTAGAGGCGCCCGTCGTGACCTCGCCGAAGACCAGCTCCTCGGCGGCGCGGCCGCCGAGCGTCATCGCCATCGTGTCCTGCAGCTCCGCGCGCGTGGTGAGGAACTTGTCCTCGGTCGGCAGCGAGATCGTGTAGCCGAGCGCCTGGCCGCGCGAGATCACGGAGATCTTGTGGACCGGGTCGGTGTTCTCGAGGAAGTGGGCGACGAGCGCGTGGCCCATCTCGTGGAAGGCGGTGATCCGGCGCTCCTTCTCGCTCATCACGCGCGTCTTCTTCTCGGGGCCGGCGATCACGCGCATGATCCCCTCCTCGAGCTGGAGGTGGTCGATCTCGCGCTTGCCGATGCGGGCGGCGAGCAGGGCGGCCTCGTTGACCAGGTTCTGCAGGTCGGCGCCGGTGAAGCCCGGGGTCTGCGCCGCCAGGTTGTCGAGGTCGATCGTCTTCGCGAGCGGCTTGCCGCGCGTGTGGACCTCGAGGATCTTCGCGCGCCCCTTGCGGTCGGGCCGGTCGACGACGATCTGGCGGTCGAAGCGGCCCGGGCGCAGCAGCGCCGGGTCGAGGATGTCGGGCCGGTTGGTCGCGGCGATCAGAATGATGTTGTCGGTCATCGTGAAGCCGTCCATCTCGACGAGCAGCTGGTTGAGCGTCTGCTCGCGCTCGTCGTGGCCGCCGCCCATGCCGGCGCCGCGGTGGCGGCCGACGGCGTCGATCTCGTCCATGAAGATGATGCAGGGGCTGTTCTGCTTCGCCTGCTCGAAGAGGTCGCGCACGCGCGAGGCGCCGACGCCGACGAACATCTCGACGAAGTCCGAGCCGGAGATCGAGAAGAACGGCACGCCCGCCTCGCCGGCGACGGCGCGCGCGAGCAGCGTCTTGCCGGTGCCCGGCGGCCCGTAGAGCAGCACGCCCTTCGGAATCCGGGCGCCGAGCGCCTGGAACTTCTTCGGGTTCTCGAGGAACTCCTTGATCTCGTGCAGCTCCTCGACGGCCTCGTCGACCCCGGCGACGTCGCGGAAGGTGATCTTCGGCGCGTCGACCGACATCCGCTTCGCGCGCGACTTGCCGAAGGACATCACCTTCGAGCCGCCGCCCTGCATCTGGTTGATGATGAACAGCCAGAACAGTAGGAAGATCACGAACGGCAGGATGTAGGTCAGCGCGGTGATCCAGCCGCTGCCCGACTTCGCCTTGACGTCGACGTTGACGTCCGCCGCCTTCAGCGTGTTTACGAGGTTCTGCTCGGTGTTGTCCGGATAGGCCGTCTTGTACTTCGGCCCGTTCTTCGGCTCGACGTCGATCCGGTTGTTCTTCGTGTTGAGCGTCGCCTTCTCGACCCGATCGTCGTCGACCTGGGTCAGGAACTCGCTGTAGCTCGTGTCCTTCTGCTGCTCGCCCGGGCTGATCAGCTTCTGGGCGAAGAAGGCGAGGACCACCACGATCAGGATCGGGAATGCGGCGCTCTTGAAGAATCGGGTCACAGGGAGGTCTCTGTATCGGCCGCGTCCCCGCCCAGCTACAACACGGCGGAAAGCTGCAAAGTCGGCGCTAGCGGGTGAAACGACAGCCTAGCAAGGGTGTAGCGACCCTCCCGGCACCTGACGGCGCCCGCTCACGGGGCAGGTTGCTCGAGCACCGCCACGTAGGGAAGGTTGCGGAACCGCTCCGCGTGGTCGAGCCCATAGCCGATCACGAAGCGGTTGGGGATCTCGAAGCCGACGTAGCGGATCGGCAGGTCGACCTTGCGGCGCTCGGGCTTTGTCAGCAGGGCGCAGACCTCCAGCGAGGCGGGCTCGCGCGCGCGCAGCGTCCGCAGCAGGTAGCTGAGCGTGAGGCCCGAGTCGACGATGTCCTCGACGATCAGCACGTCGCGCCCCTCGATCGATCCGTCGAGGTCCTTGAGGATCCGCACGACGCCGCTGGAGCTGGTCGAGGAGCCGTAGGAGGCGACCGCCATGAAGTCGACCTGGCAGTCGACCTCGAGTTGGCGCATGAGGTCGCTGAGGAAGAACATCGCGCCCTTGAGGACGCCGATCAGCAGCACCGACCGGCCCGCGTAGTCGCGCGAGATCTGCTCCGCCAGGGCCTGCACGCGGTGCGCGAGCTCGTCGCGCTGGACGAGGATCTCGCCGATCTCCTGGGCCGCCACGAGCCGCGAGTCTAGGCAGCGGTGGCGCGCCGCGCGGACAGGCCGATCCGCGGCCCGGCGCCGCCCGTCGCGGCGAACCGCTCGCCGACCGCCACGCCCGCCACCCAGGCGATCTCGCCGCCCGCCTCGACGACCGGCAGCGTGCGACGCAGCGAGCGCGGGACCTTGCGATCGGTGAACAGGTCCTGCAGCGACTTGCTGCCGCCGAGGCCGAGCGGTCGCATGCGATCGCCCTCGCGCCAGCCGCGCACGGTCACCGAGCCGCCCAGCTCGTCGGCGAGCAGCTCGACCTCGCCGCCGCCGCCCATGCGGGCCTCGACCTGCCAGGCCCCGAAGCGCGCCGTGCCCGGCACCTCGAGCGTCACCGACGCCGGCGCCGGCGCGTCCTCGCCGAGGTGGAAGCGCAGCGTGCCGTACTCCGCGACCGCGCGCAGGCCGTCGCCGAGGTCGAGCGAGCGGCTGCCGCCGGCCGGCCCGCGCAGCGCGCCCTCGCCATTGGCCCTCCCCGGCAGCGCGGCGCCCGCGAGCGCTAGGACGGCGTCGACGTCCTCGCGCGACAGCGGGCGCGGCGCCCCGACCTCCAGCTCGGCGAGCCGGCGCAGCACCAGCCGGGCGAGCGCCGGACCCTGCCGCACGAGTGCGGCGGCCTCGACGGCCGGGCCCCCGCCGAGCTGCTCGAGCGCCTCGGCCACGGCGAGGTCGAGCACCTCGGCCTCGTCACGGAGCTGGGCGGCGGTCCGGCCGATCGTCCGCTCGGCGTCGGGGGCCACCTCGCGCAGCGCTGCGAGCAGTCCGTGACGCACGCGGGCGCGCGCGAAGCGCGGATCGCGGTTCGAGGCGTCCTCGCGCCACTCCAGCCCGCGCGTCCGGCAGTGGGCGCGCGTCTCCTCGGCCGTCGCCTCGAGCAGTGGGCGCACGAGCCGCCCGCGCCGGGGCGCCATTCCGAGCAGCGCCCGCCGCCCCGGCGACACCGCGAGCCGGTAGAGCACCGTCTCAGCCTGGTCGGAGGCGGTGTGGGCGGTGGCGTAGTCGGCGACGGCGTGGCGCTCGGCGAGCCGGTAGCGCGCGTCGCGAGCCAGCGCCTGGAGGTTGCCCCGCTCGGGCAGCGCGACCCGCTCGACGATCAGCTCGACGCCGAGCCGCGCGCAGAGCGCACGGCAGCACGCCTCGTCGTCCTCCGCCTCGTCGCGCAGGCCGTAGTTGACGTGCAGGGCCGTCACGTCGGCGCCTAGTTGCAGCGCGACGTCGAGCAGGCAGACCGAGTCGGCGCCGCCCGAGAGCATCGCCAGCAGCGGCTCGCCGGCGCGCACCAGCCGGCTGGCGCGAGCCGCCGCGAGCGCCGCGTCGGCCGGCTGGTCGGTCATCGCGGCGCCGGGCTGGTGGCGCGGCAGAGCTGGCGCGGCTCGTCGAAGCCCTTCAGCTTGACCTGGCCGATGCCCTCGAACGCCAGGTGCGGGGACTCGGCGACCTGCTCGACGACCGCGTCGGTGACGAGCACCTCGCCGCCGCGCGCGCGGGCCACGACGCGCGAGGCGAGGTTCACCTCGCGGCCGAAGTAGTCGCCGTCGCGGTACAGAGCGGCGCCGTAGTGGATGCCGATGCGCGGCTCGGGACGCTCGCGGAACTCGCGCTGGAGCTCGACCGCCCAGTCGGTGAGCGCCTGGATGTCCTGCCCGACGATCATCGCCTCGTCGCCGATCGTCTTGACGACGCGCGCGTCGTCGGGAAGCGTCTCGGTGATCGAGTCGACGAAGCGCTCGACGTAGGAGAGCGCCTGCTCGTCGCCCTCCTCCTCGGTGAAGCGCGTGTAGCCGGCGAGGTCGCAGAAGGCGATCCCGACGCGCAGGCGGCCGAGGTCGACCTCGCCGTCGAGCTCGACCTCCATGTGGCCGACGACGTCCTGGGCGACGAAGTGCTGGAGGAAGCGCCGGTGCAGGAACTCCATCAGCGACGAGGAGAGCGGCAGCGTGTCGCGCGCCAGGCTCTCCATCTGCTCGGCCATCTGCAGTCCTGGAACGCCCTCGCGCATCAACGGCTCGTGGACGTAGAGGTGGATCAGGCGCACCTCGGCGTCCGCGATCTGGGACAGCGCCTGCCCGTACACGCGTGCGAGCTGGAGGAAGGCGACCAGCGGGAGCCCGGCCGAGAGCACCGCCGCCGCCTCGCGGATCGCGTCGACGTCCTCGTCGTTCATCGCGTCGAGCTCGCGCGCGGGCAGGCCGAGGCTGGTCCAAAAGCGCTCGATCAGCGCGGGCTCGAGGCCGGTCTCCTCGGCGACGTCCTCGAGCGACGCCGCGCCGCCCTCCTCCGGCAGCAACTCGTCGACGAACCCGAAGGCCAGCCGCCCGTCCTCGGTCGCCCGGGCGATCTGCTCGATCGTGTGGCCGCGATCGCGCAACCGCGCCACGATCCGGGCCTGCGCGGCGGCGGCCGCGCTCCAGCCGGGGTCGCCGTCGCCGAGCTGCGGGATCAGCCCGCTCCTGACCCAGCGCCTGAGCGTCCCCGGCGAGACGCCCGAGCGCTCGGCGACCTCCTTTAAGGTGAGTCGCTCGTCGTTCACGAACGATGCTGAAGCTACAGCGGTGAGAGGCGGTCCGCGGATTCACCCGGGGCCTCGGCGGAGGGATAGACTCCCCGCCGCAGTGAACTACTTCGTGACCGGCGCGACTGGCTTCATCGGCAGGCACCTCGTCGAGGAGCTCCTGAGGCGCGACGGCACGATCTACGTGCTGACCCGAGAGGGGTCGCGCGGCAAGGTGGACGCGCTCGCGCAGCGCCTGCGGGCCGCCGAGGGCCGGATCGTCGCGGTGCCGGGCGACCTCTCGCTTCCTGGCCTCGGCGTCGACGACTCGGCGCTCCCGCGAGACGTCGCGATCGACCACTTCTTCCACCTCGCCGCCGTCTACGACATCGAGGCCGACGAGGAGACGGCCCAGCGGGCGAACGTGCAGGGAACGCGGCACGCGATCGAGCTCGCGAACGCTCGCGAGGTCGGCCGCTTCCACCACGTCTCGTCGATCGCCGTCGCCGGCGAGTACCGCGGGGTGTTCCAGGAGGACATGCTCGACGAGGGCCAGCGGCTGCCGCACCACTACCACCGCACGAAGTACGAGTCGGAGCTGATGGTCCGCCGCGACGTGAAGGCGAAGACGCTCGTCTACCGGCCGGGCATCGTCGTCGGCCACTCGCAGACCGGCGAGATCGACAAGATCGACGGGCCCTACTACCTGTTCGGGCTCCTGAAGAAGATGCGCGGCGCGCTGCCCGCGTGGTTCCCGCTCGTCGGCCCCGAGGGCGGGAAGACGACGATCGTCCCGGTCGACTTCGTCGCGCGCGCGATCGACCACATCGGCCACCTCGAGGACGACGACCTCCCCGGCGGCACCTACCACCTCGTAGATCCAGAGCCGATGACCGTCGGCGCGGCGATCAACACCTTCGCCAAGGCGGCCCACGCGCCGCAGCTTGCGATGCGGGTCGACGAGAACCTGGCCAACGCCGTGCCCTCGGCCGTGCGCGCCGGCGTGATGGCGCTGCCGACCGTCAAGAAGATCCGCAACCAGATCTACGACGACCTCGGCATCCCGCCAGCGGCGATGGAGGTGCGGGACTTCAAGTGCACCTTCGACCCGCGCGACGCCCAGCGCGCGCTGCAGGGCACCGACATCGTGGTGCCGCCGCTCGACAGCTACGCCGGCCGGCTGTGGGACTACTGGGAGCGCAACCTCGACCCGGACCTGTTCCGCGATCGCTCGCTGGCCAGCGTCGTCAGGGACAAGCGCGTGCTGATCACCGGGGCGTCGTCGGGCATCGGCCTCGAGACCGCCGTCAGGGTCGGCGAGGCCGGCGGGATCGTGCTGCTCGTCTCGCGCACGCGCGAGAAGCTCGAGGAGGTCGCCGAGCAGATCCGCGCCGTCGGCGGGACCGCGCACGTGCATCCGGCGGACCTCTCGGACCTCGACGACATCGATCGACTCGCCGAGGAGGTCCTCGACGAGCACGGCGGCGTCGACGTGCTGATCAACAACGCCGGGCGCTCGATCAGGCGCTCGGTCGCCCGCTCGTACGATCGCTTCCACGACTACGAGCGCACGATGCAGCTCAACTACTTCGGCGCGCTCAAGCTGATCCTCGCCCTCCTGCCCGGCATGCGCGAGCGCAAGTCGGGCCACATCATCAACGTCTCGTCGATCGGCGTCCAGACCAACACGCCGCGCTTCTCCGCCTACGTCGCGTCGAAGTCGGCGCTCGACGCCTTCTCACGCTGCGCGGCGCCGGAGTGCGTCGCCGACAACGTCAAGTTCACGACCGTCTACATGCCGCTCGTCCGCACGCCGATGATCGCGCCGACCGACATCTACAAGGCGTTCCCGACGCTGACGCCCGAGGAGGCCGGGCAGATGCTCACCGACGCGATGATCGACAAGCCGAAGCGCAAGGCGTCGCGCCTCGGGACCTTCGGCGAGGTGCTCTACTCGCTCTCGCCCTCGACGGTCGACATCATCCTCAACACCGCCTACAACCTCTTCCCGGACTCGACGGCGGCCAAGTCCGGCGCTCAGGCCGAGATCGGCGACGGCAAGCCGGACGACGAGATGTCGACCGAGGCCGTCGCGATGGCCTACCTGCTCAAGGGCGTCCACTTCTAGCCGAGGCGCTCCTCGATCGCCGCGAGCCGCCGGTCGATCCGGCGCAGCTCGGCGCGCAGCGCCTTCATGTCGTCCTGCGTCGCGGGCAGGCGGTCCTCGACGGCGGAGCGGACGCTGCGGCGGCTGCGCGAGAGGTTGCGCTCCGCGCCCTTCAGCAGGTCGTCGACGGCCTCTGTGATGCCCCCGGCCGCGTCCTGGGCCCGGCCGCGCGTGTCGACCGTCGCGCGCACCGTGCGGTCGACCGCCTCGCGCAGGGCGTCCGGGATGTCTCGCGGCTGGGGCACGCAGCGAGGATAGCCGCGGCGCCCCGCCGGTCGTCGGCGCCCACGTAAGGTGCCCGCCGTGACCGACCCGTCTCCGATCCACCTCCGTCCGGCCGCGCCGCTCGCCGAGCGGGTGCTGCTTCCGGGCGATCCGCACCGAGCGCTCGCCGTCGCGCAGGCGCTGCTCGAGGAGCCGAAGATGTTCAACCACCACCGCGGCCTCTGGGGCTACAGCGGCCGAGCGCCGGACGGCGAGCCGCTGACGGTCCAGTCGACCGGGATGGGCGGTCCGAGCGCGGCGATCGTGGTCGAGGAGCTGATCGACCTCGGCGCGCGCACGCTGCTGCGGATCGGCACCTGCGGCGCGCTGCGGGAAGGGTTCGAGCTGGGAGATCTCGTCGCGGCGGAGCGGGTGATCGCGACGGACGGGACGACCGCGGCGCTCGGCGCGGGGCCGCGCCTGGCCCCTAGTCAGTCGCTGCTGAGGCCGCTGGTGGACGGCGGCGCCCAGCCGGTCACAGTCCTCTCGACCGATCTCTTCTACGACCCGCGGCGCGACGCCGCGCGGGAGTGGGTCGAAGCGGGCGCGGAGGTGGTCGAGATGGAGGCGGCGGCGCTGCTCGCGGTCGCCGAGCGGCGCGGCGCGGCGGCCGCGGTCGTCCTGGCGGTCACCGACCTGCTGGCCGGCACGGCCAGGCGGCGGATCTCACGCGAGGGCCTCGACCAGGCCGGGCTGCGGCTCGGGGACGCCGGCTGGGCCGCGCTCGCGGCCGGCGCAGGCTAGTCGCTGACGGTCAGGCGCTCCTGGGCGCGCGGCATCGGCTCGGCGGGCGGGCTGACAGCGTCGCGCAGGGCGGCGACGTCGCGAGCGACCGCGTCGAGCTTCGCGTCGAGCGCCGCGGCGCGGTCCTCGTCCCCGCGCTCGCGCGCGTCGGCGGCGCGCTCCTCGAGGCGGTCGAGGACGTCCTCGATCGCCTCCAGCCGCTGGGAGACCGAGCGCAGCCGGCGGGTGACCCGCTCCACGTCCGCCGCGGACGGGATGTTGAGCGCGCCCATCGCGGCCTCCTGCGCCTGGACCGCCTTCTCACGGGCGCCGAACGCGCGCGACAGGGTGCCGCTCACGAGCGGGCTGGCGATCAGCTCCTCGGCGATCCTGCCGAGGGCCTCCTCGCCCTGCCGGGAGACGCGGTCGACGAAGCTGTTGTCGCGATCCGCCATGGGAGCCGCAGGGTACAGGACGGCAGTTGGCGGCAAGCGGCGTCCGGGGTCTGACCGGCGCGCGCCCTGCCTTGTCTAAGCCTCTAGTTGAGCTTGATGGTGGTTAGGGCCGGTCGGCTTGGAGGAAAGGAGGAGTGAAGAAGGCCACCGCGTATGCCGATGTAGGTCCCAACGATCCCCTCCCTTCATACACGCGCGTGCGCGAAGGACCCGGCTGCAAGCCGGCGCACACGACTCGCGGGCTCGCCGGGGCTGCCGATGCCTCAGTCAGGCCTGCGTGGGCGCAGCCGCTCCCCGACCCGATCACCATCCCCCTTGTACCTCCATCGACCACTAGCTAGCTTTCTCGTTGCGCCTGACCGACCTATAAGCTTCCGCGCGGCAATGAGCGCATCCGCCAGGGGCGCCCGAGGAGGAGACCGATTTCAGGGATGAAGAAGCGCCTGTGGCACACGCTGCTTTGCGCAGGCGTCGTCCTCACGGCTGCCCTGACGGCCTTCACCCTGCCCGCGACGGCCGAGACGCGCGTGCTCACGGTCAAGCTGCTGAGCGGGGAGATAGTCACCGTCACGGTCGACGTTGCGCCCGGCACCCCGGTGTCGGAGATCCCGCTCCCGCCCGACCTGGGCCCGGTCGAGTGGGTCGCGCCCCAGGAGACGACCCCCACGACACCGGCGCCGCCACCGGCCACGACGCCGAGCGTCCCCACGACGCCCACCACTCCCACGACTCCGAAGCTCCCCGCGTCCCCGCCCCCGACGACGCCCACGGTCCCCGACATCCAGGATCTCGAGCCGGCGCCGGCCCCCGGCGGCGGTCGCCGCCAGAAGGCCGGCGGGGACGACCGCAAGACGCTCGCTCCTCCGACGAGGCGCAAGTCTCAACCTCTGGCTGAGGGTCGGTCCGAGCGTGGCGGGGCGCGAGCCGAGCGGCCGGAGCTGCGCAACCCGGACGGCTCCCCCGCGCCGTCGAATCCGTCCTTCTTCGAGGCCCTCCCCGGTCCGTCGGTCGCCCAGGGCGTTCCGAACTTCGTGATCGAGAAGTTCCGCGTGCCGCTGTTCCTGCTGCCGATCTACCAGGCGGCGGGGATCGAGTACGGGGTCCGCTGGGAGGTGCTGGCGGCGATCAACGAGATCGAGACCGACTACGGCCGCAACCTCAACGTGTCCTCGGCGGGCGCCCTGGGCTGGATGCAGTTCATTCCGTCGTCGTGGCGCGCCTATGGCGTCGACGCGAACAAGGACGGGCGCAAGGACCCGTACAACCCCGTCGACGCGATCTTCGCGGCCGCGCGCTACCTCAAGGCGGCGGGCTACGAGCAGGACGTCCGCCGCGCGATCTTCGCCTACAACCACGCCGACTGGTACGTCGACTCGGTGATGCTGCGCGCGCGGCTGATCTCCGGCGTTCCGGCAGATCTCGTCGGCTCGCTGACCGGGCTGACCGAGGGCCGCTTCCCGGTCGCGGCAAGGGCGCGCTACGCCGACGACCTCGCCGAGGCCGAGGCCGTCAAGCGCGTGCGCGCGGGTGAGAACGCCGCCAACGTCGTCGAGTCGCAGGCCGACCGCCGCTCGCTCGAGATCTTCGCCCAGAAGGGCTCGCCGGTCGTTGCCACCAACGACGGCGTCATAAAGAAGGTCGGCGAGTCCGACCGGCTCGGCAACTACGTCGTCCTCCAGGACGTCTACGGGAACCGCTACACCTACTCGGGGCTCGGCGAGATCGCCGACTACTACCCCGTGCTCAAGGAGGACGCCACCGACGTCCGGGCGCTGAAGGCAAACGGCGACGAGCTCGACCCGAAGCCCAGCCGGGCGGCCTCCGCCGGCCGCCAGCCCGCGACCGACAGCGCCGAGGAGCCGAAGCCCGAGAGCGACGAGCCGCAGCTGGCAGCGTCGTTGCCGGTCAAGGAGCGCCTGTTCGCGCATCCGAGCATGCCGGGCGCGCGCGAGTCGGGCGGCCTCGAGCAGACGCTCAGCGCCAAGGCGCGCAAGGACGGCGACTTCGAGACCTACCGCAACTACTTCTCGCGGCCGTTCGGCGCCGACGCGAAGGACGTCCGGCTGCGCAGCCTGAAGGTCGGCGCGCGCGTCATCGGCGGGACGATCCTCGGTCGCATCGGGAAGGTCGACGCGGACAAGGCGGCCCATCTCGACTTCGCGATCCGGCCGGCCGGCAAAGGCGCTCCGACGATCGATCCGAAGCCGATCCTCGACGGCTGGAAGCTGCTCGAGGCGACGGCGATCTACCGCGCCGCGGGCAAGAACGTCCTCTACGGGCGCGACGCGAAGGCCGGCGGCCTGTCGATCGGCCAGATCCTGCTGCTGCCGAAGCCGCTGCTCGAGAAGCGCGTCCTCGCCGACGAGCGGATCGACGTCTACGACGCCGGCCGCCAGGACATCGAGTCGGGCCAGGTCGACCGGCGCGTGCTCGCCACCCTCGCCTATCTCGCCGACTCGGGGCTACGGCCGACCGTCACGTCGCTGAAGGCCGGCCACGGCTACCTGACCGCCTCCGGCAACGTCTCCGAGCACTCCTCCGGCAACGCGGTCGACATCGCGATGATCAACGGGGTCCCGATCCTCGGCCATCAGGAGCCGGGCGGCGTCACCGACCAGGCCGTCAGAAGGCTGATGCGCCTGCAGGGCACGATGAGCCCCCACCAGATCATCAGCCTGCTCGACCTCGGCCAGAACACGCTGGCGATGTCGGACCACGGGGACCACATCCACGTCGGCTTCCGGCCGCTCTTCGGCTCCAACCGCAAGCTCGGGCAGCAGGCGCTCGCCGTGCTGAAGCCCGGCCAGTGGTCCGATCTGATCGCCCGGCTGCGCGAGATCGACAACCCAGTCGTGCCGACCGAGCCCTCGAAGTACTCGCTGCCCGCGGGCAAGCGCGCGTCGGACGCCCACGACGGCGAGTAGCTTCGCGACCGTTCGGGTTCGTCCAGTTCGAGTTCGGGTTCCTGCTGGGCCCCGGGGACGGCCGCTTCCTCGTACGCGACGATCCCGCCGGAGAGGCCGAGGCGGTGCTGGTCCTGTCGACGCTCGGCGCGCTCGAGCGACGTCTGCTGCGCGGGCGCCGCGGCGCGATCGTCGAGGAGGGCTCGCCGGAGCCGGTGCCGACCAACCGGGCGACCGTCGTCAAGGCGGAGGCGTTCCCCACCGACGGCCATGCCGAGAGCTGGCTCGCGGCGGTCCGCGACGACGCCGAGCGGGCGGACCGTGAGGTCGCGCGCGGCCTGACGGTGCTCAATCGGGCGCTGCACGCCTACCGCGTGGCGCGCGCCGATCCCCACGCCCGCGACGTGACGGCGGACCAGGCGCTGGTCGTCCGGATCGGCTACGGCTCCGGAGACGAGGCGGTGGCCGGGCGCTACGGCCAGGCGTGGGAGCTGCCGCGCCAGGGCGCGCGCCGGGCGAAGCGGTCGATGGAGGCGCCCGAGGAGCGGTTCGCCGCCGTGCTCGGCGGTCGCGAGCCGGTGCTCGCCTGCGAGGAGCTGACGCTGCGGGCGCGGATGGACCTCGACGCCGGCCGTCCGCGCGAGGCGGCGCTACAGGCCCGGATCGCGCTCGAGGCGCTGCTGGCCGAGCTGCGCGACATGCCCGGCGATCGGCGCCCAGCGCTCGAGGCCGATCGCCAGCCCGTCGGAGACGCCGCGAACGCGGCGCTGCGTGGCGAGCTCCCTCCCGAGCTCTCCGAGGCGCTCAGCGCCGCCATAGCGCGCATGGAGTCCGCGCTACGGGCGCGCCGGCTCACCTCTTAGCGGCTCCGGCCCGGGAATTCGTCAGGGAGCCCAAGCCAAGCCCTCGTCTCCGAACGAGGAGGCCTCGCTTCCGAACGAGTGGAAGTTTGACTGGGCTATAGCCCAGTCAAACTTCCACTCAGCCGGGGAGGCGCCGAAAACTCCAGCCGCGCGGAAGGTAGGCCTCGGGCGGCGGTGAGAGGTCGCTCGAGGCGTCGGGCGGTAGGCCTCAGGCGGCGGTGAGGGCGCGCTCGAGCGCGTCGAGCTCGGCGACGACGTCGCCGCCGAGCTTGACCGCCGCGTGGTCGTCGAGCGGCGTGTCGCTCTCGGTGACGATCGCCAGCGCTCCGCCGGCCTCGAGCGTCAGCCGTGGCAGGCCGGCCGCCGGATGGACGACCAGCGAGCTGCCGACGCAGATCATCAGGTCGGCCTCGACGGCGAGGCGCTCGGCCTCGGCGAGCACCCGCGCGGGCAGCATCTCCCCGAACAGGACGACGTCTGGCTTCAGCGGCTCGACGCAGGCCGGGCACTCCGGCGCCCCGTCGCCGGCGGCGAGCAGCTCGACGACGCGCTCGATGCCGGTGCGCCCGCCGCAGCGCAGGCAGAGGCTCGACTCGATCGAGCCGTGGACCTCGAGCAGGCGCTCGCTGCCCGCGGCACGGTGCAGGCGGTCGATGTTCTGCGTGATCACGGCGCGGATCGCGCCGCGGCGCTCGAGCGAGGCGACGACCTCGTGGGCGCGGTTGGGGCGCTTGTCGACGAGCGCGGCGAAGCGCTCGCCGTAGAAGCTCCAGAAGCGATCGGGATCCCTGCGCCAGGCGTCGACGTGTGCGACCTCGATCGGGTCGACGCCCTCCCACATCCCGGTGCCCGGGCTGCGGAAGTCGGGGATCCCGGACGGCACCGAGATTCCCGCCCCCGTCAACACGACCGCGCGCTCGGCCGCGCGGAGAAGATCGGCGAGCAGGGCCACGCCAGCGGCCGGCTCCCGGCGGTCGGCGAGCATCGCCGAGCCTCGGGTGCGCCCGCCCGTCGCCGCCGCGTCCGAGGACGCGGCGGCCTCGCGGCCCGGCTGCTCGGCGACGGCGCCCAAGGGCCCTACTTGCCGCTCCAAGTCGGCGTCCGCTTGCCGAGGAAGGCGCCGATGCCCTCCTTGGCGTCCTCGGTCGCGAACACCGCGGCGAACGCCCGCTTCTCGGCCTCGATGCCCTCGTCGAGGTCGCCGGCGCCCGAGACCTGCTTGATCTGCTCGACCGCCACCGGCGCCTGGCCGGCGAGCTTGCGCGCCCACAGCAGCGCGGTGTCGAACAGCTCGTGATCCGGCACGATGCGGTTGACGAGGCCGTACTCGAAGGCGTCCCCGGCGGCGATCGCGTCGCCGGTCAGGTTCATCTCGAGCGCCTTGCTCTCACCGACGAGGCGCGGCAGCCGCTGCGTTCCGCCGAAGCCGGGCACGATGCCGAGCTTGATCTCCGGCTGGCCGAAGATCGCCGACTCGGCGGCGATCCGGAAGTCGCAGGCCATCGCGAGCTCGCAGCCGCCGCCGAAGGCGATCGAGTTGACGGCGGCGATCGTCGCGATCCGGCCCGACCCGAGCTCGCGCAGCAGCGCGTGCCCCGAGTGGATCATCTCGGCGCCCTTCGCCTCGTCCATCTGGGTGAACGCCTTGATGTCGGCGCCGGCCGAGAAGACGACCGGGATCGAGGAGGCGATCACCAGCGCGCGCACCTGGCCCTCGCCCTTCAGCTTCTCCCAGACCGCGCCGAGGTCCTCGATCACCTGCGGCGAGATCGCGTTCATCGGGGCGTTGGCGAGCCAGGCGACGGCGACGTCGCCGCGCGTCTCGAGCTTCACCGTCTCGCGCTGGTCACTTTCGTCGGGCTGCGCCCAGGCGTAGAAGCCCTGGCCGGACTTGATGCCGAGCCGGCCCTGGGCGACCAGCCGTCGCAGCGTCACCGGCACGCCGAAGCGCTCGGAGCCGTGCTCCTCCTCGAGCCGCTCCATCCTCTCGAGCGCGACGTCGAGCCCCTCGGCGTCCGCCTTCCAGAACGGCGGCAGCAGGCCGCGGCGCGGGTCCAGCCCGGCGCCGGCCATCAGGCCGAGGTCGATCTCACGGACCGTCGAGACGCCCTCCTCGAGCACCAGCAGCGCCTCGCGCAGCGCTTTCAGCGCCCACAGCTCGGCGAGCGCCTCGGAGTCCGGCTCGCCCTCGCCCTCGACGTTCGGCTCGCCGTTCGAGTAGAAGCCGTCGCCGCCGGTCTTGGCGCCGAGCTTGCCCTCGTCGACGAGCCGCTTCATCGCCGGCGAGACGAAGAAGCGGTCGCCGTAGCTCTCCTGCAGGTGCTCGGCGACGTGCAGCACCGTGTCGAGGCCGAGCAGGTCGACGAGCATGAACGGCCCCATCGGCGCGACGCCGGCGGCGCCGACGCCCTCGTCGATCTTCTTGATCGAGAGCGACTGCTCGGCCTGGGCGCGCCAGATCTCGCAGACCGCCGAGTTGAGGATGCGGTTGACGACGAAGCCGGGGACCTCGGCGCAGGTGATCGGCTGCTTCTTGATCGCCTGGGCGAAGTTGATCGCGGCGTCGACCGTCTCGCTCGAGGTCTCGTCGCCGACGACGAGCTCGATCAGCGGCATGATCGAGGCCGGGTAGAAGTAGTGGAAGCCGACGACCTTGTCGGGCCGCAGCGTCTGCTCGCCGATCTCGCTGATCGACAGCGACGACGTGTTCGAGGCGAGGATCGCGTGGCCGGGCGTGACCGCGTCGAGCTCGGCGAAGACGCGCTGCTTGAGGCCGATGATCTCCGGGACCGCCTCGATGACGAAGTCGACGTCGCCGAACCCCTCGTAGCCGGTCGTTCCGGTGATGCGTCCGACGACCTCGTCGACCGCGGCCGCGCCCTGCTCCTCGCTGAGCTTGCCCTTCTGGACCAGCTTCCCGATCTGGCCCTGGGTCACGTTGCGCGCCTCGGTCAGGCCGGCGTCGACGAGCTCCTGCTTGATGTCCTTGAGGACGACCGGGATGCCGGAGGCTGCGATGGTCTGGGCGATCTGGCCGCCCATCGTGCCCGCGCCAACGACCGCGGCTTTGAATACGTACATGCTTCCCTTCCCGTTTGCTTGGCGGCGGCAGGCTACCTAGGCCTCGGCTGCGGTGCCCACCGATCTTGCTCCCACACGGCCGATCGGCCGATCCGGACGAGCCTGCGCTACTAGTCCCCCGCTCCGCTGGAGAGCTGCTTGGCCTCCTCGCCGGGCTCGAGGCCGGGCTCCGAGTGCGCGGCGCGCAGCTCGTAGCCGCGGCGGGCCTCGCGGTCCGCGCCGGCGAGCACCCTGTCGGCCTTGAAGGCACGCGCGACGGCCTCGCGCGCCGGGCGCGGCAGCGCGCCCGTGACCTGGAACACCCGGCCCATCGAGCGCGGGACGTAGACGTCGAAGCGCGGATGCTCGAGCGCCGAGACGATCTCGCCGGCGACGTCCTCTGGCTCGATCTTCTTGACGCCGCGCGACTCCTGCAGACCGGTCGCCAGCTCGGTGTTAACGACGACGGGCATGACGCACGAGACCTCGACGGCCGTGTCGCGCAACTCGCCGCGGACCGCCTCGCTGACCCCGACCACGAAGTGCTTGGTGCCCGAGTAGGTCGCCCCGCCCGGGATGCCCGCCTTGCCCGCGGTCGAGGCGATGTTGACCAGGTGGCCCGCGCCGCGGGCCAGGAAGCGGGGCAGCACGAGCTTCATGCCGTGGAGCACGCCGTGGACGTTGATGTCGATCATCCGCGTCGCGGTCAAATGATCCTCGTCCACGAACGGGCCGACGGGCATGATCCCGGCGTTGTTGACGAGCACGTCGACGGGTCCGAGCCGGGCGTCGACCTCGTCGAGGAACGACTCGAACGACTCGCGGTCGGTGACGTCGAGCGGCAGCGCCACGGCGCCGGGCAGCGCGGCCGCGGCGCGCTCCGCCTCGGCTACGTCGAGATCGCCGATCGCGACCTTCATCCCCCGGGCCGCGCAGGCGCGCGCGGTCGCAAGGCCGATGCCGCGGGCGGCTCCGGTGATCGCGACGACCTTGCCGCTGAGTGGACGGGGTGTGCTGCGGGCCAAGGCTTCCTCCTGGGTCTCTTGCTGACTGGCCGGCTGGCCAGGGACCGTAGCGCAGCGCGCTAGCCGTACACCTCTCGAACGATCTCGTCGATCGAGCGGGCGACCGAGTCGAGGAACGGCCGGACCTCCGTGACGAGGCGCGCGTACTCCTCGCGACCGGCGGCGGTCAGCGAGTAGAAGCGGCGCGTGCGGCGCTCCGGATGCTCCCAGCTGCCCTCGATCAGGCCGCGCGCCTCCATCCTGCGCAGCAGCGGGTACATCGTGTTGGGATTGACGGTCAGGACGCCCTCGGTCATGCCGGCGATCCGCTCCATAAGCTGGTTGCCGTACGAGGGGCCGGCGGCGATCAGGTGCAGCACCAGCAGCGGCAGCACCTCGCGGCGGCGCAGCTCGCCGGAGAGCGGGTCCTGGCCGCGCACCGGCGCTGGAGCCGCGGCATCCGGCTTGCCGAGCCCCCCGGCGTGCGCCACCGCGTCTCGAACGGCGACGCGGCTGCGCTCCCGCTTCGAGCTGTCGGACCGCGGCATGCGCCCATCCTGACACGGCGTTCCCTCCGAAAAGCGGAGAGGCCGCCCGAAGGCGGCCTCTCCGAGGATCCGGGTCCGCGCCGGGACGCTAGGCGGCGGCGCCCGCCGCGGCCGGAGCCTCGGCGCGGCGCGGCAGCAGCACCTCGCGGGCGATCACGAGGCGCTGGATCTGCGACGTGCCCTCGTAGAGCTGCATGATCTTCGCGTCGCGCATCAGCTTCTCGACCGGGTACTCCTTGATGAAGCCGTAGCCGCCGTAGACCTGCACGGCGTCGGTGGTGACCTCCATCGCCGAGTCCGCCGCGAAGCGCTTGGCGTGCGAGCTGACGAGCGTGTTGCGCTCGCCGCGGTCGAGCAGGGCGGCGGACTTCCAGGTCATCAGCCGGCCGGCCTCGACCTTGGTCGCCATGTCGGCGATCATGAACTGGATCGCCTGGTGCATCGCGATCGGCACGCCGAACTGCACGCGCTCCTTCGAGTACTCGGTGGCGAACTCGAACGCCGCGCGCGCGATGCCGACCGCCATCGCCGCCACGCCGGGGCGCGTGCGGTCGAGCGTCATCATCGCGAGCTTGAAGCCCTTGTTCTCCTCGCCGAGCATGTTCTCGGCGGGAACCTCGACGTCGCTGAACGAGATCGTCGCGGTGTTGGAGGCACGCTGTCCGAGCTTGTC
This sequence comes from uncultured Solirubrobacterales bacterium, assembly GCA_963716445.1. GTDB lineage: Bacteria > Actinomycetota > Thermoleophilia > Solirubrobacterales > Thermoleophilaceae > JAAYBF01. The sequence goes on along the minus strand of OY970313.1, from coordinate 785,277 downwards.
CTCCTTCTTGTCGACCGACACGCCCGGCAGGTCGCGGTCGACCACGAAGGCGGACATGCCGCGGTGGCCGGCCTCCTTGTCGGTCTTGGCGTAGACCGTGTAGTAGCTGGCGTGCGAGCCGTTGGTGATGAAGCACTTCGAGCCGTTGATGACGTACTTGTCACCCTTCCTGACGGCCGTCGTCTTCATGCCCGACACGTCGGAGCCGGCGTCCGGCTCGGTCAGGCAGAAGGAGGCGAGCTTCGGCTCCTCGGTCAGCATGCCGAGGTACTTCTTCTTCGTGTCCTCGGAGCCGCCGAGGACGATCGGCGCGGTGGCGAGGCCGTTGCACATCAGCGAGGTGCCGATGCCCGAGCAGCCCCAGCCGATCTCCTCCTCGATCACGCAGCCGGTGAGGAAGTCGAGCCCCGGTCCGCCGTACTCGGTCGGGATGTGGGTGTTCATCAACCCGACCTCCCAGGCCTTCTCGAGGACCTCCTGGGGCCAGGTGCTCTCCTTGTCGAACTCCCACGCGACCGGGCGGATCTCCTTCTCCGCGAAGTCGTGGGCCATCGCCTGGATGTCCTTCTGCTCGTCGGTAAGCGTGAAATCGACCACTGTCGCTCCTTGAAGTCTTGAGATTCGCTCGCGCGGGGACCGGCGGGGAGCGCAACGGACGCGGTCCCGATTGATTCGTCAGTCAACCCTCTCTCAAGGGTACCGGACGGACCGGTGGCACGCCATCGACTCGCTAGCCGATCAGCACCCGGACGACCATGTAGACGCCGCCGCCGATCGCGAGCAGGGAGAACAGCAGCAGACCGACCTGATCCGGATAGACGACGGGACGGCTCGGGGCCATCGACTTCCGGCGTAGGCGCCGCCACATACGGAGACACTGTAGGGGCGTGGACGAGGCCTTTGGAACCGTCGTGATCGTCATCGCGGTGGTCGCCGCCCTGATCGCCTGCGCGAGCTTCGCGGGCAGCGGCCGCATCTATCGCGGGCTCGGGCGGACCGGCCTCTCGCTCGACGAGCCGGAGCTGCGGCCGGCGCCCCGGCCGGGCAGCCCCGCGTGGAACGCCGAGGCCGACGCCGAGCTGCGCCAGCTGCTCGAGGCGAAGTCGGCCCGGCGCGAGGCGCGCGGCGAGCGACCGCTCGACGTCGAGGCCGAGCTGGGACGGCTCGCGGCCAGCGCCGCGCCGGCCGACCCGGCGCTCCGCGAGGAGCTGCGCGAGCACGTCGTCGCGGCCAACGAGCGCCGGGTCCGCCGCGGCCAGGAGCCGCTCGACGTCGACGCCGAGATCGAGCGGCGGCTGCGCGAGCTCGGCGCGTAGCGGCAGCTCCGTCGGGTATACGTAGGCAATGCCAGACGGGCGGCGATATGAGATCGAGGAGCTCCTCGTGCGGCCGGGGACGTACTTCAACCCCCAGACCGAGGTGCTCGTGGTCGTCGACGACTCGTCGTCGATGGACAACGAGATCTTCGCGCTCGAGGAGTTCGAGGGCGCCGACTGGGTGCTGATCAGCGACGAGCTGCCGGTCGACGAGCCGAAGCGCGACGAGCTGCTCGAGACGTTCCAGGCGACCTACCACGCCGGCGACGGCCGCCAGCCGCGTTCGCTCGAGGATCCGGAGAACGGCGACGACGTGGTCGACGTGCGCGAAGAGGACCCGGAGCGCCACGGCTCGAGCATCGAGCAGCTCGACGACTAGGTTGTAGTCGCAGCCCGCCTCGCCGAGCTGCAACGACGCTCTGGATGACTACACCCAGCCGGCGGCGGCCGTAGAGTTCCGCCGCCGATGCGTCCCGTCCACTACCTCGCGGTCTTCATCCCCACAGCCGTCGCGCTGGAGCTGGCGCACGCCTCCCCCGTGCTGATCTTCGTCGCGGCCGCGCTCGGCGTGATCCCGACCGCCGCCGTGATGGGCGAGGCGACCGAGCAGATCGCCGCCAGGACCGGGCCCGGCATCGGCGGGCTGCTGAACGTCACGTTCGGCAACGCGCCCGAGCTGATCATCGCCTTCTTCGCGCTCAAGGAGGGCCTGCAGGAGGTCGTGAAGGCGTCGATCGTCGGCTCGATCGTCGGCAACATCCTGCTGGTGCTCGGCGCGGCGATGCTCGTCGGCGGCCTCAAGCGCGAGAAGCAGACCTTCAATCGCACCGCGGCGTCGGCGCAGTCGGCGATGCTGCTGCTGGCGCTGACCGCCCTGATCATGCCGGCGCTGTTCCAGCTGATCCACGGCGGCGGCCTGCCGAGCGTCGGCGACGAGCGCGTCGACTTCGGCTCGGACCTCGAGACGCTCTCCTTCGGCGTGGCGATCGTCCTGATGACGACCTACGCGGCGGGCCTGCTGTTCTCGCTCAAGACCCACCGGCGGCTATTCAACCCCTACGAGGCCGAGGACGAGCTGCACGAGGACAGCTGGACGATTCGCAAGGCGATCGTGCTGCTCGCCGGCGCCGCGGTGCTCGTCGGCGTCATGTCCGAGGTGCTGGTCGGCTCGATCAGCGAGGCCTCGCACGAGATCGGGCTGTCCGAGTTCTTCGTCGGGGTGTTCGTCGTCGCGATCGTCGGCAACGCCGCCGAGCACTGGGTCGCCGTGCTCGTCGCCGCCAAGGACAAGATGGACCTCGCGGTCGGCATCGCGATCGGCTCGAGCGCCCAGATCGCGCTCTTCGTCGCGCCGGTGCTGGTGCTGCTCTCCTTCGTCGTGGGTCCCGAGCCGATGGCCCTCGTCTTCAACGGCTACGAGCTCGGCGGCCTCGTCTTCGCGGTCCTGATCGCCAACTTCCTCACCCAGGACGGCGAGTCGAACTGGTTCGAGGGCGTACAGCTCCTCGCGCTCTACGCCGTCCTCGGCATCGTCTTCTTCCTGGCGTAGCCAGGATCGGCGCCGTGTTCGTGCTGGCGTAGCCAGGATTGGGCGCGGTCTTCTTCCTGGCGCAGCCAGGATTGGCGCGGCGGCGCTCCTTTGGGACGTCCTTGAGGCGCGTGTTCGCGCTGAAGTGGCTGGGGCGATGTACGCGTTGCCCAGAGCCCGAACGTGGCCCCACTGGCTGGGTAGGGCGGATAGCGGCGTGGCAGGAGTCCAGGCGTGGTCCAAACCCACCATCGGTGAGGTTCTCGTGGTATTTGACCGTGATCAGTAGGCCAGTCGGCCCACCTCTGCGAACGAGTGGAACATTGACAGGGCCAGGTCCCGGTCAATGTTCCACTCGACCAAGACAGGACGGCTCGGGGACGTCTTCCTCCCTACCCAGCCAGTGGGGCCACGCCCCGTAGCTCGCCGAACGCGTACATCGCCCCAGCCACCTCCGCGCGAACGGGCCTCAAGGACGCCCCAAAGGAGCGCCACCCCCTACCGCCTAAGGCGAAGCCGCGCCCTCCGTGCGCTTGGCGCGCTCGTCGCGCTTGGCCTCCGACTCGGGGTCGCGGCGGTCGGCGATCAGCGAGGCGGTGATGCCGATCGTGAAGAGGACCGCGATCATCGCGAGGCTGGCGACCGGTCCGACCTTGACGACGTCCTCGACCAGCAGCTTCACGCCGACCAGGCCGAGGACGACGGCGATCGTCTCGTCGAGGTAGCGGAAGCGGCGGATCAGGCCCTCGACGAGCACGAACAGGGCGCGCAGGCCGAGCAGGGCGAAGACGTTGCCCATCCAGATCAGGAAGGGATCGCGCGTGATCGCGAAGGCGGCGGGGATCGAGTCGATCGCGAAGGCGATGTCGGCAAAGACGACCGCCGCGAGGCAGAGGAACAGCGGCGTGGCGTGACGCCGGACCGGCTCCCCCGTGTCGACGAACCAATGGCCGCCGCGGAATCCGGAGGTGACCGGGTAGAAGCGGCGGACCAGCCGGACGAGCAGGTTGCGGTCGGGGTCGACGTTCTCCTCGACGCCGCGGAAGATCCGGTAGGCCAGCACCAGCAGCGCCACCCCGAGCAGGTAGACGACGAAGTGGAACTGCTCGATCAGGGCTATGCCGAGCAGGATGAACAGGCCGCGCAGCACCAGCGCGGCGACAATGCCCCAGAACAGCAGCCGACCGCGACGCTCGTACGGCACGCCGAAGTAGGCGAAGAGCAGCAGGAAGACGAACAGGTTGTCGAGCGACAGCGAGCGCTCGATCAGGTAGACGGTCGTGTAGAAGACGGCGTCCTCGCCGCCCTCGAGCGCCCAGACGACCAGCGCCGCGGCGAGGCTGAGCGCCAGCCAGCCGACCGACCACCAGACGGCCTCCTTGAAGTTCGGCTCGCGGCCGCGGGCGAAGAAGTGGAGGTCGAGCCAGAGGAAGACGAGCAGCGCGGCGACCAGCGCCAGCCAGGGGCCAATGTCCTCGACGATCATCGGGCCGGCACGCTACCGACCTTCAGTCGAGCAGCTCGGCGCAGCGGTCGATCGCCGCGTCGTCGTCGGGTGCGGCCCGCTCGAGGCACTCGGCGTAGCGCTCGAACGCCTCGATGCCGGGCGCCTCGGCGCCACCGCTGGGGGCCGCACCGGCGTCAGGAGCGGGGGTGGCGGCGCCGTCGCTGCCCGCGAGGCCGCCGGCGAGCCCCGCCAGCCCGCCGAGCTGGCTGGTCAGGTTGGCGATCGGAAGCGACTGGCGCGGGGCCTCGACCTTCTGGTCGCCGCCGACGTCGTCGAGCTGGGCGGAGAAGCGGATCGACGCCCCGGTGACGCCGCCGACGTCCCTGCGGTCCTGCTCGGGGACGTCGACGTCGAGCCGCAGCGAGATGCGGCGCACGACGTCGTCGTCCTTGCCGACGTAGACGTCGAAGCTCGGGTCGTCGACGACGTCCGAGAGGCGCTCGAGCTGGCGCGCGCCGAGCGGCCGCGCGTTGGCCCCGGACGCCCCGAGAGCGCCGGACGAGCGCTTGACGAGGTCGTTGAGGTCTCGCACGACCGCCGCGACGTCGAGCGTGCCGCTCACGTGCTCGGTCGCCACCCCGCCGACCTCCTCGTCGCCCTCGACCGACGCGTCGACGACCCACGCGCTCGGATCGAGGCCGAGGTCCGACAGCGAGCCCCCGCCGCCGTCCCCGTCACGGGCGAGACGGCGGTTGGCGCGCGCGATCTGCTCGCGCGGCTGCTCGTAGAAGGAACCGCCGAACTTGAGGAAGACCCGATCGCCGGTCGAGACCAGGCCCGACTGGATCGTCTGGCCGGCTCCCTGGCCGCTGACCTCGAGGTCCAGGTCGAGCTTAGGCAGCGTGTCCTTCGCACGGACGTACGGGCCGGTCGCGCGGATCCGCACCGGCTCCTCGAAGCCGGCGAGGCCATCCAGCTCGAGCTGGGCGTCGATCTCGACGTCGGCGCTCTGCACCGCGCGGCTGAACGCCCGCTCGAGCAGCGCCTCGGCGTCCGTCTCTCCCTCTGCGTCGCCGCAGCCTCCCGCCAGCGCCGGCAGCACCAGCAGAGCGGCGCACAGGAGGACGGCCGTCGGTGGGCGTCGAAGGGCTGTCCGGATGATCACGAGATGCGGGCTGGAAGGGGGAGGGCGCAGCCTAGCGAGGGTTCCGCCGGCTCACGCAACTTCACGGCTCCGCGATGGTTGGCGTCTGAGATGAGTCCCTCGCATCGCGGAAGGCTCGGGGTAGCGGCCGCCGCCTGCATCGCGCTCCTGGCGGCGGTTCCCGCCCGGGCGGGCGACGTGCTGCTGGTCGATGGCGAGCGCGCCCACGAGGTGCGGGACCCGTTCGTCCCCGCGGGGCCTGGAACGGACCTCGGCCCGGCTCGGACGGCGCGCTCGGCCGCCCCGCGAGCCGGAACGGCTCGGACTCGCGGCAGCGCGCCGCTCGGCGCCCAGCGGCCACGCGGCCGCGCCAGCAAGCGCGAGTCGCGATCGGCGCGCCGCGCCCGCCGGGCGACGAGCCGCGCGCTGCGCCTCGCCTACCGCAGGAAGGCGATCTCGCGCGCCGACTACGGCAGGTACCGCCGCATCGTGAGCCGCGCGCGAGTCATCCGGCGACGGCTGAAGGGGCCCCGCCGCCGCGAGCTCGGCGCCGCGCTCGCGCTCGTCGACGGGATGGCGCTACGACGCAAGCTGACGGCGGCGCGGATGCCGGCGCTGTTCCTGACCCTCCGGCGCAACACCCAGTTCTGGCCGCGCAGCCCGTTCCCGGGCGATCGCGACCACATCATGTTCCGTGGCAGCCGGCTCGTCTTCGAGCACTACTCCGGCAACGGCCTCCAGCTTCAGCCGCTGGTCAACTTCAAACAGGCGAACCTCATGCACGGCGCCTGCGTCAAGGACACCGGCGTCGCCTGCGATCGCGCGGGCCTGGAGCGGTTGCTGGACGAGCTGATCCGTACCTCGACGCGGCGGAGCGGCTTCACGACGTGGGAGTACTACTTCGAGTTCGGCGGCGGCCCGCCGCCCTGGATCAGCGGGATGGCGCAGGCGACGGCGATCCAGGCCCTCGCGAGGGCGTCGGAGCTGCTCGACGACCGCGGCTACCTCAGGCACGCGCGCAGCGCCCTCGGCGCCTTCCGCAAGGCGCCGCCGATCGGCGTCCGCACGGTCGGGCCGTTCGGCGGGCCGCACTACCTGCAGTACTCGTTCGCGCCGGGGCTGTTCATCGTCAACGCCTTCCTGCAGTCGCTGATCGGCCTCTACGACTACGCCGAGATCACCGGCGACGACGACGCGCGGCGGCTGTTCCTGGCGGCCGAGCCCGAGGCGCGTCGCGAGCTGACCGCCAGCGACACCGGCGACTGGTCGACGTACTCCTACCGCGGCGCCGAGTCGACCCGCGAGTACCACGAGCTGCTGCGCGAGCTCACCGCGAGCCTCTGCAGCCGGCTGCGAACGAAGGTCTACTGCCAGAGCGCGCGCAACTTCCTGTCCTACATGACCGATCCGGCGGAGGTCGAGCTGCTGGGACCCGCGAGCGCGACCAAGGGCGTCCCGACGACCGTGCGCTTCTCGGTGTCGAAGCTGTCGGCGGTCCAGGTGACGATCACCAGGGACGGCCGGGTGGCGCTCGACCGGATCGCAACCTTCCGTCGCGGCAACGGCTCGTTCGCCTGGAAGCCCGGCGCCGTCGGCACCTACCGCATCCGCGTCGCCGCCAAGGAGCTGCGCACCGGGCAGGGGCTGCGCACGAGCGTGACCGGCCAGGTCGACTCGACGCCACCGTAGCGGCGCCGAGCGCCGCGTCGGCGCGCTCGCCGTACGATCATCCCGACGATGGCGCCCCGGACGATCCTCTACACCGGCAAGGGCGGGGTCGGCAAGACGAGCGTCGCGGCGGCCACCGCGCGCCGCTGCGCCGCCGCCGGCCTGCGCACGGTCGTGATGTCGACCGACCCGGCGCACAGCCTGTCGGACTCGCTCGCAGCCGACCTGGGCAGCGAGCCCACCGAGATCGCGCCCGGCCTCTACGGGCAGGAGGTGCAGGCCCAGGAGGAGATGGAGCGCCACTGGGAGGCGGTCTCCGGCTGGCTCGGCGAGCTGCTGACCGACCGCGGCGTCGACGGCATCTCGGCCGAGGAGCTGACCGTGCCGCCCGGGATGGACGAGCTGTTCTCGCTGCTGCAGATCAAGCGCCACCACGACGCCGACGAGTTCGACGTCGTGATCGTCGACTGCGCGCCGACCGGCGAGACGCTGCGGCTGCTGTCGTTCCCCGACGTCTGCACCTGGTGGCTGGAGAAGGTCTTCCCGTTCCGCGGACGGCTCGTCGCCGCCGCGCGACCGCTGGCGCGGACGGTGCTCGACATGTCGCTTCCCGGCGAGGCGGTGTTCGAGGAGGTCGAGCGGCTGGCGACCAACCTCGTGGCGATGAACGGCATCCTGCGCGACCGCTCGCGCACCTCGGTGCGGCTGGTGGTCAACCCCGACCGCATGGTCATCAAGGAGGCGATGCGGACGTTCACCTACCTCAACCTCTACGGCTATCTGACCGACGCCGTGATCGTCAACCGCGAGCTTCCGGCCGAGGCCGCCGACGGCTACTTCGCCGACTGGCGCCGGGCGCAGCAGGCGCACATGGAGCTGGTCCGCTCGGGCTTCGCGCCGATCCCCGTGCTCACCGCCCCGCACCTGCCGCACGAGGTGATCGGAGCCGAGACGCTCGACGAGCTCGGGGCGGAGCTCTTCGACGGGCGCGCCGCGCACGAGCTGCTCTACGAGGAGCTCTCGCGCGAACTGACCACCGACAACGGGCGCGCGACGCTGCGGCTGCCGCTGCCCTTCGCCGAGCGCGGGGACATCGACCTCAAGAAGGCCGGGCTCGAGGTGATCGTGCGGGTCGGCGCCCAGAAGCGAACTATCATGCTCCCCCCCGCCCTGGCGGGCTATGAGACAGGCGGCGCGCGCTTCAAGGACGGCGCGCTCGAAGTGGTCTTCGAAAGGGGACGCGATGGAGGACCCGCAGACCAGACCGCAGGCTGACGAGCCGGGGCCCGAGGGGAACGGTGGCGACCCCCGCGGAAGGCCGCCCGAGCCCGATCCGGCGGCGCTCCACATCCTGCTCGACGCACTGCGCCTGGCGGCTCCCGCCGAGCTTCAGGAGCGGCTCACCTCACTCACCCGCGAGGCGCTGCTGACCCTGCGCGCGCTGATCGACTGGTACCTCGAGCGGCTCGACCAGCCGCCGCCGGAGCGCCGGGTCGAGGACATCCCAATCGAGTAGGAAACTGGGGCTGCGGTACTCGCTGGATCTCGCTCCGGCTAGCTCCGCAACGGAGTTCTAGGACCGATCCAGCTGCGCCCTCCGCTGAGCCTCAGTCGTCGAGGCGGTCGCGCTCGGGAGCCTCGGTCTGGTCGGCCTCTGGGTCCTGTGAGGGGTGCGGCTCGCTGGTGCTGGTCGCGCCGGGTTGGACGTCGGTGTCGGGACCGCGGGGGTCCTCGCGCGCCTCGTAGGGGTCCGGCCACTCGGTGGGGTCGGGATCGCCGACTGGGTTGTTGAGCGCGTGGTGGGGATCGCGGTCGCGCGAACGGTCCTCGTCGTCGTCCATCGGCGGCTCCGGGAAGCCGCTGACCGCCTCGCCGTCGGGCGCCGTCTTCGGGTTGTCGCTCTGGCCCTGCTCTCGATCTCCCATGGGGGCCGCCTACCCGTGGAGCACTCCGCGAAAACGGCGGGATGGCGGCGGCTGGCCGCCGCTACGCTTCCGGCGATGGCAGCGGACGGCAAGACCTGGATCCTGACCGGATCGGCCGACAACTTTGCGGCGACGCGCGAGCACGGCTTCAAGCTGATCGGCATGAAGGAGCGCCGCCGCCGCCAGGCCGAGGAGATCGAGCCAGGCGACGAGATCGTCTTCTACCTGACCGTCGTGCAGGCGTTCGCCGGCATCGTGCGGGTCACCTCGGAGATGTTCGAGGACCGCGCCAAGGTCTGGCCCGGCAAGCCCTCGAACCCCGACCCCTACCCCTGGCGGTTCGAGACCGAGCCGCTGGTCGTCCTCGAGGAGGAGGCCTTCGTGCCGGCGGTCGAGCTCGCCGGCGAGCTCGAGCACGTCGGCAAGTGGCCGGCCGAGCACTGGCGCCTGGCCTTTCAGGGTCAGCTGCGAACGGTCTCGCAGGCCGACGCCGCGCTGCTGGGGCGACGCATCCGGGCGGCTGCGGCCGCCGGCGCGACGGCGTGACCGAGGACGGCGCGCGCCCCGGCCGCGCCGCCGGCCTCGCGGAGGCGTGGAGCCGGCTGCATCCCGAGCAGCGGGTGGCGGGGGTAGCCGCCGCGCTGCTGATCGTCAGCACGCTCGGGCCGTTCTCGTTCGTCGAGGCGGCCGAGATCCTGGCCGCCGGCGCCGTCCTGGCGCTGCTCGAGCAGCGCGCCGGCGGACGCTCGTTCCACCTGCCGTTCGGCGACGGGACGGCGATCTTCGCGGCAGGCGTCTGGTGCGCGCTGCTGATCGCGACGCGGATCTTCGACCGCCCCCCGGGCATGAGCGCGCTCGCCCTCGCCTGCGCACTGCTGCTCGCCGCCGCGGGCCTGCGAGAGCGGGCCAAGCGTGCCCCGGACGACCTGCCGGACGAGCTGCCGGGCCCCGCCGACGCGCCGGGCCGGTCGACGCCGTCCGCGCCGCCTCGCTGACGCCGAGCACATCCCAAGCCCCGGACTGGGTAACTTACTAAACGTAAGCTATACTCCATCTCGGTTGGAAAGCCGAAGGACGGGAAGAAGGGAACGATCACGGCACAGGCACGCACCAGTCCAGACATAACGACCGACTCGATTCAGCAGTTCATGAACGAGGCGGCCCGGCATCCCCTGCTCTCGGCCGCCGAGGAGGTCGAGCTGTCCAAGCGCATCGAGACGGGCGACCTCGCCGCCAAGGAGCGCATGATCAACGCGAACCTGCGGCTCGTCATCTCGATCGCGCGCAAGTACCAGGGCCAGGGACTGCCCCTGGGCGACCTGATCCAGGAGGGCATGCTCGGGCTGATCCGCGCGGTCGAGAAGTTCGACTGGCGCAAGGGCTTCAAGTTCTCCACCTACGGGACGCTCTGGATCCGCCAGGCGATCGGCCGCGGGCTCGCCAACTCGAGCCGCACCGTCCGCCTGCCCGTCCACATCGCGAGCCAGGCGCGCAAGATCCGCGACGCCGAGCGCGAGCTCGCCGCCCGGCTGGAGCGCGAGCCGACCGCCGAGGAGCTGTCCGAGCTCGTCGGCCTGACGCCCGCCGAGATCGAGGACATCCGCGCCGCCGACCGCACCCCGACGAGCCTCGACCGTGGCGTCGGCGACGCCGAGGAGACGTCGCTCGGCGATCTGATCGCCGACGACTCGGCGACCCCGTCCCAGGAGGTCGAGCGCGACCAGGGCGACAGCACCGTGCGGCAGGTCGTCGGCGGCCTGCCGAGCCCCGAGCGCGACGTGCTGACCCTCCGCTACGGACTGGGCGGCACCGAGGCCGTAGCGCTGCGCGAGACCGGCCGCCGGCTCGGGCTGTCGGCCGAGCGCGTGCGCCAGATCGAGGATCGGGCGCTGCGCAAGCTCGCCGACGACGGCGAGCTGGCCGCCCTGCGCGACGCGGCATAGGCGTCACGCGGTCGGCCGGTTTGGGCCCGTCGGAGGACGAGGTTCTGAGCCGCCGGTCGAAGACGGGATTGCCCGCCCGCACGGCTTGGGTGGGCAAGGCCCTAGCGACGGCCGGCGAACCAGCGCTCGACGAGTTCCGCGATCCGCGAGCGGAACGGCTCGAGCTGCGGTGACGCCTCCCAGCCCGGCGGTCGTGGCGGCGGGTCCCACCACGCGCCGCCGAGTGCGACGAGGACCTCCTCGTTGAGCTCGACGATCTCGCGCTGCTCCCAGAAGCCCTTCGGGTTGAGGCTGCTCGCCTCGAGCATCGTCTCCTGCGGGCCCAGTCGACTCCGAGCACGTTGACCACCCTCGCCGCGAGCGAGGTTCCGCTGCGACCGACGCCGAGGATGCAGATCGGGAGGACATCGACCCGATTCACGACACACCCTCAGCGCGCATCAAGATTCACCTTCGCCTCCGTTACGGCTTCGAGGCCCTCGCCAAGTCGACGGTGGCCGGATCGCCTTCTTGCGCGTGCAGGGTGACACGTTCACGGGCCGGTGACACCGAGCGAAGCATGCTCACCAGGCGCCGTGAGCCGGCGGGCGCTACCTGTCGGCGGTCAGCGAGGAGCCGTCCTCGGGGTCGAAGAGCTGCACGTGCGAGGCGTCGACGAAGAGCTCGGCCTCCTGGCCCTCCCCGACCTGACTCTCGGCGGACAGGCGGGCGACGACGGCGCCCTCCTCGCCGCCGCCGGGGATCTCGGTGGCGCCGGCGTCCTCGGCGAGCTCGCGCAGCTCCTCGGACTCGAGCTGCTGGTCGGAGGTGACGGTGAAGTGGGCGTAGATCTCGGCGCCCATCGCCTCGACGAGGTCGACCGTGGTCCTGAAGGTCGCGCCGCCGCCGCGGGCGCCGTCGTCGCCCAGCAGCGCGGCGTCCTCGAAGCTCTCGGGCCGGATGCCGGCGATCAGGTTCTTGCCGGGGTCGATCCGGCCGACGCGCTCGCGCAGGTCCTCGGGAAGCCTGACGTCGACCATCGGCAGCTTGACCGTGGCGCCGTCGATCGTGGCCGGCATGAAGTTCATCGCCGGCGAGCCGATGAATCCGGCTACGAAGAGGTTGCGCGGCCGGGTGTAGAGCTGCATCGGCGTGTCGACCTGCTGCAGCACGCCGGCGCGCATGACCGCCACCCGGTCGCCGAGCGTCATCGCCTCGGTCTGGTCGTGGGTCACGTAGATCGTCGTCGTGTCGGTGCGCTTCTGGATCCGCGCGACCTCGGTGCGCATCTGCACGCGCAGCTTCGCGTCGAGGTTCGAGAGCGGCTCGTCCATCAGGTAGGCGGAGGGATCGCGGACGATCGCGCGCCCCATCGCCACGCGCTGGCGCTGGCCGCCGGAGAGGTTGGCCGGCTTGCGGTCGAGGTGCTCGGTGAGGTCGAGGATCCTCGCCGCCTCCTCGACGCGCTGCTCGATGTCTCCCTTCTCGATCCCGTGCAGCTTGAGCCCGAAGCCCATGTTCTCGCGCACGGTCATGTGCGGATAGAGCGCGTAGTTCTGGAACACCATCGCTACGTCGCGGTCCTTCGGCGCCTTCTGGTTGACGACCTCGTCGCCGATCCTCAATGCGCCGTCGGTGATGTCCTCGAGCCCGGCGACCATCCGCAGCGCCGTCGACTTGCCGCAGCCCGACGGCCCGACGAGGATCACGAACTCGCCGTCCTCGATCTCGAGGTTCATGTCCTTGACCGCCTCGTATCCGTCGGGGTACTGCTTGGTGACTCCGTCGAAGACGATCTTGGCCATTGCCTTCCCTTTCCCCAACTTGCCGGTCTCTATCCCTCGCGGCCGCGATCGACCGCGGCAGCGCCCCGCGCCCCCTGCCGCGAGTTGTCGAACGGCGGCTTGACCGGCCCGCTGGACGTTTGGCCAGGCTCTGGCCCAGTCAACCTTCCACTCGGTCTCGGGCGGTCAGCGCCGTGGGCGCGGCAGGCGGGACGTGTCGACGACCTCGAAGTCGCTGCCGCGCACGCGGTGCAGGGAGTGCAGGTCGTCGTTGTCCCAGCCGGGCGAGGGGGCGCCCGAGACGTACCAGGCGGAGCCGTTGTCGGCGACCAGCGCGCCGTAGCGCTTCAGCGCCCGTAGGACGACCCGCGACTGGCGCGGGAAGCGCGAGACGTCGAATCCACGACGCAGCCGCAGGCGCTGCCCCATCGCCGGCAGGTCGGGGTCGCGCAGGTCGGAGGCGAAGTGCCGCGCCGGGTACACGTAGGCGCGCCGCGTGCGCGGCACGGTGATCCGCAGCGCGTGGTCGATCTCGCCGCGCCTGACCTCGTCGTAGCGGGCGAGTCCGGGCAGGATCGGCAGCCCGGCGGCGTCGGCCGAGGTCCAGCCGCGCGGGCGCAGGCGGTTGGAGCGCAGGTCCCAGCGGGCGCCGGACCCGGCGCGCCAGCGGCGGCCGCCGTCGAGCGGGTAGGCGGCGAACAGCTCGTGCAGCCGGCAGCGCGCGCGATCGACGACGATCACGTGGCGGTCGCCATCGGAGGCGCGCCCGCCCTCGACCGGCGCGTCGCGTGGGATCGGATAGCGCCCGCGATCGGACTCGCTCGCGTAGTCGAAGCGCACCGGCACGCGTGGCTGGGCCCGCCCCACGACCACGTACGGAATGCCGATCGGACGGCCCTCGTAGCGCCCCGAGCCGAAGTCGGCATGGGCGTGGTCGCCGCGCCCGATCGCCCGCACCATGGCGTCGGAGCGGGGGTCGACCGGCAGCCGGTCGACGCGCTGGTTCCAATGGCTCGACGCCGGGAAGATCGGGCACGCCGGCGCGTTAGGCAACGACCGGCCGTCGCCGTCGCGCGCCAGGACCACCCCGACGACGATCGCGCCGAGCACCGCGATCGCCAGCCGCACGCGCACGCTCACCGGGCGCAGCGTAGATGCTCGGTCGGGCGACCGAGACCGACGTCTAGGCCGGGATCTGGCGGACCGTCTCCTCGCCCTCCGGACGGCGGCCGTCGCGGCCGACGTAGCCGTCCTTGGCGCCGACGATGACGTAGACGGCGTCGACGTCGCCGGCGTTGCGCGTCTTGCGGTGGGCCGCGGCGTCGACGCGAGCCATCCCGCCCGGCCCGAGCCGGTGGACGGTGCCGTCGCCGAACTCGATCTCCAGCACGCCCGAGTGGACGAAGTAGAGCTCCTCCTGCTCGTCGTGGAAGTGGAACCCCGACTCGATGCCGGGCGGCATCACGATCGCGTTGATGCCGAACTCCGCGACGTCCAGCTCGCGCCGGATCTTGCGGAAGCCGGGCCCGTCGCCGAGGTCGTCGAGATTCGCTACGGCGTAACCCTCACCCTTCGTGACATTGCTCATGCCGGGAGCATACCGTTGGTACGTAAGTAAGCGCAAGCCCAAGCGGGTAAGAGCCGGCCATGGTGCGGGTCGGCTGCTCCGGGTGGAACTACGCCTCTTGGCGAAACGACTTCTATCCCGAGGGGTCGGTCCGTCGCGCTGGCTGCGCGAGTACGCCCGCCACTTCGACACCGCGGAGGTCAACTCGACCTTCTACCGCCTCGCCTCGCGGAAGGCGGTCGAGCGCTGGGTCGCAGACACGCCCGACGACTTCTGCTTCACCGTCAAGGCGAGTCGGTACCTAACGCACGTCAAGCGCCTTGCGGATGCGCCGGACAAGGGGTTCAGGCTGACCGAGGGGATCAAGCGCTTCTACGACGGGATCGGCCCGCTCGTCCAGGGGTGCAAGCTCGGCCCGGTTCTGTGGCAGCTACCTGCGAACTTCAAGCGCAACGACGAGCGACTGCGCGACGCGCTTGAGCTAGCGCCGCCAGGGCGGCACGCCTTCGAGTTCCGTGACCAGAGCTGGTTCACCGACGAGGTCTACGCGCTCCTGCGTGACCACGATGCGGCGCTGGTGATCGCGGACGATCCCGAGCGTCCGCTGCCGACGCCGGAGCCGACCGGCCCGTGGACCTTCGTTCGCCTTCACCGAGGTAGCCGAGGCCGACGCGGCAACTACTCGCGGGCGGAGGTCGAAGCCTGGGCTGAGCGGATCGCCGGCTGGCGCCACAACGGCCTCGACATCTACGCCTACTTCAACAACGACTGGGAGGCGTTCGCGCCGCACAACGCGCGGCTGCTGAAGCGGCTGCTCGAGGAGCGCTGAGCGCTACTCCTCCTCGTCCGGGCCGGGAATCGCTCCCGGAACCGACCCGTCCTCCTGCTTGTGCTCCCAGTCCTGGCGCGTGCGCTCGATGTCGCGCTCGAGCTTGTCGCCGTGCTCCTCGAGGCTCTGCTCGGCGCGCTCGCCCTCGCGCTCGAGCTCCTCGGTCTCGTGCTCTAGGCGCTCGCTGCGCTCCGGGTCCTCCATGCCGGCGGTCTACCCGCCGGTCGCGACACGGAAACGACGCCCGTGTCGGTCGCCGGCCGCTGCGGGCAGGGGCCGGGGCCAGTCAGCCGCCGGCGGCCTCGGCGCGGACCAGGCCGCGCAGCGCCCAGGCGCCGAAGAACGCCAGCATCGAGAGCACGGCGCCGTAGGCGAGCAATGCGTCGACCGATCCGCCGGAGATCAGCTCGCGGCCGGCCTCGACGATCGGCGTGATCGGGTTGACTCCCGCGACCGTCTTGACCCAGCCGCCGAGCAGGTCGTACGGGACGTACACCGGCGCGAGGAAGATGATCAGGAAGACCGGCGTCTGCATCAGCGGCCCGGCCTGCAGCGAGCGGAAGCGCAGCGCGATCCCGGCGGCCCACATCAGGGCGGTCAGGTTGAGCAGCAGCGCGAGGCCGTAGAGGCCGAACAGGTCGACCGCGCCGCCGCCGACCTGCATCCCCGCGATCAGCGCGACGGTGGTCAGCATGATCCAGACGAACATCGCCCGGCCGATCGCGACGAGCGCGTAGCCGGCGAGCAGCGCCCGCCGGTTCGGCGCCGCCAGCATCATCCGGCGGCCGATGCCGGCCTCGAAGTCGCGCGCGATCGCGAAGCCGGTGAAGACGCCACCGAACGCGCTCGCCTGCAGCAGCACGAAGACGAACTGGAACGTCGTGTAGTTGTCGGGGAAGTCGAAGCCCGGCACGTTCGAGACGTTCGACAGCCCACCCGCGAAGGCGGTGAAGAAGAACAGCGGGAACATCACCGCGGGGACGACGAGCGTCGGGTTGTGGAAGAAGGTGTGCAGCCCGCGCCAGGCGACGCCGAGCGCGACCGACCTGCTGCGCGCGCTCACGTCCGCACCACCCGCGCGCGCAGGGTCCTGATCGCGAGCGGCAGGAAGACCGCCGCGATCGCCGCCGTGCAGCCGAAGGCGAGCGCGAGCGCCTCCGCGTCCCAGCCGCCGTAGAAGAGGCTGCGGATGCCGTCGAGCAGGTAGCTGACCGGGTTGTAGGTCGCGACCGTCTGGAACCAGCCCTGCGTGATCAGGTCCTTCGGCAGGCCCATCGTCGAGAGGAACAGGAAGACGAACAGGACCGGGAACAGGCCCTGGACGGCCTCGCCGTTGCCGAAGCGGAACGCGGCGGTGACCCCGATCAGCCCGAAGGCGAAGACGATGCAGACGACCAGCGCGATCAGCACCAGCGCTCCCGGCACGCCGGTCTCGAGCGTCGCGCCGGCCGCCAGGCCGACCAGCAGGAAGACGGTCCCCTGGACGACGCCGAGCGCGATCGTGCCGATCACCTGGCCGGAGACCAGGCCGGCGCGGCTGAGCGGCGTCAGCGCCAGGCGGTCGAGGAAGCCCGACTCGATGTCCCGCGCGAGGTCGGCGCCGACGCCGGAGACGGCGAAGATCCCGGCCTGGATGAACGGCACGGCGAGGATGAAGGTGAGGTAGTCGGGCGCCAGGAAGCCGGGCAGCTCTGCCGCGGCGTCGAGGCCGCCGGCGTTGATCGCGAAGAGGAACAGCGGGAAGGTGATCGCCGGCACGACCTGGGCGGGCTGGCGGGCGGTGCGGATCAGCGACCGCCAGGCGATCGCGCGGATCTGGATCAGCGGCGAGGGACGGCTCACGCGGGAACGCCCTCGGCGGCCTCCTCCCGGCCCGCCTCCGCCGTGTCCTCGTCGTCGCCGTCTCCGGAGCCCTCGAGCGAGCGCCCGGTCTTCGCGAGGAAGACGTCGTCGAGCGTCGGGGCGTGAAGCTGCAGGCTGGCGACGCCGATGCCCTCGGCGTCCAGCGCCCGGACCACTCCGGCGAGCGCGGTGTCGCCGCCCTGGAGGCGCACGCCGACGCTGCCGCGCTCGTGGTGCACGCACTCGTCGTCTCCGTCGCCGAAGCGCTGCAGGACGCGTGCCATGTCCTCGCGGCGATCGCTCTCGGCCGGGACGACCTCGAGGCTCGGCTCGCCGATCTCCGCCTTCAGCGCCGCCGGCGTGCCCTCGGCGACCAGCTTGCCGTTGTCGATGATCCCGACGCGCGCGGCCAGGGCGTCGGCCTCCTCGAGGTACTGCGTCGTGAGGAAGACGGTGACGCCGTCCTCCCTCGACAGCCGCTCGACCTCCTCCCAGAGGGCGGCGCGGCTCTGCGGGTCGAGGCCGGTCGTCGGCTCGTCGAGGAAGAGGATCCGTGGCCGGTGGACGAGCGAGAGGGCGAGGTCGAGCCGGCGGCGCATGCCGCCGGAGTAGCCGCCGACCTTGCGCTCGGCGGCATCCGAGAGCCCGACGCGCTCGATCAGCTCGTCGCCGCGGCGCTCGCGCTCGGCCCTCGGCAGGCCGTGGAGCGAGGTCTGCAGGCGCATGTGCTCGCGGGCGGTCAGGAACGGGTCGAGCGCCGCCTCCTGGAGCGCGGCGCCGATGCTCTCGCGCACGCGAGCGCCGTCGCGCGCGACGTCCCAGCCGGCCACCCGCGCGGCGCCGGCGGTCGGGGGCAGCAGCGTGGTCAGCATCAGCACCGTGGTCGACTTGCCGGCCCCGTTCGGGCCGAGGAAGCCGTAGATCTCGCCGGGATCGACGTGGAGGTCGATCCCATCCACCGCGCGCGGTCCCTTCTTGAACTGCTTGACGAGGCCCTCGACCTCGATGCTGGCGGGGTGCTGTGTGGGCGACGACATGGAGCCCACAGGCTACCCGCGCGAGCCTCGCGCCCAGCCGGTCGCGAATGGGTCCACGAGCGCCCGCCCTCGAACGCGGCTTGACAAACGGCGCGTCAGTTGTTCTTATTTTGTTCGGAGGACTGCGGTAGCCCGCAGCGCACCTGGGCTCCCGCGGCTGCGAACTCATGAGCCGAACGGTCACACCCCTCCGTGACCGCGCCAGGCCGTGTGTTCGGTTCTCTGCCGGCGGGGGTCGGCACGCACAGGCCCATCCCTCCGGGCCCTAGCTGTCCCCCGCCGGCAGACCTCCTCGCCGGCGTTCAGTCGTCGTCGCCGCCGCCGGAGTCGTCCGAGCCGGAGCCTGAGGAGCCCGAGTCGCCGCCGCTGCGACCGCGGCCGCGTCCCCTGCCCCCATCGTCGTCCACGCCGCCTCCGTCGTCGACGACCGGCGGCGGGGCGACCGGGACCGGCTCGGGCGCCGGCGTGGGCGCCTGCGGCGTCTGCTCGGCAGCCCTCCGGCGGGCGGCTGCCCTCCGCGCCGCCTGACGCCGGCGCCGCTCGCGGGCCTCTCGTCGTCGCTCCACGCGGTCGGGAGGCGGCGCGAGCTCCTCCCCGGCGGTGATCGGCTCGGACGCGAGGCCCACGCGCTCGGTCGTGAGCGCGCGCACGCCGAGCGATATCCCAGCCGCGACGGCCAGCCCGAGCAGGGCGACCAGCGTCCAGGTGAGGACCGTCGCGCGACTCACGATCGCCTCCAGGTCAGGATCGCACGCGCTCCGTCGCCGTCCTCGCGGTTGCCGATCCGCAGCTCGCCGCCCCAGGTGCCCGCCAGCTCCTGGGCGATCGCGAGGCCCAAGCCGGTCCCGGACGGCCCGCGCCGCCCGGCGGAGCCGCGGTGGAAGCGCCGCAGCACGGCCTCCTCCTCCCCGGGCTCGAGGCCCGGACCGCGGTCGAGCACCGCCAGGCCGCCGTCGCCGGCGACGATCTCGACCTCGCTGCCCGAGGGCGAGTAGCGGATCGCGTTCTCGACCAGCGCGTCGACCGCCCGCTCGAGCGCCGCGCGCGAGCAGCGGACGGGCCGCGCGCCGTTGGTGCTTCGCACCGTCAGGTCGACGCCGCCCTCGCGGGCCGGGCCCTCCCAGCGCCGGCCGGCCGCGCCGGCCGCGGCGCCGAGGTCGAGCGTCTCGGCCTCCGCCAGCGCGTCCGTCTCGCCGGCGCGGCTGAGCACGAGCAGCTCCTCGACCATCGCGCTCAGACGGTCGACCTCGTGGATGCCCTCGTCGATCTCCGCGCGCGCCGCCGGATCGCGCGACTCCGCCCGCGCCTCCTCGAGCCTCAGCCGCAGCCCGGTCAGCGGCGTCCGCAGCTGGTGCGAGGCGTCCGCGACGAACTGGCGCTGGGCGTGGAGCGCCTCGGCGAGCCGTCCCGTCATCGTGTTGAACGACCGCGCGAGCGAGCGCTGCTCGGTCGTTCCCTCGACGGGAGCGCGGCGGTTGAGGTCGCCCTCGGCGATCCGGCGGGCGGTGGCGTCGAGGCGGCCGAGCGGGCGTGCGATGCGGCGCGCGATGACGGCGCCGACGCCGAGCCCGAGCGCCAGCACCACCGCTCCGAGCAGCGCGAGGCCGGCGACCGAGCGCCAGACCGCGCGATCGACCGCCGCGACGCTCTGCGTCACGCGAACCGCGCCGATCGGCCGTCCGTTCTCGAGCACCGGCACCGCCGTCGCCAGCAGCGTCTCGTCGAGCGTCTCGCTCGAGCGGGTCTCCTGGAACGGCCGGCTGTCGAGCGCCGCCGCGATCTCGGGACGGTCGGCATAGCTCTCGCGCGGCGCGGCCGACCCGGCGCTGTCGGCGAGCACGCGACCGCGCGCGTCGACGATCACCACCCGCCCGCGCACCGAGCGCGCGGCCGAGGCGGTGAGCCGCTCGAGCCCCGGCGCGCCGTCGCCGATCGCGTCGGACGCCGTGACCGCCACCACGTCGGCCTGGCTGCGCGCCTGCGAGCGGACCTCGGAGTCGACGCGGTCGCGAACGTTGAGCGCGAGCGGCACGCCGAGCGCGAGGATCGCCAGCAGCAGCACGTAGGCCATCGCCAGCAGCAGGCCGGTCCGGAGGCTCACGGCTCGGCCATCCGGAAGCCGACGCCACGGACCGTGTGGATGTAGGTCGGGCGCTCGGCGTCGTCGCCGAGCTTGCGCCGCAGCGTGCCGACGTGGACGTCGAGCGTCTTGGTCGAGCCGTACCAGTTCGCGTCCCAGACGCTCGCGAGCAGCTCGTCGCGGGTCACGACGTTGCCGGCGTCCTCGGCGAGCCGGGCGAGCAGATCGAACTCGCGGCGGGTGAGGTCGAGCTCGTCGCCGGCGAGGATCGCTCGCCGGGCGCCGGGATCGACGGTGAGCTCGCCGATCGTCTGGGGCCCGGCGGGCGTGGCCGAGCCCTTGCCCGCCCGGCGCAGGACGGCGCGGATGCGGGCGATCACCTCGGCGCTCGAGAACGGCTTGACGACGTAGTCGTCGGCGCCCAGCTCGAGCCCGACGACGCGATCCATCTCGGTCCCGCGCGCGGTGAGCATCACGACCGGCACGTCGGACTTGCGCCGCAGCTCGCGGCAGACGTCGCGGCCGTCGCCGTCGGGCAGGTTGAGGTCGAGCAGCACGAGGTCGAACTCCATCCGTGCGGCGAGCGCGAGCGCCTCGGCCGCGGTGAAGGCGGTGACCGGCTCGAAGCCCTCGCGCGCGAGGGCCTTGGCGAACGGCTCGGAGATCGAGCGCTCGTCCTCCACGAACAGGATGCGCGGGCGGCCCGCCGCCGGTTCCACGTGCCAACTGTAGCCCCGTCCGAGCGCGGTCTCGACATCCCTTACCGACTCCTTACCGGCCGCTGGCGAAGCGCTGTGGACGGCGCCGCGACGCTTGCACGGCAACCCGATCGGAAGGAGCAGCGACATGGGCAAGATGCGCTACGCAACCGGCTTCGCACTCGCGGTCCTCGGGCTCGTGGCGGCGGTCGCCGTCGGCTCGAGCCTGGTGCCGCCGTCGTCGGACCCGGGCGCCCCGGCGGCGAACACCGTCGAGGGGACGACGACCGACGACGCCACCACGGCGGAGGACACGACCACGGCCGAGGACACCACGACGTCCGACGACGACGGCACGCCCGACCAGGGCCCCGGCGACTTCGGCGACACGAACACGACCACGACGCCGCACCCGGGCATGGACGACGACCGCGGGCGGGGACGTGGACGCGGACATGGACGCGGCGGCGACGACGACGATCACAGCGGCTCCGGTCACGGCGGCGACGACTTCGAGTCCGACGACGACAACAGCGGCCACGGCGGAGGCGACGACGACTGACCCCTTCGGACAGAGTGGAGCTTTGACCGGGGTAGAGCCCGGTCAAGGTTCCACTCGTCCGCGAGACGCGGCTAGCTCCCGACGACGGCTCCGCCGTTGGGGTGCAGCACCTGGCCGCTCATGTACGAGGAGTCGTCGCTGGCGAGGAAGACGTAGCTCGGGGCCAGCTCGGCCGGCTGGCCGGCCCTGCCGAGCGGGACGTGGTCGCCGAAGCTCTCGACCTTCTCGGCGGGAAAGGTCGCCGGGATCAGCGGCGTCCAGACCGGTCCTGGCGCCACCGCGTTGACGCGGACGCCGCGCTCGACGACCTGGTTGCTGAGCGCCCGCGTGAACGAGACGATCGCCCCGTTGGTCGCCGAGTAGTCGATCATCGACGGGTTGCCCTGGTAGGCCGTCACCGACGTCGTGTTGACGATCGCCGACCCCGGCGCGAGGTGCGGCAGCGCCGCCTTCGTCACGAAGAACATCGAGAAGACGTTGGTGCGGAACGTCCGCTCGAGCTGGTGCTCGGAGATGTCCTCGAACTTGTCGCGCGGGTGCTGCTCGCCGGCGTGGTTGACGAGCACGTCGAGCCCGCCGAGGCTCTCCACGGTTCGCTCGACCGCGGTGCGGCAGTTGCCCTCGTCGCGGACGTCGCAGGCGATCGGCAGGCAGCGCCGGCCGTGCTCCTCGACCAGCTCGACCGTCCGCTCGGCGTCCTCGTGCTCGTCGAGGTAGACGAACACGACATCGGCGCCCTCGATGGCGAACAGCACCGCCACCGCCCGCCCGATGCCCGAGTCGCCGCCGGTTATCAGCGCCCGCCGGCCCTCGAGCTTTCCGCTGCCGACGTAGTGCTCCGGCACCGTCACCGGCTCCGGCTCCATCTCCGCCTGGATCCCGGGCTGTCGCGGCTGGTGCTGCGGCGGTCGCCGCTCCTGTTGACGGTCGTACTCGGTCGGCTCGGCCATCGTCGTCGTCTCCCTCAATCGCGGTCCAGATGCCCATACCCGACCGACGGCCGGCCATGCGCGCGCTACGCTCGCCGCGCGACCCATGCCGCTCGACCTACTCGCCGCCTCAGCGTTCGGTCCGGTCCAGCAGGAGTACCTGCTGGAGGCGCGGCAGATGCAGGCGATGTCGTTCATCGTGCACATCCCGCTGGTCTGCTTCGGGGTCGCGTTCCCGGCGTTCGTGGTGTTCGCGGAGTGGCGCCACCAGCGGACCGGCGACCCGGTCTACCGGACGCTGGCGAGGCGCTGGTCGAAGGTCATGCTGGCGCTGTTCGCCGTCGGCGTGGTCACCGGGACGATCCTCAGCTTCGAGCTCGGACTGCTCTGGCCGGGCTTCACGGCCGCGTTCGGCGACGTGTTCGGGCTCGGGTTCACGCTCGAGGCGTTCTCGTTCTTCGTCGAGGCGATCTTCATCGCGATCTACGTCTACGGCTGGGACCGGCTGTCGCCGCGCACGCACCTGCTGACGGGCGTCCCGATGATCGTCGCGGGGGTCACCGGATCCTTCTTCGTGATCTCGGTCAACGCGTGGATGAACAGCCCCGGCGGCTTCCGGATCGAGAACGGCGAGGCGGTCGACGTCGATCCCTGGGAGGCGCTGTTCGGCAACTCCTACCTCGCCCACGAGGTCGTCCACATGTACGTCGCGGCCTACATCGTCGCGGGCTTCGTGGTCGCGGCCGTCTACGGCTGGCGCTGGCTGAAGGGCCATCGCGGACGCTACGAGCGCGCGGCGCTGACCGTCGCCCTGACCGCCGCCGCCGTCGCCGCTCCGGTGCAACTGATCGTCGGCGACTGGGCGGCGCGCGTCGTCGCCGAGGAGCAGCCGGTGAAGCTGGCGTCGTTCGAGGACCTGCGCGAGACGACGAAGGGCGCGCCGTTCACCGTCCCGGGCGGGCCCGAGATCCCGAACCTGCTCTCGCTGCTGGCGTTCCACGACCCGGACGCAACCGTCCAGGGACTCGACGCGGTCCGGCCGGACGACCGGCCGCCCGTCGGCATCGTGCGCACGTCCTTCCTGACGATGGTGACCATCGGCACGCTGCTCGCCGCGATCGCCGGCTGGTACCTGCTGGTGCGGATCCGCAAGCGACGGCTGCCCGAGTCGCGCTGGTTCTGGCGCGCGGTGGTCGTCGCCGGGCCGCTTTCGGTGGTGGCGCTGATCGCCGGTTGGGTGACGACGGAGGTCGGGCGCCAGCCGTGGGTCGTCTACGACGTGATGCGCACCGAGGCGGCGGTCACCGGCGCCGGCGGGATCCCGGTCGGCTACGCGACGCTCGCGCTCGTCTACGTGGGGGTGCTGGCCGCGGTCCTCTGGATCCTCCGACGGCTGGCCGCGCGGCCGCTCGAGCAGGATGGGGCGGCGGTCGGCGAGGGAGGCGCGGGTGGCTGAGATTCCCGTCGTCCTGATGCTGATCGGCCTGGCCGCCTACGCCGTGCTCGGCGGTGCCGACTTCGGTGCCGGCCTCTGGGAGCTGTTCGCGCGCGGAGAGCGCGGGGCCGCGCTGCGCGACCACACCCACCGGGCGATGGCGCCCGTCTGGGAGGCCAACCACGTCTGGCTGATCTTCGTGCTCACGATGTGCTGGACGGCCTATCCGACCGCCTTCTCATCGATCGCCTCGACCCTCGCGATCCCGCTCTTCGCGGCGGCGATCGGCGTGATCCTGCGCGGCGCGAGCTACGCCCTGCGCGCCGGCGTGTCCAGCGCCCGCGAGGAGGGCGCGCTGAGCCTCACGTTCTCGCTGTCGTCCTTCCTGACGCCGTTCGCGCTCGGAGCCGTGGTCGGCGGCATCGCGTCGGGCCGCGTGCCGGTCGGCAACGCCCAGGGCGACGAGATCGCGAGCTGGCTGAATCCGACGTCGATGCTGATCGGCGTGCTGGCCGTCGCCACGTCCGCGTACCTGGCGGCGGTCTACCTCGCCGCCGACGCGACGCGAATGGGCTCGCGCGACGTCGCCGAGGCGTTCCGCGGGCGGGCGCTCGTGGCGGGCGTCGTGGCCGGCGCGATCGCCCTCGCGGGCCCGTTCGTCCTGCGCTCCGACGCGCGCGAGCTCTACGACGGCCTGACGGGCGGGGCCGGGCTGGTCGCGCTCGTCGCCTCGGCGCTGGCGGGAGTGGCGGCGCTCGCTCTCGTCGCCACCCGGCGCTACGAGCCAGCGCGCGTGTCCGCGGCCGCGGCGGTCACGGCGATCGTCGCCGGCTGGGCGCTGGCGCAGGAGCCGCTGCTGCTGCCGGGGCTGACGGTCGAGCAGGCGGCGGCGAGCGACGCGACGATCGACGCCGTGCTGATCGGCTTCGGCGCCGGCCTGCTGATCCTCGCGCCGTCGCTCGCCTACCTGTTCCGGCTCGTCCTGAGCGGGCGGTTCGATCCCGCCGCGCCACTGCGGGCGGACGACGTGGCCACTCGATCGCGTCAGCCACGGGCAACCCCGCGGCCGTCCGCGCCGGTGGGGCCCGTCCCGGCGGCCGCCTCCGTCCTGGCGATCGGAGCGGCGATTGCCTTCGTCAGCGACACCTGGCTGCGAGGCGTCGGCGTGGCACTCATGCTCGCCGCCTCGGTGGGCCTCTTCGTGGCCCTCGCGGCGCTCGACGACGACGTCCAGCCACCGGCTTGACGCTCGCCCCCGGCGGGGATCGGGAAAGAGGAGTGGAGCCCAGGGTTGCGGGTAACGCGTGCGTGAAAGGGCTCGCCTCCAGATACGAGCCCACATGGACCAAGGAGGTCTCGCATGCCGTCCAGCACCAGGTGGCGGGCAGTCGCGGTAGCGACGGCGCTCGCGTTGAGCGGAGGAGCGATCGCCGCCTGTGGCGACGATGACGACGGAGGAGGCGGCGGAGGGGCCGGAGGCGGAGGAGGCGGCGAGAGCGTCGCGCTGCTGCTCCCCGAGTCGAAGACCGCGCGCTACGAGTCGCAGGACCGGCCGAACTTCGAGCGTGAGCTGAGGAGCCAGTGCCCGGATTGCGAGCTGATCTACTCGAACGCCGACCAGGATGCGGCGAAGCAGCAGCAGCAGGCGGAGGCGGCGATCACCAAGGGCGCCGACGTCCTGGTGCTCGACCCGGTCGACGCCGCTTCGGCGGGCTCGATCGTGGCGCGCGCCAAGCAGTCGGACATCCCCGTGATCAGCTACGACCGCCTGATCACCGACGCGGACGTCGACTACTACATCTCCTTCGACAACGAGCGCGTCGGCCGGCTGCAGGGCCAGAGCCTGGTCGAGCGGCTCGAGCAGGACGACAACGGCGACGGCACGATCGTGATGATCAACGGGGCGCCGACCGACAACAACGCGAAGCTGTTCAAGCAGGGCGCGCACAGCGTCATCGACGACAGCGACCTGAGGGTCGGCAGGGAGTACGACACGCCCGACTGGAGCCCCGACAGGGCCCAGCAGGAGATGGAGCAGGCGATCACGGCGCTCGGCCGTGACGGCTTCGTCGGCGTCTATGCCGCCAACGACGGCACCGCGGGCGGCGCGATCGCGGCCATGAAGTCCAACGGCGTCGATCCCAAGACGACCCCGGTGACCGGCCAGGACGCCGAGCTCGCCGCGATCCAGCGGATCCTCGCCGGCGAGCAGTACATGACGGTCTACAAGGCGATCAAGCCGGAGGCGGAGCAGGCGGCGCAGCTCGCCGTCGCGGTCGCCCGAGGCGAGGACCCGCCGAGCGGCATGGTCGAGGACGAGGTCGACAACGGCATGAAGCAGGTCCCCTCGGTCCTGCTGACGCCGGTCGCCGTGACCAGGGACAACATCCAGGAGACGATCGTCAAGGACCGGTTCTGGACCCCGGATCAGATCTGCACGGCGCAGTACGCCGCCGCCTGCAAGGAGGCCGGCATCCAGTGAGCGACGACGGAGCGCCTGTGCTGGCGCTGGAGAAGGTCACCAAGAGCTTCGGTCCAGTGCAGGCGCTCCAGGACGTCGACTTCGAGGTGCGGCCCGCTGAGGTCGTCGCGCTCGTCGGCGACAACGGGGCCGGCAAGTCGACGCTCGTCAAGGCGATCGCCGGCATCCACGGCATCGACTCGGGGCGGATCCTCTTCGGCGGCGAGCCGGTGAGGGTCTCGACCCCGACGGCCGCCGTCAACCTCGGAATCGCCACCGTCTACCAGGACCTCGCGCTGTGCGACAACCTCGACGTGGTCGAGAACCTGTTCCTCGGCCGCGAGGAGCGCAGCGGCGGGCTTGCGACGATCACCCGCCAGCTCGACGAGACGTCGATGGAGCGTCAGGCCCACGAGCTGCTCGACGACCTGGCGGTGACGATCACCGACGTCCGCTCGGAGGTCGGCACGATGTCGGGCGGTCAGCGCCAGCAGGTGGCGATCGCTCGCTCGCTGCTCGGCGATCCGAAGGTCGTGCTGCTCGACGAGCCGACTGCGGCGCTCGGCGTCCGCCAGACGGCTCAGGTGCTGGCGCTGATCAAGCGGCTGCGCGAGAACGGCCACGGCGTCGTGGTCGTCAGCCACAACCTCGCCGACGTCTTCGAGGTAGCGGACCGGATCTTCGTGCTGCGGCTCGGCCGCAAGGCGGGCGACTTCGACGCCAGGGAGACGACCAACGAGGAGATCGTCGGGGCGATCACCGGCGCCAGCGATCCGACGACCGGGGACCTCGGGCCGCCCGCGAGCGCCGGGGCGGCCGGCGACGGCGGGGACCGTGCGACGGAGGAGCGGCGATGAGCACGCAGGCCGGAGCGGTAGCCCAGCCGCCGGTGGCGCCGGGCGGCCAGGAGGAGCAGCCCGGGCGCGGAGGGAGCTTCCTGAGGCGCTTCGTCGAGGGCGACCTCGGCGAGCTGCGCGTGATCGTCGTCCTGGCGGTGATCTGGGCGATCTTCCAGAGCCAGGAGGACCGCTTCCTCACTGCGACGAACCTGACGAACCTGCTGCTCCAGATCACCGCGATCGGGCTCGTGTCGGTCGGCGTCGTGCTGGTCCTGCTGCTCGGTGAGATCGACCTGTCGGTGGGCGCGGTCAGCGGGCTGTGCGCCGCGATCGTCGGCGTCCTGAGCGTCAGGCACGGGTGGTCGCCGTATCTGGCGATCGCCGCCGGGATCGCGGTCGGCGCGGCGATCGGCACCTTCCACGGATCCATCTTCACGACGTTCGGGATCCCGTCGTTCGTGGTGACGCTCGCCGGCCTGCTCGCCTGGCAGGGCGCGCAGCTCGAGGTGCTCGGAACCACTGGCACCCTCAACATCACCGACCCGAAGATCACCGGCCTGACGAGCACCTTCTACGAGGGCGCGGCCGGATGGGTGATCGCGATCGTCGGGATCGCCGTCTACGCCGCCGTGACGCTGCTCGACCGGCGCCGCAAGGCGCGCGAGGGGCTGCGCGTCAGATCGCTCGGCGTGGTGGTGGCGCGGCTCGCCGTCGCGGCCGCGGCGATCCTGATCGCCGTCGCGGTGCTCAACGAGGACCGCGGGCTGCCGCTGGCGGCGCTGATCTTCGTCGGCTTCGTGATCCTCTTCCAGTTCGTCACCACGAAGACGACCTTCGGCCGCCACATCTACGCGGTCGGCGGCAACGCGGAGGCGGCGCGGCGCGCCGGGATCAAGGTCAAGCGGATCCGCATCGTGGTGTTCGCGATCGCGTCCTCGATGGCGGCGATCGGCGGGATCATGGCCGCCTCGCGGCTGCTCGCGGTCAACCAGTCCTCCGGCGCCGGCGACTTCCTGTTGCTCGCGATCGCCGGACCGGTGATCGCCGGCACCAGCCTCTTCGGCGGTCGCGGCTCGGTCTGGACCGCGCTGCTCGGCGCGCTGGTGATCGGCTCGATCTCCAACGGCATGGACCTGCTCGCGCTCGAGTCGTCGGTCAAGTTCATGGTGACCGGCGCGGTGCTGCTCGCCGCCGTGATCGTCGACGCCCTCGCCCGCCGGCGGCGCCAGGCGACCGGCCGCGTCTAGGCGCGACCAGGCCTCGCGGCCCCAGGCCCCTCCCTGAGCGCCCGTTCTCGAACGAGTGGAAGGTTGACTGGGCCCTGAGCGCCCATTCTCGAACGAGTGGAAGATTGACGGGGCCAGGGCCCAGTCAACCTTCCACTCGAGCTGCGGCGCCCCGCCCTCACGCCCTGGGGCGCGGGCCGGCTGGTCCCGGGCTCTACGCCGCCGGGACCGGATCGACCTCGCCGCGCTGGGCGGCCCGCGCGTGCTCGCGGCTGTCGCGCGAGGAGATCAGCACGGCGGCGAGGATCGCGCCGAGGATGCCGAACGCGGCGCAGATCAGGAACGCGTCCTGGAAGCCCTCGGTGAGCGCGACCAGCCGGTTGCGCTCACCGTCCGCGAACGCGCCGGCCGTCGTCGAGTTGGCCACCGTCGCGGCGATCGCCAGGCCGAGCGCGCCGCCGACCTGCTGCGAGGTGTTGATCAGCCCCGAGGCCAGGCCCGCCTCGCCCGGCGCCGTGCCGGTGACGGCCGCGATCGTGACCGGCACGAAGGCGAAGCCGAGGCCCACCGCCACGATCATCGACGGGAACAGGACGTCGCCGACGTAGCTGCCGCCGGGCGCCGACACCTGGGAGAACCACAGCAGGCCGACCGAGATCAGCAGCATGCCCGCGATCAACGGCGGCTTGAAGCCGAGCCGCGTCACGAGCTGAGAAGCCCCACCGGCGCTCATGATGATCAGCGCGCTCAGCGGCAGGTAGGCGAGTCCCGCCTCCAGCGGCTCATATCCGAGCACCTGCTGCAGGTAGAGCGAGATGAAGAAGAACATCGAGAACAGCGACATGCCGACGAGCAGGCCGACGATGTTGGCGCCGGTCAGCGTGCGCAGGCGGAAGATCGAGAACGGCATCAGCGGATGCTCGGTGCGCGACTCGATCGCCACGAACACGGCCAGCAGCACGAGCGCCGCGCCGAGCACGATCAGCGTCTCGGCCGAGCCCCAGCCGGCGTCGACGGTGTTGACGAGGCCGTAGACGAGCAGCGCGAGGCCGGCCGTCACCGACACGGCGCCCGGTACGTCGAAGGTGGTCGCGGTCGGGTGGCGGCTCTCCATCAGCAGGCGCGGCGCGAGCATGGCCGCGACCAGCGCGATCGGCACGTTGACGAGCAGCACCCACTCCCAGCCGAGGAACTCGGTCAGCACTCCGCCGAGCAGCACCCCGGCCGCGCCGCCGGCGCCGGCGACCGCGCCCCACACTCCGAGCGCCTTGTTGCGCTCCGAGCCCTCGGCGAACGTCGTCGTGACGATCGACAGCGCCGCCGGCGAGATGATCGCCGCGCCGAGGCCCTGGACGGCTCGCGCGACGATCAGCTGCCCCTCGCTGGTCGACAGGCCGCCGGCCAGCGAGGCTATGCCGAACAGGATCAGCCCGACGATGAACATCCGGCGCCGGCCGAGCAGGTCGGCGAGGCGCCCTCCGAGCAGCAGGAAGCCGCCGAAGGTCAGCGTGTAGGCGTTGACGACCCACGAGAGGTTCTCCTGCGAGAAGTCGAGGTCGCTGCCGATCGACGGCAGCGCGACGTTGACGATCGAGGCGTCGAGGACAACGATGAACTGCGTCATCGCCAGCAGGGCCAGGGCGAGCCCCTTCGAGCGGCCGTTCTTGAGCGTGGTCATCTGCGAGTCTCCTGAGGGCGGGGTCAGCGGACGGAGCTGGCGAGCTTACTAAAAGTGAGTCGTCGTAGCTCGGCGGCGTCGCTACGCCGCGGGCTCGAGCCTGCGAACGGTCGAGACCCTGTCGATCGAGCGGTCGAACGACGCGACGGCCGCGACACCGGTGATCTCGGCGCTCGCGACCAGATAGGCCTCGGCGAAGTGGAGGCTCTCGCGCTCGTAGAGCTCCAGCGCCCTCAGGAGAAGAAGTCCGTCGAGCACGACGATCGACGGAAAGGCGATTACGCTGCGCATCAGATCGGCGATTCGCACTCGCTCGAGCCTGTAGAAGGACTGGAGAACGTAGACCGCCTCGGCCACGATGAGGTCTGGGAGCAAGAGCCGCTCGCTGCTTGCGAGGAGCCGTGCAGCCGCGACGGCCTGATCGGCCGGCTCGCCCGTCAGGTGACGCAGGAGGACGTTGGTATCGACGAAGGCCGTCACCGATGGCGCCGAGTCACGTCGTCATATGTCTGTCTCAGAACCTCGTCCCAGGGAGTTCCCCTCTTCTCAGGAGGGACTGGAACGGCACCGGCGAGGTCGAGGAGATCCGGCGTACGGGCGAGCGTCGCCCCTTCGCCTTCGACGCGAAACAGGACGCGGTCGCCCTCCTTCAGCCCAAGCGCGTCTCGCACCGGCTTGGGGATCGTGAGCTGTCCCTTGGATGAGAGGCGAGCCATGACGTCCATCATTATCCTTACCTGTCGAGTGATGTAAGGATACGCGCTTCCGTGACGGTTCTCATCCAATCGCGCGAATTTCTGGCCCGTCGCAAGCGGCCAGGGTTAGAGTTGCCCGATGAGCGAGCGTGATGGGATCGAGGCGCTGACGGAGGCGATCGAGCGGTACAACGCGGCTTGGAACGCGCACGACGTCGATGCCGCCATGGCGATGCACGCGCCGGACATGGTCTTCCACAACCACACGGCCGGCGAGTCGGCTCAGGGCGAGGCCGTGCGCGAGCACCTGGAGCGGATCATGGGCGCCTGGCCCGACATGGAGTTCGCGACGCGGCGCCTGTACGTGCGCGAGGGCCTGGTCGTGCAGGAGTGGACGGCGACCGCGACGCACGTCAACACGATGCGCCGCGGGAACCTGGAGGCGCCGCCGACCGGACGCACGATCGCCTGGGACGGGCTCGACGTGATCCCCTTCGAGGACGGCCTGATCAAGCGCAAGGACGTCTACTCGGACTCGGTCTCGATCCTGCGCCAGGTCGGACTGCTCGACTGAGCGCGCACGGTAGGCCATAGGCTGCGTCGTCCATGGGCGAGCTCAGCGACAGAACAGTCTTCATGTCCGGCGGCAGCCGGGGGATCGGGCTGGCGATCGCCACCCGGCTGGCCTCCGAGGGCGCCAACGTCGCCTTCATCGCCAAGACCGACCAGCCGCATCCGAAGCTGCCCGGCACGATCCACACCGCAGCGGCGGAGATCGAGGCGGCAGGCGGCAAGGCTCTGCCGATCCTCGGAGACGTTCGCGACGAGCAGCAGGTCGCCGCCGCGGTCGAGCAGGCCGTCGAGCGCTTCGGCGGGATCGACGTCTGCGTCAACAACGCCTCCGCGATCAACCTCGCGCCGATGCGCGACCTGCCCGCGAAGCGCTACGACCTGATGGCCGACATCAACACCCGCGGGACCTTCGTCCTCACCCAGGCCTGCCTGCCCCACCTGCGCGAGTCCGACCACGCGCACGTGCTCACCCTGAGCCCGCCGCTGTCGCTGGACGAGCGCTGGCTGAAGGGGCACTCCGCCTACACGGTGTCGAAGTTCGGCATGTCGATGATCACCCTCGGCGTCGCGGCCGACGAGCCTACGATCGCCGCCAACTGCCTCTGGCCGCGCACGATCATCGCCACGGCGGCGGTCCAGAACCTGCTCGGAGGCGATGCCGCGATGGCCGCGAGCCGCACCCCGGCGATCGTCGCCGACGCCGCCTTCGAGATCCTCAGGCGCGAGCCGGCCGCCGCCTCCGGCAAGACGTTCATCGACGACGAGGTCCTCGCCGCCGCCGGGATCACGGACCTCGACGGCTACGCGGCCGGCGACGGCGCCGATCTGACGCTCGACATCTTCGTCTCGGACTGGCCCGCCTGAGCGAGTGCTCCGAGCGCCTTAGCGGTGCTCGGGGTTGGGGTGGTCGAAGCGGCAGCCGGCGTCCCACTCGGAGCGCTGGTTGCCGTGCGCGGGGATGCCGCCGGCGTCCTTGAGCATCCGCGCCATGTGCAGCAGGTTCCACGTCATGAAGGTGGTGTTGCGCTGGGTGAACTCGTTCTGGGGCCCGCCCGAGCCCGGATCGAGATAGCTGGGGCCCGGTCCGACCTCCCCGATCCAGCCGGCGTCGGCCTGCGGCGGGATCGTGAAGCCGAGGTGCTGGAGCGAGTAGAGGACGTTCATCGCGCAGTGCTTGGCGCCGTCCTCGTTGCCGGTGATCAGACAGCCGCCGACGCGGCCGTAGTAGGCGTACTGGCCGGCGTCGTTGAGCTGGCTGCTGTTGCCGTAGAGCCGCTCGATGACCTGCGTGCAGACCGACGACTTCTCGCCGAGCCAGATCGGCGCCAGCAGCACGAGGATGTCGGCGGCCATCACCTTCTCGAAGATCGCCGGCCACTCGTCCCGCTCCCAGCCGTGCTCGGTCATGTCCGGATAGACGCCGACGGCGATCTCGTGGTCGATCGCCCGAACGACCTCGACCGATACCCCGTTGCGCTCCATGATCGCCTTCGACATGTCGCCGAGCCCCTCGGTGTGCGACCGCTCGGGCGATCGCTTGAGCGTGCAGTTGACGAAGACGGCGCTGAGGTCGGAGAAGTCCCAGGGGGACTGATCGCACAGCCGCTCCTGCTTGTCGGTCAGCTCAGCCATCGGACAGCCTCTCGTCGGATCGGTCGATCGCCTGACGCTATCCCTCTCGCCGGCGCCGGTCCGAGGCATGCGGTGAACGTCGCGGCCAGCGCGGACGGGTACCCTCGCCTCGTGGAGGACCTCGGTGCCCCGATCGCGTATCTCGCCCTCGAGGAGGGGACGCCCGTCTTCGATCGCCGCCGTGAGCGCGTCGGCGTCGTCGAGCACGTCCTCGCCGATCTGGCGAAGGACATCTTCGACGGCGTGATCGTCCATACGCGGCCGCTGCCCGGCCGCCATCTGTTCGCCGACGCCGAGCAGATCGCCGAGCTGCACGAGCGCGGCGTGCTGCTCTCGATCGAACGCGATGCGCTGTACGAGCCGCACGAGCGCCCGGCGGTGGTGGAGGCCCAGCCCGGTGACGCGGTCGAGAGCCAGCTCCAGGCGCGGCTGCGCCGCGCCTGGGACTGGATCAGCGGCCGGCGCTGACGACCCGCGGGTCGCCAGCGCCGCGCACGGGCTAGACGGCGCCGCCGGTGGTGGTCGCGCCGGGGGCGCTCCTGGCTCGCAGCGCCAGCATCACGCTGATCACGGCGATCAGGAGGCCTCCGCCGAGGAAGGCGGCGAACCCGATCGGGGTAACCGCGACGACGGCGAGCAGGATGGCGATCCAGCCCAGCCACTTCGGCAAGGCCCCATGGAGGACGATCGACAACCCCGCCGCGAGCAGGAAGATTTGCAGTCCCACTGCGAACGGCAGGAAGTCGTTGCTCCAGAGGGCGCTCAGCGCCTCCACGGCAGACGGGCGGATGTCGTCGGCGGTCTCGGCCAGCGCGAACGAGATCGTGCCGTCGATCGCCACGCCCACCGTGAAGATGATCGTGCCCGCGAACGCAACCGCCGACAGGATCCCGCCCTCGCCCTCCGCATCGCGCAGGACGCGCCGCAACACTCCACCGAAGAACACGAACAGTGTTCCGGCGATCGCCACGAGGGCGGCGCTGATGAGCTGCTGATCCTTGTTGTCGACGTAGAAGTCGACGATCTCCCTCGTCGAGTCCTCTGTGACGTCCGGCGGCTCACCGCCGATCGCGAAAGCGACGATCGCCAGCACGACGAATGCCAGGCCCGTCAACGGAGCCAGCCAACCCTTTCCACCACGCATACGAGTTCCTCTCCTAGATTGCAACTGCCCAGCTGCTGTCGCCAGTCAATCGCGACCGTAGGACGTACACCGACTGGCGCGTCCCGTTCGACAGATCGCCGACACTCGCGGCCTTGCAAGTGGAGCGCGTAGCGGATAGTGCTTAACGGACAACCGCAGCTCAATTGGAGGGAGAGGGGCATGAGGAAGCTCTCGTTAGGGGCCTGCGTCGCCGTCGTACTGGCGCTCACGGGCAGCAGCACGGCCTTTGCGGGCGAGCAGTACGTCGCGTTGGGCGACAGCTACTCGTCGGGCACCGGCACCCGCACGTACTTCGACTCCGGATGCCAGAGGAGCGTGTACGCGTATCCGTCACTTGTCGACGTTCAGCGCCCGAACACGGATCTGGTGTTCGCCGCCTGCTCGGGCGCACGGACCGGCGATGTGCTCAACAACCAGGTGTCGAGCCTGACGAGCACGACGAGATGGGTGACGATCACGATCGGCGGCAACGACGCCGGCTTCTCGAGCGTGATCACCGAGTGCGCCCAGCCATCGTGGTTCTCGAACTGCGGCGGCTCGATCGACACCGCCCAGAACTACATCCGCAACACGCTGCCCGGGCAGCTCACCAACGTGTACAACGCGATCAAATCACGCTCTCCGAGCGCGACCGTGATCGTGCTGTCCTACCCCCGTCTCTTCATGGGAGTGGACTGCAACGCCGGCACGTTCTTCAGCTCCACGGAGATGACTCGCCTGAACCAGACTGCGGACCTGCTGCGCGACGTGACACGTGACCGGGCTCTCGCGGCCGGAGCGAACTTCGTCTTCAAGGACGCGATCCCGCCGTTCGTCGGGCACGCCGTCTGCTCGAGCACCGAGTGGATCAACGGCCTGTCGAACCCGATCGGCGAGAGCTACCACCCGAACCGGACCGGCCACAGCAGCGGCTACGCCCCGCTGGCCAGGCAAGCCATGGGCTGACCGCCGGAGCAGCCGGCCGCGCGGCCTGAGGTCTAGGAGCCACGGCGGCAGAGCGACGCTGGATGGCGGCGGTACTCTGCCGCCATCAGCGCCGCGCGGCCGGCGCTCACCGGCTCGAAGGCAGTCCGGCGCGAGACGCAAGCCAGCGAGCGGTGCGGCTGACGGCCCGGCGAGCGCGGTCCGTCCACGCGGACGCAACCTCCGCTGCTGCACGATCGTCCCCATCGACCCGTCCAGCTCGCCCATCCCCGACGCGGGAGCGGCAGCAGACAGGTCCGGCGGCACGCGGCGGCCGTGTTGCGCCCCCAGCTGCGGCTGCCGTCCGCGCCGGCATCGGGTAGCCGCACACCCGTCTGGGGGCAGTAGCGACCGTCACAGTGGCGCGGGTACGCCGCATGTGTGCCCTCGGCGACGTAGACCACCGGTCGACTTCCCACGCTCTCGACGGCAAGGCGCGAGTAGCGCTCGGACCGGCCGTGTGCGTCGAAGCGGACGTCGAGCCACCTGGACCTACCTGGCGTCACCACCACCCGGACCCCCTCCCAGTCGCCCTCGTGATCGGAGCAGCTGATGACTCCGACGAAGACGAGGTTGCGGCATTTCAGGAGGTCGGCGCGAGGAAAGTCGTTGAAGCGCAGAAACCACCAGTAGTCGATCAGCGTCCGGCTGCCGGAATGCGACACGCGGTAGTAGATCGCGCTGCGCGGGCCTGCGTTGCAATCGACCACGCCACTCGGGCGCGCGCAACCGCCAGCGTTCGGAGTGCCGTAGTCGCGCCCCTCTCGGCCCTCCCCGGCGATATCGAGCACCGAGCCGCTGAAGAGCTGCCCGGAACGACGGACCACGACATCGCAGCGGTCGTCGGTAGGACAGATGCGGTGTCGTCCGTCTGACGCGGCCGACTCCGCGAGGAACGACTCGATCTCCAACGGTCGCCAACGCTCGGCAGTGTCGAAGCGCAGGATCGGCCGGTGCTTCATGGCCAGCTTGGCATCGGATCCGGCGGCGAGCGCCGCATTCGCGGCAAGCAGCGAGGCCGACAGCCCGAGAATCACGACGACGACTCGGCGCATCACCGCGAAGTTGCTATTGGTCCGGAGATGGCTATCACCATAACGACGAGGGACGCTCGAAGTTGATGGACGTGAGCGTCGACCCGCGGCAACAAGTCGCAAGACGGTGTCCGGTAGCTGGACACGTCCGCGTTCGACCAGTGCTTAGGAGCATCGGGGTTACGGGTTGCGCCTGACAAAGCATCGCTCGAAGGCTTCATCGTCGTAGTCCGCCTTCGACATGGCCGGGAGTAGGTGCTGCAGGACTCGCCGTGTCGACCATTGAAGCGGATGCAGCTCTGAGTAGAGAAGGGAAGGGGCTAGGTAGTCGCCCGCATGCTCTCGCCCGCCACGGAAAAGCCGGGTCCTTTCTGTCGGGTATCCGAGGTTGACTAGTACGGAGTCGGCACCGTGGGCAGCGATGTTGCGAATGTCCCCGAGCCGCCTCTCGGCAGCTACGAGGTCGTCTCGGCTGGCCCCGGTACGGGTTAGCTCTTCCCAGACGTCGAAGTGGTCTCGGACCGCGCGCCAGCGCTTGAGTACCGCCTTGTCATCGAAGATGCCCTCCTGCTCGCACAATGCGGCTACCGCCGTGTAGATACCAAACAAGCGGTCGGTCATCTCGACCTCGCTGGGGAAGCGCATAGCGCAGTGAAAAGCCCACGCTGAGCTGAGTAGGGCTCGAGCGGCGTGGTGCTTGGGCGCCGCGTCCATCATCTTGAAGGGCAGCGACAGTTCGGTGATGTCCTCCGGCAAGGCGTACTCCGCCGTGTGGATACGCCGACTCTCAGTCCGCCCTTTGGAGCTGAAGTGACCAGGGTGGTGCTCCTTGATGAGCTGCCCTACATCGATGTAGGGCTGCGGCGCCCAGTAGCCGACGCTTGGGAATATCTCCGACCGACCCGGGCCCCGTAGCGCAGTCCAGACGGCCAAGGCGTATCGGGCTCGCGTCCTCCCGATATCAAGAGCAACCTCAGCAGTGCCGTCCTCGACCGTCAGCAGAACAGCACCATGGCGAGTATCGAGGTCGGCGAGCAAGAGAGAATTGGCCTGCAGCCACCGCGGACGCGAGCTCATCCCGTCTTCGAAGTGCCTGTAGATCTCCATGGAGGAGTCATCGCTGTCTTCCCAGGGCGACCAGTCGTGCTCTTGAATCGGCCGCACCAAGGCGGTGCGTTCGTTGATGGGGACGAAAGCCTCGGCGAGCGTCACGTTCGCTAGGGGCGTGCCGACAAGCCACGGACCCTTGCTGGCGGCATGCGCCTTGAGCTGCGCGACCAAGTCCTCGAACGGCAAGTCGTCGTCGCCTGCCTCCACGACCAGTCGGACCATCACTGGCATGAGTGTCCGCTCGCTGGCGAACAGCCTGAAGACAGTCGGATACTCCCGTCTTACCGCACTCGCCCCTTGGCGAATGAGGATCCAATCCTCGTCAGAGAAGAAGCGGTCCAGTGGCTTATATGGGCGCGACCTCTCCTCTGGCTTCAGTGGAGCGTTCTGCTCCGCGTGCGCACGCCTCACGGCCGCTTGTAAGGCTCCTAGCTCGAAGCCGCTGGTTGGTTTGCTCACCAGCGCATCCTGCGACCCCCACCGGACACCAAGCTGAAGCCCTACTGGCAGCGCCGGCGGTGTTCAGCGAGCGGCAGCCAGTGTCGGCTGTAGCCGAGTCTCGATGCTGACAGACGAGCGGGCTGGTCCACATCGCGATTGGCGGTAACGCTCGCGTCGTTGGCGCTCGATGTCGTCGCTTAGGTCGAAGCGCTCCGCCATGAGGACGAGCAGCATGACGCTCCAGTCCCTATTCGAAACTGGAGCGTCTAGCTGTCGTAGTGGAGACGGTGGGAATCGAACCCACGTCCGCGGTCGTGCGAATACAGCTTCTACGAGCGTAGCCGGCCCTCTGTTCTCGTCCCGAGCTAGCCTGACCGGCCGGGTTGCTCGGGACCAGCCTCTGTGTTGTGTCCCCCCGGCGCCAGAGACGCACGTCGGGGGCGAGCCCGTTTCTGATGCCGAACATCTCCCCCACGGGCCGAGGGGAGGCCGACAGCTCACTGGCTAGATCTAACTAGGCAGCGAGCGCGAACGAGTGATTCTCATCCGCAACTATGGTTTTGCCGGTTGTTTAACGAGGCCTACCGGCGACCTCGACTCGCGACTGCATCCACGGACCGACCACGTCGAAGCCTGTCGTCCCCGTAGAGGCACTGGTAAGTCTAGCGTTGCTCATCCGCTCAGCCAGAGGCGTGGGACACCTCCTGCGGAACAACCGCGAAGCCGGCCTCAGCCGCGGCTACCGACAGATCGCGATCCCATGTTGCCATCACCACCCGCCGGACAGGGACAGTGAGCGCCGACGCGAGATGGATCGCGTCGTATCCGCGCAGTCCATGCTGCTCGGCCAGGCGCCCCGCCACGCTGGCCAGTGCACCGTCGAGCCGTACCACGTCCACCGAGCGAAACATCTTCTCCAGTGCGCAGATGGTCTCCCGCAGGCGGGCCCCATCGATACGGCCAGCACGGTGAGCGGCAGCCACGGCTGCCCTCGTCTCGGGATAGACGAGCTCGCTTGCGGCGATCGTGTCGGCGCTCCCCCAAAGCTCATCGGCGATGTTCGATCCGGGCTCCTCGAACAGGCGCTTTACCAGTGCCGAGGTATCGAAGTACGCAATCATCGGCGCTGCTCCGTCACGAAGTCGGAGACCGGCCCCGAGGACTTGACCTTCTTCAGCGGACTGCGCTGCCTGGGGAGGTCCGGCGCTCGAACGAGGCCGCGCGCTCTCAGCTCGGCCAGTGGGTCGGGAGTGGTCTTGGGCTTTGGCTTTCCTCCATGTGAGTTCATGCAGATATGCTACCTCGTGGCTCGGCCGGAAACGATGAGGAAAAGCGGGCTGCTTGACTGACCCGCAGGATGTCACGCGACGACCTGCCGATCATCCCCTTCGCCTCCAAGGACGCCTGGGAAGCATGGCTGGAGAAGGAGCACGAGCGCTCGGACGGCATCTGGGTCAAGATCGCCAAGAAGGCCTCCGGGATCGAAACGGTCACCCACGCCGAGGCGCTGGAGATCGCCCTCTGCTTCGGCTGGATCGATGGGCAGCGCGGGGGCGTCGATGAGCAGTTCTTCATCCAGCGCTTCACCCCCCGGCGGGCGCGCAGCAGGTGGTCGCGGATCAACCGCGACAAGGCCGAGCGGCTGATCGAGCAGGGAGCGATGCGCCCGGCCGGACGGCGCGAGGTCGAGCGCGCCAAGGAGGACGGTCGCTGGGAGGCCGCGTACGCGAGCCCGAGCACGATCGAGGTGCCGGACGACCTGCGCCAGGCGCTCGAGGCCAATCCGGCCGCCAAGGAGTTCTTCGCGACGCTGACCGGCGCCAACCGCTACGCGGTCCTGTATCGGATCCACGACGCCAAGCGCCCCGAGACTCGCGCCCGGCGGATCGCGCAATTCGTGGCGATGCTCGAGCGCGGCGAGACGCTTCACTGAGCGACGCCCGCCGCCGCGCGCCGACGTGGACCCCGCCGTAGGACGACACGCCCGGGCGCGGCCGTTCTCGAGCACGCACTAGGTTGTCGGAGGCAACCGCACCGCAGGCGAAGGAGGCCTTCCCCATGACGACGGAGCCCGTACACGATCCCGTCCACCGCGCCCGCCACGCCTTCACACCGGACGGCGAGAACCTGATCGTCGACACGTGGCTCGAGCCGGGTGGCGAGCTGCCGCCCCACCTCCACCCCCGCCAGGAGGAGTACTGGTCGGTCGTCGAGGGCGAGGTCGAGGTTCTGGTGGGCAAGACCAAGCGCGTCCTACGGCCGAGCGACGGCGAGGTCCCCGTCATGCCCGGGACCAGGCACGGGCTGAAGAACACCGGCGGCGAGACCGTCCACGCCCGCTGTCGCGTCATCCCCGCCCTTCATCTGCGGGAGTTCCTCACCGACAGCGCGGCGGCCGCCCAGAAGGGCCTGTTCATGCGGGGTGGGATCCCACGCAACCTGCGCGGCGCGCGATGGGGCGCTCGCTTCCTCGCACGCCACCGCGACGAGACGGTGATGACCTTCCCGCCGCGGTTCGTGCAGTCGGCGATGATCGCGCTGTTCGCACGCTCCGACGGCTGACGGGCGCGAACACGGTCGTCAGAGCAGGTCTTCGCGTTGGAGGCGGTGTTGACGAAGTGCTGCGCGCCCGACCGGCGCAGCTCGTCCCCGGTCAGCGGCCGTGCTCGGCGAGCGCGCGCTGGATCTCGCGCTTCTGGTCCTTCTCCTTGAGGTCGCGGCGCTTGTCGCCCTGGTCCTTGCCGCGGGCGAGGGCGATCTCGATCTTCACGCGCGGGCCCTTGAGGTAGACGCGGGTCGGGACGAGCGTGAGGCCCTTCTGCGCGGTCGCGGCGACGAGGCGCTCGATCTCGCCGGCGTGCAGCAGCAGCTGGCGCGGGCGCTCGGGCTCGTGGTTCTCGCGCGAGGCCGGCAGGTAGGGCGCGACGTGCATGTTGTGCAGCCATACGCCGCCGCGCTTGTCGATGTGCGCGTAGGCGTCCTTGATCTGGACGCCGCCGTCGCGGATCGACTTGACCTCGGAGCCCTGCAGGATCACGCCGCACTCGAGCTTCTCGAGCAGGTGGTACTGGTACGCCGCCTGGCGGTTGGTCGCGAGGTCGCCGGCCGCCGCCTTGCGCTTGCCCTTCTTCGCCATCGCGGTCCCGACGCTACACGGCGAGGTCGAGGTCCACGCGCCCGCGCACGGCGTCGATCCGCGCGACCTCGACGCGGATCGCGTCGCCGAGACGGATCGCGCGGCCGGAGTCGGAGTCGACGAGCTGACTCTCGTGCTCGTCGGGCTCCCACCAGCCCGGCACGCGCCGGACCGGCAGCATCCCCTCGAAGCCCTCGTCGCCGAAGCGCACGAACCAACCCTTCGAGATCAGGCCGACCACCTCGCCGTCCCACACGCGCGGCTCGCTCGCCAGCGCACCCTCGCGCACCTGACTGGTGCCGCGGGGGGCCCGGGGAGCGCGAGCCCCCCGACCGTCTTCCTCCGCCAAACGGCGCTCGAGCAAGAAGGCGAGGCAGATGTCGTCGGCGGTGCGCTCGATCTTCATCGCAGCGCGCTCGGCCGCGCTGCAGGCCACGCCGATCTCGTCGAGCTCGTGGGCGCTCGGTGCGCCGTCGTCGAGTCCCAGGCCGGCGAGCAGCGCGCGGTGGGCGATCACGTCGGGGTAGCGGCGGATCGGGGACGTGAAGTGGCAGTAGCGCGGCGAGGCGAGGCCGGCGTGACCGACGTTGCGCGGCGTGTAGTAGGCGGGCTTGAGCGAGCGCAGCACCAGCGAGCCGAAGGCCGCCGCGCCGCGACCGTGCGCGCGCGAGTAGGCGGCCGCCATCCGCGACGCCTCGGCTGCCACGTCGGCCGCCTGCTGGGGGCTCATGTGCCTCGGCGCCGCCGGTGTCGGCACGTCGAGCGCCGCGAGCTTGGCGAGCATCGCCTCGACCGCCGGCGGATCGGGCTTCTCGTGCACGCGGTAGAGGGTCGGCAGCTTGCGGTCGGCCAGGTAGGCGGCGACCTGCTCGTTGGCGAGGATCATCAGCTCCTCGATCAGCGTGTGGGCCTCGGTCTCGACGTCCTGCCG
This sequence comes from uncultured Solirubrobacterales bacterium, assembly GCA_963716445.1. GTDB lineage: Bacteria > Actinomycetota > Thermoleophilia > Solirubrobacterales > Thermoleophilaceae > JAAYBF01. The sequence continues at coordinate 743,680 of OY970313.1, read as the reverse complement.
CACACCCACGACGTTGCCCTCGGCGTCGAAGTCGAACGTCGGCTCGTACGAGGAGACCTCGAGCGATCCGCGCTCCTCACGGCGCCGGCGCAGCGCCCGTGCGACGCCGCGCGCTGCGTCGAGCGGCTCGGCCCACGGCCGCTCGGCAGCAGCGCGCCCGGCGAAGACCTCATCGACCTGGCCGTAGGTCAGCCGCGCGTCGGAGCGGATGCGCGAGCGGTGGAACGCCACGCGGCGAACGTCGACGCCGGCGACGTCCATCTCCACGGTGACGGCGTTGCGATCCTCCCCGGGCCGCAGCGAGCACTCGCCGTTGGACAGCAGCTCGGGGAGCATCGGCTCGACGGCGCCCGGGACGTAGGTGCTGTTGCCGCGCCGCTGAGCCTCGCGGTCGAGGACGGACCCGGGCCGCACGTAGGCGGTGACGTCGGCGATGTGGACCCACAGCCGGACGAGGCCCTCGTCGACCCCCTCCGCGGAGATCGCGTCGTCGAAGTCGCGGGCGTCGTCGGGGTCGATCGTGAAGGTGGGAAGCGCGGTGAGATCGGTGCGCGCGCCGAGCTTCGAGCGATCCACCGCCGGCCGGCCAGGTGCCGCGGGGGGCACGGGGGGCGTGAGCCCCCCGACAATCTCCAGCGCCTCGGTCTCCGCGCGGCGGGGAAACGAGCGCCGCAGGCCACGGTCGAGCATCAGCGCCTCGACGACGTGACGGGCCACCCACGGCTTGCCGACGACCCGCAGCACCCGCGCGCCGCGCTTGCCGGCTCCGACCAACACGACGTCGCCCTCGCCGCCCTTGCCCCGCGCGACCTCGATCCGCCCGCCACCCGGCTCGAACAGCGGCTCGGCGACCAGCATCCTGCCGCGGCGCGCGAGCACCGCGACCATCGGCAGCTCGACCCGCGCCCGGCGCGCACGCTGCGCCTGCCCCCGCCCGTCGGGCGTCAACGCGGCCCGGGCAGCTTCTCGGCGAGCTCGTCGAGCGCGCGCGGCAGCGCCTCGTCGCGCTCGGTGTCCACGTCGTCGCTCGCGCGGACGGTCGGCCTGACGCCCTTGTTGCCGATGTTCTCGCCGCTCGGCAGGTAGTACTGGCCGACGGTGATGTCGAGGACGCCGCCGTTGGAGAGCGGCTGGACCTCCTGGAAGACGCCCTTGCCGAAGGTGCGAGTGCCGACGACGGTGCCGCGCTTGCGGTCCTTGATCGCCCCGGCGACGATCTCCGACGCCGAGGCCGAGCCGCGATCGACCAGCACGACGACGGGGATGTCGGGATCGATCGCGTCCCCCTTCGCCTCGTGCTCGCGCTCCGGCTGGGTGCGGCCCCTCGTCGAGACGATCAGCCCGTCCTCGATGAAGATGGATCCGACCAGGACCGCCTCGTCGAGCAGGCCGCCGCCGTTGCCGCGCAGGTCGAGCAGGATGCCGTCGGCGCCCTTAGCCAGCAGCTCGTCGATCTCGCGCCGCAGGAGCCCGTGAGCGCCCTCGCTGAAGCTCGTCAGCTCGACCACACCCAGCTTCCGGCCGTCGCGCTCGACGATCCGCCCCCTGGCGACCGGAACCACGATCCGCTCGCGCTTGACCTTCACGGTGCGCGGCTCGAACGTCTCGGGGTCGACGAGCTCGAGCGAGACGGTCGAGCCGGCCGGCCCCTTGATGCGGGCCGTCGCGACGTCCGACGACAGCCCGGCGATCGAACGGCCGTCGACCTCGGTGATGAACTCCCCCTTGACGATCCCGGCCCGCTCCGCCGGCGAGTCCTCGAACACGTTGAGGACGCGCAGCCCGCGCTTGTCCTGGTCGACGTTCATCCCGACGCCCTCGAAGCGTCCGTCGACCGACTGCTGGAACTGCTCGGTCTCCTTGGGGGTCAGGTAGTTCGAGAAGCGATCGCCGAGGCCCTCGACCGCGCCCTTGAGCGAGCCGGCCTCGAGCTGCGAGTCGTCGACGGGCTTGTAGAAGTCGTCCTTGATCGCGTCCTCGATCTCGGCGCGCAGCGCCCGGTCGTCCTTGACCAGCGCCTCGCGCAAGCGGTCCGGCAGCTCCTCCGGGTGCCCGCCGAGCCAGATGCCGCCGGCCAGCAGCGCAAGGGCGGCCAGGATCGCCACTGCTGTCTTTGCGAGGGAGCTCATGGGTGAAGGCGGCCGCGGAGGGGTACGGCCAGCCGTCAAGGGTAGTGACAGGCCGCGGCGGTCCCCGGAACGGGGGTCAGACCCGCAGGAAGCGCCGCAGGGTGATCGCCGATCCGATCGCCGACACGGCGATGCAGGCCAGCAGCAGCACGACGATCAGCAGCGGGAAGTCGATCGTGTCGGGCGACGCCAGCAGCGCGAAGCGATCGCCGAGCGGGTCGATGAACGTCTCCTTGGCGATCGTCAGGAGCAGCACCGCGAGCACGCCGCCCATGAAGCCGACGATCACGCCCTCGATCACGAAGGGCCAGCGGATGAACCAGTTGGTCGCGCCGACGAGCTTCATCACCTCGACCTCGCGTCGCCGCGCGAAGATCGAGAGCCGGAGGGTGTTGGCGACGAGCGCGATCGAGGCGAACACGAGTAGCACCATCAGCCCCGCGGTGAGGATCTTCACCAGTCCGGTGGCGGAGAGGATCTTCTCCGTGTCGTCCTCCTTGTTGCGGACCTCGTCGATCGCGGCGAGCGACGGCTCGCTGACGCCGTCGGCGCCGACGGGCGCGAGGCGATCGACGATCGACCCGACCTCGTCGGGGTCGTCCGGGACGACGCGGTACATGTCCGGCAGCGGGTTCTCGCCGAGCAGCTTGGTGCCGTCCTCGAAGGCGCCGGGATTCTTGCGCTTCGCCTCGGCGAGGCCCTCCTGCTTGGAGACGAACTCGACCGCCTTGACGTTGCTCGTGTTCTCGAGCGCCTTGGCGAGCTGGCTGCGCTCGGCCGGCGTCGCGTCCTCCGCCACGTAGACGTTGACGACCACGCGGTCGCGCACCTCGTTGGCGGTGCCGGTCGTCGCCTGAACGATCGGGATGAAGACCCCGAGCACGAGCGCGGTCAGCAGCACGGTCAGCATCGCCGCGAGGGCGGGCGCCGAGTTTCGCGACAGGCCGCGGACGGCCTCCTTGAGGAAGAATCCGAAGGTCATGGCTAGTTGGGGTGGCCCTCGCTGCCGACGCCGAGCTCGCCGCGCAGGCGGATCGCGAACTCGGTGGTGGACTCGTCCGGGCGGTAGAGGCCGGACAGCTCGTCGCGGATGATCCGGCCCTCGCGCAGCTCGATCACGCGGCGGCGCATCTTGTCGACCATCTCCTTGTCGTGGGTCGCCACGACGACGGTCGTCCCGGTGCGGTTGATCCGGTAGATCAGCTGCATGATCCCGATCGACGTCTCGGGATCGAGGTTGCCGGTCGGCTCGTCGGCGAGCAGCAGCGGCGGGTGGTTGACGAACGCGCGCGCGATCGAGACGCGCTGCTGCTCGCCGCCGGAGAGCTCGTCGGGATAGCTGTGCAGCTTGGTCGAGAGGCCGACGAGGCGCAGGATGTCGGGCACCTTGCGCCGGATCTCGTCGCGCTGCTCGCCGATCACCTGCAGCGAATAGGCGACGTTGTCGTAGATCGTCCGGTTCGGCAGCAGCTTGTAGTCCTGGAAGACGGTCCCGATGTTGCGCCGCAGGTACGGCACCTTCGAGCGGTCGATCTCGCTCAGCTTCTTGCCGGCGATCAGCACCTCGCCGCTGGACGCCTCGAGCTCCTTCATCAGCAGGCGGATGCAGGTCGACTTGCCGCAGCCGGTTGCGCCCACGAGGAAGACGAACTCGCCCCGGCCGATCCGCATCGACGCGTGCTCGAGCCCGACCGAGCCGCCGTCGTAGACCTTCGAGACGTCGCGCAGCTCGACGACGGGAACGTCGCCGGAAGGCGCGGGCGGAGGCGCCGCCGGACTGACGTCCGGCCGCTTGCGAGTACGTACGTGGGCCATCTGCGGTCACGGTTGATAGCGGTCGGCCGCCGCGGCGTTTGCAAGTGCAACACCACGTGCAGGTTCTGCAGGGCGCGTTGCAGCGGCGGGTGTCCCCGTTCGCGACCGAATGGAACTTCGACTGGGCCCCAGCCCGGTCAATAGTCCACTCGAGGTCGAAGGGAGGTCGAGACCCCTAGCGCCCGACCCGCCAGCGGGTGAAGAGCTCGCCGTCGGACTCGCAGATCCAGAGGAGCTCGGCGTCGGCGGGCTCGGCGAGGGCGGGACCGGTCGCGATCGTGGGCTCGTCCCCGCCGCCGCTGAGCTGGGGGGCGATCGAGAGGAAGAGCTCGTCGATCAGGCCGGCGGCGAGCAGGTACGAGAGCAGCGTGGGGCCGCCCTCGCAGACGAGCGAGCGGATGCCGTGCTCGGAGCGCAGGCGGGCGAGCAGGAGCCGGAGGTCGTCGCCGGTGCGCTCGTAGGTGACGTCCGCCTCGACGCCCTCGAGGTCGTGGTCGGCGGCCGTCGCGACGATCACCGGCGCGCCCGCGGCCTGCAGCAGCGGCAGGTCGGACGGCAGCAGCAGGCGGCCCGAGACGATCACCGTCGGCTGGACCGGGTCGAGGCCGTGACGCTCGCGAGCGGCGCGCAGCTCGTCGGACTTGACCGCCTCGCCGTAGCGCTCGGTGCGAGCCGTGCCGGCCCCGACCAGGAGGGCGTCGCCGGCGGCGCGAAGGAGGTGGAAGAGCCCACGGTCCTCGGGGCTGCTCAGGCCACGGGTGTGGCCGTCGAGCGCCGCCCGCCCGTCGATCGTCGAGACCATGTTGACGACCACGTAGGGGCGCTCCGCCGGCGCCCGCGAGCCGAGGTCGAGCTGGGCGACGAGCTCCTCGGCGGTCGTCTCGCCCGGGCGTGGGTAGAGGCGGTTGAGCGCCACCGTCCGGGTTATGCCCCGCCGGCGCCGCGCTCGATCACGGGGCTCTCCCGTCGAAGTCGCTCGCTCACGACGTCTTCCCGCAGGCGCCGCGCTCGATCACGAGCTTCTCGCGGTGCTCGGCGAGCGCCTCGGCGGCGTCCTCCCAGCCGACGTGGCGGCTGGTCACGGGCTCGGGATCGAGCCGGCCGTCGGCGATCAGCTCGAGCACCTGGGGGATCGCCTCGCGCGCGTGCACGCGCCCCGTGACGAAGGTGATGTTCTTCGTGTACATCTCGAACAGCGGCACGGGCGTGGTCGGAGTCGGGTAGATGCCGATGCTGGTGCAGGTCCCGTCCGGACCGGTGGAGCGAAGGGCGCACGCAAGGCCCTCCTCCTGGGCGCTGGCGTCCACGACGATCGGATAGGCGCCGAGCCGCTCGGGCAGCTCCGCGCCGAGCACGTAGGCGCCGAGCCGCTCGGCGAGCGCCCGGGCGCGGTCGTCGCGGCCGCCTGCGTAGTCGACCCGCGCGGCGCCCAGGGCGCGGGCGATCGCGACGGCGTAGAGGTCGATCGAGCCGGCGCCACCGCAGACGAGCACCGAGGCGCCGGGGTTGGCCTCGAGCTGCGGCCCGACGGTGCGCCAGGCGTCAACGATGTTGTCGCTGACGCTCGCCGCGGCGCCGGCGGCTACGCCGTCTGGCAGCTCGACCAGCATCGCGTCGGCGTACGGCACCCGCACGAGGTCCGAGAGGAACCCGCCCCAGTGACCGCCCAGCGGCAGGCCGTACATCGCCAGCCGCGGCGTCTCGGTGCAGCTGCCCGAGTTCCCCGCGCGGCAGGTCGGGCACTCGCCGCAGGAGATCTGGAAAGCGACGCTGACGAGGCTCCCCGGACGCACCGACCGCACGGCGTCGCCGACGTCGACCACCTCGGCGACGCACTCGTGGCCGAAGGCGAACGGCCCCGGAACGGGGAAGCGGCCCGTGATCACCCCCGTGTCGAGGTCGCAGGTGGCCACCGCGAGCGGGCGCACGAGCGCCTCGCGATCGGCCTCGAGCCTCGGGTCGTCGGCCTCCCGCCACTCGAGCCGGCCCGGCTCGACGAAGTTCAGCTCTCTCATGCGCCAACCGTAACGGTCGCTGCGGTACTCGCCAGATCTCGCTCCGACAAGCTCCGCACCAAGCCCTAGGACCGATCTGGCTGCGCCCTCCGCACGCTCGCTGCGGTACTCGCCGGATCTAGCTCCGACAAGCTCCGCACCAAGCCCTAGGACCGATCTGGCTGCGCGCTCCGCACGGTCGCTGCGGTACTCGCCGGATCTAGCTGCTCAGGGAGTGATCGAGATCATCCGCTCGATCGGCACGCGGGCCCGGGCGGCGATCTCGGAATCGACCTTCACGACCGGCTGCAGGTCGCGCAGGGCGTCGCGCAGCTTGGGCAGCGTGATCATCTTCATGTACTTGCAGGAGGCCGCTCGGTTGGCCGCGATGAACCGCTTGTCCGGGTTCTGCCGTTCCAGGGGATGGAGCATCCCGGTCTCGGTGGCGACGATGAACTCCTCGGCCTCGGAGTCGCGCGCGAACGCGAGCATGCCGCCGGTCGAGAGCATGTGGGTGCGCTCCGGGTCGACGTCGCCGGCGGCCACGAACTCCATCACCTGCGTCGTGCAGCCGCACTCCGGGTGGATCATGAACTCGGCGTCGGGGTGCTCGGCGCGCGTGTCGGCGATGTCGCTCGGGCGGATGCCCGCATGCACGTGGCACTCGCCGTCCCAGACGTGGATCCGACGACCGGTCTGCTTCTCGACGTAGGCGCCGAGCCACATGTCGGGGCCGAACAGGATCTCGGTGTCATCGCCGTGCTCGCGCCAGACGTGCTCGACGACCTGGACGGCGTTCGAGGAGGTGCAGCAATAGTCGGTCTCGGCCTTGACCTCGGCGGTCGTGTTGACGTACATCACGACGACTGCGCCGGGGTGCTGGGCCTTCCAGGCGCGCAGCTGGTCGGCCGTGATGGCGTCGGCGAGCGAGCAGCCGGCGTCGAGGTCGGGGATCACGACCGTCTTGTCGGGCGACAGGATCGACGCCGTCTCGGCCATGAAGTGGACGCCGCAGAAGGCGATCGCCTCGGCGCCGTCGGCGGCCGCCTGGCGCGAGAGCTGGAGCGAGTCGCCGACGTAGTGGGCGACGTCCTGGATCTCCGGCAGCTGGTAGTTGTGCGCGAGGATGACGGCGTTGCGCTCCTCGGCGAGCGCGCGGACCTCGTCCCTCAGGGCAGGGATGTTCTCCAGCTCCAGCAGCTGTACTGGTGCGGCTCCCGTGGTGGGAATCGACTGGGCCGGCATGTTTCGAACCTCTTTCGGTGTCGAAATGAACGTCCGCGCTCGGGGGGAGCGCCACGGACTGCCCCTTGATTGTAGCCCGCTCAGGCCTCGGGCTCGAACAGCAGGCTCACGTCGAGCGCCGGAGCGGAGTGCGTCAACGCGCCGATCGAGACGAAGTCGACCCCCGTCTCGGCCACCGCCCGCACGTCGTCGAGCCCGATCCCGCCCGAGGCCTCGAGCGTCGCCCGTCCGGCGGCGAGCTCGACGGCGGCGCTCAGCGCGGCGGTGTCCATGTTGTCGAGCAGCACCCGCTCGACGCCGGCGTCGAGCGCCTCGCTCAGCTCGGCCATGCTCTCGACCTCCACCTCGACCTGTACGCCCTCCGGCGCTCCGGCCAGGGCGCGTCGAGCCGCCTCGCCGACGCCGCCGGCGACGCGGACGTGGTTCTCCTTGACGAGGATCGCGTCGTAGAGGCCGGAGCGGTGCGACGTCCCGCCGCCCGCGACGACGGCGGCCTTCTCGAGCGCGCGCAGGCCCGGCGTCGTCTTGCGGGTGTCGAGGATTTGCGCCCCGGTTCCCTCCACGGCGGCCACGTAGCGCGCCGTCAGCGTCGCGATGCCGGACAGGCGGCCGAGGAAGTTGAGCGCGACGCGCTCGGCGGCGAGGATCGCGCGCGCGTCCCCGCGCACCGCGAGCAGCTCGCCGCCCGGCTCGATCCGATCGCCGTCGGCGGCGCGCCGCTCGAGCTCGAGCCCTCGATCGACCGCCTCGAAGGTCGCCGCCGCGACGTCGATCCCGGCGACCGTGCCGCTCGCCTTGGCGACGATCGCGGCGCCGGCGCCGCTGCCCGCCGGCACGACCGCGGCGCTGGTGAGGTCGCCCGCGCCGACGTCCTCGGCGAGGGCCCGTGCGATCAGCTCGCGCATGGCGGCGACTGTACGCAACGCCCGCCCGCGACGCAGGCGCGGCGCGCGCCCCGGGCCGGCCAGGCTAGCCGTCGCCGTCGGCGGCGCCCGCGCGGCGCAGCAGCTCGGCGCGCACCAGCTCGTCGAGATCGCCGTCGAGGACGCCCTGGACGTTGCCGATCTCGACGTTCGTGCGGTGATCCTTGACCATCGTGTACGGGTGCAGTACATAGGAGCGGATCTGCGAACCCCAGCCGACGTCCTGGGCCTCGCCGCGCTCCTTGGCGATCTCCTCGGCGCGGCGGCGCTCCTCCGCCTCGATCAGCTTGCCGCGCAGCATCTTCATCGCGGTCTCCTTGTTGGCGGTCTGCGAGCGCTCGTTCTGGCACTGGACGACGATCCCGGACGGCCGGTGGGTGATCCGCACGGCGGAGTCGGTCTTGTTGACGTGCTGGCCGCCGGCGCCGGAGGCGCGGTAGGTGTCGATCTGGAGGTCGTCGGGCTCAATCTCGACGTCGACGGCGTCCTCGACCAGCGGGGCGACCTCGACGCCGGCGAAGGCCGTGTGGCGGCGCGCGGCCGAGTCGAACGGCGAGATCCGGACCAGGCGGTGGACGCCCTTCTCGGCCGAGAAGAGCCCGTAGGCGTTCTCGCCCGCGGCGGTGAAGGTGGCGGACTTCAGGCCCGCCTCCTCGCCCTCGCTGGCCTCCTTGAGCTCGACCGACATGTCCCGGCTCTCGGCCCAGCGCATCAGCATCCGCAGCAGCATCTCGGCCCAGTCCTGAGAGTCGGTCCCCCCCGCGCCGGCGTTGACCGTCACGACGGCGTCGCCGGCGTCGTAGTCGCCGGCGAACAGCCGCGCCTCCTCGAGCGCGGCGAGCCGTGCGTCGATCGACGCGCGCTGCTCCGCGACCTCGGCCGCGATCGACTCGTCCTCGGAGGCCAGCTCCTCGAGCTCCTCGAGATCGCCGACGTCGGACTCCAGCGTGCGGAACTCGTCGAGCCGGCGCTGCACGCGGGCGTGCTCGGCCGAGACCTTCGCGGCGCTGGCCTGGTCGTCCCAGAAGCCCTCCGCGCCCATCCGATCCTCCAGCGCGGCGGCGCGCTCGCTCAGCGAAGCGGGGTCAAAGGTAGTCCGCGAGCAGCTTCAGCTGGTCGCGGAGGCCAGTGGCGCTAGGCGCCATGGCACATCGTCGTGGCGTTCCCGGTCATCGGACGCTCGCTAGGCCCCGTGGCACTTCTTGTACTTCTTGCCGGAGCCGCACGGGCACGGGTCGTTGCGGCCGATCCGGTCCTCGTCCGCCACCACGCGCGTCTCGACCTGCGGCAGCGCCTGGACGTCCTCTAGCGCGAGGTCGGCGGCGTTCTGCACGCCGGCCGGCGCGCCGCCGGCCGCCGCGGCCCGCGCCGCCGCGCTCAGCGCGCTCGGCTGGTCGGCCGCCGTCCCTCCGGCGTAGTTGAACGACGCGGTCGAGCTGCCGTTGCCGGCCCCGCCCCAGGTCTGGCGACGGGCGGCGCCGTCGGCACCCTCGACCTGGACGTCGACGACGAAGATGTAGCGGCCGAACTCCTCCCAGATCGAGTTCATCAGCCCGGTGAACATGTCGAAGCCCTCGTTCTTGTACGCGACGAGCGGGTCGATCTGGGCGAACCCGCGCAGGTGGATGCCCTCGCGCAGGTAGTCCATGTCGTGGAGGTGCTCGCGCCAGCGCTCGTCGATGATCTGGAGCAGCATGAACCGTTCGAGGGCGCGCATCAGGTCCCCGCCGAGCTCCTCCTCGCGGTCGCCGTAGGCCTCGACGATGTCGGTGCGCAGCTCCTCGACGAGCGCCGCGCGGTCGACCTGCTGGGCGTTGAGGTCGGCGAGGTCGATCCCGACCGGGTACATCTGCTCGAGCTGGGTGTAGAGGCCCGGGAGGTCCCACTCCTCGGCGAAGTCGCCCGCCAGGTACTGGCCGGCCATCCTCTCGACGACCTCGGCGAGCTGCTCGCGCGCCGTCTCGGACATGTCCTCGCCGTCGAGGATGCGGTCGCGGTACTCGTAGATGATCTCGCGCTGCTGGTTCATCACGTCGTCGTACTCGAGCACGCGCTTGCGGATCAGGAAGTTCTGCTCCTCGACCTTCTTCTGGGCGCCCTCGATCTGCTTCGAGAGCATCCCGGCCTCGATCGGCGCCTCGTCGCCCTCCTCGCTCGTCGGCCCGAGCCGGTCGAGGATGCGGTAGATCCGGTCGCCGGCGAACAGGCGCACGAGGTCGTCCTCGGCCGAGAGGTAGAAGCGCGATTCGCCGGGATCGCCCTGACGGCCGGAGCGGCCGCGCAGCTGGTTGTCGATCCGCCGCGACTCGTGGCGCTCGGTGCCGAGGATGAACAGCCCGCCGGCCTCCACGACCCTCTCGCGATCGTCGGCGACCTTGGCCTCGTAGCGGCGCAGCGTCTCGTCCCACGCCTTCTCGTACTCCGGCGTGTCGGGCTCGTGCTTGCCGCGCAGCTCGAGCTCGGTCAGGTGCTCGGGGTTGCCGCCGAGCTTGATGTCGACGCCGCGACCGGCCATGTTCGTGGCGATCGTGACCGCGCCCGGCCGTCCGGCCTCGGCGATGATCTCGCCCTCGCGCTCGGCGTACTCGGGCTTCGCGTTGAGGACGGCGTGCTCGATCCCGCGCCGCTTCAGCTCCGCCGACAGCGTCTCTGAGACCTCGACGGAGATCGTCCCGACGAGCACCGGCTGGCCGCGGTCGTGGCGCTCCTGGATCGCGTTCGCGACCGCCTTCCACTTGCCGCCCTTGGTCTTGTAGATCTGGTCGTTCTGGTCGATCCGGGCCATCGGGCGGTTGGTCGGGATGTCGACGACCTGGAGGTCGTAGATCTTCATGAACTCGGTCGCCTCGGTGATCGCCGTGCCGGTCATGCCCGCGAGCTTGTCGTAGCGGCGGAAGTAGTTCTGGTAGGTGATCGTGGCGACCGTCTGGTTCTCCTCCTGGATCGCCACGCCCTCCTTCGCCTCGACCGACTGGTGCAGCCCCTCCGACCAGCGCCGGCCCTCGAGGATGCGACCGGTGAACTCGTCGATGATCTTGACCTGGCCGTCGATCACCTCGTAGTCGACGCCGCGCTTGTAGAGCGACTCCGCCTTCAGCGCCTGCTGGAGGTGGTTGACGAGGTGGCCGTTCTCGGCGCGGTAGAGGTTGTCGATGCCGAGGAACTTCTCGGCCTTGGCGACGCCGCGCTCGGTGATCGCGACGGTCTTGTACTTCTCGTCGAACTCGTAGTCGAAGTCGGCGACGTAGGCCTTCGACTTCGCCTCCAGCCCCTCGGGCTTCTTGCCCGGCTCCAGCCGCGGGGCCAGCTTCGCGAACTTGTAGTAGATGTCGGCGGCCTGCTCCGGCTGGCCGGAGATGATCAGCGGCGTGCGCGCCTCGTCGATCAGGATGTTGTCGACCTCGTCGACGATCGCGAAGCCGTGGCCGCGCTGCGACTTCTCGGCCATGTCGGTGGCGAGGTTGTCGCGCAGGTAGTCGAAGCCGAACTCGGAGTTCGTCCCGTAGGTGATGTCGGCCTCGTAGGCGGCGCGCTTGTTGTCCCAGTCGCGCTCGTCGGACTGGAGGATGCCCAGCGTCAGCCCGAGCCCGTCGTAGATCGGCTTCATCCAGAGCGCGTCGCGGCGGGCCAGGTAGTCGTTGACCGTGACGAGGTGGACGCCTTTGCCGAAGACCGGGTTGCCGTCGGCGTCGCGCGAGGCGAGCGCGTTGAGGACGATCGGCAGCGTCGCGGTCAGCGTCTTGCCCTCGCCAGTCTTCATCTCGGCGATCGAGCCGTCGTGCAGCACCATGCCGCCGATCAGCTGGACGTCGAAGTGGCGCTGCCCGAGCGTCCGCTTCGCGACCTCGCGGGTGACCGCGAACGACTCGAACAGCAGCTCGTCGAGCGGCTCGCCGGCGATCGCCCGCTCGCGCAGGCGGCCGTAGCGCTCGCGCAGCTCGTCGTCGGACTCCAGCTCCAGCTCGGGCTCGAAGTCCCCGATCCGGGCGACGTGCTTCTCGAACTGCTTGAACTTCTTGCCCTCGCCGACGCGCAGCGCTCTGTCGAGAATCGACATAGGGGCGAGCCTAGCAATGGGGCAGCGTCACCGGGGATGGATCCCGAGCCTTCGGGATCCATCCCGGGTCACCGAACGTCGCGCGCGAGCGCGGCCGCCCGTTATGCGAGCCGCGGCGAGGTCCTGCGCGCCTCCCTGCGCTTGCGGCGCTTCTCGCGGTGGCGCTTGACCTGGCGCGCCAGGTCCTCCGCGACGAGGTTGACGGAGCGCGCCATGCTCTCCGACGCCTCGCGGGCCCTGAGCGTCACACCCTTGAGGTACAGCGTGACCTCGACCACCTGCGAGTCCCTGATCGAGGGGTTGCGCTCTTCGATCAGCTCCACCTCCATGTCCGCCAGCGGGGACACCTGTCTCTCGACCTTGGCGAACTTCTTGTTCACCCGCTCCTTGAGCCCGTCGTCTACCGGTACGTTGCGCCCTTTCATGGCGATGCGCATGCGGCCTCCCGGATCGCTTGGAGTTGCTTCGGATAGTAGTGCCCCAAAGGGCGGCAACCAAGACCTTCGTGCGCGGAAATTGCGGCCGTCATCTGCCCGGCGTGCGCGCGTAGGCGACGGCGACCACGCGCTCGGTCCCGCCGGCCCGCAGCGCCGCGGCACAGGCGGCGAGCGTCGCGCCGGTGGTCGCCACGTCGTCGACGAGCACGGCGGCCGTGGGAAGCCGCGCTCCGGGACGCGGCCTCACGGCGCCGGCGATGCCGCTCAGCCGCTCCTCGCGCCCGCGCCCCAGCTGCCGGGCGCCGGGCGGACCGCGGCGCGCCAGGCAGTCGTCGACGCGCATGCCGGTGCGGTGCGCGATCGCCCGCGCCAGGCGCTCCGCCTGGTTGAAGCCGCGCGCGCGGCTGCGGCGGGGATGGAGCGGAACCGGGACCAGCCTCGCCGGCAGCCGCAGCGTGCCCGCCGGGGCGCAGGCGACGATCTGGGCGGCCATCGGCGCCGCCAGCGCGGTCGCGCCATGGAACTTCAGCCCGCGGACCACGGCCCGCGCCGGGCCCTCGTACGCCAGCGGCGCCCAGAGCTCGACGCCGGCGATCTCGACAGGGCCGAGCGGAAGCCAGCGCAGCTGCGTCCGGCAGTCACGGCAGAACGGGTCGTGCGGGCGAGCGCCCCGACCGCAGGACCAGCAGAGCGGCGGGGCGAGCAGCCCGAGGACGGCGTCCAGCGGTCGCATCTCTCGATGCTCGCCGCGGCCCGCCGACCGGCGGCGCGCCGGTGACACAATCGTGCGCGTGCTCGGCGACAACGGCGTGCTCGTCGGTGCGACCGACCCTCAGCTGCACTGGCTGCCCGACCCGGGGGTGCTGGCGCCGATCGCGCTGCTCGTGCTCGTCTACGTGCGCCGCTTCCGCGCCGCCCGCCGCGAGGAGAATGGGCGCGGCGCCGGTTGGCCGCAGGCGCTCGCCTTCACGGCCGGCGTGCTGGCGCTGCTGATCGCCGTCGCCTCACCGCTCGACGGGCTCGGCGAGGACTACCTCTTCTCGGCGCACATGACCCAGCACGTGCTGCTCGGCGACATCGCCCCGCTGCTCCTGCTGCTTTCCCTGTCGCGGGTGATCATGCGCCCGGCGACGCGCCGCCTGATGACCGTCGAGCGCCGCCTGGGGCCATTCGCCTCGCCGTGGACCGGCCTGGCGCTGTGGCTGTCGCTGATGTACCTCTGGCACGTCCCGGCGCTCTACGACGCGGCGCTCGAGCACCCCGTCGTCCACCTGCTCGAGCACGCCTCCTTCTTCACCGCGGGCGTCTGCGTCTGGTGGCCGCTGGTCCAGCCGGTGCCGATGCGCCGTCCGCTCAAGGGCTTCCAGACGCTCGGCTACATCGGCGCGGCGAAGTTCGGGCTGGCGGCGCTCGGGCTCTACCTGACCTGGTCGTCGAGCGTCTTCTACCCCTTCTACGAGCAGGTGCCGCGAATCTGGGGCCTCAGCGCCGTCAACGACCAGAACGCCGGCGGCGCGATCATGATGGTCGAGCAGTCGCTGACCTTCGTGATCGCCCTGGCGTTCCTCTTCTCGCGCATGCTCACCCAGTCCGAGATCGACCAGCAACGCCGCGAGCGGATGGAAAAAGCTGCGGTGCTCACCGGACCTCGCTCCCGCTAGACCCCGCCACCTGACCGTAGGACCGGTCCGGCTGCGCGCCTCCGCTGGACGCTAGCGACGCCGTTGGAATGTTGAGCACACCAGGGGGTGCACGATCGTCCGATCGGTCTCCAGGGTGTCCGTAGCGGGCTAGGAAAGGGCGTCGAGCGGGCGGAGGCGGTCGACGATGCCGGCGCCGCCGTGGATGGCGCCGATCAGGATCTCGCCCGGGGCGACGTCGGTGCCGGGGAAGACGATCGTGTCGCGCAGGGCGGCGCCGTCGCCGATCGTGGCGCCGTCGCCGATCGCGATCGGGCCGATCAGACGGACGCCGGAGCCGAAGGAGACCCCGGCCCCGACCCATACCGGCCCCTCGACGACCTCGACGCCGTCGAGGCTGGTGCCGTCTCCGGCGGTCACGCCGTCGGCGACCCGCGCGCCCGTGACGCCGAGCCCGAGCTTGCCTTCGAGCGCGTCCCAGGTGCCCTGGCGCAGCTCGCCGAGCGAGCCGACGTCGTTCCAGTAGTCGTCGATCTCGTGGACGTGGAACGGGACGTCGTTCTCGAGCAGCGCCGGAAAGACGTCGTTGGCCCAGTCGGCGAACGGGCCGTCGGGGAAGTAGTCGAAGATCTCGGGCGAGAAGCAGTAGATGCCGCAGTTGCCGAGCTCCGAGAGCGCCTCGGCGGGATCGGGCTTCTCCTGGAATCCCTGGATGCGGCCGTCGGCGTCGTGGATCACCACGCCGTACTCGCGCGTGTCCTCGACCTTCTTGACGGTGAGCGTCGCGATGCCGCCCGCGCTGCGGTGGCGCTCGACGAGCTCGTTCAGATCGGTGTCGGTCAGGGCGTCGCCCGAGACGACGACGACGGGATCGTCGCCGAAGAAGTCCGCGACGTTGCGGACGCCGCCGGCCGTGCCGAGCAGCTCCTCCTCGAAGCGGTAGCTCAGGCGATCGCCGAAGTAGTCGCGGATCGTGTCCGGGTAGTAGTGGAGGTTCGCAATCAGATCCGTGAAGCCCTGACGCTCGAGCATCCCCACGATGTGCGCCATCACGGGCCGGTCGAGAACCGGCACCATCGGCTTCGGCAGCTCGTAGGTGATCGGCTTGAGACGGGTGCCGAGACCGGCTGCTAGGACCATCGCCTTCATCGGCGCGGGACCGTACAGGACAGGGCTCGAGCGTCGGTGGCCGCGGGTCCTGTCTCCCGTGTGCTTTCCGTGCTCGCAAGCTCCGCGCGGATAAGCACCACCGTCGCCACCCGCGGAAGCGGCGTCCAGGAGTTAGGGTCGGGGGCCGTGGCTGCGATCTCCATGGTTGGCGACTCGGACCTGGCGGAGCTGCTGCCGTTGATGCGCGGGTACTGCGACTTCTACGAGGTCGCTCCGAGCGACGAGGCGCTGACAGCGATGTCGAAGGCGCTGATCGCGGATCCGGTGCGCGAGGGGTTCCAGCTCGTCGCACGGGACGTGTCTGGACGGGCGGTCGGCTTCGCGACGGTCTTCTGGACCTGGTCGACGTCGTCGGCAGCTCGGATCGGCGTGATGAACGACCTCTTCGTCGATCCGGACGCACGCGGCGACGGCGCGGCGGACGAGCTGATCGCCGAGTGCGCGCGGAGGGTCCGCGAGCGGGGCGGGCAGTCCCTGCAGTGGCAGACGGCCAAGGACAACCTTCGCGCCCAAGCGGTCTATGACCGCGTCGGCGGCAGGCGAGACGACCGTTGGCTGTCCTATTCGCTCGAGCGCTAGGCGTAGCCGTTGGTCGTCGCGTCCCGTGGATGGCTGTTGCCGTGGCCCTGCTGGGCGGGTGTGGGCAGGAGAGGTCCCGAGGCAACTCGCTGCCCCCGGCGCCGCCAGGCGTGGCCGCCGGCTGTCGCGAGGCTGCGGACGTCGCGGCGTTCGAGGTGCTCTGTCCCACCGGCTGGCCCGAAGCGTCGCAACCGAGGAAGGTTCGCCTGCGCCTCTACGGGAGCGACGTCGCATACTTGCTCGAGGCGCAGGACGGCTTCGGCCTCCGGTCGCCGGTCTTCCACGTGCTGCTCGGAGGACAGCAAAGGCGGTTCCCACCCGGCTTCGAGGGGGGCGGGAAGCTACTTCGCGTGACGACCCGGCGCGAGGCGGTGCCGGTCTACGCGAGTGCCAAGGGCGGGCGAGTCGTCGGCACGGAAGTCGTCTCGCTACCCACCCGTCGCGTCGGGACGACCAGCGTACGTGGGCTGCGAGCCGCGATCCTCAGGGCCCCGCCCTACCCCCACGGCGGCATCCACGGCGGCCACACCCTCGTGATGTGGAACGAGGGCCGGCACGGCTACCTCGTCTCGACCCACAGCGACACCTCTCCCCGTGCGGCGAGGCTGACGGCGGTCCGGATCGCCCGTGCATCTCGGGTGCTGACGAACGCTGACTAGGCAGCCGCCGGGAGATCGCCTGCTGCATAAACGATATCTCGGCCACTGGAAACTAGGACCCGGCGGGGCGCCAGCCTTGGAGGTAGTCCTCCTGGGCTGGGGTGAGGGTGTCGATCTGGACGTCGAGGGCGGCGAGCTTGAGGCGGGCGACCTCGTCGTCGATCGCGCGGGGGACGTCGAGGACGCCGGGCTCGAGCGTGTCGCGGTTGCGGGCGAGGTGCTCGGCGGCGAGCGCCTGGAGGGCGAAGGACACGTCCATGACCGCGGCGGGGTGGCCCTCGCCGGCGGCAAGGTTGACGACGCGGCCGGAGGCGAGCAAATTGAGACGGCGGTCGCCGAGGTCGTACTGGTCGACGAGCGGCAGGACGGCGGTGACGCCGCCGGTGGCGAGGGTGCGTAGATCGGCGAGGTCGACCTCGACGTCGAAGTGGCCGGCGTTGGCGAGCACGGCGCCGTCCTTCATCCGCTCGAAGTGCTCGCGGCGCAGGACGGAGCGCGAGCCGGTGACGGTGACGAAGAGGTCGCCGCGCTCGGCGGCGTCGAGCGCCGGCATCACCTCGTAGCCCTCCATGCGCGCCTCGAGCGCGCGCAGCGGGTCGACCTCGCAAACGATCACGGCGGCGCCGGCGCCGCGGGCGCGCTGGGCGATGCCCCGACCGGCGAAGCCGTATCCGAGCAGCACCAGCGTATGGCCGGCGAGCAGCAGGTTGGCGGCGCGCAGGATCCCGTCGAGGGCCGACTGACCGGTTCCGTAGCGATCGTTGAGCGTGCGCTCGGCGAGCGCCTCGTTGACCGCCAGGACCGGACAGCGCAGGGCGCCCTCGGCCTCGAGGCGGCGCAGGCGCAGCAGCCCGGTGGTGGTCTCCTCGGTGCCGCCGATCAGGCCGGCGGCCGCCGCGGCTCCCCCGTCCTGCCCGGCGCCGTCGACGCGCGCGTGGATCGCGGCCAGCAGGTCGGCGCCGTCGTCGAGCGTGATCTGCGGATCGGAGCCGACGAGCGCCGAGACGTGGGCCACGTAGCTGTCGATGTCCTCGCCGTGCCGGGCGTGGACGTCGACACCCTCGTCCTCGGCCAGCGCGGCCGCCACGTCGTCTTGGGTCGAGAGCGGGTTCGCCGAGCACAGCCCGACCTCCGCCCCACCGGCGACCAGCGTCCGCGCCAGGCACGCCGTCTCGGCCGTGACGTGCAGGCACGCCGCCACCCGCACCCCGTCGAGCGGTCGCTCCTCGGCGAACCGCTCCCGGATCAACCGCAGGACGGGCATCTGCCCCTCCGCCCACGCGACCCGAGCCGTCCCCGCAGCGGCCAGGCTCGGATCGGCGATCTCACTCATCTAGGCGGCGCCCAGCGCGCTCGTGGGCGTGGCTGCCAAGGAAGCAGGCCTTCGACGTGTGCGCCAGCACACGAGAGGCCGACGACGCAGGCAGGCGCGTCCACGTGCGCGCTGGCTAGTAGCGGTAATGATCGGGCTTGTACGGGCCCTCGACGGGGACGCCGATGTAGGCGGCCTGGTCGGGACTGAGCTCGGTGAGCCTGACGCCGAGCGCGTCGAGGTGCAGGCGGGCGACCTTCTCGTCGAGGTGCTTGGGCAGGACGTAGACCTGCTTGTCGTACTCGTCGTTCTTGGTGAACAGCTCGATCTGGGCGATCGTCTGGTTGGTGAACGAGTTCGACATCACGAAGCTCGGGTGACCGGTGGCGTTGCCGAGGTTCAGCAGGCGGCCCTCCGAGAGGACGATGATCGAGTGGCCGTCGGGGAAGGCGAACTCGTCGACCTGCGGCTTGACGTTGATCCGCTCGACGCCCTCGCGGCTCTCGAGGCCGGCCATGTCGATCTCGTTGTCGAAGTGGCCGATGTTGCCGACGATCGCGTTGTGCTTCATCCGAGCCATGTGATCGGCGGTGATGATGTCCTTGTTGCCGGTCGCGGTGACGAAGATGTCGGCCGTCTCGACGACGTCCTCGAGCGTGGCGACCTGGTAGCCCTCCATCGCCGCCTGCAGCGCGCAGATCGGGTCGATCTCGGTGACGATCACGCGCGCGCCCTGTCCGCGCAGCGAGTCGGCGCAGCCCTTGCCGACGTCGCCGTAGCCGCAGATCACGGCGACCTTGCCGCCGATCATCACGTCGGTGGCGCGGTTGATGCCGTCGACGAGCGAGTGACGGCAGCCGTAGAGGTTGTCGAACTTCGACTTGGTGACCGAGTCGTTGACGTTGATCGCCGGGAACAGCAGGTCGCCGGTCTCGGCGAACTGGTAGAGCCGGTGGACGCCCGTCGTCGTCTCCTCGGTGACGCCCTTGATGCCCGCGGCGATGTTCGTCCAGCGCTGGGGGTCCTCCTCGAGCGAGCGCTGCAGCGTCTCGAGGATGATCCGGAACTCATCCGAGTCGGCCGAGGCGGGGTCCGGCACGGCGCCGGCCTGCTCGAACTCGCGGCCCTTGTGGACGAGCAGCGTCGCGTCGCCGCCGTCGTCGAGGATCATGTTGGGACCGTCGCCGTCGGGCCACGCCAGCGCCTGCTCGGTGCACCACCAGTACTCCTCGAGCGTCTCGCCCTTCCAGGCGTAGACCGGGATGCCGGCGGCGGCGATCGCCGCGGCGGCGTGGTCCTGCGTCGAGAAGATGTTGCAGCTCGCCCAGCGGACCTCCGCGCCGAGCGCGGTCAGCGTCTCGATCAGCACCGCCGTCTGGACGGTCATGTGCAGCGAGCCGGTGATCCGGGCGCCCTTCAGCGGCTGCGCCTGCGCGTACTCCTCGCGCGTCTTCATCAAGCCCGGCATCTCGACCTCGGCGAGCGAGATCTCCTTGCGGCCGAAGTCGGCGAGGCCGATGTCGGCGACCTTGTAGTCCTGGGTGGCGGTGCTGGTGGTCACTCGTTCTCCTTGATGCCGGTGGTGTCGTCGAAGTCGTTCGGGTCGCTCAGGCGGCGGTGGGCTCCGCCGTCGCGCGCAGCAGGCGCTCGTGCTTCTGTTGCTCGAAGCGCAGCCAGTCGTCGGCGGCCACGCCCTCGGGCCGCTCCGGCTCCGCCTCGAGCCACGCCTCGACCGCCGCGCGCATGTCGACGTCGCGGCGCATTCGCAGCGCGAAGCCGACGTCGCCGAGGCTCAGGTCGTGCTCGGCGAGCAGCTCACGCAGCGTCCGCAGGCGCTGCAGCGCCTCAGGCCCGTAGAGCCGGTAGCCGGCCGCCGAGCGCGAGGGCTCGATCAGCCCCTCGCGCTCGATGTAGCGCAGCATGCGGGCCGACCATCCGGTCGTCTCCGCAGCCTCGTTGATCGTCAGCGCGGCCATTCGGCGCCAACCTTACCACGACCGTGTCAAGGTTAGGGCGCGAGCGCGCCAGACCGCTTGCCGCGCCCGGCTCGCCGTACCAGGGGCGCTTGCGCCAGGTCCGCGACTCAGCCGAGCGCGGCCTTGAAGCCCTCGATCGCCTCCACCGGAGTCGGGTCGATGTCCTCGAGCTCGGCGAGCGAGACGCTCACGAGATCCCCCGCCATCACCACTGAGAGCACGTTCGCGACGCCGCTGTCGCCGCGGGCGTCGACGCGCAGGACCGGAGCGCCGATGTCGGACAGGCGCTCCGCCGTCAGGTCCATCCGCCGCTCGAGGCGCGGGTGCGTCGCGGGCGCGTGCAGGAACACCGCGGCCAGTGGCGCGAGGTCGAGACCGCGACGCCAGCCCTCGATCTCGTTGTGGTTGGCCTCCGGAAGCTCGCTGGCGAAGGCCGGCAGCTTTGCGTTCTCGTTGAGCTGGGTCTTCCAGCGGCGGGCGATCGGCGCCGTCGGGCCCGCGCCGTGGACGACCGGGATCGTGTCCTCCAGCGCCCGGGCGATCGAGTCCGCGCCGCTGTCCTCGGCGAGCTGCTCGAGCACCTCCCGCGAGCCCTCGATCTCACCGCGCAGCGACGGGGCGGCGCCGGCGAGCGCGGCGCACTCGAGCGCCCCGATCGTCATGTACACGACGGCCGCGCGCGGCTGCATGCCGGACGGCACGCCGATCACCGGGATCCCTTCGGCGCGGGCGCGCTCGGCGAGCGGACCACCGGTGGTCAGCGCGACGCGCGGGGCGCCGGCCTCGCCGGCGGCGTCGAAGCAGGCGAGGGTCTCCTCGGTCGAGCCCGAGTAGCTCGCGCAGAGGACGAGCGTGTCGGCCCCGACGCCCGCCGGCAGCTCGTAGCCGCGGACCGTGCGGATCGGCCGCGTCGCACGCGCGCCGATCGCCGCGGCGGCCAGGTCGCCGCCGACCGCCGAGCCGCCCATGCCGCAGACGACAAGCCCTCCCGGCAGCTCGCGTGGCGCGATGCCGGCGGCCTCGACGCGCCAGAGCGCGTCGCCAATCTGGTGCGGCTGGGCGAGGACGTCCTCGATCATCCGACCGCCTCCCCCGCCGCGACCACGGCGCCCGGCTCGATCCGCGCGTTCGCGGCCACGACCGCGCCGGCCTCGACGCGGGCGCCGCCGCCGACGATCGCGCCCGGCTCGACACGGGCGCCGTCGCCGACGCGCACGCCGTCGGCGAGCACCGCGTCGCGGACGACGCAGTCGGCGCCGACCAGCACGCGCTCGTGCAGCGCCGAGCGCTCGACGAACGAGTCGCTGCCGACCGAGCAGTGCGCCCCGAGCACCGTCAGCGGGCCGATGTGCGCGCCGCTGGTCAGGCAGCCATCGCCGATCAGCGACCCGGTCTCGTCGCGCGGCGGCAGCGTCGAGTCGACCGTCCCGCTGAGCAGGTCCAGGGTCGCCTCGCGGTAGCGCTCGGGCGTCCCGATGTCGATCCAGTAGCCGTCCGCCGGCCAGCCGTGGAGGCCGTGACCCACTAGCTGAGGGAAGACCTCGCGCTCGAACGACACCGCGCGTCCAGCGGGCACCAGCTCCTCCACGACCTCGCGCTCGAGGACGTACGCGCCGGCGTTGATCCGGTTGGTCGGCTGCTCGCCCTCGCCCTTCTCGAGGAAGGCCTCGACGCGGCCCTCGGCGTCGGTCGGCACGACGCCGTAGCTGGCGGTGTCCTCGACCTCGATCAGGGCAAGCGTGCAGCGAGCCTCCGCCCGCTCGTGGAAGGCCAGCTCGGCCGTCAGGTCGACGTCGGTCAGCACGTCGCCGTTGAGCACCAGCAGCCGCTCGTCGAGCAGCCCCTCGTCGAGCGCGAGCCGCACCGGGCCAGCGGTTCCGAGCGGCTCCTCCTCGATCGCGTAGCGCAGGCGCATGCCGCCGTAGACGTCGCCGAGCACCGAGCGCACGCCGTCGGACATGAAGCCGCAGGAGAGGATCGCCTCCTCGACGCCGTGGCCGCGCAGCCAGTCGAGCATGAAGGTCAGGAACGGCCGTCCGGCGAGCGGCATCACGGGCTTCGGCGTGGTGTACGTCAGCGGCCGCAGCCGCGTGCCCTGCCCGCCCGCGAGCACGAGCGCCTGCACTTCAGCGACCGATGCCCTCGTAGGTGAAGCCAGCGGCGCGCAGCGCCTCCCGGTCGAGGAAGTTGCGTCCGTCGACCAGCAGCGCATTGGCCATCCGCTCGCGCACAGCGCCGGCCCAGTCGAGCTCGGCGAACTCGGGCCACTCCGTCACGAGCACGACCGCGTCGGCGCCGTCGAGCGCCTCCAGCGCCGACCCGCAGACGCGCGCCCCGCCGAGCAGCTCCTCGGCGTTGTCGAGCGCGACCGGGTCGTAGACGCGCACGTTCGCCCCCTCACCCTGGAGGCGAGCGGCCAGCACGAGGCTGGTCGCCTCGCGGACGTCGTCGGTGTCCGGCTTGAAGGCGACTCCGAGCAGGGCGATTTCCTTGTTGACGAGCGAGCCGAGGTGCTTCTGCAGCTTGCCGACCGTCCGCCGCTTCTGCAGGTCGTTGACCTCGATCACCGCCGTCAGCAGCTGGAAGTGGTAGCCGCTGTTGCCGGCGAGCTGCTTGAGCGCCGAGACGTCCTTCGGAAAGCAGCTGCCGCCGTAGCCGATGCCGGCGCGCAGGAACTTGTCGCCGATGCGGCGGTCGAGCCCCATCCCGCGCGCAACCTCGTTGACGTCGGCGCCCAGCTCCTCCGAGACGTTGGCGATCTCGTTGATGAACGAGATCTTCGTGGCGAGGAAGGCGTTCGAGGCGAGCTTGATCATCTCGGCG
Organism: uncultured Solirubrobacterales bacterium; assembly: GCA_963716445.1. Taxonomy (GTDB): domain Bacteria; phylum Actinomycetota; class Thermoleophilia; order Solirubrobacterales; family Thermoleophilaceae; genus JAAYBF01. The sequence continues at coordinate 720,921 of OY970313.1, read as the reverse complement.
CTGGCCACGTCGGTGCGCACGACCGGCGCCCCGAGTGGCTCATAGAGAGCGGCGACTCGGTCGGCGAACCCGTCCGACCCGTCGCCGGCGCCGACGACGACGCGGTCGGGCCCCATGAAGTCGGTCACCGCCGAGCCCTCCTTGAGGAACTCCGGGTTGGAGATGTAGCCGAGGCCGTCGCGACGGCGCTGGATCGAGCGACCGGTGCCGACGGGGACCGTGCTCTTCATGACGATCGCGTGGTCGTTCGAGTCGCCGAGCTCGTCGACCACCGCTTCGACGCGCGAGAGGTCCGCGTCGCCCGAGTAGGTCGGCGGGGTGTCGACGCAGCAGAACAGCAGCTCCGCGTTCTCGAGCACCTCGCCGATGTCGGTCGTGAAGCACAGCCGCTCGGCGTTCTTGGCCACCAGCTCGGGCAGCCCGGGCTCGTGGATCGGGACCTCGCCGCGCGTGAGCGACTCCACCTTCTCGGGCAGGATGTCGCGCGCGAAGACGGGGTGGCCCAGCTCCGCGAAGCACGCCGCCGTGCAGAGCCCCACCCAGCCGACGCCGATGACTCCGATCGGTTCTTTCTCAACAGCCATGGGAGCGGAGCAGGCTACAGAGGCAGACGGCGGAGGAGCGCAGCCGGACCGGTCCTCCAGCTGCGCCGCACAACTAGAGGCTTGATGCGGGTTGGGTTGTTGGGCAGGAGGCGGTTGTTGGCGTAAGGAAAAGGGTGTCCAGCCCTGAAAGCTCGTGATTGGAGCACGAGATGACAGCATCGCTGGACACCCTTGTCGTTGCAGCCTACGTGTTCGCTTCGACGCTGCGGATCCCTCGCAGCGGCCCTGTCGGGAAGGTCACCGACCATGAGTTGATCGCGCTGGCTGTCTGTCAGGCGATGGTCGGAATCCCTTCGGATCGCCAGTTCCTAGGCGTCGTTGGGCGGCTGTTGCCGGGGTTCTTTCCGGTCGTGCCGACCCAGTCGCGCTATAACCGTCGCCTTCGGCGCTTGGCGCCTTATCTAGCGACGGTCCAGCTACAAATCGCGGAGCTGGTCGCCGGCGGGGAGGTCCGCCTGGTCGACGGGACGTTGATCGGGTGCGCCAACTACGCCGGCTGCAAGCACGTCTCAGACTTCGCCGGCTATGCCGCATACGGCTACTGCCGCTCCAAAAGTGAATGGGTCTGGGGTGTCCGACTCGTGCTGGTCTCCGACGCCGCCGGGGTGCCGGTCGGCTACACAATCGCGCCGGCCAACGAGCGCGAATACGAACCCTGCTTCCAGCTCGCCAGCGCGCACCCCGGCACGACCCTGTTCGCCGACAAAGGCTTCTGGGGCCGCGAGTTCGCCCAAACCCTCGACCTCGTCGGCGTCGCGCTCGTCACACCCGACAAACACCGCCTCGGACAACGCCCACCAACCGAGATCGCCAAAGCCCGCATCCGGCTGGTCATCGAATCCGTCTTCGCCAACCTCAAACGCCAGATGCGCCTCGAAGACCACCTCGCCAAAACCATCGCCGGACTCGTCCAACGCATCGCCCAACGCCTCCTCGCACTCACCATCGGCATCTACCTAAACACCCTCACCGGCCGCCCACCACGAGCACTCGCCGCCTACGACGGCCGATAAACCCGCATCAAGCCTCTAGCCGGAGCGAGGTCCGGCGAGCACCGTAGCTACGGCAATCTCGTTGAGCGAGCTATGGCGAGCATCTGGCGCTCGCTGAGGGTCTGGAGCAGGGTGTTGGAGACCCAGTAGACGGCGCCGGAGGTTCGCCAGGCGACGATCCGCAGGCGATCGCCCTCGTAGTGCAGCTCGAACTCGCGCTTGCCGATCGTCCGCTTCTCGGACGGGCTCTTGAGGATCGGCGGGTCCATCCAGCGGGTGCCCTGGATGCCGTAGTACTCGCCGAGCTGGCGGCTGAGGACCATCCGGTAGCTCTTCTTGCGCTCGCCGTCCGGCGTGACGAGCTTGTAGAAGCGCGGCGGGCCGATGTACTCGGAGCCGGCCACGCGGACCGTCGGGTAGTAGACGGGGAGCTTGCCGCCCGCGCCCTGCTCGATCGCCTGGATCGCCTGGTCCTTGCCGAACTGGCGCTCCTTCTCGAGACCGGCGTCGTCGGCCGGCTTCGCCCGGCGCCGCTTGCCGCTCTTCTTCGGCTTCAGCTCGCCGCGCGGGCCCTTGCCCTGCTCGACGCCGAGGAACTGCTGGGCGAGCTTCTTGACGGTGGCGTCGCTGGCCGTGACGTAGCTCGGCAGGCCCGCCGCGACGTCGCCCGAGGTGATCTCGACCTCGCCCTCGAACTTCACGTGGCGGACCGGCTGGTCGACCGAGAAGACCGCCAGCTTGAGCAGGCGCAGCAGCTCCGAGCGCTGCTTCAGCGCGCCGTCGGAGGTCGTGTGCTTGCCGAAGATCTCGATCAGCTCGTCGCGGTCGTCGACCAGCGCACCGACGCCGATCTGCTGCTTGGCGTCGCGCAGCAGATCCTGCTGGCGGATCCCGCGCACGAGATCGGAGTCCTCGTGGCGGAAGCGCGCGTATTGGAGCGCCTTCTCGCCGCACATCTGCTGGTAGCCGGCGGGGATGTTGATGTAGGCGAACTCGGCGGTGTCGTTGTAGTAGCGGCGGTCGACGTCGGTGTAGATGCAGCCGATCGCGTCGATCGCCTTCTGGAAGCCCTTGAAGTCGACGTTGATGACGTGATTGATCGAGAGCCCCGTCAGCCGCTTGATGGTGGCCAGCGTCAGCTTCGGCCCGCCGATCGAGTAGGCCGCGTTGATCTTGTCGACGCCGTGCCCCGGGATCTGGACCTTGAGGTCGCGCGGCAGCGACATCATCGCCGTCGCCTTCTTGTCGGGATCGAGCCGGACCAGGATGATCGTGTCCGAGCGTGCGCCGGTGCCGGCCCCGCCGTCGGTGGCATTGTCGGGACGCTTATCGGAGCCGAGCAGCAGGATCGTCTGCGGGTCGCCGGGATCGCTCTTGGCGAGCTGCTTACCGAGCCGGAGGTCCCTGCTGTCGTCGAGCGCGTCGACGACCTTGTCGATCTCGCGGAAGGCGGCGACCGCGGTCGCCGACGCCGCCGCGAAGACGATCAGGAAGGCGCCGAGCAGCAGCTTCTTCCAGATCCCCGGACGGGCGCCGTCGTCGTAGGGAGTCATCTCAGGCGATCCGGAGGTCGGCCTGCCGGTCGTGCCGGGCGATCGCCTCGACGAACTCGACCAGCGCGTCGCGGTAGCGGCCGAGCGAGTCGATCGACACCCACTCCTCCGGTCCGTGGTGGCCGTCGCCGGCGGGACCGAACTCGACTCCCGGCACGCCCGCCTTGATGAAGGAGATGACGTCCGACGTCCCGTCGCGGCCGACGGCGATGCTCTCCTCGAGCGTCGTCACCTTGCAGACGGCCTCGGAGAGCAGCTGGACGTAGGGGTTGTCGCGGTCGACGACGATCGGCTCGCGGTGGAAGACGCTCGTCACCTCGGCGCCGTCGAGCGCGCCGATCCCGGCGAGGATCTCGTCCGGATCCTGGTCGGGCAGGTAGCGGACGTCGACGTCGAGCGCGCAGTGGTCGGGCACGCGGTTCATCGCGTCGCCGCCGACGATCCTCCCGAGGCTGATCGACGGCCGGTCGAAGAGGTCCGACGACTCGCGCGTGAACGGAAGGGTCTCGATGCCGCGGAAGACGTCGATCGCCTTGAGCACCGCGTTGTCGCCGAGCCAGGGCGTCGAGCCGTGCGCCGAGCGGCCGGCGACCTCGATCCGCATCGCGAGCACGCCCTTCGCCTGGACGCCGATGTGGAGGTTGGTCGGCTCGCCGGTGATCGCGAAGTCCCCGAGGTAGCCGCGCTCGACGACGTGGTCGGAGGCGCGGTTGCCCTCCGGCTCGTTGGTCTCCTCGTCGGAGACGCAGACGAAGTGGACCTTGACCGCGCTCTGGCGCGCCAGTCGGCAGGTCGCGGCCATCATCGCCGCGAGGCCGCCCTTCATGTCGTAGGCGCCGCGGCCGTAGAGCCGGTCGCCGTCGACGCGCGGCGTGAACTGCTCCGGATTGCCCGGGACCACGTCGATGTGGCCGTGCAGGACCACCGTCGGCCCCGACTCGGCTCCGACCGTCGCCGCCAGCAGCGGGCGTCCGTTGTGCAGCTCGCCGGTCACCTCGACGTCGTTGGACTCGAGCCAACCCTTGGCGAACGCGGCCGCGGCGTGCATTCCGTCGAGGGTCGCCGTGTCGTAGGTGATCAGGCGCTCGGTGAGGGAGCGCTCATCCACGTCCGCGCAGGATAGAGGCTGGGTCCCACGTTGGACGCGGCGGCGGCTTACGCGGGTAGGCTCCGGGCAGCCATGGTAAGTGCACGTACTCGTGCTCGCGGATCGCGATTGGACGCACCCCCAAGCGGGCGGAAGCGGCGCCAATCTGCGCGAGCAGGCCGTGCGCTGGCTGAGCGCCGGCCACAGGGTCTCGGTGATCTGCTGCTCCTATCCGGGAGCGCGGCCGCTGTACCGCGACGGGCGCTTGACGATCCATCGCATGGGAGGGCGCTCGACGGTCTTCCCGCGGGCGATCTGGCGCCAGTGGCGGGGACTGGTCCGCGACGCCGACGTCGTGCTCGAGCTGGTCAACGGGGTGACGTTCCTCACGCCGTTGTGGCTGCGCACGCCGCGCATGGTGCTCGTCCACCACATCCACCGCCGCCACTACGTCGAGGAGATGGGCCGGCGGCGCGGCCGGCTCGCGGCGCTGCTGCTCGAGACGCTGCCGTTGCGCCTGCTCTACCGCCGCGCGCGCTTCCTGACGGTGTCCGAGTCGACCGCCGCGGAGATCGCCGAGCACGGCGTGCCCGATGAGTCGATCGAGGTAGTGCGCAACGGGGTCGACGGCGAGGCGCTCGGGCCCGGGACGCGCGCCGGGGAGCCGACGCTGCTCTACCTCGGGCGGCTGAAGCGCTACAAGCGGATCGAGCTGGTGCTCGACACGCTCGACCGCCTGCCGGAGGCACGGCTCGACATCGCCGGCGACGGCGAGCATCGCGAGGAGCTCGAGCGCGAGATAGCGCGCCGCGGCCTGGGCGATCGCGTGCGCCTGCACGGCCACGTCAGCGAGCGGCGCAAGCGCGAGCTGCTGGCCGGCGCCTGGGTCAACGTGACGGCCTCCTCGAACGAGGGCTGGTGCCTGACCGTCATGGAGGCGGCCGCCTGCGGAACCCCGAGCGTCGCGATCGCCGAGGGCGGGCTGCGCGAGTCGATCGTCCACGAGCAGACCGGCCTGCTCGCGCCCGACCCGGCCGGGCTCCGCGACGCGGTCGCGCGGGTCGTCGAGGATCCGGAGCTGCGCGAGCGGCTCGGCGAGAACGCGCGGCGACGGGCCGGCGAGCTCACGTGGGACGCGACCGCGGCGGCGAGCCTCGCCGCGCTCGAGGCCGAGCGCGCCGGCTCTCGGGCCCCGCGGCGGTCGCTCTCGGACGTCGCCCGCAGCGACTTCGGACGCGCCGGCGGGCTCGCGGCGGCCGTGATCGCGAGCAACGTGGTCGCGCTCGTCTTCACCGTCGTCTTCGCCCGGCTGCTCGGAGCGTCCGGCTACGGGTCGCTGGCCGCGCTGCTGTCGGCCTTCATCATCCTGATGGTCCCGGGCTCGGCGCTGCAGATCGCAGTCGCGCGCGAGATCAGCTCGGGCGCTCACGGCGGCGGCGCGGGCGTACGGCACTGGATCTCGCGAATCGCCCTCGGCGCGGTCCTGGCGGCCGTCGTCGCCGTCGCGTTGCGCGACGTGCTCGGAGCGATCCTCAACGTCGACCAGGTGTGGGCCGCGGCGGCCGTGCCGGTCTGCGCGTTCCTGTGGATGATCGTGTCGGTCGAGCGAGGAGCGCTTCAGGGCTACCAGCGCTACCGGGTCGTGGCCGGCAGCCTGATCGGGGAGGCGCTGGCGCGGCTCGCCTTCGGCGTCGTGCTCGTGCTCGCCGGTCTCGACGTCACCGGAGCTTTCCTCGCGACGCCGCTCGCGCTGGTCGCCGTCGCGCTCGTCCTGGCGCGCCCGCTCGCGCGCGAGCTGCCCGCGCGCCGCGACCGCCGGCCGCTGCTCGACCTGCTCGCGGGCGCGTGGATACCGGTCGTCGGGCTGACGCTCCTGTTCGCGCTCCAGGAGGTCCACGTGATCGTCGTCAAGCACGAGGTCTCGGACGAGCTCGCCGGCTCCTACGGAGTCGCCGCCGTCGCCGCCAAGGCGATCATCTGGGTGGCGATCGGGCTCGGCATGTACCTGCTCCCCGAGGCCGCGCGGCGCAGCCACGCGGGCGTCGACCCGCGGCCGGTGCTCGTTCGCACGCTCGTCCTGATCGGCGCCGCGGCGCTGCCGATGGTCGCGCTCTACGCGGTCGCCGCCGAGCCGTTGCTGCGTACGGTCTTCGGGCCCGACCTGACCGGCGCCACCGGCGCGCTGCCGTGGCTCGGGCTGGCGATGGCGCTGCTCGCCTGCGCCTACCTCGCCGTCCAGTACCTGCTCGCGCTCGGGCGCTCTCGGTTCGTCTGGGTGCTGGCGGTCGCGGCCGCGCTCGAGGTCGCGCTGCTCGCGCTCGTCGGCGCCGACCTGACCGACGTCGCGCTGGTCCTGCTCGGCCTCCAGGTCTTCTGCGCCACGACGATGCTGGCGCTGTCGCTGCGGGCGAGGGGGACGCTCACGGCGTGAGCATGCTCGAGAAGTGGCGGCTGTTCCGACGTGAGCGCGAAGACCCGGCCCCCTTCTACTCGCTGCTCGCGGCCGAGACCGCCGCCGACCTCGACCGCCGTCACGGACCGCTGCGCGGAGCCCGCGTCGCCGACCTCGGCTGCGGACCGGGCTTCTACACCGCCGCGCTGCGGGCGCGCGGCGCCGACGTCGTCCCGGTCGACAGCTCCGCCGAGGAGATGGCGCTCGCCGGCGGTCCGCCGGAGGGGGCGCTGCTCGCCGACGCCGGGGCGCTGCCGCTGGCGGACGGCTCGGTCGACGGCGTCCTCTGCTCGAACCTGCTCGAGCACACGCCCGACGCCGCGCCGGTGCTGCGCGAGATCGAGCGCGTGCTGCGGCCCGGCGGCTGGGCGTACGTCTCGTGGACGAACTGGTACTCGCCGTGGGGCGGCCACGACATGACGCCGTACCAGTACCTCGGACCGCGGCTCGGGCCGCGGCTGTACGAGCGGCGTCACGGTCGTCCGCGCAAGAACGCCTACGGCGACGGGCTGTGGGCCTGCCACATCGGGCCGACGCTGCGGCTGGCGCGCGAGCGCCCGCGGCTCGAGATCGAGCGCGTCGAGCCGCGCTACTGGCCGTGGGCGGCGCCGATCTGCCGCGTGCCGGTCCTGCGCGAGCTGCTGACCTGGAACTGCGTGATCCGGGCGCGCAAGCGATGAGCCCGTCCGGGAATCGCGCGACGAGCTTCGCCGACGCGCTCGCGGCCGTGCGCGGCGTCGAGGGCTGGATGACCGACGCGCAGCTGCGGCGCCTCTGGGACGCGGCGCGCGAGCTGCCGGCCGCGGCGACGGTCGTGGAGATCGGCAGCTACCGCGGACGGTCGGCGATCGTGCTCGCGTCGGCGGCGCCCGCGGAGGCGCGAGTCGTGGCGATCGACCCGCACGCCGGCGGCGATCGCGGCCCGGGGGAGATCCACGGCAGCGCCGCGGACGGCGAGCGCGACAACGCCGCCTTCCGCGCCAACCTCGCCGCCGCCGGCGTGCTCGAGCGGATCGAGCACGTCCGCCTGCCGTCGGCGCGCGCGCACGCGCGCGTCGACGGGGAGATCGACCTGCTCCACGTCGACGGCGCTCACCGCTACGCCCCCGCGCGCGACGACCTCGCCGGCTGGGGCGCTCGCGTCCGTCCCGGCGGGCGGATGCTGATCCACGACGCGTTCAGCTCGATCGGCGTGACCGGCGCCCAGCTGCGGCTGCTCGTCCTCTCCGATCGCTTCCGCTACCTCGGCCGTGAGGGATCGCTCGCCGCATACCGCCGCGAGCGCCTGCAGGGCGGCGAGCGGGCGCGCAACGCGCTGCACCAGCTCGCGGAGCTGCCGTGGCTCGCGCGCAACCTGCTCGTCAAGCTGCTGCTCAGCCTCCGTCTGCGGCGGGCGGCGCGGCTGCTCGGCGCCGAGGGATGGCCCTACTGAGCGCGAGCGCGAAGAGCACCCAGACGGCGACCGCGACCCAGTGGGCGCCGAGCAGGTCGGACGCGTACTCGGAGTTGAAGCCGCGGCCGTCGCCGGCGGGGAAGAGCAGGTAGATCGCCGGCAGCACGAGGCCGGCGAGGATTCCCGCGGCGATCGCGAGCGGAGCGGCGCCAACCCCGCGCCAGAGCAGCAGCGCCACCGCCGGGCCGATGACGACGCCGGCGCGGATCGCGAACAGGAAGCCGCCCGCCAGCGCCGCGGCGAGGCCGATCGCGAGCGCGCGGCGGAGCGGGACGGGCGAGCCGCGAGCCGGGCGCGGAGAGCCGTCCGTCGCGGTCGCCGGCACGATCCGCCAGGCGCCGATGCCGGCGTCGTGCGGCATGGCGCGGACGGCGCGATCGGGGGAGCGCCGTCGGCGCCACCCGCCGACGGCGAGCAGGACCAGGAGGCCGGCGCAGGCGATCGCGGAGACGACGTAGCCGGCGTCGATCGCTCGCTGCGGCGCGAAGGCGAAGCGCACGTCGCGGCAGTCGCGCGGCGCGCGCCAGCCGTTGGCGAAGCCGTCGACGGGACGCGGCTCGCCGAGGTCGCGTCCGTCGCACTCGGCGCGCCAGCCGCGGTTGAAGCTCTCGGCGAGCACCAGCCGGGCGGGCTCGTCGAGCGCGACCCGAACCCCGTCGCGCTCGCCGAGCCCGTCGCCGCCGCGGTCGAGCACGCGGCCGGCCGGTCGCGGCGGCGCGGACGGCTCGGGCGCCGGCGACCTCAGGCGCAGCAGGTCGACGCGCAGGTCGGCCGACGGGCTGCGCACGATCAGCTCACCGGCGGACAGGCGGACGGGCGGCCCGCACGCCACGGCCCGCAGCGGCCGGCCGGAGCGCAGGTCCGCGGCGCTGCCCTGGGGGCGCATGCGCAGGACGGCCGTTCGCCGCGACCGAGCGGGTCGGGACCGATCGCCGACGGCCGAGGCGCGGCCGGCGACCGACACCCTCGCCGCGACGGAGCCGCACGGCGCCGCGAGCCTCCCCCGCGGACCCGCGAGCCGCTCGAGCGCGGGCGACGACAGCTCGCGCGGCTCGGTCGAGACCCAGCCGTCGGCCCGCCAGGAGCGCGCGGCCGGAGCCGTGACACGACGCGTGATCTCGCGCTCTCCGTCGCCGGCGGCGGCGACCAGCGCGGCGCTCTGGCTGTCGCCCGCCGGCACCGAGGTCGAGTCCGGGCCGGGGGCGGGGGCACGGCCGAACGGGTCGTCGCCGGTCGTCCGCTCGAACAGGAAGGCGAGCCCGCTCGACCGCAGCGGCTCGCCCGCGAGGGCGCTCGACGCGACGACCGGCGGTCGCAGCCGCTCGCGCACGCGTACGCCGGGGACTCGCACCTCGGCGATCGCCCCGGGTCCGCGCGTCCGGCGCTCCGGCGGCCCGTCGACGGCGGCGATCGCGATCCGCAGCCGGCGCGCGCCGCGCAGCTCGACGGCCAGCCGGTTCCAGCCGGGCCGCAGGGCGTGCCGGCGGCCGCCGATCTCGACCGCGCGCAGCTCGGTGCGCGCCTCGCGCTGGGGAAGCAGCTCGATCTCCCGCGCGTACACGGGACGGCCGAAGTCGATCTCGATCCAGCGGCGGTCGTCGTCGAAGTTGCGCTCCGCGCTCCACCAGGTGCCCGGATCGCCGTCGAACGCCGCGTAGGGCCGGTGCTCGGGGAACTGGACGAACGAGGGCGAGAACGGCGCGCGGATCGAGCGGGCGCCCTCGTAGACCGCAACCGTCTGCGCCGCGGCGCCGCGGTCGGCGAACGGATCGAGCACCGCCGCGTCGTCGGGAAGCGGGTCGCCGGCGGCGAGCGTGGCGCCCTCCGCCTGGCGCGGCTGCGACGCCACGATCGCGCGCCGGCGGTTCGAGTCGCTGATGACGATCTCCGCCCCCGAGCGCGCGGCGCGGCGCAGCTCGCCGGCGGAGAGGTCGCCCGCGTAGAGCAGCGCGCGGTCGTCGGGGAGCCCGCCGAGCGCCGCCAGTCCCGTCAGCGCGCCGGCCGAGCCGTCGACGACCAGCGGCGCGGCGAGCGAGTGGACGCGCACCAGGCCCGGCGAGTCCGGAATCGCGTAGCGCCGCACGGCGCCGAAGCGGCGGTCGGGCTCGTCGAGGCCGGCGCCGCGCCGGAGCTGCGCGGCCGCCGCCCGGGCCGCCACGGCGCCGCTGCGGTGGCGGTCGTCGTCGCTCGCCGAGATCACCTGGCCGGCGCCGATCAGCCGGATCAGCGGCGCGAGCTGTCCCGGGAGCGTCCGCCGGCCCTGGGCGAGCGCGTCGGTGCTCCAGAGCAGGTCGACCGCGCGCGGGTCGGCGTAGGGGACGACGCCGCGCACGGCCACCGGGCGGTCCGTGAGCGCCGGCAGGATCGCGTCCTGGGTGCCGCCCCAGCGGTAGAACGGGAACACCTGGCCCGGCAGCACGAGCGCTCGCGTCCCGCGCGGCAGGTTGCGGTCGACGTCGGCCGCCGCGCGCTCCCAGTCCGCCGGCACGCGGTCGAAGGCGATCTGGCCGTCGACCGCGCGGCCCTGGACCAGCGGCCACGCCGAGCCGGCGAGCAGCACGGCGGCGGCGATCGCCGCGAGCGCGGCCGGCAGGCGTCGCCCGCGCCACCGCGACCACAGCACGCCGGCCGCGACCCCCGCGAGGCAGGCGATCGAGATGGCCAGCAACGGACCCGCCTTGTAGGTCGTGCGCAGGAACCGCACAAGCTCGACGCGGTCGTAGGAGTAGTGCAGCGCGCGGCGCAGCGGCGCCCCGTCGGGGAAGCCGGTGAACATCACGAGCAGCGCGAGCAGCAGCAGGCCGGCGAAGAAGGGCCCGTAGCGCCAGCGGCGCGTCCACGCGAAGCCGGCCAGCGCGAGCCCCGGAACGACCAGCGTCGCGGCGACGACCAGCGGCGCGTCGAGCAGCGTCGGCGCGGTGTCGAGCGCCGGGCTCAGCTGCGGGCCGTACCCGACGCCGAGGTAGGCGACCCAAAAGCCCATCAGGCGCAGGCTCTCGCTCATGCTCGTCGACGTCCAGATCGCGCCCGCCGGCTCGGTGAACGGCAGGAAGTCGAAGCCGAAGCGGACCTGCGCCAGCACCGGGACGATCCACCACGCCGACGCGAGCGCCGCGAGCGGCAGGGCGCGCGCGAGGAAGCGCAAAGCGTCGCGTCCCCCGACCCCGCCGATCCCGACCTCGTAGGCGATCAGCAGCGCCGGGCCGAGCAGCACCCAGCCGGCGACGGCCGCGTTGACGCCGGCGCCGAGCGACGTCGTCAGCAGCGCCAGCGCCGCCGGCCACCACCAGCCGCGCGGCTCGCGCAGGCCGCGCTGCACGCAGAGCAGCAGCCATGGCAGCAGCGCGTATGCGAGCAACGTGACGCTCGTGCGGTTGGCGAACACCACGACGTACGGGTTGGCGATCGTCACCGCCCCGGCGACCAGATGCGGCACGCCGCGGGGACGGTCGAGCAGCTCGTCGAGCAGCCGCACGGTCCCCCACGCGGCGACCGCCAGCAGCGTCCCGAGCCAGAGCCGCTGGGTCACCCACGGGGCGAGGCCGAGCAGATCGCCGACGGCGTGGAACGGCGCCATCGGCCAGAGGTAGCCGGCGTACTGACCGGCCTGCACCTGGCCCAGCCCGCCCGAGGGCGCCCAGGCCGCCGCCGCGTCGGCGAGGAAGCCGACCGGATCGGTGTGGAGGTCGATCTTCGTGTCGGCGGCGAGCTGTCCGGGGCGCTGCCGGAAGGCGAGCGCGTAGGCCGCGACGGCGAGCAGCGACGGGAGCGCTCGCCGGCGCGGGGCGGGACTATCGTTGGCCGCGATGCGGTCGACGACCATCGTCCGCGTGGTCATCGCGGTCGCCGCCCTGGCCGTGGCCGTGGCGCTGACGCGGCTCGAGAGCGAGCACGACGGCTGCGGCGACGCGACGCGACGCACGTTCCTCGCCTCGCGGTCGCCCGAGCCGGTGCTGCGCCGCGGCGTCGAGGAGATGGTCCGCGAGTGCTCGGTATCCGAGCCGCTGACCGAGATCGCCGTGGGCCTGCGGGCGCGAGCGCCGCGATCGGCCGCCCGGCTCGCGCGGGTTGCGGCACGTCGCGAGCCGGATAGCTACACCGCATGGGCGGTCCTGGCCCTCACCGCGCCGCCCGACGAGGCCGCGACCGCCGCGCGACGCGCCGCCGAGCTCAACCCGCTCTCCGCGTCCGGCGCGCGTCCTTGAAGCGCAGGAGAGGACGCTCGACCGCGTAGTAGCTCCCCGCCGCGCAGGCGACGGCCAGCACGACGGTGAGCGCCGTCAGCGTCGCGAAGCCCGCGCCGGGCGCCCACTCGTGGGCTCCACGGTCGACGAGCCAGCTCATCAGCGTGTGGTGCCACAGGTAGATGCCGTAGGAGATCAGGCCGAGCCAGGCGAGGGCGGGCCACGAGAGCAGGCGCCGGACCGCCCCTCCGCCGTCGGCTCCGAGCACGGCCGGCAGCAGCACCAGCACCGCCACCAGGGCCGAGAGCGTGTAGATCCGAAGCGACTCGTCCTCCGTGTAGATCGTGCCCGCGGGCGAGGGCGCCGAGACGGTCAGCGCGAGCAGGGCGAAGGCGCCGGCGGCGACCAGCCAGACCGCTCCCGGGCGGCGCGCCACGGCGGCCGCCGGCGCCCACGGCCGCTCGCGCTCCTGGAGCGCGACGCTGACGACGGCAAGCGCCATGCCGGGAGCGAACCAGCCGAACATGCCGGGCAGCCACGCGAAGGCGACGGTCGGCCCGGCGGCGATCGCGAGCGTCCGGAAGATCAGCGACGCGAGCGCGAGCAGGCCGAGCACGGCCAGCTCGGCGCGCACCACCTCGCGACGCGTCCGCCCGCGCAGGGCGCGCCGCAGCACGAGCGCGTAGAGCGGCAGCGCGAGATAGAAGGTCGCCTCGACGCACAGCGTCCAGGCCTGCGGGATGCCGTTGACGAACGTCCCGAGCTCGTAGACCTGGCCGAAGCCGTAGTAGATCCACCAGTCGCCGGTGAGCACGCCCCGCAGCCCGGGATAGACCGCCAGGACGGTGAGCGCCAGCCAGTAGGCCGGCACGATCCGCAGCACGCGGCGGCGCAGGTAGTCGCGCGTGCGAACCGGCGCCGCACCGGCGTAGTGAGCGGCGAAGAACGGGCGGTAGAGCAGGAAGCCGGAGATCGCGAAGAAGAGCGCCACGCCGAGCTCGAACCGGCCGACCACCGGGCCGTACCAGGCCTCGGTCGCCCCCGACGAGTAGGCCGTGTGGTAGACGAGCACGCTGAGCGCGGCGAGCGCCCGCAGCGCGTCGACGAGCGGGAAGCGCGGATTGCCGGGCGGTGGCGCGACGACCGGCTCGACGCGGTCGGCCGCGGGCGCGGCGACGTTCGCGACGGCCGTCACGGCGCCACCGCCGCGGCGTCGCGCTCGGCCGCCGCCACCCTCGCCCGCGGCTCCGCGGGCGCGTCGCGATCGGCGGCGATCGTCGATCCCGCCAGCAGCAGCGCGGGCACGGCGAGCGCGGGCAGCTCCCAGCCCCAGTCGATCCCCGCGTGCACCGCCAGCAGGGCGAGCCCCGCGCACGGCCCGGCGGCGAGCGCGGGGTCGCGGGTCGCCAGGCGGCGGGCGCAGACCGCCGTCCCGCCGGCGAACGCCGCGAGCGCCAGCAGTCCGACCAGGCCCAGCTCCGCGCCCGTCTCCAGGTAGAGCGAGTGGGCGTCGACTGCGCCCTCGGGCACGTCGCGCTCGCGCAGCCACTCGACGCGGAAGCCGGCCGTCCCGGCGCCGCGCAGCGGCTCCGCGGCGAACGCGTCGGCTGCGACCCGCCAGTAGTCGGCGCGGTTGCTGCCGACGTCGGCGAAGCGCTCGGCGCCGGCGCTCCGGGCGGGCGGCGAGGCCCGGTCGCCGGCGACGAGGACCAGCCCGGCGACGACCGCGAGCGCCGCGCCCCAGCCGGCCACGACGCGCCAGCGCCGGCCGACCCGGCGCCAGACCGGCGCCGCCTCGGGCGAGAGCAGGGCGAGCACCGCAAGACCGATCGCCGCGGCCGCGACCGCTCCGCGCGAGTAGGTGAGGTAGAGGCCGATCGCGAGCGGCCCGAGCGACGTCGCCGCGCCGTAGCGCAGCAGCGCCGGCCGTGTGCCGTCGAGCGCGATCCGCGTGCCGAGCACCAGCCCCAGCGCCGCCATCGCGCCCATCGCGTTCCAGTAGCTCAGCGGCTGCTCGAGGCGCCCGTCGGCGCCCGCCGACGACGTGACCTCGAAGAGCCCGACCTCGGCGAGCAGCCCGTAGCCGACGACGATCGTCGCGAGCAGCGCGAGCGCGACCTCGAGCGCCCGCAGCGCGGCGCGCCCACGGAAGGCGGCAACCGCGAGCGGCAGCGCCGCCGCGTAGAGGGCGAGCCGCCAGACATCCTCGCGCGCCGACTCGGCGAGCGGTGCCCAGAGCAGCGACAGCGCCGTCCAGCCGGCTAGCCCGAGCAGTCCGGCGATCGCCACCCGCCCGGCCGGCGTCGCCGCCGCGAGCGCGAGCGGACCCGGAGCCAGCGCGACGATCGCGACCAAGACCCAGGCGCAGACCGCCAGCGTCGCGCGCGGCTCGTGGAAGAACCCGCCCGAGCGAAAGCACAGCACGGCCGTCGCGCCGACGAGCGCCGCGCCGAGCAGCGCCTGCGATATTGAGCGCAGTGTCGGCGCCGCGCTCACGGCTTGCGCTCCTGGGCCTGCTCTACGCCGGCGCCCTCCTGATCTCGGCGTTCACGCTGCGTCGCGGCGGGGCGGAGTTCGACGAGGGGCTGGTGCTGCAGGCCGCCGCGCGGATCGCCGGCGGCCAGGCGCCGTATGCGGACTTCGCCTGGCCGTACGGGCCGGCGCACCCCTATCTGCTCGGCTGGTCCTTCGACGCCTTCGGCCCGTCGCTGATCGGCTGGCGCGTGCTGCGCAGCCTCGTCGACGCGGGCGTCGCCGTCACGGTCTACGCGCTCGCGCGCCGCCAGGGGGCGCGGCCGGGACTGGCGCTCGCCGGCTGGCTGATCGCGGCGTGCGCGATGGCCCAGCCGACCAGCGCGACGCCGTTCGCGCCGGCGCTGCTGCTCGCCCTGCTCGCGGTCGCCGCCGCGACCGCGCGGCGCCCGCTGCCCGGCGGGCCGCTGCTGCCGGCGGTCTTCACCGCGCTGGCCGCCGCCTGGCGGCTCGACTTCGCCCTCTACGCCGGCGCGGCGACGATCGTCGCGCTCTGGCTGCGGCCGGGCCCGCGGCGCGAGCGATTGCGCGTGGTCGGCGCCTACGCCGTCGCCGCCATCGCACTCGGGCTGCTCGTCCACCTGCCGTTCCTGATCACGGTCGGCCCGGCCGACCTCTACGACGCGCTGGTCGGCGCCTCGCTGCGCGAGCGCGGCTACTGGACGCTGCCGTTCCCACTCGACTACGACGGCGGCCTGCGGCTCTGGCCGCCCGGCGCCCTGGCCGAGGACGCCAAGGACGCGCTCGGCTTCTACGCGCCGCCGATCGCCGTCGCGGGACTCGCGCTGCTCGTGCTCCGCGAAGCCCTGCGCGCGCGGGCCGGGGGCGCGGTCCCGCCGCTGACCGCCGCGCTCGCGACGCTCGGCACCGGCTGCCTGCTGTACCTGCTGTCGCGCACCGACGAGTTCCACGCCACACCGCTGATCGTCGTGCTCGCCGCCGCGCTGCCGGCCGCGCTGGCGTGGCGCTCCGGGGAGCGGGCCGACGACCCCCCGGAGGCCGGCGGGAGCGCGCTCGCGGCCAGGCGCGCGGGCGTCCGGCCCGCGCTCGCGGCGGCCATGGCCGGGGTCGCGGCGCTGCTGCTGCTCTACGGCGCCGGCAACCGCCTCTCGGCGCTGCTGCGCCCGCCCGAGCTCGCCACGATCGGCCTGCCGGTCGCCGACGGCGCCCAGGCCCCGCCCGCCGAGGCGCGCGCGCTCGAGCGGATGGCGGCGATCGTCGGCCGCCGCGTGCCGCCCGGCGAGCCGATCTACACCGTCACCCGCCGCTCGGACCTCGTGCGCTTCAACCAGCCGCTCGTCTACGTGCTCGCCGAGCGCCCGAACCCGACGCGCCACGACTTCGCGATCCAGACCTCGGCCACCGACCAGCGTCGCCTCGCCGCGGAGCTCGCCCGCGCACGGCCGCGGGCGATCGTGCGCTGGACGGACGCGATCTCCGTGCGGCGGGAGCCCAATCTGCGCGGCCGGCCGACCGGCTCGCACGTGCTCGACAACTGGGTCGCCGATCGCTATCGCCTCCTCGCTCGGAGCGGGGACTACGACATCCTCGTGCCCCGCCGGGCGCCGGGGTGAGCGCCTGCCCCGGCGTGCCCGTTGCTGGATCCGTTCGAGCTCTCCGGCGTCCCCGCGCCGTGGCGCTCGCGCAGCGCGGCCTCGACCTCGAGCGGGAAGGCCGCCCGGAACGCGGCGGCGTCGAAGCGACGGGCGTTCTCGACGCAGTCCGCCGGATCGATCGCCAGCGGGTCGAAGCCGGCGACCGCCGCCGCGAGCTCGGCCGCGCCCCCGCGCCAGAGGCGCCCCGTGACGCCGTCGACGACCGTCTCCAGCGCCCCGCCCGTGCCCGCCGCGATCACCGGACGCCCGGCGGCCTGGGCCTCGACCGCCGCGATCCCGAACTCCTCGATCGAGGTGACGACGACCGCTCGGGCGCTGGCCAGCAGCGCGGCGGCGCGACGGTCGTCGACCCGGCCGGCGAAGCGGATCGTCGGTCCCGCCAGCGAGCGCAGCCGGCACGCGTCCGGGCCGTCGCCAACGATCGTAAGCGGTAGCCGCAGCCGGTTGAACGCCTCGACCGCGAGGTCGATCCGCTTGTGCGACAGCAGCGCCGAAAGCACGACGTAACTCTCGCCGACCTCGCCCGGCGCGAAGCGGCGCGTGTCGACCGGCGGATGGACCACCGTCGAGTCGCGGCGCAGGCACTCCTGGATCCGGCGCTGCGTCGTGCGCGAGTTGGTGACGTAGCGGTCGACCTGCTGGGCCGCCGCCCGGTCCCACTCCCGCCAGCGGCAGAGGAACGCGCCGAGCGCGGCGCGGGTCAGCGGGTCGCGCCGCTCGGCCAGCGTGCGGTCACGCTCGTTCCAGGCGTAGCGGAAGGGGTTGTGGCAGTAGGAGACGTGGGTCGCGTGCTCGCCGCGGCGCGCCGCGTGCGCCCAGGCGCTCGAGCTCGAGATCACCAGGTCGTAACCCGAGAGGTCGAACGAGCGGATCGCGGCGGGGTACAGCGGCAGCAGGCCCCTGAACGTCCGCTGGCTCGGGCGCAGGCGCTGCAGGAACGACGTCTGGACGGAGCGTCCGGCGAGCCGGCCCCCGGTGCCTTGCTCGTCGTAGATCGGTGAGAAGACGTCCGCCTCCGGGTAGAGGTCGCAGATCTCGAAGAAGACGCGCTCGGCTCCGCGGACTCCGATCAGGAAGTCGTGTACCAGCGCCACACGGGGAGCGGCGCCCGGCCGGATCGGCATGCGCACGCTCTATGTCTAGGCAGGAATACAAGGTCGAAACATCGCTTTGTCCACCCCGTCCACCACCACCCTGGCCGCCCTGGACAGTTGGGCTTCTCGCCGTACTACGCGCACGTTGGCGATCGCCGTCCTCGCTCTCGGCGCCGTGTCGGTCGTGAGCCCGCCGGCTGTCGCCCAGAGCGCGGGCGACCGCCAGTACGCCGACCCACTCGGCGGGCAGGGCACGGAGGGTCGCCAGCCGGTGCCGGAGGCTCCCGAGGGCTCCGAGAGCGCGCCTGCCGCGCCGCCGCCGGCCAGCTCGCCGGCGCCTGCGAGCCCGACGCAGGCGGCTCCCTCCACGGCGCCCTCGACCGCGCTGCCGCGGACCGGCGCCGACGCCGTTCCGCTGGCGCTCGCGGGCGTCGCGCTGCTCGCGGGCGGAGCGCTGATCCGCGCACGCCACGCGGGCGCAGCTTTCGGTCGGGGCGGGGGTTGCGGAGACAGATGGGCTCGCCGCTCCGCCTCGCCGCGCTAACCGCCGTCGCGGTCGGTCTCGCGCTCGCCTCGCCGGCAGCCGCGACGGCGCGTGTGCCGCAGGGCTTCTTCGGCGTCGTGGCGGACGGACCGATCGCCTCGGCGGATTTCGATCCGGGGCTCGAGGCGCGCACGATGGTCGCGAGCGGGGTCGAGAGCATCCGGGTCGTGTTCCACTGGACCGACGCCCAGCCCTACCCGCGGATCGCCGACGTCCCGGCGGCCGAGCGGCCGAGCTACCGCGATACGGCGGGGGCGCCGACGACCTTCGCCCACCTCGACCCGCTCGTCGCCGCGGCCACGGCGCGCCGGCTGAGGATCCTGCCCGTCGTCACGACGGCCCCCGCCTGGGCGGCCAAGTACCCGGGGAGCTTCGCCTCCCCGCCCGCCGGCGCCGCCGCGTATGCCAGCTTCGCCCGCGCGCTCGTCGAGCGCTACGGCCAGCACGGCAGCTTCTGGGACGAGAACCCGAGGCTGCCGCGGCGCCCGATCCGCGACTGGCAGCTCTGGAACGAGCCGAACCTGCGCACCTCCTGGAGCGACCGGCGCTGGCCACGGCCCTACGTGCGCCTGGTGCGCGCGGCGCGCCGCTCGATCCTCGCCGCCGACCGCGGCGCCCGCATCGTGCTCGCCGGCTTCGCCAACTACAGCTGGAGCAGCCTGGCCGCGCTGTACCGCGTCCCCGGGGCGCGCCGGCTCTTCGACGAGGTCGCGGTCCACCCCTACACGCGTCACGTATCCGGCCTCGCAACCATCCTCGGGCGCGTCCGCCACGTCATGCGCCGCAACGGAGACCGCCGCAAGCCGATCGCCGTCACCGAGTTCGGCTGGCCCTCGGCGCTCGGCAAGGCCAAGGGCTTCGGCATCGAGACCACCGAGCGCGGCCAGGCCCTACGCGTCCGGCGCGCGCTCGCCCTGCTCGCCCGCGAGCGCAGACGGCTCCGTCTCGCGCGCGTGTACTGGTACACCTGGATCGCCCGCGAGGCCGGCTCGCAGTCGATATTCCCCTACTCCGCCCTGCGCCGGGTCCAACCGGACGGCAGCGTCGTCTCCAAGCCCGCGCTCCGCGCCTTCCGCCGCACCGCCCTCGCTCTCGAGCGCTGACGACTTCCGGAGAGGAATGCCGGCGCTAACCGGCCGTCCGGTCACGCCGGCTGTCGCACGTACTTCACGACCTCTCGAATCAGGCGACGCTCGAGCGACCAGGTCACGGCGCAGACGACCGTCGTGAACAGAAGGAGCTGGCTCAGCGCCTCGAGCGCCGTCCGCTCGCCGTCGCCCGACGCGAGGCGAGCCAGCACGACGGCCGCGATTGCGACGGCGACCGGAGCCGCGCCGCGTAGCGCGAGCCGCGCGAGACCGATCTCCGGGAACAGCGCGCGCACGTAGCGCTCCCGGACGGCGAGCATGGCGAGCGAGACGGCGATCCGGCCGGCGACGAAGCCCTCGAAGCCGAAGAGCAGGAGGCCCGGGACGGCGAGGGCGGCGAACGTCGCGACCATCGCGACCGACTCGACGGCCTGCGGACGCGTGTCCGCGCGAGCGCGGTAGAAGGAGAACCAGACGTAGCCGATCTGCTGGAGAGCGGCCGCGCCGGCCAGGCCCTGGATCAGCACGACCGCGGGCTCCCACTCGTCGCCGAGGACGAGGTCGACGAGATCGGGCGCGAAGAGGATCAGCGCGCCGCAGAACGGAAGCGCCCAGACCATCGTCAGGCGGCTCGCCGCGAGGAAGATCCGGCGCTGGGCGCCGGGCCGGTCGGCGACCGCACAGATCGCCGGGTAGATCGTGGTGGCGACGATCTGGTCGGCGCGGTCCGCGTAGCGGGTCAGCGTGAACGCCAGCGTGACGAAGCCGGCCGCGGCCAGCCCGTCCTCCAGGGCGAAGGCGAGGATCTGCCCCTGCTGGACGATCAGCAGCGCCAGCGCGGTGACGGCGATCGGCCACGAGAAGCGCAGGTAGCGGCGCGCCGCCACGCGGTCGAAGGTCGGCCGCAGCGGATAGGGCGAGATCGCGACCCCGGCGGCGATCGCGACCGCGTTGCCGCAGGCCGGGCCGATCACGAGCGCCCAGACGCTGTCGGTCGCGACCGCCAGCGGGACCGTCACCAGGAAGCTGACGAGCGGGATCGCGAACTGCAGCGCCCGCACGCGCAGGAAGTCCATCCGCCTGAAGAAGACCCACTGCGGCGCCTGCAGCGAGAAGGCGAGCGGCAGGTACGCGACGGCGAGGGTCAGGGCGAGCAGCTCGCCGTCGCCGTAGACGAGCGCCACGACCGGCGCCAGCGCGGCGATCAGCAGCGTGCCGGCGAGGCCGATCCCCAGCTCGACGCCGAACGCCCGGCGAAACTCGGCCTCCTGGTCCTCGGCGCCCTGCTGCACGAACGCCTCGTCGATCCCGACCCGCCGCAGCTGGACGATCGTCATCGCCGTCGTGGTGACGATCCCGTAGAGGCCGATCGCCACCGGCCCCAGCACCGCGGTGACGATCAGCCCCCCGAGCAGCGCCAGGCCCTCGCCGCCGCCGAGGAAGAGCGCGTTGAGCAGGCCGCCGCGCACGGTTCGCGCACGCAGCTCGGCGAGCGGGAACGCGAGCCGCGAGCGCGAGCTCCCGTCGCCCGCCGGCGCTGCGCTCTCCGGCTCGGCCTCGGAAGTCGACCGGCCGGCGCTCACCAGCTTCTGCGCAGCCCGATCGCGGTTCCCTCGAGCAGCCCGCCGAGCTTCGCGACGGCGATCCGCGCGCGCAGTCGAGACCGCCGGCGTACGGCGCTCTCCGCCATGTCGAGCACGTCGACGACTCCCCACGCCCACAGCCGCGCCCCGGCCGCCGGCTCCCCACCGCGCAGGTGCTTGCAGGAGAACGCCGCCCAGGAGCGCGAGTAGCCGCGCTGCAGCGCCACCACCTCGCGCGGCGAGCGCCACTGGTCGTGGACGGCGCGCACGTGCGGCGTGAGCAGCGCGGTCCCGCCCGCCCGCAGCAGCCGGTGGTTGAAGTCCATGTCGTCGGCGGCGGGCAGGTCCGCGAGGCCGGGGCCGAAGCGCTCGTCCCAGCCGCCGAGGCGCTCGGCGAACGCGCGCCGGACGCAGAAGAGCACTCCGAAGCCGATCGCCCCCGGCAGCGTGCGCGCGCCGCGGCGGATCAGCACGCGCTCCACGGGAAAGGTCGTCACCGACGGGAGGTCGCCGGGATCTCCTCCGGCCTGGACGTCGCCGGCGATCCAGTCGACGTCCGGGTGCCCCCGCAGCTCGGCCGTGAGCGCCTCGGCGAAGTCGGGCGCGACCAGGCAGTCGTCGTCGACGAAGGCGATCCAGTCGCTGTCCACGGCGGCGAGCGCCAGATTGCGGGCACGCGCCAGCCCCCGCCCGGCATCGTGCAGCACGCGCAGGCGCGGGTCGACGACCGCACGCGCCGCCAGCTCCGGCGACGGCCGCTCTCCTTGGTCGACGACCAGCAGCGGCGTCGCCGGCGCGCCGCGGTCGAGCGCGTCGAGCGTCGCGCGCACCCTGTCCGGACGGCCGTGGGTGCACACGGCGACCGTCAGGGTGGGATCCGTCTCGCTCATCCGCTCGCTGCCCGATGGTAGGTTCGAATGGAGTGTCGACGCCCCCGCAGGCGCTGTTCGTCAGCTACACGTCGCTGCTCGGCGGCGCCGAGCGGATCCTGCTGGACCACGCGACGGCGCTGCCCGGACCGGTGGCGCTCGCCTGCCCCGAGGGACCGCTCGCGGAGCGCGCGCGGGCGGCCGGAGTCGAGGTCGTCACGCTGCGCCCGCGTCGGATCGAGCTTCGGAGGAGCGTGCGCGACCGGCTGGCCGCGCCGCTGCGGATCGGCGGGCAGAGCCGCGAGCTGCGGCGGATCGTCGCGCGCCTGCGCCCCGGCTGCGTAGTCGCCGGGGGCATGCGCGCCCTGCTCTCCTGCGCCGGCGCGCTGAGCGGGCTGCGACCGTGCCGACCGCTCGTCTTCCATCACAACGACCTGGTACCCGGTTCGCTGGTCGGGCGCACCGTGAGGACAGCCGCCCGCCGCGCCGACCTCGTCGTGGCGCTCTCGCGGGCGATCGCCGACGATCTCGATCCCTGCGGCCGGCTCGGCACGCGGGTCGAGGTCGTCAGGCCGGGCGTCGACCTCGGGCGCTTCCGGCCCGCGGCGCCGCCGCCGGGCGATCCGCCGACCGCGCTCGTGGTCGGCGCGCTCGTCGGGTGGAAGCGTCCCGACCTCGCGCTCGACGTCGTGGCGCTGGCCGCGCGCGAGCTTCCGGCGCTGCGCGTCCGGCTGGCCGGCGAGCCGCTCGGCGCCGAGGGGCGAAAGCTGCGCGCGGCGCTCGAGCGCCGCGCCGGCGCCTCCGATCTCGCGGGCCGGGTCGAGCTGATCGGTCAGCTCGACGACGTGCCCGCCGCGCTCGCCGGCGCGACGTGCCTGCTCCACTGCGCCGATCGCGAGCCCTACGGCCTAGCGCTGGTCGAGGCGCTCGCCTGCGGACGGCCGGTCGTCGCGCCGGCCGCCGGAGGGCCGGCGGAGATCGTCGACGCGACCTGCGGCGCGCTCTACCGGCCGGGTGACGCGCGCGCCGCGGCGGCTGCGCTGGTCGACGTCGCCGGCCGCGCGGCGGAGCTCGGCCAGGGCGCCCGCGCGCGTGCCGAGGCCGTCTTCGACCGGGCGACCTCACGGGCCCGCTTCCGCGAGCTGATCGGCGAGCTGGCGCCGCCGTGACCGCGCCGGTTGCGATCAACGGCCGCGCCGCGGTTCGCGACCGCGTCGGCGGCGTCGAGCGGGTCGCGCGCGAGCTGACCGCCCGGCTGCCCGCGCTCGCCCCCGGCCGCTACCGCGTCGTGGCTCCGCCGCGCGCGCTGGCCCACCGCACCGGCCACGCCTGGGAGCAGCTCGCCTTGCCGCTGGCCGCGCGCGGCGCCGAGCTCGTCTTCTCGCCCGCCAACAGCGGGCCGGTCGCTGGTCGGGGCAACGTCGTCATGGTCCACGACCTCGCGCCGCTGGTCGGCCCACAGTGGTACGGCCGCGCGTACGGGACCTGGCACCGGACCCTGCTGCGCGCCCACGCCCGGCGGGCGCGGCTGGCGATCGCCCCCTCGCGGTCGATCGCCGCCGAGCTGATCGCACGGCTCGGGATGGCCCCCGACCGGGTGGCCGTGGCGCCGCTCGGCGTCGACGCCGCCTTCGGCGCCGCGGCCGAGCCCGAGCCGCTGCGCCGGCGCCTCGACCTCGAGCGCCCCTACGTCCTGGCCGTCGGCAGCGCCGTCGCGCGCAAGAACCTCGGCCTGCTCGACCGCATCGCGCCGGCGCTCGCGGGCGCCGGCCTCGACAGCGTCGTCGCGGGCGGCGGCAGGGGGCACATGCGCGGCCCGGCCACCCCGCTCGACGGCGCCCGAAGGCTCGGCTACGTGTCCGAGGCGGACCTCCCCGCGCTCTACGCCGGCGCGGCGGCGTTCGCCCTGCCGTCGCTCTACGAGGGCTTCGGCCTGCCCTGCCTCGAGGCGATGGCCTGCGGCACGCCGGTGGTCACGACCCGCCGCGGCGGCCTGCCCGAGACCTGCGGCGACGCGGCGCTCTACGCCGACCCGGCCGATCCCGGCGCCTTCGCCGAGGCGTGCGTCGCGGCTGCGCTGGACCCGTCGGAGCACGACCGCCTCGCAGCCGCGGGCCGAGCGCGCGCCGCGCATTTCACGTGGGAGACCACCGCGACCCGGGTAGACGACGCGCTGGGCGCCTTGCTGCCACTACCCTGAACCGCGGGGAGGCGCCTGCTGACAACCCCCAGCAGGAAGGACCCAAGCAGATGAATCGCACGCTCGCACGCCGCGCCCTCACGGCGCTGCTCGCACTGTCGGCGATCGTCGCGATCGTTCCCGCCGCGGAGGCCCAGAGGGCCAAGCGCGGCGACGCGAACGTCTCGGTGATGACGCGCAACCTCTACCTCGGGACGGACCTGATCCCGATCGCCACGGCCCCGACGCGGGCCGAGTTCGAGCAGCGGGCGACCGCCGGCTTCAACCAGGTCCGGGCCACCAACTTCCCCGCCCGCGCAAGGCTGATCGCGCGGGAGATCAGGCGCACGCGGCCCGACGTGATCGGCCTCCAGGAGGCGGCCCTCTGGCGCACCGGGCCGAAGGACGGAGCCACGACGCGTGCCACGAACGTCGAGTACGACTTCGTCAGGATCCTCGTCCGCGCCCTGAGGCGGATCGGGCTGCGCTACGCGGTCGCCAGGAGCACGAACGAGGCCGACATCGAGGGTCCGACCAGCGGCGCCTTCGACGTTCGCCTGACGATGCGCGACGTCGTGCTGGTCGACCGCCGGCGCCGAGGCCTGCGAGTGAGAGGGCGCGGCGGGGCCAACTACACCGCGAGGCTCGCCCTGCCGACGCAGGCCGGCGTCTTCACCGTGCTGCGCGGCTACGCGTACGCCGACCTGCGACTCGGCAAGCGCCGGTTCCGCTTCGTCGACACGCACCTCGAGGCCTTTCTCGAGGCGACCCGCGTCGCACAGGCGCAGGAGCTTGTCGCGCCGGGTGGGCCGATCAGGGGCCGGCGGGTGATCGTCGTCGGCGACATGAACTCCGACCCCGACGGCGCGGGCGGCTCGCCGCCCGGCGCGTGGAACGTGCTCACCGCGGCTGGCCTGAGGGACACGTGGCGGCAGCTGTACCCGACCAGGCCGGGCTACGAGTGCTGCCTGAAGACCGACTCGCTGACCGATCCGCCGACGCCGAGCCCGTTCGACCACCGGATCGACCAGGTCTTCGTCAAGGGCAAGGTCAGGCCGCTCAGCGCGAGGATCGTCGGCACCAACCCCGCGACGAGCCGCACCAGAACGGGCCTCTGGGCCTCCGATCACGGAGGGGTGGTAACGAAGCTGAGGCTCAAGTAGCGTTCGGGGGCGGATGAGCATCTCTTCCGCCCCCACGAGCGCCACGCACGACGTCTTCAACCAGGCGCCGCCGCTCGCGCCCTACAACGTCTTCGAGGCCGACAGCGCGCTTCGCGAGGCGGTCGAGCGCGAAGGCGGCGGCTGGGGGGTCGACCGCTTGCGCGACGCCGGCGAGCTGGCCGGCGACCCGCGGACGATCGCCCACTCCGAGCGCGCGGAGCGCAACGAGCCGATCCTGCGCAGCCACGACCGCTACGGCAACCGGATCGACCAGGTCGAGCTCGATCCCTCTTGGCACTGGCTGCTGCGCCAGGCGATCGAGCGCGAGTGCCACGGGCTGCCCTGGCGCGACCCGCAACCCGGCGCCCACGTCGTGCGCTCGGCGCTCTTCATGACGTGGTCGCAGGCCAACGCCGGCGTGATGTGCCCGGTGTCGATGACCCACGCGGTCGTGCCGGCGCTGCGCGAGAGCCCCGACCTGGCGGCGGAGTGGGAGCCCCGCCTCGTGAAGGCCGACTACGACGGCGGCGCGCTCGCCGGCATGGCGATGACCGAGAAGCAGGGCGGCTCCGACGTCCGCGCCAACACCACGCGCGCCCTCCCGGCCGGCGGCGACTGGTGGGAGATCACCGGCCACAAGTGGTTCTGCTCCTACCCGCCCTGCGACGTCTTCCTGACGCTCGCCCAGACCGACGACGGCCTGTCCTGCTTCCTGATCGAGGGCCCGGGACGGCCCGGCGGTCAGCCGGGCTTCCAGATCCAGCGGCTCAAGGACAAGCTCGGCACCCGCTCGCTGCCGTCGTCGGAGGTCGAGTTCCACGCCGTTCCCGCCCGCCTCGTCGGCGAGGAGGGGCGCGGCGTCCAGACGATCATCCGGATGGTCAACCACACGCGCCTCGACTGCCTGCTGGGATCGGCCGCCTCGATCCGCTGGGGCACCGCCCACGCCGTCCACCACGCCCGCCACCGCTCGGCGTTCGGCAAGCTGCTCGCCGACCAGCCGGCGATGCGCAACGTGCTCGCCGACCTCCAGCTCGAGTCCGAGGCCGCGACCGCGATGGCGCTGCGCGTCGCCCGCTCCTACGACGATGCCGACGCCCCCTTCCGCCGCTTCGCGACCGCGGTCAGCAAGTACTGGATCTGCAAGCGCGCTCCCCAGCACGCGCTCGAGGCGCTCGAGTCGCTCGGCGGCAACGGCTACGTCGAGGAGTCGGGGCTGCCGCGCCTAGTGCGCGACAGCCCGCTCAACTCGATCTGGGAGGGCTCCGGCAACGTCGCCGCGCTCGACATCCTGCGCGCCCTCGCCAAGGAGCCCGACGGCCTGCCGGCCTTCCTCGACGAGGTCGAGCTGGCCGCCGGCGCCGACGCCCGCCTCGACGCCCACGTCGCAAAGGTCAAGGACGGCGTCGCCGGCCTGACCGCCGACGACGCCGACCCGCAATGGCAAGCACGCTCGCTGGTCGAGGGCCTCGGCCTCGCCCTCCAGGGCTCGCTGCTCGTCCGCAACGCCCCGCCAGCCGTCGCCGACGCCTTCTGCGCCGCCCGCCTCGCCGGCGCCGGCGGCCTCGCCTTCGGCACCCTGCCGAACGGCATCGACGCCGAGCCGATCGTCGCCCGCGCGCTGCCTTACTAGAACGGCGGCGTCCGCCTGGCGCCGGCGGCCGCAGGCCGCCTAACCAGTCTCGGCACGTCGCGCTCCGCCACGCCCCAGCGCGCGGCCTTGGGAGAGGCCGGCCTCGATCACCGCGGAGCGACGGCTGGAGCTCATCAGGCTGGGACCGATGGCCGCGACGGAGGCTGAGTCGGGCGCCACGGTCGTGACGCGTGCGCCGAGGCGCTCGAGCGCCAGCGCCTCGATCGCGGCGAGCGAGCGCGAGATCGGCCCGATCGCGCCGTACGGCGCCGCGCGCCTGGGGCGAAGGTACGCCGTCGGGTTGAGGCAGAGCACGCGCGTCCCGCGACCGGCCGGCGCCCGGTCCATGTTCGTCGGGCTCCAGACGCCGCCGTCGACGTAGCGGCGGCCCTCGATCTCGACCGGTCGAAAGACGCCTGGGATCGCGCAGGACGCCTCGACCGCCGTCGCGACTGAGGTCGACGGCGCGGCGTCGGCGCCGAGCATCGCCCGCCGGCCGGTCTCGAGCTCGACGGCGGAGATCGACAGCCGGCCGTCCCAGCTCGCGCCCCAGCTCTCGACCGCTCGCCTGAGCTCGGCCAGCGAGCGCCGCCCGGACCGCACCCGGCCCAGCGCCGCGCGCCGCAGCAGCGCGCCGCCCGGCTCGGTCGAGCGCAGCCCGATCGCGGCCAGGGGGCCGAGCGCGCCGGCGCTCGCCCCGGCGCCGGCGCGGAGTACGCGCGACAGCAGCGTCGGCACCGCCTCGTCGGTCCCCGTCGCCGGTTGCTCCGGAAGCTCGCCGAGCCTCGAGCGCGGATCGATGCCGGCGACCAGCGCCGCCGCGACGATCGATCCCGCCGAGGTCCCGACGTAGCCATCACAGCCGCACGGATCGAAGCCGGTCGCGTCGGCCAGTCCCGCGAGCACCGAGCTCATCCACGCCTCGCCGAGGATCCCCCCACCGCCGAGCACGAGCACGTCCGGACGTTCGAAGGGAGCGCTCGCCACTTCGCTCAGGCTAGTGGCCGGCGCTCGCACGGCCCGGCTATGCCTTTCGCGATCGTGGCCAGGCCCAGAACCCCTCCCTCAGAGGAACGAGTGGAACATTGACTGGGGCAGAGCCCAGTCAATGTTCCACTCGTCCTCCGGAGAGGCCGAAAAGAGGATGACCCGGAGAGCCGGCTAGAGCTCCGAGACCGGCCGCGGCGCCGGGCCGACGTACTTCGCCGTCGGGCGGATCAGCCGCGCCTCGCGCTTCTGCTCGAGGATGTGCGCGGCCCAGCCGGCCACGCGGGCGCACGAGAACATCGGCGTGAAGAGCTCGGGCGGCACCTCGGCGAAGTCGAGCACGACAGCCGACCAGAACTCGACGTTGGTGGCCAGCACACGGTCGGGCTTGCGCGCCTGCAGCTCGGCGAGCGCCGCCTGCTCGAGGGCCTCCGCGACCTCGAGCCGCGGGGCCTGAATCTGACGCGCGGTGCGCCGCAGCACCCGGGCGCGCGGATCCTCGGCGCGGTAGACGCGGTGGCCGAAGCCCATCAGGCGGTCGCCGCGGTCGAGGGCGTTCTTGACCCAGGCGTCGGCGTCGCCGCTGCGCTCGACCTCGTCGAGCATGCTGAGCACACGCGACGGGGCGCCGCCGTGCAGCGGGCCCGACAGGGCGCCGACGCCCGCCGACAGCGCGGCGGCGACGTCGGCGCCGGTCGACGTCACCACGCGTGCCGTGAAGGTCGAGGCGTTCATGCCGTGCTCGGCGGCGGAGATCCAGTAGGCGTCGATCGCGGCGACGTGGCGCGGATCGGCCTCGCCGCGCCAGCGGATGAGGAAGCGGGCGGGAATCGAGTCGCCCTTGTCGACTTCCGACTGCGGCACCGGCGGCTGGCCGCCGCCGCGCGCCGACTGGGCGACGAACGAGAGCCCCATCACCGAGACCTTGGCGAGATCGTCGCGCGCCTGCTCGTCCGAGATGTCGATCACCGGCCGCAGCCCCCACTCCGGCGCCAGCGTGGCGAGCGCCGCCTGAAGGTCCGCACGCGGGTCGCCGGTGCGGATCGAGAGCGGATGCGGGATCGCCGGCGGCAGCCCGGGATCGAACGAGCCGTCGACGAGCAGGCCCCAGACCTTCTCGAACGGGACGGCCCCGACGAGGTCCTCGATGTCGACCCCGCGGTAGCGGAGGGCGCCGCCCTCCTTGTCGGGCTCCGCGATCTCCGTGGCGAAGGCAACCACCCCCTCGAGACCCGACTGTACCTCCGCGACCTCCGTCATTCAGTCTCTCCTAGTTGGTGACCGCCAGCAGCACCGGCACGAGGACCGTCGCACCGAAGATCAGCGCGATGCCGAACGCGACCATAGCGCGCGACCTGAGCACGTGGCCGGCGACGCCGATCAGGAAGCCGGCCCCCAGAACCGCGACGAATGCCCGCGGCGACACCCGGAAGTCGCCCGTCTGGTCGGGACCGCCCCCGGGGTCGAGGAACTGGGCCTGCGCGAGGAGGTCGATGAGGCCCGACACGGGGCGAAAGTATCCTTCTCCGGGTGAGCGCGGAGTTCCAGTCGATCGAGGAGACCCGCGCGGGGCTGGGAGACGCCGGCTATCTGGCCGACGAGTCGACGGCGCTCGTGTCGTTCCTCGCCGGGCGGCTCGGCAAGCCGGTGCTCGTCGAGGGGCCGGCCGGGGTCGGCAAGACCGAGCTCGCCAAGGCGCTCTCCCGCGCCACCGGGCGCAAGCTCGTGCGGCTGCAGTGCTACGAGGGCCTCGACGAGGCCAAGGCGCTCTACGAGTGGAACTACCGCAAGCAACTGCTGCGAATCCAGGTCGAGGCCTCCGACGCCGGCTGGCAGGAGGTCAAGGACGACATCTTCGGCGAGGAGTTCCTGCTCCCCCGCCCGCTGCTGAGCGCGATATCGGAGACCGAGCCGGTCGTGCTGCTGATCGACGAGATCGACAAGACCGACCAGGAGTTCGAGGCGATGCTGCTCGAGGTCCTGTCGGACTTCCAGGTCTCGATCCCCGAGCTCGGGGTCGTCGAGGCGACCACCCGACCGCTGGTGCTGCTGACCTCGAACGACTCGCGCGAGCTGACCGAGGCGCTCAAGCGCCGCTGCCTCTATCTGTGGCTCGACTATCCGTCGGTCGAGCGCGAGCTTCAGATCGTCCGCCTGCACGCGCCCGACCTCGCCGAGGACGTCGCAAGGAAGCTGGTCGAGGTGATGCACATGGTGCGCGACCTCGATCTCAAGAAGCCGCCTTCGATCGCCGAGTCGATCGACTGGGCCCGCGCCCTGCTGCTGCTCGGCGCCGACGACGTCGACGAGGCGGTGCTGAAGCAGACGCTGAGCGTGATCGTCAAGCACCGCACCGACCTCGACCTCGTCGCCGAGCGCGTCGGCGTGAAGCTGGAGGCCGCGGTGCTCGCGGGATCCCGCCCCGCCCAGCCACGGAGCGCGCGCCTCCACTAGGGATGGCCCGGTCCGGCCTCTACGGCGGCATGCCGCCCGCTCCCGGGGCCGCCGGGATGGCCCCGCGGCTGCTCGAGATGGCCGACGAGCTGCGGGCCGAGGGGATGTCGGTCGGCACCTCAGAGCTGCTCGACGCGTTCGAGGCACTGCGCCACGTGAGCTGGACGGGCCGCGAGGACTTCTTCGAGGCGCTGGCCGCGACGCTCGCGAAGTCGCGTGACGACCGGCGCGTGCTCGAGCTGGTCTTCGACCGCTTCTTCTTCCGCGCCGCCGAGCGCGAGGCCGTCGAGCGCGGCCTGAGGGAGGCGCCCGCCGACGGCGACGGGTCGGCCGCGACGCCCGAGCTCGACTTCGAGTCGCTGCGCGAGCAGATCCGCGACACGCTGCGCGACGCGAACGCCCGCGAGGGGCAGCTCCGCGACCTCGCGCGCCTGGCGATCAACGCCTTCGGCCGCCAGGGCGAGGGCTCGGGGGTGATCGGGGTCGACGTCCAGCGCATCCGCAGAACGCTCGGCCTGCGCGGCGAGCAGGCGGGGACCGAGCTGCCCGACCCGGACTCGGTGCCGCGCGACCGGCTGCGCGAGTTCGAGCAGCACGTGCGGCGCGAGCTCGAGCGTGCGCTGATCGAGCGCACCGAGACGCTGCCGCCGTCGAAGCCGCTGCGCGAGCTCGACCGCGCCCTGCCGACCGGGCCGACGCAGGACCTCGCCGCGGTGCACCGCGTGGTGGCGCAGATGCGGCGCCGGCTCGCCACGCAGGGCCGCGAGAACCGCGGTCGCAGCCGCTCCTCGGTGATCGACGTGCGGCGCACGATGCGGACCTCCCTGCAGACCGGCGGCGTGCCGCTCGACCTGCGCTACCGCCCGCGGCGCCCGCGCCGGCCCGAGCTGTACGTCCTCTGCGACGTGTCGACGAGCGTCACCAGCGCCAGCGTCTTCTTCCTCTCGATGCTCCACGCGCTGCACGACTCGTTCCGCAAGCTGCGCTCGTTCGTGTTCGTCGAGCGGATCTCCGAGGTGACCGAGGTCTTCGAGCGCGAGCGCTCGTTCGAGGCCGTCTCGCGCGCGATCGCCGGCGACGCCGGGGTCGCCGACGTCTCCGGCTACACCGACTACGGCCGCGTCTGGATCGAGTTCCTCGACCAGGTCGTCGACGACCTCGACCCGCGCTCGACCGTGATCGTGCTCGGCGACGCGCGCACCAACGGCCGCGAGCCGCACGCCAGGGCCTTCGGCCTGATCGCCGAGCGCGCGGGGCGCACCTTCTGGATGAACCCCGAGCCGCGCCTCTACTGGAACTACGGCGACTCCGTGATGCAGGTCTACGAGCCCTACTGCACCGGCGTCTTCGAGTGCTGGACGACCAAGCAGCTCGAGGGCTTCGTCAACGCGATCGCCGACCTGCGGTCGGTGGCGACGGCCTGAGCCGCCCCCGAGTCGTGCGTCGCCGATTCGATGCGGCGCCGCTCGGTACAGTCCCTCGAAATGCCAGGGGGGCTCGCGGGTAGCGGGCTGAGATAGCGCCTCTGCGGCTTGCACCCGGCGCTGACCCTCCGAACCTGTCGGGGTAATGCCCGCGAAGGGAGTGAGCTTCCGGATGAAGGCCGGGGCTCCAGCGATGGAGCCAGCCTCCGTAGAGAGCACCCGCGTGACGCTGAAGGGCGTCGCGCGGCGCTACCGCGCTCGGCGCGGTGCGACCGTCGTGGCGCTCGAGGGCCTCGACCTGGAGGTGTGCTCGGGCGAGGTGCTGGGCGTGGTCGGGCCCTCGGGGTGCGGCAAGTCGACGCTGCTCGAGCTCGTCGCGGGCCTGCAGGAGCCCGACGCCGGCTCGGTGACGATCGCCGGCGCGCAGCGCGAAGGCTCGGAGGCGACCGCGGCCGACTCCCGCATCGCCGCGTGCACGCTGATGCCACAGCGCGATCTGCTACTGCCCTGGCGCGACGCGCTCGGCAACGCCGCGCTCGCGCTCGAGGCCCGAGGCGCGCGCCGCCAGGACGCCCGTGCCGCCGCCGCGCCGTACTTCGAGCGCTTCGGCCTGGCCGACTTCGAGCGCACCCGTCCGGCGGCGCTCTCCGGCGGGATGCGCCAGCGCGTCGCCTTCATCCGCACGCTGCTCCCCGGGCGGCCGGTGCTGCTGCTCGACGAGCCGTTCGCGGCGCTCGACGCGATCACGCGCGCGGAGATGCAGCAGTGGCTCGCCGACGCCCTCGCGGCCGAGCCGCGCACCGTCCTGCTGGTCACCCACGACGTCGAGGAGGCGCTGTTCCTCGCGGACCGCGTCGCCGTGCTCTCGCCGCGGCCCGGACGGGTGGTCGCCGAGCTCGACGTTCCCCTCGCCCGCCCGCGCGACCGCCGCGCGGCCGTGACCGACCCGGAGCTCGCGCGGCTGCGCGGGCTGGCCATGGAGGCGCTGTCATGACCGCTCGGCGCTCGCCGCGCCGCCGGCCGGGGGCTGCCGAGTGAGGCGCGCGCTCCTCAGCGCGCTGTTGCTCGGCGCCTTCGTCGGCGCCTGGGCGTGGCTGGCCTCGCTGAGCTCGGTCGACGATCTGACGCTCGCCTCGCCGGGCGAGGTCGTCCAGGCCTTCGAGGACGACTGGTCGCTGCTCTGGGACAACGCCTGGGTGACGCTCAGCGAGGTGCTGCTCGGCCTGGCGATCGCCGTCGTGGCCGGGTCGGCATTCGCCGTCGGCATGCACCTCAGCCGCGCGCTGCGCGACGCCGCCTACCCCCTGCTCGTCGGCTCCCAGGCGATTCCGATCGTCGTGCTGGCGCCGATCTTCGTGTTGGCGTTCGACTACGGCATCGGGCCCAAGCTGGCGATCGTCGCGCTGATCTGCTTCTTCCCGATCACCGTCAACGTCCTCGACGGCCTGCGCGGGGTCGACCGGGAGCAGCTCATGCTGATGCGCTCCTTCGGCGCCTCGCGGCTGCGAACCCTGCGCGCCGTCGAGCTTCCGGCCGCGCTGCCGAGCTTCTTCTCCGGATTGCGCGTGGCGGCGACCGTGTCGGTGATCGGCGCCGTCTTCGGCGAGTGGGCCGGCGCCGACGAGGGGCTCGGGCGGCTCGTCCTGCTCGGAAACAACCAGCTCCAGACCCCGCGGGTCTATGCGGGAATCGTGATCTTGACCCTGATGGCCGTCGCCCTCTTCGCGCTAGCGTCGCTGGCCGAGCGGCTGGCCTGTCCCTGGAACCGAAAGGAAACGACCGTATGAGACGGAACCGCCCCCTGCTCGCCCTCCTCGCCACGCTGCTGCTGGCGCCGCTCGGCGCCGGCTGCGGCGAGAAGGAGGACGTCCTCGAGCCAGGGGAGCCGCGCGCGCTCACGCTGATGCTCGACTACTTCCCGAACGCCGACCACGCCGGCATCTACGCCGCCGAGGCCGGCGGGCACTTCCGCGACGCCGGCCTCGACGTGACGATCCGCCAGCCGCCGGATCCGGCCGCGCCGATCAAGCAGGTCGCCGCGGGTCGCGTCGACCTCGCCGTCTCCTACGAGCCCGAGGTCCTGCGCGCCCGTGACAAGGGCCTGCGCGTCGTGTCGGTCGCGGCGCTGGTGCGCAAGCCGCTGACCTCGATCATGTCGCTGCCGAAAGCCCGCATCCGCAGCCCGCGCGACCTCGAGGGCAAGACCGTCGGCACCGCGGGGATCGACTACCAGTCGGCCTACCTGCGCACGATCCTGGTCGACGCGGGCGTCGACCCGAGCAGCGTCAAGGAGCGCAACGTCGGCTTCAGCCTCACCCCGGCCCTGCTCACCGGACGGGTCGACGCGACGCTCGGAGCGTTCTGGAACTACGAGGGGACC
The DNA here is from genome assembly GCA_963716445.1 of uncultured Solirubrobacterales bacterium. Classification (GTDB taxonomy): domain Bacteria; phylum Actinomycetota; class Thermoleophilia; order Solirubrobacterales; family Thermoleophilaceae; genus JAAYBF01. Next base: position 687,049 of record OY970313.1, on the reverse strand, counting down.
GAGCTGCGGCTGAAGGGCCGGGACCCGCGGATCGTCCGGATGGAGCAGGCCGGCCTGCCGACCTACGACGAGCTCGTGCTGGTCGCCAACGAGTCGGCGCTCGAGCGCGACGGCGGCCACATCCGCGCCTTCGTCACGGCGCTGGAGCGCGGGACGCGCCAGCTCGCGCGCAACCCCGATCGCGGCATCGAGGCGCTGCTCGACGCCAATCGCGATCTCGACCCGCGCCTCCAGCGCGCCGTCGTCCGCGTGACGCTGCCGCTGTTCCTGCCCCGGGACGGCCGTCCGTTCGGCTGGCAGGCGCCCGGCGAGTGGCAGGCGTTCACCGCCTGGATGCGCGAGAACAGGCTGCTCGAGCGGATCCCGGACGCCGGCGGGGCGTTCACCAACGAGCTCCTCCCGGGCCAGGGACTGTGACGCGAAGCGCTCGAAATCCCTATAACCAGCGCTGATGCGCACGCGCCGCCCCCTCCTCCGGTCGCCGCTGCTCGCGATCGCCGTCTGCGCGCTCGCCTTCGCCGCCGGTTGCGGCGACGACGGCGGCAGCGACGACCCGCGCACGCTGCTCGACGAGGCGGCCGCGAAGAAGATCGACAGCGCCGACGTCCAGCTGAGCGCCGACGCCAACATTCCCGGGTTCCCGATCCTCGGCAGCCGGCTCGTCATGACCGGCCGCGGGCCGGTCGTCGCCAACGGCCCGGATGCGCTGCCGACGCTCGACTGGGACGTCACGCTGCGCGCCGGCGGTCAGAGCTTCCCGGCCCGGCTCACGGTCGTCGACGGAAGGGTGTTCGTCGAGTTCATGGGCACGCCCTACGAGGCCGACCCCGAGCTGCTCGGCCGGCTCGGCCTCGACGGCGAGGGCTCGCCCGCCGGCGCGAGCCTGAAGCAGCTGGGGATCGATCCCGACGGCTGGCTGACCGACGTCGAGGTCTCCGACGGCGAGGACGTCGGCGGCGACTCGACTCGCGTCGTCACCGGCACGGTCGACAAGCGCGCGGTGCTCGAGGACCTGCTGTCGATCGTCGACACGGAGCGCTTGGAGAACGCGCGCAAGGACGTCGAGGGGCTGCCGAAGCTCGACGACGCCAATACCGACAAGGTCGTCGACGCGATCGAGGACGTCGACGTCGAGGTCAACGTCGACGACGACGGGTACCCGCGGCGCGTGTACGCGAAGCTCGACTTCGTCGTCCCGAAGGACGTCAAGGACACGGCGATCGAGGACGGCACGGTCGAGTGGGAGCTGCTGCTCGAGCAGGTCGGCGACGTCGAGGTCGACGTCGAGCCACCGGCCGATCCCGAGCCCCTCTCGAGCCTGCTCGACTTCGCCGGCGCGATCTTCGGCGTAAACGAGCCCTCAGACCTGTGGAAGCGCCCGTAGCTGTAGCTGCGGTACTCGCCGGATCTCGCCCCAGCTAACTTCTTACGGAGCCGTGGGACCGATCCGGCTGCGCCCTCCGCTGAGGGGGTCGGATTACTTCTTCTCGTCGAGGTCTAGGGCGAGGGAGTTGATGCAGTAGCGCTGGCCGGTGGGGCCGGGGCCGTCGTCGAAGACGTGGCCGAGATGGGATCCGCAGCGGGCGCAGACGACCTCTGTGCGGCGCATCAGCAGGCTGTTGTCCTCGCGCAGCTCGACGGCGTCGGCGACCGCGGGCTCGGTGAAGCTCGGCCAGCCGGTGCCCGAGTCGAACTTGGTGTCCGAGCTGAATAGCTCGGCGCCGCAGGCGCCGCAGCGGTACATCCCGTCGGCTTTGGAGTGGGTGTAGGCGCCGGTGAACGGCGGCTCGGTCCCAGCGTCGCGGAGCACGCTGTAGCGCTCCGGATCGAGCTCCTCGCGCCACTCGGCGCTGCTCTTGCTGACCTTCTCGTCCATCGGGGCTCCTTGCTCCGGGGGTCCCGTCAATGGTAGGCGCCGGCGTCAGCCCCGAGGCGCCGGGAGCGGCGCGTGCAGGGCGTAGAGGCCGGCCAGCGCCTGGAACGGCGCATAGGGCTCGAAGAAGGCGCGCACCTCGTCCTCGCTGGCGCGCCGGCCGAGGCCCGCGAGGCGGCCGACGAGCTTGACGAACGCCAGGTCCCCGGCCGGGAGCTGGTCGTCGCGGCCCTGGCCGAGGAAGGCGAGGCACTCGAGCGTCCACGGCCCGATGTTGCGGATCGTCCGCAGCCGCCGCCAGGTCGGCTCGTGGAGCGCCAGGTCGGCCCGTCCGCTGGCGATCTCGCGCGCCGCGCGGATCAGCGCGATCGACCGCTTCGGCGCAAGCCCGCAGGCGTCGAGCTGCGCCGGGGCCAGCCGGGCCATCGCCGCCGCCGACGGAACGTCGCGCAGCCTGCCGCAGGCGCTGCGCGGGCCGTGACGGGCGACCAGCGCCCGCTGGATCGCGAACGCCCGCTGGACATCGATCAGCTGCTCGGAGACGGCCCAGGCGAGCGCCTCGAACGGCTGTGGCCGTCGCCGCGGCCGCAGCCAGGGAAAGCGCCGGATCGCCGGGCCCAGCAGCGGATCGCGGCGGAACGCGCGCTGGAACGGACGCAGGTCGTGGTCGATCCCGAGCGCGAAGCGCATCCGCGCCACCCCGGCGGCGGCCGCGTCCTCCGTCGCCGCCTCTCCACGCAGGCGCACGGCGCCACCCGCTATCCAGGCCCGCACGGTCACGGGCTCGCCCTCGACGTGCAGCAGCCGCTCCAGCAGGCCGTCGCGGGTGCGCAGGACGCCGTCCACGCCGCGCCCGGGCATCCGGTAGGGACCGACCGGCAGCGCGTCGACCTCGACGACCTCCGGCCGCGAGCCGACCGAGGCCTCGGGCCCGAGCTCGGCTAGCGGGCGGGCGCTCAGCGCTTCAGCATGTGGACGTCGACCAGGAACGATCGCGAGGCCGCGATGTCGACCCCACGCCGCCGCGCGATCAGGCGCTTCCTACGCCGCGCCACCGAGCCGGCGGCACCGGGCCGCCGCAGGACCCTCAGCAGCATGAAGGCCGTCACGCCGAGCACGAATCCCCCGCTCGCCGCGGCCACCGTGGTCGGCAGCGAGGCCCGCGCGGCGACGACGGGCGTCGCCGGCCGCGCCTCGGCCACGACGGGCAGCGGCCGGGCGTCGCTCACCTGCTCGTCCTCGGACGGAACCAGCTGGCCGTCGATGCCGGCGTCGTCCGCATGGCTGTCGCCCAGCTCGGCCACAGACCGTCGAGTCTAGCCAGCCGCCGGACGGCCCGTTGCTACAGCGCCCGCTCGTAGATTCGGTACCGCTTGACGACCTTGCCGCCCATCCCCTCCATGCCCCTGTTCATCGCCTCGTTGGTCTCGAGGATCCAGCCCATCTCGCCCCAGGTCTGGCGCGTCGCCGCAGCCATGTCGAAATGCTCCATGTACAGGCCGGCGGCGACGCCTGCGTGCTGGTAGTCCGGCTTGACGCCGAGGAAGCCGACGCGGACGCGGTCCACGATCCTGCGGCGGCGCAGGAAGTGCCACCAGCCGATGGGCAGGATCCGCCCCTTCATCCGCTTGAGCACCTGGTTGATGTCGGGCACCGTGATCGCGATGCCGACGGTCTCGCCGGTGTCGGCCTTCTCGGCGACCATGAACCAGTTGCGGTCGAAGACCAGCTGGAGGTCCTTCGCGTAAGTGTCGAGGTCCTCCTTGGTGTAGGGCGTGAAGCCCCAGTTGTCCTTCCACGCCTCGTTGTAGGTCTCGCCGAAGAGGTCGAGGTCGCGACGCAGATGGCGACGGGACATCTTGCGGATGCGGATGCCGTGCTCGGGCTCGAGCCTCTCCGCCATCTCGACGATCGACGGGTGGACGTTCGAGCGTCCCTCGATGTGGAGCTCCCACATCCAGAGGTCGATCGCCTTGTCGAGTCCCTGCCGCTCGCACAGGCGCTGGTAGTACGGCGGGTGCCACGACTGATTGATGAAGGGCTCGCGGTCGAAGCCCTCGATCAGCACGCCGACCTCGTCGTTCATCGTGAAGTCCATCGGGCCGACCATGCGGTCGCGACCGCGTTCGCGCAGCCAGTCCGCGGCCGCGTCGAGCAGGCCTCGCAGGACCTCGTCGTCGTCCTCGAGCTCGAGGAAGCCGAACATGCCCCAGTCATTGCCCTGGTAGGCGTTGCAGTTGTGATCGATCTGCGCGCTGACGCGCCCGACCACGCGCCCGTCGCGACGGGCCACGAACAGCTCCGCATCGGCGTGATCGAACCATCGGTTGAAGCGCGGGCTGAGGAACATCCGGCGGTGCAGTCGCAGCGGGGGAATCCACCGCTCGGCGTTAGCATGGAGGCGGAACGGCAGCTCGACGAACTCCCGCCGGTCTCGCCGCGATCGCACGGGACTCACCTCCAGGGCCACGGCGCGGCACCCTAGTCAATGGCGATCGACACCGACCTCTTCGAGAAGGCCCGTACGCACGATCGGGTCGAGCAGCTCGCCGCGGCGCGCGAGCACGACCTGCTGCCCTACTTCCGCGTCGTCGAGGCCGAGCCCGGCCCGGTCGCGCTGATGGAGGGCCGCGAGCGGATCACGCTCGGCTCGAACAACTACCTCGGCCTGACCGGCGACGAGCGGGTCAAGCAGGCCGCCCGCGACGCGCTCGAGGCCTACGGGACGGGCTTAACCGGCTCGCGCTTCATGAACGGCACCACGCCGCTGCACCTCGAGCTAGAGCGCGAGCTGGCCGACTGGATGGGCACCGAGGACGCGCTCGTCTTCACCGCCGGCTATCTGGCGAACGTCGGCGCGATCGCGACCCTGCTCGGCCCCGACGACACGGTGATCTGCGATTCGGGCGACCACGCCTCGATCCTCGACGCGGTCTCGATGTCGCGCGCCCGCATCCGGCCGTTTCGCCACAACCGGCTCGACAAGCTCGAGCGGATGCTCGACCGGGCGGCGGGCGACGGCGGCGGCGTGCTGGTCGTCGTCGACGGCGTCTTCTCGATGGAGGGCGACCTGGCGCCGCTGCCGGAGATCGCCCGCCTCTGCCGCGAGCACGGCGCCCGCCTGATGGTCGACGAGGCGCACGGCGTCGGCGTGCTCGGCGAGAACGGCACCGGCGCCTGCGAGCTGCTCGGCGTCGCCGGCGAGGTCGACCTGCGAATGGGGACGTTCTCGAAGTCGCTGGCCTCCTGCGGCGGCTTCGTGGCGGGACCGGCCGAGGTGATCGACTTCCTGCGCGTCCAGTCGCGCGCCTTCATGTTCACCGCGTCGGCGGTGCCGGCGGCGATCGGCGCGGCGCTCGGGGCGCTGCGGATCGTCCGCAGCGACGAGGGCCGCGAGCTGCTGGCCAAGCTGCTCGACAACGCGCGCTACCTGCACGCCGGCCTGGCGCGGCTCGGCTTCGAGGTGGTCGAGCCGGCGCGGCTGGCCGACGGCTCGGAGGTCGTGACGCCGATCGTCCCGGTCGTGATCGGCGACGACTGGAAGGCCGTCCTCTTCTGGAAGGCGCTCTACGACGCCGGCGTCTACGCGAACGTCGCGCTCTACCCCGCCGTGCCGCGTGGCGGGGCGCTGCTGCGCACCAGCGTCATGGCGACGCACGGGCGCGAGCACCTCGACCGCGCGCTCGAGATATTCGAGCGGACCTGGGCGGACCTCCCCGAGGCCCCGTTGGTCGCGGTGTGACGAAAAGCCCGCTCTTAGCGCACGAGCAGGACGAACCGCTGTTGACGCTCGCGGGCCACTCCGTTTTAGTTCGGAGCGGTCTTGTTCCCTCCAGGGAGGCCGGCGGCGCGGACGCCGGTGGCAGAGAGCGCAAGGCCGGGGAACTGATCCGCTGTTCTAAGTACGCACGCAGTGCGGGGAGGACTTATGGGCGAAATCGTCACGCTTGACGCCGGTCGGGCACAGCATCTTCGGGCGCTGGAGCACGCCAATCGAGTGCGGCTCGCACGCGCCGAGATGAAGCGCCGCATCGCGGCCGGGGACCTGTCCGCGGTCGAGGTGGTCGAGAGCTGCCCCTGGGAAGCCGAGAGCATGTCGATCAGCGACGTGCTGATGAGCCAGAAGCGCTGGGGCCGCGCACGCTGCCGGCGGCTGCTGCTGTCGCTCGGCATTCCCGAGAACAAGCGCCTCGGCACGCTGACCGAGCGCCAGCGGGCGATTCTCGCCGCGACGCTGACCGGCGACGACCGTCGCTCGTCGGAGATCGGCCACACGGCGCCCTCGATGGCGTCCGACCGCACGCTCTTGCTCGCCTGAGCGAACCGGAGACCGCGGCCGCGCTCGGGCTCGATCCGGGCGCGGCCTCCCTCCGCCGGCTCAGCGGAACGCGACGCCGCCCGAGCGGCGCTTGAACAGCCGCCGCAGCGCGAGGAACGAGCCCGCGAAGGCGGCCACGGCCGCGAGCAGCAGCGGGCCCAACGTGTCGAGGCCGACGCCTAGCCCGAGCGTGACGATCGTCGCGATCGCGATCGCCCCGGCGAGCAGCGTGGTGTGCGAGCGAAAGCCGGTGACGTGCTCGCGCACGGCGAGCTCGAGCCCGGCGATCGATGCGACCGCGAGTCCCGCGGCGAGCTTCGCGTTCGCGTCGCGCCCGCCGCCGTCGAGGAAGCCCCAGACCATCAGCACGATGCCGGCGAGCACGAGCAGCTCGGTCAGCGGAAACGGCGCCCACAGCGGCGGCGGCCGCTCGTCGAGCGTCGGACGGGTCGAGCCGCGACGCTTGGACGCCGGCTCCGGCAGCCCCTTGCGCATCCGCTCGGCGCGCTCGCGGCGGGCGGCGTCGCGCTGGGCGCGCGTGCTGCCCGCGTCGGCGACCGTCGCGGCGCCGCCGTCGACGGCTCGCTTGCGGCTACGCCTGCCCATGCCCTGACTTCACCTTCGGGTGGCTAACGGGCAACCGGATGAGATCTTGACTCGCCACCAGTTCATGAGGCGGCCGAGCGGGCCATAGCGCGGAACGACGTGCCAGTGCCGGCAGCCGGGCTCGCCGATGTCCTCGTGGCTGACGCGAACCCAGCGGTGGCGCTCGGGGTGGCGCAGCATGTCCTCGACGAGCAGGCGGTTGGCGTCCTCGACCTGCTTGCGGGCGCGCAGGTCGCGGCGGGCGTCCTCGACGCGGCAGGCGAGCGCGTCGCGGACCTGCTCGAGCTCGCCGAGCCCCAACATGCGCGGCCGGCCGCCGGGCGCGTCGACGCCCCAGTCCAGGCCCTTGCGCGGCCAGGCGGCGCAGAACAGCTCGGCGAGGTCGCCCTCGAGTCGCTCGACCTGGCGCAGCAGCGTACGGCGCGCGGCGCGCTCGTCGAGCGGCGTCGTCTCCCGTGTCGGTGCGCCCGGACGCTCAAGAGTCTCGATCACGACGTTCTCCCCGGTTTGACCCCTCCAGCGTACCAGCGGCCTCCAGCATCCCCGCGGCTGTCCAGAGCGCCTCCTCGACCGCGATCTGCGAGACGCCGGCCGCGACGAGCGCGCAGACGATCAGCGAGGTCGAACCCTCCGTCGCCGCGCAGCCGGACGCCAGCTCGCCGGTCAGCCGGGCGATCGGGCGCTCGCCGTCGGCATAGACGACCTCGCCCTCGCGCAGCGCCGTCTCGGCGTCGAGCGACTCGCCGCGGCGCGCCGGCCGCAGCCCGGGCGCCCCCTCGACGCGCGCGGCGTCGAGCACGACGATCGGAACGCCGGTCTCGAGCGTCGCGACGACCGCCGCGTCGGCCGGCATGCCCTGGCTCGGCAGGCCGCCGAGCTCGAGGCGCTCGACCATCAGCCGCTCGATCGGCGTGCGGTCGCTGTCGGGATCGACGCCGAGCCGCCGCCACAGCACCCGATAGGCCCAGGGCACCGCGTCCTGGCGCAGCTGGACGACCTTCGCTCCGGTGACTCGCGCGGCCAGCAGGCGCATCCGGCGCCGCACCGGCTCGGGCGTGCGGCCGGGGCGCGCGTCGACGCGGATCCAGTCCAGCCCCAGCCCCGGCAGCTCCTCCGCCAGCTCAGGCGCCACCCAGCCGCGCTCCACGGGCCGCGCGGACACCGCGCTCAGGCCTCCGAGCGCCTCAGCAGCGCCCTGATGTAGCCGCGCAGCTCGTCCTCGGTCAGGTTGCCGAGCTCGACGCGCCGCACCCTGCCGCCGGGCGTCGAGAAGACCGTCGTCGGGCAGACGCCGACGCCGTAGAGGTTGACGACCGCGCCGTCGTGGTCGACGGCGACCGGCAGCCGCCAGCCGCGACGGCGAACGACCTGCTCGACCTCGTCGCGGTCGTTGCCGCTCACGACGGCGGCGAACTCGACCTGCGGGAACTCCCTGCGCATCCGCTCGACGCGGTCGACCTGCGGCTCGCAGTCGGCGCCCCGCGTCACCAGGAAGGTCATCACGAGCGGTTTGCGGCGCAGCTCGCAGACGTTGACGACCTCCTCGCTGATCAACTGACAGGCCGGGACCCGGCCGGCGGAGGCGCTGCCGCCGGTGCGCTGGCGGACGTTGGCGTCGGCGTCGTCGGCGGCGTTGCCGGTCGCCGAGGGGGCGGCGAAGTCGGGGGCGACCTTGCCGACGTCCGGGCCGCGCAGGCCCTCGCCGCTGTTCGGCAGCGAGGTCGTCAGCAGCAGCACGCCGATGCCCATCACCATCGCGATCCCGACGACCCAGGCGTACTTGTTGCCGGGGCGCGGGACCTCCGGCTTGCGGCGCGGATGGTCCGGCTCGGGGTTGCGGCGGTCCTCCTCCTCGAAGCGCTCGGCGGCGCTGCGACGCCCCGCGCCGAGGTCGCCGAAGCGATCGTCAGGCATCCCGGCCCCGCGTGCGGAGCGCGCGCAGCGAGGGGCGCGGCATCCGGACTGCGCCCGCGGCGCGGAGCGCGCGGCGGGGGTCGGCGTCGCGCAGCGTGAACGGCCCGTGACGCTCCGCCCACACGAGGGCGGCCGGCAGCACGAGCATCACGCCGAGCAGGGAGACGCTGAGGTCCACGACCGTCAGGATCCCGAAGTCGCGCAGCATCCGTATGTCCGAGGCCGCCAGCGCGGCGAATCCGGCGATCGCCGTGACCCCCGAGGCCAGCACCGCGGCGCCCGTCGAGGCGTAGGTGGCCTCGAGCGCGCGGGCCGGCGCGGCGCCGGACGCCCGCTCCTCGCGGTAGCGCGCCGAGAGCAGCACGCTGAACTCGGTGGAGATCGCGATGACGAGCGCGCCGAGGGTGACCGACATCGGGTTCAGGTCGACCTCGAACGGTCCCGGCAGCAGGCCGAGCAGGAACATGATGCCGCCCGACCAGCCCGTCGCCAGGGCGATCGGGATCAGCGGGATCGCGGCGTCGCGTGCGCTGCGCCGGACCGCGAGCAGGACGCCGAACACCGCCGCCAGGGCGGCGAGCAGCAACAGCCACCGCCGCAGCGGCGAGGAGAGCTGGGCGTTGGCGTCGGCGACGAGGACCGGCAGGCCGACGACCGCCGCCTCGACGCCGGGCGGCGGGTCGAGCCGCCGCTCGATCCGCTCGACGACCTCCTGCTGGCGGTCCAGCGGCTGGAGACGGATGCCGAAGGCGAGGTTGGCGGTCTTGCGGTCCGGGGTGACCACCCCCTGCGACAGGTACGCGGGAACCGCATCGAGCAGCGCGGCGGCCTGCCCGGGGTTGCCGCTGTCGGCGGCGGCGAGCACGTCGGTCAACGTCAGGGCGGGACACAGGTCCGGCGGTCGCTTGGCCTGGCTGCAGCGAGCGCCGTCGCGGTAGCCGGCGTCCTCGAGCACGGCGTCCTGGAAGCGGGCCATCCAGCGGATCACCGCCGGGTCGGTGACGTCGTCCGCGCGCACGGTGACGTCGATCTCACCGGACACCCCGGTCTCCTCCTGGAGCTCGTTGACGTCACGCAGCGCCTGGAGGTCTCCGGGCACGAGCTCGCGGACGTCCGACACGACGGTCGACTGCGTGTCGGCCGCCCAGCCGACGACGGCCAGCGCGAGGGCGATCGCCAGCACGCGCCGCGGACGGGCGATCGCCGTCGCGAGCGCCCGCTCGCCACGCTCGAGCGCGCCGAGCCGCAGCTCGCGGAGCCGGCGGGAGACGGCCCTGCCGGCACGCGCGCCGGCGAGCCGGTCCGCGAGCGCGCGGACGCGCGGCAGCGCCGGCGGCACGTCGGCGGGACGAGCCCGCGGGACGCCGAAGCGCACGAGCGCCGCGAAACCGGCGAGCAGCGCACAGGCGAGCGCGACGAAGATCCCCACGACCAGCAGCGCCCCGAAGCCGCGCACCATCGGCACCGGCGAGGTCAGCAGCACGAGGAAGCCGATCGCCGTCGCGAGCCCCGCGGTGGCGATCGTCGGACCGCCGGCGGCCGCCGCCGCGGGGGCGGCCTCGGCTGGAGATCCCTCGCCGCGCCGGCGAGCCTCGTCGTAGCGGGCCTGGAACTGGATCGCATAGTCGACCGCGAGCCCGATCAGCACGGGCAGCACGGCGATCGACGCCATCGTCAGCTCGCCGCCGGCGAGCGACAGCGCTCCGAAGGTGATCGCCGACGCCGCCAGCGCGAGCGCGAGCGGCAACAGCCGCAGCCGCGTCCTGAACACGAGCCCGAGCGTCGCCGCCATGATCAGGACCGCCGCGCCGAGCAGCCAGGGGATCGCGTCGCGCACGGCGTCGCCGAGCCCGTCGACGACGACCGGCACGCCGGTGACGACGTAGCGCGCGCCCTGCTCGGGCTTCAGCCGGTCGTCGGCCACGACCGCGCGCACGAGATCGATCGTCCGGCTGCGCTCGGCGTCGCTGAGGTCGGGGCGCAGCCGCATCTGGATCAGCGCCGCGTCGCTGCTCGGGAAGAGATAGGAGAAGCGGGCCTTCGGCGTCTTGCCGTCGCTCTCGAAGGCGAGCGTGGAGACGAACTCCGGGCTGTCGACGCTGGGGATGCGCGTCACGCCATAGCGCAGCCCGAGCCCGAGCAGCTGCTGCTGGGACCTCGCCGCCACCCGCCGGCGCGCCTCTTGGGCGAGGCGCGCCTGCTCCTCGGGTCCCAGCCCCTGCCTCCGCGCCCGCGTGCGCGCCGTCCGGTCGGCGCGGTTGGCCTGTCGCCGAGCCCCCTCGAGCAGGCTCTGGAGTCCCTGCCCGATCGCCTCGACCGAGGTGTTGACGAAGGTCCCCGGCCCCAGGACGACCTTCGCCGGCTCTAGCTCCGCGAGCTCGCGACAGGCCGCGGGCAGGTCGCGCAGGCCCTTCGCCGGGACGTTGCCCGACAGGCATCCCTCGAGCCGGATCAGGCGGCCGATGTCGCTCGTCAGCAGCGTGCGCTGAAGATCGCCCTTGACGAGCACGACGACGGCGTCGTCGCCGAAGTCGCGCTTGAAGCGCTCGGTCTCCTCGTAGCCGCCGGATCCGCGGGAGACGAGCGTGTCCGTCCCGGTGCTCGGCTCCAGGCGCAGCGCGAGCAGCGTGCCGGCGATCGCCAGCACGGCGACCGCGACCAGCGGTACCGACGGACGACGCGCGACCGCCCGCACGATCCGCTCGAAGATGTGGCCCGACGGCACGCGCCTCAGCTTAAGCTAGGGCGGCGCGATCGGTTGCAGGCTGGGATAGCGCCCCGGCTGGCCGACGAGCCGTCCCAGCGGGGCCTGCTCACGGCACGGCGGAGCCGGCACCGCGCCGCTCTGGCTGCCGGCGAAGCCGAACTGCTCGACCACCGCGCGCAGCGGGGCGGGAAGCAGCGGGCTCGCGGGACCAAGGAAGCTGGCCGGGCCGGTCGCCTCGCAGAGATAGCGACCGAAGACCGGCAGGCCGCGCGAGAGCTGGGAGTGGCCGCCCGGCTCGACGTAGGGATTCGACCGGTTGCTCGGCAGGCGGCGCGGGTAGGCGGCGAGGTTCTCCGGGTTGAGCGGGTTGGTCGTGCGCAGGTAGTGCAGCGGCCGCGGGCTTCCGGGCGGCAGGTCGGTCGCCTGGGTCGCAGCCGCGTCGAGTGCGAAGAACGAGGCGATCTCGCGCCGGTAGAGGCCGAGATAGCCGAGGATCGGCTGGACGTTGCGCAGGAACGGCTCGATGCGGGCGAGCAGCGGCCGCGTGTCGTCGAGCGTCCGCTCGAGTGCCGGCAGGCCGCGTCGCGACACGTCGATCAGCGGGTCGAGGTCCCTGAACAGGCCGCGCAGGTCGGGCGCCAGCCGCTGCAGGCCGACCAGCGTCGGCGACAGCTCGCGCGCCGCCGGCCGGAGCTGGCTGACGAGCGGGTTGGTGTCGCGCGCGAAGTCGGTCAGGCGGACGGTCGTCGCGCGGGTCTCGCGCAGGAACGTCGGCAGCGCGACGAACGTCTCGGCGAGCCGCGCGTCGCGGGCGGCGGTCGTCTCGAAGACGCGATTCGAGCTCTCGATCAGGCCGCGCAGCTGGCCGCGGCGCTCGCTGAGCGCCTCGAAGACCGCGCCGGTGTCGCGAACCAGGCTGCGCGTCGCGGCGTCCTGGCGCCTCAGGACGCGGATCACGTCCTCGCTGTCCTGCGCGAACGGCGTCAGGTTGGCGAGCGCCACGTTGAGCGCTTGGCCGCGGTCGCCGACGGCGCGACCCTGGGCGTCCATCCAGTCGCTGAAGGCCGCCCGCGTCCTCGGGTCGAGCGCGCGGAAGATCTCGTCGAGCTCGACCGTCGGCGAGACCTGGCCCGGTCCGAGCGTGCCGCCGTCGGCCAGGTCGCGCCCGCGGTCGCCCAGCGTCAGCTCGACGTAGGTCTCGCCGAGCAGCGTCTTCTGGCGCAGCGTCGCCCTCGTGTCGACGGGGATCGGGGCGAACTCGTCGTCGAGCTCGATCGTCACGTCGGTGACCCCGGAGCGCGGGCTCGCGTCCTTCGTCTTGACCTTGCCGACGTTGACCCCTGAGATCCGGACGTCGGCCTCCTTGGCGAGCTGGGCGGCCTCGGGGAGCTCGACGCCGAACCGGTAGCCCTCCGAGCGCAGCGGCACCGAGCCGCCGAAGGTCAGCCAGAGGTAGAGCAGGATGCCCACGCAGGACGCGGTGAACGCCACCATCGCGAAGACGCGCCCGAAGCTCGGAGCTTGCTTGACCATGGCTAGGGCACCGCCTCCGGGCAGACGTCGCTCTGGCGGGGGGCGTTGAGCAGCTCGATCAGGACGTTCAGCGAAGGCGTCGTGTTCTTGATCTGGTCGAGCACGCCGAGGCCGGCGCAGGAGACGAGGACCAGGCCGCGCCGGATCGGGCCGTGGGCGTCCTGAGTCCCGAAGACCGTCGCGCCGATGTGATTGGCCCAGGCGCCCCAGAACAGGTAGCCCTCCTCGGGACCGGGCGGGTTGTAGGCGAGCGTGTTGAGCAGCGAGTTCACGACCCGCACCGTCTTGGTCAGGCGCGGCGTGACGACCGCGAGGTCGGACGCCGCGTCGCGCAGGTCGCGCACGGTCGGCCGCACGTCGCGAGCGAACGGCCGCAGCTCGTTGCGGATGACCGGCGTGGTGGTGCGCAGGAACGGGCGCGCCTCGCGCAGCGACGGCCCGAGCGCGCGCGCCCCGGGGCGCAGCGACTCGACCGCCGGTCCGAGGTTCGCGGCGAGGGCGTCGACCCCGCGCAGCGTCGTCGCGGTCTGGTCGAGCGTGCCGGGCAGCAGCCTCAGCGCCTCGCGCAGGCTGGTCGCCTGGCGCGCGATCGCCTCGAAGTTGGCGTTCGCCGAGTCGACGAACGCGGCGAGCTCGCTGTCGCTCGAGCCGAGCTCGGTGGCGAGCTCCTGGAAGTTGTGGACGACGCGCTGGACGTTGCGCCGGCGCGCGATCAGGCCGGCGGTGATCCGCTCGGTGTCGCGCGTCGTCGGCTCGAACCGCTTGAGCGTCTGGCGTAGCTGGACGGGGCCGTCTCCGGAGAGCGCCTCGGCGCCCGAGTTGAGCAGGATGCGCAGGTAGTCGCGCGTGTCGGCGTCGAGCGACGCGAGCAGCTCGTCGAAGTTGACGTCGGGCAGCGTGTTGGACACCGACACGCGCCCGCCCTCCGGTACCTCGCCGGCGGCCGCGGTGCCCGGATCGAGGCTCAGGTACATGTCCTTGAGGCCGGTCTTCGGCCGCAGCAGGATCGTCGCGTCGCGGTAGATCGGCGCGTGGTCGCGCTCGATCTTCATCTCGACCACGGCGCGGCCGTCGACGAGCTGGACGCTGCCGATGTCGCCGACCTTGACGCCGGCGACGTTGACCGTCTGCCCTTGGCCGGGCACGACCGCCTGCGCCGTCTGGAGCTCGGCCTCGACGGTGTAGAAGTCGGTACCGACCAGCGGCACCCAGGCGGGCAGGTGGAAGCGCTGGTTGGACAGGATGTAGCCGCCGATCGCGATCGCGACCACGACGAGGAAGACCATCGCCGCGAACGTGCGGGCGTGCTTGCGGATCTCGACGCTCACGGACCGCCCCCCGTCCTGGCGGAGTTGACGGCGGGCGGCGTCTGGCGGTGACAGACCGCCCGGCGGTTGTACGGCGGGCGCCTGGCCGGCCGCGCGGGCCGGCTGCCGAGCGGCGGCGCGACGGCGTTGCCGAACAGCGACGCTCCGCCGCGCACCGAGCCGGTGGAGACGGTCTGGGCGCCGCCGCCGGGCTGGAAGCGCGTGTATGGGCCGTTGCCGTCGAAGTTCTGCGACTCGCCGGATAGCCCGACGAGCGTCTGGAAGAACTCCTTGTAGTTCGGCACCCCGGTCGTCAGCGGCGGGTCCTGGATCACGACGTCGCCGGTCGGCAGGACGTCGTCGAGCAGGCAGCGGTCGACGAGGTCGACCTCCGGCAGCAGGCGAACCGTCCCGTCGGTCGCACGGGCCAGGTCGCGCGTCGCCGGGCGCAGATCGCGCGCGAGGCCCTGCAGCTCGGCCGGCGAGACCAGCCTGCGCGCCTGAGCCACCCACGGGAAGGCGGCGTCGATCGTGCTCGCCGTCTCGCGGACGCCGGGGAGGATCTCGCGCGCGAACGCCCGCGTCGGCGGGAACGCCCGGTTGAGGCTGTCGAAGGCCGGGTTGGCGGCCTCGAGCAGCCGCGGCAGCGTGCGGATCGTGGCGCGCAGGTCCTCCTGCTCCGAGGCGAGCGCGCCGGTCGTGATGTCGAGGTTGACGATCAGGTCCTGGAGCTGCTGCTCGCGACTCTCGAGCGCCGCGGCGACCTTCTGCCCACCGGCGATCAGCTTCGAGAGGTCGCGCGGCTCGGTCCCCAGCAGCGCCTGGTTGACCACCGCGAGGCCGCGCAGGGCGCCCGGCGCGTACTCCAGCGACCGGTTCCCGGCCTCGGCCGCCGTCTTGCCGCGGACGTCGGGGTCCTGGCTGGCGTCCTCGCCCGGCCGCGGCTCGCCGGAGATCGCCTCGCCGTAGCCCTGGAGCACCGTCTGGAGGTCCGCGCGGGTGTCCGCCTTGAGCGCGCCGAGCACCTCGTCGAGCTGCACCGGCGCGGCCGTCTGCGTCGAGGGGATCGTGTCGCCGGAGTCGAGCTCGGAGGCGCTGCCCGTGCCCGGCTCGAGGTCGACGAAGAAGTTGCCCTCGAGGAAGATCCGCGGCCGGATCTTCAGCTGGGCGTCCTCGTGGACGGGCAGCGCCTGGTCGTCGAGCTCCATCGTCACGACCGACGCCGTCGACCCCTCGCCGGCCGGCTCGACCTTGGTGACCTTCCCGACGTCGACGCCGGCGACGCGGACCGGCGAGCGCAGGCCGACGTTGCTGGTGTTCGCGAACACGGCCTTGAGCTCGTGCTTGGAGCCGAACGGCAGGCCGCCGAAGGCGATCAGCACGCCGACGGCGATCAGCGCGACGGTCAGCAGGCCGGCGGCCACCTTGGACAAGCCTCCGCGCAGCCACGGCTCGCTCATCGCGTTCCACCTCCCCCGCCGGACGCCGCGGCGTCGCCCTGGCCGCTCGTCCGGGTGCCCTGGTTGCCCGGCACGTTGCCGATCGTCGTCCTGCCGACGAGGTAGTCCTCGTTGCCGCTCTCGCACTCGCGCGGCTGGCCGGGCGCCGCGGTGTTCGGGTACGGGTTGGAGTGCAGGTGGTTGTCGACGCCGGGGCCGTTGGCGGGCGCGCTCGAGGGGCCGCCCTCGTTGTTCGGGCCCAGCGGCGTGGCGACGATGATGAAGCGCTGCCAGGTGCCGTTCGCGTCGCCCTCGGAGAGCAGGCTCGAGATGTTGCGGAACCACAGCGTGGGGTAGTTGCAGACGGTCTGGGCGGGGGTCAGGAAGGCGATCGTCGGTCGCAGCACGGCTGCCGTGTCGCGCAGGCGACGGACGCCGGCCGGCACGAGCGGGTCGTCGGCGAACTCGGCGAGCGAGTCGAATACGCTCGCCAGCTGGCGGTTCAGCGGCGGCGTGCGCGGCAGCGTGCGCGTCCCGATCTCGAGCGCGTCGGCGAGCACCGGCGCGGCGCTCGGCAGCGTGCGGATGCCGGGCCGCAGCTCGCGGAACAGCGCCGCGGTGTTGCGCACGAACGGCCGCTGGCGCGGGAACTGAGTCGTGCCGACGGCGAAGGTCGGCGGGGCCTCGGAGATCGTCTCCTGGATGAAGGGCCGCGCGACCCCGGCCAGCGCGGCGAAGGTCGTGTCGAGGTTCGCGAACAGCGCCGCCTGCGTCTCCGCGACCGGCGCCACCTCGGCCGCGGTCGCGCCGAGCGCGCGGAACAGCCGGTCGAGCCGCGTCCGCGGGTCGGCGAGGTTCGCCATCACGGGCTCGAGGTCGGTGACGAGCGGCCGCAGGGCGACGATCGCCTCGTTGAGGTCCGCCCCGCGGCCGGCGAGACCGGTTCCGAAGCCCTGCAGCGAGCGCTGCACCCCGCGCCGCGTGCGGGCGTCGAACATGTTGAGCACCTCGTCGATCTCGACCGGCTCGGGGCGCGCCTGGGTGACCGGGACGGCGGCTCCCTCCTCGTAGCCGGCCCGCGACGTGCCCGGCCTCAGCTCGACGTACTTCAGGCCGAGCGCCGAGATCGGCCGGACGACGAAGGTCGAGTCGATCGGCAGCGGGTCGAGTTGGTCGTCGAGCTTCATCTCGATCTCCGCGACGGCCCTGCCGTCCTCGCGCCGAACCGCTCCGACCTCGGTCACCAGGCCGACGCGCGCGCCGCCGATCCGCACCTCGTTGCCACGCACGAGGTTGGCGGCGTTGGGCAGCTCGGCGCGCAGCTCGTAGGTCGGGACGAACGGCAGCCCCGAGTTCGCGTTGTAGGAGAGGAACACCGCCACGAGCACGACGAGCAGCGTCACTGCCCCCACGAGGACCGGGTTGGCGCTCAGTCCCTGGCGGCCGCGGCGCCTTCTCATGGCGTGCCCCCGCCGAGCAGGAAGTCGAGCAGCGGGTCGGCGGCTCCGTCGAGCCCGGGCGACGGCCGGCTCGCCTGCTCGCGGATCCGCTCGATGCTCTCGCGGCGCTCGTCGGCCAGCTCCTCGGAGAGCTGCTTCGCGCGCGGATCGCCGCCCGGCGGCACGCTGCCCGCGAGCGGATCGCTCGCCGGAGCGGCGGCGCCGGGGGCGCGCCCGCGCTCGCGTGCCTCGCGCAGCTTCGAGATGTCCGCGAGCGCCGGCGCGAGGTTCCGGCCGGCGCCAGAGCCGATCGCCCGCGTGGTCCTGAAGTTCGAGTTGCAGCCGGCCGCCGGCTGGACCGTGTACTGGGAGCAGAGGTTGACGATCAGGCCCGCTCGCAGGTAGTGGCCGATCCCGTCGAAGCCGTTGACCGCCAGCGTCTGGAAGAACAGGTAGTCGGCCAGCCGCTCGATCCCGCCGGTTCTGTCGAACGACGCGGTGAACCGGTCGAGGTCGGTCGACAGCGGCCTCGCCTCGCGCGCGAAGCGGCCGAGGTCGCGGATCAGCGGCCGGGTGCGCAGCAGCGCCGGCCGGCCGGTCACGGTGGCCTTCCCCAGGCTCACGAGCGACGGAGTGGCCGCGCTCGAGAACGGGCCGATCTGGGCGATCAGCCGCGACACGTCGGGCCCCGCGGCCCGCAGGTCGCGGGCGACCGGGGTCGCCTGGCCGGCGAAGCCCTCGAGGTCGGCCATCAGCGGCCTCAACTCGCGCAGGAAGCCCGGCAGCCGGCGGATGCCAGCCTCGATGTCGGTCCGCCGCTCGGCCGTCGCCTGGCCGGTCGCGTTCGCGCCCTCGATGAAGCCCGATACGCGCTCCTTCTCGCGCGCGAGCGGCCCCAGAGCCGCGTCGGAGTTGCGCGCGAGCTGCGACAGGACGCGGTTCTGGCGCGCGAGGATCGCCAGCACGCGGTCGGTCTCGCGCAATGCCGGGTTCGCGCGCCGGATCAGCTCGTTGAGCTCCTCGCCGCGCCCCGCGACGGCGGTGCCGAGCTCGCTGAGCAGAATCGAGAAGCGCTCGCGATAGGGCAGGCGCATGATGTCGTTGACCAGGTCGAGGTCGACCGGCGAGCTGGTCCGCTCGAGCGGCAGCAGGTGCTGGCCCTCCCCCTCGCCGTCGTCGATCTGCTCGAGCGGCGGCGAGCTCGACGTGCCCGGCTCGCACTCGACGAACTTCTCGCCGATCAGCGACTGCGGCCGGATCGTGCACCGGGCGTCACGGCGGAAGGGCGCGAAGCCGCGGTCCTCGATCTTCAGGACGACGGCCGCCTTCTTCTGGGGCGTGACGTCCATCGACTCGATCCGCCCGACCGTGGCGCCGGCCACCTTGACGTCCTCGCCGTCAACGGCCGCGGCGACGTTGTCGAAGATCGCGCGCACGCGGTAGTCGTCGTCGCCGTCCGCGCCCGCGGCGACGAGGACGAGCACGCTCAACACGGCGGCGGCGAGCGCGAGTGCCGCGGCGAGCCCGCGCATCAGCCGCCCGGACTGGTCGAGGGATCGCAGCCGGGCACGGGGACCGGCGCCGAGCCGTCCGGTGGGGGCTGCATCGCGCCGCCCGGGCAGCGCCTGAACTGACGCTGCTCGAAGCCGTCGATGCGGTTCGCCGGCGCGATGGGGGTGAGCAGCCCGGTGACGTCGTTGACGCTGAACGGGCTGAACATCGGCTGGATCCGCGCGTAGTGGCCGTTGGCGTCGTAGGCGGCCGCCGCCTGGCCGAACTTCGTGAACCAGCCGGCGAGGTCCGGCGTGTACTGGCGCGCCGTGTCGACGAAGTCGGTCGAGCGGTCCATCGTCCGGATCGCGCGCGGGAAGACCGTGTCGGTCAGCTGCGCCAGCCGGGGCAGCTTGCGCGCGAGGTCGATCAGGTCGTTGTCCTGGCCGGGCGCCCGGATCAGGACGCGCAGGTCGCGAACGGTGGGCTGGGCGTCGGCGACGAGCGGGCGCAGCCGGCTCAGGAACGGCGCGAGCTCGCGTGTCGCCGGCTTGCTCGCGGCGACGAGCGGGTCGAGGTCGCCGAGCGTCGAGCGCAGGTTGACGAACGTCGTGTTGGCCTTGCGCAGCGAGCCCGGCAGCAGGTCGAGCGTGCGCGCGAGCGACCGGTTCTCGTCGCCGATCGCGGCGGCCGTGACGTTGGCGTTGCCGACCAGGCTCGAGAGGTCGTCGCGGCGCTCCGCGATCGTGCGCATGACGCGCGCGGCGTCGACGACGAAGCGCTCGAAGACCTCGTCGTCGTAGACCAGCTCGCGCGTCAGGCGCGAGGTCGCGCTCAGCGCCGGGCTGAGGTACGCGAGCGCCTCACGGGCCTCGCGGGAGCGGCCGCCGTAGTAGGTCGCCTGTCCCCGGATCAGCTGCTGGAGCCCGCGGCGCGTCTTCGGGTCGAAGGTGTTGAAGAGCTGGTCGAGATCGACCGGCGCGCTCGTCTCGTCGGCGCCGATGCGACCGCCGTCGGCGATCTCCCCGGAGCTGTTCGGGCCCGGCTGCAGCGCGACGAAGCGGTTCGCGATGCCGGACAGCGACGGAACGCGGATCGTCGCCGTCGTGCCCTCGTGCAGCGGCGCGAGCTCGTCGTCGACCTCGATCTCGACGATCGCCCGCGAGCGGTCGTCGAGGCCGATGCTCTCGACCGTTCCCACCGGGCGTCCGCCGACGCGCACCTCGTTGCCCTCGACGAGCTGGCCGGCGTTCTCGAAGACGACGCTGACGCGGTAGCTCTCGCTCCCCCCGAGCAACAGCAGAGCCACCAGGACAGCCACGGCGATCACCGCTGCCAGCGCCAGGAAGCGCGCCACCCCACCCCCGCGACTCGCGGTATCGGGCTGAGCGTTCTGCTTGGCTCCCTCGGTCAACAACGGTCCCGAAGATCGGCACCGCCCGCACTGGGCAGTATGACCAGCCGCTTACCCCCACGCGCCGGTTCGCAAGCGGCCAACCACCCCGCCCCACTCCCCTTAACTCACCCCTAACCCAACGCTCCAGCGACGCGAGGAGCGCGCCGCCGAACTACTCCATTCCCAAAGGACCCCGTGCCTCGCCCGAGAGGAATTGCCGCACGAACTGGTTGGGCGAGTTGAAGAGCTCGCTGGCGGGGCCCGACTCGACGATACGGCCCTTCCAGAGGACCGCGAGGTAGTCGGCCACTCGGCGCGCGCTCATGATGTCGTGGGTGATGACGACGTAGGCGCCGCCGTTCTCGGCGTGCACCTCCTGGATCAGCTCGCAGAGCAGCGCGGTGCGGACCGGATCGAGGCCGGAGTCGGGCTCGTCGAAGAGGACGATGTGCGGATCGAGCACGAGCGCGCGCGCGAAGCCGGCGCGCTTGCGCATGCCGCCCGAGAGCTCGTTCGGCATCTTGTCGAGGGCGCCCGAGAGGCCGACCTCGCGCAGGCGGCGGGTGACGATCTCCTCGATCTCGTCCTCGCCCTTGTCGGTGTGCTGGCGCAGCGGAAAGGCGGTGTTGTCGTAGACGTCCATCGAGCCGAAGAGCGCGCCGTCCTGGAACAGGACGCCGAACTTCTTGCGCATCTCGAAGAGGTCGTCGTCGCTCATGCTCGGCACCGACTCGCCGTGGACGAGCACGTCGCCCTCGTCGGGGTAGAGCAGGCCGACCATGTGCTTGATGCAGACCGACTTGCCGGTGCCCGACGGCCCGATGATCATCGAGATCTGCCCCTCGGGGATGCCGAAGTTGAGCCCGTTGAGGACGGTGTTGCGGCCGAAGGACTTCTTGACGTCGATGAACTCGACGGCGTCGGTCGAGCCGTGCTCGCGGTTGACGCCCTCGTGCCACTGGTAGGGGTGCTCGCCCTCGCGCGTCTGGTCGTGGATGTTCGCCGGGATGTGCTCCTGCGGCTCCTGCGTCATCCGCGCGCGCTCGCGCGTCTGCTCGTCCGTGAGCGTCTCGGTCTCGGGCGCCGGGTCGGCTCCCGTGGCGGGCTCCCGGATGTGCTGGTCGCGCTGATCGTCAGACACTTGCGTCTCCTCCTCGGCCCGTCATCCGCCTATCGGCGCTCTCGGGTTCGTACCCCAGAATACTTGTGTGCCGAGCATGCCCACGAGATGGACGAGCACGGTGTTGAGCACCATCGACTTGGCGGTCGCCGTTCCCACGCCGACCGGTCCGCCGCTCGCCGTGTAGCCGTAGTAGCAGCCGACGAGCACGATCACCGTCGCCATCGCCATGCCCTTGATCGTGCTGTAGAGCAGGTCCGGTGGGTTCTGGAACATCCAGAAGATCAGGAAGAACCCGCCCGAGGACACCTCGCCGATCTGCTGGACCACCGCCAGGTAGCTGGCGAAGAAGCCCGCCCCCACCGCCGCGATGTACATGAACGGCAGCACCATCCAGGCGGCGAGCAGGCGCGTCGAGCAGAGGAAGGTCAGCGAGCTGATCCCCATCACCTCGAGCGCGTCGATCTCGTCGGAGATCCGCATCGCGCCGATCTCCGCGACCAGGCCGGTGCCGACCTTCGCCGACATCATGTAGCCGAACGCGTAGGGCATCGCCTCGCGCAGGTCGCACCAGGCGGAGAAGACGCCGGCGTAGGACGGCGCGCCGACGGCGCGGTTGAAGTAGGCGCCCTCGATGCCGCAGGTCAGGCCGACGATGAACGCCAGGCCCCAGATCACGATCGCCGAGCCGAGGATCAGGATCCCCGCCTGGCGCAGCGTCTCGCCGAAGAAGTGGAACGCGCGGCCCTCGAAGACCTCGGCGACCACCCGCCAGCAGAACTTGGCGATGTCGCCGAGCGAGGCCATCCAGTCGCGCGGGACGTCGAGCCAGGAGCCGCCCATCACTTGATCACCGAGATCTCGGGGTGGGTGGCGAGCAGCGTCTGGGTGAAGACGTAGTTGAACGCGAAGATGCCGAGGAACTCGATCACGACGCCCTGGTTGACGGCTCGGCCGACGCCCTCGGCGCCGCCCGAGGCGGTCATCCCCTTGTAACAGGAGACGATCGCGATGATCGCCCCGAACAGGGTCGTCTTGAGGACCGACCCCCAGAGGTCCGTGGTCGTGGCGTTGCTGAGCAGCGTCGCGAAGAAAGGCCCGAGCGGGGCGTCGAAGGTCATCGTCGCGAGGACGCCGCCGACGATGCCGAAGATCAGCGCGAAGATGTTGAACAGGCCGGTGACGATCATCAGCGCGAGGAAGCGCGGCACGACGAGGTTCTTGATCGGGTCGACGCCGAGCACCTGCAGCGCGTCGAGCTCCTCGCGGATCTTGCGCGCGCCGAGGTCGGCGGTGATCGCCGTCCCGCCGACGCCAGCGAGGATGATCGCCGTCACGAACGGCGCGAACTCGCGGATCGAGGCGAGCACGAAGAAGCCGCCGAGGCGGTCGATCGAGCCGAAGATGACGAGGAAGTTGCCCGCCTGCAGCCCGGGCGCGCCGTAGCCGAAGGCGACCGTCGAGATCAGCAGCGGCAGCCAGCAGAGCCGCAACATGAACAGGAACTGCTGGACGAACTCGGTGCCGTAAGGGTAGGGAGGACGGATCGCCGACAGCAGCGTCTTGCCGGTCAGGATCATCATGTCGCCGACCTGCTCGAGCAGGTTCTTGGTGGGCAGGAATGCCCGGTCGGCTGCGGCTCTGACCACTAACGCTCCCTCGGTGGCGAGGCTCCGCCGCTCGTCGTGCGGCGAAACCCCTGTCTGACGCTGAACACTACGCCATGCAATCCGGCGGTGCCAACAGGGAACCGCCGGCCTCGACAGCCGGGCGCAACTGCGTCTCGGGGCCGAGACCCCATGGTATGTTGCGCTCGCTTTGACGACGGGAAGAGGCCATGCGCTGCTGATCGGCCTGTGCGGCCTCCTGGCCGCCGTCGTCGTCGGCTGCGGCGCCGAGCGCCAGGACGACAACGAGGAGGAGGCGTCCTACGACGTCGAGGTCCTGGCGGCGAAGTTCCCCGAGCGCCAGCGGCTGGCGCAGGAGTCCGAGCTCGAGATCACCGTGCGCAACGACGACGCGGAGACGATCCCCGACATCGCGGTGACGCTCCAGGGCCTGAGCCGCCGTCTCGACAACGCGAGCCTCGCCGACCAGAACCGCCCGGTCTTCGTGATCGACGGCAATCCGGTCGAGCTCGGCGGCTACCCGGAGGTCAAGCTGGCGGCGCCGGAGGGCGGACAGACCGCGCTCGTCGACACCTGGACGCTCGGCAAGCTGAGGCCCGACGCCGAGAAGACCTTCCGCTGGCGAATGACAGCCGTGCGCCCGGGACCCTTCGAGATCACCTACGCCGTCGCGGCGGGCTTGGACGGCAAGGCCAAGGCCGTCGGGCCGGGCGACGCCCAGCCGCGCGGCAAGTTCTCGGGGACGATCACCTCGAAGGCGCCGGCCAGCCGCGTCGCCGCCGACGGCCGCACGGTCGTCACGCCCCTTCCCTAGCCTCGAAGCCCGGACACTCGAGCACCGGCACGCGCGGGTACCTCGGGTAGCGCGGATCTGTCTTCGACCGCTCGCAGAGGCTGAACGCGCTGCCCCTCGTGTTCTTCACGATCCGCTGATGACGACAGCGATCGCAGAGTCCGTTGCGCATGCCCGCAGTATGCGCCTCCAGCGGCGCGAGAGGCGAGCCCGGCAAGGAAGCAGGGGACCGTGGCGGGCGCGCCAGCCCGCGAGGCTCCCGACGACGACGCCGGGCGACGCCTATCGCGCCGCTGGCTATTTGATGAAGAGCATCTCCTCGTACTTCGGCAGCGGCCAGAGGTCGTCGGCGATGACCTTCTCCAGCCGGTCGGCAGCCTCGCGGACGTTCGCCATCGCGGACAGCTGGCGGTCGCGGGCGTAGACGGCGAGGTCGAGGCCCTCGACGCCGTCGGGGTAGACGTTGGCCGACTCGAGCTCGCCGATCGCCGTGACGAGGTCGTCGACGAGGGCGCGCACGTCGGCCTCGAGCGTGTCGACGCCGGACTCGGCGATCAGCGCGAGGTGGCGCAGCGCGGCGGGCAGGATCATCGTGCGGGCCATCGACTGCGTCGTCTCGGCCTCGATGTTCGCCCGCGTGACGTACTGCTCGGTCCAGACCTCGAAGCGCGACTCGAGCTCTCGCTTCGAGAGCACGTCGTAGGCCTCGAACGCCGCGACCGTCGGAGCCGCGAGCACCTCCGGCAGCGCGTCGGGCGTCGTGCGCAGGTTCTTCAGCCCGCGCTGCTCCGCCTCGGCGTGCCACTCGTCCGAGTAGTTGTCGCCGCCGAAGCAGACCTGCTTGTTGGCGTCGTAGGCCTCCTTGACGACGGCGGTGACCGCCGCGGCGAGGTCGCCCCCGTCGCCGACCTTCGACTCGAGCGAGTCGGCGAGCGCGTCGATCGCCTCGGCGACGATCGTGTTCAGAACGGTGTTCGGGAAGGCGAGCGACATGCTCGACCCCAGCGCCCTGAACTCGAACTTGTTGCCGGTGAAGGCAAACGGCGAGGTGCGGTTGCGATCGCCGCCGTCCATCGGCAGCGCCGGCAGCACGGGCGTGCCGAGGCCGAGGAACGAGCCGGGCGTGTGCGGATCGCCCTGGCCCGAGGAGATCGCCTCGAAGACCTTCTCCAGCTCGGCGCCGAGGAAGATCGAGATGATCGCCGGCGGCGCCTCGTTGGCGCCGAGGCGGTGGTCCTGGCCGATGTTCGCGACCGAGGCGCGCAACAGCCCCTGGTGCTTGTTGACCGCCTGGATCACCGCCGCGCAGAAGAACAGGAAGGCGATGTTCTCCGCCGGCGTGTCGCCCGGGTCGAGCAGGTTGGCGCCCGCGTCGGTGCCCATCGACCAGTTGTTGTGCTTGCCCGAGCCGTTGACGCCCGCGAAGGGCTTCTCGTGCAGCAGGCAGACGAGCCCGTACTTGCGCGCCACCTTCGCCATCACCTGCATCGTCAGCTGCTGGTGGTCGGAGCCGACGTTCGAGTTCTCGAACATCGGGGCGATCTCGTACTGGCCCGGCGCGACCTCGTTGTGACGGGTCTTGATCGGCACGCCGAGCTTCGCGAGCTCGAGCTCCGACTCCATCATGAACGCCAGCACGCGCTCCGGGATCGAGCCGAAGTAGTGGTCGTCGAGCTCGTGGCCCTTCGGCGGCTGGGCGCCGAAGAGGGTGCGGTCGGTGTTGATCAGGTCGGGACGCTCGAAGTAGTACTGCTCGTCGATCAGGAAGTACTCCTGCTCGGGCCCGACGGTCGTGAACACGCGCTCGCAGCTGTCGTCGCCGAGCAGCTTGAGCGCGCGGACCGCCGAGCGCGACAGCGCGTCCATCGAGCGCAGCAGCGGGATCTTGGCGTCGAGCGCCTCGCCGGTCCAGGAGGCGAATGCCGTCGGGATGCAGAGCAGCGCGCCGTTCGGGTTCTCGAGGATGAACGCCGGGCTCGTCGGATCCCAGGCGGTGTAGCCGCGCGCCTCGAAGGTCGCGCGCACCCCGCCGGTCGGGAACGACGACGCGTCGGGCTCGCCCTGGATCAGCTCCTTGCCGGAGAACTCGGCGAGCGCCGTGCCCTCGCCGGCCGGGTTGAAGAAGGAGTCGTGCTTCTCGGCCGTCAGGCCGGTCAGCGGCTGGAACATGTGGGTGTAGTGGGTGGCGCCCTTCTCGAGCGCCCAGTCCTTCATCGCGGCGGCGACGGAGTCGGCCAGCGACGGATCGATCGCGTCGCCCTTCTCGAGCGTCCGCTGCAGGCGCTTGAAGACGTCCTTGGGCAGCCGCTGGCGCTGGACGGACAGCGAGAAGACGTTCACTCCGAACGGGTTGTTGGCAGGCTGCGACAGGTCGACCGGCCCGAGAGCGCTCCCGTTGAGGCTCCACCGGGCGGCGGTTACGTTCTGCTGGCGAATCGGTGACATCTGAGTGCGGGGCCTCCTACGGGGATTGGTCGGTGGACTTTAACCCGCCCTCGCCGGCGGGTCTTCGTCCACGTTTACGAAGACTGCGAACGAGGCCTCGCCGGGCGGGCGCGCCCCCGTGCGCGCCCGCCCTCGTGGCGAAGCCCCGGCAGGGGCGGGGAGAGGGAGCTAAGCCCCCGCGGGGATCTCCTCCGAGCCGTGGATCTGCAACACCGGATCGCCGTCCTCGCCGGTGCGGATGCGAATCGCCTCCTCCACCGGCAGCACGAAGATCTTGCCGTCGCCGACCTGGCCCGTGCGGGCGTGCTTCAGGATCACCTCCGTGATCACGCCCACGTCTTTGGTCTCGACCACGATCTCGAGCTTGAGCTTCGGACGCAGGTGGATGGTCAGCTCGGAGCCGCGGTAGTGCTCCGTGATGCCCTTCTGCCTGCCCGACCCCTTGTACTCGGCGATCGAGAGGCTGGGAAAGCCCTTGTCGAGCAGCTCCGTGCGGATCGGCTCGAAGGCCTCGTGGCGAATGAACGCCTCGATCTTCTTCATGCGGTCACCCCCTCGGGCTTCTTCGCGGTTGGACTGGGCGTCGCCGCCCCGAGCGCCGCGGCGGGCCCGGTCGAGGCCGCCCCGATCTCGGGCAGCGGTATGAACTGCTCGGGGTATCCATACATGCCGTGCTCGACGATGTCGAGGCCGGCCTCCTCCTCCTCCTCGGTCACCCGCAGCCCGATCGTGGCCTTGATCGCCGCGAACGTCAGGTAGCTGAGCAGAAAGACGAAGCTGAATGCGATCAGCACGCCGACCGCCTGGGCGATCAGCTGCGTGAACTCACCCGAGTAGAACAGGCCGCCGTCGGGATCCCCGAAGGCGTTGTACTGCGCAAGGCGAGGCGCGGTGAAGAGGCCGCACGCGAGCGTGCCCCAGATGCCGGCCAAGCCGTGCGCGGACGTCGCGCCGATCGGGTCGTCGACCCGCTTGTCGATGGCGATCACGCCGAACACGACGATCAGGCCGGCGACGAAGCCGATGATCGGACCGGCCCACGCCTCCACGTAGCCCGAGGGCGCCGTGATCGCGACGAGGCCGGCGATCATGCCGTTGCCGACCATGCCGATGTCGATCGTCTTCAGCCTGAGCTGCGAGGCGGTGAAGGCGCCGATCACACCGCCGGCGGCGCCGAGCAGGGTGACCACCGCGACCTCGGCCAGGCGGCCGTCCGTGGCCGCCAGCGTCGACCCGGGGTTGAACCCGAACCAGCCGAAGAACAGGATCAGCACGCCGAGGCCGACGAGCGGCATCGAATGCCCCGGGATCACCCGCGGCTTGCCGTCGGCGCCGTACTTGCCCTTGCGCGGGCCGAGCAGCAGCAGCGCGGCGAGCGCACCGGTCGCACCGATCAGGTGGACCGCCGTAGAGCCGGCGAAGTCCTGCATCCCGGTCGGCATCAGCCCGGTGTCGCCGTTCTGCAGCCAGCCGCCGCCGAAGACCCAGTGCGAGCCGATCGGGTAGATGATCGAGGCGAAGACGATCGCGTAGATCACGTAGGCGCTGTACTTGATCCGCTCGAGCGTCGAGCCCCAGACGATCGCCAGCGACACCGCGCAGAACGAGAACTGGAAGAGGAACTTCGCCTCGGGCAGCGCGTCTGACACGCCCATCACGGGGAACGCCTCGACGGGGTTGCCGCTGAACTGCAGGAAGAAGCCGTTGCTCCCGATCAGCGACGACGAGATCCCGAGGACGTCCTCGGAGCCGAACGCGAACGCGAAGCCGACCGCCCAGTAGCAAATGGCGGCGATCGAGAGGTTCGTGAGGACCTTCGCCACGCCGGTGCCCGCGTTCTTGCCGCGCGAGAAGCCGGTCTCGAGGAACAGGAAGCCGGCCTGCATGAACAGGACGAAGACGGCGGCGATCATCACCCACATCGTGTTGATCGGCACGTTTGGCCCAAGCGTGCCGTCGATCGCCTGCTTGAGGTCGTCGGCGGTCGCGAAGGCCGATGCGGGCATGACGAGCACCGCGAGCAACATCGCCAGCACGGCGGGGCCAGCTCTTTTCACACTGGATCTCATCGTGTGAGGTCTCTCCTTAGCCCCGGCGGCGCGCAGGCCACCGGATCGGGAACACGGAACGTCTCGAACCTAAGGTCGCTCCGGGCGCGGGTCTTTATCCACGTGTCGAAGATTTGGGCCGCGGGCTTCTCCCGCCTGTCGCCGCGTCAGAATCCGACCCTGCGCGGAGCGCCAGGTGATGCACAGCTGCTTACGAACGAATGGAACATTGATTGGGCCATAAGCCGGTCAATGCTCCACTCGTCCGGAGCGGGGCCGGAGCCGATCGGGTCCGGCAGCGCCGCGGCTAAGCAGGCGCCTCGTCGGCCGCGCGCTCGATCGCCTCGGCCTCGACGGCGCCGTCGCGGGCCTCGTCCTCGGGCGGGAGCTCGCCGCCGCGGGCGGTTCCGGCGATCAGCTCGTCGGGGGCCTTGTCCTTCGGGATGAAGCCGGACTTCATGCCGAAATAGACGGACTGGGGGTGGTGGGAGACGATCGCGACGGTCGACTGCTCGGGCATCACGGCGAACCCGTCGGAGAGGTACATGCCGATCTGCTCGAGGCCGAGCAGGCGCCAGACCTTCTCGTGCTCTGACTGGTCCGGGCAGGCGGGGTAGCCCCAGGAGTAGCGGCGGCCCTGGTCGGCGTCGATGCCGAGCTCGCGGCGGACGTCGGAGTGCAGCCACTCGGCGAGGCCCTCGGCGGACTGGACGGCGAGGCCGTGGACGAAGAGCTGCTCGCTGAACTCGCCGGCCTGCTCGAGCTCGGCCATCCGCTCGGTCGACTTGGGGCCGACGGTGACGCCCTGGAGGGCGACGACGTCGCGCTCGCCGGAGTCGAGCGGGCGGTAGAAGTCGGCGAGGCAGATGCGGTCGTGCATGGGCTGGCGCGGGAAGGTGAGGCGCTCGATCTCGCGATCGGGGTGCTCGGGATCGAAGATCACGAGGTCGTTGCCGTCGCTGTTGCAGGGGAAGTAGCCGAGCCGCGCCTTCGGCTCGAGGTAGTCCTGCTCGCGCCACATCCGCTCGAGCTTCGGGCGGAAGCCCTCCTCGCCGTCGTGGCCCTCGACGATCTGGCGCCACTCCTCCCCCTTCTTGCCGCGCCCGCCCCAGTGCAGCTTGAACAGCACGTGGCGGTCGAGGTAGGGGAAGACGTCGTCGAGGTCGACGTCGATCTCGCGCGCGCCCCAGAACGGCGGCTCGGGGATCGGCGTGTCGGTGCGCGCCTTCGAGCGGACGCTGTCGTCGGTGACCGGCGGCGAGTCGTCGACCACCACGGGCTTCTCGCGCAGCACGCGCGCCTCGTCGCGGATCCTCTCGACCAGCGCGGCGCGGGCGCCGGCGTCGACCAGGGCGTCCATCGTGTCGAGCCCCTGGAAGGCGTCCTTGCAGTAGAAGACGCCGGGGTCGTAGACCTCGTCGGACTCCTTGCCGGCCGGGTAGAGGATGCGCCGGCCGAAGTCGCGGTTGATCGCGGCGCCGCCGATCAGCACCGGGAAGCCGTGCCCCCGTGAGTGCAGCTCCTGGACGCAGATCGGCATCTGCTTCGACGTCGACACGAGCAGCGCCGACAGGCCGATCGCGTCGGCGTCGTGCTCGACCGCGGCCTCGATGATCGTGTCGACCGGAACCTGCTTGCCGAGGTCGATCACCGTGTAGCCGTTGTTGGTCAGGATCGTGTTGACGAGCGACTTGCCGATGTCGTGGACGTCACCGAAGACGGTCGCGATCACGACCTTGCCCTTGGTGTGGCCCTCCATCCGCTCGAGGTAGTTCTCGAGCTGCGCCACGGCGCGCTTCATCACCTCGGCCGACTGGAGCACGAACGGCAGGATCAGCTCGCCGGCGCCGAACTTGTCGCCGACCTCCTTCATCGCCGGCAGCAGGACCTGGTTGAGCGTCGGGACGGCGCCGATCTTCTCGACCGACTTGTCGATCTGGTCCTCGACGCCCTCGCGCTTGCGGCGCAGGATGTGCCAGTGCAGCGCCTGCTCGGGCTCCATCCCGGCGGTCGGATCGGCGGCCTCGGCCTCGTCCTCCTCGCCTTTCGACTCGAAGTGGCCGATGAACCGCTCGAGCGCGTCCTCCCGGCGGTTGAAGACGAGGTCGTCGACGAGCTCGCGCTCGTCGTTGGGGATCTCCCCGTAGGGGGTGATGTGGTTCGGGTTGACCATCGCCAGGTCGAGCCCGGCCTCGACGCAGTGGTGCAGGAACACCGAGTTGAGCGCCGCGCGGGCGTGCGGCGAGACGCCGAACGAGACGTTCGAGACGCCGAGCGAGGTCTTGACCTCGGGCAGCTCCTGCTTGATCAGGCGGATGCCCTCGATCGTCTCGACCGCCGACGGACGCCACTCCTCGTCGCCGGTGGTCAGGGTGAAGGTCAGCGCGTCGAAGATCAGCAGCTCCGGATCGAGGCCGTGCTCGTCGCAGGCGAGCTGCTTGATCCGCTTCGCGACCTCGAGCTTGCGCTCGCGCGTCTTGGCCATCCCGACCTCGTCGATCGTCAGCGCGATCAGGGCGGCGCCGTGGGCGATCGCCAGCGGGACGACGCGGTCGAGCTTGTCGCGGCCCGCCTCGAGGTTGACCGAGTTGACGATCGCCCGGCCGGGGATCTGCTCGAGCGCCTCCTCGATCACGTCGGGCTCGGTCGAGTCGACCTGGATCGGCGCGGGCTGGGTCAGCGAGACGCGCTCCGCCACCTTGCGCATCTGCTCGCCCTCGTCCTCGGTGCGCTCGGTCAG
Source organism: uncultured Solirubrobacterales bacterium (assembly GCA_963716445.1). GTDB lineage: Bacteria > Actinomycetota > Thermoleophilia > Solirubrobacterales > Thermoleophilaceae > JAAYBF01. The sequence goes on along the minus strand of OY970313.1, from coordinate 656,252 downwards.
CGCGACGCAGAGGTCGAGCACGTGCGCGCCGCCCTCGACCTGGTCCTCGGCGACCTGCACGAGGCCGTCGTAGTCGTCGGCGAGCAGCAGCTCCTTCGCCTTGCGCGAGCCCTGCGAGTTGACGCGCTCGCCGACGAGCGTCGGGCGCGGCTCCTGGACCAGCGCGGTCGCGGTCATCATGCTCGAGACGAACGGCGGTCCCGGGGCGGGACGCGGGCCGACGGGCCTGCCGCCGACCTTCTCGACGATCGCGCGGATGTGGTCGGGCGTCGTGCCGCAGCAGCCGCCGACGATCCCGACGCCGTACCTCTCGACGAACTCCTGGAGCGTCTTCGACAGCGGCTCCGGCTCCTCTGGGAAGATCGTCTCGCCGTCGGGGCCCTGCAGCGGCAGGCCGGCGTTCGGGATGCAGTGGACCGGCAGCGGGCTGCTCTCGCCGAGGAAGCGGATCGCGTCGCGCATGTCCTCGGGACCGGTCGAGCAGTTGAGCCCGATCACCTGGACGTCGAGCGCGGTCAGCGTCGTCAGCACCGCCTGGACGTCGGTGCCGAGCAGCATCTTGCCGCCGTTCGGCAGCAGCGAGACCGAGCACTGGATCGGCAGCGTGCGGCCGGTCGTGCGAAACGCCTCGCGGGCGCCGAAGATCGCCGCCTTGACCTCGAGGATGTCCTGGGCGGTCTCGACGATCAGCAGGTCGGCGCCGCCGCTGACCAGCCCCTCAGCCTGCTCCTGGAAGACCTCGACGAGGTCGCGGAAGCGGATGTTCCCGAGCGTCGGGTCGTCGCTCGCCGGCAGATAGCCGGTCGGGCCGATCGAGCCGGCGACGAAGCGCTCCTCGCCGACCGCCTTGCGGGCGATCTCGGCGGCGCGCTTGTTGATCTCGACGGTGTGGTCGGCCAGCCCCCACTCGCCGAGCTTGAGCCGGCTCGCCTGGAAGGTGTCGGTCTCCACGACCTCGGCCCCGGCCTCGACCATCGAGCTGTGGACGCCCTCGATCACGTCCGGGCGGTTGAGCACCAGCGCCTCGTGGCACTTGCCCTGCAGGCCGCCGTAGTCCTCCTGGGTGAGGTCGAACTGCTCGAGCGTCGCGCCCATGCCGCCGTCGAAGACGACGACGCGCTCGCGCACGGCCTGGAGGTAGTCGCGGGACATGGCTCGCCAGGCTATCGAACGCCGGACAACCTTGACAAGCTTGTGTGAAGGTTAGGCCGCGATGCGGCTGGCGATCAGCGTTTCGGCGGCTTCAGCGTCAGGCGCTTCGAGGCCTTCGCGGTCAGCCCCGCGCTGTTGCGGACCGTCACGGTGACGGTGAGCAGCAGCTTGCCGTTGGCGCGCAGGATGCGCAGCTTCCGCTTCGACAGCTTCAGCTTCACCGTCACCCTGCCGCTGCCGCCGACCGTGAAGCCCTTGCGCCCAAGGGTGACGTGCGCCCTGCGCGACACGACGGCCTTCCTGCGCGTGCGGAAGAAGGCGTCTCCCCGCAGGGCGGGGGTGGCCCTGAAGCGATACGCCAGCACCCCCCTCCTCGAGACGCGCAGCGTGGAGGGAGCGCCGGCGAGGTTCGGCCTGGCCGGCGGCGGCGACGGCGCCGCCGGTTGCGCGGGCGGCGGCGGTGGCTGCGCCGTCGCCGCACCGCCGGTCGGCGGCGGGGCGGGACAGCCGTCCGGGACTGTGACGGGGCCCGGCAACGCCAGGACGGCGGCGATCGAGGCGGCGGCATCGACGGTCCCGCCCGTGGCCACCTTGCAGGTCAACGACGGAAGCTGCAGGACTCCCGCCTTGATCGCGTGGACGATCTCCGTGTCGGTCGCGCTGGGGTCCACGGCGCCCAGCAGGGCCGCGACGCCGGCGACGTGCGGCGCCGCCATCGACGTTCCCTGGAACGCCACGTAGTTGTCCGTCGGCGGGTCGTACGTGCTGTCCCGGCAGAGGACGGCGAGGTCGTCGACGTACACGCCGTCCATCTGGATGTCGTAGTCGGACAGCAGGACCAGCTCCGGCTTCACGCCGGTCAGCCCGTCGAACGCCGAGATCGACGCCTCCTCGCCGAAGAAGGACCCGTTCGACGAGCCGGTGAAGAAGGATCCGGCCTCGTCGGTGTCGTCCGTCGCTCCCGCGAACAGGAAGTCGAAGTCGGACTCGAGCTCGTGACGCAGGTCGAAGTGCATCCGGCAGCCGGTCTCGCCGGTGAGATCCAGCCCGGTCTGCCTGACGAGCACCGACTGGGCGAAGAGCTCGGGATCCACGGCCTGCCCGTAGCGGCCGAGCGGGTTCGTCACGGTCGCCGGGCTGTCGGCCGCGGACGCCGTCCCCTGGGTCCTGGGACTGGACACGAGAGCCCACTCCACCCCGCCGTTCGCCGCGCCGGTCAGCCAACCCGTGGGCGAGTCGAGCCCGTCCGCGAAGACCGGCGCGTAGTCGGTCTCCGCACTGAGGATGTTGGTCCCCGGCGCCGCGACGTCGACGGTCGCAACCCCCGTGTTGGAGAAGCTCGCGAGCGCGCCTGACTGGCTCACCGCCGCCACGCAGAGGACGTTCGGCTGCGGAAGCGTGCACGGCGTGGTCGGCTCGGCGTCGTTGTCGCTGGCCTCGTTGCCGGCGGCGGCCACGACCACGGCGTCGAGATCGTCGGCGATCGTCACGGCGTCCGACATGACGTCGTCGCCGGCGCCGGCCGGCCCGCCGAGGCTCAGGTTGATCACGTCGGCCCCGTTCTGGGCCGCGAACGCGATTCCGTTGGCGATGTCGTCGCTGGAGCCGCTGCCGTCGCCGTCGAGGACGCGCACCGCCATGATCTCGGCGTCGGGCGCCACACCCGCGACACCGAGGTCGTTGTCGGCGATCGCCGCGACCGTGCCGGCAACGTGCGTGCCGTGGAAGTTGTAGTCGTCCGGCACGTTGTCGACGTCGACGTAGTCGAAGCCCGCCGAGCCGCCGGGGCCGCCGCTCCAGAGGTTGCCCTGCAGATCGGGGTGGTCGAGCGCCACGCCGGTGTCGACGACGGCGACGAGCTGTCCGCTTCCTCGCGTGGCGTCCCAGGCTCCAAGCGCGTTGACGCCGGGATTTGGCGGGGGCGTGTCCTGCAATCCCCAGAGCGAGCCGAAGAACGGATCGTTCGGGACCACGGCGACGGTGCGATACCGGTAGTTGGGCTGGGCGTAGGCAACGTCCGGCTGACGCTCGAGCCGCTCGACGGCGGCGGTCACGCCGCGCTCGACGTCGACCACCTGCGCCTGGGCGATCCGCAGCGAGCGATCGAAGGCGACGTCCGTGGCACGACGCGTCGCCAGCCGCTCGGCGGCGCTCGTCCCACCCTCGAAGCGGACGATGACCTCACCCGGCACGAAGTCGCCGAGCGCGGCGGCGGCGTCCTTCGCGGTCAGCGTCCGCGCGATCGGGGCCTTCTCCAGCTCGAGCGTCTGGGCGGCCGCCGGCGCCGCCGCGGCGAGCAGCGCCGCCGCTGCGAGCATCGATGTCGCGCTTCGCCTCATCGTCCTCCAGAAGATCGTGCCCGCGCCAACGGAGCCGAGTCGCGGTCTGGCGGACACCCTCCCAATTGCATCGGTTCGACCGGCGAAGCTATTGAGTCTCAGCCTCTAGGCCTGGACGCGGCCGGAGGCCTCGGTCGCGGCGCGTAGCTCGACCGGCGTGGCGTGCAGCGCGCGCAGGCGCAGGTCACGCCAGGTCATGCCCTCGCGCAGCAGTGCGGGCGCGCCCATCGCGAACGCCGTGGCGATCTCCACCGCCTGCAGGATGATCCCGTAGGCGAGCGCGTCGGTCTTGCCGACGCCGTAGGCCGACAGCACCGCCACGCAGGCCGCCTGGAAGACGCCGAGGTTCGACGGGGTCGCCGGGATCGCCGCCGTGATGTTGACAGCGAAGAGGACCGCCGCGGCGGCGCCGATGCCCGCTTGGTGGTCGAGGCCGAGCGCCACGAGCAGCACGTAGCAAGCGAGCCACTGGATCGCCCAGGCGAGCAGCTGCATCGTCGTGGCCCAGGAGCCGAGGCGCGGCTGACGGAAGACCCCGAGCCCACGCCGTACCTGCACCATCGCCCCGCGAACGGCCGCGGCGGCCTGCTGCACACGAGCGAAGCGCGACGGCTTGCCGCTGCGCAGCAGCGCCGGCGCGCCGAGCACCACCGCCGCGAGCAGCAACGGCGCGATCGTGAAGACGACCAGCGCGTCCTCGCCGCCGCGGAAGACGCCGACGGTGGCGAACATCACCGAGCCGAGCACGATCAGCGCCAGGATGTTGAGCAGCGTCTGGGAGACGAGCGTGCCGAGGACCACCGGGAAGCGGTCGCGGACGCGCCCGACGCGGCGCGCCATGATCAGGGCGCGTGACGGCTCGCCGAGCCGCGCCGGCAGCGTCGCCGACATCAGCACGCCGATCATCGTCGCGCGCGCGGCGTCGCGCCGGCGGACACGGGTGCCCGGCAGGGCGGCGCGCAGGATCGCGTGCCAGGCCTCGGCGCGGACCAGCATCGACGCGCACATCAGCGCGAAGGCCGCCAGCACCCAGATCGGCGTCGCCGCCAGCAGCGCCGTGGCGATCGAGTCGATCCCGAGCCGGTCGAGCGCGAGCGCCGCCAGACCGAGGCCCGCGGCGATGCCGGCGGCCGCGGCGCCGCGGCGAACCTTGCGCCAGCGCCCCCGGCGCTCGGCCTCCGGCGCCTGTGGCTCGATCGACGGAATCCGACGTGGCGGGACGGACGGGCCCGGGGCGGCGGCCACCAAGCCGATCCGCGCGCCGGCCGCCGCGGCGCGGCTCGCCGGCGCCGGCATGGCGACGGCGTCCTCGTAGGCGTCCATGACCTCCGCCGCGACGTGCGACCACGAGAAGCGCTCGGCGCGCTCGCGCGCGGCGATCGACATCCGCTCGCGCCGCGCTGGCTCGAGCGCCAGCGCGCGCAGCGTTTCGCCGAGCTCGGCGGCGTCGGCCGGGGCGACCAGGACGCCGTCGGTCCCGTCGCGCACGACGTCGCGGTAGCCGGCGATGTCGGAGGCGATCACCGGCGTCCCCGACGCGAACGCCTCGGTGAGCACCATGCCGAAACTCTCGCCCCCGAGCGACGGCGCGACGAGCAGGTCCGCCTCGCCGAGCAGGCGCCACTTCTCCTCCTCGCCGACCCTTCCCGCGACACGCACGCCCTCGACGTCGAGCAGCAGCGGCTCGACCTCGGCGTCGGTCGCGCCCGCGACGGTCAGCCGCGCGGCGACCCCGGCCCCGCGCAGCGCCTCGAAGGCGCGCAGCAGGACCGGCAGGCCCTTGCGCGCCTCGGCGCGGCCGAGGAACAGCAGCTCGAGCTGGTCGCGCCCCGAGCGATCGGCCGGCCGGGCGGCGGACAGATCGACCCCGTTCGGGACGATCCGGTAGCTGCCGCCGTAGAAGCGCTCGGCGGTCCAGCGCGCCGCTTCGGACACCGCGATTCGCACGTGCAGCTTGCGATAGAGCCGGCGCGCGCCCGCGACGTTCGCGGCGATGCCGTTGCTCATGCGGCTGCGCGAGTAGGTGTGGAAGGTGCCGACGACCGGGGCGCGCGCCAGCTCGGTCGCGGCCCAGCTCACGAGCGGCACGTTCGGCTCGTGGACGTGGATCACGTCGTAGCGGCCGCCGGCGATCTCGCGCCCGAGCGCGGAGACGGCCTCGGGGAACAGCGCGAGGTTCGACACGGCGCCGTTCGCCGGCAGGCCGACCGTGCGGCCGAGCGGCACCAGGTAGTCGGGCACGGGCCGCCGCTCGGGCGCTGCGCCCCGATGCGTCGTACGTGCCACGCGGTCGTCAGGATCGAATGGAGCCAGCAACCTGACGTCGTGGCCCTGGCCCAGCAGCTCGTGGGTCAGGGACTCGGCATGCCGGCCGACACCGCCTGGATACGTGTACGAGTACGGGGAAACGATCCCAACGCGCACCATCGCATCGTAGACCACCTGCCCGATACGCCAAACTTGCCGTCCGATGGCCGACCGCAACTACGTCAAGTACACCTTCCTCAAGGCGCTCCCCGAGTGGCGTCGCCGGACCGACGAGGAGCGCGCCCGGGACAAGCGCGAGTTCGCCGCCGCCTGCAACGAGTTCGCGGCCGACCACTTCCTGCGCGCCTACTCGCTCGTCGGCACGCGCGGCGACTGCGACCTGATGATCCGCGCGGTCGCCCCCACGCTCGACCCGATCCACGAGCTGCACGTGCTGATCAACCAATCCGGCCTGATGCGCTACGCCGACGTCGCTCACTCCTACCTCGCGCTGACGAAGGAGTCGGTCTACTCCGACGAGGAGCAGCCGACCGCCCCACGGCCGGGCTCGGACCGCCGCTACTTCATCGTCTATCCGATGTGGAAGAAGCGCGAGTGGTACGCGCTGGCGCCCGAGGAGCGGATGCGGATCATGCGCGGCCACATCCAGACCGGCAAGCGCTACCCGTCGATCGAGATCAACACCGGCTACTCCTATGGGCTCGACGACCAGGAGTTCGTCGTCTCCTTCAACGCCGACGATCCGTCCGAGTTCCTCGACCTCGTCCAGGAGCTGCGGACGACCGAGTCGAGCGCCTACACCGCCTCCGAGACGCCGATCTTCACCTGCATCGGCGCCAGCGTCGAGCGCGCGCTCGACGCGCTCGACGGCACGGCCGTCACAGCCGCTCTGAGCGCCTAGACCTTCGAGGCCCGCTTGGCGGCCTCGAGCATCTCGGCCAGCCGCGTGAACTTCACCCGCGGGCGGCCGTGCGGCTCGCCGGCGGCCTTCTCGGCGGCGTCGATCAGCTCCCAGCCCGAGTACTCGACGAGCTCCGGCTGGCGCTCGCGGACAAGCTCCTCGATCGCGGCGCGCGCCGGTCGCTCGGGCGCCGGCAGCCGGTCCTCGCGCGCGTCCTCGACCAGGTGCTCGACGGTCTCCTGGGCGTCGCGCTTGTTCGTCCCGATCACGCCCGACGGCCCGCGCTTGATCCAGCCGGCGACGTAGACGCCGGGAATCGCGCGCTGCTCGTGGGGATCGATCACCCGGCCCTCGGAGTTGGGGATCGTGCCCTTCCACTCGTCGAACGGCAGGCCCTCGATCGGGATGCCGCGGTAGCCGATCGAGCGGAAGACGAGGCCGACGTCGAGCGTCTCGCGCCGATCGGTCGCCTGGGCGCGCATCCGCCCGTCGCTGCCGTGCTCGAGTCGGTTGTGGACGAGCTCGAGCTGCTCGACCCTGCCGTCGCCGCGAATCTCCACCGGCGAGACGAGGAAGCGCAGGATCACGCGCTTCGGCTTGCCGGTCGGCTCACGCGAGGCGAAGTCCTGCAGAATCTCGACGTTGCGCCGCGGCGTGATGTCGCCCTCGCCCTCGATCGACTGGGCGCTGTGGCGGTCGAGCTCGAACGGCTCGACGACGACGTCGGCGTCGGTCAGCTCTCCCAGCTCGCGCAGCTCGGGATTCGTGAACGCCGCCTGCGCCGGGCCGCGGCGGCCGAGGATCACGACCTCCTTGACGTTCGAGCCCGCCAGCGCCTCGATCGCGTGATCGGCGGTGTCGGTCACCTCGAGCTCCTCGCGCGGCAGCACGAGCATCCGCGCGACGTCCATCGCGACGTTGCCGTTGCCGATCACCGCGACCCGCTCGCAGGAAAGGTCGAACTCGAGGTCGCGATAGTCGGGATGGCCGTTGTACCAGGCGACGAACTGGGTCGCGGCCCAGCTTCCGGGCAGGTCCTCGCCGGGGATTCCGAGCTGGCGATCGGTCTCGGCGCCGAAGGAGTAGACGATCGCGTGGTAGTGGCGCTCGAGGTCCTCGTGCGTCAGGTCGCGCCCGACGTGGACGTTGCCGAAGAAGCGGAACTCGGGCCGCGCCGCCGTCTTCTCGTAGACGCGCGTGACTGACTTGATCTTCGGGTGGTCCGGGGCGACCCCGGCCCGCACCAGCCCGAACGGCGTCGGCAGGCGGTCGAACATGTCGACCTCGACCGTCAGGTCCTTGGCGCTCAGAAGATGGCCGGCGGCGTAGAAGCCAGCCGGGCCGGAGCCGACCACGGCGACTCGCAGCGGGTTGTCGAAAGTTCCTGGGGGCACGCGGCCGGGGATGATATCCGCGGCCATGGAGCGGATTGCCGTCATCGACATGGGCTCGAACTCGTTCCGGCTCGTCGTCTTCCAGCACGAGCCGGGGAGCTGGTGGAGCCTCGCCGACGAGATTCGAGAGCCGGTTCGGGTGAGCGCCGGCATGGGCGACGAGGGCGTGCTGCGAGCCGAGCCGATCGAGCGGGCGGTGACCACGGCCGCCGTCTTCGCCTCGTTCCTCGAGGCCTCGGGCGTCGAGCGCGTCGACGCCGTCGCGACGAGCGCGATCCGCGACGCGCGCAACCGCGACGAGCTGCTGCGCGAGATCCGTGCCCGTACCGGCCTCGAGGTTCGCGTGATCAGCGGCGCCGAGGAGGCCTGGTACGGCTATCTCGCGATCGTCAACTCCACGACGCTCGCCGACGGCTACGGGATCGACGTCGGCGGCGGCAGCGTGCAGGCGATGCACATCGCCAACCGCCGGCTGCTCGAGGCGGAGTCGGTGCGGCTCGGGGCCGTCCGCGTCAGCGAGGCCTTCCTGCCGGGCGAGCGCGCCAAGCCAAAGCAGCTGCGCGCGCTGCGCGATCACGTCGCCCGCACCCTGTCGGAGTTCGAGTGGTGGCGGAGAGAAACCAGGGGCTCGCGCCCCCGGACCCCCGAGGCACCTGGCCGGCCGGCGAAGGGACCCCACGGCTCGCGCCCCCGGACCCCCGCCACACCCGAGGAGGGCTCGGACCGGCTGGTGGCGATCGGCGGGACGGTGCGGAACCTCGCCAGCGCGGTGCAGAAGCGGATGGACCTGCCCGACGTGGACGAGCAGGGGTTCGTCCTGACCCGCGATGCGCTCGAGGAGCTGATCGAGCTGCTCGCCGCGCGTCCGGCCTCCGAGCGCGGCGCCGTTCCCGGCATCAAGCCGGACCGCGGCGACGTGATCCTCGGCGGGGCCGTCGTGCTCGCCGCGGCGATGGAGCACGGCGGCTTCGCGGAGCTCGAGGTCGCCGAGGCGGGGCTGCGCGAGGGCGTCTTCTTCGAGCACCTGCTCGCCGACCGCAGCCCTCCGCTGCTCGAGGACGTGCGCCGAGCCTCGGTCGAGAACCTCGCCCAGCGGTTCCGCACCGATCCGCCCCACGTCGAGCACGTCGCGAAGCTGTCGCTCGAGCTGTTCGACGCGCTTCGCGACGCCGGGCTGCACGACCTCGGCGACGGCGACCGCGAGCTGCTCTGGGCCGCCGGCATGCTGCACGACATCGGGATGACGGTCGACTACGACGACCACCACCGCCACTCCCACTACCTGATCGTGCACGCCGGCCTGAACGGCTTCAGCCCGCGCGAGCTCGACCTCGTGGCGCTGATCGCCCGCTACCACCGCAAGGGCGTTCCGGACGCCGCCGAGCTCGGCGCGCTGCGCCGCGACGGCGACGCTGAGCGGCTGCGGCTGCTCTGCGGCCTGATCCGGCTCACCGAGCAGCTCGAGCGCAGCCGCGACCAGGCGGTCGCCGCCGTACGCGTACGCGGCCTCGACGGACGGCTGACGCTGGAGGCACGCGCAGGCGATGGCGCCAACCCCGGAGTCGCGATCTGGGCCGCCCGTCGCGGCTCCGGCCTGCTGGCCGAAGCGCTCGGAACGCCCGTCGACGTCGTTCCGGCGACCTAGTCAGTCCTTGGATCCACCCGGGCCGGGGCCGGGCGGTGTCGGGTTGACGATCACGTACCACGTGGCGAAGGCAATCAACCCGAGCAGCACCGAGATGACCATGACGACGTCGAGCACGGTCACCGGTCGGCCGGCGTCGCTGTCCCCACCGCCATGACGCCCATCGCGCAGGCTGCGTCGCCAAGGGACGACCACCCGCACGGTTGGAGTCGTCCCCGTGACGCGTCCGTAGAGGCGGTTGAGCGACGCGAGCCCCTTGGCGGTTGCGATCGCGGTGGCCGTGATCCCGATCAGCATCAGACCGTAGGGCCCAAGGCCCGGCTGGTCGTTGCTCTGCTGGAGCCGCGAGACGATCCAGATCCAGACGAACGGGTTGACCAGCCACATCGCGATGCTTCCAACCGCCATCGCCGCGACGATGGAGACCCGCGCCAGACGCGGAGCCGTGCCGTTGCGGCCTCGAGCCGCGAAGCTCATATTCAGTAGTGTATCCAGATACAGATGCGTATGTCATCCGGCGAACCGCCCCGACGGCTCACCAGGGCCGAGCAGCAGGCCGCAACTCGCGCGGCGCTGATCGACGCCGCTCAGCGCATCTTCTTGGCGCGCGGCTTCGCAGGAGCGAGCGTCGAGGCGATCGCCACCGAGGCCGGCTTCACGCGCGGCGCCTTCTACTCGAACTTCCGCTCCAAGGAGGAGCTGTTCACCGAGCTGGTCCGGGAGCGCGGCTACCGCAAGTACGCCGAGCTGGCGATGGACAGCTTCGATCCCGCCCGTCGCCCGAGCGCCCGTGAGCTCGGCGAACGCCTGGCCGCGATCCAGGGCCATCCCGACGTCAAGTGGATCTTCCGCCTCTGGTTCGAGTTGATCGCCCAGGCGGGCAGGGACGACGAGCTACGGGAGCTGGCCGCCGGCTTCTGGACAGGCAACCGCGCTCTCACGGCAGCCGTGATCCGCCAGGTCCACGAGGAGGAGGGCGCGCCGTTGCCGGCGGCTCCGGAACGCCTGGCGAGCGCGCTCATAGCGCTCGACATCGGTCTGGCGATCCAGCACCACATCGATCCGGAGGCGGCGCCGCTCGACCTCTACCCCGAGCTCTACGGCCTGCTTTTCGAGCGCCTGATTCCCGGCGGGTCGCCGGCCGACGAGAGCTAGTCCAGGCGGTTCTCGAGCGGCAGCGGGCCGTTGCCGACCGGCGCCTCGGACTGCACGGCGGCGTCCTCGGCGTCCTCGGGCTGCTCGGCGCCGAGCAGCGTCGCGAGCTCGCCGGACTCGTACATCTCGGTGACGATGTCGCAGCCGCCGACGAGCTCGCCGTTGACGAACAGCTGGGGGATCGTCGGCCAGCTCGAGAGCCCGGTGAGCTCCTCGCGGATGCGCGCGTCGGGCAGGACGTCGAGCGCCGCGTAGCGGACGCCGAGCGCGTTGAGGCAGGCGGCGGTGCGGGCGGAGAAGCCACAGGCCGGCTGCTCCGGGCTGCCCTTCATGAAGAGCATCACCTGGTTCTCCCCGATCGCGTTCTCGATGAACTCGCGGATCTCGGTGTTGGTCATGACTGGCCTCCGGCGGTTGAAGTCTTGATCGAGAGGGCGTGGATCGGGCCGCCGACCTCGGCGCCGAACACGTCATAGACGAGCTTGTGCTGCTCGATGCGAGACAGGCCCTCGAAGCGGTCCGAGACGACCTCGGCGCGGAAGTGGTCGCCGCCTCCGGTGAGGTCCTCGACCGAGACCGTCGCCCCTGGGAGGGCCGTCTCGATTCGCTGCTTCAAGTCGTCGCTGGACGGCATCGAATCTGCCACGATAGCGAGGCCCGAACCTCTGGGCACGCCCGCCGCAGCCCATTGCTACATTTACTGAAGCATGGTCACCCTCTCAGAGATCGCAGCCGAGAAAGTCCGCGGTTTCCTGACCCAGCAGGAGGCCGAGGGCGAGGTCGGCCTGCGCGTCGGAGTGCGAGGCGGAGGCTGCTCGGGCTTCCAGTACGCGCTCGCGCTCGACGAGCGCCGCGACGACGACAACGTCTTCACCCACGAGGGGATCCCGATCCTCGTCGACTCCGCCAGCCTGCGCTACGTCGACGGCTCCGAGGTCGACTACACCGAGAGCATGATGGGCGCCGGCTTCGAGGTCGTGAACCCGAACGTCGTCGCCTCCTGCGGCTGCGGCTCCTCCTTCCGCATCGCGGACGAGGATCCGTCGTGCGGATCCGCCGCCTGATCGGCGCCGCTCCTCCGACGCCCTGACCGCCGCGACTCGGCACCCGGTCACGACCGCCGGGCCTTACAGTCACGAGCGTGGCGCGCAAGGACGACAGCTCGATCCCGACCAGCCGGATCCGGCGGACCGCGAAGGTGGCGGGCCTCGCCGGCGGCCAGACGGCGCGCAACTACGCGACCAAGGCCGCGAACCTGACGCGCGGCGAGCAGCGGCGCCGCGACGCGGCGATCCGCCGCCAGGCGGAGGCGGCCGAGCAGATCCTCGAGGTGCTCGGGAACATGAAGGGCGCCGCGATGAAGGTCGGCCAGGTCGCCTCGTTCATCGACACGGGCGCCTTCCCCGACGAGTTCCAGGAGCGGATCCAGGAGAAGCTCGCCGAGCTGCGCGACTCGGCCCCGCGCGTCCCCTTCGAGCAGATGCGCGCCGTGATCGAGGACGAGCTCGGCGAGCCGATCGAGGAGCTCTTCGCGAACTTCGACCGCGACGCGGTCGCCGCCGCCTCGATCGGCCAGGTCTACCGGGCGCGGCTGCGCGAGGACGCTGGACGGCTCGCCGGCCGCGAGGTCGCGGTCAAGGTCCAGTACCCGGGCGTCGCCCAGGCCGTGCGGTCCGACCTGCAGAACCTCGGCATGCTGATGCGGGTCGCGAAGCGGCTGGCGCCCGGGCTCGACGTCAAGGCGATGACCGCCGAGATCAGGGAGCGCCTGTCCGACGAGCTCGACTACGAGCAGGAGGCACAGGCGCAGCGGGCGATCGGGCGCCAGTGGCGCGGCCACCCGTTCGTCGTGATCCCCGACGTCGTCACCTCGCTCAGCCGCGAGCGCGTGCTGGTGACCGAGTGGGTCGAGGGCCGCCCGTTCGAGGAGGTCCGCAAGCTGCCGGCCGCCGAGCGCGATCGCTTCGGCGAGATCGTCTACCGCTTCTTCGCCGGCTCGCTGTTTCGCAACGGCCACTTTTCCGGCGATCCTCACCCCGGCAACTACCGGCTGATGGACGACGGCCGGGTCGCCTTCCTCGACTTCGGCATGACCAAGCGCGTCGGTCGCGAGCAGGTCGCGCGCGAGATGGCGGTGTTCCGCGCGGGCATGGAGAGCGATGCCGACGCGCTGCACGCGGCGCTCGCCACGATGGGCTTCTTCGACGCCGGCGATCCGGCGTTCCCGCCCGCGGCGGTGCTCGCGCACTTCCGGGACGCGACGTCGTGGTTCATCGCGGATCGCGAGCTGACCGCCGACCGCGAGCTCGTGACACAGGTCCTGATCGACCTGGGCGATCCGCGCTCGCCGCACTGGGACCTGATGAAGCGCATGACGATGCCGGCCGACGCGATGCTCGCGCGACGGATGGAGGCGCTAGTGCTCGGCGTGCTGGGCAATCTCGGCGCGACCGCCAACTGGCATCGGATCGCCCGCGAGTGGCTGTTCGGCGATCCGCCGTCGACGCCGCTCGGCGAGCTCGAGGCCGACTACTTCGACCAGCCGAGCGCGGCCGCGTAGTGGCCGCGCCGCTCGACCACCTCCGAGGCTGCGACCCGGTGCTGGCGGCGCTCGTCGCCGCGCACGGACCGCTCGACGAGCGCGAGCGCCGCCGCGGGCGCCCGGACGACGCCTACGGCTCGCTGGTCAGGGCGATCGCCGGCCAGCAGCTCTCGGTCAAGGCGGCGCGCACGATCTACGACCGGCTCTGCGGCCTCTACGGCGGGCGCACGCCGACTCCCACCGAGCTGATCGCCACCGACCCCGACGAGCTGCGCGCAGTCGGCCTCTCGCGTGCCAAGGCCGCCTACCTGCGCGACCTCGCCGAGCACGTCGAGGACGGCGAGCTCGACCTCGAGCGGCTGCCGGAGCTCCCCGACGACGAGGTCTTCGAGCAGCTGATCGCGGTCAAGGGCCTCGGCCGCTGGACCGTCGACATGTTCCTGATCTTCCACCTCGGCCGAGCGGACGTGCTGCCGGTCGGCGATCTCGGCATCCGCCGCGCGGTCCAGGTCGCCTACGGGCTCGACGGCCTGCCGGCGCCGGCCGAGCTGACCCGGATCGCGGCGCCGTGGAGCCCCCACCGCACGCTCGCCTGCCTCTATCTGTGGGCCTCGCTCGACAACGCGCCGGCTTAGTTTTCCCTCGCTTCCGATCGGGTAGTTGAAACGCCGTCCCCGTAGAGGAGAGTGATGGACACCGGACTTCTGATCGCCCTGATCGTCGCCGCGTTGATCGTCCTCGCGATCGTCGTTCTCGCCGGCCGCAAGGCACGCGACCGCCGCCACGAGCAGCGTCGCGTCGAGGCCGGCGAGCACCGCGAGGAGGCGCGCATCTCCGGCGCCCGCGCCGACCGCCAGCAGGCCGAGGCCGAGGAGCGCGCCGCGCGGGCGCGCGCCGAGCTGGCGCAGGCCGACGAGCAGGCGGCGCTCGCCGGACGCGAGCAGCGCGCCGCCGACGAGCGCCATGCCGAGGCGGCACGGCTGGATCCCGACGTCGACGACGACGACGTCGACCGCCAGCGCGCCGACGACCCTAATGCCCAGGCGGCACGGCGGGACGACGACCGCATCGACCGCCAGCGCGCCGCCGACGACCCCGCCCGAACGGTGCGCGACGACCGCTGAGCCGGCGGTCGCCGCGCCCGCAGCGCGGTGGGGATGCACGGATGGGCCGGAGCCGTGCGCGGCTCCGGCGCCGTCGACGAGCGCCGGTCGCCGGACGCTGCAGGTAGAGTGGCGCGGATGCCGGTCGCCGTCGTCACCGACACCACCGGGTACCTGCCGCGCGAGCTGGTCGACAGCTACGGGATCACGGAGGTCCCGCTCTACGTCGTCTTCGCCGATCGGACGGTGCGCGAGACGGAGATCACCGACTACCCCGCCTTCTTCAAGGAGCTGCGCGGGGCCGACAGCCTGCCGAAGACCTCGCAGCCCTCGGTCGGCGACTTCATCGCCGCGTTCGAGCCGCTGCTCGCCCGCGGCGACGAGATCGTGTCGATCCACATCTCGGGCGGCATCTCGGGCACCGTGGAGGCCGGCCGCCAGGCCGCCGAGCAGCTCGAGCGCGAGGGCCGGGGCGGCGAGCGCATCCGGATGGTCGACTCGTCGACGGCCGCCGGGGGGGTCGGGCTCGTAACGCTCGCCGCGGCGCGGGCCGCGCAGCTCGGCGGCACGCTCGACGAGGTGGTCGACGCCGCCAACCGGGCGCGCGCGGAGCTGAAGATGTGGTTCGCGCTCGACACGCTCGAGTTCCTCAAGCGCGGCGGGCGGATCGGCGCGGCGAGCGCCTGGATCGGCTCGACGCTGAAGATCAAGCCGATCCTCACCGTCGAGCGCGAGCTGAGCCCGATCGAGCGGGTGCGCACCAGCTCGCGGATGTTCGAGCGGATGGTCGACTACGCCCAGCAGCGTCACGACTCCGGCGCCGACGCCTGGGTCGTCCAGCACATCGCCGCTCCCGAGCAGGGCGCGAAGCTCGCCGATCGCTGTCGCGAGGTCTTCGGCTGCGAGCCGCTGTTCGTCAGCGAGGTCGGTCCCGTGCTGAGCACCCACACCGGTCCCGGGATGCTCGGCGTCGGCTCGGTCCCGCAGCGCTTCTTCGACTAGCTCGCTCACTCTCGGCGGGCGTCGCCTGGCTCGCCGCTCGCGCGGAACGTCCGGGACGCCGGGCAGTCTTCGGCCCATGGGTGCGCAGACGCCGGCTCCGCGCGCGATCGCGATGACGGTCGTGATCGCCGTGACCGTGCTGATCTCGCTGTACCTGGTCTACCTCCTGCGCAAGCCGATCGGCTGGCTGCTGATCGCGACGTTCCTCGCGATCGCCCTCTCGGGGCCGGTCAACCTGCTGCATCGCCACATGAAGCGCGGGTTCGCGATTGCGCTCGTCTACCTGGCGATCCTCCTGATTCCGGTCGCGATCGGCGCGGTCGTCGTGCCCCCGATCGTCACCGGCGCCGAGGACCTCGCACAGGACGCCCCGCAGTACGCGCGCGACGTCGCGACGTTCGTCGACGACAACGAGCGGCTGCAGCAGATCAACGAGGACTACGACATCACCTCCAAGCTCGAGGAGGAGGCCGCCAAGCTCCCGGACAAGATCGGCGACGCGGCCGTCGTCCTGCGCGACCTCGGCCTGGGGATCGTCAACTCCGTGTTCGCGCTGGTGACCATCCTGATCCTCACGGCGTTCATGCTCGGCGGCGGTCGCCGTTGGATCGACACCTGGCTGCGCTACGTGCCTCCCGACCGGGCCGAACGCGTAAGGCGGGTGATCGACCGCTCCACGCGGGCGGTCGGCAACTACGTCGCCGGGGCGCTGGCCCAGGCGGCGTTGGCGGCGCTGCTCGCCTACATCGTCCTGACGATCCTCGGCGTGCCCTTCGCGGCGCCGCTGGCGCTGGTCATCTTCTTCCTCGACCTGATCCCGATGGTCGGCGCGACGATCGGCGCGATCGCCGTCGGGATCGTCACGCTGTTCGGCGACTTCCCGACAGACACGATCATATGGACCGTCTGGTCGATCGTCTACCAGCAGGCCGAGAACAACTTCCTGCAGCCGCAGATCCAGCGGCGCGCCGTCGACATCAACCCGTTCCTGGTGATCGTCTCCGTCCTCTTCGGCGGCACGCTGCTCGGCGTCATGGGCGCCCTGATGGCGGTTCCCGTCGCCGCCTCGATCCAGATCGCGCTCCGCGAGTACGCCGACGCCCGCGGCATCAAGCCCCACGCGCCGCCCCCGCCGCCCGCGGAGCCACCCCCTCCTGCTCCGGCTTAGCGGCGCCTGCGGAAGAGCGACACGGTGGCGGCGATGCCGCCGCCGATCAGGAAGCCCGTCACGGCCGCCGTGGTGAGCGCCGCCGTGCGGTTCTCCGAGAGCTGGCGGCGCCAGTCGGCGATCTCGGCCGCCTTGCTGCGCAGGTCGTTGACCGAGAAGGCGAGCTCACGACGCGTCTCCTCAATCGAGGCGCGGATCTGCTCGGGACTGCGGTTGGCGGGCAGGCTCGACGGCATCGCTAGCTGGTCTCCTTCGCCGTGGCCTGGTCGGCCTCCTTGGTGCGCTCCAGCGAGCGCTCGAGCTGGTCGCGCTCGACCGCTTGGCGCTCGAGCGTCTGGCGCGTCAGCTTGGCCTGCTCGATCGCCATGTCGGGAGTCGGCGGGCCGGCCTTCAGCCACCTGGCGGCGAGCAGGCCGGCGATCGCGGCGAGGACCACGAGCAACACGGTGACGATGCCGTAGCCCATCCAGACCTGGGAGAGATCGAACAGATCGACGAAGAACCAGGCCAGCGTGTGGAGGAACATCACCAGGGCGAACAACAGGAAGACTCCAGCCGCCGCCCCGACGCCGGCCCCGCGCGCCATCTTCTTGGCCTTCGCCGTGACCTCGGCCTTGGCGAGCTCGATCTCCTCGCGGACCAGCAGCGACGCCTTCTCGGAGACGTCGGAGACGAGGTCGCCGAGGCTCTTATCGCTGTTGGCGCCGGGCTCGGTCATCGTCGGATCCGCTTCAGGATCTGGGCGAGCGCCAGACCGCCGGCGAAGGCGGCGCCGACGAACAGCTCCGGCCGGCTCGCGAAGGGGTCGTCGCCGGCGGCGGCATGGGCGCTGGCCGGAGACTCACCGGCTGGTGACTCGCCGAGTGGCACGGCCGCCGTCCGCGACTCCCCGGGCGCACCGGTTCGCTGAGCGGCGGACTCCATCAGTCAGGCGGGTCCTCGTCGAAGATCCGGACCCAGATCAGGGTCGCGACGCGCTGCGCGACGATCGTCGAGAGGGCCCCGACGCCGGCGAGGACGCCGCTCCACATCAGTCGCTTGACGAGATCGTTCTGCATCGGCGCCGATTCAACCAGAAACCGCGGGCGTACTGGAGGACGAGACCTCGAGGCCGCCGCAGATCGCCTCCACGACCAGCGTCTTGGCGCGCTCGAACTCCTCCTCGGTGGCGGGCAGGAGGTCGAAGATCCAGCCGGAGAGCAGCTGCTCGATCGCTCCGTAGAAGCACATCGCCGCGAACTCGGCCGAGATGTCCTGCTTGAACGTCCCGTCGCGGCGGGCCGACTCGACGATCTCCGCGATACGGGCGTAGGCCTCGCGGATCTTCTCGAGATGGAGGCGCCCGAAGGAGTTCGCCGCGCGCGTCACCTCGACGATGATCACCTTCATCAGGTCGGGCTCGTGGCGGTACGAGTCGATGATGAAGCTCGCCACCTGGTGCAGCTTCTCGCGCGCGGCGAGCTCGTCGCGGCGGTCGATCTCGGCGATCGCGTCGAGCATGATCTGCCAGCGCTCGAGGAAGAGGTCGTTGAGGATCTCCTCCTTGGAGTCGAAGTAGTGGTAGACGAGCCCGTAGGCGACGCCCGCCTCGTCGGCGACGTCGGAGACGCGGCAGTGGTGGAAGCCCTGGCGGGCGAAGACGGTGATCGCCGCGTCGAGGATCAGACGGCGCTTGTCGACGGCGCCCGGACGCGAGGTCGAGGCCATCAGACGGTCGCCTGCTCGGGCCAGCGGTAGGCGGACGGCACGCGGTTCGCCAGGCTCGGCAGCGTGGCTCGGACCTCGTCCTGGCGGTCGAGGTCGAGCTCGGCCGCCACGTAGCACTCGCCGCCGGACGCGCGAGCGAGGACGTCGCCCCACGGATCGACGATCTGCGAGCCGCCGTAGCTCTCGTTGCCGCCGGGATGGACGCCGACCTGATCGGCCGCGACGACGAACGCCTGGTTCTCGATCGCCCGCGCGCGCACGAGCGTGTCCCAGTGGGCCGCCCCGGTGACGGCGGTGAAGGCCGACGGGACCGTCAGGATCCGCGCCCCGCGGACCGCAAGGATCCGGAATAGCTCCGGGAAGCGGAGGTCGTAGCAGACGGTCAGGCCGAGGCCGACGCCGCCGACCGCGCTCGTGACGATCTCCTCGCCCGGCTCCTCGGACGCCGACTCGCGGTACTCGCGGCCCTCAACGACGACGTCGAACATGTGGATCTTGCGGTAGGCCGCGCGCAGCTCGCCGTCAGGGCCGATGTGCACGGACGTGTTCGACAGCTTGGCGCGGCCCGGGCGACGCTCGGCGATCGAGCCGGCGACGAGGTCGATCTCCAGCTCGCGCGCCAGCTCGCGCGCCCACTCGATCGTCGGGCCGTCGAGCGGCTCGGCGCCCTCGGCGAGCTGCTCGTGGGTGCCGATCGCGTTGAACTTCTCGGGCAGCACGACCAGCGTGGCGCCGTCGTCGGCGGCGCCGCGAACGAGGCGATCGGCCGTCGCCAGGTTGCGCCGCTTGTCGTGCGTGGAGTTCATCTGAACGGCGGCGGTACGCACCTCGCTCCTCCCCGGAGCCAGATTGACTCGTCAGTCAACGAGTCTAACGCCGGAGACGGCGCTCACGCCACCGTTGTCGGCACGCCGCGCTCGCGGACGGTCATCCCGAGGCCGCCGCGCGGGCTCAGCGTCGGCATCTGGCGCACGCTCATCGTCCGGCCCGGAAGCAGCTCGAGCCGGAAGCGCTGGAGCAGCAGGGTGGCGATCGCCCTGATCTCCATCTGGCCGAAGCGCATGCCGACGCAGGTCCGCGACCCGCCCCCGAACGGCACGTAGGCGCCCTTCGGCAGCGCTGCCTTGCGCTCGGCGGCGAAGCGCTCGGGGACGAACGCCTCCGGCTCCGGGAACACCTCGGGCAGCCGGTGGCTCGCCCACGACGAGTAGTTGACGTAGGAGCCCGCCGGGATCGGCACGCCGGCGACCTCGCACGAGTCGACCGACCGGCGCGGGCCGATCCAGGCCGGCGGGTAGAGGCGCAGCGTCTCGTCGAGCGCCATCTCGAAGCGCGGCAGTCCCCCGCTCAGCTCGGCGAGCCGCGGCGGACGGTCGCCGATCAGCTCGTCCTGCTCGGCGTAGAGCGCGGCGAGCTCGTGGGGATGGCGTGCGAGCTCGTAGAGCAGGAAGGTGATCGTCGAGGTGGTGGTGTCGTGGCCGGCGAACAGCAGCGTGATCGCCTGGTCGCGAACCTCCTCGTCGGACAGCCGCGAGCCGTCCTCGTCGGTCGCGGCAAGCAGCATCCCGAGTATGTCGCCGTCGCCGGGGCCACCCTGGGCGCAGCGGCGGCCGATCTCCGCGTAGAGGATCCGGTCGAGCGCGGCGCGCGAGCGCTGCATCCGTTGCCAGGGCGTGCGCGGGCCGCGCAGCAGCCGCAGCGCGAAGTCGGTGCCGTAGAAGGAGAGCGCGCGCTCGAACTCGACCGCCGCGCGGGCGCCGGTGTCGCCGTCGTCGGGATCGAGCCCCAGCAGCGCCCGCATCGCGACGCGCATGGCGAGGTTGCGGGCCCAGTGGTAGACGTCGACGACGTCGCCGGGCCGCCAGCTCGCCAAGGCTCGCTCGGCCTCCTCGACCATCGTGTCGGCCGCGCCCGCGATCGAGTCGCGATGGAAGGCGGGCAGCACGATCCGCCGCACGCGGCGGTGGTAGCCGCCGTCGATGGTCAGCATGCCGTCGCCGAGCAGCGGGATCAGGTCGCCGAAGCCGCCCTCGCGCCAGTGGAAGTTGCGGGCGTCGGTGACGAGGATCTGGTGGTTCGCCTCCGGCCCCAGCGCGAAGACCTGCATGCCGTGGAGGATCCGCACCGAGAAGACCGGGCCGTGGCGCTCGTAGCAGTCGAGCAGGATTGGCAGGGGATCGCGCGCCATCCGGAGCGTGCGCCGCATGCTGAGATCCCTGGGCCCGGGCGGAAACGGCTCGCGCGTCGTCAGCTCGTCGCGGACGTCGCGCAGGACGCGAGCGCTGGCACTCTGGCTCATCCGCGCGGGCCGCGCCGACCCGGCCGCCTGCGCGTCTCGCTCTGCGGCGACGGCGTCCACGCGCTGAGCATACCCTCGTGGGCTGGCCAGCCAGCCAACTACGGATAGGGTCCTCTCGTGCCCGTAACGCCGACCCGTGGAGCGGCCGTTCGTCGGCTCGGCCTCACCCTGCCCCCAGACCCGATGCCGGGCTGGCACGGCACGCGGCCGCTCAAGCGCTGGCGCTACGTGGGCGTCTACACGCCGGACGTCATGCTCTGCGTCGGCGACGCGCGCATCGGCCCGGTCCCCCAGCGCTGGTGGGCGGTCGCGTTGCCCGGCGGGGAGCTGCTCGAGCGGACGACTTTCGGGCGCGGTGGCTTGACGATCGACGGATCGAGCGTGCGGGTCGCGGCGCGCGGGGTTCGGATCGACCTGACGCTCGACGAGTCGGCTGGGGTCGAGGTCGTATCGCCGACGTCGGCCGAGGATCGGGGCGCGTACATCTGGACGCGCAAGCAGGCGTGCGTACCGGTCCGCGGCGCCGTGACCGTCGACGGCGCCGAGCGTTCGATCGACGGCGACGGCGCCTTCGTCGACGACTCCGCCGGCTATCACGCGCGTCACACCGCCTGGCGGTGGTCGGCGGGCGTCGGCACGGCGAGCGACGGCCGGCGTGTCGGCTGGAACCTCGTGAGCGGCGTGCATGACGCCGCCGCGGCGAGCGAGCGGACGCTGTGGATCGACGGCGATCCCGTAGCGCTCGGAACGGTCTCGTTCGCCACCGACCTCTCGTCGATCGCCTTCGCCGACGGCGGCGAGCTGCGCTTCGACGAGTGGTCGAGCCGCGAGCACTCGACCAACGCGCTGATCATGCGCTCGAGCTACCGCCAGCCGTTCGGCACCTTCAGCGGCGAGCTCCCGGGTGGGCTCCAGCTCGCCGAGGGGTTCGGCGTCATGGAGGAGCACGACGTCCGCTGGTAGGAGGCCGGGGGGCTCGCGCCCCCCGGAGCCCCCGCGCGGCGGCGGTCTGCCGACGGCGGCGACCGAGGGCGCCTTATCCATCGGCTCCAGTGGAGGGTCCAGGCGAGGAGGCCGACGGCGGCGACGGAGGGTGCCTTCTCCATCGGCTCCGGTGGAGGGCCTGGGCCGAGCTGGACGCTCAGGTGCGGGAGGCGCGGTGGCGGCGGAGCTCGTCGACGAGCAGCTTCGAGTGCATGGCGGCGATCAGGTCGCGGAGTGGCTCGGCGCCGGCCTCGAGGAGCTCGACGATGCGGTCGGGCTCGACGTCGCCGGCCAGCCGCTCGAGGACGACGGCGACCTCCTCCCTGACGAGCTGCTCGAGCGCGCTCTTGTAGCGCAGGGTGTCGTAGACGGTGAAGCCGATCTCGGCGTCGTAGCCGCTGGCTCGGAAGCGGCTGATCGCCTCGAGCATCCGCACGTCGAGCTCTCCGTAGCCGCGGCGGTCGCGCGTGAGGACGCCGATCTCCTCGAGCCGGTCGAGCGCCTCGCGCGGGATCGCGTAGCGGCGCTCGACGTCGGCTCGCGACACCCGGCTGCTCTCGCGCCGCTGGGCCCGCGCGATGATCTTGTCCTCGACCTCGACCAGCGCCCGCGCCCGCTCGGGATCGTCCTCGAGCACCTTCCGGATCGCCTTGAGCGGCATGAAGCGCTCCTCCTGGAGCTGCTTGATCAGCCGGATCCGCTCGACGAACTCTGGCGGGTAGTAGGCCATGTTGCGCGACGTCTTGACCGGATCCGGCAGCAGCCCCTCGCGCAGGTAGTGCTTGATCGTGCCCGCGCTGACGCCGCTCGCCTCGGCCAGCTCGCTCATCTTCAGCAGGCCGTCGCCGGAGCCGTTGGGAGCGCTCGAGTCGCCGGTCGAGCTCATGCCATGAAGGAGCCGGCGGCGCCCGCGCTCGGGCCGGCCACCGCTCCGGACTCCTCGAGCGCGGCGATCTCGTCGTCGGAGTAGCCGATGCCGACGAGCACGTCGCGCGTGTGCTCGCCGAGCGCCGGGCCCGGACCGCGCACGCCGCCGGGCGTTCGCGAGAGCTTGACCGGGACCCCGAGCTGGCGGACCGGCCGCTCGGCGCCCGGCTGGTCGAGCTCGACGACCATCTCGCGCGCGCGGACGAGCTGGGAGTCGAGCGCCTCGTCGAGCCCGAGCACCGGCTCGAGGCAGCAGTCGTGCTCGGCCGCGAAGGCCTCCCACTCGGCGCGCGTTCGCTCGCCGAAGATCCGCTCGACCTCGGCGTGCGCCTCGGAGCCCGGCGGCTCGAACTGCCGCTCGACCAGGTCGTCGCGGTCGACGCCGCGGCACCAGGCCTGCCAGAACTTCGGCTCGAGCGCGCCGAGCGTCACGTGGCCGTCGCTGCAGGCGTAGGGCCGGTAGCAGAGGTAGCCGCCGGCGAGCTCGAGCTCGCCGCGGTGCGGCGCCACCCCGTCGGCGAGGTACTTGCCCGCGACCATCGCCAGCCACGAGAGCGCGCCGTCGGCCATCGAGACGTCGACGAGCTGTCCCTCGCCGGAGCGCTCGCGCTCGCGCAGGGCGGCCATGATGCCGAAGGCGGCCATCAGCGCGCCGCCGCCGAGGTCGGCGATCTGGCCGGCCGCCTGCACCGGCGGACCGCCCTTCTCGCCCGTCAGCCCGAGCAGGCCGACGAGCCCGAGGTAGTTCATGTCGTGGCCGGCGCGATCGCGGTAGGGGCCGTCCTGGCCGTAGCCGCTGATCGCGCAGTAGACGAGGCCGGGGTTCTCCTCGCGCAGCCGCTCGTAGCCGACGCCGAGGCGGTCGAGGACGCCGGGACGGAACGACTCGAGCAGCACGTCGTGCTCGCGCACCAGCCGCAGCAGCACCTCGCGCCCGCGCTGCTCCTTGAGGTTGAGCCGCAGCGATCGCTTGCCGCGGTTCAGCGAGAGGTAGAGCGCGGACTTCGCGGAGTCGTCGGCGCCCTCGTAGTAGGGCGGCGCCCAGCGGATGTAGTCGCCCATGCCGGTGTCCTCGACCTTCAGCACGTCGGCGCCGAAGTCGGCGAGCAGCAGCGAGCAGAACCCGCCGGGCAGCAGCCGCGAGAGGTCGAGGACCTTGACGTCTGAGAGCGCTCCGGATGAAAGCCGGGGGCTCACGCCCCCGGACCCCCGAGGCACCTGGCCGGTGGTCGTCGGGTCCTCACGAGGCGGCGTCGATCGGGTGCCTGAGCACGTCGCGGCGCGTCACGCCCTGCTCGCGCGGAACGCCGAGCAGCTCGCGCGCCTCCGCGACCGTCGCCGGGCGGCGGCCGACATCCTCGGTCATCTGGCGCGCCTTGGCGACCAGATCGCCGTTGGAGCGGGCCATCTCGCCGTTCGGGAGGTAGAAGTTGTCCTCGAGGCCGACGCGGACGTTGCCGCCGAGCGCGAGCGCCGCGGCGACCAGCCGCCACTGCGCGCGGCTGACGCCGATCACGCCCCAGTTGTTCGGACCCTCGGGCCCGCCGGGCACCTGCTCGGCCATGTGGGCGAGGTTGCGCGGGTTCGGCCGCACGCCGCCGGTCACGCCCATCACGCAGGAGATCTGGAGCGGCTCGCGCAACAGTCCCATGTCGAGCAGCGGATCGAGGTTGGCGATGTGGCCGGTGTCGAAGCACTCGTGCTCGGCGCGGATCCCGAGCTCGTTCATCGCGCTGAGGAACTCGACGATCGTGTCGAACGAGTTCTCGAAGACGGCCTTGAAGACGAAGTCCTTGCGCGAGCGCGAGTACTTGGCGTAGTTCATCGAGCTCATGTTGAGCGCGGCGACGTCGGGGCGCAGCTCGCGCAGGTAGGCGATCCGCTTCTCGATCGGCACCCCGATCGCGCCGGTCGAGTAGTTGACGATCACGTCGTCGACCGCCTCGCGGATCGCCTCGGTGATCGCGCGGAAGTCCTCGACCTCGTAGCTCGGGGCGCCGTCGGGCGTGCGCGCGTGTATGTGGATCATCGAGCCGCCCTCATCGACGATCCGCCGCGCCTCGGCCGCGTACTCCTCGGGCGTGTACGGGATCGCCGGGCACTGGTCGCGATTCGCCACCGCGCCCGAGATCGAGCAGGTGATGACTACCGGGTCCTCGAAGCGGCTCACGAGCCCTCCTCGTCGACGTCGAGCACGACCTTGCCGACGGCGCGGCGGCCGTCGAGCTCCTCGAGCGCGGCGCGGACGTCCGCGAGCGGGAAGCGGCGACCGACGATCGGCCGCACGTGGCCCGCCGCGACCATGTCGTCCAGCGCGCTCGCGACCTCACGCAGGTACTCCGGCCGCTCGAAGGCGAAGTGCCCCCACCCCGCGCCGACAACGCTGACGTTGCGGAACAGCAGGCGGTTGACCGACACGCTCGGTATCGAGCCCTCGGTGAACCCGATCACGACCAGGCGCCCCTCCGGCGCGAGGGCGCGCACGCTCTCGTCGAAGCGCGAGCCGCCGACCGGGTCGAAGATCACGTTCGCCGGGCCGGCCTGCTCACGCCAGTCGCCGTCGCTGCGCACGACCTCGTCGGCGCCCGCGTCGCGCGCGACGCGCTCCTTCTCGTCGGTCGAGACGACGGCGACCACACGCGCGCCGAGCCCCTTGCCAACCTGGATCGCGGCCGTGCCCGTGCCGCCGGCGGCACCGTGCACGAGCAGCGTCTCGCCCTCGCGCAGCGCCGCCCGCCGGGCCAGCGCGAAGTGGGCGGTGTGGTAGTTCATGAGGTACGCGGCGCCCTGGCCGAAGTCGAGCTGCTCCGGGATGTGGAAGGCCGCGAGCGCCGGCACGACCACCGCCTCGGCGTAGGCGCCGCCGAGCGGCGCCAGCGCGGTGACCCGGTCGCCGGGCGCGAAGCCGGACTCCGGCGGAGCCTCGCGGACGACGCCCGCCAGCTCGCCGCCGAGCGTGAACGGCGGATCGAGCTTGAGCTGGTACTCGCCGCGCGTCTGGAGCAGCTCGGGGAACGAGACCCCGGCCGCCTTGACGTCCACGAGCAGGTTGCCGTCGCCGGCCCGCGGCTCGTCGATCTCGACCAGCCGGACGGCCGCCGGTCCCGACAGCTCGAAGACCTGGGCGGCCCTCATACCGGCATCACCCCCTGCTTCCTCCAGGGCCGCTCGACGCGCTTCGTCGCCGCCATCTCGAGCGCCTTGATCACGACCGGGCGCGTCTCGCGCGGGTCGATGACGTCGTCGATCATCGCGTTGCCGGCCGCGATGTAGGGGTCGATCGTCGCGCGGACCGCGTCCTCCATCTGCTTACGCGTGGACTCGGGATCGTCCGCCGCCTCGATCGCCGAGCGGCCGATGATGTTGACCGCGCCCTCGGCGCCCATCACCGATATCTCGGCGGTCGGCCAGGCGACGATCAGGTCCGGCTCGTAGGCCTTGCCGCACATCACGTAGTAGCCGGCGCCGTAGGCCTTGCGCACGATCACGGTGATCTTCGGCACGGTCGCGTTCGAGACCGCGAAGAGCATCTTCGCCCCGTGGCGGATGATCCCGGCGTGCTCGACCTTGGTCCCGACCATGAAGCCGGGCACGTCCTGGAGGAACAGCAGCGGAATCCCGTAGGAGTCGCAGAGGTTGACGAAGCGCGCGGCCTTGTCCGCCGAGTCGTTCTCGAGGATCCCGCCGAGGTGCTTGGGCTGGTTGGCGACGATGCCGACGGGCCGGCCGCCCATCCGCGCGAGGCAGGTGATGATCGTCCGCGCGAAGCGCGGCTTCATGTCGAAGTAGACGCCGTCGTCGACGATCCGGCGGATGACGTCGTACATGTCGTAGGGCTGGCGATTCGACGCCGGCAGCACGTCGAGCAGCTCCTCGTCCATGCGATCGACCGGATCGGCCGTCTCGGCGATCGGCGGCGGCTGCTCGCAGTTCTGCGGGAAGTACGACAGGTAGTCCTTGATCGCCGCGATGCACTCCTCGTCGGACTTCACCTCGAGGTCGCCGACGCCTGAGATCTTGGTGTGGATCTTCGAGCCGCCGAGCTCCTCTTGGGTGACGTCCTCGCCGGTCACGGCCTTGACGAGGTGCGGTCCGGCGAGCGCCATCGAGCCGCGTCCCTTGACCATCGGCACGAAGTCGGCGAGGCCCGGGATGTAGGCCGTGCCGGCCGCGCAGGGACCCATCAGCGCGGCGACCTGGGGGATCACGCCGCTCATCACGACCTCCTCGCGGAAGAGGAAGCCGGAGCCGGCGAACAGCGAGCCGGCCGCCTCCTGGATCCGCGCGCCGGCCGAGTCGAGCAGCCAGACGAAGGGGATCCGCTTCTGCAGCGCCAGCTCGCGCAGGCGACCGACCTTCAGCTCGCCGGTCATCCCCATCGAGCCGGCCATGACGGTGAAGTCGTAGGCGCAGACCGCGACCAGCCGCCCGTCGATCTTGCCGTAGCCGGTCACGACGCCGTCGGCGGGGGCCTCCTTGCCCTCCATCGCCCGCTGGGCGAAGTGCGGCCGTCCGTGGATTCCCAGCTCGGCGAACGTGCCGGGGTCGATCAGCAGGTCGAGCCGCTCGCGCGCCGTCAGCTTGCCGGCCGCGTGCTGCCTCTCGATCTTCTCCGGACCGCCGCCGAGTCGCGCGCGCTCGCGACGCGCGTGAAGCTCCTCGACCAGCGGGCGCAGCACGGACTCAGGGGGGGCGTCGGTCGCGGGCAAGTGATCCTCCGTCAGAAGTACGAAGTCCTACTCCTCACTATCTCATGGATGCCGCTCCTGGAGCGGTCGGGACTTAGCCGCTGACGCTCGCCGTCTCGGGAATCGCCTCGAGGACCGGCTCGAGCACTCGCATGACGACGGCGGTCGCCTCCTGGCGGTCCTCCTCGTCCTCGGGCGCCTCGAATGTCGTGACCTCGATCCCGACGAGCTCGGAGTCCCCCATGACGGCCTCCAGCAGGTCGAACAGCTTCTCCGGCGCCAGGCCGCCGGGTGCCGGCTCGCGTGCCGGGAAGACCGCCGGATCGAGCACGTCGAGGTCGAGATGGATGTACACCGGCGCGCCGTCGAGCGCGTTCTTGACGGCGACGAGCGTCTCGACGGGACTCGATCCGACCACGGTCACGTCGCTGCGCTCGAGCGACTCGCGCTCGCGCGGATCGAGATCGCGAACCCCGGCGAGGACCACCCGGTCGTCGGGGGCCTTCTCGCCGGCCGGCGCCAGGCCGGCGTCCCATCGCCCGCAGGCGCCGGCGAGCGCCATGCCGCTCAGGTTGCCGGACAGCGTCGTCTCGGGCGTGTTGAAGTCGCCGTGGGCGTCGAGCCACAGCACGACGGTGTCCGGCCGATGGCGCATCACGGTCGGCAGCGTCGTCAGCCCGATCGAGCATTCGCCGGCCAGCAGCACCGGCAGCTTGCCGGCGGTCAGGGCGTCGTCGACCTGGCCGCCCGCCTCGAGCAGGCATCCGCGCGAGTCGCGCAGGTCCTCCTCCCAGCTCGACTCGCGCGGCTCGCCGGGCGTCCCGATCCGGCGCGGCTCGCGGCCGAGGCGCTTGCCGATCAGCGGCGCGAGCGCGTCGACGCCGCGCACCGCGGCCCGCGTCCGGTCGGACGTGCGACAGCGCAGGGCGACGAGCGCGACGGTCATCGGCCCCTCCACACCGGCTCGCGCTTCTCGAAGAACGCCTTGACGCCCTCCTGGATGTCCTCGGTCGAGAACGAGAGCGTCAGGTTGTGGTGGAGGAACTCGAGCGCCTCGTCGAAGGCCATGTCCTGCTGGCGGTACATCGCGTCCTTGCCGAGGCGCATCGTCAAGGGCGACTTGGCGGCCAGCTTCTCCGCCCACTCGCGAACCTCGAACTCCATCCCGCGCGCCGGCACGACCTTGTTGACGAGGCCGATCGCCAGCGCCTCCTTGGCGCTCAGCCGCTCGCCCAGCAGCAGCATCTCGTTCGTCTTCTTGCGACCGACGTTGCGGTAGATCAGCGCCATGATCATGAACGGGAAGACGCCGACGTTGATCTCCGGCGTGCCGAACGTCGCCTTGTCGGACGCGACGATCAGATCGCAGGCGAGCGCCACGCCGAGCGAGCCAGCCAGGACGTGACCGTTGGCCGCGCAGATCGTCGGCTTCCCGAGCTGGCCGATCAGGCGGAAGAGGCGCGGAAAGAGGTCGGTGGCGAAGTGCTTGTGGACGAGCGGCATGTCGGCCGCGAAGCCGGCGAGGTTGCCGCCCGCCGAGAACACCTTGTCGTGCGACGAGGCGAGCACGACGCAGCCGACGTTGGGATCGTCGCGCGCCTGCTCGAAGGCGGCGATCAGCTCCGTCAGCGTGTCGTTCCCGAGCGCGTTGCGGGTCTCGGGATCGTCGAGCGTGATCGTCGCGACTTTCAGGTCGTCGACCTCGTAGCGAATCTTCTCGAAGGCCACTGCGGCGAGGTTATCCGGGGACCGGCATCCACGCCGCGCGCATGTCGACGCGCGCGCCGCGGAAGGCGACGCCCTCGGCCTCGAGCAAACGCCGTTGGCGGTCCCCCTTCGGCAGCGAGCCGTCCGCGCGCACGACGCGTTGCCAAGGCACGCTGATGTCGTCGCACGTCGAGAGCACCGAGCCGGCGAAGCGCGGCGCGCCGGGCGAGACGTCGCCATAGGTCGTAACGCGGCCAGGCGGGATCGCGCGAACGCGCGCCAGCACCGCCACGGCACGCGGAGAGCCGGTCAGAAGCCGTAGGCCTCGAGCAGGTTCAGCCACAGCTCGCTACGCGTGGGAAACGAAGGAATCGCGTGCCAGAGGCGGTCGAGCGGCACCTCGCCGACGATCGCGATCGTCGCGGCGTGGAGCGACTCGGCGACCTCGACGCCGGTGAAGGTGGCTCCCACGATCACGCGGCGATCCTCGTCCACGACGATCCGACAGGTTCCGGCGGCCCCCTTGCCGACGAAGCTGCCGCCCGCGTTGCCCTCCGTGTCGACGTCTACCGCGCGGACGCGCAGACCGGCCTGCTCGGCCGAGGCGAGCGTGTGGCCGACGGCGGCGACCTGCGGCTCAGTGAAGATCACCCGCGGGGAGACCGGCCCGTCCTCGCTGACGACGGCGTCCTTGCCGAGGATCACGTCGGCGGCGGCGCGCGCCTGATACTTGCCCATGTGCGTCAGCTGGACTCGTCCGTTGACGTCGCCGACCGCGAACAGCCAGCCACCCGCGACGTCCTCGGCGCGCATCCGGTCGTCGACGGCGATCGCCTTGCCGGGCTCGAGACCGATGCTGTCGATGCCAAGGTCATCGGTGTTCGGGCGACGTCCGGCGGCCACGAGCAGCTCGTCGGCGGTCACCGGAGCCTGGCCGTCGAGCTGCACGACGACCTCGTCGCCCGCGGCGCGCACCGCCGTCACGGCGGCGTCCACGCGCACGTCGACTCCGCGCGCGCGGAGCGAGTCGGACACCTGCTCGCCGGCGAACGGCTCCTCGCGCTCGATCAGCCGGTCGCTGCGCTCGAGGATCGTCACCCGCGATCCCAGCGTGCTCCAGGCCTGGGCGAGCTCGACGCCGGCCACCCCGCCGCCGAGCACGGCGAGCCGTGCCGGCGCCGCCTTCGCTGTCGTGGCCTCGCGATTCGTCCAGGGCTGTGCCTCGCGCAGGCCGTCGATCGGCGGCAGCGTCGGCGCGCTGCCGGTCGCGACCACGACAGCGCGGTCGGCGACGAGCACGTCGTCGCCGACGCGAACTCGCCGCTCGCCCTCGATCTGGCCGACACCCCGGAACAGCTCGACGCCCTTGTCCTCGAGCCACGGCAGCTGGCTCTCGTCACTGAGGTCGTGGACGACCTCGTCGCGTCGTGCCAGCACCTCGCGGACGTCTAGCTCGGTCCCGACCGCCTCCGCCACCCCCGGCACGCGGCGCGCCTCGTTCAGCACCTCCCCCGGCCGCAGCAGCGCCTTCGACGGCATGCACGCGTAGAAGGCGCACTCGCCGCCGACCAGATGCGGCTCGACGACCGCAACCGACAACCCGCCGTCCGCCAGCCGCCCTGCGGCTACCTCCCCGGCAGGGCCAGCTCCCAGGACGACCACGTCGAAGCTCCGCTCGGCCACGCGGGCAGTCTCTCAACCCCTGCGGCAGGCGTCCTAGAGCCCGAGCTGCCGGCCGAGGATCTCCTTCATCACCTCGTCGGTGCCGCCGCCGATCGGGCCGAGGCGGAGGTCGCGGACGGCGCGCTGGATCGAGCTCGAGACTCCGGGGATGACGTCGACGTAGCCGGCGCCGCCGAAGATCTGGAGCGCGTCGTCGGCGACCTCGCAGGCCGCGCGCTGGGACATCAGCTTGGCCATCGTCACCTCCTGGATCGCGTCGTGGCCGTCGTGGAAGAGGCGCAGCGCGTGGTAGGTCAGCGCACGCGAGGTCTCGAACTTGGTCGCCATCGTGGCGATCTTGTGACGGGTCGCCTGGAAGTCGCCGATCGGGCGACCGAACTGCCGGCGGTCGCGGGCGTAGGAGATCGTCTGGTCGAGCAGCCGTCGCATCGCGGCGACGGCGCCGAGCGCCATCGCGATCCGCTCCCACTGGAAGTTGGCGACGATCAGGTAGAAGCCGCGGTTCTCCTCGCCGAGCAGGTTCTCGTCGGGCACGAAGACGTCCTGGAACGCCAGCTCCGCGGTGTCGGAGGCGTGCCAGCCGAGCTTCTCGAGCTTCTTCGACACGGTGAAGCCCTCCATGCCCTTCTCGATCAGCAGGAACGAGAGGCCGCCGTGCCCGCCCTCTTCGCTGGTCTTGACCGCCGTGACCACGACGTCGGCGCGCACGCCGCCGGTGATGAAGGTCTTCGAGCCGTTGACGAGCCAGCCGCCGTCGACGCGCTTCGCCTGGGTGCGAATGCCGGCGACGTCCGAGCCCGTCCCCGGCTCGGTGATCCCGAGCGCGGCGATCTTCTCGCCCCTGATCCCCGGCACGAGGAAGCGCCGCTTCTGCTCCTCGGTGCCGAACTTGAAGATCGGCGGGGTCGCGATCGAGATGTGGGCGCCGACCCCGGCCGCCACGCCGCCCGAGCCGCAGAGGCCGAGCTCTTCGATCAGCACGGCGTCGTCGAGGTGGTCTCCGCCCTCGCCGCCGTACTCGCGCGGGTATTTGAGCCCGAGCAGGCCGTTGGCCGCGAGCTTCTCGAACACGTCGTTCGGGAACCAGCGGGCGTCCTCCCACGCGTCGGCGTGCGGGCGCAGCTCCTGCTCGACGAAGGTCCGGATCGACGCGCGCAGCTCCTCGTGCCGCTCGGCGAACGGCGGGATCGGACGTGCCGGCGCCGACGCCGGGACGCCCTTCTCGAACGTCTTCAAGGCGCCCGCCCCGTCGGTCCTAGAGCCCGTAGGAGCGGCCGATCACGTCGAGCATAATCTCGTCGGTGCCGGCGCCGATCCGGTTGAGGCGCATGTCGCGCCACGCCCGCTCGATCCCGTACTCGCGCATGTAGCCGGCGCCGCCGTGGATCTGGAGACACTCGTCGGTGACCTCACAGGCCATCTGCGCGGTGTAGAGCTTCGCCATCGAGATCTCGCGCACCGGATACTCGCCGTTGTTGAAGCGCCACGCGGTCGTGTAGGTCATCTGACGCCCCGCCTCGATCTTCGTCGCCATCTCGGCGAACTTGTGGCGAATCGCCTGGAACTTGCCGATCTGGCGACCGAACGCCTTGCGCTCGAGCGCGTACTGGAGCGTGCGGTCGAAGCAGCGCTGCGCGCCGGCGACGCAGCCGGCCGCGCCGATCAGCCGCTCGCCCTGGAGCTCCCACATGATGTGGTAGAAGCCCTTGCCCTCCTGGCCGAGCATCGCCGAGGCCGGCACGCGGACGTCCTGGAACGCGAGCAGAGCCGTGTCGGAGGCGTGCATGCCGAGCTTCTTGAGCTTCTTCTCGCGGATCACGCCGGGCGCGTCCATCGGCACGAGGAAGAGCGTGAAGCCGTCGTAGCCCTTGTCGGCGTCGGTCTTGGTCACCAGAACGATCACGTCGGCGCGGTGGCCGTTGGTGATGTAGGTCTTCGACCCGTTGATCACGTAGTCGTCGCCGTCGCGGACGGCGCGCGTCTTGATGCCGGCGACGTCGGACCCAGCGTCGGGCTCGGTGATCCCGAGGCAGAGGATCTTCTCCCCCCTGATCGCCGGCACGAGCCACTCCTGCTTCTGCTCCTCGCTGCCGAACAGGTGGATCGGCGGCATCGCCATGTCGGTGTGGACCGCCACGCCCATCGTCAGGCCACCGGAGTTCGACTTGCCCATCTCCTCGGCGAGCACGAGGTTGCAGAAGTAGTCGCCGCCCTGGCCGCCGTACTCCTCGGGCATCGACAGGCCGAGGAAGCCCAGCTCGCCCATCCGCTGGATGACGGCGTCGGGGAAGGTCGTCTCCTCCCACTCCTCGGCGTGGGGCGCGAGCTCCTTCTCGACGAACGAGCCGATCGACTCGCGCAGGCGGTCGTGGTGCTCCTCGAAGATGAAGTGCTTGCGCTTGGTCCCGAAGTCCGGCTTCAGGACGCTCTCGACGGTGGCCATCTGTGGTCGTTCTCCCTCTTGCTCGCTGTGCGCGTGGTAGCGCCACCGTAGCAAAGTAAGGAGTGGCACTTCCTACTTTCTACGAGTAGGGAGGTCGACCAGCTCCCCCCTCGTCACCTGGGCACGCATGTTGCGCTCCATCATCCGCATCGCCGCGTCGGCGAGCGCGCGGTCGATGTGGGCGACGGCATCGCTGGCGACGCCGACGCCGAAGCGGCGTACGTAGGCGTCGAGGGCGCTGTAGAGGATGCACTGCTCGGTGACCTGGCCACAGAGGACGAGGCGCTCCACCCCGCGCTCGTGGAGCAGGTGCTCCAGCGGCGTCCCGTAGAAGACGCTGTGTCGCGCCTTGATCACGAACGACGCGTCGCCGGACGGCAGAATCGGCTCGACGAGATCGGGACGGCGGCCGGCCAGAGCGCGCCGCGCGAGCTCCTCCTGAGACGAGTTCCAGTCGTCGTAGTTGTCGTTGACGTAGATGACGTCGACGCCCGCGTCCGCCGCGCGCTCGAGCAGGCGGCGAAGCGGCCCGATCGCATCCTCGACGCTCTCCACGAGCTTGTCGGCGTCCTCGTGGTCGTACGGGTTGAGCATGTCGACGACGACCAGCGCTGTCTGCGGCATAGCGCTCCTCTGCCCCGTCGTCGCCGGCTCAGAACACGAGCCGCTTACCATCGCGAAAGAAGCCGCCGGTCGGGCCGTCGTCGGGCAGCATCGCGAGCCAGACGATCCCGGCCGCCCCCTTCTCGACCGGCTTGCTGGCGCCGAACTGACTGCCCATGT
This sequence comes from uncultured Solirubrobacterales bacterium, assembly GCA_963716445.1. Lineage (GTDB taxonomy): Bacteria > Actinomycetota > Thermoleophilia > Solirubrobacterales > Thermoleophilaceae > JAAYBF01. The sequence continues at coordinate 622,362 of OY970313.1, read as the reverse complement.
CGGTGGCGACGAAGCCCGGGCAGGCGGAGTTGACGAGCACGCCGGCGTCCGCGAGCTCGGTCGAGAGGATGCGCGTCACGGCGTTGAGGCCGGCCTTGGAGATGCGGTACCCCGGCGACCAGCCCCCCATCTCGGCGACCCCGCCCATGCCGGAGGAGACGTTGACGATCCGCGGGTGCGCGCTCTCGCGCAGCAGCGGCAGCAGCCCGACGGCGACGCGGTAGGCGCCGAAGAGGTTCGTCTCGAGGGTCGCCTGGATCTTGCCGAAGTCGGGGTCGGTTCCCGCGATGCCCCAGTCGAGGCCGACGCCCGCGTTGTTGACGAGCACGTCGAGCCGACCCGGCTCGGCCTTCACGGCCTCGACCGCGGCCGCGATGCTCGCGGGGTCGCTGACGTCGAGCTCGAGCGGGCGGGCGTCGCCGCCGATCTCGGCGGCGGCCGCCTCGGCCTTCACGGCGTCGCGCGCGCTGGCGATCACCGTGTAGCCGCGCTCGGCCAGCTGGCGCGCCGTCTCGCGACCGATCCCCCGGTTCGCCCCCGTCACCAGCGCCACCTGACTGTTCTCGCTCACGTCGCTCCTTCGGTTGCTCGGCGGCCGAGGCTACTGGCCGTGTGGCCAGGGCGAAGCCGCACGACACCGCGACGCCCGTAACAATCCCCGCGGTCTTCGAAACGACAAGGAGTGGAACGTGGGTGTTCTCGACGGTAGATCAGCGATCGTCACAGGCTCGGCGCGCGGCATCGGGCGCGCGACGGCGGAGCTGCTGGCCGCGCAGGGCGCCAAGGTCTTGATCAACGACCTCGACGGCGACGTCGCCGAGCAGGCTTCGGGGGAGATCCAGGGCGAGACCGTCGCCTTCGCGGGCGACCTGACCAAGGACGGCGTGCCGGACAAGCTCGTCGAGACGGCGGTCGAGGCGTTCGGGGGGCTCGACATCGTCGTCAACAACGCCGGCTACACGTGGGACGGGCCGATCCACAAGATGTCCGACGAGCAGTTCCAGGCGATGCTCGACATCCACAACGTCGTCCCGTTCAAGGTCCTCCGCGCCGCCGCCCCGCACATGCGCGAGCCGGCGAAGCGGGAGAAGGAGGAGGGCCGCGAGGTCTTCCGCAAGGTCGTCAACGTCTCGTCGGTGTCGGGCACGATGGGCAACGCCGGCCAGGTCAACTACTCGTCCGGCAAGTCGGGCGTCGTCGGGCTGACCAAGACGCTCGCCAAGGAGTGGGGGCAGTTCAAGATCAACGTCAACGCGGTCGCTTTCGGCTTCATCGAGACCCGCCTGACGGCCGCCAAGGAGAGCTCCGAGTCCGTCGAGGTCGACGGCAAGGAGATCCAGCTCGGCATCCCCGAGCAGCTGCGTCAGATGGCGACGATGCTGATCCCGCTCGGTCGTCCCGGAACCCCCGAGGAGGCCGCCGGCGGCATCTTCTACCTCTGCTCGCCCTGGTCGAACTACGTGCACGGTCAGGTGCTGAACGTGACCGGCGGCCAGTTCACCGGCATGACCTGCTGACGACTACCGGCTGCCGCAGCCCGGGACCCTGAGGCGAGTTCGCAAGCGCCGATGGACGTCGCTGTGCGCGGTGAGGGCGGCCGGGACCACGATCCGGCGTGGCCGTCGGCCGACGCACGGACTGCGAGTCGTGGTGAGAATTCCCTGCTTGCCCGCCGGGAATCGGACTGTGAAGCTCGACAGCGGGAAGTCGGGCAGGTCGACCAGCTTGGTCACGATCTGGCCATCTCGTACCGAGATCTCCATCCGGAGGCTCATCGAGACGCCCATGCCGCCGACTTGCGCCCAGAGGTCCGGAAGGCCATTGCCCTTCGGCTGCACGAGATAGACGTCGCCCTTCAGCGGTCGCGACAGCAGCCGGGTGCTTCCGCGCGCGGTACCCACGTGGGCGCCGTCCGGACACTCTCCGTCGCGCGCCTGCTCGCGCGAGCAGAGCGCCGTCACGCCGCTCGGGTCGAGCCCGACGATCTTCGGCAGCCGCACCTTCGCCACGCGGATGTTGGCTCCGCCGCGCGGCGACGCGATCCTCAGCTTCAAGCCCGGATGGTCGCCCTTGCCCAGCTCCGAGCGATCCGTCAGGGCGAGCGACACCTTCGGGCCGAACCGCAGGAAGCGACATCCTCCTACGGCGAAGCGGACCGCCGAGCGTGACACAGCCTCGTCCTGAGACCGGACGACCGAGGCGATCTTGGTGGGGACGCACGACGTCGGGTTCACCATGAACCCCGGTCGATCGATGTCGAGCATGACGGTCTGCATCCGAAGAGGGATCCCCTTGACGACCGCGGGCAGGGGATCGGCGTCGACGGTGACACGTCCGGTCCGCGAGTCGAAGCGCAGCGCCGCGCGAGACACCACGGTGCCCAGGTCGAACGGACCGACGCGCGCGGGCAGCACGAGGGCGAAGCCGAACGGCGCCCGCCGATACGGACCGGTGAGGAAGACGTCACCCTCGAGCGCGAACGGCCTCGGGCCGGAACCGACCTCGACCGCCACCGAGCCGACTCGGCTCGCTCGCGGACAGGCTCCCGCGGCGGCGGGAACGGCTCCGCACCGCTCGACCGACGCCAGGTTAGCCGTCAATCCCAAGGGCAGCGCCGTGCTGAACCGATCGAGCAGCTGCTCGCCGTCTCGGCGGCGAAGCTCGACCGAGAAGGCGCTGCTGACGCCGGCACGCGCCCGAGCGCTCCCCGCGACGACCTTCGGGGCGAACGGCGCACGAGCGGGGCAGGGTGCGCCCGACGGATCGCGGTCGATCGCCACAGGCGTCGACGACGACCGCTCCGGGCCACCGCCATGCGGGTCGAACGTCGCGGCCGCCACGCGTGTGCCGCACGTGAGGGGGGTGGCCAACGGCGCCTGCGGTCCGCCGTCGAACCTCAGCTCCACGCGATCGAACGGCACCTGGGGCAGTCCGGTCAGGACCGTGGTGAGCCGGCCGCTGTCTGGGTCCACGAGCAACGTTCCGCCGATCTTCACGTCGATGCCCGGACGACTTGCGACCACGAACAGGCGATAGGTGAGGTCGGACAGCTGCCTGCCGAGATGAAGTGATCCCGTCAGCGGCTCGCGCAGCAGCGGGCTAGCGATCTCCGCCGTTCCGAGCTTCGAAGACCGGGGACAGGTGGGCGCGGTCCCAGTGCCGAGGCCGACGGCCTCGTCAGGGCAGGCGGTGAGGCCGTTCGCCGCGCTCGGCGAGAGCGCCATCCCCTCTGGCAGCGACATGCGGACCTCGCGGATCCGGGCCGTGGCCCTCTCGTCCGGATCGTCGTTCTGTGGTAGCGCGAGCCTCACGTCGGCGCCGGTCGGGGTGTCCGTGCTGCGGCTGTCCAGGGCTAGCTCCAGCCGCGGGTCGAACGGCAGGGTGTCGCAGCCCACTGGCGTGCCCCCGGCCGCCGTCGTGGCGCTGCGCCAGACGTCAGGCTCCTGCCACGAGTTCGCCCGCATCGTCGCGGTAGGCGGTCCGCCGTCGCAGCCGGTCGGCATGGTGAGGAAGGGCCGTCGAGGCTCGGCCGACTCGAAACGATGGTCGGCCGGGACGCCCCAGAGCTCCATATCCGCGGACAGCAGTGGGAAGTCCTGTATCACCCGGCTCATCGAGATCGTGAAGCCCTCGCCGTCCTCCCGCACTCGCGCGAAGAGACGGCCACTGAAGAGAATGTTCTTGAAGCCAAACGCGGCCAGCGCGTCCGCTGCGGGATCGATATTGAAGATCTGGAGGGTGCTCGCGAAGTCGGTCTGGTCGAGCGTCACGATCCCGAGTTGCGACCCCGGCGGACAATCCGGCACGGAGTCCACGATCGTGAAGCCCGCTCGTGGACAGGTCGGGATGGCTCTGGGATCCCCGACGAGTCCGGCAGGCAGCTCGAATTCGATGTCCTTCACGTTGCCATCGGGCTCATCGCCGATGCTGTTGAAGGCGAAGCTCATGCGCAGCACGTCGGGGTGGGCCGCTGCACGTTGCTCGGGCGCGCCGGCGCCATCAAGCATGCTCACCTCGAAGCTACCCGGCGCGATCCCGAAGTCAGCACTGGCGGCCGAGGGCAGGACGCCGAGCGCCACCACCACGATCAGCGCAACGCGAGCCGAAACACCCCTCATCGCCGCGGTCCCAACTTCAAAGAAACGACGAGTGGAGACCGAAGCCGCGAGTGACGAAGGACGAGACGAATCCGCAGGACGTGACCTCGGCTCAAACGCCGCCGGGCGTCAAGCGACAGGCGCAACCGCAACGTCACGTCGCCCGGGCGGATCGACTTGACGCCCCCACGCGCCACGGTACGGCGGCGTGCACCGATCCGCGTAAGTGCCCGCGCGGTCACGAGTCCTGCCGTCGGACTTCCGATGACGAGCCTCATCCGACCGGTGGCCGTCATTCGTCGGCGCTCCGAGCGTCGGAACCGGCGCAGGCGGAGCCCACGGGCCTTGCCACGGCCCACGTGGGTGACGCTCGCCGGAACCAGGCGGCTGAGCCGTACGCCGCTCGCGGTTCGACAGTCTTCGCCGGAGCACCCCGCGGGTGGCGGTTGCGGCTCGGGGAAGCCACCGCCCAATCGCGCTGCGTACAGGTCTGAGTCTCCGGCGTCGCGATCGGCCGCGACGAGGCTCTCCTGCGTCGTGAAGAAGACGCTGCTCCCGTCGGCGCTGGCGCCGCCGTAGAACATCTCGGTGTTCCCGACTCCCGAGCTGATCAGCGCAAGATCCCCGTCTGCCCACTCGTAGACGTCGAGGTCCGCATTGACGTCCTCGGGCAACAGCCCCTCCTGGGTCGTGAAGAAGACGCGCCGCCCGTCAACGCTCAACCCGTGCGTGCGACGACCGGCGAGCATCACCAGCTCGTTGGCGGCCATCGCTACCTCGGCGTCGAAATCGCCGTTGCCGACGCCGGCCGTTCCAGACAGTCGCTCGATCTCCCCGCTGTCGGCGTCGAAGAGATAGGCGTCCCTCCTGGCGTCTGTGTCATCCGCCGTGAGGGCGGCGGACGACACGAGCAGCATGCGCTCGCCGTCCGGCGTGATCTGAGCATCCTCCTGCGCGCCGTCCCTCACCCGACCGTTTGGCCAACTGTCCGATGGCGCGAGCGTGGCAACGAGGCGCAAACCGTCGCCATCGGCGAGGTAGACGTTCGGACTGCCGGCCACGCCCTGTCCGGGCACCAACTCGCCCGTGGCGACGAAGTAGACCTTGGAGCCGTCGTCTGCCGCGTGCGCCGCCGACGTGGGTGCCACGTTAGCGGCGATGCCGGCAGGCCCAGCCGACACTCGGGAAAGCGCCCCGCTGTCCACGTCGTAGCGGTAGAGGTCGCTCCCGGAGTCCACATCGTCACTGGTCAGCTGCTGCGTCGTGACCATGAACGCCGTCGAGCCGCTCGGCGTAGCGCCTACGAAACGCACGGCCTGCGGCTCGCCACAGTCGGGGCGCGCGCATCGCGACGCCGAGATCTCTGTCGTGGTAGCCCCGTCCTCGCGCAAGTAGACCCTTGGCGTGGCGCCTTCGCAGCTCGTCGCAGGGCTCGTCACGAAGATCCGCCGTCCGTCGCGCGACACGGCGTTGGGAGCCCTGTTGTCGGAGCCGGCGGCGACGCCGCAGGTCGATAGGGAGTTGCCGGCTGCGTCGACGCCCACGAGGCGCAGCTCGTCCCCAGCGAACTCGTAAGCCGCCGATCCGCCGACCCTGCCGTCGTCCGCGGGAAGCAGCCGGTCCTCGGCTTGGAAGACGACGTGCTGCCCATCATCCGAGACGCCGACCATGGTGATGTTCTTCGTAACGTCGTCCACGACGCTGCCGACATCGCCGAGCAGAGCCATGGCCCCGTCGGCGGTGGCGCGGTAAAGGCCCAGACGAGGCGCAGCCGGAGCCCCTGGAAGCAGCGGCAGCGAGCTCGTCCAGATCGAGGTCGACAGGTCTTCGTCCGCGCCGCCCGGTACGACGGGAAGAAACACGTCTGTCGCGACCGAGTACGGGGAGCCGAGGGGCTGGGCGGTCCATCCGAGCGGCCCGCGGACCGCCGTGTTGAACGCGATCAAGGAGCCGGCCGGCGCGCCCGGCGACGGCCCGATGGTGGCGTACATCACGCGCTCGCCGGCCACGTCCCTGCCAAAGACTCCGAGCACCGGCGCCCCGTTCGGATCGGGCGGCGTGACCAGCTCCCACGTCCGCCCGTGGCCAGGCGCGCCGAGCGCGGAGGTCGCCGAAAGACCGAAGACGGCGGCGGCCGCCGCCAGCACGAAGAGCCTCGTCGCGAGACCCCTCTTCCGCAAGACCGCTCGCCAATGGACACTGCAACTCGAAGACATACGACCTCCCGCCGGCCGCGGTGTCGCGGCGGCCCGCAGGCTCTCAGAGCAGACCCCCGCTGTCAACGCCCTACCCGAGTCAACCGGTCAGACCAATTCAGGACATTCCCGTACTCGACCGGTCCGGACCGATCAGGACGTCCCCTTACTCAACTGGTCAGGCCAATTAAGGGCCCTGCCGCATTGGGTTGCGGGTCGCGCTCGATCAACGCACCGGTTAGAGTCGACTCATGGCAGGGGTGTCGCGCTTCGCGCTGAGGCGCAGCAAGTTGACGATCGGCATGTGGATTGCCGCCGTGGTCCTGTGCGCGGCGGTCGGTCTCGCGAGCCGCGACTCCTTCACCCCGACGGACCTCGTGGTCCCTGGGAGTCAGGGCGAGCGCTGGCTCGAGCTGACGCACGAGGCGGACTTCGGTACCAACATCAACCTGCTGCTCGATGGCCCGGAGCGCGATCTCCAGCGCCAGGGCGCCGCGGTGACGAAGGAGCTTCGCAACGTCCCCGGCCTGCGCGTCGTCTCGCCGTTCGACCGACCGACCGGGGACGCTCGCGCACGGCGCGAGGAGCTGGCCGTCACCCGGCGCGGGGACTCCGCGCTCTTCATCATCTATGCCCGACTACGGCCGGGGCAGGAGCTCGCCGACACGATGCCGCCGGTTCGGCGCGTCGTCGACTCGACGGTGCGCCCACCCGTGACGGCGCGGATCACCGGTCAGCCCGCTATCGCCGAGGGCCTGATCGAGGAGTCGTACAGCGCGACGCGCGAGGCCGAGATCATCGCCGTGCCGCTGCTGCTGCTGGTGCTCCTGCTGGTCTTCCGCTCGCCGGTGGCGGCGGCCGTTCCGGCGATCGTCGGATTCGGGACGGTGATCGCCGGCGGCGGCATCGTCCAGGCGCTCTCGACCGTCACGACAGTCGACCAGCTTGCCCTCAGCCTCGGGTCGATGATGGGACTCGCGCTCGGCGTCGACTACTCGCTGCTGCTCGTCTCGCGCTACCGCGAGCACCGCCGTGTCGCCCCGGCGGCCGTCGGGGCGAACATCGAGGCCGCCAGCCTCGCGACCGGCCGCACGATCGTCTTCGCGGCCGTCCTGCTCGTCGCCGTCATGGTGGTGGCCGCCGTCCTCTCCGTCGGACCGGTGCTGGCCTCGGCCGCGCTCGGCGTCGGGGTCGTCACGGTCGTAGGCGCCCTCACCTCGCTACTGGTCACGCCTGCGCTCCTTCGCGAGCTCGATCCGTGGATGGAGCGCTGGCGGCTGCCGTCGTTCAGGCGACGGGGCGCGTCGCGACTCGCCGGACGTCATCCGATCGCGATCCCGCTGGCCGCGCTGGTCGCGTTGCTGGCGCTGGCGGCGCCCACCTTGGCGATCGATCCCGGCTCGCCCGACGTCAAGCTGCTCCCCGACGACGCGCCGACGCGGGTCGAGTACGAAGAGGTCGGCAAGGTGGTGGGACCGGGGTTCGGCGCCGTGTTCGACGTCGTGATCAGGTCCCGCGGCGACCGTCCGGTGACCACCGCCCGCTCGCTCGATGCCGTAGCGCGCCTGCAGCGCCGGCTAGCGTCGGACCGGGGGGTCGCGACGGTCATCGGACCGGCCGCGATCGAGCGGCAGACCAGGGGGCTGCCGCGCCTCGAGCGACAGCTCGCCAGCCAGCAGAAGGGCCTGTCGCGTCTCGACCGCGGTCTGTCCCGCGCCTCCGATGGCGTACGCCTGGCCGGCGGCGGAGCGGCCGAGCTGCACGCGGCGACAGGTCAGACCCACCGCGGCGCGGACCGCCTGGCAAGCGGCCTTCGAGCGGCCGCCGGAGGATCGGAGCGTCTGATCGGCGGCCTCGTCGAGGCAAGCCGCGGCGGGGAGCGCCTCGCGGACGGGTCTCGCCAGGCCCGTGTCGGAGCCGGACGGCTCGCGGACGGCCTCGAGCAGGCGCGTACGAGCTCCAACCAGGTCTCGAACAACGCACGCGTGCTCGAGAACGACCTGCGCACGGGGAACGGCCAGCTCGATGCCCTGCACGAGCCCGTCGAGACCGCCGATCGGCGCCTGGCGACGGCGTGGCGAGCGCTCCAGCGCATGACCGTGGGACGCAACGACCCGCAGTTCGGGCTTGCGGTCGAGGCCGTGCGGGCGGCGAGCGAAGCTCTGACCGGCACCGATCCCAGCTCTGGCGAGGCGCCCGATCCGGCCTACGAGGGCGTGGCGGCCGGGATGAAGGACGCCGAAGGTCAGTTCAGCCTCGGCCTGTACTTGACCAACCGCCTGGAGGCGGACGGCCGCAAGGCGCAGCGCGGAGTGCGCCGGCTCGCACGTGGCGCGAAGCGGCTGCATGCCGGGGTCGGCCGGATCGCCGCGGGCAACGCGCAGGTGTCGGACGGCCTCCAACGACTCTCGCGCCACAGCGCCGGGCTGGCGCCCGGCCTGGGCCAGCTCTCCGACGGCACGGAGCGACTGGCGGACGGTCTCGGACAGGTGGAGGCGGGGGCGGGACAGCTCGCGGGGGGCCTCGGCGGCCCGGACGGCGGGGGCCGGCTCGCCAGCGGGCTCGAGCGCATCCGCTCCGGCGTCGCGGGCCAGCAAGAGAAGTCGTCGGCAGGAGATCTCGCCGAGCGCTCGCCGCGGCTCTTCGAGTCCGGCTTGCTGCCGCTGGCTCTCGCGGACGGCACGCGCCGCCCGACGAAGGAGCGCACCCAGATGGTGCTCGACCTCAAGAACGGCGGCCGAACGGCACGGGTGACCGTGATACCGCGCTACGCCACCAGCGACGCGCGGATCGACGGTCTGCACGAGCGCATCACCGAGGCGTCGGACCAGCTCGACGGAAGCGAGCTCGAGACGGCCGTCGGCGGCCCCGCCGGGCTCCTCCAGCAGTTCCAGGACGCAACGTCGGCGCGGCTGCCGCTGCTCGTCGCGGCGTTCGCTCTGGTGTCGTTCCTGATCTTGGTGCTGGGCCTGCGGGCGGTGCCGCTTGCTGCCATGTGCGTGGCGCTCAACCTGCTGACGGTCTGCGTGACGTTCGGAGTGATGCAGATCGGCTTTGGCGGATCCGACCCCCTCCTGGGCGGCCCGGGATACGTGGACGTCGTCGCCCTCTCCGGGGCGCTGACCGTCGTGTTCGCGCTCTCGATCGACTATCAGATATTCCTGTTGAGCCGCATTCGCGAGGAGTACTCGGCCTCTGGCAGCAACGAGCGAGCGCTTGAGGCCGGGATCGGATCGACGGGAGGCGTCATAACCGGGGCGGCGGCGGTGATGGTGGTGATCTTCCTGGCCTTCGCGACCTCGGACTACATCGCGATTCGCGAGGTCGGCATAGGCCTCGCCGTGGCCGTGTTCCTCGACGCGACGGTCGTGCGTCTCGTCCTGCTGCCGGCGGCGATGCGCCTGATCGGCGATCGCACGTGGTGGCTGCCTAGCTGGCTGGACCGCGCCATGCCGCGGGTCTCGCTCTAGCGATCGGCCTTTGGCGGCTTTCGCTCCTCGACCAGCGGCTTGCCGCCGGCGTCCACGATCGACTTGGGCGGCCAGGAGCCGAACCAGTTGTCCCGGGCGCCGTCCATGGTGAGGATCGCTCCGGAGTAGAAGTCCCCGGCGGGAGAGGCGAGGTAGGCGATCGACCACGCGAACTCCTGCTCGGTCCCGAGGCGACCGAGAGGAATCGTCTGCTCGAGGTGCTCGACGACCGGCTGCGGGTACTTGGTCCGCAGCGTCTCGGTGCCGAACTGGCCCGCCGCGAGCGCGGTCAGCTTGATGTCGTAGCGCGACCACTCGATCGAGAGGACGCGGGTCAGGTTCTCGACCGCCGCGCGCGCCGCCGACGAGTGGGCCATGCCGGGCAGGCCGTTGTGGGGCGAGAGCGTGACGTTGACGATCTTGCCGCCGGCGCCGCTGGGGATCATCGCCTTCGTGGCCACTGCGTGAGTCATCAGCCAGGTGCCCTCGACGTTGAGCCGGATGACTGTGCGGAAGCCCTTCGGAGTGATGTCCTCCGCCGGCGTCAGGAACTGGCCGCCCGCGTTGTTGACCAGCAGGTCGATCTTGCCGTGACGCTCGACCACGGCATCGACGAGGGCTCCGACCTGGTCCTCCTCGCGGATGTCGCAGACCTGCGCCGCGCAGCGGCCCTCGGCACATAGGGCGACGGTCTCGTCGAGCGGCTCGCCGCGGCGCCCGCAGATGACCACCTGCGCTCCCAGACCGGCCAGCTCGATAGCCGTGGCCCGCCCGAGCCCGGAGCCGCCGCCGCTGACCAGCGCGACCTGCCCTTCGAGCAGGCCGGGCCTGAAGATGCCGCCGGCGGAGGCATCCGCGCTGGGGTCCGCTGCGCTCATCGCGCGCGCCAGCGTATCGCCGTACGGGTCCCGCGAACGGGCTAGGGTCTGCGCATGGCGACGGCGGCAGAGCCCCGGGCGGCGCAGCTGCCGCTGCCCGGCGGACGCGAGGGGGCGACGGTTCGCCTGCATCCGCTGCTCTGCGCGCGGATGATCGCGCCGCCCGGGCTCGTGCACCGCGACGAGGGGCGCCTTGCTCCGCTGCGCGCGCTCGGCGTCGGCGTCTCGCAGGACGACTGGCCCGAGTTCCCGGTGCAGGCGTTCCTGGTCGAGCATCCCGGTGTCGGCCTGGTGCTCGTCGACACCGGTTTCCACGCGGCGGTAGCGGTCGACCCGCGGCAGGGCATGGGCCGCCTCGGCGGACTCGTCTTCAAGAACCTGCGGATGGACTCCGAGCAGGCGGTCCCCGCTCAGCTGCGCGAGCGCGGCTTCTCGCCCGACGACGTCGAGGTGGTCGTGCTGACCCACCTGCACAGCGACCACGCTAGCGGGATAGCCCAGTTCCCGAACGCGACGTTCGTCGTCAGCTCGGCGGAGTGGAAGGCGGCCTCGCACGGTGGCGCGACCGACGGCTACTTCAAGCGCCAGTTCGACCACGCCTTCGACTACAGGCTGCTCGACTTCGAGAGCGACGCGTCCGACTCGTTCGCGAGCTTCGGCCGCTCGCTCGACCTGTTCGGCGACGGCAGCGTGCGGATCGTCTTCACGCCCGGCCACACTCCCGGCCACTGCTCGGTGGTGCTGCGGCTGAGCGACCTCGACGTGCTGTTGACGTCCGACGCCGCCTACACCAGGCGGACGATCGCCGAGACGGCGCTCCCGTTCCGGATGGCCGACGAGCACCGCTTCCGCCGCTCGCTGCGCGAGATCCAGCTCTACATCGAGCAGGTCCCCGACGCGCTCGTCGTCCCGGGCCACGACATGGCCGCCTGGCGACGGCTCGACACCGTCTACGAGTAGCCTCGCCCGCCGTGCGAGCGCTCGCCGACGACCTCTGGCAACTCGACGGCCGCCCCGCGAACCAGGTCAACGTCTACGTGATCGGCGACGTGCTGGTCGACGCCGGCACTCGGCTCGACGCGGGCCGCGTCCTGAGGCAGGTCGAGGGCCGTGAGATCGCCGCTCACGCGCTCACCCACGCCCACCCCGACCACTACGGCGCGAGCCACGCGGTCTGCGAGCGGCTGGAGATCCCGCTTTGGTGCGGCGCCGGCGACGTCGCAGCCGTCGAGGCCGGCAAGATCGTCGGCCCGCGCGGATGGATGATCCCCGGACCCAACGGGCACCGGGTCGCCCGCGCCCTGCGCGAGGGCGACGAGGTCGCCGGCTTCGCGGTGCTGGACACGCCAGGCCACTCTCCCGGCCACGTCTCCTTCTGGCGCGAGTCCGACCGCGTGCTGGTCTGCGGCGACGTGATGTGGGGCTACAACCCGTTCCTGATGCGCGGCCCGATCCGCGAGCCGTTCCGGATCCTCAGCCCGGACGTGAGCCTCAACCGCGAGTCGGCGCGCAGGATCGTCGCGCTCGAGCCCTCGCTCGTCTGCTTCGGCCACGGCCCGCCACTGCGCGATCCGGCGAAGCTCGCCGCCGCGGTGGCGAAGCTGCCGGCCTGAGCGGGCGGCCAGTCGAATGTAGGCGGGGTGGGCGTTGCCGGGGCGCGCTCCTGTGGGGCGTCCTTGAGGCGCGGTTTCGCTGTTCCTTTCCCCGCCCGGCAGACGGTTTCTCGCTCCCATGAGCGTCCTTGAGGCGCGGTTTCGTGCGGGGGTTCGAGGGGCGCTGTACGAGCTTGGCTAGCTGCGGTGCCGGTCCCTTGGCTGGGTAGGGCGGTGAGGCGGTGGCTGGGCTTCGATCGGGGCCCTTGGTCCCCGATCGCCTTGGTTCTCAGTGGTATGCAGCAGTTTCCTGGCCAGATAGCCGTTTCCAGGCCGAAACCCTTCGCTCCGAGAACGAGTGGAACATTGACTGGGGCAGAGCCCAGTCAATGTTCCACTCGTTTTCCGAGGGGCCAAACAGCCGTTTCGAGGCCCAAAACCCTTCGCTCCGAGAACCGAATGGACGATTGAACACACCCTGGTGTGCTCAATCGTCCATTCGGACACTTAGGCACCCCAAGCACAGGCCGAAAGCCCCACCAACGTCCAACCGAGCACCCAAAGCCGCCGAGCGACGCCCGCTGCCGGCCATCAGCCACCTCGCATTCCTCCCTACCCAGCCAAGGGCCCGGCACCGCAGCAAGCCCAACTCATACAGCGCCCCACCCACCCCCCGTCCGACGGAGAGCCTCAAGGACGCCCCACAGGAACGCCACCCCCAGCACGACCCCACGCCTCGACAACCCCCCAAGGCGCCTCAGCGGCCGGAGTCGCGGGCGTCCTGCCAGAGGACGCGAATGCGCTCCATGACCTGCTCAGAGGCGTACTGGGACTGATCCTTCGTCGGCTCCTCGATCTTGTCGAAGCGCACCGGCGCGCCGAAGCGGACGCTGACCTTGGGGAACTGGCCGCGCTTCCAGTTGCGGGTCTTCTCCGAGCCGGCGATCGCCACGGGCACCACCGGGACGCCCGTTTCGAGCGCCAGGCGTCCGACTCCCGGTCGCGCGACGCCGAGCTCGCCGGTGCGCGACCGACCTCCCTCGAGGTACATAACCACGACGTCGCCGCGAGCAAGGATCGCGTGGGCGGTGTCGAAGGCCTCCTGATCGGCATGGCCGCGGCGCACGGGGAAGACGCCGCCATAGTTGAAGAACGGCCACAGCGGCAGCTTGAACAGCTGCGACTTCGCCATGAAGTGGACCTTGCGCCGCAGGTAGACGGCGAGGAAGAAGTGATCGAGGAATGAGAAGTGGTTCGGCGCGAGGATGCACGGGCCGTCGGGCGGCACGTTGTAGGTGTCGAACGCCCGGGTGCGGAAGAAGCCGAGCAGATAGGGCGTCAGGATCGTCCGGACGAGCTCGTAGTCCCAGTTCGGCCGGTGCTCGCGTACGCGCCGGTGGTAGCGGTCGAAGTGCTCCTTCGGGCGCGAGTCCTTGTAGACCTGGGGCTTGAGCTGGACGTCGGGCATGCGCCGTCAGGTACCCCTCGGCGCGACGTTGGTCACGCGTCCGCCCATCCGCGCGAGCGATCGAGCGCGCGGCGCCAGCCGGCGAGCAGCTCCTCGCGCGTTCCCGCCGACATCCGCGGCTCGTAGCGGGCCGCCTCGCGCCACATCGAGCGGACGTCGGCCTCGCTCCACAGCCCGACCGCCACGCCGGCGAGATAGGCGGCGCCCAGCGCGGTCGTCTCCGGCACCTCGGGCACGACCACCGGCACCCCGAGCACGTCGGCCTGGAAGCGCATCAGCCACACGTTGCGGACCGCGCCGCCGTCGGCCTTGAGCTCGCTGAAGGGGATGCCCGACGCGGCCTCCATCGCCCTAACGGCGTCGACCGTCTGGTAGGCGATCGACTCGAGCGTCGCGCGCGCGAGGTGAGCCCGGCCGGTCCCGCGGGTCAGCCCGACGATCGTCCCGCGCGCGTAGGGATCCCAGTGCGGCGAGCCGAGGCCGGTGAAGGCGGGCACGAGGTAGACGCCGTCGTTGGAGTCGAGCGAGCGCGCCAGCTCCTCGGTCTCCGCGGCCGTGCGGACGATCCCGAGGCCGTCGCGCAGCCACTGGACGGCCGCGCCGGTGACGAAGATCGCCGCCTCGAGTGCATAGTCGACGCGGCCCTCGACGCCCCAGGCGACGGTCGTCAGCAGCCCCTCCGCGATCGCCGGCGGCTCGGTTCCGGCGTTCTCGAGCACGAAGCTGCCGGTGCCGTAGGTGTTCTTGCCGAGACCGGGGGCGTGGCATCCCTGGCCGTAGAGCGCCGCCTGTTGATCGCCCGCGATCCCGGCGACCGGTACCGAGCCGCCGAACTCGGCCGTCTCGCCGTACACGTGCGCGCTCGGGCACGGCTCGGGCAGCGACGCGAGCGGGACGCCGAGCAGCTCGCACAGCTCCGGGTCCCAGCCGAGCTTGCGGATGTCGAACAGCAGGGTGCGCGAGGCGTTCGAGTAGTCGGTCGCGTGGCGCCCCGTCAGCTTGTGGACGAGCCACGAGTCGACGGTCCCGAACGCGGCGCTCGTCGGGTCCACCCCACCCTCGCGGATCAGCCACTCGATCTTCGTGCCCGAGAAGTACGGGTCGAGCACGAGCCCGGTGCGCTCGCGGACCAGGCGCTCGTGGCCGGCGGCGCGCAGCTCGTCGCAGCGCGCGGCGGTGCGGCGGTCCTGCCAGACGAGCGCCCGATGCAGCGGCTCGCCGGTCGCGCGGTCCCAGGCGACGACGGTCTCGCGCTGGTTGGCGATGCCGACGCCGGCGAGCCGGCGGCCGTCGACGCCGGCGGCGTCGAGCGCCTGATGGCCGACACGGCGGGTCACCTCCCAGATCTCGTCCGCATCGTGCTCGACCCAGCCGGGACGCGGGAAGTGCTGAGCGAACTCGCTGTAGGCGCGACCGGCGATCCGGCCGCCGGAGTCGAAGACGAGCGCCGTCGAGCCGGTGGTGCCCTGGTCGAGCGCGAGGATCACGGCGGCATCCTAAGGCGCGCGTAGAAACCGGCGACGGGCGCCATCGCCACCGTCGCCGTCCGAATTCGGGGTGGCATTAACTGATTTGACCGGTTACGGTACCGGTCTGTCTCTATAAAGCTCTGCAGTTACTAGGAGGGAGTAACCATGCGGAAGATGTTCCTGGCGACGATCGTCGCCGCAATCGCAGCACTCGCGCCGGCGGCCACGGCCTCGGCGGTGGAGCCGATCCTGTTCGTCCACGGCTGGAACAGCAGCGGCTCGGTGTGGAACACGATGATCGGCCGCTTCCAGGCCGACGGCTGGACCGCCGCTCAGACGAACAACTGGAGCTACAACACCGCTCAGTCGAACGTGACGACGGCGGGCCAGGTGAACACGAAGGTCGACCAGATTCGTGCAGCGACCGGAGCGGCGAAGGTCGACATCGTCAGTCACTCGATGGGCGGTCTCAACACCCGCTACTACCTGAAGAACCTCGGTGGAGCCGCCGAGGTGGACGAGTGGGTCTCGCTCGGCGGGCCGAATCACGGCACGTCGACGGCTTACGCCTGCTTCTGGAACACGTCGTGCTTCGAGATGCAGCCGGGCTCGTCGTTCCTCAACAACCTCAACGCCGTCGACGAGACGCCGGGAGCCGTCAACTACGGAACCTGGTGGTCGCCGTGCGACGAGGTGATCAACCCCGACAGCAGCGTTCTGCTCAGCGGGGCGACGAACACGCAGACCGCGTGCATTGGCCACAGCGCCCTGTACTCGGACCTAACGGTCTACGGCCAGGTCCGCGACTTCATCGACTGAGACAGAGGAGACAAGGGGCTGCGGTGCTCACGGACCCAGGTCCGGCGAGCACCGCAGCTCGGCTCGGCTCGGGTATCTTGGCCGCGCGCGACCCACCGAGCAAGGAGACGCATTGCCGAACGTCGAGGCGCACATCACGGGAACCGTCTGGAAGATCGAGTGCAAGGTCGGCCAGGAGGTCGAGGAGGGCGACACCGTCGCGATCCTCGAGTCGATGAAGATGGAGATGCCGGTCGAGGCCGAGGACGACGGCACGGTCGCGGAGATCAAGTGCTCGGAGGGCCAGTCGGTCAGCGAGGGCGACGTGCTCGTGGTGCTCGAGTAGCGTGGAGCTGGCCTCCGGCAAGCTAATTCGCGACGATCCCGCGGAAGGAGTCGTCCGGCTGCGGATCTCGAACGCGGCGCGGCGCGGCGCGCTCGACCACGAGATCCTCGACACGCTGGCCGAGACGCTCACGGGGCTCGACGCGCGCTGCCTGGTGCTCACCGGCACCGACGACGTCTTCTCCGCCGGCTACGACCTCGGCAACCTCGAGGGACGCGAGTTCGAGGAGAACGCCGAGCGGCTGGTGGCGCACCCGTTCCACGACGCGATCGAGGCGCTCGAGGCGTACCGCTTCCCGGTGATCGCGCAGATCAACGGCCACGCGATCGGCGGTGGGCTCGAGCTGGCGCTGAGCTGCGACATCCGGATCGCCGCGCGCGGGATCACCGTCGGCATGCCGCCCGCCAAGCTGGGCCTCATCTACTCGCACACCGGCCTGCGCAAGTTCGTCGACGCCTGCGGGCCGGCGAACACCGCCGAGCTGTTCTACGTCGGGCGCAACGTCGACGCCGAGCGCGGCCTGGCGATGGGACTGCTCAACCACGTCGTGGCGCCCGCCGAGCTCGAGCCACAGGCGATCGGCATGGCCGCCGAGATCGCCGCCAACGCGCCGCTGTCGGTGGCCGGCAACAAGCGCATCCTGCGCGAGCTGCGAGCCCACGCCAGCGCGCTGCCGGAGAGCGTCGAGCGCGAGCTCGTCGAGCTGCGCGAGTCGTGCTTCCGCACCGAGGACTTCCGCGAGGGCATGCGCGCGTTCGACGAGAAGCGCGCCGCGACCTGGCGCGGCCGCTAGCTCACTTAGGAACGGCCGGGTAACTGGCTCGTAACGCGAGCGCGCTTACGCGTGCGCCGAGCGAGCACAGGATTGGCCGATTCCCGCCAGTCCCACCAACAAGCGCCCGACCAACTACGAGGTCGACTCTTCGGACGACATCTGTCGGAAAAGTCGACCTCACCCCACCGATCTCCTGATCGAACGCTTTGCCGAGACACAGCACGGCATCGTCACGGTAGCCCAGCTGAAGGACCTTGGGCTGGGTGAGCGCGGAAGCAGCCATCGCGCGGCGAGCGGGAGGCTGCGACGTCTTCATCGAGGCGTGTTCGCCGTCGAACGTCCGACGCAGAAGGGCAGGTGGCTGGCGGCGGTGCTCGCGTGCGGCGACGGCGCATTGCTGTCGCATGCCTCCGCCGCGGCTCTTCGAGGGCTAATGCCGGACCCGGCGGGGGTCGTCCACGTCAACGTCGCGGGCCGCCGGCGGCGCGGTCGGCCGGGGATCGTCCTCCACCGTGCGACGCTGGATCCAAACGACCAGACGATCCTTGACGGCATCCCGTGCACGACTTGGGCGAGAACCCTCGTCGACGTCGCCTCGACAGTTCCCCGCGATCGGCTCGAACGCGCCCTCGTCCTGGCCGAGGAGCGCGGCGAATTCGACCTTACGGCGGTTCGCCGTCAGATCGCGCGAATGCGCGGTCAACGAGGGTGCGCAGCGCTCGCGTCCGTCCTCTCGACCTTCGACCACCGTGCCGTCACGCGGAGTGTGGCCGAGGCGCACTTCCTCGCCCTCGTCAGGAGACGGCGCCTCCCAGAGCCCGAGGTCAACGTATGGATCCCGCTCCCTGAGGGTGGTGGCTACCGGCCGGACTTCCTCTGGCGCGACCGAAAGCTGATCGTCGAAGTGGACGGCAGAGCTCACCACTCGCTCCGACGGGCCTTCGATCACGACCGGCAGCGGGACCGCCGGCTCCTCCAGGCCGGCTACGTGACCGTGCGCTTCCCAGCCCGTGAGGTCCTGAACGAGCCCGCACGTGTGGAGCACGAGCTGGGCAGCATTCTCTCAACTCCGCGCTCTCAGTGAGGGCGACTTTGCAGACGGACTTCGTCCGTAAAGTCGATCTCAAACCCACGCGGAGCGGATCTGGTCAACCTTTACGCGATGTAATCGAGTCCTCGATGCCTGGGCGAACGAGAAGCTTGCTTGCTGGACGCCCTGGCCTCGTCGGCGACGACCAGGAGGCACCGGCATGAGCCATGGCGACCACATCACGCGCAACCGCGAGGCGATCCGCTTCCTGCTGCTGGCGCTCGCGGTTCCGCAGGGGCTGATCGGTCTGTGGGCGCTGGTCGCGCCACGCTCGTTCTACGACGACTTCCCCGCCGGAACCGACGGCTGGGTCCATCCGCTCGGCCCCTTCGACGAGCACCTCGTGACCGACGTCGGCTCGCTCTTCGTGGCGCTGGCGGTCCTGCTGATCTTCGCCGCGATCCGCCTCCGGCGCGACCTCGTGATCGCCGCCGCGGTCGCCTGGCTGCTCTTCTCGATCCCCCACTTCCTCTGGCACGTGCTCAACCTCGGGCCCTACAGCACGGCGGAGGCGGTCTCCAACACCGCCACGCTCGCCTGGACGGTGATCGGCGGCTTGCTCGTCGTCCATCTCGCCCGCGGCGTGCCCGACACGGTCCGCACCGCCCGTCCGGGCGCCGACGGTGCGCGGATCGCCGGCGTGCCGGACGGCCGCGGCGGGCCGATCGTCCGGTCGGCGTTCTCGTATGCCCGTCGGGCGGTGGGACAGGTCCCCGAGCCGACTCGCGTCCACGCCCATCACCCGATGATCCTGGCCGGCTATGGCGCGCTCGAGTACGCCACCGAGAAGGCGGATCGCCTGCCGCGCGACCTCAAGGCGCTCGCCTCCACCAAGGCCGCCGCCCTCGCGGGCTGTGAGTTCTGCATCGACATCGGCTCCTCGATCGCCGCCAAGGCCGGCGTCTCGGAGTCCAAGCTCCGTGCCCTGCCCGACCATCGGAGCAGCCCCGAGTTCTCCGACGTCGAGCGACTGGTCCTCGACCTCGCCGTCGCCATGACCCGCACGCCGATCGACGTCTCCGACGACCTCTTCGCCCGGCTGCGCGAGCACTTCGACGAGGCGCAGCTCGTCGAGCTCGCCAACGAGATCGCGATCGAGAACTACCGCGCCCGCTTCAACTGGGCCTTCGGCATCGGCTCCCAAGGGTTCAGCCAGGGCGCCTACTGCGCCCGCCCCGAGACCCTCCCCGCCTAACCCGCAGCAGCCCAGCCAGCGGAGGAGCGCAGCCGGATCGGTCCCCCTGGCCACACCTCGCAACTTGGGCGGGGCGAGATCCGGCGACCACCGCAGCAACGGTCAGCGGAGGAGCGCAGGCGGATCGGTCCCCCGACCACGCCGCGGAACTCGGGTGGGGCGAGATCCGGCGAGCACCGCAGCAACGAACACTCTCCGTCCGGCGCTGGGCCTAGGTTTCCCGGGAGTCGTACTCCCCGAGGGAGAGGCCCCGTAGCTTGTCGTCCCCGCTGATCAGTCGAGCAGAAGCCCTCCGCCTGGGCGAGATCGAGGACCACGCCGAGATCGAGGCGCTGATCGAGCGCGCCTGGGAGGCGCGCGTCGAGCGCTTCGGCGACTCGACCGACATGTGCTCGCTGGTCAACGCCAAGTCCGGCGGCTGCGCAGAGGACTGCGGCTTCTGCGCCCAGTCGCGCTTCGCCGAGGCCGACACCCCGATGCACGCGATGATGACGCCGGAGCAGATCCTCGAGCACGCCCGCGCGGCCGAGGCCGCCGGCGCGCACCGCTTCTGCATGGTGACCCAGGGCCAGGGCCTGTCGAAGCGCGACTTCGAGAACATCCTCGAGGGCGCCAGGCTGGTCTCCGAGCAGACCAACCTCAAGCGCTGCGCCTCGATCGGCCACATGTCGGTCAAGCGCGCCAAGCAGCTCAAGGAAGCCGGCATCCAGCGTGTCCACCACAACGTGGAGACGGCCGAGAGCTACTACCCGGAGGTGTCGAGCACCGTCCGCTACGAGGGCCGGCTACGCACGATCGAGGCGGTCGAGCAGGCGGGGCTCGAGACGTGCGTCGGCGGCATACTGAACCTCGGCGAGTCGCGCGAGCAGCGCGTCGAGATGGCGTTCGAGCTCGCGAAGATCGACCCGACGAGCGTGCCGATCAACATGCTCAACCCGCGCCCCGGGACGAAGTTCGGCGACCGCGACTACATGGACCCCTGGGAGGCGGTCAAGTGGATCGCGATCTTCCGCCTGATCCTCCCCGGCGCGCTCTTCCGGCTCTGCGGCGGCCGCGTCGAGAACCTCGGCGAGCTGCACTCGCTCGCCGTCAAGGCCGGGATCAACGGCGTGATGATGGGCAACTTCCTCACCACGCTCGGCTCCGAGCCCGAGGACGATCGAGCGATGTTCGAGGAGCTCGGGCTCAACGTCGCGCGCCAGCCCGACAACGGCGCCAACCCGCGACCGGACAACCGCGACGGCTGGCTCGCAGGCGAGACGCCGCGCACGCCGATCGACGAGCTGGTCGACCGCCGCGAGCAGGCGCCGTTCTGGAACCCGGAGATCCAGCTGCGCCGCGTCAAGAAGGAGCGGGTGCCGCCGCGGCCGGACGGCGCGCCGAACCGCGGGCTGGAGGTAGTGCAGGTGGAGGGAGCCGGGTGACCGACATCGAGAGCGCGTTGAGCGACATCCGCGACCGCGGGCTGTACCGCCGGATGCGCATGATCTCGGGGCCACAGGGGCCGCGCGTTCTGCTGGACGGGCGGCCCGTCCTGCTTCTGTGCTCGAACAACTACCTCGGCCTCGCCGATCACCCGCGCGTGCGCGAGGCGGCCGCCGAGGCGGCGATGCGCTACGGCGCCGGCGCCGGGGCGTCGAGGCTGGTCTCGGGCAACATGCGGATCCACCGCCGTCTTGAGGAGCGGCTGGCCGACTTCAAGGGCTACCGCAGCGCGCTGCTGTTCGGCTCCGGCTACCTCGCCAACACCGGCGTCGTCCAGGCGCTAGCACGGCCCGGCGAGGTCGTCTTCTCGGACGCCCGCAACCACGCCAGCATCGTCGACGGCTGCCGGCTCGCGGGCGCCGAGACGTTCGTCTACGACCACGCCGACATGGACCACCTCGCATGGGGACTGCGCGAGGCCGAGGGTCGCGGCAGCCTGATCGTCACCGACGGCGTCTTCTCGATGGACGGCGACGTCGCCCCGCTGGCCGAGATCGTCGAGCTGGCGCGCGACTACGACGCCCGCGTGATGGTCGACGACGCGCACGGCACCGGGACGATCGGCCCCGCCGGCCGGGGCTCGATCGCGGCAGCCGGCCTCGAGGACGAGGTCGACGTGCTCGTCGGGACGCTCGGCAAGTCGCTCGGCTCCTACGGCGCCTACGTCTGCTGCGACCGGCCGATGGCGAAGTACCTCGTCAACTCCGCGCGCACGCTGATCTTCTCGACGGCGCTGGGTCCGCCTCAGGTCGCGGCCGCGATGGCCGCGCTCGAGCTGCTGCGCGAGGAGCCGCGCCGCGTCGAGCGGCTGCAGCGCAACGCCCGCATCCTGCGCGAGGGCCTCGCCGAGGACGGCCTGCCGACGGGCGGCGGCGACACGCCGATCGTCCCGCTGATCGTCGGCGAGGCGGACGCCGCCGTCGCCGCCAGCGAGCGCGCGCTCGAGCGGGGCGTCTTCGCCCAGGCGATCCGTCCGCCGACGGTGCCTGCGGGCTCGTCGCGGATGCGCCTGACGGTCATGGCGTCGCACACGAAGTCCGAGCTGCGCGAGGCGGCGAGGGTGATCGCGAAGGCGATCCCCGCCGAGGCGCGGAAGGCGGCGGCACAGCGCCTCGCCGACGCCGAGGCGGCGTCGGTCGAGGCCGCCGGCCCGCGCGTGTTCGACGGCCTCGCCGACGCGGCTTAGGCCGCGACCCGCATGCGCGGAGTCTTCGTCACCGGCACGGACACGGGCGTCGGCAAGACGGTCGTCGCGGCGGCGATCTGCGCCGCCCTCGCGGCGCGCGGCGAGCGAGTCGCGGCCTTCAAGCCGGTGGTGACGGGACTCGACGATCCGCCCGAGCAGGGATGGCTCGCGGACCACGAGCTGCTGGCGCGCGCCGCCAGCAACGGCCAGCTCCCCGAGGAGGTGGCGCCGTACACCTTCGGGCCACCGCTCTCGCCGCACTACGCCGCGGTGCTCGCCGGCGCGATGGTCGCGCCGTCGCACATCCGCGGCGCCGCCCGCGCCGCGACCGACGGCGCCGACTCGCTCGTCTGCGAGGGCGTCGGCGGCCTGCTCGTACCGCTGACCGACAACTACCTCGTCCGCGACCTCGCCGTCGACGTCGGCCTCCCGCTGGTCGTCGTCGCACGCACCGGGCTCGGCACGATCAGCCACACGCTGCTGACCGTCGAAGCGGCGCGCGCGGCCGGCCTGACCGTGGCCGGCATCGTGATGACGCCGTGGTCCGATCCCGAGGCGATCGAGGAATCCAACCGCGCGACGGTCGAGCGACTGGCCGAGGTCCCGGTCAGCGGACTGCCGCCGGCGACGCGGGCGACGCTCGCCGCCGCGGGGGCCGCTCTGCCGCTCGACGACTGGCTGTAAGCTGGCGCCGCGGCGTCAGGGGGATCTCACAGCGGCATCTCGCCGGGCGTTCCAAAGGTGACCATGCGCCGACTCGCTCTCATCGTCCTCGCCGTCCTCGCGGTCGCCCTGGTCGTCAACCAGCTCGTCGTTGGCGCAAGGACCGAGTCGGCCGAGGCCGACATCGGCAGGATCGTCGACCTGCCCGGCGGCGATCTCCAGGTTCGCGAGCGCGGTCCGGCGACTGCGCCGGCGATCCTGCTCGTCCACTGCTACACCTGCTCGATGCGCTATTGGGAGCGCGTCGAGCCGCTGCTCGCGCGCGACCGTCGGGTCATCTCGGTCGACCTGCTCGGCCACGGCGGCTCCGAGAAGCCGGACGACGGCTACTCGATCGAGCACCAGGCCGACACCATCGCCCAGGCGCTCGACGCGATCGGGGCGCCGCGCGTGCTCGCCGTCGGCCAGTCGCTCGGCGGTCCCGTCGTCACGGCGCTCGCCGAGCGCCATCCCGATCGCGTGCGCGGACTGGTCGTGATGGACTCGGCGTCGCGCGACGAGTTCGTCGAGCTGCCGGTGACCGCCGAGATCGCGCGCACTCCGGTCATCGGCCCCGCGGTCAAGCAGGTCGTGCCCGACGGCGTGATCCGCGAGCAGCTGAGCAAGGCGTTCGCCGAGGGCTTCGACGTGCCCCAGGCTTTCGTCGACGACGTCACGGACATGACCTTCACCGCCTTCCGTGAGTCGGACGGCCGTGACTACCGCGATCGGAAGCGGCTCGACGACCGCATCGCCGCAACCGGCCTGCCCGTCACCGTGGTCTTCGGCGCCGAGGACCGGATCGTCGACCCGAGGTCGGCCGACGACTACCGCGACGTCCCGGGCGCCAAGGTCGTCGTGCTCCCCGGGGTCGGCCACACTCCGCAGGTGGAGCGCCCACGCCGTGCGGCGGCGTTGATCCGCGAGCGCGACCGGAGCACCGCCGGCGGCGCTCAGCGGTCGCCGGCGTAGTCGAGGATCGACTTGTCGATCAGCCACTCCACCGGCGCGCGGTCGTCGGTGTAGACCTCGCCGCCCCGAGGCGGCGGTCCGATCCGATCGGCCACGGCGAGCGCCGGCGCGCGCAGTTCGCGCGGCAGCCGGTCGGCGAACAGCCGCAGCCTGTCTTCCGACAGCGGAGCGTCACCGGCCACCACCAGCGCGTTGGTGTCGTCGAACGGGTCGTGCAGGACGTTCCGAAAGGCCTCGCCGATCGTCGCGGCCAGCACCTGCTCGAGGTCGGGCTGCCCCTCGGGATGGCCGATGTTGATGACGATCGCCCCGCCGGGCGCCAGCCGATCCCGACAGAGCTCGAAGAACTCTCGCGTCGACAGGTAGAAGGGGATGTAGGGCTGGCGGTAGGCGTCGATCGCGATCACGTCGTAGCGGTGCTCGGTGCGGCGCAGGTAGGGCCGCGCGTCCTCGTGATGGAGCTCGAGTCGCGGCCCCTCCTCCAACCCGAAGTAGCGCTTGCCGATCTCCGAGAGCTCGGCGTCGATCTCGACGCCGTCGACGTACGTCGCCGGGAAGAGGCGGGCGTAGGCGCGCGCCATCGTGCCGGCCGCGTTGCCGAGGATCGCCACGCGCCGCGGCTCGCGGTCGAGTCCGGCGAACGGGGCGACGAGCATCCCATCCCAGTAGCCGGCGGTCAGGACCGTCCCCGGCCGGTAGAGCGAGTGCTGGGCCTGGCCCTCGTTGAGCTCGAGCACGCGGCTGCCGTCGTCGCGCTCGACCACGCGCGCGTACTGGTACTCGGTCTCGGTCTCGTAGACGACCCGTCCCGAGCCGGCGTCCGCCTTCAGCGTCCCGACCGGCAGCGCCATCAGCGCCACGATCGCCGCCGGCACCGCGACGTAGCGGCGGCTGGGCAGCAGCCCGAGCACGGCGACGATCGCGATCGCCAGCGCGAAGATCAGGAACGTCCGCCGTGTCCCGACGAGCGGGATCAGCAGCAGCGCCGAGATCAGCGTTCCGGCGAGACTGCCGGCGGTCGAGATCGCGTAGAGCCGTCCCGACACACGGCCCGCCTCCTCGAGCGTCGTGACAGCGAGGCGGATCGCATAGGGCGCGACGGCGCCGAGCAGCAGCACCGGCACGGCGACCAGCCCGAGGACGCCGAGCAGCGAGCCGGCGAACGCCCCGGCGGACACCGAGTCGAGCGCGTCGACCGCGACGTCGAGCAGCGGGTCGGCGACGAACGGCACGAGCGCGAGCAGCGCCGCCGCGACGAGCGCGAGCAGGCAGAGCGCGCGCAGCTCGGGGCGGCGGTCGGCGAGCCGGCCGCCGAGCCAGTAGCCGATCGACAACGCGACGAGCACGACGCCGATCGTGTTCGCCCAGACGACCGTCGACGCGCCGAAGTAGGGGGCGAGCAGTCGAACCGCTGCGATCTCGGCCCCGAGCGAGCCCATGCCGACCACGAAGACGAGCAGTGGCAGCGGCGGCATTCCGACCAGGACGATAGCTAGGGTCGGCCGTCGTGAGCGGATCGACGAAAGCCGACCACGCGGCGCTCGTCGCCGCCGATCGCGCGCACCTCTGGCACCCGTTCACCCAGCAGCGCGACTGGATCGACGAGGAGCCCGTGATCGTCGAGCGCGCCGAGGGCACCGACCTGATCGACACCCACGGCCGGCGCTACATCGACGGCGTCTCGTCGCTGTGGTGCAACATCCACGGGCACCGCCACCCGAAGATCGACGGCGCGCTGCGCGATCAGCTCGACCGCGTCGCCCACTCGACGATGCTCGGCCTCTCCCACCCGCCGGCGATCGAGCTCGCGCGAAGGCTCGTCGAGGTCGCCCCGTCCGGCCTGACGCGCGTCTTCTACTCCGACAGCGGCTCGACCGCAACCGAGATCGCGCTCAAGATGGCCTTCCAGTACTGGCGCCAGCAGGGCGACGAGCGCCGGAGGCGCTTCGTCTCGTTGCGCGAGGCCTACCACGGCGACACGATCGGCTCGGTGTCGGTCGGCGGGATCGACCTCTTCCACGCGACGTACCGCCCGCTGCTATTCGACACGCTGTCCGCCGAGCCCGGCGACGTCGACGACATGCGCCGGCTCTTCGAGGCCCATCCCGGCGAGATCGCCGCCGTGATCGTCGAGCCGCTGGTCCAGGGCGCGGCGGGCATGCTGATTCATCCGGAGGGCTATCTGCATGCGGTCCGCGAACTCTGTGACCAGCACGGCGCGCTGCTGATCTGCGACGAGGTCGCCGTCGGCTTCGGTCGCACCGGACGGATGTGGGCGAGCGAGCACGAAGGCGTTGCGCCCGATCTGATGTGCATCGCCAAGGGTCTGACCGGCGGCTACCTGCCGCTCGCCGCGACGCTCGCCTCGGAGCGTGTCTACGAGGGCTTCCTCGGCGACGGCGCCGCCCACCGCACCTTCTTCCACGGCCACACCTACACCGGCAACCCGCTCGCCTGCGCCGCGGCGCTCGCCACGCTCGACGTCTTCGACGAGGAGCGCACGCTCGAGCGCCTGCAGCCGAAGATCGCCCTGCTCGCCGAGCTGCTCGAGCCGATCGCCGCCCGCCCCGACGTCGTCGAGGTCCGCCGCTGCGGCTTCATGACCGGCATCGAGCTGTCCGGCTACCCCCCCGAGCAGCGCATGGGACACCGCGTCACGCTCGAGGCCCGTAAGCGCGGCGCGATCGTCCGCCCGCTCGGCGACGTCGTCGTCCTGATGCCGCCGCTCGCGATCTCCGAGTCGGACCTGAGACGCCTGTTGAAGATCGTCGCCGCCTCGATCGAGGCTGCCACCGCTGTCGAAGCTGCTGCCGCGACGCCGGCCTGAGCGAGCGACGGACGTCTCGAGCTGGCTGTGCCGCGAACGCTTGGCCCTCGTTTTCGAAGGAGTGGAAGGTTGACTGGGCTATAGCCCGGTCAAGATTCCAGTCGTTCGAAAGACACGAGCGAGCGAGGGCGCCGAAATGCGCCGGTCAGGCGTCGTAGGGCTCGAAGTCCTTCTTGCGGGCGCCACAGACCGGGCAGAACCAGTCGTCGGGGATCGCCTCGAAGGCGGTCCCGGGAGGGATGCCGCCGTCGGGGTCGCCGAGGTCGGGGTCGTAGATGAATCCGCAGGAGATGCAGATCCACTGCTGCACGGTGACGGCTTCGCTCATCGCTCGAAATCTAGCGCCGAGCGGTGGGATACGCTCCGTCGATGCGCATCGACGAACCGCCTCCCGGTGAGGATCTGAACACCGGCGAGGCGACCGAGGCACGCGCGTCGGCGTCGCTGATCCTGCTGCGCGACACGGCCGACGGGCCCGAGGTTCTGCTGGTCCGGCGCAACCCCGAGCAGCGCTTCATGGGCGGCGCCTGGGTGTTCCCCGGTGGCGCGACCTCACCCGAGGACGACGACGAGTCCCAGACCGCCGTGCGTGAGCTCGAGGAGGAGGCCGGCATCGAGCTGTCCGACGCCCACGAGCTGGTCCGCTTCTCGCGCTGGATCACGCCGGCCCAGGTGAAGGTCCGCTTCGACACCCACTTCTTCGTCGCCGAGGCCCCCGAGGACGCCGAGCCGACCGTCGACGGCAGCGAGTGCGTCGACTGGCTCTGGATCCGGCCGCAGGCGGCGCTGGAGCTCCACCGCGACGGCGAGCTGATGCTCGTCTTCCCGACGATCAAGCACCTCGAGCAGCTCGCGCGCCTGGCGAGCGTCTCTGAGGCGCTCGAGACCGCCCGCGCCAGCAAGGTCCTCCCGGTCGAGCCGCGCGTGCTGGTCGAGGGCGGCGTGGCCAGCGTCGTCCTGCCGGGCGAGCCGGGCTACGACGACGAGGACGGCTAGCGCAACCTCGCGGGTCCGCGGGGGTTCCAGGGGGACGATGCGACGTGGCGCTCTGACAGCCCTGTTGACGGCCTCCGTGCTGGTGGCCGGCGGCGGCGTGGCGACCGCCGACGCGCTGCTCGGCACGCCCGCCGGCGACGTGCTGAACGGCACCCCCGTCGCCGACCAGCTCTACGGGGAGGCCGGCGCCGACCTGCTCAACGGCTACGCCGGCGACGACTACCTCGAGGGCGGCGCCGACGCCGACCGCATCGACGCGGGACCCGGCGCGGACATCTCACTGGGCGGAACCGGCGACGACGGCCTCGAGGCCGGCGACGGCGACGACTCGGTCTACGCGGGCCCCGGCGCCGACGAAGCGCTCGGCGAGGCGGGGGGCGACGTGATCCTCGGTCAGGGCGGTGACGACCGCCTGTTCGGCGGCTCGGGACGCGACCGCATCTACGCGGCCGAGGGCGTCAACCTCGTCAACGGAGGCTCGGGCGCGGATCGCCTCTACGCCGACGGCGGCGAGACGACGATCCTCGGCGCGTCGGGCAACGACACGATCGTCGCGATCGCCGGCGTCTTCCTCGTCAGGGGCAGCGCGGGCAACGACCGCATCCGCACCGCCGGCGAGGGCGACAAGGTCTCTGGCGGCCTCGGCTCCGACGGGATCGCCAGCGGCGGTGGCGACGACGTCGTCGACGCCCGCGACGGGCTGCGCGACCGCGTCTACTGCGGCACCGGCGACGACACCGTCTACGCCGACGGCTCCGACATCCTGCGCGGCTGCGAGAGCGTCGTCCTCGCCGCGCCGCCTCGCCTCAGGCCCAGCGCGAGGTGACGACCTTCTTGCGCGTGTAGAACTCGAAGGCGTCGGCGCCGTTGGACGGCAGGTCGCCGTCGAGCGAGGCCTTCCAGCCCGAGAACGGGAACCACGCGACCGGCGCGGCGACGCCGACGTTGACGCCGACCATCCCGACCTCGACGCCGTAGCGGTAGTCGCGCGCGGCGCCGCCGGAGCTCGTGAAGATCGACGAGGCGTTGCCGTACGGGCTCTCGTTGACCCGCTCGATCGCCGTCGCCAGATCCGGGACGCGCAGCAGCGCGAGCAGCGGGCCGAACAGCTCCTCGGTCAGCACGCGGCTGCCGCGTGCGGCGCGGTCGACGATCGTCGGGCCGAGCAGCGCGCCGCCCGGTCCCGGATCGCCGCGGCCGTCGAGGACGATCTCGGCGCCCTCCGCGCCAGCTCGCTCGATCTCCGCCACCAGGCGCTCGCGGGCGGCGGGCGTGACGAGCGGGCAGACGTCCGTCGCCGGATCGGCGCCGTCGCCGACGCGCAGGCCGCGGGCGCCCTCGAGCAGCCGGGCGCGCATCCGGTCCTGCTCCGCCTCGGTTCCGACCAGCACGGCGACCGAGCCGGCGAGGCAGCGCTGGCCGGCGGCGCCGAAAGCCGAGCCGAGGACGCCGTGCACGGTCAGGCCGGGATCGGCGTCGGGCATCAGCACCATCGCGTTCTTGGCGCCGCCGAGCGCCTGCACTCGCTTGCCGGTCTCGGCCGCGCGGCGGTAGACGATCCGCGCGGTGCTCGCCGACCCGACGAACGAGATCCCGTCGACCCCCGGATGGTCGAGCAGCGCGCCGACGGCGTCGCGACCGCCGTGGACGAGGTTCACGACGCCAGGCGGGAAGATGCCGGCGGAGTCGATCAGCTCGAACATCCTCGCCGCCGTCAGCGGGTCGGCCTCGGAGGGCTTCAGGACGAACGTGTTGCCGCAGGCGACCGCGTAGGGAAGGAACCAGAGCGGGATCATCGCGGGGAAGTTGAACGGCGTGACGGCACCGATCACGCCGACCGGCTGGCGCACCATCTCGACGTCGAGGCCGGTCGCCACCCCCTCGAGGTTGTCGCCCTTGAGCATGTGCGGCGCCGCGCACGCCGCCTCCGTCGACTCGATGCCGCGCCCGACCTCGCCGACGGCGTCGACGAGCGTCTTGCCCATGTCGGTCGTCACGATCCGCGCCAGCTCGTCGCGGTGGGCGTCGAGCAGGTCGCGCAGCGCGAAGACGGCCCGCGCGCGCTCGATCGGCGAAGTCCCGCGCCACGCGGGAAACGCCGCGCGCGCGGCGCCGACGGCGGCGTCGACATCGGCCGCGCCCGACAGCGGGACGTGCGCCAGCAGCTCCCCCGTCGCGGGGTTGCGGCTCTGCTGCGTCGCCGCAGCGGTCGCCCCGGTCCAGGTCCCGCCGACGTAGTTCGAGAGCGTGCCGGCGGCGGCCGCGTCCGGCCCGGTCGGGGCGGCTGTGGCTCCGCCGGTCATCGCCCTCATGGTTACGGGCGCCGCCGCAATGGGCAAGGACAGTCTGTCCAGAGTCGCGCCGCGACGCTGTACCTCCTGGCATGATCGCACCGGTGGAGGCCCCAACCCATTGTCGCGCCGACCGCTTCCTGGCGTGGGCGTCGCGGCTGGGCGAGCCGTCCCCGCCGCCGAGAAGCGGTCTCAGCGGCCTGATGGCGAGCGTCTTCCCCCCCGCCCTCCGCCCGCGCCTGCGCCTCGCGGCGACGCGTGCGCTGAGCCCGCTCAGCCGTCGCCGCGCCAGCCGCCTGACGAGCCGCTCGCCGCTGCTGCTGCACATCGGCTGCGGCTCGATCTACAAGGAGGGCTGGGTCAACGTCGATCTCGCCGGGACGCGCGTCGACCTGCCGTGGGACCTCTCGCGGCCGCTGCCCTTTCCGCCAGCGTCGGTCGACGCGATCTTCCACGAGCATCTGCTCGAGCATCTGACCTACGCGCAGGGCGTCGATCTGCACCGCCGCTGCCTCGAGCTGCTGCGGCCCGGCGGCGTGCTGCGGATCGGCGTTCCGGACGCCGGCGCGGCGCTGCAGTCGTACGCGATGTCCAACTCGGGCGACGCCGGGCAGTGGCCGACGGCGATGGCGCGCGTCGCGTCGCTGACCTACGACTCCGGCCACGGGGCGATCTACGACGCCGAGACGCTCGAGCTGAGCTGCGTCGCCGCCGGCTTCCCGCGAGCCGCCCAGCACGAGTTCGGCGAGGGCGACCTGCAACCGAGCCCGGACAGCCTGGAGCGGCACGGCCACACGCTCTACGTCGAGGCCACCGCCTAGGCACGGCTGGCCTTCGCGGTACGCTCCAGCACGTGACCGGGACGGCCACAGCGGGTGAGACGGGCCGCCTCGAGCCGGGCCCCGACGACATCCAGCCGGTCGCGAACGAGGCGCTCGACCGCTTCCTCACCGGCACGATCACAGTCCTGCCGTTCCTCGGGCTGATCCTCGTCGGCTGGCAGCTCTGGGACGACGCGCTCAACTGGAGCGACGTCGTCGTCTTCCTGATCGTCTACACGGCGACCGGGCTCGGGATCACCGTCGGCTTCCACCGCCTGCTCACCCACCGGGCGTTCAAGGCCAAGCCGTGGCTGCGCTTCACCTTCGCGGCGCTCGGCTCGGCCGCCATCGAGGGGCCGGTGATCTCGTGGGTCGCCGACCACCGCAAGCACCACGCCTTCGCCGACCAGCCGGGTGACCCGCACAGCCCGCACGTCGACCACGGTCACGGTCTCAAGGGCGCGCTCAAGGGGCTCGCCCACGCCCACGTCGGCTGGCTGTTCGTCCACACCCAGCGCGCGAACAAGGAGCGCTACGCGCCCGACCTGATGAGCGACCCGGTCATCCGCTACGTGGACCGCACGTTCCTGCTCTGGGTGATCCTCGGGCTGCTCGCGCCGTTCCTGCTCGGCTGGGCGATCGGCGGCACCCTGCTCGCCGGTCTCACGGGGCTGCTGTGGGGAGGCCTGGTGCGGATGCTCGTCCTGCACCACGTGACCTACAGCATCAACTCGCTCTGCCACTTCTTCGGCCGGCGCGACTTCCCGACCGACGACGAGTCGCGCAACCTGCTCTGGCTGGCTCCGCTGTCGCTCGGCGAGTCGTGGCACAACAACCACCACGCCTTCCCGACATCGGCCCACCACGGCCTGCGCTTCTGGCAGGTCGACCTCTCCGCCGCCGTGATCCGCACGCTGGAGCGGCTCGGGCTCGTCTGGGACGTCCAGCGCCCGTCGGCGGAGCGGATCGCCGCCCGCGCCGAGCGGTGACGCCGATGCTCGACCGCACCGCAGGCTCGACTTCGAGCCACTAGGCTTCCGCCGCCGCTGATGAAGGTTTCGGTGCCAAAGGAGTCCACTGCGGGCGAGATGCGCGTCGCGATCGTTCCCGAGGTGGTCAAGAAGCTGACCGCCGGAGGGATCGACGTCGTCGTCGAGCCCGGCGCGGGCGCGGCCTCCCACGTCTCGGACAGCTCGTTCGAGGAGGCGGGCGCAACGCTCGAGGCGGGCGCCGGCTTCTCCGGCGACGTCGTCGCCAAGGTGGCGCCGCCGACCGCCGAGGAGATCGCCCGACTGCGGCGCGGCGCCGTGCTGATCGGCTTCCTGCAGCCGCTGACCAACGGCGAGGTCGCCAAGCGCCTCGCCGACGCCGGCGTCACCGCCTTCGCGATGGAGGCCATACCGCGCATCACGCGCGCCCAGTCGATGGACGCGCTCTCCTCGCAGGCGACGGTCGGCGGGTACCGCGCCGCGCTGATCGCCGCGCAGGAGCTCGGCCGCTTCTTCCCGATGCTGACCACCGCCGCCGGGACGATCCGGCCGGCGAAGGTGCTCGTGCTCGGGGCCGGCGTCGCCGGCCTCCAGGCGATCGCCACCGCGCGCCGTCTCGGCGCCGTCGTGTCGGCCTTCGACGTCCGCGCCGCCGTCAAGGAGCAGATCGAGTCGCTCGGAGCGCGCTTCATCGAGCTCGACATCGGGCTCGAGGACGCCGAGGACGCGGGCGGCTACGCGCGCGCCCTGACCGAGGAGGAGCAGCAGCGCCAGCGCGAGGCGCTCGCCGACGTGATCGCCCAGATGGACGTGGTCATCTCAACCGCCGCCGTCCCCGGTCGCAAGGCGCCGCTGCTGATCATCGAGGACGCGGTGAAGAGGATGCCCGCCGGCTCGGTGATCGTCGACCTCGCCGCCGAGACCGGCGGCAACTGCGAGCTCACCGAGCCCGCGCAGACCGTCGTCCGCCACGAGGTGAAGATCGTCGGGACCGCGAACCTGCCGGCGTCGATGCCCGACCACGCCTCGCAGCTCTACGCCAAGAACGTCCAGTCGCTGCTGGCCCTGATGGCGACCGACGAGGGCGCCCTCCAGCTCGACTTCGAGGACGAGGTGATCGCCGGCGCCTGCATCACGCGCGACGGCGAGATCGTCCACGACGGCGCCAAGGCCGCCGCCGGAGACCCAGTGGGGCGCTGACGAACATGGATCTAATAACCGAGCTGACAATCCTGGTCCTCGCGGCATTCGTGGGCTTCGAGGTGATCTCGAAGGTGCCGAACACGCTGCATACGCCGCTGATGTCGGCGACCAACGCGATCCACGGGATCGTGCTGCTCGGCGGCATCCTGATCATCGGCCAGGCGGACGGCTTCCTCAGCAAGACGCTGCTCGTGATCGCGATCGCCTTCGGCACGATCAACGTGATCGGCGGGTTCCTCGTCACCGACCGGATGCTCGAGATGTTCAAGAAGCGCCCGGAGCCCAAGAAGCTCGAGGGCTCGAAGTGACCCTTCCCGTAGCCAGCTTCCTGACCGACCTGGACTTCATCCGGGTCCTCTACATCGTCGCCTTCTCGCTGTTCATCATCGGCATGCAGCGGCTGACCAAGCCGTCGACGGCGCGCCAGGGGAACATGATCGCCGCCGTCGGGATGGCGATCGCGGTCGTCGCGACGCTGTTGATCCCGAGCGTCGGCGACTACGGCCTGATCGCCCTCGGTATCGCGATCGGCACGATCGTCGGCGTGCCCGCGGCGCGCCAGGTGAAGATGACGGCGATGCCGCAGATGGTGGCGCTGTTCAACGGCGTCGGCGGCGGCGCGGTGGCGCTGATCTCCTGGGCCGAGTACCGCCATGCGCTCGCGCACGGGGGCAACCCGGCGCTCGAGACGCTGATCCCGATCCTCTTCGCCGCGATCATCGGCTCAATCTCCTTCTGGGGCTCGAACATCGCCTTCGGCAAGCTGCAGGAGGTCATCCCCGGCAAGCCGATCTCGGTGCCGGGCCAGCAGGTCGTCAACGCGCTGCTGCTGCTCGCCGCGGTCGCGGCGGCGATCGCGATCGCCACCGGGTCGGAGTCCGAGGGGCTGTTCATCTTGATCTTGGTCGCCGCGGCGGTCCTGGGCAACATGGTCGTGCTGCCGATCGGCGGCGCCGACATGCCGGTGGTCATCTCGCTGCTCAACGCGCTGACCGGCCTCTCGGCCGCGGCGGCGGGCATCGCGCTCGACAA
This sequence comes from uncultured Solirubrobacterales bacterium, assembly GCA_963716445.1. GTDB lineage: Bacteria > Actinomycetota > Thermoleophilia > Solirubrobacterales > Thermoleophilaceae > JAAYBF01. The sequence continues at coordinate 588,485 of OY970313.1, read as the reverse complement.
CACCGCGCTGATCGTCGGCGGAACCATCGTCGGCGCCTCGGGCACGATCCTCACCAACCTGATGGCCGAGGCGATGAACCGGTCGATCCCGAGCATCGTGGCGGGCGGCTTCGGCGGCGGCACGGCCGTGGCCGGCGGCGGCGCCGACACCGAGGGCAAGAGCGTCAAGTCGACCGACGCCGCCGACGTGGCGATCCAGCTCGCCTACGCGAGCCGCGTCGTGGTCGCTCCCGGCTACGGCATGGCGGTCGCCCAAGCGCAGCACACGGTGCGCGAGCTGTCCGACGAGCTCGAGAAGCGCGGCGTCCAGGTGCTCTACGCGATCCATCCCGTCGCCGGCCGCATGCCGGGCCACATGAACGTCCTGCTCGCCGAGGCCGACGTGCCCTACGACGCGCTCAAGGAGATGGACGAGATCAACGGCGAGTTCGCGCAGACCGACGTGACGCTCGTGATCGGCGCCAACGACGTGACCAACCCGGCCGCGCGCGAGGACAAGGGCAGCCCGATCTACGGGATGCCGATCCTCGACGTCGACAAGTCGGCCCAGGTGATCGTCCTCAAGCGGTCGATGAACGCGGGCTTTGCCGGCATCGACAACCCGCTCTTCTACAACGAGAACACCGCGCTGCTGTTCGGCGACGCCAAGGCCTCGGTGGCCGACGTGCTCTCCGAGATCAAGGACGTCTGAGCAGCCGCGCCGCGGGTGTCGTGCCTGCGGCGCCGGGCTCGGTCAGTCGTCGTCGCGCGGCTCCGGCGTGACGCCGAAGCCGCGCAGCCCGAGGTCCCCGAACGGCTCGTCGCGGTCGCGGACCGCCTCCTTGAAACCGGACTCCGCGGCCCTGCGCGCGAAGGCGTGCCCCTCGGCGGTGTGGCGGGCGATGCCGTCGAAGAAGGTGCCGAGCAGCTGCGTCTGGTGCAGGCCCTGCGCGTAGGCGGCCTGGTTGACGAGCAGCTTCATCATCACGAGCTGGTTGATCGGCATGCGGGCCACGCGCTCGAGCAGCTCCTCGAACCGCTCGTCGAGGCGCTCGGGCGCGACCGCCTCGGTGGCCAGGCCCCACTCGGCGGCCTCGGCGCCCGTGAGCGAGTCGCCGGTCAGCAGCAGTCGCTTCGCCCGCATCGGCCCGAGCCGCTGCGCCCACATCGCCGTCGTCGGCGATCCCCACACCCGCGCCGGCGGGTAGCCGATCTTTGCGTCGGCGGCGATCACCAGCAGGTCCGAGCAGAGCGCCATGTCGGTGCCGCCGGCGACGCAGTAGCCGTGGACCTTGCAGAGCACCGGCTTCTCGGAGTGGAAGAGCGTCATGAAGCCGCGTACGTTGCGCGACATCATCTGGAAGTCGGTGACCGGGTCCCAGTCGCTCTCCGGCATGTGGTTGCGGGCGATCGTCTCGCGGTCGATCGGCGAGCCGGCGACCGCGTGAGGATCCCCGAGGCCGCCCTCGCCGAGGTCCTCGGCGGAGGCGACGAGGTCGTAGCCGCCGCAGAAGCCGCTGCCGTTGCCGCTCAGTGCGATCGCGTGGACCGCCGGGTCGAGGTTGGCGCGCTCGACGCAGTCGGCGAGCTCGCGCGGCATCGCGAGCGTGATCCCGTTGCCCCGCTCCGGACGGTCGAGCGTCACCCGCGCGACGCGGCCGTCGACCGCGTAGGTGAGGGTCTCGAGGCCGGGCACCGTTCGCCTCGCTCGCCGGCCGGTCTCGCTCAGTCGCGCGTCAGGGCGGCCGCGCCACCCGTTCCGCTGGGCTGGGAGGCGGCCTCGACGCCGCGGGCGGCGACGTCCTGCACGAAGGCGGCCTCCATCTCGGGGTAGCCGTCGCGCGCTCCGCGGTCGGTCAGCCCCGCCAGGAACCCGCGCAGCTTGAGCGCCAGGCGGACCTGGCCCTTTGGCACTCCGACCCAGCGCGAGCGCTGCTCGAAGCCGGCGACGACCGCGTCGCCGACGTCGGAGACCGGGTAGGTCTTGCGCACCGGTTTGGGCAGCTTGGCGCGCATCGAGCCGAGCGCCGGGTGGCGGTCGGCCCCACGCACCATCTCGGTGTCGATCCAGGAGAAGTAGCCGACGCCGACACGGGCGCCGTGGTGCGCGAGCTCGCCGCGCAGGCTGTCGCCGAGCGCCTCCACGCCCGCCTTGCTGGCCGAGTAGGCGGCCATGCCGGGGGCGTGGAAGATCGCGGCCATCGAGGCGACGATCAGCACGTAGCCCTGCCGCTCGACGATCTGCGGCAGGCAGGCGTAGACGGTGCGGTAGACGCCGAGCAGGTTGATCTCGATCACGCGCTCGAACGACTCCGGGTCGGCGAGGCGGGTCGGGCCGCCGATCGCGATGCCGGCGTTGGCGATCACCGCGTCGATCCGGCCGAGCCTCTCGATCGTGCCGTCGACGGCGGCCTGGAGCTGGTCGCGGTCGGTGACGTCGGCCTCGAACCAGATCGCCCCGGGCCCGCACTCGGCGGCGACCTGCTCGAGCTCGTCGGGCTCGAGCCCGACGAGCGAGACGTTCATCCCGCTGGCCGCGAGGCGGCGGGCGCACTCGGCGCCGATTCCGCGAGCCGCGCCGGTGATCAAGACGGTCCTGCCTGCGAGCTGCCAGCTGGGTGAGGGCATGGCGCGAGAGCCTATCTCTAGGGTGTTGGCATGGCGTCGCTCGAGCACCTGCAGGAGGATCTGGCCCCGCGTGAGGTCCGGCGCCTGGTCGAGGAGGGCAGCGCCGACCTGATCGACGTCCGCGAGCCCTACGAGCACGAGGCCGGCCGGATCGAGGGCGACCGGCACGTGCCGATCCCCGAGCTGACCGCCGCCGCGGCCGCGATGGACAAGGAGCGCCCTGTGGTCTTCTACTGCCGCTCGGGCAGCCGCTCGTCGCTCGCCACCCAGGCGTTCCGGGCGAGCGGGTACAAGGCCTTCAACCTCACCGGCGGCATCGTCGCCTGGGTCGGGGAGGGCCTGCCGATCGTGCCGGAGGGCGGCACGGTGGCGGACCACTAGCTTGGGCGCCGGTGGCGCGTCGGCGAGACGATCGCCAACGGACCTCGTTCCTACGGTCCTCTGACGATCATCTCGCCGACCCGAGGCAGCGGTCGTAGCCTGGCTAGAGGTCGCGGCCGTGGAGTTGAGCTGAGTATGGGCCGCGGCCGGTGAGGCAGGCTGCGCCGCAGCGAGCGCCGATCCGGGCGGCCTCGCTGGGCTCCATGCCTTTGCCGAGCGCCCAGGTCAAGCCGGCGGCGAAGGAGTCGCCGCAGCCGTAGGCGTCCTCGACGGGGCCGGGCGGTCGGGTCGCCGCCCACTCGCCGCGCTCGCCATCGGCGCGCTCCCAGGCCCCACCGGCGGGGCCGGCGGTGCGGACGACGAGCTGGGGCTCAGGATCGAGGTCGCCGGGCTCGTAGGTCTCGCCGGCGTCGGCGGCGCTCGCCACGAGGGCGTCGAGCCTGACGCCCGAGCCGGCGAGCGACGGCAGTGCCCGGGCGGTGGCGACCAGGACGCGAGCGGCGCGGGCACGCTGGGCGGCGGCCGAGTCGCCGGCCGTGAAGTAGACGGCGTCGGCGTCGGCCAGCTCGTCCCAGGGCAGCGGATCGTCGCCGTACGGGCCGAGGCGGTCGCCGATCACCGTGATCGTGCGCTCGCCACGGCCGTCGACGTGGACGAAGCCGCGCCGCTGGGGCGCCGACCGCCAGGCGACCTCGACGCGCACGCCGAGGTCGCGCAGCGAGTCGTGGACGCGGTGGCCGAGCTCGTCGTCGCCGAGCGCGGTGAGGAAGAGCGCGCGGTCGGCGAGCTTGGCGAGCTGGACGGCGGCGACGGCGCCGCCGCCGCCCGGCTCCTGCCAGACCTCCGAGGCGTGGACGATCGCGCCGGCCCCGGGCGCCTCCGGGACCCGCGCGAACTCGATCCACTCGACATGGCCGACGACCGCGACGTGCATCGAGGCGCAGTCTCACATGCCCGGACTGACGCGGCCGGCGAGCGTCTGGACCTCGAGCTCGGCGCCGAACCGGCTACGGTCGCTGCGGCATGGCGATCGAGGACCCGCTCAGGATCTCGCGCGACGTCGCGATCCCGCTCGCGGAGATCGAGCTGCGCGCGAGCCGCTCGTCCGGCCCCGGCGGCCAGCACGCCAACGTCACCGCCTCGCGGATCGAGGCGATCTTCGACATCGACTCCTCGCCGTCGCTGACCGAGGCCCAGCGCGACCGTGCGATAGCGCGGCTCGGACCCAGGGTCACGGCGATCGCCCAGGACACGCGCAGCCAGGCCCGCAATCGCGAGCTGGCGCTCGAGCGGCTGCGCGAGCGCCTCGCCGGCGGGCTGGCCGTTCGCCGCCCGCGGCGCGACACCAAGCCCTCGCGCGGCGCGCGCGAGCGCCGGCTCGCCAAGAAGCGCCGCCGCAGCGACGTCAAGCGCGACCGTCGCCGCCCCAGCGGCGACGACTAGCGAACTCGTCGAGCGCTCAGGCCCAAGCGACCCGTCGCAATCCCTGACTGGCTAGGGCGAAGGCGCGACCGCGCCGCCGCCGTCGTCGGCCGGCGGGGTCGGTGCGGGGGCCGGGGTCGGCGTGGCGCCACCGCCCGCGGTACCGCCGTCGTCCGCCGGTGGCGGCGCGACGCTGCCGCCGTCGACCGTGCCGCCGCCTCCGGTGGCGCCGCCGGTCGAGGGCGCCGGCGTGGGCGCGGTCGAGGTGTCGGTCTCGTCGGTCGTGTCGGTCGTGGCGCCGAGGTTGTCGGGCGTGGTCGGAACGCTGAGGTCGAGCGGCGAGGCGCTCTCCGAGTCGTCGCCCCCACCGCCGGCGATCACCGCTATCGCGACGATCAGCGCGATCGCCGCGGCGGCCGCCGCGACGAGGCGGCGACGCATGTAGATCGACTCGTCGTCGGGATCGCGGTGGCCTCGAGGGTCGCGCGCGGAGCTCATGCGGCGTGTCCGGTCGTCGTGCACGTGCGCGACCGTAGCAGCTCGGTCGGAGCCGATCGTCGCCCCACGGAGCGCTTCCAGGCCGCTCTAGAGGCCCGGAACGCTGCGCACGACGAAGCCCGCCGTCGGCCGTGGGGCGTCCTGCCAACGGGTGCCGGCACGCCCCCGGCCGCTGGTGTCGAAGCGCAGGCCGGCGACGACCATGAAGATGTGCCCGGGGTTGGTGTAGATCGTGATCCACTCGCCCGGGCCCGAGGCGCCCCAGTCCATGAAGCCGCCCGAGGTCAGCGGCGCGCCGAGCAGCCCCGCCCCCGCGAGCGCGAACGACACCGAGCCGGAGCAGTCGTAGCCGTTGTCGCGCCAGGCGCCGTGGCCACCGCCCCACTTGTAGGGGAACTTGGCGATCGCGTTGCCGGCCTGAATCACGCGCTTGACCGGCTCCGGCGCGTCGTCGGGGGCGACCGCCGTGCCGTCGGCGAGCACGCGCGCCCGCGGCCCGGTCTGCAGGAACGCCGTCGTGCCGAGGAAGCGCTTGAACTTCGACAGCTCGGCCCGCGCCTGACGAAGCTCGGCGCGGACCTCGGCGTCGCTCGGCGCGCCGGGGCTGATCCCGTCGTCCGAGCTCGCCGATCCCTCGAAGCGCGGCTCTGCGCCGGCGCCGCGCAGCTCGACCGCCCTGCCGCCGCCGCCGCGACCGCTCTCGCGCGCCCGGCGAGCAGCCTCGGGACCGACGGACTCAGGGGTCAGGACGACCTCTGCAGGCCCCCCGTCGCGCGTTCCGGCTCCGGCCGTGGCGTTCCCGTCGCCGTCGTCGCCGCAGGCCGTGAGGGCGCCGGCCATGCAGGCCAGGGCCGACACGGTCGCGGCCAGCGCGCGGCGGCGACCTGTCGCAACGTCGGCGGGCACTCGCCGAACGCTAGCGGCGATACGGGCGCCTCGCGCCGTCTGCCAGGATGGATCCATGAGCGACCGTCGCGAGATCGACCTGCCGGACGACCCGACCGGGATCGACCAGCCGCACGACGTGCTGGCCGCCGAGGAGTTCGCCATGCCGACGCGGTCGGCGGGCGACGTCCCGCCCGACCCGACCGGAATTCAGCAGCCGCACGACGTGCTGGCCGCCGAGGAGTTCGCGATGCCGGTCGCCGGCATCGACCGCAACGCCCCGGGCGGCATCGACGTGCGCAGCCTGATCCCCGGCCTCGCGCTCGCCGCGGCGCTGCTGCTGGTGCTCAGGCGCCGCCGACGCTAGCCGGCGCGGCTCACGGATAGAGCGGCCCGTCCTCGCCCTCGACGAAGATGGCGGTGACGGGACAGTTCATGGCGGCGTCGACGACGAGGTCGGCCGGGTCGCCGTCCGGGTCGATGACGCGCGCCTTGTCCTCCGAGTCGAGCTCGAAGACGTTCGGCGACGTGTCGACGCAGTCGCCCGAGCCGATGCAGAGCCCGCGGTCGACGACGATCTCGATGCGATTCTGGGCGGACAGCTTCTCGGGCATGCGGCCGGCAAGCCTAGCGCCGGCGCCGCGGTGACGCTCGTCTGGAGGATCGTGCACACCACAGGGTGCTCGAGTGTCCAAACGCCTGCTGGGGACCGTGGGCGACGGGCTGCTACTCGCGCGAGCCGCGTCCGTACACGAGCTTCAGGAAGCGCCCGATCAGGCCCGCCGAGCGCTTCGAGTACGGGAACATGAACAGCTCGCGCTTCATCCCGAACCGCGAGACGACCGAGGACTGCTGGCGGGTGAACTTGCGGATCCCGTCGGAGCCGTGGCGGGTGCCGATCCCCGACTCCTTCCAGCCGCCCATCGGCAGCTCGAGGGCGACGTAGCTGATCAGGTGCTCGTTGACGTTCGCGACGCCCGACTCGATCCGGCTGGCGATCTGCTCGCCGCGGGCGGCGTCCCTGGTCCAGACCGAGGCCTGCAGCCCGTACTGCGAGTCGTTGGCGAGCCGCAGCGCCTCCTCGGCGTCGGCGACCTTCATGATCGGCAGCGTCGGACCGAAGGTCTCCTGCGTCATGCAGTCCATCGAGTGGTCGACGTCGAGCAGGACCGTCGGCTCGAAGAAGCGGCCGGGACCCTCCCTGCGCTTGCCGCCGACGACCACGCGGGCGCCCTTGGCGCGCGCGTCCTCGACATGCGACTCGACGATCTCCGCCTGCTTGTCGAACGTCACCGCGCCGACGTCGACGGAGCCGGCCGCCTGCGGCACTCCCTGACGCAGCTTCGACACCTTGTCGGTGACGCGCTTGACGAAGTCGTCGTAGATCGGCTCCTCGACGTAGACGCGCTCGACCGAGATGCAGGTCTGGCCGCCGTTCTGCATCGAGTAGTAGGTCGCGGCGTTGGCGGCCTTCTCGACGTCGGCGTCGGCGAGCACGATCATCGGGTCCTTGCCGCCGAGCTCGAGGCCGACCGGCGTCAGCGTCTTCGCGGCGCGCTCGGCGACCTTCTTCCCCGTCGCGGTCGACCCCGTGAACATGATGAAGTCGACGTGGTCGATCAGCTCGGCGCCGACGTCGCCGAGGCCGGTGAGCACCTGGTAGATCCCCTCGGGCGCGCCGACGTCGGCGAACATCTCGGCCATCAGCAGCGAGGTCAGCGGCGTCACCTCGGACGGCTTGAGGATTACGGCGTTGCCTGCCGCGAGCGCCGGGATCGCGTCGCCGAAGGAGTTGACGAGCGGGTAGTTCCACGGGCCGATCACGCCGATCACGCCGCGCGGGCGATAGCGGATCGTCGCCTTCTTGCCGAGCAGCATCGGCGAGCTGACGCGGACCTTATCGTCGCGCAGGTGCTTCTCGGCGTTCTTGGCCCAGAAGCCGAAGGCGCCGGCCGCGTAGCCGACCTCGGCGAGCTGGGCGTCGTCACGCGTCTTGCCGGTCTCGGAGACGATCGTGTCGATGATCCGGTCGCTGTTGTCGAGCACCCACTTCTGGGCGCGCTTGAGCACCCGCGCGCGGCCGTCGAAGCCGAGCCCCCACCACGCCGGCTGCGCCGCGCGGGCACGCGCGACCATCGGCGCCACGTCGTCGGGGAGCATCCGCGGCACGCTGCCGGCGATCTGACCGGTGGCCGGGTTCTCGACCTCGATCCGCTCGCGACCGGCGCCCGGGGAGGCCCCGTTCGACGCGGCGCTTCCGTTCGCGGCCGCCTGGTCGGCGGGGCTGCTGTCCTTGGCTGTGTCGGGCACGGCTTCCTCCTCGTTGGTCACGCCGTCTGGAGCTCGCGCTCGCGCGGGCCCGGGCTGCTGTCCGGCGGGTCGGCGGCCGGCGCCCGCCGCCGTTCGCGCTCCTGCTCGAGCTGGCGCAGGTAGGGCCAGTAGTCGACTTGGATCGTATGGCGCTTCGAAGCGACGTAGCGCTTGCGCATCGCCGCCTGCTCGCGCGCGATCTCGCGCGCCGTCTCGGACCGGCTCGGAAGCGTGACCTTGCCCTGCACCACGTCCGCGATCCACTCCGACTGCAGCTCGGCGATCGGCATGATCGCGCCGAGCGGCTGGATCAGGCCGACGAAGTACAGGCCCGCGAGGTCGGGATGGACGACGCGCCGGTAGAGCTCGATGCGGTTGTCGCCCGACGGGTCGAGCAGCTGATGATCGAGGAAGGGGAAGCTGATCTTGTAGCCCGTGCAGTAGACGACCTTGTCGATCTTCTCGACCGACCCGTCGACGAAGCGGACCGAGTCGCCCTCGAGTCGCTGGATGTTCGGCTTGACCTTGATCCGCCCATGGCCGATCCGCGGCAGCAGGTCCGACGAGACGGTCGGGTGGGCCTCGGCGATCCGGTGGTCCGGCTTCGGCAGGCCGAACTCGGTCGGGTCTCCCTGCACGCGGTTGATCATCAGCTGGAGGAAGAAGCGCTGGAGCCAGAAGGGGAGGTAGGTCGCCGCCCAGCGCGGGGCGAGCTCGTCGGCGGGCTTCGAGCCGACGTACTTCGGAACGATCCAGGCGCCGCGACGCATCGCCAGGTAGGTCATGCGCGAGACGCGCGAGGTCTCGACCGCGATGTCGCAGGCCGAGTTGCCGATCCCCAGCACGAGCACGTTCTTGTCCTCGTAGCCCTCCGGATCTCGGTAGTAGTGGGCGTGGGTGACGTCGACGGAGTCGTCGAGCTCACCGGGGAACTCAGGCTCCGGCCAGCGCGGATCCCAATGGTGGCCGTTGGCGACCATCACCGCGTCGTAGCGGGAAGTGTGCTCGTCGCCGCCGTCGACCGCGCGCGCCGTGACGTCCCAGCCGCCCTCGGGCGCGGGCGCGACGCGCGTCACCTCGGTGCGGAAGCGGATCTTGTCGCGGAAGCCGAAGTGGTCGACGTAGTCGTCGAAGTACGCCGCGATCTGCGAGTGGTGGGGGTAGTCCGGATAGTCCTTCGGCATCGGGAAGGTCGCGTACTCCATGATCTTGCGCGACGTGTTGATGAACAGCGACTCGTAGGCCGACGACATGCCGTTGTCGTTGCCGTAGCGCCAGTTGCCCCCGACGCCGGAGCCGGTCTCGAAGCAGTCGAACTCGATCCCGCGCGCGTTCAGCACCTGGCAGCTGGCGATGCCGGAGCTTCCGGCGCCGATGACGCACACGCGAGGGCCGGTCGAGGACACAACCGGCAGCGTAGCGAAGCCTGGCTGGCTGGCCAACTCGGCTCTACTCGCTCGGCTCGGCGACCGGCTCGGCCGTCCGGCCGGCGCCGGCGCCGATGTTGCGGCGCATCCGGACCGTCGTGCCGTCGGGACCGGGGTCCACGTCGACCGAGTCCATCAGGGCGCGCATCAGGATCAACCCGCGACCGCCCTCGACGCGCGTGCCGGCGCGCCAGGACCCCTTGTCGCTCACCGTTATCTCGACGGCCCCGTCGTCGAGCGCCCCGACCACCTCGAACGGCGGTCCGCCGGCGATCGCTCCACCGTGCTCGATCGCGTTCGCCGCCGCCTCGCCGGTCGCGGTCAGGATCTCGGCGATCTCGGCGTCGCTGCTCTCGGCGTGGCGCAGCCAGCGACGCATCAGCGATCGCATCGCCGCCAGCTCGCCGGGGTCGGAGCCGAGCTCGAGGCTGAAGCGCTCCGTGAGGCGCGGGCTGCGCAGCGCCAGCAGCGCGACGTCGTCCGACGCGCCGCCGGCGGGCACGAGGGCGTCGAGGACGTTGTCGCACAGCTCCTCGGCGCCGCCACGCTCGCCGCGCGCGGCGGCGGCGAGCCGCTCGAGGCCGTCGTCGAGCAGCTCGCCCGGCCGCTCGATGAGTCCGTCGGTGTAGAGCAGGACGGTGCCGCCGACCGGCATCGGGGTCTCGACCGCCTCGTAGGCCGGGTAGGACATGACGCCGAGCGGCACCGAGCTCGGACCGTCGAGGAAGCGGGCGATGCCGTCGCTCGTGACCGCCAGCATCGGCAGGTGGCCGGCGTTGACCCAGGTGACCACTCCGTCGGAGGCGTCCAGCACGGCGTACAGCAGCGTCGTCATCTGGCCGTGATCGACCTCCGACCAGACGAGCTGGTTGAGCCGGTCGACCACCTGGGCCGGCTCATGGCCCTCGAGCGCGTACGCGCGCATCGCGCTGCGCAGCCGGCCGACCATCGACGCCGCCGCCAGCCCCTTGCCGGCGACGTCGCCCATCACGAGGCCGACGCGCCCGCCGGGCATCGCGATCACGTCGTACCAGTCGCCGCCGACCTCCGACTCGCTCGCCGCGGGCTGATAGCGCGCGGCGACCTCGAGACCGGGCAGGCGCGGCATCCGCTCCGGGAGCAGGCTGCGCTGGAGCGTCTCGGCGATCCGATGCTCGCGCTCGTAGACGCGCAGGTGGTCGATCGCCAGGGCCACGCGGTCGGCGGCGAGGCCGAGCAGCAGCAGGTCGTCCTCGGAGAAGCGGCGCGGAGCCGGGACGCCGACCTGGAGCACGCCGGCGACGGCGCCTCCGGCGAGCAGCGGCACGCCGAGGATCGAATGCAGCCCGTGCAGCGCCGGGTCGGCGACCTCCGACGGGTCGGGATCCTGCACCAGCAGCGGCTGCTTGTCGCGCGCGACGCGACCGGCGATCCCCTCTCCGAGCGCGATCCGCAGGCGCTCCTCGCCGACCGGGCCGAACATCGACGCACGCAGCGTCAGCGAGCCGTCCTCCTCGCTCAGCAGCACAGCCGCCCCCTCCGCGTTGACGACCTCGCAGACGCGTGGCAGCAGCGCCTCGAGCATCTCGTCGAGGCGGTTGTGCGCCAGCGCGACGTCGAGCAGCACCTGGAGGCCGTGGACGATGCCGGCCATCTGCTCGGCCTCCTCGCGGGCGGCCTGCTCGCGGTAGAGCTGCTCGCGCTCCCGCTCGCGCTCCTCGCGGTCGCTGAGATCCTGGATGAAGCAGGCGAGCAGCGGTCGCTCCGCGGCGCGCACGCGGGCATAGCTGACCTCGGCGAGGAAGCGGTCGCCGTCGCGGCGCAACAGGCTGACCTCGCGGCGCGAGGGACGCGTCTCGCCGTCGACGCGCGAGAACTCCTCGCGGCGGCGCTGGTCATGGGCCTCCCGGTCGTCGGGCGCGACGATCAGGTCGCGCACGGGCTGTCCGATCGCCTCGTCGGCCGACCAGCCGAACGTCCGCTCGGCGGCCGGGTTCCAGGACAGGATCGTGCCGTCCTCGGCGATCACGAGGAAGGGATCCGGGGCGCTGTCGACGATCGCCCGGGTGCGCCCCTCGCTCTCGCGCAGCACCCGCTCCTGACGCGCCGACTGCGCGGCCTCGCGGCGGACACGGTCGAGCAGCGTCGAGACCATCAGCCCGGCGAGGCCCGGCGTCCCGATCGCCAGGATCCAGCGCACGATCGGGCTCGGCGGCTCCTGGACGACCAGCACGACCAGATAGGCGAGGCCGATCAGGCCGAGGTGAGCGAGCGCGACCGGCGGCCGGTAGAAGTAGAACGCGTAGAGGCCGGTCCAGGTGAAGATCACGAGGTAGAGCCCGCTCGGGCCGACGAAGTAGTTGCTAGCCGCCAGGATCAGGCTGCCCGCGGCGAGCGCGACATGCATGCCCCAGGAGGGCATCGCATCCGATCGCCAGAGCACCACGAGCCCGATCGCGACGGCGCACGCCGCGAGCCCGTAGAGCGGGCCCTCCTGGACCGCGGGGTCGTGGGGGAAGACCAGCGTCAGGCAGCCGACGAGCGCGCCTCCGGTGAAGAGGTAGGCGAGCGACCGCGCCATCAGGCCGCGGCTGAAGAGCTCCGGCGACTCTGCCAATGGCGCTACTCGGTAGCCGGCCGGTCCTCCGCGGAGAGCCTGGCGAGATGCTCGTGGCCCTCCACCACGCGCTGCTTGACCGGGTTCTCGTCGGGCCGGTCGTGGACGAGGTCCCAGGTCTTGTCCGCGACGTCCTTCGCGTTCTCCGCCGTCGCCTCCGCGAACATCAGCTCCACGACCTGGAGCTCGAATCCCTCGATCTGCTCGAGCGGATCGCCCGGCGGCAGCTTCGGTAGCGGGTCCTCGGTCGTCTCGCGCCACATGCCGGTGGCGATCAGGAGCCTGTTTCGCACGGCGGCCGGGTCCATTGCCCGCTCAGGCTACCCGGCCGGGCGCTCTACAGGGCGCGGCGTCATGAACGCGACCGGGAGCCCGAGGCCGGCCTCCTTGCGCACGGTCGCGATGCGGCGGCCGGGCTGGACGGCGTCGCGTGGCTCGCTCGCGAGGTCGCCGAGGGCCGCGACGGTGGCGTCGATGTCCTCGACCGCGAACGCCAGGCCGTAGAAGCGAGCGGGGGCGTCGCCGCGGACCGGCGAGCCCGCCGGAGCCTGGGCGATCTCGAGGATCAGCTCGCCGAGACGGAAGAACGCCTGCCGCGGCGAGCCGGCCGGGGCCGGCTCCTCCCGGATCCGGCGTAGGTCGAGGCCGAGCGCCTCTCCGGCGGCGACGGTGCGATCGAGATCGGGCGTGAAGGCGACGAGGTGGTCGATCCGCACGACGCCGTTCGGATGCGAGGGGGCGGGGTCGCCGGGCGGCGGCGCGTCGGCGCGCGCTATCGGCAGGCCGTCCAGATCGCTGGACGCGATACCGCAAACGCCGCAGCTGACGATCCGCTCGCCGGCGTCCGCGCCGGCGAGCCGGAGATCGACCGTTCCGACTCGGACGACACCGCCGTCGACGTCGAAGCCCGCCTGGCGCCATCGCGAGTCATCGGCTGGGAGGACGATCTCACTGACGGTCGGCTGGCTCGAGCGCACTCGGCGGCACGATATCCCTCGGCTTGACCGGCTTCGGCCGCGACGGCACCGATGGCGGCACGACCGGCGGCAGCTCAGGGACCACGCGTCCTTTCCCATTGTCATTGCCGTTCCCGTTGCCGTTGCCGTTCGGAGATGTCGGCAGCCGGGGCATGGGTGGGCCGGGAACCGCTCCAGGAGGATCGGACAGCGACGGCGGCGGGTCCGGCGTCGGTCCTGGGTCGACACCCGGCGCGACCTCCCCCGTGCCGCCCGGAGGCACGACCGTCTGGACGCCCGCTCCGCTGTCGGCCGGCGCCGATCCGAGCGGGGCTCCTCCTTGTTGGGTCGGCGCGCCGGCAGGCTCCCCGGCGCGGCCCGCGCTCGGAGCCGTAGAAGCCGGCGGGCCGATGGCGAGCATCGACAGGCCCGACATGCCGTGGCGATCGCGGCCGTCCGCGCCGCCGGGCTGCGTGGCGACCGGCGCCGGAGGCGCGCTCTCGTGGCTGTTGCCATCCCGCTGAGCCTCCGCCCCCACCCCTGCGCCGCCGGCCAGGACCGCGATGACCGCCACCTTCGCGACGGCGCCGCCGAGCAACGAGCCGCCGACCGCCGCGCCGCCACCGCCGGCAGCCACACCGCCGACCGCCGCGCCGCCGGCCGCCGCGGCGGAGGCCGCGCCTGCGCCGCTGGCCGCCATCACGCTCTCCTGAAGGCCCGCCGGCGGGGTGACCGGCAGCGCGAGCCCGAGCAGCCTGCGCTGGCGGCGCAGCGTGTCGAGCGACGCCAGGCCCTGCGCGTCGCCGGTCTCCGCCAGCGCGGTGCGCGCTCGGAACACCAGCCCCTTCACGGCCGCCTCCTCGATGCCCAGGACGTCGGCCACTTCGGCGAGCGAGAGCTTCCTGATCTCGGTCAGGACGAGCGCGGCGCGCTGCTCCGGCGGCAGCTGGTGGAGCGACTCGAGCAGCTCGCGGAGGTCGCCGCGGCGCTCCACCTCCTCGCGCAATCCGACGGTCGACAGCTGCGCGACGGATTGGTCGCGGCGGACCCGCAGGATCGAGAGGCAGCGGTTGCTGGCGATCGTGTAGATCCACGGCTTGAAGGCGATCTCCCGCCCGCCGCCGGCCATGTAGAGGCGCGCCGACACGAAGGCGCGCTCGACGACCTCCTCGGCCTCCGCCTGTGAGCCGAGCATGTGGCGGCAGAAGGAGAGCACTCCGCCGACGTGGCGCCGGTAGAGCGTCGCGAAGGCGCGGCCCTCGCCTTGCCGGACCAGCTCCGCGAGCCGCTCGTCGGACCGCATCGGCACCAACCGCGCTCGCCGGCGGAGCGGCCGGCGCTGCGCGGAGATGCTCGTGACCTGTCCCACGAGCATCTCTCCTACCTGGCGCCTCCGCCGGCCAAACTAAATCCGGGCGTGGGAGGCGTCACTCGGGGAGCGGGGCTTCCTGGGCCTTTGGAGGTGGCGCCGCCCGGGGGGTGGCGGCTCCGTCCGGCGCCCGCCCGAGCCCCTCGGATCGAGTGCCCCCGCTGGCCTCGGGAGTCGACCTTCCCGATTGCGTCTCCACCTTGCCTCCGCCTTTGGCTGGCGGTGAAGGCCGACCGGGTGCGGCGGCCGGAGTGCGGCCCCGCACGGCCCTGCCGGGCGCGGCACCGGACCGACCCCGCCGCTCGCCGGACCGCCCGCGCGCCAGGCCACGGGGATCGCCGGCGGCAGACCTGCCGCCGCTCCGCTCGGCGGCGCGGCGCTGTCCCAGCTCGCGCCGCTCGGCTCCACGCGCGCCGGCGCGACGATCGCGCGAGGCGCCTGAGCCCGAGCGCTCGTCGGCGATGCCAGGAGTCGCCGCTTCCCGGCCGGCGCCGACTGGCCCGACCTCGCTCGACGGAGCGACCCGCGGACGGTCGCCGCCGTCGCGCGCCAGCTCGCTCGCCACGCCCGCGCCGCCGGCCGCGATCACGCCCACGACCGCGACCTTGGCCAGCGTGCCACCGAGCAACGGGGGTCCCAGCGTCGCGGCGCCACCGGCTGCCCCACCCATGGTGCCGGCCGTGATCGTGGCGCCGGCCGCACCCGCGGAGCCCGCCCCGATTCCGACGCTCGCCAGCACGCTGTCCTTCAGCGCCAAGGCCGGAACGACCGGCAGGGCGATGCCGAGCAGCTGGCGCTGGCGACGGATCTCTTCCAGGTAGGCGGCGCAACCGGGGCAGCTCTCGACGTGGTGGCGCAGGCGTCCCCGTCGCAACCCACCGCCGGTGGCGGCGGCGAGCTCGACGCGGATCTCGCCGCAATCGGCGCCGCGGGCGTCGCGCCGCTCGGCCAGCGCGGTACGGGCGCGGAACACGAGACCCTTGACCGCCTCGGGCGCGGAGCCGATCACGTCCGCGATCTCCGCATGCGAGAGGTCGCCGAGCTCGCCGAGCAGGAGGGCCGCCCGCTGCTGCTCGGGAAGGCGCTGGAGATCGGCGACGAGCTGACGCAGGTCGTCGCGCCGCTCGACCTGCTCGCTGAGGCCCGCTGTCGACAGCTCCGGCAGCTCCGAAGGCTGCTCGCGCCGGGCGCGCAGCATCGACAGGCAGCGATTGCGAGCGATCGTGTAGAGCCAGGGCTTGAAGGCGATGTCGCGCGTGCCGCGCAGCATCGCCTCGTGGGCCGAGACGAACGCCTGCTGGACGGCGTCCTCGGCCTCGTCGAGCGAGCCCAGCATGTGGCGGCAGAATCCGAGCACGCCGGCGACGTGGCGCTCGTAGAGCACCTCGAAGGCAGCCGCGTCGCCCGCACGGACGAGCTCGACGAGGCGAGCGTCCGAACGCAGGGCGAGCAGGCGCTTCGGCCCTCGAATCGGGGCACGGGCGTGGACGGGGGCCCGGACGGTGCGCTCCACTGGACCATTGTCCTACCGAACGCGGCCGAAGGCCACAAGTTCGGAGGTAGTGGCGAACTTCTAGGGAAGCAACGCGTTCTCGTTCGTAGTTTCCCCCGAAGAGGAAGGTTCACGAGATGACCAGACCGATCGCAATCGGCGCAGTGCTGGCTTTGCTGGCCGTTCCGGCCGGCGCGGCCGCTGAGCCGACCAAGACCGACAGGAAGAACGCCGCCCAGGAGTGCCGCGCCGAGCGCGGCGACACGGCCGCCACGCGCGAGGCGTTCAAGGCGAAGTACGGCACCAACGAGAGCAAGAGCAACGCTTTCGGCAAGTGCGTGTCGCGCCGTGCGCGGGACGAGGAGCACGAGGGCGACGTTGCCCACCGCAACGCCTCGAAGGAGTGCAAGGCGGAGCGTCAGGACATCGGCGACGCCGCCTTCGTCGCGAAGTACGGCAGCGGCAAGAAGGGCAGCAACGCCCACGGCAAGTGCGTGTCGAGCAAGGCTCGCGAGCACGAGGCCGAGGCCGACGCCAAGGATCGCGAGCAGATCGAGGCGCGCAAGAACGCGGCCAAGACCTGCGCCGAGGAGCGCGAGCAGCTCGGTCGCGCGGCGTTCGCCGACAAGTACGGCACCAACGAGAGCAAGAGCAACGCCTTCGGCAAGTGCGTGTCGAAGACGGCCAAGGCCCAGCAGGAGACCGCTCCGACCGGCTCGTAGCAGCGCAGCACGGCGCGGCCCGACGAGGGCCGCGCCGATGCTCGATCATGCGCGGGTGGATCAAGCCGTAGTCGCACGGGCGCCGCTGCGCATCCCGCTCGGCGGCGGCGGTACCGACCTCCCGTCCCACTATCGCCGGCACGGCGGCTTCGCCCTCTCGGCCGCGATCGACCGCCACGTGCACGTGCTGCTGTCGACCGCGTTCGCGCGGCGCTTCCGGCTCAAGCACCTCGAGTGGGAGGAGGTCGAGGACCCGGCCGAGATCCGGCATCCGATCCTCCGCGCCGCGGTCGCCCACCACTGGGACGGCACGCCGTTCGAGCTGGCCTCGGTCGGCGACGTGCCGCCGGGAACGGGCCTCGGGTCCTCGAGCGCCTACACCGTCGGGGTGTTGCGCGCGCTCGCCACGGCGCGCGGCGAGCAGCTCGCGCCCGAGGACCTAGCGGCGCGCGCCTGCCAGCTCGAGATCGAGCACCTCGAGCAGAGCATCGGCAAGCGCGACCAGTACGCGACCGCGGTCGGCGGCGTGACGGCGCTGACGCTGGCGCGCGACGGCGCCGTCGACGTGCGCGCGCTGGCGCTCTCGGACCGGACGCTGGCCGGGCTGCGCGATCGCTTCCTGCTGTTCTTCGCCGGCGAGCGGCGGTCTGGGGCGCGGATCCTGTCGCGGCTGGTCGAGCGCAGCGCCGACCCGGCGATGACGCGCAACCTGGCGCGAACCGCGGAGCTCGCACGGGAGGCGGCCGAGGCGCTCGAGGCGGGCGACCTGGGGGGCGTCGGCGGCCTGATGGAGGAGCAGTGGGAGCTGAAGGCGGAGCGGACGCCCGACGCGATCACCGAGCGGATCGCCGAGCTGCGCGGGGTCGCGCTCGGCAGCGGGGCCGAGGGCGTGGTCCTGGCCGGCGCCGGCGGCGGCGGCTTCCTGCTCGTCTACTGCGAGGCTCCGGAGGCGACGCGCGCGGCGATGAGCGCCGCCGGCGCGCCCGAGCTGCGGTTCGCGATCGAGCCGCGCGGCTGTACCGCGGGACCGGCCTGACGCCCGCGAGCGGAGCTTCGCGCCTGGGGCGAGCCGCCGCCAGATTGGCGCGTCGCGCGACCGGGCGTAACCCTGCAAGGCGCGTGGCCTGCAACGAATCCTGCAGCTTGCAGGGCCTTTTCCTGCTAGAACGACGGAGCGCCGAATCCGCCGTGGTCAGTCCACGGGGATCGGGGGACCCAATTGCGGCCGTCCGGCCGCGGGGGCGAATCGCCCGACTGCCTCATGAGGCAGCGCGGGCGTAGCGCCGCTATCGCAGCGGTGCGAGCCCGACAGCTCACCTCGTAGGCGCGCCCGCAGTCGAACAGAGAGGTACCGACCCGTTGCGCCTCGACCTGAGCGCTGTCGTACGCCGTGCCGCCGTCGCCGCCCTGCTGGCGGCTTTCGCCCTGCCGTTCACCGCCGGTCCGGCGACCGACGTCGCGGCGGCGCAGAGCGGGCCGGTGGCCGGCGTCGCGTCGAAGCCGCTGAAGAAGGGCAGTCACGGCAAGCGGGTGCGCCAGCTGCAGCGGGCACTCGGCATTCCCGCCGACGGCATCTTCGGCAAGGGCACGAAGCGGGCGGTCAGGCGCTACCAGCGACGCCACGGGCTGCTCGCCGACGGCATCGCCGGTCCCCAGACGCTGCGCAGCCTGCGCGTCGGGTCGCGGTCCTCGCACCGCAACCGCGGCGGCCGTCGCGGCGGCTCGCGCGGTGGCGTGCGCGAGCTTCAGCGCGCGCTCGGCATCCCGGCCGACGGCTCGTTCGGACCCCAGACCGCTGCGGCGGTCAAGCGCTACCAGCGCCGCCACGGGCTGACCCCGGATGGCGTGGTCGGGCCGCAGACGCGCGCCGCGCTCGGGATCGGCCCCGGCAGGGTGCTGAAGCGAAAGGGCCGCGGCGACGGCGGGCGCTCGGGCGGCGGCCGCAAGCGCGCGGTAGTCGACGCTGTGATCCGCGCGGCCAACCGGATCGCGACCAAGCCGTACCGCTACGGCGGCGGCCACGGCTCCTGGGTCGACTCCGGCTACGACTGCTCCGGCTCGGTGTCCTACGCGCTGCACGGCGGCGGGCTGCTCGGCAGCACGCTCGACTCGTCCGCGCTGATGAGCTACGGCCGCCCCGGCCGCGGCCGGCACATCACCGTCTACGCCAACTCCGGGCACACCTACATGGTCGTCGACGGCCGGCGCTTCGACACCAGCGCCCGCTCGCAGACCGGCTCGCGCTGGACCGACACCCCCCGCTCGCCGGCCGGCTACGTCGCACGCCACCCCGCCGGCTTCTAGAGCCGGTCCGCCGAATCGCGGATTTCGCCCCTAGGCTCGGCGGGATGCCGGCCGGAAGGTTCGCCCCAAGCCCGAGCGGCGTCCTGCACGTCGGCAACCTGCGCACGGGGCTGCTGGCCTGGCTGTTCGCACGCTCGGCCGGAGACCGCTTCGTGCTGCGGATCGAGGACCTCGACCCGCAGCGCTCGCGGGCCGAGCACGAGCGCTCGCAGCGCGCCGACCTGGGGGCGATCGGGCTCGACTGGGACGGCGAGCCGGTGCGCCAGTCCGAGCGGACCGAGCTCTACCGCGAGGCGCTCGCGCGGCTCGACGGCGACGGCCGCGTCTACCCGTGCTGGTGCACGCGCGCCGAGATTCGCGCCGCCGCCGAGGCCCCGCACGGCCCGCTGCCCGAGGGCGCGTACCCCGGGACCTGCCGCCGGCTGACCGCGGCCCAGCGCAGCGAGCGAGAGCGGATCGCCGGCCGACCGCCGACGTTGCGGCTCGACGCGCGTGGCGAGCGGATCGCGTTCGATGACCGGCTGCACGGCGAGGTCGCGGGCGCCGTCGACGACTTCGTCCTCTGGCGCTGGGACGACACGCCGGCCTACAACCTCGCGGTCGTGGTCGACGACGACGACCAGCGGATCGAGGAGGTGGTCCGCGGCGACGACCTGATCGACTCGACGCCCCGCCAGCTGCTGCTCCATCGCCTGCTCGACCTGACCGCCTCGGCGTACGCGCACGTGCCGCTGGTGCTCGGCCCGGATCGCGCGCGCCTCGCGAAGCGTCACGGCGCCGTGACGCTCGCGGACCGCGCCGCACGGGGCGAGACCGCCGCCGACGCCGTCGCCTGGATGGCCGCGAGCCTCGGCCTCGCCGCCGCCGGCGAACGGGTCTCCGCCGCCGACCTCGTCGACCGCTTCGATCCCCTCGCGCTCCCACGCGAGCCGACGGTCTTCACGGACTGAATCCGGCGGCCCGAGCGAGGACATCTCAGTCGCGATACGGCCGTAGCAGGCCCGGGGGAGGCTAGAGGCCGGGGTCGGCGGGGCGCGGCGGCTGGCCGGGTGCCGAGGGCTGGGCGCCGGGCGCGAACGGCTGCGAGCTGTCGGCGGCGAACTGGCGCTGGGCGCTGTCGACGGCCTGGACGACGCCGGTCGGGTCGGCGACGCCGTCGAAGCGGAAGCCGTGGTCGTCGGTGCCGGCGGTGTCGAAGTCGACGGTGCCCACCCGCAGCAGGCGCTCGAGCACCGACTGGCTGGTGTTGACGTTCTGGACCCGCTCGAGCCGTGCCTCCTGGGTGCGGCGGGCGACGATGCCGCGCTTGATGTGCAGGCGGCGGTTGGTGATCGTGTAGGTCGTCGCCATCCGCCAGACGTAGCCACCGATCACGACGAGCGCGATCAGCACGAGCCCGACGACGACCAGCAGCGACGTGTCGGCGCCGTCGCCTAACAGGCTCGAGACGCCGGCGATGGCCGCCACCAGGATCAGCGCGCCGAGCAGGCCTCGGATGTAGAAGGCGAGCGTCGCGCGCCAGGAGGGATGACCCTGGAAGACGACGTGCTCGCCGGAGGCCATGTGCAGGGACGCCATTGCGTTGAGCCTAACGGCGCGGCGGCCGAGACTCCCCCAGAACGAGGAAGGGCCCCGCAAGCGGGGCCCTTCCGAAAGCTTGGCGTAGTGCCGAAGCTAGGCCTGAATGACGTTGACCGCCTTCGGACCCTTGTCGCCCTGCTCTGCGTCGTATGTCACGCGGGCGCCCTCGGTGAGCGACTTGAAGCCGTCACCGCTGATGCCGCTGTGGTGCACGAAGAGATCCTTGCCCCCGTCGTCGGGGGTGATGAAGCCGAAGCCCTTCTCGTCGCTGAACCACTTCACGGTTCCGCCTGGCATGGAATTCCTCCACGGTCTTTCTTGTTGTGCTGCGTACACGCGGAGGATGCTGAGAGCAACGACTGCGAGCGCTGGCACTACTTTCGCCGGACTTTCCGGCCTTACGACCCGTCAAGCTAGCACCGATGGCCGGTCCATTGCTACTCGTGGATGCTCCGTATCTTCTCTATCGGGCTTTCTTCGCCCTTCCGGACAAGATCCGCGGCGCCGACGGACGGCCCGTCAACGCGCTGCTGGGCAGCGTCAACGCGATCCTCGCGCAGGCCGAGGAGCGCGCCGCGCGGGCCGTGATCTGCTGCTTCGGGCCGGACGCCGCCGAGTACCGCGTCGCCCTCTATCCCGCTTACCACGCGCACCGCCCGCCGATGCCCGACGACCTCGCGCACCAGTGGGAGCAGGCGCCCGAGCTGTACGCGGCGCTCGGCTGGCAGGTCGAGCGCAGCACCGACCTGGAGGCCGACGACCTGCTCGGCGCCTACGCGCGAGCCGAGGAGGAGGCCGGCGGCGAGGCGCTGATCATGACCGGCGATCGCGACCTCTTCCAGTGCGCGACCGGCGCCGTGCGCGTCCTGCTGCTCGGCAGCCGCGCCCAGAAGGGCCCGCTCGAGATCGGCCCGGCCGAGGTGCGCGAGCGCTACGGCGTCGACCCGCCGCAGGTGCCCGACTTCATCGCGCTGCGCGGCGACCCGTCAGACGGGCTGCCGGGAGCGAAGGGCATCGGCGAGAAGCGCGCCGCCGACATCCTGCGCCGCCACGGCTCGCTCGACGCGGCGCTGGCCGTCGCTGCGGAGGACGGCCCCGACGTCAACCTGCTCGCGCGCCAGGCGGACGAGCTGCGCGCGTTCCGCGAGATCGCCACGTTGCGACCGGTCGCGGTGGAGCGCCCGGCTGACGCGCCGACCGACCGCGCCGCTGGGGCGACCGCCGCGCGCGAGCTCGGCATGGGCCGCCTCGCCGACCGCCTCGCCGGCACGACCGGCTGAGGCCTAGCTCGGCTTGACGTCGCGCGGCTCGAGCGGGTCGACCGCGGGACCCTTGAGGACTCGGCCGTCGATCCCGAAGCGCGAGCCGTGGCAGGGACAGTCCCAGGTTCGCTCGGCCGTGTTCCACTCGACTATGCAGCCGAGGTGCGTGCAGCGCGCCGAGACGGCGTGCAGCCCTCCCGACTCGTCGCGATGGACGGCCGTCTGGCGACGGCCGTCGCCGACGACCGCGCCGCCCCCGGGCTCGACGTCGTCGGCCGATCCGCGCCGCAGGCGATCGCGAACGAAGCGCATCGCGACGTCGACGTTCTCCTTGACGAAGCTGGCCGCCGCCGACGGCGATCCGAGGCGGTTGGAGTCGAACGCCCGCAACCACGGGTTCTCACGCTCGGCGATCAGGTCGGCGAGCATCGCCGCCGCCGCGGTGCCGTTGGCGAACCCCCACTTGCGGTAGCCGGTCGCAACGAAGACCCGCTTCGAGAACGGCGCTATCCGCCCGACGTAGGGGACCTTGTCGAGCGAGACGTTGTCCTGGGTCGACCAGCGGTAGTCGATCGACACGACGTCGAAGCGCTCGCGCGCGTACTCCTCGAGGTCGCGGTAGCTGTCGACCTCGTCGGCGTGGCCGGTCTTGTGGCTGGCGCCGGCCACGAGCAGGTACTCGCCGTCCGGGCCGGGCTGGGCGCGCAGCGAGTGGCCCGCGGTGCTGATGTACATGCCCTGCGGGACGGCGCCGCGGATCCGCACGGCGAGCACGTACGAGCGCTCGGGATGGATCCGCGCGAAGTGCCCGCCGCGGTCGAGGAACGGGTAGTGGGTGGCGACGATCACGTGGCGTGCCCGCACCGCGTAGCCGCTCTCCAGGGTCACGAGGCACTGGTCGCCCTGCTTGCCCTCCTTGACCCCGACCGCCCGCGCTCCCTCGTGGACGAGCGCGCCGCGCTCGCGCGCCGCCTCGGCCAGGTGGCCGAGGTAGCGGCAGGGGTGGAACTCGGCCTGGTCCTCGAAGCGGACGGCGCCCGCGACCTGCCAGGGCAGATCGGTATCGGTCGTGAAGGAGGCCGGCAGGCCGAGCTGGGCGGCGACCCGCGCCTCCTCGCGCACCTGCTCGACCTCCGAGGCCGAGTCCGTGTGGGTGTAGTTGGGCTTGCGGCGGAAGTCGCACTCGATCCCGTGCTCCTCGACCCAGGCCGCGATCCGCGCGAGGCCGGCCTCGTTGGCGTCGCCGTAGATGCGCGCCACCTCCTCGCCGCGCTTCGAAGCGAGCTCGGCATAGGTCAGCTGGTGCAGCGACGTCACCTTGGCGGTCGAGTAGCCGCTGACCCCGTGGCCGATCCGCTCGGACTCCAGCACCGCCACCGAGCGGCCCTCCTCGGCGAGCAGCAGCGCCGCGCTGACGCCCGTGACGCCTCCGCCGATCACCGCCACGTCGACGTCGACGTCGCGCGTCGGCGCGCGGAACGACACGTCTGGCGCGGTCTCGACCCAGAGCGAGGCCGGCTTGCCGGGGAGAACGGGCACGAAGGTGGCACTACCCCCACGCCCCCGGCCGAAACCGTCGCGGCGGTCAGGCGCCGGCGGCCTCCCGCTCGCCGGCGAGCGCCACGAACCAGTCGAGCGCGGCCGGGTTCTGGAGCGAGTCGCGGCTCGCCGCGCGCTCGGCCGGCGTGCCCATCAGGATCCGCTTGACCGGCACCTCGAGCACCTTGCCCGAGAGCGTGCGCGGAACCTCGCCGATCGCGAAGACGTCGTTGGGGACGTGGCGCGGCGAGCACTCCTCGCGCACGCGCCGCGCGATCGCCTGGGTCAGGTCGGCGTCGAGGACGGCGCCGTCGCGCAGCACGACGAACAGCGGCATCCAGCTCTCCTCGCCCTCGCGCGGGACGTCGACGACGAGCGCGTCGACGATCTCGTCGATCGCCAGCACGGCGCGGTAGATCTCGCTGGTGCCCATACGGACGCCGCCGCGGTTGATCGTCGAGTCGGAGCGGCCGTAGATGATCGCCGTCCCCCGCTCGGTGATCTCGATCCAGTCGCCGTGGCGCCAGACGCCGGGGTAGGTGGCGAAGTAGCTCTCGCGCAGGCGCTCGCCGTCGGGGTCGTTCCAGAAGCAGATCGGCATCGAGGGCATCGGCTGGGCGATGACCAGCTCGCCGACCTCACCGACGACGGCGTTGCCGTCGTCGTCGAAGGCGTGGACGTCGGCGCCGAGCGAGCGTGCCTGCAGCTCGCCGAGGTAGACCGGCAGCAGCGGGCAGCCGCCGACGAATGCCGTGCAGACGTCGGTGCCGCCGGAGGTCGAGAACAGCCAGGTGTCGGCGCCGACGTGGTCGTAGACCCAGCGGAAGCCCTCCGGCGACAGCGGCGAGCCGGTCGAACCGACGCTGCGCAGCGCGCTGAGGTCGCGCCCGGCCCCCGGATCCACCCCCTCCTTCATGCACGAGGCGATGTACGCGGCGGAGGTTCCGAAGCAGGTGACGCCGGCCCGCTCGGCGAGGTCCCACAGCACGCCGAGGTCGGGATGGCCGGGGCTGCCGTCGTAGAGGACGATCGAGGCCGGCGTGAGCAGCACGCCGGCGAGGAAGTTCCACATCATCCAGCCGGTCGTCGAGAACCAGAAGACGCGGTCGCCCTCGCGCGCGTCGAGATGCAGGTTGAGCTTCTTCAGGTGCTCGAGCAGGATCCCGCCCTGGCTGTGCACGATCGCCTTCGGCAGCCCGGTCGTGCCCGACGAGTAGAGGACCCAGAGCGGATGGTCGAAAGGGAGCTGCTCGAAGTCGAGCTCGGCGCCTGAGCCTCGCGCGAGCAGGTCGGCGAACGTCACGCCCCTCTCGAGGCGGTCGGCGTCCGGGGCCCTCGACAGGTACGGGACGAGCACGGTGTGCTCGAGCGAGGGGATCTGGGCCTCCAGCGCCGCGACCACGTCGATCCGGTCGAAGTCACGCCCGTTGTAGCGGTAGCCGTCGACCGCGAACAGCACCTTCGGCTCGATCTGCGCGAAGCGGTCGACCACCGAGCGCACGCCGAAGTCCGGCGAGCAGCTCGACCAGATCGCCCCGATCGACGCGCAGGCGAAGAACGCCGCCATCGCCTCCGGGATGTTCGGCAGGTACGCGACCACGCGATCGCCCGGCCCGACGCCGAGCTCGCGCAGACCGCCCGCGATGCGCGCCGTCAGGGACTTCAGCTCCCCCCACGTCAGCTCGTCGAGCTCGCGCAGCTCCGACGCGTGCCGGATCGCGACGTCCGAGTCCTCGCGCCCGCGGAAGACGTGCTCGGCATAGGACAGCCGCGCCCCCGGGAACCACTCGGCGCCCGGCATCTCGCGGCTGCCCAGGACCGCCTCGTAGGGCTGCTCGGCACGCACCTCGAAGAAGTCCCAGATCGACGCCCAGAACCCCTCGAGATCCTCGACCGACCAGTGCCACAGCTCGTCGTAGCTCGGGACGTGCACGCCGCGCTCGTCGCTCAGCCAGCGCATGTAGCGGGCCAGCGTCGTCCCGGCCTTCAACTCCTCCCCCGGCTCCCAGAGGACCGTCGGCGTGTCCGCGTCACCCATGGACGCGGACCCTAGCCGCCCGGGTCAGTGACTGCCGGCGGCGATGTCGAGCTTCTCGCGGCTCTTGGCGACGGCCTCGCGGTCGAGATCGCCCGGAGCCGGCGGCTTCGTGGCCTCATGGGTCTTGCCGCCCGGCGGGCTCGTCGAGCTGGGGCGCCTCTCGGCATCTGTCTTGGGGTCCTGCGCGTCTCGGTCCATGAAATCGGCTTACCCACCCGCGCGGGTCGATAACGAGCCCGAGCGACCGGCGCGCCTTTATCTCGGCCGGAGCTATCCTCGCGATCCAGTGCTACGGGCGACGTTCCGTCATCCACGACTGCATCTCGTCTCGATCGGCGCGACGATCGTCACGGCGATCGTTCTGCTGTTCGCCGTCACGAGCGCGTCCGCGGCGCCCGTCAAGCGACCCGACCTCGTCGTGACGAAGGTGTCGAACCCGCCGATCCTGCTCGTCCGTGGCGGCGCCTTCCAGGCCAGGGACGTGACGAGGAACAGGGGCACCCGCCGCGCGCGCAGGACGCGCACCGCCTACTACCTCTCGAAGGATCGCAAGCGCAGCAAGGGCGACGTGCGGCTGAAGGCGCGCAGGCTCGTCAAGGCGCTCCGCGCCGGCAGGCGGTCGACCGGCAGGCGACGCGTCGTGGTGCCGAGCGCGACGCGCGCTGGCCGCTACCGCCTGATCGCCTGCGCCGATGCCGGCCGCGGGCTGCGCGAGCGGCGGGAGCGCAACAACTGCAGGGCGTCGAGGCGGACCGGCCTGCTGGCGCCACGGCCCTCCCCCGCGCCGTTGCCCGGCGCCTCTCCGCCGGCCCCGGTCTGCACCCCGACCGGCGCGGACGTTCCCGATCCGAGCTTCGTCGACGCCAACTGCGACGGCATCGACGGCGACGCCGTCGCGGCGGTCTTCGTCGCGGCCGGCTTCGGCGCCGACGGTCCGGCCTGCGGGACGCACGCCGCGCCGTGCGCGACGGTCCAGACCGGCATCGGCCGCGCGACCGCGCTCGGCAAGCCCCACGTCTACGTCGCCGGCGGCGGCTACGCGGGACCCGTCGAGCTCGCCGACGGGATCAGCCTCTACGGCGGCTTCGGCCAGAACTTCCAGCGTGGCGTCAAGGCGTCCGGCCCGAGCCAGTCGGCGATCCACGGCGCGCAGGGCGTCGAGCTGACTCCCGGCGGCGAGCCGCAGGCGGTGACGCTGCTCGCCGACGGCCTCGCCCAGCCGACCACGGTTGCCTTCCTCGTGGTGCACGGAGCGGACGCGACGGAGCGCCTGCCGGACGGCCAGGGCAAGAGCTCGTACGCGATGGTCGTCCGCAACGTGCCGGCCGGCGTGCTGACGATCGCCAACAACGCCTTCGTCGCCGGCGACGGCGCTGCGGGCGCAGTCGGAGCCGCGGGCGTCGACGCCGCCAGCACAGCCGCCACGGCGGCGATGGCCGGCGGAGACGGCGGGGCGTCGAGCGAGTTCGCCACGAGCTGCGACACCACCTCGCGGGGAGCCGCGGGCCCCGCTGGGGCCAACGCGGGACTGACGGGCACGGGCGCGGGGACAGGCGGGGCGGGCGGGACGATGGACACGACCTGCGACGTGTTCGACGTCTGCGACAACTGCAATGCCCGCCCCGGGGACGCGGGAGTCAGCGCCGAGGTGTTCGCTCCGGACAGCTTCGGCTACCGCGGTGCCGGGGGCAGCGGTGGCGACACCTGCGGGTTGCCCGGCGACGGCCGCGAGGGCTGGGTCTCGAACGGACCGGGAGGAGCGGGCGCCGCGGGGGGCGGGCGACTGGTCGACGGGCTCTTCTGGCACGCGGCCGACGCGGACGCGGGGGCCGCCGGCGACAACGGCGGCGGTGGAGGTGGCGGCGGTGGAAGCGGTGGCTGCGACGACGGCACCGACTCCTATGGCGCCGGCGGAGGAGGCGGCGGCGCCGGTGGGGCGGCCGCGCTCTCGGGCGGAGGGGGCGGCAAGGGCGGCGGCGGCTCGTTCGGCGTCTACCTGATCGACGCCGCGCCGCGGATCGCCGGCAACGTCTTCAACCGCGGGGCCGGCGGGAACGGCGGCGCAGGCGGGGCCGGAGGACAGGGCCAGGCCGGCGGCGCCGGCGGCCCGGGCGGTGCGTCGGCGAACGACGCCTCGCCCGGCGGGGACGGCGGCGACGGGGGACACGGAGGCCACGGCGGCGGCGGAGGTGGAGGCGCCGGCGGCATCTCCTTCACGATCTACTCGACGTCGACCGCCAGCTCACCTACGGTCGTCGGCAACTTCACGGCCGGCGGCGCGCCCGGTTCCGGCGGCATCGGCGGACCGAGCGCCCCGGGCGCTCCCGCCGGCCAGCAGGACGGCAACCCCGGCGCCGACGGGCCCGCCGGGACGCTCGGCACGCTGCCGGGCACCTGCGCCAGCCCACCGGCGCCCTGCTGAGCCGTTCAGCCCCCAGCCACTCGTCGAACCGGCACCTCTCCCGCTCGCCGACCGGCACCTCTCCCGTTCGCCGGAACTGCATGGCGAACCTGGAGTGGAAGATTGACTGGCCCCTGGCCCAGTCAATGTTCCACTCGAAGAACGAGTCGAGAGGACGACTCAGCCGGCGGGGATTGCCGCGACGGCGACGTGCGCGAGGTGGGGGCCGAGCGACTCGGGCGTCCAGCCCTCGCCCTCGCTCAGCAGGGCACGGGCGCCGGCCTCGCCGATCCCGACCAGGATCTGCCCGAACAGCCGCGCTCGGCGCTCGTCGAGCTCTCCGGTCGGGTCTAGCCAGCGTCGCGTCGCCTCGGCGGCTGCCTCCACCTGACGCTCGCGCCCGGCGCGAATCCGCTTCGCGACCGCGGCGTTCATGCCGCCCTCGCCGAGCAGGATCACGCGGTAGGATTGGGGCGCCGCCGCGACGGCCCGCAGAAAGGCCGTGAGCCCTTCGGCGAGTGCCGCCTCCGCGCCCTCGGGGGCCCCCGCCGGGAGCGCCGCCCGGATCTCATCGGTGACGCGCGCCTCCTCACGCTGGAAGAGGGCCTTGAAGAGCTCGTCCTTGCTGGCGAAGCAGTCGTAGACGACAGGCTTCGAGACCTCGGCCGCGTACGCGATCGCGTCCATCGAGGCGCCCTCGAAGCCGTGCTCGAGGAAGACGTCCATCGCCGCGTCGAGGACCAGCGGCCGGCGACGCTCCGGGCCCAGGTGGGCGGCTCGCCGGCGCTCGACGCTCTGCGCTGTGGAGGTCACTTCCTACTTATGGTAGCATTTTCCTACCCGCCAGTAGCTTCTTCCCCGCGACCACGCTGAAGAGAACAGGAGCCAGTTCACCTATGAGCGCGACCGACCTCGTCGCCGAGGCCGCCGACAAAGGCGCTGCCGAGAATCCCGAGACGCCCTTCTCGCTCGAGCTGAGCCAGGACCAGAAGGACATCCGCGACTGGGTGCACGGCTTCGCCGAGAACGTCGCCCGACCGGCCGCCTCCGAGTGGGACGAGCGCGAGGAGACCCCCTGGCCGGTCATCCAGGAGGCGGCCAAGATCGGCCTCTACGGCTTCGAGTCGCTCGCCCAGTTCTTCATGGACCCGACCGGCCTGCAGATGCCGATCGTCAACGAGGAGCTGTTCTGGGGCGACGCCGGCATCGGCATGTCGATCATGGGCACCTCGCTCGCCGTCGCGGCGATCTTCGGCCAGGGCTCCAACGAGCAGGTCGGCGAGTGGATCCCCCAGTGCTTCGGCACTCCCGAGGAGCCGGCCGTCGCCGCCTTCTGCGCCTCCGAGCCCGACGCGGGCTCCGACGTGTCGCAGATCCGCACCACCGCCAAGTACGACGAGGCCGCCGACGAGTGGGTCATCAACGGCCAGAAGGCCTGGGCGACCAACGGCGGCATCGCCAAGGTCCACGTCGTGATCGCGACCGTCGACCGCCAGCTCGGCTCGCGCGGCCACGCGGCCTTCGTCATCCCGCCCGGCACCAAGGGCTGCGAGCAGGGCGCGAAGGTCAAGAAGCACGGCCTGCGCGCCTCGCACACCGCGGACGTCCACCTCGACGACTGCCGCGTCCCGGGCGCCTGCCTGCTCGGCGGCAAGGAGAAGCTCGACGAGCGCCTCGCCCGCGTGCGCGAGGGCAAGGCCTCGAAGTCCCAGGCCGCGATGCAGACGTTCGAGGCCAGCCGCCCGACCGTCGGCGCACAGGCCGTGGGGATCGCCCGCGCCGCCTTTGAGTACGCGCTGCAGTACGCGAAGGAGCGCGAGCAGTTCGGCAAGAAGATCGTCGAGAACCAGGCGATCGCCTTCACGCTCGCCGACATGAAGATGGAGATCGACGCGGCCCGGCTGCTCGTCTGGCGCGCCTCCTGGATGGGCAAGCAGTCCGGCATGGTGTTCGAGAACGCCGAGGGCTCGATGTCGAAGCTGAAGGCGGGCGAGGTCGCCGTCTGGTCGACCGAGCGCGCGATCCAGATCCTCGGCGGCAACGGCTACACCCGCGAGTTCCCGGTCGAGCGGATGCACCGCGACGCCAAGATCTACACGATCTTCGAGGGGACCTCCGAGATCCAGCGCCTGGTTATCTCGCGCGCCATCTCGGGTATGAAGATCGTCTAGGGGCCCCTCCCCTCCGCGGCACCCCGTCGCCGCCACCCTCCAGGCGAGCGGCGGGGGGGCCGTCCTGCCTGAGATCATCGAGCCATGGCCGGGCAGGACACCGATCGAGCGCAGACCGAGGCGCGTGAGGAGCTGCTCCAGCGGCTACGTGCGATGGGCCAGGACGAGCGGACGCTCGCGCGCGTCGAGCGCGAGGACCGCCTCGCCACGTTCGCCGTCGAGCTGGCGCTCGGCGGCGCTCGCGAGCACACGCTGACCCACGTCGCCCGCGAGTCGGGACTCAGCCCGGCCTTCCTGCGCCAGCTGATGCAGGCCAACGGCCGTCCGGCCCCCGCGCCGCGCGAACGCGCCTACACCGACGACGACATCGCGCTCGCGAAGCGGATCCGCTTCTTCCTCGACGCGGGCATCCCGCGCGAAGGCGCGCTCGAGGTCGCGCGCGTCGCCGGCCAGGGCATGCTGCAGACGACCGAGGCGGTGCGGCGGATGGTGGTGACGACGGTCATGCAGCCCGGCGACACCGACCTGACGCTGGCGCTGCGCTATGTCCAGGCCGCCGACGCCCTGGCGCCCGAGATGGCGGCGGTGCTCGACTCGCTCTTCCGCGCGCAGCTGCGCGACGGCATCCGCAGCGACCTCGTGACCGAGGCCGAGCGCGACGCCGGCCGGCTGGCGGGCACACGCGACGTCGCGGTCGCGTTCGCGGACCTGGTCGGCTACACGAAGCTCGGGCAGGGCGTGCCGACCGAGGAGCTGGGGCAGATCGCCACGCGGCTCGCGGAGCTCGCCACCGCCTCGATCGTTCGGCCGACGCAGCTCGTCAAGACGATCGGCGACGCGGTGATGCTGGTCTCGTGGGAGGTCGAGCCGATGCTCGACACGATCCAGGCGCTCGTCGCCGCGACCGACGGCGAGGGAAACGGCTTCCCGCAGCTGCGCGTGGGCATCGCCTACGGACCCGCTACGCCGCGCGCCGGCGACTGGTTCGGCTCGACGGTCAACCTCGCCAGCCGCGTCGCGGACGCCGGCAAGCCGGGACGCATCTACGCCACCGAGCCGGTCGTCGAGCTGGCCGCGGACCGCTACGAGTGGCGTCGGTCGCGACGGCGCAACCTCAAGGGCATCGACGGTCGCACCCGGCTCTATGCGCTGCTGCCGGCCGGGGCGTCGAGCGACTCGCGCGACGGGGAATAGCGTCGCCGCGGCGGGCGCCGCGCACGGCTAGGACCGTTCGAGTTCTCCCCGGCCCGCGAGCGAGCCGGGGAGAGGGCGCCTAACGGCTGCCGGTACGGCTACGGCTGCGATTGCGGTTGCGCCGCTGGCGCGGCGGACCGCTGTGGTTGTGCGGCGAGCGATCGTGATCGCGCTTCGCCGGAGCGCTCGGCGCGCCGGGGGCACCGTCGAACTCGCCGTGCAGGTCGAGCGCATGGGCGATGCGCCGCATGTCCTGCGCCTGATCGGCCATCACGAAGCTGACGCCGGCGCCGGTGCGACCGGCGCGGCCGGTGCGCCCGACGCGGTGCACGTAGGCGTCGCGGTCCTCGGGCGCGTCGAAGTTGATCACGTGGGTGACGTCCGGCACGTCGATCCCGCGCGCCGCGACGTCGGTCGCGACGAGCGTGTCGACACGACCGGACTCGAAGTTCGCGAGCGCCTTCTGACGCTGCGACTGCGACTTGTTGCCGTGCATCGCGGCGGCCTTGACGCCGTTCTTGGCGAGCCGCTGAACGAGGCGGTCGGCTCCGCGCTTGGTGCGCACGAAGACGAGCGTGCGGCCGCGCTCGGGATCGCGCAGCTCGCGCACCAGGGCGGCGAGCTTGTCGGTGTGGGCGAGGTGCACGAAGCGGTGCTGCACGTCGGCCTTGCGCTCGACCCTCGGCGTGTGCACGTGGCGCCTCGCGTCGTGGGTGTAGGACGCGGCGACCTGGCCCGGGGCGCCGTCGAGCGTCGCGGAGAAGAACAGCGTCTGGCGGTCGCGCGGCGTCTGCTTGACGATCCGGTCGACGGCCGGCTTGAAGCCCATGTCGAGCATCCGGTCGGCCTCGTCGAGCACCAGCACCTGGACGTGCTCGAGCGTCAGCTCGCGGCGCTGGATCAGGTCTTCGAGGCGCCCGGGCGTGGCGACGACGATGTGGGCGCGGGCGGCCTTGCGGGCCTGGGCCTGGATGCCGACGCCGCCGTAGACCGGCTGGACCGACAGGGCGCGCGAGTGCGCGACCGAGTGCAGCTCGTCGACGATCTGGCAGGCGAGCTCGCGCGTCGGGGCGAGGATCAGGCCGGCGGGACGACGCGAGTCGGCCGCGATGCGGTCGATCATCGGCACGCCGAAGGCGAGCGTCTTGCCCGACCCGGTCGGCGACTGAGCGAGCACGTCATGGCCGGCGAGGACGTCCTCGATGACGAGGCGCTGCACGGCGAAGGGCTCCGTGAAGCCACGCGCCTCGAGCGCGGACAGCACGGGATCGGACACGCCGAGATCGGCGAAGGACTGCTGAGACATTGACTGCGACTCCTTGAATGCGACGGGGAGATCCCACTACCCCGGACGCGCAGAACGCAGCAAAGGACGGGCTCTCTCGAGCGCCACAGCGGCACTCGACCGACGAGACGCTAGCAGGCTAGGCCGGAAAGCCCTGGCACGTGGGCGTCAGCGCCCAAGCCGGCGCCGGTCGGCGCCCGGGCCGAGCTGCAGGCCCTCGGCCGCCGCGACGAACAGCACCGCCGCCCCGGTGGCGGCGACGAAGCCGATGAAGTTGAGCTCCCAGATGCCACCGGTCCCGAGCGCGTTGGCGATCACTCCGCCGACGATCGAGCCGAGCACGCCGGCGAGGATCGTCATCAGGATCCCGATCCGCTGACGGCCGGGAAGGATGAGGCGGGCGAGGATGCCGATCACGATGCCGGCTGCGATGAATCCGATCATGGGGTCAGCCTACCCCTCGCCCGCGTTCTCGAACCCGAGTTAGAGCAGGTCCTCGGGCGCGGCCGGCAGCTCGCGCAGCGGCTCGTCGTCGTCGACGTCCTCGACCACTCGAAGGCGCCGCGCCAGGACCTCGACGGGCTGGGGACCGTCCAGCTTCGCACCGTCGGACGCCGCCCCGAGATCGTCGAAGCGCCTGGCCGACACGAGCACGCGGGTCTCGAACGTCGCCACCGTCTCGTTGTAGGCGTTCACCGACGACTCCAGGCGCCGGCCGAGGGTCACGAACCGCTCGCTGAGCTTGCCGACCCGCTGATGCAGCTCCCGGCCGAGCTTCGACACCTGCTCCGCGGACTCGGCCATCCGCTCCTGTCGCCAGCCGTAGGCGACGGCCTTCAAGAGGGCGATCAGCGTCGTCGGCGTCGCGATCAGCACCGACTGCTCGACCGAGCGCTCGATCAGGTCCGGCATCCGCTCCAGCGCCGCCGAGTAGAAGACCTCGCCGGGAAGGAACATCACGACGAACTCCGGCGAGGAGTCGAACTGCGCGTTGTACGCCTTCGCCGACAGCTTGTCGATGTGGCTCTTGACGTGGCGGGCGTAGTTGTCGAGATGCGACTCTCGCTCGGCGTCGTCCTTCGCCTCGACGGCGTCGAGGTAGGCGGACAGCGGCGCCTTGGCGTCGACCACTACGTCCTTGCCGCCCGGCAGCTTGACCACCACGTCGGGACGCAGCAGGCCATCGTCGCCCTGGACGGACTCCTGGCTGACGAAGTCGCAGTACTCGACCATGTTCGCCATCTCGCAGACCCGCCGGAGCTGGACCTCACCCCAGCGGCCGCGCACGTGCGGGGCGCGCAGCGCGGTGACCAGGTTCGCCGTCTCGGAGTGGAGCTGCTGCTGGGTCTCCGCGACGGTCACCAGCTGGCGGCGGATTCCCCCGTACGCCTCCGCGCGCTCCTTCTCCATGTCTCGCAGCACCTTGTCGACGGCCGCCAGCTTCTCCTCGACCGGCTTGACGAGCTGCTCGACGCCACGCTTCTGGGCGTCGAGCTCGGTCTTACCGGCGATCTGCTGTTCCTTCAGCCGCTGCTCGGCGAGCTGAATGAAGCGGGCGTTGTTCTGCTCGAGCGCCGCCGTCGACAGCGCCGTGAACTGGTTCGCCAGCTCGTCCTTGGCCTGCATGACCGACCCGACCTTCTCCTCGGCGGCCCGCCGCTCGTGGTCGACGCGCCCGCGCATGACCAGGTAGACGGCGCCGGCGCCGAGCGCCAGGCCGATCAAGAGCCAGAGCTCGCCCATCAGTCGTTCTCCTTCGTCTTCATCGAGTTGCCCAGCGTTGCGCAGCGACAGGACGGAACGCACGCGCGCCTGCGCCAGGATCCATTCGGACGTTTGGACACACCCTGGTGTGCCCAAGCGTCCAAATGGACTCCAGCGGGGCGGGCAGTGGCGCGAGCGAGCGTTTCGCCGCGGCGACGTGCGGGCACTCGCCGGAGATGGCGTCCACGTCGATCTCGACCCGCGTGCGGCTGGGTCGCAGCGAGCTGCGGGTGTCGCCGATCGCGTTCGGCACTTGGCAGCTCGGGGGCGAGTGGGGAGCGTTCGACGAGCGTAGGGCGATCGAGGCGATCCGCCACGCGCGGGAGCTGGGGATCAACTTCTTCGACACGGCGCAGGCGTATGGCTTCGGGACCTCCGAGCGGCTGCTCGGACGAGCGCTCGAGGACGAGCTGCGCGACTCGCGCGAGGACGTGGTGATCGCGACGAAGGGCGGGCTGCGGCCCGTGGCGGGCGGCGTCGAGGAGGACTCGAGGCCCGATTGGCTGCGCCGGGGCGTCGAGCAGAGCCTCGAGGCGCTCGGCGTCGAGTTCATCGATCTGTACCAGGTGCATTGGCCCGATCGCGGCACGCCGTTCGGCGAGACGGCCGAGGCGCTGGCCGAGCTCGTCGAGCAGGGCAAGATCCGCCACGTCGGCGTGTCGAACTTCTCCGCCGAGCAGATGGAGGAGTTCTCCGAGACCTTGCCTGTAGAGACGACCCAGCCGCCCTATCACCTGTTCGAGCGCGAGATCGAGAGCGGAGTGCTGCAGTGGTGCATGGAGAACGACGTCGGCGTGCTCGTCTACGGCCCGCTCGCCCACGGCCTGCTGACCGGCTCGATCGACGAGGACACCGAGTTCGCCGACGACGACTGGCGCAGCGCCAGCCCGCTGTTCTCCGGCCCCGCGCTCGCACAGAACCTAGAGGTGGTGCGCGAGCTCGCGGAGGTCGCGGACGAGGTCGGCTGCACGGTCGGCCAGCTCGCGATCGCCTGGACGCTCGCCCACCCCGCCGTCCACGTGGCGATCGTCGGCTCGCGCAGCGCCGAGCACATCGAGGAGAGCGCCGGCGCCCTCGACGTCGAGCTCGGCGAGCGCGAGCTGCAGTGGATCGAGACGATCATGCAGGGCGCCGTCGGCGGCGCGGGCCCGTCGCCCGAGGCGAACCGCGCGAACTGACCGCCCTGGCCCGAGCGCCGGCGCGGCGTCGGCGCCTTAGACCTGCACCACGTCGACGTCCGCGAACTCGGTGAAGTCGTCGTCCTGAGTCCAGACCTCGGCCTCGTGGACGAGCGCGGTCGCCGCTATCCAGGTGTCCTGGACGCGCGGCTTCCTGCCCTGGCGCAAGGCCGCTGAGGCGAGCCGCGCGTAGGCGGACGCCACACGCTGATCGACGGGCAGTCCAGCCGCGCGCTCCCTGACCGCGAGCAGGGTCTGCATGCGAGCCGCACGTACGCTCTCGTCCGTCGTCACGAGGACGCCCGTCTCGAGCTCCGCGAGCGTGACCACGGACACGGCGACCTCGTCCGGGAGGGGTTGCGCCAGCGGACGCCCCTGCTCCTCGGCCACGAAGACCGAGGTATCCAGCAGCGCGCGCGTCATCGATCGTCGACGACTTGCTCTCTCAGCGAGGCGAGATCGTCGAGCAGCTTCCGATCCGCCGGCGCCGAGGCGATCGCCTGCTCCATCGCCGCCCCCGAGATCCAAGACGGCCGGTCCTCGATCGGCCGAAGCTCGGCCACCGGTTGCCGGTTGACCGTGATCCGAACCGGCTCGCCGCTCTCCGCGCGTCGAAGGACGTCGCGCGTGTGGTTGCGAAGGTCGCGGGCGGATACGTCGGAGCGTCGCATGCACAAAATGTAGCACCGGTGTGCGTAACGGAACGCCGACGACTGCGACAGCCTCGCGACACGTTGTCTGCCGTGAGCGCCTAGAAGCGCAGGATCGCGGCGATGCCGCTGTGCTGGGCGAGCTCGGGGCGGTCGTGGAGGCGGATCACCTCGGCGTCCTGAGCGAGGGCGCGCTCGACGGCGGGCTCGACGACGTCGGCGCAGCGGTCGAGCGAGGTCCCGTCGGCCGGGCACTCGCCCCCGTCGGCCGATCCGAGCCAGCCGCAGCTCGGGCAGCGGGCTCCGGGAGCGGCCGTGCCGGCGTCGATCAACAGCGTCTCGACGCGCTGCTCGTTGAGGCAGTCGAGGACGTTGCCGAGGCCGGCCGCGGAGCGACCGCCGGTGCCGAGCCCCTCCTGGAGCCGGGCGAGCAGCTCGTCCTGGCGCCGGCGCTCGTACTCGCGCATCGGCTCGGCCGCCGCCCGCACGACGTCGCCGGGAGCGGTGTTCTCGACGTCGATGTTGACCCGGCCGCGCAGGCACTCGTGCAGCTCGTGGTCGAGCAGCTCGAGGAACTCGCTGTAGGCGTCCTCCGGGCCGCCGACGAGCAGGTGGTCGAAGTCCCCGCGCTGACGGCGCTGGGCCAGCCTCGTCGCCACGCGCTTGAGGTGGCGCCGCGCCTGCTCGTCGATGTGGCGCTCGTAGCGGGACTGGGACCAGCCGCCCTGGTCGTGCTGACCGGGAACGTCGTCGCTGATCTGCTCGACGTCGTGCAACTCCTCGGGACCGCCGCGCAGGATCCGCGCGTTGCGGCGGTTCACCAGCAGGACGCACCAGGCGCCGTTGGGCTCGCCGACCAGCGGGGCGACGTGCGGCGAGCGGTCGACGACGACGGAGTTCTCCACCGGATGGGGAAGGTGGAGGACCTCGAACAGCCCCGACCGACCGGCGGCGTAGATCGCCAGCCCATGGGTGCCGTCGAAGTCCGCCGACCCCGCGTAGCTGCGAATGCGCTCGACGTCCTCGCGCAACCCGACGCGAGCCTCGTGCGAGAGGCCGTCGCGCTCCTCGACCGCCCGCGACGCCGCATCGGCCGCGGAGGTCAACGCGCTCGAGCGCGCCGGACCGGTCGCGAACTCGCTCGGGTCGAGGTTGACGTAGACGCTGAGGACGCACCCTCCGTCGCCCTGCAGCTGGGCCAGACGGCGGAGATGCTCGCGGCCTGGCTGAGCGACGGTTGGCACACTCGAACCGTTCCCCTCGGGCCGAGGATCAAACGCCGCCGGCGACGAGCCTTTCGCCGGTCCGTGTAAATTTGCGCGTCGTGTCTAGGAGGGAAGACATACGTAACGTCGCGATAGTCGCGCACGTCGATCACGGCAAGACGACGCTCGTCGACGCGATGCTCTGGCAGTCCGGCGCCTTTCGCAAGGGCCAGGACGTCGCCGTCCGCGTGATGGACTCGATGGACCTCGAGCGCGAGAAGGGGATCACGATCCTCGCCAAGAACACCGCCGTCGACTACGACGGCACGAAGCTCAACATCATCGACACGCCGGGCCACGCGGACTTCGGCGGCGAGGTCGAGCGCGGGCTGACGATGGTCGACGGAGTGCTGCTGCTCGTCGACGCCTCCGAGGGCCCGCTGCCCCAGACGCGCTTCGTGCTGCGCAAGGCGCTCGAGGCACGGCTGCCGGTGATCCTCGTGGTCAACAAGGTCGACCGGCCCGACGCGCGGATCGGCGAGGTGATCGACGAGGTCTACGAGCTGTTCCTCGACCTCGACGCCGACGAGGAGCAGATCGACTTCCCGATCGTCTACACGAACGCGAAGGACGGCTGGGCGGCGCTCGAGGAGGGCGCCGAGGGGGCCGACCTGAAGCCGCTGATGGACCTGATCGTCAGCCACATCCCGGCGCCCGAGTACGAGGACGGCCATCCGCTCCAGGCCTACGTCACGAACCTCGACGCCTCGCCCTACGTCGGCCGGCTCGCGCTCTGCCGCGTGCGCCAGGGGACGATCCGCCAGGGCCAGCAGGTCGCCTGGTGCCGCACCGACGGCAGCATCGAGCCGGTGACGATCACCAACCTCTACGTCACCGAGGCGCTCGACCGGATCGACGCCCAGGAGGCCGGGCCGGGCGAGATCATCGCGATCGCCGGCGTCGCGGAGATCACGATCGGCGAGACGCTCGCCGACCGCGACGATCCGCGGCCGCTGCCGGCGATCTCGATCGACGAGCCGTCGCTGTCGGTGATCGTCGGCGTCAACACCTCGCCGCTCGCCGGCCAGGACGGCAGCAAGCTGACGGCCCGCCAAGTCGAAGCGCGGCTCGAGCGCGAGCTGGTCGGCAACGTCTCGCTGCGCGTCAACCCGACCGAGCGGCCGGACGCCTGGGAGGTCCAGGGCCGCGGCGAGCTGCAGCTCGCGGTCCTCGTCGAGACGATGCGCCGCGAGGGCTTCGAGCTGACCGTCGG
The DNA here is from genome assembly GCA_963716445.1 of uncultured Solirubrobacterales bacterium. Taxonomy (GTDB): domain Bacteria; phylum Actinomycetota; class Thermoleophilia; order Solirubrobacterales; family Thermoleophilaceae; genus JAAYBF01. The sequence continues at coordinate 549,975 of OY970313.1, read as the reverse complement.
CCAGCCGCAGGTCGTCACGCGCCAGGTCAAGGGCAAGCTCCACGAGCCGGTCGAGCGGCTGACGATCGACACTCCCGAGGAGTACGTCGGCGCGATCACGCAGATCCTCGCCGGGCGCAAGGGGAGCCTCCAGCACATGGCCAACCACGGCACCGGCTGGGTGCGGATCGACTACCTCGTCCCGGCGCGCGGGCTGATCGGCTTCCGCAGCGAATTCCTGACCGAGACCCGCGGCAGCGGCATCATGCACCACGTCTTCGACGGCTGGCAGCCGTGGGCGGGCGAGATGCGGACGCGCTCGACCGGCTCGCTGGTCGCCGACCGCCCGGGCACCACCGCCAGCTACGCGCTGTTCAACCTCGAGGAGCGCGGCACCCTGTTCGTCGGCCCCGGCGAGGAGGTCTACGAGGGCATGATCGTCGGCGAGAGCTCACGGCCCGAGGACCTCAACGTCAACGCCGTCAAGGAGAAGCACCTCACCAACATGCGCACCTCGAACGCCGACGTGCTGGTGCGGCTCTCGCCGAAGCGCGAGCTGTCGCTCGACGAGGCGCTCGAGCACGTGCGCGAGGACGAGTGCGTCGAGGTCACTCCGGCGATCGTGCGGATGCGCAAGCTGGTGCTCGACCAGACCGACCGCGTGCGAACCGCGCGGCGGGCGAAGGCCGCAGCGCGCTGAGCGCGGCAGTTACGACGCATCGGCCGCGAGCTCCTCGCGCCCGGCGTCGAGGCGGCGGCGCTCGACTCCCTCGCGCTGGCGCTCCGCTCGGGCGATCAGGGCGTCGAAGTCGAAGGCCGCGAGCCGCGTGTCGTCGAGCGAGCGCAGCATCCGCCAGAGGGCCTTCTTTCCCTCGAGTCCGAGCGAAAGCCCCTCCAGCTCGACCACGCGACTGAGCGGCGAGTAGCCGAGCAGGCGGCCGTTGAGCTTCAGCCGGCCGGCCTTCTCGGTCGCCCAGCCGGCGGCCACCTTGAGGCGGTCGCGGCCGGCGCCGACCGCGTCCATGATCTCCTCGAGCGTCGCGCGGTCCTCCTCGATCTCGGCGGTCAGCGTCGTCAGGAACGCGCCGAGCTCGCTGCCCTCGTTCGATCCGCGCGCGCGGCGCGCCAACTCGACGCCCGCGGTCGACCCGGCGAGGTGGTCGTTGAGGTAGATCGCCAGAAAAGTCGACACCCCGCCTGCGTACCCCCGATCGGCGGGAACCACTCGGCCCCGCCCTTTGAGCCTGCGGGCAGAGCCGGTTACGCTGCTTCGATGGCGCTGACCACGACAGGTCCGCTGCGCGAGGAGATCGCTCGGGCGCTGCCGCAGCGCCCCTTCTCGGTCGAGCTCTGGGACGGCACGACGATTCCCGCCACCGCGGACGGCGGCGGGCCGCGCTTCACCGTCAACTCGCCGCGCGCGCTGGCGCACCTCGTTCGCGCCCCCGGCCAGCTGGGGCTCGGCCGCGCCTATGTCACCGGCGAGCTCGACGTCGACGACCTGACGGCCGTGATGAAGGTCGTCGACACCTGGGAGCCGCCGCCGATCGGCGGCCGTGCGCGCGCCCGGCTGACGCTGGCGGCGGCCCGCGCGATGGGCGTCGTGCGACCGCCGCGCGTCCCGAGATCGGAGCTCAAGCCGCACGGCCAGCGCCACAGCCGCGAACGCGACGAGCGCGCAGTGCGCCACCACTACGACGTCGGCAACGAGTTCTTCGAGCTGTTCCTCGACGACTCGATGACCTACAGCTGTGCGATCTTCTCGCGCGGCGCCGAAACGCTCGAGCAGGCGCAGGAGGCCAAGCTCGAGCTCGTCTGTCAGAAGCTGGCGCTGGGCGAGGGCGACACCGTGCTCGACGTCGGCTGCGGCTGGGGGTCCTTCGCGATCCACGCCGCGAGCCGCCACGGGGCGCGCGTGGTCGGGATCACGCTGTCCCCCGCGCAGGCGGAGCTGGCCCGGAGCCGGGTGGCCGACGCCGGCCTCTCCGACAGGATCGAGATCCGCGTCGCCGACTATCGCGAGCTGGGCGGCGAGCGCTTCGACGCGGTCGCCAGCATCGGCATGGTCGAGCACGTCGGCGAGAACCGGATCGACCTCTACGCGCGCCAGCTGGCGGCGCTGCTGAAGCCGGGCGGGCGGCTGCTCAACCACGGCATCGCCCGGCTGCGCCACACCGATCCGGACCCCGGCTCGTTCAACGACCGCTACGTCTTCCCCGACGGCGAGACGCTCCAGCTCTCACGCGTCCTGCTGGCGCTCGAGCGCGCCGGCTTCGTCACCCACCACGTCGAGGGCTTCGCCGAGGACTACGCCGAGACGCTGCGCCACTGGCACGACAACCTCGACCGCGATCTGGCCGCTGCCGAGCGCATCGCCGGTCGGGAGCGCCTGCGCGTCTGGCGCCTCTACCTCCGCGCGGCCCGCAACGCCTTCCTGAACGGAACGATCTCGGTGTATCAGGTACGGGCGAGCCTGCCTGGCTGATCTCAGCGAGCTCATCCGGCACGACTCGCGCCCGCCCGCCCCGGACCAACCGCAGGAGCTCATCCGGCACGGATGGAAGTTTGTCGGGCCTAGAGCCCGGTCAATCTTCCACTCGATCCCGAGCGCGTCTCGGAGGGAAGCTCTCGCGGTTGGAGGCGGTCGAGCATGTGGAAGCTCATTCGCTAAGGTAATTACCCAAGGCAATGACTTCCCCGGACACCCGCACCACGGTCGCTTCGAGCGGGCCCGTCGCTCCGCCGGCTCCGAGCGGGCACATCGAGCTGGCGGCCAGGCTGCGGCTGGCGATCGTCCGGACCGCTCGCCGCCTGCGCCAGGAGGCGAGCACCGGGTTGAGCCCGTCGCTGACGGCCGCCCTGGCGACGATCGAGGCCTGGGGACCGCTGACGCCGAGCGAGCTCGCCGAGCGGGAGGCGATCAAACGGCCCGCGGCGACGCGGATCGTCGCGCGCCTGGAGGCCGAGCGGCTCGTTGACCGTGCGATCGATCCGAGCGACCGGCGCGTCACGCTGATCGCCGCGACGCCCGCTGGGCGGGATCTGCTCGGAAGGATTCGCAAGCGCAAGAACGAGTACCTCGCGCGCCGCCTGCGCGATCTCCCGCCCGAGGATCTGGTCGCGCTCGAGCGCGCCGCGAGCGTTCTCGAGCGCCTGCTCGAGGACGGTCGCCGGTGACCGCCGCCCTGCGTCGTCCGTTCGACTCGCTGAGCGTCCCGAACTACCGGCGCTACTTCGCCGGGCAGGTCGTCTCGCTGAGCGGCAACTGGATGCAGATCGTCGCCGAGATGTGGCTGATCCTGCAGCTGACGAACAGCGGCGTGGCGGTCGGGCTGACGACGGCGCTGCAGTTCGCGCCGATCCTGCTGTTCGGCGCCTACGGCGGCCTGCTCGCCGACCGCTTCGACAAGCGCCGGCTGCTGATGGTCACTCAGGTCGCGATGGTCGTCCCGTCGCTGGCGCTGTGGGCGCTCGTGGCCAGCGGCTCCGTCGAGCCCTGGATGGTGATGGCGCTGGTGTTCGCGCGCGGCACGGTCAACGCGCTCGACAACCCGACCCGCCAGAGCTTCGTGATCGAGATGGTCGGCGCCGATCGCGTCGTCAACGCGGTCAGCCTGAACAGCGTGATCGTCCACTGCGCACGCCTGATCGGTCCGGCCGTCGCCGGCGTGGTGATCGCGACCGCCGGGGTCGGCCCGTGCTTCCTGCTCAACGCCGCCACCTTCGCGGCGATGCTGATCGCGCTGCGCCGGATGGAGCCCGCCGCGCTCGACCGCCCGCGCCCGGTGGCGCGCGAGCGCGGCGCCCTCCGTGCGGCGCTCCGCTACGTCGCTCGCACGCCCGCGCTGGCGGTGCCGCTAGCGATGATGGCGCTGGTCAGCACGCTCGGCTTCAACTTCCAGGTGCTGCTGCCGCTGCTCGCCCGCTTCACCTTCGACGGCGGGCCTCAGACCTACGCGCTGCTGGCAAGCTCGATGGCCGTCGGCTCGCTCGCCGGCGCACTCGTCTCGGGCGCTCGCGCGCGAGTCTCGAGCCAGTTGCTGATCGGGGCCAGCGCCGCCTTCGCCGGGTTCTCCCTGCTCGCGGCAGGTCTCTCGAGCCTGACCTTCGTCGTGATCGCGCTCGCCCTCGTCGGAGCCTCCGCCGTCACCTTCGCCGCGGGCGTCAACTCGACGCTGCAGCTCGAGGTCGAGCCCGCGATGCGCGGCCGCGTGATGGCGCTCTACTCGGTCGTCTTCCTCGGCTCAACGCCGATCGGCGGTCCGCTCGTCGGCTGGCTGGCGCAGACCGCCGGTCCCCGTTCCGGCCTCGTCCTCGCCGCCGCCGCCGCGCTCGCCGCCGCCGCCCTCGCCTGGGCGAAGACCTCGCCCTCCCTGACCGCGTAGAAGCGAGTGGAAGATCGACTGGGCCCTGACCCCCACAAACCTCCACCCGAACTTTGGACCGAACTTTTGACGATCGTCCGGCTGGGCTCGGCTTCGGCAAGAGTGGAAGATCGACTGGGCCCTAGCCCCTACAAACTTCCATCCGAACTTTGGACCGACTCTTGACGACGGTCCGGCTGGGCTCGGTTTCGGCACGAGTGGAAGATTGACTGGGCCCTGGCCCCTACAAACTTCCATCGGTGCTGGGGGCGGGCGAGCTTCGTGGCGCTGCTCGGCGAGGGCGGCTCAGGAGGCCAGCGCTTCGCGGCCGTAGCGGCGGCGGTGCAGGGCGGCGCCGACCAGCCCGAGCGGCAGCGGCAGCCAGTAGGTGAAGAGGCGGTAGGCGAAGGTCGCGAGCACCGCCTTGCCGGGAGGGACGCCGGCGAGGGTCAAGGTGGCGGTCAGGCCTGCCTCGACGAAGCCGAGCCCGCCCGGGGTGAAGGGAACCTGGGTGAGGAGCTGTGCGGCGACGAACGCCAGCAGGACGAGCGCGGCCCGCGGAGTCGAGCCGACCGCGGCCAGGGCGGCGAGCAGCGAGCCGTAGTCGAACGCCCAGCGCCCGACGCTCGCCGCGAGCGCCTCGCGCCAGCTCGGGCCGAGCGTCGCGAGCAGCCGGTCGCGCTCGCGCACGAGCCGCGCCGGCAGCCCGTGCAGCGGCTCGAGGCGACGACGCAGGCGGAGGCGGTTGCGCAGCCGCTCGGCCATGCGACCGATCCAGGCGAGCGGACCGTCGAGCGCCAGCAGCAGCACGCCGAGAACGAACAGCCCGACGAAGACGGCGGCGCCGAACGCTGTCGCGGCGACGAGGCTGCGGTTCACCGAGCCGCCGAGGATCACCGGCACGGCGAGGACCGGCAGGCCGAGGACGACGGTGAAGAGCAGCAGGTTCGCGGCCGTCAGCCCGGCGACCGCCCGCGACGGCTCGACGCCGGACTGGACCAGCATCCGGTACTGCAGCGCCGCGCCGATCGCCCCGCCGGCGGGCGCCACCTTGGCGATCGCGTTGCCGGCGAGCTGCGAGGCCACGACCGGGTACCAGCCGGCGGCATGGACGGCAAGCCGCTGCACGGTCCACAGACAGCCGAGCGAGGCCGCCTGGAGCGCGGCCATCCCGAGCAGCCAGGCGGGCGCCAGCTCGTCGATGTCGCGCCACGAGGACAGCGTGTCGAGCAGTCCGGGCGCGACCAGATACAGCGACACCCCGGTGATCGCGAGCCAGATCAGCGTGCGGCGCAGGCGCGGGCCGGACGGCTCGGCCCCCTGAGCTCGCTCGAGCTCGTGCTCGACGTCGATGTGATCCTCGAGAGCCCGCTCGAGCCTGTCCCCGATCCGAGCCCGCTCAGCGCGCGTCACGATCGCCATCCTAGGGCTGGGAGGTGTCGCCGCCACCGGCGCGGTCGGCGGGTCTCGTCGCCACGGACGACCCCGGCAGGCGCCGGTAGGTCGCCAGCCGCACCGAGAGCGTCACCTCGAACGGATCCGGCAGCTCGCCCACCCGCGCGGCGACGTCCTGCTCGCCGAGATGCCTCGCACTCGGTCCCATCACTACCAGCGCCAGCAGGTCGCCGTGCCCGAGCGAGAGTCGCGACTCGATCGCCGTCTCCTCCACGGCCGCGAACAGGCCGGCGAGCTTGCCCTCCAGCCGCTCGCGCTTGCGCTCCTGGACGGTGAGCATCCCGACCGCGGAGACCAGCTCGGCGAGGTGGCGCCGCGTCGGCGTGACGACGATCAGCGCCCCCTGCGGGACGAGGACGCGAGCCAGCTCGGCCGGATCGCGCGGCGCGAAGACGCTCAGTGCGAGGTCGGTCGCGCCGTCGCGCACCGGCAGCCCGCGCCAGGCATCGCAGCCGACCGCGCCGATGCGGGGATGGGCGCGCGCCGCCCGGCGCAGCGCGTGCTTCGAGATGTCGAGCGCCAGACCGGGGCGGCCGGGCAGCCGGTCGAGTGCCGCCGCGAGGTAGTAGCCCGTCCCGGCGCCGACGTCGATCGCGGGGCCGTCGCTCGCGCCCGAACGTCCGCCATCGCGCTCCTCGCCGCTCGTCGCGTCGCTCGCGCTCGAATCGGCAGCCACAGCCGCGCAGGCAGCCGCTACGGCGTCCGCGATACCGGTGTAGTGGCCGGCGGCGAGGAACTCGTCGCGAGCGCGCACCATCGCCGCGGTGTCGGCGGTCCCGGTCCTGGCATCGCCCGGGAGCAGGTTGAGGTAGCCCTGTCGCGCGACGTCGAACGCGTGGCCCGAAGTACAGCGGGCGACGCCGTCGCCGAGCGTGAGATCGCCGAGGCAGTGCGGGCAGCGCAGCGATCCGACGACGTCCTCGAGCACGCGGCCAGCCTAGGGCGCAACCGCCGCCGAGCGGCTCGCCGTCCCCGCTCGAGCCGCTCCTCGCGCAGCTCGCGCCGCTCTCGATCGACCCGCTGCTCCAAGCGGCCTCCCGAGCGTCGTGTCTCAGTTGCGCCCTTTCCCGATCGGAGGGCACGGCTACACTCAGGCGGTCGAGCGGGAGGGGAGTCGATCCGTCTGTCAGGCACGTTGGAGCGATCCGTCGAGCACATCCGGCCGCTGTCGCACCAGGCGTTCCTCTACGGCTCGCCGGACGACTTCGTGGCCTCGATGGCGCCGTTCGCCCGGGCCGGGCTCGAGCGCGGCGACACGGTCTTCGCGGCCACCAGGCAGCCGAACGTCGACGCCCTGCGCGAGGAGCTCGGCAGCGACGCCGACCGGATGCGCCTCGAGGACACCGGCGAGTGGATGACGCGACCCTACGAGCGGCTCCAAGCGTTCAACCGGATGGTCGCCGACCTGTCTCCCGGCGGCGGGCTGAGCGCGATGGGAGAGCCGGTCTGGGACGGCTCGCCCGCCGTGGTGCGCCAGTGGGCGCGTTACGAGTCAATCGTCAACCTGGCCTTGGCCAGGGCTCCGATGAGCTTCGTCTGCCTCTACGACAGCTCGAGCCTGCCCGACGAGATCCTCGGCTACGCGGTCGCGACGCATCCGGAGCGGGTCGAGGCGGGCGGCGCGCCCGTTCCCTGCCCGCACTTCGTGGCGCCCGAGCGGTTCGTCGCCGGACCGCAACCGGCCCCGCCCGCCGACGCGGTCGACCTGGCGCTCGACGTGCCCACGCTGCGTCGCCTGCTCACCGACTACGGTCGCGAGCTCGCCGTCCCGAACGAGCGCGTCGAGGATCTCGTCCTGGCGGCGAGCGAGGTGGCCGCGAACGCGCTCCGCCATGGCGGCGACGAGGCGCGGGCCACCGTCTGGAGCGAGGACGACGAGATCGTCTGCCAGGTCTCGGACGGCGGCGACTGGGCTCCTCACCCGCTGGCCGGCTGGCTGCCCCCGGCCCAGGGCGCGGTCAGCGGCTGGGGCCTGCCGATCGCTCGTCAGCTCTGCGACGCCGTCGACATCGTCGCCGGCGAGAGCGGGACCACCGTCTCCCTGCACTTCTCGCACGAGGAGTAGGCGCTCCGCGCCGGCGAGGGTTCAAGACGCTCGATGCGGGGCACTCCAGTGGTGAAATCGACCACTGGTCCCGAACGGAGGAGCGTCATATGTACATCGGAATCGGCACCGCGCTGCTGATCATCGTCATCCTGATCATCCTGCTCTAGCGGGACTTGCCGGCGCTGTAGGAGTGCGCGCCGGCCCCGGCCAGGCCACCCCCGTCGACGATCAGGTACTCCTCGCGAATCGGACGGCCCGCGAGCCAGCACTCGAGGATCTCGCGCGTGCCCGCCGCGTAGCGGGCCTGCGCCGACAGCGAGGACCCCGAGATGTGCGGCGTCATGCCGTGGTTCGGCATCGTGCGCCAGGGGTGGTCGGCCGGGGCCGGCTGGGGAAACCAGACGTCGCCGGCGTAGCCCGCCAGCTGGCCGCTCTCGAGCGCGCGGACGATCGCGTCGCGGTCGCAGATCTTCCCGCGGGCGGTGTTCACGAGATAGGCGCCGCGCTTCATCCTGGCGATCAGCGCGTCGTCGAAGAGGTGCTCGGTCTCGGGGTGCAGCGGCGCGTTGATCGTGACCACGTCGCAGACTCCGACCATGTCCTCGGCCGTGTCGTGGAAGGTCAGGCCGAGCTCGCGCTCGACCTCGGCGGGCAGCCGGTGACGGTCGGTGTAGTGCAGGCCGACGTCGAACGGCGCCAGCCGCCGCAGCACCGCCGTGCCGATCCTTCCGGCGGCGACGGTCCCGACCTGCATCCCCTCGACGTCGTAGGAGCGCGCGACGCAGTCGGCGATGTTCCAGCCGCCGTCGACGACCTGGCGGTAGGACGGGATGTAGTTGCGCACCAGTCCGAGGATCATCATCACGACGTGCTCGGAGACGCTGATGCTGTTGCTGTAGGTGACCTCGGCGACCGTGACGTCGCCGGCGATCGCCGCGTCGAGGTCGACGTGGTCGGAGCCGATGCCGGCGGTGATGGCGAGCTTCAGCCGCGGCGCCTTGGCGATCCGCTCGGCGCTCAGGTAGGCGGGCCAGAACGGCTGTGAGATCACGACGTCGGCGTCCGGCAGCTCGCGCTCGAAGCGCGAGTCCGGACCGTCCTTGTCGGAGGTGACGACCAGGGTGTGCCCGGCCTCCTCGAGGAAGCGGCGCAACCCGAGCTCGCCGGACACGCTGCCGACCAGCTCGCCCGGGGTGAAGTCGATCGCGCTCGGCGTCGGGGTCGTCTGCCCGTCGGGATAGCGGTCGATCGTCGGCACGTCGTCGCGGGCGTAGCGCGGCGGGAAGCCGTCGACCGGGTCGTCGTAGAGCACGCACAGGACCTTCGCCATCGCTGTCCCCTCCATCTTCGGATCGCCGGAGATTCGACCCTACCGGTACTCGACCGGCTCTCGCGCGCGTTGCGCGCTCGAGCGCAGGATGGCGTCGCAGACCTCGGCGGCGCGGTAGCCGTCCTCGAACGTCGCCCCGTACGGCGCGACCTCGCCCTCGCCCGCGATCGCGTCCAGCAGGTGGTGGATCTCGTGGACGAAGGTGTCCGCCCAGCCGAGGACGTGGCCCGGCGGCCACCAGTGCTCGAGATAGGGATGATCGCGCTCGGTCACGAGCACCCGGCGGAAGCCCTGCGCACGCTCGCCGGGCCGTGAGCCGTCGAGGTAGACGCGCAGCTCGTCGATCCGCTCGAGGTCGAACGCCAGCGAGCCGCGCGTCCCGTCGACCTCGAAGGTCAGCGAGTTCCGGCGTCCGTGGCAGAGCCGCGACGCCGAGATCGACCCGCCGGCGCCGCTCTCGAACTCGACGATCGCCTCGGCAGCGTCGTCGACGTCGACGGCTCCGCCCGGCCGATCCCCCACCACCGTCCGCACACGGCCCTCGACGCTCGATATCTCTCCGACGAGGAAGCGGGCGACGTCGACGACGTGCGCGCCGATGTCGCCGAGCGCGCCCGACCCGGCGCGCTCGCGGTCGAGGCGCCAGCCGTGCGGCGCCTGCGGATCGGCGAGCCAGTCCTGGAGATAGGAGCCGCGGAAGCGGTGGATCTCGCCCAGCTCGCTGGCCTCGATCATCTCGCGCGCCAGCCGCACCGCGGGGACGAAGCGGTAGTTGAAGCCGCACATGTGGACGACCCCCGCCGCCACGGCGGCGCGCCAGATCGCGTGGCTCTCGTCCGCGGTGCGCCCGAGCGGCTTCTCGCAGAGGACGTGCTTGCCAGCCTTCAGCGCCGCGACGGTCGGCTCGGCGTGGAGGTCGTTCGGACCGGCGTTGTCGAGCAGGACGACCTCGGGATCCGCGACCAGCTCGCGCCAGTCGGTGGTCGAGCGCTCGAATCCGTAACGGCCCGCGGCCTGCTCGACGCGCTCGGCCCGCCGCCCGGCGATCGCCACCAGGCGTGTGGGCCGCGGCGGCGGCCAAGCCATGTAGGCGACCGTCCGGAAAGCGTGCGCGTGCGCCTTGCCCATGAAGCCGTGGCCCAGCATCCCGACGCCAATCGGCGGGCCCGCTCGGCTCTCGTCGTCGGTGCGCGCGCTCACCCTTCCGCTTGTTCCCCCGGAGGCGGACCGTAACCCTGGGTCGTCGACCCATGGCCCTTAGAACATTTTTTTAGAAAAATGTTCTAGCCGGCGACGGCCTCAGCCGCGCTGCTAGGCGACGGCGCTCGCACACAGCGAGCGGTTGCGGCCGCTGTGCTTGGCCGCGTAGAGCGCACGGTCGGCGGCGGCGAGCAGCGACTCGGCGGTGGTGCCGTCGACAGGGAAGGCGACGGCGCCGAAGCTGGCGGTCAGCGGGATCGGCTCGCCGGCGAAGCTGGACTCGAGGGCGATCCGCGCCCGCTCCGCGAGCTCGAACGCCATCTCGGCGTCGGCGTCCGGCACGATGAAGACGAACTCCTCGCCGCCGAGCCGCGCCACGGTGTCGCCGCGCCGCCCGACCTCCTCGAAGACGCGCGCCACCCGCAGGAGCACGGCGTCGCCGGCCGGATGGCCGAGGCGGTCGTTGACGACCTTGAAGCGGTCGACGTCGCCGAGGATCAGCGCCATCGGGCGCTCGCCGCGGGTAGCGCGGGCGAGCTCGGCGTCGAGGCGCTCCTCGAACCCGCGGCGGTTCAGCAGGCCGGTCAGCACGTCGCGGCGCGCCGTCTCCGAGAGCCGCGACACGAGCTCGTGGACGCGCGCCTGCAGCCGGCTGATCAGCCCGCCGACGCCGGCGAGCATGGTGACGACGATCAGCCAGCGCGTGATCGCGATCGGCCCGGGCGCGACGATCGAGAGCGCAGCGGCGTAGCACATGGCGACCAGCAGCACCTCGGCGACGAGCGCCCGCACCGGAAAGTAGTAGGCGGCGAAGACGACCGGCCAGACGTAGTAGATCTCGTTGAGCGCCACAGCCCCGCCGTCGCGCTCGCCGTTGATGTAGATGCCGAAGGTGATCATCAGCGTGCCGACGGAGATTCCGGCGAGCAGCGTCACCGGGGGAAGCCGGTCGCGCCCGAGCCAGAGCACCCCAGCGACGAGAGCGCTGCAGACGATGACCACCCAGGCGCCGGTCACGTCGACCTGCGGCGAGTGCGGCGCCAGCGTGGCGGCGAGAGTCATCAGCGCGCCCCCCGCGAAGAGGGCGGCGCCGAGCGCCATCGCGTGCCGGCGCGCCTCGAGGGTCTCGGCCGCCGTGGTCATGAAACGGCTTATCGGCCAGCGCCCAATTTCCGTGACAGGTGACAGCGAGCGTGCGCGGCGGCCGCGCTCCAGGCGAGTAAGTTGTGTCCGTGCGACGGTCCGCGAAACCGCTCCTGCTGGCCGGCGCCGGCGCGGTGCTCGGCGGCGCCCTCTGGTGGCGCAAGAACCCATCCGCGTGCCCCTACGGCCAGCGGTTCTGGGTCGAGGCCCCGCACCCGTTCATCACGCGCGCGCGGCTGCGCGAGGCGCTGCGGCCGGAGCCTGGCGAGACGGTGCTCGAGGTCGGTCCCGGCACCGGCTACTACTCGCTCGCGGTCGCCGAGTGGCTCAGGCCCGACGGCACGCTGCACCTCTTCGACGTCCAGCAGGAGATGCTCGACCACACGCTCGGACGCGCTCGCGACGCGGGAGTCGACAACCTCGTGGCCAGCCAGGGCGACGCCCGCTCGCTGCCGTATCCGGATGCGACGTTCGACGCCGCCTACCTGGTCGCGGTGCTCGGCGAGATCCCCGACCAGGGACAGGCGCTCGCGGAGCTGCGCCGCGTGGTCAGGCCCGGCGGGCGAGTGATCGTCGGCGAGCTGCTCGGAGACCCGCACATGGTCGGCGTCAAGGCGCTGAGGCGGCGCGCCCAGGACGCCGGACTGCGCTTCGAGAAGCAGGTCGGCCCGCGCTTCGGCTACTTCGGCCGACTCGCGCGCGACGCGCCTACGCCCCAACCGAGCCCGAGCAAGTAAAAGCCCCCCGGCCAATTGGAGGGAGGGCCGGGGGGCGGCTCACAGAGTGAGCACTCAATAGTGTACACCACGCAAAGGCGTGACAACACGATTGGGCTGTGGATAGAACACGGCTGGGCTGCAAGCGTTCGATCGGCATGGTCCAGCCGAGCCCAATCCTCGTCGGTCTCGGCAGAGCCGTCCGCGACGCACGCGCCGACCTGCGCATCTCGCAGGAAGAGCTGGGCCTGCGCACCGGCATCCACCGCAACTACGTCGGCGGCATCGAGCGCGGCGAGCGCAATCCGTCGATCGTGACCGTGGCGAAGCTCGCCGACGCGCTCGACGTGTCGATGTCGGAGCTGTTCGCCGAAGTCGAGGCCAGCGTCTGAGGCAAGGCCCCGCGCCCGGGCGGGCGCGGGGCCCTCAGTCGTCAGCCGCTATGGCACGAGCGCCATGTTCGGCTCGCCCTGGGCGTTGAGCCCATTGCTCGCGCGAACGCAGCGGCCTCCGACCGGCGTGCCGCCGTTGTACGCGATGCGCAGGCAGTTGCGCATCGCCTTCTGACCCCAGTAGCTGGCGTGCATGCTCTCCTGGATCTGGTACGGCCCGAAGACCGTCGTGACCGTGCGGACCTGGGCCACCCACTCGGTGTTGTCGACCGCGCCGGGACTCGTCCAGCTCGCGATCCCCCGCTCCTCGAGCAGGCCGACGGTGTTCTCGCACAGCCGCCGCCCGTTGAGCGCCGTCGCCATGTCGATCACCGCGGTGTTCGTCAGGCCGCTGGTCGCGATCGCGTTCTTCATCGTGTTGTTCAGCGAGACGACGACCGTGTCGTTGGCCCAGTCGGCGTCGCGGTTCCAGGTGCCGCAGCCGCCGACGCTCTGGCGCGTCCAGCCCGACTCCGGGTAGCGGATCCCCGATCCGCGCGGCAGCGGCGACCAGTAGGTCTGGCCGAGGATCTTGTACTGCGCCGCCGAGTAGCCGGCGTTGGTCATCGCCTGGGCGACCCGCTGCAGCGCGGCGCGCACGTTCGCCGTCTCGGTGGCGATCCGCGTCGACGTGAAGCGCGACGTCATGTCCGAGTCGTCCGAGCAGTAGTTCTTCCACCATGACGGCGACGTCAGCCAGTTGGTGATGCAGCGCTGGACGATGTCGGCGAAGCCGTAGTTGTTCGCCCCGATCATCACGACGACCGCCTTGACGTTGTGCGTCGCGGCGTACTCCTGCAGTCGCAGCGCCTGGCCCTTGCGGCCGGACGCGTCGCTGTAGAAGTCGACGCCGGGCTTGAAGTCCTCGCCCGCTGCCGTGCCGGTCGTGGACGTGCGCGCGCCCGAGCACGCCAGGTTGGCGCTGGCCACGCCGCCGCCGATGTGCGCCTGCGCGCTCTGCGACCGGTGACAGCCCGGAATCGACTCACCGCCCGGCACGTCGTGGTAGGCCGTCGATCCGAGCGCGTCGACGTTCGACGACGAGCCGTTGGTGTTGCCGGCCCAGCGGCCCGCCTCACCGGATATCGCCGAGTCGCCGACCGTAACGACCGTCGGCGTGCCGACGCCCGGTCCGTCGGCGATCGCTCCCGCCGGCGCGACGACGGCGGCGAGCGCGGTCACCGCCAAGCCCGCGAGCGTGCGCATCCGGCGCACGCGGTTGCCCTTGAACATCTCGATCCCCTCCCGTTGGTTGCCGCGCCGATCCCTCACCAGCACGACGGCGAGTATCCCAGGCTCTAGAAACGCCCTTGTCTAAGGATGTCTCAGGCGGGCGCCGTGGCGCTGACGATCCACGTCGAGGCGGGTGCCGTGACCTGGTCGGGTCCGGCGAAGTCCGCGAGCGCCGCGCGCAGGGCGGCGGCGATCTCCGGGCGGATGCGATCCGCGTCGGCGCCGGCGAGGCGGATGACCTCGCCGGCCGGGCCGATCGACATCACGAGGTCGACGGCGTGGTCGAGGTCGTGGCCGATCACGATGTCGAGATCGCAGCGCCTGAGGTTCACGGCCTCGAATCCGGCGCCGACGAGGATGTCGCTGGTCGTGTCGGCGTCGGCCATCGAGAACGGCCCGGGCCCGCAGGTCGGCTCGTCGGAGTCCTCGGACTCCTCGAGGAAGTCCTCGACCACCAGCTCGGCGCGGTGGACCCAGTCGTTGTCGAGCTTGCGCCGCCAGACGACCATGCAGAGACGGCCGCCGGGCACGAGCGCCTCGCGCACGTTGCGCAGCGCCGCCACCGGATTGGCGAAGAACATCGTCCCCATGCGCGAGAACGCGTAGTCGAAGCGCTCGCCGAAGACGGCGGTCTGCACGTCGCCGGCGACGAAGCTGACGTTGCTCAGCCCGGCGGCCGCGGCCTCCTGGCGCGCCAGCTCGACGAAGCGCTCGGCGGCGTCGATGCCGAGGGCCGCGCCATCGGAGCCGACGAGGCCCGCGAGCCGCTGCGTCGTGTCGCCGAAGCCGCAGCCGATGTCGAGGACGCGGTCTCCGGGGCGCGGCGGATGGCAGCGCAGCGCCTCCTCACCGTGGGCGCCGAGGCCGCTGGTGAGGATGTCGCGGAACTTGACGAACCTGTCGAACAGGACGCCGTTCCAGGCCTCGATCGCCTCCTCGTTGCTCGCTGCGTTCTCGGCGGGGACCGTGCTCATCGGGCTCTCCGCGAGGCTACAGCCGGCGGGCGGGCGAGGCAAGGCCTCAGCGCGGCTCGATCGCGCCGTTCTCCTCGTTCGCCAGCTGCGCTCTGACGCTCGGCTCGTCGCCGACGTTGACGGCCATCCGGTAGACACGGGTCTTCTCGACGATCTGCTGCGAGAGGACGCCGATGCGGATCGCGTCGATGCCGCCCATCATCTCGTCGGCGCGCACGACCTCCTCGAGATCCCTGATCGCGGCGAGGATCTCCAGGCGCGCCTCGCGGCGAACGTCGTCGATCGCCTGCTGGTCTGGAACCCCACCTTCCCTCTCCATACAGGAGTTATAAGTCCTGGCGGATAGCTTGTCCAGCAGCGACCGTCCTCAGGGTGGTCGGTCCCGGCGATCCGCTCTTCCAATTCGCCGCAAATCTGCGGAGTCTGCGCGAAGAGCAGGGCCTCACTCAGCAGGAGGTCGCGATCGGCGCCGGGATGATGGCGGACGGGCGTGAGATCCGCGAGCTCGAATCGGGCGAGCGCGACCCCGGCGTCAGGGTCGTCCTACGGCTCGCCGAGGGTCTCCGCGTGCACCCGGCGCGACTCT
Organism: uncultured Solirubrobacterales bacterium; assembly: GCA_963716445.1. Taxonomy (GTDB): domain Bacteria; phylum Actinomycetota; class Thermoleophilia; order Solirubrobacterales; family Thermoleophilaceae; genus JAAYBF01. The sequence goes on along the minus strand of OY970313.1, from coordinate 534,517 downwards.
TCGAGTTCTTCGAGTAGCACGGCGGCGCTAGTTTCGGCCCCGCGACGGCGCTCAGCCGCGGCGGGCCGGACGGTTGAGCGTGTCGCGCTCCAGCACTCCCTCGTCGAGCTCCTTCGCGCGCTCGATCTCGGCGTTCAGCTCGGCGCCGAAGAGCAGCGCGAGGTTGGTAAGCCACAGCCAGGCGAGCAGGAGGATCGCGCCGGTGAAGGCGCCGTAGAGCGCGCCGACGTCGGCGACGCGCGAGACGTAGGCCGAGAAGCCGAGCGAGACGAGGAGCCAGAGCAGCACGCCGACGACCGCGCCCGGCGTGACCCACCGGAACGCCCGCTGCTGGACGTCGGGCGTCACGTAGTAGACGTAGGCGAAGGCGAGCATCGCCACCGCCACCGCGCCGGGCCAGCGGGCAATGCTCCAGATCGAGGTGGCGGTCGATCCGAGGCCGACGAAGCCGAACAGGTCGTCGGCGAGCCCGCCGCCGACGAAGACCATCACGAGGCTGGCGAGGACGAGCGCCATCAGCAGCACGCACGACGCGACGTCGATCAGCTTGCGGCGGACGAAGCCACGGCCGGCGTCGATCTCGAAGACCGTGTTCAGCGCCCTGCGTGCCGCCTCGAGTGCGCCGGTCATCCCGTAGAAGGCGACGACGACGCTGAGCACCGCTCCGGTCGCGGCCGTCCGATCGCTCTGGAACGCATTGCGCAGCGAGTCGTCGAGCGGCTCGACTACCGAGGCCGGCGCGACGTCGTCGAGGTAGCCGAGGATCGAGTCGTAGGTCTCCGGGTACTGGCCGAGCAGTCCGAGCAGCGAGAGCCCGAGCAGCGCCGCGGGGAACAGGCACATCAGCGAGTAGTAGGTGAGCGCCGCCGCGTGGTGGGTCATCTGGTCGTCGTAGAACGACTTCAGCGTCCGTACCGTCACGGAGCGCGCACGGCTCATCGCCGCAGCTTGACGGTGGGCCCGACGTGGGTCCGCAGCCAGCGCACCAGCGGCGCTGCCGCGTCGAGGCCCTCGCGTATGCGGGCGCCGGCCGCGGGGCGGTGCAGCCAGGCGCCGAGCTCGTGGCGCCGGGCGACCGTCAGCCGCCGGCGGCGCAGCAGGTCGGCGCGCGGGTGGTCAGCCGGATAGCCGCGCGGGCCGCGGACGAGGTCGGGCTCGTTGAGCTCGAGGCCGGCGTCGCGGGCGCGGGCGATCGCACGGGCGAGCGACCCCGCGATCGGTCCCGTGTCGATCCCTCGACGCAGGCGGTCGACCTGGTCCGGCGCCGGATCGTGAAGCCCGGCCGCGACCAGCAGCCCGTCGAGCGACAGCTCGACGTAGAAGCCGCCGGCGCCCGCGTAGCCGACGGCGAGGCCGACCTGCTCCTTGATCGGTGGGGCGGCGTGGAAGCGCGTGTCGTTCCAGGGCCGGAAGAGCTTCGGCGTCCCGAGGTCGGCGAGGTCCTCGCCGAGCGCGAGGGCCGGCGCCACCACGTGCTCGTCGTAGCGGGCGCGGTTGGCCTTGAACCAGTCGCGGTCGTTGTTGGCCTCGAGCTCGGTCAGGAACTCGAGCGCCTCGGGCGGGAACCCCCGGAAAGCCGGCATCGCCCGCGAGGCTACCCGCGAGCGCCGTCTGAGGGCATTCAGCGCACCGTCTCGCATAGGTCTGACAAGCGGCCCTTCAACTGGAAAGCTGTTCCGATGCAAGAGGACACCGCCGGCCTGGGCCGGCGCCGAGGCCTGCCGGCCGAGCTCGAGGCGCTCGGCGATCCCGGGCTGTCCGCCGGACGTGTGCTCGCCCAGCACCGCGGCCACTGGGTCGTGGCGACCCTCGACGGCGCCGAGCCGCGGCTGCTGCAGTCGCGCGGCCGGCTGCGCGAGACGCCGCCGGTGACCGGCGACTGGGTCGCGATCGACGCCGAGGGAAGCGTCGCCGCCGTGCTCGAGCGGCGCGGGACGGTGATGCGCCAGGCGGTCGGTGGGCCGACCGCCGCGCAGGTGCTCGCCGCCAACGTCGACCTCGCGCTGATCGTCGAGGCGCTGCCGGACCCCAACGAGCGCCGCGCCGAGCGCCTTGCCGCGCTTGGGCTCGCCGACGGCGTGCCCGCGGCGCTCGTCCTCACCAAGGCCGACCTCGATCCCGGCGCTCAGCTCACGGCGGCCCGCCTCGCACGCCGGCTGGGACTCGTCGACGCGGTGGCGGTGAGCGCGCTCGAGGGCGAGGGGATCGGCCTGCTGAGGGCGCTGCTGGAGCCGGGCGCGACCGCCGTGCTGCTCGGGCCGTCGGGGGCCGGCAAGTCGACGCTCGTCAACGCGCTGCTCGGTGAGGATCGCCAGGCGACGCAGCCGGTCCGCGCGGGCGACGGCCGGGGCCGCCACACGACCGTCACGCGCGAGCTGATCCCACTCGCCGGCGGCGCCCTGCTCGTCGACACCCCGGGCATCCGCGAGGTGGCGCTGTGGGACGGGCCAGACGCGGCGTTCACCGACATCGAGGCGCTCGCCGCCGAGTGCAGGTTCGCCGACTGCGGCCACGACACGGAGCCGGGCTGCGCGGTGCGCGACGCCGTCGATCCGGAGCGGATCGCGGCCTGGCGCAAGCTGGCGCGCGAGCAGGCCTGGACCGAGGACCGCAAAGCCGCCGCGCGCGCCCGCGAGGAGCGCGGCAAGGCGATCGCACGGCACGCCCGCGACGCCGGGCGGGCGAAGGGCCGCGAGTAGTCCTCTCACCCGCCGGCTCCGAGCCTCACCCGCCGGCTCCGAGCGTTTTGGAGCTTTGAACACACCCTGGTGTGCCCAAAACTCCAAAGCGCTCGTGGAAAGGGGCTTAGACGGGAGACTCTTAGGGGCTCGGCGCCTCGAGGGCGCGAGGGCGCGGCGGGCGCAGCATCAGCCACGAGAGCCAGGCGGCGATCGCGAACAGCGGCACGCCCATCGCCACGCGGGCGACGCCCAGCGCCAGCACGGCGCCGGCGAGGTAGAGCGGCAGCTGGACGGCGAGCCGCAGCGAGAACATCGCGACCCAGATCCAGCTCGCGCGGGCGTAGGCGCGCACCTGCGTGGGATCGCTGCGCCAGGCGGTGCCCTGGCCGGTGGCGGCCCCGACGATCACCCCGAGCAGCGGCCAGCCGACCGCGATCGACACGACGTAGGCGAGCGCGTAGGCGGCGTTGAGCAGCAGGCCCGGCAGGAAGAAGTCCTCCGCGCGCCCGGTGCGCGACACGACGAACGCGGCGAGTGCGACCCCGGCCAGACCCGACAGCGCATAGCGGACCGTCTGACGCCGCAGCAGCCGCGCGCTGGCGAGCGCCGCGCCGATCGCCAGCGCCACCGCCGCGGCTGCCCTGGCGTCCTGGCCGCTCGCGGTGTAGGCCGTCACGAAGGCGAGCACCGGCAGCCCCGACTCGACGATCCCGAGCCGGCCGCCGAGCGACTCGACGACGCTTGCGGGTACGGACGGAGCGCTTGCGGCGATCGGGAGGTCGCGGCGGGCGCCACGGTCGTCGCCGCCGTCGCGGGTGTCGTGGGCGTCGCCGACGGTCACCCCACCATCGTCGCAGCGAACCGCACGGCTGCTTCGAGCGCGACCGCCACGGCGCTCGTGGCGCCGAGCGGCTAACCGTTCGAGCTCCCACGTGATTTGATCCCTCACATGGGGGCGCGCCACGAGGAGGGCAGGTTCGGCGGGGCCGGCGAGTTGGAGATCTACTGGCAGGCGTGGCTGCCGGAGGGAGAGCCGCGCGCCGTTGTCCTGATCGCGCACGGCGGCGCCGAGCACGGCGGGCGCTATGCGTGGACCGCCGAGCAGCTCAGCGAGCGCAGCCACGCGGTCTATGCGATCGACCATCGGGGTCATGGGCGCTCGGACGGGCCGCGCGCCTACGTCGACCGGCTCGACAATGCCGTCGCCGACCTTCACGAGCTGAGCGAGCTCGCCGCCGAGCGGCACCCGTCCGCGCCGCTGGTCCTGCTCGGCCACAGCATGGGCGGGCTGATCGCTCTCTGTTACGCGCTGCGCTACCAGGACGAGCTGACCGGGCTCGTGCTGTCGTCGCCGCTCGCCGTTCTGGAGGCCAACCCGGCGACCCGAGCGGTGAGCCGTGTCCTGTCCGCGGTCGCGCCGCGCCTGCCCGTCTACAAGATCGACGGCGCCACGGTCAGTCGCGATCCCGAGGTCGTCCGCGCCTACGACGACGATCCGCTCAACCACCGCGGCCGCCTCCCCGCCCGGACGATCGGCGAGCTCGCGCGGGCCGTCTTCGGCCTTCCCGACCGGTTGCCGGAGCTCCGCCTGCCGATCCTCACGATGTCCGGCAGCGGCGACCGTCTGGTCGACCCGGCGGGCAGCGCGCTCGTCGAGGAGCGCGCCGGTTCCGAGGACTTGACCCGGCTCAGCTACGACGGCCTCTACCACGAGCTGCTCAACGAGCCGGAGCGCGAGCGCGTTCTCGCCGACGTCGCCGGCTGGATCGACGCACGGGTGTCACAACCCGCGCTCGCTCAGCCCTGAGATCGACGCGTCCGGCGACGACCGGCGGCCCGGCTGCCACGATGGCCCGGTGACCACGACCGTCCCAGAGACCTTCGAGACCGGCGCGCTCGACCGCCTCCGTGCGCTCACGGGGGACCCTGCGGCGGAGTTCCGTCCCGACCAGCTCGAGGCGATCCGCGACGTCGTCGTCGACCGCGCGCGCGTGCTCTGCGTGCAGCGGACCGGCTGGGGCAAGTCCGCCGTCTACTTCGTCGCGACCGCGCTGCTGCGCGAGGCGGGCGCCGGGCCGACGCTGATCGTCAGCCCGCTGCTCGCGCTGATGCGCAACCAGATCGCCGCCGCGGAGCGGCTCGGCCTGCGCGCCCACACGATCAACAGCACCAACCGCGAAGAGTGGGACGGCGTGCGCGCGATGCTCGCCGACGGCACCGTCGACCTGCTGCTGATCAGCCCCGAGCGGCTCAACAACCCGCGCTTCCGGGACGACATGCTGCCGCTGTTCGCGGCGTCGGTCGGGCTGCTCGTGATCGACGAGGCCCACTGCATCTCCGACTGGGGACACGACTTCCGCCCCGACTACCGCCGCGTCAAGGACATGCTCGATGCGCTGGCGCCCGAGGTGGCGGTCCTCGGGACGACGGCTACGGCGAACGACCGTGTGGTGGGCGACGTGCTGGAGCAGCTGGCCGGCGGGGATGGAGAGGGTGCGGCAGCGGCCTCCGAGACAGCGGCGGGAGGCGAGGTACCGGCCACAGCGGGCCCGGCGACCGGCGCGGGCGGAGAGCCGCTGCGCTCCTACCGCGGTCCGCTCGCGCGCACCAGCCTGCGGCTCGAGACGCTCAACCTGCCGCGCCCGGCGGAGCGGCTCGCCTGGCTCGTCGAGCACCTGCCGCGGCTCGACGGCTCGGGGATCGTCTACACGCTGACCAAGCGCGACGCCGAGCAGGTCGCCGCCTTCCTGACGGCCAACGAAGTCCCCGCGCTCGCCTACAGCGGCGAGCAGGACAGCGAGCAGCGGATCGCCACCGAGGAGCGGTTGCTGCGCAACGAGATCAAGGCGGTCGTCGCGACCAGCGCGCTCGGGATGGGCTACGACAAGGCCGACCTCACCTTCGTCATCCACTTCCAGGCCCCGGGCTCGGTGGTCTCCTACTACCAGCAGGTCGGCCGCGCCGGGCGCGGCGTCGACCACGCCGACGTCGTGCTGCTGCGCGGCGGCGAGGACCGCAAGATCCAGGACTTCTTCATCGAGCAGGCGTTCCCGGCGCGCGAGCGAGTACGGGCGGTGCTTGACGAGCTCGAGACCGCCGGCGACGAGGGCCGCACCACGCGCGAGCTGATGGCCGTGGTCAACATCGGCATGGGACGGATCGAGTCGATGCTGAAGATCCTCGACGTCGAGGGCGCCGTCACGCGCGCGGGCACCCGCTGGCGCGCCGTCCCCGGCAGCGATTGGAAGTACGACTCGACCCGCTACGAGCAGGTCACCGCGCTGCGCCGGCGCGAGCAGGAGGCGATGGCCGCGTACGGCGCCGACGGCCGCTGCCTGATGCGCGTCCTGCAGGAGGAGCTCGACGACCCCGATCCCCAGGACTGCGGCCGCTGCTCGGTCTGCACCGCGCCGCGCTTCGGCGAGCCGCCCGACCCGCGGCTCGTCGAGCTCGCCCAGCGCCACCTGCGCTCGCGCCCGCTCGAGCTCGAGGTGCGCAAGATGGCGCCGGACGCGGCGACGGGAGCGATGCGCAAGATTCCGGAGGACGCCCGTACCGAGCGGGGCTGGGCGCTCGCCCGCGTCGGCGACGGCGGCTGGTGGCCGGCGATCGACCGCGGCATGCGCGGCGGGCGCCTCGACGACGAGGTCGTCGTGGCGCTCGCCGACGTCGTTCGAGGCGCCGGCGCCCCGGTCGCGTGGATCACGACGGTCCCGTCCGCAAGTCTCGGCGGCGTGCTTCCCGACCTCGCCGAGCGGATGGCCACCGAGCTCGGCGTGCAGCACCTCGACCTGATCGTCCGGACCGGCGACCGCCCACCCCAGCGCGACATGGCCAACGCCGTCCAGCAGGCGGCCAACGTGCGCGGCGCGTTCAAGGTCGTCGGCGCTCCCCCATCAGGCGTCGGCGTCCTGCTCGACGACCGTCGCCTCTCCGGCTGGACGCTCGCGATGGTCGGCGGCCAGCTGCGCAAGGCCGGCGCCCAAGCCATCGTGCCGCTCGCGCTCGCGACGCTGCAGTGACCCCGCGCCGAAGGACGAGTGGACGTTTGACTGGGCTCTAGGCCGGTCAAACGTCCAAGCGCTCCTCGGGAGGCGGCTCGGCGCTAGCCTCGAAGCCATGCCCGCCTACCTCCACACCTGCTACCGCATCGGCGACATCGACCGCTCGGTCGCCTTCTACGAGAGGCTCGGCTTCGAGGAGCGGGCGCGAATGCCGATCGGCGACGAGGCGATCAACGTCTTCATGGGGCTGCCCGGCGAGGACCCCCGACTCGAGCTGACCTACAACCACGGCGTCGACTCCTACGAGCTCGGCACCGGCTACAACCACATCGCGATCGCCGTCGAGGACCTCGAGGACAAGCTCGAGCGCCTCGCGGCCGACGGCATCGAGCCGGAGAAGCCGCCCTACCGCCCCGGCGGCCGCACCACCGGCTCGCGGATCTGCTTCGTCCGCGACCCGGACGGTTATCGAATCGAGATGGTTGAGAGGTCGCCCGCTTAGAAGCACGAAGCCCGCGCGTTGCGCGGGCTTCGCTCGTAGCTCAGTGCCGGCCAAAACCGGCTCCAGCCTGCCAAGCCGGAGCGATGTTAGCGCGCCCCCGGCAGGATTCGAACCTGCGACCTCCGGCTTGGCAGGTCAGTCGTCGCGCGGTGGGGAGCGGAAGACGATCCGCTTGACGTCGGCCATAGAGCCGGGGCCGAGCCGTAGCGCCGTGTTGAAGCCCTCGGCGCCGAGGTCGCCCGCCTCGAGCGCCTTGCGCAGCTTGTTGAGCGCGGGCCGGTCCTCCTCGGCGACCTGCTCGCGAGCGGCCTCGATCAGGACGATGTGACAGGGCCGCTTCTGGCCGGAAGCCGGCCGCACGTAGCGCTCGCGCGTCTCGGCGTCGAGCCCCTCGACCGCGACCACGACGCTCTCGTTCGCCTCGAGCCGCTTGAGCACGGCGGCGTCGAGCAGCTGGGCGGCGCGCGCCTCGACCTCCTCGTCCTCCACCCGACCGGCGAGCAGCCCGCGGACCTTGGCGAGCGACAGCAGCGCGCTGCGGTCCTCGATCAGCCGCTGGGCGAAGCGCTCGCCCTCGGCGGGAACGGGCGAGACGATCAGCAGCAGGCTGCCCGGCGAGTAGCGCAGCAGCTCTGACGGGCGCAGCACGCGGCAGCGAACCGACAGGTCGGCGGGCCGCGGAGGGGCGCCGTCGCGGCGCGGGCGATCCGAGGACCAGCCCCCGCGCTCGTCCTGGTCGATCTTGATGCTGCGCGAGGCAGGCGGCGTGGGCATGCCTACATCCTGACTGGCGGGCGGGCGTTCCGCTTGCCCGTGCCCGAATCCCCAGGCGGGCCGGCGCTTCGGGGACACGATTAGCATCGCCTGCATGAACCACCGCACGCTCGGCCGCACCGGCGTTCACGTGAGTCCGCTCTGCCTCGGGACGATGATGTTCGGCGCGTGGGGGAACGAGGACCACGACGAGTCGGTCCGGATCATCCACGCGGCGCTCGACGCGGGGATCAACTTCGTCGACAGCGCCGACGTCTACTCGCGCGGCGAGTCGGAGGAGATCGTCGGCAAGGCGCTGCGCGGGCGGCGCGACGACGTCGTGCTGGCGACCAAGTTCCACGGCACGATGGGCGACGACCCCAACCAGGCCGGCAACTCGCGCCGCTGGATCTTCCGCGAGGTGGAGGCGTCGCTGCGCCGGCTCGGCACCGACTGGATCGACCTCTACCAGGTGCACCGCTGGGACCGGCACACCGATCACGAGGAGACGCTCGGCGCGCTGAGCGACCTGATCGCGCAGGGCAAGATCCGCTACGCCGGCTCCTCGACCTATCCGGCGGCGCAGATCGTCGAGGCCCAGTGGGTGGCGCGCGAGCGCGGCCTTCAGCGCTACGTCTGCGAGCAGCCGCCCTACTCGCTGCTGGTGCGCGGCATAGAGGCCGACGTGCTGCCGATCTGCCGCGAGCACGGCATGGGCGTCATCCCCTGGTCGCCGCTCGCCGGCGGCTGGCTCAGCGGCAGGTGGCGCAAGGGCGCCGACGCGCCGGACTCGACGCGCGCCCGGCGCCTGCCGGCGCGCTACGACCTGTCGAATCCCGCCAACCAGGCAAAGCTCGAGGCCGCCGATGCGCTCGCGGGGGTCGCCGAGGAGGCCGGGATGTCGCTGATCGAGCTGGCGATCGCCTTCGTGATCGACCACCCCGCCGTGACCGCCGCGATCATCGGCCCGCGCACGATGGACCAGCTCGAGTCCCAGCTCGGCGCCGCCGACGTCGAGCTGAGCCCCGAAGTCCTCGACCGCATCGACGAGATCGTCTCGCCGGGGCACACCGTCAACCCGGTCGACGCCGGCTGGCAGAACCCCGCTCTGCGGCCCGAGGAGCTGCGCCGATGACGAAGGGTTCTCTACACCGCCGAGGCGACCGTCACCGGCGGCCGGCTGGCGGGCCACGGCCGGACGAGCGACGGCGCCCTCGACGTGCTGACGGCGAACGGTCAGCCGGTCGACTGACCAGCGGCCTGGGCGAACGCCCAGTCCATCGCGTCGGTGAAGATCCGCAGCGACTCCGGCGCTCGCAGGTCGGCCAATCCGATGCTCGGGCGCTTCGCCTCCACGGTCGGCGGCAGATGCGCACCGGGGATCGCGGCGAGCTTCGAACGCAGCTGTTCGCGGAGGCCTGCATCGTCGAACGGCGGCCGCTTGGCGATGTGCTGAAACTGAATCTCGATCCGCCCATAGGTGTAGAGCACGAACGGCCAGAGGTAGCGCGGCTTCTCCCAGCCAGCCTGGAAAGAGCCGTCTTTCGAGCCCGCGCCGAAGTACTCGCGAAGGTCACCGCGAGCATCGACCCACTCGAAGATTCGGCGTGCCACGTCGGCGATCTCCTCGCCCCCACGCTGCTCCAGCGTGTCGAGAATCGACTGCCGATCCCCAGCGACGCGCCGCCGAGCTTCCCTTCACCTGGCGCGCTGCCTCCGTATCCCCCACCAAGCGAGGGACCAGCGTCTCGTGAGCGCCACTGGAATCGCGGTACTGCTTCACCTCGATCGCAAGGACCTCGGTTTGCGTCATCTGCTCGTTGAGGTACTCGACGATGCGCCGCAGCTCGGGCGGGATCGCGTCGGCTACGAAGACGAGTCTCAGCCGCTTGGCCTCGATGCTCGTCCGCACCGTGGACCAGAACTTGTCGACGTCGGTGACGTCCTCGAAGGCGCTACGGACCTGCTCGTCCGGGTCGAGACCATCGACGGCGCAGCGATCCTCGAACAGCCGGCGAAGCTCGTCGTCCCTCCAATTCGTCAGCGCGTTGGCGGCATAGTCGAGCATCTGCCCGACGACCTCCCGGCGGATGCGACTGTCCGAGCTTCGCTTCACCTCGACGAGCGTCGGCACCCCGGTCGCATCGACGAAGAGGTGATCCAGCATCCCGCGCGGCCCCCTCGCCTCGCCGAGAATCAGGCTCGCCTCTCTGCGTACGAGAAGCCAGCCGTCATTCGCTCCAGCCCCATCGTGACCAGCCAATAACGCCGGGTACCGCTGGAGCAGCTCCTGCAGAACCGCCTCCTGCTCGTACGGCGCCTCCACCATCGCTACGAGCTCATCGCCTTGCCTCAAGAAAATTCCTGACATCATCCCCTCCCGTCGATGTGTGAGCCGCGCCCTTCGCTAGCGCGGGATCAGCTTCTTGTACGTCATCCGGTGCGGGCGGTCGGCCTCGTCGCCGAGCTGCTCGCGGCGCCAGGTCTCGTAGGCCTCGAAGTTGCCCTCGAACCAGTTGACCGTCGAGTCTCCCTCGAAGGCGAGGATGTGGGTGGCGACACGGTCGAGCAGCCAGCGGTCGTGCGAGACGATCACCGCGCAGCCCGGGAACGCGAGCAGCGCCTCCTCGAGCGCGCGCAGGGTGTCGACGTCGAGGTCGTTGGAGGGCTCGTCGAGCAGCAGCAGGTTGCCCGCGGTGCGCAGCAGCTTCGCCATGTGCAGGCGGTTGCGCTCGCCGCCCGACAGCGTCGCCACCTTCTTCTGCTGGTCGGAGCCCTTGAAGTTGAACGACGCGACGTAGGCGCGCGAGGGCACCGTCCGGTCGCCGACGGCGAGCTGGTCGACGCCGCCGGAGATCTCCTCCCAGACGTTCTTCTCGCCGTCGAGCGCGTCGCGCGACTGGTCGACGTAGGCCAGCTCCACCGTCTCGCCGACGGTCAGCGTCCCCGCGTCGGGCCGCTCCTCGCCGGTGATCATCCGCAGCAGCGTCGTCTTGCCGGCGCCGTTGCCGCCGATCACCCCGACGATCCCGGCGGGCGGCAGCTTGAAGGAGAGGCCGTCGAACAGCAGGCGGTCGCCGTAGCCCTTGCTGACGCCGTCGGCCTCGACCACAACGTCGCCGAGCCGCGGGCCGGCCGGGATGTGGATCTCGACCCTGTCGAGCTTGGCGTTGCGCTCCTCCGACAGCAACGCGTCGTAGCGGGCGAGGCGGGCCTTGTTCTTGGTCAGCCGCGAGGAGGCGTTCATCCGCACCCACTCCAGCTCGCTCGCGAGCGTGCGCTGGCGGGCCGACTCCTGCTTCTCCTCCTGCGCCAGCCGCGCCTGCTTCTGCTCCAGCCACGACGAGTAGTTGCCCTCGAACGGCAGCGCGCGGCCGCGGTCGAGCTCGAGGATCCAGCCGGCGACGTTGTCGAGGAAGTAGCGGTCGTGGGTCACCGCGACGATCGCGCCCGGGTAGTCGCTCAGGTGGCGCTCGAGCCAGGCGACCGACTCGGCGTCGAGGTGGTTGGTCGGCTCGTCGAGCAGCAGCAGGTCGGGTCGCGTGAGCAGCAGCCGGCAGAGCGCGACGCGGCGGCGCTCACCGCCGGACAGCTTCTCGACGTCGGCGTCGCCGGGCGGCAGGCGCAGGGCGTCCATCGCGGTGTCGAGCAGCGTGTCGAGGTTCCAGGCGTCGGCGGCGTCGATCTGCTCCTGGAGCCGGGCGAACTCGTCCGCGGTGTCCTCGGAGTAGTCGGCCGCCAGCGCGTTGAAGCGGTCGAGCATGTCGCGCAGCGACCGCACGCCCTGCTCGACGTTGCCGCGCACGTCCTTGGTCGGGTCGAGCTGGGGCTCCTGCTCGAGCATCCCGACGGTCGCCCCGGTCGCGAGCCGGGCGTCGCCGCGGAACGCCGTGTCGACGCCCGCCATGATCCGCAGCAGCGTCGACTTGCCCGCCCCGTTCGGGCCGAGCACGCCGATCTTCGCCCCCGGCAGGAAGGCGAGCGTGACGTCGTCGAGGACCTTCTTGTCGGGCGGATGGACCCGCGTGAGGCCCTGCATCGTGAAGATGAACTCGGGCATGGCGAGCTACGAGGCTAGCCAGCCGCTGGAAAAAATCGAGCGCCGTCGATTTCCTGGACGAGTGGAAGATTGGCTGGGCTATATCCCAGTCAATCTTCCACTCGTTCTCGGAGGGAGGGCTCTGAGCTAGAGACCGGCGACGTCGACGCTGCGAGCGTCCGGCTCGACGAAGCGCGCCGTGCGCTTGGCCTCGGCCTTGAGCGCCGAACGGGCCGACCGGCGGATCTCGACGTGCGGCGCGATGGTCAGCTTCGCGGCGTCGCGTCCGCGCTCGAGCCGCCAGCTCGCCGCAACACGACCGTCGACGGTCACGGTCTGGTCTCCCCTGAGCGTGAGGTTCAGCGGCTGGACCTCGGCCGGGACGATCCGCTCGCGGTCGGCGTAGGCGAGCAGCGCCTGGTCCCACCGCGCCAGCAGCCGCGGCGGCAGCCGCGTCGACGCGGGCGGGAGCGGCTGGTCGGGTAGGTCGAGCAGCTCGACGCCCTGCTCGTCGCGGAAGGACACGGTCGGCAAACGCTCCCAGGCCTCCGCGAAGTCACGCTGCGCGACGCCGGCCCAGGCGGCGACGTCACGGCGACTGGCGGGGCCGAAGGCGGCCAGGTAGCGACGCAGCACGAGCGCGGCGGCCTCGGCGGGCTCGGGCAGCGGCCGCGGGTCGAGGACGAAGCTCGGTCGCCGGCGGTCGCGCCAGAACCCTGCCGGCGGAAGCTGCACGAGTGGCAGGACCGTGCGGGCGAAGGACACCGACGTCCAGGCGTCGTCCTTCACCCCCTCGTAGCGGCAGACCCGCTTGCGGATCTCGTCGTTCGTCCGTGGCTCGGCGAGCCAGGCGCCGAGCTCGGCCGTCACCCGCCGCTCGTCGAGGTGCGCGTAGGTCTTGCGCCAGGCCCGCATCCGCGCCTGACGCGCGAGCTGCTGATAGGCGGGGTACTCCTCGGCGGCGGCGAGGTGGAGCGTGAGCCGCATGAGCGTCGTCTTGACGACCTCGCGCGAGTCGATCGCCTGCTCCAGCGCCGCGCGCGCGAAGCCCTCGACGCGCGCGGCGAGCGCGATGTACGGCGCGGGCGAGTCCTGGCCCTGCAGCGGCGTCAGTCGGCGAATCGCCTCCGCGGGCGCCAGCGCCTGCCGCTCGATCAGCATCTGCCGCGCCGCCAGCGCGACCGTCAGCTCCTTGCGCGTCAGCGTCCGCACGGTGTGACCCTATGCGGCGCGATGGCGAGCCACGACGCGGAAGGGCCATCGCGCCCTCCTCGCTCATGTCAGGTCGTCGCGCTCGCCTCAGCCAGCGCCCTCGAACGCGAAGGCCAGCAGGCAGACGTCGTCATCGCCAGAGCCGCCGGCCAGCATCGCCTCCGACAGGTGGTCGACGAGCTCGCCGAGCGACGCCGCGCGGCGGGCGTCGACCTCCTCGACGAGCTGGGCGAGACCGTCGTCGATCGACCGCTCGCGGCGCTCGACGAGCCCGTCGGTGAACAACAGGAGCCGCGCGCCCGGGCGCAGCGTCAGCGCGGCCTCGTCGCGCTCGGCCTCGCCGCGATGGGCGCCCAGCGGCGCCGAGCGACCCTCCCACAGCAGGCGCGGCGGCTCGTCGGGCTGGACCAGCAGCGGCGGGAGGTGTCCCGCGCACGCGTAGCGCATCCGACCGCTCTCCAGGTCGACGTCGGCGTAGGCGACCGTCGACATCCACGCCGTCCCGACGTGCTTGACGAAGCAGTCGAGCTGGTAGAGCAGCGGCGACGGCGTCAGGCGGGTGCAGGCGAGCGCACGGGTCGCGCTGCGCAGCTGGCCCATCGCGCTCGCCGCCTCGATGCCGCGACCGACGACGTCGCCGACCGAGATGCCGATCCGGTCGGCGTCGATCGCGATCGCGTCGTGCCAGTCGCCGCCGATTTCGAGCGTGTCGATCGCGGGGCTGTAGTGGGTGGCGATCGAGCAGCGGCGGTCGCGCGGCGGCTCGCCGCCGAGCAGGCTCGTCTGCAGCGTCCGGGCCACGCCGCGCTCGCGCTCGTAGAGCTGGGCGTTCTCCTCGGCCAGCCGCGCCATCGTCTGCTGCAGGACCTCGGCCCGCTCGCGCGCCTGCTGCTCGTGGTCGCGGGCGCGCAGCAGCTCGCGCTCGTACTCGCGGCGGTCGCTCACGCCGAAGACGGCCGTCCGGATCGCGACCGCAGCCCCGTCCCCATCCCTCCTCAGCGTCGAGTTGACGAGCACCGGCATTCGGCCGCCGTCGGCCCGGGCAATCTCGAGCGCGATCTCGCGCACGGCGCCCTGCATCTGCAGCAGCGGCGCATAGTGGGTCTCGTGGTAGATCCGCCCGCCGGCGCTGAGCAGCTCCACGAAGCGGCGGCCGACGACGTCCTCGCGCCTGCGCCCCGTCCAGTCGAGCAGCGTCTGGTTGACCCTTATGACGGTCCCGTCGGGCAGCGTCGAGAGGTACCCGCAGGGCGCGTTCTCGTAGAGGTCCTCGACGTCCTCCTCGAGCAGCGCGTCCCTCCCCCGGCTGTCGTGGATGGTCAAGGTGCGCCTCCGTCAGAGAAACGTCTCGATCGCCGCGATCGTCTCGGCGGGAGCGCTGAGGTTGGGGCAGTGCCCGGTCGCGCTGAGCTGGACGAAGCGGCTGTCGGGCAGCTGCCGGTGAACGTACTCGCCAACGGGGCGGGGAGCGATCGGATCGTCGGAGCACTGGAGCACCAGCACCGGTATGCCCACCCTCGCGAGGTCCAACCGGTTGTCGGAGAGAAAGGTGACGCGCGCGAACTGGCGCGCGATGTCGGGATCGGCCGCGCAGAAGCTGTTCGTCAGCTCCTCTCCCAGCTCGGGCCGATCGGCGTTTCCCATGATCACCGGCGCCATCGCGCTCGACCAGCCGAGGTAGTTGCTGTCGAGCGAGTCCAGCAGCTCGTCGATGTCGTTGCGGCTGAAGCCGCCGACGTAGTCGCCGTCGTCGACGTAGCAGGGCGACGGACCGATCAGGACCAGCCTGTCGAACCGCTCGGGCTCGCGGTTGGCGGCGAGCACCCCGATCATCGCGCTCACCGAGTGACCGACGAAGACGATTCGCTCCAGCTCCAGCGCGGCGCAGATGTCGAGCACGTCGTCGGCGTAGCGGTCCAGCGACGTGTAGCGCCGCGGATCGAAGGCCGAGGCGTCGGACTTGCCCGCGCCGATGTGGTCGAAGAGGACGACTCGGTAGCGGTCCTCGAAAGCGGGCGCCACCAACCGCCACATGTTCTGATCGCAGCCGAACCCGTGGGCGAACATCATCGGCTGTCCACGCGGATCTCCGCTGACCGTGACGTTGCTTTTGAGGAGCACGTTCAGAGCGGTCGATGCTAACTCCGCAGTCGCGCGAGGTGAAGAGGCTCGACCGCCGGACCTTCGGTGGAACTTTGACCGGGCCAGGTCCCAGTCAATCGTCCACTCGCGCTCGGCGGTTGCTGCGATCGCCGCAGTGTCCCGGCATGGACGTCTGTTCGACCGGGCACTGCCCGGCTCACCGCGTCGGCCGACGGCACCGACACGAACAACGTGCCCAGGCATGGCCAGCCGCTCCGCATGCGGGCGCGGCGCTTCGGCGTCCGTGCGTGCTTCTGCGTGGCGAATCTGGGCGTCGTCGCGAGCCTGATCGTCGGCGGTGCGATGCTCGTCGCCCCGGCGGTCGACGCCAAGAAGGCTGCGAAGGACGGCCTGCTGCCACCGGGACAGGCCAAGAGAGTTGCCGGCGACCGCTCCGGTCAGGTGGGTGGAACGGGATCGACCCCCCGGCCCCCCAAGGCCGAGTCGCCGAAGGCGGCCAAGGCGCCGGTGAGCGAGGCACCCAAGACGGCCAAGGCGAAGGTCAAGGTCAAGGTCCCGAAGGCGGCCAAGTCGCCGAAGGCCGACAACCCGGTCGAGAGCCAGCAGCCGGGCCGCGAGGCGGCGCAGCCATCGGTTGCGACTCCGTCCCAGGTCTCGGCCGCTTCGCCGACCACGCCGCCGGTGGCGCCGGCGACCCCCGCGACCTCTCCGGAGGCGTTGTCCGGCGACGCGGGCCCGCGGACCACGACCGCGGAGCCGAGACGCGGCAAGGCCGAGCCCACGAGCAAGAAGGCGGCGAAACCGACCGCGTCGGCGGCGCGCCTGCCCGATTCGAGCGGAATCCGCGACGGCTCGATGGCGCGCGCCCTCGACGTCGCCGCCTCCCGCCCGGCCACCGAGCGCCGCGACGAGCCCGTCGACGAGCAATCGTCGCCCGTCGTCCGCACGGTGCGCGACATCGTCGAGATCGTGCCCGCATGGATGAAGCTCGCGATCGCCGCGCTGGCCGCGCTCTCGCTGCTGCTGGCCGGCGGGTACGCGTTCAGCCTGCTCCGGGCGCGCTCGCTCGCCCGTCAGCGAGGCGAGCTGCTGAGCGAGGTCGGCCTGCTTCAGACGGCGCTGCTGCCACCTGTCCCCGCCGAGCTGGCCGGGCTCAGGACCTCGGTGTCCTACAGGCCGGCCGACGGGCCCGCCGCCGGCGGCGACTTCTACGACGCGCTCCCGCTGCCGGGCGGGCGCGCCGCCTTCGTCCTCGGCGACCTCTCGGGCCACGGACGGCAGGCGCTCGAGCGCACGGCCTTCATGCGCTACACGCTGCGCGCGTACCTCGAGGCCGGGCTCGAGCCGCGCGTCGCGCTCCAGGTGGCCGGACGCGTGATCGGCGACGGCCTCGACGGCGACTTCGCCACCGTGCTGCTCGCGGTGCACGACCCCCACCAGGGAGCGCTCACCTTCGCCAGCGCCGGGCACCCCGCGCCGATCGTCGTCGGCGGCACGCCGTTCGAGCCGGTCGTCGCCGGCTCGTCACCCCCGATCGGCATCGGCGAGCGGACCGGGCTGCGCCAGACCACCGTGCCGCTCGTGCCGAGGTCGGTCGCGTGCCTCTACACCGACGGACTGATCGAGGCGCGGACCGCCGACGGTGGACTGCTCGGCCGCGAGCGCCTCGAGCAGATCGTCGCGCAGCTCGGCCACGAGGCCAGCGCCCCGGAGCTGCTCGAGCGGGTCGCCTCCGAGGCGCTCGCGACGCCCGACGACATGGCGACCTGTCTGCTCACCCCACTCGCCGGCGTCACGTCCGGGGGCTTCCGCACCGAGCAGCTCGAGCTGTCCGCCGACGAGGTCGACGGGCCGCTGCTCGGACGCTTCCTCGACGAGTGCGGGGTACCCGAGGAGACTCGCGTCAGCGTGATCCACGACGCCGAGCAGACGTCGGAGCGGTTCGGCGGCGCGCTGGTGAGCGTCGTGTTCGGCAACCGGCGCAGCGTCGAGGTGCTTCCGCGCAACGTCGAGAGCCTCGAGGCCGTCGCTCGACGCGCCGCCTAGCTCACGCGCCGCTCGATTCGTGGCAGGCTGGAGGCTCACGCACGCGAGCCAACGAGCAGAGGGAGCGGTCATGTTCGGCAACACGAACGCGTACAGCAGCTTCGCCGTCGACGACCTCGACAGGGCGCGAGAGTTCTACGGTGACAAGCTCGGCATCGAGACGACGACGGTCGAGGAGGCGCCAGGCGGGCTGCTGGTCCTTCGCCTCGCCGGAGGCCGCGACACGCTCATCTACCCCAAGCCGGATCACGTACCGGCGATGTACACGGTGTTGAACTTCGCCGTCGACGACGTCGACAAGGCGGTCGACGACCTGGCCGCTCGTGGGGTGAGCTTCGAGCGGTACGAGGGCTTCGAGCAGGACGAGAAGGGCATCGCCCGCGGCAACGGGCCGGAGATCGCCTGGTTCGAGGACCCGTCGGGCAACGTGCTCTCGGTCGTCGAGGCCGGGCCTTCGGGTGGGCTGCTGAGCTGACTCCCGTCAGCTCCGATCGCCGAGCCGACCGCTCCGCCGGCGGCGGCTCGAGCGCCGTTCGGGGCGTGTCGAGCCGTCGGCCCAGGGTTAGTCGGGACGAGAGCGGGTAGGTGGCACCGGGAGGTAGGTCCCCGAACGATCAAGAGGGATGAGGATGGCGAACAGCAAATCCACCCAACGCAAGCCTCGCAAGAGAGCGAGCGGCGGGGCGTCCAACGGATCTTCGCCAAGCGCGAAGGGCAGCTCCAGCCGCTCGACGAAAGCGGCGTCGACGAAGTCCGCGTCGCGGCCCAAGGCCGCCGCGTCGACGCGCAGCGGCGGCGGCAAGTCGCGTGCGGGAGGCGCCGACAGCCGAGCGAAGAGTGGGCAGGGCAAGTCCAGCCAGGCGGCGAAGTCGAGCCCCGGTGCGGGCGCGGCGAAGCAGAACGGAGGCTCGACGGCCACGAGCCGCGTCGGTCAAGTCGTCGGAACCGCCAAGCAGGCGGCGGTCAAGGCGAAGGGACCGGCGGTCGCCGTCGGCGTGGCAACGGCGGGCGTGGCCGGCGGTCTGCTGCTCAAGGGCCGGACGCGTCGCAACACCGTGCTCGGTGTGCCGCTACCGCGCTCGCTCGGTAAGCCGAGCCTTCCCGACCTCGACGTGAAGTCGATCGCGAAGACGGTCGGCGAGGCGAGCCAACGCTTCGCCGAGACCTCCAAGGCGGTCTCCAAGGACATCGAGCGCGCCGGAGACCAAGCCGAGCGCATCGGGAGGATCCTCCGCTAGCCGTCTTCGACGAGCAGATGACGAAGGAGCACGGTGCCATGGCCTCGACCAAGTCGCAATCGAAGTCGTCGTCCAACGGAAGGACCGCGAACCTCGGCGCGACCGTCAGGAGCGCGGGCGACACGACCGCCGCGGTCGCACGACAGGCACGAAGTCCGGTCTGGACGGCGGTAGGCGCCGCCGCCACAGGCCTGGCCGGCGGGCTGGCGATCGGCTCGCGACGCGGCTCCAAGCGCCGCGCGCTGCTCGCCCCCCGGCGTAGGTTGCTCGGCGTGCCGATCGGGCCAAAGAGCGGCGTGCTGAGGACGATGGAGCTGCTGCGAGATGGCGCTGAGCACCTCAATGCGACGACCAGCCGAATATCCGGCACGACCGACGACGTTCGCGAGATCCGTGAGCAGCTCGAGAAGGTGAACCGCCGCTCGCCGCTCGAGGTCGTGCTCGACGGGCTCACGCACCGCCGCGGGGCTCACAAGCACGAGAGCTGAGCCGGCCTCGTCGCTGCTCGACGGTCAGGACGGGTCGGGATCCGTCGGATGGACGACCCTCGCGCGGGCTTGCCAGCGAACCTTCACGTCGCGATAGGCCACTCCGGGCTCGACATCGTCTGGCAGGTTCTCGCGCTCCGTCCGCGAGCTCGACCTCACCCCCGGCTCCCCCTCGAACCGGGCCTTCGCCTCAGGAACGATCCCGAAGCGCAGCCTTCGCGCCCGCACCGAGGTCGAGACCTCGACGTCCGGGATCTCGTCCTCGGAAAGCTCCTCCCGGCGATCCTCGGCGTCGTCGGCGTTCATTCGCCCACCACCGCCTTGACGTCGTTGACCGTGATCCGGCCCTCCGCGCCGCTGCCCTCGACCTCGTCGAGGTCGATCCCAGCCGCCTCGGCCTCACGCAGAGCGGCCTCGGTCGCGTTGTGCTTGATCGCCCGGCGCTGACGTCGCCGCTCGCCCAGCTCGGCCGCCTTGTGAGTGGCCGCGAGCCCGAGGTCCTTCGCCTCGTCGCTCGCCGCCGCGCCGAGCTCCTTGGCGACCACCTTCGCGACCTCCTTCGCCAGCTTGCCGGCGGTCAGTCCGCCACCGCCCTGGCCTCCGCCGTTGCCTTGGCCTCGGTCGCGCTGAGCGCCTGATGCGCCGGTGCCGGTGAGCTGACCCGGCAGCTGCGCGGCGCCCTGTCCGAGCCCTCCGACCGCTTGACCCGCTCCCTGGCCTAGATCCCCCACCGCCTGGCCGGCGCCGCCGCCGACGTCCTGGACGGCGCCGCCCGCGCCCTTGCCGACGTCCTTCACAGCCCCCTCCGCCCCTTGTCCCACGTCCTCGACGGCGTGGCCGGCGCCCTGGCCGAGCTGGCCGACGCCCTGGCCGGCGCCGGCGCCGACCTCCTCGAGCGAGCGCCCGATGCTCTCGAGCAGCTTCGGATTGCGATCGAGCGTGGTCAGCACGCGATCGATGATCGCGGTCACGTGGTCGAGGCGAGCTCGGAGGAGCGCCTGGGCCTCGACGCCCTTGATGCTCAGCTCGACCTTGCCGAGCTCGGCGTGAACGCCGACGCTCAGCTTGACGAGGTCGAGCACCTCGGCGTGAAGCGATATCCGCGCCTCGAGGTTGTCCAGCTCGAAATGAAGCTCGTCGACGTTGACGACCGGAACGTCGACCAGGACGTCGGGCTCGTCCGTGTCGCTGATCGATCCGGGATGGAGCAGCGTGTAGTCCTGGTACTCGCGCTCCGGGACGGTCCCCTCGTCGGTCTGGTTCCTCAGCGGGCTCCGGCGGCTGCCGTCGCTATCCCCGCCCGAGCCCTGACCGGACTTCGCCGGAGCACGCCGCCGGCCTTGTGAGCCTTTCGATCCAGCGCTGTTCGAGCTCTTGGGAGCCGCCCGCCTCCTCGTCTGCTCTCGCGCCATCTCGCACCTCTGGTTCTCGGGCCCGTAACCGTGTCTCCCGTTCCCGATATCCCGAAGCGCAAACTGGTCGCCGCGCTCGCCCTCAGGCGGCCCTCGACGGCGCGTAACGGTGGTGGAGCATCAGGTCGTTGCCGTCGGGGTCGCGGAAGAAGGCCATGTGGCAGACGCCGGTGTCGAAGGTCTCGCCCGCGAACTCGACGCCCTTGGCCTCGAGCTCCGCGCGCGCGGCCGCGACGTCGTCGACGTGCAGCGCCGGGTGCGCGTTGCGCTGCGGCTCGAACGCCATGCCCATCCGCGCCGGCTCCCAGATGCCGAAGCACGTGTCGCCGACCCAGAACTCGAACCGCGCGTGGTCGTCTGGCCGCAGGCCGAGCGTGTCCACGTAGAAGCCGCGCGAGCGCTCGGCGTCCTGCGATGGGATGCCGACGAAGTCGAGCCTGTCGATCATTGCTGCCTCCGTGTTGGAAGTGCGGGTGAAGCGGAGGCTACGCCGGTCGGGCCGCCGAGCGCCACGTCCGGGCCGCGGTTAGGCGTGCTCGCCCATCCGCAGGCCGAAACGCTCCAGCAGGCCGGGAACGCTGTCGGGCTGCATCTCGAGCTCGTAGCGCGCGCAGAGCTCGGCGAGAACCTCCGGATCGGCCTGGGCGGAGCCGCCGAGGTCCACGAGCTCGGCGAAGAAGCGCTCGAAGCCGGCGGGCGAGATGACCTCCAGGATGCGCGCGGGCTCGTCGCCGGCGTTCCAGAACGTGTGCCACTGGTTGCGCGGCTTGAAGATCAGATCGCCCGGCCCGCCGACCAGCACCTCCTCGCCGAGCAGCGCGCCGACACGGCCCTCCAAGACGTAGCTGTACTCGTCCTCGCGGTTGTGACGGTGCAGCGGCGCCGCGAGCGCGCGCGGGGACATCGGGTGCTCGACCAGCGAGAAGCGGTCGCCGGCCTCGACGCCGTCGATCATGAACCTCACCCCGATGCTGCCCAGGAAGCCCGCCTTGCCGTCCTGGGGCCCGACCACCTTCGCTGACGCCGCCTCCATCGTGCACCTTCCTTCAGCTGGACAGTGTTGTCGCGCGAATGTAGACGGATCCGGCCGGCTCGGCGACGTGGCCGAAGCGTGGCGCGTGGATCCCTACGCGACCGCCGGCTGCACGTTGTGGTTGAGCCGGAAGACGTTGTCGGGATCGAGCTCGGCCTTCAGCGCCGCCAGACGCTCGTAGTTTGCGCGGCCGAACCCCGCGATCACGCGATCCTCGCCCTCGTCGCCGATGAAGTTGAGGTAGACGCCACCGGTCGCGAACCGCTTGAAGTCCGCGCACGTCCCGCGTGCCCAGGCGATCGCCCGGTCGTCGTCCGCGGGGTCCTCCCACAGCCCGAGCGGATGCATGACCCATGTCGCGCTCCGCTGAGGCAGCGGCCACTGCGATCCCTGGCGGGCCACGGCGCCGCCCCACGGAAACAGGATGTGCTGCGACGGCGACGGCACCACCATGTCGTGCGCCCGCTCGCAGAAGACGTCGATCGCCTCGTCGGGGAGCGACTCGAGGTGCTCCGCCGACCAGTAGTTGCGGAAGCCGGGCGGATCGTCGAGCGCGCACTGGATCTCCACGTAGGGCATCTCCGCGACCATCTCCCCGTCGGGACCGAGCTCGAAGATCGCCGCGAAGGCCTCGCGCGTGTCCGCCTCGGAGCCGGCGTAGATCGCCGCCGCGCCGACGACCAGCTCGTCCTGCAGGTCGGCGGGAACGAAATCCTCCGGCGGCCCGGTCATGTAGAGGATCCCCCCGCCCAGCTCCTCGGGCGCTCCCGCCTCGATGAGGTCGCGGTAGCGGCGCACGACCTCGGGGCCGCGCTCGGCCGGAAAGATCAGCAGCGCGAGCGTCGTGGTCGGCACCTCGGCGAGCCGGAAGCGCAGCTCGGTGACGACGCCGAAGTTGCCGCCGGCGCCGTGCAGCGCCCAGAACAGCTCGGGGTTCTCCTCCTCGCTCGCAGTTACGGTGCGGCCGTCGGCGAGCACCATCTCGGCCGAGAGCAGGCTGTCGCAGGCGAGACCGAGCTTGCGCTCCAGCCAGCCCGAGCCGCCGCCCAGGGTGAGGCCCGCGACTCCGGTGGTCGAGACCCGCCCGCCCGTGGTCGCCAGCCCGTGCGGCTGGCAGGCGGCATCGACGTCCGCCCACGTCGCGCCTCCGGCGACGGTCGCGATCCTCGCCTCCGGATCGACGGAGACTGCGTTCATGCCCCGCATGTCGATCACCAGGCCGCCGTCGCTGAGGCTCGCGCCCGCGACGCTGTGGCCGCCGCTGCGGATCGCCACCTCGAGTCCGTTCTCGCCGGCGAACGCCAGCGCGGCGACGACGTCGTCGCGCGTCGCGCACTGGGCGATCGCCGCGGGGCGGCGGTCGATCATCGAGTTGAAGATCGCTCGCGCGTCCTCGTAGTCGTCGTCCTCGGGGGAGAGCACGCGCCCGTCGAAGCCCCCACGCAGCTCGTCCAGCTCCAGCTCACCGTTCATCTCCGCTCCTCCTGCGTCCGATTGCGAGCAAGGGGCCAGCCTCTCACGGACGAGTCGTCCTCGCGAGCGATTTCACGTCCAAGGCGATTGCGGGGCTGTTAGCCTCGCCGGGATGGGCGAGCTCGTGTGGATCGAGGACGCCAGGGCGCCGGACGGCCGCCTGTTCTCCGCCGAGAGCGCGAGGCCGAGCGACGCCGAGGCGCTCGACGCCTACTCGCGCGTCGTCACCGAGGTGGCCGAGCAGCTCGCGCCTGCGGTGGTCAACCTGCGCGCGACCGGGCGCACGCCGCGCGGTCGCCGCGTCGGGGGTGGCGGCAGTGGCGTGGTCATCACGCCCGACGGCTTCATGCTCACCTCGGCCCACGTGGTGGAGCACGCCGCCCAGGTGCGCGCCACGTTCGTCGACGGCACGGATCTCTCCGCCACGGTCGTCGGCCTGGACCCGCTTTCCGACCTCGCGCTGCTGCGCACGCACAGCGACGGCTTCGCCCCCGCGCGGCTGGGCGACGCCGAACGTCTGCGCGTCGGACAGCTGGTCGTGGCGATCGGGAACCCGCACGGCTTCGCCGGGTCGGTCACGGCGGGCGTCGTCTCCGCGCTGGGACGGTCGCTGCCCGCCCGCTCGAGCGGGCGCGTGATCGACAACGTGATCCAGACCGACGCCGCGCTCAACCCGGGCAACTCCGGCGGCGCGCTCGTCGACGGTCGCGGCTCGGTGGTCGGCATCAACACCGCGGTGGCGGGCGTCGGCTTGGGGCTCGCCGTGCCGATCAACGACGCGACGCGACGGATCGTCTCCGCGCTGATGCGCGACGGCCGGGTGCGCCGCGCCTACGTCGGCATCGCCGGCGGACCGCGGCCCCTGCCGCCGCGGATCGCGTCGCGACTTGGACGCAAGCAGTGCATCGAGGTCGTCGACGTTGCCGAGGGCAGTCCGGCGGCCAGGGCCGGCGTGCGCCCCGAGGACCTCATCGTCTCGATCGACGGCACGCCGATCGAGAGCGTCTCCGACCTCCAGCACCTGCTCATCGCCGAGCTGATCGACCAGCCTGTCGCGCTGGGCATCGTCCGCGGCGGCGACGAGCAGACCCGCGAGCTGCGCCCGGTCGAGCTGCAAATCGGCGCCTCGTAGGACATGCTCGGACCGCTCGCTGGGAAGGTCGCCCTGGTCGCCGGCGCGACGCGGGGCGCCGGACGCGGAACCGCCGTGGCGCTCGGCGAGGCGGGAGCGACCGTGTACTGCACCGGCCGCAGCACCGCGGAGCGGCGTTCGGAGTACGACCGCCCGGAGACGATCGAGGAGACCGCCGAGCTCGTGACGGCCGCCGGCGGGGCCGGGATCGCGATGGCGGTCGACCACCTCGAGGCGGCGGAGGTCGAGGCGCTCGTGCGGCGGATCGACGCCGAGAGCGGGCGCCTCGACGTGCTCGTCAACGACATCTGGGGTGGAGAGCTGCTGTTCGAGTGGGACACGCCGGTGTGGGAGCACGACCTCGAGAAGGGGCTGCGGATCCTGCGCCTGGCGATCGACACCCACCTGATCACCAGCCACTTCGCGCTGCCGCTGCTGATCCGCGAGCCCGGCGGGCTGGTGGTCGAGATGACCGACGGCACGCGCGAGTACAACGCCGAGCACTACCGGCTCTCGGCCTTCTACGACCTCGCCAAGACCGCGGTCATCCGGCTCGCGTTCGCGCAGAGCCAGGAGCTCGCCCCGCACGGATGCACCGCCGTGGCCTTGACGCCGGGCTGGATGCGCTCGGAGATCATGCTCGACAACTACGGCGTCACCGAAGCGAACTGGCGCGACGGGGCGGCCACGAATCCGCACTTCGCCGCCATCTCCGAGAGCCCACGGTTCGTCGGCCGCGCGGTCGCCGCGCTCGCGGCCGACCCGGACGTCGGACGCCGCGGCGGCGGCTCGTTCTCGTCAGGGGGACTGGCGCGCGAGTACGGCTTCACCGACCTCGACGGCTCTCAACCCGACTGCTGGCGCTACCTCGTCGAGGTCCAGGAGGCCGGCCGGCCCGCCGATCCGACCGGCTACCGCTGAGTCGCGCCCTCGCTGACGTCCGGGAGCCTCAGACGCGGGTGCCGACGGCGACCAGGTACTCCTGCTCGAAGCGCGCGTCGTCGGGGGCGCCGCGGTTCCACTCGTCGCAGAACCGGTCGAACGCCTCGTCGAACTCCGCGTCGCGGCCGGTCTTGACCGCGTTGGCGCGCGCGGCGATGGTCGGGCCGTAGCGATCCTTGAAGTGCTCGCCGTACTCGCGGGGCTTCTCGAAGGCCGTGATCTCCAGCATGTCGCGCTCCAGCGTGCGCCAGTCGACCCGGTCTCCGAACAGCTCGCGCACGTGGTCCTCGCCGCCCCACAGCGGCGCCGGCTGCGCGCCGGGCGGAGGCGGCGGCGCGAACGGCCCCATCGTCCGGAACAGGGCTCCGATCATGCCCTCGGGCGTCCAGTTCAGCATCCCGATCGTGCCGCCCGGACGACAGACGCGGACCAGCTCGTCGGCGACGTCCTGGTGGTGGGGCGCGAACATCGCGCCGATCGACGACATCACGACGTCGAACGACTCGTCCTCGAACGGCAGGTCCTCGGCGTCGGCCGGGACCCACTCGAGCTCGAGCCCTTTCGACTCCGCCTGGCGCCGGCCCGCCTCGAGCAGCTCGGGCGTCAGATCGCTGGCCGTCACGCGCGCACCGCGCTCGGCCGCCGGGATCGACGCGTTGCCGGTGCCCGCGGCCACGTCCAGCACGCTCATCCCGGCCTCGATGCCGCAGGCGTCGACGAGCCGCGGCCCGAGCGGCAGCAGGAAGGTCTCGACCATCGACGGGTAGTCGCCCGACGCCCACATCGCGCGATGGCGCGTCTTGAGATCGGAATCCGGCATGGATGACACGGGAGCTCCCCTCTTGCGGTTGAGAGCCGAACGTAACGTCCCCCAAGCGACCTGTCCAGGCAGCCTCAGCCACCGCTTGGGATTCGAGTGGAAGATTGACTGGGCTATGGCCCGGTCAATCTTCCACTCTGGCCCTGAGAGGCGGTGGCTTGGCGCAGCTCACTCCGATCGCTTGACTCCGACGAGCAGCGCCACCTCGAGCCATTTCCAGTAGCAGTCGACGTCGTCGAAGCCGATTTCGCGCAGCCATCGGAGCTGCGTCTCGACGTCGAGCAGACGGTCGGAGGGATCCTCGTTCTCGAGCGGCTCGTCGATCGCCTCGAAGAAAGCCGCGTGCAGGCGTGGGGTGGCCGACGCCACGTGCTCGAAGTTGGCGAAGACTCCGCCGGGCTCGAGCAGGTCGAAGGCCTCGCCGTAGAGCGAGCGCTTCCGCTCGTCCTCGAGGTGGTGGATCGCCATCGACGAGACGACGGCGTCGAAGCGCCCGAGCGCTGGCAGCGGCTCCGTCAGGTCGTGCTCGACGAGCTCGATCCGCTCGTCGCCGGCGAAGCGCCCGCGCGCCGCCTCGAGCATGACCTCGGAGAAGTCGAGGCCGACGCCGAGCATCTCGTGACGGTCCCCCTGGAGGAGAGCGAGCAAGCGGCCATCGCCCGTGCCGAGGTCGAGGATGCGACGAGCGTCACGAGGGACGTGCTCCAACAGGACGCTCTCCCCCTCCGCGCGGCGCGGGTAGTCGTCCGCCCGGTCGAGATAGCGATGGACGTGCTCGGCGTCCGTCCACTCCTCGGAAGGCATGCCTCCCATTATCCCGGGGCGGCACGCGAGCGGATCAGGGAAGCGTCAGCACATGCGCCCGCGCCGGCTCGACGCGGCCTTCGAGAACGTTGAGATAGGCGCCGCGGACAGCCTCGAACCCCTCGCCGTGGATCGGCTCGAGCCAGCCGCCCGCCCACTCGCAGAAAGGGCGCCAAGCGTCGGCGACCCTGCTCTCGAGGCCGGCGCGACCCCAGTCCCGCGAGCGCTTGGTCACCCGGTCCGGGGCGAAGAAGAAGACCGGCGTCGGCCCCGGGAGCTCGCTGGCTCCCGCCTGCAGCTTCTCCCAATGCGTCATCCCCACCGCCATGCTGTGGACGAGCCGGTCGCCGTAGTGGGCGTGAACCCTGAGTCGCAGCGCGCGGTCGCCGGCGAAGTCGATCAAGGTGGCGGGCCCTTGCTCGAGCGACTCGATCGCGTCGTAGGCGACGGTGCGGTCGTAGATCCCCAGACGCTCGACGAACTCGACGTTGCGAGGCGACGTCAGCCCGACCAGCTCGACCTCCTCGCACCGCGCCAGCAGGAAGGCCGCGGCGATCGCCGTCTTGCTCGACGCACTGGCGACGACGATCGGCCCGCGCGCGGCCAGACCCTCGTCGGCGATCTGGTCATCGATCAGGAACGAGGTGAAGAAGAGCGGGCGCAGCAGCATCTGCATCGCCTCGGTGTCGGCGCGGTAGAACGGGTCGGTCGCGGTCGCCAAGTAACGGTGGTAGGCCGACGGAAGCGCCGCCCGATGCGGCGAGCCGTCGACGAAGCCGCCCGCGGCGGCGCGGGCGGGCGTGACGACCAGGTGCGATGAAGGCGGCAGGTACCCGTACAGCCGGGTGCCTGGCTCGACGCCCTCGGCCTGGCTGCGCTCCACCTCGGCGAAGCCCCACATCGGCACGCGCCCCCAGCCGTCGGCGGCGGGAAAGAAGTCCCAGTACGACATCGCCTCGCCGAACACCGCATAGGTGACGTTGTTCGCAGTCAGCCCGAAGGTGTCGACTCGGAGCAGAGCCTGGCCGTAGTCGATCTCAGGCTCGTCGGACTCCGCGATCCGACATTCGCGAAGGTCGTCGCGCTTGACCAGGAAGTCGGTCATGCTCGGATGCTCTCATGTCGGGAAGGGGACACGAATGAGGTTGCCGGAGACAGCGCACACATCCCGGCCATGGCGGATTCACGAGCTGACGCGCGAGTTCCGGCTCGAGGACGTATGGGCGCTGCCGACGCCGGGCGGCCGGGAGGACTTCCCCGAGCTGGTGCGACTGATCGCCTCGGGCGACCCGGAGCAAGGCTCCTCGCGTGCCGCCCGCACGCTCTGGGCGATCCGGTGGAAGGTCGGGGAGCTACTCGGTTGGGACGGCCCGGACGCCGGCCTGGAGTCCAGGGCGCCCACGCTTCGCGACCGCCTGCCGACGGATCTGCGCGACGGCCCGCGCGGCCCGGACTTCGACACGCTCCCCTTCACGTCGCTCTACCTGACCGACGACGAGTGGGTCGCCGAGATCGCCAACGCAACCGTTCACGGCGTCGTGCACATCGGCTGGGTCCCAGACCAGGCGGGTGGCTACCGCGGCCAGATGGCCGTCTACGTGAAGCCCAACGGACTGCTCGGCACCGCCTACATGGCCGCGATCAAGCCGTTCCGGCACCTGCTCGTCTATCCGCGGATGATGCGAGACCTCGAGCGCGACTGGCAGGAGCGGACCGGCGACCCGAAAGCGACGGCGCCGTAGCGTCGACCGGGCTCACGCGGCCGTCGCCCCGGCGACCCGCTCACGGGCGCGGCCGGCGACGAGGATCAGCAGCACGCCGAGCGTGGCCGCACCGGCCCCGAGCAGCGCGAAGGCGCCCGCGTGGAAAAGCGGGCCGGCGAGGACGCTGCCGATCGCACCGGTCAGGCCCATCACGAGATCGGCGGCGCCCTGCGTCTGGGGGCGCTGCTCAGCGGCGACGGCATCTGTGATCAGCGCACTGCCGCCGACCAGGCCGAGGTTCCAGCCGATGCCGAGCAGGACGAGCGCGATCGCCACGAGCGGCGTGTGATCGCCGGGCGCGAGCGCCGAGCAGACGCCGGCCGCGATCAGCAGCGCGCCGCCGCCCGCGAGCACCGGTAGGCGGCCGTAGCGGTCGGCGAGGATCCCCGTGACCGGCGATGGCAGGTACATGCCGGCGACGTGCAACGAGATCACGAGCCCGACCGCGGACAGCGACTCGCCGGCGACCTCCATGTGGACCGGCGTCATCGTCATGACGGCGACCATCGCGATGTTGCCGATCGCCATCGCGGTGACGCCGGTCAGGGCCAGCGGGGGCCACGCGGGAAGCGTCTTCAGCACGTGGAACGCGCCGGTCCCGGCGGCCGGAGCGACCCCGTCGAGGCGTCGAGCGCTGAGCAGCGGGTCGGGGCGCAGCAGGATCGACAGCGTGCCGGCGGCGAGCGCGTAGAGCACGACCGACACGGCGAACGGCGCGGCGCTGTCGGACACGCCCAGCCAGTCCGCGAGCGGCTCGGTCTGCGAGACGAGGTTGGGGCCGAGGATCGCGCCGGCCGCCGTCGCCAGAAGCACGACGCTGATCGCCCGCGCGCGCCGCTCCGCCGGGGCGAGGTCGGTTGCCGCGTAGCGGGCGAGCAGGTTGGCGGCGTTCCCGATGCCGAACGCCGCCATGCCGACGCACAGGAGCGGAAAGCTGCCGGCCGCCGCGGCGGCGACCACGACCGCCGAGCCGGACCCGGCGATCAGGTGGCCGGCGACGAGCCCCGGCCGCCGGCCGACGCGCGCCATCCAGCTCGACAGCGGCGCGGCGGCGAGCGCCGCGCTGACGACGCCGAACGCCAGCGGCACGCCGCTGAGCGCCTCCTGGCCCGACACGTCGCGTGCCAGCAGCGCGGCCACGGCGATCCCGAGGAAGAAGGCGCAGCCGCTGAGCACCTGCGCCGCCGCGAGCACGCGCAGGGTGCGGCGCTGGATCGCGCTGCGGGAGGTCATCGCGAGACCGTAACGAGGTCCGGGCGGACCCGTCTCAGGTCGTCGGCTCGTCGTACTCGTCGTGGAGGTTCCACCACCCGTACGCCGGGGTCTGCGGGTAGCCGTCGGGCGAGTCCTCCCACTCCTCCTGGCGTCCGAGCGCGGTGATGTCGAGGTAGCTCCAGGTGCTGCCCATCGCCTCGTCGCCGCGCTTGTCGACGTAGTACGTGCGGAAGACCCGGTCGGCGTCGTCGCGCAGGAAGGCGTTGGTTCCATGCCACTCGCCGACGTCGAAGTCCGCGTCGAAGTCGTCCGTGATCGTGTACCACGGGATCTCCCACCCCATCCGCGCCTTCCAGCGCTCGATGTCCGCCTGCGGCGCGCGCGAGACGAACACGAGCGTGGTGTCGCGGGCGTTCAGATGGGCGAGGTGAGCGACCTGGTCGGCGACCATCGAGCAGCCAGGGCAGCCGCTCTCGGGCCAGCCGGCCACGTCGGGCTCGAAGAAGAAGCGGTAGACGATCAGCTGGCGGCGCCCCTCGAACAGGTCGAGCAGCCCGACCCGGCCATTCGGGCCGTCGAACGCGTAGTCCTTCTCAACGGCCATCCGCGGCATCCGGCGACGCTCGGCGGCGAGCGCGTCGCGGGCGCGCGTGTGCTCCTTCTCCTTGACCAGCAGCTCCGCGCGGGCGGACCTCCACTCCTGCGGAGAGACGACAGGCGGCATATTCATTTCCGCTCCTTCTCGTTCAGGTGCTCTTCGACGACGGCGAACAGGCGGCCCCAGGGGACACGCGACCGCGCCCTGGTCGGAACCATCCTGGCGGCGCGCCGGCCGACGTGCAACGCGAGATCGAGATCGCCAGGCCGCCGCCACGCTTGACATGTGACTAACAAGTCACGTATCGTAAGGCTCATGGACGCGGTGTTCAAGGCGCTCGCCGACCCGACGCGCAGGAGCTTGCTCGACGAGCTGTTCAGGGAGGACGGCCAGACGATGACGGCGCTCGAGCAGCGGCTGCCGATGACGCGCTTCGGCGTCATGAAGCACCTGCGCGTGCTCGAGGAGGCGGGTCTCGTCGTCTCGCGCAAGCGCGGCCGCGAGAAGCTGCACTTCCTGAACCCGGTCCCGATCCGGCTCGTCCACGACCGCTGGGTGAGCAAGTACACCGAGGCCTGGGCCGCTGGGCTCAGCGATCTCAAGACCAGACTGGAGCAAGAGATGGAGAAGGTGTTCGAGATCTACATCAAGACCACCCCGGAGCGCCTCTGGGACGCGATCGTCGACCACGAGCAGCGCCAGAAGTACAGCTTCGGCGTCGGCGTGGTCTCCGACTGGACGCCCGGCTCGCGCTACGAGGGCTTCCACCCCGGCGCGGGCATCGCGATCTCGGAGGGGGAGAACCTCGAGGTCGACCCGCCGCGCCGGCTCGTCCAGAGCTTCACCGCGCTGTGGAGCGACGCCGTGAAGGGTGAGGGGACCTCACGCCTGACGTGGGAGATCGAGCCGGTCGGCGACTCCTGCCGGCTGACCGTCGTCCACGACCAGCTCCGCGACGGCGCGAACGGCGAGCTCTACGGCGGCTGGCCGATGATCCTCTCCGGCCTCAAGACGCTGCTCGAGACCGGCGAGCTGCTCACGACCCCCGGCTCGCAGCGCTACTCCGACGCCACGGCTTGGACGACCGAGTGACGGCGCGACGCTGACCGACGGCGCCTATCGGCTGCGTAGATGACGGCAGCCGATAGGCGCGCACGGTCACGTTGGTCGAACTACCCAGGGAGGGCAACGGTCACCACCACCAACTGGTGCCTTCCCTCGTTCGATCGTCCTCGCGGACAGCCGCGGCCGTCGTCAGCTGCAGCCGATCTCGTCCTGGATCGATCGCGCGGCCGCAATGAGCTCGCGGGCCAGGTCGGACGGGATCTTCTTGCCCGAGTGGGCGGCGACGTGAGTTACAAACGATTGGAGCGCGTCGCAGGCGCCGGGCTCGTTCCCTTCGGATATGGCGGCTATCGCGGACTTGAGCTTCGCGAGTAGCGAGGTTTCGAAACCGCCGTCCGGGAAGGCGCCATCGACAACCTCGCCGAGGTTGTCCACCATCGTCGCGGGCGCGTCACGAACGGCGTATGTCACCGTCTCGACCGCTTGGTTGCCGGAATTGTCGACGGCCGTGACCGTGAACGTGTGCGTGCCTGACACGGTGGTGTCGAGCACGCCACCGTCGGAGATGTCGCCGATGCATGCGGCCAGGCCTGAGCCAGTCGGCTCGTCGACGCACGAGTAGTCGGCCACTGCGAAGGCACCGAACGCGTATGACGCACCGTCGACCGGGTTGACGAGGTCGATGACCGGTGCTGTCCCGTCGGTTGGGTGGGTCTCATCCACGAACGCGACGGCGATCGTGGTGGGTCCGTCGATGGTGTGTGGGGGGATCGCGATGCCGGCGTAGTCACTGTCGGGCGGTGCGGTGACCGATCCCTGAGCGGTGGAGCGATCGAAGAGGCGAATGGTCGCGCTGCCGGTGGCGTCAGTGGTGCGGTAGTCCTCGGCGTAGGGCTGGTCGATAGTGATGCCCGGCGCGATCTCGACAGGTGTCGTGCTGTCCCCATATAGATGGACCCTCGCGCCGACAACCGGCTCGCCAGCGGGTCCTTGGACGCGAACCGTCACCGGAACCGACGCGATGGTGAGATCAACCGTGCGGCTGGTCGCGAGCTCAACGCTGCCCTCGAGGCGAACGAACTCCGCAACCGTCGGCGAGTCGATCGGCCCGCCCCGGACGCTCAAGCAATAGCTGCCCGGCGCCCGCGTAAACGAGAACCTCCCATCAGCCGCGGTGCGAACGAAACGCAGCTCGCCCACCTCATCGCAAAGCCCCACGCTCACATCCTCCACCGGAGCCCCCGCCGAATCACGCACCACACCCGAGAACGACGCCGACGCGAGGACGCCGACGGCGATCGTGGTGGGTCCGTCGATGGTGTGTGGGGGGATCGCGATGCCGGCGTAGTCACTGTCGGGCGGTGCGGTGACCGATCCCTGAGCGGTGGAGCGATCGAAGAGGCGAATGGTCGCGCTGCCGGTGGCGTCAGTGGTGCGGTAGTCCTCGGCGTAGGGCTGGTCGATAGTGATGCCCGGCGCGATCTCGACAGGTGTCGTGCTGTCCCCATATAGATGGACCCTCGCGCCGACAACCGGCTCGCCAGCGGGTCCTTGGACGCGAACCGTCACCGGAACCGACGCGATGGTGAGATCAACCGTGCGGCTGGTCGCGAGCTCAACGCTGCCCTCGAGGCGAACGAACTCCGCAACCGTCGGCGAGTCGATCGGCCCGCCCCGGACGCTCAAGCAATAGCTGCCCGGCGCCCGCGTAAACGAGAACCTCCCATCAGCCGCGGTGCGAACGAAACGCAGCTCGCCCACCTCATCGCAAAGCCCCACGCTCACATCCTCCACCGGAGCCCCCGCCGAATCACGCACCACACCCGAGAACGACGCCGACGCGAGGACGCCGACGGCGATCGTGGTGGGTCCGTCGATGGTGTGTGGGGGGATCGCGATGCCGGCGTAGTCACTGTCGGGCGGTGCGGTGACCGATCCCTGAGCGGTGGAGCGATCGAAGAGGCGAATGGTCGCGCTGCCGGTGGCGTCAGTGGTGCGGTAGTCCTCGGCGTAGGGCTGGTCGATAGTGATGCCCGGCGCGATCTCGACAGGTGTCGTGCTGTCCCCATATAGATGGACCCTCGCGCCGACAACCGGCTCGCCAGCGGGTCCTTGGACGCGAACCGTCACCGGAACCGACGCGATGGTGAGATCAACCGTGCGGCTGGTCGCGAGCTCAACGCTGCCCTCGAGGCGAACGAACTCCGCAACCGTCGGCGAGTCGATCGGCCCGCCCCGGACGCTCAAGCAATAGCTGCCCGGCGCCCGCGTAAACGAGAACCTCCCATCAGCCGCGGTGCGAACGAAACGCAGCTCGCCCACCTCATCGCAAAGCCCCACGCTCACATCCTCCACCGGAGCCCCCGCCGAATCACGCACCACACCCGAGAACGACGCCGTGCCGGAGGGCGCTAGCACTACGTTGAGCGTTGACGCGGCCTCGATCTCCACGCCCTCGACGACCAGCGGTGAAAGCCCCGTCCCAGCCATCGGGGTGAAGCGGACGTCGTACCTCCCGGAGTCGTCGATCGTGATGCCGTACCCGCCGTCCAGTCCCGTCGAGCCGGTGCCGACGCTCGAGCCGTCGGTGGTCATCACACTTACCGCGACTCCCGGGACCGGAATTCCGTCCGTCTTGGTCACCTTGCCGTCTAGGTTCGCGGTCGCGGTGGCGGATGCCGTTCCGACGGAAACGAGAGCGAACGTTGCGAAGCACGCGCTGCACACGATCCTTGCAGTTACACGCATCGACAACTCTTGACCCTCCTCGTGCGACGGTAGGTGGCAGCCGGTCTGCACCTGCCGAATGACCAGTTCTAGGAGTGTACGGCCCCATGTGCCGCCTGCAGTCGGCTCGCGACCGGCGTGCTGCTGCTTAAGCAGCTACAGGAGCTCGGCGAGGCGCCGTGCCGCCTGCGCGGCGCCATCTACCTCGACATCGCGGTAGGTCACGTCCCGGCCGATCTCCTCCGCGATCGCGGCGGCGATTCGCTCCGGTGGGGAGTCGTCGAAGTCCATGCGGCGACCGGCCCCATAGCGCTCCAGGCGGTGGCGGACGTGGAAGTTCTGCTCGAAGTGGTGGCGCAGGGGGAAGTAGAGGAACGGCCGCTTCTGGGCGGTCAGCTCCATCGAGGTGGTCAGACCACCCTGTACCACCGCCAGGTCGCAGGCGGCCAGGTGGCGATACAGGTTGTGGACGTAGGGCACGATGTCGAGCCCCGTGTGCGAGGGCAGCGAGGCCGGGTCGATGCGAGGCCCCGCCACGACGATCATGCGCAGGTCTGGAACCCTTTCCTTGGCGGCCGGGAAGGCGGCGATGACCCGCCGCAAGAGGTCGGCGCCGACGCCCGAGCCACCGACGGTGACGATGCAGACACGCTCGTCGTCGTCGTAGCCCAGCTCAGCGCGCAGCCTCGTGCGATCGCCTAGGTCGGCTGGGTCGAAGCCGGTCACGTAACCGGTGAAGTCGAAGTTGCGCTCGGTCCAGTCGCGGATCGTCGGCAGCTGCGGCCCGAGTCGCTCGGGAACGATGTCGTCGGGATTGCCCACGAAGAGCGCCAGGTCGCGGACGTCGGGATGGTCGGCGACGTGGTCGACCATGTCGGCGTTGTAGTCGGCAGTCAGGAAGCTCTCCCGCTCATCCCCGGCGTCCATCGGCAGAAAGCCGACGAAGTCGGTCAGCCAGGCGAACGGGACGCGCTTCTCGCGTGGATTCTCGTGCAGGTAGTAGTCGAGCTCCCACGCCTCGTCCCCGATCCAGAGGTCGTAGCGCTCATCGCGAACGACGTCGTGGAAGAGCATGAAGTTCGCGGCGAGGATCTCGTCCATGCGACGCAGCGCTTGGAAGCAGTGGAGGTCGTGCTCGGCGGACTCCGACTCGATGTGGCGAGACTCGTTTGCCAGATGGGCGCTGGCGGGGTGGATGCGCTCTCCCTCTCCTGCGAGGACGCGGGTCACCGGGTCCTGGGCAAGCCAGTCGACCTGCAGGTCCGGCTCCAGACGTCGCAGCTCTCGTGCGATCGCAACGTCGCGCTGTGCGTGGCCAAGCCCGATCGGCGATGAGATGTAGAGGGCGCGGGGACGCCCGTCGGGGCGGTAGACAGTGGGGTCGCGCGGCGTGCGCCGGCGTCCGAAGGCGTCCTCGCAGAGCTCGCGCAATGCCAGGTTGACCTGCACCGGCTTGCGCAAGTGGGGGAAGTGGCCCGCGCCGCGAATCCCCTCGAGCTGCCCTCCGCCGAGGCGGGCCAGCGCCCGGCCGTCGCGGGGCGGGGTGATCTTGTCGCGGTCGCCCTGGACCACCAGCATCGGAGCCTCCACGTTCCTAGCCAGGGCACGCAGGGTGCGACGATCGTGGTGGGGCGTGTACATCACCGAGGCGGCGAGCGTCATGGGATCGGTCTCCAGCGCCCAGCCCACCCCGTCCTCGACCCCCTTCGTCGAGTGCGGCTCGGGCAGGCACCGGGAGATGAACCACTCCGCGAATCCAGCGTAGTCCTGCTGCCACAGGCCCGGATGCATGTGGCCCCACCAGCGGCCAAAGGAGTTGGGCGGGCGCCGCTTCAGAAGAGCCGGTGGAATCCGCATCAAAAACGACCAGTGCGACGGGGTGTAGGGGAACAACGGACCGATGAAGGCGGCACCGGCGACCCGCTCCGGAGCGAGCCGGGCAAGCTCGAGGAGGAACTGGGCGCCAGTAGAGAGCGCCACCATCACCGCCCGGTCGGTTGCGGTCGCGTCCATCGCGGCGAGGCAGTCGCGGGCGAACTCCGCCGGGTCGTAGCGCCGGCGATCCCGGCAGCGATCGGAGCGCCCATTCCCGAGCCCGTCCATCGTCAGCACGCGGAAGTGGCGCGCGAAGTAGTCGATCTGCATCTTCCAGTGGCGAGAGTGGACGAGCGACCAGGTCGGGAGCAGGAACACGGTCTCCTCGCCGTCGCCGTAGACCTCGTAGAAGAGCCGCATGCCGTCGCGCTCGGCGAACCCTTCGGCGTCCGGGTAGCGGGCGCGGCTCTGCTCGCCGCCGGCGATCGCTCCGTTTCCCAGCTCGGCCACGATCGGGGCCTCCGTGACCGTCTTCATGCCTCGCCCTCCTCGTGTGAGACGAGCCAGTCGTCGATCGCCGAGAGCAGCTCGGCGTGACCGCGGTCGAAGCCGATCAGGCGCTCGAAGAGCAAGCCCTTGTTGAACTGCATGACAAGCGCGGCGCAGGCCTCCGCCGAGAAGCGCCTCTCGTCGAGGCCGTACTCGTCGATCGCCTCGGCCAGCGCGTCACGGAGCAGCGTCCGCCAGCTGTCGTTGACGGCATTCAGGCGGTCGCGCATCTCGGGCCTGTTCCAGGCGAGCGCCTCGAGCTCCGCCCAGAGCTTCGGGTAGCCCGACACCAGGTCCTCCTCGATGTAACCGACCGCGGTGCGCCACTTCTCGGCGAACGGCGCGTCGGACCCGTACATCGCCCTCTGCCGGTCGAGCACGCGACCGGTGAAGCGCTCCAAGGCCCGCAGCAAGAGCTCGTCGACCGAGCCGAAGTAGTAATGGACGAGACCGTGGTTCTGCCCGGCCTCCTCGGCGAGCCGCCGCGTCGAGATCCCGCCCGCGCCCTCCCTGATCAGCAGCCGCTCGGCGGCGTCGAGGAACGCCTCGACGTTGGCCACCCTGATCGAGGGCGGGCCCACCTCCTCCTCAGCGGATGCGAGCGACTTAGTCATTCGACTTAGTCGATCATCTAACCACAAGTGCCAGCCGCTGTCCAGCCCAAATGGCCTTCAGAGGGGTTCTGAGGTGACAGGGCCTAGAAATCGAGGTCGGCGGCGCCCGTCTCGGTCTTCGCGGTCGTCGTCGAGGCGTTGCCGGCCGTGTCGGTAGCGGTCGCCGACGGGGTCCAGACCATCGCGGCCGTCGCCGCCGCCGTAGCGGTGGTGCCGCTCGCCGTCCCGAGCGTGATTGCGATGACGTTGGCGCTCTGGGCCATCTGCGACGCCGTTGCGCTCGCGCCGAAGTCGCGCGTCGCCGTGACGTAGTCGCTGCGACCGAGGTTGACCGAACCGAGCGGAAGCTGGGCTGAGTTGGCCGAGTTGCGGATCGTCAGGACGTCGTTGCCGGCGCCTCCGTCGGTGATCCGGACGACGACGCCGGTGGCCGGGCCGGTCCAACCGGCCAGGATCGAGATCGGCTCGATCGGCTCGCTGTAGGTCAGGCGCAGGACGTCGCCCAGCTCCAGCTTCCCGGTCGTGCCGCCCGACGCGTTCGTGGTCTGGACGTCGGAGCCGGTTGGGACGGTGTTGTCGACGGCGACGCTGAAGCCGCCCTGAGTCACGCTGTTGGCGACCGCATCGGTGAGCGTCAGCGTGTAGGCCGTCGTGCCGGCGGCGAGGTTCGACTTCGCCGTGAGCAATGCGCTGCGGTAGTTGTAGGCGATCCCGCCCACCGTGTACGAGCCCGCGCTGAGCGCTACGGCGGCGCCGCCGTTCGAGAGCGAGTTGACGTTGGCGGTCACGGTCGACACCCCGCTCGCGGGGTTGCCGGAATCGCTGGCGTTCGCGTAGACGTAGAAGGTCCCGCTCTTCGCGATCGCGCCGACCGTGCCGCCGGCCCCCTTCGCGATAACGGAGCTCGCTGCCTCGGGGGCGGTCCAATCCGCGTTGGCGCTGAGCGAGCTGTTGCCGTTGCTCGTCGTGTTCGAGGTGAAGCTCGCCATGCTGAGCTGGACGCCGGCCGCCGAGAGCAGCGGCAGGGTGAGCAGCAGGGTCCAGGCGGAGCGACGCACCGTCTAACCGCCGGTCCCCTGCGCGACGGCCTCCTCGCGACGACGCAGCTCCGCGCCGGCCTCTCGCCACATATGCGCCAGGATCGCGAACGCGATCAGCAGCGCGGGAAGGCCGATCAACAGCATCCGCAAGGAGCGGATCCCCAGCGCCGCGAGCGCGTAGCCGACATAGGGGATGTGGAAGGCGGCTCGCGCCTGCGTCGGGCGGTCCAGCGTGAAGCGCCAGGGATCCGCCACCGGGTTCGCGTCGCCCTTGGTGCGAAACGCGCGCGTGCCGTCACGCTCGTGACCGATCCAGGCGATGCGATGCGTGATCAGCCCGCCGCCGCCGACGGGGTGGGGCGGCCTGTAGGTGATCACGTCGCCCACACGGAGGCTCGCGCTCGGGACGTCCTTGCCGTAGACGATCGAGCCACGGTCGTAGGTGCCGGTCATCGACCCGCTGGTGATGACGTAGCGCTCGTAGCCCAGCACCGCGGGCACCAGCACGGCCGCAGCCATCGATAGGCATGCGGCCGTGGCGAGCAGCGCGCCCGCCTTCCTCAGGCGTACGAGGGTCAACTGACCGCTCTACTGCGTCGCGGTCCAGTCGTATTGCACGCTCGTCGACGTGCCCTGGTAAGCGTTCCCGGTGGCCAACGGGAGAGTGACCGTGAAGTCGTAGGTGTGAGCCGCCGTCGGGGTGCCGGTGGCGCCGAACTGCTGGGTCCCCGCGGTGACGGTGTCGCCGTCGAGGGCGATCGTTCCCATCGCGCCGAGCTTGCCCGCGTAGACGGTCGTGCTCCCGTCCTTGATCAGGAGGTCGAGCTGATCGGACAGCTTCTCACTGCCCGAGCCGAGGATCGGGTTGGTCAGGTTCGACTTCGCGAGCGAGAACGTGCCCGGCAGGCTGCCCGTGTTCGTGATCGTCACCGAGCCGGTCGCAGTACCGCCCGGTTTCATGCCCGAGGCCGTGAGTATTGCGGCGTTGTTCTTGGAGTTCGTGTGGCTCAGGGAGCCGGAGCTGAAGGTGTTCGTGGGGTTCGCCGTGGCGGACGTGAAGTCCGCCCCAGAGCCGATCGCTAGGCCTACGGCCGCCAGCGACGTGGCAAGGGCGACGAGGGTGAGCTTCGGACGCTCGAGGAGGAGGGCGATGCGGGACATTGCGTCTCTCGATCTGTTCGGTGCGCGCGGGCGCTGGTCAGGGAGCAGGACCGTTTTCGACAGATGTGCTCGAAAGCATTAGGGCTTGCTGCAGTCTGCTCTTCCGCGAGGCACCGTGTTGCAGAGCGGTCGCTCGACTACTCAGGCCGCTCCGCGCAGGCCCATGCCGGGGGTCGTACGATGGCGGAATGCCCACGCTCGGGGCGCCACTCCTGTCGGATTCCCAGCTCGTCGAGGTGCTCGGCCTGCTGGCGGGAGCCGACAGCGTCGAGCTCAAGCTGACCGTGCCCGCGGCGGACCAGCGTTCGTCGATCGAGGCGCTCGGCCTGGATCCGCTCGACGCGCAGGTTCGCCTCATCTACTTCTTCGACACACCGGACCTCGCGCTCGACCGAGCGGGCGTCGTCGTACGTGCCCGCCGCATCCAGCGCAAGGGGGAGGATTGCGTGGTGAAGCTCCGCCCGGTCGTGCCGGACGAGCTGCCGAGGAAGCTCAGACGCGATCCCGGCTTCGGCGTCGAGGTCGACGCCATGCCCGGCGGCTTCGTCTGCTCCGGGCGGCTGCGCGTCGAGGCGCCGTCGCTCGGCGTCGCCGACGCGGCGACCGGAGAGCGGCCGTTGCGCAAGCTCTTCTCGAAGCAGCAGCGCGCGCTCTTCGCGGAGCACGCGCCCGCCGGGGTCGCGCTCGACGATCTGGCGACGCTTGGGCCGATCTTCATCCTCAAGCTCAAGGGCGCCGTGCCGGCCTTGAAGCGCAAGCTCGTGGCCGAGCTGTGGCTCTTCCCGGATGGCTCACGGATCCTCGAGCTGTCGACGAAGTGCCGGCCGGCGGAGGCGTTCCAGGTCGCCGCCGAGGCTCGCGCCAGCCTGACCGAGCGCGGCATCTCGCTCACCGGCGAGCAGGAGACGAAGACCCGCCGCGCGCTGGAGCACTTCTCCACGGCCCCCTAGCTCAGCGCTCGGCGACGCGGGCGCTATGCACGCGGCCGTCGTTGCAGGCCGTGCGCCAGGCGCTGAGGAGGCGGTGAACGGCTTCCGCGCCGACGATCTCGTCGGCGGAGCGCTCGAAGTGCGCGGGATGGAGGATGAACGGTCGCGTCTGCGGACCGCCCAGGCCGCCATGGAACGAGATCAGCTCCTCGAAGGCGCACCCCTCGTCGGTCACCGGGTCGTAGAAGCTGTTGACGACGAGGTCCGCCACGTGCGGGAAGCCGTCGGCGCGGCGTAGGTGGCGCGCGGCGTTGGGCGGAAAGCAGGCGAGCGGGTCGTCGCCGTCGACCATGTCGTCGGCGAGCCGGCGGGTGCCGTGCCGCCCGAGCACGAGTGCGCCGTGCTCTGCCGAGCGCCCCAGCACGAAGCCGACGTGCGGGTGCCGGCACAGCGCCGGGATCAAAGCGGGGTGGCGCCGCCCGATCTCCTCGATCGTCACCCGGTGCGGGCTCGCCGTCAGGTAGATCAACCCCAGGTTGCCGGAGCCGAGCACGACGACGTCGCGCCCGCGGACGTCGGCCTGCTCGCGCTGAGCCGTATGACCGGTCCTGCCGGTCGCCTCGTCCAGCGCGCGACCGACCCCGGTCGCGTTCTCGTCGTGCGCCTCGATCGCCTCGACGTCGGCGTCGGCGAGCGTCTCCTCCACCAGGTCGGCGAGGCTGTAGCCATTGCGCTGAAGGAAGGTGGCGCCCTGCGTCTGGCCGTGGTCGGAAAGGA
Source organism: uncultured Solirubrobacterales bacterium (assembly GCA_963716445.1). Taxonomy (GTDB): domain Bacteria; phylum Actinomycetota; class Thermoleophilia; order Solirubrobacterales; family Thermoleophilaceae; genus JAAYBF01. The sequence continues at coordinate 493,582 of OY970313.1, read as the reverse complement.
CCACGACCTCGTATGGGCGCGGTGCATGGCGGCGAGCGCTCTCGATCATCCCGAGCCGCTGGTCCAGCTTGCGCAGCGCCGCGAGCGTGTCGGAGCGCTCCAGCCCCGAGTGGTGGGCGACCTCGTCGTAGCTCGCGAAGGTCGCATAGATCGCCGGCATGCCGCGAAACATGTCCTGCAGGACCGAGAAGACCACGAGGTCGCGGACCCAGACGCACATCCCGGCTCGCAGCAGCGGGTAGACGCCGCCGCGATGGCCGCGCGGAACCACCCCCCGCCGGCGTTGAGCGGTGGCCGCCACCAGCTCGACGCACACCTCCCAGATGAACAGCACCAGCGTCCGCGTGACGTTCGACCCGTTGGCGAGGAAGGCGCGGTAGCCCGGGTTGGCCCGCTTGTCGTCCTCCAGCCGGCTGACGGTGAGGAGAGCCTCGTCCGCTCCGCCCGACAGGAGGTTGCCGCGACTCGTCCCGCCGCCTGCGAGCAGGCCCTCGCCGGTGGAGCGCCTCGCCTCGATCGCGGCGCAGTCGTCCGGGTTGGAGCAGCTCACCACGCGGCCCGACGGCTTGTCGACCCAGCGGAACGCCGGGATGTCGTCGTTGTCCCCGAGCAGGATCCCCGCCTGGCTGGCGCCGGTCTGGGAGGACAAGTCGGTCTCCCACTCGATCAGCCGGTGACTGCCAGCGGCGATCCAGCGCGCCATGTTCGGCACGTTCCCGTCGCGGATCGCGCGGCGCAGCACGGGAGCCGCGAGCCCGTCGATCTCGAGGAACAGGATTCCCGGCGCGTCGGTGGCGGTCGGCTGGCCGACGCGCCGGGCTACCCGCCGCGCGACCTGCAGCGTGTAGGAGGCGTCGTCGTCGAGGCCGGCGATCGTGCCGAGCGCCGTGCTCACCGCCGCGGCGATCAAGCCCACGAGGAACGCCGAGCCGAAGCCGTCGACGTACAGGTGCTCGGGCGCGACGTCGGCCGCCAGGAGCAGCATCGCGGCGTCGAGGGCGAGCACGAGGACGAAGCCGACGAGGACGGTCAGCGGCAGTCGCAAGGCGGCGATGAGCGGCGGCAGGAGGGCGTTCAAGACGGCCACGACAGCCGCCACCACGATCGCGCCACCGAAGCTGCCGATCTCGGCGCCACCGACCAGGCCGGCGGCCAGCAGGAGCGCCAGCGCGGATGCCAGCCACGCCGCGACCAGCCGTGCCAGCCGCAACCGCGGGCGCTCCGGCGTCCATCTCGCCGCCTCGGACGGCGCGGCCGCGCCCACCGGTCAGGTCACGTCGCGCAGGGCGCGGATCTGGAAGGCGCGGGCGATGTCGGTCACACCGTGCATCAGCGCCCAGATCCCGGCGAAGACGAGCAACGTGTACGCCTTGTCGACGAAGAACTGCCCGCTCGTCCAGAAGGCGAGGACGACCATCAGCAGTCCCGACACGAGCCCCAGCCACCACATCGGCGAGACGGCGCGCTCGAGGAACGCCCGGATCGTCCACCAGATCCCGATCAGGAGGAAGATGAAGCCGAGGATGTCGGCGAGCCCGGCGAAGGTCTCCTCCGGGTTGACGAAGCAGACGACCCCAGCGACCAGGAACAGCACTCCGAACAGCGCCCAGACCCAGCGCAGCGAGTCGACCATCATGGCCATCCCCAGCTGCTGGAAGCCGGAGGCGGTGAACATGACGCCCGTGATGATGCCGACGGTCTTGATCGACGCCTGGTCGAACTGGAGCACGACCAGCGCGACGACGATCCACGCCAAGCCCGCCACCAGCCACAGCCACCATCCACGCGAGAGGGCGTGCGCGGCGTCGCGCCTCGACATGCCCATCCCCTGAGCACCGGCCCCGCCGCTGGCGTGACTCGGCTCGGTCCCATGGGGCTCATGCAGCGGCTGGGTCATGTCGCGCACTGTCCCGCGCGCACGGAGCCAGGGCAAGCCCGCCTGCCAGCGTCCCCAGGTGAGGCGTGCATCACCCCGGGGCTCGTGTACCGACCGGAGAGCTGACCGGGCTCGGCGAGAGATCCGCCGCGATATGGGTGGCCGCGGCAGTCAGCGGCGCCGCGAGGATCAGCCCGACCGCGCCGAACAGCGCCCCGCCGGCGATCGTCACGATCAGGACGGCCAGGGGATGGATCCCGAGCGCCGCCCCGTAGGCGATCGGCTGGACCAGCTGCTGGAGGATCCCGTTCGCGAGCAGTTGGACGACGATCATGCCGGCCGCCGCGTCGGCGCCTGCGCCCCCCAGCGCGATCAGCACCGAGAACACCCCCGCCCCCCACGCGCCGAGATAGGGGACGTAGGCGCCGAGGAAGGTGATCGCGGCGATCGTCCCGGGGAGCGGAACGCCCAGCAGCAGCGCGCCGCCCGCGACGACCACCGCGTTGAACGCCGCGACGAAGGTGACGCCGAGGAAGTAGCCGCGCAGGGACTGCAGCACGCGATCGCCGACCTGGTGAGCCACCGGCCGCGGCAGGCGCATATGGCCCTCGGCCCAGTGGCGGATGAGGCGCCCGTCCTTGAGCAGGAAGAACAGGCTCAGCGCCGTGAGCCCCAGGAAGACGACCAGCGACGACAGCCGCTTGACGCCCGCGGCGACTCCCTCGAGCAGCGCGGGCACGGCGCCGTCGAGCGCCGACGACGTGTCGTCGGTCGCGGCCGTCGCCGCGTCGCGGTCGATCCCGAGGTCGGTCAGCCAGCCGCCGATGGTGTCCTTCGCCGAGCCGAGCTCGGTCCTCAGCCCGTCGACCTGACCGGTGACGCCACCGACCACGACCATGACCACGACGGCTCCGACGACGATCGCCCCGACCAGCACCAGGGCCGAGCCGAGCCCGCGCCCGAGACCGCGCCGTTCGAGCCACGCCACGAGCGGCGAGGCCACTGCCGCCACCACGGCGGCGGTGATGACCGGCGTGGTGATCGTGCTGGTGATCGCGAGCAGCCAGACCGCCCCCACCACGAACAGCGTCACCCCCACCGCGAGCCACGCCGACGTGCCGAGGTCGCGCAGCCACGCCGGCGTCGAGAACAGCCCGGTCAGGCCCTGGGGCTCGAACTCCGCCGGCGGCGACTGACGCATTTGCGGCGGCGGCGTGCCGGCTACGCCAGGGCCTTGCGCTTGATCTGCTCGTACTCCGCGCGGTCGATCGCTCCGTCGTCGAGCAGCTGCTTCGCCCTCGCTATCTGATCGCTCGGCCCGTCGTCGGACGCGACGCTGCGCACGTACTCGTCGAACTCCTTCTGGTGGGCCCGTACGTCCGCGGCCTTGCGCTCGGCCATGTGCTTGCCCTGAGCGATCAGGTAGACGAAGACGCCGAGGAACGGCAGGACGATGACGAAGAACGTCCAGCCCGCCTTCCCCCAGCCGGACACGTCGTGGCGGCGGAAGAGGTCCGCGAAGACGGTGATCAACAGGTAGAACCAGATCGCCCAGCCGAAGAAGACCAGCATCGTCCCGACGATGTCCAAGAACGGGTAGTCAGCAGCAATCGTCATCTCGAGCTCCCAAGTCGCGGGCCATGGCAGCAGCCTGACCCAGGACCGGCGCGGCGCCAAGGGTGCCCGCACCCGAGCCACGGTGGTGCGCGCCCGCCGTCATGGGCCCGACGGCGCGCCGGCCGACGTGAGGATCCGCGCCTTCTCACGCTCGAACTCGGGCGCATCGAGCACGTTCGCGTCGCGTAGCTGGCGCAGGCGGTCGAGCTGCTCGAGCCGATCGCGATCTCTGGACGCGCTGCCGCCGGCGCGCCGGCCCACCGCCCCGATGCTCCGGCGCAGGCGCGCGAGCGACTCCTCGCGGCTGGCATCGGGGAACTCGCCCGCCACCTGACGCCGCAGGGCCTCGACGCCCAGGGCGAGCAGCGCCACGAGCACGAGCGCCGTGAGCGGCTGTCGCAGCGCGGGCGTCGGCCCCCACGCGATCAGGAGCAGCACGATCGCCGTGAGAGTCCCGTAGGCCACGCCCGGCTCGCGGAGATAGGGAGCGAGCGTCCGCCGGGTCGCGGTCGCCCACGCGGTCCGGCCGGCGAGCCAGGCGGCGCCGATCAGGACCACGCCGTAGACGATCGCGGCCGACGCCGCCTCGACCATCAGCGAGGTCGAGATCGACCACGCGGCGGCGGCGGCCGGCTCGACGGCGGCCGTCGAGGCGAGCGCGCCGACCACGGCGTCACCGGCGAGCGAGCGCGCCACGAGCGCCACGATGCCCGCGAGCAGGAGCCCGAACCCGGACGCTCGCAACGCCTCGCGCCGCCATCCCGAGGCGAGGCCGACGGCGAGGGCGAAGAGCCCGAGCATCAGCACCACGAGCACGACCGCGGACGCGCGCAGGAGGCGCACCGCGTCCTGCGCCAGCTCGAGGCTGTCCGACCTCATCACGGTGATCTGGGCCGCGTCCTCCGGGATGCGCGCCTCCGCGCGCCCGCCGACACCGACCCGGTCGGCGGTCTGCCCGAGCAGCGCCTTGAGGTCGAGCGTCACCTCGCCTCCCTCCGTCGACACGACGGGCCCACCGCCCTCGACCACGTCGAGCAGGCGGGTGTGGGCCCGGCGGTTGGCCTGCTCCCAGAGCGCCTGGACCCGTGGCCGGGTGAGCAGTGCGTCGGTGCCGCGCACGGCGAGGTCCCTGAGCGCGCCGGCGGCGGGTCCGGCAAGCGGCTGAACGCGCGGGGGCAACGCCTCCGCCAGACGGTCCTCGACGTCGACGTTCGCGTAGAGCCGGTCGACGAGGAAGACGGCGGTCTGGTCGCGGATCGCGTCGTCCTCCAGCAGCTCGCTGCTCGTGTCGGTCCAGTTGTCCGTGTCGAGCAGCTGACGGTTCGCCCACAGGGCGAGGATCGCGAGCACGGCGAGCAGCGACGCGATGCCGATCAGCACGAGCGGGAGGCGCCGGCGGCGCGTGGGCGGCGCCTCGGCGGGCGCCGATGGCTCGTCGGCGGGTGGAATGCCCATACCGACAGCCAAGTACCGGAGCCCCGCTCTGGCAATGAGGCTGGCCGGTGTCCCGGCTGGAGGCGAGCCACCCACCGAGGAGGGTGGCACGTGTCACACGGTCATCGCGGGATCGAGATCTCGGTGCCGGCCCCGGGCGCCAGGACGCGCACCTCGGTCTCGGGCGCGAGCGCCGCCACGTACGACGCGAACTCTCGCGCCGGCCGGCCTGGGTCGTCACGCCAGGGCGCCCGCGGCGAGGCGAGCGTGCCCCAGTGGATCGGGATCGCGACCCGTGGCGCGAGCCTGCCGACGGCGCGCGCCGCCCGCAGGGGGTCCATGTGACCGGGCCCGACCCGCCCTCCCCAGCCCCAGATCGGCAGCAGCGCCACGTCGCTGTCGCCGGCAAGCTCCTGCATCGCGTCGAAGAGATCGGTGTCTCCGGCGAAGAACGCCCGTTCGGCGCCGCCGACGAGGTAGGCGAGCGTCTGACGTGCGCGTGAGAAGGGATGGCGACGGCCGTCGTGCGCCGCCGAGATCGCACTCACCTCGACACCTCCGAGGCGGACGCTCTGACCGGGCGAGAGCTCGGTCACGTCTAGCATGCCCGCCCGCTCGAGCATCCGGCCGCAGCCTCGCGGAGCTATCGCCGGGCACGGCGCCAGGAGCCGCAGCGACCGCCGGTCCAGGTGATCGAAGTGGCCGTGAGAGATCAGGATGACGTCGGGCCGACGGATCTCCTCGACGGTCGGAGGCGGGACGATCCGGCGCAGGTGCGCCACCTGCATGCGCAAGACGGGGTCGGTGAGCAGCCGGAGCCCCGCGACGCCTATCTGCACCGTCGCATGGCCGACCCAGGTGACGTTCAACTGCCGAGCAGCTTCGCCTTCTGCGCCGCGAACTCGTCCTCGGTGAGCACGCCCTGGTCGCGAAGCGCGCCGAGCTCCCTGAGCTGGGCGATCGGGTCGGGCGCCGGTGCGGCGGCCGCGGGCGCAGGCCCCTGGGCGAGCTCTTGCTCGGCCCAGCGTTGTCCCTGGCGCCGGCTCACGCGATTCGAGACGGCCGTGGCGGTCCCGGCCACGGCGGCGGTCCGCGCCATTCCACGAAGCAGTCCTGGCATGACGTGCTCCTTCCTGTCAGGACGCCGCCTCGGCGGCGTCGAGGGCCTCGATCAAGTCCTGTGTGGAGATGCGCTCGAAGGCGATCGGAACCCCGCCGTTGCGACGCACCGCTGCGATGAACGGCGCGGCCCAGCGGTTCTCGTACACCAGCATCACCGCTGCGCTGCCCGGCTCGATGGCGTCGGCGGCCTGCGCGACGTCGCTCTCGTCGAGCAGACCGGAGGATGCGCCCTCGAAGATCGTGAAGTCGCCGACGCCCCTCTCGTCGAGGTTTCGCGCCTCGAACCCCGAGAACGCACCGTCCCCCTCCTTCATGACGAACATGACGTCGAGCACTCGGATGATCCCGCGCTTCACGAGGTCGACGAGCAGCGGCGCGGCCTCACCGGTCATCGGCGCTCCCGCCGGGTACGCGATCACGGCTACGTCGATCGGTCCGAGATCCCCGTTCTGATCCTCCATGGTCGCTCCAATCGCTCTCGGGCAGTGCCAGCGACGATAAGCCCGCCACGAGCCCGGCGCGAGGGTGCCCACACGAGAACGGGAGTAGCGGCGACACCCGCGTCCGCCCGTGAGCGGCGCCGGCGCATCCATTTGATTCGTCCCATTGCGCTTCGAGCGACTTGGAGGTACCGTCGCGCACATGGGACTCGCCGTCCTGGCCAATTCCGCGTCCCCGCACGGCCACCGCCGCCAGGCCCTTCTCGCTGGCTACGCGCTCCTCTTCGTCCTGACCGCGATCGCCGTACTGTCGATCGCCGAGCCGCGGGGCGACGTCCTGCTCCTGCTCCTCGCCGCTCCCGCGATCGGGCTCGGCGTCCGGCATGAGGCCACGCGCCGGCGACCGTTCGCCGATCGTGAGATGGAGACGCTCCTCGAACGCATGGAGACCGTCGCGCTCGACAACCAGCGCTTGGCGACCGAAGCTCGGCTGGCGACGCGCGAAGTCGAGCGGTCGCGGGCTCGGATCGCCTCCAGCGCCGAGCGGGAGCGCCGCCGTATCGAGCGAGACCTGCACGACGGCGCCCAGCAGCGGCTGGTCGCGCTGCGCATCGAGCTGGAGCTCACCGAGGAGATCGTCCGCCGCGATCCCCGCCGGGGGGTCGATCGCCTGAAGGAGCTCGAGCTCGACGTCGACGAGGCGCTCGAGGAGCTGCGATCGCTCGCCCATGGCGTCTGCCCTCCCACGCTCGCGGATCGCGGCGTCGCCGAGGCCGTCCAGGTCGTGGCCAGGAGATCCCCGGTACCGATCGACGTCGAGGCGCACGGCGTCGAGCGCTACGGCCCGGAGGTCGAGGGAGCCGTCTACTTCTGCGTCGTCGAGGCGCTGCAGAACGTCCTCAAGCACGCCGGCGCGCGACGCGTCGAGATCCGTCTCGACGGCGGGAGGCGGTCGCTGCGGTTCAGCGTGCGCGACGACGGCGTCAACGCGACCGACGGCACGCTGGCCCAGGGCGCAGGGATCGCGAACATGAGAGACCGGGTGGCCGCGGTGGACGGGGAGCTCGTCATCCACTCGCGCGCGGGTGTGGGCACCACCGTGTCAGGCCAGGTGCCGGCACGGGGCGCCTCGGCCGACACCGGACCGCTCTGAGCGGCTCGCGCCTCGGTCAGCCTGCGCGGGGGCCGTGGGCCTTCCAGACCTCGCGCAGCGAGGCCGTCGTCAGGTCCTGCTTGCGTATGTAGGCCTCGGCCTCCCCCGAGGCCACGACCGAGGGAAGCTCCGGCAGCGACTCGACCGACGTGAGCACCACGACCGCACGGTCGTTGATCTCGGCCAGCCGGCGCGCGGTCTCGATCCCGTCCATTCCGGGCATCCGCACGTCGATCAGCACGAGATCGGGATGCAGTTCCGCCACCAGCTCCAAGGCCTCCGGCCCCGAAGCGGCCTCGCCGACCTGCTCGAAGCCCGGCGTCGCCGCTATCAGGCCACGCGCCACACGGCGAAAGACCTGTTGGTCGTCAACCGCAAGCACCGTCACGGGTCGGTCTGTCCCCAAGCTGCCTCCTTCGGTTCAGCTCGGTCCCACCGTGCCGGCTGCGACACGACCGAGCAAGGAGATGCTCATGCAGGCCTGCCGCGTGCACGCACCATCGTCGCCGCCGGTTGACTCCACTCGGTCGACGGGCGGATACTCGACGGATGGGAGAAGCTCGCGCGATCCGTGTGGCGCTCGGCGACGACAGCTATCTCACGCGCGAGGCGCTGACTCACCTGCTCGACGCAGAGGAGGACATCGACGTGGTCGCGACCTGCGAGGACGAAGGATCGCTCCTGCGTGCCGTGGAGGCCCTGAACCCCGAGGTGGTCGTCACCGACATCCGGATGCCACCCTCGAACACCGACGAGGGACTGAGGATCGCCGCGACGCTGCGGCGGACCCACCCGGACGTCGGAGTCGTGGTCCTCAGCCAGTTCGCCGAGCCTCGCTACGGCCTGGCGCTCCTCGAGCACGGCTCGGACCGGCGGGCGTACCTGCTCAAGGAGCGCGTCCACCACGGCGGGCAACTCGTCGCCGCCATAAAGGCCGTCGCACAAGGTGGCTCGGTGATCGACGCGAAGGTGGTCGAGGGCCTCGTCGACGAGCGGCGCCGAGCCGAGCGGTCGCCGCTCGCGGAGTTGACGCCTCGGGAGCTGGAGATCCTGTCGTTCGTCGCACGGGGGCACGACAACCAGGCGATCGCCGACGAGCTCGTCCTGACCAAGCGCGCGGTCGAGAAGCACATCCACTCGATCTTCCTCAAGCTGGGCCTCACCTACGCGACCGACGTCAGCCCCCGCGTCAAGGCGACGCTCGTCTACCTCGCGGAGAAGGAGGCGCTGGAGGACGTGCGACGCGTCGAACACGACCAGAGCCGGTGATGCACACCACACCCCCGGACGCAGGCAGGCCGGTTTGCCCGCCCGTGGCGCGCCCGAGATAGTCGTACCAGGGACTTGAGGCCGTACGGCGGTTCGCTCGACGGGCCGCGAACGACTACCTGAAGGAGAAGCTCTTGAGCGCGAACGCCGACCCCGACCCCCGTTACGAGCCGGAGGTGTCCGGCTGGGCCACTGCCGGCATCGGCTTCGCTGCGGTCATGCTGATCATGATCGGCGTCTTCCAGGTCGTGGCGGGCCTCGCGGCGATCATCGAGGACGACCTGTTCGTCGTCGGGCGCGCCTACGCGTTCGATCTCGACGTCACGGCCTGGGGCTGGCTGCACCTGATCATCGGCACGCTGCTGGTGATCACCGGGTTCGGGCTGTTCGGCCGTCAGGCATGGGCGGGGGTCACCGCGATCTTCCTGGCGACGCTCAGCGCGATCGCGAACTTCTTCTTCATCCCGTACTACCCGTTCTGGGCGATCCTCGTGATCGCGCTCGACGTGTGGGTGATCTGGGCGTTGACTCGCCCGAGCGCCATACGCACCTGATCCGCCAGTCGGGAGCCCTTCTTCGGCTCCGGAGATGTCGGTGTAGCGGAAGCGCTGCGAGTGGCGCGGCAGGAGGAAGTGCGGGGTCGACTCGGCGACGACGAAAGCTGCGATCCATCGAAATGAGAACGCCGGGCCCAAGGGCCCGGCGTTCTCTCCAAAAGGCCCTCGCCGTCCCTCCAGCGGCTGGGCCTCGCGGTGTGCACCCCGCGTCTCATGGAGCTGCGTCGGCGAAGACCTCCTTCCAGCTCCGAACCTCTAGCGCGAGCAGCTGACCGAGCTCTACCTTGTCGGCGTCCGGGTGCGCCTTGTGCACCTGGGCGTCGAGCAGGAAGGTCCGCTCGCCGAGCAGCTCATGCGCGTCGACGATGCCGCTGGACTCCTCGTCCTGGGTAAGGAAGTCCGGCTGTCCGGCGGTGAACTTCGCCCGGTCGAACTCGGCGAGGACGGCACGCTCGCCGCTGTCGACGTCGTAGGCGAGGATGCGGGCCAGCTGGGCGTTGTTGCCCGGGTCCTCCTGGATCAGCAGGTGGCCGTGGCGGTCCATCGCGACGTTGTCCGGCTTGTTCAGATGCGGCGCCTCGCTGCCGTCGAGCAGCAGCTCGATCGTGCCGCCGAGCTCCGGACGCTCGACGTCGTCGAAGCGGACTCGCCATAGGCCACCGCCGTCACGCGAGACCGGCGGGTTGGTGCCGGGCACCGTGCCGGGCGAGCCCTCGGTCGTGACGAAGTAGAAATCGGACGGGTTGCGTGGATCCCATGCGCCGTCCTCGATCCGGTTGAGCGTCAGGCCCTTCTGAACGGCGTCGAGGTTCTGCTGCCTGCCGCTCTGGTCCCAGTCGACCTGCTCTGCCTCGCCGAGGTCGAAGCGGACCGGGACGCCCTTGCCGTAGGCAGCGCGGAACTCGGGATCCGAGTCGATGCTCTCGTCCTCGAGGTCGAGCACGAACGGTACGCCGTTGGTGAGGCCGGCGCGGTCGAGCTCGTTGCCGGAGTCCTGCTTGCGGCCGACATAGACCCACTGCTGGCCGGCGGTCGCGTCGTCCTGGCCCATCACCAGCGTAGTGTCGGTCCGGTTGAACGCGGCGAGGGTGTTCTCCCAGGTGAACTGCCCGAAGCGCGGCAGCTGCTGCGCCTGGCCGTCGGTCGTCACGCCGAAGAGCCGGCCCTCGTCGCCGTCCTCCTCGTTGGCGAAGTAGACCTGGCCCTTGTAGCCGTTGCCGGTGGACGGGTTGAAGAGCTGACGCGCCTCGGTGATGCTGCTCGAACAGAACCGCGCGAACTCCGCGATCTGCGCGAGGAAGTCGTCCTTCGCCGGGTTGGCCGGGTCGTCGACCTTGCGCGGGTTGTCGCCAGCGGGCGACGGCGTGGCGCCGTAGGTCTGGGTCACGTAGTTCCAGTAGCGGACGCCAGGGTCGATCAGGTCGCCGCCCTGCTCAACCTCGTGGGTGATCTTGTCGATCTGCAGCTCGGAGACGAACGCGCCCCTGACGCCGTGACGGCGCGGCACGCCCTGGTTGCTGCGCAGCTCGTGGTTCATCAGCAGGGTGAAGTCGCGGCCGTTGGGCGACCTCACGGCGCCCAGCCCGTCGGGGATGCCGGCCATCTCGTAGTCGTTGGAGGCCGATCCGGCGTCGCCGACGGTGAGTAGGGACTTCGTGCTCACGCCGTCGGCGACCGGCAGCACGTACGGAGCGGTCGGAGTGGACGGGCCGGTGTCGTCGCCGACGAGCGACGGAGCCGCGATGGCGATCGCGGCCGAAAGGGTCGAGACGGCGGCGACCGTGCCCACGGCCGCACGACGCCCCATGTGTCGGATGCTCAAGGAAATCTCCTTCTCGGTGGGGTCGCAAACGACGCTAAGGCCGCCACGAAGAGCGCTTGCTATCGGACCGTTAGCGAGCGGTAACGGTTAGGTGACGCTGGAGAGAAGTTGCCAACAAGCGACCCGCGGCTACGGCTGCGTGGCGGACGCCGGTGCACCGCGGTTGCGCGACCTACCGCTCGCGACGCTGAGTACGCGCCGGCAGCGAGTGCTTGGACGGCTCGGTGGGGACGACCGGGTTGTCGATCTCGCGCAGGCGCGCGATCAGGTCGGACCACTGGCCGGGCTCGAGGGCTGCCATCGCCTGGCGGCCGAGCTCGAAGTTGGCGCCGAAGAGCGGCTGGAAGCCGACGTGGATGTGGTCGTGGTGGTCGCCCATCGCGATCGTGTTCTGGCCGTAGTCCAGGAGGCTGATGATCTGGTCGGGGCGCATCGTGCCTTGGAGGCGCATCAGCCTCCGGACGGCCTGGTCGGTCACCCCTCCGGGCTCCTGGTGTCCGAGGATCGGCACGCCGTTGATCGCCGCGACGTCCACTGCGTTGCCCGAGGAGTGGTGGGAGACGTTGCCCGAAGCGGTCAGGTAGCCATGGCCGGCCTTCAGCGAGGTGACCGTCGGCCGCAGCCCGGACTCGGCGAGGTAGGCGATCGTCGCGAGCACGCGCCGGTCGATCTGACCCGCCTTGACGTCCTGGCGACCGCCCTCGTAGATGTCTATCCGCTCGTCGCCAAGCACGCGCTTCTCGAGCAGCGGCTTGGGCAGCAGCATGATCTGGCCGATCGACAGGCCCGCGCCCGGCCCGTCGCCGTAGAGCACGTTCTTGCCCTCCGCGCGGTAGATCGCAGTCGCCTCCAGCAGCTTCCAGCCGTCGAGGATCGGCTTCGGATCGATCGTCGGCGCACCCTTGCCAGCCGGACGGATCCCGAAGTCGATGTGTGCCGCCTTGCCGGCCTCCGTCACTCCGACACGACCGATCACGGTCCCAACGGTCAGATGCATTCCCCGCTGCAGCTTGCGCTGGTGGCGCTCCGACGCGAGGTCGGGGCGGGCGAACAGCCGCTGCTTGGTGTGGACGACGGCTCCGCGAGCGGTGCGCGCCTCGGCCATCGGGACGTCGAGCGTGATCCTCCCGAGGCCGGCGTAGGTGTAGCGGTTGCCGTACACGTCCTGGAGGACCAGATAGTTGCCGCGCCGCTCGCTGCGTCCCACGGCCTTGACGATCCCATCGGCGGTCGCGACGACTGGGGCCCCCTTGGGTGCGAAGAGCTTCGCCCCGCGCTCGCCGCGGCTCGCGTAGCGAGCGCGTGCGGCGATCGGGAAGCGGCCCTCGGTCAGTCCGGTGAGCGAGCCGACGAGGTCGGCGGGGACGCCGGAGATCAGCCGGGCGCGCAGCAGCACGGAGTCGACGTACCAGTCGGCGTGGTTGTAGGCGAAGATCGCGCCGCGGACGTCATTCTCGTAGTCGGCGGCCTCCAGGTAGCGGGCCGCAGCGAAGATCGCGTCAACGGGGTTGTAGGGGTCCTTGCGCCCGTCCTTGTTGGCATCCACGCCATAGGCGCGCCAAGAGGCCGGCATGAACTGCATCCAGCCCAACGCGCCAGCGGAGGAGACGTTGAGGTTGCGTCCGTAGTCGGTCTCGATCTCGTTGATCGCCGCCAGGATCTCCCAGCGAATGCCGTACTCGATCCCCGCCGCCTGGTAGATCGGCAGTAGGAACAGCGGCACTCGGAACTTGCGGATCACGAAGTTCGGGACGCCCTGGGTCATGGCCGGGCCTGGAAGCGCGTCGATGTACGTCGGGTTCGACGGCGACGGAGAGCCATCGGGGTTGGTCGGGGGCGAGGCCGGCGGCGGCGGCGGGCTCGATGGCGGGGGATCGACTGGCGTTCGGTCGTCTCCCCCGCGTGCCTGCTGGCGCCCGGCGCCCGGTGCGGGTGGAGGCGGTGGCGTGGGCTCCTCGACGACCGGCCCCCACTCGACGTCGTCGGCGGGCGGATTCGCCGGTGCGGGCGCGACCGCGGCTGGTGGCGGTGGCGGAGCTGGCGACTCCTGCGCCTCGACCGGAACCGTGCCCACGACCGCGAGCGCAGCGATCAGCGTTCCGCCGGCGAGGACGGACTCGAGGCGCGCGACACGGCTCATCGCGGTGGGACGCTCTCCACCAGCGGCACGCCGCAGCTCGAGCAGAAAGCGGCGCCCCGGCCGTAGAGGGCTCCGCACTCCACGCACGCGCCCGCGGCTCCGGCCTGCTCGAGCTCGAGCAGCCGGCTGAGGTTGGAGAGCTCGGCGTCGGCCTCCTGCACCTTCGCGGCGGCGCGCTGGAGGACGTCGAGGCGGAAGTGGTCGCGGATCGCCATCTCGTAGGCGAGGCCGCCGAGGTTCCACTGCTCCTCGGCGAACCGCCGTGCCGCGGCCGCATGCCGGCGCGCGAGCTCGCTCTCCGACACCGTGGAGCGCTCGACGGACGCCGTGCCTCCGTTTGCGGGGGCTGGCGCCGTCGGCATCAGCCGGTCCTTGACTCGGTCTAGCGCGCTCACTCGATCACGTCTCCTCCGGAGCCCGCGCCGGGCTTCTCGTCGTCGACGGGCGGCGCCTCGCCGCCCGTGCCGATGGTGTCGGGCAGCTGGGCCGACTTCTTCTGCTGCTCCAGGCCGGTCGAGCTCTCGAGGTCCTCGAGCGCGTTGTCGTCGACGGTCTCGACCTTCTCCTCGGGCAGCTCGCCCTCGACGTCGAAGGCGGCGTCCGCGGATGCGATGCGGACGACCTTCGCGTCCGGGAAGTCCTTCCTGAGCTTCTTCAGCGCGTCCCGCGCCTTCGATCTGCCGTCCTTGCCGGTGAACACGCCCGAGTAGATGACGTAGTTGCCGGGCTTCAGGGATGTGTAGCCATCCGAGTCGAGCGCCCCGACGTCGGTGGCGCCCTTCGACTCGGCGTCGCTCTTGGCGGCGTCGACGGCGGCCACGTCGGAGGAGTCCTTCGGCAGCGTCTCGAGCTGCACCGTCCAGCCGCTCTCGCCGACCGGCCAGTCCTCGGTGAGCTCCGCCTCGACGGTGTCTCCCCCGCCCCCGGTGTTCGTGATGTTCACGATCGGCGGCTTCTGCACGGGCGCCGCGACCTGCTGCGGCTGGTCGTCGGCCCCGCCGATCAGGAACCCGAGCAACAGCCCGAAGCCGAGCAGCAGGGCGGCTGCCCCGCCAGCCGCGCCCGCCATCAGCTGCGCCGGGATGCGCGGCGACGCGGGCGGCTCCTGCACGGCGACGTCCTCGCGCGCCAGCACGTCGTCGGGCTCGCGGCCGGCCAGCAGCTGCGCGTAGGGCACGCGCGAGGCGGCGCGCCGGTAGCCGCACTCCAAGCAGTAGCGCTGGTCGGCGGCCAGCGGCGAGCCGCACGAGGGGCAGCTGTCGCCGGGCTGGCCGAGCTGCTCCGTTGACAGTGTCTCGCTGGTGGCCATGTCTCTCCTATTGGAAGGTCGTCGGGGGAGCGGCCAGCTCGACCTGCGCGCCCTCCGGGTTGCCGATGAAGAAGATCTGGTAGCCCGCCGACGCGCCCGGCTTCAGCCGCTCGATCTGGCCGCGCCCGGCTGCCACGATCCGACCGCCCCTGCGGGCGACCGCGTAGATGACGAGCTTGCGCTGCAGGACCTCGGAACGGTTGGCGACCCTGCCCTCGACTGCGATCCCGCTCGTCGGATCGCCCCCGAGCTTCGGCGGGCTGACGTCGATCTCGGGCAGCTTCGCCGGCGCCCGCTCGGACGTGGCGCCGACGACCGCCTTCAGCTTCGGGCCCGCGGCGAAGACCTGATCGTTGACCCACGCGAGCGACTCGCCCGGCTCGAGCACCGCGACGCTCACCAGCGACCGCTCGAGGCCGGGCGCGTCGTTGCTGAACACCTTCTTGCCCTTGGCGAGCACGTCGATCGCGATCGGCACGTTCACGAGCGTCCGCTTGCCGGTGTTGCGCAGCTCGACGATCGCGGCGATCCCGTTCGGGTCGTCGAGCACGGCCTTGCGCGCGACCTTCACCTCGCGGCTACGCTTGGCGATCTCGAGCCCCTTCTCGGTTACCGAGACCCCGCCCTGCTTGGCGAGCTCGGCGCTCTTGTCCTGGGTCGACTGGCAGCCGCCGATGACCAGCGCGAGGCCGATTGCGGCGATCGCGAGCGTCCGGCGGCTCACCCGAACGCACCACCCACGTACTCGCGGGTGCGAACCTCGCGCGGGGCGCCGAAGACCTGCTCGGCCGGCCCGTACTCGACGAGCTCGCCGAGATACATGAAGCCGACATGGTCGGCGATCCGCAACGCCTGTTGCATGTTGTGCGTGACGATCACCACGGCGACGTCGTCGCGAAGCCGCAGGATCAGCTCCTCGATCACCTGAGTGGAACGCGGGTCGAGCGCCGAGCACGGCTCGTCGAGCAGCAGCACCTCGGGACGCGCGGCGAGCGCGCGCGCGATGCACAGCCGCTGCTGCTGGCCGCCGGACAGGCGCAGCGCCGGATGGTCGAGCGCGTCGCCGACCTCGTCCCACAGGCCCGCGCGTTGGAGCGCGTCGGTCACGGCCGGCAACAGCTCGTCCTTGCCCGGTCGTCCCGACCCCTGCTCGCGCAGCGCGTACGCGACGTTGTCGAACACGCTCATCGGGAACGGGTTGGGCTGCTGGAAGACCATGCTCACCCTCCGGCGCAGCGCGGTGACCTCCATCGAGTCGACGTCCTCGCCGTCGAGCGAGATCACGCCCGTGCGGGTGGCGGTCGGCGTGATCTCCACCAACCGGTTGAACGAGCGCAGCAGCGTCGTCTTGCCGCAGCCCGAGGGGCCGATCAACGCAAGCACCTCGCCCTGGCGAACGGGGATCGTCACGCCGCAAACCGCCTCCTTGTCCCCGTAGGCGATGCGGACGTCGTCGGCGCGCATGCGCTCGACCTTCGGCGCGGTGCTGGGCTCGGGACGGCGGACGACCGTCGAGGCGATGCCGGTCTGCTGCGGCCGGGGGCGCATGCCCGGAGGCGGCGGGTCGACGACCGTCGGCTCGCGCTCGACGACGATCCGCCGCACCGGCGGCGGCGGCGCGAGGATCACGTCGCGCTCGTCGCGGAACCGGTCGGGCGTCATCGAGTCCATGCCACGCTCCTTCCACGCGCGATCCGCGTGACGACGAAGTTGAGGATCACGACGAGGACGAGCAGCACGAAGGCCGCGAAGTACGCCTTCTCCGGCGCGTTGCCCTCGCCCGCCGGAGAGTTGAAGAAGACGTAGCTCGTCAGCGTGCTGCCGGTGCCCTTGAACAACCCGAGGAAGCCCTCGCTCGCCTGGATCTGCAGCGTCGCGCCGAGCAGGACGACGACGATCGCCGTGTCGCCGGCGACACGGCCCATGCCGAGCGCGGCGCCGGTGCCGATGCCCGGCCGGGCAGCCGGTAGCAGCACGCGCCGGATCGTCGCGGCCTTGGTCTTGCCCAGCGCATAGGAGGCCTCACGCACGTGGCCCGGTATCGCCTGCAGCGCCTCACGCGTCGCTCCCACCACCAGCGGCAGCGCGATCAGCGACATCATCGCCGAGGCGGCGAAGAACGACCGGCCGAAGACCGCGTCGCCCTCGGCCTCGAACGAGAAGAACGCGAGCGCGTGCTGCTGGAAGACGAGCAGGCCGAAGATCGCGAGCACGATGCTCGGCGTACCGGCGACCACCTCGATCCCCGACTCGACCGCGCGGGCGAGCGCCGGCGGCCGGCCGTACTCGGTGAGCCAGACGGCGATCGCGGTCCCGATCGGCGCGGCGATCGCGGTCGCCATCGTCGTGAGCAACAGCGTCCCGATCAGCGGGTCCTTGATGCCGCCGCTCTTCGACTGGTCGAGGTCGGCGTTCGGGCTCTCGAGGAACGACCCCAGGTCGAAGTACTGCGCGCCGCGGACCAGCATGTATACGACGATCGAGCCGGCGATCGCGATCAGTGCGAGGCCCGCAGCCCAGCAGGCGTAGTAGCCGAGCCGGTCGAGGACCGGCCAGCTCGCGACGCTGTCGCGCGGCGAGGTCGCCGCGGCGACCGCCCTCACGGCCGTACCCCGTACTTGCGCATCGGCTGCTTGGCGAGCCAGCCGCCGAGCGACAGGCAGATGCTCGAGATCAGCAGGACCGCCGCGAACGCGTAGAGCGTCTGGCCGAACGGCTCGACCGTCAGTCCCTCGACGTTCTCGACGAGCGCGGAGGCGAGCGGCCGCGTCGGCTCGAGGAAGAAGGTGAGCCCGTCGAACGGGTTGGGCGCGAAGCTAGCCGAGCCCGCGACCATCGAGAGCATGATCGCCTCGCCGAGCGCGCGGGCGGTCGCGAGCACCGCCGCCGCGACGATCGCCGGTCGGGCGGTCCGCACCGCGATCGTCCAGGTCACGCGCCAGCGGTTGACCCCCAGCGCGGCCGCCCCCTCCGTCCACGAGCTCGGGACCGCGCGCAGCGCGTCGACCACGATCGCGACCATGATCGGCGTGATCATCACGGTCAGGATCAGGACGCCGACCATCAGGCCCGTCCCGTCGAGCTGGACGACATAGGCGACCGACTCCTTGCGCTCCTGGCCGATCAGGTGCTCGGCGACCCAGGGGACGACCACGAGGATGCCGATCAGGCCGTAGATCACCGACGGGACGGCGGCCAGCAGGCGCACCACCGGCTCGAGCACGCGGTTCACCCGAGGCGGGGCGAACTCGACGATGAAGATCGCCGAGAAGAGCGAGAAGACGAGGCCGATGCCGACCGCACCCGCGGTGATCACGAACGTGCCCCACAACAGCGGCCAGGCGCGCAGCGTGTAGACGTAGGCGTCGGGATCGGCCGGTGAGTTGAGGATGTCCTCGAGCTGGAGGTCGACGTCGCCGCCCGAGCCGAACCAGGCGAGCCCGTTGTGGGAGAACGACGGCCACGCCTTGGCGAAGACGAAGACCACCATGCCGGCGATCAGAACGAGGACCAGGCAAGCGACCGCGCCGAGCATGCGCTCGACGCGGTCGTCGGTCCAGCGTCCCTGCCCGGCGCTGGACCGTGGTTGGCCGGGGCCCCCGCGGCCCCGCCGGTGGATTGCGGTCTCGCTGGTTGCCACTAACGCAGCGGGACCCAGTTGGTCGCCGTGATGCGCTTGGCGGTCGCACTCCGGCGGATGAAGCGGATGAAGGCCTTCGCCGCGCCGCGTGGCGTGCCGCGGCTGACCAGGAAGAAGTTGCGCGCGCCGCCGTATTGGCCGGACTTGGCGTTGCGCAGGTTGCAGCGCACGCCCGCGTAGGGCACGTCGTAGAGGCCCTTCGTGAAGTTGAACGACGCGTAGCCGATCGCGTTCGGGTTGGACTTGATCGCCTGGGCCTGGAGGCCGTTCGACGACTTGGTGGTCGCGCTGCCGGCCACGCGCAGGCTCTGGCCCATGAAGATGTTCTGGAACGCGTCTTGGGTACCTGAGGCCGCGGTGCGGACGACCAGGTCGATCGGGCCCGACGCGCGTGCGCCCGGCAGCTGGCTCCAGTTGCGGATCCGGCCGGAGAAGACGTCCTGGATCTGCTTCTGGCTGAGCGTCGGGATCGGGTTCGACGGGTTCGTCACGACGCAGACCGCGTCGCGCGCGATCTTGTTGAAGACGATGCCGCTCGGATCGGCCGGCTTGGGATCGCGCGAGGACATGCCGAGCGTGACGCGGCCGCGCGCGGCGTCGGTGATGCCGATGTCCGAGCCGCCCTGGAGCAGGACGAACTTCACCTTGCCCTTGTACTTCGGCTGGGCGATGAAGGCCGTGGCAAGCTCCTTGACCAGCGGGGCGACCGAGGTCGAGCCGCTCAGGGTAAGCGTGGACTTCGCCGACGCCGTCGTGGCGGCGGTGGCGGTGGCGAGCGACGCGGACGCGGCGAGGGCGGCCACGACCGCGAGTGGGCGGTTGCGAGTCATCTGAGGGTCACTCCTGGTGACGGGTTCTCGTGCTTCGGACGCGGCCAGTCTCGGCGCGACCGCCTTCGAGTGGGTAAACGGCGCGTGACCGTGTGGATAAGAACTGGCTACGGAGTGGTGAAGGCGCCTCGAACGAGTGAAGGTTCCGCTTTAACCAGTCGGTAGCGCGTTGATTACAAGTGAGCTGTTCACGCGCGTGAGGGTGGGCTGCCATGCGCCTGCCGCTCGCCACAGCGACCGCTCTCGTCGGTGTCGCCTGCGCCGCGCCGCTCGCCGGGGCGGTGGTCTCCGACGTGCGGCCGATCGACGGGCCGGCCGACTCGATCGTCGAGGTCGCCGACGCCGCGATGTCCGAGGACGGAAGCGGCGGGATCGTCTACCTCAAGCAGGTCGAGGGCCACGACCACGTATTCGCCGCGCTCTTCCAGGACGGCCGTTGGAGCGCGCCCCAGCGGGTGGACGTCGGTCAGGCGTTCGACTCGAGCTGGCCGCGGATCGGCGCCGGCGACGGCGGGCGGCTGGCGGTCGTTTGGGTCCAGGAGCATGGGCTCGACAGCGACCGGCTGTTCTCGGCCACGCTCGACCCGGGATCGAGTGGCTTCCAGGCGCCGGTGCCGATCGACTTCAACGTCGGCGAGGCGAGCGCCACCTTCCCCGATCTGGCGATGGCGCGCGGCGGGCAGGCCTACCTCGTCTACCGCGTGGTCACCGACACGAGCTCCGCCAACCCGCCCGGCTATCTCAGGGCAGACGTGCGCCTCGCGCGCTACAACGGCCGCCTCTGGTCGGTGATGGGCGGCCCGGTCGACCGCAACCCGGCGATACCCGTGCGAACGCCGGCCGAGGACAACTCGCCGAAGGTCGGGATCGACGTCCAGGGCCAGGGCATCGTCGCCTGGCAGGAGCCTGGCGACGACTTCGTCGACCGGATCTGGGCGCGGCGGGTGTTCGGCTCGCAGGTCGGGATCCCACTCCAAGCCAGCCCCGACTCCTACGGCGGAGCGCCCCTGCGAGGCGCCGCGGACGCGTTCTCGCTCGACGTCTCGGGCTTCGGCCAGGGAGCCATCGCCTTCCGCCAGCAGCCCGGGCAGGCCGGCAGGCTCGGGGCCGCACGGATCTTCGTCAACGAGATCCCGGACGTGTTCGCCGAGACCTCCGGGCAGTTCGGCGGCGCCCGGCTGGCTGACGGATCGCCGCACACCGCGCCTGGGCCGCCGAGCGTCGCCGTCGACCCGACGAGCGCGTTCGCGATCGGCTTCGGCTCGGCGGCCACGACGCTCCTCGCCAGCGGCAACGACGCCTCCACCGGGCCCGCCGAGCGGCTCGACGCCGGCACCAGCTCCGTCGCCGGGGACCCGCTGGTCGACCTCGCGGAGACCGGCGCCGCCGTGGCGGCGTGGCGCGAGCTGCGCGACGGCGCCGGCTTCGTCGCCGTTCAGGAGCGGCGCGCCGACGGGGTCGACGAGCCGACCGACCTGAGCGCCCCGAGCGGCGGCGGCGTCGGGACGCTGACGATGGGTGGCTCCGGTCTCGGCGATGCGATCGTCGCCTGGAGGCAGGGGAGCGGCAGCGGCGCCCAGATCGTCGCGGCGGTGGTCGACGCGCCGCCGGACCCGTTCTTCGTGCTGCTACCGGACGGCTGGCGGCGCAGCCGGCGGATACCGATCGCATGGGATCGGGCGGTGAGCGCGATCGGCGGCGTGACGTACTCCGTCAGCGTCGACGACGAGCCGGTGGTCGAGGGCGTCCGGGGCCTCCACGCGCGCCTCACGCGCGACGACGTCGAGAACGGCCGCCACCGGATCCAGGTCTTCGCCATCGACGACGCCGGCCAGGAGACCGGGAGCTTGACCGGCGTCCTGCGGGTCGACCGCAACGGGCCGCGGGTCCGCCTGCGCCGCCGCGGCCGTTCGCTGACGGTGCGCGTCACCGATGGTCCGCGCCGAGCGGGCTCGGGGCTGCGGCGCCTCTCCGTCCGCGTCGGCTTCGGCGACGGAGCTCGCGCTGCTCGGACGCGCGTCGCGCGGCACGGCTACGACGCGGCCGGCCGCTACCGCGTGCGGGTCACCGCACGCGACCGCGCCGGCAACCGGACCGTCTGGCGACGCTGGGTGCGCGTTCGATGAGATCGGCGCGCACGCTGGCCGCGACCGTTGCCGTCTCGCTTGCCCTGCCGGCGTCGGCCGCCGGCTTCTACGGCAACGGCGCCGAGATCGTCTCGGCCGACTTCGGCCGGCTCGAGCAGGGCGACGACGCGACGGTCTTCGCGGCGATCTCGGGCGACGGGCGCTATGTGGCGATGCAGACCCGGGCGCGCAACTTCTTCGCCGACGACGATCCCGACCCGCCAGGCCGCTACCGCGCGGGCGGCGTCTTCCGCTTCGACCTGGCGACGCGCGCGCTCGAGAAGGTCGCCGACGGCGACCTCTTCGAGGAGGACGACAACTCGTTCGTGCGCCGTGGAGCGTCGAACCCGTCGATCAGCGCCGACGGGCGCTTCGTCGCGTTCGCCACGGCCGAGTCGCTGGTCGCCACGGACGTCAACGACAACCTCGACGTCTACGTGCGCGACGTGACGGTCCCGATCGGCGCGCCGGGCGCCTTCGATCTCGTCTCGGCGCTCGACGGCGGCGACGTGCCCGCCGGCTATGGCCCGCCCGCCTTCCCGCTTCCGGGCAGCAATCCCGGCGCCGACGTCTCGCGCGGGGTGGCGATCGGCGCCGACGGGCAGCGGGTCGCGTTCCGCACCGACGTCGCCTCGGACCTGCCGGCCGGCGGCGCGCCGGACGCCGGCGCGGGCCAGGTGCTGCTCCGTGACCGCGCTGCCGACACGACGACGCTGGTTACGCGGACGGCCCCCGGCGGCGAGCCGGCGGGCGGCGCGATCGGAGCGGCGCTCAGCGCCGACGGCACCACGGTCGCCTGGACGGGCGCCAACGCCGCGGCTCAGACGCGCCTGCTCGGCGGCGAGAACCCCGACGTGGGCTTCCTCTACTACCTCTGGCGGCGCGTGGCCGACGGGCCGGCCGCGCCGACCCGCCGTGTGACGGGCCTCGCGGACCCTGACGACCCCGCCTGCCCGCCTGGGAGCGACACGGTCTTCGACCAGGTCTCGACCGGTCCCTGCTACGGGCCGCTGACCGACCAGGAGGCGAACCGCGCGGGCATCGGCGCGCAGCTGCCGGCGCTCAGCGGCGACGGCTACACGGTGGCGTTCCTCACCGGCTCAGGACCGCGCCCGCTCGCCTTCACCGGTCCGGGGCTCGACCTCTTCGTGACCGACATGAAACCGGGGGCCGCCCGCAAGCAGGCGACGGTCGAGCTCACGCGCGACACGACCAACGGCGACCCGGCCACGAGTCCGCCGCTGAGCGGCGTCGCGATGGCCTCGAGCGGTCGCCATCTGGCGATCACGACCGTCCGGACCCGCTTCGCGCTGCCGGCGCTGCAGCTCGTGGGCGATCCGCGCCCAGTGCCGGCCGCACGCGAGCTGTACGTGGTCGACCTCGTCGAGCGGACGCTGGAGCGCGTGACCCGCTCGGCAGCGGGCGGCGACATCGACGCCGACGTCCTCAACGGCGTGACGATCTCGAGCGACGGCGGGCGCGTCGCGTTCGCGTCGCTCGCCGGCAACCTCTTCTTCGGCGACGCCAACCAGCGCGCCGACGCATTCGTCGCCACCCGCCAGCCCGACCCGCCGCCCAAGCCGCCGCCCGCCGGTCCCGGAGCTGGAGGGCCCGACGGAACGATCGAGGAGGACCCCGACCGCGGCGGCCCGCGGCTATCGGCCCGCGCCCGCTCGCGGCGCGACGGCTCTGTCGTGGTGGCCGTATCCGTGCCAGCCGCCGGCGGCGTCAAGGCCGTCGCACGCGCCCGTGCCGGCAGGCCGCGCAGACTGCGCACGCTCGCCACGGACTCCAAGCGCGCCCGCGCGCCCGGGACGGTGCGCATCCTGCTCCGCCCGGTGCGTCGCTACCGCGCCGAGCTGCGCCGCCGCCGGCGGGTCCGCGCCCGGATCGCCGTCTCCTTCGTCGCGTCACGGGGCGGGAGGGGCCTCAACGCCTCGGTGCGGGCCGTCATCCGAGCAGGCGGTCGGCGTCACGAGCGTCGCACGCGTCAGTAAGCCTCCTCTCCCCTTCCGGGGCGTTGGCCCAACCAGTTGCGCTCGGCGCCGGCGCTAACGCACCGTTCCCATTTGGAGACGATCTGGAGAAGTGTCGGATAAGCGATGGTGAAGCCGTCGTAGAAGTTCCGTGAAGTGACTTGACGGACCGGAGGGATAGAGACGACTCTCGCGACGAACGGTTCAGTCAAGGAAAGGAACAACTCGCAATGAGCCTCACTGGCTTTGCCCCCCGATGGGGCTCTCGCGCCGCGCTAGCAGGGCTGATCGCCCTCGCCGCCGCGGTGCTCGCCGCGCTCAGCCTGGCTCCTCAGGCGAACGCGGCCTTCACGACCGGCAAGTGCGCCGGGCCCGACGTCACGGGCCGCGGCGCGTCCTTCGCCCGTGACGCCCACACCCTCTTCAACTTCAACTTCAAGAACCACTTCTGCATCGGGACCCCCGGCTTCGGGACTATCGAGGTCACCTACGAGGCCCAGGGCAGTGGCGCGGGGCGCACGGCGATGAAGGACCGCTCGCTCGCTCCGCGCTTCGGCATGACCGACGAGGCCCCGAGCCCGGCCGAGGTCGCCCAGATGAACGCCGGCACCACCGGCGATCCAGCGTCCGACGCGAACGCCGCCGACAACGCGGTCGTCCACGTGGTGCCTGCCGGCGTCGGTGCGGTGGCGCCGCTGGTCAACTTCCCCAATGGCTGCGACGTGAACCTGCTGCCAACAGCCGCGAAGACGGCCGAGCAGGACAAGGACGGCAACTCCACGCCGGACGACGTGATCCGCGTGCGGTTCACCAAGGCGCAGTTCGAGGCGATCTGGGCGAAGGAGTCGAGCTCGGACAACTGGACCGAGGTCTTCCCCGAGCTCGCGGCCGACGGCGTCGATTGCAACGTCCCGATCATCCGCGTCGTCCGCTTCGACGACTCCGGCACGTCGTTCACCCTCAAGGACTACCTCAACACGATCAACGGCGGCCGCGGCTGGCTGACCACCTACGCGACCGGCACCAACCGGACCCGTGAGTGGCCGGGAGCGACATTCGGCCCGCGCGCCGACTGCGCCGGCACCCCGAACGGCCCCGGCAGCGAGGCCGACACGACCGACCAGCTCACCAGCGGCTGCTCGAACGGCAACGGGGCGCTGGTCAGCAAGCTGATCAGCACCGACGGCTCGGTGGGCTACTCGGACATCTCGACTGCCCGCAACGCCAGCCCGAGCCTCGCGATCACTCCAGAGGCCGACGACAACGACACCTACTGGACGCAGATCCCGAACGGCTCGGGGACGTTCACCGAGCCGACCGCCGACGCGTTCGGCTTCCGCACCGACGGGCTGAAGGGCGCCAACTGCCAGGCCACCACGTTCACCAACGTGCCGGCCAGCACCTTGGGCGACTGGTCGCAGACCAGCGGCGTAAACTCCCCGGCGGGCTACGGCATCTGCACGTTCACCTACGGCCTGCTGTTCGACGACAACGCCGACGCCTGGGGCAACGTCCCGGCCGAGGAGGGCAAGGCCCGCACGGTCAAGGACTACTGGCAGAACGCGCTGTCCGACAGCACTCAGGGCCAGCTGTTCGGCAACGACTACGCCCCGCTCCCCGAGGCGATCCAGGCGCTCGCTCAGGCGGGCGTCAACACGATCGACTGGAGCAAGGGCGCCGGCGGAGGCGGCGGAGGCGGAGGTGGAACGACCCCGCCCCCGGGCGGGAGCACCCCGCCGCCGGGTGGTAGCACCCCGCCGCCGACCAAGCCGAGCAACGTGTTCTCGGTGCCGCGCACGACGATCTCGTCCAGGACCGGCGCGGCGACCCTCTCGGTCAAGCTGCCGGGCGCGGGCAAGCTCGAGCTGGTCGGCACGGCGAAGTCCGGCAAGCGCAAGATCAAGGTCGGCCGTGTCGTCCTGACGGCGAACAAGGCCGGCACCTTCAAGCTCAGGCTCAAGCCGAGCGCCGCCGCGAAGAGGCTGCTGCGCAAGAAGGGCAAGCTGAAGGTCAAGGTCAAGCTGACGTTCTCGCCGACGGGCGGAACGCCGAAGAGCTCGACCCGCACGGTCACGCTCAAGCTCAAGAAGCAGGGAAGTGGCGGCCGCCGGTAACGGCGACCGGCGCATTCCGCGGCGCCCCACCCCGGTGCAGTCCCGCGACGTCGCCCGTGTCCTGGGCGACGTCGCAGGCCGTGCCGGGGAGGGCGCCGTCGCGGTGCTGCGCTGGCTCGCGAAGGACCCTCTCAACACTTTCCTGCTCGTTGCGTCGCTCGCGCTGACGATTCTCTTCTTCGCGCTGCTCGGCGACATCAAGCCGAGCTCGGACGGCGACCGGGTGCCGCTCAGCGACGTCACCGAGCTCGCCGACGCCAAGCGCATCGACGCCGCGACGCTACTCGACCAGGACGCCCGCGTGGTGGTCGACACGAAGGGCGGCCAGCTGCTCTACGCCGCCTACCCGAAGTCCGACGCCCAGACCTCGGCGCTCCTGAAGGGGTTGACGGCGAGCGGCGCGGCGGTGGGGATCGACCAGCAGGCCGACAAGCCGGCCAAGCAGATCCTGGTCCAGTTCCTGCTGCCGATCCTGCTGCTCGTCTGCCTGTTCGTGCTGTTCACGCGCCTCGGCCAGGACGGTGGCGCCGGCGCCTTCGCCGGTTTCTCGAAGTTCACCGGCAAGGGGCGCAAGCGAGGCGAGAGCTCGCCCGACCGCACGACCTTCGACAACGTCGCCGGCGCGGGCGAGGCGGTGGCCGAGCTGCGCGAGATCCGCGACTACCTCGCCGACCCTTCGAAGTACGCATCGGTGGGAGCGCGCGCGCCGAAGGGCGTGCTGCTCGTGGGCCCGCCCGGCACCGGCAAGACGCTGCTCGCCAAGGCGACAGCCGGCGAGGCCGATGCGGCCTTCTTCTCGCTGTCGGGCTCGGACTTCGTCGAGTCGCTGGTGGGCGTCGGGGCGGCGCGCGTCCGCGACCTGTTCGCGAAGGCGCGCAAGATGGCTCCGGCGTTGATCTTCATCGACGAGCTCGACGCGGCTGGGCGCAAGCGTGGCGCGGGCGTCGGCCAGGGCAACGACGAGCGCGAGCAGACGCTCAACGCGCTGCTGGTCGAGATGGACGGCTTCGAGGGCGACGCCGGCATCGTCGTGCTCGCCGCGACCAATCGGCCGGACATCCTCGACCCGGCGCTGCTGCGCCCGGGCCGCTTCGATCGCCAGGTCACCGTCGACGTGCCCGACGTGCACGGCCGGATCGAGATCCTGCGCCTGCATTGCGGCAAGCGGCCGTTGGCGCCGGACACCTCGCTCGAGGAGATCGCCAAGCTCACCTCAGGCTTCTCCGGCGCCGAGCTGGCGAACGTCATCAACGAGGCCGCGCTGCTGACCGTGCGCGAGGGCCGCAGCGAGATGGACCAGCCGGCGCTCGAGGAGGCGATCGACCGCGTCGTCGCGGGACCGGCGCGCAAGAGCCACCCCCTCACCCGCCACGAGAAGTCGGTGATCGCGATCCACGAGGCCGCGCACGCCGTCGCGATCCGCTCGATCGGCCAGAAGGTAGCCGCGCAGAAGCTGTCGATCGTCGCCCGCGGGCGCCAGCTCGGCACGGCCGCGCACATGCTCACCGATCGCGACGCGACCGTGATGCAGGAGCCGGACATGCGCCGGCACCTGATCGCGATCGTCGCCGGCTATGCCGGCGAGCGCCTGGAGTTCGGCGTCGTCTCGACCGGCGTCCACGACGACCTCCACGCCGCCACCGGCCTGGCCCGCCAGATGGTGACGTCCTACGGGATGTCGCCCGAGCTCGGGCCGGTGACGATCGGCGAGAAGGCCGGCGAGGTGTTCCTCGGCGCGTCGCTGCAGGAGCTGGGCTCCGTCGGCCCGGCGACGCTCGAGCTGATCGACCGCGAGGTGGAGCGGATCGTCGGCGAGGCCGTCGACCGCGCGGAGACGATCCTCGACCGCAACTGGGAAGCGGTCGGGGAGACCGCCAAGGCGCTGATCGAGCAGGAGACGCTCTCGGGCGTCGCGCTCGACGCGGTGCTCTCCACGGTCAAGCCGACGCCGATCACCTTCGTCGAGGGCGACCTCGACGCGCCGCGGGCGCGCGAGACGCAGGCGGAGAGTGAGTAGGAGGCGACAGGCCGTCACGCTCGTCGCGCTCGCCGTCGCGGCGCTGCCCGCGGCGGCCCAGGCCGGCGACCCGATCTGGCGGCTCGAGCAGCCTCCGCCGCCGCCGGGCGCCCCGTTCAAGGTGCCGCTCGGCGCTCCCGGCGACCTGAAGCTCTGGGCGGCGAACCGTGGGCTGCTGGCCGTCGAGGGCAACGACACGATCTCGCGTGGCCTCTACAGCTACGACGGCGTGAGCTGGCGCCGGCTCGCCACGGTCTGCGGGGGACCCGGCGACACCGCACGCATCGCCTGGGCGGGGCCGACCGAGTTCTGGGTGGTCAGCGAGCCGAGCCGCCCGCGGGCCGGCTCGGGCCTCGCGCTGTGCCGCTTCAAGGACGGGCAGGTCATCGGCTCCTACAGCACGGCGGTCGAGTCGCCCGACCCGTTCCGCCAGATGCACTCGGCCACCTGCAGCGGGCCGAACGACTGCTGGTTCGGCGGCGTCGGCTCCCAGGATCCGCTCGGCGAGCGCGTCGGCGCCTTCCACCTGCACTGGGATGGGACCGATCTCGAGAGCGTCTACGGCCCGCAGGGCCGTGGGGTCAGCGACATGGAGGCTCATGCGGGCACGGTCTACGAGACCACGTTCGTCGGGCGCGGCCCGGAGGAGCGTGGCGAGCCGGTCGACCTCGCCGAGCCCGAGCCGACGCCGCGTCTGATCCATGCCGTCGCCGATGGCTCGTTCGCCAACGACCCGTTCGAGCCGGTCCCGATCGACGGCGTCCCGCCCGACGGGACGGAGCTGCTCGCGGCCGACAGCGACGGGACGAGCCTCTGGGCGGTCGGCGGCGGCGCTGCCTCCGGCCCGTCCGCGCCCGAGGGCGGCTCGGTCCCGCGCCCACCGCTGGCGGCGCGGCTCGCCGGCGGCGCCCTCGAGGAGATCGCGCTCGACGAGACGGGGCTTGGCGAGACCGACCGCTTCGGCGACGTCGCCGCGATCCCCGGCACGAACGCCGCCTTCGCGACCGTCGTGCCCTTCGGGGAGCGCCGCAGCACCAACTCGAAGGCAACCGTCGCTCGCATCGAGGCGGACGGCACGACGAGCGTCACGCGACTGCCAGCCGCCGGCGCTGGCCGCGGCGCGGCGGCGCGCATCGCCTGCACGTCGGCGACCGACTGCTGGCTGGTCACCTGGGCAGGCTGGCTCTTCCACTACACCGATGGCACGCGGCCGGCGCGCGACACCGATCCGGCGTTCCAGACGACGATCGACTTCCGGCCCAACGAGGCGGCCGAGCAGTTCATCCCGGACCGCCCGCCCGTGGACGACTCGCAGCTGTTCGCGCCGCCGCCGCTCGAGCCCGACCCGATCACCGAGCCGCCGGCCAGGCCGCCGAGACGGCTGGCGCCGCTGATCAAGCGCGTCCGTACCCGGCTCGACGGCCTGCGGCTGACGGTCAGCTTCACCGTGACGCGGCGTGCGCGGGTGCAACTGCTGGCCAAGCGCCGCAACCGCGTCGTGGCGCGCACGCCGCGGCGAACGTTCCGTCCCGGCCGCCGCGAGCTCGTGCTGCGCTTGAGCCGCGAGCGCTACCCGACCAAGCTCGCCTTCAAGGTCGCGGAGGCGAGGTGAGCCGCAAGCCCCCGATGGCCGGCGGCGTGCTCGTCGCCGCGCTCGCGCTCGTGCTGACCGCCTCGCCGCCCGGCAGCAGCCAGACGGCGGGCCCGCCGGTCGGGCCGCTGCCGCTCCTCGGACCGGCCGATCCCGGCATGACGCTGATGGGCGCCGCCCCCGGCGGGGAGCCTGGCGAGGCATGGGGCTTTCGCGAGCTCCCGCTCAGCGTCGGGGCGGTGCGCGCAGGCGATCGCCAACTCCCCTTCGGGGCGCCGGCGAACCCGCTGAGCCCCGAGCCGCAGCTCGCCTTCCTGCGCCACACCGACGCGACCGGCTGGCAGGTCTACGAGACCCCGCTCGACGAGCAGGGCAATCCCTACCGCGGTCCGGCGCCCAACCCACTCTCCGCGCGGACCACCGCGCGTGGCGGCGCTGTGCTCGTCGGGCGCGACACGGCTCGGCCGGTCGGCAGCCAGGCGGTCCTGCTCCACCGTGATCCGGGTGCGGACACCTTCCAGGCGCTCGCGCCGCCTTCCCCAGAGGTCCTACTGCCCGCGGGCCCTGACGGTCCCGCCGAGGCGATCGCCGAGGACCAGGGCGCCGGCCGGGTAGCGATCGCCGCGTTCGACGAGGGCGACCGCACCGGCGTCCTCGTCGCGGCCACCGGCCGCCCCGTGACGGACGCGATCCTCCACTTCGACGGCACGGACTGGACGCGCGAGGCGGTCGAGATCCCGGCAGGCTCGGAGAGCGCCTTCCGCATCCTGGCGATCGACGCCACCGACGCCGACGACGCCTGGGCGATCGCCGAGGCCGCTCCAGCCCTCGGCCGCAGCGTCGTCCTGCTCGAGCGGACCCTGGCCTCCGGCGGCGCGACCTGGGTGGCGCGCGAGCTCGCCGGCACGCCGTTCGCCGACCGTGACGCCCCGGCGGGCGCGATCGCGGACGTCGAGCCGCTCGGCGGCCGCGCGCAGCCGCTGACGGTCCGCGAGGGCGGGCTCTGGATCGACCTGGCGGCGACGATCGGCGCCGCGCAGCTCGACGTCACGCTCTTCTACGACACGGCGTCGGGCCAGGTGACCCGCGAGTGGTGCGACGCGAGCGCCTGCGACGCGGCGCTCGGCGCCCGGCTCTCGCGCCAGGGCGGCTACCGCAGCTTTGCCTGGGGCGGCCCCGGCTTCGGCGCCCGCGTCGTCACCAACCCGCTCGATCCGGGCGGGGCCGAGGACAGCAACCGCGGCACCTACCTGCGCCTGACCGACGGCGCATTCGTCCGCATGCCTGGCGGTGGCGGCAACTTCCGTCCCAGCGGGGCGTTCGCCAGCGCCGACGAGGGGTGGCTGGAGGGACCGGTCGAGGTCTCGTTCGTGCCCGCGCCGAGCCGCCTGCGGCCGTGGCCGGTGTCGCTGCGCGCCCCGCTCGCCGACGTGACGACGGCGCCGGGCGCCGCGCCGGGCTCGCTCGGCTCGCCGGCGCTGGCGGTCGGCGCCGACGGCGGCGTCGCGCGCTACGCGCCGGGTCGCGGCTGGCGGCGCGAGTTCCTGCTCTCCTCCAGCGGGAGCGTCAACCGCTCGACGCTGCGGGGCGTCGCCTGGCCGGAGCCGTCGCGCGCCCACGCCGTCGGCGACCTCGGCGCGATGTGGCAATGGAACGCCGACGACGGCCTCTGGAGCGCCGACCCGGGCGTCCCGATCGGCTTCGAGGGCAACCTGATGGACGTCGCCTTCGAGCCCGGCAACCCCGACCGCGGCTACGCCGTCGGCAAGGGCGGCGTGCTGCTCGGCTACGGCAAGAGCTGGGAGCCCGAGCCCCTCCCCGCCGAGCTCGCGGGCGCCGACCTGACCTCGATCGCCTTCGCCGGACGTCAGGCGATTGTCGCGGCGGGCGGCGACCTGCTCGTCAACGACGGCGGCGCCTGGCGCGTCGACGCCTCGGCCCGGGCGCTGCTCGACAGCGTGCGCGTGGGCCGTCCGCGGCTGGTGGCGGTCGCCGCCCTCCCCGACGGGGGCGCCGTCGCGGCCGGGCGCCACATCGCGATCGAGCGCGACGGCCCGACGGCCCCCTGGCGCTTCTCGAGCCAGCCGCTGCCCGGGTCCACCGCTGTCGCGGCGGCCGCGTTCCGGTCGAGCGCCCCAGGCCGCCCGATCCGGGCGGTCCTCTCCGTCGTCCCTCAGCTCTCCTATCCGCCGGCCGACGACCTGCCCGAGCCGGACCCGACGGTCCCGCCACCGATCCTCCCGCCGTTCCAGCTGCCCGGCGACGGCTACCTGCTGCGCGAGACCGACTCCGGCTGGGTCGACGAGCAGCGGACCGCGTTCGCCGGCTCGGGCGCCGACCGGCCCTTGAAGAGCGACCCGGTGCTGGCGCTCGCGCTCGACGCAGCCGGCAACGGCTGGGCGATCGGCGGCTGGAGCGGCGAGGCTGACGCCGCCGGCCGCGGCTCCTCGGCACGCAACGGCGGCGGGCGGGCGATCCGTAGCCGGGTGCGGACGGCTGGGATCTACCGCTACGGCGATGCCGCCACGCCCCCGGACGCCGCCGGCACCGCGCCGGTTCCGATGCCCGCCGGCCCGGCGCGGCTCGCGGTCGCCGGACACGCTCAGTGCGACGGTCCGTGCACGGATCTCGCGCCACAGTCGATCGGGCCGGACCGCACCCTCGCCGCGGCCCTGCGCACGGTCGCGAGCATGCGCGGCGGCGACGGGCCGCGCGCGCTGCTCTACACGGGCAACCGCGTCCGCACGGGCCTCGGCTCCGGCGACGGGCTGCGCCTCGCCTCGCTGCTCGCCTCGCAGCCGGCGTTGCCGGTGTTCCCCGCCCTCGGCTCGAGCGACGCTGCCTCGCCGCTCGGGGCGCCGGCGTTCAAGGGCTCGTTCTCGGCGTTCCCCGCGCCGCTCGGCGGCGCGTCGCCACCCACCGGCATCTCGAACGACGGCATTCCCGGCGCCGCCCCCGGCGCCGGTGCGCGCACCCACTACGCGTTCGACGGCGACGGCCCCGGCGGCCGGGTGCGTGTGGTCGTGATCGACAACTCGCGCGGCTCGCTCGCGGCCAGCGACGCCCACCAGAACCCTGACGAGTCGCAGCTGCCCTGGCTGGCGGCGGTCCTCGATGACGCGCGGGCCGACGGCGTGCCGGTCGTCGTGATGGGCAACCGCGACCTCAACAGCCACTTCACGCCGAAGCTCAACGTCGCAAGCGACGGCGACGTCGTCGCGCGGCTGCTGGTCGAGAAGGGCGTCTCGGCCTACGTCTACGACCGTCCGGAGGAGAACCGCTTCACGCGCGTGCCCGCCGGCGCCGCGGAGACGATCCCCAGCTTCGGCACCGGCACGCTCGGCTACCGCTCGCCCGTCGCGAGCGTCATCGGGATCGACTCGCCCGACTCGCTGTTCGGCGACAGCGGCGTGCTGCTGCTCGAGGTGCACGCCCATCAGCGCGACCCGGCGACCAATCGGGCACCGGTGACTGCGCGGCTGATCCCGGTGATCGAGGACCTGTCGCTGGAGGCGACCGACGGCACGCTGCTCCGCCGCTCGCGGCCTGCGCTCTTTCGCGGCCTCGGTCGCCGGCCACGCGGTGGCGACCGCTGGGGACGCGCATCCGCCGGCTCTGGCAACCCGGATCCGTCGGGCGGCGACCCCTACACGGCCTTCCCGCCCGAGCAGTGCACGGTCTCCGGCTGCTCGACGCGTATCTCGCCCGAGTATCGCTTCACCTCCTCCGACCCCGACATCGCCGACTTCGTCGCCCAGGACCCCAACTCGACGAATCTGCGCAAGCCGCTGATCGGACCCGACGACAAGGTCGTCAGCGCCGGCGCATCGGGGCTGCTGTGCCCCTTCAACGCCGGCACGACGACCGTGACGATCAGCGCCGGAGGCTTCTCGTACTCGGAGCGCGTCACGGTCCTCGACGGCAGCGTCCAGCGCCCATGCGGCACCCGTCCGCTGCGCCCCGACCGCTTCGAGCGCCCGGCGCCGCCACCGACCGCGCCGCCCGCGGCTCCGCCGGGGCCGGCACCGGCGGGCGGCGGGCCGCCGCCGAGCTTCGAGCCGCCGCCACTGACGCCGCCGGCGCCCAACTCTCCGTCGCTGGCGCCGTCGCCGCCGCCGCAGGCCGTCGCCGCCGCCCCGTTCGTGCCGCTCGCCGCCGGCGCCGCGTCCTCCGTGCCCGCGATCCCCCCGCCCCCGCCACCGCCGATCGTGCGGCCGCTGCCGCCAGGCGGCGCGCCGGCGCGGACCTATCAGGTCGAGGAGAAACGCGAGGAGGAGGCGGCGATCGAGGAGTCGCATGCGTTCTCGCGCTACGCGTCCGAGGAGGGCGGCCTGACCGTGCCGCCGTACCTGCTCGCGCTCGTCCTGCTCGCCGCAGTGGCCGGCGCATCGGTTCGCGGCGGGCCCGGCGCCCGCAGTCGCCGCGCCCCCGCACCAGCCTTCATCCGTACCGACCGACACCAAAGGAGCCCGCAATGACGAACCCCCGCCTCTCGAGCCTGCTCGCCTGCTCGGCGCTGTTCGTGGCCCTCGTCGCGGTCGTCCTCTCCACCACGGCCGAGTCCGACGCGGCCAAGAACCGGTCGCTGCCGGGGCCGAGCCTGAAGCCGCGGAAGTTCGGCCTGCTGCGCCTCGACGCCCGCGCGAGGTTCCCGGCGGCGGCGATCCCGAAGGTGCGTCGCGCCCGCAACGCCGACCGCGTCGGCGGCCGCCGCGCGCGGGCATTGCTGGACCGCTGCGCGCCCGAGACGGTCGACCTCGGAACGGTCTGCCTGATGACCAGCCCCTACCCCGTGGTGGGCGGCGACATCGGCAAGAACGACTACTTCTTCGCCACCCAAGCGTGCACGGAGCTAGGCGGCTACCTGCCGACCGCCGCGCAGCTGATCGGTGCGGCGCCACGCGTGAAGCTCGCCGGGCGCGTCGATGACAACGAGGTGACCGCGTCTACCGACGTCGACCCGACGGACGGGCTCGAGGACCGCCGCGAGATGAGCGCCACGCTGACGACCACCGCGTCGGGGGCCCGCGCCGCCGGCTCGCAGGGTGTGAGCGATCTCTCGCGCGGCGACCCGCGCGCCGGGGAGCCCGACCCGGCGCCTGTGCCGGCCAACCCGTCGCCGGAGACGCTCCACTACGTCACCGTCTACGACAACGGCGACCGCGGTGGCTTCGCGGGCGGCAAGCCCGTCGGCCAGCCCGAGCTGTTCCGCTGTGCCTTCAACAAGGCACAGGGCAACGCGGGGTCGTTCGAGTGAACGTCCTCTCGCCATGGGCTGCGGCGACGAGTGCCCTACGCGCCGGGCAACCGCTCGATCGAGCGTCCGATCCGCCTAGCGCCGCTCGGGCGCGAAGCGGTAGCCGATGCCGAAGTGGGTGTGGATGTACGCCCACTCGGGTGCGGCGAGCTCGAGCTTGTGCCGCACCTTGCGCACCAGCACGTCCACCGAGCGATCGCGCCGCGGCATCTTGCCGCCCCAGACGAGCTGGTAGATGTCCTCGCGCTGCACGACGCGGTCGAGCCGCTGCGCGAGCACGTAGAAGAGCTCGAACTCGCGCACGGTGAGGCCGGCTCGCCGTCCGTCGATCAGCACCTGCAGCTCCGCAGGTCGGATATCGACGTTCTCGATCCGGACTTCCTCGTCCGAGGGCCGCGATGTCGGCGGCAGGGCAAGCATGGAGCAAGACCCTTTCCGACACGCCGCCTACGTCGGTGAATCGCTTGTGTCGAGTTGGAGAAGATCTGGATAACGAGCAGAGCTCACGCGGGCGATGCGGCCGGCTCGGACGGC
The DNA here is from genome assembly GCA_963716445.1 of uncultured Solirubrobacterales bacterium. GTDB lineage: Bacteria > Actinomycetota > Thermoleophilia > Solirubrobacterales > Thermoleophilaceae > JAAYBF01. The sequence continues at coordinate 458,758 of OY970313.1, read as the reverse complement.
TCGTCGATCGGCTCGTCGCCTGAGGGGATGGGCTCGGGCTCGAACCGGTAGCCCACGCCGAAGTGGGTGTGGATGTAGCGCCAGGACGGCGAGGCGACCTGGAGCTTGTGTCGGAGCTTGCGCACGAAGACGTCGACCGAGCGGTCGCCGTGGGCCATCGAGTAGCCCCAGCCCTGCTGGTAGATCTCCTCGCGCTGGAGTACCTTGCCCTTCGCCGAGGCCAGCAGCTGCAGCACCTCGAACTCGCGGCGGGTGAGGTCGACGCCGCGCCCGTCGACGAACGCCTGGAAGTGATCGGCGCGTATCTCGAGCTCGCCGGCCGCAATCGGCTCGGCCGCGAGACGGTCGTTTGCCTGGCGCCTGCGCACGACGGCTTCCACCCGCGCCAGGACCTCTTCGGGATGGCAGGGCTTGGTCATCCAGTCGTCGGCACCGGCCCTGAGCCCGCGAACGCGCTGGGCGACGCTGGATCGGCCGGTCGCGACGACGATCCCCAGTGCCGGCACCGCACTCGCCACCTGCTCCAGGTACCGCCAGGCGTCCGGCCCGAGCATCGCCAAGTCGACGATCAGCGCGTGGACCTTCATCGCGGCGAACTCCTCGACCGGCGGGGGCGCCTCGAAACGGCGCAGCTGCCAGCCTGCGCTCTCCGCGCGATTTGTCACCACCCTGGCGAAGCCCGAGTCGGCGTCGAGGATCGCGAGCCGAACGGGACCTGTTTGAGAGCTGATCATCGGAGGTGCGGCGACGCTGCAGCGCCATGGCCCACGGCCAGCATACGCCCGCGAGACCGCTTGGTAACGAGTTTCACCACTTTTTCACCAGATGGCTACACGCGCATAACGGGATCTTCCGAGGATGCGGTCAATCTGCAGCCAAGCTAGTAGGCGAGCCGAGGAGTGGACCGATGGGCGTGCCGTTGTTCGCAGGCGCAGGGAGTTGGCAAACGTTCGTGACCCTCTTCGACGAGGGCGGCCGCAACCTTGCGCTCGCCACCGGGCTGCTCGACCGCATGATGGGTAGCTGGCCCGACGAGCCGCAGCTGCGCGGCGAGATCAAGGCGCTCGAGGAGAAGGGTGACCGGGTCACCCACGACATCCTTCACGCGCTGCCCTCGGCGAAGGACACGCCGATCGAGCGCAGGGACGTCCATGCGCTCGCGGCAGCGCTCGACGATGCGCTCGACAACACGGAGGAGGCCGCTGACCTGCTCGGCCTCTACAAGATCGAGGCTCCGATGGAGCAGGGTCTAGAACTGACACGCGTGCTGCGCGAGTGCGGCCGCGAGGTCTCGGAGGCGCTCACCGCGCTCTCGTCGCTGGACCGGCTCGGCCCCCACATCGCGGAGATCTCGCGGCTCGAGGACGAGGGCGACCGGATCAGCCGTGAGGCGCTCGTGACGCTCTTCGTGGGCGGCATCGACCCGATGGTCGTGATCCGCTGGAAGGATCTCTTCGAGCGCCTCGAGCAGGCGATCGACGCCTGCGACCGCATCGGCCACGTTCTCGAGGGGATCGCGGTCAAGTACGGCTGACACGGGCTGCCCGCCAGCTCGCCCGCCGGGTCGTCCTCGTTGTAGGCGCTCGGGGCGACGTCGTTGGGGGCGTCGGGATGGAAGATCGCCGCGAGCAGCTCGATCTGCCCGCGGCCCACGCCCAGCTCGCCCCAGAGCGGGCGTCGCCTCGTGCAGCGACGCCGCCTCCTCCATCAGCGAGACGTCCTCGCCGAGACCGTCGGCGCCGGTACCGACCAAGCGCACGTGGGTGGTCACACGGCTGAACTCGCTGGCGAGGACCGCATGCAGCGTCTCGTATTCGCACAACTCGACGACGAGCGGGAGGTCCGCCAGCCGTGGCCACAGCGGCTCATCCCTGGATCGTGGGATTAGGGGAGGTCACCGTCGCCATTCTGCCATCGGCCGGCGATCTCGAATGGAACCCGACCCAGCTTGAGGGGGACCCCGACGGAGTAGTCCTCCTCACCTACCTCCCGGAACCTCGACAGCCGGCGATGGGAGGGGATCGGGCAGTCGCACCATGCCGAAGGAGCTCAGGAGGCCGATCAGCGCCGCGAGCAGCGGAACGGCCAGCGCGACCTGGAGCGCGAGCGGTCGCGCGTCGGCGTTGATCGCGACGATCTCCTCGCGAACGTCGTCCGGCTGGCCGGCGAGCAGCCCCTCGAGCTGGGCGTTGCTCATGATCTGCGCGTCGTCCTCGAGCGCGTCTGCGACGCGCTGCTGCTCCGCCGGGGCGAGCACGTCGCTCGACTGCGCCTTGTCGGTGAACGCGATCGAGAGCGTCGCGAGCATCACGGCGCCCGCGAAGGCCAACCCCAGCGAGAGGCCGAAGGACCCCGTAGCCGAGTTGACGCCGGCGGCCTCGCCGACACGCTCCTCCGAGATCGGGGAGAGGGTGTAGCTGTTGAGCTGGGAGACCAGCAAGCCGAGCCCTGCTCCGGCGAGCACGAGCGGAATGGCCAGGTACCAGCCGCTGTCCGCGCTCGGGACGATCGGGATCAGCAGCGCCACCGCCGCCAACAGCAACGCGAACCCGGCCCGTATGAGAATGCTCGATCGATGCCTGCCGGCCCTTCGCCCCGCCACCACCGCGACCGCGAACATCGTCAGCGACAGCGGCGCGAGCGACAGGCCCGCCTCCATCGCGTCGTAGCCCAGCACCATCTGAAGGTAGATCGGAAGCGCGATCAGCAGACCGCCCAGCGCCACCTGCTGCATGATGCCCTGGGAGATCCCAAAGCTGAACCGCTTGGACTCGAACAGGCGCGGATCGAGCAAGGCCGGCTTGTCCTCGCGCTCGCGGCGCACCAGCCAGTAGATCAGCGCGCCCATCGCCATGAGCCCAAGCGCCAGCAGCGCGGCCACCGACTCGCCACCCTCCTGCCAGGCCAGGATGCCGAGCACGAGCCCGCCCATGCCCAGGACGGAGAGGATCGCGCCGACGAAGTCCACGCCACACTCGCCCGCGTATGGCACCTCGCGGAGAAGTCGCCTGCTGCCGCGCAGCACGACGACGATCACGACGGCCTCCAGCATGAACCCCACGCGCCAGGACAGGTACGTCGTCAGGAAGCCGCCGAGCAGAGGCCCGATCGCTGCGGCGATCGCGGCCGACGCCCCGACCAGCGCGTAGGCCTTCCTCTGGGCGGTGCCCTCGAAGTTGCCGTGGATCAGGGACTGCATCGCGGGCAGGTACAGCGAAGCGCCGAGACCGCCCATGACGGCCCAGAAGACGATCACCGGAGCGAGACTGTCGGCGACCACCATCGCGAGCGCCCCGGAGATGTACATCAGCAAGCCCCCTACGAAGGCGCGCCGGCGGCCGAACAGGTCGCCGACCTTGCTGCCGATCAGGATGAAAGCCGCGGACACCAGCGCCTCGATCGCGACGGCGGACTGGACGCCGCTCACCGTCGTGTCGAGGTCGCGCACGACCGCCGAGATCGACACGTTCATCAGCGACGTGTCGATGACGAACACGAACATCGCCATCGCGAGCAAGAGAGCGAGCCGGTTGCTCGCTCCCTCCGGCTCGGACTCCGCCGCGGAGCTCGTGTCGGCTCCGTCAGTCAGGCGCGTCTCGCGTCATGTAGCGGCTCGGCCAAGCGTCATCCCCTCCCGAGGGCGTAACGATCGCTTCACATACTCCCACGCTGACGCGGGCCGGGCCGGGAGCTAGCTCGGCGCTCGAAGCTCGTCGAAGCGGCGGGCAGGCAGGTGCCGCGTGGCGAGGAACGAAGCGAGGACGAGAAGCGCGGCGAACAGGAGCGCGGTCTTCAACGCCGTGAGCTGGGCGTCCTCGTAGTCGCTCACTATCTCCGTGACCTCCTCGCGGTTCAGGCCGGCCTTCGTCGCCGCGGACTCGACCTGGGCGGACGACACGAAGCTGCCCCCCGCGCTGAGCCGGGTCTGCACCTGCGCCTGAACGTCGTCGGCGATGCGGGGATTGGATGAGACGTTGGCCGAGAAGGCCGAGAGCAGGCCGGTCAGGACCACCGCTCCCAGGAAAGCCGTTCCGAGCGAGGAGCCCAGCTGCTGAGCGGTGTTCTGCAGGCCGCCCGCCTCACTGCGGTCTCGGTCCACGACGGCCGACTGAACGACGTTCCCGAGCTGGGAGACGATCAGCCCCATGCCGATCCCCAGTACGCCCATCGCGATCAGGAACGAGGCGTTGTCGAGCTCCGGCTCGATCGTTCCAAGCAGCAGGAGGGTGGCGGCGAAGACGACGGCGAGGCCGACGCGCACGAGGGCCCGGGCAGAGAAGCGCTTCGCCAGTCTCGACCCGGCGAGCGCGGTGGCGAACAGCCCCACGGATGCCGGCAGCATTCGCACGCCGGTCTCCAGTGCATCCAAGCCCTGGACGATCTGCAGGAAGAGCGGGATGGTGAAGAAGATCCCCATCAAGATCAGGTTCTGAGCGAGCAGCATCGCCACGCCCCCGCGCAGGCTGGGCAGGCGGAGCAGCCTCAGGTGCAGGAGCGGATCCCCTCCGCGCTCCTCGCGGCGGCGCTCCCACGCGACGAACGCGGCAATCAAGAGGCCACCCGCCGCGATCACGAACGGCGTCAGCGAGAAGCCGAAGGGCTCCAGCGGCGAGCTGCGCGGCTGGAGCCAACCCCAGTTGCTGGCCTGCAACACGCCCAGCACGATCAGGCCGAGACCGAGCGCGGAGAGCACGCTCCCGATCCAGTCGAGGCCTGAGCGCGCCTCGACTCGGGGCGCCTCTCGGATCATTCGCGCGCCGAGCAGAATGCCGATCGCGACGACCACCTCTCCGGCGAACACGAGCCGCCAGGTGAACTCGGTCGTCACCCAGCCACCGAGGATCGGGCCGACGGCGATGCCCGCTCCGGCCACGCCGCCCAGCACGCCGTAGGCCAGCGCCCTGTCCTGGCCCTCGAAGTTGGCCGCGACCAGGGCGACCATCGCCGGCAACACCAGAGCGGCGCCGATTCCCTCCAGCACCGACCAACCGAGCATCAGGGAGGGAACGCTCCACGAGACGGCGGTCAGCGCGGAGCCGACGCCGTATATGCAGAGACCGATCGTGAAGGCTCGCCGCCTTCCGAGGAGGTCTCCCAACTTGCCGCCGGTGAGCATCAGCCCGGCCATCACCAGCGCGTAGGACGCGATCACCGCCTGGATCGTCGTCACCGTGGTGTCGAAGTCGGCGACCAGCTGCGAGATCGCGACGTTCATCACCGCCTGGTCCAGGACCATCAGGAACTGAGCCGCCGCCAGGACCGTGAGGATCCCCCGCTTGGCCACGGCGCCAGCCTAGACGAGAGCTCAGCCAGAATTGTCTCGTGAGAGGTTGCCCTCGCCGCGGCGAAGCAGCAGGGTCGAGAGTCACTCGCCGCTGCCGAGGCGATCTCCCTCAGCGCTCTGCCGGCGCAAGCCGGTGCGCGTGACGAGGACGACCAGCCGCACGAGCACCGCGATCAGCGCTAGGTCGAACAGCATCTGCACCGTGACGAGAATTCGCGCCCCGGCCGAGTCGGCGGTGATGTCGCCGAAGCCGACGGTGGTGAGCGTCGAGACCGTGTAATAGAAGGCGTCGACGCGGCCCAGGTGCTCGGAGAAGCTCGCCGGGTCCGCACGCGAGAGCGTCAGATAGCTGAAGGCGAAGATGACGATCAGCAGGGGCAGGGCGAGCGCGAGAGCCTCGATCGCGCGCAGAACCGGGTGCTGGTCGCCCATGATCCGGTGGATTCGCCAACCGACCAGGACGACGAAGAGCACCAAGCCGCTGATCATGCTGAGGATCGCGGCAGCTCCCGAGCTATCGCTCGGGACGGGCACGAGCGCATAGAGCGCCAACAGCCCGATCGTCAGGCCGAGGATGCTGAGCGCCGAGCGGACGATCAGACGCCAGCCCCACTCGGAGCCGGCCGGCAGGACGCCGCTCGCGTCGAGATCGCTCGGGTGGGGGCGGTAGCTCATGCGATGCGATGGGGTTTTGGATGGGAGGCCCCAGGCCGATTGCTCAGCCTTGGCGGGGTCGTAGGATGGTGTCATGGCCGCCGGCGGCGGCACCCGCAGCTGTCGGATGCCTGGTTCGTCGATCGCGTGGAAGATGTCCCCGACGCACTGAGGTCGAGAGATGCCCAGGGTCACCGCAGACATGACGATCACCCTCGACGGCTACGCGAGCGGCAGGAACCAGAGCCGGGAGAGTCCGTTCGGCGACATCGACCCGGATCGCCTGCACGCGTGGCAGTTCGAACACGCCGACGAGAACGCCGAGGAGAAAGCGGCGATCACCGCGGCGGGCGCGTACGTGATGGGGCGCAAGATGTTCGCCTCCGATCAGGGCGAGTGGGACCTCGACTGGCAGGGCTGGTGGGGTCCCAACCCTCCCTACCACGCGCCGACGTTCGTCCTCTGCCACCGCCCGCGCCCCAGCATCGAGATGGAGGGCGGCACCGTCTTCCACTTCGTCACCGAGGGGATCGAGGCGGCGCTCGAGCGGGCCCGCGACGCCGCGGGCGACAAGGACGTCTCGATCGCCGGCGGGCCCAGCGTCACCAACCAGTACCTCGCCGCCGGCCTGATCGACGAGCTGCGGGTCCACGTGTCGCCGTTCGTCGCCGGAGGCGGCGAGCGGCTGTTCGCCGACGCCGCGGGCGTGGAGCTGACCCCGGTGAGCAGCCGCGCCACACCCAACGTCACCCACCTCGTCTACCACCGCTGACGACCAGCGTTCGCCTTTCCCCGGCGAACAGTCTGCTTGGCGCTCGCTCACCCCGCCCGGCGAAAGCCGCTCGGCCCCGGGTTCGGATCCAGCGGGCTGACCGACAGCTCGCCCGCCTCGCTTTCCGTACGGCCACACGCACAAGCAACTCAGCTAGCTCAGCAGAGCCAGCGCACGCGGAGCATCGTCTAGCAGTAGACCGAGACCAGCCGGCGAGCGCTCTCGAGCTTGCGACGGTCGCCGGCGAGCTTGCGCCTCTGGGCGCGGGACGGCGAGCCGTCGGCGCGTGCGATGGCCCGCTTGTCGGCCGCGACCCGCCTGAGCGCGCTCCGGGCCGCGCGGCGGCCCTTCGAGCATGACGCCCGGGCCTCCGCCCTCGACATGATCGCGTCCTGCGGCCCGACCTGGACGACTGCCGAGGCGCCGGCGCAGCCGTCGTCCTTGAAGCCGAAGCTGTGGAGAAAGAGGTGCGCTCCGCGCCGCGTGCTCACGGTGAGGTGCTCGATCGCCCCACGCGTCTGAAAGCTGGTACGCCGCGCAATCCCACGCGAGTTAGCGAGCGACAGCGCCTGGCCATCGCACGAGTCGTCGCCGCCGTAGGTGACCGTCTCCACGTCGACCTGCCGCGCACCAGGACGAACGTAGAAGTGCAGCCAGTCGTGATCGTTGCCGGTCTCGAGCCTGGAGAAGTACCAGATGCCCGGAACCAGCGGGCCACCCGCCTCGGCGAGGGTCTCGTTGGGCTCCCTCGTGCCCTTGGTCGGCAGCTTTCCGGGCCCAGGCACCAGCGCGGCGCCTGGCTCGACGTTGAAGCTGTAGCCCACCCCCGACGCGCACCGGTCGAAGATCGGCTCGAAGCTGACGTGGACGAAGAAGCGCGTCGTGCCCGCGGGGCTCGTGTAGTTCGACGCGATCTGCTGACCGTCTGCGTCCGTGAGCGTGACCGACCAGCAGGTGGGGAGGACCGACACGGGGTGGGACAGGCGCAGCTGATGGACGCCGTCGACATAGAACACGTACCAGTCGTCCCGATCGCTCGAGTTGAGCGTTCCGCTTTGGCCTTGGGTCCCGGCCAGCAGCGGCCCCTCGGGATCGATGACCGAGTTGTTCGGCTCGACGTCCGCCGCAGCGACCGCTGGCGCCAATGCCGCCGTCGCCAATGCAACACAGACCGTCCCGATCGCTGCCCTCACCATCTTGCCGATTGCCATCGCGAGCCCCTTTTTGTGTTTGTTCGTCGCCTCTCGTCCCGCCTGCTGGTCGACGAGACATGGTCTTATCAGGTAACCGCGTGGTCGACAGAGGTCGCGGGTAGGCTGCCCAGCGGCTGATTGGCAGGCTCAGGCGCCAAACGCTTGTACTCGACCTCGCGTAGGCCGCCGCGTACCGGTCGGGGGGCGGCTCGCTCGCCGCGCGGGCGTCAAGAAGGGACCCGTTGGTTCCGATCGAGTGGGCCGCGACGATCCGCTAGCCACGGCTGATTTCAAGCATTAGCGATATTGCTAACATGCGGATCGCGAGCTGAAGAAGGAACAGGCGGCATGGCCAAGGACAGCCCCATCGGTACAAGCGTCGCCGACGATGTCAAGCACAAGCGCTCAAAGAGCGCCAGCTATCGCAATGCAACGAAACAACTCGAGCCCTTCGAGCAGTTCGCCCGCGTAATCATCATGCGCCGCGCCAAGCTCGGCCTGTCCCAACGCGACCTCGCAAAGCGAATGGGCACCACCCCCTCGGTCATCTCCCGCATCGAGAGCGGCCACCACAGAACCAGCACCGAGACGATCCGGCGACTCGCGCAAGCACTCGACGGCCAGGCAGTGTTCGGCTTCGACTTCGGCACGCCGAACAAGCCCGAACGGGAGCTTGTCGCCCTCTAATGTGGGTTTGCGGCCGGCGGAGTTCGTCGAGGATCGCTGGGAATCTGTGGGAGCTGTTGCCTACTTGTTGCCCACCGACCCGCACAGGCCGATCTGCTAGGTACGGTTGTGAGCATGGTTGACGAGGCCTTGATCGCAGAGGCGGGACATCGCCTGGTTCGAGCTGCTGGCGAGTCGGCTCAGGTCATCTTGTTTGGCTCCCATGCTCGCGGTGATGCCCGCACCGACAGCGACCTCGACTTCCTCGTGATCGAGCCCAAGGTCGACAACCGTCACGCGGAGTCGGTCCGGCTCCGTCGTGAGCTGCGCGGACTGGGCGTCGCCGCCGACGTAGTCGTCGTAAGCGCCGACCACGTCGCCGAGTGGGGCGAGGTCAAGAGCACGATGCTCCACCAGGCGCTGACCGAGGGCCGCGTCCTTGCCGCGGCGTGACAGGCCACGACCACGCCCTGCTGACGGTTCCACGCATGCGGAAACGCGGTCGCCCACTCAGGGGGCGGCTGTCCGCTCAGTTTGATCGGCACGCGGTAGAGCGCGCTGCCACGGCTTCCGTCGTTGCGCGGACTGCCGGTGCGTCCCGGTGGAGCGAAGGCCTACAGTGTCGGCCCCCTGCCGAGGGGAGACTGGCCGGCGTGCCTGATCCAGCTGGCGGGAGCCTTGTCGAGCTTGACCAGCTCCTCACGGCTGCCGGGGCCGCCTGAGACGCCGAGAACCAGCACCGGCCCGACCCGCTCGGCATAGAGCTTGTACTCGAGCACGTCGGGCTCGATGGTGATCGTGTCCTTGGTGAGCAGCGCTCGACCGAACCGTCCGTACGGTGTCTCGGCTATCTCGTCGAGGCTCAGGACCTCTCCGTTGTCTTCGGCCTCGCCCTCGTAGTACTCCTGCCGGTACCGCATGCCTGGCTCGGGATCGCCCGGCATGATGATGCCCGGGAGGGCGCCGTCCACGCCGGCCTCGAAGGAGCCAGCTCGCGTCGTGATCCTGCCGTTCTCGATCTCGACGGTGTCCTCCCCGAGGTACCAGATGTTCGCCTGGCGGTCTTGGGCGTACCAGTCGAAGGTGTCCTCGACCAGTTCGCCGTCCTCGCTCACGGTGTCGCGGACCACACGCGCGACGACGCCGTTGGCGATCTTCTTCGTCCGGTCGGTGACCGTCACGACGACTTGCAGCTCTGCGCCGTCGACAACGGTCTCGCGGTAGACCCAGCGGGTGCCGGGGCGCATCGGCCACCAGCGGTTGTCGATCTTCGTGGTGAAGTCCGCTGGGTCGAGGTCGACCGCCTCGCCGCCTCGCGGCAGGTCGCTCGCCCGGCCTGTCGCCGGGCTGCCGGACTCGCCGCAGGCGGATGCCAAGGCGGCTGATGCTGCCACCACGGCGAGGGCGGCCGTGAGTCTCGCTGAGACCGTCTTCTCGCTCCAGGCCATCGTGCTTCTCCGCCCCTCTCGGAATGGTCGGCCCGAGCAACCGTACTACCGGCTCGTGTCGAGGGTATGGCGGGCTGGTGGACCGCGTCCAGCTGGTCCCCGGCTGATCGTGATCGCCATGGCCTGTTCCCTTCGATCGAGCATCGAAGGAACCGGTCGGCGGCACCGAGACCCAGCCCGGCAAGCCGACGGGCATGTGGGACGATCCCGGTGCATCGAAGGTTGGTTCTTCGGTGCCAGGCCCCGAAGCGTTCCACCGCCGCCGGGGCCACCTATGTGGGCTTGCCGTCAGCGACGCTAGGTGGACTTCAACCGAGGCGCAAGGGTCGGTCTCGCGCGAGCTGTTGCCCTCTTGGTTGCCCACTTCCCGATTTCAAGCCTCCCGCAGACCTCCCCAAGAACGCCTAAAGCCGCTTCACAAGCGGCTTTCCGGCGAATAGCGGGGGCGGGATTCGAACCCGCGACCTTCGGGTTATGAGACGACGCTGAGAGGCCGGGCGAGTGCGTTGGAGCGCTTTGGAATGCGGGTTTGCGGCCAGCGAGTTCGTCGGGGATCGCTGGGGTTCTGCGGCGGCTGTTGCCCTCCTGTTGCCCACCCGTCGCCGGGCCAGAGGGTTATTGCGGCGAGGTAGCGTTCGCTGTCATTGCCCTTCCCGACCCGTCGAGGAAGTCCTCCAGGACCGCGACGGTGCGCTCAGGTTGCTCAAGGAAGAACAGGTGCCCTGCGCCACCCATGACCTCAAGGCTCGCGTCGGCGATCCGCTGCGCGAGCACCTCGCTGTTCGCGCCGGGGATGATGCGGTCGTCGTCGCCGGTGACGACGAGCGTCGGGGACGGGATCGCACCGAGCCGGTCGAGCGCGTCGTGGTGCAGAACGGCGTCGATATGCGCCCGGTAACCCGCGGGGTCCTGGACGTCGCCCGACTTCTTCTCGGTGAAGCGTTCGAGCAGCGAGGGGGCCACGTCGCGGGCGAAGGCAAGCGGCGCCAGCACGCGCATCCGCTCGGTCCAGTCGTCGGTCTGCATCGCGAACGCGCGGCCCGTTTCCTTGGGCGGCTGGATGGCATGCGCGAAGCTGGCATGCGTGCAGCCGAGGACGAGGCACGCGACGCGTTCGGGATACCGCAGCGCGAGCTCTTGACAGATCATCCCGCCGAGTGACATGCCAAAGACGTCGCTGCGCTCGATGCCGAGATGATCGAGGAGCGCCACGGCGTCGTCGGCGAGCTGCACCGTCGTGTACGGGCCTGGGGTGACCGTCGAGCCCCCGCTGCCGCGGTTGTCGTAAGCGATCACCCGCCGCGTCGCCGCGAGCCGCTCGGCCAGCGGCGCCCAGTCGCTTGAGATTGCGGGAATGCCCGCCACGAGTAGGAGCGGAGCACCCTCACCGCGCTCCTCGTAGTGGATCTCGACCCCGGAGAGGGCGGCGGTCGGCATAGACATTCATTACATCAGCGACGACGTGGTCGCGGTACCCTGATTTGCAGGGTTGCGGGAGGAGCGGGGGGTACCGATTCGGAAAGGGGAGCCCACGCGACCTTCGGGTTCCCACAAGGACGGTCGCTGCGCGGCGCAGCTTATGAGACGCAGGCGGGAGGTCGTCCGAGTACGTTGGAGCGCTTTGGAATGCGGGTTTGCGGCCGGCGAGTGCGTTGGAGATCGTTGGGATTCTGCGGGGCCTGTTGCCCTTCTGTTGCCCACCGACCAGGCTGCCTGCCATCATCGAGGGCATGGCAGATCAAGCCCACGTCAAGCTCAGCGGCGACCGAACGGGCGACTACGTCGTCGCCGATGAGCGCCCCGATGGATCGCTGACGTTGGTCCCTGACACCTCGGCCAACGCGATCCTTGGTCGCCTCGGCCATGAGCGTGCCACTCTCGCGGACTTCGAGGCCGAGCATGGAGTCAGCCTCCCGCGCGACGGCGAGGGCTGATCGGCGGCGTTGCAGGAGGTTCGGCCTGGCCACGCAGTCGTGGTCTTCGACGAGATGGCGTGGAGCGAGGACCTGCGCAACGCGACCGGATCTGGACGTGATGCCGCACGGCAGGTTCGTCGCAAGCTCGAGGGTCGCGGCCAATCAGTAGCTGAGTTGCTGGCCTGCGATGGCGAGGGACGGGATGGCACCCGCCTCGGTGGCTGCGTCAAGACCTACGTTCCCCAGCCGATCGGGCCCTGGGGCCTCGTCTACCTGATCGCTCGCGACACCGATGGCCGGTTCCGGCTCGACCATCTCGCATTCGGACTACGCCACCCACCTGCAAGCGGCAGACGCGCAAGCGTTTACCAGATCGCACACCGACGCCTGCACGGTTAGGGATTCTCGCGGCACGGAGGGCACCGATGGGGCTTGCGTCCCCGCGTCCGCACACCCAGGGCTTGACATTAGGCGGCGGTTACGACGCGCCCCGCCAGCCCTTAACGTCCCGAACGAATGTAGGGGCTCCGGCACCGCCGACCACGACATACCCCCTGCCGCCGTTGTCGATCGAGAGGACGCCGGACTTTCCGCCGCTGCGCCAGGAGATCTCGGCGCGCCACGTGCAATCACACCGCTTTGTGCGAGCGACGATGTACAGCAGTAGAGGGTCGGAGATCGAGACGTTCCACGGGAAGCGGATCGCCTGCGCCGGGGTCTGCACGGCCGCGACCGGACCGCCAACCGGCGCCTGACGATCCTTCGACGACGCCGTGATCGTCACTGGGTCTCGATCGAGGTCGACCTCCACGAACCGTCCTTGCCCGGGTCCGCCGCAGGGAAGGGCAAAGGCCGCCCCTTGAGGACGGGCACGACGAGACACCTCGAAGTCGATGCCGGTGAGCGTGACGCTCCGATTCGACTCCCCCTGGATCGAGACTTCGACGACGTCTGGACTGACAACCGCCGCTCCCGTCTCGTGCTGGAAGTCCCCCCAGGCGGGGATGGTCGAGGTCCGGTCGCCGGCAAGCTCGCTGGCCCGTGGCTCCCTGACGAAGAGCGACGTTCCGCACTCCGAGACCTGTTCGCTCTCGGAGTGGGACACCAGCGACGGGTCCTCCCCTCCGAAGAAGTCGAGGATGCGCCCACCGAGCCCCGTTCCGACCGCGCTCCCCACGGCGACGAGCATGGCGGTTCCGACCACCGCCACCGGCTTCAACCACCTCCGATCGGAAGCCCCACCATTCTCGTCGGCAGCCGGCATCGTGCTAGCTCGCGTCGACGTCGGATGCGAGAACTGCGACTAAAACTAAGTAATCACTGTATGGCTGCATGGCGCGAGCCTAACTGAGACGACGAGCCACCATGAAGCTACGGTTTGACGCCAGCCCCTGCGGGCAAGCGGGTCGGCTGGCCGCGTGGGCTAGGGCCACTCCCCGTCAGCCCGTAGCCTCCCACCCCTCGCTTACGAGTCGCTGGTCTTCCAACAGGACACAGTCGGGCTCCGGACATCTCCCCACGGCTTCTCCGGCCGAGCCTTAACGTCACGACCGTCGCCAACCGACCCTCCGAACTCGGTGCTGTCATCTAGCTCGCAGTAGGAGTACTCATGTATCGGTTAGTCGCGCGCGCGACATCCAGACCGACGGGCTTCTCCGTGTTCTGAGGGAGCCCGACCACCCCCGCCCGGTGACAAGGTGTACCGCCAACCCTCCCCCGATGGCCTTACCAGTGGGAGGGGATCTTGTGAAGCAGCGGGGGCGGGGTTGAACCCAATCCCCTCACGCCCCTAGCCAGCATCTACCGCATCGCCGCGACCCGCGATCTGGCATGAGTGCTGGCTAATGGCCTATCCCTCCGGTCGCCCGGTCAGATCCCAGGCCAGCCGCTCAGCCGATAGAAGGCTTGGAAGAGGTTGAAGGTCCCGATCAGATCACGGCCCGCCAGGTAGCCGTCATACGCCAAGCGGTCATGGGACCCGCGCTCAGCGCGGCTCGCCGGAAAGACATCCTTCGACGGACGCCATTTCCATCGAGGAGGCTCCCCCTCGCGCCAATGCCTCAGCTCGACCGCCGGCAACGGGCCAAAGTGCAGCAGCTTGCCCGCGAGCCAGCGCATCCCTCGAAGGTCCTCTCGCGGCAGCCCAACGTTTCTAACCAGGAGTCCTAGGGTCCAATCGGAATACTCGGTTTCGTTTCTCTGCGTCTTGGCCCACGCGACGAACTTGGGGTCCCAGGCCGAACTCTCGAGGGCCTTGTCGATTCGGGCCGTGATGTCCGCACGGCGCTCGCTAGACAGCGTCCGCCAGACGTGTTTCATGGCGTCGTCGAGCGCCCGAACCCAACTGACGGCCTCGGTTAGGGCGATCAGCACACGGTGCGCTCCCCAGGGCTCGGCGACGCCAGCCGCATCACGCAAACGGGTCTGCGCCTCCTGAATCGCATGCTGATCAGCTCGATACGCCTGTGGACCTCGCTGCCCTGAACGAGACCGGTCTCGGCATGTCCGAACGGTTCGGGCTCGTCAGGAGCGGCCATTCGAGCAACGGCAGCGCCAGCCTCACTCAGACGGGCCATCGCGTCCTCGTCCGGGGCGGGCTCGGCTGCGATGTCGAGGCGTGTCCGCGCCATCTGCGGCTTGTCCTCGCTCATGTCGAGCCATTCGACGACCCACGCGCGCGCGGGCTCCCGGCGGCCCGGCATGTACCAGTCGTCGACGAGCTCCAGCGTTGCCCGCAGTCCATCGTCTTCGTCTCGAAGCGTGGTAGGGTTCCATTTTCGCCACGTCGCTACCAACGTCATGCGCGGTACATAGCAGTGAATCGTCCACCAGGCTCGCCGCATCGCGCTCATTGCGAGCTGCCGTAGCAAGAGACTCAGCGGGCTACTGCAGATCGACGGGAAGCGGAGCCATGGATGCGATCTCCTCCTCGGTCAGCTCCACGCTTCGGAGTCGGCATTTCGGGCCGTCAGCGGTTCCGTCGGATGGACTCCTAGACTGATATCTACGGGCGCCGCGCAGATCGCGCACCCCCGGAGGTGGAACCAGGCTGCATAGCCCCACCGAGGCGGCACGCCAAGCCAGGCGACAGCGAGGCGTGACGGTGCTTGAAGTAGCTACGCAAGTCGCCCGGCGATTTCTAGAGCCCCGGATCAGCCGTCCAAAGGCCCCGGGGGTTTCGTCGTTATCGGACGGATCGACTGTGGCTCGTCGTCCTAGTCGGCGTGAAGAGCAAGGAGGAGCGTAAGGCCGCCTTCAATGCGGTCGACAAGCTCCGTCGCATCGGCGAGGCGCTCGCGCCGCCCCACATGAAGCCGTTGCAGGGCGAGGCGAACCTCAACGAGCCGCGCCCGCGCCCGCGCCAGGGGCGATCGCCCACGCGACTGATCTATCGCCGCGTCGGCGACATCTACGTCGTGCTGGCGGTGGCCAAGGACAAGGACAAGGACAAGGACGACTTCGGGAAGAAGAAACGCGTTGCCCAGGAGCGAGGACGGCACCGCCGAGTGGCAGTGCCTAGCACTCGCCCGCGAGGTAGCCGCCGAGCTGATCCGCTACCGCAGCGAGAACGGCTTCAGCCAACGCGCGCTCGCCGACCTGCTCGGCGTACGCCAGCCGCGGATAGTCGACCTCGAGTCAGGCGAGCGCAACCCCCGCATCGAGACCCTGATCGACATCTCACGCAAGACCGGCCTGGAGTTCGCAATCGACATCGCCCCCGCAGCTCAGCAGCCGAAGCTCGTGACCAAACGCATGCGCGACAGCCGCCCCGCCCACATCCACGACGACGTCTCAGTCGTGGTCGCGAGCAACCGGGCGGCTTGACGCGACAGGCGACCGGGCTGGGGCAGGACGTCGCGATGACTAGCGGGGCGGGTTTACACGCTCTCCTCTAGCACCGCAGGCCAGCAGCTACCGCGTCGCCGAGACCCGCGACCGCGTGAGTGCAGCGGACTCGTGGTTGATTGGACTCTCACGGGAGCTTCGTCCCCTGTGCATCAGGCCCAGGGCCGCGCCCGGTCAAGGTGGTGGTCTCGGCTGCATCCGCCGGGTCTCGAATACTGAGAGAGATGATCCGTCCTGGTTTCGCTACTCAACAAGACCTACTTCGCTGGGCCGACACGCTTGCGGCGAGGAGTGAGCTTCCGAGACTGATCCGCCGCCTGGTCATGGAGACCGGTCAGGGTGTCGTCCAGTTAGGTTTTCCGGCCGGCGAGGGAGTTGGCACAGGGGGTTGGGACGGCACGGTTCGGGCTACCGAAGAGACGCCATTCGTTCCCTCGGGGCTATCCCTGTGGGAGCTTTCGACAGAGAAGTCAGCTGGCAAGAAGGCGAACGTCGACTACGCGAAGCGTGCGTCGACGCCGGACGGGTCGCCCACCGAGGACTGCACCTACATGGCTGGTTCTCTCCGCCGCTGGCAGCAACGAGCAGCGTGGGCAAGTGATCGTGCGAAAGAGGGGCGCTGGCGTGGTGTGCGCGCCTAGCGGTGGTGGTGGTCGTAGAAGCTGAGCGGCCCCCGACTCGCCCAGCAAGCAGACGGTCGTGTGGGACGTCCAGACACATCGAAGGTTCCCGCCCTTCGGTGCCACGGTTCTGGGGCGCGGGCTAACGCGAACGAGCAGTTGGACCTTGATCGTCCCGCGTGGCGCTGTAGCGCTAGGGCCCCTCCAAGACGGCCGCGCTGTCGACTAGCGGATCAAAGTCGAGCCTAGTCCCGCGTCGGCGCGCCACCGGCCGAGGTGCGAAGATGCCCGCCATGAGCCAGTTAGCCGAGCAGACGCTCGACAACTTCCTCGCCCGCCTCGCCGATCGCGTCCCGGCGCCTGGTGGCGGCGCATCCGCTGCGGTGCACGCCGCGCAGTCCGCCGCTCTGCTGGCGATGGTCGCCAGGTACAGCGACGGGGAGCGATACGCTGAGCACGCCCCGGCGATCGCTGCGGTCCTTGATGAGTCTGACGCGCTGCGCGCCGAGGCACTCGGGCTGGCCGACGCCGACGCCGACGCGTTTGGCGCCGTCGGCGACGCTTACAAGCTGCCGCGCGAGTCCGATGAGGAGCGGGCGTTGCGGAGTGGGCGTATCGCAGACGCGCTCGTCGGCGCCGCCCGCCCACCGGCCGCCGTCGTCGGCGTCGCGGCGCGGCTTGTCGAGCTCGCCGAGACGCTGCAGCCAATCGGCAACCCAAACGTGATCACAGACGTAGCTGCGGCTGCTGACGCAGCACGCGCCGCCGCGACGACCGCCCGGGTGAACGTGGAGGTCAACGTCGAAGGAATCCGCGACGCTGCCGTGCGGGAGGAGTTGTCCGCAGTGACCGCCAGTGTCGACAATGTCATCGCGCGCGCCGACGCGGTCACCACGAGGGTGCGCAGCGCGCTGGCCTCCCCGTGAGCGCCGCCTCGCTGGACGGCAAGGAGTTCGCCGACGCGATCCGCGAGCGAACTGCCGAGCGCATTTGCGCTTTGCGCGACGCGGGGGCGTCGGCGTCGATCGCGATCGTCACTGCGACCAGCGACGAGGCCAGCGCCTGGTACGTGCGCTCGATCATGCGTGCCGCCGAGGCGGTCGCGCTGGACTGCCGGGTCGTCGAGCTGCCATCGATCTCCGGCGCGCCGGAGATCGTCGCGACGCTTCGCGAACTCTTCGAGCGACGACGCTACCAGCGCGATCATCCTGCAGACCCCGCTGCCGGATGGTGTGCGCGCGGAGGAGGTCGCGACGGCAATCGCGACGGAGAAGGACATCGACGGCGCCAATCCGATCTCGTTGGGCCGCCTGTTCGCCGGGCTGCCTGCCTTCGCCCCGGCGACCGCAGAGGCGGTCGTGACGTTGCTCGACCACCACGACGTTCCGCTGGCGGGCCGGGCCGTCACGGTCGTCGGCCGTTCGATCATCGTCGGCAAGCCACTAGCGGCGCTCTTGCTTGCGCGCAATGCGACCGTGACCATTGCTCACTCGCGTACACGCGACCTTCCAGCGGTGACGCGCACGGCGGAGGTGCTCGTCACGGCTGCGGGCCGCGCCGGCCTGATCAGCGAGGAACACGTAACCGACCGCACCATTTTGATCGATGTGGGGACGAACCCGACGCCGGACGGCGGCATCGTCGGCGACGCCGCCGAGTCGGTTGCGACGGTCGCGGCGGCCATCAGCCCGGTGCCGGGCGGGGTCGGCCCGGTCACAACCGCGCTGCTGCTCGAGCACGCGGCCGTTGCGGCCGAGTGCGCCGCAGCGGGCTGACGGCGCTCCCCCACGCCGCCGGCGCTCGCGAGCAACGAGGCGTTCGTGGTCCGGTGCGCCTAGGCCAGCGTCCGGTCTAAGAACATTTAAGAGGATCTTGGCCGAGGGCGATCTCAAGCTTTGATGTAACCAGCTTGAGCGTGTCGTCGCGCTCCATCGAGCGTGTAAGGAGTAAGGACGCGTTTCGCACTCGGCCGATTACGTCAGACTCCGGGGCACGATGAACGCCACGCAACTCGCGGCGGACGGGTGGGCTGACGCCTTGGTCGCGGCCGTAGACGCGGATAACGAGGCAATAGATACCCTATGCCGTGATTCTGTCACCCTTAAGGTCCTGCGCACGGCCCCGGCATGGGCGCACCACCAAGTAGCGCTGGCGGTGGCCGACTTCATGGCGGCCGCCGATCGGCCGCTCCGGGAACTCGAGTCGACCACGGTCGCTCATCAGTTTCGCGTGCGCGGCGCCAACGGCGCGCTAAACGTGATTGTCGGGCGACTCCTGGTGCCTAACAGCCCGTGGCCGGGCCACTACGGACTTGAGGCGGTCGTGTTCGCTACGCGCTGCACGAGCAACCCCTCTTGGTTTCCGCCCAGCAGCCGCAGCGAGCTGGTCACGCTCGCCAAAACGGTGGCGTCGAGCGCCGCGTTCGCGCGCGGCCACGGCACCGTGATCTTCCCGGAGCTCCTGGCAACCCTCGAGACTCCGGACGAGCAGGGCTTCGGGGTCGTCCTCGTCGACCGGCTGGACGAACTGTACCGCGAGCACGCCGATACCGCCGCGCGTGAGCTGGGCTGGCCGGTTCGCCCGCCGCTCGATACCCTCCGGCTCCGCGAGATCGCCTTCCTCGCCCACGAGTGGGGGCACCAAGCGGTCGACGCGATGTTCGTTGAGGCCGCCGCGCAGCATCGCCAGCGACTGCTTGCAGTGGTCGGTGAGATCGCCGCCGACGTCGCGGCGCTGGACATGCTGATCCGCCGCCCGGGCGACCTCCCGCGTCGCGTTGCCGAGACGCTCGTCATGGACCGCATCCTGCGCGAGGCGTGGCTGCCACAGCCCGAGTCACGCGTTGGCAGCATCGTCGGGCGCCACCTCATCCAACTCCTCTGGCGGGCTGGAGCAATCCGCGACGAGCCGGGCGGCCTGGTCCTCGACCTACCGGCGGTCGCCAGCCGAATCGGCGCGGAGCGCGAGGCGCTGGTCACTTGCTATCGCTACGGCCACGCCGGCGATCTCGAAGCGGTCCGCGACTACCTCCGTAGTTTCGGCTGGTGTCCCGACGGCAACGAGCTGTCGCTCACGGCTCCGGCGCCGGTGTTGAAACCGCTCGGGCGCGCGACTCAAGGCTGAGGTTCCATCGCCGTTGTAATCGCCGATTAGGAACTCGCCCAAGTTGAGAAGCGGGACCTTGTCCGCGTAGCGCTGGTGGTGGTCGTAGACGCTGAGCGGCCGTTGGGGTTGCTGTCGCGTGTCGGGTCGCGGGTCTCTCGGCTCGACGATCTGCGCGTCGTCGCAGAACCCCGCGCGGGTGCGATCTCCGAGCGTCGGCGGCTCGTCGAACTCCATGAGCTGTCGTCGGGCGTCCAGCAGACCTCGTTGTCCCCCTCCTGGGCACCCTTGACGGAGCGGTCCATGCGAAGGCAGACCAACCGGTCGTTGGACTCGGTGACCGTGCCAGTCGCCCCGGGTCGATGCAAGGTGCGGGTAGCGGTCGACGACGCGGCACAGCCGCGCGAGTGCCGACGGCGGCAGCCGGTGGGGCCGGCGGGGTCTTCTCGACGATCGGATGCGGCCATCTCGCATCGGCCGCAGATGAATCCGCAGAGCAGGTTGCTGCGGTCGTCCTCTAGCGGCTCGCGTAGTCGGGGCAAACGTGGGTGTCGTCGCTCGTGTTCATCGTGAGCCCTCCGAGAGCGCGACGAGGTCGCCTCCGCAGTCCTGGGCGTCACCAACCTCGGCCTCAAGGTCGAGGGCGTCGATGTCCTCACCGTCGAGCAGGTGGATGTAGGTGTCGAGGGTGAAGCTGGCGGAGTGGTGGCCAAGCGCGCGACTGAGTTGGACGATGTTCGCGCCGCGCACGAGTTGCAGCGATGCGTAGGTGTGGCGCAGGGTGTGCCATGCCGCCCACGGGGCGCCGATCTCGCGCATCAGCGGCTTGATGAGCCGCGCGCGGAGGTTGTCGGCGTCGAGCGGGCCGCCGATCTGCGAGGCGAACACCCAGGCGTCGTCGCTGAGGTCGAGCACGTCGGCCATGTGCGCGTCAAGCTTGGCGGCGAGGTCACGTGAAATCCGGATCTTGCGGCGGCCGTGCTTTGACTTCGGCGGCTCGACGCGGCTGCGGACAATCGCGCGACGGACGCGAATGTGGGGTCGTAGCTCGTCCTCGAAGCGCAGGTCGCGGCGCTGAAGCGCGATCGCCTCGCTGATCCGCAGACCGGTCGAGGCGATCAGTTCAATGAGCAGCTTGTAGGTGTCGGGGGTAGCCTCGACGAGTGCGCGCAGTTGGGCTCGGCTGAGCGCTTTGACCTTGTCCTCGTCCTCCTCGATCTGCTCACGATTAGGAAGTGCGATCCCGTCGGCGGGGTTGTGGCGGATCAGCCCGTCACGCTTGGCGGTCGCCAGCGCCGACCGGACCGGTATGACGAAGTTGGCGATCGAGGAGTCTGAGTAGCGGCGACCGCCCTGCTTTGAGGGGTCGGCGAGCCAGCGGACGAAGTCGCCGATGTCCAGCGGCGTCACGTCGACCAGCCGCAGTCGCTTGCCGAAGAACTTGTGGGCCTTGGCGTCGAGGATGCGGCGGTACTCGGTCCTCGGCTTCGGGTTTGCGCTTGCCTTGGGCGGCGGCGGGATCGGCTGCCTTGGCGGCGGCGGCACCGTCGCCGGCCCCATGCCGACGCGCTCGGCAATCGAGGAGATACCGCGCGGCCGGCTGCGCCTCTACCAACAGGCTGGCCGACGCTTCGACATCGACTGGGCATTCCTCGCCGCCGTCGCCGCCCAGGAGTGCGGCCACGGACCCGAGACCTGCCCCGGCGACAACGGCTCGGGCTGCGTCTCGATTCTCGCCGGTCACACGCGGCGGGTCTTCTCGCAGCGCGTCCAAGCGGCGCTGCTCAGCGTCGCGCTCGTCTTGGGCTCGACGCTGCCGGCCGGCGTCGCCGTCGCCCAGGAGGCGGACCAAGAGCGCGAGGGCGTCGCGACACCGGAGCGAACCGCGCCTCCTG
Organism: uncultured Solirubrobacterales bacterium; assembly: GCA_963716445.1. Taxonomy (GTDB): domain Bacteria; phylum Actinomycetota; class Thermoleophilia; order Solirubrobacterales; family Thermoleophilaceae; genus JAAYBF01. The sequence continues at coordinate 437,362 of OY970313.1, read as the reverse complement.
ACAGCACCGCCGATCCTGACTTCGATCCCGGCGGCGATACAGCGCTGCCGTTCGATCTCGGCATCGCTGCAGGCGGGGGCGACCACGACTCGGGCGACGGCGCGCCCGTCGACGTCGAGCCGGTCACCGATCCCGACGCGCTAGCCGTTCCGCTCGAGGACCCGGCCGCGATGGCTCCGGGGGCCCTCGACGGCGGCACGGACGCGCCAGCCCCACCGGCCGAGCCCGTCTCACCGTCGCCGACCGCCGCGCCGGTCTCTGCCCCGCCGGCGGCGACAACCGCGCCGCAGTTGAACGCCGATCAGCAGACGGGCGACAAGCGCCCCGCTGCCCGCGTCGAGCGCCGCAATGCGCGCGAACGTCAGCGAGATCGGGCGCGTCAGCGGTCCTCGGTTCGGGTGACGCTTCCGGCACCTGTAGCGTCGGTGCCTACGCCGGTAGCAACGACTGCGGCCGAGCCGGTCCCAGTGGCGGCGGTGCCGTCGCGCGACCGCGTGCATCCCGGTCGGTCGACCTACACGGTGCAGCCCGACGACTCGCTATGGGAGATCGCGAGCGCACTAGTCGGCGCGGGCGCGACGAACGCCGAGATCGTCGCGGAGTCCAACCGGATCTATCAGCTCAACCGCGATCGGATCGGTGCTGATCCCGACGTCCTCGCCGTCGGTACGGTCCTCAGGCTGCGATGAGCGATCCCGTCCGGCCGATCTCCGATCACCGTCGTCTGCTTGTCGCCACGATCCGCAGCGCGGCGGACTGGCGCAGGGGAAAGATCGACGAGTACGAACACGACGATGATCTCCGGAAGGAGAACGTGCGGGCGAAGAAGGCGCTGCTCACGCTGGCGAACTTCGTCGAAGGGCTACCCGACGACGATCGCGATCTCAACCTCCACGCGCTCCGCCGCGCAGACGAGCATGAGAACCGGTTGCAGTTGACGCCGGATAGCCTGACGCTGCTGTCTCGCTTCGGGCTCAGCAGGGGCTCGTGGCAGGACGGCAGACCGACCGAGAGCCAGATGCGCAACGTCCTGCGGCGAGTGGACGGAATCGAGGCCGAGGAGCGGCGCGCCCGCAAGGAGCGAGCGGAGGCCGGCTACGGCGACGACTGAGGACTGCCCGCTGGGCAGCCGGCGGGCTCCTCGGGCGCGTATCCCGAGTCGACGCCCTCGATCAACGCGCCGAGCGGTACTTCGAGCGCTCGCGCGAGCCGCACGATCGTCGACAAGCGCGGGTCGCGTTTTCCGTGCTCCAAGCGGCTGATCTCGCTGCCATGGGTGTTCGCCGCCCGCGCGAGCGCTCGCATCGACTTGCATTGGCGCTGGCGCTCGCGCGCGAGGTTGCGGCCGAACACCCGGGCGAGCGCCTGCTTCGGGGTTTCGACCGGAGCGCCCGGCGTGGTGCTCACCGCGCCCCGTCCCCGTGGTCTGTCTGCTCGCCGCCGACGAGCTGAGCCAGGACGTCGCCGTAGGCGCCCTGAGCGACCAGCGCGCGCTCGGCGTAGCGGCGCTCCTCGATCGGCTCGACGATGTGGGTGTGCAGCATCGACCGGGCGCTGGCGCTGAGCCGTCGCAACGCACGCGCGAGGTCCGCGCGAGGCATCGTCAGCTCGAACTCGTAGGCGTCCCGCTCCGGCTCCCAGCCGAGATCGTCGAGCAGGCGCATGTCGTCCTCGAAGCGACGGCGATACTCGCGCGCCTTCTCGTAGTCGTCGCCGTTGAGCGCGTGGAAGATGTCCCCGACCCCGCTGAGGTCGAGCATGATCTCCTGGTAGACCGCGTCGCGCTGCTCCCGATTGATCGTGATCGCCATGACTGCTCCCTTCGGTGGCGCACCGAAGGAACCGGCCCGACCGCGCCGAGACCCAGCCCGGCAAGCCGACGGGCATGTGGGACGATCCCGACGCATCGAAGGTTGGTTCTTCGGTGCCAGGCCCCGGGCAGTTCGCGCTGCGCCGGGGCCACTTATGTCGCTTGCCGTCAGTGACGCTAGGTGGACTTCAACCGAGGCGCAAGGGGCGGTCTCGCGCGAGCTGTTGCCCTCTTGGTTGCCCACTTCCCGATTTCAAGCCTCCCGCAGACCTCCCCAAGAACGCCTAAAGCCGCTCTACAAGCGGCTTTCCGGCGAATAGCGGGGGCGGGATTCGAACCCGCGACCTTCGGGTTATGAGCCCGACGAGCTACCTGACTGCTCCACCCCGCGTCGCGTCTACAAGGCTAGCAAGCCAGGGCCGATCGTCAACGGTCGGCGGGCTTGAAACATTCCTACCCTCGGTACGCTGGTCGGGTGACGACGTCAGAGACGCGGGTCTCCGCGAGAACTCAGAGCGAGCGGCGGGAGGCGACGAGCGGGGCGCTGCTCGACGCGGGCCGCGACCTGTTCGCGCGCGAGGGCTACGGCGGGACGTCGCTGAACGCCGTGGTCGCCGAGGCGGGCGTCACGAAGGGGGCGCTCTACCACCACTTCGCCGGCAAGCGCGAGCTGTTTCGGGCCGTCTTCGACCGTGAGCAGAGGCGGCTGGCCCACGCGCTCGCCGAGGCGTTCGAAGGCGAGCAGGATCCATGGGAGGGGCTCCAGGCCTCCTGCCGAGCCTTCCTCGACGCGGCGCTCGAGCCCGAGCTGCAGCGTATCGTGCTGGTCGACTCGTTCTCCGTGCTCGGCTTCGCGGCCGTCCGGGAGGCGGAGGCCGGGCTGCTCGAGGGGCTGCGGGAGGCATTGCGGCTGTCGATGGAGGCCGGGCGCCTGCGCACGCGGCCGGTCGAGCCGCTCGCCGCGCTGCTCTTCGGCGCGCTCTGCGAGGCGGCTCTCACCACCGCGCGGGCCGACGACGAGCGGGGGGCCCACCGCGCCGTCGCCGCCGAGCTGGGGCGGCTCTTCGACGCGCTCGGCGCCCGTTGACGCTTCGCGGGGCCTGAAGCCGGGAGCAGCGCGACGCGCGACATCTCGGTGCGACCGGCGCGGCCCCGGCGCGCTGCCCGGCGGGTAGCGTTCGGCGCGATGCGAATCGCCGTCGCCGACGTCGGCACCAACTCGACACGTCTGCTGATCGCCGACGCGTCCCCAGACGGCCAGCTGACCCAGGTCGAGCGCCACACCGAGGTCACCCGCCTCGGCGAGGGCGTCGACGGAAGTGGCCGCCTCGCCCCCGCGGCGATCGAGCGCGTCTGCGCCGCCCTCGCCCGCTACCGCGAGATCGCCGACGCGACGGCCGCCGAGCGCCGCATCGCCGTAGCGACCAGCGCCGTCCGCGACGCCGAGAACGGCCACGAGCTGACCGACCGCGTGCACGCGCAGCTCGGCTTCGACGTCCGCACGATCGACGGCGACGAGGAGGCGCGGCTGACCTTCCTCGGCGCCACGCACCGCCGCGCCAGCGCCCCGCCCCCGGCAGCCGCGGACACCCTCGTGATCGACATCGGCGGCGGCAGCACGGAGCTCGTCATCGGCCGGCCCGGCCAAGAGCCCTCCTTCCACGTCTCCACCCGCCTCGGCTCGGTCCGCCAGACCGAGCGCCACATCGCGAGCGACCCTCCACGCCACGAGCAGCTCGAGGCTCTCGCCGCGGAGGCGCGCGCCACGCTGACGGCCGCCGCGCCAGAGCGGATCCGCACCGCCGTCGGAGCCGCGATCGCCGTCGCCGGCACGCCCACGTCGCTCGCCGCGATCGATCAAGAGCTCGATCCCTACGACCCCGAGCGGGTCGACGGCTACCGCCTCAGCCTGGCCGCCTGCGAGCGGATCCTCGCGATGCTGGCCCTCCTGCCGACCGAGGATCGGCGCAAGGCGAAGGGCCTGCATCCTGAGCGGGCGCCCACGATCGTCGCCGGCGTGGCGATCCTCGTCGAGGCGTTGCGGCTGTTCGAGCTCGACGAGGTCGAGGTCAGCGAGGCCGACATCCTCGATGGCGCCGCCCTCGATGCCGCGCGGGGCGCGGATTCCGCTCCCCGAGCGGTTTAGGAACCGGCCCTGGTGCCTAAACTGGTCAGACCAATTAGTACAAACGGCTCGGCGAGATTTTGTACATCCGCGCGCGCCAACGGCGCGTATATTGGTCCGTGCCGGGTCGGACCGGCCGTGCGGCGAGACTGCCGGCCACTCCGAGGAAGCCCGGTACATAGGTTCGGGCGTAGCCGCATGTATCGGCGCCTCCCGCCGTCCGGACCGTAAGGCCCATCAAGACATGTACCCCTGCCCGTCCTGATTGGGTCGTTGAACCGCCCGCCACCGCGCGGGCGGTTCTGTTTCCGGGGTCGGTGCTCAGGCCAGGTTCGACTTGCGCGGGTAGACGACGCTCGGGTCCGTCAGCACGTTGACCAGCGCCGGCTTGCCGCTCGCGAACGCACGCTCGAGCGCGGGCCTCAGCTCGTCCGGCTTCGACACCAGCTCGCCATGCCCGCCGAGCGCCTCGACCACCTGGTCGTAGCGGCACTCCGGCTGCAGGTCGGCGGCGACCGAGTACCCGTAGAGGAACTCCATCGGATGCTTCTCGAGCGCCCAGATGCCGTTGTTGCCCATCACCGCCACGACCGGGATCCCGTGGCGGACGAACGTGTCGAACTCCATGCCGCTGAAGCCGAACGCGCCGTCGCCCATCAGCAGGCAGACCTGGCGATCCGGGCGCGCGAGCTTCGCCGCCAGCGCATAGCCGGGTCCGGCGCCGAGGCAGCCGAACGGGCCCGGGTCCATCCAGCAGCCGGGCTGGTAGCTCTCGATCACGCGGCCGGCGTAGGAGACGAAGTCCCCGCCGTCGCCGATCACGATCGCGTTGCGGTCGAGCACCTGCGCCAGCTCGCCATAGAGGCGCAGCGGGTGCAGCGGCGCGCGCGGGTCGTTGAGCTCGTCCTGCTCGGCCGCGCGCCTCTCGTTCTCGGTCTCCTGCAGCGAGGCGATCCACGCCGCCCGGTCCGGCCCGCCGGCCGCCGCCGAGCGCAGCGCGTCGAGCGTCGCGGGCACGCCGCCGACCAGGTCCACGGCCACCTCGCGCGGGTGAGCGCGCTCAGGGGCGCACGAGTCGAGCGCGACGATCTTCGTCTGCTCGCCGAACGACTCGCCGAAGCCGAGCCGGAAGTCCATCGGCACGCCGATCACGAGCGCGACGTCGCCGCCCTTGAGCCCCTGGCCCCGCGCGCGCGAGAAAGCGAGCTCGTGGTCGGCCGGGATGCAGCCGCGCCCGAGGCCATTGACGAACACCGGGATCCGCAGCTCCTCGGCGATCGCCCGCAGCGCATGCTCGCCGTGCGCCCAGTAGAGGCCGGTGCCGGCCATGATCACCGGCCGCTCGGCGCCGCGCAGCAGCTCCGCCGCGCGCTCGACGCCCTCGGCGGCCGGCACGAGCAGCGGGTCGGCCTCGGCGGCGGGAGCGTCGGCATCCACGTCGGACTCCATGAAGACGTAGTCGAGCGGGAAGTCGAGGAACGCCGGCCCGCCGGGAGGGCCCGCGGCCGCCGCGAGCGCCTCGTCGACCAGCCCCGGGATCTCGGCGGTCGACTCAGCCGTCCTGGCCATCCGCGTCAGCGGCGAGACGAACGGCAGGTGGTCGATCTCCTGCAGCGAGCCCATCCCCCAGCGCATCGCCGGGGCGCGGCCGCCGAGCACGACCATCGGCGAGCGGTTCATCTGCGCCGAGCCCATCGGGCTCATCGCGTTGGTCACGCCCGGACCGGCCGTCACCGCGCAGACGCCCGGCTCGCGGGTCGCCTTCGCCCAGCCCTCGGCGGCGAACGCCGCCGACTGCTCGTGGCGGACGTCGACGATGTCGATGCCCTCCTCGCGACAGCCGTCGTAGATCGAGAAGATGTGCCCGCCGGAGAGGGTGAACAGCTTGCTCACGCCGTGCGCCTTCAAGCGCTTCGCGACGAGCCTCCCGCCGTGCAGGCTCGTGCCGGTGCCCTGCTCAGTAGTCGCCATCGGCCGATCTTATTGCCATGGCCGCGGTGCTCCGCGCCGTAGGGCCGGTCCGGCTGCGCCCTCCCCGAGGCCTTAGGGTCCCTCAGATGAGCGCGACCACCCGCGAGATCCGCCTCGCCTCCCGTCCCGAGGGCGAGCCGACCGCCGCCAACTTCGACATCGTCGAGACGCCGATCCCCGCGCCGGGCCCCGGCGAGATGCTGATCCGCAACAGCTACCTCTCGGTCGACCCCTACATGCGCGGGCGGATGCGCGACGTGAAGTCCTACGTGCCGCCGTATCAGGTCGGCGAGGCGCTCGAGGGCGGCGCCGTCGGCCAGGTGATCGCCTCGGACGGCGGCCCCTTCGAGGAGGGCGCCTGGGTCCAGCACATGGGCGGCTGGCGCGAGCACGCGATCAGCGACGGCACGCTCGTCTATCCGGCCGTCCCACCGATCTCGGCGGCGCTCGGCGTGCTCGGCATGCCCGGCCTGACCGCCTACGCTGGGCTCACCGAGGTCGCGCCGGTGAGCGAGGGCGACACGGTGTTCGTCTCAGCCGCCGCCGGAGCGGTCGGCAGCGCCGCCGGCCAGATCGCCCGCCTGCGCGGCTGCCGCGTGATCGGCAGCGCCGGCTCGCCCGAGAAGGTCGCCTGGCTGACCGACGAGCTCGGCTTCGACGCCGCCTTCGACTACAAGGAGACGCCGGTCGCCGACGCGCTGCGCGAGCACGCGCCGAAGGGAATCGACGTCTACTTCGACAACGTCGGCGGCGACCACCTCAGCGCGGCGCTGGCGCGGATGCGGACCTTCGGCCGGATCGCGCTCTGCGGGGCGATCTCCCAGTACAACGAGGAGACCCCGCAGCCCGGGCCGGACAACTTCCTCGCGGTCCTGCCGCGGCGACTGACGATCCGCGGCTTCATCGTGCTCGACCACGCCAAGCTGATGCCCGAGTTCCTCAGGGAGATGGTCGGCTGGGTCCGCTCCGGCGACGTCCGTTACCGCGAGACGATCGTCGAGGGCCTGGAGAGCATGCCCGGCGCCTTCGCCGGCCTGCTCGGCGGCGAGAACATCGGCAAGATGCTCGTCCGCGTCGGTCCCGACCCGGCAGCGGTCACGCCCGCTTCCGCCAGCGGTCCAGCTAGCGAGACGCGCGCGCCAGCCGCAGGCTGATCCGCGTAACCGAACCGCCGAGACCCCGAATTCGGACCTCGGCGCCTACCACACGCTCCGCGCGAGTCTTCACGAACCGCCGGCCGGTCTTGGACAGCCGCACCCTGATCTTTCCCCGGCGGCCCGCGGAGAGGCGATAGCGACCGCGCGCGATGATCCGCCGCTGCGCTCGCCGAAGTCCGCCCCGCGTCGACACCGCAAGCACTCCGGCGCAGTCGCGTCCCGGCCCGCAGACCCCGCGCAGGACGACCCGGCCGTTGACGACGACCCCCCTCGCGCCGATGGCCAGGAACTCCTCACCTCCCTCGTCAGGCAGGTCCGGAAAGCGCAGCTCGCGCCGGTCCGGCGAAGGGCTTGGCGCGTCAGTCGGTGTTGGCGGCCCGTCGCGTGTCACGGCCCCGACCTGCCTGGCCATCTGAACGGCGTGCGCCTGGAACTCGTCCCGCCTCCAGGCGACCACGACCTGATCGCGGGAATCGATCACCAGGTTAGGCGCCGAATAGCTGACCCCGTAGCCGGTGTCAGAAAGCGTCTGGACGGGGAGCTGAACGCCCAGGGAGCTCAGGCCCGCCAATTGAAAACCGCCGATGGGTAACGGAAAGCCCGGCAGCTCAGGGAACTCCATGAGGCTGAAGCTGTCCCAGACCACCACAGCCCGGCCGCGCGTATCCGTAGCGACCATTGGCGAGGTTACGTCGCCTGCGCCCGGGGACGAGAGGACGAGAGTCTCAGGTCCGCTGGGAGCGCCATCCCTGCTCCTCAAGTGGAGCGCTTCGATCGCAGACCCGCCGTTGCCCAGGTAGTTGACGGGCTCGTCCCGCCACACGACGACGACGCGATCGCGCGAATCGATCGCGAGCTGCGGCTCTCTCCCTCGACCGGGCCCGCTGGAGACCGAGCGAACCTGCCCCAGCGTACCTTCGTCACTCAGGCGAACAGCCTTGATCCTCCTCGCGAACTCGACGTCGCCACTCGGTGACGTCAAGGCGTTCTCCTGCTCCCACACGACGGTCGCGCGATCGCGCGAGTCGATCGCCAACTGGTGCGAGCTGGAGTAACCGGGCTCCGACAGCGAGACGACGGGTCCTTTGATGCCGTCGGCGCCGATGCGGGTGGCCTTGATCGAGTCGTCGGCGCTCCAAGCCACGGAGACCCGGTCGCGGGAGTCGACCGCAGCCCGAGGAAGGAAGCCCGACTCGCCCGGTTCGGAGAGCGCCTGGATCGGACCGGGGGTCCCATCCGGCTCGAGCCGCATGGCGACCGCGGGGCTTAGCCCTCCTCCCTCCTGGGCCCACACCACTGTCGCGCGGTCGCGAGAGTCGACTACGACCTCCGGGCGAGAGCGTACGCCACCGCCTGCGAGAGTCCAAACCGGGCCGGGAACCCCGTCAGCGTCGATGCGCACGGCCTGGACCACGTACTCACCGGGACCGCTGTACCACACCACGGTGGCACGACCCTGGGAGTCGACCGCGACCCTCGGCTCGGACGACGACCGATCTGCCTCGGAGAGGGTGTAGACAGGACCTGGGACACCGTGAGGGTCGATACGCACGGCCCGGACGACGGCGTTCTCGGCGCTGGTGTCCCTCCAGACGACTGTAACGCGATCTCGGGAGTCGATCGCCAACCGCTGATCCGTCGCAATCTCCTCTGGATGCGAGAGGGTCTGTGGCGGGGAGAAGTCGAAGATCGCCTGCGCCGACGTGGCCGTTGTCGCGATCGATAGGAGTACGACGGCGGTCGCGATGCTGGCGGCACGCGCCAGCGCACGGCTACCGCTCAAAGCACGCTCCTCACTCGCAGACCACCCCTCCGTAGTAAGAACTAGTAGATAAGAACACGTACTTATCCAACTGTCAAGCACTCCTTGAAGCCGTCAGCCGACGTCTGCCACCCGCGATTGGCCGGCGACGCCGATGCTCACGACGTTGCCGGGCAGCACCTCGACCCGCGGGCGCGGCGAGGTCAGCGCGACGTCGAGGACGGCGGTGCCGTGCTGGTAGGCGAGCCGCCCGGCGGTCGCCGCGAGCAGTGCCCGCTCCGCCGGCCCGACCCAGCAGGCCTCGAGGAACCGCTCGGCGAGCCCGCTCGACGCGTCGTCGAGGTCGACCTCGAGCAGCTCGCGTCGCACGCCGGGCGTGGTCAGCACGCTCGACGGTCGCATGAGCACCGCCGCCATGTCGTCGGTCACGATCCGCGCCTCCGAGGCGACCCGCTCGAGCAGCTCCGACGCCGGCGCGGTCGGACTCAGCTGCTCGACGAAGTCGCCGAGCCGCGGCCGGCCGAGGATCCGGGTCGCCTTGCGCGCCTCCGCGAGGCCGTCGGTGTAGAGGCAGATCACCGCGCCGGGCCGCAGCGGCAGCGTCGTCTGGCGCAGCCCGGTTCGCAGGTCGAGCCCGACCGGCGGCGAGGATGCGACGAGCACCGGCTCGGGCCGCTCGGGACCGACGACGATCGGCGCCGGGTGCCCGGCGCAGGCGTAGGTCAGCGAGCTGGTCGACGGATCGTGGATGGCGATCACCGCGGTCGCGAAGTCGCCGTCGAGGTGCTGGCCGATCACCGGTCCGGCGACCTGCAGCGCCTCGCGCGGCTCGAGGCCGGCCTCGAGGTAGGCGCGCAGCGTGAAGCGCATGAAGGCCGTGCGCGCGACCGCCTCGCGGCCGTGCCCCGAGACATCGCCGAGGATGAAGGCCGCCCGCTCGCCCGGGAGCACGAGCGCGTCGTAGAAGTCGCCGCCGGCGCCGGGCCCGTCGGACGGCCGGTAGGCGACCGAGGTCCGGACCGCGCCGAGCGTCGCCGGGACGGGCGGCAGCAGCGCCCGCTGCAGCAGGCCGACCTCCTGCAGCAGCGTCGTCCGCTGGTCGGCGAGGCCGCGCGCACGCGCGGAGAGGGCCAGGTAGGCCCCTCCCAGCCCGATGACCGCCAGGGCAGCTGAGAGGAACGGCAGCGAGCCCACACCGTCGCATCGACTGTCCCGCTGGGGGCGATGAGGGCCAACCGGCCGTGTCGTACGTCCGTCCGTCTACCATCGACCTGCCCGGGTAGCCGAATTGGTCCAGGCAGCGCGCTTAAAACGCGTGGCTCTCACGAGCAATGCGGGTTCGAATCCCGTCCCGGGCACTAACTCATGCTGCGGTGCTCGCCGGACCTCGCTCCGGCTAGCTGTGGTGCGGTTCTGTGGGACCGGTCCGGCTGCGCTCCTCCGCTTCAGCGCAACGAAACCGCAACTTGCCGCTGCTACGGTTGTCTCAGGGGGTTGGGGAGCGGGTATTCCCCAGGTGAGGCGTGGAGGCATCCGCACTACATCAGTCGGCCCTTGCTGGGACCCCCGGGCGGTCGCCCCTTCTGCGGCTGCGCAGCGACGAGCAGCTGATTGCGATGACGCGGCGCGGCAACCAGGCCGCGTTCGAGATGCTGGTCCAGCGCTACCAGCCGCGTCTGCTGGCCTTCTGCCGGCACATGCTCGGCTCGAAGGAGGACGCCGAGGACGTCCTGCAGGAGGTCTTCGCCGCCTCCTACAACGCGCTGCTCGCGGACACGCGACCGATCAACACGCGCCCGTGGCTCTACCGGATCGCCCGCAACCGCTGCCTCAACCACCTGCGCAAGCCGAAGCAGGTCGGCCAGGACTCGATGGACATCTTCGAGCGCGAGAACGGCACGTCGACCGCCGACACCGTCCACCGCCGCGAGGAGTTCCGCCAGATCGTCGCCGACGTCAGCCTGCTGCCCGAGAGCCAGCGCACGGCGCTCCTGCTGCGCGAGATCGACGCGCTCTCCTACGAGCACATCGCCGAGACGATGGACACGACGGTGCCCAGCGTCAAGTCGCTGCTCGTGCGCGCGCGCGTGAGCCTCGCCGAGGCGGCCGAGGCGCGCCTGCTCACCTGCGCCGAGGTCCGGCTCGAGCTCGGCCAGGTCGCCGAGGGGCTGACCAAGTCCTCCGCCCCGGCGCGCCGCCATCTCAAGACCTGCAAGCAGTGCCGCGTCTTCCGCGGCGAGCTGCGCAACACGACCAGGGCGCTCGCGGCGATCTCTCCGATCGGGCCGCTCGTCGTCCTCCACAAGCTGGGTCTCGCGAAGCTCGGGATCTTCGGCGGAGCCGCAGGCGGCGCGGCGGCCACCGGCGGATCGGGAACCGTCGCCGGCGGCGCCGGGTTCGCGGCCGCGGGTGGCGCCGCGGCGGCGTCTGGCGGCGCCGCGGCCGCCGGTGGGGCGATCTCGGCGGGCATCGGCACGCTGGCCGGCAAGGCGGCCGCCGGAATGGCCGCGGCGGCGATCGTCACGGCGGGCGCAGTCGAGGTCGAGCACGTCGCCACGCCGTCCGCTCCCCCGGTCGCCCAGGTGTCCTCGCTGCCGGCAACGCATCCAGCGCCCCCGGCCGGTCCCGCCGCCGCGGCGCGCTCGAAGCCGGTCAGGAAGGCACCCGCCGCGACGGTCGTCGAGCAGCCCGCCGTCGAGCCGGCCGCCGCGGCCCCGGCGCCCGCGCCCGTCACTCCGCCCGTCGCGGTCCCCGCGCCGCCCGTAACGCCACCGACGACCGTCCAGGAGGACGAGGGCACGGTGACCCTCCCGTCCGAGACCAAGCCGACCCCGCCGCCGGCCGACACGACACCGACCACGACGACACCGTCGCCTCCCCCGCCCCCACCACCGGCGACCACCCCGCCGGCGACGACCGTCGTCACGCCTCCCCCGCCCCCACCGCCGAGCGGTGGCCACATGTCGGCCCCCCAGCCGCCGCCTCCGCCGCCCGGCAGCTAGGGCCTGTCAGGCGACCGGCGCGAGGCCGATGACCTTCAGGCGCCGCTCGAGCGCCTTCATCGCAAAGGCGCGCGTCTCGTCGAGGCTGTACCCGAAGATCTCGTCGGTCTCCTCGGCCCACGGCGGCTGCAGGACGCCATCGGCGGCCGGACCGCACTCGACGAGCGTCCGCTGGATCGCGTCGCCGTAGCGCTGGTCGCGGCTCGCCATCTCGCGCAGGAAGCGGGCGCCGAAGGCGACGTGACGGTGCTCGTCGCGCGCGACGAGGCTGAAGCCCTCGACGAAGCCGGGCAGCGTGCCCTGCTGCTCGTTGTACTCGAGGATGAAGTGCTGGCCGGTCAGCGCGAGCATCCCCTCGAGCACCATGTGGTAGAGCGTGATCGCCTCGACGAGCGTCTCGAGGTCCTCCGGCTCGCGCGCCAGGCGGTCGACCCGTGTCGCCAGCATGTCGTCGAAGAGCTGGCCGAAGCTCTCGTTCAGGTGGGCGCTGGTCTCCTCGAGCCGGTCGTCGAGGTTGTCGGCCTCGAGCACGCCGACCTCCGCGTAGAAGCGGTCGAAGAAAGCGACGTGGCGGGCCTCGTCGGCGATCTGCGTGCAGAGGAACAGCCGCGCCTGCTCGTCGGGCATGGCGCGCATGATCGGCCCCAGCTCCGCCGCCACTCGCTGCTCGCCGATGAAGAACGACGACAGCCCATACATCCGCTGAAAGCGCTCGTCGGGCGGGATCCGCTCATGCCAGTCGATCCGATCCTGGCTGAAGTCGATGTCCTGGGTACGCCACTGCTGGCGCTCCCAGAGGCGATAGAGCTCCCCGTAGTCCAACAGCTCGGAACGACCCTGATCCGAGGCCGCCTTCAGCGCGGGATCCCCCGTCGCCTGGAAGTCGTCGCGCTCGGTCCGCGACATCGCCGGCTCACTCATCTCCGCTCCTCCGTTCGCGGTCTGGGCAAGCCTAGCCGAGGCTGGCTGGCCGGCCAACTGATGAAAGTCGGCTCAGCGTAGGAGCGCAGCCGGACCGGTCCCACAGGACCGTCCCACAGCTAGCCGGAGCGAGGTCCGGCGAGCACCGAAGCTACAGCTCACGGACCGGGCTCTGCGTTCGCCTCGATCGTGACCTTGCCCTGCGGTCCGCTCAACACCAGCCGCTCACCGGCCCGCAGGCCCTCGAACGTCGTCGCCGCCGACTCGATCTCACCGCCGGCCTCGACCTTCCCACCCCCACCGCTGAGGCGATACTCGACGCCGTCCGCCGACCGCAGCTGGACCCGGATCGCGATGAACGGCGGCACACGCACGACGGTCGGATGGAGCCTGCCGCCACGGCCGGTGATCAGCGCCTGCGAGCTCGCCGGCACCTCGTCGCCCGCTCCGCCGGGCTGATCCTCCGGCGACTCCCCGCGCGGAGCCTCCGCCCCGCCGCCCTCCGCCTCGCCGCCAGCGTCCGGACCGTTCTCCGTGCCCATCGCGCCATCGGTCTCGCCCGAACCCGTCTCGGTCGCGGAGGTCTCCGTCTGCCCAGTCGCCGCGCCTCCCGTCTCCGTAGCGTCACCGTCGTCGTCCCCGCCGCACGCGACCACACCGAACGCGATCGCAACGGCCACGGCGAGGGCAGTGAGTCTCCTGGCTGACATGGCTCTCACCGTACGCAACCGACCGGTCGGCCGGGGGACTCCCCTGATTTAGACGAGTGGAAGATTGACTGGGCTATATCCCCATCAAACTTCCACCCGACCAAAACGGCCGGCCGAGCGACATCCGCATCCCGACCAACACTCACTCCTCTCCGCCCTACCCAGCCAAGGGATCGGTCCCACCAGCTAGACCAACACCCCACACCGCCCCAACCCCCCTTGCTCCTACACGCTGTGCGCCTCCCCGGGATCAAGCACCACGACAGAGCAGCCGGTGCGCGCCTCGACGTCCCGCTTGAACGCCTGGACGTCGGTCTCGATCGGCGGGAAGGTGTCGTAGTGGCACGGAATGACCGTCGGGGCGCCGACCAGCTCCGCGGCGGTCACCGCGTCGTGGCGGTCCATCGTGTAGTGGCCGCCGATGTTCATCAACGCGACGTCGAGCTCGTCGCGCTTCCCCGGCAGCGCGAGGTCGGAGAACAGACACGTGTCGCCGAGGTGGTAGACGGTCGTGTCGCCGAGCCTCACCACCAGCCCCGCCGGCATGTGCGGGGTCCCGTCGGGCGTCACCGCCGTATGCCAGGCCGGGACCAGCCGCACCCAGCCGCCGGGCAGCTCGACGGTGCCGCCGAGGTTCGGGTCGACTACGTTCTCGACGCCCTTGGCGGCGATCTCGTTCGCCAGCTCGACGATCGCGATCACTGGCGCGCCGGTCCGCTTGGCGATGTCGACCGTGTCGCCGAGGTGGTCGGCGTGGCCGTGGGTGAGCAGGATGTGCGTCGGCTCCATCTCCGAGGCCTCGGCGCCGGCCTTCGGATTGCCGGTGAGGAACGGATCGATCAGGACGCGCGCATCCCCCTCGACCAGCTCGAAGCACGACTGCCCTAGAAAGCGAATCTCCATCCCTGCTCCTCCCTCTCAGTCCGTGTCCGTGTCCGTCGCACCGCCGCCGGCGCGATCCCTGTCCGCCGTACCCTCGCCGGCGGGGTCCAACTCCAACTCGCGCGCCAGCTCCCAGCCGACGGCCACGCCGACCAGCATGCCGATGCGCGCCTCCTCGGTGACGAGGGCGCTGATCGCCGCCATCCGATCGGCGGGATCGTCGTGGCCGGCCGCGGCGCGCACCTGCTGCGCCTCGGCCTGGCCGAGCCAGCCGCCGGTCGCGAGCGCCTGGTCGAGGACGCCCTGCAGCTGTGGCGCCGCCCGCATCACGCGCGCCTCCGCGGCGCGGAAGCGCTCGGGCCGGCTCAGCGCCTCGACGGCGCGATCGAGCTCCGCGTCGGTGAAGCGTCTCTCGCCGCCGTCGCCCATCGACCGCCGATCATAGGACGGCCGCTCAGCGGCGGCTGCGAGCCCGCAGCAGCACACCGAGCAGCGCGCCGGTCGCCGCGCCGACGACGCCGGCGACGGCGCTCGCCTCGGCCACGGCGAGCGGCAACAGCAGCAGCACCGCGGCGAAGACCGCCACGCCGATCAGGTCGTTGCCGCGGTCGTCGCCGCGCCGCGCCGCCAGGCGGTCCTCGACGAGCCATGCGAACAGCAGGCCGAGCGCGGCGCCGTTGGCGCCGAGGATCCAGTAGCCGACGTTGAGGTCCTCGAACGGCGGGGCCAGGTCGACGGCGACCGCCGCCGCGGCGCCGGCCGCGCCGGCGAGCAGGAACACGGCGACCGGCGCCAGCGCCCCGAAGCGCCGCTCGAGCAGCGAGCCGAACACGCCGACGGCGACGAGCGCGACGAACTGGTACGCCAGGCTGTCGTGGACGAACGGCGCCGTCGCGTAGCGCCAGGGCGCGTCGTCGAGCGGCAGCCAGATGCCGCCGACGTCCTCGAGCCCGACCGCGCCCGTCGCGAGCACGAGCGTCACCGCGAGCGACAGGGCGATCAGCACGAACGTCGCGACCGGACGGCTGTCGGGCGCGATGCCCTCGATCTCGTTCGGGCGCAGCCGCGAGAGGCGCGGCCGCCGCCGGCGGCGCGGCTCGGCATCCTCGCCGTAGCGCTCGATCTTCGGCGCCCGGCGACGGATCCGCTGACCGCAGTACGGGCACTCGGTCACGTACGGGCTGACCTCCGACCCGCAGTTCCGGCACACCACGAAGAGGTCCGGCTGACTCACAGTGCTCTGACGATACTGCCCGCCGGAATCCGCCAGCGGAGGGAGCGGGGTCCGGCGAGCACCCAGCGATAGCTCTAGCGGAGGCGCGCAGCCGGACCGGTCCCACCGAACCGCACCGCGGCTAGCAGGAGCGAGGTCCGGCGAGCACCGCAGCCATGGCTCAGCTCTCCAGGGGAGCGGAAGGAGACGTCTTCTGGACGATCTCGCCGACGACCTCGCGCAGGTCGCGGTTGGCCTCGTAGACCACGAGCTGGCGCGAGCCTCCGTTGCCGTTCTCGATCAGGTCCTCGATCGCGCCGAGCTCGTCGCCGGAGCCGAGATCCTCGGCGTGCCCGCGCAGCCGGTCGACGAGCCGCCGGGCGAGCGCCTTGGTGCTCACCCGCTCGCGGCTCGGGAGGTCGACCAGCTCGCCCTCCAAGCCGTGGCGGGCGGCCAGCCACTTGTTCTCGTCGAGCATCTCGAACGGGTAGCGCGAGAGCTGCTTGCCGGCGTCGAAGTGCTCGCCGATCTCCTTCGCCATCGCCTGTACGAGCGCCGCGAGCCCGAGCGTGTGCTCGAGCCGCGTCTGGGAGTCCATCACCCGGACCTCGATCGTGCCGAAGTTCGGGTGCGGGCGGACGTCGTACCAGAGGTAGGTGTAGTCGGGGACGACCTTGCTCTCGATCATGAACTCGGTCCGGCGCTCCCAGTCGGCGAAGTCGTCGTAGCGCGGCGGGATCCCGACGCGCGGGAAGGCGCGGAAGATCGGCGTCCGAGTCGACAGCAGCCCGGTCACGTCGGCGCGCCAGAACGGCGAGTTTGCCGACAGCGCCAGCAGCAGCGGCAGGTGCACGCGCATCCCGTTGGCGATGTGGATCGCCTTGTCGGGATCGTCGACGCCGACGTGGACGTGGATGCCGAAGATCAGCTCCTGGCGCGCCACCCACTGCAGGCCGGCGACCAGCTCGCGGTAGCGCGGCCGCGAGACGATCCGCTGGTCCTCCCACATCGCGAACGGGTGCGTGCCCGCCGCGCCGATCGCCAGGCCGCGGCGCTCGGCGGCGGCCGTCACCGTGCGGCGCAGCCCGTCGAGCTGGCGGCCGGCCTCGACGGTGTCCGCGCACGGCGCCGTCGCGATCTCGCAGACCGACTCCATCAGCTCCGGCTTGACCTCGCCCTCGGCGCCGTGGCCCTCCAGATCGTCGAGCAGCCCCTCGATCGAGTTCGCCAGATCGAGCGTCTCGGCGTCGACGATCATCAGCTCCTCCTCGACCCCGAGGGTGTAGGAGGGCCCCGTGAACCGGTGCTCCACGGACGGAGGATATCCGCCACGCCGGGCCGGCAAACCCGGCTGGACGGGGGTATCCTGGTCGGCCACGCAATCCTGAGGAGGCAATACCCGGAATGAGCCTCGGCTACGACGGCAAGCTGTACATCCTCGCGTTCGACCACCGCGGGTCCTTCCAGACCAAGATGTTCGGCATCGAAGGCGACCCCACGCCCGACCAGACCGCGACGATCGCGGACGCGAAGCACCTGATCTTCGAGGGCATGGCCAAGGCCGCCGACCGCGGCGCCGATCCGCACGCCTCCGGCGCACTCGTCGACGAGCAGTTCGGCGGCGAGATCCCGCGCGACGCCAAGGCGCGCGGCCTGAAGCTCGCGATGCCGGTCGAGAAGAGCGGCCAGAACGAGTTCGACTTCCAGTACGACGACGCCTTCGGCGAGCACATCCTGAGCTTCGACCCCGACTTCTCGAAGGTGCTGGTCCGCTACAACCCCGACGGCGACGCCGGGATGAACGAGCGTCAGACGGCGCGCCTCAAGCGCCTGTCGGACTGGCTCAAGGACAACGACCGCAAGTTCCTCTTCGAGCTGCTCGTCCCGGCCGAGCCGGCCCAGCTCGAGTCCGTCGGCGGCGACGTCGACCGCTACGACGCCGAGCTGCGCCCGGACCTGATGCGCCGCGCGATCGAGGAGCTCCAGGACGCCGGCCTCGACGTCGACGTCTGGAAGATCGAGGGCGTCGACGAGCAGAGGGACTGCGAGATGCTCGCCGAGGTCACCCGCCGTGACGGCCGCGACGGCGTCGTCTGCGTCCTGCTCGGCCGCGGCGCGAGCGACGCGAAGGTCGACCACTGGCTGCGCCAGGCCGCCCCCGTCGAGGGCTTCGTCGGCTTCGCGATCGGCCGCTCGATCTGGTGGGACGCGCTCAAGGGCTTCCTCGACGGCTCGATCTCGCGCGGGGACGCGTCGGACCGGATCGCCGCCAACTACCTGCGCTTCGTGGAGGTCTACGAGAGCGCCGAGCAGACGGCGCACGTCTAGGGTTCCACGCCATGCGCATGCGTCAGTCCCTGCACCAGTTCGAGGCGGCCTTCCGCGAGGAGGCCGCCGATTCGATCGTGCGCCGCGAGCGCCTGCGGCGCGAGGCGGCCCACCGCTCGCGCGTGCGGCGGGTCGACCGCGTCCACAAGCACGGCACCCTCCGGTTCGTCGGCCTGATCGCGACGATCCTGATCACCACGGTCGTCGTGACCTGGGTGATGTTCCAGGTCCTCGCCTCGGTCGCGGGCTAACCGCTAGTCTCCCCGCCGCCTTGGCACGTCGATCGCTCAAGCCGCAGCTCAACCAGATCCGCACGTGGGTGCGGCAGGGTCGCACCGACGCCTGGATCGCCCACCAGCTCGAGGTCTCCGTCAGGGAGGTCGCGGGCTTCAAGCGCGAGCACGACCTCGCCTCCGGCGAGACCGAGGGCGTTGAGACCGACCTCTTCGGGCCGCGCGTCGACGAGGAGGAGGTCGACCTGCGCGCCGAGGACGAGGCGCTGGTCGCCGCGGCGCTCGAGCAGGAAGAGAAGCTGGAGGAGGAAGAGGAGCTCGAGGCGCCCGAGAGCGGCGCGGCGGACGAGTCGCCCGAGGACAGCGAGGGCGGCGGCGAGGACAAGCCGCGCCGTCGCGGTCGCCGCGGAGGCCGTGGCCGCAAGCGCGGCGGCGGAGGCCGTAACAGGCCGCTCGAGGGCACGTTCGACCACGGCGAGGAGGGCTACGGGCTCTGGCTCGACCCCGCGATCCAGGACGACCCCGTCTACGCCGAGCACTGGGCCGGCCACCGTCCGGTCACCGTGACCGTCGAGGCCGACCGCATAGTGATCAGCCGCTCCGGCGGCGACGGCTCCTAGCCGTCCTCGTCGCCGATCCGCTGCATCCGCCCGCCGGCGAAGTCCGACGCCTGCCGCGCGTAACGCGCGAACGCCGTGTCGATCGCCCAGCTCGAGTCGGTGCCGGCGGCGTGCCGCTGGGCGATCTCCGAGGCCCAGTCCGTTCCCTGGCCGTAGAGGTTCGCCAGCTCGGCCACCTCGAACGGCCCGCCGAGCCTGCGGCGCAGCTCCTGGAGCACGGCGTCGGCGGCCTCCGCCAGCGCCGGATCGCCGCCCGTTCGGCGCTCCCCCTCGACCCACTGGTCGAGCGCAAGGTCAACTGGATAGGCCACCGCCCGCGAGGTTAGCGCCGCCGGCCGCTACCGCTTCGGCGGGTTCTCGATCACGAAGGCGCGCTCGCCGACGAGCACCATGCCGAGCTTGCGCGCCTCCTGCTCGAGCGTGTCCGGGTTCCTCAACAGCTCCGCCCGCTGCTTCAGCCGCGCGTTCTCGGCCTCCAGGTGCCGCAGCTCCGCCTCCTGCGCAGAGGCCGTTCGCGACTGCTCGAACCAGTGCTTCGCCGGCGAGACGTACAGCAGCAGGATCGTCCCCAGCAGCGCGAGCAGGGCCACGCGCCCCAGCCGGTCCCAGCGGATCCCGCTCGATCCGAGCGCATGCGACGCCCGGCGGCGAGGAGGATTGCGCGCAGCGACAGTGGCCATCCAAGCCGCCTTCGACGCCGGCGCCCGCCGTCCTGCAACCGAATTCGAGCGGTCTGGACGATCGTGCACACCCGGGTGTGCTCAACCGTTCAAACGGCCGCCAGCGCGGGCGAGAGGCTCAGCTCCGGAAGACGCTGCGCCCCGGGTAGACGGCGTCGACCCCCAGCTCCTCCTCGATCCTCAGCAGCCGGTTGTACTTGGCCACGCGATCGGAGCGCGAAGGCGCCCCCGTCTTGATCTGGCCGCAGCCGGTCGCCACCGCCAGGTCGGCGATCGTCGTGTCCTCGGTCTCGCCCGACCGGTGCGACATGACCGCGGTGTAGCCGGCGGCGTGGGCCATCTCGATCGCCTCGAGCGTCTCGGTCAGCGTCCCGATCTGGTTGACCTTGATCAGGATCGAGTTGCCGACGCCGAGCTCGACGCCACGCGCCAGGCGCTCCGTGTTGGTGACGAAGAGGTCGTCGCCGACCAGCTGGACCTTCTCTCCTAGGCGTTCCGTGAGCCGCTTCCAGCCGTCCCAGTCCTCCTCGTCCATGCCGTCCTCGATCGAGAGGATCGGATAGCGCCCGGCCATCTCGGCCCAGTAGGCGGCGAGATCGTCCGAGGAGAGCGTGCGGCCCTCGTGCTCCAGCACGTAGGCGCCGTTCTCGTATATCTCGCTGGCAGCCGGGTCGAGCGCGATCGCGACGTCGTCGCCGGGCGCGTAGCCGGCCGCCTCGATGCCGGCGATCAGCATCTGCAGGGCGGCCTCGTTGGAGTCGAGGTCGGGCGCGAAGCCGCCCTCGTCGCCGACCGCGGTGCTCAGGCCGCGCTCGTGCAGCGTCTTCTTGAGTGCGTGGAAGACCTCGGCGCCGGTGCGCAGCGCCTCCGAGAAGGTCGGCGCCCCGCAGGGGACCACCATGAACTCCTGGAAGTCGACCTTGTTGTCGGCGTGGGCGCCGCCGTTGAGGACGTTCATCATCGGCACCGGCAGGGTGTCGGCGTCCGTCCCGCCGAGCTGGCGCCAGAGCGGCTGGCCGGCGTCGGCCGCCGCGGCCTTGGCGGCGGCGAGCGAGACGCCGAGGATCGCGTTGGCGCCGAGCCGCGCCTTGTTCGGCGTGCCGTCGGCGGCGATCATCGCGCGGTCGAGGCCCTGCTGGTCGTCGGCGTCGCGGCCGAGAGCGACCTCGGCGAGCTCGCCGTTCGCGTTGGCGACCGCCCCCAGCACGCCCTTGCCGAGATAGGCGTCGGCGCCGTCGCGCAGCTCGACCGCCTCGAACTCGCCCGTCGAGGCGCCGGACGGCACGGCGGCGCGCCCGCAGGCCCCGGAGGCGAGCGTCACGTCGACCTCGACGGTTGGGTTGCCGCGGCTGTCCAGGATCTGGCGGGCGTTGACCTTCGCGATCTCGCTCACTGGCTGCTCTCTGCCTCCTCGATGTCTCGCTTGAACCGGCGTGCAGTCTCTCGCAACGCGATCTCCGGATCGACGCCGGCCGCGCCGGCGGCCCGGACCGCGTCGAACAGCCGCCGGCCGATCGCCTCGAAGGCGTCGTCGGCGGGCGGCGGGCCGCCACCCTCGCCGGGACCGGCGGGCGCGGTCAGGCCGGCCGACTGGGCACGGCGGAGGACCTTCTTCGCGTAGAGCGTGGCGGGCAGGTTCTCCGGCAGGTCGCCGAAGACCTCGCCGCCGCGCTCGCGCTCGCGCTTGATCGCCGACCAGCTCTCGAGCACCTCGGCGGCGCTGTCGGCGCGCGCCTCGCCGAAGACGTGCGGGTGGCGGCGGATCAGCTTCTCGCGGCAGTGGTCGGCGACCACGGCGAGCGAGCCGGCGCCGCGCTCCTCGAGCAGCATCGACAGGAACATCACCTGGAACAGGACGTCCCCGAGCTCGTCGAGCAGCTTCGCGTCGTCGCCGGAGTGGGCGGCGTCGGCGAGCTCGTAGGCCTCCTCGACGGTGTGCGGGACGATCGACCGCTCGTCCTGCTCACGGTCCCAGGGACAGTCGCGACGCAGCCGCCTCGTGATCTCGTCGAGGCCCTGCAGCGCCTCGACGAGATCGGCGCGCCGCTCCGTCACTACGGAGCGGGCGGCGGCGCCTGCGGCGGGGGTTGCGGAGCGCCCTGGGGGGCGCCCTGCGGTGCGGGCGGCGGCTGCGGAGCGCCCTGCGGCGGCGGGGCGGCGCCCTGGGGCGGCGGAGCGCCCTGCGGAGCGCCCTGGGGAGCGCCGCCGGACGCCGGACCGGTGTCGGTCTTCTCCTCGGGGGCGTTGCTGCACTCCGCCACGACGAAGCCCTCGCGGCACTTCGTCTGGTCCTTGAACTCCTCGCGGAAGTCCTCGATGAACTCCTGCAGCGTCTTCTGCTGGCGCTCCGACTTCAGCAGTCCGCGGATCGTCTCCTTCGACTGCTCGAGCGTCTGCTGGCTCGAGGGCATCACCTTCGCGACCTCGAACACGTACCAGCCGAACTGCGTCTTGACCGGACCCTCGATCTCGCCCCGCTCGGCCTTGAACACGGCCTCGTCGAGTGCCTTGTCCTGCTGCCCCTGGGCGACCCCCGGCAACTTGCCGCCGTTCGCCTTCGACGCCTGGTCGATCGAGAGCTGCTTCGAGACGGTCTTGAAGCTGGCGCCGTCGTCGAGCCGCTGCTTCGCCTGGTCGGCCCTCGCCTTCGTCTTGGTCAAGACGACGTTCAAGTCGCGCCGCTCGGGCTGGCCGAAGCGCTCCTTGTTCTTCTCGTAGTACTCCTCGACGTCCTCGTCGCTGACCTTCTCCTGGTCCTTCTGGATCTTGGCGGTCAGCTTGTTCTGGAGGGCGTCGAGCTTGATCCGGAAGAGGATGTCCTGCTCGCTGGTGCCGGACTGGCGGAGGAACTTCTCGTAGTCCTTCTGCTTCGGGAACGCCTGCTTCTTCTGGTCCTCGAAGAGACGGCGCACCTCGGTTCCGCTGACCTCGATGTCCTGGTCGGCGGCCTCCTGCTGAACCCACTGCGACTGGATCAGGAACTGCATGACCTGCTGCTTGAGCTGGTCGTAGGTCGTCTTGCACTGCTTCTTGAGCTCGCTGTCCTTCGGCTTGGCGGCGCCCTTCGGCGCCTGCTGCTTGAAGGCGGCGATGCACTTGGCGTAGGTCGGCGGGTCGGGAGCGACCGACGGGCCGCCCTGCTGCTGCTGACCCCTGGCCGCGCTGGTGTACCAGTGGTCGAATTGCTGCTTGGTGATGACGGTGTCACCGACCCGGGCGACCGCGTCGGAGGGCACGTCGTCACCACCGCAACCGGCTACGGCGACTGCACAGAGGCCGGCGAGCGAAGCGCCAGCGAGAAGGCGAAGAGGGTTCATGGAGGGGAAGCTCATTCGGGAGTTTGTAGGCGCCACTCCTCAAGCGCGCCTAAAGCGGGGCGCATCCTAACCGAAGCGTTACGGAGCCGTCGCAGCTGTTACGCACGCGCCGGCTCGCTCGCCGCCTCGAGGACGGCCTCGGCGGCACGCACGACGGCGGCGAAGCGCTCGGCCGGCTCCTCCGGCACGCGCACCCGGACGGTGCTGCGGCCCGACTCGTAGATCGCCTCCGGCACGCGTTCGCGCAGCACGCCGACCTGGCCCGAGTCGAGCTCGATCGGCGAGACGGCGAGCCGGCCGCCGGCGAAGTCGACCGTTCGAGCGCCGGCGCGCCCGAGCTTGATCCGAGCGTCCTGGAGCTTGATCAGGTTGTCGAGCTGGCCGGGCACGGGGCCGAAGCGGTCCTCGAGCTCCTCGCGCAGGACGATCAGGTCGGCGATCTCCTTCGCGCCGGCGACGCGGCGGTGGATCTCGATCTTCGCCGCCTCGTACGGGACGTAGTCGCCCGGGACGTAGGCGTCGACGGGCAGGTCGACGCGGACCGGCTCGGGCGCCTCCTCGGCCGAGTCGCCGGCGAGCGCCGCCACCGCCTCGTCGAGCATCCCGACGTAGAGCTCGAAGCCGATCGCCGCGACGTGACCGGACTGGTCGTCGCCGAGCAGGTTGCCGGCGCCGCGGATCTCGAGGTCGCGCATCGCGATCTTGAAGCCGGAGCCGAGCTCGGTGTAGTCGGACAGCGTGGCGAGCCGCTGGCCGGCGTCCTCGGTCAGGGCCGCCGCGGACGGGTAGAGCAGGTAGGCGTAGGCACGCTCCTTCGACCGCCCGACGCGGCCCCTGATCTGGTAGAGCTGGGCGAGGCCGAGCTCGTCGGCGCGCTCGACGATCAGCGTGTTGGCGTTGGAGATGTCGAGGCCCGACTCGACGATCGTCGTGCAGACCAGCACGTCGGCGTCGCCGCGCAGGAAGGTCAGCATGATCTGCTCGAGCTGCTTCTCCTCCATCTGGCCGTGGGCGACCAGCACTCGCGCCGCCGGGCACATCGCCCGCACGCGCTCGGCCGTCTCGTCGATCGTCTCGACCCGGTTGTGCAGGAAGAACGCCTGCCCCTGACGCGATAGCTCGCGCTCGATCGCCTTCTGGACCAGGTCCTCGTCGTACTCGCCGACGTAGGTCTTGACCGGCCGCCGCCCCTCGGGCGGGGTCTCGATCACCGAGATGTCGCGCAGCCCGGCGAGCGACATCTGCAGCGTGCGCGGAATCGGCGTGGCCGACAGCGACAGCACGTCGACGCGCAGCCGCAGCTGGCGCAGCAGCTCCTTCTGCTTGACGCCGAAGCGCTGCTCCTCGTCGACGATCAGCAGGCCGAGCTCCTTCGGACGGACGTCGCGCGAGAGCAGCCGGTGCGTGCCGATCAGGATGTCGACCTTGCCGTCCTCGAAGTCCTTCAGGGCGGCGCGGACGTCCTTGTCCGAGCGGAAGCGCGAGACCTGCTCGATCCGGAACGGGTAGTCGCGCAGGCGCTCGGCGAAGGTGCCGTGGTGTTGCTGGGCGAGCACCGTCGTCGGGACGAGGAACATCACCTGCTTGGAGTCCGCGGCCGCCTTGAAGGCCGCCCGCAGCGCGACCTCCGTCTTGCCGTAGCCGACGTCGCCGCAGATCAGGCGGTCCATCGGGCGCGCCTCCTCCATGTCGGCGCGCACCGCCTCGATCGCGTCGAGCTGGTCGGGGGTCTCGCGGAACGGGAACGCCGTCTCGAACTCGACTTGCCAGTCGGAGTCCACCGGGAAGGCGTAGCCGGCGCGCCGCCTGCGCTCGGCGTAGAGGTTGATCAGCTCGCCGGCGAGCGCCTCCGCGGCGCGGCGGGCGCGCAGCTTCTGCTTCTCCCACTGGCTGCCGCCGAGCTTCGACAGCGGCGGATCGCCGGCGTCGGCGCCGACGTAGCGGGAGATCTTGTGGAGCTGGTCGCTGGGGACGAAGACGCGGTCGCCGCCCTTGTACTCGAGCTGGAGGTAGTCGCGCGTGACGCCGCCGACGGTCTTGGTCTCGAAGCCGCTGAACAGCGCGATGCCGTGGTCCTCGTGGACGACCGGCGTGCCGGCGCGCAGGTCGGTGAAGCTCGCGAGCGCCCCCGCGCCGGTCCGCGGGCCCTGCGGCTGGGCGCGGCGGCGGCGCAGCAGGCGGTGATCGGGCACGATCGCGAGCTTCAGGGTCGGTGCGATGAAGCCCTCGCGCAGCGCGGCGTTGGCGAAGGTCAGGCCGGGCTCGTGCGGAGCGCCGGCGCTCGGCTCGGCGGCGGCGGGCGCCGGGCGCGCCTCGGGGACGTCGTCGGCCGCGGCGCTGCCGGGGCGCGCCCGCGGCGCCCCGCCGAGAAAGGCCGCGCGGATGCGGGTGAGGTTGTAGGCGGCGCGCTCGGCCTCGCCCTGACGGGCCCAGGCGACGAACGCCCGGTAGCCGGAGCGGACGAGCTTCTCGAGCTCGGGCTCGGCGGTCTCGAGCGAGCGGGCGGCCGTGTCGGCGGCCTGGGCGCGGAAGCTGTGCGGCTGATCGCCGGAGATGCTCGACAGCCGCAGCGCGGCGCGGGCGTCGAGGGCGTCCTGGAGCCGCTCGGGATCGACGTAGAGGTGGCCGGCGTCCTGGTCGTGGAAGCTGGTCGTGACGTCCTCCCAGTGGTCTCGCAGCGACGGCGCCAGCTCCTCCTCGGCGGCGATCGCGACGAGCGCGTCCTCGGGGAGCAGGTCGAGCACCTCGCCGAAGCGGTCGACCGGCAGCAGCTCGGCGACGTCGGGACGCTCGCCCGCGTCACCGGCGGCCGCGACGTCGGCGGCGGCGATCTCGGCCAGCTCGCGGTGCTCGGGCGCCAGCTCGGCCGCCGGGGCGATCTCGACCCGCTCGACCTCCTCGAGCGAGCGCTGGGTGAAGGTCGAGAAGAAGGTCAGCCGCTCGACCTCGACGTCGAACAGCTCGCAGCGCACCGCCCGCTCCTCGGTCGCCGGGTAGACGTCGAGGATGTCGCCGCGCAGCGCGAACTGGCCGCGGTCCTCGACCTGCTCGACGCGCTCGTAGCCGCAGGCGACGAGCTGGGCCGTGGCCTCGTCGAGGTCGAGCAGCCCACCTTTCTCGATCGCGAAGCCGTGGGGCCGCAGCTCCGGGTCGGGCACCTTCTCGGCGAGCGCGACGGCCCCGGCCACGACGACCGGCGCATCCGCGGTCGCATCCGCCGCGCCCCCGCCGGCGGCGGCCGCCGATCCCTCGACGAGCGCGTCGAGGGCGGCTATCCGGAGACCGACGAGGTGCGGCGGCGGGGCGAGGTGGGACTCGTAGCGAACGCCGCGCGCCGGGTAGAGCCGCACCGGCCGGGGGGCGAGGAAGTGGCGCAGGTCGGCCGCCAGGTCGCGGGCCGCGCGGTCGTCGCCGGCGACGACCAGGGCCGGGCGGTCCGGCTCGGCGTCGAGCAGCGCCGCGAGCAGGTACGGCCGCATGCTCTGCGAGACGAACGCCCGCTGGGGCGCGCTCCGGGCAGCGTCGGACAGCGCCGCGACGGCGTCGTCCTCCCGGGCATATGCGAGCAGTGGGCGTAGCGACATGGCACGCGAAACGGCCGCCCGGACTACCCCGCGCGGCCTCGCTCCGATTCTAGGCGGCGCCCGGGCCCTACGCCGAGGCGCCCAGGTCGGCGGGCTCGGTCGTCACGAGACGCTCGAGCTCGTCGGCCGCGGCCTCGATCAGCGCGCGCACCTCGTCCTTCGGCTCGCTGAAGCGGCCGAGCACGTAGGGCACGACGATCGCCGGATCGGTCGAGTCCGGCCGTCCGACGCCGACGCGCAGGCGGCGGAACTCGCGGCCGCCGAGATCGCGCTCGAGCGACTTGAGGCCGTTGTGGCCCGCGAGCCCACCGCCGACGCGGGCGTGGATGCGGCCGAACGGCAGGTCGATCTCGTCGTGGACCGCGACGACGCGGTCGAGCGGCACGTGCAGCGCTCCCCGCGCCGGGCCGGCGGAGCGGCCCGACTCGTTCATGAAGGTCTGCGGCAGCAGGACGCCCACGCGCGGCCCGCCGGGCGCCGTGCGCCCCTCGCTGTAGAGGCCGGCGTACCGCTTCTTCGCACGCGGAAGCTCCCAGCGCTCGGCGGCCAGCGCGGCGACGTCGAAGCCGACGTTGTGCCTGGTCCCGGCGTGCTTGTCGCCGGGGTTGCCGAGGCCGACGATCAGCCAGTCGACCCTGCCCCCGTCGCCCCCCTCACGGCGGCGGAACAGACCCATCGTCGGGCGCTACTCGCCTCCGCCGGACTCGCCGGAGTCGGCGTCCTCGCCGCCCTCGGCCTCCGCGGCCTCGCCGTCCTCGCCGACGACCTCGGTCTCGGCCTCGATCTCGGGCTCCTCGACCTTGGTCGGCAGCACGACGCTGGCGACGGTCACCTCGTCGGGATGATCGTGGACGACCTCGACGGCAGCCGGCACGGTGATCTCGGCGAGGGTCAGCGTGGCGCCGATCTCGAGCGCCGAGACGTCGACGACGATCCGCTCCGGGATGTCGGTCGGCAGCGCCTCGATCTCGACCTCGCGCGTGGCGTGGTCGAGGACGCCGCCGCCCTTGACGCCCGGCGCCTCGTCGGCGCCCTCGAGCTCGATCGCGACCGCGGCGCGGATCTTCTCCTCGAGGTTGACCTCGAGGAAGTCGACGTGGGTGACCTCGTCGCGCACGGGGTGCAGCTGACGGTCCTTGAGGATCGCGGGAACCGACTTCTCGCCGCCGATCTCGACGTCGATCAGCGCGGAGCCGTCGACCATGACGCGGCGCAGATCGCGGTCTCCGACCTTGAAGGAGACGGTCTCGTCGTGCGACCCGCCGTAGAGGACCCCCGGCACGAAGCCGGCCCGGCGAAGGCGGCGCGTCGCGCGCGAGCCGCGCTCCTCGCGGAGCTCGACTTTCAGCGATGGGCGGTCGGAAGCCATAACGGCCGGCCAGTGTAGCTCGCCGCGCGCCTGGCGGCGTCCTCGGCCGCGCCCGCCGCCCGCCCGGTCCTCGAAGCCGCGTCCGAGGGGATCGCCCGGGGAGAGTCCGTAGGGTTGGCGGCGATGGCGAAGGAGGACCGGTCGATACCGAAGGGCAGGGTCCGCCGGACGGCGCAGGTGGGCTCGGTGATCGGCAGCCAGGGTGCGCGCTGGGCGGGAACGCGGGCGGCGAACCTCGCCCGCTCCAAGGAGGACGGGGCGGTCCAGCTCGACAGGCGCCACGCCGAGGCCGCCGAGCGGATGGTCGACACGCTCGGGACGATGAAGGGCGCGGCGATGAAGATCGGCCAGCTCGCGTCGTTCATCGACACCGACTTCCTGCCCGACGAGTACCGCGAGCTGTACCAGGACAAGCTCGCGCACCTGCGCTCGGAGGCCCCCGCGATGCCCTGGAGGAAGGTCCAGGGCGTGCTCGAGGAGGAGTGGGACGAGCCCGTCGAGGAGCTGTTCGAGGACTTCGAGCACCAGGCCGCCGCGGCGGCCTCGATCGGTCAGGTCCACCGCGCGACGCTGCCCGACGGACGCCTGGTGGCGGTGAAGATCCAGTACCCGGGCGTCGCCGAGGCGCTGCGTGCCGACATGCAGAACGCCGGGATGATCATGCGGCTGGCGAAGGCGATAGCGCCCGGCCTCGACGCCAAGGCGGCCGCCGCGGAGCTCAAGGAGCGCGTGCTCGAGGAGCTCGACTACGAGTACGAGGCGCAGAACCAGCGGGCGTTCTCGCGCGGCTACCGCGGCCACCCGTTCATCTACGTCCCCGACGTGATCACGCGGCTGTCGCGCGGCCGGGTGCTCGTTACCGAGTGGGTCGACGGCATCGGCTTCGACGACGTCAAGGCGCTGCCCCAGGCCGACCGCGACCGCTTCGCCGAGATCGTCTACCGCTTCTGCTTCGGCTCGATCTACCACCTGCAGCACTTCAACGCCGACGCCCACCCCGGCAACTACCTGCTGACCGACGACGGCCGCGTCGCGTTCCTCGACTTCGGCATGACCAAGCAGCTCGACCAGGAGCAGATCGAGCTGGAGATCGCCGCGCTCGACGCCGTCTTCGAAGGCGATCCCGAGCGGCTGCGGGTGGCGATGCACGATCTCGGCTTCCTCAACAATCCCAAGAAGGTCGACGCCGAGCGGCTGATGGCCCACGTGATCGCGGTCGGGGGCTGGTACATGGAGGACCGCGAGGTGACGATCGACTCGCAGCGCGTGATGGACGCGATCGCCGCGGTGTCCGACCCGCGCTCCGAGTTCTTCGACCTGATGCGGCGCGAGAACGTCCCCGCCAACGAGCTGATGGGCCGGCGGATGGAGGTCGGCGTGCTCGCCGTGCTCGGTCAGCTGGAGGCGACGCGCAACTGGTACCGGATCGGCCGCGAGTGGTGGTTCGGCGACGAGCCCGCGACCGAGCTCGGCCGCGAGGAGTGGGCCTACTTCAAGCGGACGTTCCGGGCTTAGAGCCCGGGCTTGGTCGTCATGTCGACGATGACCAGGACCAGGATCAGGATCTCCACCGAGTTGACGAGCAGCGCCCTGCGGACGTTCTCGACGACGCCCGGCGCGGTCGGTCCCTCGACCGCCACGAGCTGGTGGAGCCGCTTGTCCTGCGGCCCGTAGTAGCCGACGCCGACGACGAAGCTGAAGATCCAGCCGAGGAAGCCGAGCGAGATCCAGAGCTGGTCGAACTCGTAGCCGGCCTCGTTGACGAGGAGGATGCCCGCGACCAGCAGGATCAGCGACACCGGCGCGTAGAGCCGCATCGCGACGATGTTGATCTCCTTCGAGAACGCGAGGATCTCCTCGTTGTCGCCGCGCTTGAGCGTGCGCCGGCCGAGGATGTGCATCGCGATCCCGCCTCCGACCCAGACGACGGCCGCCAGTACATGAACGGTGAGAAGGAACTCGTACATGGCCGCGACCCTATCCCGAGCCGCGGACGAAAATCAGAACAATTGGTTCTCGCCTTGGAAGATCTCCGAGACCGAGTCGTCGAGGAAGATCCGGCGGATCGAGTCGGTGAGGATGTCGGCGCTGGTGAGCACGCGGATCCGATCGGGCGCGCCGTCGCGCAGGGGGACCGTGTCGGTGACCACGATGCCCGCCAGCGGCGACGCCTCGAGCGTCTCGAACGCGCGGCCGGAGAACACGCCGTGGGTGGCCACCGCGTAGACCTTCTCGGCGCCCTCGTCGAGGACGGTCTGGGCGGCGGCGCTCAGCGTCCCGCCGGTGTCGATGATGTCGTCGACGATCACCGCGACCTTGCCCTCGACGTCGCCGATCACGTAGCCGATCTCCGCGACCTGATGGGCCGGGCGCTCCTTCTCGAGCAGCGCGTACGGGGCGCCGACCTTCTGCGCGAACTTGCGCACGAGCTTCACGCGGCCGGCGTCCGGCGCGATGATCACGAGGTCCTCGCCGGCGAGCTGGTCCTGGACGAACTGGGTCAGGATCGGCATCGCGGTCATGTGGTCGACCGGCTTGGAGAAGAAGCCCTGCATCTGTCCGGCGTGGAGGTCCATCGTCACCAGGCGATCGATGCCGGCCGTCTCGAGCACCTCGGCGACGAGCCGCGCCGAGATCGGCTCGCGCGGCGCCGACTTCTTGTCCTGGCGCGAGTACCCGTACCAGGGGGTGACGGCGATGATCCGGTGTGCCGACGCGTGCTTGGCGGCGTGGACCATGACCATCAGCTCCATCAGCGAGTCGTTGACGGTCATCTCCTCCTCCTCGCTGCCGGCGATCGAGGCGACGATGAAGAGGTCGGCGCCGCGGATCGAGTCCGCGTAGCGGCAGTAGACCTCACCGTCGGCGAACGTCTTGAGGCCGGCGTCGGCGAGGTCGACGCCGAGGTTGTCGGCGATCTTCGCGCCGAGCGCCTGGGTGGCACGACCGGCGGCGACCATCAGCCGCTTGTCGTAGCTCGCCGGGATGAAGGTCCCGGCGGTCAGCTCGGTGTCGGTGGTGACGGCGCTCATCTCCGCTCTCTCTCGATCCGCTCCGTGTAGCCGTCGACGTTCTTCTGCTGAGGCCTGGAGATCCCGAGAGCGCCGGGCGGCACGTCCTCCGAGATCACCGATCCGGCCCCAATATACGCCCCGTCCCCGACGGTCACGGGGGCCACGAACGAGCTGTTCACGCCGGTCCGCACGCCCGCGCCGATCGTCGTTCGGTGCTTCGCGCGGCCGTCGTAGTTGGCGGTGATGTTGCCGGCCGCGACGTTCGCGCCGTCGCCGACGTCGGCGTCGCCGAGATAGGACAGGTGCGGCACCTTGGCGCCCGCGCCGATCTCGGAGTTCTTGACCTCCACGAAGGTGCCGATCTTCGCGCCCTCGCCGATGTGCGCGCCGGGGCGCAGGTAGGCGAACGGGCCGACCGCGGCGCCCGCCTCGACGCGCGCCGCGGTGAGGAAGGAGTGGACGCAGGTGACGCCGTTCGCGAGCGAGGAGTCGGCAATCGTGGTCTGCGGCCCGATCTCGCAGCCCTCGCCGATCGTCGTCTCGCCGCGCAGCGTGACCCCGGGACCGATCGTCGTGTCGGCGCCGATCTCGACGCCGGCGTCGACGCGCGTGGAGTCCGGGCCGAGGAAGCTGACGCCGGCCAGCGCGTGGCGCTCGAGGATGCGGCGTTGGGCGGCGCGCTCGGCGTCCATCAGGTCGAGGCGCGTGTTGACGCCGACGGCACTCGTCAGGTCATCGGTGACGTGGGCCGCGACCCGACGGCCCTGTGCTCCGAGCAACGGGAAGACGCCGGTCAGGTAGGTCTCCCCACGCTCGAGGCCGACCTCGGCGAGCGCCGCGAAGAGCGCGTCGCCGTCGAGCACGTAGGTGCCGAGGTTCACCTCGCGGATCGCCAGCTCGGCGGCGGCGACGCCGCTGGGGTCCTTGGTCTCGACGATCCGCTCGACCGAGCCGTCGCCGGCGCGCACGATCCGCCCGTAGCCCGTGGGGTCGAGGCCATCGGTCGTGAGGATCGTCGCCACCGCCGCGCCGTCGGCGCGGTGGGCGTCGAGCAGGTCGCGCAGCAACCGCTCGGAGATCAGCGGGTGGTCGCCCGAGAGGATCAGCACCTCGCCGCCGGGCGCGACCGCGTCGCGCGCGGCGAGCACCGCCGCGCCGGTGCCCTCCCCAGTGGTCTGCTCGGCGACCGTCACCCCCTCGGGCAGGCCCTCGGCGACCCCGTCGCCGGGCCGGACGACGCAGACGACCTCGCCCGCGCCCGCCGCGCGTGCCGCGCCCACCACCCATTCGACCATCGGCCGGCCGCAGATCGGGTGCAGGACCTTCGGCAGCGACGAGCGCATCCGCGTGCCCCTGCCCGCAGCCATGACGAGGACGGTGAGCTGCTCGGCCATGAGTGCGCGCAGCGTACCGCGCTACCGCCTGCTTTCCCGTGCGCGTCTCCAGTTGCGTGCGCCGGCGTCAGCCGCGAACAGGCGAGTGGACTATTGACCCGGCCCTAGCCCAGTCAATAGTCCACTCGTCGTCGCGAAGCGCCGCTCGACGGGCAGCGCGCCCGTAGTCGGGCCTTCGCTCGGGGGGCCTCAGCTGGGGAGCCAGGGTTCGAACCTGGGCTTGCAGGACCAAAACCTGCCGGGCTGCCAATTACCCCACTCCCCAGAGTGGGCCCCGAAGGTACCAGCGAGCCGGATGCGCTAGCGGCCGTTGGGGTCGCGGGGGACGCGGCCGGCGGACACGCCAGGCTCGTGGGCGGGGCCGCCGGGGGGCGCGATGCCGAGGACGCGCATCGCCTTGAGGCCGAGGCTGAGGCGCTCGCGGCCGTCGGTCGA
Source organism: uncultured Solirubrobacterales bacterium (assembly GCA_963716445.1). Classification (GTDB taxonomy): domain Bacteria; phylum Actinomycetota; class Thermoleophilia; order Solirubrobacterales; family Thermoleophilaceae; genus JAAYBF01. Next base: position 404,835 of record OY970313.1, on the reverse strand, counting down.
GCCGACGTCGAAGCCGGTCAGCTCGCGGACCCGGTCGAGGCGGTAGCGGATCGTGTGGCGGTGGGTGAAAAGGCGCTCGGCCGTCTTGGCGACGCTGCCGTCGGCGTCGAGGAACGACTCGAGGGTGCGGACCAGCTCGGTCTCGTACTGGTCGTCGTACTCGACGAGCGGGGCGACGGTCTCCTGCTGGAAGCGCTCGAGCTCGCTCGGGTCCTCGCTCATCGCCGGCAGCAGCAGGCGGTAGGCGCCGGTCTCCTCGAACGACAGGAACGCGTCGCCGCGGGCGGCCGCGACGTTGGCGGCCAGCAGCGCCTCGGCGCCGGCGCGATGCAGATCGACCGGATCGGCGGTCGGCCGGCTGATCGCGATCGTCAGCTGGTAGCCGGTCAGGCCCGCCTCGAGCTCCGCCTGCACCGAGCGGGCGACGCGCCTGCTCGGCTCGGGGCCCTTGCCGGGCGCCAGGACCACGAGCTCGCGGTCCGGTCGCTGGGATCGGTTCTCGCCGTGGACGCTCGGCGGCGGCGGGCCGAAGGCGACAGTCGCGGCGAGCGACGTCCGCTCGACCGCGCGCGCCCCGCGCTCGGCGAGCGTCAGCACGCGGGCGCGCCAGTCGCCCTCCTCGGCCTGCTGAGGTCGCGCTCGCACCACGATCACCGCCGCGCCCTCGCGCAGGTCGCAGCCGAGCTCGGCGGCGCGGGCCACGATGTTCTCGCGGTCCGTCGTGGTCCGGCCGAGCAGGTCCGAGAGGAAGTCGCCGACGGCCGCTTCGGTCGCCCTGCCCGGTGCCCGCGAGCGGTCGACTTCCAGGCCGATCAGCGTGGTCACCATCCGCAGCAGGGCCGGCTCGGGCGCCTCGGACCAGGCCCTCAATCGCAGCTGCCCGACCGGCTGGTCGGCGACCCGCAGCTCGACGGCTCCACTGCCCTGCTCGCCGGCGATCACCGCCCGCTCGTCCTCGGAGGACTGACAGGCGACCGCCAGCACGCTGGCGCCCATGTCGAGCACGACCACGCTCGCCTGCAACACCCGCGACGCCGCTCGCGCCACCGCGGGCAGCCCAGCACCGGCCTCGACCGCCGCCGAGACCTCCTCGATCCCCTCCAGGAACGTGCTCCTGCCCACCCCCGTGACCTGATCGCCCGCCGCGTTCACACCCAAAGTCTGCCAACACCGTCCCAGGGACGCGATAGCCGAGCAGTCCAAGGACGCAGGGCACGTGGCGGGCGCCAGCCCGCGAGTGCCCGAGGACGCCGGAATGCGACGGCTATCGCGTTCCTGGCGAGAGCCGAGCAGTCCAAGGACGCAGGGCACGTGGCGGGCGCCAGCCCGCGAGTGCCCGAGGACGCCGGAATGCGACGGCTATCGCGTTCCTAGGCGTAGCGGTCGTAGGACCAGATGACGGCGAGCCCGACCGCGGCGCCGATCCCGAGCAGCGTCCCGAGGATGTAGAGCGTCAGGAAGCCGGCCGCGATCCGCTCCCATACGCGGCCGTACGCCGCCACGGCGGGAACGAGGATGAAGGCGATGTAGCCCGCGCCGGCGATGCCGGCGGCGACCGCGATCGACAGCTCGGTGGTGGTCAGGTCGAGGCTCATCGGGACGGCTCGGGCTCCGCGGGATCGGGAGCCGGTCGCCGCCCATTGTGGCGCAGGTGGGTGACGACGAGGGCGACGACCGCGCAGAGTCCGAAGATGCCGGCCCCGAGGCCCCAGCCGCCCGCGACGTCGGACCAGTAGTGGACGCGCAGGTAGATCCGCGACAGGCCGATCGCGGCGGCCAGCACGAGCGCACCCCCGACCAGCACCGCCCTGCTGGCTATGCCCGGCACGACCCGCGCCACGACGACCGCGGCGGCGACCCAGATCGTCGAGTACGCGGCGTGGCCGCTCGGGAAGCTCTCGCCGTCGGCGTCGACGAGCGGCCCGGACGGGCGTGGGCGGTCGATCCCGTTCTTGGTGAGCTGCACCGAGACGTAGACGGCGACCGACGCCACCACGAAGGTCACGAGCTCGGTCCAGTTGCGCCGGGCGGCCAGCAGGATCGACACCGTGACGACCAGCGTCGCCACGCTCGTGAACGCGCCGAAGTCGGTGACGACCTTCGCGACGTCGGTGAGCGTCTCGTGGATGTTCAGCCGATCCGCGAGGTCGAGCAGCTCGCGGTCGGCGGGCGTCGTCGAGGTGTTGCCGGAGAGGGTGACCGCGTAGACGGTGAAGACGTAGAAGCCGACGCCGCCCACCGCGAGCGCGGTGGTCAGCTCGAGGCCGAGCCCGCCGGGGGTGATGCGGTCGCCGAGGAAGCGCAGCTGGGGCCCGACGACCCGCCATACCGGGTCGAGCAGCCGGCGCTTGACCGGGCGCAGCACCGCGACGAGATGCCGCAACAGCGGCCGCTGCTCCATCCAGGCGACCAGCTTGCGCCGCTCCTCGGGATGGCGCAGCCGGCGATAGGCGTATATGCACCCGACGACCGTCACGACGGTCACTCCGAAGCCGAAGGTCGCCTTGCCCGCGACGTCGGCGACCCTGTCGAACGACTCGTAGAAGACGTAGCCGAGGACGCAGAAGGTCGTCGCCCAGAGCCCGCAGCCGATCGTGCTGAACGGGATGAAGCGGCGGTACGGCAGTCCCGACGAGCCGGCGACGAACGGCGCGAGCGCGCGCACCAGGCCGATGAAGCGCCCGATCAGGATCGTCTTGCCGCCATGGCGCTCGAAGTACGACTCGACCTGCTCGAGCCGCGCCTCGTCGATCTTGACCTTCGGGCCGTGGCGCAGGATGAAGCCGCGACCGAGCCTGCGGCCGACGAAGAAGCTGGTCGTGTCGCCGAGGATCGCCGCCGTCCAGACGATGCCGATCAGGACGATCAGGCTGATCTCGCCCTGCCCGGCGATCACCCCGCCGACGATCACGACGCTCTCGCCGGGCGCGACGAGGCCGACGAACGCTCCGGTCTCGAGGAAGGCGAGCGCTCCGACGAGCAGGTAGGTCCACGCGCCGAGCGCCTTGGCGACGTCCTCGATCAGCCTCTCGACGTCCGGGAAGTCGGGCATCGCGCCGACGGCGTAGAGGACTGCGACGGCCGCCACGATCAGGGCGAGCACCGTCAGGCCGCGGTGCTGGCGTACGAGCCTCATCGGCGCAGCCCCGTGACCATCGCGCCGGGCAGTCCGGCCGCCGCGCGCTCGGCGGCGTCGCGCTGCGCGAAGACGCCGAAGGTCGTCGGGCCCGATCCGGTGACCTGGGCGGCGAGCGCGCCGGCGGCGAGCAGCGCTTCGACCGGCTCGGCGAGCTCGGGGCGCAGCGAGAGCGCCGCCGGCTCGAGGTCGTTGGCGAGGCCGGCGGCGAGCTCGGGCAGCGGCGCGCGCGCGAGCGCGCGCAGCGGCGCCGGGTCGAGATCGCCGGCGTGACCGCCGATCCGGTCCAGCTCGGCGTACACCGCCGCCGTCGAGAGCCCCTCGTCCTGGGGGATGAGCACGAGCGCCATGGCGGGAAGGTCTACCCGTTCCACGCGCTCGCCGACACCGGTGACGAGCGCATGCGCCGGCTCGACCTGGCTCGGCACGTCCGATCCGAGTCCGGCGGCGATCCGGCGCAGCTCTTCGGCGCTCAGACGCGATCCCGTCAGCTCGTTGGCGGCGCGCAGGACGGCGGCGGCGTCGGCGCTGCCGCCGCCCAGCCCCGCCGCCACCGGGATCCGCTTGCGTATCTCGACCCGCACGGGCGGCAGGTCGGCGCCGGGCCCCGTCCGGCGGAACGCGGCGATCGCCGCGGCGGCGAGGTTGGCCCCCGTGACGCCCGGGCAGACGACCTCGTCCGCCTCGATCGGATCTGGGCCGCCAGCCCCGGCCGCACCCGCCCGCCGTGGCTCGACGACCACCTCGTCGGCCAGGTCCAGCGCCGCGAACAGCGAGCAGAGCGGGTGCATGCCGTCGTCGCGCGGCGGGCCGACCCGCAGCACCAGGTTCACCTTCGCGTTGGCCGCCTGCTCGACGGCGCCCGATCCGCTCACCCTCGCCTCGCCCTCAGCGGCTCGAGGCGGTCCTCCCCGATCAGCTCGGCGAGCCGGGCGAAGTCGGCGGGCGTCAGCCGCTCGGCGCGGGCGTCAGCCGGAAGGCCGAGCTCCGTCAGCGCCTCGCGAGCGGCGCCGCGCAGCCCAGCCGGCGCGCCGGGGTCCAGCGCGAGCGACCCGGACAGCGCCTTGCGGCGATGGGCGAAGGCCGCGTGGACGAGCGCCACGACGGGACCGGAGGGCGACAGCGCCCGCCGGCGCAGCACGACGAGCGCCGACTCGACGTTCGGCTGCGGGTGGAAGACGGTGCTCGGCACGCGCCGCAGCACGCGCACCTCGCAGGCGAGCTGGGCGAGCACCGAAGTCGCTCCGTAGGTCTTGGAGCCGGGCTTCGCGGCGAGTCGCTCTCCGACCTCGCGCTGCACCATCGCGACCCAGAGGACGGCGTCCGGCAGCTCCGCGACGGTCCGCAGCAGCACCGTGGCCGCGACCCCGTAGGGCAGGTTGGCGACGACCTTGGTCGGCGGCGGGTCGAGCTCGTCGAGATCGAGGTCGACTGCGTCGGCGAGGTGCAGCGTCGTGTTGGGGTAGGGATCGAGCGCGTCGCGCAGCGGCGCCTCGAGCGAGCGGTCGATCTCGATCACGTGGAGGTGCCCGACGCGCGGCGCGAGGTGCTCCGACAGCACGCCCAGCCCCCCGCCGACCTCGAGCACGACGTCGCTGGATCGCAGCTCGGCGGCGTCGCCGACGAGCCGCAGGATGTTGTCGTCGATGAGGAAGTTCTGGCCGAGCTCGCGATTCGGACGCACGTCGAAGCGGCGCAGCCGGTTCATGCTCGCCTGGCGCGGCAGCGCCCCCGGCTCGCCGGCAGGATCGGCGGCGGCCGGCCGAGCCGTCCCCGGCCGCTCCGAGCCGCCGCGGGTCACCAGCCGAAGACCCGCTCCGCGTTGCGCTCGACGATCGCCTCGAGCGCCGCGTACTCGATCCCGCGCAGCTCGGCGACGAACTCCGCCGTGTGCGTCACGTTGGCGGGCTCGTTCGGCTCGCCGCGGCGCGGAACCGGCGTCAGGTAGGGCGCGTCGGTCTCGACCAGCAGCAGCTCGTCCGGTACACGCCGCGCCGCCTCGGCCAGCGCATCGGCGTTGCGATAGGTCACGTTGCCGGCGAACGAGCAGAGGTAGCCGCGCTCGACGGCCTCGTCGAGCCGGTCGGGCGCGGAGAAGCAGTGGAGGATCACCGTGAGGCCGTCGGCGTGCTCGGCGAGCATGGCGAAGGTGTCGTCCTCGGCCGCGCGCGTGTGGATCGCCACCGGCAGGCCGGTCCGGCGGGCGAGGTCGAGCTGGCTCTCGAAGGCGCGTAGCTGGTCCTCGCGCGGGGCGCGGTCGCGGTAGTAGTCGAGGCCCGTCTCGCCGATCGCGACGACGCCCGGCTCGCTGGCGGCGCGCTCGATCTCCTCGATGTCGGAGTCGCGCCAGCCGGTCGCCGCGTTCGGGTGCCGGCCGACGATCGCCGCCACGCCGTCGTGCTCGCGCGCGGCGGCGACCGCGCGCGGGTTGCCCTCGGGGTCCATACCCACGGTGGCGATGCGCGTCACGCCGAGCGATCGGGCGCGTGCCACGAGCTCGCCGTCGGCCGGCTTGCACGAGTCGAGATGGCAGTGCGTGTCGACCACGACCGTCTACGCAGGCGCCTCGGCCCTGGGCTCCACGCGGGGGAACAGTTGACCGAGCTCGCCGATCGACGCTCCGCCGCCGAAGGCGCCGAGCTCCGCCGTCGCGAGCGAGCGGTCCTCGCGCCCGAGCGCGGTGAGCAGCCGCTCTGAGGAGTCGGGGATCCACGGATGCAGCAGGACCGACACCACCCGCAGCCCCTCGGCGAGCGTGTAGAGCACCTGGTCGAGCTCCGCCGCGGCCGAATCGTCCTTGGCCAGCTTCCAGGGCTCGCTGTCGGTGACGTAGCGGTTGAGCGCGCGGACGCGCTCCCAGACGTCCTCGAGCGCGGCGCTCACCTCGACGCGGTCGATCCGCTCGGCGATCGCGCCGGCCAGTCCCGCGAATCGCTCCGCGATCTCCGGCGCCGGCTCCGCGTCGGGGACCGCGCCGTCGCGGTACTTGCCGATCATCGCCAGCGTGCGGCTGGCGAGGTTGCCGTACTCGTTGGCCAGCTCGGCGGTGTAGCGCGCCTCGAACCCCTCGGGCGAGATCGAGCCGTCCTGGCCGAAGGCGACCTCGCGCAGCAGGTAGTAGCGCAGCGCGTCGGTGCCGTAGACGTCCATCACCTCGAACGGGTCGAGTACGTTGCCGAGCGACTTCGACATCTTGTGGTCGTCCATCAGCAGGTAGCCGTGGATGAACAGCCGCTGCGGCAGCTCGAGCTCGGCGGCCATCAGCAGCGCCGGCCAGATGACCGCGTGGAACTTGAGGATGTCCTTGGCGATCAGGTGGACCGTCGCCGGCCAGAAGCGCTCGGTCAGATCCTCGCCGGGACGCGCGTAGCGCAGCGCCGAGTAGTAGTTGAGCAGCGCGTCGATCCAGACGTAGATCGTCTGCTCGGTGTCCCACGGCACCGGCACGCCCCAGCTCAGCCCGTGGCGGCTCAGCGAGAGGTCGTTGAGGCCGCCCTCGACGAACGACCGCGCCTCGTTGGATCGGCTCTGTGGCAGCACCCAGTCAGGCCTGTCGGCGTACAGCTTCTCGAGCGGCTCCTGGAAGGAGGAGAGGCGGAAGAACCAGTTCTCCTCCTGCTCGCGGTCGAGCTCGATCAGGTGGATCGGGCACTTGCTGCCGTCGATGACCTCGTTGTCGGTCTTGAAGTCGGCGCAGCGCGGGCAGTACCAGCCTTCGTAGAGGCCCTGGTAGACGTGGCCGTTGTCCTTCAGCCGTGTCGCGATCTCGGCGACCACCGCCTCGTGCTCGGGGTCGCTCGTGCGGATGAAGAAGTCGTTCGTGGCGTCGACCCGCCGCGCGACCTCCTTGAACCGCTCGGCGTTGCGCTCGGCCAGCTCGCGCGGACCGATGCCCTCGCGCTCGGCTGCTTGCGCGACCGGCTCGCCGTGCTCGTCGGTCCCGGTCAGGAAGAAGACGTCGTCCCCGCGCTGGCGCATGTGCCGAGCCAGCACGTCGGCGGCGACCGTCGTGTAGACGTGCCCTAGGTGGGGCTCGCCGTTGACGTAGTAGATCGGGGTTGTGACGTAGTACGGCACGAGCGCCGATGCTACTGCCGCACGAGTCAGCGGCCGCCGAACGACGGCGCCCGGCCGGCAAGGGCGCGGACGCGGCGACGAGCGCGCACGCTGCCCCCGCCCGCGAGCGCGGCGCCGAGGATCAGCGCGCCGCAGGCGACCGCCCAGCCGGCGCGCGACGGAGCGACCGCCGCGACAGGTTCGGGCGCGGCGACTGGGAGGCGGCGAACGTGCACGGGCTGCGGCGCGGGGTCGGGCCGGACCGGTCGTGGCGCCGGACCGACTCGGACCGGCCGGGGCGCCGCGACCGGCACGCCGCGCGGACGGTCGCGCACTCCAGGCCGCGGCGGCAGGAAGCCGAGCGGATCGCGGTAGCGGCGCGTGCCGGCGTCGCGGACGCCGAAGTGCAGGTGCGAAGCCGCGGTGGAGCGACGGCCGCTGGTCCCCACCGTGCCGACTCGGGCGCCGGCCGCGACCGCCTGTCCCGCCCGGACGTCGACGGTCTCGAGATGGAGGTACGACGTGTCGAAACGCCCGTCGCCGGTCCGCACCGACACCGTCAGCCCGGACGAGCCCGCGACGCCGGCGAAGCGCACCCGCCCGCCGACCGCCGCGATCACCGGCGTCCCGGTGCCCGCGGCGACGTCGATCCCGCGGTGCTGACCGGCGGCATAGGGCCCGCCGGCGTTGGCGTAGCCGGCCACGACGTCACCGTCCACCGGCCAGGTCCACGACTCCGCCGCCGCCGGCGCCCCATTCCCGGCCCAGATCAGCGCCACCGCGACGATCGCCCCAGGAGATGTCAAGGCACCGAGCACGGCCGCGACCGTAGACCGCCGGCGGCGAGCCTCTGGACCGCTGTCACTGCCCCGTCGGCGCCGTCGTCGGATCGGCGCAAACGGAGGGTCGCCGACGCGCCGGCGTGCGCTTCCGTTACTCGGTCAGCGCCGCGTAGAGGCGGTTGACGCTGCCGCCGGTCAGCTCCGCCACGACCTGGGCGGCGACGCGCGGCTTCGCGCCGGCCTCGACAAGACGGCGGACCTGCTCCAGCCCCGGCGGCGGTCCCTCCTCGTCGGCCGCGCTCGCCGGTCCGAGCACCAGCACGACCTCGCCTCGCGGCGGCGCCTCCGCATAGCGGGCGGCCAGCTCGGCGGCAGAGCCGCGGACGACCTCCTCGTGGACCTTCGTCAGCTCGCGACAGACGGCGACCTGACGGTCGGGATCGCCCTCGGCGAGCAGCGCGAGCGTGGCCGGCACGCGTCGCGGGGACTCGAAGGCGATCAGCGTCCCGCCGGGCTCCGCGAGGACGCGCCGCAGCTCGGCGGCCTTGCGCGGCAGGAAGCCGACGAAGCGCCAGCGGTCGGCCGGCAGCGCGGACGCCACCAGCGCGGCCAGCGGGGCCGACGGGCCCGGCAGCACCTCCACCGGGAGTCCCGCGGCGACACAGGCGCGGACGAGCACGTAGCCCGGGTCCGAGACCAGCGGCATGCCGGCATCGGAGACGAGCGCCACGGTGGCGCCGTCGCGCATCCGCTCGACGAGCTCCGCCGACCGCTGCTCCTCGTTGTGCTCGTGGTAGCTCACGAGCTTGGCGTTGACCCCGTAGCGATCGAGCAGCGTGCGCGTGCGGCGCGTGTCCTCGCAGGCGACGACGTCGGCCTCGCGCAGCGCCGAGAGCACCCGCAGCGTCACGTCCTCGAGGTTGCCGATCGGCGTCGGGCAGACGATCAGGCCCACGGCCGCACCCCCGCGCCGGCCACCCGCGCCCTCACGCCGCCGCCGCGTCGAGGGCGAGCAGCGCGGCTCCGAGCATCGCCGACTCGTCGCCGAAGTGCGCCGCCACGATCGGCGGCGGATCGCCGCCCGGCGGCAGCGCCAGCTCCGCGACGACCGCGCGCGCCGGGTGGAGCAGCAGGTCGCCGGCGGCGACGGCGCCGCCGCCGATCACCACCACGCCCGGGTCGAGCGCGTTGACGATGCCGGCGATGCCGATCCCCAGCCGCTGCCCGACGCCGGCGAGGACGCCGCGCGCCTGCTCGTCGCCGTCGTGGGCGAGCTCCGTGACCAGGCCACCGCCGATCGGCCTGCCGGCGGCGACCAGCGCTCCGAGCGTCGATCCCGGCTGCTCGCGTCCCAGCCGCTCCGCGGCGACCCCGATCGCCCGGCCCGAGACGAGCGACTCGAAGCAGCCGCGACCGGGGCACCCGCCCGGACAGTCCTCACCGTGCAGGTCGATTGGCAGGTGGCCGAGCTCGCCGGCGAACCCGCGTGTCCCGCGGTGGAGGCGGCCGCCGATCACCAGCCCGCCGCCGATCCCGGTCCCGAGCGCGAGCATCACCGCATGCTCGGCCCCCTGCGCCGCGCCGTGGCGATGCTCGGCGACGATCGCCGCGTTGGTGTCGTTGTCGACCTCGACCGGCAGGCCGAGCCGCTCGCTCATCAGGTCCCGGAATGGGACGCCGTCGATCGGCAGGTGGTTGGACCACACCGACGCGCCGCTCGCCCGGTCGACCAGCGAGGGGATGCCGACGCCGACGCCGACCACGTCCGGCGCCGCCGCGCGGACCTCCTCGACCGCCGCGACGACGATCTCGAGCGTCTCGCCTCGGTCCGCCCCGCGCCAGGTGCGGTGGACCCGGTGGTGTACGACGAGCTGCTCGTCGACGACGCCCCCGACGAGCTTCGTGCCCCCCGCGTCGATCCCGATCACGCGTCGTGGCGGCATGCTCGGACGATATACAGAGGGTGGTGAACGACTCCGGCCACGGCGACCGGCCCGAGTACAAGGTCTACCGGTCGCGCAGGAGCCCGCTCGACTCGCTCCGCCGCTCGGATGCGCTCGAGGGCCTCAGGGACCGCTCGCGGCCGCGTGGTCCACGACGCCCGCGCAAGCAGCCCCAGCGCTCGCGATCGCCGATCACGCGGGGTCGCGTGGCGAAGTGGCTGCTGACCGCGATCGGCGCCTGGCTCGCGCTGTCGTTCGTCCTCTTCATGGCCAGCGCCCAGCTCGAGGGCGGGGTCTCCGACGACGCCGAGCAGGCGCTGTCGGGCAACGGCGACTTCCTGACCGGCGCCACGGTCCTGGTGCTCGGCTCCGACGAGCGCAAGGGCGACTCGCTCGACCAGACCGACAGCGGTCCGGGCCGCGCCGACTCGATCATGCTCGTCCACGCCTCGCTCGGGCGCGTCAGCAAGCTGTCGATCCCGCGCGACTCGGAGGCGGCGATCCCCGGTCACGGCACGACCAAGATCAACGCCGCCTACGCGATCGGCGGCCCCGCGCTGACGATCGAGACCGTCGAGGCCTTCCTCGGCAACGGGCTCGAGATCAACCACCTGATCGAGGTCGACTTCGAGGACTTCCCGAAGTTCGTCGACGCGCTCGGCGGGATCACGGTCGACAACAAGAGCCGGATCTGCTCACCCGAGTTCGACAACTTCTACCGCGGCTTCAACCTCAGCGAGGGCGAGCACGAGCTGACCGGCCGCGAGGCGCTCGGCTACGCCCGCGTGCGCAAGAACCCGTGCGCGCCGGCCGAGAACGACCTAGCTCGCGCGGCGAGGCAGCAGGAGGTGCTGAGCGGCATCCGCGGCGCGCTGCTGTCGCCGGGGACCTTCCTCCGCCTGCCATGGGTCAGCTGGCGTGCGCCGCAGACCATCCGCACCGATCTGCGCGGCCCCGGCCTGCTCGCGCTCGCCACCGACCTCGCCACCGGCGGCGCCGGCGAGACACGCGTCCTGGAGCCGTCGTGCCTCGGCTGTGGCGTCGACTCCAGCCTTCAGATACCGGAGGACGAGAAGGCGGCGGCCGTACGAGCCCTCCTCGGCGAGCGGTAGTCCGGCGGGCGGTCAGTCGGACTTCGAGGGGGCGGCCTTGGCCGGCTCGGACTTCGAGCTGGCCGACGAATCGCCCGACGAGTCGGAGCCGGACGAGGCGTCCGTAGAGGAGCCGTCGGAGCTGGCCTTGTCCTTCTTGGCCTCGCCCGAGGAGGCCCCGTTCTTCTTCTTGCCGTAGTCCGTCGTGTAGAAGCCGGAGCCCTTGAAATGGACGGCCGGGGCGTGGAGGACCTTCTGGACCGGCGCCTCGCAGACCTGGCAGCTCGTCAGGGAGTCCTCGCTTATGCGCTGCATCACCTCGAAGGTGTGCCCGTTGTCGCAGCGGTACTCGTAGATCGGCATCGGCGGTCCAGTATACGAGCGCGTATGCGCTCTGCGCGTGGGTCTCAGCGCCGCGGAGGCCGCGGAGAGTCCAGGTCGTCGAGCAGCGACACCCTCGTGGAGTGCCAGACGATCCAGGCGGCGAAATGGCTTATCGGCCGTAGCGCGTTGGTCACGGTTTCTCAACCTAACGTCGTTCGCGGACGTCGTAGACAGTTGGGTACCCCAATCCCGCAACTTGCAACATCTTCTAGGGTTCGGCGCCGATGCCAGCCGACCTCGTGACCATGGACAAGATCGTGTCGCTCTGCAAGCGGCGCGGCTTCATCTTCCAATCGTCGGAGATCTACGGCGGCCTCGCCTCGACCTACGACTACGGCCATTACGGCGTCCTGCTGAAGTCGAACGTCAAGGCCGAGTGGTGGCGCGCGGTCCTGCAGCAGCGCGACGACATGGTGGCGCTCGACGCGGCGATCCTGATGCATCCCAGGACCTGGGAGGCCTCCGGGCATCTCGAGGGCTTCACCGACCCGCTCGTCCAGTGCCTCGGCGAGTGCAAGAAGCGCTGGCGCGAGGACCATCTGCGCGAGGCCGTCGAGGCCGAGGGCGGGGATCCGGCTGCCGAGCTGCGCTGCCCTCAGTGCGGCGGCGAGCTGTCCGAGCCGCGCAACTTCAACCTGATGTTCGAGACCCACATGGGCCCGGTCCAGAACGAGGGATCGCGGGTCTTCCTGCGGCCCGAGACCGCCCAGGGGATCTTCGTCAACTTCAAGAACGTCATGCAGTTCGCGCGCAAGAAGCCGCCGTTCGGCATCGCCCAGGTCGGCAAGTCGTTCCGCAACGAGATCACGCCGGGCAACTTCATCTTCCGCACGCGCGAGTTCGAGCAGATGGAGATCGAGTTCTTCGTCCCGCCAGACGAGGCGCCCGTCTGGCACCAGCGCTGGATGGACGACCGGATGCGCTGGTACGCCGACCTCGGCATCCGCCCCGACCACCTCCAGCTGCGCGCCCACGGCGGCGACGAGCTGTCGCACTACTCGAGCGCGACGAGCGACATCGAGTACCTCTTCCCGATGGGCTGGTCCGAGCTCGAGGGGATCGCCAACCGCGGCGACTTCGACCTCACCCAGCACGCCAAGTTCTCGCGCGAGAAGATGGACTTCGTCGATCCGGGCAGCGGCGAGCGCTACGTCCCGCACGTGATCGAGCCCTCCGCCGGCGCCGACCGCGGCACGCTCGCCTTCATGGTCGACGCCTACGACGAGGAGCAGGTCGAGGGCCGCGAGCGTGTCGTGCTGCGCCTGCACCCCCGCCTGGCGCCGGTCAAGGCCGCGGTGCTGCCGCTGCTCAACAAGGACGGCCAGCCCGAGAAGGCGCGCGCCGTCTACGAGGAGCTGCGCGAGCTGATGCCCGCGGAGTTCGACAGCGGCGGGTCGATCGGCAAGCGCTACCGCCGTCAGGACGAGATCGGCACCCCGTGGGGGGTCACCGTCGACCACCAGACGATGGAGGACGACACCGTGACGCTGCGCGACCGCGACTCGCTCGAGCAGACCCGGATCGCGATCGCCGCGCTTGGCGACGAGCTCGGACGACGGCTGCAGGATGACTGGCGAACCCCGAAGCTCGGCTAGCCGATCGGCGCGGCCGGTCGAGCGCCGGATCTAGGGTCGATCGATGGACAGCCCGCTACTTGCGTCGCTCTTGCTGCCGCTCGCGATCGCGGCGATCATGTGCAGCCTCGGGCTGGCGCTGACTCCAGCGGACTTTCGACGCGTGGCGGCGGCGCCGCGAGGCGTGGCGATCGGGATGCTCAACCTGGCGCTGATCTCACCGCTGCTCGCGTTCGCGATGGCCGAGCTGTTCGCCCTGCCGCCGGAGCTGGCCGTCGGACTGGTCCTGCTCGGCGCGTCTCCCGGCGGGACGATGGCCAACCTGCTGACCCATCTCGGGCGCGGGGACACTGCGCTGTCGGTGACGATGACGGCGATCAGCAGCATCGCGTCGGTGATCACGGTCCCGCTCTTCCTCGGGCTCTCCACCAACCACTTCGGCACCGGAACGCTCGGCGACGTGAACATGGCCGGAGTGGTCGCGCTCGTCTTCGCGATCACGATCGTCCCCGTCTGCGCCGGCATGACGCTGAAGCGTCGCTGGCCCGACCGCGTCGAGGCTCTCTACCCGCGCGTCCGCGTCGCCACGCTCGGGCTGTTCGCCGTCGTCGTAGTCGGGGCGATCGCCAGCGAGCACGACACGGTGATCGACAACGTCGAGGCGGTGGCCGGGGCGGCGCTGGCGCTCAACGCCGCCGCGATGGCGATCAGCTTCGCGGTCTCGAAGATCGCCCGCCTCGACGATCGCCAGGCGACGGCGATCGCGCTCGAGCTCGGCGTCCACAACTCGACGCTCGCGATCGCAGTCGGCGCCTCGCTGACGTCCGAGCTGACGATCCCCGCCGCCGTCTACAGCTCGTTCATGCTCTTCACCGGCGGCGCCTTCGCGTGGGCGATGAGCCGCCGCAACGCGGCGATCGTCGCGACGGCCGGCTGAGCAGCCGCCTGGGCGCCACTCGCAGTCGGTCCCGTGCCTGCGGACCGACCGTCGCCCGGTCGCGCCAGCGGCACTCACGCTCGCGCGAACAGCAGCGACAGGCCCTGGCCCTTGGCCTCGCGACCGACGTCGAAGCCGAGTCCGCGCAGGCGCTGCTCGATCGCCGCGGGGTCGCCGAGCCAGTCGTGGACCTCGCAGGCGATCCGCCGGGCGCGACGGAGGGCGTCCCCGGGCGTGTCGGCGATCAGCTCGAACTCGGCGCCCTCGCAGTCGAGCTTCAGCAGATCGCAGCCGTCGCCGATCGCGCTCGCGAGCGTGACCGCCGGGACGTCGATCGCCGGACCGGCTCCGCCGAGGCTGTGGTGGGTGTCGGCGCCCGGATCGATCGCCAACGCGACGGAGCCGCCGGACGGCGCCCGCGCCACGATCGCGGCGCGCACGCAGCGCACCGGCAGGCCGCCGACATTGCGCTCGAGCGAGTCGAAGGTGAGCGGGTGCGGCTCGTAGGCGTCGAGGACCGCGCCCGCCGCGGCGGCCCAGACCGAGAACGCCCCGACGTTGGCGCCGCAGTCCACGACCCGGTCCCCCGCGCGGATCTCGAAGCCGGGCGCGACGTACTCGCCGGCCGCGACCTCCACCGCCGTGTTGGCGACGCCGCGAGCGCTCGGGCCAGCGAGCCTGACGCCGCAGAGCCGGACGTCGTCATGGCGACCCGCAGCGATCTTCAGCGCCGAGACCGGGTGAAGGCCGCCCCGGACGGCTCGAAGACGGACGGGCAGCTGAGCGACCCAGCCTTGGAAGCTCGGCATCGCGGCGATGCTAGACGGGCGCCGGCCGAATCCGCCAGCCGCCTGCCGCGCACGTCGACCCGGCTCGCGCCAGCCGGGTCGGGCCATACCCTTGGAGAACCATGCAGCCGCTGTTCGAGCACCGCCTCGAGCTCGCCGGATTCGACACCCGGGCGCTGGAGCTCGAGGGCGCCGGTCCGCCGCTGATCCTGTTGCACGGCTTCGCCGACAGCGCCGACACCTGGCGCACCCTGCTCGACCGGCTCGGCCGAGTGGACCGCCGCGCGGTGGCGCTCGACCTGCCCGGCTTCGGGACCGCCGACGGGCTGCGCCCCGACCGGCCGGTGCTGGCACAGCTGACGGACTTCGCCACGGCCGCCGTGCGCCAGCTCGCGCCAGACGGGGGCGCGGTCGTCTGCGGCAACTCGCTCGGCGGCTGCCTCTCGCTGCTGCTCGCGGAGCGTGCGGAGCTGGGGCTCGCGGGAGTAGTGCCGGTGGCGCCGGCGGGGCTCGACATGGCACGCTGGTTCACGGTCATCGAGCGCGATCCGGTGCTGCGAGCGCTGCTCGCCTCTCCGCTTCCGATGCCCCCGCCGGTCGTGCAGAGGGTCGTCGCCGAGGTCTACAAGCGGCTGGTGTTTCACCGGCCGGACGAGATCGAGCCGCTGATCGTCCAGGCCTTCGCGTCCCACTTCCGCGACCGCCGCACGGCCGGGCGCATCCTCGCCGCCGGCAGGCGGCTGCTTCGGGAGCTGCACGATCCGTTCGAGCTCGAGCGAGTCGAGTGCCCGGTGTTGCTGGTCTGGGGCCGCCACGACGCGATGGTCTTCCAGATCGGCGCCGAGCGGGTCCTCGACGCGCTGCCGGAGACCAGCCTCGAGCTGCTCGACGAGTGCGGGCACTGTCCGCAGATCGAGGCCCCGGGCCAGCTCGCCGACCTGCTTCTAGACTTCCCGGCCTCTCTGGCGCAGGCCGCCTGAGGCGGCCCGGCACAGCCATGCGAATCCTTCCCCAGCCCGAGCAGGTCATCGACTCCGCCGCCACGGCGTGGGACCTCTACTGCGGGCCCGGCGTCGCCGACCTGCGGCGGACGCCGTCGTCGATCGTCCACGAGGCCCCGCAGTGCACGGTGCGCCGCTATCGGTCGCAGCGGCGGCCGCGTGCCGACCGCGCGCCGGTCCTGCTCGTGCCCCCGCTCGCGGCGCCCGCCAGCTGCTTCGACCTGCGGCGCGGGTGCAGCCTCGTCGAGCACCTGACGTCGCTCGGCTATCCGGTCTACGTCGTCGACTACGGGCCGATCTCCTTCGGAGATCGTGCGCTGGGGCTCGAGCACTGGGTCGAGGACGTGCTCCCCTCGGCGATCCGGGTAGTCAGCCGCGACGCCGACGATGCTCCGGTGCAGCCGGTCGGCTGGTGCCTCGGCGGCATCCTCCTGATGCTGGCGGTCGCCAGCGAGCGCGACCTGCCCGTCGCGTCGGTGGCGCTGATCGCGAGCCCGTTCGACTTCACTCGCGTGAGGCTCGCGGCGCCGTTGCGCCATCTCGAGCGGCTGACCGGCGGAGCGCTCGGCACGGCGCTCTACCGCGCGCTCGGCGGCGCGCCGGCGCCGCTGGTCAGTCGCGGCTTCCAGCTGACCTCGCTCGACCGCTACCTGACCAAGCCGCTGTGGGTGCTGCGCAATCTCCGGGACCGCGAGTCGATCGCGCACTCGGAGGCGATCGACTCGTACATGGCGAACATGCTCGCCTACCCCGGCCGCACCTTCGGCCAGCTCTACCACCGCTTCTTCCGCGTCAACGAGCTGGCGGGCGGCAGCGTCCAGCTGCGCGACGGCCACCGCATCGAGCTCGGCGACGTCCGCGAGCCGGTGCTCGTCGTGGCCGGCGACTCGGACGCGCTCGCGCCCGCCGCCGCGGTGCGGGCGGTCGTCGACCTGCTGCCGAACGCCGCCTCGGTGCGCTTCGAGCTCGTCGCCGGCAGCCACCTCGGCGCGTTGACAGGTCGCTCGGCGATCGACACGACGTGGCGCCACCTCGACGGATTCCTCGCGGCCCACGACCCGCTGCGCATCGCTCCACTGCCGGCGGGCAAGCCGGCAGCGGAGCTTTCGCGCAGCGCCTAGCGAAGACGGAGCCTAGGCGCGGGCCGGCGGCGCGTCGGCGGTGCCCGACGCCTCGAAGTCGGCGTTCGGCATCAGGCGGTCGAGCGGACGCGGCAGCCACCAGTTCCACTTGCCCATGATCTCCATCGTCGCCGGCACGAGGACCAGCCGCACGATCGTCGCGTCGAGCGCGACCGCCACCCCCAGCCCGACCCCGATCTCCTTGACCGACGGGACGCCGACGCCCGCGAAGATCGCGAACACGGCGACCATGATCAGCGCGGCGCTGGAGATCGTCGCGGCGCTGCGCGCGAGCCCCTGGGCGACGGCGAGCTTCGAGTCGCCGGTCGCGGCGTAGCGCTCCTTGATCCGGCTGAGCAGGAAGACCTCGTAGTCCATCGACAGGCCGAAGACGATCGCCAGCAGCAGCGGCGGGGTCATCGTGTTGACGTAGCCGAGCGACTCGAAGCCGAGGAAGCCGTCGATCCAGCCGTACTGGAAGATCGTCACCAGCACGCCGTACGCGGCGCCGACCGACAGCAGGTTCATCAGCACCGCCTTCAGCGGCAGCAGCACCGAGCGCAGCAGGAAGAACAGCACGACGTAGCTGAACGCCAGCACGAAGAGGGCGATCTTCCAGAGCGAGTCGGTCACCTGGACGCGGAAGTCCTCGACGGAGGCCGTCGCGCCGCCGACGTCGACCGAGGCCACCTCCATCAGCTCGCCGGCGCCGCTCTCGCCCGCGCGCAGGCGGTTGACGAGGCGGCGCGCCGGGATGCTCTCCGGGTCGCTTCGCGGCGTGACCGCGATCAGGGCGGAGCGGCCGTCGCGCGACGGGACGGCCGCGCGCACCGACGCGACCTGGGGATCGCCCTTCACCGCGCCAGCGAAGCCCTTCAGCGCGCGGCTGTTGGCGGCGTCGGTCGCGACGCCGCTGCCGAAGCTCGCGACGACCTCGACCGGACCGGTCGCGCCGTGGCCGAGCTGCTCCGACGCCAGCTCCGTGCCGACACGGGTCTCGTTGTCGGCGGGGAACTGGCGCAGCGCGCCGTCGCCGGTCGAGAGCGAGAGCGCCGGGAGCGCCAGGACGAGCATCAGCGCCGTGCTCGCCAGCGCGGTGACCACCGGCCGCCGGGTGACGCGCTCGGTCCAGCTCTGCCAGAAGCCGGGCGCTCCCTCCTCCCGAGGCGGACGGCCCACCAGGCGCCGCAGCGAGCGCACGATCCAGGACACGACGCCGGCGGTGCGTCCCGGCTCGTAGCCGCGCCGCCCGGTCGCCGCGATCAGCGTCGGGAGGAAGGTCATCGCCGCGAGGATCGAGACGGCGACGACCATGATCGCCCCGTAGGCCATCGAGCGCAGCGTGGTCGAGTCGACGAGCAGCAGCCCTGCCAGCGAGACGATGACGGTGATGCCCGAGAAGGCGACCGCCACGCCAGACGTGCGCATCGAGATCCGGCGCGCCTCGGCCGGCTCGGCGCCGTTGCGTATCTCCTCGCGGTAGCGGGCGAGGATGAACAGCGAGTAGTCGACCGCGACGCCGATGCCGATCATCGACGCGACGTTGGTGACGAACACCGACATGTCGGTCGCCTGCGAGAGGAAGAAGATCCCCGCGCCCGTGATCATCACGCTGACGAAGCCGAGCACCAGCGGCAGCATCGCGGCGATCAACGACCCGAACACAGCGAGCAGGATCAGCAGCACGATCGGGAAGCCGGTCGCCTCCGCCTTCTCGAGGTCCTGCTTGCTGAGGTCCTGCACGCCGGCCCAGAGCGCCTGCTCGCCGACGAGGTAGGTCTCGACCCCCTCGCGGCCGCCCTCGCCGATGCCGAGCTCCTCGCGCAGGTCGACCGCGAGGTCGGCGGTCTCGTCCATCATGCCCGTGGTGTGCAGCTGGGCGATCGCGATCGGCGAACGGGCGGCATCGGCCTCGGCCTCGGCGAGCGCTCGCGCCGGCAGCTCGGCGTGGGGCATCCGGTCGGCGATGGCGTCGACCCGCGCGAGCTCCCGCCGGACGTCGGCGGTGTCGGCGTCCGGCTGACGCGCCACGACGACCGACAGCGTGTGCCGCTGTGCGTCGTCGAAGTCGGCCAGCGCGCGGTCGACGGCCTCCGACCCCGATCCCGGGATCGCAAAGCCGCCGCTCGTCAGGTGCTCGGTCTGGCGCGCCGCGAAGGGCAGCGAGACCAGCAGCAGGGCGATCCAGGCGCCGAGGATGAGTCGCCGCCGCCGCTCGAGGAGGGAGGTGAGCCGGTCCATGGCCTGCTGCATGTGGTCTCCTTCGCGCGACGCCGGTTGTTGGTTGGCCAGCCAGCCAACTTTCCGCTATTCGATCACAGACGGGCCGGCATCGACTGTGACGTCGCTCACAAAGCCGCTAGCGATCGGCGCCGAGCATCCGCCGGGCGGTGCGGATGCCGAGGTCCAAGGCCGCGCGGCTGTCCCACTCGGGATCGGAGATCAGCTGCAGGCCCATGCCGTCCCCGAGCGCGAAGAGCATCGACGCGACAGCGTCTGGATCGGCGTCGAGCTCGACGACCCCCTCCTCCTGCTTCAGGCGCAGCGCCTCCGCCAGGTGCGTGCGCCAGCGGTGGTAGAGCTCCGCGAGCTCGGCCTGGATCTCCTCGCTGCGCCGCGAGGCGCTGAGCATCTCGTAGAGCACAGCCTGCACGCCGGGCTCGTCGGCGACGAACGCCTCGAGCGTCTGCACGAGCACGCCGACGATCTCGTCGGCGGTCCTGGCGGCGGCGAGCTGCTCGTCGAGCGCGGCGACGCGGGCGTCGCAGTCGGTTCGGACCACCTCCACCATGAGGCGCTCCTTGGAGCCGAAGTAGTAGTGCAGCAGGCCGCGCGACACACCGGCCTCGCGCGCGACGACGTCGAAGGTGGATCCCGCCGCCCCGCGCTTGCCGACACTCGTGCGCATCGCCTCGACGATCCGCAGAGCCTTCTCGCCCTCGAGCTTGCGTGGGCTGTCTAGCGATGCCTCCATCGGCCAGCCAGTCTAGCTGGCCAGCCAGCCAGAAGGGACGCGGCGCCTACGAGGCGTTGGCCGTCTCAGCGCTGCCGGCGGGCGCCGTCGAACCGGGCGTGGTCGTCGAGCTGTACTCGTACTCCTCCTCCGCGCCGAACAGCGCGTCGAGGACCTTCTTGCGCAAGTCCTCGCTGAGCGCCATCGCCAGCCCCGCGCCGACCAGCCCGAGCAGCAGCACGCGGCCGAGGCCGCCCCTGCGCCGCTTGGGGCCACGCAGAGAGTCCGCCGCGCTCTTCAGCGAGTCCGCGGCGTGCTTGAGATCGCGCTGCAGCCGCTTGTCCTCGAACGCCTTGGCCGGGCCCTTGCCGTCGATGCGGCTGTATGCCTTGCGCGCTGACTGGAAAGCGTCGCGAAGCTCCTCGCGCAGCTCGGCGTCCTCGATCAGCCGTCGCACGTAGGGGTTCTCGCGGGCCGCCTGACCCGCCGCGATCGCTCCGGCTGCGCCCTTCGCTGCTTTCCTCTTGGCTGCCATTGCTCTCCTCGCCGTTCCTTGACCGTCGTCCGAGGATAGCCGTCAATCCAACGCCGCTGCCAGGACGTCGTCGACGGCATCGACGAACACGAACTCCATACCCGCGACCAGGTTGGACGGAAACTCGTCCAGATCCGTCTCGTTGCGCCTCGGCGCGATCACCCTGGAGATCTCCGCGCGTTGCGCGGCCAGCGCCTTCTCCTTCAACCCACCGATCGGCAGCACCTGCCCGGTCAGGGTCAGCTCACCGGTCATCGCCGTGTCGGAGCGCACGAGGCGGCCCGACAGCAGCGAGGCGAGCGCCGTCGCCATCGTGATGCCAGCGCTGGGGCCGTCCTTCGGGATCGCGCCGGCCGGCACGTGGAGGTGCAGGTCGTTGCGCTTGAACCAGTCCGCCGGCAGCTCCGGTGCGATCTTGTCGAGGTTTCGCCTCACGTAGGAGAGCGCGGCGGACGCCGACTCGCGCATGACGTCGCCGAGCTGGCCGGTGATCTGGAGCTTGCCCTCGCCCGGGTAGGCGGTCGCCTCGACGAACAGGACGTCGCCTCCGACCGGCGTCCAGGCGAGGCCGGTCGCGACGCCCGGCTCGTCGGTGCGCCGGTGGACCTCGGAGTGGTGGCGGCGGCTGCCGAGCAGCTCGGCGAGCGTCTTCGGGCGGATCGTCCGCTTCGAGCGGCGCGTGCCCTCGGCGAACTCACGCGCCACCTTGCGACAGACCGCGCCGATCTCTCGCTCGAGGCTCCGAACGCCGGCCTCGCGCGTGTAGCCGTCGATCAGCTCGTGCAGCGCGGCGTCGGTGAGCTCGATCTTCGACTTGACGAGGCCGTTGCGCTCGATCTGGCGCGGGACGAGATAGCGCTTGGCGATCTCCAGCTTCTCCTGCTCGGTGTAGCCGGCGAGCTGGATGACCTCCATGCGATCGCGCAGCGGGGCGGGGATCGGCTCGAGCTGATTCGCCGTCGTGATGAAGAAGACGTGCGAGAGGTCGAACGGCAGGTCGAGGTAGTGATCGCGAAAGCTGCTGTTCTGCTCCGGGTCGAGCACCTCGAGCATCGCGCTCGACGGATCGCCGCGGAAGTCCGAGCCCATCTTGTCGATCTCGTCGATCATCAGGACGGGGTTGTTGGACTCGGCGTCGCGCATCGCGCGCAGGATCGTCCCCGGCATCGCTCCGACGTAGGTGCGCCGGTGGCCGCGGATCTCCGACTCGTCGCGCACGCCGCCGACCGAGATGCGCTCGAACTCGCGGCCCATCGCCGCGGCGATCGAGCGGCCGAGCGAGGTCTTGCCGACCCCGGGCGGTCCGACGAAGCAGAGGATCGAGCTGCGCGCGTCGGGCTTGAGCCTGCGCACGGCGAGGAACTCGAGGATGCGGTCCTTGACCTTCTCGATGTCGTAGTGGTCGCGGTCCAGCACCTCGCGCGCTCGCTCGAGGTCGATGTGATCCGGCGTCGATCTCGACCACGGCAGCGACGCCAGCCACTCGAGGTAGTTGCGAATCGTGCCGTGCTCGGCCGACTGCGGCGGCAGGCGCTCGAAGCGCTGCAGCTCGCGCTCGGCCTGCTGGAGCGCGTCGTCGGGCAGGCCGGCGGCCTCGATCCGCTCGCGCAGCTCGGCGGCCTCGGCGGTCTGCTCGTCGACCTCCCCGAGCTCCTCCTGGATCGCCTTGAGCTGCTGGCGCAGGAAGAACTCGCGCTGCCCCTTCTCCATCTCGGACTCCACCTGAGACTGGATCCGCGAGCCGATCGAGATCAGCTCGGCCTCGCGGGCCAGCAACTCGGAGAGGCGGCGCAACCGCCTGCCGACGTGCCGCTCCTCGAGCAGCTCCTGGCGCTCGTCGGTCGCGATCCGCAGCGAGCCGGCGATCATGTGGCTCAGCTCGGCGGGGTCGTCGAGGTTGGCCACCGCCATCTGCAGCTCCTGGGGGAGGTAGGGCACCTGCTCGACGATCTGGGAGAACGTGCCCTGCACGTTGCGGAACAGCCCCTCCAGCTCAGGCGAGGGCTCCACGACGTCTGGGGCCGGCGTCACGCGCGCGACGAGGTACGGGTCGGTCTGGAGGAAGTCGCCGATCTCGACCCTCTGCGAGCCGTGGACCAGGATCCGCAGGCTGCCGTCGGGCACCTTGAGCATCCGGGCGACCACACCCGCCACCCCCACCGGATAGAGGTCGTCGGGACCGGGATCCTCGATCTCGCCCTCGCGCGACGCCACCATCACGAGCATCCGCTGGCCCGCCAGGACGTCGTTGACCAGTCGAACCGAGCGCTCCTGACCGACGGCGAGCGGCATCAACGTGTCGGGGAACGGAACGCTGTCCTTCAGCGGCAGGACCGGCAGCGCCTCGGGGAGGCTGCTGCCGACCGGAACCTCGTGCGTCCGACCGTCGACCGTCGGGATCTCGATCGTCGGCGGCACGGCTAGTCGGCTCCCTCGATCGAGATCCGCCGCGCCTCGCCCTGTCCACGCGCCAGCGGGACCTCGACCACCAGCACTCCGTCCTCGTAGCTCGCGCGCGCATCGCCCGCGACGACGTCGGCGCCGAGCTCGACGGCGCGCCGGAACGGGCCGTGCTCGATCTCGATCTGCTGGTACAGGCGGCCCCCCGCCTGGTCGGCCCGGCGCTCGCCCGCGATCAGCAGCTGACGACCGCGGATCTCGAGCGCGACGTCGCCGACGTCGACGCCAGCGAGCTCCGCCCTCACGATCGCGCGCGGTGGATCGTCGACGTAGTACACGTCGACCGCCGGCGAGAAGCCGCGCCCACGCAGCCCCGTCCGCTCGAAGACGTCGCCGAACAGCTCGTCGATCTCGCGGCGCATCCGCTCGAAGTTTGCGAACAGATCGCGCTGGGGCGTCACCGGATCCCCCCGCGCACGCCCGTCCGCGCCAGAGGCTTCGCCTCAGACGTCATAGGTCGCGCCCTCCCGCGCTACCTCCACCGTCCCCCCGAAGGCGTCTCCCGCGCGGCGGCAGGCCTCCTCCTGGTCGAGCTCGTCGGAGATGTGCGTCAGCAGCAGCCGGCGCGCGCCCGCCCGACGGCCGTGGTCGCCCGCCTCCTCCGCCGTGAGATGACCGCGGACACCGGTTCGCTCCGGGCGCGGCAGCGTCGCCTCGACCAGGAACAGGTCCGCATCGCGCGCGAACTCCACGAGCTGAGCCGCCGGACGCGAGTCGGCCCCATAGGCCAGCCGTCCGCCGCCGTTCTCCGAGCTCACGGAGATCGCATAGGAGTCGACGAAGTGCGGCACCGGCGAGAACGAGATGCGCAACGGTCCGACCTCGATCAGCGACTCGGCCGCGTACTCCTCGAGCCTGAACGCCCGCTCGATCAGATCCTCGTTGCCCCAAGCGCCGGCGACTCGCCGCAGCGTCTTCGCCGCGCCGGGCGGCGCGACCAGTCGCGGACGGGCCGGGCGGTCGGTCCCGGGCCATGGCGGCACCGGAACCGGCTGCTGCCTCGGCGCGTACGTCAGCGCATACGAGAACGGCACCAGGTCGAGAAAGTGGTCGGCGTGCAGATGCGACACCACGACGGCGTCCACGTCGACGTAATCCACGAACCGCCGCAGCTTCCCGAACACCCCGTTGCCGCAGTCCAGCAGCACGGTGGCCCCGTCGTCCTGCAGCAGGTAGCCGGAGCAAGCTCCGTCGACGTCCTGCCACGACGGCGACTTGCCGAGCACAGTGAGCCGCATGGCTCGACCCTACCCGCAAACCGGCGCCAAACCGCCTAGCCAGGCTGAGGAAACGCGTACGCCGCCCAGGTCCGCTCGGTCCGGAAGGTGAACGCGAGCTGCTTCTCCGGCGCCAGCCCCCGCTCCGCCGGCCGGAACGTCGTGCACGGCTCGTCCAGCTCGAGCGCGCAGAGCTGGTTCGCGTGGAAGAAGCAGTCCTCGCAGGTCACGCGCTTCGCCTTCTTCGCCATCTGCCGGTCGGGTCTCCTGGGTCGCTGCGTCGGGGTCGGGGGAGCATCGTGGCGAACCGTCGCGAGCGTTGAAGGCGGTGAAGCCGCAAATCCCGTGTTTTCGCGTTTTCCCGAAATTGCAGGTAGTTCGGCATCTCGCCCGCTCTTTGCGATGTTTAGCCGGGGTCGAAGTCGAGTCGCTCGGCGACCCTCGCGGCGACCGGCTTCAATGCGCACATGGAGCTCGTGACCGGGGCGACCGGATACGTCGGCGGCCGGCTCGTCGCCCGGCTGCTGGCCGAGGGACGACCCGTGCGCGCGTTGGCGCGCGACCCAGCGCGGCTGAGGCCGCGAGCGGGAGTCGAGGTCGTCCGCGGCGACGTGCTGAGCGGTGCCGGCACCCGAGCAGCGCTGGAGGGCTGCTCGGCGGCCTACTACCTCGTTCACTCGATGGAGGCCCCCGTCGACGCGAGCGGCCGGGACTTCGCCGCCCGCGACCGCCGGGCCGCGGAGCGCTTCGCCGCCGACGCGTCGGCCGCCGGCGTCGAGCGGGTCGTCTACCTCGGTGGCCTGGCGCCGGCGGTCGGAGCGCCCTCCCAGCACATCGCCTCACGTATCGAGGTCGAGCGAATCCTGCTCGACGGCGCGCCGGGCGCGACGGCGCTGCGGGCCTCGATCCTGATCGGCGCCCGCTCGGCGTCCTTCCGCATCCTCGTCCGCCTCGTCGAGCGCCTGCGGCTGCTTCCGCTGCCGGCCTGGCGCGACAACGTGACGCAGCCGATCGCCGAGCGCGACGCGCTCGAGTTCCTCGCCCGGACGCCCGCCACGTCGACCACGGTCGGGCGCTCGCTCGACATCGCCGGCCCCGACGTGGTGAGCTACGGCGAGATGATCGAGCGCATCGCCGATCAGATGGGGGTCGGGCGGACGCCGATCGGACTGCGCGCCTCCCTCACCCCACCGGCGAGCGCCGTGGTGAGCGCCGTCACCGGCCAGCCGCTCGAGCTGGTGAGACCGTTGATGGAGAGCCTCGAGCACGACTTGCTGCCGCGGTCGGCCGAGGAGGCCCCGCGCCTGTACGGCATCCGGCTCTTGCCTTTCGACCGCGCGGTGGAGCGCGCGCTGGCGGACTGGGAGTCACGCGAGGAGCTGGCCGCCCGGTGAAGGTCGAGCGCTCCGTCGAGATCGCCGCCAGTCCCGAGGCCGTCTACGAAGTCATCATGAACCCGGCCTGCCTCGAGGAGTGGGTGACGATTCACGCGGGACTCGAAGACGCGCCGGATGGCAAGCTCCAGCAGGGGTCGGAGCTCACACAAAGGCTCCAGCTCGCCGGCAGGCGGTTCACGGTCCGTTGGAAGGTCGTCCAGAACGATCCTGCTCGGCTCGTCGTCTGGGAGGGACGTGGGCCGATGCGATCTCACGCGGGTGTTACCTATGAGCTCGAGCCCGCGGACGACGGTCGGACCAGCTTCACGTACATCAACGAGTTCAGCCTCCCCGGCGGTCCGCTCGGCCGGATGGCGGGACCCGTGGTGAAGCGGGTTACGGGAGGCGAGCTCGATCGGTCGCTCGGCCTCCTGCGAGCGATGGTGGAGTAATACTCGTCCAAAGTCGGGAACCAGCTGATCCAAACATCAATGCCGCCGAAGAAATAGGAACATCAGATTTCTCATTGACGGTGGGATTCACCGGGATCAATCTGTAACACTGTTCGAATATAAGGCTGACGGGGGAGCCCTACCCCCCGCTCAGCGAACAATGAGGAGGTTCCCCCGCAGTGACCGACTTCCTGAAGAAGACGCTCAAGGACATAGAGACTCGCCGTCGCGAGCTCGAGCCGCTGGTCGAGGAATACCGCCAACTGGAGGAGGCTGCCGCCGCTCTCCAGGGCGTTGATGGAAGCAGTGCCGGCACCGGCACGAGCGGAGCCAAGGGACGTACCCGCCGCGCCGCGTCCCCGTCCCGAGCCACTGGACGCCGGCGTGCCGCCGGCTCGTCCGGGACCGGCCGCCGCGGCCGGCCGCGCGGGTCAGGCAAGCGTGCGCAGCAGGCGCTGGACCTCGTCGCCGGCCAGCCGGGGATCACCATCCCCGAGCTCGCCAAGGCGATGAAGATCCAGCCGAACTACCTGTACCGCGTGCTGCCGAGCCTGGAGCAGGACGGCAAGGTGAAGAAGAAGGACAAGGGCTGGCACCCAGCCGCATAGCCGGCTAGGGGCTCGGGCTAGATCAGCCCGAGCCCCCTGACCGCCTCGCGCTCGTCGGTCAGCTCGCCAACGGATGCGTCGATCCGGGCGCGCGAGAAGTCGTCGATCTCGAGCCCCTCGACTATCGACCACTCGCCGTCGGCAGTGGTGCAGGGAAAGCTCGAGATGAGCCCCTCCTCGACGCCGTAGCTTCCATCCGACGGGACGGCCATCGAGACCCAGTCGCCGTCCGGTGTCCCGTTCACCCAGTCGTGCACGTGGTCGATCGCCGCGTTGGCCGCCGAGGCGGCGCTCGACGCCCCACGCGCCTCGATGATCGCCGCGCCGCGCTTCGCGACGGTCGGGATGAAGTCGCTCTCGATCCACTCCCGATCGCCGACCGCGTCGGCGACGACCTCTCCGCCGACCCGCGCGTGGAAGAGGTCGGGGTACTGAGTCGCCGAGTGGTTGCCCCAGACAGTCATGTTGGTGATGTCCGCAACCGGGCGCGACAGCTTGCTGGCGACCTGCGAGATGGCGCGATTATGGTCGAGGCGCATCATCGCCGTGAAGCGCTCGCGCGGGATGTCGGGGGCGTTCGACATCGCGATGAGGGCGTTGGTGTTCGCCGGGTTTCCGACCACCAGCACCCTGATGTCATCCGCCGCGTGACCGTTGAGCGCCTGGCCCTGCGGGCGGAAGATGCCACCGTTGGCCTCGAGCAGATCGCCGCGCTCCATCCCCTTTGCTCGTGGGCGCGCGCCCACCAGCAGTCCGATGTTCGTACCGTCGAACGCCTTGTTGGGATCGTCGCTGATGTCGACGCCGGCGAGCAGTGGGAACGCGCAGTCGTCCAGCTCCATGGCGGTGCCCTCGGCGGCGCCGAGCGCCTGGGGGATCTCGAGCAAGCTCAGCCGGACCTCGGTGTCGGGTCCCAGCAGCTGCCCGCTCGCGATGCGGAACAGCAACGCGTAGCCGATCTGCCCGGCGGCGCCGGTCACGGTTACCTTGACGGGAGTGCTCACGAGTTGATGTCTCCTGGGTAGTGGACGGGTCGGCCGCTACTGACGGGCCATCGCCTGCTCGAGGCGCTCGTCGATCGCGGCGAGGAATTCCTGTGTCGTCTGAAACGGCTGGTCCGGACCGACCAGCAGCGCAAGGTCCTTGGTCATCTTGCCGCTCTCGACCGTCTCGATGCAAACACGCTCGAGCGTCTCGGCGAAGCGGGCGACGTCGGGAGTGTCGTCCATCCGGGCGCGCGCGGACAGCGCGCGCGTCCACGCGAAGATCGAGGCGATCGGGTTCGTCGAGGTCGGCTTGCCCTGCTGGTGCTGGCGGTAGTGACGCGTGACGGTGCCGTGCGCGGCCTCGGCCTCGACGGTCTTGCCGTCGGGAGTCATCAGCACGCTCGTCATCAACCCGAGCGAGCCGAAGCCCTGGGCGACGGTGTCGGACTGGACGTCGCCGTCGTAGTTCTTGCACGCCCAGACGTAGCCGCCCTCCCACTTCAGCGCGGCGGCGACCATGTCGTCGATCAGCCGGTGCTCGTAGGCGATCCCCGCGGCCTCGAAGTCGGACCTGAACTCACTCTCGTAGATCTCCTCGAAGAGGTCCTTGAAGCGCCCGTCGTAGCGCTTCATGATCGTGTTCTTGGTCGACAGGTAGACCGGATAGCCGCGCTCGAGGCCATAGCGCATCGAGGCGCGCGCGAAGTCGCGAATCGAGTCGTCGAGGTTGTACATCGCCATCGCGACGCCGCCGCCGGGGAAGTCGTAGACGTCGAGCTCGACCGGGTCGTCGCCGTTCTTGGGCGTGTAGGTGAGGGTGAGCGAGCCCTCGCCCGGAACGACCATGTCGGTCGCCCGGTACTGGTCGCCGAACGCGTGGCGGCCGATCACGATCGGCTTGGTCCATCCCGGCACGAGCCGGGGGATGTTCGAGATGACGATCGGCTCGCGGAAGATCACGCCGCCGAGGATGTTGCGGATCGTGCCGTTCGGCGAGCGGTACATCTCCTTCAGCCCGAACTCCTCGACGCGCGCCTCGTCCGGCGTGATCGTCGCGCACTTGACTCCGACGCCGTATCGCTTGATCGCGTTGGCGGCGTCGACGGTGATCTGGTCCGCGGTGGCGTCGCGGCTCTCGATCCCGAGGTCGAAGTACTTCAGCTCGACGTCGAGGTAGGGCAGGATCAGCTGCTCCTTGATGAAGGCCCAGATGATGCGCGTCATCTCGTCGCCGTCGAGCTCGACGATCGGGTTCCTCACTTGGATCTTCGCCACCGGGCTCCCTTCGCTCATGGGCGGGCGCACATTACCCGGGTCCCGGCTGCCACCATGCTCTGTGTGTTCGGCGGTGGATCGATCCAGTTCGCGCGAGTCTTCGGTATCCGCATCGGCGCCGACCCGAGCCTCCTCCTCGTCCTGTTCCTGATCATCTGGTCGCTCTCGGGCTACTACGGGGACGTGGAGCGCTTCCCCGAGGGCAACACCGCCTTCGCGCTGGCCGTCGTCTCGTCGCTGCTGTTCTTCCTGTCGATCTTGCTGCACGAGCTTGGACACGCGGCCGAGGCGCGCCGGTCGGGGATCGGGATCGCCGGGATCGACCTCTGGATGTTCGGCGGCGTCGCGAAGATGGAGCGCGACACGCTCAGCGCCGGCGAGGAGTTCCGCGTCGCCGTCGCCGGCCCGCTGGTGACGCTGGCGATCGCGATC
This sequence comes from uncultured Solirubrobacterales bacterium, assembly GCA_963716445.1. GTDB lineage: Bacteria > Actinomycetota > Thermoleophilia > Solirubrobacterales > Thermoleophilaceae > JAAYBF01. The sequence continues at coordinate 375,728 of OY970313.1, read as the reverse complement.
GCCTGCTGGCTCGGCGCCGCCGCGCTCGCCGGCGCCGACGACGCGACCCACGCCCTTAGCTTCAAAGCCACGACCGATGACGAGGCTCTCGCGGTGATCGGCTACCTCGGGTCGGTCAACCTGCTGCTGCTTGCCTTCAATCTGCTGCCGGGATTTCCCCTCGACGGCGGCAGGATCGCCCGCGCCGTCGCGTGGAAGGTGACCGGCGACCGCACGAGAGCGACTCGCTTCGCCGGCGCGCTGGGACGCGGCTTCGCCTTCCTGATGATCGGCGCCGGCATCCTCGTCTTCCTCCGGGGTGACGTCGTAGCCGGCATCTGGTTCGCGATCATCGGCTGGTTCCTCAGCCAGGCGGCGCGATCGGCCGTCGTCCAGACGGAGCTGGCAAGCCGGATCGAGGGGCTCTCCGTCGCCGACGTGATGGACGCCGAGCCCGTCGCCATCCCCGCCGATATGGCGGTCGACCGCGCCTACGACGAGTACTTCCTGCGTTACGGCTGGCCGTGGTTCCCGGTCGTCGACGCGAATGGCCGCCTCGTCGGCCTGATCACCGAGCAGAGCGTCTCCGACCTTCCCGAGCCCGTACGACCGACGCGGACCGTCGCAGCGCTGATGGCGAGCGACTCCGGCGACAGCGAGAGCTCGCTGCGCGTGGCGGCCGACGATCCGCTCGAGGCTCTGCTCGGTCGTGAGGGGCTGGTGCGCCTCGGAGCGCTGATGGCCGTCGACGGCGAGGGCCATCTGCGAGGGATCGTCACGGCCGACGCCGTTCGCCGCGCGTTGACGCCGGCGCTCAGCCGCTAGGCGGAGCGGAAATCCCTTCGGATAGGATCGCGCCCGCCGCACCTCCTCCCCACCCATGCCCCAGCACGACGTCCTAGTCATCGGAGCCGGACTCGCCGGCCAGCGCGCGGCCCTCGCGGCCGCCGAGGGCGGCGCGTCGGTGGGCATCGTCTCGAAGGTCCACCCGGTCCGCTCGCACTCGAACGCCGCCCAGGGCGGCATCAACGCGGCGCTCAACCCCGAGGACTCGTGGGAGTCGCACGCCTTCGACACCGTCAAGGGCTCCGACTACCTCGGCGACCAGGACGCGATAGAGATCATGTGCCGCGAGGCGCCCGAGGAGATCCTCCACCTCGAGCATCTCGGCGTCACCTTCCACCGCAACGAGCAGGGCAGGCTCGGCACGCGCGCCTTCGGCGGCGCCTCGGCCGCCCGCACCTACTACGTCGCCGACATCACGGGCCAGGCGATCCTCCACGTGCTCTACGAGCAGCTGATGAAGCACGACGAGGTCGAGCGCTTCGAGGAGTGGTTCACCACGGCCCTGGTCAAGGACGCCGACGGTCGCATCGCCGGCGCCGTAACCCGCAACATCCGCGACGGCTCGATCGAGCTGTTCACCGCTAAGACGGTGATCCTCGCGACCGGCGGCAACGGCCAGATCTTCAACCCCTCGACCAACGCCCTGATCTGCACCGGCGACGGCATCGCGATGGCCTACCGCGCCGGCGCCGCGCTGATGGACATGGAGATGGTGCAGTACCACCCCACGACGCTCGCGGGGATCGGCCTGCTGATCACCGAGGGAGCGCGCGGCGAGGGCGCCCACCTCTACAACGCCAACGGCGAGCGCTTCATGGAGAAGTACGCGCCGAACAAGATGGAGCTGGCCTCGCGCGACGTCGTCTCGCGCGCCGAGCAGACCGAGATCGACGAGGGCCGCGGCTTCCCCGACGGCACCGTCGCGCTCGACATCACCGTCGTGCCGAGGCAGCGCATCCACGAGGCGCTGCGCGAGATCGTGATGGTCGGCCGCGACTTCGCCGGCGTCGACATCACGCGCGAGCCGATCCGCATCAAGCCCGGCAACCACTACGTGATGGGCGGGGTCAAGACCAACGTCGACGGCGAGACCGACGTCCCCGGCCTCTACGCCGCCGGCGAGTGCGCGTGCGTCTCGGTCCACGGCGGCAACCGCCTCGGCGCCAACTCGCTGCTCGACACGCTGATCTTCGGCCGCCGCTCCGGCGCCCACGCCGCGCGGGTGGCCAGGGGGATCGGGATGCCGACGCCGTCCGGCGAGGAGCTCGGCCGCGAGCGCGCGACGATCGACGCGATCGTCGGCCGCGACCGCAACGGCCGCCGGATCTCCGAGATCAGGGCCGAGATGGGCGCCGTGATGGACAAGCACTGCGCCGTCTTCCGCGACGAGGCGGGACTGAACGTCGCGCTCGAGGCCGTCCGCCGCCTACGCGAGGAGGCGAAGACGGTCGCGGTCGACGACAAGGGCAGCGTCTTCAACCAGGACGTCCTCGGCGCGCTCGAGCTGCAGTTCATGCTCGACAACGCCGAGTGCATCGTCCGCGGCGCGATCGAGCGAACGGAGAGCCGGGGAGCGCAGTTCCGCACCGACCACCCGGAGCGCAACGACGACGAGTGGATCAAGCACATCAACCTGACCGCGAACGGCGACGGCGAGCCCGAGGTCTCCTACTCCGAGGTCACGATGACCCAGTGGGAGCCCCAGGAGCGCAAGTACTAACGTGGATTGGGATGGACGGTCATGCCTGAGTACACGCTGAAGCTCCGCCGCTACGACCCGGAGTCGGGTCAGCCGGCCTACTGGAGCGAGTACAGGGTCGACGTCGAGTCCGAGCGCTCGGTGCTGAAGGGCATCCTCAACGCGCGTGACGACCAGGACGGCTCGATCGGCATCCGCTGCTCGTGTCAGGCGGCGATCTGCGGCTCCTGCGCCGTGCGGATCAACGGCAAGACGGCGCTCGCCTGCAACACGGCGATCGGCGAGGCGGCTGCCAAGGCAGGTCCCGGCAACCCGATCGTCGTCGAGCCGATGAGCAACTACCCGGTGCTCAAGGACCTGATCGTCGACATGGACGCGGTCCACTGGCGCAAGATCCAGCGAGTCGTCCCGTGGCTGCTGCCGGACGGCCCGCCGCCCGAGCGCGAGCACATCGTCCCGGCGGAGTCGATGATCGACATCACGCAGTCGATGGCCTGCATCCAGTGCGGCGCCTGCGTCGGCGCCTGCCTGTCGCTCGAGGTCGATCCGGAGTTCGTCGGCCCCGCGGCGCTCGCGAAGGCCTACCGCTTCGTCGGCGACCCGCGCGACGGCCAGGAGGAGGAGCGCCTGCGCGACCTCGCCGAGGATCCGCACGGGATGTACGACTGCACCCACTGCTTCGCCTGCATCGAGGTCTGCCCGAAGGACGTCGCGCCGATGAGCCAGATCATGCGCCTGCGCCGGCGCGCGACCAACGACTTCGAGATCAAGGACCGCAACAACGGCTACGGCCACGAGAAGGCGTTCGTCGACATCATCGAGCGCTGGGGCACCCTCCACGAGGCGCAGCTGCTGCCGCGCTCGTTCGGCGACGGCTCGCTGATCAAGGGCCAGACCGAGCCCGGCGCGGTCAAGGAGCTCGTCGCGAGCCTGCCGACGGCTGTCCGCGGCCTGAAGACCGGGAAGATCACGCCGCGCAAGGCGCTCTTCCACCACAAGCTGCCGGACCAGAGGAACGTCAAGCGGATCTTCGAGGAGATCGAGTCCAAGGATGAGCGCCTGGAGCTGAACCTCTACATCGTCGGCGAGAGTTCCGCCGAGGAGGAGGGCGCCATGGCCGAGGGGAGTCAAGAGTCGTGAAGCTCGCTTACTGGCCAGGTTGTGTGTCGCGCGGGTTCACCCCCGAGCTGCACGGCTCGATGAGCCTCGTGGCGCCGAAGCTCGACCTCGAGCTGGTCGAGCTCGACCGCGCCAATTGCTGCGGCGCCGGCGTGATCGCCGAGCACAACCAGGAGCTGGTCGACACCCTCAACGCGCGCACGTTCGCGATGGCCCAGGAGGTCGAGGGGGCCGCCGGCATGATGAACATCTGCTCGACGTGCCAGGGGGCGCAGTCGGAGTGCCAGGAGCGCCTCGACGCCGACGCCGGCTATCGCGAGACGATCAACTCCAATCTCGCCGCGGAGAGCCTCGCCTACAGCCAGCACAGCGAGTGGTGGAACAAGAACTTCCTCTGGCTGCTCGTCGAGGAGATCGGGCTCGACAAGCTGCGCGAGCGGGTCGTGCGGCCGCTCGAGGGGCTGCGGATCGCTCCCTTCTACGGTTGCTACATCGTCCGCCCGACCAAGCGGCTCGGCTACGCCGACCATCCGGAGCGAGACCAGTACCTCGACTACGTGATCGACGCCGTCGGCGCCGAGCCGGTCGAGTACGCCGGGGCGCGCAAGTGCTGCGGCTTCCCGGTGATCACGATGAACAAGACGACCTCGCTGCGCCAGGCGGGACGGCACCTCGCCGACGCGCTCGACGCCGGCGCCGACTGCCTCGTGACGCCGTGCCCGCTCTGCCATCTGAACCTCGACCTCCAGCAGCCGGAGGCGGCGAAGTACGTCGAGCGCGATCTCGACGTGCCGGTGCTGCACCTGCCGCAGATGATCGGTCTGGCGCTGGGGCTCGAGCCGAAGGAGCTGGGGATGGGCAAGCACGTGGTGAAGACGAAGGACGTCGAGCGGAAGGTCGCTCGGCTGGCTGCTGCGGCGTAGCTGCTGCTCGAAGTCGTGCCCGGGCTGATGTTTCGGGAAGCCGTTACACGACTGTCACGCTTCTATGCACATCTGCTGCCTCTGGTCCGATAGCGTGGGCGGCATGCAGCGGGTGACCTGGACCGACGAGCGGCTCGACGACCTTGCTCGAAGCATGCATACAGGCTTCGAGCGTGTCGACCATGACATCCGCGATCTGCGGACGGAGATGCGACGCGAGTTCAACGATCTGCGTGGCGACGTCAACGACCTGCGCACGTTGATGGTCCGTCTCAGTGGCGGGCTCGTAGTGGGGCTTGCCGGCGTGATCGCCGCGATCGCCGCGAGCGGCGCCGGCGGCATCTGAGCAGAGGCGACGGCTAGCGCTGGGCTGAGAGCAGCTCGGCGATCTGGACGGCGTTGAGGGCGGCGCCCTTGCGGAGGTTGTCGCCGACGATCCAGAGGTTGAGGCAGCGGTCGTGGGAGGGGTCGCGGCGGATGCGGCCGACGAGGACGTCGTCGCCGCCGGCGGCGTCGATCGCGAGCGGGTAGATCGCGTTGGCGGGGTCGTCGAGGACCTGGACTCCCGGGGCCGCGGCGAGCAGCTCGCGACACTCCTCCGGGGAGAGGCTCTTGCGGGTCTGGACGTTGACCGACTCCGAGTGGCCGGTGTAGACCGGGATGCGGACGCAGGTCGCGGAGATCGCGATCTTGTCCTCGCCGAGGATCTTGCGCGTCTCGGCCATCATCTTGCGCTCCTCGGTGGTGTAGTCGTCGCCGTCCTTGAACGACTCGACCTGCGGCATCGCGTTGAAGGCGATCTGGTGCGGGTAGATCTGGGCCGGCGGGATGTCGGTCGCCTCGAGCACCGCGCGGGCCTGGTCGTGGAGCTCCTCGACGGCCCGCTGGCCGGTGCCGGAGACGGCCTGGTAGGTGGAGACGACGAGCCGCTCGATGCCGGCCGTGTCGAGGATCGGCTTCAGCGCGACGACCATCTGCATCGTCGAGCAGTTGGGGTTCGCGACGATGCCCTTGTGCTCGGCGAGCGCCTCGGGGTTGACCTCGGAGACGACGAGCGGCACGTCGTCCCGCATCCGCCAGTAGGACGAGTTGTCGACGACGACGGCGCCCGCCTCGGCGAAGCGCGGCCCCCACCGCTCGCTGACGCCGGAGCCGGCCGAGAAGAGCGCGAGGTCGAAGCCCTGGATCGTCTCGTCGGCCAGCGGGACGACGGTCAGGGTCCGATCGCCCCAGTCGATCGTCCTACCGGCGGAGCGCTCTGACGCGAACGGCACGACCTCGCTGGCAGGGAAGTCGCGCTCGCGCATGATCCCGAGCATCGTCGAGCCGACGGCGCCGGTGGCGCCGACCACGGCGACGCGCATCGTCATGACGCCTCTGTCGTCTCGGAGCTCGACCTGACGACCGGGCGGTGGTCGCCCGAGACGTCCTCGTGACGGACGGCGTCCGCGCCGAGCTCGAAGGCGGTGTGCAGCTCGCGCACCGCGTCGGCGACGTGCTCCTCGCGGATCACGCAGGAGATCTTGATCGGCGACGTCGAGATCATCTCGATGTTCACGCCGGCGTCGCCGAGGACGCTGAAGGTCTTGGCCGCCACGCCAGGGTGGCTGCGCATCCCGGCGCCGACGATCGACACCTTGCCCATCGCGTTGTCGCTGGCGATCGAGGCGATGCCGAGGTCCTCGCGGATGCCCTCGAGCGCGTCGAGCGCCGGTGTCAGGTCGGCGCGCGGCACGGTGAACGACATGTCGGCCATGCTGCCGTCGGACTCCGGCTCGTTCTGGATGATCATGTCGACGTTGACGTTCGCGTCGGCGAGCGCGGTCAGGACGCGCCCCGCGATGCCGGGCTCGTCGGGGACGCCCGTGAGGGTGACGCGGGCCTCGTCGGTCGAGTGCGTCACGGCTGTTACGAGTGGTCGCTCCATGGTCTGATCCTCGCCGACCACGAAGGTACCGGGTCCGTCGTCGAAGCTGGATCGGCAGTGGATCGGGATGCCGTGGTTGCGGGCGTACTCGACCGAGCGCAGCTGCAGCACGCCGGCGCCCGACGCCGCCATCTTGAGCATCTCCTCGAACGAGAGGATCGGCAGCTTGCGCGCGTCCGGGACGATCCGCGGATCGGCGCTGAAGATGCCCGCGACGTCCGTGTATATCTCGCAGACGTCGGCCTCGAGCGCGGCGGCGAGCGCGACCGCCGTGGTGTCGGAGCCGCCGCGGCCGAGCGTGGTCACGTCGGAGGTGGCGGTCGACACGCCCTGGAAGCCGGCGACGAGAACGACCTTGCCGTCGTCGAGCGCGTCGCGGATGCGGTCGGCGCGGACGTCGATGATGCGGGCCTTGGTGTGCGAGGCGTCGGTGACGATGCCCGCCTGCGAGCCGGTCAAGGAGATCGCCTCATGGCCGAGATCGTTGATCGCCATCGCGGCGAGCGCGCAGGAGATCCGCTCGCCCGTCGACAGCAGCATGTCCATCTCACGCGGGTGTGGGCGGTCGGAGACCTCGTGGGCCATCGCGAGCAGGTCGTCGGTGGTCTTCCCGCGAGCGGAGAGGACGGCGACGACGCGGGCCCCCTCCTCCGAGGCGCGCACGATCCGCCGGGCGGCGTGGAGGATGCGCTCGGCATCGGCGACCGAGGTGCCGCCGAACTTCATCACGACCGTCTGGATGTCCGAGCCGGCGCCGGTCATGGCCGCCGGAGGTTAGCGTTCGGCCGATGCGCGCCCGGCCGCCGGACATGCCCCGCTGGAAGCTCGTGGCGCTCGCCGTCGCAGTCCTCGCGCTCGCGGCCGCGGGCGCCGCCCTCGCGGTCGTACTCTCAGACGGCGGCGAGCCCCGCCCGGCGTCCGAGATCGGCTCCGCGGACCTGCGCGAGCGGCGTGCCGCGCCCACCGACCGGACGCCGCGCAGACGACCGCCTGCTGTTCGGGCGGTCGTGTCCCTGGCGGCCGGCATGCCGGTAGAGCGCAAGGTGGCCCAGCTGTTCCTGCTCGGCTTCCCGGGTCAGGACCTGACCGCTCCGATCTTCCAGCGCCTGCGCGCACAGGACCTCGGCGGCATCGCGGTCGACAGGCCCAACTACTCGTCCGGCGACCAGCTCGCCGCGCTGGCTGGCGAGGCCGCGGTGATCGCCCGCCAGGAGGGCCATGTCGCGCCGTGGGTGATGGCGCCGCAGGAGGGCGGCGAGTTCAACGCCTTCCCAGACCTGCCGCCGCGGACGGCGGCGGCCGAGCTGAGGTCGGCCGCAAGCGCCTTCAAGGAGGCGCGCCTGGCGGCTACGACGCTGCGCGCCCTGGGGATCAACGGGGTCCTCGCCCCGGTCGCCGACGTCGCTCCTCCGGAGGGCATCGCGCTCGGGGCGCGGGCCTACTCCGACGATCCGCGCGACGTGGCGTCCTACGTCACCGCGACCGTCGACGCCTACCGAGCGGCGCGCGTGCTGACGGCGCCCGGCCACTTCCCCGGCCTCGGGTCCGGCACCGAGGACACGCGCTTCGGCCCTTCGCAGGTCAGCGCGAGTCTCGACCAGCTGAGCGTCCGCGACCTCGTTCCGTTCCGCGCGGCCATCCGCGCCGGCGCGCCGGCGATCCTGATCGGCCACGGGCTCTACGTGACCGACGACTTCGTGACTCCGGCGACGCTCTCGCGAGCGATCGTCACCGGCCTTCTGCGCGACGAGCTCGGCTTCGAGGGGATCGCGATGACCGACGATCTCGCCGACCCTCCGATCACGGCGCTGACGTCGATCCCCAGCGCCGCGGTCCGCGCGGTCCAGGCCGGCGCGGACCTGCTCTACATCTCAGGACCGCCCGCCGAGCAACAGGCCGCCTACGACGCCGTCCTGCGCGCGGCACGCCGCGGCGACATCACCAAGCGCCGGCTCGCCAACGCCGTCCTGCGCAACTTGTCGGTCAAGCACGACTACGGCCTCGTGAAGTAGCCGAGCGCCATCCAGCGGAGGGCGCAGCCAGATCGGTCCTACACAAACGTTTCGCTGCTAGCTGGAGCGAGATCTGGCGAGTACCGCAGCCATGGCTCACAGCGTGCGGCGGGCACGTAGGGCGCGGCCGAGCGTGATGTCGTCGGCGTACTCGAGGTCCGAGCCGACGGGCAGGCCGCTCGCGAGGCGTGTCACGGCCACCGCGGGCGCGCGCTCGCGCAGCGCGTCGGCGATGTAGAGCGCGGTCGCCTCACCGGTCGTCGTGGCGTTGGTCGCGACCACGACCTCGCGCACGCCGTCCGACGCCGCGCGCTCGAGCAGCTCGGCGAGGTGCAGGTCCTCCGGGTCGACCCCGTCGATCGGCGAGAGCGCGCCGCCGAGCACGTGGTAGCGGCCGCTGAACTCGTTCGTGCGCTCGAGCGGGATCACGTCGCTCGGCTCCTCGACCACGCAGAGCACGTGGCCGTCGCGCCGGTCGTCCTGGCAGATCCGGCAGAGCGGCTCGGTCGCGAGGTTGAAGCAGACCTCGCACTCCCCGACCGTCTCCTTGACCTCGCGGATCGCGTCGGCGAGCGCGAGCGCCTCCTCGTCGGAGACGCGCAGCAGGTGGAACGCCATCCGCTGCGCGGTCCGCTGCCCGACGCCGGGAAAGCGCGACAACTCAGTCACGAGACGGTTGATCGGGACTGCGAACACGGCCTTGCAGCGTAGCCACGGCGACGGCCGCTATCGCGACGATCCGGCTAGAGGCCGGGGATCCCGAGCCCGCCGAGGCCGCCCGCTCCGCCAAGGCCCCCGGTGACCGCGCCGAGCTTGTTGGCGGCCAGCTCCTGCGCCGCGCGGACCGCCTCGTTGACGGCCGCTTGGACCATGTCCTGGAGCAGCTCCACGTCGTCGGGATCGACGGCCTCGGGATCGATTCGCAGCTCGAGCACCTCGAGCTCGCCGCTCACCTTGACCGTGACCATGCCGCCGCCGGCGCTCGCCTCGACCGTCTCGTGCTTGAGCTCCTCCTGCGCCTTGGCCATGTCGGCCTGCATCTGCTGGACCTGGCGCATCATCTGGTTCATGTTCGGCTGCTTGGGCACTATCGGTCCTCAGTCTCGGGATGGTCGTCGGCGAAGATCTCCTCGGCGTCGAAGTCGCGCAGCAGCCGCTCGGCGAGCTCGTCGGCGGTGAGCGTGACGGTGGCCTGCTGCTCGCGCTCGGCGCCGAGCTCGAAGACCACGGCGACCGCCTGGCCGCCGATGCTGCGCAGCGCGCCGGTCACGAGGTCGCGGTTGGCCTCGGCCTTCTTCTTCGAGAAGGCGGCGTCGGCGGGGAACTGGACGGTCAGCCGCCCACCGTCGAGCTCGGTCGGGAGGGCCTCGGCGAGCAGCGCCGCGACCATCCCGTTCTGCTCGCGGATCGCGTCGGCGACCGCCGGCCAGAGCTTGACGACGCGCTCGAGGTCTAGCGCGACCGCGGGCTCGACGGGCGCGGACTCAGGCGCCTCCAGCGGCTCGTCCTCGACCGCGGCGGCGGTCACTCCACCGGCGACGGCGACGCGCGCGGGCGGCGGGGGCGACTGCCGCGGCTGGACGGGTGCGGGCCGCGAGGGCGGCTCGTCGCGTGACGGCGGCGGGACGGGCTCCGGCGTCGAAAGGCTGGTGTCCGAGGGCTCGGCCGGCGCCTCCGCCGTCGAACGGCCAGAACCCGAAGGCTCGGCCGGCGCCTCCGCCGTCGAACGGTCGGCGGAGCGCTCGACTGCGGGCTGAACCGGCGGCGGCTCGGTGGCGACGGTACTGGCGGGGGCCGCCGCGCTTGCCCCACGGCCCGCCTCCAGGCGGTCGATGCGGTGCAACAGCGCCTGGAGCGACTGATCGGACTGCGGCTGGGTCGCCTTCAGCAGCGCGACCTCGAGCTGGAGGCGCGGCTCCGAGCCGTCCTTGACGGCCGCGAGCGCCGCCGCCAGCAGGTCGATCGTGCGCAGGATCTCGGCCTGGGGGAGCCGCTCCGCCTGGCCGGCGAGGCGGTCGGTGTGCTCGGCCGTGACCGCGAAAGAGTCGGGCACCTCGCCCATCGTCTGGACCACGTACAGGTGGCGCAGGTGCGCGGACAGGTCGCGCATGAACTGGGCCTCGTCGCGCCCCGAGGCGGTCAGCTTCTGGACGGCGAGCAGCGCGGCGCGGGGATCTCCGGCGGCGATCGTCTCGGCGGTCTCGAGGATCAGCTCGGCGTCGGCGACGCCGAGGTTGGCGAGCACGTCCTCGAGCGCCACGTCCTTGCCGCCGTAGGTGACGAGCTGCTCGAGCGTTCCGAGGGCGTCGCGGAAGCTGCCCGAGGCCTTGCGGGCGATCATCCCGACCGCGGCGTCGGGGATCGTTATCCCCTCCTGATCGGCGACCCGCTCGACGACTCCGGCGATCTGCTCGAGCGAGGGGCGCTGGAAGTCGAAGCGGTGGCAGCGGTCGACGATCGTCGCCGGCACCTTGTGCGCCTCGGTCGTGGCGAGCACGAAGACGACGTGCGGCGGCGGCTCCTCGAGCGTCTTGAGGAAGGCGTTCCAGGCGGCCGGCGAGAGCATGTGCGCCTCGTCGAGGATGTAGACGCGCTTCGCACCGCCCATCGGCGCGAGGCCGACGTTCTCGCGCAGCTCGCGGATGTCGTCGACGGAGTTGTTCGACGCGGCGTCCATCTCGACGACGTCGAGCGAGGCGCCGGTCATGATCGCCCGGCAGGTCGCGCCGTCGGGGTCGAAGGCGACCGAGGGGCCACCGTCGGCGTTGAGCGCGCAGGCGAGCAGCTTCGCCATGCTGGTCTTGCCGGTTCCGCGCGAGCCGACGAACAGGTAGGCGTGGTGGACCTTGTTGAGCTCGATCGCGTTGCGCAGCGTGCGCACGACGCTCTCCTGGCCGACCACCTCGTCGAAGGTCCTGGGGCGGTGGCGGCGGTAGAGCGACAGCATCCGAGCCATCGTATCCAGGACACGGACAGCCGCCATCCGCCTTCCCGGAAGGAGCGAAAAGTGGACCGTGCACCCGTCGTCGAAAACGGTCCTTCGGGCGTGCCCGCCAATCCTCGGCTCCGGCCAGGCTGGTCCGCGACGCATGAGCGGGTCCGCTTAAGGCTGCTTCCTTCCGGACCTGACCTGGTTCGCGATCGCTCACCGCGCGGGACCCGGCCATCGACGCCTCAGACTGGCGTACTGACCCCAAAGGCCGAGCCCTCGAACGGGAATTCGGCCCCGCTAGAGCGGATTGCGGGTGCAGGGCACCGCTACCTCCCCGCCTAGCACGGTCCATCGCCGATCCTAGCGCCAGCAGGCCACGACCACCGCGACCCCCTTGCCCGGGCCGCGCCGCGCTGGAGCTCCGCCCCCGCCTAGAATCGACCGCCGAAGGGCGCGTAGCTCAGTGGGAGAGCGCTCGCTTCACACGCGAGAGGTCGGTGGTTCGAAACCACCCGCGCCCATGCTTCGGAACCGCTTTGCAGAGCCTTTCCCGCTGGTGGCCCGGAAATCGCTGAGAGGTCCAGATCCGTTCAGTGGGCTGCACGGTGGGCTGAAATGCGCTCCCTGGGTGCCGGCACGAGGGTGTCCTTCGCCTCGATCACCTATCCGCCCCCGCCCTACCTGCTCGGTGTAGTACTCAGACGACCGCCACTGGCCGCCGCCGGTACCGCCGATCTTGCCAATGGTGAGCATCCACGGCCATAGACGCGACCGGGCCGGATTTGTGCCCGACTCGGAGAGTGCATGTGGTGGTGATGGGTTGCGCCGCCTGTCGGACGCAGCGGGTAGCGTCGCGGTCGCATGGACGAGAGGCTTAAGCGGGACGCCGTTCGGCGAGTCCTGGTGACGGGTCTGCGTACTGCCTGGATGGGGGCGCTCTGTCAGGACGAGCCAGATCGTTACAAGGTGGGGAGCGAGCGGCTGAGCATGCTCCTCGTCGCTTCATTTTTCCTCGGCAACGCCGCTGTCGTCGCGAGTCAGCTCGGGCGCTCGGTGCTGCTGGTCGCACCGATGCTGCTCGTTGCAGTTCTCGTCCTGGCGTGGATCACCAGCCCGCCGTTCACGGTGACGTTTCTTGGGGTTAGCTGGGTCGGTACGTTGATCGCGCAGCTCCTCTACGCGCCGCTACACGACGCCGCGCTCACGCATGGATTGACGGCTGCGTTGGTGGCAGCGATCGTAGCCGTGTCCCGAGCGCGCCGGTTCGTCCAGGGGGCGCCGCTACTGCTTCCGGTGGCGTTGATCGTCCTTGTGGTGCCGCTCTTTTCGGCCGATCTGTGGCAGGCGGCGGCGGAGTTGCGGCCGGGGCGGTTCGTGGCCCTGGCGTGTCTGACGGTGGTGCCCTTGGCGCTAGCGTTGATCCCGGAGTTGCTTCGTATTGGAAGTCATGCCTTCGAGCGCGCCGCGGAGGCTGGCGCGGGCGACGCCCAAACCATCGGAGACGCCTTCGACAGCGTTAAGAAGCTGGGGTCGAAGCAAGAGGAGTTCCCGGAGGACAGCTTTGTTTCGGTGCTTCTAAACAACGCCTACAACCCAGACTTTGTGAACAAGCAGGCCGCCATCCTCCAGCAGCAACTCCGGCCCTCGTTGCGGCGACGGTTGACCTGGAGCCTGGTACCCCTGACGCTCGGAATCGGTGGGTTCGTGACGTTCTACATGTACGTCGTCGCGTGGACGGTCATTCACGGGTCGACCGCCGAGAGGTGGCTAGGAGATCCGGTGCCGTACACGCATGTCATCGTTCTCGGCGACCTTCCAACGGGGCCGTACGTCCAGGTGGCGCTCCTTATGGGCGTTCTAGCAACGGCGATCTTCTATGCCTTCGTGCTGACAGACGAGGAGAAGTACGTCGGCACCCTTTCCGACCTTGTGATCCATGCACCGCTGCGGCGTGGGGTACTCCTCGCAATGCCTTACGCGTGGATTCGAGAGGTCGATGGGTCGCCGCAAGGCGTTGAGGCGGAGGCGTCCTCGCCAGGCCAGGACGCCGAGCGCGTAACGTCGTAACCGGTTCAGCGGTTTAGCTGCCTAACTGTCGCGAAACTCATACGCGGCGAGTAGCGTCTTGCTCCAGGCACGGGCGTTCTTCACCGCCTGCCGCACGGCGGCACGGCCGTCGGATACAGGACGACCGTCAGGCATCTCCCCCGTACGCAGAGCCTCGACTGCCCCGGCCAAGTGCTCGATCGCTAGGCCGGCGGCGCCAGAAACCTGGCTCTGGACGAGCCAGATAGGGGCGACGATCTCCATTGGTCGGCCAGGCTCGCTGCCTTCAGCTTGGTCGAGCGCTCGGTCGACCGCCTCCAACTTTTCCTGGGTCGCGGTAATCAGCGCGTCATCGCGCTCGCCACGGCGTCTGTAGGTCCGCATCGACCCGTTTTGGACCTCCTTGTGCTCGCGCAGCTCCGAGATCGCCGCCTCGCGTTGGCTGGGCTTGAACCGGACCCGCACCATCCCGAGGGTATCCGCCCTGGTGACCATCATCGCTCCTTCAACCGCTGCCCTGACGTGGCTCGACGCCCGTCCGAATGTAAAGCGCAGTATATCAACTTCGCTATATAAGCTAGCGTATATTGTGCGCGGCATGTGAAGTCAGCAGGGTTCCAGCGGTGGCAACCTCCGGCCCCGATCCCGTGCTCGGCGATGTCTTGCGCCAAGAGCGCGAGCGTCAGAACCGCTCGCAAGAGTCGCTAGCGCACGATGCCGGCCTGACGACGATTGCCGTGGGGAACATCGAGCGTGGCGACTCAGATCCACACTGGAGCACCATACGTGCCATTGCGACAGCGCTCGGACTGTCCTTCAAAGAGCTAGGCAGCCGCCTCGACACGCAGCGCTAGACGCAGAGCATGCCGCTGTCGGGCTCTCAATTCCAGTCGCGAACCGGAGTCGCCATATAGGCGTTGGCCGCATCGAGGAAGCGTTGGTGAGCGTTCCACATCGCCTTGCGCTCCTTCATCGCGATCTCTATGCCGTTCTCTCGGGGCGGTTGGTCGAGCGTGACCAGCGTCATCACGTCAGCCCCTCCGCTGTCTATGGCCTCCATGACCGCGTCAAACGCCGCGGTCACCGGATGGTCACGCCCAAGTCGAAGCAGCAAACGGGTATGCATGTGCAGAAGGCCCTCACGCGCAGCTGAGAAGGCACTGATCTCGTCGGCGTAGTCATTGGCGTCAGTGCTCCCTGAGGTGTTGTGCTTGCTCCTGAGCGCGCCCTGCCTCTGGAGCACTACCGGCGTGGTCACAGCTATCTCATCAAGCAGACCGCGGAGTTCGTCCGTGTCTTTCGTTGCCCGGTCTTGCTTGAAGCGTGCCGCGTCGCTGCGACGCTGATTACGCCCGGCAATGACCGGAGCACCCAGGGACGTCGCTCCAGCCACCAACACGGAGATCAACGCCACTATCGTCGGCCCGTCCACGGATTCAGTGTTGTAAGCCGATCGGATGCTCAGGCTTCGGCGGCGCCTGCCGGACCGGCTGCCTAGGCATAGCTGCCTGCGACAACCGGGCGCTGGAGCAGCGACTCCAATATGAAGTGCGGCAGTGCGTCTATCGCCTCAGTTAGACACTCCTCGAGTGGCACGCCTAGATGATTGATTCCGCGGTGGAGGGGGTTTAGGCAGCAGGGTCGAAGTCGGCGGTGCTCTGTGTCACCGCCGACCCGAAGGGGGTCTCGCTCGACCTGCTGCTGATTGCGGTGTTCTGCACCGCTGCCGATCTCCTGCTGATCGACTCGACACCGGTTGAGTGCGGCCGCTCGGTCGATACCAGCCGCCGCTCCCAGCTCGGCCCGGCTTGCGCACACCACTACAGCCGCAGCCACTCACGCTGGTAGCGGCCGCACCTCGCCCCGATGCCGTCGAGCATCCAGAGCAGCGCGTGGGTGTCGGCTACCACCCCGGCCACGGGTGCGTCAGCTACTCGGCCTTGCCGAGCAGGGCCTCCCGCCGAGCGGCCTTGATGTCCTCGATCTCAACCGGCGGGTACTTGCCGGCGAGCGCCCCGAACGGCCAGGGCTGATCCTGGGTCGGCCCGGACAGCTTGGGCAGGACATCGACGGCCTCACCGACCTTGAGCTCGATCGCGTCGGCGGGCGGAACCTCGACGACGGTGGTGCCGTCTGAGCGCTTCTCAACGACTTTGGCCATGACCCAAGGGTACCTCTCCTCAGCCGACGTTTCGGGGGCCGGGAAAGATCGACCCCCTTAATCCAGGTCAATCGGGGCTCAGCCCGCGTGCCAGGGATCGACGACGCCGATGCCGGTCGAGTCGAAGTCGCGGGTGTTGCGGGTCGCCAACGTGGCGTCGTGATGGCGGCAGATCGCTGCGATCTGGGCGTCGGCGATGGTGACCGGCCGTCCCTGCCGTTCTCGCTCGGCCACCAGTTCGGCATAGTGCTCGGCGGCCTGGCCATCGAACGCCAGCACGCGGCCGGAGAAGTCATCTCGCACAAGCCCGTGGACCGCCGAGGACAACTCGGTCTTGCGCGCACCATCGGCAAGGCGCGCCACCCCGTAGAGCATCTCGGCGACGGTGATCGAGGTGATCGCGAGCATCCCAGCTTCCTGATTGTCGACCCATTCGACCACGCGCGCCTCCGACCGGCTCCGAATCAGCTCGGAGAGGACGTTGGTGTCGAGAACGATCATTCGTCCAGAACAGCGGCGCGCGGCGACTCGCTTCTCGACGGTAGCTCGAGCTCATCGCCGGCTAGCCCAGCGAAGCGTTCCCGAATCCGACTGCCCAAGCGATCGTCAAGTCCACCGCCGCCAGCGAGCGTCGAACGCAGTATCGCGCGAGCCTCAGCCTCCATCGAGCGGCCATTCTCCGCCGCACGTACCCGCAGCCGCTTCTTCAATCCATCGTCGATGTTGCGCACCGTTAGCACGGCCATCTACTCTCACCTGCCTGCATAGGTAGCAATGCCAGCAATGCTAGCACGAGGAGCGCTCATAGGTAGCGACTACTGCACGCGCCACCGACCGCGTCGTCGTGACGGCCGACTGCGGCGGATTCACAGGTCTGCCTGGTGTCGAGGTCCGTCACCCGGCGGACTGAGCGCAGTAACGGCGAGCCGTCTACTAGGGCTGGGTGTCGCTCGGGGTCGTGTCGGTTCCCGAGTCGGTGCTGGTGTCCGGGGCGCCGAGGGTCGGTTCGGCGGGGTTCTTGGAGTCGGGCTGGAGGGCGTCGGGGATCGTCCTGTCGGGACTGGTCTGCGTGTCGGGCGTCGAGTTCGGGGCGGTCCGGGAGGAGTTGCCGCCCGAGCCCTCGGGCTCGACGATGATCGTCCGGCCGTCCTCGAGCCGGTAGACGGTTCCGACCGGCTCGCCCTGGCCGACGACACGGGCGCCGGGCTGCAGGTCGATCGAGCGCGCCTTCTCGCCCGGCTGGACGACGACGGAGCCCTCGGGCGCCTTGCCGGCCTGGGCCTGGTCGTCGAACAGTGCGGAGGTCAGGTCGAGCGACGAGAGGGCCGCGAGCAGGAACGCGACCGACAGCACGATGCCGAGGTCGAACAGGTTGACGAGCCCGTCGAGCGGGTCTCCGGCGCGGTCCTCGCGCGTCCGGGCGCGCGGGTTCACGCGACGCATCACTGCCGCTCTGGGTTCGCCTTGGCTTCGGGCGTCACCGTGACCCTGTCGGGCTGCTCGGCGGCCGGTGCGGACGTTCCCGGGGCGTTCGGAGCGCCGGACGCGGCCGTCGCTGCCGGCGGCGCCGCCGCCGGCTGCGGCGCGGTGACGGCCGTCGCCCTCCTGCCGTCCGCCGGCGCGCCACGGGGCGCAAGCGAGGCGGCGACGTACTCGACGTCCGAGTAGTCCTGGGCGTAGAGGCGGTCGCGGATCAACGAGACGGCGAAGGCGACCATGCCGATCAGCAGGCCGGCGACAGTGACGCTGAACGCAACTCGCAACTCGTCCGTGAGGCTCGTGACGTCGCCCTCGGCGAGCGCCTCGAGCGCTGGCGACAACGGGATCAGCGTGCCCATCAGGCCGAGCGCCGGACCGGCGCGCACGAGGATCCGAGTCCGCTCGAGCCGCTTCATCGAGCGGTAGTCGTACTCGGCCATCCGCTTGGCGATCCGGTCGCCGGCGTCGGGCTTGCCCCGCTGCTCGACGATCGCGGCGAGCGCATCGGCCATCGAGCGGTTGAACCCAAGCGCGCGGACCGCTCCGATCGCGGTCGGTCGATCGCCCTTGGCGAGCGCCGCCCGAGCGACGTCGAGTCCCTGCTCCAGGCGGGGGGTGCCGCGCCGGCGGCGGCGGCGCAGCTCGGCGAGCAGGGCGCCGACCTCCAGCATGACCACCACGGCGGCCGCGAGCGCCAGGACGAGCACCGGGATCCGCAGCGCCTCGGCGACGTCGAAGAGGATGTCCTCGACGCTGATCGCGATCAGGACGTCGTTGGTGTTCATCGGCACGGCTCCAGGATGGGAGTGACGAATCTCACGAGCATCGGCGGAACCCTAGCGCCGTAGGAGGCGCATGCGCCGAGGTCGTCCCGACTCCAGCCCCGCCCCGAGCGTGACGAGGCCCAGCGTTCCCAGCAGCGCCCAGCCGGCGGTCGGGATGCCGGCCGGGTCGTCGTCGTGGTCGTTCTGCGGCGTCCCCTCGCGCGCCGCGCGCACGGCCGAGGCCGCAGCCGACCCCGGCGGATCGGAGATGTCGGCGAGCAGGTTGCCCGCGACCGAGTTGCCGAGGCTCCTGGCCGGGGGCGTGGGCTCGGGCGAATCGACGGGAGGCGTCGACGTGGTGGGTGGGGCCGGGGCGGGGGCCGGGGTCGTGGTCGACGGGGCGGGCGAGGTTCCGTAGGTCGCGCCCCCGCCGCTCGAGCCCGAGTAGGCGCCGGAGGCCCCGCCGGAGCCCGTCGTGCCTCCGCCGCCGCTGTCCGCGTCGCTCTTCTGTGGATCGCCGACCAGGATGCTCGTGCGCCGGCTCCCCTTGCCGTTCGTGGAGGTCACGGTCACCTTCACGGAGTAGTTGCCCGGCTCCTCGAAGGAGCCGAACGAGCGCGTGACCTTCTGCCCGGTGGGGCTCTTGCCGTCCTCGAAGTCCCAGCGGAACGTGTACCTCTCGCCCGGGCTGCCGTTCGTCACCTCGGCGGCGAAGGTCGCCGACTCCCCCTCGACGATCTTCTCCTTCGAGCGATCGATCTCGACGTCGAGGCTGTTCTCGGAGGTCAGCCGCAGCGAGAGCGTGCCCGACGAGACCTTGATCCAGTCCTGGACGTTGACGTCATCCGGACCGCTGGAGTTGCGCAGCAGGTTGACCACGCCGTCGGCGTCGACGAAGACCACGGGAGGCGAGCCGCCGGTGCTGACGTACTCCTCGCTCAGGCGCAGCACGCCGCCGCCGTTCGGCCGCCGGATCGCCAGGTACTCGTAGTCCGAGTCCACGCCGGCCTCCCTGAGCACCTCCTGGAGCGACGGGCTCTTGCCCGGCACGTCGACCGGCTGTCGCGCGCTGCCCTTGCGGCTGCGGACCCAGTACCTGGCGCCGACGGTGCCCTCGACGTCGGCCAGCGAGACCGACTTCACCGAGGCGTCGGGCGTGACGATCCGGACCGTCTGCGCGAAGGCGGGGGCGCTCGCCGCGGCCAGCCAGAGGAAGGCGGCGATCGCGGCGAGAAGGATCCGGCGCGCTGCCTTGCGGAGAGACGTGGGCATCGACTGCCGCATGTTAGGCAAGCGGCGAGGGGCTGCGCCGGTCATCTTGAGGCTGGCCATGCGAGAAATGCGTGGAAGTCCTACTATCTAGCTTCCACCTACCTGAGGAGCAGCGATTTGAAGCCGGTCGACGACACCCCGACCGCGGCACCTCGCCCCAGCGGCCCGCCAGACCTCGAGCGCTGGCGCGAGGCCTACGAGCAGGCGCCCGAGCGCGACGCGCTCTTCACCACGCTCTCCGGGGAGCCGATCGCCCCGCTCTACACGCCCGCCGACCTGCCCGAGGACGCCGAGGACCGCATCGGCCTGCCAGGGCAGTTCCCCTACACGCGCGGTGTCTATCCGTCGATGTACCGCGGCCGGCTCTGGACGATGCGCCAGTTCGCCGGCTTCGGCACCGCCGAGGAGACGAACGAGCGCTTCCGCTACCTGCTCGACCACGGCCAGACCGGCCTGTCGACGGCCTTCGACATGCCCTCGCTGATGGGCCACGACTCCGACGCCGAGCTCAGCCTCGGCGAGGTCGGGCGCGAGGGCGTCGCGATCGACACGCCCGAGGACATGGAGACGCTCTTCGCCGGAATCCCGCTCGGCGAGGTGTCGGTGTCGATGACCGTCAACGCGCCCGCGGCGATCATGCTCGCCTTCTTCGTCGTCGCGGCGGAGCGTCAGGGCGTCGAGCGCAACGCGCTCTCGGGGACGATCCAGACCGACATCCTCAAGGAGTACATCGCCCAGAAGGAGTGGTGCTTCCCGGTCGAGCCGGCGATGCGGATCGTCACCGACATGGTCGAGTGGTGCACCGCCGAGCTGCCGCGCTGGCACCCGATCTCGATCTCCGGCTACCACATCCGCGAGGCGGGAGCGACCGCCGCGCAGGAGCTGGCGTTCACGCTCAAGAACGGCTTCACCTACGTCGAGCGGGCGATCGAGCGCGGCGTCGACGTCGACGCCTTCGCCCCCCGGCTGAGCTTCTTCTTCAACGCGCAGATCGACTTCTTCGAGGAGATCGCGAAGTACCGCGCCGCGCGCCGCATCTGGGCGACCGAGATGCGCGACACCTACGGCGCCAAGGACCCGCGCTCGCTGCTGATGCGCTTCCACAGCCAGACCGCCGGCGTGTCGCTGACGGCGCAGCAGCCGCTCAACAACATCGTCCGCACGACGATCGAGGCGCTCGCGGGCGTGCTCGGCGGGACCCAGTCGCTGCACACCAACTCGTACGACGAGGCACTCGCGCTGCCGACCGAGGAGGCGGTGCGGGTCGCGCTGCGCACGCAGCAGATCATCGCCGGCGAGACCGGCGTCACGAACACCGTCGACCCGCTCGGCGGCTCCTACTTCGTCGAGGCGCTGACCGATCGCCTCGAGAGCACGGCGCGGCGCTACTTCCGCCGCATCGACGAGCTCGGCGGGATGGTCGAGGCGGTGCGCAGCGGCTTCCCCCAGCGCGAGATCGCCGACGCCGCCTACGTGCTGCAGCACGAGATCGACTCGGGTCGGCGGCCGGTCGTCGGCGTCAACAGCCACCGTGATGACGGCGAGGCTCCGCTGGAGATCCTGCGCATCGACGAAGCGCTCGAGCGCAAGCAGCTCGATCGGCTCGAGGCGGTCAGGGCGCGGCGCGACGACGCCCAGGTAGACGCCGCGCTCACGAGGCTGCGCCGGGCGGCGGCCGACGACGAGAACCTGATGCCGCACCTGATCGAGGCGGCGCGCGCGAGCGCCAGCGAGGGCGAGATCGTCAGCGCGCTGCAGGAAGTGTTCGGCAACTACCGCGAGACGCCGATCTTCTAGCGATGGTTGCCGGACTCGACACCGGCGAGCGACTCGACCTCGTCGCCGAGGCGCGGCGCCAGTGGGAGCGTCGCTGGGGTCCGGAGCCCGCCCTGCCGATGGCCGCGGTGACGTCGATCATGCGCGTCCAGCAGCTGCTGATGGCGGAGCTCAACGCGTTGCTCAAGCCGCTCGACCTGACGTTCCCGCGCTACGAGGCGCTGATGCTGCTCGAGCTGAGCCGCCGCGGCTCGCTTCCGCTCGGCAAGGTCGGCGAGCGGCTGCAGGTGCACCGCACGAGCGTCACGAACATCGTCGATCGGCTCGAGCGGTCGGGCGACGTACGGCGCGTGCCACACGATGCGGACCGCCGCGCGGTGCTCGCCGAGATCACCGCGTCGGGGCGCCGCGCCGCGAGCGCCGCGACCGAGGCGATGCACGCCGAGGGCTTCGGGATCGGCGACGCCGACCGCGACGATCTCGAGGCGATCGTCGCGATCCTCGGCGGCGTGCGCCGGCGCGCCGGCGACTTCTGACCATCGGCGCGTCGGGCGATCGCGGCCCTCGCGCGATGATTCGGAACCTCACGCACGGGTACGACCCCTGGGTACCTGACCGACCCGACGAGACGAGAGGGGCGATCCCGAATGGCCGAGCTTCAGGCCCGCGAGGCGAAGCTGATCCAGTACCTCAACGAGGCGTACGGCAAGGAGCAGGAGCTCGTCACCGCGCTCGAGGCGCACATCTCGCTGACGACGCGCGACTCCTATAAGAAGCGTCTCAAGGATCACCTCAAGGAGACCAAGCAGCAGGCCAAGGGCCTCGAGCGCCGCGTCAAGCAGCTCGGCGGCAAGGTCGAGACGGTCGACATGCCCGGCCCGGGGGCGGTCGGCGAGGTCGCCGGCATGGCCCAGGCCGCCGCGCAGAAGGCGATGGCCGTCGCGAAGGGCCCGATGCACGCTATTCGCGGCACGGGCGAGGCCGAGATGATGCTCAAGAACGCCAAGACGGAGTTCTGGAACGAGGCCGAGGAGATCGCCAACTACCACGCGATCGAGACGCTCGCCGAGGCGCTCGGCGACCGCGACACCGCCAAGCTGGCGCGCGAGTTCCGCCGCCAGGAGGAGCGGATGGCCAAGTTCCTCGAGAGGACGATCGCCTCGCTGACGAAGGAGGTCGTGCGCGACGAGATCCCGGCGTCGCAGCGCAACGGCGGCTCGCGCAGGACGCGCCGATCCTCGTCGCGTTCGGCGTCCGGCGCGTCGCGGTCGACCTCGTCGCGGTCGAAGCCGGCGTCCTCTCGCTCGGGCGCGAAGGCCGGATCGTCAGGCTCGCGGGTCAAGGCCGCCTCGTCCGGCTCGCGCTCGAAGGCGAGCGGCTCGTCGCCGTCACGCAGCCGCGCGAAGCGCTCCTACTAGACCTCCTGGACCTGCAGCAGGCTCGTCGTCCCGGGGGCGTTGCTCGGCAGCCCCGCGGTGATCGCCACGCGCTGGCCGCGCTCGATCCAGCCGATCTCGACCGCCCGTTCGACCGCGTCGGCGATCAGGTCCTCGGTCGTGTCGCGGTGAGCCATCGGCGCGGCCTGCACCCCCCACATCAGGCTGCAGCGACGCACGACCTCCTCGCTCGGCGACAGCGCGTAGAGCGGCGCCTCCGGACGGTGGGCCGAGATCAGGCGCGCCGAGCGACCCGACAGCGTCGGGCAGACGATCGCCGCCAGGCCGAGCTGACGCGCCGCCGCGCAGGCGTTGTAGGCGACGGTGTAGCCGGGGTCGCGCTCGTCGCGGCGGACGCGGTGCTCGTTCCACTCGACGTGCGGCGCGGCCGGCTCGGTGCGCTCGGCGATCGACGCCATCATCCGGACCGCCTCGACGGGGTGCGCTCCGACGGCGGTCTCCTGGGAGAGCATCAGGGCGTCGGTGCCGTCGAGGATCGCGTTGGCGACGTCGGTCACCTCGGCGCGCGTCGGCCGTGACGAGGTGACCATCGACTCGAGCATCTGGGTCGCGGTGATCACCGGCCGCGCGTGCTCGCCGGCGAGCGCGATCACGCGCTTCTGGACCAGCGGCACCTGCTGGAGCTCGAGCTCGATCCCGAGGTCTCCGCGCGCGACCATGACGCAGTCCGCGGCGGTGACGATCGCCTCCGCGTTGCGAACCGCCTGCGGCTTCTCGATCTTGGCGATCAGCGGCAGGTCGGTGTGGGCGCGCACGTCGGTGACGTCCTCCGCGCGGCGCACGAAGGAGAGCGCGACCATGTCGACGCCGATCGACTCGCCGAAGCGCAGCAGCTCGAGGTCCTTCTCGGGCAGCGAGGGGAGCGACATCAGCTCGCCTGGGATGTTCACGCCCTGGCGCGAGGCGACGACGCCGCCGAGGTCCACCCTCGCGTCGACCTCGCGCGGCCCTGGCCGCACCGCCTCGACGCAGAGGCGCACCGAGCCGTCCGCCAGGAAGATCTCGTCATTGGGCTCGACGGCGTCGACGAGCCCCGGCCAGGCGACCGACATCCGCGTCGCGTCGCCCTCGATCGCCTCGCCGCAGACCAGCGTCAGCTTGTCGCCGGCGCGGAGGTCGGCGACGTCCCCGCGCAGCGGGCCGATCCGCAGCTTGGGGCCGGGCAGGTCCTGGAGGATCGCCACCTGGCGCCCGGCGCGGTCGGCGGCATCGCGCACGCGCTCGGCGGTCGCCGCCTGGCTTTCCCGCGTGCCGTGCGCGAAGTTGAGCCGCGCGACGTCGAGGCCCGCCTCGACGAGCCGCGCGAGCATGTCCGGATCGCCCGAGGCCGGGCCGATCGTCGCGACGATCTTCGTGCGACGCACCCAGCCCCCTCAGCCGAAGAAGACTTCCGCGGTCTCGTAGAGGCTCGGATCGAGCAGCTTCGGCTCGGCGAGCGCCGTCTCTAGCTCGACGCGCACGATGTCGTTGGCGTGCAGGCCGACCATCTGGCCGAAGGCGCCGTCCGCCACCGCGTCCATCGCCGCGACGCCGAAGCGCGTGGCGAGCACGCGGTCGAAGGCGATCGGCGTGCCGCCGCGCTGGATGTGGCCGAGGATCGTCATCCGGCTCTCGAAGCCGGTCCGCTGCTCGATCTCGCGCTCGAGCTGCACCGCGATGCCGCCGAGGCGGACGTGGCCGAAGGCGTCGACGTGCTGGTCGTCGGCGGTCTCGATGCCGCCGACCGGCTTGGCGCCCTCGGAGACGACGACGATCGAGAAAGTCCGCCCGCCGGCGTGGCGGCGCTCGATGCTCGCGCACACCCCGTCGACGTCGAACGGGCGCTCCGGCACGAGGATCGCGTCGGCGCCGCCGGCCATCCCGCTGTAGGTCGCGATCCAGCCGGCGTGCCGGCCCATCACCTCGAGGAGCATCACGCGGTCGTGGGACTCGGCCGTCGTGTGCAGGCGGTCGACCGCGTCGGTGGCGATCTGGACCGCGGTCTGGAAGCCGAAGGTGAAGTCCGTGCCGCCGAGGTCGTTGTCGATCGTCTTCGGCACGCCGACGATCGGGATGCCCTGCTCGCGGTGCAGGCGCAGCGCGACGCCGAGCGTGTCCTCGCCGCCGATCGCGACGAGCGCGTCGACGCCGCCATCGGCGAATGAGCGCTCGATCGCCTCGACGCCGCCGTCCTCCTTGTAGGGATTGGTGCGCGAGCTGCCGAGGATCGTGCCGCCGCGGTGGAGGATCCCCGAGGTCGACGCCGCCGTCAGCTCGACCGTGTTGCCGGCGATCGCCCCGGCCCAGCCGTTGCGGAAGCCGACGAGCTCGTGGCCGCCGTCGCGCAGCCCGCGCCGGACGATCGCCCGGATGACCGCATTCAGGCCCGGGCAGTCGCCGCCCCCCGTGAGGATGCCGACGCGCACAGCGCTGCTAGCTCTCCCCCTCGCGCTCACCGCGCTTGTCCCCACCGCGCTTCTCGTCCCGCCCGCCGGGACCCGCCACCTCCGGGGGCGCCTCCTCGGGCTGCTGCTCGGATTCCTGCGGCGCGCCCTCGAAGTCCTCGTTGTCCGGCGTGTCGCGCTTTGGCGCCCCTGACTCGCTCATCGCTTCGATGCTACCCGCGGCGTGGCGGCGCGTACCAACGCGGCGACGATCTTGCTGCGCTCGTCGGCCTCGGGGTGCCAGAGCACGCCGAGCGCGAAGCCGTGGTCGGTCGACTCGACGGCCTCGACGATCGCGTCGGGGAGCGCGTGGCCGGTCGCCTTAAGGCCGTCGCCGAGCTCGTCGATCGCCTGGTGGTGGTGGGACTTGACGACGATCCGCTCGGCGCCGGCGGCGCGCGCGGCCAGCGAGCCCGGCTCGAGATCCACGTCGTGCTCGGAGAACGTGCCGGGCGTCTCCAGATGGCGCTCGTCGCCCACGAGGTCGGGCAGGTGCTGGATCAGCGTTCCGCCGCACGCGACGTTGAGCATCTGACCGCCGCGGCAGATGCCGAGCACCGGGATCCCCCGCTCCAGCGCCCGATGCGCGAGGCCGAGCTCGAAGCGATCGCGCTCGGGACGCGTCTCGACCGTCGCGGGATGCGGAGTCGCGCCGTAGGCCGCGGGATCGACGTCGGCGCCGCCAGCCAGGATCAGCCCGTCGACCTTGTCGAGCAGCGGGTCGGGCGCCTCGGCCGCGTCGTCGTCGGGCGGCAGGATCAGCGCCAGCCCGCCGGCGGCCTGGACGGCGGTCACGTAAGCCCGCGGCGTCAGGGCGACGTGGTCGTCCCAGCTGCGCCAGCGCGCGCGCTCGACGGCGGCGCAGATCCCGATCGCGATGCTCACCGCCTGAACCGTACCCATGCCGCGGACCGGCCCGTGGCGGAACCGGCTCGGCGAGCGGGGCCGGAGACCGTCGTCGACACCTGGCTGCCATAGGATCGGCGGTCATGGACCTGCGCAAGGAGAAGGTGGTCGTCGAGACCGATCGCTATCGGGTGACCGGCTCGATGACGCTCCCGGCCGAGGGCTTTCGCAGCAGGCTGTCGGACCACGTCAATCGCGAGGAGCTCGCCTTCTTCACGATCGAGGACGCGGAGCTGACACCGCTCGACGGCGGCGAGAGCCGGTCGGCCTCCGTGCTGATGCTCGCGCGCGAGCACGTCCGGCTGGTCATCCCAGGCGACGCCGCCTAGCGGAGAGGGTGGGATTCGAACCCACGATACGGTTTCCCGCATACACGCTTTCCAAGCGTGCTCCTTAAGCCACTCGGACACCTCTCCAGTAGGCCAAATCTAGAGCGTTCGAGCGCTCCGCAGCTCCCGGCCCTCCGGGGACGGGCGCTCTAGAGGCCCAGGTCGCGAACGCCCCGCTCGCCCCAGCCGAGGTGGTGGGCGAGCTCGTGACGCACGGTGCGCGTGACCTGCGCGCGGAGCAGCTCGGGGTCGTGGCCGAAGTCGCGCTCGAGCGTGTCGCGGTAGATCACGATCTTGTCGGGGTAGTACTCGCGGGCGACGGTGTCGCCCATGTAGTGGCCGTAGGCGCGGTGCTCGCGGCCGAGGTGCGAAACGACGACCGGTACGTGGCGCAGGACCTCCTGGAACTCGTCGGGCAGATCGTCGATCGCCTCTCTGACCAGGTCGTCGAACTCGGTCGGGGCGTGCTCGGGCACGGGCAGCCTGGCGAGCGTCTCGCTGCGCTGGACCATGCGCTCGATCTCCGGCTCGCTGGGACCGTCGCCGATCAGGACGACCGTCCCCCAGGCCGTGAAGATCACGAGCGCAATGGCGCCCATGGCGAGCGTGATCAGGTCCTCGGCGCCGGAGAGCTCGGGCGGGTTCAGCAGGAAGAGCAGCATGCCGACGACGAACGCCGCGATCGCGGCGGCCCTCAACGGCGACCGGAGCGTCTCCCTCATGCACTCAGCGTAGGGCAGCGCCCGGGGCCCGACGGCGAAATCTCTGTCGGCCGCTCGCGCAGAAGGCCGGCGGGCCGCCTGGCATGTAGCGTCCCCGCCGCCTTGGGCTCGCAACTCGACCAACAGGCGCCACCGACCGACTTCGACCGCGCGACGGCGGTGAGGGCGCTGGACGGCGGTCGCTTCGCCGGTGAGGTCGAGGACGGCTGGGGCGCTCCGCCGGGGCCCAACGGCGGCTACCTCGCCGCGATCCTCACCCGGGCGATGCAGGAGTGGCTCGCCCCGGACGGCGACCGCCAGCTGCGCTCGCTCTCGACTCACTACCTGCGTCCGTCGCAACCCGGGCCGATCGAGATCGCGGTCGAGACGGTGCGCGCCGGCAAGCGGTTCTCGACCGCGCGCGCCACGGCGAGCCAGGGCGGCAAGGAGGTCATGACGGCGCTCGGCGCCTTCTCGACACCCGGACTGCCGACCGCCGCGACCTGGTCGCCGGCGATGCCTACGGTCGCGCCGGCGCCGGCCCGCGACGCCGACCGGCTGCTGCCCGGCGACTACAGCGCCGAGAGCGGCGCCTGGCTCGCCACGACACCCGACATGCCGTCGATCGTGTCGCGCGTGAAGATCGCGCCGCGGCTCGGCGGCTCGCCGTTCTGCGGGCGCGAGCTCGCGCCCGGCGAGGCGGCGGAGACCGGCGGCTGGATCGCGCCGCCGGCCCCACGCCGGATCGACGCCGCCTACGCGGTCCTGCTGTCCGACGTGTGGTGGCCGCCTTCGCTCGAGCCGCTCACGGCGCCGGCGATCGCCCCGACGATCGACCTCACGGTCCACCTCCGCGCCGAGCTCCCGCCCGAGGGCCTGCCCGACCAGCCGGTGCTCGGGCGCTTCCGCACCGCGGCCGCGATCAACGGGACGATGGAGGAGGACGGCGAGCTGTTCCTCGCCGACGGCACCCTGCTCGCCCAGTCGCGCCAGCTCGCGCTGCTGGCGCCGATCGGCTGATTCAGGCGACGGCGCCCTCGGACGCCGCTACCCGCAGGGGCGGCGTCGGCGCGTCGTCGACCGGCATGACGATCCGCTCGTCCGAGAGCGGCAGGCCGGCTACCGCGGGGCGGTGGCCGCGCAGGCGCTCGTGGCTGCAGACGACGTAGCACCACTCCATCAGGCGCATCCGCGCCTGCGAGTCGATCGCGACGATGCTGGCGCCGACGAGCTGGCTCTCGCCGACCGGGCGAGACGAGCGGATCTCGACGCGGACCGGCACGTCGTGGGTCGCGCCGGTGGCATCGCCGAGCCGGAGACGCACCAGCGGTCGCGAGCCGACGGGCAGCGGAGCGTCCATCACGAGCCCGAGCCCCGACGCGCTCGCGTCGACCACCCGGCCCGTCACCGCCCGCGAGCCGGAGAAGCAGTGGGCCGGCGCGTCGCCCTCGAAGCGATAGACGAGGCGGCGCTGACGCCGGCCGCCGGCGAGCAGCAGCGTGCGCAGCACGCGTCTCAGCTCGACCAGCCCGAGCAGCGGGACGACGACGGCCGCGATGCCGGGAAGGCTCGGCAGCGGGCCCGAGCCGAAGAGGTCGATCAGCCGCAGCGCGACCCCGCCGGCGAGCACGATCGCGCAGAGGACGACGAGGCGCAGCTTGACGACCGCGCGCCAGCCGCCCGCGTCGACGCCCTGCTTCGGCGTCACCTTGAAGGCGGTCTTGCCGGGAATCGCGGCGCAGCGCAGCGCGCGCGTGAAGATCTCCATCGTCAGCAGCTCGAAGTGGGTCGTCTCGGCGATCCGCATGTAGCCGCGGGCGAGCGCCGAGCCGGCCATCAGGTTGAGCGCCACCGCCGGCAGCCAGAGCGCCACGAGGGCGAGCACGCTGACCTTCATCGGCAGGGCGCCCGTCCACAGCACCAGCCCGAGCGTGGCCAGCAGCAGCAGGCGCATCGGCGGCGCCAGGTAGGCGAGCAGCGACGACAGGTAGGAGAGGCGCTGCAGCGGTCGCAGCTCACGGGCGCGCAGCGGCGACTCGGGCAGCCGGAAGACGGCGAGATTGCCGCGCGCCCAGCGATCGCGCTGGAGCAGGTAGCCGTCCAGGTCGTGCGGCGCCAGGCCCTGGACGAGCACCTCGTCGTGGTAGCGGCTGCGCCAGCCGTGGCGCTGCAGGCGGATCGTCGTGTGGAAGTCCTCGGCGATCGTCTCGGTCGCGACGCCGCCGATGTCGAGCAGCGCCCGTCGCCGGATCAGCGCCGCCGACCCGCACCAGTAAGTGGCGCCGTGACGGTCCTTGCCCGGGCAGACGACACGGTAGAAGAGCGACTGCTCGTGGCGGCCGACCATGTAGTGCTGGACGGAGTCGTGGTTCGAGAAGTCGTGCGGGCTCTGCACGACCGCCATCCGCTCGTCGTCGAAGTAGCCGACGAGGGCGTCGAGCGCGTCCGGCATCGGCACGTGGTCGGCGTCGAGCACGAAGACCAGGTCGCCCGCGGTGCGCGGCAGCGCGGCGTTCAGGTTGCCGGCCTTGGCGTGCGAGTTGTCCGGGCGCGTCATGTACTCGGCGCCGCCGATCTCGGCCAGCTCCTCCATCTCCGAACGACGGCCGTCGTCGAGCAGGTATGTCGTGTGTGGATAGGTCAGCGCGCGGCAGCCGGCGAGCGTGGCGAGGACGACCTCGACCGGCTCGTCGTAGGTGCAGACGTAGACGTCGACGGAGTGCGGCCGGGTGATCGGCGGGCGCGCCGCGGGCGGCCGCGACCACGAGAACCAGGCGAGCATCGCGAGCGCATAGAGGCCGTAGACCTCGGTCGCCAGCAGCATGGCGAAGGGGACCGGGCTCGTGCCCTCCCCGCTCCACCCGACGCGCCAGGTGAGATAGGCGACGCCCCAGACGAGCGCCAGGATCGCCAGGGTGCGGAGCAGCAGCGGACGGCGGTCGAAGAAGGCGCCGAGACGGGTCTGGCGGCGGCCGTCGTCGGCGACACCTCCGACCCGTCCGGTGATCCACGGGACGCCCAGTAGGAGCCGCAGCCCGTTGAGCGAGCCCGTCCGCAGGCGTCTGACCACCCTCGCGCGCATGGTTCTTGATCGGCAGGCCGGCCCAGCGCTTTAGAGCCGGTGACGCGCTGCCGGGCCGCTTCTCAGCCGTGTGGGGCCGGTCGCCTACCATCGTCGGCCGAATGGCGGTCGCGATCGCATCCGGGCTGGACAAGGACATGGGGGGCTCGCCGTTGCTCCGCGGCGTCTCGTTCAAGCTCGAGCGCGGCGACCGGATGACGCTGTCCGGACGCAACGGCAGCGGCAAGACGACGCTGCTGCGGATGCTCGCCGGATCGACGTCGATCGACGGCGGCGAGCTGTCGATCGAGAAGGGCGCGCGTGTCGCGCTGCACGACCAGCGCCCGCCGCGCGAGCGCGATCTCAGCGTGCGCGACTACGTGATCTCCGGCTGCGGCGACGCGGCGGCGCTCGAGGCCGAGCTCGGAGCGCTCGAGCAGCAAATGGCCGAGCGGCCCGACGACGCCTCGCTGCTCGAGCGCTACTCGCGCGCCCAGGACCGCTTCGACCACGCCGGGGGCTGGGACTGGCGGCGCCGGGCGTTGGAGCCGCTGCACGGCCTCGGCTTCCGCGACGACCAGCTCGACCGCCGCCTCGCCACCTTCTCGGGCGGCGAGCTGACCCGGGCGTCGCTCGCCCGCTCGCTGGCCGGCACGCCTGACCTGCTGCTGCTCGACGAGCCGACCAACCACCTCGACATCGACTCGCTCGAGTGGCTCGAGAAGTACCTGGTCGACCTCGACGCGGCCGTCGTCCTGGTCGCTCACGACCGCTGGTTCCTCGAGGCCGTCGGGACGTCGGTGCTGGAGCTCGAGGCGGGGCGCTCGCGATTCTTCTCCGGGCCGTGGCACGCCTGGCGCAAGGAGAAGGCCGCCCGCGAGATGGCGCTCGGCCGCTCGATCGACAGGCAGGCGGCGGAGATCGCCCGCATGGAGCGCTTCGTCGAGCGGTTCCGCGCGAAGGCGTCGAAGGCACGCCAAGCGCAGTCGCGCGTCAAGAAGCTGGAGAAGATGGAGCGGGTCGAGCGCGACCCGCGCGACAAGGCGGGACTGTCGTTTCACTTTGCGACGGCCGAGCGCTCGGGGCGGGTGGTCTTCGAGCTCGAGGGCGGGCGGATCGACGTCCCGGGTGACGACGGCGGCGGATCTGGACGGGCGCTGATCGACCCGGCCGAGCTGTGGCTCGAGCGCGGCGAGCACGTCGCGCTGGTCGGCGCCAACGGCTCCGGGAAGACGACGCTGATCGAGACCCTTGCCGGTCAGCGGCCGCTGCCCGCCGGCAAGCTGCGAACCGGGCACAACGTCACCCTCGCCTACCTCTCACAGCACGCCGAGTGGCTCGGCGACCAGGGCACCGTGCTCGACGTCGCGCAGCGCGAGACGTCGCTGACGCCGGGCAAGGCGCGCGCCCTGCTCGGGCGCTTCCTGTTCTCGGGCGAGGACGCGCAGAAGCCGCTGGCCGGGTTGTCCGGCGGGGAGCGCCAGCGGCTGTCGCTGGCGATCCTCGTCAACTCGGGGGCCAACGTCCTGATCCTCGACGAGCCGACCAACCACCTCGACGTCGACAGCCGCGAGGCGCTCGAGGACGCGCTCGGCGGCTTCGGCGGCTCGCTGCTGCTGGTCTCCCACGACCGCGCGCTGCTCGACGCGATCGGCAGGCGCACGATCGCGATCGAGGACAGCGCGCTGCGCAGCTACGAGGGCGGCTGGGCCGACTACGCCCGCGTGCGCGAGGAGCGGCGCGCGGCGCAGTCCGAGGGGCAGGCGGCCGAGCGCCGGCTCACCAAGCAGCCGAAGGGCGGCGGCAAGGCCGCGGACCGCAAGGGCGATAGCGGCAAGGCGTCCGGCGCGGGCGACGGCAACGGCGGACGCGGCCTGTCGAAGAACGCCCGGCGCCGGATCGGGGCGCTCGAGCGCGAAGTCGAGCGCGCCGAGGCGGCGCTGCGGGACGTCGAGGACGAGCTGGCCGGGCCGGAGGCTTGGTCCACGCCGGCCCGCTCCGAGCAATCGACCGCACGCCACACCGAGGCCAAGCGGGCCGTTCAAGAGGCCTACGAGCGTTGGGAGCAGGCGACGGCGACGAGCTCCGGCTGACCCAGGGGAGGCAGTTGCGGGAGGGAGTTGCCGAAGGGAGGAGGTTGCGGGCGGACCCACCCGGGTAAGGGTCTCCTCTCAACCCGTACCCCAGACACGAAGCAGGACATGGAGCTACGAACGCTGCGCTCCGGAGGGCTTCGAGCGCGCATCGGACTGATCGCAGGAGTGGCCGTCGCCGGTACGACGGGCCTGACGGCGGGCGGCGAGGCCCGTGTGCTGCCCCTGGAGCCGCTCGCGGCGCAGGTCGCGCTGCCGGTTCCAGTCGAGGCGCCGTCCGTGCGGGCTCCGCAGCTCCCACCTCCCGACGTCTCCCTGCCTGAGGTTCCGGCCGTGCCGGCACCGACCCCTGCACCCAAGCCTCCGCCCACGCCGAAGCAACCACCGGCGCCCGTGCGGCCGCCACCCGTGAAGGCTCCGCCGGTCCAGGCCCCGCCGGTGAAAGCCCCTCCGGTGAAGGCGCCGAGCCAACCGCCTTCCGCTCCCACTGGACGAGCACCCGCGGTGGGGGCTCCGTCGCCCCGGTCGCCAGCGGGCGGTCCGCCGGCGGGTCAGAGGCCCGCCAAGGGAGGTCCCGCCTTGGGCGACATCGGACGATCGGCGCCCCAGCTCGGCCGGGCGCTCGCGCCGATCCGAGACGGGGCACAGGCGCCGTCCTCCTTGGCCGAGTCCGCCAGCGCCATGCCCTGGGGCGCCGACCCGGCGGAGGCCGCAACGACCGCGATCAGCGGGATCTCGCCGCGCGTGCTCGACGAGCTGGCCACCGCGCCTCCGGCACGGCGGCGAGCGATCCTGCGCCGTATCTGGGACGAGCCGCTCCGTGACAGACCTCTTCGACGCCTCCGCGAGACCGTCCTCGACCACGAGGGCTGTCTGGGCGGGCTTTCGGATCTCGGACGACGGACGCTCATCTGGCGCGCCGGACTGGACGGCCGGCGACCGGCGTCGCGGCGAGTCATCGCACGGCGGCTCGGGATCTCCCCGGGACAGGCGCTGCGACTGGAGCTGTCGTCGCTGCGGCAGCTGACCGGCGCCGGCACGCGCGGCCTCTGCAACGGCGGCGCGTCGGGAGGCGTCTCGACCGACCTACGCGTCGCCGGCTCCGGGGAGCTTGGCTCGGCAGCGGGCTCGTCACAGGCCGGCTCCGGCGAGGGAGCCGACCGGACCCGAACGCCGACGCCCGCCGGTGGTGTGCTCGGCGACACGCGCGAGGGCGGTCCGATCGACCTCGAGGACGGTCTCGGCACCCCCCCTGAGGCGCTCTTGCTGCTGATGCTCATGTTGCTCGGGCCGCTGGCGGCGATCGCCTTCGCGTCGCGTCGCCACGGAGGAGCCCTCGTGGCGGCCCGTCCTGCCAGCGCGGCGACCGCGGCCCACCAGCGACCGCTGCTGTTCCTCGACGTCAATGGAGCGATCGCGCTGAGCCCATCCTCGCCCAGCCTGCCACCCGGGAGGGTCTACACCCTGGGATACGGCATGACCTACGTGTCCGACCGTGCACGCGAGCTGGTCGACACCCTCGCGAGTCGCTTCGAGCTCGTCAGAACCGGCGGCTGGGAGCACGACATGGACAACTACCTGCTCGCGCTGCTCGGCCTCGAGGAGGAGCCCCCCGTGGTCGCCCCCGGGCGTGAGGGCAACGGCTCGGCGGAGCAGTGGAGGATCGACCGCGTCGACCGCTACGCCGGCTCGCGCCCCGCCGCCTGGATCGACGACCACTTCGACGACCGCCACCTCGAGTGGGCGGCCGACCGGCGAAGCCCCACCCTGCTGGTTCCCGTCGATCCGCGCGTGGGCATCTCCGACGGACACGTCGAGCGCCTGCTCGCCTGGGCCGACAAAGCCGAGCGGGCCGACACCGTCGAGCGGGCTCCAAAGCGACGACTGGGGCCGCTGTCGCCGCACACCGGTCGAAGGCTTCCACACTAGGCACTACAGAATTCGATACCCCGGTCGCTTCTCGGCGGCTATGGCCGGAGGTCTTCCGTCTGGCAGGGAGGCTCGTCGAGCCGGAGGATCTCGGGATCGCCGGTGAGCAGAACGACTTCATGGGCGGCCGCGGTCACGACGGCGAAGCAGTCTCCGAGCGCGATCGGCGCGCGCGCCTTGAGGCGTGCCGCTTCGATCATTCGAGCCGTGCCGGGAAGGTCGAGCGAGAGAGTCGCTCGCAGGGACGACAGCGTGTCGTCAGCCTGGAGCCGGCCGTGATCGCGCTCGATTCGGTAGTAGACCTCGACGAGATTCACCCAGCTCGTGACCGGGCGTGTCGCGATCAGCTCCTCGACGCGCGAAAGCGCGGGCTCCTCGCCGTCGAGCCAGGCGAGGAGGGCCCAGGAGTCGAGACAGACGCTCACCTCGGCTCGCGCGCCCGGTCCTCGAGCAGGCGCGCTGACATGCCGCTGTGAACGAATCGTCCGCCGAGCCGTGCCGGCTGTCGACGCACGACGAGCGTGATCCGGTCGTCATCGAGCTCGAAGTCCACCTCGTCGCCGGGATGCAGGCGTGCACGCTCACGTACCGCCTTCGGGATGACGACCTGTCCCTTCGCCCCTATCCGTCCAGTCATACTCGGCGAGTATAACGCTCCACGCGACTACACCGGCGCAGCGCAACCGGAACGGAGAGGGAGGGATTCGAACCCTCGAAGGACGTTGCCGCCCTTAACGGTTTTCGAGACCGCCCCGTTCAACCACTCCGGCACCTCTCCGAGGTCCGCTCGGGACGGTGGAGAGGCTAGCGGAGGGCGGCCGGCGCGGCGGGTCCACATGGCCCTCGCGGGTCTCGATCGGCTACCGCATCGCGCGCGAGATCACCATCCGCTGGATCTCGTTCGTGCCCTCGTAGATCTGGGTGATCTTGGCGTCGCGCATCATGCGCTCGACGGGGTACTCGTCGACGTAGCCGTAGCCGCCGAGGACCTGGACGGCCTCGACGGTGACCTCCATCGCCGTGTCGGAGGCGAACAGCTTGGCCATCGAGGAGTACTTGCCGAGGCCGCGCTCGTTGCGGTCGGCCATCGCGCAGGCCTTGTAGAGCAGCTCGCGCGCGGCGGCGGTCTTGGTCTCCATGTCGGCGAGCTTGAACGCGATCGCCTGGTGGTCGAAGATGGGCTTGCCGAACGAGATCCGCTCCTTGGCGTAGCCGGCGGCGTAGTCGATCGCGCCCTGGGCGATGCCGACGGCCTGGGCGGCGGCGCCGAGCCGCGTGCGCTCCAGCGTCGACAGCGCGACCGCCATGCCGCGGCCCTCCTCGCCGATCAGGTGGTCGGCCGGAACGCGCACGCCCTCGAGCACCGGCTGGCCGGTCGGCGAGCCCTTGATGCCGAGCTTGTGCTCGAGCTTCGGCACCGAGAAGCCGTCGCGGTCCTTCTCGACGACGAACGCCGAGAAGCGCCGGTTCTCGCGATCGGTGACCGCGAAGACGATGTAGAAGTCGGCCACCGAGGCGTTGGTGATCCAGTTCTTGGTGCCGTCGATCACCCACTCGTCGCCGTCGCGCACCGCGGTCGTCCGCATCGCGCTCGGATCGGACCCGGCCTCGGGCTCCGACAGGCAGAAGGCCGGCGTCCACTCCCCCGTGGCGCACTTCGGCAGCCAGGCCTGTTTCTGCTCGTCGGTTCCGTGGAGCTGGATCGGCAGCGTGCCGAGCTCCTGGATCATCAGGATCAGCGCCGACGAGGCGCACGCCTTCGCGACCTCCTCGATCGCGATGTTGAGCATCAGCGTGCCGGTGCCCGTGCCGCCGAGCTCCTCGGGGAACGGCAGGCCGAGCAGGTCGTGCTCGGCGAACGCCTTGCGGACGTCCCACGGGTACTCGCCGGTCCGGTCGATCTCGGCGGCGCGCGGCGCGACCTCTCCCCGTACGAGGTCGCGAATCGTGTCGCGGAAGTCCTGGAACTCCTGGGGAATCGTGTAGGCGTCGGCGCCCGGCGTCGTCGTCGTGGTCATGCGGCGGACACTAATGCCCTCCACTGGGAGCCGGCGGCCGGGCGCTTGCGGCGGACGAGCGGGCCGTATCCTCGGCACATGCGCCAGGAGCTGCGACCGCTGTTCGACCGCGTCGTGATCAAGGAGCTCGACCCCGACCGCGTCCGCCGGTCCGGGCTCGTCGTCCCGCCGGGGACGAACGAGCCGCCGCCCCAGCACGGCATCGTGCTGGCGATCGGCCAGGGCCTCGACTGGTGGGAGTCGGTCGGCGTCAAGATGCCGGTCAAGCCCGGCGACCACGTCGTCTTCCCGGCCTCGGCCGGCGTCTGGATCGAGGTCGAGGAGGAGCGGCTGCTGGTCTGCCGTGTCGGCGAGCTGCTCGGCGTGCTCGACGCGGTCGAGACCGGCGCCCCCGTCTGAGGACGCCGCCGATGCGCCTGCTGTTCGTCTGCCTCGGCAACATCTGCCGCTCGCCGACCGCCGAGGGCGTGATGCGCCACCTCGTGCGCGACGAGGGTCTCGAGGACCTGGTCGAGATCGACAGCGCCGGGACGGGCAGCTGGCACGTCGGCCACTCGCCCGACGAGCGCTCCGCCGCGGCCGCCCTCGAGCGCGGGATAGAGCTCGACGGCCGAGCCCGCCAGGTCGACGTCGCGGACTTCGAGGCGTTCGACCTGATCCTCGCGATGGATCGCGCCAACCACGACGAGCTGCAGGCGCTGGCGCCGGACGCCGATGCTCGCGAGCGAGTGAGGCTGCTGCGCGAGTACGACCCGGACGCGGTGGCCGCCGGCGACCTCGAGGTGCCCGACCCGTACTACGGCGGGCCCGACGGGTTCGAGGACGTGCTCGATCTCGTCACGCGCGCCTGCGAGGGCCTGCTCGCCGAGGTGCGCGCCCGGGTCGCGTGACGGTTCCCGCGAAGCTGGCGGAGGCCGTGGCCGCGGCGCTCGGCTCCGCAGTCGCGAATGGGCGGCGGGTGTCCGGCGGAGACCTCAACGACGCCTGGCGGATTGAGCTCCAGGACGGCCGTACGGCGTTCGTGAAGACGGCCGCGGACGCGGCGCCGGGCGGCTATGCCGCCGAGGCCGCCGGCCTCGACTGGCTCGCGCAGCCACGAGCGCTCGCGGTTCCGCGGGTCCTCGCGGTCGCCGACCCGGACCCGGAGGGGCTCGGCGAGGGCCCGGCGGCCGAGCCCGGTCCGCGCCTGCTCGCACTCGAATGGATCGAGGAGGGCCGCCTCGACGGCGCGGGCGAGGAGCAGCTCGGACGCGGCCTGGCCGCCGTCCACGCCGCCGGGGCCTACGGTTTCGGAGGGCCACGGCCGCTGCGCATCGGGCCGCTGGCGCTGCCGAACGGGCCGGCCGGGACCTGGCCCGAGCTGTACGCCGAGCATCGCCTGCATCCGCTCACGCGGCAGGCGGTAGAGCGCAACGCGCTGCCGGACAGGACCGAGGCGCTGATCGACCGCGTCTGCGAGCGGCTTCCGGAGCTGGCGGGTCCGCCCGAGCCGCCCGCCCGCCTGCACGGCGACCTCTGGACCGGCAACGTCCTCGCCGACGCCGACGGCCGGCCGCACCTGATCGATCCCGCCGCCTACGGCGGGCATCGCGAGGTGGACCTGGCGATGCTGCGCCTCTTCGGCGGCCCGAGCGAGCGCTGCTTCGCCGCCTACGCC
Organism: uncultured Solirubrobacterales bacterium; assembly: GCA_963716445.1. Taxonomy (GTDB): domain Bacteria; phylum Actinomycetota; class Thermoleophilia; order Solirubrobacterales; family Thermoleophilaceae; genus JAAYBF01. The sequence goes on along the minus strand of OY970313.1, from coordinate 338,219 downwards.
GAGGCGACCCCGCTCGCCGACGGCCACGGCGAGCGCGTCGAGCTGTGGCAGCTCTTCCCCCTGCTCGTCCACGCCGTCCTCTTCGGCGGCGGCTACGGCGGCTCGGTCGCCCGCATCGCCCGCCGCTACGCCGGCTGAGGGCCCGTCGGGAGGGAAGTCGCTAGCGTCGGGAGGCGAAGAAGGCGCGCAGCAGCTCGGCGGAGTCCTCGGCGAGCAGGCCGCCGGCGACCTCGGGGCGGTGGTTGAGCCGCGGCTCGGCGAGCACGTCGAGGACCGAGCCGGCGGCGCCGGTCTTCGGATCGGCGGCGCCGTAGACGACGCGCGGAACCCGCCCGAGCACGATCGCGCCGGCGCACATCGCGCACGGCTCGAGGGTCACGTAGAGCGCGCAGCCGTCGAGGCGCCAGCTCCCGATCCGCTTCGACGCCTCGCGCAAGGCGAGCACCTCGGCGTGCGCCGTCGGATCGCCGCGCAGCTCGCGCTCGTTGCGAGCCGCGGCCACGACCTCGCCGTCGAGCACGATCACGCAGCCGACCGGCACGTCCTCGTGCTCCAGCGCCCGCTCGGCCTCGCGCAGGCCGAGCCGCATGAAGTACTCGTCGCGCGGGAAGAACGGGCTCGCCATCGCCGACGCCTCAGCGGGCGATCAGCCGCCGGCCGGCACGCCGGCCGACCGCGTCGACGACCCTCAGCGCGCCGGTCCGCTCGGCTAGCCGCAGGCCCGCGGCCCAGACCGAAAGCGGCGACGCCGAGCCGCGGTCGAGCACGCCGGCGTCGATCAGCTCGCGGTACCAGTCGACCGTGTCGCCTACGGTCGTCGCATGGGCGCGCGGGCGATAGCCGAGCTCGCGCTTCGCCTTGCGCGACGAGTAGCACCAGTTCTGCCCCATCAGCACCATGCCCTCGGCCGACACCGCGAGCGGAAGCCGCAGCGCCTCGGCCCGCCGCGCGAGCGCGCCCACCTCGGCGGGCAGGACGACCAGCGGGTGACGCACGCCCGACAGCGTCGCCACCAGCTCCAGCAGCTCGGGCCAGCTCGTGTTCGTGCCGCCGAGCACGTAGCGCTCGCCCGGCTTGCCGCGCTCGGCCGCCGCGATGTGGCCCTTGGCGACGTCGCGCACGTCGACGATCGTCGTGCCGCCGTCGACCACCGCCGGCAGCCGCCCGCGCAGGTAGTTGCCGATGATCCGCGTCGAGGTCTCGCCGGGCTGGGCCCGGTCGACCGGCACGCCGAGGACGTAGGCGGGATTGGTCACGATCACCTCGACGCCGGTCCGCGCGCCGGCCGCCAGCGCCTCCATCTCGCCCTCGTGCTTGGCGTCGGGATAGGTCAGCCCGAGCCCGCCACCCCTGTAGAGATCGTCCTCGGCGCCGGCCTTGCCGCGCTCGACCGGTCCGATGCCCGCGACGCTCGAGGTCACGACCACGCGCCCGACGCCCTCGGCGGCGGCCGCCTCGACCGCGATCCGCGGCGCCAGGGCGTTGACGTCCCAGACGCGGTCGACCGGCTTCGATGCCACCAGGCCGGCGGTGTGGAACAGCACGTCGCAGCCGCGGACCGCCCGGCGCATCGCCCCGCGGTCGAGGATGTCGGCGCGCACCAGCTCCGGCTCGAGCCCTCCAAGTCGCGCGAGCCGATCGGCGTTGCGGTAGGTCACGCGGACCTCGTGGCCGCGCTCGATCAGCTCGCGTGTCAGATGGCCGCCGACGAAGCCCGTCGCGCCGGTGACGCACGCCCTCAAGCGGACCCTCCGCGAGACCGCTGCCGGGCGGACGGCAACTTGCCCGCGTTCTGGGGGTTGGCCTCTACGTACACTGCTGATTGGACCGTAACCCATGCTTCGAGCCCTCCTTCTCCCGGCGACGCTGGCCTCGTTAGCCCTCGCGGCTATGACGGCCGGCCCTGCCCTGGCCGCGGCGCCGTACGTCCCCGGCGAGGTGATCGTCAGGCAGGAGGGCGCGACCGCGTCGAAGGTGGTGGCGGTCGACGAGGGCGAGACGGTCCGGCAGGCGGTCAGCGAGCTGAGCGACCGGCCGGGCGTCGCCTACGCGGTGCCCAACTACATCGCCCACGCGAGCGCCTACACGCCGAACGACCCCGCCTTCCCGGTCCAGTGGAACCTCGCCGGGCCGGCCGGCATCAACATGCCCGAGGCCTGGGGGATCGCCCGCCAGGCCCAGCGTCCCGGCGGGCTCGGCACGGTCGTCGCCGTCCTCGACACGGGAGTCGCCTACCAGCGCTTCCGGCGCTTCCGGCGCGCACCCGATCTCAGGCGCTTCGTTCCGGGCTACGACTTCGTCGCCGGGGATCGCCGTCCGAACGACCAGAACGGCCACGGGACGCACGTCGCGGGGACGATCGCCCAGAGCACCGGTAATCGCCTCGGGACGGCTGGGATCGCCTACCGCGCGTGGATCATGCCGGTGCGCGTGCTCGACGCCACCGGCGCGGGCGACACGCTGGCGATCTCGCGCGGGATCCGCTTCGCCGCCCGCAACGGCGCCGACGTGATCAACCTCAGCCTCGAGTTCGACGCCGCCGTGCGCTCCGCGCAGATCCCCGACGTCGTCTCAGCGCTGCGCTACGCACGCAGCCGCGGCGTCGTGGTCGTCGCCGCCGCCGGCAACCAGGGGACCCCCCAGGTCGCCTACCCCGCCCGGGCCAGGAACGTGGTCGCCGTGGCCGCGACGACGGTCCACGGCTGTCAGGCCGAGTACTCGAACAGCGGTCCCCACGTCGACATCGCGGCGCCCGGCGGAGGCGCCGACGCCGCCAACAGCGACACCCCTTACGACGTCTCGGCCTGCCGGCCCGACCTGCGCGGGGAGTTCATCTTCCAGCAGACGTTCGCCGGCAGCGTGGCGCGCTTCGGCCTGCCGGGCGGCTACGAGGGGACATCGATGGCCGCGCCTCACGTCGCGGGCGTCGCGGCGCTGCTGATCGGCTCGGGCCGGCTCGGCGCCGACCCGGCTCCCGGCGCGGTCGAGCGGCGCCTGGAGTCGACGGCGCGCGACCTCGGCGCGCCGGGCTGGGACCCGCGCTACGGCTGGGGACTGCTGGACGCCGCGGCCGCGCTGCGCTAGGGCGCCGGCCGTCGCCACAGCCGAATCAGGAGGTCCTGATGATCAGGACCGAGCACGGAGCGTGGTGGGAGACCTTGTTCGGCACCGACCCCAGCAGGAAGCGCTTGGCGCCGGTCATGCCCTTGTTGCCGATCACGATCAGGTCGGCGCCCTTCTGCTCGGCGATGTCGAGGATCGCGTCGGCGGCGTCGCCCTCGCGGGCGAGCGTCTCCACCTCGACTCCGGCCGCGCGGATCGCCGTGGCCTGCTCCTCCAGCGTCTGCTCGACGTCCGCACGGGGGTTGACCATCCACTGCAGGTCGTCGGGAACCTCGAGGCGCTCGACGCGCAGCCGGCTCTCGGGCACCGGCTCGTAGGCGCTCACGAGGTAGACGCGCGCGCCGAGCGCGCGCGCCAGCTCCGTCGCCTGGCGCACCGCCTCCGACGCGGTGTCGGACCCGTCGGTGCCGACGATGATCGAGCCGATCACGCAATCGATCATAGGCTCGCCCGTCGGGCCCTCGTCACGGTCGCGCCACTAGGATCGATCGCGATGCCGCGCTTCTGGATCTGGATGCAGGTCGTCATCGTCGTCTGCGTCGCCGCCTCGATCGTGATCGCCGCGATCAAGCTCTAGGCCGCTCCTCCTCGAGGTCCTCCGCGAGCGGCGGCAGGTCGATCGCCTCGCGCTCCCGTAATCGGTGCCTCTCCTCGAGCGGCTGGACCCACAGCTCCTCGACGAGGACGACGACCAGCGAGAGGATCGGCACCGCGACGATCAGGCCGACGAAGCCGAACAGCTGGCCGACGACCACGACGCCGCCGGCGATCAGCGCCGGGTGCAGCTTGACCGTGCGCGACATCACGAGCGGGATCGTCAGGTTGCCCTCGATCTGCTGGACCGCCACGTAGATGACCATCACGAGCAGCGCCTTGCCGGGCGAGTCGGTGAGCGCGAACAGCACCGGCGGGATGCCGCTGGCGATCGCGCCGAAGTACGGGATGACGGAGAACAGCGCGGTCAGCACCGCGAAGAAGATCGCGAAGTCCAGCCCGACCAGGGTCAGGCCGATGTAGAGCAGCACGCCGGAGATCAGCATGTCCGCGGCGACGCCCTGCATCCAGCCGACCCACGAGCGGCGCAGTCGGCGCATGATCCGGTCGGCCTGGTCGCGGTGCGGCGGGGGGACGAGCCGGCGTAGGCCCTCGACCAGCGGCTCCGGCCTGACCGCCATGTAGTAGGCGGTGATCAGGATCAGGACCATCGCCCCGAGGATCCCGACGACGCCCAGCCCGATCGAGGTGATCGGCCCGATCACGTTGCCGGGATCCGCGACATAGCGATCGACGGCCTCGTCGACCTGATCCGAGATCTCGCCCGGCTTGGCGCCGGTGATGTCGTGGACCTGGTCGCGCAGGTCGTCGACGATGCTCGGCACGTCGTCGGCGAACTCGTTCATCTGGTCGATGAACGGCGGGATGATCAGCGCCAGCATCCCGGCGACGATCCCGAGCCCGAGCAGGACGGCCAGCAGCGCCCCGATCGGGCGCGGGACGTGTCGGCGCTCGAGCCGCTCGGCGAACGCCGAGATGGCGATCGCGACGATCACCGTGATCAGGACGGCCAGCAGGAGCGTGAGCAGCTGCTTGAAGAGCAGCCCGAAGACGACCAGCGCCGCCGCCAGCAGGACCGCCCGGTACGCAACCGTGCTGCGCGACTCGCTCATCATCGGAGAGCTACCCCCGATGCAGCGCGCTCAAGCCGCGAACAGCGTCAGGTCCGGCTCGCGGTCCCCCCGCAGCACGTCGATGTCGACCTCCACGCAGGCGATCCCGCGCGACTCGGCGAGCACCCGCGCCTGCGGCTTGACCTGCTGCGCGGCGAGCACTCCCCGGCAGGCCGAGGTGAACGACGGATCGGCCTCGATCCGCTCCAGGTAGCGCGTCAGCTGCTCGACGGCGTCGATCGTCGCCACGCGCTTGATCTCGACCGCCACCCAGCCGTCGGCACCGTCGCGGCACATCAGGTCGACCGGCCCGATGTCGGTCGCCCACTCGCGCTTGACGAGCCGAAACCCCTCGCCGCAGCGCTCCGGCGCATCGGCCAGCAGCTCCTGCAGCTCGCGCTCCATCCCCTCCTTCTCGAGCGCCGCCGCCTCGCCCATGTCGTGCGTCACGTCGGAGACCACCTCGACGACGCGGATGTCGAGCCGGTCCTCCGTCTTGCCCGCGTGCTTGCGCACGACGATCCGCCCCTCCTCCTCCTCGATCACCGTCGGCGGCGTCATCCAGTTCTGCGGCTTGAACCCACCCGTGTCCGCATGCACCATCACCGAGCCGTCGGACTTGATCATCAGCAGCCGCAGCGCCTCCGGCAGCACGGCCGTCAGCCGGCCGGTGTAGCGAACCTCGCAGCGGGCCACGATCAGGCGCACGGCCGCTGAAGCTACGAGGCGGGCCGGACGCCTCTCGGCCCGAAGATCGCTCCGCTACGGCTTCAGCACGACCTTCACGCAGCCGTCCTGCTTGTGCTTGAAGGTCTCGTAGCCGGTCGGGGCGTCGTCGAGCGACATGGTGTGGGTGACGATGAAGCTGGGATCGATCTGGCCGTTCTGGATCCGCTCGAGCAGTGGGCGCAGGTAGCGCTGGACGTGGCACTGGCCGGCCTTCAGGGTCAGCGACCTGTTGACGATCGCGCCGATCGGGAACTTGTCGACGACGCCGCCGTAGACGCCCATGACCGAGATCGTGCCGCCGTTGCGGCAGGCCATGATCGCCTCGCGCAGCGCGTGCGGTCGGTCGGTCTCCATGCGCGTCGCCTGCTTGACGCGGTCATAGGCGTGGATCGGCCCGTGGACGTGGTGGGCCTCCATCCCGACGGAGTCGATGCAGGCGTCGGGGCCTCGCCCGCCGGTCATCTCCTTGAGCGCCTCGACGACGTCGGGAGTCTGCTCGTAGTCGATCGTCTCCGCGCGGGCCTTCTCGCGAGCCATCTCGAGCCGGTACGGGAAGCGGTCGATCGCGATCACCCGCTCGGCGCCGAGCATGTACGCGCTGGCGACGGCGAACTGCCCGACCGGTCCCGCGCCCCAGACGGCGACGACGTGCCCGGGCTGGATGTCGCAGAGCTCGGCGCCCATGTAGCCGGTCGGGAAGACGTCCGACAGGAACAGCACCTGCTCGTCCGAGAGCCCGTTCTCGATCTTGATCGGCCCGACGTCGGCGAACGGCACGCGCGCGTACTCCGCCTGGCCGCCCGCGTAGCCGCCGAGCATGTGCGAGTAGCCGAAGATCCCGCAGGGCGAGTGGCCCCACAGCTTCTCGGCCATGGCGGCGTTCGGATTCGAGTTCTCGCACAGCGAGAAGAGGCCGTTGACGCACGCGGTGCAGTTGCCGCAGGAGATCGGGAACGGGACGACGACGCGGTCGCCGACCGCCAGGTTGCCGACGCCGGGCCCCTTCTCGACGACCTCGCCCATGAACTCGTGACCGAGGACGTCGCCGCGCTTCATCGTCGGGACGTAGCCGTCGTAGAGGTGGAGGTCCGAGCCGCAGATCGCGGTCGACGTGATCTTCACGATCGCGTCGCGCGCGTTGAGGATTCGCGGGTCCGGGACGTTCTCGACCTGGACGGAGTTCCTGCCTGACCAGACGGTAGCTCTCATGACGTCCTCTCCTCGGCGGAGCCGGCTGCGCCGCCGTCGAGCGGGTGGGCGGGGCGCTGCTTGAGCTGGCTGCGGGCGGTGGTGCCATCCGGGCTGCCGTCCGAGCGGACGATCTCGCCGGCCTCCATGACCTGCTTGAAGCGGCGCAGGTCGTCCTTCGCCTGCTGCTCGGGCTCCTCGCCGAACAGCTTGGCGACGGTCGCGCCGAGCGCTCCGGCCGGCGCGGAGTACTTCATGTCGAGGCTGACCTCGGTGCCGCGCCCGCCGGGTGCGTCGCCGAACCGGACGATGCCGAAGTTCTCGACCGTCCCGCCGGTCGAGCGCCAGGCGATCAGCTCGTCGCGCCGGTCCTCGACGATCTCGGCGTCCCACTCGGCGCGCATTCCCGGCGGCGCCTTCGCCTTCCAGCGCGAGCGGCCGTCGGTCAGCTCGACGGACTCGAGGTGGTCCATGAAGCGCGGGAGGTTCTGGAAGTCGTGCCAGAAGCCGTACACCACCTCGCGCGGCCGCCTGACCGTCGTGGCCGACCGCACCTGGATCGTTCCGTCGTCCGAGGGCTCCTTCGAGGCGCGGCTCAACGCCACGGCGTCGAGGGCATCGGCGACGGCGACGCCAGCCACGGCGCCCGTCGCGACGGAGAGCCTGCCGGTGCGCTCGCGCTTGGTCGCGAAGGCGGTGGCGAGCAGCACGAGGTCCATCACGTCGCCGGCAACCCGGGCCGACACCCAGCCGACCGGCCGCCGGCGGCTCAGGATGCCCGCGGCCGCGGCCAGCTCCCGTAGCCCCACCAGGCGTATCCAGGCACGACTGCGCCGGTCGTCCACGACGCCGATCAGCCGAGCGACGAGTCCCGGCGCCGCCATCTGCGGAGCTCCCAGTCCGAGGCTGAGCCACCCGAGGAAGCTCGCCAGCCTGCTCTCCGCGGGCCCTCCGCCGGGCGCGGCTCGGGTTCCGAGGGGGACGTTCGGTTGCGATGCGCGGTTCGGCATGGCAGGTCCTTCCGTGTGGAGGTCAGCCCCCAGGTCGCGGGCGGTCGTGGAGGCGCGGCTACCCGGCCGTGGGCGCCTGAATCCCTTTCTCGGCCTACGCCGTCCGCGACCGCTGCCGCAGCGCGCGCGGCGGTAGGTTCCCCGCCATGAGCGACGAGCAGGCAGTCCTTACAGAGCCCCGCGGGCGCGTCCTACTGATCACCTTGAATCGGCCCGACGCGCGCAACTCCGTCAACGCCGCGCTGGCCGAGGGGATCGCGGCCGCGATCGAGCGCCTCGACGGCGATGACGAGCTGGCGGTCGGCGTGATCGCCGGCGCGGGCAAGGGCTTCTGCGCCGGCATGGACCTCAAGGCCTTCGTCCGCGGGGAGAGCCCGCACGTCGAGGGACGCGGCTTCGCCGGGATCGTCCAGGCGCCGCCGCGCAAGCCGTTGATCGCGGCGATCGAGGGATTCGCCGTCGCCGGCGGCCTCGAGGTGGCGCTGTCCTGCGATCTGATCGTCGCCGCGCGCGGCGCCAGGCTCGGCATCCCGGAGGTCAAGCGCAGCCTGGTCGCCGCCGGCGGCGCGCTGCTGCGCCTGCCGCGGCGGATCCCGTACCACGCGGCGATGGAGATGGCGCTGACCGGAGACCCGATCGACGCCGAGCGCGGCCACGAGCTCGGGCTCGTCAATCGCCTCGCCGAGCCGGGCGCCGCCGTGGACGTGGCGCTCGAGCTCGCCGACGCGGTTGCCAAGAACGCCCCGCTGGCGCTCGCCGCGTCGAAGCGGATCGTCGTCGAGTCGCCCGGCTGGAGCGAGGACGAGGCCTGGACCAAGCAGGGCGAGATCGCCGGCCCGGTCGTCGTGTCGGAGGACGCCCGCGAGGGCGCCACCGCCTTCGCCGAGAAGCGCGAGCCCGCCTGGCGCGGCCGATGAACCTTGCTGTGTTACTACGTCGATGACCCGACGGGGCAGCTGACGCCTGTGCCGCCGAGGCCGCAGTAGCCGCCGGGGTTCTTGGCGAGGTACTGCTGGTGGTAGTCCTCGGCGTAGAAGAAGTCGCCCGCCGGCTCGATCTCGGTCGTGATCTCGCCGTCGCGACCGGCCGCTCTCAGGGCCTCCGCGTAGGCGTTCGCCGAGGCCTCCGCCACCTCGCGCTGGGCATCCGAGGTCGTGTAGATGCCGGAGCGGTACTGCGTGCCGACGTCGTTGCCCTGACGCATCCCCTGGGTCGGGTCGTGACCCTCCCAGAAGGCCTTGAGGATCTCCTCGTAGGGAATCGCCTCCGGCCGGAAGACGACCAGCACCGCCTCGTTGTGACCGGTGAGCCCGCTGCAGACCTCCTCGTAGGTGGGATTCGGCGTCGTCCCACCCGCGTAGCCCACCGCCGTCGTGTGGACGCCGGGCAGCGGCCAGAAGGCCCTCTCCGCGCCCCAGAAGCAGCCCATGCCGACGATCGCCCGCTCGGTTCCCTCGGGGAATGGCGGCCCGATCGGCGTCCGGAGCACGAAATGCTCGCCGGGCGCGACGATCGGCGTGTCTCGGCCCGGCAGCACCGACTCGGCGGGCGGCATCACCGGCTCACGGCGCGACAGGAACTCGAACACGGGACCTCCTCGATAGCGGTCCTCCCAGGCTAGTGTGGACACGCTGAAGGGGCCTTGCCATCTACGGCAAGGAAGTTGCCTCCCAGTAAACCCCGTCTACTGGGAGTAAGAATCCTTGTCGTAGCCGCTACGGCCCTACGGGGCTAGACGCTCGATCACCCAGGGCCCGGCGTCGGTACGGCGGTAGCGGAGGCGGTCGTGCATCCGGTCGCGGCGGCCCTGCCAGAACTCGACCGCGCGCGGGACGACGAGGTAGCCGCCCCAGCCCTCCGGCCGCGGCACGTCCTCGCGGCCGGCGTACTCGGCCTCGACCTCGGCGAAGCGCCGCTCCAGCAACTCGCGCGACTCGATCGCCTCGGACTGCGGGCTCGCCGCCGCCGCGAGCCGCGATGCCCGCGGGCGCATGGCGAAGTACTCGTCGGACTCCTCGGCGCTCAGACGCTCGACCGTCCCGTCGACCAGCACCTGGCGCTGCTGTGCGTACCAGGGGAAGACCAGCGTCGCCCGGGGATTGGCCTCCAGCTCGCGGCCCTTGCGCGAGCGGTAGTTGGTGTTGAAGCGGAAGCCCCGCTCGTCGAGGCCGCGCAGCAGCACCGTCCGCGCGCCGGGAGCTCCGTCGCCCCCCGCGGTCGCCAGGACCATCGCATTGGGCTCGGGCATCCCGGCGCCCAGCGCAGCCTCCAGCCAGCGCTCGAGCTGCTCGAGCCAGGTCGGCGCCAGCTCGTCCTCGGCGAGGCTGCCGAGCTCGTAGGTGTCGCGGATGCGCGCGATGCGGTCGGCCGCGTTCTCCACGCCGACCAGCGTAAGGGCTCGGGCATGACCGGGGCCCGCTCCCGCTGGGCCCCGGTCCTGCCGGTGCGTTACGGCCGGAGGCCGTCGCACGCGCCTGCCCGTCCTGCACCCCCTGACACCGGAAGCGGTGGTCCGCCGGCGGGCCGTGCGCGAGTCAGCCGGCCGCCCACCCTTCCTGCTTCTCGAACTCGCTCTAGAAGCGCGTCCAGGCGGATCGTAAACGCCGCCATTCCTAAAGTCAATTGGCCGAAACGGCCAAAAAATCCCTGCTCGTACACGGAGTCCGGGGCGGACCGCGTGGCGCCCGTCAGCCGACTTCCGAGGACGGACGGCAGCGACTAGGGCTCGGGCTCGAGCCGCGGGAACTGAGTCGTGAAGCCGGGGTAGGCGCCCTGGCCGACACAGGCCGGCCGCGCGACGTCGCGGCTGCCGCCGCTGGTGCGGAAGGCGAACTGCTCGGCGAGCGTGGCCAGCTCGATCAGCTCCGGAGTGCCCGTCTTCTCGGGCGGAGCCGGATCGCCGTTCCCGCACGAGCGCGTGTCGTAGGAGAGCAGGCCGCTGGCCAGGCGGTCGAGGCCGCCGGGCGCCATGTAGGCGTTCGAGCGCGTCTGCCCGAGGGCGCGCGGGTAGTAGGCGAGACCCTGCGGGGTCAGGCTCGAGGAAGCGCGCAGGAAGTGGATCGGGTCGGTGTTGGGGGCGTTGCGCTCCGCGAGCTGCGGGTTGCGACCGGTCGTGGTTGCGGTCACGTTGGCGAAGAACGACGTCAGCTCGCGACGGTTGCTCCCGAGCTGGTCGAGCAGCGGGTTGAAGTTGCGCAGGAACGGCTCGAAGTCGGCGAGCAGCGGCGGGAAGTCCTCCAGCAGGCTCTCGAGCGCCGGGACGCCGCGGCGAGACTGGGTGATCAGCGGGCCGAGCCCCTTGAAGAAGCCCGCGAACTCGGGGCTCAGGCGGTCGAGCTCCCTGAAGGTCGGCGTGAACTCGTCGGCCACCGGCCAGAGCTGCTTGACGACCGGGTCGGCGTTCTCGGCGAGGCGGGTCAGGCGCGGCAGCGTCAGGCGGCTCTCGCGCGAGAAGCGCGGCAGCTCCTCCCAGATCGCCGCGAAGTCGCGGTTGCGCGCGGCGGTGACCTGGAAGAGCCGGTTCGACTCGCTGATCAAGCGGGCGAGCTGCCCGTCGCGCTCGCTGATCGCCGAGAAGAACTCGCCGGTGCCGCGGATCGTCCCGCTGACCGCGCGCGACTGCGCGTTGAGCTCGGTCAGGATGTCGTCGCTCGCCTCGGCGAACTCGGGGAAGTTGCCGAACAGCGCGTTGATGTCGGCGCCGTGTCCCTCGACCGAGGCCGCCTGGGACTGCATCCACGTCTGGAACGCCTGCTGCGTGTCGTCGTCGAACGTGCGGAAGATCTCGTCGAGCTCGACCGTCGGAGCGACCGCCGAGTCGGCGAGGAAGCCGCCGTCCTCGACCGTGCCCTTCGAGCGGCTGCCGGTCGTGAGGTCGACGTAGGTCTCGCCGAGCAGCGACTTCTGGCGCAGCATGACGCGGGCGTCCTTGGCGACGGGCGCATAGCGCGACCGCATCTCGAGCGTCGCCTCGGTCGTGTTGGCCGGCCCGGTGTCGATCTTGATCACCTTGCCGACGGGGACGCCGGAGATGCGCACGTCGGACTGCTCGGCGAGCTGCGTCGCCTCGGGGAAGCGGACCTGGAAGCGGTAGCCCTCCGAGCGCAGCGGCACGACGCCGCCGAACGAGAGCCAGAGGTAGAGCAGCACGCCGACGCACGCCATGACGAACGCGACCATCGCGAAGATCTGGAAGGGACGTGGAGCCTGCTTGATCATGGAGTCGGCCCCGCCGCGCAGCGCTCAGTCGACCGAGGAGCGTTGAGCAGCTTGATCAGCGTCGCCAGGTAGGGGTTGCGGATCTTGCCCGTGATCCGGCTCGGCTGCGAGAGCGTCTCCAGCGTCCTGAGCTGGCTGCAGGAGATCATGATCAGGCTCCGGCGCAGCGAGCTGATGCCGTCCTGGGAGGCGATGATCGAGTTCGAGTTGTGGTTCGCCCAGGGCAGGTAGTAGAGGTAGCCGTTCTTGCCCACACCCTTGCCGGGCGGGTCGTAGGCGAGCTCGTTGAAGAGCGCGTTGAAGACCTCGGTGAACTTCATCAGGTCGGGCGTCGACTTCGCGAGGTCGCGCGCCGCCGGCCTCAGCTCGCGAGCGATCGGCTGCACCTCGCGCGTGAACGGACGGAGCTGCGTCCGGATCACCGGTCGGGTCTTCGCGAAGAACGGCCGGAGCTGCCTCAGGCTCGGGCCGAGCGCGCGCGCTGTCGGACGCAGGTTGGTGAAGGTGCTCTCCATCGAGCGGCCGAGCCTGTCGATCTTGGCGAGCGCCGTGTTGCCCGAGCGGAGCGCGCCGGGCAGCAGCTCGATCGTCTCGGCCAGGTTCTCGTTCTGGTTGGCGAAGCGCCGGAAGACCGCCGCGCTGCCGCCGACGAACCGCGCCAGCTCGTCGTCGTGGGCACCGAGCTCGGTCATGATCGCCGAGAAGTTGTGCATCACCCGCTTGAGCTTCGCGCGCCGCTGCGCGACGTAGCGGTTGGCCTTGGCGAAGTCGCGCGACAGCGGCTGGAAGCGGCGGAAGGTGTTCGCCAGGTCGCGGCCGCCGCCCTTGCCGAGCGCCCGTCCGGCGTCGCCGACCAGCAGGCGCAGGTAGTCCTGGGTGTCGTTGTCGAGGCTGGCGAGGAACTCCTCGAAGTTGACGTCCGGGTTGGTCGAGCTGTTCGCCAGCGTCGCGCCGTCGTCGAGCGGCTCGCCCGCGGAGGGGCTGCCGGGATCGAGCTCGACCACCATGTCCTTGAGGCCGGTCTTCGGCCGCAGCAGGATCGTCGCGTTCGGGTAGACGCGCGAGAAGCGGTCCTGGATCCGCAGCGTCGCGATCGCGCGGCCGTCCTCGAGGTGGACGCTCGCGATGTCCCCGACCTTGACGCCGGAGACGTTCACGGCCTGGCCCTGGCCCGGCAGGATGCCCTGGGCCGACTCGACCTCCGCCTTGAGCTCGAAGGTGTCCTTGCCGACGACCGGAACCCAGGCGGGCGGGTTCAGCCGCTGGTTGGAGAGGATGTAGCTGCCGACGGCGACGCCGAGCACGATCAGGCCGAGCATCGCCACCGCCGCCTTGATGTTGCTGCGGAACGCCTTGCGGAAGACGTCGTTCACGGGGAGGTCACCTCGCCCAGAGTCTGGAGGGGGACCAGTCGCGAGGCGCCGGCGCGCTCGACGTCGCGCTTGAGCTGGGCGCCGATCCCGGCCGGCGCAGCCGCCGGAGCCGCGGCGTTCGCGCGCGAGCCGTCTGCCGGGCCGACCGCTCCCGGGCCGTTGACGTCCGGCACCGGGTTCTCGTGGCAGGCAATGTCGCGGCGCAGCGGCGGAAGCTTGTTCGGGTAGGCCGGGCTCGTGCGCTGGAGCGGCAGCGTCGCGTTGCCGTGCAGCGACTGGAGCTGGTAGCTCGTCTTGCCGCTGGTGACCGGACGGCTGCCGCCCGGCGCCGAGAGGCGGAGGTAGGGGCCGTTGCCGTCGAAGCCGCCGCCCTCGGCGGCCTGGCCCGTAACGGAGTGCCAGAACTCCTTGTAGTTCTCGGTGTTCGCCGAGAACTCGCCGTCGTCGACCTTGATGTTGCCGGTCGGGATGATCACCTCGGTGATGCAGCGGTTGAAGTCGTCGGCCTTCGGGACCCACTCGCGCGAGCTGTGGGTGGCGCGGGCGAGGTCGCGCGTCGCCGGCGAGATGTCATCGAGGAAGGCGCCCAGCTCGTCGGGCCCGAAGAACGGAAGCGCCTGGTCGAGCCACGGTCCCGCCGCCGCGACGGTGACGGGCGTCTCGCGGACGCCCGGGAGGATCTCGCGCGAGAAGGCCTGGGTCGGCGGCAGCGCGGCGTCGATGCTCGCCAGCCCCTTGCGCAGGTTCGTCGCCGTCGGGCCGAGCAGCTTCACGGTCTGCTCGAGCTGAGGCGCGCGCGACGCCGTCGCGGCCATCGTCGTGTTGAAGTCGGTCAGGAACTCGCTGAGCTGGTTCTCGTTGCGGGCCAGGCCGCGGCTGACGCCGGCGATGCCCTTGACCATGCGCGATAGATCGCGCGGCTCGGTTCCCCGCAGCGAGTCGCTCGCGACCGCCGCGCCGCGCAGGGCCGGGACGGCCGTCTCGATCGCCTTGTTGAGCGCCTGGGCGCCGGTCAGCCCCTGCACGTCCGGATCCTGGTCGGCGTCGTCGGCGGCCGTGGGCTCGGAGTCGAGCGCCTCGCCGAAGCCGATCAGCGTGTCCTGCAGCGAGCGGCGCGTGTCCGACTGCAGCGTGGTGAGCAGCTGGTCGAGCTGCACCGGAGTGGCGGTCTGCGCGACCGGGATCATCCCCCCGTCGGGCAGCTCGTCGGCGGTCGGCGTGCCGGGCTTGAGGTCGATGAAGAAGTTGCCCTCGAGGAACAGCCGCGGGCGGATCTTCAGCGTCGAGTCCTCGCGCACCGGGCGACCGTCGTCGGTGATCTCCATCGTGACGACCGACAGGTTGGTGTCCTTGTAGCGGCCAATCTCGATCACCTTGCCGACGTCGATGCCGGCGATCCGGACCGGCGACCGCGGCGCGACGAGATTGGAGTTCTTGAAGACCGCCTGGATCGTGTAGGTCTTCGTGAACGGGATGTCCTTGCTGAACGCGAACCAGGCGCCGACCATGATGATCAGGAGCGCGATCACGCCGGCGCGGGCCGGTGACATGCCCTGGCGGAAGGCCCTCACCGCGAGCCTCGCTTCGGGAGGACGCGGACCGTCTGCTCGGTGACGATGCCGGTCGCGTTGGCCGGGTTGCCGATCGCCTGCTGGTTGACGCCGTTGACGCCAGCCCGGTAGCCCTCGTTGCCCGCCTCGCACTCGAGCGGCTGCCCGGGGGCTGCCGTGTTCGGGTAGGGGTTCGAGTGCAGGAAGCTGTCCTGGTAGAGACTGCGGTCCGTCCCGCTGAGGCCGGGCCCAGGCGGCGGGCCGTTGGCCGGTGCGGCCGCCGGGCCGCCCTCGCTCGAGGGAGTCGTGCCGGGTTGAGCGAGCGGGAGCGCCATCGGATTGACGGCCAGGAAGCTGCCGACGGCGTCGCTCTCGGAGGTGATGCTCGCGAGGTTGCGGAAGAACAGCGTGCCGTAGTTGCAGCTCGTCTGCGCGGGAGTGGCGAACGCCAGCGTCGGCCGCAGCCGGGTCACCGTGCTGGTCAGGCGCGCCAGCCCGCTCGGGACGCGCGCGTCCTCGCCGAACTTCTCGAGCGTCGCGATCGTGCGCGTCAGCCGGCGGTTGAGGCCGGGCGAGCGCCGCAGCGCCGGCGTGCCGAAGCGGAAGGCGGTCGCCATCCCGGGCGCGGCGTCGGCCAGCGCCGCGAACGCCGGGCGGAAGCGGCGGAACAGCTCCTCGTTGTCCGCGAGGAACGGACGCTGCTGGGGCAGCTCGCGAGTCGCCGTCTCGAGCGCGGGCGGACCCTCGGAGATCGTCTCCTGGAGCGAGTCGCTGACCGACGCCCAGGCGCCGAACGTCGTGTCCATCGCGGCGAACAGCGCGGCCTGCTCCTCGGCGACCGGAGCGACCTCGGACGCCGCCTGCTCGAGCGCCGGGAAGAAGGCCCGCCAGCCGGTGCGCGGAGCGTTGATGTTCCTCATCACGGGCTCCAGCTTGCGGGCGAGCGGCCCGAGCTGCGCGAAGAAGCGGTTGAGGGACTCGCCGCGGCCCGCGAAGCCGGCGCCGAAGGTCTCGAGGTTGGTGCGCGAGCCGACGCGCGTCGGCGCGTCGAACATGTTGAAGAAGTCGTCGATCTCCTTGGTCTCGGTGGTCGAGGCCGCGAGCGGGATCGTCGAGTTCTCGGGGTAGCCCTGCCTGGACTTGCCCTTCGTCACCTCGACGTACTTGAGGCCGAGCGCCGAGCGCGGGCGGATGATCAGCGTCGAGTCCTTCGGCAGCGGGATGATCCGCTCGTCGAGCTCGAGCGTCAGGTTGGCCGCGACGTCGCCGTCGTCCTGCGGGTCGGTCTTGATGTCGGTGACGACGCCGACCCGCGAGCCGCCCATCCGAACCTCGTTGCCGCGCACGAGGCCGTTGGCGTTCGGCACGTTCGCGGTGAGGCTGTAGGTCGGCACGAACGGGAGGCCCTCGTTGGCGTTGTACGAGAGGAAGACGGCGACCATCGTCACGATCACCGTGACGGCGCCGACGAGCACGGGGCTGCCGGAGAGCACCGACGTTCCGGCGCGGCGGCGGTTCACTGCCCGCCTCCCGTCGATCCGAGCAGGTAGTCGAGCAGCGGCCGGCCGTCCTCGGAGTTGAGGTCGACTCCCGCGACGACGGCGTCGTCGCCGACGACCTGGCCGTCCTTCGGCGGGTACTGGCGCTGGAGCGTCTGGCGCAGGCCGCTGGTGTCGGCGGACGCTTTGACGGGATCGCCGTACTTGGTGAGCGTCGCCTCGCAGCCTCCGGACAGCGGCGTGCGCTCAGGGCACTTGATGACCAGGCCCGCTCGCGCGTAGTGGCCCTTCGTATCGACCCCGTTCACGGTGCCGGTGAAGAAGTAGATGAGCTGCATCAGCTCCTCGATGCCGCCCGTGTCGTCGAAGCTGCCGAATAGCTTCGCGAGGTTGCGCGAGGTCGGCCGCAGCGGCCGTCCCAGCTCGGCGAGGTCGCCGACCAGCGGGCGGATCGCGGGGAACAGCTCGCGGCCGCGGTCGGCGAAGTCGCCGAGCGAGACGAGCGCCGGCGTGGCCGCGTCGAAGAACGGGCCGGTGCCCTCGACCATCGCGTTGATCGCCTTTGCCTGACCGTCGAGGCTGTCGAGCGCCGGCGCCATCTGGTCGGCCATGCCCGCGAAGCGGTCGGCGGTCGGCTTCAGCTCGCGCAGGAAGGCGGGGAAGCGCTGGAAGTTCCGCTCGATGTCGTCACCGCGCTCGGCGGCCGCGACCGCCGTCGCGCCCGAGTGCCTGATGAACCCGGCGGTCTCCTTGCGCTTCTCGACCCACGAGGCGAGCACGGTGTCGGACTCGTCGATCAGCCGGCCGAGCAGGCGGTCCTGCTCGGCGAGGACCTTCACGAAGCCGTCGAACTCCTTGAGCGCCGGATTGGCGCGGCGCACCGCGTCGCGCAGCCGGTCGCCGTTGCCGGCCAGCCCCGCGCCGAGCTCGTTGACGATCAGCCGCAGCCCCTCGCGCTGCGGCAGGCGATTGATGTCGCGCAGCAGGTCCTCGCCGACCGGGGTGATGTTGTTGTCCGCCGGCAGCAGGTGCTGGCCCTCGCCGCGGCCGTCCTCGAGCTTCGCCAGCTCGGCGGCGAGCGGCTCCCCCTCCTTGCGCGGGCGCGTGGGCACGCACTCGATGAACTGCTCGCCGATCAGCGACTGCAGGCGGATCTGGCACTGCGCGTCCTTGCGGAACGGGACGAAGGCCGGATCGTCGATCTTCAGGACGACGGCCGCCTTGTTGTCCTCGGTGAGGTCGACGTCGTGGATCGCGCCGACCTTCACGCCGGCGATCTTCACGTCCTCGCCCGGGATCACGAAGCTGCCGTTGTCGAAGACGGCGCGCACGAGGTAGCCCCCGTCGTCGTCGTCGCGCGCGGCGATTCCGAGCAGGCCGCCCGCCGCGATGCCAAGCGCGACCGCGATCGCCACCGGGCGGCGGCTCATCCAGCCGCCGTCGCCCTTCTCGGCGCTCGGGCGCCTGGCGCTCACGGCGCGCCGCCGATCGTCTGCGACGGGTCGCAGTCCGCGTTGGCGAGCTCGCCCATGTCGACGAACGGCGCCGAGGCGTCGGCCGGAGCCGGAGCGGCCGCGCCCGGGCAGCGACGCAGGTTGCCGGTGCTGAGGTAGGGGCTCTCGCCGCGCTGGGCGGGCGGCTTCGGATCGAGGCGGCCGCCCTCGGCGTCGTCGGTGAAGTTGAAGGCGTCGAAGACCGGCACGGTGCGCGCGTAATGGCCGTTGGCGTCATAGGGCGCCATCGCGCCACCGAAGCTGCGCAGCCAGGCCGTCAGGTCCGGCGCGTAGGGGCGGATGAAGCCCCAGATCGGCGTCGAGTCGCGCAGCGACCGCTGCGCCCGCGGGAACGCCTTGTCGGCCATCTTGGCCAGCGGCGGCAGGTCGACCATCGTGTCGTAGAGGTCGTTGCCGGCGCCGGGGCCGTTGAACATCTTCCGCAGCTGGGTGAAGACCGGCACCGACCGGCTGACCAGCGGCCGGAAGCGGCGCAGGAAGCCGGGGAGCACCTTGGCGCTCGGCTCGGACTCGACGACGAAGCGCTCGAGATCGTCGATCGCCGGTCCGCGCAGCGCGGCGAACGTCTCGCTGCCCTGGCGCAGGCCGGGCGGCAGGTCGACGAGCACGCGGCGCAGCGAGCTGGTGTCCGCGCTGAGCGCGGCGGCCGTCGTGCCGGCGTTGTCGACGAGGCCGGTGAGGTCGGCGCTACGCTCCTCGATCGCGCCCATCGCCTTCGACGTCTCGACCAGCAGCTCCTGGAAGTCCTCGCTGTCGCGGTTCAGCTCGCGGAAGAGGCGGGTCGCCGAGGCGAGCGCCGGGGGAAAGTACTTGGCCGACTGACTCGCCTGCTTCTCCTGGCCGGCGTACCAGTCGGCGAAGCCCTGGATGAAGTGGTCGAGGCCCTTGCGGGTCTTCGGATCGAAGGTGTTGAAGAGCTGGTCGATCTCGACGATCGCCTCGGTCTTGTCGCCGGAGATCACGGCCCCGTCGTCGAGCTCGGGCTTGAAGTTCGGCGCCGGGCTGATGTCGACGAAGCGGTTGGCGGTGCCGATCAGGCCCTGCCAGCGCAGCACCGCGGTGGTGCCGGCGTGCAGCGGCGCGAAGTCGGCGGAGACCGTGGCGGTGATCTCCGCGCGGCCGTCGTCGGTCAGCTCGATCGCCTTGACCTCGCCGACGGGAGTTCCTCCCACGCGCACGAGGTCGCCCTTCACGAGCTGCCCCGCGTTCTCGAACACGAGCTTGTACTCGTACGAGTCGTCGCGCGTCATCCAGACCGCGAGCAGGGCGATCACGACGAGGGCCAGCGCGCCGCCCGCGAGCAGGCGACCGGTGCGACCGGCCGGCGCGGGATCGACGGCGGCTGGGCCGGCGCCTCCGCGCGGGGTCTCGTCTATGCGCTCAGTCAAGGTCTCCTCCACGGAGAGCGTTGCCGCGGCGAGCCCCAGCCAACCGGCGAGCCCCAGCCAACGCCTCCATACGGCCAGGCATCGTATATGTCGCGGTATGGCGCTGCCAGGGGGAACCCATGGTCCCCAAGCACGGTGACGACAGGCGCGGGCCGGTGCGCCGGTAGCCGCCGGTAATACGGTGTTTCCGAAACCGTGGCGGCCATGTACTCACGCGTGTATATTGGCCTTACCGCTCGTGGCCCTCGATAGTCCTAGAGCAGCTCGCGCGCCGCATCAGCTGCCTCCCGGCCGCCATGGCCTCGCACGGAGCTTCGTCGCCCGCAACCAGCGCGAGCGCATCCTCGCCGCGGTCGCCCAGGTCGCCAGCGTTCACGGCTACGGCGGCATGAGCGTGCAGGACATCGTGCGCGAGGCCGGGGTCTCGCGGCGCACGTTCTACGAGCAGTTCAAGAACAAGGACCACGCCTTCCTCGCCGCGTACGACGAGGCGAGCGGCCGCCTGCTGTCGAGCGTGCGCACCGCGTTCGAGGGCGAGGGCACGATGGAGGGGCGCGCCAGCGCCGGCTTCAGGGCCTTCCTCGAGCTGCTGGCGGCGTCGCCCGCCTTCGCGAAGATGTGCATCGTCGAGGTGCTCGCGGCCGGGCCCGACGCGATCGCCCGGCGGGCCCGGACGATGGAGGAGTTCACCGGCTTCTTCGAGGACAGCGCGAAGCTGGTGCTCGGCAAGGACGCGCCGTCGCCGCTGATCGCGGAGACGATCGTCGGCGGCGTCTACGAGACGGTCTACCGGCGGATCGCCCGCGGCGAGACGGCCGACCTGCCGAAGCTGCTGCCGGACCTCACCGAGTCCGCGCTGCTGCCGTACGTCGGCGAGCAGCGCGCGGCGGCCCAGCGGAAGCGGCTGCTCGGCGAGGATCCGGGCAGCCCGGCTCCCTCCGCCGCCTGAGACGCCGACGCAACGTCATCCGCAACTTCGCCACGCCCCGCGCGTTGTAGGTACGGTGCAGTTTGCACAGCCGGGAGGCCTCCGTTAGCGTGTTCGGTCGCGCTCTCGGCGGGGAATCCTGCCGCGACAACGACGTTCGGACGAGGAGAGACGAGAGATGCGCAAGCTTGCAGTCTTGACGGGGGCGGCCGTGGCGATCAGCGCCATGGCGGTGGCTCCCGCGATGGGCCAGACGCCCGTGACCGAGTTCAAGTCCTCGGCGCAGGTCGTCCCGAAGAAGGCCGGGACGAAGAAGAACCCGCAGGGCGTGACGATCAAGGGAAGCCTCGCGTTCAAGACCATCACCCAGGGCGTCGAGCCCCCGATCATCACCGGCGGCACGGTGTACCTGCCGAAGTACGGCAAGTACAACGGCGGCAAGTACGCGACCTGCTCGAAGCGCACGATGAAGCGCGACGACAGCGTCAAGAACTGCCCGAAGAAGTCGATCATGGGCAAGGGAAGCGGCTCGGCGCTGGCCGACACCGTCGACGCCCGTCCGACCGTGGTCTTCGTCAATGGCGGCGCGAGCACGCTCTGGGCCTTCACGACGCTCTACAACCCGGCGCTGGTCCAGGAGCCGATCGCAGTCAAGATCAAGAAGCTCAGGCATCCGAAGTGGGGCTACAAGGCGAGCTTCCAGGTCCCCAAGGTCCTCCAGGTCGTGGCGGGCGTGCCGGTCACGTTGACCAGCTTCAAGTACGCGGTCGGCGGCAAGTCCTACGCCAAGGACTACATCGTCACCACGGGTTGCCCGAAGAGCAAGAAGTACCCGTACCAGGCGACCGCCAACTACCTCTACAACGACAACACCACGAGCAAGAGCACCTACAACGGCACCACGCCGTGCAGCTAGCACCAGCCCGCTAGGGCTTTCTCGGCTCGACCGGTCGGGCGTCCCCACTGCGTAGGTGGGGCGTCCGACCGGCGTCCGGCAGTATTCGCGAACAGCCTGCGGATCGTGAAGCGTCCGCCCCCCTCCAATTGGCGGGCGCTTCACCATCCGCAGGCTTTTCCTTTGGGGCCAAGGGCTCTCGGCGCGGATTCATAAACTTCGCGTTCCTCAGTTGCCAAGATAGAACGGACGGTTTATGGTTGCCGTATGAGCAGGCAGCCGGCGTTCAAGCTCGTCTCGGATTCGCAGCAGATCTCGAGAGTCGGCGCCGCGGCCAGGCAGAGGGAGCGGCTGATGGCGGCGATGGTGCAGGTGGTGGCCGCCGTCGGCTACGAGGACACGTCGGTGGAGCGGGTGCTGGTCCAGGCGGGCATGTCGCGGCGGACGTTCTACGAGCTGTTCGAGGACAAGGAGGACTGCTTCGTCGCGGCTTACGACGACGCGATGCGGCTGGTGATCCGCACGGTGACCGAGGCCTACCTCGACTGCGAGCAGCCTGAGCGCCGGATCGAGCGCGCGCTCGAGGCGTTCCTACGCCTCTGCGCCGAGCAGCCGCAACTGGCGCGGATGTGCGTCGTGGAGGTCTTCGCGGCGGGCCCGCGGGCGCGCGAGCGGCGCGCGGAGGCGATGGACCGGCTGGCCCGCCTGGTGGAGCATGCGCTGAGCGAGCTGCGCGGAGACGCGAAGCTCGACCGGCTGTCGGCGCAGGCGCTCATCGGCGCGGTGCACGAGCTGATCTACCTGCCGATCGATCACGGCGACACCAGCCGGCTGCCCGCGCTGACCAGCGAGATCCTCGCCACCCAGATCGCCCCGCTGCTGGAGGTCGCGCGATGAGCCGTGGGACCGCAGAGACCCCCGCCGCACGAGTCCACGGTGTTTCCGATCACTCGGAGGCGGGCGCCTCGGCGCGCTCTCACAAACCTGAGGGTACAACCGTTCGTAGAACGCAGGGTCAACGCGCTCCGCGCCGTTCGGGGCAGATCCCGGGCGGCCGCCACGGCCTGGCGCCGGAGGCGGTGGCCGAGTCCCAGCGCACGCGGATCCTCGACGGCATGGCGGCCGCCGTGGGCGAGCGCGGCTACCTCGAGACGAGCATCGCCGACGTGATCGCCCGCGCCGGCGTTTCGCGCAAGACCTTCTACCAGCAGTTCGAGGGCAAGGACGAATGCTTCGCCGTCGCCTACGGCCAGCAGATGGACCGCCTGCTCGAGGTCACGTTGAGCGCCTTCGAGGCCGAGGGCCCGCCCTGGGCACGGCGGCTGCGCGGGGCGCTGATGGCGCTCTGCGCGGCGCTGGCGGCCAACCCCGCCGTGGCGCGGCTCTGCTTCGTCGAAGGGCTCCGCGCCGGGCCTGCGACGGCCGAACGTCGGCGCGAGGCGTTGCGCCGCCTGCTGCCGCTGTTCGAGGCCGCCCCCTCCGACCTCCTCGCGGGCCTTCCCTTCGCCGACTCGCTCCGCATGGGCCGCATCGGCGACCTGATGGAGATGCTCCAGCAGGAGATCGCCGCCGGCGCCGGCGCCGGCCTCCCCCGCCTCGTCCCGGAGCTCACCTACCTGATGGCCCTGCCTTTCCTCGGCCCCGAGCGCGCCGCGCGGGAGCTGGACGGCGAGCCCGGGCTACGCGCGGCGAGCTAAGCGACGCCAGCAGACGCAGAGAGGGCCGCGCCATGCCGGCCCTCTCGCTCTGCCGATTCTGTTCAGCTCAGCTTCGCAACAGCGCTACTGCCGTCGCTTGGCTTTGCCTTGCTTGGCCTTTTTGGTGTTCTTGCAGGGTGTGGTGATCTTGATGTTGCGGTCGTGTGCGCGGCCGTTCTGTGCGTCGAAGTCCGCTTGGGCGGTCTGGCGGCTGTTGCAGATGTTGATCCGGCCGCGTCTTGTCCGTGTGACGGCGAGGATGCCGTTGTTTCCGCCTTTGATGTTGAGGTTGAACCGGGTGATCGGCGCGTCGGGCACCGAGGCGAACGTGTTGACGAGCCGGCTCTTGGCTACTGAGGACTCGCCGCGGAGGTTGACCGCGATCTTGCCCCTGAGTGCGACGACGATCATCGGCAGCGTCCGGATCTGGTTGCCGGTCCTTTGGTCGGTGCGGACGTTCTTGACGAAGTACACGTTGCCAGACAGCGGCTCGTCCAACAACGGCGTCGTTGCTTTCGCCCGTCCGACGATCGAGCCCTTCGGACAGTGGTTCTCGAGGTCGGGCTTGGTGCCGTCTGAGAACTCGCACAACGCCTGGGCGTTGTCCGGATCCAGAGCCAGGCTCTTGGGCAGCTTCACGACCGCCTGACGGATCGCCGCCTCACCCGGCTTCTGGGTCACCTGGGCCTTGACCCCCGGATGCTTGCCGGTCGTCCTCTGGCGCTTGCCGGTCAACGCGAGCTTGAGCTTCGGCTTGAAACCAAGCCGCGCACACGCCGACGCTTGGAAGCGGTCGGTCAGGGTGCTCGAGGCGCCCTCGATCGAGGAGACCGTGCCCGCGATCTGCTGGGCCTTACACGACGACGGGTTGACCACGAAGTCGGGCCGGTCGACGTTGACGCGCACGTCGCGGATCAGCAACGGCACACCCTTCAAGATCCGCGGCAGCGGATCGCTGACCGCCGTCACATGCGCATCGGAGCGGTCGACGTGCAGCGCCTGGCGCACGACGACCGTCCCGAGATTGAACGGCCCCGCGATCGCCGGGACGGCGACCGCCAGACCGTAGGGGGCGCCCTTGTACGGGCCGGTCAGATACACCGGACCCGAGACGTAAAACGGGTTCGGGCCAGGGCCGGCACCAGCGGTGGCGGTACCGATCCGCGAGCCCTGGTCGCAGGTGCCGGCGGCGGCCTGAGCCTCACCGCACAACGGCACGCCGGCGAGCTTGGCCAACAGCCCCTTCGGCATGTCGACCTTGACGCCGGAGAGCTCTTGCTGGCGATCGCCACGCTGGATGCGCAACACGAACGGCGAGTGCGAGCCGCCGGCCGGGTTCGTCGTCCCGGCCGTGAACGACGGGGCGAAGGGAAGCGGCGCGTTGGGGTCTACACCGGCCGGGCACTCAGACACGAACCCATCCGTTCCCGACCTCTGCGCGCCAGACCAGCCGTCCATCGACCAACCGATCTGATGGCTGCCGCACTGGGCGGGGACCGTCAAAGACGCCCGCGGGCCGTCCGGGAAGTCCAATTTGACCTCCGAGACCGGAAGCTGAGGATTGTCATCGAACGTAGCTGTGATGCGGCCGGTGTTCGGGTCGAGATCGACCTTGCCCGCCAGCTTGACCAGCGTGCTCGGATGCTTGGCGACCAAATACATCGCCACAAGCGACCCAAACGGGTTGTTGTCCTGCTCCGCCAGATACACAGCGCCCGCCAGCGGATCCTCCAACGCCGGCGACGTAACCACAGCGTCGGCGAGCTTCGACCCGTCCGGACAGCCGACCGGCGCGTTGGAGAACCTGGCCGGGCTCGTGCCGACAGGTGTCGTCAACCCGATCTGGGCGCGGGTACAGGCCTGGAGGCCATCGGCCGAGGACGGCGAAACGGTCATCCCCTCAGGCAACGTCACCACTGTCTTCTTCAAGTGCGAAGTCGCGAGACCGTCCGGATCGTCGTTCTGGGGCAGATCGAGGTCGACGTCCATGCCCGTCGGCTGACCGGCCTGCTTGGTCGAGGGGCCGATCGCCAGCGACGGATCGAAATCGAGCAGCTCGCAGCCCGTCACCGCAGGGTTCGGAACCGTGTAGTTGATCCACCGTGGGTCCGTGAAGGCATAGCCGCCGGGGGGGTTCGGCCAGCTCGAGAAGTGGAAGGTCGTCTCCAGCGGGCCGGTGCAGCTCGTCGGGTTGCTCAACAGCGGCAACCGTGGCGCGCTCGAGGACCGCGGCACCTGGTCGGAAGGGCCGCCTGTGGTCTCGACTCCGTTGCAGCTCATCACCGCTGCGTTGGGAATCTCGCAGCGTTGATGGTCGTGGGCCGGGTCGGCGGGAACGCCCCAGACGATCGCCCGTACGCGTCCGGCGATGAAGTCCTCCGGGGTGTTGGGCACCCTAAGCTGGATGCCGTAGTCGCCGTCTGTCCGTACCACGGGGTTGATCTTTATCCTGAATGCGTCGACGACAAAGCCGAATTGGGCCGGCAGATGGCCTGGCGGGTCGAGGTTGTAGAGACCAAACACCTGGCGCTCTTGGACCCCGAAAAGGTAGATGCGAACGATCCCGACCTGGGTGTCCGCCGGACACCCGCTGGGACTGGTGAACTGCTGGTCGGTGCACGTCGGGAGGTTGGTCGGATCGCCGGCGAAACCGGCGGGGAGGTCTGTGACTACCTCCTTGAGCGCACCGCCGACCTGCTGGGCGCGACCGTCGACATTGACGTCGAAGGCTCCCTCGGCCGAGAAGGGGTGCCCGCCGGCCTGGGTGTAGTCGACGCCGTTCTCGTCGAAGGCGCCCGCCTTCAAGGTTCCGGGCTTGACGCCGAAACCCAGCGGCGTGTCGTCGATGGTCACCATGTGGGTCTCGGTGTGCGGACTCGCGGCGCCGCCGCCGGAGACCGTGATCGACAGCGGATGGGTGCCCGACGCGCCAGGCGCGACGTCGAGGAGCATCTCCAGCCGCTTGGTCTGCGCAGTTGCCGGCCACCCGGGCAGCGAGAGACAGGCGTTGTCGGGAAACCCGGGGATCTGACAGAACCAGTAGCCACTCGACTCCGGCGTGACCTCGTTGAACGTCACGCCGGGCGGCAGGTCGTACTCGACCTGGGTGATGTCGTCGGTCGGGGTGTCGCCCTTGTTGATCGGCTGGGCCAGCACGAACGCCTCTTCGCCGGGCTGAAACTCGGTCGGCCCCCAGTACATCTCGCTGTCCCAGACCGGCGCGGCCGAAGCGACCGACGCGCCGCCGGCCAACAGCGCTCCGCAGCACGCAACCAGCGCCGCTAGGGCCGCCAGCATGCGGCGTGGGCGAAGGCCAGTGCCAGTCATCGTGTAGTTCATCAAGCTCCCGATCCTCGTCTCGACAGTCTCCGCCAACGCGCTCACTTGACCCTCCGCAGATCGAGGGTCGCGGTCTCGCTCTCGCCACCGAAGCGCACGACAAGCCGCAGCCGCAGCCGGCCACGCCTGCTCAACGCCCGCCTAGCCGAACGCGCCAACCTCACCGTCACCTTCACCGCACCGGCCTTCGTAGCGGTCTTGGCGCCGGAGCCGACGCTCTTGGATCCGCGCATGGCGCGCACCTGGACCCGACCCGGGCCCCTGACGTCCACCCTGACCGTCAGCCGGCCACGACTGGCCAACAGCCGCTGCTGACGCGCCGAAATCCGCGCGACGCTGAACAACGGCGCATAGTCGCCCGCACCCGAGCCCGCCCGGCTGGCCGGATCGCCGGCTGCGGGTGCGCCAGAGACGGCGGGCCGACAGGCCTCCCCGACACACGGAGCCTCAGCGACCGGGTTCTGCGACGCGAACCCACCCCCGACCCTTGCGTCATAGACATCCTTCAAGCCGTCGACGTCCTGGCCCACGAGACGATCGCGGGTGATGAAGAACACGTCGTCGCCGTCCTCGCTGGCCCCGACGAAATCGCTTCCGTCCGTGCTCGTCCCGGTCGAGACCAGCCGCAAACGGCCCGCCTCCCACTCATACACGTCAAATCTCCCGTTGACGTCCTGAGGCAACAAAGCATCCGCGCTGTTGAAGAACACCCGCCGCCCATCCGAAGACAACACCCGCGACACCGTCGACACCATCCGCGGCACCGAGCCCGTACGGGGCACCGCCGAATCGCCGTGCGCCGGCGTGCCGTTGGGACGACACGACACACAACTCAACAATCCCTCACCGTCGTTGGCGTCAGCCTCGTAGATGAACACCTGCGCAAACCCCTGATTTCGATAGCCGGTCAAGCTCGCCGGCGAGTGAAAGACCAACGTCTCCCCGTCCGGCGACACCCGAGCGACCCGGGAGTCGCCGTTCAGGTGCAGCCCGTAGTCGCCGAAGGGGCTGAACTCGAGCTCGCTGAGGGTCGCGATGAACCGCGTCTCGCCGCCCGCACTCCCGTCGTCACGCCACAGATACACATTTGGACGGCCGGCCGTAGCGCCCTCCGCGACCTCCCCGCGCGCGACGTAGTAGACCCAGTCGGCGTCATCGGAAGCGCCAAGCAAACCTATGAACCGGGCGCCGTCGGGATCGTCGTCGGCCGTGACGTCGATCAGGGTGTCGCTCGACACGTCATAGCGATACAGATCGGTGCCCGCACGCGACGGCCCCGTGTTCGCATCGTCGGTCAGCTCCTCAGAGCTCGAGAACAACACAGTGTCCCCATCCGGCGAACCGGTCACAAAGGCCTTGGCCTTCGGGCCCTGCGGATCGGGCGTCGACCGCTTCGACGGCGAAACCAGAGTCGTCGTCATGCCGTGGCTGCGCCGATAGACCTCCGTCTGATCCGACCCCACCGGCGTAGAGAAGAACGCATGCTCCCCATCCCGGCTAACCGCATACCGCAGCCGACCAGCACCACTGCCGAATCCCGACGGACCCGCAAATGGCACACCACCCGCATCGACGCTCACAAGCCGCGACACGCCGCCCACCCACTCCCGCAACGAGCCATCGGGCGCCGTGAAGAACACACGGCTCAGATCATCCGATCCACCACCCAGCGAGGGTAGGAACCCATTGGCGTCAGAGGACCCATCGATCGTCTCCAACTCGTCGCCGAACGGATCGCGTAGATAGAACGAGCGGTCGTCCGCGCCCTCCAGCAACGGCAGGTCCGCCGTCACCAGGAACTTCGACAGATCCGCCGACGTCGCGACGGGCCGAGCCCTGTACTGGTCCGCGGGGCCAGGCGGCCGGTGCAACACAAGGCGGCTCGACCAGCCGTCGGGCCCGCGGCCTGCGCGGTAGTACTGGAGCATCTCGGCAGCCGCCGTACCACCCTGCTCGGCGTCTGAAAGCGCATCGCTGACACCCCACATCAGCGCGCCACCATCACCGGCAACCGGCCACACAGCGTGCCCGTTGAGGCCCGAGTCGCCAACAATCCTTTGACCCTGCGCCGGATGCGAGACGTCCTTGTCCTTCACCGCTGGCGTCACCTGCTCATAGGCTCGCTGGGCGAACCCGCCAAAGGCCTGGCGTGTCTTGAACGTCCGGTCCGCGCCGACCGTGACGCCCTCCGCGCTTTCGGCGATCAGCCGGTAGTGATAGACGGTGTCGGGCTCGAGGCCGTGGACTTCCTCGAGCACTGTCTTGGAGGCCGTGCCGGAGCCGGCGCTCGCGTCGGCTGCCGGCGCCTGATGAGGGTAGTCGGTGTTCTTGCCCCACTCGAAGCGGTATGTGGTCGCCGATCCCTTCGGGTTGACCTGTCCCGCCAGCCAGGCGGAGGTGTCGGTGTAGCTGTGCACCGCGCTCGTCGTGGCGGTGGGTGCTACGGCGTCTGTGAGGAATGTCGCCTCCGGCGAGATGGCGGTCACCTCGCTGTTGGGGCCGGTGAGCTTGGTCGCGACGATCCTCACGCGATAGGTCGTGTTGGACTCCAGGCCCTCCAGCGTCGCGGCCACCGGCTGCGGCGAAGAGCCGACCAACAGCCGATTCGCAAAGAACTCGGGGCTGTTGGTGCCGCCACCGCCCATGAGCTGCCAGTCGACTCCGTTCTTGGAGTACTCGAAGCGGTAGTAGCTCGGACCGTTGGGATCGACTGTGCCCGAGAGCTGGGCGCTGTCGTCATCGACGGTCAACGGCGCTCCCGCGACAGGCTCCGGCGGCGCATCGCCGTCGCCGTCGAGGACGAAGAGGCCAGCGAAGACCGTCCCTGAGTGAAAGAACCAGAGCGGGACGTAGAGCTTGCCGCGTGTTCCGTCGACACCGAGCCCGGACGTAGGAACTGGGCCGCCGGACGGGTCGGTGAGCCCGTCACCGACCCCATGGGTGTCGAGGACTGCGAGGGTGGCGGTGTCGAGCTCCTCGACGACTGTCTCGGCGCCGGAGTCCGGTGTACGGAGGACCAAGAGGTTGTCGGTGGACGGGTCGACCTCGATCCCGCGGGTGAACCCCGACGTCAGCGGCGGCGCTCCGATCGGCCCGAGGAACGCGTCGCTGGCGCTGTCATAGCGCTGCACACGCCCGGACTCGGTGGAGTCCGACGCATAGACCACGCCGTTTGAGTCGACCGCTATGTGGGCGGGCTGATCGAAGCCGAACTCGCCCGGATCCGGTGTCTCGTCCGCGAACGCGGACCCAAACGCCGACACGAAGTCGCCGTCGCCCTCGAACTCCTGGACACGCTGGTTGGCCGGGTCGGCGACATACACGTTGCCGCTGACCGGGTCGACAGCGATCGACGCGAACGAACCGGTAGCGCCCAACTGGCCGTTGCCGGCACCAGGAAGGCCCTGCAGACAGCCCGAGGTGCAGACCTCGAACGCCTCAGCGCCCGTAGCGACACCCCAACCCCACGCCCGCACGAACCCCCCCTCGGCGTCGAACTCCTGCACACGCATGTTCCCGGTGTCGCGGACATACACATGCCCGGACTGCGGATGGCCGACGACCTGATTGACCGCAACCCCCGTCGCGTTGTCGAACTCCCCCTCCGCGACACCCGAGAACGCATCGCTCCGGCAATCCGCAGCCACCGTGCAAACCTCGCCACCGTCGCCCGTATCGCCGGGAGCACCGTCGGCGACCACATCCCTGCCCCACGACAACTCAAACGCCCCATCCGAATCCAGCCGCTGCACCCTCCCGAAATCCGCGACATAGACATCGCCAGACGCCTCAACGACAGCGGTATCGCCCGGCGAGTGGAACCGGTCAGACGGACTCGACTGCGGCCCACCCAAGAACCCATCCACCGTCTTGGCCGCAAACGCAGCCGGCGTGAATGTCGCGAGCAGCGTTGCCGAAACGACCGCTGCCAGCCCGAGGCGAGCTCCCCCACGCGACGCGATCCCGCGACCATCCCAGAACGCACCAACGGCCGAGGAGAGGGCAAAGACATGCCTTGGAGCGGCCGCCCTCGGGGTGGTACGTCGGATTACGGTCCACAGGCTTCTCATCTAGCTCGGTTCCTCTCCTCGGTGCTGTGCGTACATCGGTCCGGATCTGACGATTCGGTGTCCGGCTCGGAGGCTCGGCAGCCGCGACGATTCGCTAGTCAGCCACCCCGAAGTTTCTGGACCCCATCAACATAAACTCGGAGGTATCTGGATGTCAAGCAGCAACCGTCCCGCCCGCTCTAGAGAGCCGCAACCGGCGCTTCAGCCAGCCTGAGCAACAGGACCAGGACGTTCTATGGCTTGCCAGCGCCGCAAGGACGGTTCGGGCCATACCTGCGGTTCTGCGGCCCGAGCGATCAGCTAGGGCCTAAGACGACAAAAGGGGCGCCGACCATTCGGCCGGCGCCCCTGATGCGGCGTAGTGGCGGCTGCTGGCCACCGGCGTTGGCTGCCGACGGCTCGCCAGCAGACTTGCCTGCTGCGGTCTAGCGCTGCTTGGCCCGCCTGGCTTTGCCCTGCTTGGCCTTGCTGGTGCAGGGTGTGGTGATGCGGATGTTGCGGTCGTGCGCCCGGCCGTTCTGTGCGTCGAAGTCGGCTTGGGCGGTTTGGCGGCTGTTGCAGATGTTGATCCGGCCGCGTCTTGTCCTGGTGACGGCGAGGATGCCGTTGGCGCCGCCTCTAATGTTGAGGTTGAACCGCGAGATCGGCGCGTCGGGTACCGAGGCGAACGTGTTGACGAGCCGGCTCTTGGCTACCGAGGACTCGCCGCGGAGGTTGACCGCGATCTTGCCGCGCAAGGCGACGACGATCATCGGCAACGTCCGGATCTGATTGCCCGTCTTGGGGTCGGTGCGGACGTTCTTGACGAAGTACACATTGCCCGCCAACGGCTCATCCAGAAGCGGGGTCGTTGCCTTCGCGCGTCCGACGATCGAGCCTCTTGGACAGTGGTTCTCGAGATCGGGCTTGGTGCCATCGGAGAACTCACACAACGCCTGGGCGTTGTCCGGGTCCAGAGCCAGCGACTTCGGCAGCTTCACGACCGCCTGACGGATCGCCGCCTCCCCCGGCTTCTGGGTCACCTGCGCCTTGACGCCCGGATGCCTGCCGGTAGTCCTTTGGCGCTTGCCCGTCAGGGCGAGCTTGAGGTTCGGCTTGAAACCGAGCCGGGCGCAGGCCGAGGCTTGGAAGCGGTCGGCGAGGGTGCTGGCGGCGCCTTGGGTCGAGGAGACCGTGCTCGTGATCTGCTGGGCCTTACACGACGACGGGTTGACCACGAAGTCGGGCCGGTCGACGTTGACGCGCACATCGCGGATCTGCAACGGCACGCCCTTCAAGATCCTGGGCAGCGGATCGCTGACCGCCGTCACATGAGCATCGGAGCGATCCACATGGAGCGCTTGACGGACGACGACCGTCCCGAGATTGAACGGGCCGGCGATCGCCGGGACGGCGACCGACAGGCCGTAGGGGGCGCCCTTGTACGGACCCGTCAGATACACCGGTCCTGAGACATAGAACGGGTTCGGGCCAGGGCCAGCGCCGGCCGTAGCGGTACCGACACGCGATGCCTGGTCGCAGGTCCCCGCGGCGGCCTGAGCCTCACCGCACAGCGGGACGCCGGCGAGCTTGGCCAACAGCCCCTTCGGCATCTCGACCTTCACCCCGGAGAGCTCCTGCTGGCGATCGCCACGCTGAATCCGAAGAACGAACGGCGAATGCGAACCACCCGCCGAGTTCGTCGTGCCCGCCGTGAAGCTCGGCGCGAACGGAAGCGGCGCGCTCGGGTCGACACCGGCCGGACACTCCGACACGAACCCATCCGCACCCGACCTCGAAGCGCCGGACCAGCCGTCCATCGCCCACCCGACCTGATGAGCGCCGCACTTGGCCGGGACCGTCAACGAAGCCCTAGGGCCGTCGGGGAAGTCGAGCTTGACCTCTGAGAGCGGTAGCTGTGGGTTGTCGTCGAAGGTCGCCGTGATCCTGCCCGTGTTCGGATCCAAATCGACCTTGCCCGCCAGCTTGACCAGCGTGCTCGGATGCTTGGCGACCAGATACATCGCCACCAAAGAACCGAACGGGTTCAAATCCTGCTCGGCAAGATAGACAGCACCCGAGAGCGGATCCTTCAACGCCGGCGAGGTGACGGTCGCCGTCGCGAGCTTCGACCCGTCGGGGCAACCGACAGGCGTCTTGCTGAACCGCGCAGGCGTCGTCCCCACAGGCGTCGTGAGCCCGATCTGCGCGCGGGTACACGCCTGCAGCCCATCGGCCGAAGACGGCGAGACGGTCATCCCTTCCGGCAGCGTGACCGTCGTCTTCTTCAAATGCGACGTCGCAAGCCCGTCCGGATCGTCGTTCTCAGGCAAGTCCAAATCGACGTCCATGCCCGTGGGCTGA
Source organism: uncultured Solirubrobacterales bacterium (assembly GCA_963716445.1). Lineage (GTDB taxonomy): Bacteria > Actinomycetota > Thermoleophilia > Solirubrobacterales > Thermoleophilaceae > JAAYBF01. The sequence continues at coordinate 305,688 of OY970313.1, read as the reverse complement.
CCAGCCGCCTTCGTCGACGGCTCAATCGCCAACGACGGATCGAAATCGACCAGATCGCAACCCGTCACCGCCGGGTTCGGGGCGACGGCGGTCACCCAGCGGGGGTCGCTGAAGTCGTCGGGATTGGCCGGGTTGCTCCAGCTATCCCACCTGAACACAGTCTCGAGCGGTCCGGTGCAGCTCGTCGGGTTGGTCAAGAACGGGACCACTGGCGCGCTCGAGGAGTGCGGATCGCCCACATCACCGCTGTAGGGCTCGCCGTAGCTGTCGGTGCCGGTGCAGCTCATCGCGACCGAGTTCAGCTGCTGGCAGCGCTGATGATCGTGCGCGGGGTCGGCAGGGACCCCCCAAACGATCACCCTCGCGCGACCGACCACGAGCTCCTCCGGGGCGTTCGGCGTCGTGATCGTGACGCCGTAGTCGCCGTCGGTGCGCACCGTGGGATTGAGCTTGAGGTTGTAGCTGTCGCCGGCGGGATGGAAACCGAACTGGGCCGGCAGATGCCCCGGCGGATCGAGGTTATAGAGCGCGACCGCCTGGGTGCGGTTTAGCCCGAACAGGTAGAGGCGGATCACCCCGACCTGGCTCTCGACCGGGCAGTCTTGGGCGATGACGAACTGGGCGTCGCTGCAGGTCGGCATCTGGGTCGCGTTGCCGACAAAGCCGGCGGGCAGCTCGGTGATCGTGTCCTTGATGTAGCCGCCGTCCTGGAACATCCCGTTGTCGTATCTGAGGTTGAAGTCAAAGAACGCCTCCGCCGAGAACGGATGACCACCCGCCTGCGTGTAATCGGCGCCGCTCTCATCAAACGCCCCCGCCCTCAGCGTCCCCGGCTTGGGGCCGAAGCCGATCGGGGTGTCGTCGATCGTCACCTGCTCGGTCAAGGTATGCGGCCCCGGCGCACCACCACCCGACAGCGTCACAGTGATCGGAAACGTCCCCGACAATCCCGGCGCGACGTCGAGATGCAGATCGAGCCGGATGGCCTGCGCGCGCGCCGGGATGCCCGGCAACGACAAACACACGTTCTCAGGGAAGTCCGGGATCTGACAGAACCACGTCCCGAAGATCTCGGTACCGACGTGGTTGAGCGTCACACCCGCCGGCAGGTCGAACTCCAACTGGCCGATGTCGTCGGTCGGCGCGTCGCCCTTGTTGAGGCTCTGGATCGTCAACACCGCGTCCTGGCCAGCCTGCAGCTCGGTCGGCGCGATGAACATCTCGCTGTCCCACACCGGCCCAGCCCACGCCACAGACGCCACCGCGGCCAACGCGACACAGCACACCGCCGCCACCGCCAACATCTTGGCGACAGGTCCCATCAAACGGCCGGCAACGCTGCGCATCATCGAGCTCCTCACGATCCTCATCCCAGTTCCGATCCCAGTGGTCGCCGTCGGTGCGCTCACTTGACCCTCCTCAAGCTCACGGTGGCTGTCTCGCTCTCCCCGCCAAAACGCACCTCAAGCGCCAACCGCAACCGGCCACGCCGCGCGAGCGTCCGCCGCGCCGAGCGCTTGAGCGCAAGCCTCACCGTCACCGCCTCAGCACGCGTGGCGGTCTTCGACGCCGACCCCACCAACCGCCGACCGCTAAGTGCCCGCACGAGCACCCGGCCCGGACGATCGACCCTTATCCGCAAAGCGATCCGGCCGCGGCGAGCCAACAACCGCCGCTGACCCGCAGTGATCCGCGCCACCTCAAACGGCCGCACATAATCGCCGCCTCCGCCGCTGGCCGGGCCAGGCGCCGGCGGAACCTGGGCCGGCGCCGGCCTGCACGCCTCACCAACACACGGCACATCGACCGGGTTCTGCGACGCAAACCCGCCACCAACACGGGCGTCATAGACATCCAACAGCCCATCGCGATCCTGGCCCACAAGCCGATCACGCGTAGCGAAGAACACATCGTCGCCGCTCTCGCTCGCCCCGACGAAATCACTCGGCGCGGCGGCATTGCCAACCGAGAGCAACCTGATCCGCCCAGCCTCCCACTCATACACATCATGCTCGCCATCGCTGTCCTGGGACACCAGCGCGTCACCGCTATTGAAGAACACACGCCGCCCGTCCTCAGACAACGCCCGCGCAGGATCCCCGCCCACGGCAACGTTGCTGCGAGGCACTGCCGAATCGTCGTGCGCGGGCGTACCGTTGGGCCGACACGACACACAGCTCAACTGACCCTCACCACCATTGGCGTCGGCCTCATAGATAAAGACCTCAGAGAACCCCTGGTTGCGATAACCGGTCAAGCTCGCAGTCGAATGGAACACAAGCGCCCGACCGTCCGGTGTCACCCGCACTGGCCGGTCATCGATGCTCAAACTGAGGTTGTAGGGTCCAGCGCCGCTGACATCGAGCTCGTCGAGCGTCGCTATGAGCCGCGTCTGCCCATCCGTGCTGCCGTCGTCTTGCCACATGTAGACGTTCGGCTCACCCGCCGCACCCCCAGAGACAACCCGGCCCCGCGCGACGTAGTAGATCCGATCGGCGTCCTCAGACGCGCCAAGCACACCAACCACCTCCGCGCCATCAGGATCGGTGGACCCCGCCGAGACGTCGATCAACGTGTCGGTCGACACCTCGTAGCGATACAAGTCACGCCCAGCCCGAGACGGACCCGTGTTCGCATCGTCTGTCAACAGCTCAGAGCTTGTGAAGAACACCCTGTCCCCATCAGCGGACCCCGACTGAAAGACCTTCGCTTTCACACCCTCGGGGTCTGGCGTTGACCGCTTCGAAGGCGAAGCCAGCACAGTCGTCAGACCACCACTACGCCGATAGATCTGTGTCCCGGGAACGCTGAGCGGCACAGAGAAGAACGCGTGCTCGCCATCGGAGCTGACCGCAAGCCGCTTGAGCGACTGCGAGCCGATCATCGCGGGCGTTTCAAACTCGACGCCCGACGGATCGACTGCCACCGCACGCGACATCCCATCCACCCACTCGAAAAGACCACCATCGGGCATCGCATAGAACACATGGTCCAAGCTCGTCGACGCACCCTGATAGGAGGGCGGCTGAACAAGATCGCCATCGACCCCGGCTATCTCGGCGTAGAGATCGGCCAATGGCGCCCTCAGGTAGAGCGAGCGTCCGTGAGCCCCTTCGACCAACGGCTGATTTGCGGACACTACGTACTTCGACAGATCCGGCGACCCCGCAAGCACGAGCGGATTCGACCCATCGATCTTCCCGAGTGGACGACCCAGCAACAGCCCACTCGACCACCCATCACCCTCGCGCACAGCCCGGTATTCCTGGGTCAGTGCGCCAACGCTCGCAGCGCCGTGCTCGGCATCCGGCAGGGCATCGATCACCTTGAACGACGCCACATCCCCATCAGCAGCAACAGAGGCCAGCGCACGGCCAGTAGCGACACTGCCGAGGATCTCAAGGCCAGTTGTGGGGGGTGACGCGTCGGTGTACTTCAGCACCGGCGTGACCTGCTCATAACCCCGCTGGGCAAGCCCGCCCGAAGCCGGGCGAGTCTTGAAAGTCCGGTCCGCACCTACCGTCACACCCTCGGCACTCTCGGCGACCAGCCGGTAGAAATAGACGGTGTCTGGCTCGAGGCCCTGGATCTCCTCGAGCACGCCCTTCTCGACGGCGCCCGAGCCAGCGCTCGTATCCGATGCCGGCGCCTGGTGCGGGTAGTCGGTGCCCTCGCCCCACTCGAACCGATAGCTCGTGGCAGAGCCCTTTGGGTTGATTCGCCCTGAGAGCCATGCCGAGCTGTCGGTGTAGCTGTGCACCGCGCTCGTCGTCGCGGTCGGCGCCACGGCATCTGTGACGAATGTCGTCTCCGCCGAGACGATGGTCACCTTGGTGGACACCCCGGTGAGCTTGGTCGCGACGATCCGTACGCGATAGACCGTGTTGGACTCCAACCCCTCGAGCATCGCTGACACCGGCTGGGGCGCGGAGCCAATGAGCTGCCGTTCGGCGAACAACTCGGCGTTATTACGCCCATTGTCGTCGACAAGCTGCCAGTCGACGCCGTTCTTTGAGTACTCGAAGCGGTAGTAGCTCGGACCGTTGGGATCGACCGTGCCTGAGAGCTGCGCGCTGTCGTCATCGACAGTCAACGGCGCCCCCGCCACAGGATCCGGGGCGGCATCTCCGTCGCTGTCGAGGGCGAAGAGGCCATCGAAGGGCTCGACGCTTGTGCTCCCGCCTGGGGAGCGCCAGAAGAACGCTGGGACGTAGAGCTTGCCGCGCGTCCCGTCGACACCCAGTCCGAACACAGAGGACGAGTTGCCAGAAGGGTCGGGCGCCCCGAGTCCGTCGCCGATGCCGTGTGTGTCGACGAGGGTGAGGGTGGCGGTGTCGAGCTCCTCGACGACTGCCTCGGCGCCGGAGTCCGGTGCGCGCAAGACCAGCAGGTTGTCGGTGGACGGATCGACCTCGAGCGCCTGCGTGAAGCCTGAGGTCAGCGGCGGCGCGTCGATCGGGGCGAGGAACGCGTCGCTGGTCGTGTCATAGCGCTGCACACGCCCCGAGTCGTGGGAATCGGAGGCATAGACCACACCACTCGAGTCGACCGCTATCTGCGCCGGCTGATCGAAGCCGAACTCGCCCGGATCCGCTGTCTCGTCCGCGAATGCCGACCCGAACGCCGATACGAAGTCGCCGTCGCCCTCGAACTCCTGGACACGCTGGTTGGCCGGATCGGCGACATACACGTTCCCGCTCGCCGGATCGACAGCGATCGACGCGACCGAACCTGTAGCGCCCAGCTGGCCGTTCCCTCCGCCAGGAAGGCCCTGCTGGCAGCCCGAGGTGCAGACCTCGAACGCCTCAGCGCCCGTAGCGACACCCCAACCCCAAGCCCGCACAAAACCACCATCGGCATCGAACTCCTGCACACGCATATTTCCCGTATCGCGCACATACACATGCCCTGACTGCGGATGTCCAACGACCTGATTGACCGCGACCCCCGTCGGATTGTCGAACTCTCCCTCACCGACATCCGGGTCCGTGCCCAACCTGCAATCGGCGGCGACCGTGCAAACCTCGCCCCCCACGCCGGTATCGCCAACGCCACCATCGACGACCGCGTCCTTACCCCACAACAGCTCGAAGCCCCCATCCGAATCCAGGCGCTGCACCCGACCGAACTGCGCCACATAGACATCCCCAGACGCCTCAACAACCGCAACATCATTCGCCCCCGGGAAACGGTCCGTAGGACTCTGACCCGCCCCACCCAAGAACCCATCGACCGTCTTCGCCGCAAACGCAGCAGTGGGCAGCGACATGAGCACCAGGGCGGCGATCGACCCCGCGAGCAGCCAGCCAAGCGCCGCGCGACGCGGCGCGGCGCCTGGGACGGGCTCGAGCGAACGGCCGTGGCGGGACGCACCACTCCCGGCGGCGCGAGCGGCCATGCAACCCGAGCCACGGCCCACACGTGGGACAAGTCCGACCACGGTCCGGGGTGCTCTCATCTGGCTTGGTCCTCTCCTCGTTCGTTGCCTGCCTGCGGGCAGCCCGGATCGGGCGCCGCGGGTAGGTGCTGCTCTGAGCCCGGCCCTTTGCGACCAGGAGGGCCATCATAAAACGTGCGGTCTATGACTGTCAAGGCGCAACCGCCGGAAGCCCGCGTCCAAGGCCACAATCCCGGTTGATGCATCGATTCGGCTTTGTAATCGCAAAATCGACCTTCTGATCCTGGGCTCTTAGGCTCGACCCGCCGCCGGGGGTGTCAAGCTTTCCAGGCGCGATCCTCCACCTGCCAGAGAATGCTCGGTCCTCGAAAGGCAGATGGACATCAGGCGCCAGCGCCGATGCTCGAACTTCTTAGTTAGAAACGCTCGTAGACCTGAATGACACCAGCTCCAGAGCTGAGATTGCCCGTCCTCTCGCACGATTGAAAAACATGCGTTCTCCTGCAATACGCGCTATGGTCCGCGCAGGCGCCGACTCCTCGTCCGGAGGTGTCCCCGTGAGGATTCGCAGCGCCGCCGTCGTCTTTGCCCTTGCCGTCGCTGCCGCCCTCGCGGCGAACGCCACCGCCTCGGCCGCAACGCTGTCAGCCGATCGCTCCTGCTACGCCGGCAACGAGAGCATGGTCTTCAGCGGATCCGGCTTCACGCCCTACGGCCTCGTGTCGTTCAGCGTCGGGGGTCAGCAGCTCGCCACCGTCGGGGCCGACCCGGACGGAGAGCTCAGCTTGCGAGTCACAGCCCCGTCGGTCGCCGGACGGCTGCGGCTGCGGTTCGTCGCGAAGGACCGCACGCGGCCGTCGCTGAGGGCAGCCGCGGTGGCGCGGATCACCGCGATGGACGTCGCGATCATGCCGGCGCGGAACTCCAGCCGCCTGCGGGTGCGGGCCGAGGGCTTCATGGACGTCGGCGCGCTCTACGCCCACGTCAAGCGCCGCGGCCACGCCAGGGCGCGCAACGTCCGGCTCGGCACGCCGCGCGGCGCCTGCGGCACCCTCGACGTCGAGCGCGACCTGTTCGGCGCCGGCGGCGGCCACTACACGCTCCAGTTCGACGCCGTCCGACGCTACTTCCGCGACCTCAGCCCGAGCGTCGTCTACCGCGTCGCGATCTACCGCCCGGGCATCCGGGCCGGCCGCTACTCCTCGGCCGCCTCGGGGCCCTCCACCACGCACACGGCGTCCGACCGGCCGGGCGGCCTGCCGCCCTTGACGCCCGCGAACCCGCCGCGCGTGATCCGCCTCGCCCGCCTCACGACGACCTCGCGCTTCCTCTCCGACCCCTTCGCGACGGGGCGCAGCTCGCGCCACTGAAACCGCACCAGCCCGCGGAACTTGAACCGCTTGCCGGCGGGCGGGCGGTCGATGTCGAGGAAGTCGAAGCCGCGCTGGGCCGAGCGAAAGCGGGCGGAGCCGGCGGGGACCCAGGTCGACGGCGGATCCACACCCACGTAGCGCCCGCGCGAAGCGCTGTACCACTGGAGCTGGAAGCGGATGTACATCCGCTGGCGCGTGCCGTTGCCGGGCATCCCGGCGCGGATGCCGACGGTGCTCGTATCGCCGCTCGCCGCGCAGGCGTTGACCGTCGCCCACGGCCTGTCCTTCGGGGCGGCGCTCGCCGCGCCGGCCGGCGCCAGCGTAGCCGCGAGCAGCAGCAGCGGGAGCGAGGCGCGGCGCATCTCGCCGAGAGTAGACGGAGAGCCGGCCGCGACGCGCCACACGGCGCGCCTATGATCGCCCCATGCAGGAGGGCGCGGACACCGAAGCGCTGCTCGCGAGCGTCAAGGTCTTCTCCGGCCTCGAGCCGCGCGAGCTGTCCGAGGTGGCGCAGGTCGCGATCCCGCGCAGCTTCGACCGCGGCGAGGTGATCTTCCGCGAGGGCGACCCCGGCGACACCTGCTACGTCGTCCGCGACGGCACCGTCAGCATCCGCCGCGACCACCCCGACGGGCGCACGCGCGCGCTCGCCGAGCTGCGCCACGGCGCGATCTTCGGCGAGCTGTCGATGTTCGGCGCCGAGACGCGCTCCGCCACCGCCGAGGTGCTCGAGCCGGCCAGCCTCGTGGCGATCCTGCGCGCCGACATGCAGCGGGTGATCCGCTCGTCGCCCGACATCGCGTTCAAGATGCTCGCCGAGCTGGCCGACCGCGTCCGGCTCGTCAACGAGCAGCTCACGCGCCAGTCGTTCCAGACCGTCGCCGGACGCGTCGCGAGCACCCTGCTCGCCCAGGTCGTCACGCGCCAGGCCGAGGGCGCCGGCGACGCGGAGGTGCTGATCAAGGCGACCCAGTCCGAGATCGCCCAGCTCGCCGGCACCTCGCGCGAGAGCGCCAGCCGCTTCCTCGCCACGCTCGGGCGCGAGGGCGTGGTCTCGCTCGGCCGCGGCAGGGTCACGGTCCACGAGCCGGCCCGGCTGCGCGACTTCATCCACTGACCTCCTCTTCACGCACGCGTGTAAGCAAGGTCATGAGCGCGACCCGACCCAGGGAGACATAGCCATGGGCGTCTCCGGAATATGGTTCGCCCGTGATCGCTACGCCGTGGGGGAGGTCTGACCAACTCAAGTCGCGCAAGCTGCCGCCGGGGCCCGGCGCGTCGCGCGAGGAGGTCGAGACCAACCAGCGCGAGCGGCTGTTCGGGGCGATGGTCGCCGCGGTCGCCCAGCACGGCTACGAGAAGACCCGCGTCGCCGACGTGCTCGAGCTCTCCGGGGTCTCGCGCAACACCTTCTACAAGCACTTCTCGAACAAGCAGCAGTGCTTCCTCGCGACGCTCGACGCGATCGCGGCGATCGGCAGCGACACGGCGATCGAGGCCTACGCCAGCCATCCGGGCCCCTGGAACGAGCGGCTCGCCGCCGCCTTCGACCGGCTGATCCAGACGATCGTCGAGAGCCCGGAGATCGCCCGGCTCTACTACGTCGAGGCCTACGCCGCGGGACCGGAGGCGATCGAGCGCGTGGAGCGCGTCGGCAACCGGCTCGAGCGGATCACGCGCCAGGCCTTCGACGAGTCGCCCGAGCATGCGGGGATGCCGCGCGACGTGCTGCGCGCCGTCGTCCGAGCCTTCAGGCAGATCATCCAGACGCGCCTGCGCCACCGCCGCGAGCAGGAGCTGGTCGACCTGGCGCCCCAGCTGCTCGACTGGGGCCTGAGCTACCGCCCGCCGCCGGAGTCGCTGAGGCGCCCGCGCAAGCCGCCCGCCCGCTTCGCCTCGCCGCGGCGGGAGCCGCAGACCGCGCGCGAGCGGATCCTCGCGGCGGTCGTCGAGCTGATCGCCGAGGACGGCTACGAGGAGCTCACGGTCATGCGGATCGCGCAGCGCGCCTCGGTGTCCCTGACGACCTTCTACGCCGAGTTCGAGAACAAGGAAGCGGCGGTCCTCAAGGCGCTCAGGCGCGCGGCGCGCATGGTGTTCGAGACCGTCGCGCCCGCCTACCGGCAGGCCGAGGACTGGCCGCACGGCGTCGCCGAGGCGCTGCACGCGTTCTTCGCGCTGCTCGTCCGCGAGCCGTCCTTCGCGCGCTTCGGCGGCGTCGGCGTCCATCTCGGCAGCCCGATCGTCGTCGAACTGCGGCTGCAGGTCCTGGCCGGCGCGCAGGCCTTCCTCGCCGAGGGCTACCGCGAGCATCCGGGCGTCAGCCCGATCGCCGGCGAGGCGATCGGCGCGAGCGTCGACTCGCTGCTCTTCGACCAGGTGCGCGGCAACGGCGAGCACCGCCTGTACGAGATCGCCCCGACCGCGACCTTCATCGCGCTGGCGCCGTTCGTCGGCGTCGAGCGGGCGTGCGCGATCGCCAACGCGAGCCGCAAGTGACGCCGCGGCGCTCCTGGGATGCCGCTCCCGCCGGCTGCGGGACGCCGTGCGGGACCGATCCGGGGGCCCTGCTCCGCTAGTCTGCCCCGCGGTGTTCGTCCTCAACTTCTACTCGCCGGTCTTCATCGACCAGCTCAAGCGGGGCCGCAAGACAGCGACGATCCGGCTCGGCGACAAGGCGAGCAAGTACCGCAAGGGCGAGGTCGTTCTCGTCACCGTCGGCTTCCAGCACGCCCCGCGCGAGCGGATCTTCGAGGCGGTGATCGACGGCGTCGAGGTCAAGCGCGTCGCCGACCTCTCGCCGCGCGACATCGAGCACGACAACCCGGAGTTCCGCCGCCTCGACGAGACCGTCCACTTCCTCGAGCAGATCTACGGCCGCAAGATCGAGCCCGACGACGCGGTCACCGTCGTCCGCTTCTCCCAGATCTCCGACCGCCCGCCGGAGATCACCGAGCGCATGCGCCCGGACGCGCCGTCCCAGAACTGACCTGAGCCGCTTCCCGGCCGTCGCCCCGATCCCGGCCCCGCGCCGTGGGCGGAGCCGGGATCGATCGGACGGCCGGCGGGGCTACTCGACGTCGAGCTCGGAGATCATCCCCTTGGCGACGTGCGACGGCCCGCCCGCGCGGTCGGCGATGAAGCACACGAGCGCGTACTTGCCGGGCTCGAAGTCGAGCTCGGTGACCTGCTCCTCGCCACCGTCGATCACGGCCGTGCCCTGGAGCGCCTCGAAGTCGACCGGCGGCGGGCCCTTCGGCGGCTGCTCGGAGGTGAAGACCTTCCTGACGTCCGAGAACTTCGCCCCCTTGCGGACCGGGACGGCGATGATGTGGTGCAGCTCGTCGCCGGCGTTCTCGAAGGTCAGGCGGTTCTTGCCGGGCGCGATCCCGGACGACTGGAAGCTGTACTCGTCGGCCGTGATCTTGGCGTCGGTCGCCGGCAGCTCGCCGCCGCCGTCGCCGGTCGCCTCGAACTTCGCGACGCCGCCGTTCCTGGCGTTCGGCGGGCCGTCGTCCCCGGCGGACTCGGTGTCGACCAGGTAGTAGGTCCCGGGCTCGAGCACCTCGGTGACGGTCGCCGTCTGGCCGGGGGGCACCGTGCCGACGCCTCCGCCGCCGTGGGCCCAGTCGGGGGTCGGTGAGCCCTCCTCGGTGTCGATCACCTCGTCGAGCACGTCGTCGACCGAGCGCTCGCCGTCGACGCGCACGAGCTGCGCGTCGTGCGGGCGCTTGCCGGAGTTCTTGAGCGTCAGCTCGACGACGCCGGCGTCGATCGAGCTCGGGGCGTCGATCGCGACCTTGCCCTTGCTCGGCTCGGTCGTCTCGAACACGACCGCCGCGGGCTCGGAGGTCTCGGGCGAGCCGCCGTCGGAGGAATCGTCGTCGTCGCCGCAGGCCGGCAGGGCGCAGAGGCCGGTCAGCGCGAGGAGCGCGAGGAGGGATCTGATTCGCATCGGCGCAAGCTCCTTGGTTGGGGTACAGACGCGTTCTTACCGCGTGCGCGGCCCGAATACAACCTCAGAGATCCCACGCCGCCCGGCTGCGCCCGTTCCAGAGCCGCGCCGCCCGCCCACGGCCGTCTCGGGCCGAGCGCCCGGCCAGCCTGTCGCCGCTTTGGCACTCTCTGTTGTAGAGTGCCAACCGAGTTTGCAGAAGCCAGTCGTAGACCGGAGGTATCGATCGTAATGAAGCTCAAGCCCCTCGGCGATCGCTTGATCGTCCAGGCCATCGAGGAGGAGGAGACGACCGCCAGCGGCATCGTCCTCCCGGAGACCGCCAAGGAGAAGCCGTCACGCGGCAAGGTCATCGCCGTGGGCGATGGCAAGTGGGACGAGGACGGGGAGAAGCGCATCCCGCTCGACGTCGCGGAGGGCGACGAGGTCCTCTACTCCAAGTACGGCGGCACCGAGGTCAACGTGGAGGGCGAGGATCTCCTCGTGCTGCGCGAGTCCGACGTGCTGGCCAAGGTCGCCTAGCCGCGCCCAGGCCGCAACCCTTCCAAGGAACAACGGAGGAACGAGAGAGAAATGGCTCACAAGGAGCTCAAGTACGACCAGGAGGCCAGGCAGGCGCTGGAGGCCGGCGTAGACGCCGTCGCCAACGCGGTCAAGGTCACCCTCGGCCCGAAGGGCCGCTACGTGGTGCTGGACAAGAAGTTCGGCGCCCCGACCATCACCAACGACGGCGTCACGATCGCTCGCGAGATCGAGGTCGAGGACGTCTTCGAGAACCAGGGCGCCCAGCTCGTGCGTGAGGTCGCCACGGCGACCAACGACGTCGCGGGCGACGGCACCACCACCGCCACCGTTCTCGCCCAGGCGATCGTTCGCCAGGGGCTCAAGAACGTCGCGGCCGGCGCCAACCCGCTCGGCCTGAAGCGCGGCATCGAGAAGGCCGTCGACCAGGTCGTCGAGGCGATCGGCAAGGCGTCGACGGAGATCTCGGGCAAGGACCAGATCGCCCGCGTCGCCGCCATCTCCGCCGCCGACGACGAGATCGGCGACGTCATCGCCGACGCGATCGACAAGGTCGGCAAGGACGGCGTCGTCAACGTCGAGGAGGGCCAGACGTTCGGCATGGACCTCGAGTTCACCGAGGGCATGCAGTTCGACAAGGGCTACATCTCGCCCTACATGGTCACCGACCAGGAGCGCATGGAGGCGGTCCTCGAGGACCCCTACATCCTGATCGCCAACCAGAAGATCGGCTCAGTGCGGGACGTGCTGCCCGTGCTCGAGCAGGTCATCCAGTCGGGCAAGCCGATCCTGATCATCGCCGAGGACGTCGAGGGCGAGTCGCTCGCGACGCTGGTGGTGAACAAGCTGCGCGGCACCTTCACGGGCGTCGCGGTCAAGGCTCCGGGCTTCGGCGACCGCCGCAAGCGGATGCTCGAGGACATCGCGATCCTCACCGGCGCCGAGGTGATCACCGAGGAGATGGGCCTGAAGCTGGAGAACACCCAGCTCTCCCAGCTCGGTCGCGCGCGGCGGGTCGTGGTCAGCAAGGACACGTCGACGATCGTCGACGGGGCCGGCGATTCCGACGCGATCAAGGGCCGCATCAACCAGATCAAGTCGGAGATCGAGAACACCGACTCCGACTTCGACCGCGAGAAGCTGCAGGAGCGGCTGGCCAAGCTGGCCGGCGGCGTCGCGGTGGTCAAGGTCGGCGCCGCCACCGAGACCGAGATGAAGGAGAAGAAGCACCGCGTCGAGGACGCGCTGCAGGCCACCCGGGCCGCCCTCGAGGAGGGCATCGTCCCGGGCGGCGGAGTCGCGCTGCTCGCCGCTTCCGCGGCGATCAAGGTCGACGGGCTCGAGGTCGACGAGCAGACCGGAGCGAAGATCATCCTTCGCGCGCTCGAGGAGCCTGTGCGCCAGCTCGCGCACAACGCCGGCCTCGAGGGCTCGGTCGTCGTCAACGACGTCCGCAAGGCCAAGAAGGGCCAGGGGCTCAACGCCGACACGGGCGAGATCGTCGATCTCGTCGCGGCCGGCGTGATCGATCCCGCGATGGTGACCCGCTCGGCGCTGCAGAACGCAGCCTCGATCGGCAAGAACATCCTCACCACCGAGGCGATCGTCGCCGAGATGCCCGAGAAGGACGGCGCCGGCGGCATGCCGGGCGGCATGCCCGACATGGGCGGCATGATGTAGCTCAGCGCTCACGCGCTGTTGTGCCCGAGGGCCCGGCGTTCGCGCCGGGCCCTCGCGCGTTCCGGGCTCGACGGGGGCCGAGCCGAAACGAGTGGAAGGTTGACTAGGCCAGAGCCCGCCCAAAATTCCACTCGACCCAAAGAAGTCGAACCCCTCAGCGACGGAGCCCCTCGGCGGTGGACCCCTCAGCGACGAGTGGAAGGTTGACTGGGCCAGAGCCCGCTCAAACTTCCACCCGTGCTTCGGGAGGAGCCGGGCGGGCGGGAGCGGTCGGAGCTGAGCGGGCTACTAGGCGGCGCCGAGGACGGCGCTCATGCGGAGAGGAGTGACGCCGAGGGACTCGGCGTCGGCGGTGCCGCGGGGGGTGGTCATCGGCTCGTCCATCAGGGCGACCTCCTCGGAGGTGGCGAAGACGGAGGGACCGACGAGGCGCTCGAGCGCGCGGAGGCCGGTGCGCGCGGCGGGCATCGGCACGTGGAGGAGCGGGCGGCGGCGGCCGAGCGGGCGGAGCACGAGCTGGACCATCTGCTCGTAGGAGAGGACCTCCGGGCCGGCGAGCTGGAAGGCCCGAGCGCCGTTCTCGGAAGGAGCCGGGGCCCGATCCAGCGCGGCCATGACGGTGTCGGCGACGTCCTCGGCCCAGATCGGCTGGAACAGGGTTCGGCCGGAGCCGGGAACCGGCATCGCGGGAAGGCGGGAGAGGCGGTCGAGCAGGGTCAGCCAGGGGTCGCCGGGCGTGTAGACGATCGACGGGGAGAAGACGGTGGTCTCGAGGGCCGAGGCCTCGACCGCCCGCTGCGCGAGCGCCTTCGCGCGGAAGAAGCGCGTCGGCGACTGGAGGCTGGCGTTCATCGCCGAGGCGAAGAGGAAGCGCTTGGCGCCGGCGCGCTCGGCGCCGCGCACCAGGCGCAACGTCGCCATCGCGTTGAGCTCCTCGATCGAGCCGCGCGGCTGGTCGCGGATCGAGGCGGCCAGGTGGATCACCGTGTCGACCCCGCGCAGCGCGTTGCGAAACGACGCCGGGTTCGCGAGGTCGCCGAGCGCGATCTGGACCCGCACGCGCTCGGGCCCCAGCCGCTTCGGATCGCGGACGAGGCAGCGGACGGGGCTGCCGGTCGCCGTCAGCCGCCGCAGCAGCGCCGCGCCCACGGTGCCGGTCGCTCCAGTCAGCAGGATCACGGCGGCGAAGCCTAGATGACTGATTCCCGGCGCTTGCCACGGCGGCCCGTCGGAGGGGCTAAAGGGGCCGGTCCGGCGCACGCACATGTACAATCTCGCGTCCGCGCGGCTGCCTCTCGGCGCTCGCGGGAGGACCCGGCACGAAACGCACGAAGGAACGGAGCATCATGGCCTACGTCATTGCAGAGCCGTGCATCGGCACCAAGGACAACTCGTGCGTCGAGGTCTGCCCGGTCGACTGCATCCACCCCACGCCGGACGAGCCCGACTACGACAATGTCGAGATGCTCTACATCGATCCGGAGGAGTGCATCGACTGCGACGCCTGCGTCGAGGCCTGCCCCGTCGACGCCTGCTTCGCCGAGGACCAGCTCCCGGAGGAGTGGGCGAAGTTCACCGAGATCAACGCGCAGTACTTCCAGAAGGCTTGAATTAGGCCGGGGGACTCGCGTCCCCCGGACCCCCGCGCGGCGCTGGTCTGCCGACGGCTCCCGCCGAGGGCGCCTTCACCTTCGGCTCCAGTGGCGGCCCGTGGGCGCCTAGGGCGCCATCGGGAGGGCGGTGCCGGTGACGGCTGGAACGCCCTCGAGCGCGGGGCCTGAGGCGTCCTGGTTCACCGGCTCCTCCTGGGGGGTGGCGGCGATCAGGCCGCGGGCGGCGTGGCGGAGGGCTTGGGAAGCGGGGCTGTCGGGATCCTCGACGACGAGCGGGCGGCCCTCGTCGGAGGCGATGCGGAGCTCCTCCTGGAGCGGGACGGTGCCGAGCAGGGGGACCTCGAGCTCGTCGGCGAGCTCGCGTCCGCCGCCCTCGCCGAAGATCGTGAAGCGCTCGCCGGAGGGCGTGGTGAAGCCGGACATGTTCTCGACGATGCCGACGACCTCGAGGTCGTAGCGCTGGGCAGCCTCGGCGGCTCGCTTGGCGACCTTCTGGGCGGCCGGCTGGGGCGTCGTGACGATCAGGAAGCGGGCCTGCGGCAGCACCTGGGCGAGCGTCATCGTGACGTCGCCGGTCCCGGGCGGCAGGTCGATCAGCAGGTAGTCGAGCTCGCCCCAGGCGACGTCCTCGAGGAACTGGCGGATCGCCTTGTGGAGCATCGGCCCCCGCCAGACGATCGCCTGGTCGGCGCGGTCGAGGAAGAACTCGATCGAGATCACCTTGACGCCGCCGGCGGCCTCGAGCGGCAGGATCTTGCGCTGGCCGTCGATCATCGGGCGGCCGTGGACGCCGAGCATGCGCGGGATCGAGTAGCCCCAGACGTCGGCGTCCATCGCGGCGGCCTGCATGCCCTCGGCCTGCAGCGCGGCGGCGAGGTTGGCGGTCAGCGTCGACTTGCCGACGCCGCCCTTGCCCGACCCGACGCAGATCACGTTCTTGACCTGGGCGAGCGCGCCCTGCGGCAGCGCTCCCCGCCCCAGCCGCTGCTGGAGCGCCGACTTCTCGTCCGGGCTGAGCACGTCGAAGCCGACGTTGACGGCGGTGACGCCCTCGAGCGCCCCGACGTTCTCGGCGACGGCGTCCTCGAAGTGCGAGCGGATCGGACAGCCCGACGTCGTCAGCGAGACGACCACGTCGACGCGGCCGCCGTCGAACTGGTCGATCGAGCGGACCATCCCCAGCTCGACGATGTTCTTGCGCAGCTCCGGATCGATGACCCGGCTCAGCGCATCCTTGATCTGCTCCTCGGTAGGCATCCGCCCCATTGTCGCAGAGGCCATCCGCGAGCTTCGGCCAGCAGAAGCACGAGCGCAGGCGTTTCGCGTGCGTTTACCAGAGCGCGCGAGCCGGGTCCGCCGCCCGCAGTCGCTCGTCGGCGGTGGCCAGCCGCCCGCCATGCTCAACGGCCGTCGCGTAGATCAGCCGATCGGCGGGGTCGCCGGGGAACCGCGACGCGTCGAGGCAGCCGGCCCTGACGGCAACGGCGACGCTAGGAGGGAGCGCCTGGATCTCGTGTACGGCGAGGACATCGGCAATCCAGGCACCGACAGGACGATCGAGCCGGACCTTTCCGCGCATCACGAGGTAGGCGATCTCCTGCACGGTGATCGTGCTGATCGCCCGATCGCTCTCCGCGAGAGCCGCGACGACCGCGTCGCTGAGGCGCTCCGGGGCGGCTACGAGCCAGATGAGGACGTGCGTGTCAAGAACGATCACGCCTCTTGCATATCCCACGGCCCCATCGAGGCGTGGATCAACTCGTCATCCGAGAGCGACAACTCGACGCTCCCGCGCAAATCGGCTGGCGCAGACAGCGCCTCGACACGCGCGACGGCCCTTCCGCGCTTCGTAACCACCAGCGGCTGACCACTCTCGGCGACCTCGTCGAGCAGGCGCAGGCAGCGCGCCTTGAACTGCGTTGCGGTGATCTCTCGGGCGCTCATGACCATGGTCACCATACCATGGTCATATCAGAAGGACATGGGTCGATGGCGCGCGACGTGCCCGGAGCCGTGCCCCAAGGCCGTGCCATGTCCTGGCGACCGTTCGCGCCGAGAACGCAGAACGGCGCCCCGGGAGGGGCGCCGTTCGTGCTGGGGAGGGGAGAGGGGTGCTAAGCGAGGGCGGCGACCTGCTCCTGGACGCGGCGGGCGAGGTCGGTCGCGTTGGACTGGACCTCGGAGACCTGCTTCTGGAGGTCGTCGCGGGCTCCGTTGACGCTCTTGCGGACGTCGTTGCGCCGCTGACGCAGCTCGCGCTCGACGCGGGTGCGGGTGCGCTTGACCTCGCGGCGGACGCTGTTGCGGGCGGTGTTGCCGCGCCGCTCGAACTTCCGCAGCTCCTTCTCGACGCTGTCGCGGCTGGTGAAGGGCTTCGTGGCCTCGACGACGGCGTCGCGGGCGGCCAGCGCGGCGCCGACCGGGATCAGCACCGCGCGCTCGGCCCGGAGCGCGACGGCGTCGATCGTGAAGCTGCCGGCGCTGGTCGCGTTCTCGGTCGCCTGCTTGGCCGATGTCTGCGCGGCCTTGACCGAGCTCTGCGCCGCCTTCGTGTTGCGCGCGGCGGCGTTGCGCTTGCGCGTCGCGGCCGCCTTCTTGGCGGTCGCCTTGCGCTGCGTGGTGGTCTTGGGGGCGGTCTTGCGGGTCTTGCTCTGCGTTGCCATGTTGAGGTGAGGCTCCTTCCGGGCGGGCGCCGGGAGTCGAAGGCTTATTAGTTCTAAGTTCGGTAGAACTGTACCACCGAACACACGTTTGTAAACCTCGGGGGGCGAGCCGTTACAGAGGCGGGTGAAAAGTCGTCCGTCCCGCCCGGCACAAGCCTCGTCGCCGGTCAGCCGAGCCGCGAGAATCCAGCGGCTGGGCACCCCCTCGGCCAGGGCGGCTCTCGGCCGCGCCTATGCGCGTCAGCCGGGCGCCAGGCGACCGGCGTCGCGCACCTGGCGGGCCATCCAGTCGCTCGGGCGCTCGATCTCGCTCAGGGTGGGCAGGGCGTCCGGCCCTGCCCAGACGCGGTTGAGCGCCTCGATGCCGCCCTCGGCCACGACGGTGTCGCAGAACTGCTTGCCGAGCTTGTACTGACGCATCTTCATCTCCATGCCGAGCAGCCGCAGCAGCACACGCTCGGGCGCCGAGCGGGTCGCCCGCCGCGCGTCCATGGCCGCGCGCAGCCCCTCGTGCTGGGGGACGAGCGCCGGCGCCAGGGCGTCCATCACGTGCTCCGCATGCCCCTCCACCACCGCCATCACGGCCTGCATCCGCTCCATCAGCCCGCGTTGCTCCTCGGTCTGGACCAGCGCCGCGAGCCCGCCCTCGCGGAACCGCTCGGCGAGGTCCGCCGGGTCGGGCAGGTCCATGGCGCGCAGCTTGTCGAGCGCCCCGCCGAGCAGCCCGCCGCTGCGTCCGCCGAACGGCCCGGTCGCCCGGCGCGCGCCGTCGCCGTCGCCCTCCGCGTCGTCGCTCGCGCCCGTCGCGCCACCACCGTCCCGCCGGCCCTCCGGCTTCGCGTCGATCGTGACCTCCACGGTCGCGAGGTACTCGCGCAGCAGCCCGCCGATGTGCCCGCGCAGCCACGGCACGCCGCCGAACTGCAGGGCGTGGGTCAGCTCGTGCACCGTGACCCAGCGGATGAACGCCATGCGGTCGACGTTCAGGTTGGTCGCGGCACCGATCAGGTTGGTGCCGACGAACAGCAGCCGCGGCTTGGCCGTCCCGGCGATCAGCGACAGCTCGTACTGGCCGAGCACGCGCTGGGACATGTAGCCGGTCACCAGCCCCAGCTCGGCCGCCAGCGCCGCGCCGGCGGCGATCCGCAGCGGGCCCGACAGCGGCCCGGCGTTCGAGAAGCGCTCGCCCATCCGCTCTTCGACCGGACCCATCAGCTCGGCCATCGCGTCGAGGTTGGCCCCCGCCCACGCCTCGCGGCTGACCAACTCGGGCGGCGGCACGGCGTCGACCGGAACCAGCCCTGTGTACTCGCTGACCCGCGGCTCGAACTCGGCGGTCAGCGCCCGCAGGTCCACGCCGAGCCCGGGCACGTGGTCCGAGCGCGCCGCGAACGCGGCGACCCGGCGCGCGATTGCCCAGTCGACCATTGCGTTGACGATAGCTACGGCGCGCTCAGAGCTTGGGCAGCCGCTGCCTCAGCGTCAGCACCGGCTCGAACAGGTCGCCGTGGCGCTCGATCCGCTCGAGCGCGTCGTCGGCCTCGAACAGCAGCCGGCAGTCCTCGTCCTCGACCTCGTCCCAGGTCAGCGGCGTCGACACGGTCGGCCGCTCGCGGGCGCGCAGCGAGTACACGGCGACCGTCGTCTTGTGGCGGTCGTTCTGGCTCCAGTCGATCAGCACCTTGCCCTCGCGCAGGCTCTTCTTCATGCTCGACACGATCAGCTCGCCGTGCTGGTTCTCGAGCAGCCGCGCGAGGCCGTGCGCGAACGGCTTGGTGTCGTCGTAGGCGATCGGGGTGTTGAGCGGCACGTAGACCTGCATCCCCTTCGACCCAGACGTCTTCGCGAAGCACTCGAGGCCGAGGTCCGCCAGCGTGTCGCGCAGCAGCAGCGCGACGCGGCGGCACTCGGCGATCCCCGCCGGCGGGCCGGGGTCGAGGTCGAACGCCATCACCGTCGGGCGGTCTGGGTCCTTGGCCAACGCGAGCGACGGGTGCAGCTCGAGGTCGGCGAGGTTGACGAGCCAGACGAGCGTCGGCAGGTCGTCGCAGAGGACGAAGTCGATCGTCCGCTCGCCGGTCTCGATCGCCGCGCTGCGGACCCAGTCGGGCGCGTGCCGCGGCTTCTGCTTCTCGTAGAAGAAGTTGCCCTCGACGCCGTCGGGATAGCGCTTGAGCGTCAGCGCGCGTCCGCGCAGGTGGGGCAGGACGGCCGGCGCGGCGCGCGTGTAGTAGTCGAGGACCTGTCCCTTGGCGAAGCCAACCGCCGGATAGAGGACCTTGTCGAGGTTCGACAGCCGGAGGCGACGGTCCTCGACTTCGACCTCCGGCGCCACCTACTTCTTGGCCGCCGACCGCTTCTTCGCGGGCGCGCGCTGCTTGGCGCCGGACGCCGGCTTCTTCGCCGCCGCCTTCGGCTTCGACGCCCCGCCCTTCGCGTCGGAGCTCGCCGCCTTCCTCCCGTCGCGCTTCGAGCCGCCGGCCCTCGGCTTCGCCCCGTCGCCGGCCGCCGCCTTGCTCGGCTTCCGCGCCGCGCCGCCCTGGCGCTTCGCGCCGGCGATGCTCGCCTCGAGCGCGGCCATCAGGTCGGGCACCTCGGGCGGCGCCTCCTCCTGCGGCTGGATCGCGATCTCGTGGCCCTCGGCCTTCTGCTCGATCAGCTCGAGCACGCGCTCGCGGTACTCGTCGCGGTACTTCGACGGGTCGAACTCGCTCGCCAGCGAGTCGATCAGCTCCTTCGCCATCTCCACCTCGCGCGGCCGGGCCTTGACGTCGTCGGCGTCGGGCAGCTCGTCGAGCTCGTCCGGCGGGACGACCTCGTCGCCGAACAGCATCGTCTCCATGTGCAGCACGCCGTCGTGGGCGCGGATCGCGACGAGCTGCTCCTTCGAGCGGATCACCACGCGCGCGATGCCGACGCGGCCGGAGTCCTCCATCGCCTTGAGCAGCAGCGCGTAGGCCTTCGACGCGCCCTTGCCGGGCGCGAGGTAGTACGGGTGGTCGTAGAAGATCGGGTCGATCTGGTCGATCTCGACGAAGTCCTCGATCTCGATCATCCGCGTCTTGCGCGGCTCGACCGCCTCGAGCTCCTCGGGCGTGACGACCACGTAACGGTCGGGGCTCAGCTCGTAGCCCTTGACGATCCGCTCGTACGGAACCTCGTCGCCGGTGCTCGGATTGACGCGCTTCTGCTGGATCCGCGTGCCGTCCTTGCCGTCGAGCTGGTTGAAGCGCACCGTCTTGCGCGAGACGGCCGAGTACAGCTTCACCGGGATGTTCACGAGGCCGAAGCTGATCGCTCCGCTCCAAATCGCCCTGGGCATGTCACGAACCGTACCCCCCTTGGACGGTTCCATTCCAGGGTTGGGGGGAAAATTGCCGCGGTCGCGCGAAGGCGGCGCAAGTCGGGCGGCTCAAGTCGCGGCTGCGCGCGACCGTCGTCACTGAGTCCGTCGCCACTCGGCCCGGCGCTCAGCCCTCGCGCACGACCTCCTGCGGATCGGCATCGGGTCGCAGGCCGAGGAACGAGCCGGCGCGCAGGGTGCCGGAGCGGGTCCACTCGCGGAACTCGACCTCGGCGACGAGGCGCGGCTCGACGAAGACCGTCCCACGCGCCGGCTGGCGGCCGGCGAAGGGGCTCGTGTCGCGGCGCAGCGGCTCGAGCTCGCGCCCGACGAGGCTGAGGGCCGCCGCGTCGAAGCCCGTGCCGACCTTGCCGGCATAGCGCAGCTCGCCCTCCTCGTCGTGGACGCCGACGCAGATCGAGCCGAGCTTGCCCTCGCGGTTTCCCTCCCCCGGCGACCAGCCGCCGATCACGACCTCCTGACGCGTGACGTTCTTGACCTTGATCCAGGCGCCGGACCGCCGTCCGGGCTCGTAGGCGGAGTCGAGCCGCTTGGCCACGATCCCCTCGAGCCCCTGCTCCCTCGTCGCCGCCAGCAGCGCGGCGCCGTCGCCCTCGTGGTGGGCCGGCGTGCGCCAGTTGGGGCCGTTCAGATCGAGCTCGGCGAGCAGGCGGCGGCGGTCGCGGTAGGCGAGGCCGGTCGTCAGGTGGCCGTCGAGCCAGAGCAGGTCGAACGCCACGTAGGTCACCGGAATGTCGCGCGAGCGGCGCTTCGCCGCCGCCTCGGTCGCGAGGTGCATCCGCGCCTGCAGCCGCTCGAAGCTCGGGCGCCCCTGGTCGTCGAAGGCGACGATCTCGCCGTCGAGGATCGCCCGCTGCGCGCCGAGCGCCCCTCCGAGCGCACGCAGCTCCGGATACCGCGGCGTGTAGTCGGTGCCGGCGCGGCCCGTCAGCTCGAGGTGCCCGCGGTCGAGCTGGGCGACGGCGCGGATGCCGTCCCACTTGAGCTCATGGCCGAACGCGTCCTCCTCGCGCGGCAGCCCGCCGAGCTTCGCCTTCATCGGCTCGATGCGCTCGGGCATCGGCTCGACCCCGGGCGCCGGCGGGTCCATCCGGTGGATCATCCAGTCCTTCCCGCGCGTGCGGAAGAGGGCGTAGCGGCCCTCGACGCGCTCGCCGTGGAAGACGGCGATCACCTCGTCGTCGCGGAATTTCTCGGCCTCGTAGGTCCCGCTGTCCCAGACGGCCATCGTCCCCGCGCCGTAGCTGCCCGCCGGGATCTCCCCCTCGAACTCGAGGTACTCGAGCGGGTGGTCCTCGGTTCGCACGGCGAGCCGGTCCTCCTTCGGGTGCACGGGGATCCCGCGCGGCACCGCCCACGACGCCAGCGTCCCCTCGCGCTCCAGTCTCAGGTCCCAGTGCAGGTGGCTGGCGTGGTGCTCCTGGACGACGAAGCGCCGCAGGCTGGCGCCGGCCGCGGCCTCGCCCCCACCAGGCTCCGGGGTGGCGGCGAAGTCACGCCGCTCGCGGTAGTCGCGCAGACGGTCGGCCACGCACCCATTGTGGCGAGCGGCGCCGGCTTCGCTCGGGCGACGCTGCACATCGGTAGCTCGCCTTCGCTCCCCCGGCCTTTCGAGCCGCTCGGCTGGACGATCGTGGACCTCGCCGCGCAGCGCTAAAGCCCTGCCGCCGAACGGACGAGTTGTGGGTGATGGCTCCCGCGAAGCTCCATGCCGGCCGATTCCTCGTGGCCGCGCTCGCCTGCGCGCTGCTGGTCGCGCCCGCGAGCGCGTCCGCCGCCAAGCGCCAGCGCGCGTTCTGCAAGCCGGCGACGACCGCGGCCGCGTCGGCCGTTCCCCGCGCCATGCCGACCATCCGCCTCGCCCGCGCGGCGGTGTGCCTCGTCAATCACAGGCGCAGGGTGCGCGGCCTGCCGCGCCTGCGTCTCAACCGCCGGCTGTCGCGCGCCGCCGTCTGGCACAGCCACGACATGGTGCGCCGTCACTACTTCGGCCACGTGTCGCGCAACGGTCGCGACGTCGTCGACCGCCTCCGCCGGGCGCGCTACCTCAGGCGCCAGTCCAGCTGGATGGTCGGAGAGAACCTCGCCTGGGGCTCCGGCTCGTGGGGCACCCCCCGCCACATAGTCCGTTCCTGGATGCGCAGCTACGGCCACCGGCGCAACATGCTCAACGGCCGCTTCCGCGAGATCGGCATCGGCGTCATCCTCGGCAGCCCGGTCCGCAAGACCGACGCTCCCGCGGCCACCTACACCACCACCTACGGCTACCGGCGCTAGAGCTGGCCGTAAGGTGGAGGGATGCCCCTTCGCCTCGACGGCTTGACCGCGCCGCAGCGGGCGGCCGCGACGCAGCCCGAGGGACAGCTGCTGATCCTCGGCGCCGCCGGCACGGGCAAGACCGTGACGCTCGCGCACCGCTTCGCCTGGCTCGCGCGGGAGACCGGCGCGCCGGACAGCGTCCTGATGCTGGTGCTCTCGCCGTCGGCGGGCGAGCGGATGCGCGAGCTGCTGACCGAGCTGGTCGACCCGCCCTACGACGAGCTGCACGTTCACACGTTCGGCGAGCTGTGCCAGCGGCTGCTCGCCGACGAGGCGCTCGAAGCGGGGCTCGACCCGATGTTCGTGCCGGTCACTCGCGCCGACCGCGTGGCGCTGCTGCTCGACCGGCTCGGCGAGCTGACGCTGCGCCGCCACGAGATCCGCGGCAACCCGGCGCCGCTGCTGGCCAGCTTCGTCGAGCGCATCGACCGTCTGAAGGAGGAGATGGTCTCGCCGTCGGACTGCCTCGAGCGGGCGCTGCGGGCGCAGGCCGAGACCGCGGAGGCCGGCGACGCCGAGCGCACGCTGGCCGCGCGCGAGGCGGAGTTCGCCCAGCTCTACGCCGACCATGACCGGCTGCTGGCCGAGCGCGGGGCGCTCGACAGCGGCGATCTCGTCCTCACGGCGTTCCGGCTGCTGCACGAGCGCCCGCACGTGCGCGAGCGCGTCGCGCGGCGCTTCGGGCACGTGCTGGTCGACGAGTACCAGGAGCTGAGCTTCGCCGAGGGGATGCTGCTGCGCCTGCTCTGCGAGGAGCACGGACAGATCGCCGTCGCGGGCGACGACGAGCAGACGCTGCGCCGCTTCCGCGACGGCCACGGTCGGAACCTGAGCGAGTTCACGCGCGAGTTCCCCGCCGCGACGGTCGTGCGGCTGGAGGGCAGCCAGCGCTCGCCGGAGCCGCTCGCGACGCGCTTCTGGCGCTGCGCTTCGGAGCGCGCGCAGGCGCAGGCCGTCGCGGCGGAGGTCGAGCGGGTGATCGCCGCCGGGACCGACCCCGACCGGATCGCGGTGCTGGTCCGCTCCGCGGGAGACGAGGGCACCGTGGTCGGCGCCGGCCTGGAGGAGCGCGCGCTGCCGTTCCGGGTCCACGGCCCGGCGGCCTACTTCCAGCGCGCCGAGGTGCGCGACGTCCTCGCGTGGCTGCGCGTGCTCGCCGACCCGGCGGACTCGGGCGCCGCCGTGAGGGCGCTCACCCGCGCGCCGATCGAGCTGCACTCCGTCGACGTCGCGCGCCTGACCCAGCTCGCGCGGCGGCGCAAGCTCGACATGCCCTCCGCCGTGGCGGCGGCGCTCGATGGCCCGCAGCTGTCGCCCGAGGGCCGCGACCGCGCGCAGGCGTTCCTCAGCCTCTACCGGGCGGCCGGCAAGGCGTTCGAGAGCCGCCGCCCGGACGCGTTCGTGCTGCGGCTGGTCGAGCGCGTCGGCGTCCGCCGCCAGCAGGTCTTCGCGACGCAGGCCGACACCGTCGAGCGGCTGCGCAACATCGCGCAGCTGCCCGAGCTGGCGACCGCGTACATGCGCCGCGAGCCGCAGGCGACCCCGCGCGACTTCACGCGCTACCTGAAGGCGGTCGCCGACTCCGGGCTGCCCGAGCAGGAGGCGGCCGGGCCGGAGGGCGCGCCGGCCGTCCACGTGCTCGACATGGAGGAGGTCAAGGGACGCGAGTTCGACCACGTCTTCGTGCTCGGCCTGTCGGCCGCGCGGATGCCGGGCCGCGACGAGCCCGGCGCGATGCGCCGGCTGCTGCGCGTCGCGACGACGCGCGCCCGCCGGGGGCTGGTGCTCGCCTGGAGCGACGCGGCGAACGGGTCACCGGCGCGGCCGTCGCCGTTCTACGAGGAGGCGCGCGCGGCGGCCGGAGCGGACGAGGAGCGGCTCGAGGAGGAGCTGTTCGGCCCCGCCGAGGGCCTGCACTCGACCTTCCGGATCATGCGCGACGAGCTGCTCGACACCGTCGCGCGGGTCGGCGGGCGGCTCGGCGAGATGCGCCTCGACACGACACTCGACGTCTCGCAGGCGGTCGCCCGCTACCTCGAGCTGCTGAAGGTCGCCGCGCTGATCGAGCGCTCGAAGGCGGGTCAGCCGCTCGACGACGCGATCGTCGAGGTCAACCAGCTGCTCGCCCAGGCCGCGAGCAGCGAGCAGCGCGCGGTGCTCGACACCTCGGCGCTCGACGACTGGCTGCGCGACACCGGCCGCGATCCCGACCGGCGCCCGGTCGCCGGCGAGCACGTCGACGGCCCGTCGCTCGACCCGTTCATCCCGCGCCGGCGAGGGGCCGGGGCGCCCGAGCAGGGCCTGATGCTGTCGGCGTCGGACATCGAGACGTACCGACTCTGCCCGCTCAAGTACAAGTTCGCGCGCGTCTTCCGCATCCCCCAGGAGTCGACGATCAACCAGCGCTTCGGCATCGCGCTGCACACGGTGCTCGAGCGCTTCCACAGGTCGCCGACCGGCGGCCGCGAGGAGCTGTTCGAGCTGTTCGAGGCCGCCTGGCGGCGCGGCGGCTTCGGCGACTCCGACGACGAGCTGCAGTTCCGCGAGCGCGGGATCGAGGCGCTCGAGCGCTACTGGGAGAACGCGCGCGACCAGGAGGGCGAGCCGGTCTGGTTCGAGCGCAGCTTCTCCTTCACGCTCGGCCCGCACGTGATCCGCGGCCGCGTCGATCGCGTCGACCGCCGCCCCGACGGCAGCTACGAGGTGATCGACTACAAGACCGGCCGCTCGAAGACCGCCGACGAGCTACGGCGCGACGTCCAGCTCTCGATTTACCAGATGGGCGCGCGCGAGTCCTGGGGAATCGACACCTCGGCGCACAGCTACTACTACGTGATGACCGCCGAGAAGGTCCCCGTCGCCCACTCCGACGAGGAGCTCGACCGCGTCCGCGCGACGATCGAGGAGATCGGCGAGGGCATCTCGCGGCAGGACTTCCAGCCGACGCCGTCCCAGGAGATCTGCTCGTTCTGCGATTTTCGCATCTTGTGCCCGGCGGCGGAGCGGTAGGGGGGTTCGTTCGGGGGGTTCGGGCGGGGGTGGCGTTCCTGTGGGAGGTGGCCGGGCGGGGGTGGCGTTCCTGTGGGAGGTGGCCGGGCGGGGGTGGCGTTCCTGTGGGGTGTCCTTGAGGCGCTCCTTCGGGCGGCGGTTTGAGGGGCGCTGTAGGAGTTGGGCTAGCTGTGGTGCCTGTCCCTTGGCTGGGTAGGGAGGAATGCGAGGTGGCTGGTGGCCGGCAGTGGGCGTCGCTCGGTGGCTTTTGGTGCTCGGGTGGGCGCCGTGGCTCTCGAACCGTCCCTTTTGGGGCCCCCTCGGAAGAGAGTGGAACATTGACTGGGGCAGAGCCCAGTCAATGTTCCACTCGTTCTCGGAGGGAGGGGTTCTGGGCCTCAAAACGGCTGTTTGGCCCGGGAAACGGCTGAATACCACTGAGAATCACGGCGATCGGGGACCAAGGACCCCGACCGAAGCCCAGCCACCGCCTCACCGCCCTACCCAGCCAAGGGACCGGCACCGCAACTAGCCAAGCTTGTACAGCGCCCCTCGAACCCCCGCCCGAAACCGCGCCTCAAGGACGCCCCACAGGAGCGAAGAGAGCGCCGGGCAAGGAAGTGCGAAACCGTGCCTCAAGGACGCTCATGGGAGCGAGAAACCGTCTGCCGGGCGGGGAAAGGAACAGCGAAACCGCGCCTCAAGGACGTTCATGGGAGCGAGAAACCGTCTGCCGGGCGGGGAAGGAATAGCGAAACCGCACCTCAAGGACGTTTCATGGGAGCGAGGAGACGGCTAACCCCGCCGTTGGCGCAGGAAGCGCTGGAAGTCGGAGGCGATCATGTCGGCGGAGGGGAGGTTCTGCTCGCCGTCGTCCTCGGTGACCTCGTCCATGGCGGACTCGAGGCGCTCGACGAAGGCCTTGACCTCGGGGTCGCTGGCGACGGCGGCGCTGACCTGGCGATCGTAGTCCTCGGCGGCGGACTCGAGCTCGGTCGCGTCGACGGCGACGCCGGCGGCACCCTCGAAGGCGCGCACGAGGGCGAGGGCGACCTTCGGGTTGGGGGCGGCGGCGACGTAGTGGGGCACCGACGCCCACAGGCTGACGCTCGGCAGGCCGGCCTGGCCGCAGTGGTAGTTGAGGACGCCGGTGATGCCGGTCGGTCCCTCGTAGCTCGTCGGGGCGAAGCCGAGCCGGTCGAGCAGCGCGGCGTCGGAGCCGATCCCGGTGACGTGGACGGGGCGCGAGTGCGGGACGTCGGCGAGCAGCGAGCCGAGCGTGACGACCCGTCGCACGTCGAGCTCGCGGGCGAGGTCGAGGATCGTGTCGCAGTAGCCGCGCCAGCGCAGCGACGGCTCCGGGCCCTGGACGATCACGAGGTCGTTGTCGGCGCCGCGGATCTCGGCGGCGGAGATCGTCGTCATCGGCCAGTCGATCTCGCGCGTGTGGCTGTCGACGAGCCGCGCGGTCGGGCGCGTCTCGGTGAAGTCGAGGAACTCCTCGAGGTCGATCCGAGCCACCTCCGACGGCCCGAAGCGGGCGCGGATGAACTCGACGGCGGCCGACGCGGCGTCGCCCGCGTCGTTCCAGCCTCCGAAGGCCGCGACCATCACGGGGCGGCGGAGTGCGGGCCGATGCGTCCAGGTGACGTCGCTCACTCCCTACCCACGGTAACGGAGCGGCGCTAGCCTGTTCCCGACGTGGTCGACCCGATCATCTACGCGATCCCCGCATTCGCCCTCCTGCTGGCCGTCGAGGCGATCTCGTTCCAGATCGCCAAGCGCGAGGACCTGAAGGGCTACGAGCGTCGGGACACCCGCACGAGCCTGAGCATGGGGCTCGGGAACGTGGTGATCAACGTCGGCTGGAAGGCCGTCGTGCTGGTGATCTTCGCCGGGCTCTACGAGCTGACGCCGCTGCGCGTCCCGGAGAGCGCCGTCTGGGCCTGGGCGCTGCTGTTCTTCCTCGACGACTTCGCCTACTACTGGTTCCACCGCATCAGCCACGAGGTGCGCGTCTTCTGGGCCAGCCACGTCGTCCATCACAGCTCGCAGTACTTCAACCTGTCGACGGCGCTGCGCCAGACCTGGACGCCGATGACCTACTTCCCGTTCTGGGCGCCGATCGCCCTGCTCGGCTATCCGCCGTGGATGATCTTCACGATGCAGGCGGTCAGCCTGACGTACCAGTTCTGGATCCACACCGAGCGGATCGGGAAGCTGCCGAGCTGGTTCGAGTACGTGTTCAACACCCCGTCGCACCACCGCGTGCACCACGGCGCCAACGACGTCTACCTCGACCGCAACTACGCCGGCGTCCTGATCGTCTGGGATCGGATGTTCGGCACCTTCCAAGGGGAGGACGAGCCCGTGCGCTACGGGCTGACGAAGAACCTCCGCACCTTCAGCCCGCCGAAGGTCGCGTTCCACGAGTGGCAGGCGGTCTGGCGCGACGTGCGCGCCGCCCGCGACTGGCGCGAGCGGTTCGGCTATGCGTTCGGCGGGCCGGCGTGGACTCCCGACAAATCGAGCGAGCGCGGCCTGCTGGGATCGCCGCGGCCACAGGAGGTGGCAAGCAGCCATGAGCACTGAGAGCGCCCAGGCGCTGAGGACCCGCGGCGAGGTCGCGGCGGAGATCTCGAACGGGATCGTGAGGCTGTTCAGCGAGTTCTACGGTCGCGGCCCGGTGAAGGCGAAGACCTTCCTCTTCGACCACTACTCCGTGACAATCCTCGAGGACACGCTCACGACCGCCGAGTCGACGCTCGTCAAGGCGGGCCGTCAGGAGATGGTGCGCGACTTCCGCATCGCCTTCCAGACCGAGATGGCGGTCGAGTTCCACCGGATCGTCGAGCAGGCGACCGGCCGCAGCGTCGACACCTACCAGAGCCAGATCGCCTTCGACCCCGACTTCTGCTTCGAGGTCTTCGTGCTCGACGGCCCCGCGCTGGTCTCCGACGACGGCGCCCGCTGAGGCGGGTCAGCTCGCCGAGGCGCTGAGCCGATCGATCGAGCGCCGCAGCAGCCGCGAGACGTGCATCTGCGAGATGCCGATCCGCTCGGCGATCTCCGACTGCGTGAGGTCCTCGACGAAGCGCAGCTGCAGGATCGTCCGCTCGCGCTGCGGCAGCGCGCGTAGCGCGGGCGCGAGCGTGGCGCCGAGCTCGACGATCTCGAAGCGGGCGTCCTCGGCGCCCAGCGTGTCCGCGAGCGTGCCGTGCTCGTCGCCGTCGACGCTGGTCCGCGGCCCGTCGAGCGCCGCCGGCGCGTAGGCGCTCGCGGCCTCCAGCGCCTCCAGCACCTCCTCGAGGCTGAGGCCGGTCGCGGCGGCCAGGTCGCGCGGCGCCGGCGACC
Organism: uncultured Solirubrobacterales bacterium; assembly: GCA_963716445.1. Taxonomy (GTDB): domain Bacteria; phylum Actinomycetota; class Thermoleophilia; order Solirubrobacterales; family Thermoleophilaceae; genus JAAYBF01. The sequence goes on along the minus strand of OY970313.1, from coordinate 276,459 downwards.
GCCCGAGGCTGCCGCTCAGCTCGTCGATCGCGTCGCTGACGCGCAGGTAGCGCTCCTGCAGCGAGCGCGAGACGTGCAGCGCCCAGCCGCGGTCGCGGAAGTGGCGCTTGAGCTCCCCGAGGATCGTCGGGACCGCGTAGCGCATGAACGGCCCGACGTCCGGGTCGAAGCGGTCGATCGCCTTCAGCAAGCCGAGGCAGGCGACCTGCTCGAGGTCCTCCGGCGGCTCGGTCGTGTGCCGATAGCGGGCGGCCAGCCGCTGGGCGACCGGACGCAGCAGCGCGACGAGCTCGTCGCGAGCGGCGAGGTCTCCCTCGCGATAGCGGCGCAGGAGACGCTCGTGGACCCCTGCGGTCACGCTCTTCGTGGGTGGCATGGGATGGCTCTCCGGACTGTTGGACTCAACGCCGAAGATCCGTTCACGGCACAGCTGACCGTGAGCGTCTCCTTCTACCTCCGTCGAGCCCCAGCCCAGACCGCCCCCTCGAGGACCATCCCTACTGCGACGTCGCTCCAGGGTAGCGCACGGAGATCCGACCGTCAGAGGGTTGTTTGCTCAGCCCCGCATCCGGTAACGACCCTGGTGAGGAGTCAAGTCGAGGGGAGCGTGCGTTCGGGCGCAGGACGCGGCGGCCGCCTCGTAAAAACTGCGGAGGCGGGTGGCCAGCCCCCGGCCGTCCGTCACGCGGACGCAGTACTGCCGGGGGCGCCGAGAGGCGCCCCCGGCGGCGTCTTCGGGCGGCGCGAGTTTCCGGTTTACAGGCCTTCGTTCCGGGTCAAGAGCACGTCATGCGTCCCGCCTCGTCTGTTGCCACCGACGCCTACTGCCCGCACTGCGGGCTCCCGGTGGAGCAGAGGGCCGGACCGGCGTGGCCGAGGGCCCCGGTGCGCTGCCCTCATTGCCGGCTGCTGATCGGCGTCGGCCGCGGGCGCGCCCAGCCGGGCGACGAGCCCGGGACCAAGGGCGCGGCCGCCGGAGTGCTGAGCCGCCAGGCGCGCCGCGACGACGTCGACGGGTCGGTGGTCGAGGAGGCGCAGGTGCTCGGGGCGATCCGCAGGGTCGCGAAGGAGCTCGGCACGCGGCCGGAGCGGCTGCTGATGGTCGACTACCAGCAGCGCGCCGACACCGATCCGGTGGAAGTCCCGCCGCTACGCGACGTCTTCGCGCACTTCAAAAGCTGGAAGCACGCGCGGCGGATAGCTGCCGACACCAGCGACGGGTAGAGGGAGCGCTGGAAGCTAGGAGGGGGAGAGCTCGGAGACGTCGCCGACGATGTCGAGCTGCTCGTCAAGGTGCGTTATCGAGAAGACGCGCTGGACGGTGTCGGGCCCGCGCACGACGGCGAAGCGGCGGCTCTCACGGCGGGCGCGCTGGTCGGCGCCGACGATCAGCCGCAGGCCGCTCGAGTCGAGGAACGTCAGGCAGGAGAGGTCGAGCACGACGACCTCCGGGCCCAGCCCCTCGACGCGCGTCAGCTCCTGCTCGACCATCTCCACGGTCGACAGGTCCAGCTCACCGGTGAGGACCACCCGGACGAACCCGTCGCGTTCCTCCGCCTCTATCTCCAAGAGGGTCACTTCGAGAAAACCTATCCGTTCGCGGCGGGCGAGGTGCGATCGAGCGACGTCGAGCCGTCGCCGCCGCGCGGACGCAGCGCCCGGCGCGCGAGGCTCCACGCGAAGAAGAGCTGGACGGCGGCGAACGACAGCTCGAGCACGCGTTCCGACACCGCGTTGGCGAGGACGGTCCCGGCCAGCACGCCGATCGGCGAGAGCAGGCCGATCGCCACGCCGTCGCGGACGCGCACGTTGCCGTAGCCCCGCTGGCGCCAGGCCCCGAGGGCGGCGACGAAGACGATCGCCAGCAGCGACGTCGACAGCGCCTCGAGCTGGCTCAGGCCGAGGAAGATCACCAGCCCGGGCACGAACAGGATGCCGCCACCGACGCCGACCAGGCCGCCGAGCATCCCGGCGCCGAAGCCGATGACGAGCATCCCGATGACGTCGGTCAGCTCCATCAGAGCGCCAGCACCGCGGCCGAGACGACGAGCAGCACGGCGAAGATCGCCGCCACGCCGCGCTCCGGGATCCGCTGCTGGAGCGCCGTGCCCGCCAGGACCCCGGCGAGCGCGGGCAGGCCGATCAGGAGCCCCTCGCGGACCTGCACGTTGCCGTAGGTCCCCTGCGCGAAGGCGGCGAGCGCGGCGATCAGGACGATCGCCAGCAGCGACGTGCCGGTCGCCTCGCGCTCGCCGTAGCCGAACCAGAGGATCAGCAGCGGGACGATCACCGTGCCGCCGCCGACGCCGAACAGCCCGCTGAAGACTCCTCCGACCGTCGCGATCACGGCGAGCCTCGGGAGCCGGGACGACATCGCGAGGCATACTACGGCCAGTGTCCGCGCCCACCGCAGAGACGCTGCGCGAGAGCCTCCGGCCTCTCACCGAGGACCCTCGGCGCGGCGCGATCTTCTGCGACATCGACGGCACGCTGGCGCCGATCGTGCGGCGCCCCGAGCAGGCCCACGTGAAGGAGGAGATCTCGCTGCTGCTGTCGCGCCTCGGGCGCCGCTACGGCTGCGTCGCGTGCGTCTCTGGGAGGCCGGTCGCGGAGGCGCGCCGGCTGGTCGGGGTCGGCAGCATCGCCTACGCCGGGTCGCACGGCGCCGAGCTGCTGCGCGCCGGCGAGAAGCGGCCGACCCTGGCGCCGGCGTTCGCGAGCTGGGAAGGCCGCGTGCGCGCGTTCGTCGAGACGCGCGCCGACGTGCACGACCTGCGGCTGCTGCGGATCCGGATCGAGGACAAGGGGCCGATCAAGGCGTTCCACTGGCGCGACGTGCCGGACGAGCAGGCCGCCGAGACCTGGCTCGCCGGCGTCGCGCAGGAGGCGCAGGCCGATGGCCTCCACACCCACTGGGGGCGCAAGGTGCTCGAGATCCGCCCGCCGGTCCCGATCGACAAGGGCCAGGCCGTCCGGACGCTGGTCGAGACGACCGGTGCGAGCACGGCCCTGTTCGCCGGCGACGACGTGACCGACCTCGACGCCTTCGACGCGCTCGACGCGCTGGTCTCGGCCGGAACGCTCCGAACGGGGCTGCGCGTCGGGGTCCGCTCCGCGGAGGGCCCGGCGGCGATCGTCGAGCGCGCCAACGTGGTCGTCGACGGGGTGCGCGGGATGGTCGCGGTGCTCGCCGCGCTCGCCGAGTAATGCGCTTCGACGACTTCCTGCGCGTCGCGGTGCTGCTCTTCGGCGCCGCCGGCACCGCGCTCGCGATCGTCGCGATCGCCGGCGCCAGCGCGGAGGACAGCACGCTGCCGATCTACGTCGCGGTCGGCTGGTGGGTGCTCGCGGCGGCCGGCGGCCTCTGGCTCGGGCGGCGCAACGCGCCGACGCCGCAGATCGGGCGACTGCTCGCGAGCGCGCGCAACACCAACACGCTGCCGGAGCTCGAGCCCGGCGCCGTCGTCTTCAACCGCCTCTGGCCGCTCGCCGCGGTGACGGTCGTCTCGGGCGGGCTCGCCTTCCTGGTACCGCAGGTGCCCGCGATCGCCGCCGGCTACGCGATCGCCGTCGCCCTCACCTGGCGCAAGCAGGCGGCCGCGGTCGCCGCGATCGAGGCCCGCGACGGCGTCCAGTTCCACTTCGACCGCTCGTCGCCGTTCGGCGCGCCGAAGCTGCTGCGCACGCCGGGGCTGCGCAAGATCGAGCCCGCGGCAGACTCCGCACGGGCCGTCGAACCTATGTAGGCTGAGCCCCCTGGAGGGAGCACGAAGCTGGGAGGAGCTTTGAGTATGCGTCTTGTTCGAGCGCGATCGCTGTCGCCGCTGTCCGTCGTCGCCGTGATCTGCCTTGCCCTGGTGAGCGGCTGTGGCGGAGACGGCGACGCCAACGGCTCCGAGGAGGTGTCCGCGCGGCGAGCCGTGGTGGAGCGGCAGGCGGCGGCCTTCGCGACCCGGCTCGCGAACCTGATCGCGACCAGCGAGCGCAAGCAGGACTGCGACCTCCTCCAGGAGATCAGCAGCCGCTCGCGCACGACCTTCCCCTGCCCCGCCGAGCGGGACTTCCGCCGCAGCATGGCGCGCTTCGAGGTGACGGGAACCGCCGCGTACGGGACCGGCGCAGTGATCGAGTACAAATCTGGAACGGTCAAGGACAACGCATCGATCCTGCTCTACGTCGACCCCCGCGGCGAGTGGGCGGTCAGTCGCTTCGGCCTGCTCAACGAGCCCGCGGTCGGGACCAGCGACGACGCGAACGAGGAGGGCTTCAAGAAGGCGATCGACGGCTACCTCAACGCCCTCAACAAGCGCGACTGCGCCGCCTACAACGACTTCGCCTACACGGGCTCCACCGACGAGAAGAAGGTCTGCAAGACGCAGTTCCCGGCCACCCGGACCCTCAGCACGCTCATGAGCCAGGACGGCAGGATCGACCTGAGGTACCTCGGCGGCGATCGAATCTACGGCTTCTACGCGCTGGAGCTCGACAAGCCCGCCCCGAGGCGCTTCACGGTCAGCCTCACCAAGACCCCGGGCGGCTCGGTCGAGCCGTTCGTCGTGCTCGACGTCGCCGAGGGCCCGGCGCCGAAGGCGAAGCCGGGCAGGCTCGCTCCGACGCCACCGCCGGCGGGCGGCGGCGACAGCGCGCCCGACGGGAAGACCGAGCCCGACGGGGGCGCCGAGCCGGACGGCGGGGGTCAGCCGGAGAAGGCGCCGGCGGCCGGCGCCGCGAGCTGATCCCAGCCGCGGGTGTTGGCGACGTCGTCGCGGGTCAGCCAGGCGCGCCGCGCGGTCGCGACGCCGTAGCGCATGACGCCCAGCGTGGCCGGGCGGTGGGCGTCCGAGTCGATCACGAGCTTCACGCCGGCCTGGGCGGCGGCCCGCGCATGGACGTCGGACAGGTCGCGTCGGTTGGGGTTGGAGTTGATCTCGAGGAAGGTGCCGGTGCGCGCCGCCGCCTCGATCACGCGGTCGACGTCGAGCGCGTAGGGCTCGCGGCGGCCGAGCATGCGACCCGTCGGGTGGCCGATCGCGCGGACGAGCGGGTTCTCGATCGCGGTCACCATGCGTGCCGTCATGTCGGCCTCGGACATGCCGAACGACGTGTGGACGCTCGCGACGATCCAGTCGAGCTGTGAGAGCAGCTCGTCGTCGTAGTCGAGCGAGCCGTCGGGGAGGATGTTGACCTCGCTGCCGGAGAGCACGATGAAGCCCTCGAGCTGCTCGTTGGCCTGCGCGACGCGCTCGATCTGGCGGCGCAGCTCGTCCGGCGTCACGTGGTTGCCGAAGCCGTGGCTCGCGGAGTGGTCGGTGATCGCGAGGTACTCGTAGCCGCGCTCCTGGGCGGCGCGCGCCATCTCGAGCACCGTCGCGTGGCCGTCGGAGGCGACCGTGTGGCAGTGCAGGTCGCCGCGGATGTCGTCGAGGGTCACGAGGTCGGGCAGCGTCCCGACGCGAGCGGCGTCGAGCTCGCCGCGGTCCTCGCGCAGCTCGGGCTCGACGTAGGCCATGCCGAGCCGCTCGTAGACCTCCCGCTCCGTGGCGCAGCGCAGGGTCTCGCCGGTCGCGTCGTCGAGGATGCCGTACTCGCTGACGTGCAGGCCGTCGCGGACCGCCGCCGTGCGCAGCGCCTCGTTGTGGCGCCCGGAGCCGGTGAAGTGCTGGAGCAGGTTGCCGAAGCTGTCCTCCGCGACGATCCTCAGGTCGACCGGAATGCCCTGGTGGGTGAGCGCCTTGGCGCCGGCCGTTCCGGCGGTCGAGATCTCGTCGATCGCCGGCAGGGCCGCGAAGCCGTCGACCAGCGCCTCGGGGTCGCCGGTAGCCGCGACGACGTCGAGGTCCTTGCAGGTGTCGGCCCAGCGACGCGCGCTGCCCGCCAGCTCGACGCGCACGGCGGCCGGGTGCTCGCGTAGCCCCTCGACCAGCTCCCGTCCCAGCTCGAGCGCGGTCGACAGCAGCACGCGCGTCTGGAGCGAGCCGTCGGCGCCGGCCGCGAGCGCGGCGAGGATCTTCTCCTCGGCCTTCGCGCCGAAGCCGGGGACGGCGCGGATCTGCTCGGCCTCGGCTGCCGTCCGGAGCTGGTCGATCGTCTCGACGCCGAGGTGGTCGTGGAGCAGCCGCGCGCGCTTCGGGCCGAGCCCGGGCAGGCGCGTCACCTTGATCAGCCCGGGCGGGATCCGCTCCTTGAGCTTGACGGCCGCCGGGATCTCGCCGTCGAGCAGCAGCGCCTCGATCTTCTCGGCGATCGTCTTGCCGATGCCGGGCAGCTCCTCGGCGCGGCCCTGGCGCGCGAGCTCGGCCACCGAGACCGCGGAGTCGCGGATCGCCTTCGCCGCGTTGCGGTAGGCGAGCACGCGGTAGACGACCGCGCCGTCGAGCTCGTAGAGCGTCCCCAGCTCCTCGAAGGCCTGGGCGATCTCGGCGTTCTTCATCGCCCTGGCCTCATACCCGTGACGCTATCGCGCCTTCCCCAGACCCCGTTCGGACGATCGAGCACATCGGGGCGTGCACAAACGTCCAATTGGAGACTCGGACGCGTAGGGTTGTCCGCCGATGGCGGGCGTCTGGCTGATCCTCCCGACCTACGACGAGGCCGAGAACATCGAGCGGATCGTCGCGGCGGCGTTGCCGCAGCTCGCCTCGACCAGGCTCGAGCACCGGATCCTCGTCGTCGACGACGGCTCGCCGGACGGGACCGGGGCGATCGCCGACCGCCTCGCCGAGGAGAACGCCGCGGTCGAGGTGCTGCACCGCACGAGCAAGGACGGCATCGGCCCCGCCTACCTCGCCGGCTTCGCCCGCGCGCTCGCGGGCGGCGCCGACCTCGTCATGGAGATGGACTCCGACTTCTCCCACGACCCGGCCGACATCCCGCGCCTGGTCGCGGCCAGCGCCGACGCCGACCTGGTGCTCGGCTCGCGCTACGTCGCCGGCGGCGGCGTCACCGACTGGGGCCTCGCGCGACGGCTGATCAGCCGCGGCGGCTCGCTCTACGCGCGCCTGCTGCTCGGCGTCCCCGTCCGCGACCTGACCGGCGGCTTCAAGTGCTTCCGCCGGTCGGTGCTCGAGGGGCTCGACCTGTCGGGCGTCGGAACCGACGGCTACGGCTTTCAGATCGAGGTGACCTACCGCGCGCTGCGCGCCGGCTTCCGCGTCACGGAGCTGCCGATCCTCTTCCGCGACCGGCGGGTCGGCTCGTCGAAGATGTCGGCGCGGATCGCCCTCGAGGCGTTCTGGAAGGTCCCGCTGCTGCGCTGGCGCGTCCGCTAGGGCTCGCAGTAGACCGAGATCAGCCGCCGCGCCTGCTTCAGCTTGCGCCGATCGCGGGCGAGCTGTCGCCGAAGGCCGCGCGGGACGTCGCCGTCCGACCTGGCGATCCTGCGCAGGTCGGCGGCGACGCGGCGCGCCCAGCGCCGGTTCCCCCTCCGCCCCTGGGCGCACGCGGTCCTCACCTCGGTCTTCGACATGACGGCGTCGTCGGGGCCCGCCTTGATCGCCACCGGCGAGCCGATGCAGGCGTCGGCGCCGCTGCCGACCGCGCGGGTGAAGAGCCGAGCGCCACCGCCGACCCTGTGGGTGAGATGGGCGATCGTGCCGGCCAGGGATCCCCCTCCCGTGGAGGAGTCGAGCACCCGTCCGGAGGCGCTGCGCAGCGAGACGTCGCGGAGGCACGCGCTGCCCGGCGCGACCATCTCGACGTCCACGCGACGCGTCCGCGGGCGGACGTAGAAGGACAGCCAGTCCTCGTCGTTGACAGTCTCGAGCGTGCCGTAGTACCAGGTGCCGGGGAGCAGCGGTCCGGAGGCGTCGCCTCGGGTGTCGTTGGGCTCGGCCACCCCCCTGACCGGCAGCCTGCCCGGTCCCGTCACGAGCGCGACGGCGGGCTCCACGCGGAAGCTGTAGGTCGCGCCGGGACAAAAGCCGGAGTCGTTGCGCCTGGCCTGGACGAAGAAGCGCGTCGTCCCGGGAGGACTCGTGTAGTCGGAGGCGATCGGCTGGCCGTCGCCGTCCGTCAGCCTGACCGTCGCGCAGTGAGGAGCGCTGTGCGTCTCGATCAGATGCAGCTGGCGCACGCCCTCGACGTAGAGGACGTACCAGTCCTCGCTGTCGCTCGGCCCGAGCGTTCCGCCGTAGGCCTGCCCACCGGCGATCGGCCCCTCGGGCGCGAACACCACGTCGTTGGGCTCCACGTCCGCGCGCGCGGCGACCGGGACCAGGCCCGCGACCAGCAGCGCGCAGACCACTCCGACCGCACGTCTCGACATTCCGCTCCGTCGCATCTCAACCCCCACTCGCTTGGCCTTCCCTTCCTCGCTGGGTCGTCCCAGCCGGCGTGGCAGTCTTAACCCACGTGTACGACGGAAGTCGCGGGTAGGCTTCCGCGAGTGTCCGAGAACCTGTGACACCCCTCGCTATACTTTTTGAAGCATTGAACCCGATCCCGACGTACTGAAGGAGCCGAAATGGCCGGTGCTCTCGACGCAGTGACCGACGACAACTTCCAGGCCGAGGTGGTCGAGTCCGAGAAGCCCGTGCTCGTCGACTTCTGGGCGCCGTGGTGCGGGCCGTGCCGCGTCGTCGCCCCGCATCTCGAGGAGCTCGCCGGCGAGCGCGAGGACCTCAAGATCGTGAAGCTCAACGTCGACGAGAACCCGCAGACGGCGGCGAGCTTCAACGTGATGTCGATCCCTACGCTGCTGCTGTTCAAGAACGGCCAGGTCGCGCACCAGATCATCGGCGCGCTACCGAAGACCCGGCTCGTCCAGGAGCTCGAGCCGGCCCTCGCGGCCTAGCCGCAGCCATGCCGATCGTCACGATCGAGTGGTACGAGGGCCGCTCGACGGAGCAGAAGCGCGAGATCGCCGAGCGCCTGACGGAGCTGCTGGTCGACGTCGGCAAGACGTCGCCGGAGCACGTGTGGATCCGCTTCGTCGACTCCCAGCAGTCCGACTGGGCGATGGGCGGCGAGGTCCAGGGAGCCGGCGGCGAGCCGGCCCTCGGACCGCCTGACTGACGGGCCTTCACCGGGGCTTGACGCCGCTCGAGCGCTCGAGGCAGGCGCGGCCTAAGCACGAGTGGAAGATTGACTGGGCCCTACCCCGGTCAATCTTCCACTCGTGCGCGAAGGCCACGCGATCGGGCCCGGCGAGCGGGGCTAGGACCGCCGAACGCCGATCAGCAGCTCGCGGCCGTCGATCTCGGTGGCCGAGCCGTCGGGCTCGGAGGGCGAGAGCTCGAGCGAGGTGGCGAGCGTCTCGCCCGTGATGTAGGGCTCGTGGGCGCGCACCGCCTCGAGCAGCGCCTCGTCGCCCCAGAGCGTCAGCGCGATCCGGTCCTCGACGTCGAGGCCGGCGTCCTTGCGGGCGATCTGGATCGCGTGGACGACCTCGCGGGCGAGCGCCTCGCGGCGAAGGTCGTCGTCGAGCTTTAGCTCGAGCGCGACGGCGTGGCTGCCGGAGCGCTCGACCTCGTAGCCCTCGAGCGGCTGGAGGACGAGCTGGACGTCGTCGGCGCCGAGCGCGTGGTCGTGGCCGTCGATCGCGACGTGGACCTCGCCGCCCTCGCGCAGCGCGCGCGCGGCGTGGTCGGCGTCGAGACCGGCGACGGCCGCCGCGACCTGGGGCATGTCCTTGCCGAAGCGCGGGCCGAGGCTGCGGTAGTTGGCCTTCAGCTCGAAGCGGCCGAGCTCCTCGGCCTCGGAGACGTAGCGGACCCGCTTGACGTTGAGCTCCTCGAGCAGTAGCCCCTCGAAGCGGCCGATCGCCTCGCGCTCGCGCTCGGCCGCCACGACGACCGCCTCGCGCAGCGGCTGGCGGACCTTGACCTTCGCCTGGGCGCGCGCGGACCGGCCCAGCTCGACGGCATCGCGGGCGAGCTGCATCTGCCACTCGAGCGCCTCGTCGCGGAGGGCGGCGTCGGGCTCGGGGTAGTCGCAGAGGTGGACCGAGGGCTCGGAGCCGTCGAGGTTCTCGTAGATCGCGTCGGCGACGAACGGGGTCAGCGGGGCGAGCAGCCTGGCGACCGTCGTCAGGCAGTGGCGCAGGGTGGCGAAGGCGGCGGGGTCGCCGTCCCAGAAGCGGCGGCGCGAGCGGCGCACGTACCAGTTCGACAGCTCGTCGACGAAGTCGGCGATCGCGCGACCGGCGGTCGTGGTGTCGAAGTCGTCTAGGCGCTCGACCGCGGTCGCGGTCGCGGCCTGGAGACGGGAGAGGATCCAGCGGTCGAGGTCGCTGAGCGCCGGCTGCGCGTCGGGGCCGGCGGCCGCGACGGTCGCCGTCAGCTCGGACAGCGGGACCGGCTCGACGTCGTTGACGTTCGCGTAGAGGACGAACAGCGCGTAGGTGTTCCAGAGCGGCTTCATGAACTGGCGCACCGACTCGCCGACCGTCTCGAGCGAGAAGCGGTAGCCGTCCCACGGTTGCTTCGAGGTGAAGTAGTACCAGCGGAAGGCGTCCGCGCCGTGCTGGTCGAGCACGTCCCAGGGCGACACGACGTTGCCCCTCGACTTCGACATCTTCTGGCCGTCGGAATCGAGGATCAGGCCGAGGCAGAGCACCGTCTTGTACGACGAGCGGCCGAACAGCATCGTCGAGACGGCGAGCAGCGAGTAGAACCAGCCGCGGGTCTGGTCGAGCGCCTCGCAGACGTAGTCGGCGGGGAACGCCCGCTCGAAGCGGTCCTCGTTCTCGAACGGCGCGTGCCACTGGGCGAACGGCATCGCGCCGGAGTCCCACCAGACGTCGATCAGCTCCGGGACGCGGCGGAAGGTCCGGCCGTCGCGCTCGAAGACGACGTCGTCGACATAGGGGCGGTGAAGGTCCTCCGGCAGCTCGCCGGCCAGCTCGCGCAGCTCCTCGCGCGAGCCGACGCAGATCGTCTGCTCGCCGTCCTCCGAGCGCCAGATCGGCAGCGGGGTGCCCCAGTAGCGCTCGCGCGACAGCGCCCAGTCGACGTTGTTCTCGAGCCAGTTGCCGAAGCGGCCGTGCTTGATGTGCGGCGGGTACCAGGTGACGTCCTCGTTCGCCGCGAGCAGCTCGTCCTTGACCGCCGTCGTGCGCACGTACCAGCTCGACTTGGCGTAGTAGAGCAGCGGCGTGTCGCAGCGCCAGCAGTGCGGGTAGGAGTGCTCGTAGGCGCGCTCGTCGAACACCAGCCCGCGCTCGTGGAGGTCGCGGCGCTCGCGCAGCGCGTCGATCAGCTCGCGCGTGACCTCGGGGTCCTTGACGAACCGGCCCTCGAACCTGGCGCCCAGGCGCCCGTCGAAGGCGCCGTCGGGCTCGACCGGGTTGTAGAGCGTCCCGCGCGCGGCCACGTCGGCCGGATCGGAGGCGCGCGGGTCGAACAGCCCGTTGGCCGCGGCGGCGTCGTAGTCGTCCTCGCCGAACGCCGGGGCGATGTGGACGAGGCCGGTGCCGTCGTCGGTGGTGACGAAGTCGCCGGCGATCACCGGGAAGCCGCCGGGCTCGCGATCCGACAGCTCGAAGACGGGGCCCTTGTAGAGGCGGCCGACCAGCTCGGAACCGGGGAAGCCGTCGCCGACGACCTCGGCGCTTTCGCCGAGCGCCCGCGCGACCAGCGGCTCGGCGACGATCAGCGTCTCCCCGTCGACCCGCGCCCGCACGTACGTGACGTCGGGCGCCACGGCGACGGCGACGTTGCCCGGCAGCGTCCAGGGCGTCGTCGTCCAGACGAGCAGCGACTCGTCGTCCGCCCCGTCGAGCAGCGGGAAGCGGACGTAGATCGACGGGTCGACGACGTCCTTGTAGCCGAGCGCGACCTCGTGGCTGGACAGCGCGGTGCCGCAGCGCGGGCAGTAGGGCACGACCTTGTGGCCCTCGTAGAGCAGGCCCCTGTCCCAGACCTGCTTGAGCGACCACCAGACCGACTCGACGTAGCTCTCGTCGAGGGTGTAGTAGGCGTCGTCGGTGTCGATCCAGAAGCCGATCCGCTCGGTCAGGCGGTTCCACTCGTCGATGTAGCGCAGCACCGACTCGCGGCATTTGGCGTTGAACTCGGCGATCCCGTAGCGCTCGATGTCGTCCTTGCTCTTGAAGCCGAGCTCCTTCTCGATCTCGAGCTCGACCGGCAGGCCGTGGCAGTCCCAGCCGCCCTTGCGCGGGACTAGACGGCCCTTCATCGTCTGATAGCGCGGGAAGACGTCCTTGAACACGCGCGAGAGGACGTGGTGGGACCCGGGTCGGCCGTTGGCGGTCGGCGGCCCCTCGTAGAAGACGAACGGCTCGGCGCCCTCGCGGCGGCGGATCGACTCGCCGAAGACGTCGCGCTCGCGCCACTGCTCGAGGGTTCGCTCCTCCAGCTCGGGGAACGACTGGCGCGAGTCGACGGGCTCGTAGCGGGGCATCGAGCCGGTGATTGTATGGTTGCCCACCAGGGAGGCAGAGATGCGGACGTTCCTGGTCTTGGGGATTTCGATGCTGGTCGTGGTCACGGCGCTCGCCGTCCCGTCGGTCGCCCAGTCGCCGGTGCAGACGACGTTCACGGTGGAGGCCGAGGTCGTGCCGAACAGGGCCGGCACGCCGAAGGATCCGCAGGGGGTGAAGATCAAGGCCTCGGCGCGCTTCCACACGCCAGACGGCGTCGAGAAGCCGATCGTCACCCGCGGCTACACCCTCTTCCCGCGCCACGGCGACTACAACGGCCGCGACTACCCGAAGTGCGACAAGCGCACGCTCGACCGCGACGGCCCCGAGGACTGCCCCAAGGGCTCCCGGATCGGCTTCGCCCGCGCGTCGGCCTACGCCGACACGATCGTCACCTATCCGAAGATCGAGATCTTCAACGGCGGCCAGGAGCTCGCGCTCGCCTACGTGACCCTCTACCAGCCGGCGCTCGTGCAGACGGCGATCCCCGTCCGCATCGACGAGCTGCCGCGCGGCAGGTGGAAGTACAAGGCCTCGCTGAAGGTGCCCAAGGTGCTCCAGATCGTCGCGGGCGTCCCGATCGCGCCGCGCTCGATCAAGGGCTGGGTCGGCCGCGGCAAGCTGATCACCACCACGTCGTGCCCGAAGTCGCGGCGCTGGCCCTACGAGACCAAGGTCTTCTTCACCGTCGGCGAGCCCTACACCTACCGCGACACGGTGCCGTGCCGGCCGGCGGCCGGGCGCTGAGCCGTATTGCAGGGCGGTGCCGCCGGCGCCCCGCGCTGAGCCGATAGGCCTGCGTGGCCTCCAGCCGCAGCGCCGCCAGGCCGACGTCGCGCTCGAGCGGATCGGCGAAGTTGGAGATCTTCGAGCGGGCCTCGCGATATGCCTCGCGCAGCGCCTCGACGTCCGACACGTTGGTCGCCATGCGGGCCACCCTCCATCAGACGAAGTGGAGTGTCAAGTAATCAGGCCACGAGCTTGCGACAGATGTCGGCGAGGTTGCGCTTCTCGTCGTCGTCGAGGCGGACGAAGGCGAAACCTAGAACCGATAGCCGAACCGCTCGACGAGCGGGCACGCTTGCTCGACCAGTTCGCGTAGGTCGTTGTCGTAGTACTGCCGGTAGGGGCCGCGACTGCTGGGGTTCGCCGGACCGCCAGTGCAAATTCGCTGCAGGGCCCCGTCGGCGAGCGGGATCCCGTTTCGGTTGAAGAACCGCTCCAGATCGTCTGGATAGGACTCGAAGCGCCCAACCGTCAACTGCGCCGAGTCGAGCCCGGCTCCGGCCACCCACCTGAAGCGTTGCGTATAGAAGTCCTGGCGCTCGGAGACCAGCTGGATCGCCAGCGGATCTCGGCTCGTCGGCGCGCAGGCGTTCGTCACGAATGTGGCGAAGTCGACATACCCTCTGAGTACACCGTCCGAGAGTTCAATGTCGTCGCCGAAGAGCATGCGGAGCTCGGCGTTCTCGCGAATCGACTCCGGCGACCAGCGCGCCTCCAGCCACATGAGGTGGAAGTAGTACCAGGAGACATACCAGTCCCACGGGTTGCGGACGAACATCAGAACCGGTAGCTCCGCAGCCTCGGGAGGAATCGCGTTCCACCCAGCATGCCTGCCGAGCTCTCGGACGGGTGGCGCGAACTCACGCGTTAGCGCCTCGCGGAGGAACGTTCCCGCTGTCTTTGGCATGTGTATGAAGACAAAATGATCGTAAATCAGCGTCACGGCGGACGACGATACCGCACCCGTGCCGAGTGAACGTAGCTGCGATCTCCTTCGCGGCAGCCCGCGCGGGCCGTCCTTAAACTGCAGCCGCAACCGGTGAAAGGACACCTCGGGGTTGTTCTCGAACAGGATGGCGGCGGTGACCTCGGTCGAGATAACCTCACGGTCATCTCCCTTCCGAAGCAGTGGTTCGGTCGGCGGACTGGCCGGCGGGCTCAGGCGGCGAGCTTGCGACAGATGTCGGCGAGGTTGCGCTTCTCGTCGTCGTCGAGGCGAGCGAAGGCGGAGGTGACGCGGTCGGCGTGATCGGGGAAGAGCCGCTCGACGACGGAGCGGCCCTCGGGCGTCAGGTCGAGCGCCACCGCACGGCGGTCGCGTTCCAGCCGGCGACGTCGGACGAGCCGTCGCGATTCGAGCGTGACCGTCACCTCGGTCGCGTTCGCCTTCGACCAGCCCAGCCGCCGCCGCAGCGCCCGCAGCTCCAGGGATCCGCCCGCGGTCGTCAGCACCACCAGCGCCGAGAATCCGGCCGCCGACACGCCCTCGCGCTCCAGGTCGGCGGCGAGCACCCGCCGCACCGAGGTCTCGGCGCGCATCAGCGCCTGCAGCGCCCGATGCGCCAGCGGATCGGCGATCTCCAAGCTCATCCCCGCGCGATGCTAGGCCCGACCCCGGACAATCCCCGCAAATTGCGGAAGACGACCGAGACAGACAACCCGCCAGACGGCGCGTGGCATCTACGGCAAAGACTTTGTCTCCCAGTAAAGAAGTTTGCCTGGCAGTAAGAGCTTTTGCCGTATTCCGCAGCGGCGGTTGGCAGGCATGGCCTGCGTCGCGATCGCGTATGCGCGTTGCTAACGCTGAGCGGCGAGCCTGACGGGCGGCTTGGCGGAGGCGTCCTTGTCGGGGGCCTCGTCGGCCTCCTGGACGACCTTCACGTGCTCGATCTTGCCGGTGTCGACGTACTGCTTGAGGTTCACGGCCGCCTCGCCGGGGGTCGAGCCGAGCGAGGGGATCGAGTGGTCGCCGGTGACCGGCATCGCCTCGCGGTACTCGAAGACGGGCGCCGCCGATCCGATCTGGCGGACGGTGTAGACGAGCCGGCCGAGGACCTCGAGCGTCGCCTCGCCGCCGCAGAAGACGAACGCGGTCGGCTCGACGGCGCGCATGGCGCGGGCCACGCGCTCGGGCGGGAGGTCGAAGCTGAGCAGGATCGAGCGGAAGCCGGCGCGGCGGATCGCCAGCTCGAGCGCCTGGACGTGCAGCGACTCGAGGTCGAGGCCGTCGGAGGCGTCGAAGAGGATCACTCCCTGGGTCCGGGTCGGCGGCGGCACGACGCGGCGCGCGGCGTGGATCCAGCCGGTCGCCCAGCGGCAGGCCAGCTCGCTCTCGGCCTCACGGCCGTCGCGGCCCTCGGTCAGCTCGATCGCCGGCAGCAGCACCTCCTCGACGGACCGGTCGACGGAGCGCACCGCGAGGCTCTCCTCCATGACCCGGTCGGCGGCGAACTCGTCGAAGTGGTCGAAGGCGTCGAGCAGGCGGGTCGGCGAGCTGGGGCCCTCGCCGCGCTGGCGGGCGACCTCGATCGCCGAGCTGATGTTGTGGGTCTCCATCAGCGCGCGGCGCAACGACTCGAGTTCTGTGAGGTCGTACTGACGGTGGCCGCCGGCCGTGCGTCGCGGCTGGGGGTAGTCGAAGCGACGCTCCCAGCTGCGCAGCGTGTTGGGGCTCACTCCGAGCAGCTCAGCCGCCGCGTTGGTCCTGATCCCGCTCATTCGGTCGATCCTTTCTCTGCCGTGCGGTCCGTCGAGGACGGTCTACCGCTCCCCTCTCAGTCGGCCGCGGGGCCCGCGACCTTGAACGGGGTTCCGTTTCGAACCGCGCAGCCTCTGCGCAGCTTTGTGACGTGTCGGCAGGGTTTGCGCAACCCGTGCAGGCGGAATTGCACCGCTAGACGCATGTTCGAGCGCTATCGGCGGCCGAAGTGGGTCGGCTCGACGGCGACGAGCGCGGCGCGCGGCGGGCCGCAGGTGGAGATGCGGCAGGCCATCGTGCCGATCGCGTCGGCGCGCTCGCCGATCAGGCGCGCGGGGACGGTGACGGCTTCGTGGACGCGGATCGCCGCGCGGCTGATCGTGCGGGCCAGCTTGCGGTCGCCGATCGGGCTGGTGAGCAGGTCGGGCAGCCTGCTCCGAAGCAGCTTCTCCTCGGGACCGAAGATCGTCTCCGCCCCCTCGCTGACGGCGCCGATCTCGAGCGCCTGGGTGACGATCACGAAGGCGGTTCCGGTGCCGGGGAGGGCGTCGGCGCTGCAGCGCAGCAGCACGCCCATCCCGCAGGCGGCGCAGACGCGCTGCTCGATCAGGGGCGGCTCGCCGGCGGGCGGCTCGACGGCGGGCTCGCCGCAGCGGCTGCAGAAGCGCTTCCTCACCGTGGGGTCCAGCGGCGGGATCGGGCGATCGAGATCTATGTCGGTCAGGGCAGGCAAGCGAGTCCCTCCTCAGAGCCAGTCGAGGTCGCCGCCGTGGCCGAGCTCCCCTCCATCCGGCGGCAAGGACGATGGGACCACGAGTTCGGCGCTTTCGCCTCCCTGCGTCCGCCATTGCAGCGGTTCGGACGCCGAGGCCGCGCAGGGCGGCGGCGCGGGCGCTGCAATAGCCTGGGTGGCCCGACCGGCGTAGACGCGAAGGAGCGCAATGGCAGTCCAGCAGGAGCTGTGGGGCTCGGAGACGAGCAAGGCGATCGAGAACTTCCCGGTGTCCGGCGAGCGGGTGCCCACGGCGGTGGTGCGGATGCTCGGCCAGGTCAAGGCCGCGGCGGCGCGGGTCAACGGCGAGCTCGGCCTGCTCGACGGGCGGATCGCGGAGCGGATCGCGGCCGCCGGCGACGAGGTCGCGCGCGGCGAGCACGACGACCAGTTCCCGATCGACGTCTTCCAGACCGGCTCGGGGACGTCGTCGAACATGAACGCCAACGAGGTGATCGCCGCGCTGGCCGGCGACGCGGCGCATCCCAACGACCACGTGAACATGGGGCAGTCGTCCAACGACGTGTTCCCGTCGGCCGTCCACCTGGCGGCGGTCTCGGAGGCGAGGGCGAAGCTGCTGCCCGCGCTGGAGCGGCTGGCCGGCGCCTTCGAGGTCAAGGCCGACGCCTGGCGCGACGTCGTGAAGGCGGGCCGCACCCACATGATGGACGCGGTCCCGGTGACGCTCGGCCAGGAGTTCGCCGGCTACGCGAAGCAGGTCCAGCTCGGCGGCGCGCGCGTCGGCGACGCGCTGCCGCGCGCGTCGCAGATCCCGCTCGGGGGGACGGCGACGGGGACGGGGCTCAACACCCACCCGGAGTTCGCCGCGCGCGTGCGCGCGAAGTTGCGCGAGGCGACCGGCATCGACGTCGAGGGCCCGGCCGATCCGTTCGAGGCGCAGGCCAACCGCGACGCGCTGGTCGAGCTGTCGGGGGCGCTGAAGGTCGTCGCGGTGTCGCTGACGAAGATCGCCAACGACCTCGTGATCATGGGGTCCGGCCCGCGCACGGGGTTCGGCGAGCTGGCGCTGCCGGAGCTGCAGAAGGGCTCGTCGATCATGCCCGGCAAGGTCAATCCGGTGATCCCGGAGGTCGTGCTGCAGGTGGCGGCGCAGGTGATCGGCAACGACGCCGCGATCACGGTGGCGGGGACCCAGGGCAACTTCGAGCTCAACGTGCGCGTGCCGATGATCGCGCGCAACCTGCTCGAGTCGATCGGCATCCTCGCGAGCGCGTGCACGCTGCTGGCCGACAAGGTGGTCGACGGCCTGGAGGCCAACGAGGACGTCCTGACCCGCAACGCCGAGTCGACCCCGGCGATCGCCACCGCGCTCAACCCGCACATCGGCTACGACCGCGCGACCGAGATCGTCAAGGAGGCGGTCGCGTCGCGGCGCACGATCCGCGAGGTGGCGATCGAGCAGGGCGTCGACGAGGCGGTCCTCGACGCGGCGCTCGACCTGCGCAAGATGGCTCGCGGCAGCGGGGGCTGATCCTC
This sequence comes from uncultured Solirubrobacterales bacterium, assembly GCA_963716445.1. Taxonomy (GTDB): domain Bacteria; phylum Actinomycetota; class Thermoleophilia; order Solirubrobacterales; family Thermoleophilaceae; genus JAAYBF01. The sequence goes on along the minus strand of OY970313.1, from coordinate 258,327 downwards.
GCGGGCGACTCCGTCGCCGTCTCGATCGAGGGCCATACGGGTCGCTGCCAGTCGAGTCGTGCACGCCGGCTCGAAGGCGGCGCTCCATTCTTTTAGGCCGTGTTCAGGCTGCGTTTAGCACTGCTTGAGCCCGGAGGGTCACCATTGTGGACGTGCCGCACAGAGGCCTCCGTGAAGGGCTCCGGCGCGCACCCTTTCCTAGATGTGCCGCGTCGGGGCTCCGTGAAGCAACGGGGCTCCGGCGCACCCTTTGCGGGGTGAGGGTCCTGCGATCCGTCCGCTCTCCGGGTCAGTCCATGTTGACGGCGACGTACTTGGTCTCGAGGTACTCCTCGATCCCCTCGTAGCCGCCCTCGCGGCCGAAGCCGGACTGCTTGACGCCGCCGAACGGGGCGGCGGGGTTGGAGACGATGCCCTGGTTGAGGCCGACCATGCCGGTCTCGAGGCGCTCGCAGACGCGTAGGGCGCGCTTGACGTCGCGCGTGTAGAGGTAGGCGACGAGGCCGTACTCCGTGTCGTTGGCGGCGGCGACCGCGTCGTCCTCGGAGTCGAAGGCGATCACCGGCGCCACGGGGCCGAAGATCTCCTCCTTGAGGACGCGTGCGTCGGGGGTGACGCCGGCGAGCACGGTCGGCGCGTAGAAGTAGCCGGGGCCGTCGAGGAGCCCGGCTCGAGCCGCGCCGCGAGCGGGTGCCGAGCCGTCCGTGCCGTCGCGGGCGCCGCCCGAGCCGTCCGCGTCGTCGCGGCCACCGCGCGAGCCACCGACGACGGCCTCGGCGCCCTTCGCGACCGCGTCCTCGACGAGCTCTGCCACCTTGGCGCGCGTGTCCTCGTCGACGAGCGGGCCGACGTCCGTGTCGTCCTCGGTGCCGCGGCCGAGCTTCAGCGCGCGCATCCGCTCGGCGAGCTTCTCGGTGAACTCGTCGGCGACTGCCGCCGCGACGTGGAAGCGGTTGGCGGCTGTGCAGGCCTCGCCGACGTTGCGCAGCTTGGCGATCATCGCGCCGTCGACGGCAGCGTCGAGGTCGGCGTCCTCGAAGACGAGGAAGGGAGCGTTGCCGCCGAGCTCCATCGACAGCTTCAGCACGTTCGGCGCCGACTGCTCGATCAGCTTGCGGCCGACCTCTGTCGAGCCGGTGAAGGACAGCTTGCGCAGGCGCGGGTCCTCGATCAGCGGACCGGTGACGGCGCTCGCCGACGACGCCGTCACGACGTTCAGCACGCCGGCCGGCAGCCCCGCGCTCTCGAGGATCTGCGCGAGCGCGAGCATCGACAGCGGGGTCAGCTTCGCCGGCTTGACGACCATCGTGCAGCCGGCGGCGACCGCGGGACCGATCTTGCGCGTGCCCATCGCCGTGGGGAAGTTCCAGGGGGTGATCAGCAGGCATGGGCCGACCGGCTGCTTCATCGTCAGCAGTCGCCCGGCGCCGTTCGGCGCGGTCGCGAAGCGGCCGTCGATCCGCACCGCCTCCTCGGCGTTCCAGCGCAGGAACTCCGCGGCGTAGGAGATCTCGGCCTTCGACTCCTTGACCGACTTGCCCATCTCCAGCGTCATCAGCAGCGCCAGCTCGTCGGCGCGCTCGGTCATCTCCTCGAACGCCCGTCGCAGGATCTCGCCGCGCTCGCGCGGAGGATGCGCCGCCCACTCCGCCTGCGCCGCGCAAGCCGCGTCGAGCGCCGCCTTCGCGTCCTCGGGCGTCGCGTCGGCCACCTCGCAGAGCGTCTCGCCGGTCGCCGGATCCTCGACCGCCAGGGTCGCGCCGCCGGCCGCCTCACGCCACTCGCCCCCGATGTAGAGCCCCTTCGGCGCCGAGTCGACTACAGCCTGCTCGTTCGTCGCGATCGCCATGGTCCTCCTCGATACCGGGGTCTGGACTGAGACTACTCGCGTCATCGCCCTCGACCGGAGCCTTCGAGGGGGGCATCGAGGCTCGACTGGAACCTTGACTGGGCAGTGGCCCGATCAAAAGTCCACTCGCCATCGGATGAGATCTGGAAGCTCGTCCACCGCCAGCATGGAGCGGTCTCGCGGGCCCAGTTGCTGGGGCTCGGGCTGAGCCCTGAGGCGATCTTCCACCGGATTCGAAGCGGGCGGTTGCACCCGGTCGGGCGCGGCGTGTACGCGGTGGGGAGGCCGCAGCTCTCGCGCGCCGGCGTGTGGGCCGCGGCGATTCTCAGCTGCGGCCCCGACGCCGTCCTCAGCCACCGCAGCGCCGCTGCGATGTGGCGCGTCGACTCCGAAGGCGGGGACGTCGACGTCACCGTCCCGCTCGAGACGCGCCGCCGGAGGCCCGGGATCGCGGTCCATCGAGCGGCGCTCGGCGTCGCCGACGTCACCAGCGAGGAGGGAATCCGCGTGACGACGGTCGAGCGCACGTTGCTGGACCTGGCGAGGGTCGTATCTCGCCGACGGCTGGAAGCCGCGATCAACGCCGCGGACAAGTACGACCTCGTGGATCCGGAGAGCCTGCGGGCCAAGCTGCCGGATTACGACGGCCTTCCGGGGATCGCGGTGCTGCGAGGCGTCCTCGACCGGCGGACCTTCGTCTTGACCGACTCAGAGCTGGAGCGCCGTTTCCTGCCGATCGCCTCCCAGGCGGGACTGCCGGTTCCGCAGACCCGCCGGCGCGTGAGCGGCTTCAAAGTCGACTTCTACTGGCCCGATCTCGGCCTGGTCGTCGAGACCGACGGGCTCCGCTACCACCGCACGGCCGCCCAGCAGACGCGCGACCGCCAGCGCGACCAGGCTCACGCCACCGCAGGACTCACCCCACTTCGCTTCACCCACGCACAGGTTCGTTACGAGCCGCGCTACGTCCGCGCCACCCTAGCCGCCGTCGTCCGCCGCCTTCGCAGCGGCTGATGCCAACGTAGCCGGCCGGCCAACCCTCCGCGCCACCGAGCCACCCGCAGCCCTTCGCGCCACCGCACCCCTTCACGCCACCGCGCCACCGCGCCCCTTCGCGCCACCGCATCCCTTCGCCGCGCCGCGCCACCGCACCCCCCAAATGACGAGTGGAACATTGACTGGGGCAGGCCCTGGTCAATGTTCCACTCGTTGTGAGGGCGGCGGGCAGCGAGGGTGGCACGGACGGGACGAGTTGAGCGAGGGCTGGCGGCGGACAGGCACGGGCGGCGGCGAGCAGGCACGGGCGGGCGGGCGGGCGGGCGGAGGGTGGCTTAGGTCGAGACGGTCTCGGTGCCGAGGTCGAGGCACTCGACGAAGACGCCGGATGCGCGCCGCTTGGACACCAGGATCGGGACTACAGGGGTGAGTCGGCGGGCATTTGACCGCCAAGCGGTCAGGCCACCGGACGCCTCGTGCCCTTGACAGCGGCCCCGGCAGCTCGGTAATGTGATGTCTGCATTGGCCTGATTGAGGGTTCGGGCCACTTGTTCCCCCAAGGAGGGAAGGGGAAGTGAAGAAGACCTACGCGGCATTGGCAGTTGTGGGTGGTCGCGGCGCCGAGCCGCGGTGTGAAAGGCCACCATCGTCGGCTGCTTCCCGCGGAGGATGGCGTCCGTCCAGCGACGGCCGGACCCATCCTCCAGACAGCACGTAGGTCGGTCGTGCCGATGCGCCGGGGCCCTGACTCTCGCCCAGGGCCTCGGCGCAACGACCCGGAACGGGTGGAGTGGCTCTCGGCGCCGCTCCTTCACTGAAAGATTCCTCATCGAAGCGCACGGGGCCCCGGTTCTCGCCGGGGCCCCGTGACTTCCCTACCGATAGCCCGCTACTTCCTCTCTGAAGTCGGAAACTGGGTTGTGACCCATCCTCGAATCGTTGAGCGTGGGTGCCGTCGTACCCGCTCCCTCCTGCGGGTCCCACTCAAGATCGAACCTTCCAACCGGCAATTGGGCTAAATCGCTCTTCTCTCCCCCGATTCAGGAGAACCAGAGAGAAACATGAGCTTACTCTCGTCCTGACGAGGCTGTCAAGTCACAATTGTGTCGAGAGCGACACGCCATGGTGTCGGACAGAGACGAGCCCACGTGTCCGAACAGGATAACGGGATGCCGTGCGGCTCAGGCGGTCGCGGGCTCGCGCTGGAGGCTCGGCCAGCCGGCGTCGGCAACCGAGCCGTCGTCGCGGCCGCGGCGCCAGAGCTCGTCCGCGGTCCGTGGGGCGAGTGGGGCGAGCAGGCGGACGAGCACCAGCAGGGCGACCGCGACGGCGTCGCGGTCGGCGCCGGCGACCTCGCCGCGGTGTCCCGCGACGCGCTGCTCGAAGTCCTGGATCCGCGCCAGCAGCTCGATCGCGTTGCGCGTGGCGCGGTGCATGTCGAGCCGCTCGTAGTTCTCGGCGACGCGGCCGACCGCGGTGTCGCACCAGCCGGCCAGCCGCCGCCGCAGGCCGTCCTCGACGTCGATGCGGGCGTCCGGGTCGGCGCCCTCGAGTCGCGGCTCGGCGAACGAGCGCAGCTCGTCGAGGAAGCCGGCGGCGTGGCGCAGGGCGCCGTCGTCGCCGGCGAACGGCTTGGTCGGCGCGGCCGCGTGCAGCAGCGCGAAGCGCACCGCGTCGGAGCCATGCGCCTCGACCAGCTCGGCGCTCGATCCGACCCCCTCGAAGCGCAGCGCGTCGTGGACGAGCGTCGGCCCGTGCGGCTCCCCGTCGGCGAGCGCCTCGAGCGCGCCGGCGTCGCGCAGCGCCTTCGCCACCGTGCGCATGTCGAGCAGCGCGGTGCTCGCCTCGGCGTCCTCGACGGTCTGGGCCGTCGGCAGCCAGCGCCGCAGCTCGGCGTGGTCGAACATCGACTCGGCGCGGTCGGCGGCCGGGACGGCGAGCGCGAGCTCGATCCAGGCGGCGCCGAGCCGCGGGTGCAGCGTGCCGGAGTCGCGCCGCGCCGGGGCGCCGCAGCGCGGACATGCGCACTCGACGAAGTCGGTCCGCTCGGCAACGACGTTTCCGGGCGCGGTCACGTCGACGCCCTCCGGCGGCTCGAGCGGCAGCTCGTCGAGCGGGACGGGGACGACGCCGCACTCGCCGCAGTGGACGGCCGGCACCGGGGCGCCCCACGCGCGCCCGCGCGAGAGCGGCATGTCCTCGACGAAGAAGCGGACCGCGGGCGACGTCTTGGCCGGCTTGGCGTCGACCTTCCAGGCCAGGCCGCCGGCCTTCGGCAGGTTCTTGGCGAGCGCCTTGTCGGCCGCGTCGGCGCTCGGGACGCCGACGATCGCCGCCGGGCCGAAGCGCGCGTCGACCGACGGCGAGACGAGGATCGGCAGCGGCTGCGGCACCCCTGGCACCTGGGCCGACATGCCGAGCTCGACGGCGGGCAGCTCGGCGGCGGCCTTGCCGTCCCAGTCGCCGCGGCGCAGCTCCTCGACCCGTGCGCGCAGGCCGGCGTCGTCGAGCCAGTGCTCGAGCTCCGGCCGCTGCGGCGACAGCGCGACGAACTCCGCCGCGCCGACCTGGTCGGGGTAGGCGGTGAACAGCGTCAGCGGCGTGCCGTCGAGCGCCTTGGCCTCGAGCTCGAAGCCGTCGACGCGCCGCAGCAGCGCCCGCTGCCCGGCCCGCGCGGTCTCGCTCCAGCCCTCGAGCTCCTCGAGCCGGTGGTCGTTCTCCTCGTTGAAGCCGCTCGTGCGCAGGAACCAGCCCTTGCCGGCGCGCTGGTAGACGAGTCCCGCCTCGAGCAGCTTGACGAACAGCCACTGCGACCAGCGGTAGACGTCCGGATCGCTGGTCATCAGCGCGCGGTCCCAGTCGAGCGACATGTCGAGGCCGTCGAGCTGGCGCTTCAGCGCGGCGCCGCGCTCGGCGAGCCAGGTGTCGACGCCCTGGCCCTCGGCCGGCTCGGGCGCGGTCGCGAAGCTGTCGAAGCCGATCGCGAAGAGCACGTCGTCTCCGCGCAGGCGGCGTGAGCGCGCGTGCGCGTCGGCGATCGCGTAGCCGCGCAGGCGGCTGAGATCGAAGTCGCCACCGACGGTGGGACTGGTGGCGAATACGTATGCGTCAGTTGGCAAGAGTCAGTGACTGTTCGTCGGATGTGACTCCGACCGTTTTGACAAGTACGCCCGACGGGACTCGAACCCGTATCTGCGGCTTGAAAGGCCGCTGCTCTTAGATAGGCCGGATTGGGCTAAAGGCGGTTCGAACGGCCGGTAAAGGCAACCGGCCACCAACACGATGCAAAGCACGGTTGGCTTGAAGGTCGGCGTTCGAGTACCTGGTCGCCCCAGGGACTACCCATGTACCGATTGAGCTACGGACGCATGATTTGGCGCTTCAGGAACTCCCTCCTGTTCCTTCCCTCCTGACTCGCAGACTACCTAAACCGCCACCGCCGAGTCAAGGGTCAAGAGCGACAGGAAGTTGCGCAGAATCACCTTGCCCTCCGGGCGGAACTCGACGTGCGCCTGGAGCCCGTAGGTGGGCCGCTCGGCGTGCCGGATTCCCTCCGTGTGACAGTGGTCGCCCCAGGCGATCCGGCGGAACCCCTCGGGCACGTCCATCAGCTGGTAGCGGTGGCGCTCGAACAGCAGCGCCGGGCTCTCGAGGTCCTCGAACAGCCGGTCCTCGCCGTCGACGTGGACCGGCGTCTTGCCGACCGCGTGCTTGCAGTCGCCGATGCCGACGCCGTGGGCCTTGCCGATCAGGTGCATGCCGCCGCAGATCCCCAGCAGCGGGACCTCCGTGCGACGAATCAGCTCCAGCTCGGCCTCGTAGACGTACGGCGTCGTCGACGGCACGTCGGTGCCGGTCAGCACGACGCCGTCGAAGCCGCCCTCGGCGGCCATGTCGGGCGACAGCTCGCCCAGCGACACGATCGTCGTCTCCGCGCCGAGCCCCTCCAGCCTTTCGGCCAGCACGTCCGTCGACAGGCTCCCGTTGTCGACGATCATCAGCTTCGGCACTGTGCTCCCCTCCTAAGCACTTGCATCTGTCTCCCTCTCTATCCCGTGACCGGCACCCGGTCGACGAGCGTCTCCGTTGGATCGAGCGCGACCGTCCCGGTCGCGACCACACGCACGGCGCCCGTCATCGTGAGCACCCCTCCGATTCCGTCCCACTCGACTTCGATCGCGCCGCCCGGCTGGCGGACGTAGCCGCCGTCGAGCGGCCGCCCGAGCACCTGCTCGGACGCGATCGCCGCCGCCGCCGCGCCGGTGGCGCAGCCGAGCACCGGCCCGACGCCGCGCTCCCACGGCGTCACGGTCAGCCCGCCGTCGTCGTCGTGGTGGGCGAACATCACGTTCGTCCCGCCCGGCCGCGAGGCGCAGAGCGCCTCGCCCATCGCGGCGATCTCCTCGCCGCTCGGCAGCGGGCCGAAGACGATCAGGTGCGGCGCGCCGGTGTCGAACTGCACGAGCCGGCCGCCGTCGCCGATCTCGACCACGGCGTCGTGGCCGAGCCGCATCTCCGCGCGGAAGGTCCAGCTCGCGCGGTCGAGCAGCTCGTGGCAGATCGTCCCGCCGAGGCAGGTGACGGTGACCGTGTCGCCGGCGGCGAGGCCGTCGCGCTCGCAAATCAGCGCGGCGGCGGCGCGCGCGCCGTTGCCGCACATCTCGGCCTCCGAGCCGTCGGCGTTGAAGACGCGCATCTCGTGGGTCACGTCGCCCGGCTGGCTCTCGACCAGGATCAGGCCGTCGCAGTCGAGGCCGTCGACGCAGTCGGCGACCCACATGCCGACCGACTCGCTGTATGGGAGCCGCTCGACGAGCACGTAGGAGTTGCCCTCGGCGTAGTACTTGCGGAACGGGAGGCGCGCGAGGCTCACGCGGGACCTCCGCCGTTGAGGCCGAAGCCGGCCGGGCGCGCGGCGCCGGAGCGCGTCTCGCGCAGGTAGCCGTCGAGGCGGTCGAGGCCGGCGGCGAGGTCCGGCGTCGCGACGCCGAGGCGCAGGAACCCCTCGCTCTCGTAGCAGACGCTGCCGGGCGCGAGCAGGACGCCGGTCGCGTGGACGAGGTCGGCGCAGAAGTCGAGCGTCGGGACGTCGCGCTTGAGGCGCGGGAAGAACAGGCCGCCGGCCGGCGGGACGACGATCTCGAAGTCCTCCTCGTGGTCGGCGAGCCAGGTCGCCGCGACGTCGGCCCCGGCCTCGGTGATCCGCGCCGTGCGCGCGAGGACCTCGTCGCGGTGCTCGAGCGCCGCGAGCGCCCAGAGCTGGTCGCGCGAGCCCGGGTTCAGAGAGGTGTACTTGCGGAACTGGCGCGCGCGCACGACGAGCTCGGGCTCGGCGACCATCCAGCCGACGCGCAGGCCGGGCAGCGCGTAGGACTTGCTCATCGAGCCGAGCACGATCAGGTTCTCCTGCCCGTCCCAGGCCGACGGCGGGTGGCCGGCGCGCATCTCGCGGAACACCTCGTCGACGATCAGCGTGACCCCGCGCGGCTCGAGCCGGCGCGCCAGCTCGCGCAGGTCGTCGGGGCAGACGGTCTGGCCGGTCGGGTTGTGCGGCACGTTGAGCAGCACGACGCGCGTGCGGTCGCCGACCGCGGCCTCGACCTCGGTCAGGTCGATCGCGAAGTCGCGCTGCTCGTCGAGCTCGACGAAGCGGACGCTGCCGCCGGCGCCGCGCGCGAGCTCGTAGAGCGGCTGGTAGGCGGGCCAGAGGCAGATGACCTCGTCGCCCGGCTCGAGCAGCAGGTTGTGCAGGATCAGCAGCCCCTCGATCGCGCCGACGGTGACCATCACGTTGTCCTGCTCGGCCGGCGGGTTGAGCGCGGCGATGGCGTCGCGCAGCTCGGGGTAGCCCGACGACGGCGTGTAGCCGATCTCCCAGTCGGGCTGCGGCCGCTCGCCGACGATCTCGCTGAGCTCGGCCGCGGTCATCGGCTCGGCGCCGCTGAGCGCGAGCATCAGCTCGCAGCTGAACTCGTAGTCCTCGAAGAACTCCTCCTGGCGGAAGACCGAGAGCTTCACGCGACGGCCTCCTCGGCGGTGGCCTTGCCGGTGGCGGCGCCGCGACGGCGATCGGGCGTCGCGCCGGCGTGCGCGCCGCCACGGCTGCGATCGGGCGTCGCGCGGGTGTGAGCGTCGGCCGGGCCGGCGTTGCCGGCGGACGCGGCGTCGGCCGGGTCGGGGGCCGGCGGGCGGGCGCTGCGGATCGCCTCCTCGTCGTAGTCGACCTCGACGGCCTCGCCGCGGTCGGCGGCGGCGATCGCGGCCTCGGCGTTGGCGATCGCCCGCTGCGGCGTGTCGCCGACGGCGACGACGCCGAGCACCTCGCGGTAGCCGTCGGGCGGCAGCCGGTAGACCTCGCCCGCGCGCATCCAGCGGTTGACCGCCACGATCCCCGGCAGGTCGAGCAGCTCGTCGGCGAGCGCGACGTCGCGGACGACGCAGGGCCGGGTGGGGAACCAGCTGCGGCTCGCCGCCGCGCGGCCCGGGGCCGCGGCGATCTCCGGCCGCCGTCCGCGCGCCAGCTCGAGCGTCACCGCGAGCAGGTCGACGCCGGTGGCGAGCTCTACGACCTGGCGGATCGAGCCGCCGCCCATCCGCGCGCCGACCTCGAGCACGCGCAGGCCGCGCGAGGTCAGCTTCAGCTCGGTGTGGCTGATGCCGTCGGCGATGCCCAGCGCGTGGACGGCGCGGCCGGCGACGTCGAGCATCTCGTCGCGGCGCTCGGCGCTCAGCGGCGCCGGGCAGACGTGGCCGGTCTCGAGGAAGAACGGCCGCGACATCTCGCCCTTCTGGCAGATGCCGATGTGCGTCGTCTCCCCGCCGAGCGTCAGCGACTCGACGCTGAACGCCGGGCCGTCGAGGTACTCCTCGACCAGCCAGCGGCCGTTCATCTCGCGGATCGCGGCCGCGGGGTGGCTGGCCGCGGCGGCGGCGAACTCCTCGAAGCGGGAGGCCAGCTCCTCGGCGCTGTCGAAGCGGACCGTGAAGAGGCTGGCGACGCCGGTCGTCGGCTTCAGCACGCCGGGACAACCCACCTCGCGGACGGCGGCCTCGAGGTCGGCCTTGCGCTCGACGACCGCGCGGCGGGCGATCGGCACGCCGTGCTGCTCGAAGCGCCGCGCCATCAGCCGCTTGTCGCGGCAGACGTCGGCCGTCTCGGGATGGATGCCGGGGACGCCGTAGCGCTCGACGAGCGCGGCCTGGGTGCGCAGGCAGGACTCCGAGCAGTTGACGACCCCCTCGACGTTCTGCGTCAGCGCGGTCGCCGCGAGCACCGCGCCGGGGTCGGTCGGGTCGACCTCGATCAGCTCGTCGACGCCGGTCGCGTCGTGCGGCGGGCGCCCGGCGATCAGCGTCACGCCCATGCCCATCGACTGGGCGAGCGTGTAGACGTCGCGGCGAGCCGCGTCAGCGCCTGGATCGAGAAATAGGTACGTCACCCTCCCGGACCTCCCTCCATGAGTCCGCCAGCTTCGTCACCCCGTCTCGCAGATCGCGGCGGGGGACGCTCAGGGATATTCGCACACTTTCGCGATCTCCGAAGAGAGTTCCCGGCCAGACCAGCACACCGGTCGCGGCGGCCGCCTCCAGGACCCCCTCTGCGGAGCCGATTCCGGCCTCTGCCGCGGCCGATCCGGGGGCCGCCGTGGCCCAGACGTAGTAGGTGCCGTCGGGCGGGCGGACCGAGAGGCCGCCGGCGTCGAGGGCGGCAAGCACGTCGCGCAGGCGAGGCCGGTAGGGGGCCATGCGGTCGGCGGTGGGCGGGTCGTCGAGCCAGGCGGCGTAGGCGAGCTGGGTCGGCACACTGGCCGGGCCGGTGAGCGTGGCGGCGGCGCTGGCCAGCCGCGGGGCGAGGCCGGGCGAGCCGACCGCCGAGCCGACGCGCCAGCCGGGCATCGCGGCCGTCTTCGACGCCGTGCCGAGCGCGACCGCCTCGCGGCCGGCGTCCTCGGCGGCGACGATCTCGAGCACGCTCGTGAACGCGCCGTCGTAGAGGAACTCGGCGTAGACCTCGTCGCCGATCACGACGACGTGCGGCGGCAGCACGGCGACGATCTGCTCGAGCTGCTCGCGCGAGAGCACGACGCCGGCGGGGTTCGACGGATTGCAGAGCAGCAGCGCGCGGGTCCGCGGGCCCAGCTCGCGCTCGACGGCCTCGGGCGTGAGCACCCCCCGCTCGGGCCGCGTGTCGACGAAGCGCGGCGTCGAGCCGAGCATCGCCACCTGCTTCGGGTGCGAGTGGAAGTACGGCCGCGGCACGAGCACCTCGGACCCGGGCTCGACGAGCGCCCGCAGCGCTATCGAGATGCCGGCCATCGCCCCCGGAGTGACGGTCACGCGGTCGGCGCCGATCTCGAGGCCGGTCGCGGCGCCGGCGTAGCGCGCCACCGCCTCGCGGGCGATCGCCAGGCCGGCGGGCGGCGAGTACAGCCGCGCCCGCGCGAACTCCTCGGCCACCCGCGCGGCGCAGGCGTCGGGAAACGGAATCGGCAACGGCTCGGAGCGGCTCAAATCGATCAACCCCTCCGGTCTCGCCGCCCGCGCCGCCTTCCGCAGCTCCGTCATCGCCCGCGGCACAGCCCCATCCGCCTCCCCAACCTCGCCCGCCGAACCCTCGACTGGAACTTTGACCGGGTCAGAACCCATTCAAAACTCCACCGAGCCACCAGCCCGCGAGCCCCCAGCCCACGACTGGAACCTTGACCGGGTCAGAGCCCATACAAACTTCCACCCAGCCGCGAGGCGAGACCCCGCATCCGAACGAGTGGAAGTTTGACCGGGTCAGAGCCCATACAAGCCTCCACCGAGGCGGGAGCCTCCATCGGGACGAGTGGCGCCGCCGTCCGGGACGAGTGGAGGCCCTATCGGAACGAGTGGAAGGTTGACCGGGTCAGGGCCCATGCAAACGTTCAGTCGATGGTTGGGGGCGATGGTAGGGGGACGTCGGGGGCAGCGGGGGCGGCGGCGATGAGGGTTCCGGCGCGGCCGGAGAGGAGGTCGGGGAGGGGGGCGCGGCCGATGGCGACCTGTTGGACGCCGTGGGCGAAGGCCTCCTCGACGGCGCGGAGCTTCTTGGCCATGCCGCCCTTGGCGTGGCGGGCGAGGTCGGTGAGATCGGCGCGGGTGGCGTTGCGGACGGCGCTGCCGTCGGCCTGGACGGCCTCGGCGTCCATCACGAGCGCGAGCCGGCTGGCTCCTCCGCTGCCGGCGATCGCGGCGGCGGCGCGGTCGGCGTCGGTGTTGACGCGCGGGTGGTCCGGCGTGACGGCGAGCGGGCTGACGACGACGGCGTCGTTCTCGGCGAGCAGCAGGTCGAGCCGCGAGCGGTCGACCTCGCGGACCGGCCCGACGAGGTTGGTCAGCGGCACGAGGTCGTCGCCGACCCACCACATGTTCTGGCGCACCTCGGCGTGCAGCAGGCGCGAGTCGGCGCCGTCGACCGCCTCGACCACCATGCCGCGCTCGCGCAGCCGGGCGGCGATGCCCTTGCGCAGCTCGCGGCTCACGCGGACGATCTCCTCGAGCACCGCCTCGGTCGTGTAGCGGCTGCGGAAGCCGTGCTTGTCGACGATGAAGTCGGGCTGGCCCGCGGGCGTCGCGCTGCTCACCATCCGCGACCAGCCGTGGACGACGACGAGCTTGCAGGGCGGGCAGAAGTCGGCGAGCTGGTCCCACCACGCGGGCTCGAGCTCCTCGAGGCAGCTGCCGCCCACCTTGACGACGATCAGCTCGGGCGGCTCTGGCTTGCGGTGCGGCATGTCAGACCGGGAACACCGGGATCGCCTCCAGCCCCTGCTCCTCGGGGAGGCCGAGCCGCACGTTGCAGGCCTGGACCGCCTGGCCGGCGCCGCCCTTGACCATGTTGTCGATCGCCGCGATCAGGACGAAGCGGCCGGCGCTCTCGTCGACGAACGGCGCGACGTCGCAGTAGTTCGAGCCGATCACCGCCTTCGGGTCCGGCAGCGGCAGCACCGAGCCGCGCCCGACCTGCACGCGCACGAAGCGCTCGTCGCGGTAGGTGCGGTGGTAGGCGCGGCGCAGCCCGCGCTCGTCGAGCTCGCCCTCGAAGAACGAGTAGAGGCCGACCGACAGCCCGCGGACGAGGTCGACGCCGTAGGTCGACATGCCGAGCCGCGGCGCCGCGCCGTCGGCCCCGACGCCGTGCTCGGCCATCGCCTGCAGCACCTCGGGCACGTGGCGGTGGCCGCGCGGCGCGTAGGGGGCGACGACGTTCGACCGCCAGGTGTGGGCGCCCGACTCGCGCAGCCGCGCGCCCGACCCGGTCGAGCCCGACTTGCCGTCGACGGCGATCGCGTCGTAGGCGACCCCGTCGAGCTCGCGCAGCGGCAGCGCCGCGAGCAGGATCGCCGTCGCGAAGCAGCCGGGCATCGCGATCGCGCGGGCGCCGCGGATCGCGGCGCGGTCGAGCTCCGGCAGGCCGTAGGCGGCCGACTCGGCGAGCGCCTGGTCGCGCTCGACGCCGGGGTACCACTGCGCGTGGCGCTCCGGATCGCGCAGGCGGTAGGCGGGGCTGAGGTCGACGACCAGCTCGGCGCCCGCGTCGAGCAGCTCCGGCACCGCGCGCCCCGCGGTCTCCGGCGGCGTCGCGACGAACACGACGTCGCAGCGCTTCGCCGCCACGCGCGGGTCGAACGCCTCGAAGTCGCCGATGCCGGCGTCCTTGAGGTGGGGATTCAGCTCGGTCGCCGCGTGGCCCGCCTTCGTCTGGGCGCTCACGTACTCGAGCTCGAGCCCGGGATGCCCCACGAGGATCCGCAGCAGCTCGCCGCCGAGGATCCCGCTCGCCCCGACGACGCCGGCGCGCTTCACGCGACCGCGCTCCCAGGCGGATCGCCGGCGCCGCGACCCGACCCGAGGCGACCGCTTCCCAGCGCGCGGGCGGCCACCGCCCCCGACACGACGCCGGCGCGCCTCACGCGACCGCTCATCAGCGCGCAGGCGGCCGCTGCCCCCGACAAGACCCCGGCGCGCCTCACACCACCGTGCTCCCCAGCGCGTGGCCGGCGATCAGCGCGGCGACGTCGATGCCCGTCGCCTCGACGATCCCCTTGAACAGCGGCGCGTGGTTGACCTCGCCGACGATCAGCGCGCCGTCCCAGCGGAACAGGTCGAGGCCGAACAGGCGGGCGCCGATCCGCTCGCCGACGTCGCGGGTGATCCGCTTGATGCGGTCGTCGATCTCGATCGGCTCGGCGGCCGCGCCGAGCTCGACGTTCGCGCGCCACTCCGACGGCGACGGAGTCCGCTCCATCGCCGCCACCGGCTCGCCCTCGATCGCCAGCACTCGGACGTCGGCGGCGCCCTCGAGGTAGGGCTGGGCGATCAGCGCGCGGTCGAAGCCCTGGCCGTACTGCTCGACGTAGTCGTAGACGCTGTCGGCGACGGCGGCGTCGGTGACCAGCAGCACGCGCCGGCCGAGGCCGCCGTAGACCGGCTTGAGCACCAGCGGGCAGCCGAAGATCGCCATCGCGGTCGCGAGGTCGTGGCGCGTCAGGACCAGCCGGTAGGGCACCGTCGCGATCCCCACCTGGCGCAGCGTCGCGAGCGTGCTGACCTTGTTCGAGCACATCGCGATCACCGCGGCCGAGTTGATCACCCGGTCGTCGCCCTCGCCGGCGATCGACTCGGCGATCAGCGGCCCGCGCACGAAGCTGCGGCTGCGGATCAGGTAGGCGGCCGCGGGCGTCAGGTCCTCGCGGCTGCCGCAGCACAGCTCGCCGTCGTTGAGCCAGCCGGCACGCGCCCCCCGCGCCCGGACGGCCTCGAGGATCGCCTTCTCCTCCCAACCGACGCGGTCGGCGACCACGGCGACGTCGAGCGGCTGGCCGTCGCCCTGACGGTCCTCCGGCACCAGCGACAGGTGCAGGCTCAAGGGACGAGGCTCGTCGTCAGGAGGTCGTCGACGCGCTCGCGGCGCATCACCACCCGGCTCTCCCCGTCCTTGACGAAGACCACCGGCGGCCGCAGGAAGCCCATGTAGTTGCTCGACATGTTGACCGTGTAGGCGCCGGCCGTCTGGACGGCGATCACGTCGCCGGTGCGCAGCTCAGGGAGCATCCGGTCGGGGAAGAGGATGTCGGGCTCGGAGTGGCGCCCGCAGATCGTCACGCGCATCGCCGGCGCGCCGAACGGGTCGCGCGCGAGCTTGACCTCGTGGTGGGCGCCGTACATCAGGTGGCGCGGATTGTCGGACAGCCCGCCGTCGACGATCACGTAGTGGAAGCTCTCGTCGCCGGGCGGCCCGGCCGGCTTGATCGGCCCGATCCGGTAGAGCATCACGCCGCTCTCGGCGACCACCGACCGGCCCGGCTCGATGCCGAGCCGCACGTCCTCGGCGCACAGCGGCGCGACCTCCTCGGCGAACGTCCCGGCGATCGCGTCGACCCACTCCTCGACCGGCGGCGGGGCGTCCTGGGGCGTATAGCGCACCGCCCGCCCGCCGCCGGCGACGACCCGCCGCGGCGCCCAGTCGTGGCGCGCCTGGGCCCGCTCGAGCACCTCGCGCACGCGGCGCATCGCCTGGCGGTAGGGGTCGAAGTCCTGGAGCTGCGAGCTGAGGTGGTAGTGGATGCCGTCGACGCGCAGCGCCGGCTCGGCGAGCGCGCGGTCGATCGCCATGTCGGCGAAGCCGTGCTCGATCGAGAGGCCGAACTTGGTCTCGTCGCCGACGGTGCGGAACTTCGGGTCGTCGAGGCCGGTGACCGTCGGGTTGATCCGCACCATGACCGGCTGCACGCGCCCGAGCCGCTCGGCGGTACGGGCGATCGCGCCGATCTCGCCGAGGTTGTCGATCACGATCGCGCCGCAGTCGGCCTCGACCGCGAACTCGAGGTCGGACGCCGTCTTGAACGTGCCGTGGTAGGTGATCGCCTCAGGCGGGCAGCCGCAGTGCAGCGCCATGTTCATCTCGCCGACCGAGACGACCTCGAGCCCGAGTCCCTCCGACAGGGCGAGCTCCATCATCGCCGGCGCGGTGAACGCCTTGCACGCGTAGGAGACGTCGATGCGCGGCCAGCGGCTCTCGAAGCCGTCGACGTAGGCACGGCACATCCGGCGGATCTCCGCCTCGTCGAAGAGATAGCAAGGGGTCCCGTGCTCCTCCGCCAGGTCCAGCGTCGAGCACCCTCCGACCCACAGGGCCCCATCCCCTCCAACCTCCTGAGTCCCCAACAACATCAGGGGTGAACGTACACCATCGCGTCAGCCGATTGGGGATGTTCCAGCGAATGCACGAGGTCTCGGGAAAGCCGATATCTCCCACTAGGCACCGCCGGTTGCAGATGCTAGGGTCAACGCCACGGCGCCGCTGGAGGGAGCGCCGAGAAATCCATACGTGCGCACCGGGTGCGCCTGGAGGGAAGCGATATGGATGACGCCGCTGGCCGCGTCGCGGCTACCGCCGGTCCCAAAATCTCAGATGCCACGTTGCGCGACACCGCGCACATGGCGGGTGTCGCTTTCGACACCGACGACGCGCGCGTCCTGGCGGGCCTGCTGTGCGACGTGGGTGTCGACATCGTCGAGGCCGGGATCGTGTCGAGCAGCGACCGCAGCGAGGTCCCGCTGGTCCAGGCGGTCGTCGAGATCGCCGGCCGCGAGCGCACCAAGACGGTGATCCTCGCGCGCTCGCGCAAGCAGGTCGAGGAGGACCTCGACGCGGCGCTCGAAACCGGCGCCGGCAACGTGATGCTCTCGATCCCGACGTCGCCGACGCACGCGATGCTGAAGCTGCAGACCGACAGCCAGCGGCGGATCATGACGCTCGCGGCGCGCAGCATCGAGGCCGCGGTCGCCGCCGGCTTCTCCGTCACCTTCAGCGCCGAGGACGGCGCGCGCAGCGATCCCGCGTTCCTCGAGGAGTACGTCGCCGCCGGCGCGGAGGCCGGCGCCGACCGCTTCCGGCTCGCGGAGACCGTCTCCTCGCTGGCGCCCAACGACGTCCACGGGCTGGTCACCCGCCTCGTGTGCGCCGCCGGCCGGACCGAGGTCGAGATGCACTCGCACAACATGCTCGGGCTGTCGGTGGCGAACGCGCTCGCGGCCGCCGACGCCGGCGCCGCCTGGGTCTCCTGCACGATCGACGGCCTCGGCGAGCGCGGCGGCAACACGCCGCTGGCCGAGGTCCTCTGCGTGCTGAAGGTGCTGCGCGGCATCGACCGCTTCGACCTGCGCCCGCTGACCGCGCTCTCGCGCGAGGCCGCGGAGCGCGCCGGCCTGCGCTGCAGCGCGACGACCGGCCCGACGGCCGAGCTGAGCTACCAGTACGAGATCCCCGGGCAGATCCGCAACCCGGAGGCGTTCGAGCTGCTGTCGCCGGAGACGGTCGGCAACCTGCGCGGCGTGCGGATCGGCTCGCGGCTCAAGCCGGCGCTGCTCGAGGCGTTCCTCTCGCCGGAGACGCTCGACGGCGTCGACACCTCGGCCGTCACCGATCGCATCAAGGGCGGCGCGCCCGACGACAAGCACGTCTGGGATCTCGAGACGCTCGACGAGCTGGTCCGCGACCACGGGCGCGACCTGCGCGCCGACGCCGCCGGCCGCGCCGACGCTACCGACGTCAGTCCAGTAACGAACTGAGGAGAAAGGCGGTAGCGATGAAAGGCTCATGTCCCGAGTGCGAGTTCGACTTCACCACGCCGGAGATGGAGGCGGGCGAGACGATCGTCTGCCGTGAGTGCCAACTGACACTGCAGGTGCGTGGTCACGAGAACGGCACGCTGCTGCTCGAGCCGGTCGAGGCGAGCCTCAGCGACTGGGGCGAGTGAACCCCGGCGGGGGACGAGCCATGGAGAAGCTCTACGACGCCGCCGCCGTCGAGGCCAGGCGTCAGCGCGAGTGGCGCGAGCGTGACGTGTACCGCACGCCGCCGCCGACCGAGGGGCGCCCGGACACTTACGTCAAGTCGGTCTGCCCGTTCACATCGGGTCACATCCACGTCGGCCACGTCCGCAGCTACACGATCGGCGACGCCTACGCGCGCTTTCGCCGCATGCAGGGCGACGCGGTCCTCTTCTCGATCGGCTTCGACGCCTTCGGCCTGCCCGCCGAGCTGGCGGCGATCGCCAACGAGGAGCCGCCGGGCGACTGGGTCCAGCGCTCCTACGAGTACATGCTCGACCAGTTCGAGCGGATGGGCTTCTCGTTCGACTGGGAGCGCGTCTTCGTCAGCTCCGACGAGGAGCAGTACCGCTGGTCGCAGTGGCTGTTCCTGGCGCTGCTCGAGGCGGGGATGCTCTACCAGGAGGAGGCCAACGTCGACTGGTGCGACGGCTGCCAGACGACGCTCGCCTCGCTGCAGGTCGAGGACGGACGCTGCTGGCGCTGCAGCGGCCCGACGCGGCTGATCCGGCGCGAGCAGTGGTTCCTGCGGATCAGCGCCTACCTCGAGGAGAACGAGCGCGGCATCGAGGCGCACGCCGACAAGTGGGACAAGCCGGCGGTGACCGCCCAGCGCGCGATCCTCGGCCGCGTCGACGGCGTCGAGCTGGACCTGCGCGCGGGCGGCGACGGCGCCGAGCCCCGTGACGGCGGCCGCGTCCTGACCGTCTTCACCGAGCACCCCGACGCGATCGGCCAGGCGCGCTTCGTGATGGTCTCGCCGCGCCACCCGGAGCTCGAGGCGTGGATCTCGGACCCGGCGGCGCTCGCCGAGCTCGAGGAGATCCGCCAGGGCGGCTGGCAGCGAGGCGACCGCTCGGCCGAGAGCGTCCCGGCGCTCGACACCGGGCTGACGGTGACGGCGCCGAACGGCGCCGAGCTGCGGATCGTCGTCTCACCCGCCGTCGACGGCCGCTACGGCCCGACCGCCGTGCTCGGCATCCCGGCCGCCGACGAGAGCGACGGCACGATCGCGCGGCGCCTGGACATCGGCGCGCCCACGATCCCCGCGCCGAACGGGACCGTGGCGGCTGCCGCCGCCGGCGAGGCCCGCGATGGAGCGGCACCGCGTCCG
The DNA here is from genome assembly GCA_963716445.1 of uncultured Solirubrobacterales bacterium. GTDB lineage: Bacteria > Actinomycetota > Thermoleophilia > Solirubrobacterales > Thermoleophilaceae > JAAYBF01. The sequence continues at coordinate 239,509 of OY970313.1, read as the reverse complement.
GCGGTGCGGTACCGGGCCGGCGACTTCGCGATCTCGCGCCAGCGCTCGTGGGGGGCGCCGATCCCGATGGTTCGCTGCGCGGACTGCGGTGTGGTGCCGGTGGCCAAGGAGGACCTGCCGGTGCGGCTGCCGCGCGACCTCAAGCCGACCGGCGAGGGCAACCCGCTGGCGGAGCGAGAGGACTTCATGGCGACCGCCTGCCCGAGCTGCGGCGGCGACGCGCGGCGCGAGACCGACACGCTCGACTGCCACTTCGACGACCTCTGGATGTGGCTGCCGACCTGCGTGCCGAAGCAGGACCGCGCGCGCGAGATGTTCGCCCACCCCGAGTGCGCGCGCTGGCTGCCCGGCGCGATGCTGATCCACGGCGCCGACGGCGGCGGCTACTTCTTCGACCAGCGGATCACGGCGAAGGCGCTGCGCGACATCGGCCCGCTCGCCCACCTGACCGACGGCGAGCAGTTCGCCGGCGCGGTGATGCACGAGATGGTCACCCAGGACGGCCGCAAGATGAGCAAGCACCTCGGCAACGTCGTCGACCCCGACGAGATGATGGGCCGCGTCGGCGCCGACACGACGCGCCTCGCGGTCCTCTACGGCGCGCGCCCGTCGCGCGCGCTGAACTGGACCGAGAACGCCGTCCAGTACTGCAGCCGCTTCCTCGCCGACCTCTGGGAGTACTCCGCCGAGCGCCTACCGGGGCCGGACGCCGACGCCGTCGCGACTGCCTCCGGCGACGACCCCGACGGCGCCGTCCAGCGCCGCGAGCGCCTCGCGGGCTGGGTCGACACCGCGGCCGCCAAGGTCACCGAGGACCTCGAGCGGCTAGAGATGCAGCGCGCGGTCAAGAACGCGATGCGCCTGTTCGACCGCATCAAGGACTTCGAGGCGAAGGCGACGCGGGCGAACCGTGGCGAGCTCGCCACGGCCGACGCCCGCGCGGTCGCCGACGCGCTGACGGTCCTCGCCGAGCTGCTCACGCCCTTCGCCCCGCACGTCGGCGAGGAGCTGTGGCTGGCCTCCGGCCGCACCGGCGGCGCCGACCAGCCGCCCTGGCCGGCCGCCCCGACGCCCGCGCTCAGCGCCTCCTAGCAGCCGCGCCTCGGCGCCGGCCTGAGCGGCCCGGCGCGCGCCCTCGGCGCGCTTGCGGGAACCGCCCAGAGACGTCTCCGGAAGCCGGTGGCAAAGCGGGGGCTTCGCCACCGGCCCGTACGCGTGTCCACCGCTCGCGCCCCTCCAAACACGAGCGAACCGGCCGAAGCGGGCAATGGCCGGCGTTGGATACTGCGCACCATCCCTGCCCTCCAGTCAGCGAGCCGAAGTCTGAAAAGGTCGGCGTCTCTAAGACTCAACACGACCTTATCCCGGTCGGAGCCGCCGTGTCAAGGGCCGATCTCCGAAAAGTCACAAGACGGCCCGACATGGCTAGCATATGGGCGATGGCAATCGACAGCGTAAAGCGCAAGGCTAGGGAGCCATGAAGAACAGAACCGCCATACGGACGGACCTCGGCAGGGCGATCCGCGAGCTGCGCGAGTCTCGCGGGCTGACCCTCGACGTCCTCGCCGACAAGGCCGGCATGCACACGACCTACCTCTCGCGGATCGAGCGGGCCCACAGCAGCCCGACGTGGGAGAAGATCACGGCCCTGGCCGACGCGCTCGAGCTGCCCGTGTCGGCGATCGCCACGGCGGCCGAGGCCCAGGCCGACAAGCACGCCCGAAGCTCCTAGAAAGCCTTCTGGAAGCCGGCGGCGAGGCTTGCGCCTCACCGCCGGCCCGTGGGACCGATACCCCTGACTCACGCCCTCCATTCGCGAGTCGGTCCGGCCGGGCGGGCGTTGGCCGGATGGGTCGATCTCACGTCTTCCCTGCCCTCCTCAGGGAGCCAGAAGTCTTGTCGTTCGACCTTCTCGCGGTCGAGACACGAACTTACCGAGCGCTTCTGAGGAAGTCAAGGGCAAGCTTCGACGAGTTGGACGGATCTACGAGTCGAGCGTTTGGCGCCGCGCTGACAACGTGCTTGCGCAGCGGTCGGCGAGCCATGGCACATCCGGTTGCCACGATTCTGCGCCGAGAACGTGCGTGACGCGGCGGTTTCTCGGTCTCGCGGCGGCGCCCTCCCGAGCGCCGATCGCCGCCCTCAGAGAAGCGTCGAGCCACTGCGGCCGAACGCGCGCAGCCGCAAATCGGTCCGACCAACTAGAGTCTCGCGGCTATGACGAGGACCCCCTGGGGCAACGCCGATGAGCTGCGTTTGCGCCGGCTGCCGCCGGGCCCCGGGACGTCTCGCGAGGAGGTCACGACCAACCAGCGCGAGCGGCTGATGGCGGCGATGGTCGCCGCCGTCGAGGAGCACGGTTACGAGGCCACGCGCGTCGCCGATCTGGTTGCCCTGTCGGGCGTCTCGCGCAGCACGTTCTACGGCCACTTCAAGAACAAGGCCGCCTGCCTGCTCGCCACCTTCGACGCGATCGCGGCCGCCGCGGGCGAGCGGATCGCCGCCGCCTACGGAGACGCCGGACCCGGGGAAGACCGTCTGCGCGCCGCCTTCGACGCCTTCCTCGAGCTCGTGACCGATCAGCCCGCCGCGGCGCGCCTCTGCCTCGTCGAGGCGTACGCCGCCGGGCCCGCGGGCCTCGCCCGCATCGAGCGCGTGACGGCGGCCGTCGACCGGGCGGTGGCCGGCGCGTTCGACGAGTCGCCCGAGCGCGCGGGGATGCCGCGCGACATGGTCCGCGCGATCGTCGGGGGAATCGTCAAGGCGGTGCACACGCGGCTGCGCCGCCGCGAGGAGGGCGAGCTGGAGCGCCTCCTGCCCGAGCTGCTCGACTGGGCGCTGAGCTACCGGACGCCGCCACAGCCGCTGCGGCGCCCGCGCAGGCGCCCGGACCGCGGCGCCGCAGCGCGCCCCGTCGCCGTCGAGCCCGCCGACCGGCTCGTCGCGGCGATCACCGCGACCGTGGCCGACCGCGGCTACCCGAGCACGACGATCGCCGAGATCGCCGACCGCGCGTCCGCGTCGCTCAGCACCTTCTACGCCCAGTTCCCCGGCAAGCAGGAGGCCTTCCTGGCCGCCCTCGAGCGCGCGAGCCGCGACACGATCGCCGTAGCCGCGGCGGCCTACCAGCAGACGCCGGACTGGCCCCAGGCGGCGCGCGACGGCCTCGACGCGCTGTTCGGCTTCCTCGCGGCGGAGCCGGCGGTCGCGAGCCTCGGCGTCGAGGCCTACGCCGCCGGGCCGCGCGCGCTCGAGCACGGCGACGCCACGATCCAGGCCTTCCATCGCTTCCTCGAGCCCGGCTACGACCGCCTGGCGCAGCCCGGCGAGCCGATCTCCGAGGCGATCGGCGGAGCGGTCCTGACGCTCACGCACGGGCATGTACGCCAGCACCGCGCCGAGCGGATGCGCGATCTGACGCCGCTCGCGACCTACCTCACACTGGCTCCGTTCGTCGGGGCGACCGCCGCCTGCGCGGTCGCCAACGAGCCGCTCCGGCCTCACTAGCCGCCGCCCCCGAAGCCGCTTCCGCGGCCGCGCGTACGTCGGCGTGAGATACCAGTACCGCTGTGTTCCTATCCCGTGTAAGCTGCTGTTCCTATCGTCTTTGCGAGAGGCACCGCGGCTAGATGGAGACGCGCAAGAGGCCGAGTATCAAGCTCACGGGCGGACCCCACGGGATCCCCCGGGCGGTCGTCCACGAGGTCCAGCGCGGCCGGCTGCTCGACGCGATGGCCGAGGTGATCGCCGAGGAGGGCTACGCCGGCGCGACGGTCCACAAGGTGCTCCGCCGGGCGCGCATCTCCCGCCGCACCTACTACGAGCTCTTCGAGGACAAGGAGGACTGCTTCCTCGAGACCTACGACGAGGCCGCCGGCGAGCTGCTCGAGCTGGTCCGCCAGGTGTGTCGCGAGAGCGCGCCTGCCGAGCGGCGGATCGAGCGCGGCCTGCGCGCGATGCTCGAGTTCGTCGAGCGCGAGCCGAAGCTGGCGCGGACGTGCATCGTCGAGGTGATGGCCGCGGGCAACAACGCCCGCGAGCGGCGCGCGCAGACGATGGAGCGGCTCACCGACATGGTCGCCGAAGCGCTCAACGAGCTCTACGGCGATCGCCAGGAGGCGCTGCTGCGCGCCCGCGTGCTCACCGGCGGCGTCCACGAGCTGGTCTACGACTCGCTCTCGCGCGGTCGTGTCGAGGGGATCGCCGAGCTGGCGGCGCAGGTGGTCGCCGCGCACGTCTCGGCGCCGGCTCCGGCGCCGGAGGCCCTCGCCGCCCAGATGCCGTCACGGGAGCCGGTGCATGGCCGTTAGCGCCCCGCCGCGGAGGGGACGGCGGCCGGACCAGCTCTGCGGCGGCCGTCACGGCCTGACCGCCGACCAGGTGGCCGCGTCCCAGCGCGCGCGCATCGTCGCCGCGATGACCGCCGCTGTCGGCGAGCACGGCTACCACGGAACCCGCGTCGCCGACGTCGTCTGGCGCGCGGGCGTGTCGCGCAAGACCTTCTACGAGCTCTTCGGCAGCAAGGACGACTGCTTCACCGCCGCCTACGAGCAGCGGCTCCAAGCGCTGCTGCAGCTCGCCTTCGACGCCTTCGAGACCCAGAGCGAGTGGGTCGACAAGCTGCGCGCCGCGGTCACCGCCCTGCTCGGCGCGCTGTCGCGCGAGCCGCACACCGCGCGCCTCTGCTTCGTCGAGGCGATGGCCGCCGGAGAGGACGTCTCGCGGCGGCGCGACGAGAGCATGCGCGCCTTCGCGGCGCTCTTCGACGCCCCCGGCGCGCCGCCCGGCTCGCTCGGAGACACCCTCCGCGGCGGGCGCGTCGGCGAGCTGAGCGAGACGCTGCGCCGCGAGATCGTCGCCGGCCGCGGCGAGCGGCTCCCGGAGCTGGTCCCGGCCCTGATGTACGCGCTGGTCCTGCCGTTCGTCGGCCCGGATGCCGCCAGGAGCGAGCTCGAGCGGGCGCGGGCGGCGTGACGGCGGAGCGCGCGGCGGCCCCGGAGTCCCTGCTGGCCGCCTTCAACTCCGGCGCGGAGCAGGCCTTCGCAGCCTTCGCCACCGCCTATGCGAGGACGCCGGGAACATGGGCCGACGGGATCCAGGCGGCGCTCGCGAGCCTGCTCGACTTCCTCGACGGCTCGCCGGCGCTCACCCGGCTGTGCTTCGTCGACGCCTTGCACGCCGGGCCGGCGGCGCTCGAGCGCCGCGACCGAGCGCTCGATCGCTTTGCCCAGCTCCTCGAGCGCGCCGCCGCCGACAGCGCGACGCCACGCCCGGACGTGGTCTCCGAGGCGGTCGCCGGCGGCGTGTTCGAAGTGCTGCGCGCACGCGCGCTGCAGAATGGTGGTGCGCTCAGCGAGGCGCTGCCCGAGATCACGGTGATCGCGCTGGCGCCGTTTCTCGGCAACGACGAAGCGGCACGCCGCGCGGCCCAGGCCGCGCCCGACGGCAGCTCCTCGGTGACGGCGGCGCCGAGCGGCGCGTGACGGGGCGGCTCGGGCGCCACCCGCTTGCGCCGTCCCGAGGAGTTCACTAGGCTCCGCTCCAGTACGGAGGCCGCTGTCAGAGCGGGCGTGTGAGGTATTCGACGGTAGGAGGGACCGCTGAGATGCCGTTCGAGGGGATTGCAGGCGTGCTCAAGCTCAGCGCCGCCGTCGGACTGGCTGCGATCGCGCTCGGCGCGGGGGGCTGCGGCTCGACGAGTGCCACCGAGGAGGACGCGGTCCGCGCCGCGGTCGGCGATCTCCAGGAGGCCTTCGCGGACGGCGACCTGAAGGAGATCTGCGGGATGCTGAGCAAGGGCGCCCGCTGGCACGTGAGCTGGATCGGGCACAACCTGATCGGCACCTTCCCCAAGCCTCCCTGCACCAAGGGCCTCGGCATCTTCCACGACGGCTTGAAGGAGAGCGCTGACGACTGGCGGGACCGTACGTCGCGCGACGTCACCGACGTACGGATAAAGGGCAGGACCGCCACCGCGACCGTCGAGTTCGGCGAGGGCGCCAGCGGCGAGGTGCCGCTCGTCAGGGAGCGCGGCGAGTGGCGGGTCAACGGCCTGTTCGGCGGGATCCCCGGGCGCCGGCAACTGGACCACTTCTAGCGGCGACGATGGAGGAACGACGATGCTGATGACGGCAGCCCTGGCGACGCTCGCGATGGCCGCGCCGTCGGCCCCGGCGACCCCCGAGGTCACGGTGTGGGACAAGACCGGCGACAAGCCGCGCCGCTGCTCGTCGATCGACGCCAGCGACCCCAAGCGCCTGACCGGCGGCTGCCTGATCTCGGTCGAGAGCGAGCCCGTCCAGATCAGCGTGCGCACGATGGTCGGCGACGTCGACTTCGCCAACTGCACCTACGACCACGACCTCAGGATCGACGGCTCGGGCCGCACCTACACCGTGAACGTCAAATCGGGCGGGAAGAAGCCGTGCAACGACATCGACGCCTGCGTGAGCGAGCACCCAAGCCGCCCCTGGCCCGGACAGATCCACACCGCGGCGGACGGCAGCTTCCACCACCTCGTCCAAACCTGCTTCGACACCTGCATGGGCCAGTTCCGGGGCGAGCTGAGACTGGACCTCACACCCACCGAGAACGGCTGGCGAGAGACCATCGCAACCGACCTGGTCGGAGTCAGCGGTCTTCAGTTCGAGGACGGCAGCTGGGATCTCGAGCCGAACACCATCGAGCTTCGTACCTAGCCCCCCGGCAGAAAGCCCCGCCTGGGCGGGGGCTCTTCCGGCGCTATCGGACCAACACCCCAGCCGCGCGGGCATGCGGCTAAGCGCTAACGCCGAAATGCGGAGGGCCCCGCCGGAGCGGGGCCCTCCCAGTTGTAGCGACCGGCGTCACACAGCGACGTCGGAACTAACGGTCAGCTGTGGTGGATCAGTTCGAGCAGGTTTGGATGAGCCGCGTTCGTCGCGGTGATCCAGTGGCCTTCGAGTTCGATCGCCCCTCCGAGGTTGACGCACGGCGTCGCGCCGTTGCCAAGCCCGTCGTGGGCTGCGCTCGAGATTTCATACGCGTGAACGACGCGCGTCACGACGAGCGTGACGTTGCAAATCGTCCCGGCCGTGCCTTCAGACGTCGCGACCGCGCTGTGTGCGTAGAGGCAGAAGTCGAGCTCGAGCCTTTCCTGGTTGACGCCGCCGACCGGTTCGCTGAGTTCCGCCGGCCAGGCCAGGTTGCGGTGCCCGTTCGACTGGCCTTCGCCTTCGTCGCACGGCTCGCGCCCACAGGCTCCACCTTCGGGGCTGATCACCTGGTTGTAGATCGCGCCGACACCGTCTTCGTTGAAGACGACTTCGAATGTCCAGGCGCATGAGGTGAACAGGACTTCTGACGCGCCGTCGTGCACGAAAAAGAGCGGGTCGGATTCGGACACTGCCCTGACCCTGCAGTTGCCAATGCTGGGCAGGTGATGGAAGGTCCCCGCGGCCTGACAGTGAGTGTCATTGCCAGCCGCAGGTTCCAACCGGACTTCGACAGATTCCTGCGCGGACGCAGTCGATGCCATGAACGCCATCGCTGCCATCGCCATCACGGCGAGCAGCAACAGCTTACGTAGATAACGCATTACTATCATCTCCTAGAATAGACCCAACCAGTTGCCTCCGGCCGGGTTGCCGCACCGGGAGCCCACACGGACAGGGCTCCGGCGCACCCTTTCAAAGTAAGTCCCAAGCCACAACAGGCGTGGAGACATTTCGCTTGCCGTCCCTCCAGAGGGGCACCGCCCCTGACAGTCGCACAATCGGACCTACTCTCCCCTCCCTCCATTCGGGGGAGCTCACGGCAGTGCCGTGAGCCGCAGCGTACGATACGCAATCCTTGTCAGATGTCAAATCCAACAAGGGACACGGCGGGCGGGGACCGCCGTGGAAGGGCCCCGCCAAAGCGGGGCCCTTCCGGTTTATCGAGCCGGCGCCCAGGCCAGCGACGCCGAAACGGCAACTAGCGATCAGGCGTGGTGGATCAGTTCGAACAGGTTCGGATGAGCCGCGTTCGTCGCGGTGATCCAGTGGCCTTCGAGTTCGACCGCCCCTCCGAGGTTGACGCACGGCGTCGCGCCGTTGCCAAGCCCGTCGTGGGCTGCGCTCGAAGATTTCATACGCGTGAACGACGCGCGTCACGATGAGCGTGACGTTGCAAATCGTCCCGACCGTGCCTTCAGACGTCGCGACCGCGCTGTGTGCGTAAAGGCAGAAATCGAGCTCGAGCCGTTCCTGGTTGACGCCACCGACCGGTTCGCTGAGTTCCGCCGGCCAGGCCAGGTTGCGGTGCCCGTTCGACTGGCCTTCGCCTTCGTCGCACGGCTCGCGCCCACAGGCTCCACCTTCAGGCGTCAGCACCTGGTTGTAGATCGCGCCGACACCGTCTTCGTTGAAGACCGCTTCGAACGTGTTCGCACACGAGGTGAACAGCGTTTCGGACACCCCGTCGTGCGTGAACAGCAGCGCGTTGGATTCGGACACTGCCCTGACCCTGCAGTTCCCAGTGCTGGGCAGGTGGTGGAAGGTCCCCGCGGCCTGACAGTGAGTGTCATTGCCAGCCGCCGGTTCCAACCGGACTTCGACAGTTTCCTGCGCGGACGCAGTCGAAGCCATGAACGCCATCGCTGCCATCGCCATCACAGCGAGCAGCGAAAGCTTACGTAGATAACGCATTGCTTTCATCTCCTAGAAATAGACCCAACCAGTTGCCTCCGGCCGGGTTGCCGCACCGGGACCCCACACGGGCAGGGCTCCGGCGCACCCTTTGCAAAGTAAGTCCCACGCCACAACAGGCGTGAAGACATTTCGCTTGCCGTCCCTCCGAACGGCCACCGCCCCTGACGGTCGCACAATCGGACCTGCTCTCCCCTCCCTCCATTCGGGGGAGCTCACGGCAGTGCCGTGAGCCGCAGCGTACGATACGCAATCCTTGTCAGATGTCAAATCCAACAAGGGGCACGGCGGGCGGCGACCGCCGTGGAAGGGCCCCGCCAAAGCGGGGCCCTCCCGGTCTATCGAGCCGGCGCCCAGTATGCGGCGCCGGAACGGTCAGCTAGCGATCAGGCGTGGTGGATCAGTTCGAACAGGTTCGGATGAGCCGCGTTCGTCTGGGTGATCCAGTGGCCTTCGAATTCGATCGCACCTCCGAGGTTGACGCACGGCGTCGCGCCGTTGCCAAGCCCGTCGTGGGCTGCACTCGAGATTTCATACGCGTGAACGACGCGCGTCACGATGAGCGTGACGTTGCAAATCGTCCCGGCCGTGCCTTCAGACGACCCGACCGCGTCGTGATCGTAGAGGCAGAAGTCGACCTCGAGCCTTTCCTGGTTGACGCCACCGACCGGTTCGCTGAGTTCCGCCGGCCAGACCAGGTTGCGGTGCCCGTTCGACTGGCCTTCGCCTTCCTCACACGGCTCGGTCCCACAGGCTGCACCTTCGGGGGTGATCACCTGGTTGTAGATCGCACCGACACCGTCTTCGTTGAAGACCGCTTCAAACACGGTCGCACACGAGGTGAACAGCGTTTCGGTGACTCCGGTGTGTTCGAAAAAGAGCAGGTTGGATTCGGACACTGCCCTGACCCTGCAGTTCCCAGTGCTGGGCAGGTGGTGGAAGGTCCCCGCGGCCTGACAGTGAGTGTCATTGCCAGCCGCCGGTTCCAACCGGACTTCGACAGATTCCTGCGCGGACGCAGTCGAAGCCATGAACGCCATCGCCGCCATCGCCATCACAGCGAGCAGCGAAAGCTTACGTAGATAACGCATTGCTTTCATCTCCTAGAATAGACCCAGCCAGTTGTCTCCGGCCGGGTTGCCGCACCGAAGGCCCCCCGTGCGGGCAAGGCTCCGGCGCACCCTTTACCAAAGTAAGTCCCACGCCACGCGGACGTGGAGACATTTCGCTAGCCGTCTTTTGACGGCCACCGCCGCTGGCGGTCGCGGTTAGACCTGCTTTCCCCTCCCTCCGTCCGGGGGAACTCACGGCAGTGAGCTGGGGCCCTACGATACGCGATTTGTGTCAGATGTCAATCCGACAAGAGGGGGGACTGCGGATGAGGCTGGCGGTTAGGTGCCACCGAGCGTCCCGAAACGTGGATGGGGCCCTGCTGGGGACGAGGCCCTTCCGGTTTGGTGCGGGGGCTGTTATCGGCGGTTCTTCTTGTTTTTGCAGGGGGTTGTGATGTGGATGTTGCGGCCGCGGTGTTTGCCGTTTTGGGCGGTGAAGTCGGCCTCGGCGATTTGTCGGGTGCGGCAGATGTTGATGTTGCGGTCGCGGGAGCGTTTGGTGATGGCGAGGATGCCGCTGTTTCCGCCTTTGATGTTGAGGTTGAATCGTTTGATCGGGGCGTCTGGGACTTTGGCGAAGGTGTTGACGAGTCTGCCGTTTTTGGTGGTGGAGGACACGCCGCGGAGGTTGATCGCGATCTCGCCTCTGAGGGCGACGACGATCATCGGGAGGGTGCGGATGATGTTTCCGCTTGTGCTGCGGCGGATGTTCTTGACGAAGTAGACGTTGCCGGCCAGCGGTCGTTTGAGCAGCGGCGAGCTGGCGCGTGCGCGGCCGACGATCGACCCTTTGGGGCAGGTCGGCTCGGGTTTTGTTCCGTCGGCGTACTCGCATAGCGCTTGGGCGTTGTTGACGTCGAGGGCCAGCGATTTCGGTAGCCGCACGATGGCTTTGTCGACTGCGGCTTGGCCTGGTGTTTGGGTCACCACGGCGCGGATGCCGGGGTGCTTGCCCGACCGTGTTTGCTTGCGTCCGGTGAGGCGCATCGCGAGCTTGGGCTTAAACGGCAGCCGTCGGCAGGCGGTTGCCTGGTAGAACGACTTGCGGGTCGCGGTAGCACCCTCGGTCGAGGTGAACGTCGCGGCGATCTCCTTCGCGGCGCAGCTTGTCGGGTTGACGGTGAACTTCGGCCGGTCGATCTTGACGAGGACCCTGCGCACGGCGAGCGGGATGCCGTGCCAGATGTGCGGGAAGGGGTCTGAGACGGCGGTCACCGACGCGTCGGTGCGGTCGACGTGCAGCGCTTGGCGCACGACGATCGGGGTGAGCGCGACGTCGCCTCTGAACGGGCCGGCCTCGACGGGGACTGAGACCGCGAGGCCGTAGGGGGCGCCCTTGTAGCCCTCGGTGAGATAGACCGTCCCTTTCTTCTCGAGCACGAACGGGTCGCCGGCGCCGGCGGAGGCGTCGACCGATCCGATCCGCGAGCCGGGCGGACAGGCGTTGGCGTCGGCTTGGGCGTTGGTGCACAGCGGCACGTCACGGACCGATGCCAGCAGCCCGGTCGGCAGCTCGGCTGTCAGGCCCTTGAACCATTGCTGGCCGTCGCTGCGGTCGAACTCGAAGCTGAACGTTCCGTGGGCGCCGCCGAGGCGGGGGTTCATCCCCGCGTCCAGGCGCGGCGCGAAGTCGAACGCGCAGTTCTGGTCGAGGGTGAAGGCCCCCTGGTCGCCGACCGGGGCGCCGCCGGCGCCGTGGGCGGCGCTCCATGGGGTAAACGTCGTCGACCAGGCCGGCGTGCCGCAGCGCTGCGAAGTCCTAAGCAGCCCGCGCGGGCCGTCTTTGAACTGCAGCCCCAACCGGTCGAAGGGCACCTCGGGGTTGTTCTCGAAGACGGCGGTCAGATCGCCTGTGGACGGGTTGGTCTTCGTGGTCCCGGAGATCTTCGCGATCAGCCCCCGCTGCTTGTCCTTGACGACGATGAACAGCCGCAGCCGCAGCTCGGACTGCGGGCCGCCGATGTCGGCGGGCTTGGGCGCCCCGAGTACGACGTGGCCGTCCAACGGCTGCTCGAGCAGCGGCGTGTCGACCGTTGCGGTCCCGACGATCGAGGCGTCGGGGCACTCGGCGCCCTGATCGTCGAAGGGATCCTGGTTGTCAAAGCGCAGCGGGTTGGAGTTGGGGTCGCTGACGCCGATCTCGGCGTCTGTGCAGCCCTGCAGCCCTCGTGCGCCTGAGGGGTTGACCGCCACACCAGGCGGTAGCGCGACGACGGTGTCCTTGAGGTGTGCGGTAGCGCGACCGGGGTCGCTGTCCCAGTGCCCTGCGGCGGCCTGGACATAGGACGCCGTGTCGAGGAAGTCATCTGGTGTGAACGGCGGGTCGTTGTTCTGCGGGATCGAGAGATCGACATCGAGACCGGCCGGGCTGTCGGCCGCTGTCTGCACCGCACCGGCCGCATCGCTGGTCGGGGTGAAGTCGATCGAGGGCCCAAACGCAAGGCTCGCGCAGTCGTGGACCGGCGGCGAGGGGGAGGCATAGGTCTTCCAGTTGGTCGACTCGTCGAACAACGCCCCCGGATACGGCCACGGATAGCCGGGGATGCTCGGGTCGCGCTCGGCGGTGAACGGGCCCGGGCGCTGATAGACGTCGGTCGCCAGCCGCGTCACCGGCGCCGGGTTGCAATCGGTCTCAGCCGTCAAGAACGGGCGAACAGGTCCCCACGACGGGTCATAGCTCTGCCGGCAGCCCGGCCCGAAACCGCCCGGCGGGATCACGTGCTCAACTAGTCGTGCCCGGCTGGCCGTTGCACCCGGCGTAGCTGCCCTGGATGCCGGTCGGGGCACGCCAGACGTCGTTGTGCGCAGCCCACGGAACGCCCCACAGCGTGATCGCCTGCTGCGAGAGCGGCAGCGCGCTGCCCGGCAGCTGCGCGATGAACGTCGTGACCCCGAAGTCGGAGTTCGTCCGCGCCTTGGCGACCAGCCGCGCTGTCACGCGGACCGTCCTTGGTCAACGCGACCAGCCCGAGCTCGGCGACGTTGCCCTCACGCGGCTCGAGGTTGAACACCGGCACCGTGTTGACGTTCTGGCCCGGGAAGTTCGTCCCTATAATCGGCGCGCCGAGGTGGCTGAGCGTCAATATCCCGACCTGGGTCGACGGCGGACACAACTGGGGCTTCACAGCGAACTGCTGCGCGGTGCACTTGGGCACCGCGTTCGGGTTGCCGACAAACCCCGGCGGGAGATCGACATAGATGTTGTCGGGATCGCCATCGGGTTTAGGAACGCGAACGTCGCCGAGCCGTCGGGATGGCTGCCCGCCCGCGTAGCGGCCGGAAGCCGCCAATTCGGCGGCGGCGTCCAGATATTCGACGGGCTCGTGCCCGCCTGACCACCCGCCGTGACCCCCAAACGCCAATCGATGCAATTCGGGACGCTGCCAACCAACGGCACGTCCACGATCTGCGCGGCGGAACCCAAGGTGTTCGGCGCCGTGCTCGTCGAGGGCATCGTCCCGATCCCCCCAAGCGCCCCGAGATCGCTCCCCGCCGCCGGCGCGCCCCGGCGATCGCAAACCCCCGCCCAGAAGAAACGCTGAGCAGGCGCCGGAACCGCCGGAACATCGAGGGTCCCCGGACCGCTGTTGATCGGAACCAACCCATACCCATCCCCAAAAGCGCCATCAGCGCGATCAGCCGCCGCGACCAGCCCGATGCAGGCAAGACAAGCGACCATGAGCACGAAGGCGACCGCCCTGCCCGCCAGCCAAGTGCGTCCGCCTGCCGCCGTGACGTAGAGAGATAGACACGACTGCATCTCAACGATGTTCTCCTTTAGGCCCGGCCGCCGCTCGCTTGCCATGACTATCGGCTCCTCTTCAGTAGGACGGTGGCCTTTCGCGTGCGAGCGCCCTCCAAAGCGACCCGCAACACGACCCTCAGGCGATCGCCCCTCCCCAACACGCGCCGCGCCCGCGCGTTCAGCCGCAGACCGACGACCGCCGACCCGGGCCTGCCCATCCGCCTACGCGCCCCCGCGACCTTGCGCGAGCGGCCACCGAGCGTGACCCGCGCGCCGAGTACCAACACCCCCGCACTGTTGGTAGACACCCGCACCCGCATCCGTCCCGTGCGCGCCGCCCGCCGGCGCGCCTTCCTCCCAAGACCGCGAATTCCAACCTTCTTCCAGGCGCCCGGCGACGCGTTTGCGCCACCGGCCCCACGCGCAGGCGCCGCCCGATCGGGCGAGCCGCCAGCACCTGTCTGACAGACACCGCCCAGAACACCACACACCACGACCTCCGGCGGCTCGGGGATCCCACCACCGACCCGCGCCGCATACACGTCCGCGACCGCGTCGACGTCCTGCCACGTCAAGCTATCGCGCGTCGTCAAAAACACATTACGGCCAGCCCTGTCGTTGCCCTTATAGATCGCGTGCTCGGCATCCGCCCCGCCCGTCGAGATCAACGACAGCTCACCATTGCGCCACATGTACACGTCATACACATCGTTCACATCTCCGGCGACAAGCCGGCTCGCCGACTGAAAGAACACAACCCGATCCCCCGGCGTCTCGGGATCGGTCACCACGCTCAACAACGACCTCGCAACGTGTCTGCTGTTATCGGAAGTCGGTGTCGAAGCCGCCGTCGCCATAGCACTGAACCGCCCCGTCGTTGAGACACGTATACGACCCAGCGCCCCCCGGCGGCGCCGACACCCGTATCAGCTCATCGCCGGCGGCGTCATATGCATACACGTCACCGGACTCCGCGTCATCGCCGGCCGCCAACCCCCCGCCTGTGAAGAACGACACGAACTCCCCGTCCGGGGTCCCCCGCCAACAGTTCGCCCTCGCCTGTGAGACGTCGCCGCTGCCCGTCGAACGGATGGCTCCTATACGACCCCGTGCTCGCACACCGCGACAACACCGCCGCCCCCGCACTGTCGATATCGCCCGTCGCGCGCGGCAACCTGGAGACGAACTCCCACCGCAGCCCCTCGTCAGCCTCACTGGCGTCATAGAGATACACATTCGTCAGATCCGTCGACTCGAACGTCCCACCCACGACGTTGCCCGCCGCGCTCCCCGCCGGCGGCGCGTTGTCCGCACCCACCAGCGGCGCCGAGCACGCGAAGTACACCCTCGACCCATCGCCCGACGCAAAGCGCAAGCTCCCCGCCCGCGCCGTCCGAGACAGGCGTGAAGGCGCTCAGGTTGCCCTGCGGGTTGTTGCAATCCGAAGCCCCGCCCGGGCCGCCCGAGACCCGCGTCAGCTCCCCATCGCCCGGATCGACGCCCGCCGCGTCCGGGAAGTCGTACATGTACAGATCCCAGGACTCCCGCGACGCCACACCCGTCGTCACGCCACCGGGCGGCGGCGCCACGACGTTGCCCCCACCGTCCTTGACCCCATTCGGATCGTCGACGGTCAACGGCGACGTCGTGCGAAAGAACACCTTGTCGCCATCCTCAGACGCCCCCTCGAAGAACGTCTGGCCCAACAACGAGGCATCCTGCTCACCGAGCAACCCGTCGACCGCCCGCGAGATCCAACGCACCCGCGGATTCCCACCATCCGGGTCGCTCTCGCGCACGAACAACTGCGGCGGACAAGCTCGTCGCCTCACCCGTATCCTCCGTGCACTCAAGCGTCCCCGGGTTGCCGAACACGTTCAGGTTCGGGTCGGGGCTCATGAAGAACACCCGCGACCCATCGCCCGACACCACGTTCGTCAACGAGTCGGTGATCGCGCTGTTGGGGTTCTGGCTCGCGATCGCCGCCCCATACGGCGACGTAACCGCGCGACACGCCCAGGCCCCGGATCCGGGCACACCTGCTCCGAGAGCTTGTCCCCCACCCGCGCCGGAAGACGCGTGCGCTCCGCGCCCACACCCGTGCACACGTTGACCAGCTCCCGCTCACCAGACCCCGCAAACGAATCAGTCGGCGGACCCGACACATCCGCGACATGCACGCTACGCCCAGCCACCCGATCGCTCGACACAGGATGATCCGGCCAACCCGGCCCAGCCATCCCATGGACCTCGCCCGCCATCACCGCCCGCGAACCCCCACTCGCCAAAGCCACCTCCAGCGCGTTGACGGCACCGGCCCCAGGGATCGCCTCGGTCTGGCCGAGATACTCCCACCGCCCCTCCCAATCGCCCACGAAGCTCGGATTCGCGAACTGGCCCCCCGCCATCTCCTCAAAGACCGGCAACGCCACCGACCTGCGACCGCCAGACCACCCGCGACAGATCGTCGGTCGCCGCCGACAAGCCCGGCATGCGCGTGACCTCGCGCTTCGACAAAGCGTGCGTGAACGGGTTGTGGCTCACCCACCCCGCCCCGGTCCGCTGCCCAAACGCCCAATTGGTCACGAACGCGACCCCCTCGTCATTCAGCGTAGAGCCGTAATGACCCAACGACGCAAACCGATCCCCCTCATACGCCGCCACACCCGACGCCGCCAGATCCCTCAAACCCTCATAGGTAAAGCCAACGCCGATACCAGCCGGCTTATACGCCGGCGACACCAACTCATACGCACGACAGTCAGGCAACCCAGCAGAAGGCCCCACCCGCAACCCCGCATTCGCGCACCCATCCCCCTGAGCCCACGCCGACGACACACCAACCACCCACACCACGATCAACACCGACAGACACGCCAACACCCTCACACCACTCCCACCCACAAGACCGCGCATCGAACCTGCCTGCCTTCCATCGATTTGACCAGCCGCCGCCCCAAAAGCAGACGTACGCCTATGTTCTTATCCTCCGACCACCCTGTCAAGACCCACCCGCACCACACCCCATCCCACGCCCAACGCAGAAGGGCCCCGCCAAAGCGGGGCCCTCCCGGTCCATCGAGCCGGCGCCCAGGCCAGCGACGCCGAAACGGCAACTAGCGATCAGGCGTGGTGGATCAGTTCGAACAGGTTCGGATGAGCCGCGTTCGTCGCGGTGACCCAGTGGCCTTCGAGTTCGACCGCCCCACCGAGGTTGACGCACGGCGTCGCGCCGTTGCCAAGCCCGTCGTGGGCCGCGCTCGAGATTTCATACGCGTGAACGACGCGCGTCACGATGAGCGTGACGTTGCAAATCGTCCCGACCGTGCCTTCAGACGTCGCGACCGCGCTGTGTGCGTAGAGGCAGAAGTCGACCTCAAGCCTTTCCTGGTTGACGCCGCCGACCGGTTCGCTGAGTTCCGCCGGCCAGGCCAGGTTGCGGTGCCCGTTCGACTGGCCTTCGCCTTCGTCGCACGGCTCGCGCCCACAGACTCCGCCTTCGACCGTCAGCACCTGGTTGTAGATCGCGCCGACACCGTCTTCGTTGAAGACCGCTTCGAACGTGTTCCCACACGAGCTGAACAGCGCTTCGGACACCCCGTCGTGCGTGAACAGCAGCGCGTTGTCTTCGGACACTGCCCTGACCCTGCAGTTGCCAACGCTGGGCAAGTGATGGAAGACCCCCGCGGCCTGACAGTGAGTGTCATTGCCAGCCGCCGGTTCCAACCGGACTTCGACAGATTCCTGCGCGGACGCAGTCGATGCCATGAACGCCATCGCCGCCATCGCCATCACGGCGAGCAGCAACAGCTTACGTAGATAACGCATTGCTTTCATCTCCTAGAAATAGACCCAACCAGAGACATCCAGCCGGGCTTGCCGCCGAGCGCCCGACACGAGCGGCTCGGCCAGCACCCTTTTAAAGTAACCCCACGCCACAACAGGCGCAGGGACGCGTCGCTTGCCGTCCCTCCAGACGGCCACCGCCCCTGGCGGCACCCAGGTAGCGCTTACATCCCCTCCCTCCATCGGGGGAACCCTCCATGAGACCCAAGCCTCGAACTACAGCTCGAACCCAACGGGACCATACGTCACGTCCGCACCCCTGTCAAGGCGTCGGTGAAGGCTTCGCGTACTCGGCAAGCGGATCGGCCTCGAACCCGGACTCGGCGATCTTCCACTCGTCCTCGACCCGCACGAACTTCACCGGCTTGGTGGTGGCCCCGCCGCGATCGGTGACCTTCACGCTCGCCCGACGCCCGTCGATGCGCACGTCGTAGGACTTCGGCGACGAGAGATCCTCCTCCACCCCCTGCTCCTGGGTGGCCTTCGAAGCCTTGGCAATCGTCTCCGCACACGTCTTGCCGTAGCCGATGTTGCGCCCGAACGCGACGACGTCGCGCTGCTCGGCCGGGACCAGCCTCGCGCAGTAGGCCTCTCCGTCCATCGCCACGAAATCCTTCTGAGCGCCCTTCAGCACCTGCTCGATCCGCTCCTCGTCGCTCGACGCGCCGGCGCCGCCGTCTCGCGCGGTATCCGCCCCCTGGCCAGCGGTGGCGTCCGCCTGCTCGCGCTGAGCGACCGCGCCCCCGTCGCCATCGGTCTCGTCGTCGGATCCACAGCCCGCGCCCGCCACGGCGAGCACCGACACAACCAGGCAAATCTGTACACGAACCCCGCGCATCAACCGCTCCCTCCTTGGAAACTCACGCCACCAAACAGCGAAGCGCCCTCACTGCTGCTGTTGCTGCAGCCGCCGCTTCCTCTCCGCCTTCTTCCTGGCCTCCTCCTTCTTGGCCGCCACCAATGGATCCGGCTCGAACCCGGACTCGACGAGCTTCCACTCGCCGCCCATCTTGCGGAAGGCCAGCGGCTCCGGCGGACGGCCGCCATTGCTCACCTTCGCGGTCGCCCGGCTCCCGTTCACCCGCACCGAGAGAAGCTTGGTCGGGTTCTGCTTGACGCCGGTCTTGTTCGTCTCCCTCGCCAGGTTGTTGACGACTCCCACACAGGTCGTGCCATGACGGTAGTTGCGGCCGAAGGCCTCGATCTCACGCCGCTCCGCGGGGATCACCTTGTCGCAGTAGGCCGCGCCATCCACGTTGACGAAGTCCGCCTGGATGCCGTCGAGCACCTGCTCGATCTGCTGCTCGTCACTCCCCGTCGCGGCGAAGTCGCTGCTCTTCTCGAAGTCGGCTCCGGTCTCGGACGCCCGGTCTCCGGCGCCGTCTCCAGCGCCGTCGCCATCGTCGTCCGATCCACAGGCCCCGGCGGCCAGCGCGAACACGGCAACCGCGACCAAGGCGATCGCACGAATGGAAAAGCGGCCATCAATCATCTGCCAGTCCCTCCTCTGGACTTACCCAACACGATGCCTTCCTGGGACCCTCCGGCCCACGGCTCGGCTCAGCCTAGCCGATGCGTCCACACGATGCAGGATCGCCCGGCACATCCGCCAAACCCTCGACCGCTCCGACCAAAAACGCTACGATCGCCACATGGAGGGAAGCAGGAGGGTGGCGACCGTCGTCCGTGCGGTGACGGTCTGCGCGATGTTGGCCGTCTGCGGCTGCGGCGGGTCGAGCTCCGGCTCGGACGACCCCGGCCCCGGCCGCAAGGGCGTCGAGACACGCGACCCCAAGACCACCTTCGCCCCGATGGTCGTGCTGCACCCTGACGAGACCCGGATGCCGGCCGGCGCGCGCTGGTTCCTCGAGCGCTCGGCGCTGATCTTCGCCGAGGATCAGGGCTGTCCCGATCGCAAGATCGCGGTCGGCAGGATCCTCAAGGAGCAGCGCACGCCGATCACCAACTGGCTGGCGATCGAATGGCTCGGGAATCCCCCGGCCTACTGGCGCCATGCCCACGACGCGCACTGCGAGCTGCGGCTCGGCCGGATGTTCTACGCCGACCAGCACACGCGACCCTACGACGGAGGACGTCCGGAGGGACTGGGAGGCAGGGAGGGCTGGGTGCTCGACCTCGACGACGGGGCGAGGGACGGAAAGGTCGAGCCCCGGCGCGTGGGCGACCGCACGCTGATCGAGGAGGCGCCCGTCTACGTCGACCAGCGCAAGGAGGAGGTCGACGGAGAGCCGGGCCTGCGCCTGACCTACTGGCTGCTCTACGGGATCAACGAGCCGCGGACCGCCGACGGGATCGAAGAGCACCTCGTGCACGAGGGAGACTGGGAAGGCGTCGACGTGTTGCTCCAGCGGTCGGGAACCGACGCCTACGTGCCGGTGTCGCTGGTCCTGCACGGCGACGGCGAGCGCCGGGAGGTGCCCTGGAACAAGGACCTGCTGCGCGCCAAGGACCCCAGCTCGGGCAAGGCGACCCGTCCGCTGCTGATCGCCGCCCAGGGCAGCCACACCATGTTCCCAGGATCGGGACGCAGCTGCGAGGAGTGCCCGATCTGGCGGACCTGGAGGGAGGTCGCCGAGGTGCGCGAGCTGTGGTGGTACGGGTTCGGCGGCGCGTGGGGCGACGTGGGACCCGACAGCCTCACCACCGGTCCGCTCGGCCCCCACGGGGCCTGGCCGTCTTCGAGCGAGATCGACGCGCGCTTCTAGCGAGCCCAGGAAGCGCTCGAGCCGACACCGCGCCGCGAAGGGTGCGCCGGAGCCCCAGGATGAACCAGGGCTCCGACGCGGCAATACCGGTAGCCGGTCAGACCACCGGTACCGCGAGTATAGGAGAGGCTTCCGATCCTGCAGGGACTTTTCAGAGCTGACCGCGTCCGACCAGCCTGGCGTTCAACGTCTGCGGCGCCGGGAAGGAGCCGAATTCGAGATCCCACCTGCCGGCGACGTCCATCGAGTTGAACGGGACACGGAAGCGCTTTCCGTTCGCTCGCTCGACCCAGATGCCGGCGATCTGGCCGTAGGACCTCACCCAGAGCAGCTTCAACTCGGCCGGCTTGCGCCGGCGCCGCTCGAGCACCCTGGCGAACTCGGCCATCTTCGCCCTGCACGGAGTGTGTTCCCCGGTCCGGCCGGGCCGGAACTGATCGAACATGAAGTCGTCCATGTGCGCGCACACGGTGGCCGTGTCGCGCGCACGGAAGGCATGCTGTATCCGCCTGAGGGTCGCGACGACCCTCCTGTTCACGCGCTCGTCGCCGAGGGCGCGGGCCACCTCTCCGTTCGATTCGACCAGCATTCCGGTCCGGTCCTCGAACGCCAGGCGCTCGGCGTCGCTGAGCGCCTTCCGCCGCTCCTTGGCGGTCGGCTTCGGGTTCGGGTCTCCCTGCGAGTCCGTCCCGCAGGCGCTCGCGCCGATCGCCAGCAACGCGACGATCGCGGCCGCCGACAGACGGGTCCACGGGTGAGAAGCTGCACTCATGTATCCAGTCCCTCCTAGCTGGACGCGTTTCGCGCGCCGGGCCCGCGCGGGCCCGGCCCAGCCATCCTAGGCGACCGGGGGGCCACGCCACAAGGGGGGACCAGCTCTGAGCCCCACGGAGGAGCGCTACCTTGGGACGGCGAAACGGTTAGGAGCCTCGACATGCCCCGCGCCCTGCTTACAGCCGCCCTCGTCTCCATGGTCCTCGCCCCCGCCGCGGCGGATGCGGCGACGGTGCAGGTGGTGCGCGGCGCCGGGTTCGGCCACGGGATCGGGATGAGCCAGTACGGCGCCTACGGGATGGCGCAGCAGGGTTGGAGCTACGAGCGGATCCTGCGCCACTACTACCGGGGGACCGAGCTCGGCCAGGCGCCGAGCCGGCCGGTGCGGGTGCTGCTGCAGGCGAGCGATCCGTACGTGCGCTTCAGCGGCGCCACGCGGGGGCCCGGCGGGATGGCGCTGCAGCCGGGCGTCACACACGTCGTGCGCCCGGCGGGCGGCGGGCGGCTCGCGCTCCGCGGCGCCGGCGGCAAGCGGCTCGGCACGTACAGCGCGCCGCTGCGCGTGAGCCGCGGCGGGAAACCGCTCCGTCTCCTGGGCCGCGCGATCCAGTACGTGAGCGACGGGCGCTACCGCGGCACGCTCGAGCTGTACCCGGGCAGCGCCGGCGGCGTGACGGCGGTCAACGCGCTGCCGATCGACGACTACGTCCGCGGCGTCGTCGCGAGCGAGGTGCCGGCCTCGTGGGGCGCCGACGTGCTGCGCGCCCAGGCGGTGACCGCTCGCACCTACGCGCTGGCGACGCGCAAGACCGGGGACATCTTCGACCAGTACCCCGACACGCGCTCGCAGATGTACCGCGGCGTGGTCGCGGAGACGGCGAGCACCAACGCCGCGGTGAGCGCCACGGCGGGCGAGACCGTGACCTACGACGGCGAGATCGCGACGACGTTCTACTTCTCGACCTCGGGCGGGCGCACCGAGAACGTCGAGAACTCGTTCATCGGCGCCGCGCCGAAGCCGTGGCTGAAGAGCATGCCCGACCCCTACGACGCGATCTCGCCCAAGCACCGCTGGCGGGTGCGCTTCTCGAACGCCCGGATGGGCGCCCTGCTCGGCTCCCCGGGGAGGCTGAGGCGAGTGCAGGTGCTCTCGCGCGGGGTGTCGCCCCGGGTGGTTCGCGCACGGGTGCACGGCGCCAACGGCTCGCGCCTCTTGACCGGCCCCCAGATCCGCGCGCGGCTCGGGCTCGACGACACCTGGGCCTACTTCACCCGCGTCAGCACGTCGCGGATCGGCGGCGTGCGCGCCGTGGCGGCCGCCGCGGTCGACGGCGCCTTCCCGCGCGGCGCCGTGGCGGCGGCACGGCCGGCGCTCGAGGGCGCGTTCGCGCCCGCGCCCCGCTCGCGCCGGCTCGTCGTCGAGCGCCGGAGCGGAGATCGCTGGATCGGCGTTGCGACGACCCGCACCGAGAGGACCGGGCGCTACCGCGTCGGGGTGCCCGAGGCGGGCGTCTACAGGGTGCGCGCCGGCGCGATCGCCGGACCGGCCGTCCGCGTGCGCCGGCCCTGAAAATAAACGCGCGGCTCCTGTCTACAGGAGCCGCGCGGGCCCTCCCTCCAATCGGCCGGTGCTCAGCCTAACGCGATCGGTCTCCAAAATGCAAGTCCTCTTCTCGGCGAGCGTCTCGCGGCCCGCCTCGCCGGGCGCGGAGAGCCGCTCCAGGACAGGCTCCAGGGCAGGGGCCAGAGCCGGCGCCGCGAGCGAAAAAACGTCCCCAGACCAAAAGGCCCTTGACTCCTGACCACGCTCACCGGTATGTTGACGTCCTCAACTCCTAGCGCCCTAGGAGTTGGGTCCCTCTTTTGGAGGGGAGAGGGAAGCGTAAGTACCCAGCAATCCGGCCGGCAGGCCGGTCCGCCCGTGATTCGGAGGGACGCGGGCGGAGGGTTCCTCTACGCGGGTCCGGGGCAGCGTGTCGCCAGCCCTGTCACGGACCCTGTCCGTAAACAGCCGGTGAGGAGCGTCTAGTTCGAGGGCGCCGCGCCGGCCGCCTCGAGCTTCCACTCGCCGTCCTCCTTGAGCAGCGGCACGTCGCCGTTGCGGCCCTTGCCGAAGCTCACCTTGGCGACCGCGCGGTCGCCGTTCACCTCGACGCGGCGGACCTTCGCCTTCAGCGTGAGGTTCAAGCCGCCCTGCTTCTCGGCGGCGTCGAGGAAGCCCTGGAAGCTCTCCTCGCAGCTCTTGCCCTTGCTGCCGAGCCCGCCCGCCTCGAGCTGCTTCTGCGCGGCCTCGCCGAGCTGCTCGCAGGCGGCCGCGGCGTCGCTGTCGGCGAGCGCGCCGTAGAGCGCCTCGACGGCGGCGCGGGCCTGCTGGCGGTCGCTGCCGCCGTCGCCGCCGGCGGCGTCGTCGTCGGAGCCGCCGCAGGCGCCGGCGGAGAGGGCGAGCGCCGCGGCGGCGGCGAGGGCGGAGAGGCGGAGCTGGAGGGTGGAGGAGGTTCGCATGGCCGGGAACCGTAGCGACCGCCGTCAGGGAGTGAAGCGGACGGTCATCACGTCGCCGTCCTGCATCGCGTAGTCGCGCCCCTCGACGCGCAGCCGGCCCTTGTCTCTCGCGCGCGCGTAGCCGCCGGCGTCGACGAGGTCGCGCCACGAGATCACCTCGGCTGCGACGAAGCCCTTCTCGATATCGGTGTGGATGCGACCGGCGGCGCGGCGGGCGGCGGTGCCCTCGGCGATCGCCCAGGCGCGGCCCTCCTTGCTCTCCCCGGCGGTGAAGAACGAGATCAGGCCGAGCAGCTTCCAGGCCTCGCGGACGACCGTCGTGAGGCCGGACTCGGCGACGCCGAGGTCGGCGCGCATCGCGGCGGCGTCCTCGTCGTCGAGCTCGCCGAGCTCGGACTCGAGGCGTGCGGAGATCGCCGTCGCTCGGGCCTGCGCGCCGTCGGCGTGCCCGGCCACCGCAGCCGGCGGCTCGAGCGCGTCGCCCTCGCCGACGTTGGCGACGTAGAGCACCGGCTTGGAGGTCAGCGGGCTGAGGTTGCGCAGCGCGTCCGGGGCGTCGTCGGGAAGCGGCACGGCGCGCGCCGGGCGGCCCTCGCGCAGCGCCGCCACGAGCTGCTCGAGCCACTGCCGCTCGGCGACCTTCTCGCGATCGCCGGACTTCGCCTCCTTGGCGACCTTGTCGAGCCGGCGCTCGGCCTGCTCGAGGTCGGCGAACAGCAGCTCGGTCTCGATCGTCTCGACGTCGGCGAGCGGATCGACGCGGCCCTCGGGGTGGACCACCTGCTCGTCCGCGTGCGTGCGCACGACATGGACCAGGGCGTCGGTCTCGCGGATGTTCGCGAGGAACTTGTTGCCGAGGCCCTCGCCCTTGTGCGCGCCGCGGACGAGGCCGGCGATGTCGTGGAACTCGATCGTCTCGTAGACGGTCGGCGTGGCCTTGACGGTGTCGACGACGGCGTCGAGGCGCTCGTCGGGGACGGGGACGATCGCGACGTTCGGCTCGACCGTGGTGAACGGGTAGTTCGCCGCCTCGGCGCCGGCGCGCGTGAGCGCGTTGAAGAGCGAGGACTTGCCGGCGTTCGGCAGCCCGACGATGCCGACCTTCACCTGGTCAGCTCCGCGATCGCCGTGCCGAGCGCCGCGCCGGCGGCGACGTCGGTCGGATAGTGGACGCCCACATACACACGCGAGAGCGCCATCGCGGCGGCGAGCGCGTAGACGGGGAGGTAGGAGAACTCTCCGTCTCCGGTGAGCGAGCGCGCGGCGGCGAACGAGGTGGTCGAGTGCGCCGAGGGGAAGGACAGGCTCGTCACGGTCGACGAAAGAGCCGGGAGGTTCTCCAGGACGGGCCGGCGGCGGCGCACCACGTACTTGAGCCCGATGTTCGTCAGGTAGGCCAGCATCACGGTGCGCATCGTGCGGAGGTATAGCGGCCGGCGGCGGCGGTCGACCGCCGCTCCGGCGAGGCACAGCGCGTGCCACACGATCCCGTGCTCGCCCGTGCGGGTGAAGAGCAGCACCGCCCGCTCGACCTTCGGCGCGTGCCCGCGAGTGCGCAGCACGCGCAGCAGCGCCGTGTCCGGCACGGCTAGAAGCCGACGGTCCTGGCGCCGGTCTCGCGGCGGACGTAGACGACGTTGGCGAGGTCGACCTGGACCCGCTCGTCCTCGAGCTCGAGCGAGTGCCAGCGACTCGAGCTGTCGTTCGCCAGGGCGGCCATCAGCTCGTCGTAGACGTCGTCGGCGATGCGCAGGGAGAGCACCTGGCCGCCCTTGAACCCGATGTCGGTCCTGGCCATCTGCGCCATTGCTCAGTGCTCCTCCGCGGGCTGGACGATCTCGATCAGGACGCCGCCGGTCGACTTGGGATGGACGAATGCGACGCGGCTGCCCTGGATGCCGGCGCGCGGCTCGTCGTCGATCACCCTCAGGCCGGCGTCCCTGAGCCGCTGCAGCTCGCCGTCGATGTCGGCCGTGCTGTAGGCGACGTGGTGCAACCCGGGCCCGTTGCGCTCGAGGAAGCGGGCGACGCCGCCGTCGGGCCCGATCGGCGCCAGCAACTCGACATGGGCGTCGCCGATCTCGATCAGGACCGCGTGGACGCCCTGCTCCTCGACCGTCTCGCGGTGCTGCTCGGGCATCCCGAGCCGGTCGCGGTAGAGGCCGACCGCCTCGTCGAGATCCTCGACGGCCACTCCGACATGGTCGATCTTGCCGAACACGAGCGGAAGTCTATTCGCCGGGAGCCGGCCGAAGCCCGCCGTCGAGGCGCTCGAGCACGAGCCTTTCGATCTGCTCGACGACGCGCTCCAGCGGAAGGCTCGTGTCGATCGGGCGCGCGTCCGGCAGCGCGGGCGCGGGAAAGCGCTTGCGCGCCGCGAGCTGGGCGTCCAGGACCTCGAGCGTGAGATCCGACTCTCCGCGCCTCTCGCGAGCGGCCACGCGGCTGCGCAGCAGCTCGTCGGGCGCGACCAGCTCGGCGCAGGCGAGAATCGCGTCGTCGCCGGCGACCTGGCGAAGCGCGGTGAGGAACAGCCGCTGGTCCTCGCCGCGGCGGAAGGTGGCGTCCACGACGATCGACCGCCCGCCGACGACGGAGGCGCCCGCGAGCCGCCCGAGGCGCTCGTAGACGGCGCCCGAGATTTCCTCGAGGTAGGCGTGCGCCGGGGTGTGCCCGCCGACGCTGACGCCGACCAGCCGCCTGCGAACGCCGTCGGAGCTGGCGAGCTCAAGCCCCCAGTGGTCGGCGAGGCGCTCCGAGGCGGCGGTCTTCCCGCTGCCGGACAGGCCGCTGACCACGACCACGACCGGGCTCCATGCGCGCCAGGCCAGCCGCTGGGCGAGCTCGAGGTGGGTGCGGACGATGTCGACGACCACGGCGTGCATGTAGTCGCCCTCGTGGAGGTCCTGGGCGCGGCGCAGGCCGGTCTCGACGCGCACGAGCGCCTTGAAGGCGGCGAAGAGCCAGAGCGGATCCTCCTCGTAGGGACCGCCGGCCCACTGCCAGGCCCGGACGAGCGCGAGCGCCAGGTCGTGACGGGCGGCGTGCTCGAGCTCCATCACGAGGAAGGACAGGTCGGCGAGGACGTCGCCGCCGCGGATCGCGGCGTCGAACTCGACGCAGTCGACGATCTCGACGCCGTCGGGGCGCAGCAGGACGTGCTCGAGCCGCAGGTCGCCGTGGCCGTCGCGGACCCAACCGGCGTCGGCGCGCGCCCGCAGGCGCTCGCCGTGGCGGTCGAGCCAGCGGCGGACGAGCCGCTCGACGGAGTCGAGGCGCTCGTGGTCGACCTTGTCGCCGCCGATCGCGTGGATCGTCCGGCAGAGGCCGTCGAGCCGGTCGGCGATCGTCTCCGGGTACCCGAGGCTCGGGTCCGCCGGATCAGCGACGAGATGGAAGGCGGCGATCGTGCGCGCGACCCGCTCGATCTCCTCGACGGTCACGCGGCGGTCGTCGACCCTGCGGTGAAGGCACTCGCCGCGATCGAAGCGGCTCATCACGACGACCCATTCGACGACGTCCTCGTCGCCCGGCGCGCCGAGACGAAAGCCGCGATCGGTGGCGACCACCGGCAGCGCCTCGTGGTAGACGCCCGGGGCGAGCCGACGGTTGAGCTCGATCTCCGCCCTGCAGAGCTCGCCTCGCCGCTCGACGGCGCCGTGGTCGGCGATCCCGATCTCGCCCGGGCGCTTGAGCTTGTAGACGGCGTCGCTGGAGACCAGGACGAGCGATCCGTGGGTCGGCTCGCGCTCGAACGGTCCGGGCGCCGCGCCCTCGACCTCGCCGCGCTCGAAGGCGCGAACGACTTCGTGCCACCTATCGCCGGACATCGCCGGCCCGACGTCCGATTCCAGCCTTGCTCTCGAATCCGCTATCGGACCTATTCGAGTGCGGAAGCTCCGGACAATTGGGTAATGCTCGGCCGATCATCGCCGTTTGCAGACATCCGCTTATCGGGGAAGGCGCAGGACATTACTCCCGTCTGAGCGCACCAGCAACCCACAACGCGTGTGCCGCTAATTGGTCATACCAAACTAACTGGTAATACGAGCCGGGCCTGAGTCGCCGTTCAGCGGCTGCAGGCGCGGCTGGCGCGGGATGTCGCCCGCGTGCTCCGCGACGATGCGGTCGATGTCCTCGCGCTCGAGAACCTCGTGGTCGAGCAGCTCTCGGGCGAGCGCCTCGAGCAGGTCGCGATGCTCGGTGACGAGGGCGAGCGCGCGGCGGTGGGCCTGGTCGGCGATGAACCGCTGCTCCTCGTCGATCGAGCGCCGGGTCGCGTCGGCCATCGAGTAGTCGCCGGCCGGCATCTCGCTCGACATCAGGCCTGTGCCCATGCCGTACTTGGTCACCATCGAGCGGCTGATCTCGTGGACCGAGCGCAGGTCGCCCGAAGCGCCGGTGGTGATCTGGCCGAAGATCAGGTGCTCGGCGACGCGGCCGCCGAGCAGGACGACGAGGCGGTCGAGCAGCTCGTCGCGCGTCTTGAGGTAGCGATCCTCCTCGGGGAGGTTGAGCGTGTAGCCGAGCGCCTGGCCGCGCGGGACGATCGAGATGCGGTGGACGCGCTCGACGCTCGGCAGCAGCTCCGAGCAGAGCGCATGGCCGGCCTCGTGGTAGGCGACGACGCGCTTCTCGTGGTCGGTGATCACGCGGCGCGACTGCATGCCGGCGACGACGCGCTCGAGCGCCGCCTGGAAGTCGGTCGTCGCGATCCGCCGGCGGCGCTCGCGGCCCGCGAGGATCGCCGCCTCGTTGCAGATGTTGGCGAGGTCGGCGCCGGTCAGGCCGCTGGTCTGGCGGGCGACGACCTCGAGGTCGATGGTCTCCTCGAGCGGCTTGTCGCGCGTGTGGACGGCGAGGATGCGCTTGCGGCCCTCGAGGTCGGGCGGGGTGACGAAGATCTGGCGGTCGAAGCGGCCGGGGCGCAGCAGCGCCGGGTCGAGCTTGTCGAGCAGGTTCGACGCGCCGATCACGACCAGGCCCTCGCGGCCGCCGAAGCCGTCGAGCTCGACCAGCAGCTGGTTGAGCGTCTGGTCCTTCTCGCCCGAGATGTCGTTGCCGCGGGTGGCGCCGACGGCGTCGAGCTCGTCGATGAAGACGATCGCCGGGGCGCTCTTGCGCGCCTCCTTGAAGAGCCGGCGGATGCGGGCCGCGCCGAGGCCGGCGAACATCTCGACGAACGCCGACGCCGACTGGGCGTAGAAGCGCGCGTTGGACTCGTGCGCGACCGCCTTGGCGAGCAGCGTCTTGCCGGTGCCGGGCGGCCCGTGGAGCAGGATGCCCTTGGGGACCCTTGCGCCGAGCTGCTTGAAGCGGTCGGGGTCGCGCAGGAAATCGACGACCTCGCGCAGCTCCGCCTTCGCCTCCTCCACCCCCGCGACCTCGTCCCAGCCGAGCGAGTCCGACGACTGCGGCTTGATCTCCTGCGGCTTCATCTTGAAGCTCGGCATGAAGCGCAGCATCGCGATCAGCACGACCGCGATCAGCGCCATGAAGACGATCGGCAGCCAGACGACCGCCCAGTTCTCGAACTCCTGGAAGGTGAGGGCGATCTGGAGCGGCGCGGGGGCCATGGCGGCGAGCAGGCTCATCTGCCCTTCGGATGTCGGCCGCGGGGGCCTGGAGCATTAGCGCGAGCGGGGCCCGGCGGCGATCGCGTCGATGGGGTCGGCCGCATCGGCGCAGCACGTCGAAACGATCGAAGTCTCGATGGAACCCGTGGGAGCGGACACTCACTGTGAGGCGGCGTCGATGAGCGGCCATCTGCCGAGCACCGGCGACTGCACCATCAGGATGGTGTCGGAAAGCGATTGGACCCTCTTCTTCCACAGTGGCATGTCTGAAGTGGTCACGACCTTCTGTGCGAGTGAGTTCGAACTCCTGTTCAACGAAGACGGCGACGGCGCCATCTACAACCAGCTCTTCTCACCGGAAGGCGTGACATGCGGACGTGAGCCCTGCGACGAAGGCGAAGCCTCGGCGAATCCCCACCGCAACCTCGCCAAGCCCGCGGAACTCTTCGAACCCGTGAGTGGGGTCGACGACAGGGCGCTCAAGGTGACGTTCTGCTTCTACACACACAGCTCCTCCGCTGCGTCTGAAGGCACGACGGGCTCGAACTGCACCGTCGTCCTCGATCTGCACAACATCGGCCACACGTACGAAGCCGGCACCCCAGCGCACGACGGCGACGGCAACGGCGGCGCGAGGTGCGCGGAGTTTCCCGCCGTCGAACTCGAAGGCCACTGGATCAGCCAGAGCAGCTCGGCTCATCCGGACAGCATCGAACTCAGCCACCACGAGTGATGGGAAGCGGCGATCCGGCGTCGCCGCTCGCTCAGGCGAGCGTGCGCACGATCAGCTCGGCATAGAAGCGAGCGGCGAGGCCGAGGTCGGCGACCGGGACGCGCTCGTCGGCCCCGTGGACGAGCGGCATCGCCTCGAAGAGGTCCATCTCGCGCTGGGGGAAGAAACCGTAGGCGACGCAGTCGGGGAAGGCGTCGCGGAACCAGCGTGAGTCGCTGAAGCCGGCCAGCGCGGTCGGCGTGACGACGGCGCCGGGATCCTCGCGTTCGACGAAAGAACGGATCGTCTCCATCAGCGGGGTGTCGATCGGCGAGCGGTTGCCGACGACCGTCTCGTCGAAGACGACGTCGTAGTCGTCGCGGACCGGTGCGCTCGTCGCGGCGGCGCCGTCCGTCCATCCGAGCGCCTGGTCGATGCGGGCGACGGCGTGGTCCTGGCCGAGGCCGGGCGGCACGCGGCAGTCGACCCGTAGGCGAGCCTCCGACGGGATGACGTTGATCTTCGGCGAGGCGGCCACCATCGTCGGGGCGAAGGTCACGCCGAGCAGCGGCTCGAGCAGCACGGCGACGCGCGGGTCGGTCGCCTCGACCTCGGCGATCGCCGCTGGCAGGTCGTCGGTCTGGACGCCGAGCGCGGCGAGGAACGCATCCGCCTCGGGGGAGTGCTCGGGGGAGACGGCGCCCGTGCCGAGCGCCTCGAGCACCGGCGCGAGCTTCGTGAGGGCGTTGTCGCCGATGCGCGGTATCGAGGCGTGGCCGGCACGACCGCGCGCGGTGAGGGTGAAGCGGAAGACGCCCTTCTCGGCGACGCAGACGGGGTAGATGCGACGGCCGCCGGCGGCGCCGTACTCGAACGAGGCGCCGCCGCCCTCGTTCATGACGACGTCGGCGCGGACCTTGTCGGCGTGCCGCTCGCACAGCCACTGCGCGCCGTGCAGCGCGCCGGCCTCCTCGTCGGCCGTCAGCACGATCTTCAGCTCGCCCGCCTCCGGCCGCCAGCCCGCAGTGGCGAGGGCGACCGCGGCGGCCACCTCGGCGGCGACCTGGCTCTTCATGTCGAGCGCGCCGCGACCCCAGACGCAGCCGTCCTCGCGCAGGGCGCCAGACCATGGGTCGACCTGCCACTCCGCGGGGTTGGCGAGCACGGTGTCGACGTGGCCGAGCAGGCAGAGCGCCGGGCCGTCGATGCCGGACGGCATCCGCGCAACCAGGTTCGGCCGCCCCTCGACCGCCGCCAGCAGCTCGACCTCGAACCCGGCCCCCTCGAGCAGCCCGCGCAGGTACTCCTGGCACGCCTCCTCGGCGCCCGGCGGGTTGACCGTGTCGAACTGGATCAGGCGCCTCAGCAGCTCGGTGGTCCGCTGCTCCAGCTTCCCCGGGTCAGGCACGCGGCGAGTATATGAGCGGCTAGGGGATGGCGAGCGGGGCTCGCAGCCGCGTTACCGCGCGCTCAGCCCGCGCATCTCGGCGATCCTGAATTCGGGGCGCCACCGCCCACGCTTCTTGATGAAGGCCATGCGCGCGACCGAGGCCGACGTTCCGGCCTTGTTGGAGACGCCACCGTAGGGCTCGCGACCATTGGGTGGGATGTAGACCCTCACCCATCTGGCGACGTAGTTCGGCCAGCGCAGCGTGCCATCGGCGACTTCCTTGGCCGTGATCGAGACCAGCCGGATGCACTCGTCGACCACGGTCTTGCCCTTCGGGGGCTGCAGCTCGATGAAAGCGTTCGGCGTCGTCCAGAACTTCTTGCAATACGCCTTGAAATTGCCGGAGTAGAAGAGCCGCTGCATCTCCCTGAAGGCCGCCATCAACTCGGTCCGGTGCTTCTTGGAGCCGTGGTCCTGGGGATGGCCGGTGTACGGCCTGGGGTCGGGTGCCTTTGCCGCGAGGCGCGCTCGGTCGGCCGCCGTGAGTCGCACGGGCTTGCTGAAATCTATCGGCGGAGCGTCCTTGGGCGGAGCGTCGGCATCGGCCTGGGCGGTGCTGTCACCCTCGGCATCGGCCTGGGCGGTGCTGTCGCCCTCGGCCTGCGCCTCGGCGTCTGGCTGGGTGCGAGTGTCGGCTGCCGTGCTCGGCGCGGGGTTGCCAGCCGCCGGCCGGTCGTCGTCGTCCGAGCCGCCACAGCCTGAGACGATCGGCATCACGGCCATCACTGCCGCGAGCGCAGCCATCCGCAGCGTTGCGCATTGCCATCTACGAAGCAACAGTCAGCCCTCCATCCGACTCATGCCAGCGCCTCCCTCCGAGGCGTCGCCGACATCCTAACGCCAACCGCCTCGCGGGAGCAAGTGCAAGGCGTCACCAGGTGACCAGGCGGCTGTGGGGAGTCCGCTACCTCACGCTCGCCTCGACCACATCGAAGTCCTGCACGAGAGTAGGCGAGCTGGGTTCAGGCGACCGGCGTGGCGAGCGGCCGGCCCTTGGGCCGGCCGCCGGCGAGGCGTCCCAGGAGCCGCTCGAGCGCCGGGCGCATGACGGCCGCCTCGAAGTCCTCGCGGCCGCCGGCGAGCTGCTGGAGCATCAGGCCGGTGAGCGTCGCGACGACGACGCGGGCGTCCGTCGCGGGGTCGTCGGAGCCGATCGCGCGGCAGCCCATCTCGGCGAGGCGGAGGTGGGCGTCCTGCCAGCGCTGGAGCTCGGCGCGCAGCGGCTGGCGGCGGGTGGCCTCGAGGCCGAGCTCGAAGAGCGCGACGTGCTTGGCGGGCTCGCCGGCGACATCGCCGGCGATCTGGGCGGCCACCGCCGCGGCCCACTCGTCGACCGACAGCGATCGCGGCGCCAGCTCGAGCACCAGCCGCTCCAGGCGCTCGGTCTCCTCGCGCGCGGCTAGAAGAAGGGTCTGCTCGAGCAGCTCCTCCTTCGAGGCGAAGTAGTAGGTGGTGGCCGACAGCGGGACGCCGGCCTCCTCGGCCACGGCGCGGTGCGTGACG
Organism: uncultured Solirubrobacterales bacterium; assembly: GCA_963716445.1. Taxonomy (GTDB): domain Bacteria; phylum Actinomycetota; class Thermoleophilia; order Solirubrobacterales; family Thermoleophilaceae; genus JAAYBF01. Next base: position 206,897 of record OY970313.1, on the reverse strand, counting down.
GCGTCGGTGCCGTGCGCGCCGATCAGCCGCAGCGTCGCCTGGAGCAGCTCCTCGCGCCGCCGGGCGCCCTTGGACTGCTGCGGCTGTTGCAAACCCTCGTCGCTTTGGTACATTCGTGCCACTAGCTGTGCACAAACGTACCAAACCGGTACGAAGCGCTCGGAGGAGTCCGCCCCGCATGACCGCAACCGTCCCGACCACGCAGAGCCCTCTCGACAACATCACGTACGAGGACCTCTACCGGCGCTGGGAGAACGGCAACTGGCGGGCGATGGAGCTCGACTTCTCCAAGGACGCCGAGCAGTGGAAGACGGACTTCACGGAGTTCGACCGCAAGGCGGCGCTCTGGAACTACTCTCTCTTCTTCTGGGGCGAGGACGCGGTCGCCGACGGCCTCTCGCCCTACGTCGACGCCGCGCCGCTCGAGGAGCAGAAGTACTTCCTCACGACCCAGCAGGTCGACGAGGCGCGTCACGCGGTCTTCTTCAACCGCTTCATGAAGGAGGTCGTCGGCATCGGCGGCGAGAGCGTCGGCGACAGCCTCAGCATCATCAAGCCGCAGCTCACCTGGGGGTTCGAGAAGGTCTTCGACCGCCTCGTGCAGATGTGCGACGAGCTGCGCAAGGATCCCTCGATCCCGCAGCTCGCGGCCGGCGTCACGCTCTACCACATCGTCATCGAGGCGACGCTCGCCCAGCCGGGCCAGCACTTCATCACCAGCTACCTCGACGACCGCGACCTGCTGCCCGGCTTCCGCGAGGGAATGGAGAACGTCGCCGCCGACGAGCAGCGCCACATCGGCTTCGGGGTGAAGCTGCTGCACGACCTGCGCCAGATGGACCCCGACGTTCCCCACGCGGTCGCCGACCTGCTGCGCGAGGTGATGCCGTGGACGATCAACGTGCTCGTCCCGCCGGGCTGGGACGAGCGCTACATCAACACCTTCGGCTACGAGATGGAGGACCTCGGCGAGCAGGGCGCCGCCTCGCTCGAGACGAAGCTGCGCAGCGCCGGAATGCCGCTCGACGAGCTGCCCGGCCCGCCCGTCTTCCCGATCGAGGGCACGCCGCGCGAGCGCGCGATCCGCGGCAAGCAGCTCTGCAAGGCCGGCTACCTCGGCGAGCGGATCGGGCCGATCTCCCGGGATCCCGCGGACGTGGCGCTTCTGTTCGAGACGGTCGCCGCCGGCTTCGACACCTCGGCGCGCCACGAGCCCGGCGCGATCCAGTGGGACTTCAACGACCACGAGCCCTGGCACGTCGTCGTCGCCAACGGCGACACCCGCGCCGTCCGCGGCCGCGCCGACAGCGCGACCGTTCGCTTCCAGTGCTCGTTCGACGACTGGGTCGACGTCGTCGCCGGCCGCGCCGACCCGCGCCGGCTCGTCATGCGCGGCAGGCTCCGCCCGCGCGGCGACCTGCGCTGGCTCTGGAAGAGCCGCAAGATCTTCCCCGCCTGAGGCTCCCCCGCTCGGTCCAGTCTTCCCGTCGGCGTCAAGGCGGCCGCACGCGTTCTCACCAAGAGCCAGCGAGCGCGCCGGGCGCCGGGTTAGAGTGACCCCGGCAAGTCCGAGGGTTCGGGAAGGCGGGGGACGCGATGTCGAAGTGGGCGACGACGGCCATCCAGGTGCTCGGGGCGACGGCCGGGATCGCGGCGCTCGCGACGTTCGTCGGCGGGGCGATGCTGTGGCTGCGCTTCGACGGGCTGCACCTGCCGGCCGACCGGGCGGTCGCCCTGCTGCCGAAGGAGCTGCTGCTCGTGGCCGGCGCGCAGGCGCTGACGCTTCCGCTGGCGCTCGGGCTCGGCGCGCTGCTGTGGCTCACGGTGCTCGATCCGCTCGACGAGGAGGGCAACGTCGAGGCCCGCTTCTGGTTCGCGTTCCTGCCGACGGTCGTGCTGCTGATCGCCGCGATGGTGATTTTCACCGCCGACATGGACGTGACGGTGATCGCGATCGCCGCGGCGGTGGGGATCGCCGGGATCGTCCTGATCGTCCGGACGGCGGCGCTCACGAAATACGTCCGCAACATCGGCTGGGTCGTGTTCGCGGTCTTCGCCGTCATGGGCGCTGTCGTGAACGTCCTGCACATGCGCTTCGAGCCGCGGATGGAGCCTGTCGCCGCGCTGCTGGCGGCCGATGACGAGGAGGACGGCGCCGGCGCCGAGCGCGGGCTCGCGGGGTTCTTCGTCGGCGAGACGACCGAGCGCCTGTGGTTCGTGTCGCTGCCGGGCAACGGCGATCCGGGCGACCCGTTCGCCGACGCGGCCGTCGACCGCGTGGTCGGGATACCGCGCTCGCAGGTGTCGAGGATCGCGATGCGCGAGCCGGCAGGCGTCGAGGACGACGAGTCCGGCCGCGAGCAGGCGCACACCCTGCTGGCCGAGCTGCTGGTGACGGCGAGCGGACCGGGCGACCCCGTGCAGCCCGTGACGACCACCAACCCCGAAGTGGCGTTCGCACCGCTGGTGCACCTGCACGCCGACGAGGACTGGCTGCCGATGAGCGCGCGCGGGTTCATCGACGAGTCGGTGCTGCATTGGTCGAACAAGGGCAGCCAGTGCGGCGACGACCTGGTCGCCGCGGGAGGGGGGAGGGTGAAGACCGAGCGCGAGGGAACCGCGCGGATCCGCGACGAGCGGCTCGGTGGCGGCGATCCCTACGTGCACCGGCAGACCGCCCGCTGCGCCCCGAAGGCGGCGAGCTTCCTCGCCAGCGCCCTGACCCGGCCGTTCCATGGCGGCGACAGGCCGGCCGACCTGCCCGAGAAGCACGGCTTCTACCTCGACCTCGACGACGACGCCCACGTTGGCCACGACGACACCCAGGACGTCGGCCCGCAGACCCTCCTGCGCGACGTGCCGGTCTACGTCGACCGCGAGGAGACGCCGCTCACCGATTCCGAGCGCGACCAGCTCCCCGAGGGGGTGACGGCGAAGGGCGGGCTGCGACTCACCTACTGGATGCTCTACGGGCTGAGCGAGCCGCCCGGCCCCGACCCGGCGATGGACGCGTTCGTCCACGAGGGCGACTGGGAGCGGATCAGCGTCCGGCTGGCGCGGCTCGATCCCGCGAGCTCCAACGGCTACCTGCCGCTCGCGGCGCGCTACCACTACCACAACCACTCGCGCAAGATCCCGTGGAGCGCGGTGAGGCGGGTGGTCGGCGGCAGCGGCGGCGAGCAGGGCGCGACCCACCCGGTCGTGTACAGCGCCGAGGGCAGCCACGCGTCGTACTGGCGCGCCGGGCGCTACGAGGCCGTCTACGAGCCGCGGGGCGACCGGCTGCTCGCCGTCGACGACAACGCGATCGCCTGCTCGCGGTGCCCGCAGTGGCACACCTGGAAGCTGATCCGCCCGGCGGGCGCCGAGCGCTGGTATGGCTTCGGCGGCGCCTGGGGACGGGTCGGCCGCGCCGGCGACACGACCGGGCCGCTCGGGCCGTCGACCTACAAGCTCGAGGGCGAGGAGGAGCCGACGACGGTGCTGGTCGGCGACGAGCCACCGGTGCCGACGGCGCCGGTGGAGGTCGAGGAGACCGTGCGCGAGCAGTAGGCGATGCGACGGATCGCCGACTCGAACCGCTGGTGGATCGCGGGCGCCGTGGTGACGGTCGTGCTGGCGGTCGCGGGCGCCGCGCTCTACGTCCTGGTCTGGGACGACGAGCCGACGCCGGCCGAGGAGGCTACGGGCGGGCGCTTCGGCGGCGACGCGGACCGCGACGGGATCAGGGACGGCAGCCTGACGTCCGAGCAGGCGGCGGACGGACCGGACGAGGACCAGCTGATCGTCTCGATCGGCGACTCGGTGGCGTCCGGCGAGGGCAACCCCGACCGCGCCGGCGACTTCCCGACGCGGCGTGAGCGCTGGCTGCTGCGCCGCTGCCACCGCTCGCTGCGCTCCGGCCACGCCGAGGCGGCGCTGCAGGCGGAGCGCGACGACCCGGAGGTCGATGTGGCGTTCGTGGCGCTCGCCTGCTCGGGCGCGACGATCGAGGAGGGGCTGCTCGGGCCCTACCGAGGGATCCAGCCGGAGCGCGGCGATCTGCTCGAGCCGGCGCAGGTGGCGCGCGTGAACGCCCTGGCGGAGCGGCGCGAGATCGACCTGCTGCTGGTGGGCGTCGGCGCGAACGACGTCCACTTCTCGTCGATCGTGAAGTTCTGCCTGGCGGTTCGGGACTGCCCGGAGCAGCGGTTCGACCCTCGGCGGCCGTTCGGGGAGGCGCCGCGGGGGACGCCGACGTTGCGCGAGGTCGTGGACGACGAGCTGAGGCGGATGGGCGGGCGCTACGCGGCGCTCGACCGCGAGCTGTCGGACCGGATCCCGCGCGACCGCGTCGTGCTCGTCGAGTACTTCGACCCGACCCGCGCGCCGGCGGGGCGGGGCGGCGGCAGGCCGCCCGAGGGCTTCTGCCGCGTGGCGTTCCTCAACGGGGAGATAACGCCGGACGAGTCGCGCTGGGCGCGCAGGGAGGTGCTGGAGCCGCTGAACGCGGCGGTGGCCGCGGCGGGCCGCGACCACGGCTGGCGGGTCGTCGACGGGGTCGACGAGGCCTTCGCCGCCCACGGCATCTGCGCGCGTCCGGACGGCGAGCGCTGGGTGCGAACGCTGCCCGAGTCGCTGCACCGGCAAGGGCTCGACTTCTCGGGAACGCTGCACCCGAACCGGCTCGGACACGAGGCGACGGCGAGGTCGATGCGGTTGGCGGTTGCGGACGTTCTCGGGCTGGACGCGACCGGCTCCCGCTAGGACCGGATAAGGCGTCTCGGGCTGGGCCGGCTGGGACTGGCCGGCTCGGCCCATCGACGGTAGGGTGGAGATTGGTATGACCAGTACGCCTCCGGGCATAGCCGAGCACCAGGGGGAGCGACGGCTCGGCCCGGGGTTCCGAAACGGCCGTGAGCTCGTCGAGCAGGACCGGCGCGAGCGGCTGCTGGCGGCGATGGTGACGGTCGTCGCCGAGCGCGGCTACGAGACGACCCGGGTGGCCGACGTGCTCGAGGCCTCGGGCGTCTCGCGCAACGCCTTCTACAAGATCTTCTCGAGCAAGCACGACTGCTTTCTCGCGGCGCTCGATGGGATCGTAGGACTGTCCGGGCCGAGCGTTCTCGACGTGTACTGGCGCACTCCCGGGACCTGGGAGGAGCGGATGGGCGCGATGCTGGCCTCGCTCGGCCGGCTGATCGCGACCCAGCCGGCGGTCGCCCGCGTCGCTTGGATCGAGGTCTACGCGGCCGGCCCGGAGGCGGTCGAGCGGATCGACGAGATCGACCGGCGCGTCGAGAAGATCGTGCGCTCGGCGCTGTCGGAGTCGCCCGAGCGCAAGGGAATGCCCCCCGACGTCGTGCGCGCGATGATCGGAGGGATCCGCAAGATCGTGCACACGCGCGTGCGCGAGGGCCGCGAGGCGGAGCTGCCAGAGCTGATGCCGGCGCTGCTCGACTGGATCCTCAGCTACCGCGCGCCGTCAGAGCGCCTGCGCCGGCCGCGCAAGCCGCCCGCCGGCCTAGTGCCCGACGCTCCGGACCCGATCGCCGCCCGCGACAGGATCGTCACGGCCGTGATCGAGCTGGTCGCCGAGAAGGGCTATCCGAACATGGCGATCACCGAGATCGCCGACCGCGGCGCGCTCTCGCTGACCACCTTCTACGCCCACTTCGACAGCAAGGAGGCGGCCTTTCTCGGCGCCATCGAACACGGCTGGCGGCGCGCCCTCGACGCGGTCATGCCCGCCTACCGGGCAGGAGCCGACTGGCCACACGCGATGTCGGCCGGAGTGCACGCCTTCTTCGCCCTCTTCGCCCTCAACCCCCCGCTCGGCCGCGTCGGCGCAGTCGACGCCTACGAAGGCGGCCCCGGCGGCCTCGAGCGACGCGACCAAGGCATCGCCGCCGCCCAGCTCCTGCTCCAGGAGGGCCACCAGCTCAACCCCAGCGTCCCGCCGATCGCCAGCCAGGCGATCGGCGCCTCGATCTACGCCCTGCTGTCCCGCCAGATCCGCGACCGCGGCGCGGAGCGGCTCTACGAAGTCGCGCCCGCGGCCGCGTTCATCGCCCTCGCCCCGTTCCTTGGGAGCGAGGACGCGGTGGCGGTGGCCAACGCCGTGCCACCGGTCGGCGAGGAGCCCAAGCGCCCGTGGCCGCCGCGGCGGAAGGCCGAGGGCGGCTCGAGCGGCAACGAGGCGAACCACTAGCACCGCCCCAGCGGAATGGAACTTTGTGCACACCCTGGTGTGCACAAAGTTCCAAAGCGCTCGGACCGGCGACCGCCCGGGCGCGCGGGCAGCAAGACGCCGGCCATATGGCCGGCGTCCTTGGGGATGCTGCCTAGGCGTGCGCCCGTGAGCGCTAGCGGCGCTTGGCCGCGACGGCGCTACCGCCGCCGCTTAGCTTGGCCTTGCTTGGCCTTCTTGTTCTTGCAGGGTGTGGCGATGCGGATGTTGCGGTCGTGCGCGCGGCCGTTTTGGGCGTCGAAGTCGGCCTGGGCGGTTTGGCGGCTGTTGCAGATGTTGATCCGGCCGCGCCTTGTCCTTGTGACGGCGAGGATGCCGTTTTTGCCGCCTTTGATGTTGAGGTTGAACCGCGTGATCGGCGCATCCGGGACGGACGCGAACGTGTTGACGAGTCGGCTCTTTGAGACGGAGGACTCGCCGCGGAGGTTGATCGCGATCTTGCCCCTGAGCGCGACGACGATCATCGGCAGCGTCCGGATCTGGTTGCCGGTCCTTTGGTCGGTGCGGACGTTCTTGACGAAGTACACGTTGCCCGCCAAGGGCTCGTCGAGCAGCGGGGTCGTTGCTTTGGCGCGTCCGACGATCGAGCCCTTCGGGCAGTGGTTCTCGAGGTCGGGCTTCGTGCCATCGGAGAACTCGCACAACGCCTGGGCGTTGTCCGGATCCAAAGCCAGCGACTTCGGCAGCTTCACGACCGCCTGACGGATCGCCGCCTCCCCCGGCTTCTGGGTGACCTGAGCCTTGACACCCGGATGCTTGCCCGTCGTCCTTTGGCGCTTGCCGGTCAGAGCGAGCTTGAGCTTCGGCTTGAAACCGAGCCGCGCACAGCTTGTGGCTTGGAAGCGGTCGGTCAGGGTGCTGGCGGCGCCCTGGGTCGAGGAGACCGTGCTCGTGATCTGCTGGGCCTTACACGACGACGGGTTCAAGACGAAGCCCGGCCGGTCGACGTTGACGCGCACATCCCGGATCTGCAACGGCACACCCTTCAAGATCCTGGGCAGCGGATCGCTGACCGCCGTCACATGCGCATCGCTGCGGTCGACGTGCAAAGCCTGACGCACGACGACCGTGCCGAGGTTGAACGGACCCGCGATCGCCGGAACGGCGACCGATAGGCCGTAGGGGGCGCCCTTGTACGGGCCGGTCAAATACACCGGACCATTGACATAGAACGGGTTCGGGCCCGGACCCGCGCCGGCCGTAGCGGTACCAACACGCGAGCGTGGATCGCAGGTCCCAGCGGCCGCCTGAGCCTCACCACACAACGGAACGCCAGCGAGCTTCGCCAACAAGCCCTTGGGCATGTCGACCCTCACCCCCTGCAGCTCCTGCTGACGATCGCCACGCTGAATCCGCAACACGAACGGCGAATGCGAGCCACCAGCCGAATTCACCGTCCCGGCCGTGAAGCTAGGCGCGAACGGAAGCGGTGCGTTCGGATCGACACCGGCCGGGCACTCCGACACGAACCCATCCGTCCCGGACTTCGAGGCGCCTGACCAGCCGTCCATCGCCCAGCCGATCGAGTGACTCCCGCACTGTGCTGGCACCGTCAACGAAGCCCTGGGGCCATCGGGGAAGTCGAGCTTGACCTCTGAGACCGGAAGCTGCGGATTGTCATCGAACGTCGCTGTGATCCGGCCGCTGTTCGGATCGAGGTTGACCTTGCCCGCCAGCTTGACCAGCGTGCTCGGATGCTTGGCGACGAGGTACATCGCAACCATCGATCCGAACGGGTTGTTGTCCTGCTCCGCGAGATAGACAGCACCCGAAAGCGGATCCTCGAGCGCCGGCGACGTTACGGTCGCGGTCGCGAGCTTCGAGCCGTCCGGGCAACCAACCGGCGCCTTGGAGAACCTGGCCGGGGTCGTTCCAACAGGCGTCGTCAAACCGATCTGGGCGCGCGTACAAGCCTGCAACCCGTCGGCCGACGACGGCGAGACGGTCATCCCCTCCGGCAGCGTGACCGTCGTCTTCTTCAGATGCGACGTCGCGAGCCCGTCCGGGTCGTCGTTCTGAGGCAGATCGAGGTCGACGTCCATGCCCGTCGGCTGACCTGCCTGCTTCGTCGACGGCTCGATCGCCAGGCTGGGGTCGAAATCGACCAGCTCGCAGCCCGTGACCGCAGGGTTCGGAACGGTGTAGTTGACCCAGCGCGGATCGGTGAAGTCATAGCCGGCCGGCGCGTTCTCCCAGCTCGAGAAGCGGAAGATCGTCTCCAACGGACCGGTGCAGCTCGTCGGGTTCGACAACAACGGCAACCGTGGCGCGCTCGAGGACCGCGGCAGGCCACCACTGCCCGGCAACCCCGTCGGGGTGGTGTTGGTGCAGCTCATCACGTTCGGGTTCGGCCTTCGGCAGCGCTGGTGGTCGTGGGCGGGGTCGGCGGGGACACCCCAGACGATCACCCGTGCGCGGGCGGTGATGAAGTCCTCGGGCAGGCCGGGGGCCTGTAGCTGGATGCCGTAGTCGCCGTCGGTGCGCACCACGGGATCGACCTTGATCCGGTAGGCGTCGACGGCGAAGCCGAACTGGGCCGGCAGATGGCCCGGCGGATCGAGGTTGTAGAGCGCAGCGGTCTGATGCTCCTGCAACCCGTACAGATAGATCTTGACCATCCCGACCTGGCTCTCGTGCGGACAATTGTCATCGCTGAACTGGTGGCTGGCACACGTCGGCAGCACCGTCGGGTCGCCGACGAACCCCGCCGGCAGATCAGTCACGGTCTCGCGCAGCGCGCCGCCGGTCTGCTGCGCGTTGCCGTCGACGTTGAGGTCGAAGGATCCCTCAGCTGAGAACGGATGTCCGCCGGCCTGGGTGTAGTCCAGGCCGTTCTCGTCGAACGCGCCCGCCTTCACAGTGCCGGGCTTGGCGCCGAACCCGAGCGGGGTGTCGTCGATCGTGACCTGGTGGGTCTCGGTGTAAGGAGCCGCGGCCCCGCCGCCGGAGATCGTGATCGACAAAGGATGCGTCCCGGAAGCGCCCGGCGCGACGTCGACGAGCAGCTCCAGCTGGGTCGGCTGCGCACGCGCCGGAAAGCCCGGCTCCGCCAGACATGAGTTCTCGGGGAACCCCGGGATCTGACAAAACCAGAAATTGCTGGAATCCGGGGTGATCCCTGTGAACGTCACGCCGGGCGGCAGGTCGAACTCGACCTGGGCGATGTCGTTTGTCGCGGCGTCGCCCTTGTTGATCGCCTGGACCAGCACGAAACCGTCCTCGCCGGCCTGAAACTCGGTCGGGCCCCACAACACGATCCCGTCCCACTCCGGCGCCGCTGACGCAGCCGACACACCACCCGCCAGAATGGCAACCCAGCAGACACTGGCCAACACGACGGCCCGCAACGCGTTCCGCGCGCGGTGTGAGAGTTGATCGCTATTGGTGTTCATCGAGCTCCTCGCCATCATCGTCGCCGTGATCGTCTTCCCCTCGCCGGTCACTTGACCCTCCGCAAATCGATCGTGGCCGTCTCGCTCTCGCCGCCAAAGCGCACGACCAGCCGCAACCGCAGCCGGCCACGCCTGCTCAACGACCGCCGCGCCGAGCGCGTCAACTTCACGGTCACCTTCGCCAACCCAGCCGCTTTGGCGATCCGCGAGCCCGAACCGACCGTCTTTGACCCGCGCAGCGCACGCACGTCGATGCGGCCAGGGCGCGTCACGTCGACGCGCACTGTCACCCGGCCCCGAGACGCCAACAACCTGCGCTGCCGCGCCGAGATCCCAGCGACGCTAAACAGCCGCGCGTAGTCGCCCTCCCCACCAGCGGCCCTGCTGGCCGGATCGCCCGCCGGCGGCCGACCAGACAAAGCAGCCCGACAAGCCTCCCCGACACACGGCGCCTCGACAACCGGGTTCTGCGAAGCGAACCCACCACCGACCCGAGCGTCATAGACATCCTTGAGACCGTCCGCGTCCTGGCCCACGAGCCGATCGCGCGTGATGAAGAACACATCGTCGCCGTCCTCGCTCGCCCCGACGAAATCGCTTCCGTCCGGGCTCGTCCCGGTCGAGACCAACCGCAACCGGCCCGCCTCCCACTCATACACATCGAACTCACCATTGACGTCCTCGGGCACAAGCGCGTCGGCGCTGTTGAAGAACACCCGCCGCCCATCCGAAGACAACGCCCGCGAGACCACGCTCCCCATCCTGACCTGGCTGAACCCCTTAGGCACGGCGGAGTCACCGTGCGCCGGCGTGCCATTCGGACGACACGACACACAACTCAACACACCCTCGCCACCGTTGGCGTCGGCCTCATAGATGAACACCTCCGCGAACCCCTGATTGCGATAGCCAGTCAAGCTCGTCGGCGAGTGAAAGACCAACGCCCGCCCGTCCGCAGTCACCCGAGCAAACCTGAAGTCGCTGTTCAGCTGCAGATCGTAGTCGCCGAAGGCGTCGAGCTCGAGATCACTGAGGGTCGCGATGAACCGCGTCTCACCGCCCGCAGTGCCGTCGTCACGCCACAGATACACGTTCGGCCGGCCGGCCGTAGCGCCCTCCGCGACCTGACCGCGGGCGACGTAGTAGACCCAGTCGGCGTCATCGGAAGCGCCGAGCAAACCCACGAACCGGCCACCGTCGGGATCGTCATCGGCGGTGACGTCGACCAACGTGTCGCTCGACACGTCATAGCGATACAGATCCCTGCCCGCCCGCGACGGCCCCGTGTTCGCATCGTCGGTCAACTCCTCAGAGCTCGAGAACAACACCCGACCCCCATCCGGCGAACCGGCCTCGAAGACCTTCACCTTCGAGCCCTGCGGATCGGGCGCCGACCGCTGCGACGGCGAGACCAGAGTCGTCGTCGTGCCGTGGCTGCGCCGATAGATCTCAGTCTGATCCGACCCGACAGGCGTCGAGAAGAACGCATGCTCGCCATCCCTGCTGACCGCATACCGCCGTCTGTTACCCGACCCGAACTGCGACGGGCCCGCGAACGGCACACCACCCGCATCGACACTCACCAGACGCGTCAAGCCACCAACCCACTCGTACAACACCCCACCCTCAGACCCGGAGAACACATGGCTCAGATCGTCAGACATACCACCGTAGGAAGGCTCACCCGAACCCAACGCAGTGACCGACACCAACTCATCGGCAAACGGATCACGCAAATAGAAAGACTGATCGTCAGCCCCGTCGAGCAACGGCAGCAACGAGGTCACCAAGAACCTCGACAGATCCACAGAACCCGCCACCGGCCGAGCCCTGAACTGATCCGCCGGACCGGGCGGACGACGCATCACAAGCCGACTCGACCAACCACCCGACCCCCGACCAGCGCGATAAAATTGCACCTGCTCCGCAGCGCTCGTACCACCCTGCTCAGCATCGGCCAACGCATCGCTCACACCCCACATCAACGCGTCGCCATCACCGGCAACCGGCCACGTGGCGTAACCATTGTCACCATCAGTGCTAATAATCGCGCCACCCTGCCCTGGGTGTGCGACGTCCTTGGACTTCACCGCAGGAGTGACCTGCTCGTAGGCCCGATCGGCGAACCCGCCCGACGCCGACCGTGTCCTGAACGTGCGGTCCGCGCCGACTGTCACGCCCTCGCTGCTCTCGGCGACCAGCCGGTAGTGATAGACGGTGTCGGGCTCGAGGCCCACGATCTCCTCGAGCACACCCTTCTCCGCGGCGCCGGAGCCAGCGCTTGCATCCGCTACAGGCGCCTGATGCGCATAGTCGGTGCCCTGACCCCACTCGAAGCGATAGCTCGTCGCCGAGCCCTTCGGGTTCACACGCCCCGACAACCACGCCGAGGTATCGGTATAGCTGTGCACCGTGGCGGTCTCGGCCGTCGGGGGCACCGCATCCGTCAGGAACGTCGCCTCCGGCGAGTTGACCACCACCTCGGTGAGCGGGCCGGCGAGTTTCGTCGCGACGATCCTCACTCGATATACCGTGTTGGCCTCCAGGCCCTCGAGCGTCGCCGACACCGGCTGCGGCGAGGAGCCGACGAGCTGTCGGTCCGCGAAGAACTTGGCGTTGCTGAAGCCGTTGTCGTTGTCGGTGAGCTTCCAGTCGATTCCGTTCTTGGAGTACTCGAAGCGGTAGTAGCTCGGCCCGTTCGGATCGACTGTGCCCGTGAGGACCGCGCTGTCGTCATCGACAGTCAGCGGCGCCCCCGCGACGGGACTCGGAGCGGCAGCGCCGTCGCCGTCGAGGACGAAGACGCCGTAGAAGTCCATCACGTTTGCGCTCCCGTCTGGGGAGCGGAAGAAGGCTGACGGTACGTAGAGCTTGCCGCGCGCCCCGTCGACGCCCAACCCGAACACCAGCGACGAGGTGCCAAAGGCGTTGGGGAGTCCGAACCCGTCGCCGACGGCGTGGGTGTCCACGACCGACAGGGTGGTGGTGTCGAGCTCCTCGACGACGGTCTCGCCGGAGTCGGAGTCGCGCACGACCAGGAGGTTGTCGGTGGTCGGGTCGATCTCGATGCCCTGGGTGGCCCCAGGGGTCAGCGGCGGAGCGCCGATCGGCGCGAGGAACGCGTCGGTGGTCGTGTCGTAGCGCTGGACGCGCGCGGAGTCGTTGGAGTCGGTCGCGTAGACGACGCCGCTCGAGTCGACCGCTATCCGCGCGGGCTCGTCGAAGGCGAACTCGCCCGGATCAGGGGTCTCGTCCGCGAACGCGGACCCGAACGCGTCGACGAAGCCGCCGTCGCCCTGAAACTCCTGGATGCGCTGGTTGGCCGGATCGGCGACATACACGTTCCCGCTCGACGGATCGACCGCGATCGACGCGACCGCGCCGGTAGCGCCCAACTGGCCGTCCCCGCCACCAGCAAGGCCCTGCTGACAGTTCGAGGTGCAGACCTCGAACGCCTCAGCGCCCGTAGCGACACCCCAACCCCACGCCCGCACGAACCCACCATCGGCATCGAACTCCTGCACACGCATGTTGCCCGTGTCGCGCACATACACATGCCCGGACTGCGGATGACCCGCAACCTCATTGACCGCAACCCCCGTCGGATTGTCGAACTCGCCGACTCCGCCACCCTGGACCGCGTCCACACCTCTCGTGCAGTCAGCGGCGACCGTGCAGACCTCACCCCCCGTACCCGTGTCGCCGGGAGCACCATCAGCGACCACGTCCTTGCCCCACAACAACTCAAAGCCCCCATCGGAATCGAGCCGCTGCACGCGCTGCAGATAAGCGACGTAGACATCCCCCGTCGCCTCGACGACCGCCACGTCATTCGGCGCGATGAACCTGTCCCCCGTAACACTGGCCGTGTGACCCCCAAGGAACCCATCGACCGTCTTGGCCGCAAACGCCGAGGGCGCAACCAAGCCCAGCACCACGCTCAGGAGCAATCCGCCGAACACTGCCCGGCCCGCGTGGGCAGGGCGCACACGAGCCATGGAGCGGTCCAGACCGCGACCTTCGACGGCGAGACGTCCAACCACGGTCCGGGGGCTTCTCATCTGGTTCTGGTCCTCTCCTCGTTGCTTTGTCGCTCACGACGAGCTGCAATCGCCTCGTCGGCTCCTCTTGCTCAAGCGGAACGGCTCGGCTCTCTCGGCAACAACCGTAAACCGATAGGTGTCTAGATGTCAACCGGGAACAGTCCTGTCCCTGCGGTCCGCCTTCTGTAAGCGGGTTTTGAAACGAAGACCTAGACACCTTAAAGTCTCCGTAGTACAGTCGCTTCATGCCCGAACATGGATCGAGAGCCCATAGGGCCGCTCTGATCCCGGGCGTCTCAGCGGGAAGGGCGCGGCCGGATCAGATCCGCGGCGGAAATCACGGGCTGACGCCCGAGCAGGTGGCCGACTCGCAGCGCGAGCGCGTGCTGGCCGCGATGCGCGACCTGGTGGCCGACCGCGGCTACCAGCAGGTCCCCGTGGCGGAGGTAATCCGCCGGGCGGGGGTGTCGCGCAAGACCTTCTACGCGCTCTACTCGAGCAAGGAGGAGGCCTTCGTCGCGCTCTACGACCGCGAGCTAGAGCGGCTGCTGCTGCCGGCGCTGCAGGCGTTCCAGGGCACGGAGGCCTGGGTGGACCGGCTGCGCACGGCGCTCGGCGTGCTGCTCGGGGGGATCGCGGCCGACAGGGCGGCGGCGAGGATCTGCTTCGTCGAGGCGCTCGCCGCCGGGCCGAAGGCGCTCGCGCGGCGCAACGAGGCGATGGCGGCGCTCGACCCGCTGTTCGACCGCTCGAACGTGAGCAGCGCGGTCGGTCCGGCGCGGCCGATGGCTGTGACCGCGGGCGCGGTGGGCTACCTGTCCGAGGTGCTCAACCGCGAGATCGCGGCGGGGCGCGCCGAGCAGCTTCCGGCGCTGCGGGCTGAGCTGATGTACACGCTGACGCTGCCGTTCCTGGGCCCGCACCACGCGGGCAAGGAGCTGGACCGCGACGGCGGCGACGCGGCCGTCACCGCAGACGGAGCGAGCGAGCGAGCGTTCCTGGCCTCGTACGGCGAGATCGCGGCCGAGCTGCTGGGCCGGGTGAGCGCGGCGATGGCCGCAGTGGCGCTCGGCGAGGAGCCGTCCACCGGTGACGGCGGCTCAGCCGCCTCGCGCGAGCGCACCCTCACCGATGACGTCCACGCAGCCGCCTCGCGGGAGCGCGCCTCCGTCTCGGACGGTGGGCCCATCGTCGCAACGGCGCGAGTCCGCGCGGGCGCCGCGGCGCTGCTCGAGTTCTGCGCCGAGGAGCCGGACCGCGCCCGCGCCTACCTCGTCGAGGCGCTGAGCGTTGGCCCAGCGGCGCGCGAGCGGCGCTCGGAGACCACCCGCCGGCTCGCGGAGCTGTTCGAGCAGCCGCTGCGCGAGCTGCGGCCCAGCGAGCGGATCGCGCGCGTGTCGGCGCTCGCGCTCGTCGGCGGCTTCCACGAGCTGGTCTTCGACCCCGTCGACCGCCGGGCGGTCGACGAGCTGCCCTCGCTCGAGACGGTGGTCGCGGCCGCCGGGCTCGAGCCGGCCGCGCGGGCCTGAGGCGGGCGCAGTGCGACCGGGCGCGCGGCCGAGCCGCGGACGCCGGAGCGGGAGCGGAAGACGCGGCGGGCGGGGTATCGTCCAGCGGGTGAGGCTCGATGGCGACTAGCGAGGGCCGAACCGAGGGTGACGAGGCGGCCCGCCCGCGGCGCAAGCTGCCCCCGCGCCGCGCCGACCAGCTGCCGCGCGGACGGCACGGCCTGTCGGAGGCGGACGTCGCCGCCTCGCAGCGCAACCGGGTGCTCGACGCGATGGTCGAGCTGACCGGGACGGCCGGCTACCACGACACCACGATCACCGACGTGATCACGCGCGCCGGCGTCACCCGCAAGGCCTTCTACCAGCGCTTCGAGGACAAGGAGCAGTGCTTCATCGCCGCCTACGAGCGCGAGCTGGCTCGCCTGCTGACGCTCACCCTCGAGGCGTTCGAGACCCAGGACGAGTGGGCCGATCGCGTGCGCGCCGCGCTCAGCGCCCTCCTGCATGCGCTCGCCCGCGAGCCGACCGTCGCGCGCCTCTGCTTCATCGAGGTGATGGCCGCCGGCCCGGGCGCGATCGCCGCCCGCAACGAGGCGATGCGCGGCTTCACGATCGTCTTCGACATCGGCCGCCTCCAGGACGACCGCAGCCGTCCCCCCGCCCTCGCGCTCAACATGGTCGGCGGAATGAGCGAGATCGTCCACCGCGAGGTCGCCGCCGGCAAGGCCGAGGACCTGCCCGAGATCCTGCCCGACCTGATGTACACGGCCGTCCTGCCGATCCTCGGGCCGGAGGCCGCCGAGCGCGAGCTCGAGCGCGGCTACAAGCGCTCCGCCGACGACTAGAGCGAGCCTTGCGGCACGATCCAGCGGGTCGGCTGGCCGGTGATCTCGGCGATCCGCTCGTAGTCCTCGTCGTAGTGGAGGACGGTCGCGCCGCCGGCCTCGGCCGCAGCCGCGATCAGCAGGTCTGGATAGCCGACCGAGCGGTGGTGGGCGCCGCCCTGGTCGGCCAGCCGCTGATAGACCCAGAGGGCACGTGCCCACTGCGGTTCCCCGATCGCGAAATCGGGCACCACCGCCAGCTCGGCGGCGGTCTCGGCCATCTCGCGTCCGTTGCGGGCGCTGCGCAACAGCTCGAAGCGAACCATGTCGCAGGTGGCGATCCGGCCATCGACGAGCCGGTGTGCGAACTCATCGCGGAGGGCGCCGGCGTCGCGATCGGCGACGAACCAGGCCGAAGTGTCCGCGAGCTCCATCGATCAATCGCGAAGATGGTCGAAGGAGCGCGACTGGCGGCCTTCCTCGATCGACTCCAGCGTCAGATCCGGGAAGCGACGCTCGGCCAAGCTCTCCAGCTTCCTTCTCCTTACGACCTCCCCCATGGCGGCGTGAATGGTGTCCGTCATGCGCGAGGTGCCGAGGAGCTGGGAGGCCTCCTCCAGGAGTTGCTGGTCCAGATTGACGGTCGTGCGCTTCATCCTTGCCATCGTATGGCCCCCAGTGTGACAGGCATATGCACCTTGGCAACAGTTCTGTATGTCCTCGATGGCCGCGGGGGCTGCGAGGATTCCAGA
Source organism: uncultured Solirubrobacterales bacterium (assembly GCA_963716445.1). Classification (GTDB taxonomy): domain Bacteria; phylum Actinomycetota; class Thermoleophilia; order Solirubrobacterales; family Thermoleophilaceae; genus JAAYBF01. The sequence goes on along the minus strand of OY970313.1, from coordinate 190,149 downwards.
CGTGGACCGACTGTTTGGCGAGGAGCAGGGCCCGAGAGGGCGAACCGCGGTGCCAACCGGCGAGCAGCCGCTGGCGGCGCGGATGCGCCCGGCGACGCTCGACGAGTTCGTCGGGCAGGAGCACTTGCTGGAGCCCGGGTCAGCGCTGCGCAGTGCGATCGAGGACGGGCATCCGCACTCGATGGTGCTGTACGGGCCGCCCGGGACGGGGAAGACCACGCTCGCGCGGCTGATCGCGGTGACGGCGCGGGCGGCGTTCGAGGAGATCTCGGCGGTCAACGCCGGGCGCAAGGAGGTGCGCGAGGTTCTGGACCGTGCGGCCGAGCGGCGCAAAGTCGGCAACGGCGAGGGCACAATCCTCTTCCTCGACGAGATCCACCGCTTCAACAAGGCGCAGCAGGACGTGCTGCTGCCGGCGGTCGAGGAGGGTCTCGTCTGGCTGATCGGGGCGACGACCGAGAACCCCTACTTCGAGGTGAACTCGGCGCTGCTCTCGCGCTGCCGGGTGTACGAGCTGCACGCGCTCGAGGAGAGCGACGTGCTGGCGCTGTTGCGCCGGGCGCTGGAGGACCGCGAGCGCGGCGTGCCGGATCCGCCGGCGGTCGACGACGACGCGCTCGAGTTCCTCGCGGCGCGGGCGGGCGGCGACGCGCGAACGGCGCTGGCCGCGCTGGAGCTGGCGTGCGAGACGGCGGAGGGCGGGCGCGTCGACCTCGAGCGCGCCGAGGACGCGCTGCAGCGCCGCGCGGTACTCTACGACAAGGGCGGCGACCAGCACTACGACTTCGTGTCGGCCTGGATCAAGGCCACGCGCGGCTCCGACCCGGACGCCTCGCTGCTCTACCTCGCCTCGATGCTCGAGGGCGGCGAGGACGTCCGCTTCATCGCGCGCCGGATGGTGATCCTGGCGAGCGAGGACATCGGCAACGCCGACCCGCGAGCGTTGCTGGTGGCGACCGCCGCCGCTCAAGCCGTCGACCGCGTCGGGCTCCCGGAGTGCGCGCTCAACCTGGCGCAGGCGGCCGTCTATCTCGCGCTCGCGCCGAAGTCGAACGCGTCGTACGAGGGGCTCAAGCGCGCCCGGGCATGGGTGCGCGAGAACGGGGCGCCGATCCCGCCCGACTACCTGCGCGACGCCCACTACCCGGGCGCGAGGAAGCTCGGCCGCGGCGAGGGCTACGACTACCCGCACGCCCGCCCCGAGGGCGTCTCGCCGCAGGAGCTGATGCCGGACGCGGCCGTCGGAGAGCGCTTCCTCGACCTCTCCGATCACGGCGAGGAGCGCGACCTCCGCGAGCGCTTCGAGCGCATCCGCGAGTCCCGCGGGAAAGCCGCCTCAGAATCCCGCCGCCCCGCCTCCGAGTCCCGCCGGACGGGCCCCTCCGCTCCCTAGAACATTCTTCTAGAAAGATATTCTAGAAGGCGGAGGGTATGCGGCTTCGGCGTGGACCGCAACGTCCCGCCGTCCTCGGGAGGCGTCTTGTGCCGCGACCCTGGCACCGGTTGGACCCCTGCGGCACAATCCTCCGATGGCGATCTCACCAGCCGCGACGGGCCAGCTCGAGTCGTTCTCCCCGATCGACGGCCGCCGGCTTGGCGCCGTCCCGACGATCGCGCCCGAGCAGGTGCAGTCGGTGGTCGACGACGTGGCGGAGGTGCAGCCGTTCTGGGCTGCGCTGGCGCTCGAGGACCGGGCGCGCTACATGCGCCGGGCGGGGCAGGTGATCGTCGACTCGCTCGACGTGCTGAGCGAGCTGCTGACGCGCGAGCAGGGCAAGCCGCGCAACGAGTCGTACGTGATGGAGCTGCTGCCGACGATCGACGCGCTCAACTGGGTCGCCGACGCGGGACCGGAGATCCTCGCCGACGAGAAGGTGAAGCTGCCGATCTGGGTCAGGCAGAAGCAGGCGCGCCTGGCCTACGAGCCGCTCGGCGTGGTCGGGGTGATCGCGCCGTGGAACTACCCGTGGTCGATCCCGATGGGCGAGGTGGCGATCGCGCTGATGTGCGGGAACGGCGTCGTGCTGAAGCCGGCCTCGCTCACGCCGCTGATCGGCCAGAAGATCCAGGAGGTCTTCGAGCGCGCCGGGCTGCCCGAGGGGCTCGTGCGGACGGTGCACGGCGGCGGGGCGGTCGGCGGGGCGCTCGTCGAGTCGAGCGCGGCGAAGATCTTCTTCACCGGGTCGGTCGAGGTCGGCCGCCAGGTCGGCGTCAAGTGCGCCGAGCGGATGAAGGGCTCGGTGCTCGAGCTCGGCGGCAAGGACCCGATGATCGTGCTCTCGGACGCCCACCTGGGCAACGCGGTGTCGGGGGCGCTCTGGGGCGGGTTCGCCAACGCCGGGCAGACGTGCAGCGGGATCGAGCGCGTCTACGCGATGCGCGACGTCGCCGACCGCTTCACCGCGGAGCTGGTCCGCGGGGCGCAGAAGCTGCACGTCGGCGACCCGATGGACTGGCGCACGGAGATCGGGCCGATGGTGTCGAAGGAGCAGCACGACCTCGTCGCGGAGCTGGTCGACGATGCGGTGGCCAACGGGGCGACGCTGCTCTGCGGCGGGCCGACGCCCCCCGTGGCGACGGGCGCGGCGCGCGGCTCGAACGGCGCCGCGGCGGCCTCCGGCGGCGTGGACTTCGGCCACTGGTACGCGCCCGCCGTCCTCACCGACGTCACCCACGACATGCGGATCATGCGCGAGGAGATCTTCGGGCCGGTGATCCCGGTCGTGCCGGTCGACTCCGAGGACGAGGCGATCGAGCTGGCCAACGACTCCGAGTTCGGCCTCGGAGCCTCGGTCTGGACGAGCGACCGCGCGCGCGGCGACCGCATCGCGCGGCGGCTGGAGTCGGGCATGGTCTGGATCAACGACCACATGTACTCGCACGGCGTCTGCTCGTGCGCATGGGGCGGCGTCAAGGACTCCGGCGTCGGCCGCTCGCACTCCAAGTTCGGCTTCTACGAGTGCGTCAACGTCAAGCAGCTCTCCTACGAGCCCGGCCTGACGCGCAACTTCTGGTGGCACCCCTACGACCGTTCGCTCGGCCGGTCGATGCACGAGGCGGCGCACCTCCTCTACGGCCGCGACTCGGAGAAGGCCGCTGCGCTGCGCCGCGGCGCCCGCTCGTTCGCGAGGCTCGCCGCGAAGACGCTCCGCCGCGGCTGATTCGAGCGCGCCGGGAGTTATCGCCGACCTCGCCCAACGGGTGGATGTTTGACCGGGTCAGAGCCCAGTCAATCTTCCACTCGACCATGGCGAGGGGGCGACGTGCGCTCGGCGCGACGGTCAGGCGGCGTCGTGGCGGCGCGCGGGCGGGACCAGGCGCAGGCGCTCGGGCAGGAAGGGGATCACGGCGCGCTTGACGTACTCGGCGCCGCCGGCGACGAGCAGCTTCCGCAGCGGGGCGGGCGGGATCGGGGAGAAGCCGTACTCGCGGCGGATGCGGTCGGGCAGCAGGGCGATGGTGATGAAGTTGGCCGTCTCGAGCAGCGGGCGTGCGATCCAGGGGACCGGGGGATCGAGGACGATCTTGCGCGCCTTCTCGCGCGCCCAGTCGGTGACGTGGAGCTCGTCGCCGTCGAGCATCGCGCGGCGGTAGTCGTGGAGGTCGTCGAGCGTGTCGGGCATGTCGGCGCGCCTCAGGCCGAAGAGCTCGCCGACGACCTTGTAGTCCTCCCAGTAGGTGGCCTCTTGCGCGCGGGACATCGAGCGGACGTACTTGCGGTAGACGACCGTGCCGCTGTCGACCAGCGTGAAGAGCACCCAGAGCAGCAGGTCGGGCTGGTCTGCGCGGTAGGGCGTGCCGGCGGGGTGGCGGCCGACCGCCTCGGTGGTGCGGCCCTTGACGCGCTTGTGCATCCCGCGCACGCGGGCGGTCACGGCGTCGGCGTCCTCGCACGTGCCGAATCCGATCGTGCTCATCGTCTCGGCCGTGCGCGCGAGGCGGTCGTAGGGGTCGTCGACGGAGGTCGAATGGGCGAGCAGGCCCTTGACGGCGAGCGGGTGGGCGGCCTGCATCAGCAGCGCCCGCGGACCCGACAGCGCCAGCGCGCGCTCGCGGTGGACGATCCGCAGCATCGACCGGTCGGTGAAGTAGCCGTCGGGCATCCATGCCAAGGGTAGGCCCCGCGTAGACTGGGTCCCATGCCAGCCGCCGCCTACGCCGGCAAGGAGTGCGTCTGCCAGTTCAAGCGCGGGATCTGCGATCAGACCTGCGTTCAGGACATGCTCGACACCCCCTTCTACATCGCCTGTTTGAAGCTGCGCGGGCGCCGCTGCCTGGTGATCGGCGGCGGCGCGCTAGGGCTCGAGAAGGCCGAGGGCCTGCTCGCCTGCGACGGCGACGTGACGGTGATCTCGCCGGACGTCGGGCCGGAGCTGGAGGCGCTGGCGTCCGAGGGCTCGATCGGCTGGGAGCCGCGCGAGTACGCCGGTCCGGAGGACCTCGAGGGCGCCTTCATGGCGATCGCCTGCACCGACTCGACGGACACCAACATCAGGATCTACGAGGACGCCGAGCGTCGAGCGATGCTCGTCAACATCGTCGACGTGCCGCCGCTCTGCAACTTCATCCTGCCGGCGATCGTCCGCACCGGACCGCTGGCGATCGCGATCTCGACCGCCGGCGCCTCGCCGGCGCTGGCCAAGCGCATCCGCAACCAGATCGCCGACGAGTACGGCGAGCCCTACGCGAAGCTCGCGATCATGCTCAACGACGTCCGCGGCTGGGCCAAGGGCACCCTGCCCACCTACCAGGACCGCAAGGCCTTCTTCGAGTCGGTCGTCAACGGCGACCCGGACCCAGTCGAGCTCCTGCGCGTCGGCGACGAGGCCGCCGTGCGCGACCTGATCGCCGCCGCGCAGCGCACCGCCGTGCCGGCGTAGCCGCCACGCCACGCCTCGCCGCGCCACGCCTCCCAGCCTCGAAACGCCACGCCTCGAAACGACGAGTGGAACATTGACCGGCCTCTGGCACAGTCAATGTTCCACTCGTGGCGCGGGTCTGACGCCCGGGAGCCCGAACAGCGCCCAGTATTCGCATAACTGAGATATATTTCTCATCTATGCGAAGTCAAGCTCCCCCCCTGCTGCCGATCTTTCGATCGGATCTTCAGGCGCGGCTGCTGGCCGCGCTGCTGCTCGACGGCGAGCCGCAGCTCACCACGAGCGAGCTGCGCGAGCGAACCGGCGCAACGCCCGCGTCGCTTCATCGCGAGCTGACCAGGCTGGAGCGAGCCGGGTTCGTCGAGCACGAGACCGTGGGGCGTGCCAACCGCTACCGGGCAGCCACGGACTCGCCGCTCCATGAGCCGTTGACGACGCTGCTGCGGCGCACGCTCGGCGTTGAGACACTGCTGAGCCGGCAGCTGTCCGCCATCGACGGAGTCGAGACCGCCGTGATCTTCGGCTCGTGGGCAGAGGGAAGCGCCTCTGGAGAGAGCGACGTCGACCTGCTCGTGGTGGGAGACGTCGACCGCGACGAGCTGCTGGCCGCGGTGCGGTCGGTCGAGGCCGCCACCGCGCGCGAGATCGACGTGACCGCCTACCGGCGCGAGGAGTTCGACCGGCGCCGCCGTGAGGGATCCGGCTTCTTGCGAACAGTGCTCCGAGGGCCACTGATCGAGCTGATCGGGAACGTCTCGTGACGCGCGCGAAGGTGCAGAAGGTCGAGCCCGACAAGGTGGCGGCGACGCAGCTGATCGCCCAGGCGCGAGCGCACCTCGAGAGCGCCCGGATCGACGGCGTCGATTCGCAGTCGGCCTACGGCATCTGCTATCAGGCGGCGCTCAAGGCGATGGTCGCCTCCTTGCTCGCCGACGGTCGGCGAGTCGGCTCTGGAGCTGGCGGGCACATCGTCACGATCCAGCAGGCAGAGGCGCACCTCGACCTGGACCCCGCGGTCTCGGCGCGCATCGATCACATGCGGCGCACTCGCCACCGGGTGTTCTACGACGGCGACGAGGTGAGCGAGCTGGAGCTGGAGGGAGCGCTGGACGACGCCGGCGCCGTCGTCGCGGCGGCCGCCGAGGCGGTCGACGCGACGTGATCGACTCGAGTGCGGACGCGGTCGCCTTGGAGCTCGAGCGCGTCGAGCGACGCTATGGCGAGCGGGTGGCGCTGGCAGGGGTGTCGGTGCGATTGCCGGTCGGAACGACGTTGGCGGTTCTCGGTTCGAACGGCGCGGGGAAGACCACCTTGTTACGTGTGCTGGCGACGTTGTTACGGCCGCATGGAGGAACGGCGCGGGTGCTGGGACACGAGTTGCCGCGCGAGGCGTGGAAGGCGCGTGGTCGGGTCGGGTACCTGGGCCATGATCCGCTGCTCTATCGCGAGCTGAGCGGGCGGGAGAATTTGCGCTATCACGCGGAGTTGCATGGGTTGATGGCGCCCGCGAGGGACAGGTCGAACGGACCGCAACCCGGCGGGGCGGCACCGAATGGGCTCGCGCGCGTGGAGGAGCGGCTCGAGGCGGTCGGGATGACGCGCCGGGCCGACGAGCCGGTGCGCGATCTGTCGAAGGGGATGGTGCAGCGGCTGGCGGTGGCGCGGGCGACGTTGCACGACCCCGACCTGCTCCTGCTCGACGAGCCGAGGGCAAATCTCGATCCGGCGGCGGCCGAGGCGCTGGAGCCACTGATCGGACGGGCCTCGGGCAAGACGCGGGTGCTCGTCACCCACGACGTCGAGGGCGGGCTGGCCGAGGCCGACGTGGCGCTCGGGCTGCGCGGCGGCAAGCAGGCGTTCTGCCGGCCGGCTAGGGAAGTGGACGCGGCGACCGCGAGAGGGTTGTACTCGTGATCCGAACGGCGCGGGCGATCCTGCGCAAGGACTTGCGGATCGAGTTGCGGACGAAGGAGTCGGTGCCGGCGATGACGCTGTTCACGGTCACCGTGTTCGTGTTGTTTCACTTCGGGCTCGATCGTGACTCGCTGGATGGCGAGCTGGCTTCGGGGGTGCTCTGGGTGACGCTGCTGCTGGCCGCGGTGATCGGGGTGTCGCGGCTGTTCGCCGTCGAGCGCGAGCAGGGCGGAATCGACGGGCTGCTGCTGGCGCCGGTCGACCGCACGGCGCTGTGGCTGGCCAAGGCGGCGGCGATGTTCCTCTACCTGACGGCGCTCGAGGCGGTCGCCGTGCCGGCGTTCGGGCTGCTGCTGCTCGGACCCGACCTCCTCGCGGCGCTGCCGGTGCTGATCCCGGTGCTGCTGGCGGCCAACGTCGGGCTGGCGGCGATCGGGGCGCTGGTCTCCGCGCTAGCCGCCGAGACGCGCGCGCACGAGCTGATCGTGCCGCTGTTGCTGCTTCCGCTCGTCGTGCCGCTGCTGATCGCCGGCGCGTCGGCGACCGAGCCGCTGCTGCGCGGGGACCAGGCGCCCGAGGACCTGGGGCGCTGGCTGGGACTGCTCAGCCTCTACGATGTCGTGTTCGTGCTGATCGCCGTCGCCGTGTTCGACTTCCTCCTGGACGACTAGAGCAGATGTACTCCAAGGGCCTCAAGCCGCTGTCCATCGCCACCGTCGTCCTGCTGGCGACGGGGCTGGCGCTCGTCTTCTTCTACGCGCCCAACGACGCCGACCAGGGCTTCATCCAGAAGATCTTCTACGTCCACGTGCCGCTGGCGATCGTGGCGCTGTGCGGGTTCGTCGCCGGCGGCGTGATGGCGATCAAGTACCTGCGCACCGGCGACCGCTCCTGGGACGCGCGCTCCTACGTCGCGATCCACATGTCGATCATCTTCGGCACCGCGGTGCTGATCACCGGCGCGATCTGGGCGAAGGCGTCGTGGGGGCACTGGTGGGTCTGGGACGAGCCGGTGCTGGTGTCGTTCCTGGTCGTCTTCCTCCTCTACTGCGTCTACTACCCGCTGCGCTTCTCGATCGAGGACCCCGACCGCCAGGCGCGCTACTCGTCGGTGTTCGCGATCGCCGCCGGCGCCTTCGTGCCGATCAACTTCGCCGCGGTGCGAATGGCCGAGGCCTTCACCCACCCGCGCGTGTTGTCACAGACCGGGGGCTCGCTGCCCGGCGACATGCGCTTGACGTTCTTCGTCTGCATCGCGGCTGTCACGCTGTTGTTCGTGACGTTGTGGAAGTTGGAGCTGACGGCGAAGAACGCCTCGATGCAGCTCAAGCGGCTGCGCCGCAGCCTCGAGGCGGCGGCCTGATGCCGGCGCTGCCGCTCGACGAGGCCGGCAAGTACGTCGCCGGCGCATACGTCGTCTTCTTCACGCTGATCGTGGTCTACGTCGCGATCATCGGAGCGAAGATCGCGCGGATCGACCGCGAGCTGGGCGAGCTCGCCGAGCTGGCGGAGCAGGAGCGAGAGAGGGAGCCGGTGGCGTGAGCGGAGAGCTGCTCGCCCTCGGCGTCTCGCACAAGACCGCGCCGCTCGAGCTGCGTGAGCGGCTGGCGCTCACCGAGGGGCGGGCCGCCGCGGTGCTCGCCGAGCTGACCGCGCGCGAGGAAATCCACGAGGCGGTCGCGATCTCGACCTGCAACCGCACCGAGCTCTACGTCGTCGCGACCGACGCGGTGGCCGCCGAGAGCGCCGCGCTGTCGGTGCTGGCGCGCCAGGCGGAGACACGGCCGACCGAGCTCGCCGACTCGCTCTACGCGCTGCGCGGCCTCGACGTCGCCAGCCACCTGTTCGCGGTCACGGCAGGGCTCGACTCGATGATCGTCGGCGAGTCGGAGATCCAGGGGCAGGTCAAGCGCGCCTACGAGCTGGCGCTGGTCGAGGGGATGACCGGGCCGATCTCCAACCGCCTGTTCCGCGAGGCGCTGGCCGCCGGCAAGCACGTGCGCACCGAGACCGGGGTCGGGCGCTCGCGCGTGTCCGTCGCCACCGTTGCCGCCGAGCTGGCGCGCACGAGCCTCGGCGCCGACCACGACCTCTCCGACCGCCGCGTCCTGGTGATCGGCGCCGGCGAGCAGGGCGAGCGCACCGCCCAGGCGCTCAACGACCGCGGGGCGCACGCCGTCTTCGTCGCGAACCGCCACTACGACCGCGCGCTCAGCCTCGCCCAGCGCTACTCCGGCTCCGCCGTGCCGCTCGACGAGCTGCCGAACGAGCTGGCGCAGGCCGACATCGTCGTGAGCTGCACCTCGTCGCCGCACCAGCTCGTCGGTCGCGAGGAGCTCGAGCTGGTCCTCGAGGAGCGCCGCCGGCGCTCGGGGTCCCCGACGGGCGACGCCGGCCGCCCGGTCGCCGACCGGCCGCTGGTGGTCATCGACATCGCCGTCCCGCGCGACGTCGACCCCGCGGTGCGCGAGCTGGCGGGCGTGACGCTCTACGACATGGACGACCTCCAGCGAGAGGTCGCGCGCAACATGTCGGTCCGCGAGGCCGAGGCGGCGCGCGCGCGGTCGCTCGTCGAGCGCGACGTCGAGCGCTTCCGCGGCTGGCTCGCCGGCCTCGACGTGCTGCCGACGATCTCCGCCCTGCGCGAGCGCGCCGAGGCGATCGTCGAGCAGGTGCTGCGAGAGAACGAGCCGCGCTGGGAGTCGCTGTCCGAGGCCGACCGCGAGCGCCTGCAGGCGATGAGCCGCTCGCTCGTCTCGCGGCTGCTGCACGAGCCGACCCTGCGCCTGAAGGCCGGCGCCGAGGACGAGAGCGCCTACGCCAACATCGCCGCGCTGCGCGAGCTGTTCGCGCTCGACGCCGGCGCGCCGGCGCTCGAGGACGAGCCGGCCGCCGAGGTGACCGAGCTCGACTCGCGTCGCCGCCGGCGCCGCTAGCGGCGTGGCCCTACGGCTCGGCACGCGCGGCAGCGCGCTCGCCGTCGCTCAGTCCAGCGCCGTCGCGCGCGCGATCGAGGCGCTCGGCGAGCAGGTCGAGCTGGTCACGATCCGGACGTCCGGCGACGAGGCGTCCGCGGCGTCACGCCTGCCGACGGTCGAGGACAAGTCCCGCTTCGTCAAGGAGATCGAGCAGGCGTTGCTGGACGGGAAGATCGACCTGGCGGTCCACTCCGCCAAGGACGTCCCGAGTGAGCTGCCGGAGGGCCTGGAGATCGCCGGCGTGCCCGAACGGGCGGATCCGCGCGACGCGCTGTGCGCTGTCGGCACGCTCGCCCGCGCGGCCTCGCCAGACGGACCGCTCGAGCTGCTGCCGAGCGGCGCGGTCGTCGGCACCGCCAGCCTCCGCCGCCGCGCCCAGCTGCTGGCGCTGCGGCCAGACCTCGACATCCGCGAGCTGCGCGGCAACGTCGACACGCGGCTACGCCGCCTCGAGCAGGGCGAGCTCGACGCGATCGTGCTCGCCCGCGCCGGACTCGTCCGCCTCGGCCGCGGCAATGAGGGAGCGCCGCTCTCCGAGAGCGCACTGGTTCCCGCCCCCGGCCAGGGCTGCCTCGCGCTCGAGGCGCGCACCGACGACCTGGCCGCGCGCGAGATCGCCGAGCGCCTCACCGACCCCGACGCCCTCGCCGCCCTGAGGGCGGAGCGGGCTCTAGTGACGGGCATCGATGCCACGTGCCACACGCCGGTCGGCGCCCATGCGACCCGCACAAGCGACGGCGTGCACTCCGGCCGCCTGCTCCGGCTCAGCGCCTTCGTCGGAACGCCCGACGGCGCCACCTGGATCCGTGACGAGATCGAGGGCGACTGTGACGATCCGGCCGCCGTCGGCGCCGAAGCGGCGACGCGCCTGCTGGCCAGCGGCGCGCGAGACATCCTCGCCGCCGCCGAGGCCCAGGCGTGAGCCGCCGCCGATGGCGGTAGGGCATATTCCCCTCACCCAATGACCGCAGGCATCGTCTATCTGGTCGGCGCGGGGCCGGGCGATCCGGGCCTGATGACGCGAAGGTCGCTCGAGCTGGTCGCCGCGGCGGACGCGATCCTCTACGACCGGCTGATCCCGCCGGGGGCGCTCGACGGCGCGCGGAGCGACTGCGACCTGCGCTACGTCGGCAAGGAGCCGGGCAATTCGGCGATGGGCCAGGAGGAGATCTGCTCGCTGCTGGTCGAGCTGGGCGGGCAGGGCAAGCGGGTCGTGCGGTTGAAGGGCGGGGACCCGTTCGTCTTCGGCCGCGGCGGCGAGGAGGCCGAGGCGCTGCGGGCGGCGGGAGTTCCGTTCGAGGTCGTCCCCGGCGTCACCGCGGGCGTCGCCGTCCCCGCCTACGCGGGCATCCCGGTGACCCACCGCGAGGCCGCCTCGGCGGTCGCCTTCGTGACCGGCCACGAGGATCCGGCGAAGGACGAGAGCGCGATCGACGCCGAGGGTCTGGCGGCCTTCCCCGGCACGCTGGTCTTCTACATGGGCGTGAAGAACCTGCCGCTGATCGCCGACGCCCTGATCGCGGCCGGGCGCGACCCGGCGGAGCCGGCCGCGGTCGTGCGGCGCGGCACGCTGCCCGACCAGCGGACCGTGACCGGCACGCTCGCCGACATCGCCGACCGGGTCGCCGAGGCCGGGCTGAAAGCGCCGGCGATCACGGTGGTCGGAAAGGCCGTCGCGCTGCGCGAGACGCTCGCCTGGCTCGAGCGCCGCCCGCTGCACGGCAAGCGCGTCGCCGTCACACGGGCACGGGCGCAGGCCAGCGGCCTCGCCGCCCGGCTGCGCGACCTCGGCGCCGAGGTCGTCGAGACGCCGGCGATCCGCACCGTGCCGCGGCCGGTGGAGGGCGAGATCGTCGCGGCGGTCGACGTGCTGGGGGCCGCCGGGGCCCGGACCGGCCCCGCCGGCGCGCCCGGCGAGAGCACGGCGAGCGGCAGCCAGGCGCCCGCGAGCCGGACCGCCGCCGGCTACTCGCTCGTCTGCGTCACGAGCCCCAACGGCGTGACGCTGCTGTTCGAGGCGCTGGCCGGCCGCGGGCTCGACGCGCGGGCGCTCGCCGGGGCGACCGTCGCGGCGATCGGTCCCGGCACCGCCCGGGAGCTCGAGCGGCACGGGGTGCGCGCGGACGTCGTGCCGCGGCGCTCGGTCGCCGAGTCGCTGGTCGAGGCGCTCGCGGACGTCCCGGTGGAGGGCAGGCGCGTGCTGATCGCGCGCGCCGGCGAGGCGCGCGACCTGCTTCCCGACACGCTGCGCGGGCGTGGCGCGACGGTCGACGACGTGGCTCTCTACGACACGGTCGTCGAGCCGCTGTCGGAGGACCAGCGCACCGCGCTCGCCGGCGTCGACTACGTCACGTTCACCTCGGCGTCGACGGTGCGCAACCTGGTGGGTTCGCTCGGCTCGGAGCGCGCGGCGCTCGATGGCGCGCGGATCGTGTCGATCGGGCCGGTCACGACCGCCGCCGTCCGGGAGCTAGGCCTGGACGCGCACGTCGAGGCGGAGCGCCACGACGTCGGCGGCCTGGTCGAGGCCCTGCTGCGCGATGCGACCAGCGAGGGCGCCATGGCGACGGGAACCGCCGAGTCCGAAGCCGCTTCGCAGACCGGAGACGTCACGTGATCGTCACGCTGCTCACCGATTACGGCCTCGACGACGAGTTCGTAGGCGTCTGCCACGGCGTCGTGCTGTCGATCGCGCCCGAGACGCGGATCGTCGACGTCACGCACGGCATCCCGCGCCACGACGTCCGGCGCGGCGCGGTCGTGCTGCGCAACGCGCTGCCCTACCTCCCGTCCGGCGTGCACGTCGCCGTCGTCGACCCGCAGGTCGGAACCGAGCGCCGCGCGCTCGCCCTGCGCTGCGAGAACGGCCAGCTGCTGGTCGGGCCGGACAACGGCCTGCTGTCGCTCGCCTGGGAGCAGGCGGGCGGGGTCGACCTGGCCGTCGACGTCACGCGCTCGCCGCACCGCCTCGAGCCCGTCTCGTCGACCTTCCACGGCCGTGACCTGTTCGCGCCCGTCGCGGCGCGACTGGCGGCCGGCGCCGAGCTCGCCGACGCCGGCGAGCCGGTCGACCCTGCGACGCTCGAGCGGATCGAGCTGCCGCGGCCGCGGGTCGAGGACGACGGGACGCTCGTCGCCCACGTGGTGACGATCGACGCCTACGGCAACGTCGCGCTCGACGTCGCCCACGAGCAGCTCGCGGGCACCGGCATGCACCTCGGCGGCACCGTCGAGCTGGAGGTCGACGCCGACGGCGCGGGCGGCGCGGCGGTCAAGCTCGGCGGCGGCCGGCTCGCCGCCCCCTTCGTCAACACCTTCGCCGACGTCGAGGCCGGCGAGGCGATCGTCTACGAGGACGCCTACCGCACGCTTGCCATCGCCTTCAACCGCGGCGACGCCGCCGCCGAGCTGGGTCTCGGAATCGACGACGAGGTCCGGCTGCGGCCGCGATGATCGGACGGCCGCGCGTCCACCACCGCGTCACCGACTCGACCAACGAGCGCGCGCGCGCCCTCGCGGGCGAGGGCGCCCCGCACGGGACGGTCGTCACGGCGAGCGAGCAGACCGCCGGCCGCGGGCGGCAGGGACGCGGCTGGACAGCGGCGCCGGGCGAGGCGCTGCTGATGTCGGCGATCGTCCGCGATCTCGAGCCGCGCCACGGGCTGCTGCCGCTGATGGCGGCGCTCGCCGTCTGCGAGGCGGCGGAGGCGGTCGCGTCGGTGGCCTGCGAGATCAAGTGGCCGAACGACGTCTGGGTCCGGCGGCGCAAGCTGAGCGGGATCCTCGTCGAGGCCCGCCCGGCCGCCGGCTGGGCCGTCGTCGGCATCGGCCTGAACACCGGGGTCCGCGAGTTTCCCTCCGAGTTGCGCGAGACCGCCGTCTCGCTGAGCCTCCCGAGCCCCGAGGCCGCGCTCGACCCGCTGCTCGCCGCGCTCAGCTGCTGGACCGCCGCGGACGAGACCGCCGTCCTCGACGCCTGGCGCGACCGCGACGCGCTCCAAGGCTCGCCCGTCCGCTGGCAGGACGGCGAGGGCATCGCCCGAGGCGTCGACGACACCGGCTCACTGCTCGTCGAGACCGGCACCGGCGAGCTGCTCGCCCTCGGCGCCGGCGAGGTCCACCTCCGCCGCTAGCAGGAGGCGGCTGGGACTACTGGTCAGCCTCCGGCTGCGGACTCTTCCGAGCCGTGGCCTGCTCGCCGCCGGACCGTCTGCCTCTAGCCGCGCGCCTGCGCTGGGCGCTACCCGCCTCAGCGCCGTTTCCGGACGGGCCGCGATCGCCCTGCTTCGTGCTCTGCTGCTTCGCCTGCGCCACACCCTGCTGCCCGCCGTTGTCAGGCTGCTGACTCACCTGCTGCTGATCGCCGCCCGCCTTGCGCTTCTTGCGCCTCCGGCTGCCGCCGCCCTTGCGCCGCCCCTTGGGAAAGTTGCGCAGCAGGTCGCGCGCCAGCGCCGAGGGCTTGCGTCCCAACCGCATCCGAGCGCCGTCGAGCACCTGCTGGGCCTCCGGCGTGTGCGCCAGCGCCGCGGCCAGCAGCGCGGCCGACAGCCGGCGGTCCTGCTTCTTCGTCGCGTGCACCAACCGCCGCGCGTTGCGCGCGTGGGCGCCGCCCGACGAGTTCACCAGCAGCCCGAGCAGGCGCTTGGTCTCCGGCCAGCGCGACACGGCGTACTCCTCGTGCACCTCGCGGCTGTACTCGGCGAGGTGCCAGATCCAGCGGGACGCCTGGTCGCGGCGGCCGAGCGGCCGCTCGGCCATCGACTGGAGCAGCGTCTTGACCCCCTCGCGCCGCTCGTCGCGCTGCCATGAGCCGACCGTCTCGACGGCTTCGTCGAACGCCTCCGGGTCCTGGAGCTGCCCGATCTCCTGCAGCGCGCGGATCCGCAGCTGCGAGTTGCGGTTGCGCTGCAGGCACTCGACGAGGAAGCGACGGCGCAGCTCGCCGGTCGTGTCGAAGTGCAGCATCGCCTTGGCGCGGCGCCAGTTGTTCGACGCGACGCGCGCGCCGGCGAGCGCCGACCAGGCGTGCTGCTCGCCCCACGACAGGTGCTCGACCGCGATCCGCCACAGCTCGCGCTCGAAGACCTCCGCGCGGCGCTGCTCGTCGTCGGTCACCGGGACGACGCGGCGCTCGACGCGCAGCCGCCGCCCGCGGCCGCGGCGCACCGGCCCGACGACGATCGCCCCGCCGCGGTAGACGTCGCGGTCGAGCAGCGAGTGCAGCGTCACGACCGAGTCGTCGTTGGTCGTCGCGGGGTGGACGAAGTCGACGACGATCCCCGCCTCCTTGCCCTGCTGGCGGCGCGTCACACGGCCGACGCGCTGCTGGTAGATCCGCTTCGAGGCCGTCGGCGCGAGGTGCAGGCAGACGGTGGCGCGCGGCGAGTTCCAGCCCTCGGCGAGCAGCTGGGCGTTGACCAGCACGTCGATCTTGCCGAGCTCGTACTCGGAGAGGATCCGCGTCAGCTCGCGCTTCGGCGTCTCGCCCGAGACCGCCTTCGCCTTGATCCCCTGGGCGACGAACGCGTCGGCGACGTTGTGCGCGTGCGCGACGCCGGCCGAGTAGACGACGCCCGGCAGGTCCTTGAAGCGCACCTTGTAGAGGTCGGCGATCGCCAGGTTGAACGGCGTCTGGTCAAGCAGCTTGGCCAGCTCCTCCTGGTCGAAGTCCTGGTCGACCTCGCCCTTGCGCAGCGGCACCTTCGAGATCGAGCGGACGCCGACCCCTGGCGGGATGCGGACGCAGCGCAGCGGCGCGATCACGCCGCGGCGGGCCGCCTGGGCGAGGTCGAAGCGCGACGTCTGGGTCGGGAAGAGGTCGGTGACGTGGCGGGCGATCAGCGCGCCGGTCGCCGTCATGCCGACGAACACCGGGCCGTCCCACTTGCGAATCGAGGCGCTCGTCTTCTCGCCGAGCGCGGTGTGCGCCTCGTCGCAGATCACGACCGTGTACTCGTCGGAGATCGTGCCGGCGTTGCGCACGTACCACTGGTAGGTCTCGACGGTGACCGGGCCCGGGACGCGTGGCCGGTCCTTGCCGAGCAACGCCGGCGAGATCCGCTTCTTGTAGCCGCGGTCGGTCAGCTCGCCGTTGAACTGGTCGACGAGGTTGCGGCGGTGGGTGAGGATCAGCACGCCGCCCGTGCGCGACGCCTCGACGAAGCCGAGCGCGGCGACGGTCTTGCCGGCGCCGGTGGCGTGCTCGAACCAGAAGCGGCGGGCGGCGCCGGGATCCTCCTCGACGGAATCGGACGCGGCCTCCTCCTGGGCCTCCTCGCGCTCGTCCCAGTCGAGCGGCTCGTCGTCGTCGGGCAGCTCCTCGTCGCCCTCGATCGCGACCTCGCCGGAGGGCAGCTCCTCGAGCTCGTCGGGCTCGGCGCCGTTGGCGGCCGACGCCCCGGAGGCCTTGCCGTCGGCCGCCGCCGCCACCTTGGCCGCGCGCACCGACTGCACCTCGGCCGTCAGCGCGATCAGCGTCCCCGAGAGGGCGTCGACCTGGTGGGCCGAGAGCACCGTGCCGTCGACCAGCCTTGGCTCCTCCTGGGCGAGCAGGCGCTCGAGTCCGAGGATCAGCGACCAGCGGCGCTTCCACTCGACCGACGGCTTGTCGTGGCCGGCCGCCAGCTCCGCGAGCGCGTCCTCGAGCGCCCCGCGGCGCGCCGTTCCCTCCGCTAGAGCGCTGTCGCGCTCCTCGCCGTCGAGCACGAACGGCTCGCGCGCGAACTCCTCGGCGCGTGCGATGTCGTCGCCGGATACCGGCGCCGACGCGGCAACGGAAGTGCTCTCAGCCATTTGCGGCCTTCGTTCTGTATGAGAAAGAAACGGACCGATCCGGCTCCGCGACTGGAGCAGGGCCTTCGCGGGGCGGATGGCCGTCCGGGGTAACGCCGCTCTGGCTACTGCCGGCGAGCGACGCTCTCAGCGCATCCCTGGCGCTGACTCGATACCTATTACAGCACAGCATGCCCCGATTCCTTCCAGTTGCCCTCTGCGTCTTCTCGCTCGCCGTCGTCGGCGGGGGCTGCGGGAGCGACGACACGGAGAGCCGGGCGCCCTCGACGGAGCAGACGAGCAGGGCGCTGGCGGGCTCCCCGGCGCCGCTGGCGGCCGTCCACCGGCAGGCCAACGAGCTGCTCGACGGCGGCGTGGGCGCCTTCGAGGAGCGACTGCGGGAGCTGAAGGGCCACCCGGTCGTGGTCAACAAGTGGGCTGCCTGGTGCGGGCCCTGCCGCGACGAGCTGCCGTACTTCCAGAGGCAGGCGCTCGAGCACGGCAAGCGCGTCGCGTTCCTCGGCGTCGACGCCCAGGACAACGACGGCGACGCGCGCGAGTTGCTCGACCGCTTCCCCGTCACCTATCCGAGCTACAGGGACCCGAGCCTGAAGGTGTCGGCGGTCTTCAACGGCGTCGCCGCCACTCCGGCGACCGCCTTCTACGACTCGAAGGGCGAGCTGGCCTACCTCAAGCAGGGCGTCTACCTCAGCGAGCGGGACCTCGCCGAGGACATCCAGCGCTACGCTCGCTGACTTCATGCCGGAGCTGCGCATCGACCCGTTGAGCGGGCTGCGCGTGGTGGTCGCGGGAGAGCGGGGCGAGCGGCCGGGCGCGTGGCCGGAGGTGGCCGCGCGGGCCGGCGTCGATCCGGATGAGGATCCCTTCGCGGAGGGGCATGAGGGGCGGACTCCTCCCGAGGTGTTCGCGCTGCGGCCTGGCGGCGGCGCGGCCGACGGGCCTGGCTGGACCGTGCGAGTGGTGCCGAACCTGTTTCCGGCGTTGGAGGCCACGGGTCCCGTCGATCGGGGAACGCCCGAGCGCGGGGAGCCGGAGCTGTTCGTCGGGCGGCCGGCGGTGGGGGCGCACGAGGTGATCGTCAACTCGCCGCGGTCGGTGGACTCGCTGCTGGATCTCGGCGCGGACGGGTTGGCCGCGGCGATGGAGGTGTGGCGGGAGCGGATGCGGGTGCACGGCGAGGCGGCGTGCCGACATCTGATCGTCAACGAGGGGAGGGAGGCGGGGGCGTCGTTGCCGCATACGCATGCCCAGCTATACGCGCTGCCGTTCGTGCCCGCGGCGGTCGCTCGGGAGCGCGAGCGGTTCGGGGCCCACTTCGAGCGGACGCAGGGGCGCAACCTGCTGGAGGACCTGCTGACCGAGGAGGTGCGGCGGGGGGAGCGGGTCGTCGCGGTGGATTCGGAGGCGGTCGTGATCTGCCCGTTCGCGTCGACGGCGCCGTTGCAGCTGCAGGTGATCCCGCGCCGGCCGGTGGCGCGGTTCGAGGACGAGGGTCCGCTGGGGGCCGCGGCGCTGTTCGACGCGCTGAGACGGCTCGCCGCGGTGCTCGGGGCGCTGCCGCCGTTCAACCTGTGGGTGCGGACGGCGCCGAGCGGCGCAGGGTCGTTCTGCTGGCGGATCGATCTGCTGCCGCGGCTCGCGCAGCCCGCGGGGCTGGAGCTGGGCACGGGGGTGTGGCTCAACGCCGTGGCGCCGGAGCGGGCGGCGGAGAGCCTGCGCGCGGCGTGATCCCGATCGCGCTGACGATCGCCGCCGCAACGGCGGTCGGGTTCGGCGTCGAGCACCGTCTCGGCGAGCGGAGCTCGCAGCGGGCGGCGGACTGGGTGATGCGTCTGATGCTGTGGGTGCTGCTGCCGCCGGTCGTGTTCTTCAACATCGCCGATCTGCACCTGACGGCGGGCGTCGGCGCCGGCGTCGCGTTCGGCTACGCGGGGCTGGGACTCGCGATGCTCGCGGCCTACGCGATCGGCAAGTGGGTGCTGCGGCTGCCGCGGACGTCGGTCGGCGCGCTGATCCTCGCGGCCGGCCTCGGCAACACCGGCTACCTCGGGCTCCCCTTCACGGCGGCGCTGTTCGGCTTCGACGACATGGCCGACGCGATCGTCTACGACGTCCTGGTGTCGAGCATGGCGCTGCTGACGATCGCCTTCGCGGTCGGGGCGGCGTTCGGGACGGTCGCCGAGGCGCCGCGCGACCGGGTCGCGGCCTTCTTCACCCGCAACCCGGCCTTCTGGGCGTGCCTGCTGGCATTCCTCGCGCCCGAGGCGCTGGCCCCCGAGCTGGCCGTCGACGCGTCGCGGATCGCCGTGTTCGCGATGCTGCCGCTCGGCTTCTTCGTCGTCGGCGTGACGCTGGCGAGCGAGGCCGAGGAGGGCGCCGTCAAGTTCCCGCCGCCGGTCACGGCGCCCGTCGGCGTGGCGCTCGCGCTGAAGCTCCTGCTCGTCCCAGCCGTCGTCTTCGGCCTCTCGTGGCTGATCATCGACGTCCCCGACTCCTACATCTCCCAGGCCGCGATGGCGAGCGGCATCAACAGCGTCCTGGTCGCCCACACCTACGGCCTCGACCGGGCGCTAGCGGCCAGCGCGATCGCCTGGTCGACCGCGATCGTGGTGGCAGCGGGGTTGATAGCGGCCCTGCTGTAGCTCTCTAGTTCATTAATCATTTAGACGATAAGGCGATTATTCGTCTAAACTGATCTCCATGATCTTCGCCACCCCCAAGATCGATGCCGTCCTCGAGCAGGACCTGGACAAGCTGGACCAGCTCCGTCGGCGGCTCGGCCACCAATCGCGGCAGCCCTCCCGCTGGATGGGAACGTTGCGGCGCTTGGTTCAGGCGACGTCGGTCGAGAGCTCGACTTCGATCGAGGGGTACTCGGTTTCGGTGCACGACGCCGTAGCGCTGGTCGGTGGAGACGAGCCGACTGGGGGAGACGAGAACCGCCTTGCCGTCGCCTCGTACGCCCGCGCGATGGACCACGTCGCCGCGATGGCCGCGGATCCGGAGTTCCAGTGGTCCAAGCGCGCGATCCTCGCGCTGCACTTCGACGCCTGCCACTTTCAGCGAGACAAGGATCCAGGACGATGGCGTCAGGGACCGGTAAGCGTCATCGGCGGCGACGGGCGGATCGAGTACCGGGCGCCCGACGCCGAAGCCGTCACGGGGCTGATGTCCGAGGTCGTGGACTGGCTGGAGATGGGCGACCTCCGGGCACCCGCCGTCGTGCGCGCCGCCATGGCCCACCTGCACGTCGTCACAGTCCATCCATTCCGCGACGGGAATGGACGGGTCGCGCGCATCGTCCAGTCGCTCGTTCTCGCGCGGGAGGGGCTCGTCTCGCCCGAGTTTGCCTCGATCGAGGAGTACCTGGGTGCGCACACTGGCGAGTACTACTCAACGCTCGCGGCTGTTCAGGGCGGCAGCTACAAGCCTGAACGGGACGCGCGCGCGTGGGTCGAGCTGTGTGTCAAAGGCCACCTCGAGCAGGCGCAGCACCGGCTCGCACAGATCGAGCGAGCTGCCAGGCGCTGGGGCCAGCTCGAACGGATGGTCGACGAGCGGGGATGGCCGGACAGGCTCGTGATCGCGCTCGAGCAGAGCCTAGTCGGCGGGTGCGATCGCCGAGGTTACGCCCGCGAGGCTGAGGTGTCGCCCGCGACAGCCAGCGCTGACCTCAGGCGCTTGGCCGACGCAGGGCTGGTCGTCCAGAGCGGTCAGGGTCCGAGCAGCCGCTACGAGGCAAGCGAGACGTTGCGGGGGGTGACCCGGGAGCCGGTCTCCTGAGGCTGCTCTCTCCTATAGCGTGGCGCCGCGATGCCGCCCTCCGAGCGACCGATCCCGATGTACATGGCCGAGGTGTCGCAGGAGCCGATGCCCTATGGGCGCTGGGAAGAGACGCTGCGCGCGCAGCTCGTGGCGGCCGTCGCGGGAATCGACTCCGAGGAGGAGATCGGCGAGCCGGGGAAGGTCGTGTGGTTCCCGGAGCGGACGTGGAACGGGCGCACTTACGTGCCCGCGACGGCTCCGACCTCCGAGGGCTTCGAGCTGTTCGGCTACGTCTCCTACACGCGCGAGCACGAGGGCGCCGAGGCGACCGGCTTCGAGGCCGTCGCCGACTACACCGACGAGACCGCCGAGGCAAACCCGGACTGGTCGCTCGACCTCTCCGACCAGGAGATCGGCCACTGGCGCGGTCCGGAGGGCCGGCGCGGCACGGTGACGCTCGTCTGGGGCGTCGCGCTGGTGCCCAACGGCGCCGTCGCGACCGCCGAGCTCGGCCCCACGACGACCGACCAGTGCATCCTCGCCGACGACCGCTTCACCCTCGTCTCGCTCGACGACTACACCGGCGACTTCATCGAGGTCCGCCTCTACGCGAGCCGCGGCGCCGAGCTGGCGCGCGAGTCGCTGTACGAGGACGAATAGCGCCGAGCGTCACTCCTCGCACCAGCAGCCGTCGCTGTCACCGTCGCGGCTGGCCCCGCACCAGTTGACCGTCGAGCCGTTGTCGCAGACCTCGCCCATGTCGCCTCCGCCGGTGTCGGCGGGCGGGGCCTCCAGGGCCCGCTGACGCTCGAGCTCCTCCTGCTCGCGCTGCTGAGCGGCCAGCTGACGGCGGTACTCGCGCTCGACGCGGCGGCGCTCGGCGGCGAGAAGACGCTGTCGCCTGCGCTCGGCCCGGATGGCGACGATCCTCGCCCTAGTGTCGCGGATGAAGGCTCGGGTGCCGGGCGTCGCCTTGAAGCGATGGGCCTCCTGCGCGACCGCGAGCGCGCGCTTCGGCCCGTCGACGGCGTAGGCGCGGCGAGCCATCGCCAGGAAGTGCCGCGAGGCCGCGGTGCGGTAGCGCGCCGCAAGCGTCGCCGAGTCTCGGTAGTCGCCCAGGGCCTCGAGGTTGTCGATCGCGGTGAGATAGTCGTCCTCTTGGAAGTCGCGGATCGCGCCCTCGTAGCGGCGTTGGTCGCGAAGCTCCTCCTCCGCCCTCGCGACGGCGCGGTCCAGCCGCGCCTCGGTGGCGTCGATGCCGCGGACCGTGCTGTCGCTCGTCCTCGCCTCCTCGACGTGCCGGCGGGCGGCGCGGAGATTCCCGTCCGATATCGCCTCGCTCGCGAGCGCCAGCTGACGTGCCGCGTCGCGCTCGCGTGCACGCGCGCCTCGCTCGTCGGCGATCGGCAGGACCACGAAGAACGTCAGCAACAGCGCCACGGCCAGCATCGGCGCCGCGCCCAGCGTCCAGTTGAAGCGCAGCCAACGGAACCGCGGCAGGAGAAGGCCGGCGACCCACGCGAGGCGGAAGCGAAGCAGCCAGAGGCCGACGATCCCCATCGACAGGTAGATCAGGCCGTAGATCCAGTAGTCGGCGAAGCCGATCGCCACGAAGAGCGCCGCGGTGACGACGGCGCCGGCCACCACCGGCGTCGCGCCGGCCCCGGTCTCCCCGGCCTCCGTGGCCGCATCGAGCCCGGCACGCCTCGCGGTCGGAGCGTCGCCCGGGACCCGACCGGGCTCGCGCTCGACCAGATAGAGCTCGACGAAGTCGCGGTTGGTGACCGCGGTCAGCGAAGGGTCCACGCCGACCCCCCGCTCGGCCAGGAGCCGCGCGATCTCCTCGGCCGACGCAGGGTCGAGCCCAACGCCGAACCGACGGGCGAGCTGGCCCGCCTGCTGTACGAGCACTCCGCCCGAGTCGGCGACACGGCGGGCGTACTCGGACGCCGCCTGCTCCCTCACCCCAGCCGTCCCCGGCACGCCGCGGCGAGCGTCTCGACGACACGGTTGACAGCCGGATCGCCGGCGAGGTCCAAGGCGCGCAGCTCCTCCGTGCGGCCTCCGATGTCGAGCTTCAGCGCCGCCCGGTCGAACAGCGTCGAGGCGGACGGACCCGAGACGTCGGAGGCCACGTCGAACTCCCCGACGTAGACGCACTCCAAGGCCGTTCCCTCGCTCGCTCGGCAGGCGATCGTGGACACCGTTGCGACGGCGGGAGCGACTGCGGTCGTCTCGCGCACGGCGGCAACGCACAGCGCCGCCAGAACGGCCACGTAGAACTGGTTGACCTCCGTCTTCGTGCGCTTCTTGAGCGTCCGGCGACCGGAAGGGGTCGAGTTCGGACGCCGCTCCGGGACGACGCTCTCGACGGAGTCGAGAACCAGGCCGAGCGTCAGGTAGTCGCCTTGGAGATCGAGTGGGACCGCCGGCAGCTTGCGTTGCTCGAGGGCGTCCTCGACCGTCGGCAGCACGACTTCCCGGTCATTGGCCATCAGCCGCTCCCAGACGCGATCGAGCCGCTCCTGACGTGTGGCGAGATCGAGCTTTGCGTCGGCGTAGTCGAGGTCGGCGACACGCTCGACCGCGGCTTGGGCCGTCCGGCCCGCCTCACGACGCTCCGACAGCCGCCATGGCCGCACACCCTCGAGCGCGGCGGTGACTTGCCTGTCGAGGAGGTTGTCCGACACGATTCGCGTCGGGCTTGGCAGCTCGCAGCGGCGGGCTACCGACGACGGGCGCGAGGAGGCCGCGAGCAGCTCGCCCTCGTTCTGGGCGGCCAGATCCGGGTGGCGCGCCGCGGCCGCGGCGCGGACGTACGCGCGGTAGGAGCGAGTGGGGGTCGCTGCGCTGCGCAAGGCCGGGTAGTAGCTGACCGGCTGTCCCGGAGCGGGGCTCGGCGATGGCCGGTCGACGTCGGCGTCGACCCGCAACGTCGGCGAGCCGAAGGAGGAGCGGAGACGGTCGGCGGTCGAGGTGAGCGTGAGGCTCTCGTCGATGCTTGCTCGAGCGGCCATCGGACGCCGGCCATTAGAGCACAGTGAGTAATGAGGTGTTCTTATCATCGGTCCCTCGGAGGCTGGGCCGAGACGCCCGCATGAGCCTCGAGCCCGGCGTGAGATCATGGGCACGAGCCCCGATAGCTCAGCCGGATAGAGCGTCCCCCTCCTAAGGGGAAGGCCGCTGGTTCGAATCCAGCTCGGGGCACTCGCATGTCGTCTGGGGCGGACCCGTAAGCGCCGCTGTGATCTACGGCAAAGAGGTTTACTCCCAGGCAACTTCTTTGCCGTAAACGACACCCTCGAGTGGCGGGGTGGAGTCTCCCTAGCGGTCGGGGCGATCGGGATAGACGTCGTCGATCGTGGCCAGCGCGACGTAGGGGGCGCCGCCCGTGGCCGCGGCGATCTTCTCGCCGCCGCCGGCGAGGCGATCGAGGACGCTGACCACGCCGACTATCGCGCGGTTCTCGGCCTGGAGGGCCTCGATCGCCTCGATCGTCGAGCCGCCGCTGGTGACGACGTCCTCGACGACGAGGCAGCGGTCGCCGTCCTCGAGGAACGGGCCCTCGATGCGCCGTTGGAGGCCGTGGGCCTTGGTCTCCTTGCGGACGAAGAAGGCCTTGACGTCGGCGCCGGCGGCGAGCGCGGAGCAGGCGACGGGATCGGCGCCCATCGTCAGGCCGCCGACCGCCGTCGCGCCGAGGCGCTCGACCTCGGCGGCGACCAGCTCGCCCATCGCGGCGAAGCCGGCGGGGCGCAGGGTTGCGCGCTTGGCGTCGACGTAGTACTCGGCCTCGGCGCCGCTGGCGAGCGTGACCTTGCCGATCGCCAGGGCGTGCTCGCGCAGCTCGGCGATCAGGCGGTCGCGGGCGCTCATCGCGGCGGAGGATATGCGCTTGCCACTCGACTCCGGCGGTCGCATGCGTTACGTTGCCCCGCGGAAGTCAGTTCACATAACCGTTCAAGCCGAGTCTCCAAAGCCCAGGCAGCGGAGAGCGGGGGACCCAGAGGCGGCCGACAGGCCGCCGGGGGCGAATCGCGACCGACCGTCGCGTAGCGCACTTCCAGCGCGAGCCCGACAGCTAACCCCGTAGGCCCGAGGAAGAGGAGCATGCGGGATGACTCCGTATCGAGACCTGGCCCTGGCCGAGCCGTGGCAGCGTTCGCTGCAGCGCTCGCTGCACCGCCGTGCGATCGCGCCGCAGGTGCGTCGCTCGCTCGCTCGCAAGCGGCGCGCGGCCGCGGCGCTGACGACGCTGATGGTCGCCGGACCGACGGGCAGCCTGCTCGCGGCGGGGGGCTACGGGGGAGGCAGCGGCGCGGCCATCGCCCACGCCTCGCCGGCCAACCGCGCGATCGACGCGGGCAACGCGCCGGCGGCGATGGCGTTGAGGCTCGGCAGCCAGGGCGACGCCGTGGTGGAGGTCCAGCGCCAGCTCGGCGTGACGGCGGACGGGATCTTCGGACCACTGACCGATGCCGCGGTGCGGGCCTTCCAGGCACAAAACGGACTCGACGTAGACGGCGTGGTCGGCCCGGTGACCTGGACCGCGCTGTTCGGCCTCGAGCAGGCGGCTGCCGCCGCCGGCGCCGCTGATGGCGACGTGGCCGTGATCGTCCGCGAGCGACGCGGCGGCGAGAGCATGGACGTCGAGTCGTCCGAGTCGGCCCCGGTGGTCGAGGCGCTCGACACGCCGCCCGTTCCGCCGGTCGGCGGCGGCATTCCGGACGCACCCATGCCGCCGGCGCCCGGGGTCGGCGCGCCCGACATGCCCCGAACGGTCCCGGTGGCCGGCGACGCCCCGGCGGCCCCGCGCACCATCCCGGTGACGACGCCGTCGCCCGCGACCGGAGCGTGCGGCACGCTGCGGCTCGGCTCGCCCGTCAGGGGCACGGTCACGTCGGGCTATGGCCCGCGCTGGGGCCGAAACCACGACGGCATCGACATCGCCGCGCCGACCGGCACGCCGATCCGCGCCGCCGAGTGCGGGATCGTCAGCTTCAGCGGCGGTCAGAGCGGCTACGGCAACATGGTCTGCGTCAGGCACTCCAGCCGCTTCGAGACGTGCTACGCCCACATGTCGCGCTCCGCCGCGACTCGGGGCCAGCGCGTCCAGAAGGGCCAGGTGATCGGCTACGTCGGCTGCACCGGCAGCTGCACCGGCCCGCACCTGCACTTCGAGACCCGCGTCGACGGCTCCGCCCGCGACCCACGGCCGTACCTGGCAGGCGCCGGCGTCCCCGGCGCCCCGGCGGTGAGGACCGCCAAGATCGCCGCCAAACGAACGGCGGCGGCCTCCCAGCGGAGGGAGTGGACGCCGACGGCGACGACGGTCGTCGCCCACCCGTCTCCGACCGTCACAGCCCAGTCGGGTCCACCCACCTCCGTCCCGGCGCCAGGCCCGGCACCGATGGAGAGCGTCTCGCCCGCACCCGCGGGGACCGTCTCTTCTCCCGAGCAAACGACCGCACCGACGGTGGCGCCGGCGCCTCAACAGACGACCGCACCACCGCCGCCACCGCCAGCCGACGTGCCGCAACCCGTCACCAGTCCTACGCCGGCGCCACCCGAAGCAAGTCCCACCCCAGCGCCAGCGCAACCCGTGGCCAGTCCGACACCCACGCCGGAGCCAGCGCCCCCCGCCTCAGCCGCGCTACAGCCCACAGCGCCGACTCCCCCGACGCCGCAGACGACGGCGCCGGTCGCAACGCCTCCCGCGCCTACGCCACCCGCTCAAGCAGTAACCACACCGACACCAGAGCCACCCGCACCCGCCGCGACCGACGCCACCCCTTAGCCCGATCACACGAGTGGAAGATTGACTAGGCCAGGGCCCCCACAAACTTCCAACCGGCCAAAACCAGAGCCCGCAGCCACACCCTGAGCGGCGCGTAGACCAAGCTATCCAAGGAAGCAGGCCCCGAAGGCTTGGCTCTGCCAAGTCGAGCGGGCCGATGACGCCGGAGAGCGCCGGTCTACGCGCCGGTCAGCGGTAGACCATGATCTTCATGCCCAACGAGATCTGGCGATCGATCTGGTACGCGTTGGGGATCGGCACGCGCAGGCAGCCGTGGCTGGCCGGATAGATCGGCACGTCCGGGTAGCCGTGGATCGCGTAGCCGCCGATGAAGTAGTTCGACTGGACCATGCCGAGGTGGTTGGTGCCCGGCTCCTTGCGGTAGAAGCGGAAGGTGCCGAAGACGGTCGGCGTCGCGGGGGCGCCGGAGGACGAGTGGTAGGTCTTCACGGCGCGGCCGTTGCGGACGAAGACGAGCACCTGGCGCGACCAGTCGTACTCGACGTGGTAGCCCGCCTTCGGGAAGCGCGGCCTGAAGGCGCCTCGGCCCTTGAGCACCATCGAGAAGACGGCCGGGCTCGCGTAGCCGATCCGCTCCTGGCCGTTGACCTTGCGAAAGGCGATCACGGCGCGCGAGGTGCCGGCGTCGTAGTAGCCGGTGACCGGAACGGCGTAGCCGAGGGCGTGGAGGCCGCGCTGGAGCAGCAGGACGGCGGTGCCGCGAGCGCCCTCGCCGGCGCGCAGCACGACCGCCTTGATCCGCGCGGCGCGCGACTCGAAGGCCTCCTGCTCGGCGGTGGCGGCGTGGCGGACGCGCAGCTTGTAGACGCCCCTACGACGGACCTTGAAGGCGAACGCGGCCTTGCCGGCGCCGCGGCCCGCGCGGCGCACCTTCGCCCGCCGGCGCGACACGACCCTGCCCGAGCGGCGCACCTCGAGGACGGCGACCTGCCCGGCGACGAACGGGCGCACCTTGCTCGTCACGGAGATCCTGTCCCCGCGGGCGACGTAGCGCAGCTTGCTCGTCGCGATCCCGTCCTCGATCTCGAGCGACGCCTTGCCGCGCTGCGGCTCCGGCACGACCGCGTCCGGCGGGGGCGGAGGCACGGGAGTCGTGACCGTAGGGGTCGTGGCCGCCTGCTCGGCCTCGAGCTCCGCGTGGGCGGCGGCCGGTCCCACGAGCGCGACCAGGACGATCGCGAATAGCGCCAGCCGACTCATTCGACCGGCAAAGATAGCTGCGCGTCTGGACCGACCGGCCGCGGAGCGGGCGGCAGCGGCGGCGGCCCACTCGCCAGCAGCCGCGGCACGATCGCGACGGCGGCGAGCATCAGCGGCCCCGCCACGACCGCCACCTGCCAGCCGCCCTTGGCCTGGGCGGCGAACGCGATCGTGTTGTTGAACGCGTGCATGCCGATCGGCGCCCAGAGCGTCCCGGTGCGCTCGTAGACGAGGCAGAAGATCACGCCGAGCAGCGCCAGCGGCGGCAGCAGGAGCAGCCCGTCGGCGCCCTCGAAGTCGAAGTGGATGACGCCGAAGAGGACGCCGTCGATCAACGCCGCGAAGACGATCGAGTAACGGCTGCGCAGCGCGCGGTAGAAGAAGCCCCGGAAGAACAGCTCCTCGACGAACGGCGCTACGACGATCACCATCAGCCCGGCGGCGATCAGGCCGAGCGTGCCGTCGTCGGCGCCGAGGTCGTCGGTGACGTCCTGCTCGGCGCTCGGGTCGACCAGCGCCGCGTAGGCGATCGTCACGACGTAGAAGGCGACCATGCCAAGCGCCGCCCAGCCGACGGTGCGCCAGAGCGGCGCCCGCCGCAGGCCGAAGTGCCAGGCGCGCGGCCGCGCGATCGAGCGCGCCAGCACGTACGCGGTGCCGACGAAGAAGACGCCCTGGATCACGGTCGCGACGACGGTCAGCAGCGGCGTGTCGTCCTCCGCGTCGATCCCGCCGATCACCGCGATCATCGCGACCGCCACCGCCGTCCCGACCAGCGCGCCGACGAAGCCGACCGGAGCGAACCAGGGCGGCCAGTTGGGCGAGCGCTCGCCGTCGGACGGCGGCTCGGTCGCGAAGGAGTGCGGCTCGCGGGGCGGCTGGTCGCCCGGGCCGGGCGGGGAGGGAGCCTGCTCCATGGGCTCAGACTATGGCGGACAGCTCGCGGAGCGAGCGGACGACCTCGACGCCGGGCGGCGGCTCGCCCGCCCGCTGGACGAGCACCGCGCGCAGGCCGGCCGCAGCGGCGCCCTCGACGTCGTTCTCGACCGAGTCGCCCACGAACAGCGCCTCGGCGGCGCTGCAGCCGGCGAGCTCGAGCGCGGCGTCGAAGACCGCGGCGGCCGGCTTGGCGACCCCGACCACCGCCGACGAGACCGTCCCGTCGACCAGCTCGCCGACCCCCGCGCGGTCGAGCCACTCGGGCAGCGAGCAGTCCCAGTTGCTGACCACCACGAGCCGCAGCCCACGACCGCGCAGCTCCGCGAGCGCCGGGACGACGTCCGGGAACGGCGCGAACTCGAGCGCCTCGAGCATCGCCGCGCGGACCGTCGCGAGGTCGAGGTCGTCGCGCCCGATGGCGGCGCGCATCGCCTCGGCGCACTCGTCCCTCAGCCGCTCGAGCCCCTCGCGGTCGCCGCCGCGCATGTGGTTGGCGAGGTAGTGGGCAATCTCCGCGGCGAACCCGCGCTCCGCCGCCTCGATCCCGACGTCGACGCCCGCGCGCCCCAGCAGCGCCGCGCGCAGGCGCGGAGCCGGAGGCGCCAGCTCGACCAGCGTCCCGAGCGCGTCGAGCAGCACGGCGCGGACCCGCGCCACGTCAGGCGACCCACTGCCAGGCCGCGAACTGCGACACGAACAGCCCGAGGCAGATCGCCGAGGCCACCGCGACCCGATCGACGATCCGCCGCTCCTCGCAGACCGCCCCGAGCCACATGAAGAGCGGGAACAGCACGGCGACGAAGCGCGACAGCGACATCAACGGCTGCGCGGCGACCGGATAGGAGAGCGGCAGCGTCAGCGCGGTGACGACGTACAGGCCGTAGGCGAACGGCAGCCGGCGCAGGACGCCGATCGCCCCCGCGAGCGCGAAGCCGAGGAAGCCGAACAGCGCGATGTTCTGGACCGCGACCCGGAACGGGTCGCCGCCCGCCTGCTCGAAGTAGACCGGCTCGCGGGCGCCCGACAGCAGCTGGCGCACGCCGTCGAACGCCGCCGTCGCGCCGTCCCAGACCCCGACCAGCGGCCCCGCGAACGAGCGCGACCAGAACTCCTGCACGTGCGAGAACGACAGCGGGTCGCCGTAGGCCACCCCGAGATAGGCCGCGTAGGCGGCGAGGCCCGCCGGTGCGAGCGCCAGCCACAGCACGCTCGGACGGATCCGGTAGCGCGGGACGACCGGCGCGATCAGGCGAGACGCCCGCGGCCCGAGCCGCCGCAGGCGATCGCCGCCGGCGCCCCACTCCGCGGCCGGCTGCCCGTCCCGCGGGCCGTAGAGGTAGAGGAAGGCGAGCGGGAGCAGCAGCAGGACGCCCGCGCTGCGCGTCGCGGAGGCTCCGGCCGCGGCGACGCCCGCCCACGCCCAGCGCTCGGTGCGCGCGGCGTAGAACGCGCCGACCGAGCAGAGCAGGAACAGGCTCTCGGAGTACGGCGCGCCGAAGTACAGCGACGCCGGAAACACCGCCAGCAGGAGCAGCGCCGGCCACGCCGCGCGGCGACCCAGCTCGAGCGCGGTCAGCCGGTGCAGCAGCACCAGCGCGGCCAGGAACGCCGCCAGCGCGACCGCGTACGCGCCCAGCAGCACGGCGGCCGGACCGCCGCCGCCGAGCGTCCCGAGGCCGCGCGCGAGCAGCGGGTAGAGCGGGAAGAAGGCGTGGCGCGGGGAGTCGGCGTCGTCGTAGCCGTCGTTGGCGATGCTCAGGTACCAGACCGCGTCCCAGCGCGCGAGCGGAGAGGCCAGGACGTCGCCCGCCCCGCCGAGCGGCGCCGTTACCGCCGGGACGTCGAACCCGCCCGCCTTGCGCTCGACCGCCTCGCCGGCCGAGAGCGCCGCGAACACGGCGACGACGAGGATCGCCAGCCGCGACCACGCGAACGCCCGCCAGGCGGCGCGCACCGCCTCAGACGCGCGCGCACGCGCGAGGGCGCGGGTCAGGACGCCGCCGGCCGGTGCCTGGACGGCGGGCGCGTGGGTAGCCTCCTGCGTCATGCCGATGCCGGATGGTCCCATGACCGCGTCGTTCGTCGCCGAGCACCGCAACGAGCTGACGGCCGCCGCCACCGTGATCGCCGCGTTCGCGATCGCCGAGCT
The DNA here is from genome assembly GCA_963716445.1 of uncultured Solirubrobacterales bacterium. Lineage (GTDB taxonomy): Bacteria > Actinomycetota > Thermoleophilia > Solirubrobacterales > Thermoleophilaceae > JAAYBF01. The sequence goes on along the minus strand of OY970313.1, from coordinate 159,714 downwards.
CGTCGACCGCACGCTCAAGCGCCACGGCCACCGCGTCGGCGAGCGGGTGGCCGGCGGGCAGCTCTCGCCCGTGGTCGACACGCGGCTGAGGCTGGTGCGACGGCTCGTCTTCGTGACGATCCTCGTGATCGGCGTCGCGCTCGCGATGGCGCAGTTCCCGTCCGTCAAGCGCGTCGCCACCGGCGTGCTCGCCTCCTCCGCGCTGCTCGGCCTGGTCGTCGGCTTCGCCGCCCGCCAGACGCTCGCCAACGCGATCGCCGGAATCTCGCTCGCGATCGCTCAGCCGATCCGCGTCGGCGACCTCGTCACCTTCGAGGAGGAGACCGGCGAGGTCGAGGACGTCCGCCTCGCCTACACCTCGATCCGCTGCGACGACGGCCGTCGCCTCGTCGTCCCGAACGAGCGCCTCGCCCAGTCCTCGATCGTCAACCACACCGTCGTCGACCCGCGCGTGAAGGTCGAGGTCGACGTCTGGCTCGAGCCCGGCGACGACGCCGACCAAGCGATCGAGCTGCTCGCCGCCACCGATGGCATCGACGCCCGCGTCGCCGAGATCACCCACGACGGCATCCGCCTCGCCGTCACCACCTGGGCCCAGACCGCCGCCGAGCGCGGGCTCACCGCCTCCCGGCTCAGGCAGGAGAGCCTTCGCCGGTTGAGAACCGACGCTTTATCCTGAGGAGGAAGTCGACCGCCGACGCCACTTCCGCGGGTGGCGCGGGGGAAGCCTTTTCGCGCGCAGCTTGCGAGCACGAAAAGGTCTTCCCCCGTCGACAGGACCCGCGGCCACCAGCGCCCGGACGACAGCCATGAGCCACCTCCCCCGATGACCTACCGCCAGCGAAAGCAGCGCCGCCGCCGCGGCTCCCGCCCCGGCCGCCCCGTCTTCGTCGGCTTCGCCGTCCTCGGCACCCTCGCCGCGATCGCCGCGCTGTCGGCCGTCGGCTACGTGATCGCGGTCGCCGCGACCGCCCCCGCCCTCTCGGAGCTCAAGCCCGACGACAAGGGCGCCAACTCGGTGATCTTCGCCGCCGACGGCTCGCGCCTCGGCTACGTCAAGTCGGACGAGATCCGCACGCCGATCGAGTGGTCCGACATGCCCCAGGACCTGCGCGACGCCACGGTCGCGATCGAGGACGAGAACTTCTACGAGCACGGCGGCGTCGACTACGGAGCGATCGTCCGCGCCGGGATCAAGAACCTCGAGTCGGGCAAGAGCCTGCAGGGCGGGTCGACGATCACCCAGCAGCTGGTGCGCGCGCTCTACATCAAGGACCCGAAGCGCAACATCGAGCGCAAGATCCGCGAGGCCAAGCTGGCCAGCGAGCTCGAGCAGGAGCACTCGAAGCGCTGGATCCTCGAGAACTACCTCAACGACGTCCCCTACGGGACGGTCGGCGGTCGCACGGCGATCGGCGTCGAGGCCGCCGCCGAGACCTTCTTCGACAAGCACGCGCGCGAGCTGACGCTCCCCGAGGCGGCGACGCTCGCCGGCCTGCCGCAGGCGCCGTCGCAGTACAACCCGTTCCACAACTCGACCGCCGCGCTGGAGCGCCGCAACGAGGTGCTCACGCAGATGGCCGACAACGGCTACATCACGCCGGCCGAGCGCGACGAGGCGGTCGCCGCGCCGCTCGACGTCGAGCAGGGCACGCGCTACACCCAGCGCCGCGAGCCGTACCTCTTCGACTACGTCCAGGAGCAGCTGATCGAGCGCTACGGCGTCGGCGTCGCGCGGCGCGGCGGGCTCGAGGTCCACACGACGATCAACCCGAAGATGCAGGACGTCGCGCGCGACGCGATCAACTCCTATTACGCCGACCCGGCCGGCCCCAGCTCGGCGATCGTCTCGATCGACCCCGCGAACGGCGAGATCAAGGCGATGGCCTCGAGCGGCACCTACCAGGACCGGACCTTCAACCTCGCCGCGCAGGGACATCGCCAGCCGGGCTCGGCGTTCAAGACGATGGTCCTAACGGCCGCGGTCCGCAAGGGCGTCGACCCGGACGCGACGAGCTACACGTCGCGCAGCCCGATCACGCTCGAGATCCCCGGCTCGGTGCCGTGGACGGTGAAGACGTTCGGTGGCAGGGGAGCCGGCACGATGAGCCTCACGCGCGCGACGCTGGCGTCGGACAACTCGATCTACGCCCAGCTGATCCTCGACGTCGGGGCCGAGTCGGTCTGCGAGACGGCCAAGCTGCTCGGCATCACGACGAAGCTCGACTGCAACCCGTCCGAGGGGCTCGGCGGCCTGCGGCTCGGCGTCACGCCGCTCGAGATGGCGAACGCCTACGCGACGCTCGCCTCCGGCGGGATCCGCCACAAGCCGACGGCGATCAGCAAGGTCGTGTTCCCCGACGGGAAGAGCGAGGACCTGGCGAAGTCCGACGGCAAGCGCGTGCTGACCGACGGCCAGGCCTACGAGGTGACGAAGATCCTCGAGATGAACGTCCAGTCGGGCACCGGCGTCGCGGCCAACTACGGCTGTCCCGCGGCCGGCAAGACCGGCACGACCGACGAGGCGACCGACGCCTGGTTCGTCGGCTACACGCCGAAGCTGTCGACCGCCGTCTGGGTCGGCTACCCGGACGCCCGCGTCGCGATGCCGGGGGCGCAGGGCGGCAGCCACGCCGCGCCCGTCTGGCACGCGTTCATGGTCCCCGCCCACGGCGAGGACTGCAGCGGCTTCCCGGAGCCGAAGGAGCCCGCCGAGTTCACGCCGTTCCTCGGCAAGTACGCGAGCGGCGGCGGCTACAGCTCCGGCGACGACTACGACTACTCGAGCGACGACGCCTACACCGAGGGGGACACGGGCACGGGCGACGAGAGCTCGGGCGCCTACGAGGCCCCGCCGCAGCCGGCTCCCGAGGTGGCGCCGGCCCCCGAGCCGACCCCGGCGCCGGCCCCGCAGACCGGCGGCAGCCCGGGCGGCGGCGTCCAGAGCCCCTGAGCACGGGGCTCGGGCTTCCGGTGGGCGAGCTGGAGCTGATCGAGGCGATCCGTCGCTCGCTCGGCGATCCCGGGGAACGGGTGGTGCGCTGGACCGGCGACGACGCGGCGGTCGTGCGCGCGCGACCGTTCGCCGTCACGTCGATCGACACGATCGCCGACGGCGTCCACTTCGACCTGACCACGCACTCGCCGGCCGACGTCGGTCACAAGGCGCTCGCGACGGCGCTGTCGGACCTCGCCGCGATGGGAGCCGAGGCCGGCGAGGCCTACGTGTCGCTGGCGCTCCCGCAGGCCTTCCCGGCGGACGCGGCGCTCGAGCTGGTCGGTGGGATGACGGCGCTGGCGCGGGCCACGCGGACGACGATCGCCGGCGGCGACGTCGTCAGGGCGCGATCGCTGACGATCGCCGTGTCGGTCACCGGCTGGGCCGACGGCGAGGACGAGCTCGTCGGCCGCGACGGTGCCCGGCCGGGAGACGTCGTCGGCGTGACCGGTGAGCTGGGCGGCTCCGGAGCCGGGCTGCTGCTCGTGCGAAGCGGCGGGGCAGAGCCGCGCGGCGCGGAGGAATCGGCGCCGCGCGCAGGGGATGCACCGCGGCGAGCTTCGAGTCCGGGCGCCGGCATCGACCGGGCGGTGGCGGAGGGGCTCGCCACGCGCCACCGCCGGCCGGCCCCTCGCCTCGCCGCGGGCCGCGCGCTCGCGCTGGCGGGCGCGACGGCGATGATCGACCTCAGCGACGGCCTCGCGACCGACGGGCGCCACCTCGCGCGCGCAAGCGGGTGCGGCCTCGAGCTCGACGCCGGGGCGCTGCCGATCGAGCGCGGCGTCGCCGAGGTCGCGGCCTCGGCGGGCCGGGAGGCGGCCGAGCTGGCGATCGCCGCCGGCGAGGACTACGAGCTGCTGTTCACGATCCCGGCCGACCGCTGGGACGCGGCGGCGCGGGCCGCCGACGTCCCGCTGGCGCGGCTAGGCCGTGCGCTCGACGGGGAAGGCGTCCACTTCACGGGCGCCGACGCGGCGGATCTCGATTCGCTCCGGGGCTACGAGCACCTCTGAGCAGGCCGGGGCCTTTCGGGCGGCCCGCAGCGTGCGCGCCCGGGCGATCATCGCGAGCGCGACCGCCTCGGGATCGACCCTGTACTCGCCGCTGGCGATCGCGTTCTGCAGCGTGCGGCTCATGTCTCCCCTGTTCGGCCGGCGGACCGCCGAAGCTGAGAATGCCGGCTTCCGATGGACGAGTGTCGGCCGCCGTCAGCGCCGCAGGGCGCTGTCGGTGCCACCCAGCGAGCCGGGACCCGCGTAGCTGAGCGGCCCGCGCGTCGTCGGAGCCGGGATCTCGCGCTCGTCGCCGGCAGAGGGGCGGCGGGCGATCGCCACGACCGACGCGAGCACCGCCGCGAAGACGGCTCCGACCGCGACCGACGCCAAGCCGACATGGCCGCCCAGGACGAGCAGCAGCAGGTACCAGGCGCCGCCGAGCGGGTCGACGCCCAAGACGAAGAGCTGGTAGATCGCCAGCAGGGCGGGCAGCAGCAGCCCGCCGGCGATCAGGCCGGCTCGCACCCGCCTGCGCGGCAGCGGATCGACGAGCGTCGCCAGGATCCAGAGATGGAGCGCCGGCGCCGCCACGAGCGCCGCGAACGGGTCGATCAGCCACAGCGCCGTCGTCGCGGCGCTCAGGACCAGCGCCACCGCCACTCCTGACCCAGGCGCGTCGCCGAGCTTGCGGGCGGGCGGCCCGGCGAAGCGGCGCAGCGCCAGCCAGCTCAGCGCCACGACGACCGCCACGATCGCCAGGACCGCGATCGCCGGGCCGTCGAGCGGATAGAGGTCCGGGGCCACCGGGGCCTGCGGCGGCTCCGGCGTGGCGTCCGCCAGCGCGAGCAGCTCCGCCACACCGAAGCCGAGCGCCAGCGGCAGCGCCGCGGCGGCGATCCACAGCAGCCAGGGCCCGACCGCGACACGGCGGCGGCGCGCCCGCGCGAAGGCGTCGACGCTGGCCGCCGCCGCCGGGATGATCAGCATCCCGGCCAGCACGGCCAGCACCCAGCCGGGCATCACCTGGCTCGCCACGGTGACGTAGGTGCGCGGCCCGCGCTCCGGGGGCGGGCTCTGGTCGAGCGCCGTCATCGTGCGCAGCGTCGCGCGCCCGAGGCCGCCGAGGCGGTCCTCGTCGACCGGCCGCGACGGCGAGGCGTCCGACAGCTCGCCGTCGCCCGAGATCCGGACCGCGTCGTAGCCCTCGACGAGCAGCTCGCCCTGGCCGCCGATCCCGAGCGGGAACGCCAGCCGGGCCACCTGGCCGAGCGCGCTCGCGCCCGCGGCCGGCGCCTCGAGCTCCTCGCGCAGCGACTCGGCGGCCGTGCGTTGCAGCCCGATCCCGGCGCGTGCGGTGTCGTTGCCCCAGCCGACGATCGCCGGCGGACCGCCCGCCCCGGCGCCGAGGCCGGACAGCACGAGCACTCCGTCGACCAGCTCCGGCCCGTCGATCTCGTCGAGCAGCCGCGTCACGCCGACGTCGCCGAGCGCCGAGCCGTCGACCGAGGCGAGCACCAGCGTCTTGCTCGACGGCCGGCCCTCGAAGACGCGCGCCAGCTCGGTCAGGGCGGCGGTGTCGGCCGCACTGCCCGCGGCGTCCGGCACGCCGGGCGCGTCGCGGGCCGCCACCACCACGACCTGGCGGCGCGACCTGCCGGCGCGCCGGCCGATCACGTTCACCAGCTCGCGGCCGTCGTCGTCGAAGCGCTGCGCCTCGACCGTGAAGCCGGCGTCGGCGAACGCCCGCCGCACGTCGGCCGCGGCGGCCAGGTCGCCGGGCGTCCCGGCCCGCCGGTCGGGATGGTCGGCGGCGATCCGGCGGGCCTCGGCCGCGGCCTGCTCGCCGTCGAAGAGGACGTCGGCGGCCAGTCCCTGCGGCAGCGGCCGCGGGCGGCTCTCGAGCGAGAACATCACGAGCACGACCGCCAGCAGCGCCGGCACGAACGCCGCCCGGTAGATCCTCGGCTCGATCAAGGCCGGCTCCTCACGTCCGGTCCAACCTACAATCTCGGGCAGGCGCCGGCGCTTCGCGTGCAGCGCCCCACCGATGGCTCAGCAGGCTCCCCGCATCCTCCTCGTCGACGACGAGCAGTCGGTCCAGAAGCTGCTCGCCTACCCGCTGCGCAAGGACGGCTACGAGGTGGTCTGCGCGTTCGACGGCCGCGAGGCGCTCGACCGGCTGCGCGACGGGTCGTTCGACCTGCTCGTGCTCGACCTGATGCTGCCGAAGGTCGACGGCTTCGAGGTCTGCCGCCAGGTGCGCGCGACCAGCTCGGTGCCGATCATCATGCTGACCGCGCGCGTCGAGGAGATCGACAAGGTGCTCGGGCTCGAGCTCGGCGCCGACGACTACATCACCAAGCCGTTCTCGGTGCGTGAGTTCCGCAGCCGCGTCAAGGCGGTGCTGCGCCGCTCGCAGAGCGCCCGCGCGGAGGAGGTCTCGCAGGAGCCGCTCGAGGACGGCGAGCTGCGGATCGACTTCGACAAGCGCCTCGTCACGCTCGCCGGCAAGCCGATCAGGCTGACCTACGTCGAGTTCGAGATCCTCGCCGCGCTCGCCCGCCACCCCGGCCGCGTCTACAGCCGCTCGACGCTGCTCGAGCGCGTCTGGGGGGACTCGTCGTACCGCGACCCGCGCACCGTCGACGTCCACATCCGCCACCTGCGCGAGAAGCTCGAGGCGGACCCCAAGAAGCCCGAGCTGGTGATGACCGTGCGCGGCGTCGGATACCGCTTCCGCGACCGATGAGCGCGCGCCCCGGCCCGCCCTGGCCACGCTCGTTGCGCGACAAGCTGACGCTGCTGTTCTTCGGCATCACCGCCGCCGCCTTCGCCGTCCTCTACTTCATCGTCGTGCCGGAGCTGGAGTCGAACCTGCGTCAGCAGAAGCTCGAGGACACCGCGCGGGTCGCGGCGGGATCGCAGGCGCGGCTCGACGCGCTCACACGCGCCCGCGACATCACCGCCCCGCAGCTCGACCGCCGCGTGCGCGCGATCGCCGACGCCACCGACGCGCGCCTGACCCTGTTCAGCGTCCAGCAGGCGCTCGGCCGCGGCCCCGACGAGTTCTACGTCACCAGCGACTCGCGCGAGGAGCGCGACGTCCCAGAGAACGACGCGCTCGTGCGGCGGGCGTTGCGCAGCGGGCGGATCACGGCCGGCCAGATCCGCTTCCGCGGCGAGGAGCTCGGCCAGGTCGCCCAGCCGCTGCTCTTCGAGGGCGACCTCGCCCGCGTGGCGCTCTACTCGCGCGCGCTCGACGACGTCGACGCGACGGTCTCGTTCGTGCGTGGCCGGCTGCTGCTCGCGGGGGGGATCGCGCTGCTGCTGGCGCTCGTCGGCGGCGCGATCGTCGCCCAGACCCTGGCGCGCCGCGTGCGGCGGCTCGAGCACGCCGCCGAGGACGTCGCCGCGGGCCACCACGTCGAGCCGCTGCCGGTCGACTCCGAGGACGAGCTGGGCCAGCTCACGCGCGCGTTCAACGAGATGCAGGCGCAGCTGCGGCTGGTCGAGGTCGCGCGGCGGGAGTTCGTCGCGACGGCGTCGCACGAGCTGCGGACGCCGATCTTCTCGCTCGGCGGGTTCGTCGAGCTGCTGCGCGACGAGGAGCTCGACGAGAGCGAGCGGCGCGAGTTCCTAGACGAGATGGCCAAGCAGGTCCAGCGGCTTCAGAAGCTGGCGGTCGACCTGCTCGACCTCTCGCGGCTCGACACCGGGTCGCTGGCGGTCGAGGTCGAGCCGGTCGACCTCACGGAGGTCGCCCAGTCGGTCGCCGGGGAGTTCACGCCCGCGATGAAGGAGCACGCCACCGACCTGCGCCTGACGCTGCCCGAGGACGGGATCGAGGCTCGCTGCGATCGCGAGCGCGTGGCGCAGATCGTGCGCATCCTGCTCGACAACGCGCTGCGCCACACGCCTCCCGGCACGAAGGTCGAGGTGAGCGCGGGCGGCGACGCCGCCGGCGCGGCGCTGACCGTCGCCGACGCGGGCCCCGGGCTGCCGGCCGGAAAGCCCGTCTTCGACCGCTTCGTGACCGGCGGCGCGAGCAAGGGCGCCGGCCTCGGCCTGGCGATCGCGCGCGAGCTGGCGGAGCGCATGGACGGGTCGCTGCGCGCGACCGACAACGGCGCCGGGGCGGCGTTCACCCTCCAGCTACCGGCCGCGCCGCGGCGCGACGAGTGAGCGCGGCCCGAGACCGATTCGCCGCCGGCTCCGGCGGACGCCTGCGCGCCGCGGACGTCGCCCGAATCGGGGAGAGGCCTTTCCCCGCTTTCCGGGTAGGTTGATGAACGTGACGTCGCTCAAGCGGGAGAGCCACGACGTGCAGATATCCGTGCCTGCCAAGCCGAGCTATCTCGTGCTCGCGCGGCTCGCGTTGTCGGCGATCTGTCGCCTGACCCCGCTCGAGCACGCCGAGGTGGCCGACCTCAAGCTCGCCATCACGGAGGCAGCGTCGCGGTTCGTCACCGACGACCGCGACCCCGACGCGATGGTCGACTTCAGCTTCCGCCTGCACGACAACCGGCTCGAGCTGGAGCTGCGCGGCGCGCCGGTCGACACCCCGGAGGACGAGCTGGCGCTCTCGCGCGCGATCGTCGAGGCGACGGTCGACGAGGCGGAGCTGAACTCGCGCCACGCGCTGCTCGTCAAGCGACTCGCCGCCTGATGCTCCAGCCGGTCCCGGTCGCCCACAAGAGCCTCGCCGACTACACGCACCTGGCCGGCAAGCCGCTCGTGGAGGAGGTCGTCGAGCTGTCGAGCGAGCTGCGCGGGCTGCGGGTCCTGCACCTCTCGGCGACCGCGTTCGGAGGCGGCGTCGCCGAGATCCTGTACACGCTCGTGCCGCTGATGGCCGACGTCGGGATCGAGGTCGAGTGGCAGGTGATGCTCGGGCGCGAGGAGTTCTACAACGTCACCAAGCAGCTCCACAACGCCCTGCAGGGCGACCCGCACGACATGACCCCCGAGCAGTGGCAGATCTTCGCGAAGTACAACGAGCTGAACTCGCGCGAGATCGAGGGCGACTGGGACGTGATCGTCGTCCACGACCCGCAGCCCGCGGCGATCCGCGAGCACGTCCCCGAGCGAGCGGCGCGCTGGATCTGGCGCTGCCACATCGACCTCTCCGAGCCCAACCCGACGGCGATCGAGCGGCTCGCCCCGCTGGTCTCCGGCTACGACGACGCCCTGTTCCACATGGACAAGTACGTGCCGGGGGCGCTGCGCGCCCGCAACGGCGTGCCCGACGTGCACATCGTCCCGCCGGCGATCGACCCGCTGTCGCCGAAGAACATGCGGCTCTCGTCCGAGGACGCGGCCTTCGTCTGCGACCAGTTCGGCATCGACGTCGACCGGCCGCTGATCTGCCAGGTGTCGCGCTTCGACCCCTGGAAGGACCCGATCGGCGTCATCGACGCCTACCGCCGCGTGAACGACGAGCGGCCGGAGGTCCAGCTCGCGCTCGTCGGATCGATGGCGACCGACGATCCCGAGGGCTGGGACTTCTTCAACCAGACGATCGCCCACGCCGACGGCGACCCCGACGTCCACATCCTCAACAACTTCAACAACGTCGGCGCGATCGAGGTCAACGCGTTCCAGTCGCAGGCCGACGTGATGATCCAGAAGTCGACCCGCGAGGGGTTCGGGCTGACCGTCTCGGAGGCGCTCTGGAAGAGCCGGCCGTTCATCGGCGGCGACGTCGGGGGCATCCCGCTGCAGGTCCTCGACGGCGAGACCGGCTACCTCGTCTCGTCGCCGGAGGACTGCGCCGACCGGGCGCTGGCCTTCCTCGCGGACCCCGAGCTCGGGGTCCGGCTCGGGCGCGCCGGCAAGGAGCTCGTGCGCTCGAGCTTCCTGACGCCGCGGCTCTTGCGCGACTGGCTGCGTATCTTCTCCTCATCCCGGTAACCACCCCCAAGCGCCCGTGACCCCGGCCGACCCAAAGCTCGTTCTCGTGTCCAACCGGGGGCCCGCGACGTTCGAGCGCGGAGCGGACGGCGAGCTGGCCGCGAGCCGCGGCGGTGGCGGCCTCGTCACGGCGCTGACCGGGCTGGTCCACCACCGCGACGCGCTCTGGATCGCCTCCGCCATGTCCGACGAGGACGTCGAGATGGAGGCCGAGCAGGGGGGCAAGAGCTTCCCCGTCGAGCTCGACGGGGTCACCTACCAGATGCGCCTCGTGGTCTCCGAGCCCGAGGCCTACGACCGCTTCTACAACGTCGTCGCCAACCCGATGCTGTGGTTCATCCAGCACTACCTCTGGGACCTCTCGAACGCGCCGGACGTCGGGCGCCTCGAGGTCGACGCCTACGAGCACGGCTACCTCACGGTCAACCGCGACATCGCCGACGCTGTGCTCGAGGAGATCGACGGCGTCGCAGACGCCGTCGTGATGCTCCACGACTACCACCTCTACGCGGCGCCGCGGTTCATCCGCGAGGCGCGTCCCGACGTCTTCCTCCACCACTTCGTCCACATCCCCTGGACCCAGCCCGACGCCTGGCGGGTCCTGCCGCGCGACATGCGCGAGGACGTCTTCGAGGGCATCCTCGCCAACGACATCGTCGCCTTCCACACGCGCGCCTACCGGCGCAACTTCCTGCTCTGCTGCCGCGAGCTGTTCGACCTCGACGTCGACGAGCGCGCCGGCGTCGTGCGCTTCAACGGCCGCGACGTCTGGGTGCGCGCCTACCCGCTGCCGATCTCCGCCGACACCTTCAGGCGGACCGCCCAGCGGCCCGCCGTGCACGAGTACGAGCGCGAGATCCTGCGCCGCCGGCGCGAGCACCTGATCCTGCGCGTCGACCGCGCCGACCTGTCGAAGAACATCCTGCGCGGCTTCAGCGCCTTCGACCTGTTCCTCGAGCAGCACCCCGAGTTCAAGGAGCAGGTCACCTTCATCGCCCACCTGATCCCCTCGCGCCAGGACGTCCCCCAGTACGCCGAGTACCTCGAGCGGATCGAGGCGCTGGTCGCCGTCGTCAACCACCGCCACGGCACCACCGACTGGATGCCGATCGACCTCCGCCTGCGCGAGAACCTCGAGGAGGCGATCGCCGCCTACAAGCACTACGACCTCTTGATGGTCAACGCGATGTTCGACGGCATGAACCTGATCGCCAAGGAGGGCCCACTGGTCAACGAGCGCCACGGCGTCTCATTGCTCTCCGAGAACACCGGCGCCCACGAGGAGCTCGCCGAGTTCGCCCTCTCGGTCAACCCCTTCGACGTCCAGGAGCAGGCCGACGCCATCTACCGGGCGCTGACGATGTCGGCCAAGGAGCGCTCCTGGCGGGCCGAGGGGCTCAAGCGGGTCGTCACCGCGCGCGACCCTGGCGACTGGGTCGACGACCAGCTGGCCGACATCGAGGCGAAGTCGCGCGGAGCGGAGCCGGTCGTCTCGTAGGTCTGGGGGCTTGGCCGACGGCCTGTTTCGGCCGTGTGGCTTCGATCGGTCCGGTGTCCTTGGAGCGTGCGGGCTGTGGCGTTGGTGGCCGCGGGTCCTGTCTCCGGTGGCGTCTTTCGTCCTCGCCTCCGCTCGCTCCGCTGCGACTCCGCCCCGTGCCTGGCGCGGGTTGCCGTGTAGGGCTCGTGGCGTGGTTCGACGGCAGGGGCTCCGCGCGACGCTCCGCTCGCTGCGGCTGCGGGCGAAAGGTCGCCACCGTCGCCACCCGCGGAAGAGGCGTCTACAGCCGCTCGATGGACGTTTCTGTGGGCCCTAGCCCAATCAACCTTCCACTCGCCCCCCAAACGCCCTGATGCGAAGCGCGAGTGGACGATTGTGGGGTCCCTAGCTAGCCCAATCAACCTTCCACTCGCGCTCGAACGCTGTGATGCAAAGCAGGAGTGGACGATTGGGTGGGTCCTGGCCCAATCAAACTTCCACTCGCCACCCCGAACGCTGCGCTGCGAAGCGCGAGTGGACGTTTGCGGGGGCCCTGGCGCAGTCAACCTTCCACTCGCGCTCGAACGGGGTGATTCAGAGCCGAATGGACGTTCTTGCACACCAGGGTGTGCTCAATCGTCCATTCGGTCGATTGGGCGGGCGGGATCTAGGGATCGGGAGTGAACTCGCCCGAAGGCGCAGGGGCCTGGGGTGCGGGTGGCGGTGCGACAGCCCTCGGCGCCGCTGGAGGAGGGCTCGGCGGGGATGGCGGGACGGGCGCGGATCTGGATGGAGGCTGCCGACGCCGCTCAAACCGACGCCCCCGCTGTCGCTCCCTACCTGCCACGGAGCGGTCGGCACCACGGCGAGCGCGCCGAGCCGGACGAGATACGGCCTGCCGCCTCAGCGAGTGAGCCTTCCACCCCGCACGCGCCTTCATCCGCAGCGGCTTGGCGAGATGGCCCCGAGCGCCTGAGTCAGCGGCGCCCGCCCGGCCTCGCTTCGCTCGGTCGGTGACCGCAGAGTGAGGGAGCGTGATCGTCCCAGGCCCCGGGCTCGGCGGCGGAGGCGGACCGAACGGGGCGCGGGCGCCATCCCCCTCACCGCCCGGACCCGAGACGACCAAGGCAACCGCGACCACGAAAGCAGCGAGACGGGCGACGTTCGCCCAGCGGATGCGCGAGATCAGGGTCGGGCGGCGTCGGGGCACCTCGATGCAGGGTTGGGCCGACCCCGTTCGCCCCCTGGGGAGCGGGAATGCGGGGTGGGCGCTGCTATGGTGCCGCGCCGATGGCTCACCTCTACGACCTGATGCTGCTGCTCGACGCGGCCGCTCCCGAGGAGCGGCGGCAGGAGATCCTCGCCGACGTGCGGGGGACGATCGCGGACGGTGGCACCGACGTCGCTCTCCACGACTGGGGCAACCGGCGCACGACGTTCGAGATCGACCACCGGCCCGAGGCGGACTACAAGCTGATCCAGTTCGAGGGCGGGAACGAGCTGCTCGAGCGGCTCAACGCCAGCCTCAAGATCATGGACGGTGTCCTCCGCTTCCGCATCATCCGCCAGAAGCCCGGCGGACCCGAGGTTCCCGCCGCACCCGAGCCCGTGCGGGTCAGCCGCCCGGACGAGCCGGAGGGCAGTCGGGTCGCCGCTCGCGCCGCCGCCGACGCCGCGCCAGAGCCCGAGCCCACGCAGGCGTCAGAGCCCGCGCCGTCGCAGGAGCCAGAGCCCGAGCCCACGCAGGCGCCCGAGCCCGAGCCCGCCGGCGCCGACGAGTAGCACCCCGGCGCGCCCTCCTCGCCGCGCAGCGCCTCCGGAGGCCCCGCTCGCCCTCGCCTCCGTCTTCCTCCAACGCGACCGCGCCGTCCCGGGCGCGTTCTTCTCCCACGCATGTACCGCTGCCGAGCGAGCGTCTAGCCGCACGGAGTACGCACATGTGTGACGGCTTGGCCCATTGCGACCGAAAAAAGACGGTCTGCGCGGGAAGGGTCGCCCGGTCGATCCTGGCGCAGGGCTACCCTCGGAGATCGGCTGAGACGTCCAGACCAAGGGAGCCTTCAGATGGCAGCCACCAACATCAATCGGGTCGTCCTCACGGGCAACCTCACGCGCGACCCGGAGCTGCGCAGCACGCCCAGCGGCACATCGGTGTGCAGCCTCCGCGTGGCCTGCAACACGCGGCGCAAGGATGCGTCCGGCAACTGGGTCGACAAGCCCAACTACTTCGACGTGACGGTGTGGGGCGCCCAGGGGGAGAACTGCGCCCAGTACCTATCGAAGGGACGGCCGGTCGCCCTCGACGGGCGCCTGGAGTGGCGCGAGTGGGAGGACCAGAACGGCAACAAGCGTCAATCCGTCGAGATCGTCGCCGACTCGGTCCAGTTCCTCGGCGGGCGCGACGACGGTGGCGGCGGCGGCAACGGCCAGCGCTTCACGCCGCAGGCCGACGTTCCCGTCGACACATCGGACCTGCAGCCGGCGCCGGCGGCCAGCGGCAGCTCAGACGACGACATCCCGTTCTAAAGCGGCCCGACAGCAGGATCGCCAGTCCCAGGTCTGTACCATTGCCGACTCGTTATGGCTCAGGCGATCCTGCTTCAGGACGTGGACACGCTCGGGGAGCGCGGCGACGTGATCGACGTCACCCCCGGCTATCTGCGCAACTACCTCGCACCGCGCAAGCTCGCGGAGCGTGCGACGCCCGGCGCGCTCGCCGAGGCGACGCGCCGCAAGGAGGCGGCGGAGCGGGCCGAGATCGAGAAGGTCGAGCGCGCCGAGGAGAACGCCGCGCTGCTGCGCAAGACCGTGCTCACGATCGCCCAGCAGGCCGGCGACGACGGGCGGCTCTTCGGCTCGGTCACCGCGCAGGAGATTGCCAAGGCGATCAAGCAGGCGCGCGGCATCAAGGTCGACAAGCGCAACATCCAGATCGCCGAGCCGATCAAGTTCACCGGCACGCACATGGTCACCGTCGAGGTCTCCGAGGGAGTCACCGCCGAGGTCAAGACCATCGTCACCCACGAGTAGCGGTAGCCGGCTGCGAACCGGCGCCTCGCGGCGTCCTCGGCAAGCCATGGGCTGACGCCCTATGGCCTGCCTGCGTCCTTGCGAGGCTTGGTTCTCGTGCGGCTACCGCTACTCGTAGACGTCGCTGGAGGGATGCATGAGCGAGCTCGGCGGTGTGCCGCCGCAGAACGACGAGGCCGAGGTGGCGGTGCTGGGGACGATCCTGCTCACGGAGCAGGCTCTGGACCAGATCTTCGTGGATCTGCGGCTGACGGCGGAGGACTTCTACCGGCCGCGCCACCAGCTGATCTTCCGCGCGATGATGCGCCTGAAGGAGAAGGCGGAGCCGGAGGCGGTCGACGCGATCACCGTCTGCGACGACCTCAAGCGCGAGGGCAAGCTGGAGGAGGCCGGCGACGCAGCCTATATCCACGCGCTGCCGACGATGGTGCCGGCCGCGGGCGCCGTGCGCGACTACGCCCGGATCGTGCGCGACCACGCGATCCTCCGACGGCTGCTCGGCGCCGCTCGCGAGATCCAGGAGAAGGTCGCGACCGATAGCGGCGACCCACGGGCGCTCGTCGAGCAGGCCGAGCAGGCGATCTTCCGCGCCGGCCACGACCACGACTCGTCGCAGCTGCGCACGATCGAGGACGTCCTGCACGAGGAGCTCGACAAGCTCGAGCGGCTCTCGAAGGAGGGCCAGAGCCTGACCGGCACGCCGAGCGGCTACCGCGACCTCGACGACATCACCGGCGGCTTCCAGCCCGGCAACCTGATCGTCCTCGCGGCAAGACCTGCCATGGGGAAGTCGGCGCTTGCGACGTGCATGGCCGAGAACGCGGCGGTCGACCACGGCAAGGCGGTCGCGCTGTTCTCGCTCGAGATGTCGGAGGGCGAGCTTGCGCAGCGCTTCATCGCCTCGCGGGCGAAGATCAACGGAGAGTCGCTGCGCAAGGGGCGCGTGAAGGCCGACCGCTGGCCGAAGGTGCTGCAGGCGACCCAGAAGCTGGCCGCCTCGCCGCTGTTCATCGACGACTCGAGCGATCTCGGCGTGCTCGAGCTGCGCGCCAAGGCGCGCCGACTGCACCAGCGCAACCCGCTCGGGCTGCTGATCGTCGACTACCTCCAGCTGATGCGCGCCGAGGATCCCCGCGACGGTCGCGTCGAGCAGGTCGGCAAGATCAGCCGTGGCCTGAAGATCCTCGCCCGTGAGCTGCACATCCCGGTGATCGCGATCTCGCAGCTCTCGCGCGCGGTCGAGTCCCGGCCCGACAAGCGGCCGCTGATGTCGGACCTGCGCGAGTCGGGCAACATCGAGCAGGACGCCGACATGGTGATGTTCGTCTACCGCGACGAGTACTACAACCCCGACACGACCGAGAAGCCGGGGGTCGCGGAGATCATCATCGGCAAGCACCGCAACGGACCGGTCGGCCACGTCGAGCTGACCTTCCTCGAGCGCTATCCGAAGTTCGCCAGCATCGCGCGCGAGCGCGTCGCGGAGACCGCCGGCGCGATCGGCGGGGCGGCCTGATGCGCCTGCGCCCGGTCCCCGACGCCGAGCGCGCCGACGACGATCGATCGGACTGCCCGCTGGGAGTCTGCGAGGGCAACGGCTGGGTGCTGCAGGAGGACGGCACCGCCACTCCCTGCGAGTGCCGCGAGCGCCGGATCGGCAAGGCGATCAGCCGCGGGATGGGCACCGGCATCCCGAAGAAGTTCCGCGGCGTGTCGTTCGACCGCAAGCCGATCTGCGACCTCGACCCGTTCGTGCTGCGACCGGTGCGCGCGTTCGTCGAGGGCGTGGAGGCAAACGTCGACGCCGGGCGCGGCCTGTGGTTCACCGGCGACCTCGGAACGGGCAAGACTTCGCTGGCGATGCTCGTCTCGCGGGCCGCCGAGAAGGCGGGCCGCTCGGTCGCGGTGTACCCGGTGACGCGCCTGCTCGCCGAGATCAAGGACACCTACGACAGCGACTCGACCGGTTCGTACATGAGCCTGTTCCGGCGGCTGTGCTCGGTCGACCTGCTGCACCTCGACGACCTCGGCGCCGAGAAGCGCACCGAGTGGGTGCTCGAGCAGCTCTACGCGATCGTCAACGAGCGTTGGCAGGACGAGCGCTCGATCGTCGTCACGACGAACATCGTCGATCTCGACGAGCTGCGCGAGCAGATCGGCGCGCGGACGGTGTCGCGGCTGCTGGAGATCTGCGGCGATCCGCTGCCGATCATGGGCCCGGATCTCCGCCTGTCGTCCGCGGGCTGAGGCCCCGTACACTCGTCCCGTCATGCCTGGACTGGTGATAGTCGGCGCCCAGTGGGGCGACGAGGGGAAGGGGAAGGTCGTGGACCTGCTCGGCGAGCAGGCCGACGCCGTGATCCGCTTCCAGGGCGGCAACAACGCCGGCCACACGATCGTTCGCGGCGAGGACGTCTTCAAGTTCCACCTGATCCCGTCGGGGATCCTCTACCCCGGCGTCAACTGCGTGATCGGCAACGGCGTGGTGGTCGACCCGCGCGTGCTGATCGAGGAGATCGACGGCCTGCGGCGGCGCGACGTCGACCTCCAGGGCCTGCGGGTCTCGGCCAACGCCCATCTGATCATGCCCTACCACCTGCTGCTCGACCAGGCCGGCGAGGCGAAGCTCGGCAAGCGCGAGATCGGCACCACCAAGCGGGGCATCGGTCCGTGCTACGCCGACAAGGCCGCGCGGCTCGGCATTCGCGTGCAGGACATCCTCGACGAGCAGATCCTGAAGCAGAAGATCGCCGCCGCGCTGGAGCCCAAGCGCCTGACACTGCGCGAGTTCGAGAAGGACCCGCGACTCGACATGCACCAGATGGTCGAGGACTACATGGCCTTCGGGCAGCGCCTGGCGCCGCACATCGCCGACACGCCCCCGATCGCGTGGAAGGGGCTGGACGAGGGCAAGCTGGTGATCTTCGAGGGCGCCCAGGGCGCGCTGCTCGACATCGACCACGGCACCTATCCGTTCGTCACCTCCTCGAACACCGTCGCCGGCGCCGCCTGCGACGGCGCCGGCGTCGGCCCGAAGGCGATCGACGAGGTCTGGGGCATCGCCAAGGCCTACTGCACGCGTGTCGGCGCCGGGCCGTTCCCGACCGAGTTGCACGACGAGATCGGCGACCGCCTGCGCGAGGCCGGCCACGAGTTCGGCACGACGACCAGCCGGCCGCGCCGCTGCGGCTGGCTCGACCTCGTCGCGCTCCGCTACGGCGTGCGCATCAACAGCCTCACCGGTCTCGTGGTGACCAAGCTCGACGTGCTGACCGGGATCGACCCGATCCGCGTCGCCACCCGTTACACCGGCCCCGAGGGCGCGGCGTTCGAAGACTTCCCCTACCACCAGTCGGTGCTGCACCGCGCGCGCGGCGAATATGTCGAGCTGCCCGGCTGGAGCGAGGACATCACCGGCGCCCGCTCGCTCGAGGACCTGCCGGCCAACGCGCGCGCCTACCTCGACTTCATCGAGGAGCAGCTCGGCATCCCGGTCGTCACCGTCGGCGTCGGCCCCGCGCGCGACGAGATCATCTGGACCGAAGCCGCCGAGCCGCTGCGCTCCTCGGCCGCCGCCGCCTAGAGCCCGCCGGCGACGTCCTCCAGCACGAGCTGCTCGCCGCGGCGCAGGAAGCGGGTGGCGAGCGCGACCGCCGACAGCATCGCGATCGCCGCGAGGGCGATCTGGACGCTGACGATCCCCTCCTCGGTCCAGTAGACGTCGTCGAGCTCGAGGAGCAACGCGGACTCGTCGAGCGTCAGTCCCATGCCGGCTCCGAAGGGGATCGCCAGCCAGGACTCGAGGCCCTCGCGCTGGGTCGCGATCGCGGCGGATCCGGACAGGAAGGTCAGCAGGATCCCCGGAACGTAGTGGTGGATGTGGCGGCGTCCGACGATCACGTTGCGGAACGGGCCGATCGTCCGGCGACCGCGAAGCAGCGTCGTGATCCCTCGGACCGAGACGAAGGTCGTCACGAACGAGGTGAAGAGGTTGAAGAGGGCGTTCTCGCGCGCCGGGACGTCGCGGTAGCCCCTGGTCGCGACCGCCGCCGTCTCGGCGACCGCCTCGGCCGCCGCGAGCAGTGGCTCCTCGGTCTCGGTCGGCAGCGGCGCCGAGCCGCGGCGCCAGACGCGCGCGAGCTCCCCCGCCACCACCGCCCCCGCGAGCGCCGTGGCGACGCCGCCGAGCGCGAACGTCGTCCGGTCGGCGCGCAGCCCACCGCGGCGACGCGCGAGGCCGCCGGCGCGCCGCCTGCGACCCCCGATCACACCCACCGCTCCAGCAGGTCCTCGTCGGGAACCTCGCGCACGACGCGGGCCGGCACGCCGATCGCCACGCCGCGCGGCGGCACGTCCTTGGTCACGACCGCGCCGGCGGCGACGAACGCCTCCTCGCCGATCTCCACGCCGGGCACCAGCACCGCTCCCCCGCCGATGCGACAGGCGCGGCGCAGCGTCGCGCCGCGCAGCACGCGATCGGGTCCGTGGCGGCCCATCGTGTCGTCGTTGGTGAGCGTCACGCCGGGCGCGACGAAGACGTCGTCCTCGATCGTCGAGTGGGCCGTGACGTAGCAACCGGTCTGGATCCGCACGCGCGCGCCGATCGTAACGTCGTTGTCGACGGCCGAGCCACGCCCGATCACCGACTCGGCGCCTACCACAGAGCGCTCGCGCAGCTGCGCCTGGTCGCCGACGATCGCCCGCTCGCCGAGGGTCGCGCCGGCCACCACTACGGCCCCGGCGCAGACGGTCGCGCCCGCCCCGATCCGCGCCGGCGCCGGCGCCGCGCGCGAGGCGGTCGAGCGCGGCCCGAGCGCCAGCGGCTTACCGACGATCGCCCCGTCCTGGATCCGCGCGCCGGCGCCGACGACCGTGCCCGCGTGGATCACGACGTGGCCGCCAAGCTCGACGTCGCCCGGAAGCTCGACACCGCGGCCGAGCAGCAGGCCCGGCGCCCGGTCGGAAGGGCTCAGGTCGCTCATCGCCGCACCCCGGCGCCGCGTGGATCGCCCAGCTCAGACGGCGCCGACACCGCGGCGGCTCCCGTCGAGCGACTGCTGCAACGCCTCGAGCACGCGCACGACGCGCAGCCCGCTCGCCCCGTCGGAGCGCGGCGGCTCGCCGCTGCGCACGCTGTCGACGAAGTGGCGGCACTCGATCCGCAGCGGCTCGTCGTTGGGGATCTGCGGGCTGTGGATGTCCCCCGAGCGGGTGATGTACTCGCCGTAGGAGCTCGAGTCCTGGTCGAAGCCCTTGTCGTAGACGGTCAGCTTGCGCTCGACCTCCATGTCGTCGAACGTCGCCATCTTCCTCGAGCCGACCACCGTGAAGCGGCGCTCCTTGTGCGGGTCCAGCCACGAGAGGTGCAGGTGCGCCGCGAGCCCGGACGCGAAGCGAAGGTAGGCGAAGACGACGTCCTCGATCCCCTCGCGCATGTAGGACTCGCCGGTCGCCGTGCACTCGATCGGCTCCTCGCCGCCCGCGAGCCGCAGCACCACCGAGACGTCGTGCGCGCCGAGCGACCAGAGCGCGTTCTCCTCGGCGCGCAGCTTGCCGAGGTTGAGGCGGTTGCCGTAGATGTAGTGGATGTCGCCGAGCTCGCCGGAGCCGGCGATCTCCCTCAGCTTCTCGAGGCCCGGGTGGTACTCGAGCAGGTGACCGACCATCAGCACCCGTCCCGCGGCGCGGGCGGCGGCGACCGCGTCCTCGGCCTCGGCGACCGACTGGGCGAGTGGCTTCTCGACGAAGCAGTGCTTGCCGGCCTCGGCCACGCGCACGGCAAGCGCCGCGTGGGTCGGCACCGGCGTGGCGATCACGACCGCGTCGAGCTCCGGATCGGCGAGCAGCTCGTCGAGGTCCGCGCTCACGCGCGCGTCGGGGAAGACCGCCGACCAGCGCGCCCGCACCTCCTCCGACCCGTCGCAGATCCAGCGCAGCTTGGACTCCGGCAGCCGGTCGAAGTTGCGCGCCAGGTTCGGGCCCCAGTAGCCGAGCCCGACGACGCCGACCGTCACCGGCCCGTCGCTCGCGGCGGGTGTCACAGCCGGACGAGGTTGTTCGACTCGATGCCGCGCGTCACGCCGCGGAAGTCCACGACGAGCGGCGCCGCGCGGACGATCGCCTCGACGTCGATCTCCGGATGGGCGGTGACGATCACGGCCACGTCGGCGCCGTCGAGCGCCGCGTCGAGCGACTCGGAGGTCAGGCCGAGCTCGCCCAGCTCGGGGACGTAGTCGTCGTGGTAGGCCAGCTCGGCGCCCTGCTCGGCGAGCATCCCGAGGATCCTCAGCGCCGGGGACTCGCGCAGGTCGCCGACGCCGGCCTTGTAGGACACGCCGACGATCGCCACGCGCGATCCGCGCACCGGCTTCGCCTGGTCGTTGAGCGCCCGCGCGATCCGCGCGACGCAGAACTCCGGCATCCGCTGGTTGACCTCGCCGGCGAGCTCGACGAACTCGGTCGGCTGGCCGTACTCGCGCGCCTTCCAGGAGAGGTAGAACGGATCGACGGGCAGGCAGTGGCCGCCCATCCCGGGGCCCGGCTCGAAGCGCATGAAGCCGTACGGCTTCGTCGCGGCGGCGTCGACGACCTCCCAGATGTCGATCCCCATCCGGTCGCAGAGCATCGCCAGCTCGTTGACCAGCGCGATGTTGACCGAGCGGAAGACGTTCTCGAGCAGCTTCGCCAGCTCCGCCGGCTCGGGCGACGAGACCGGGACGATCTCGTCGCAGACGAGCTCGTAGAGGGCGATCGCGCGCTCGCGGCAGCGCGGCGTCAGGCCGCCGACGATCTTCGGCGTGGTGCGCAGCGTGTAGTCGGTGCGGCCCGGATCGACCCGCTCCGGCGAGTATGCGACGTTGAAGTCGCGCCCCGCGGCGAGCCCGGACTCCTCGAGCAGCGGCACGAGCTGGTCGCGCGTGGTGCCCGGGTAGGTGGTCGACTCGAGCACCACGAGCTGGCCCGCGCGCAGCACCCGCCCGAGCTCGGCGCCGGACGCGATCAGCGGGCCGAGGTCCGGCTCGCGGTTGCGCGTGAGCGGCGTCGGGACGGCGATCAGCACGGCGTCGCAGTCGGCGGCCTTCTGGTAGTCGGTCGTCGCGAGGATGCTCGACGCGACCGCGGCCAGCCGCTCGGACGAGACGTCCTCGACGTGGCTCTCGCCGGCGTTGACGTGCGCGACGCGGCGCGTGTCGGTGTCGACGCCGACGACCTGGTGACCCTCCTCGGCGAACGCCACCGCGAGCGGCAGCCCGACGTAGCCGAGCCCGATGACGCCGACTCGCGCCGACTTGCCGTTCGGTCCGGTCATCGCTCGCAAGTGTAGGCGGACAGCACGTCGCCAACCCGTTCGGCGGCCCGTCCGCCGCCGTAGAGCTCGGGGCGCTCGCCGGCCGGCGGTTGGCGCTCGAGCGCCGCCAGGGCGGCGTCGCGGTCGAGATCGACCAACACGTTCCAGCCCGAGGCGACCGTCTCGACCCACTCGGTGGTGTCGCGCAGCGTCACGCACGGCACGCCAAGCAGGTACGCCTCCTTCTGCACGCCGCCGGAGTCGGTCAGGACGGCGCGGGCGTGCGCGGCGAGCTTCATGAAGTCGAGGTAGCCGAGCGGCGGCGTCAGCAGCACGTTCGGCGCCGCGTCGAGGCGGCCGCGCAGGCCGGTCGCGGTTAGGCGGGCGGCGGTGCGGGGGTGCAGCGGCAGTACGGCCCTCCCCGGCAGCGCCTCGAGCAGCGCGACGAGGCGCTCGAGGCGCTCGGGCACGTCGACGTTGCCGGCACGATGAGCCGTCGCGACGACGTAGTCGCCGTCGTCGAGTCCGTGGTCGGCGAGCACCGTCGAGCGCTGCTCGGCGATCGGGCCGAAGGCGAGCGACACGTCGGCCATCACGTCGCCGACCAGGTGAGCCTCGCCGGCGGCGCGCTCGGCGGCGAGGTTCGCCATCGCGGCGTCGGTCGAGCAGAGCAGCAGGTCGCTGGCGTGGTCGGTCAGGACCCGGTTGAGCTCCTCGGGCATCGAGCGGTCGAACGAGCGCATGCCGGCCTCGACGTGGCCGACCGGCACGCGCGCCTGGGCCGCGGCGAGCGCCCCAGCGAGGGTCGTGTTGGTGTCGCCGTAGACGAGCACCATGTCCGGTGCGGCGACCGCGATCTCGCCCTCCAGCAGGCCGAGGATGCGCGCCGTCTGCTCGGTGTTGGTCCCGCCGCCGGCGTGCAGCTCGCGGTCCGGCGTCGGGACGCCGAGCTCCTCGAAGAAGACGCGCGACATCTCGTCGTCGTAGTGCTGCCCGCTGTGGACGATCAGCTCCTCGTGGCGCTCGCGCAGCACGCGCGAGACGGCAGCCGCCTTGACGAACTGCGGCCGGTTACCGATGACGGTGAGGATTCGCATGGTGAAGGACGGCCGCGGGGCCGCGCGACGGCGCCCGGAGAGGCTAGCCGGACTGGCGCAGCAGCTCCTCGCGATGGGCCGCGAAGGCGGCTGCGGCGGCGCGCGTCAGCTCGCCGGGGGCGTCGAGCCGGCGGTCGTCGATCGCGGCGACCCCCTGGACCTCGCGCGTGGTCGAGGCGAGGAACGCCTCGCCGATGCCCGCCTCGAGGTCGTCGAGCCCGAGGCTGCGCTCCTCGACCTCGAGCAAGCGCAGCAGGTGGGCGCGGGTGATCGAGGCCAGCACGTGGTCGTCGAGCGGCGGAGTGCAGAGCGTGCCGCCGCCGTCGACCCAGAAGATCGAGGAGGTCGGCGCCTCCAGCACGCGGCCGTGCGGCGTCACCAGGAGCGCCTCGTCGAAGCCGCGCTCGCGAGCGATCCGGCTGCAGAGCATGTTCGCGGCGTAGGAGAGCGACTTGATGCCGTCGAGCACCCGCGTCGGCGCATAGGTGACGGTCGCGAGGCGCACGACCTCCGGCGTCGAGGGCAGCGGCTCGGTGATCAGCAGCCGGCGCCCGCCGCGGGTCAGCACGAGGCGCAGGCAGCCGTCGAAGGAACGCCCGCCGCGCGCCTCGAGCAGCTCCGCCGCCTCCGCCTCGTAGCGCTCGCGGTGAAACGGCCCCTCGAGCCGCAGGTTGGCGGCCGACGCCTGCATGCGGTCGAGATGCTCGCCGAGCAGCAACGGCGTGCCGGCGTAGACCCGTACGACCTCGAACGCGCCGTCCCCGCGCAGCAATCCCTCGTCGGTGACGGGGATCGAGGTCTCTCCAGCGGGCGTGATGACGCTGTCGAGGCAGGCCAGCTCGCTCATGTGGAGTTCATACCAGGAGTTGGGAACCCACGATTTCGGGGTACGGGGACCAGAGCATCCGTCCACCACGCTCCAAGGAGGCCCAGTGACCATCGGCTCGTCGATCTTCCTGATCGCCCTCGGAGCGATCCTCCGCTATGCCGTCACCGACTCCGTCTCCGGTGTCGACCTCACCACGATCGGCCTGATCCTGATGATCGCGGGCGCCGTCGGGCTCGTCATCGGACTCTTCGTGATGACCACCGCCTCCCGCCGCACGGACGACTACCGCGATCCGCGCGACCCACGGCCGCCGGTCGCCTAGCCTCTCGAGACGACCGCCCGCGGCCCGCACGGCCGCGAGACGCGCCAGGCGCCGGGCGGCCCAGCTCAGTGCGCCGCAGTCGGCGTCCGGCCGCGGAGCACCTGCAGTAGCCCCCAGGCGGACACCACCGCCCAAACCACCTCGAGCAGCAGGAACCCCCAGTCCTCCCCATGCAGCGCCACCCCGGTCAGGATCAGCGACCCGACCAGGTTGAGCGCCAAATAGACGATCGAATGCGGCGACATGCTCCCCCTCTGCGCCGCCATGAACGCCACGAGGATCAACACCGCGCCACCAATCTGAAAGACCTGGTCCATCCGCCCAGCTTAGGTCTGCACCGACGAGGAGCGCATCCGGACTCGGATGAGGGGCATCCGTCAATCTGACAAGCAGACCGCTAAATCTGCCAAGATCGGCCCCTGGTTATCAGATTTGCGCTCGTTCTCCCACATTCCCAGCCGCTTCGAAGACGTCCCGCTCGACCTGGTCGGCGTGCTGGGCAGGATCGAGCAGAGTCGGGGCCGTGAGGAGTTCTTCACGGCCCAGGCGCCCCAGGTCCTCGAACGCCTCGCCGCTCGTACCCGATTCGACTCGATCACGGCGTCGAGCGCGATCGAGGACGTCATTCTCGACGATCAGCGCGCCTTGCAGTTGATCCGGGGAGAGACGAACGGCCCCTACAGCGACCGCTCGGAGGAGGAGTTCGCCGGCTACCGCGACGCCGTCGACTACTTGATGACGAAGGACCCGGAACTGCTCACCGTGCCGTTGGTGCTCCATCTCCACCGGATCCTCATGCGTCATACCGACGACCCCACGGCGGGCAAGCTCAAGACCAACGACAACTACATCGGCACGAAGAATCGAGATGGATCCCGAACGGTCGTGTTCGAGACCGTGCCATCGGGGACGCCCACCGAACGCGCACTCTCCGAGCTGGTGGATCGCTACGAGGAGGCGGTGGCAACCGGCGAGGTGCCGGTCCTCCTACTGATCGCCGCCTTCGTGCTGGATTTCTTGGCCATCCATCCATTCGAGGAGGGCAACGGCCGGATCGCGCGCCTCATCACGACGAACGAGCTTCTACGCCACGGCTACGGCGTCGCCCGCTACGTGTCCCTGGAGCAGCGCATCTTCGACTCGAAGAACTCGTACTACCTCGCCCTGCGCCAAAGTCAAAGCCAGTGGCACGACGGCAGTCACGATCTGCGGCCATGGGCCACCTACCTCCTTCGGATCATCGAAGACGCCTACGCCGACTTCGAGCAGCGCGTCGCCGCGGGCACCAAGCTCACCGGTACGACCAAACGGGAGCAAGCCCGCAACTACGTCCTCTCGCAGGCTCCCCGCAGGTTCCGTCTGGCCCAGATCGCCGACGCCCTCCCAGACATCAGCCAAGCGACCATCCGCGACGCCCTCGACGAGCTCCGCGAGCAAGGACACCTCACCGTAGGACGCGGCCGCAGCGCAATGTGGGAACGCACCTGACCGTGAACCGCAAGGTCCGGGCGATCATGCGGAGCGGGTGAGTCAGACTGGCATCGGCCGAGGCCCAGCCGGTGAGCGGCGCGTACGCAGCACTTCCCCGAGTTTGTGACCAGTCACAGCCGCGTCGCCCGCCACAGCGCTACGGTAACGGTCTAGGAGCTTACCCAGCCGGTCGATCTCGGCCGGCTGCTCGATGGAAATCAAGGCGCCGAGCAAGTCCCGTCGGTAGACCGCCACGCCGAGTCGTCGGACATCATCGACTAGGAGGTCTAAGCGGAGGCTGACCGGCGACGGGAGTTCAAGCATTAATGGCTTGACGGAACGCCTGAGCTCAGCGGCTCGATACTCCTCGATCGACCTCAAGTGGGCGAGCGGATCCTCGATCTGCGGGTAGATGACCAGCAAGGCGACGACGTCCCTACGTCGAACAGGCGTCCCGGTGGCGCGCAGCGCGGCGACGACAGCGTCCAGACGGATGATCGTTGTGCGCGCAAGGACCGTCGAGGTAGGCCACCGATCGCACTCCAGAATCGGCTTGGCGGCAGAGACGCTTCTGGATGTCCGTGCCATCCGAACCCTAGAATAACCTCAACGTTGTAACAATGTTGACTTTTGGCCTCGATCAGTCTGGACCGGAGAGCCGAGCATCAGCTGTCCGCGAACTCGACGTACGCGGCCAGCGTGAAGCCGTAAACGTGGGGCGCGTGGCGGAGCGCTTGGGCTGCAAGGTGGAGGACGCGCGTCTCGGGGGAGAGCACGGCGGGATCCAGGCAATACTGCTGCCCGACCGCGACAGCGACCTTTTCACTGTGCGCGTCGACCCGACACCACACCGCGGCTGGAGCGACGTGCCCGCTGATCTCCGAGCCGCAGTCGCACACCGGCGGCGGCGCTTTCGCGTCGCCCACGAGTTGGCGCACACGCTTTTCTATGATCGACGGCCGGGCCGAGCGCCCGAGCGGGCGGCCCCGGTCACCGAAGCCGAGGAGCAGTTCTGCGACGAGTTCGCCCGAGCTCTGCTGGTTCCGCCCGCGGCAACCCGGGTGCTGCCGACGACAGCCGAGTCGGTGTTCACGCTGGAGGCCCGCTTCGACGTATCACTGGAGCTGGCGGCGCGGGCGCTCGCTCGATCCCAGCCCGACATCCTGGTCGCACTTTGGTACTGGCGGCCGACCTCCCCGGCCCGGCCTGGGTCACTGCTGCGACAATGGTGCAGCGCCAAGCAATCGTCGTTGCGACGCTGGCGAGAGAGCCCGATCGTGAACCGCGCCATCGCGTACGGGGAGGCTGCGGGCGATATTCCCGCGTTAGAAGAAACGGACCCGCCCTTGTGGGCGACGGCGCGGGCCGATCAACGCCGACGGCAACTGCTGCTGGTCGCCGGGCAGGCGAAACAGCCCTAACTGGGGCTCTCCGGCTCACGACGTTCGCGGCGGCGGGCGCGCGCGTCCCTCATCTCCTGGAGCTCCTCCGCGAACACGGGATCGCCGCTGCGCCGTGGCGTCGACTGGACCTCTCGAATGATCGCTTGGAGCTCGTCCTCAACCGCGTCTGCGTCGAACGCGCGCTCAGCCGCCAGGGCCAACCGCCAGTCGGCGGGCCGCTCTGCGACGCGAGGCTTGTGGCGATCCCACTCGACCTCCATCAACTCCGCCAGACGCGCCAGCACCACTGGAGCCGAGCCCATTGCCTCAACCGTGGGATGGACGAAAACAGTGATTGTCCACAACTCGCGGTGGGCCTTGTAGATGTCACTGCCTTGATCCGAATACTCGTTGAACGGCGCCACGCTGGAACCGTAGTCGACAAGAACCTCAGCAATCTTCAGGCGCATCCGCGGGTCGGGCAACCAGACCGCGACGTGCTCCTCGGCGACCCCCGCGTAGCGGGCCGCCTGACGCTCTAGCTCCTTCCGCGCGGCGCGAGGGCCGAACCGCTCGTAGATTCGCTCGTGCGCCGCGGCGCCCTTCGCCTGAGCCGCCCGCTTGTAGAGTCGTCGCGCGAGTAGATCGCTAGCGAGCTGGCGTACTGCCGGGCGATGGGTGAACGCCGCCCTGTCCGAGGTGTGGAGAAACTCAAGCAGCCCGTCGTCGCCGACCTCGCGCACTTGGAGCTCCAGTGTTTCGGCGGCCTGCGTACTGATCGCTTCGGCCGCTTCCTTGCTGCCAGTGTCCTCCACCAGGGCACGTCCAACCTCCTCAAGGGAGGGTTCGCTGGCGGCAATCGCGGCCTTGACCTCGGCACCGCCGAGCTGCTCGGCGCCAGCGATCCACTCGCCGTCGTGCCAGAGCTCAAGCGCCTTTCCAAGCATCGCGTCGGCGGCGAGCTTTGCGTGATGGACGATCGCGCGCTCCTGGAGCTCATAGCGGAAGCGCAGGTACTTCAACAGCTCCGAGATGACGTCCTTCCGCTCGCGTCCCCCGCGCGAGATGCGAAGCGCCATCCGCTGCGGATACAGGACAGCGTCAGCGGGAACCACGTAGAAGGCCGTCATAAAGCGCTTCCCGAGTGCCGCAGGGAGCCCGGTGAACTCATGGTCGCGCTGTAGGTAGTCGATTAGGTCAGCGCAGATGGTGTTGCCGACCATGTCGGCAACAAATGGGAACTTGTTGAGCTCACGCAGCCGCTCGTCGGGGGCGGGGAGCGGCTTGTCGCTGTTCGAATCTAGTTCCTTGGAGAGGATCAACGGTCGGAGCGCCTGCTCCAACTCGCCGCTGAGCAGGCGCTGAACCTCCTTGTGCTCCTTGGGAGAACCCCCGTCACCTAGGAGCTTCCAAAAGTGCTCCATGCGCTCACCGTTCTGGTCGTGCGGCGTGAGAATCCCGAGATCGTCCTCGATCGAATGCCCGTAGGCAACGTGGCAGAAGTCGTGGAGTAGGGCACCCAGGCGGGCCAGAACGGTCATCTCCGCAATACGCGGCTCCAACTCAGCTCGACCTCCAACGTCGGCCTCCCACTGCTCGAAGAGGTCACGGCGCGGATGCCGCGAGCCGCGCTGGTCCCTGACAATGTCGAGCAGATCCTGGACGATCCGCAGCGCCCCGAGCGCGTGGGCAAAGCGTGTGTGCGTCGCGCCGGGATAGACAAGGTGGACTGTGCCGAGTTGCCGGATCCGCCGCAGCCGCTGGAACGGAGAGCTATCGACGATCGCCTGCTCAAGACGGCTCAGGTAGATGTCGCCGTGGATCGGATCAGTGATGACCTTCCCTGCCGCCAGCCAAGCCTCGGGAATGCCCCAAGGCTCGCTCTTCCTTAACCCACCGTCCAAACCCCACTGCGGCACTAGGACCCTCCGGCTCGCCGACCCGAAAAACGACCGGGGCCAGTCTACGGCGGAACAACACCCCTCGCTAACCCACCTGTTTCCCGCAACGAATCTCCCAGCGGTGACGACGTCCTCCGCTGGCTGGAGCCCCTGGCGACCTTGGGCCCTCTCTCTGGCCCGTCGATCTCATCTAGTCCGGGCGATTCATAGGCGATCGCTCGAGACGACCCCCCGTCTGACGCCTGGCCGCGACCGGACGCGGATGGTTTTCAAACCGTAAGCGCACCGCCGTCGAGGTGGACGCCATCCTCCCGCCGTAATTGGAACGTGCGAGAACTGGAACTGGCAAGGATTACCTTGCCGTCATCGATCCACTCGGGCAGCTCATCGATATTGGCCATCACGCGCTCGCGTACGCAAGCCGTTCAGCCCTAAGCTGGCCGCGCTTGTTGGCCGAACGCATACCCAAGAGAAATCGCGAAATACGGGGTTCCGCCGCCACAGAAGGAGAGGGCCTCAGCCACCGCGATCGCGCCGACGTTTGCCCGGCCGCGCTTAGCCTAGCGACCCGTGACGCGAGAGAGAGCCGCCGGACATTGCCGACGATTCCCTGGGCCTCCATGCCCTCGACCGTGGCGCACGTCGGGGCAGATTCGGGACAGCCCCTGGCTGGCAGAGCGCCCGGAAGCGCGGAAGGTGCCGATTACCAGGGCAACCTAGTGGGCCGTGAAGGGCTCGAACCTTCGACCTTGAGATTAAGAGTCTCCTGCTCTACCAACTGAGCTAACGGCCCTGGGCGATGCTGGCTCCTGGAGGGAAGCCTCGACCATTGTAGAGCGGTCGCTCTAGGTCTGGTTGGCCGCGGCGGCGAGGGCGTCGTCGCGCGAGTCGTGGATCGGGAAGACGCGGTCGAGGCCCGTGATCTCGAAGATCTTGGTGATGTTCTGGTCGGTGCAGACGAGCGCGAGCGACCCGCCGCTGGGGCGCAGCCGCTTGACGCCGCCGACGAGCACGCCGAGGGTCGTCGAGTCGATGAAGGTGGCCTCCGAGAGGTCGACGACGATCCACTTCTTGCCGCTCTCGATCAGCTCGACCATCCGCTCCTTGAACTCGGGCGCGGTGTAGAGGTCGATCTCGCCGCCCAGCTCGATGACGTGGGTGTGGGCGTCGATCTCCTCGTCCTTGATGTTGAAGTTCACTCTGCTCCTCTGATGCTCGTCACGGTCGCGCAACCCTACCGCGGCCGCAGGTCACCGGACACGGCTACTTCCCACCGCCGCCGCTTCCTCCGCCGCCGCCCTGCTGGCGACCTTGCTTGGGAGCGTCGCCGACGTCGAGGGCGCCCTGCTGCTGGAGCTGGGCGGCGACCGCCGCGCTCTTGATCTGCGTGATCTGCGCGCGTACGGCCTTGCGCTGCTTCTTCGGCGCAAGGTCGTACGCCTTCGCGGTCGCGAGCTTCTCGGCGCGCTTGTCGCCGGCGAGGACCGCGTACTGCACCAGCAGGAGGTACGAGCTGGCGTCTTTGCTCTGCTCCGCGAGGATGCGGGCGGCCTCGAGCGCCCGGTTGGGCCTGTTGAGGGCCACCGGGTCGTAGACCTGCAACGCCACGCGAGCGAGCGACGGGTCCAGCCTGTTCGGGTCGCTCTTCAGGTAGGCCGTCCAGTGCGCGCTGGCGTTGCGCAGCTCGTCCTGCGCATCGGTCGGGAACGTCCCGGCCTGGTCGGTCTGCCCGACCGCGAGCGAGTAGTAGTCGCGCACCAGCTCCTTGCGCGCCGCCGCTGCGGCCTTGGGATTCGTCTTGATCCGCTCCTCGTTGCGATCGACGCGCTCCTCGACGACGTCGCTGCCGCTGCCCGCACCGCGGTCGGAGAAGGCGTCGAACAGGCCGCCGGAGACATCGCCGCCGATGCCGAACAGCACCAATCCCCCGCCCATCAGGACGGCGAGCATGAGGTAGGTGGCCTGGACCACCCGCCGTCGCTTTCCCTGCAGATCGAACAGCATGTCGCTCCGGAGACTAGCTATGAACTCTCGGCGGCGGCGACTTCGGGAGCCTGCTCGTCGGAACGCGCCAGGAACGCCGCCAGGACGATGCTGAGCTCGTAGAGCACCACCAACGGCACCATCTCGAGCAGCATCGTGACGGGATCGATCGTCGGCAGCAGCGCCGCGAGCACGGCGATCACGAGGATCGCGTAGCGGCGGTTGTGGCGCAGCTGCTCGACGGTGACGATGTTCAGCCGGACGAGCGCGAGAATGCCGACCGGCACCTGGAAGCCGAGCCCCATGGCGAGCATCGTCAGCGTGCTGAAGCTGTAGTAGTCGCGTGCCCGAACCTGGGTGTTGAACTCGCTGGCGTTGAAGCTGAGCAGGAAGTCCGTCGCCGGCGGCAGCACGACGAAGTAGCAGAACAGGACGCCGGAGACGAACAGCACCGGCACCATCAGCATCAACGGCTTCGCGACGCGCTTCTCGCTCGGGCTGAAGGCTGGCAGCACGAACGCGTAGAGCTGGTAGAGGATCACCGGCAACGCCAGCAGGAGCGCGGCGTAGGCGGCGTTGGTGAAGGTCGTGGTGAACGGCTCGGTAACGCCGAAGGTGAGCGGCTGGTCGTACTCGTCCGGCAACGGCTTGTTGACGATCTCGAGGATGCGGTCGCTCTGCCAGCCGCAGAAGGCGAAGGCGATCGCGAAGGCGAACAGCGAGACGATCAGGCGCGAGCGCAGCTCGTCGAGATGGTCGACGAGCGTCAGCTGCTCGTCGTGGGAGACAGGCTTGACCCGCGGCATGGCCCCGCGACCTTCCTACCGTCCGGCGAGCCCGGTCAGGAGTTGTGGCTGGCCGGCTCGGACTGCTCGGCGCGGACCGGCTCCGGCTTGCGCTCCGGAGCGTCGAGCTCGTCCTGATCCTTGCCCCTGCCGGTCACCGACTCCTTGAACTCGCGCATACCGCTCCCCAGCGAGCGGCCGAGGTCGGGCAGGCGCTTCGGGCCGAAGATGAGCAGGACGACTACGAGGACGATGATGATCTCTAGCGGGCCGATGTTCGGCATGGTGGCTCCTGGCGGAATCGGGACGCCTCTGATGGTAGAGGCTGGGCGCGTGCTCGGCCGGCGCCGTCCGATCAGCGCTGGCTGTCGAAGTTCTTGTAGAAGCGGCTCGGCGTCGGCTCGCCCTGGCCCTGGTACTTGCTGCCCTTCTCCTTGGCCCCGTAGGGGAACTCCACCGCGCCGTCCATCCGCATGAAGGAGATCTGGCCGATCGGCATGCCCTCGTAGATCGTGATCGGCAGGTTGGCGACGTTCGACAGCTCGAGCGTGAGGTTGCCCGAGAAGCCCGGGTCGACGAAGCCGGCCGTCGAGTGGATCAGCAGGCCTAGCCGTCCGAGCGAGCTCTTGCCCTCGAGCCGGGCGACGATGTCGTCGGGCAGCGTGACGCACTCGAGCGTTTGGCCGAGCACGAACTCGCCCGGGTGGAGGATGAACGGCTCGTCGCCGCTGACCTCGACGAGCTCGGTCAGCTCCTCCATCGGCTGGCGCACGTCGATGTACGGGTAGCGCGCGTTGTGGAAGACGCGGAAGCGCCGGTCGACCCGGACGTCGATGCTCGACGGCTGGATCAGGTCGCGATCGTAGGGGTCGATCACGATGCGCTCCGCCTCGATCTCGGAGCGGATCGTCTTGTCGCTGAGGACCACGGCCCGGGCAGAGTACAGCGGCGCCCGGAGGGGCGCAGCTTAGGAATACCTTGCGACGACGCCGTCGGCGACCAGGTCGAGCGCGCGTCGCTGCCATGGCTCGAGGTCGAGCGGCTCGAGCGCCCGCTTGGCGAGCGCGACGTGCTCGAGCGCCTGGGCGCGTGCGTCATCGAGCGCGCCTGTCGCCGCAATGCGGTCGCAAACCGCCTCGGCGTCCGCCAGCGTGGCGGCGATCGAGCGCGGGTCCGCGGCACGCAGCTCGGGGTCGCGCTGTCGGGCGAGGATCAGCGGCAGCGTGACGGTCCCGTCGAGCAGGTCGGCTCCGCGGCGCTTGCCGGTGCGCTCAGCCGGCCCCGAGACGTCGAGGACGTCGTCGAGGATCTGGAAGGCGATCCCGAGGTGGTCGCCGAAGCCGGCGAGCGCCTCCTCCGCCTCGTCCCGGTGACCGAGCACCGCACCGAGCCGGCACGACGCTGCGAACAGGCTGCCCGTCTTCAGGGCGCAGCGCTCGAGGTAGCGCTCGGTGGTCACGGCGGTAGACCAGGCGTCGGCGCGCTGGATCAGCTCGCCGCGCGCGAGCGCAGAGGAGGCGACCGAAAGCGACCGCACGGCGGGCGCGCTGCCCGTGCCGGCGAGTTCGGCGAACGCCCGCGAGAAGAGCAGGTCGCCGGTCGCGGTCGCCGCGTCGCGGCCCGCGGCGGCGAAGACGGTGGGCCTGCCGCGACGCAGCGTCGCCTGGTCGAGGACGTCGTCGTGCACGAGCGTAGCCATGTGCAGCAGCTCGACCGCCGCGGCGGCGGCTACGACATTCTCGCCGGGATCCGACTGTCCGGCACAGAGGAAGACCAGCAGCGGCCTCAGCCGCTTGCCTCCCGCCGCGAGCGTCCCACTGGCGTGAACCGCAAGCGTGTCACCGTGGGCAGCGGCGATCTTCCCCAACCGCGTCTCTGCGAGTCGCAGCCCACGCCCCACACCGGGTCCTCCTGCCGCGAGCACCGGCGCAAGCTGCTCGGTGGTCTTCATCAGTTGGGCGGCACGACTCCCGAGTGCACGGTCACGATGCCGCCTGCGGTCACCATCCAGCGAACGTCGGTGAGGCCGACGCCCGCGAGCTCTGCCGCCAGCCGGTCCGACGGCGGAAAGCGCTTGACCGAGTTCGGCAGGTAGTTGTACGCATCCGGGTCGTCCGAGAAGCGGCCGAGCAGCGGAACGATCCGGTCGAACCAGAGCTGGAAGAACCAAGACAGCGGCGGCCGGGTCGGCGTCGTGAAGTCGAGCACGACGACGCGGCCGCCCGGCCGCACGACGCGGCGCATCTCAGCCAGGCCGCGGCGCAGGTCGGAGAAGTTGCGGGCGGCGAAGCCGGCGGTCGCCGCGGCGAACTCGCCGTCCGCATACGGCAGGTCGAGCGCGCTGCCCTGCTCGAAGCGAATCTCCGGCGCCTTCTCGCGCGCGATCGCGAGCATGCCCTCCGAGATGTCGACGCCTACGACCTCGCCGTCGGGACCGACCCGCTTGCTGAGCTCGATCGTCAGGTCGCCAGTGCCGGCGGCCACGTCCAGCACACGGTCGCCGGGACCGACGCTGGCGATGTCGGCGGCGCGTACGCGCCAGGCGTGGTGGAGGCCCGCCGACATGACGGAGTTGATCAGGTCGTAGTAGCCGGCGACGCGATCGAACATCGCCTCGACCTGCTGCTCGGGCATCGTGCCGCCGCCCGCGTCTGTGGCGGCGCTCATGGCGCGCCTACCTCGACTCGGACTCGCCGCCGCCCGAGGGCTGAGCGCCCTCGTTGTCCTCCTTGAGCGACGCGATGAAGCCGACCATATCCTCGAACTGCTTCGGCTTGCTCTCGCGCAGGCTCGCGTACGACGGCATCGGCGCGGTCGGGTTGACCAGCGTTCGGGCGATCGCGTCGCGCCCGAGCCGATCGCCGATCTCGGTCAGGTCGGGGCCGAGGGTGTTGCCGTTCTCGCCGATCTTGTGGCAGCCGAGGCAGCCCGAGGCGGCGGTGACGTCGGCGCCGCGCTGGTATTGCGACGCCACCTCGATGTCGATCTCGCTCGGCGGACCGGCGAGCGCGCCGAGGATCGAGAGGTAGGCCATCGCCGCGACGGTCGCGACCGCGCCGATCATCGCGATCGGCCGCTTCATCGGGTGGCGCTCCGGGTTGCGGTCGTAGAACGGCAGCAGCAGGAGCAGCATCAGCGCGATCGTCGGGATGCCGATCGTCGCCACGAACGTGAGCGCGGGCGGCTTGACGACGCGCAGCAGCTCGAAGAGGAAGAAGAAGTACCACTCGGGCCGCGGCGAGTAGGTCGTCGTCGTCGGATCGGCCTTGGGGCCGAGCTCGGCGCCGAAGAGGACCGCCATCAGGATGATCACGCCGAGCGTGATCGCGGCCATCGCGCCGTCCTTGGCGACGGCGTAAGGGAAGAACGGCTTGCCCTGGCTCTTGAGGATCGAGTACTCGCGCAGGTACTGCTCCTTCTCGCGCGCGTTCACCTCAGACCTCCTCGCGCTGGAGCGACTTCTTCTCGGCCTTCAGCCACGGCGGAGCGGTCGTGCCGAGCTTCGCGACGAGATACAGGTGGGCGCCGATCAGCACGCCGATCAGGCCGGGGATCAGCATCATGTGCAACGCGTAGAAGCGGGTCAGCGTCGTCGCTCCGAACTCGGCGCCGCCGCGCATGAAGTCGGCCAGGTACGGGCCCATGATCGGGCCCGAGGCGTTGATGTTGACGCCGACGACCGTCGCCCAGAACGACCGCTGGTCGAACGGCAGCAGATAGCCGGTCAGGCCCATCATCAGCGTGAGGACGGTCAGCACGACGCCGATCACCCAGTTCAGCTCGCGCGGGTACTTGTAGGCGCCGAAGACGAAGGTCCTCCCCATGTGGAGGAAGAGCAGGACGATCATCACCGTCGAGCCCCAGCGGTGCATCCCGCGGACCAGCTCGCCGAGGAAGACGTCGTTGGTGATGTGCGCGGCCGACGTGTAGGCGCGCGTGGGATCCGGCTCGTAGTACATCGCCAGGAAGACGCCTGTGACCGCCTGCGAGACGAAGGCGAACATCGTCGCCGAGCCGAGCGTGTAGAACCAGTTCGTTCCCTTCGGCACCTTGCGGAAGAGGAAGCCGCGCAGGAAGGGGCTCGCGCCGGTGCGCTCGTCGAGGTATCCGAGGACCCCGATGCCGGCCTCGGCGCCGTCCGCCTGAAGCTTCTCCGTGGCGCTCGGCTTCGGCGCCTCACGCTCCGCGGGGCGCGGCGGGGCGGGCCGCATGAACTTGGGGACCAGGCTCATGTGCTCGGGCGGCCGGGGTAGAGGTACTGCCAGAGCCCGTCGAGGTGGTTCGACGGATCGCGCGGATGCGGGAAGCGCTCCAGCTCCGAGTTGACCGAGAAACGGTTGCCGACCTCGACCCGGCCGCCGCGCACGCGCGTGTAGAAGCGGTCGAGCGGACGGACCGGCGGCCCGCCCTCCACCTTGCCCTCGAAGTCGTAGACGCCGCCATGGCACGGGCAGACGAAGCGCTGCGACGCCTGGATGTAGCGGACCGGGCAGCCGAGGTGTGCGCAGCGGGTCGAGATCGCGACGTAGGGAAGGTCGGCGTTGCGCTCGGCGTCGCGACCGGAGTCGAAGCGGCGCACGTAGACCGTGGTCTTGCCGGCCTCGCCGATCGACGGGACGATGCTCATCACGACCGGGACGTAGGTCTGCGGGTTGAAGTCGCCCTCGCGGCCGACGTCCTGCCAGCTCTCAGGGGCGCTGCGCTCGAACATCGGGCCGAGCGCGAAGCCGAGCGCCGGCAGGCCGAAGGCGGCAGTGGCGACGCCGCCCGCGGCGAGCGCGCCACCGGTCATGAAGGCGCGGCGCGTGACCGTCTCGCCCTCGAACGCGCCGGGGATGTTGCGGTCGGCCGTGTAGCGCGACTTGCGCTTGTGCTTGTCCGGGGAGGTAGCCACTGCGAGGTCTGGGCGCCCGGGAATCGGGCGGGACATCGGATTCTAATTAGGCGCTAGGCGAGGCGTCGCGCCCTCTCGGGCCAGAGGGCCGCTGCGCGCTCGGGACTGCCCTCCGCATGCGCCCTGGCCGCGGCCGAGATCAGGTCGGAGAGCTGGGCGACGGCGTCGAGGTCGCCGCGCTCGGCGACCCGGCTGAGCCCGAGCGCGTAGAGCGCATCGCCGGCGAGCAGCCGCAGGTCGGCGTCCATGCCCGCGAAGGCGCGCGGCTCGCCGTAGTGGAGCAGGTAGCCCTCGTGGACCGCCTCGATCGTGAACAGCCGGTGGGGGTCGTCGACGACGTCGGCGAAGCGATCCGGCCCCGGGTCGGCGACGGCGTGCTCGGCGAGGGC
Source organism: uncultured Solirubrobacterales bacterium (assembly GCA_963716445.1). Taxonomy (GTDB): domain Bacteria; phylum Actinomycetota; class Thermoleophilia; order Solirubrobacterales; family Thermoleophilaceae; genus JAAYBF01. The sequence goes on along the minus strand of OY970313.1, from coordinate 122,964 downwards.
TGGATCGACGGCCGCGACGACCTCGCCCAGAGCGCTCAAGCCGCGACCTCGCGCAGCGAGTCGCGGGCAGCCGCGAGCGTGCGCTCGACCTGCTCGTCGGTATGGGCGAGCGAGGGGAACCAGGCCTCGAACTGGGACGGCGGCAGGTAGACGCCGCGCGCGAGCATCGGGCGGCAGAAGGCGGCGAAGGCGTCGGCGTCGCAGGCCTTCGCGTCGGCGTAGCCGGCGACCGGGCCGTCGTGGAAGAACAGCGTGAGCAGGCCGGTGGCGCGGGTGACGTGGGCTGGGACGCCGGCGGCGGCGGCCGCCTCGCGCAACCCGTCCGCGAGCGCCGCGGTGACGGCGTCGAGGCGCGCATAGGCCTCCGCGTCGAGCAGCGACAGCGTCGCCAGGCCGGCGGCCGTGGCGAGCGGGTTTCCCGACAGCGTGCCGGCCTGGTAGACGTCGCCGGCCGGGGCGACCCGCTCCATCAGATCGCGACGGCCGACGTAGGCGGCGGCGGGCAGGCCGCCACCGATCACCTTGCCGAGCACGGTCAGGTCAGGGGTCACCCGCTCGCGCTCCTGGGCGCCGCCGCGGCCGACGCGGAAGCCGCTGATCACCTCGTCGAAGACCAGCAGGGCGCCGTTGCGGTCTGCCTGCTCGCGCAGGAAGGGCAGGAAGGGCTCGCCGTCGGGCCCGCCGTCGGCGCCGGTGGCGCCCGCGGGCGGGACGAGCCCCATGTTGGCGGGGTAGGGCTCGGCCAGGACCGCGGCGACCTGGTGCTCCTCGAGCGCCCGCTCGACCGCCCCTCGGTCGTTCCAGGGGACCACGACCGTCATCGCCGCCTGGGCGGCGGGCACGCCCGGGCTCGCGGGGATGCCCGCCGTCGCGAGGCCCGAGCCGGCCTCGGCGAGCAGGCCGTCGACGTGACCGTGGTAGGCGCCGGCGAACTTCAGCAGCTTCTCGCGGCCGGTCGCCGCGCGCGCCAGGCGGATCGCGCTCATCGACGCCTCGGTGCCCGAGTTGACCATCCGGACCATCTCGGCGCCCGGCACGCGCGCGGCTATCTCGGCGGCTATCTCGACCTCGGCCTCGGTCGGCGCGCCGTAGCTCGTCCCCCGCGCCGCGGCGGCGGTGACTGCGTCGACGACGCGCGGGTGGGCGTGGCCGGCGATCAGCGGGCCCCACGAGCAGACGTAGTCGAGGTAGCGGTTGCCGTCGACGTCGACCAGCTCGGCGCCGGCGCCCGACGCGACGTAGACCGGGTCGCGACCGATCGAGCGCATCGCGCGCACGGGCGAGTTGACGCCGCCGGGCAGCAGGCCGACGGCGCGGCGGTGAAGCTCCTCCGACCGGGCCCAGGACGGGCCCGCGCTCATGTGTGCTCCGCCTCCCAGCGACGGTGCTCGTCGGTGAAGTAGAGCAGGCGGATCTTCTTGAACTCGGTCGACGAGTAGAGCGTTCGGCGGTCGTCGATGCCGCTCTCCTCGGCGATCGAGTCGAGGATCGCGTCGCACTCGTCCTTCGAGCGGCCGTGGGCCATCGTGAAGACGCTGTAGGGCCAGTCCGCGTAGGTCGGCCGCTGGTAGCAGTGGGAGATGCCGCGGAAGGACGCCATCAGCGGGGCGATCTCCATGATCCGCTCGTCGGGGACGTTCCAGACGCCCATGCCGTTGGCGGAGAAGCCGGCGCGGCGGTGGAAGAGGATCGCGGCGACGCGGCGCAGCGCCTTGCGCTCGCGCATCGACTCGAGGTGCTCGAGCAGCTCGGCCTGGGAGACGCCGATCTCCGCGGCCGCCGGCGCGTACGGCTCGGAGACGACCGGCATGTCGCCCTGGAGGGCGCGGATGACGGCCAGATCGAGGTCCGAGAGTTCGATCGGGTCGGGTTCGATCGGGTCCTGGGCGATGCCGGCGGCGGCGAGGTCGCGCGTGCCCTTCTCCATCTCGAGGTCCATCCGGATCTTGAACAGCTTGATCGTCGGCAGCTGGCGCACCGACTCGGCGCCGGTCAGCTCCTGGAGGACGTCGAGCGTGCCCTGCAGCCCGAGCTTCGAGTCCGGCTCGGTCGCGATCGTGAACCACATGTTGAAGTCGTGGTTGCGCAGGTAGTTGTGCGAGACGCCGGGATGCGAGTTGACGACCGCGGCCGCGCGGTGGGGGTTCTCCGGATCGACCTTGGCCGCGACGAGCATCGAGCTGTAGCCGAGCACGCGAGTGTCGAAGATCGGCGTGACCTGGCGGATGATCCGCTCGTCGATCAGGCGCTGGACGCGGCGCAGCACGTCTCCCTCGGGGACCTCGGCGAGTGCGGCGACGTGCTCGTAGGGCCGCGACGCGAGCGGGAAGCTGCCCTGCATCAGGTTCAGCAGCCGCTTGTCGAGGTCGTCGAGGGGCACCGCCGCGCCGTCCCTGCGGCTGCGGATCTTGGGGATCGCGGCCGCCTCTCTCACCGAAGCCATGCCGCTGCGTCCTTTGCGTGGTAGCTGATCACGATGTCTGCGCCGGCGCGGCGGATCGAGGTGAGCGCCTCGAGCACGGCTGCCCGCTCGTCGAGGTGCCCGGCCGCGGCGGCGGCCTTGATCATGGCGTACTCGCCGCTGACGTTGTACGCGGCCAGCGGCAGGCCGGTCTCCTGCTTGACCCGTCGGATCACGTCGAGGTAGGGCAGGGCCGGCTTGACCATCAGCACGTCGGCGCCCTCCTCGGCGTCGAGCAGCGCCTCGCGTACCGCCTCGTCGGAGTTGGCCGGATCCATCTGGTAGGTGCGCCGGTCGCCGAAGGCCGGGGTCGAGTCGGCCGCCTCCCGGAAGGGTCCGTAGAACGCCGACGCGAACTTCGCCGAGTAGGCGACGATCGGCGTGTCCTTGAGGTCCTCGCCGTCGAGCTGGGCGCGCAGCGCTCCGACCCGTCCGTCCATCATGTCGCTCGGCGCGACCGCGTCCGCTCCCGCGCGCGCGTGCGAGATCGCGGTCTGGGCGAGCAGCTCGAGCGTGACGTCGTTGTCGATCGCGCCGTCGGGCCGGACGACGCCGCAATGGCCGTGCGACGTGTAGGCGCAGAGGCAGACGTCGGTCATGACCAGCAGGTCCGGGTGAGCCTCCTTGATCGCGCGCACGGCGAGCTGGACGACGCCCTCGTCGTCGTAGGCGCCCGAGCCCCGCTCGTCCTTGTCGGCCGGCAGCCCGAACAGCAGCACGGCCGGTATGCCAAGCTCGCCGATCGCGCCGGCCTCCTCGACCGCGTGGGAGATCGAGAGGCGCTCGATGCCGGGCATCGCCTCGATCGGCGTGCGAGTGTCGGTGCCGAGCTCGACGAACAGCGGCTGCACCAGGTGGCTCGCCGTCAGCTCCGTCTCGCGCACCATGTCACGCAGCAGGCCGCTGCCGCGCAGCCTGCGCATCCGAGTGGCTGGAAAGGCCATCGGCTTGATTCTAGGGCCGCCGGACTGCCCGTCCTTTGGCTGGGCAGCGCGGTGGCTGGGCTTCGATCGGCGTCCAAGGTCACCGATCGCCATGGTTCTCAGTGGTATCTCAGCCGTTTCGGGCCCAGGACCCTCCTCTCGTGAACGAGTGGACTATTGACTTGGCCCTAGCCCAGTCAATAGTCCACTCGTTCACCACGGCCCCAATCGCAGAGCTGGGGCTGGCGTATGCTCGGTCGCATGAGCCAGCTCGCGCTGTCGGCGATCGGGAGGGACCGGCCAGGCATCGTCGCCGCGACGACCGCTGTGCTGCTGCGACACGGCGTCAATGTCGAGGACTCGCGGATGTCGATCCTGCGCGGCCACTTCGCGATGACGCTGATCCTCGCGGTGCCGGACGGAGCGGACCGTGCGGCGCTCGGCGCCGACCTCGACGCCGTCGCGGCCGACCTCGGCCTCGAGGCGCTGGCGCTCAGCGCCGTCGAGCCGCTCGCCGAGACGACGCCGGAGCCGACGCACGTGGTGGCCGTCTACGGCGTCGACCACCCCGGCATCGTCCACCGAGCGACCGAAGTCCTCGCCGAGCACGGGGTCAACATCACCGACCTCGAGACGCGGCTCGCCGAGGGCGACGGCGGACCCTCGCTCTACGCCCTGCTGATCGAGGTCGCGCTGCCCCCCGAGCTCGACGCCGCCGAGCTCGACGCCGCGCTGGCCTCGGCCGCCGCGTCCGAGAGCGTCGAGGTCAGCCTGCGCGAGCTAGACCGCCACGAGCTGTAGGCGGCGCGCTCCGTGGCGGTCCGCGAGGTCCTCCAGTACCCCCACCCGGCACTGAAGACGGTGGCGGAGGAGGCGGCCGTCGACGGGACCTCGCGTGGCGTCGTTGCGGATACCGAGCGCGCGGCCCGCGACCTGCTCGAGACGATGCTCTCCTTCGGCCACTGCGTCGGCCTGGCGGCCACGCAGCTCGGCGAGCTGACGCGAATCGTCGCGGTCGACGTCAGCGAGCACAGGAAGGCGACGACCACCCACGGCCTGCTCCTGCTCGCGAACCCCCGCATCGTCGCCGAGGACGGTGCCGAGGTCGCCCGCGAGGGCTGCCTGAGCATCCCCCACCTGACGGCCAACGTCCGCCGCGCGACTCGCATCGAGCTCGAGGCCGACGCCCTGACCCTGACCGACGACGGGCTCGAGGCAACCGATCTCCAGATCGAGACCGAGGGGTTCGAGGCCCGCTGCCTGCTCCACGAGATCGATCACCTCGACGGCATCCTCTTCCTCGACCGCGTGGACTCGCTGACCCGCGACGTCTTCCCGCGCAAGAACTACGAGTAGCGCTTCAGACGAAGCGGATCTTGTCGAGACGATCGAGCGCCTCGCCAGCCGCCACGAGATTGGGCGTGCTCCGCTCCCTGAAGACCTTGCCCATCAGCTCGGCGGCCTCCTCCCAGCTGATACCGAGGTCAGCCGCGATCTCGCTCGTCGAATGATGCGCAGAAAGCTCGAAGACGCGATCCTCCATCTCGGCTCTAGTCATGGATGCCACCTGGCCCAGGATAGCCCATCGCGCCTGCCGCGCCTGTGCCGCTTGACGTCGTCGATCTCCACCCGGACTGCCCTGATCTCGGCGTCGTGCCTCCGAACAGCCGTACGCACCTCATCGATGAACTGCTGACCGGCTGCCGCGTCCGCGTACTTGACGCCCTGCCCTGACACCTCGACCGGCAAATGGCCCCGCCAAGCCTGTAGAGCGATCACCAAGGCCGCGAGCCACACCGCAAACAGCAGTGCCGTCCGTTCCGCGACCAGGACAGCTTCCGAGCCGAGCGCCATGCCCGGCAACCCGGCTTCAGGGATCGGGCTCCAACCAGCTACGCCCGCAGAGATGGCCAGCCCACCCAGAACGAGGGTCCTGATAGGCCAACGCTCGCTTGCTTGGTCGATCACCGTCGAGTAGGGACGCCGTGGAAGACGCCACCCCCCTTCGTGAAGGTCGAAGTGATGAGTTAGTGTCACCCGCTGTGGCCAAGACCGTGGATGGGCGAGAGGGATGGCGCGCGGCTCGGCTGCTCCCGACGGTCGGACTACGTGGCCAGGAGGAGCGGGAGCAAAGGGCGACGTCCTCGCTGCTTGCGGTGATCCATGCCGTTCCGGAGTTCGGATACGCGCTGCTCGGCGATCTCGACGCACCTAAGGGCCGTATCGAGACCTTTACCGAGATCCAGCTCCGTGACCTGGATGGCAAGCGATGCATTCCGGATGGAGCGATCATCGCGACCCGTGGCTCGAAAGAGTGGAAGTGCCTGGTGGAGGTGAAGACGGGACAGGCCAGCTTGAAGGCGGAGCAGGTAGCGCGCTACCTCGACTGGGCTCGGGACAACGACTTCGAAGCGGTGCTCACGATCTCCAACGAGATCACCGCATCCCCCATCGACTGTCCGTTCACCGTCGACAAGCGAAAGCTGAGGCGTGTCTCCCTCTTTCACCTGTCCTGGTGGCGCATCCTGACCGAGGCGATCGTCCAGCATCGCCATCGAGGGCTATCCGATCCAGATCAAGCCTGGCTTCTCGGGGAGCTGATCGCGTACTTGGATCACGAGAAGTCAGGGGCTAGCGGATTTCAAGGAATGGGCGAGCACTGGGTGGCAGTTCGCGACGCCACCGCAAACGAGACACTCCGACCGCGCGATCCCGAGGCGGGAGCCGTAGCGGAACGATGGGAGCAGTTCGTTGACTATGTTGCGCTCGGGCTAGGGCAAGATCTCGGCCGCAAAGTGATTCCTCTGCGACCGCAGCGACTCTCGGTCACCGCACAGCGCGATGAGACAATTAGAGAGTTGGTCGACAGCGGCAAGCTTGTGGCAGCGCTCAAGGTGCCCGACGCGATCGGCAAGCTCGTCATCGAGGCAGACCTCAGAACCCGCCGGGTGACTACGAGCGTGAATGTTGAGGCCCCACGGGAGGGTCGTCCCGGGACCCGAATCAAGTGGCTCGTGCGCCAACTTCGCCACGCACCGCCTGACCTCAGGATCGATGTCAGCTTCGTCAGCGCACGTGAGACCAGCTCATTGCTCTTGAGTGAGGCGAGCCAGTATCCAGAGCGACTCCTCTCGAGCACAGATCCCAAACGGGACCCACGCGCATTTCGCATCGCGTTCACCCGGAAGATGGGCACCAAGCGGGGCAAGGAGGATGGCTCATTCGTACAAGCGACCAAAGCGCAGGCGATCGACTTCTACCGCGACTTGGTTCAGGATCTCCGCCCGTGGCAACCGGCGGCCCCAAAGCTCCCTCGTGAGCCAAACCGTGAGCTGGATGGTCCCGCACGTCCAGATCCGCCTCAGTTCAGCGTGACCGCGACGAGGGACCCTGGCGACGGTCCAGATCCCGCTCGAGCGAACGACGCCCACTAAGGGGACAGCCGTAGGTGTGAAGTCAGGGCAACCAAGACTTCGCTTCGAGTGGCGCCGGCTACGCGAAGCGGCGTAGGGCTAGGCGGGCGAGCGCTGCGAAGGCGGCGAAGAGGGCGGTGAGGTGGAGGAGGGCGACGCCGAGGCCGCCGGAGTCGTTGAGGGCGGCGTCGAGGGCGTCGAGGGTCGGTTTGAAGGGGAAGGCGGCGGAGATGACACGGGTGGCGTCGTAGAGCGCGGGCGACACCGAGCCGGAGGGCACGAGCGCGAGGAAGGTCAGCGGGAGGGAGAGCATCACGCAGAGCAGCGAGGCGGCGCGGACCTCTCTCGTCAGCGCGCCGACGAAGACGCCCATCGCGCCGAAGGCGAGCGCGCCCGCCGCGAGGGCGACCAGCGAGAGATGCAGCCGGGACCAGTCGAGGTCGACGAACAGGCCGAGGCCGGCGAGCATCAGCAGGCAGATCGCGAGCGCGCAGGCGGCGGCGAGGGCGGCCTTCTCGAGCATCAGCTCGGTGCGTGAGAGGAGTCCGCGAACGAGCCTCGAGAAGGCGTTCTCCTCGCGCTCGAGCGCCAGCGCGCCAGCCGCGAGCAGCAGCGTGACGAACATCAGCGAGACCGCCACCGCGAGCGCGACGGCGAACGAGCTGAGCGAGGTGCTGCCGCCGTCGAGGGCGACCTGCTTCACGCGGATCGGCTCGCGCACCGAGCGCAGCAGCGGACCGGACAGGTCGAGGTTCTCGCGCGCGAGCTGGGAGAAGCGGATCACCTTGTCGAGCTCGGCGCGCTCGACCGCGCCGACGTCCGTGCGGGCGCGCCGCACGATCCGCTCCGCGCGCTCGAGGCCGAGCAGCTCGACGTCCTCGAGGACCGGCACGTCGACGCTGCCGCCGGAGACGATCAGGTCGAGGTAGGACAGGCCGATCTCGGTGAACTGCGTCGTCAGCGCGAGGTTCGCGTCGCGCAGCTCGGCCTTGATCGTGTCCTCGACGTAGGCCGCCTTGACCGGATCGTCGGCGTTGTAGAAGACCTCGATCGTCGGCGGACCGCTTAGCGCGAGCGTCTGGAGGCCGCTCAGCCGATCGGTCAGGTCCGCGGGGATCACCAGCGCGGCGATCGCCTCGCCCGACTCGACCTTGTCGATCGCCGCCTGCTTGCACTGCTCGGGCGACTTGCCCTCGCAGTCGACCGACACCGGGTCGATGGCGTCGAACAGCCGCCCCTCGTAGCGCGACAGGTCGAGCCGCCGGTCGCCGAGCTCGAGCTCGCCGCGCTCCGGCGGGACGAGGCTGACGAAAGCGACCTTCGGCTTATCGGGGCCGGCCGAGAGCGCGAAGCCGATCAGCACCGACAGCACGATCGGGTAGAGGACCAGCAGCGCCACCAGGCCCGGCGAGCGGCGCAGGACGCGCAGGTCCTTGAGCAGGAGCCAGCGCACGCCTAGTGGCCCCGATGGCGAAGGAAGGCGACGAACGCCTCCTCGAAGTCGCCGTGGTCGGAGCCCTCGCGCTCGACCGTCTCGCCGAGCGCGGCCGGCGTGCCCTCGAACAGCGCCTCGCCGTCGGCGAGCACCACGACGCGCTCGGCGTGACGCGCCGCCTCCTGGAGGTCGTGGGTCGAGTAGACGACCGTCGTTCCGCGCTCGGCGAGGCCGAGCACGAACTCCCAGACCCGCTCGCGCTGGCGCGGGTCGAGCGCGGCGCTCGGCTCGTCGAGCAGCAGCACGTCCTGGCGCCCGAGCAGGCCGATCGCGATGTTCACGCGCTGGCGGTTGCCGCCCGACAGCTCGGACGCCGGGTCGTCGGCGCGCTCGCGCAGACCGGTCAGCTCGAGCATCTCGTCGAGCGCCGCCTCGGGATCCGCAAGCCGCTCGAGCCGCGCGAACAGGCGCAGGTTCTCGGCCACCGTGAGCTTGCCGTAGAGCGCCGCCTGCTGGGGCACCCAGCCGACCTCGCGCGGCGGACGGCTGACGCTGCCCGCGTCCGGCGCCAGGATCCCGGCGAGGATCGAGAGCAGCGTGGTCTTGCCGGCGCCGTTCGGTCCGATGATCGCCACCAGCTCGCCGCGTCCGGCGCTCAGCGACACGCCCTTGAGCGCCTCGCGATCGCCGAAGCGCTTGACGATCCCCTCGGCGGTCAGCGCCCGCGCCGCGCCGCTCGGCGCCGCCGTCGTCGATCCCTCGGCCATCGGCGCGGACGGTAGCGGTCGCGGGGTGGTGGCAGACTGCGCCGGGTGAAGCTGCTCTTCGTGGGAGACGTCGTCGGCAGGCTGGGGAGGCAGACGCTCGCCGCGCTGCTGCCGGGCCTGCGCGATCGGCACCAGCCCGACTTCGTCGTCGTGAACGGCGAGAACGCCGCCGGCGGCGTCGGCATCACCGAGCGCACGGCGCGCGAGCTGCTCGAGCTGGGCGCCGACGCGATCACACTCGGCAACCACGCCTACCGCCACGCCGAGGTCTACGACTTCCTCGACCGCGAGCAGCGGATCGTGCGGCCGGCCAACTACCCGAAGGGCAGTCCGGGGCGCGGCGTCACGGTCGTCGAGCGCGACGGGATGCGGCTCGGCGTCGTGAACCTGTCCGGCAGCCTCTTCGTCGAGGCGGCGCGGTCGGCGTTCCCGGAGGCGGACGTGGCGCTCGGCGAGCTGCGCGGCCGCGCCGACCACGTGCTCGTCGACCTGCACGCCGAGGCGACCAGCGAGAAGGTGGCGATGGGCTGGCACCTCGACGGCCGCGTGACCGCCTGCCTCGGGACCCACACCCACGTCCCGACGTCGGACGCGCGCGTGCTGCCCGGCGGGACGGCGTACTGCACCGACGTCGGCATGACCGGCCCGCGCGGCGGCGTGATCGGGGTAAAGCGCGAGCTGGCGCTGAAGCGGTTCCTGACGATGACGCAGGTGCGCTTCGAGACCTCGGAGGAGGACCCGTGGCTGAACGGCGTGCTCGTCGAGGCAGACGGGAACGGTCGCGCGACGGCGATCCGGCAGATCCTCGAGCCGGCCGAGATCTAGCCCGCGGCGCCGGCGGCGGGACCCGAGGGGACGCCAGCCAACCGAGCCTCGTCCAACGCCGTCGTGGCCGGCCTCCTCTCGGACTCGACGCTGACCATGGCTCCCCGGTACGAGCCGAGCAGGGCCACCAGCGCGAGCGGGAAGAACCACACGACGTAGAGGTAGAACCAGTGCGAGGCGGCGAGCTGGACCGCGATCAGGACCGCCGCGCCGAGCGCGGCGACCTGGAGCGGCGTCTTGCGGCGGGGGACGAAGGCGACGGCCAAGGCGAGCAGCACGGCGAGGACGGCCATCGCCGACCGGAACGTCTCACCGGAGTCGAGCTGGCCCCAGACGCTGAAGGGCGAGCCGCGCGAGGCCTGGTATCCGAGCGTGCGGTCGTAGATCTCGCGCGGGCCGCCGTCGGGCACGAACGGCAGGAAGCTGGCGGCGAGCACCGCCGCGAGGGCGATGGAGAAGATCGCGACCGAGCGCAGCACGCCGCGCCTGCCGGCATCCGCGCCCGCCGTCGCGAACAGCGGCGCCAGCGCGAGCGGCGCCATCTTCGCGGCGCCGGCGAGCGCGACCGCGACACCGCGGCTTGCCGCCGACAGGCCGCGGCGGGCCGGGGCGAGCGTCAGCCCCAGCATCGCCGCGACGGTCAGCAGGCCGACGAGGGTGTCGTTGGAGTTCGTCTGCAGGGCGAAGATCGCGTACGGATACGTCACCCAGGCGTAGCCGAGCACGACGCCGAGGTCGCCGCCCTCGCGTCCCGGGCGCAACCGCCGGCCGAGCAGCAGCAGCCCGAGCAGCGTGAGCACGTCGAAGGCGATCGACGCGCCGTGCGCGGCGGGCAGGTCGTCCCACGTCCCGCTCCAGGGCAGCGCCTGCTCGAACGGGACGTATGAGAGATAGGTGAGCGGACCGTAGGTGTCGCCGTGCTCGACGTCGGCTGCGAAGCCCGGGCCGTAGAGGCCGTCGCCGTCGGCGATCCGGTCGCCGCCGATCACGCCCGCGTAGCCGACGTCGATCACGTTCGAGTCGACGACGTTGAGACCGACGCGAAAGGCGAGCAGGAAGACGATCGCCAGCGCCAGCCAGGAGATCGGGATCAGCGGGATCAGCCGCTGGTCCCGCTCGCGGGGACGGAGCCCGGTCCAGAGCAAGCGCGCGAGCAGGTAGAGCAGCACGGGGTACACGAGCGGGACCGAGACGCCGATCTCGCCGCGGTTGAAGAAGACGTGCGACACGCCGAAGGCGAGCAGCACGGCGAGGTCGAGATGGAGCAGCCGAAACGGACGGCGCGGGTCGACGAACGGCAGCAGGAAGAGCACGCAGAGCGGGATCCAGACCCATGGCGCGTTCAGCTTGCGTCCGAACGCGCCCTCGTACCCGCGCGCCATCGACCAGGCGACCTGGTGGCCGGTCCAGGCCTCGAGGACGACCCCGAACGAGTCGTCGACGCGTGCCTGGGCGACCTCGTCGCCGCCTTCGAACCAGCTCACCTGCCAGCGGCCGGCGCCGCGCGTGTAGGCGGCCGGGCGGAAGCCGTCGTGCCGCCGGCGCTCGGCTCGGATCGCCGGCGAGCGCGATGCGATGCGGATCGCCTGCCTGGCGGTCAGCTCGTAGCCGGCCGGCGCGACCGTCTGCGACGACGGCCTGCGCAGCTCGGGCGCCGCCTGGGCGGACGGCGCGAGCGCGAGGAGCGAGGCAGTCGCCGCCAGCGCCGCGAGCGGCCCGATCAGCCGCGCTGGCCGCCGGGGCCGAAGCTCCAGATCTTGTTCCCCACGAAGCTGAACGGCGTGGCGGCGACGATCGATATCGCCTGGGCCGGTATCTCGGCCATCCCGGCGCCGCTGACGAGCGCCTCGAGCAGAGCGGCGGCGAGCAGGAACGCCCCGACGCTGATCGTCAGGAAGCGGGCCGCCTGAAAGCCCGCGTGGCCCTCGCGGGCGCTGAATGTCCAGTGGCGGTTCCACCAGAAGTTGTTGGTCACGGCGACCAGGAAGGCGAGCGTAGCGGCCGTCAGATGGTGCAGGTCCCCGACCTCGACGGCAAGCGAGAAGACGGCGAGGTTGACGACGTAGCCAGAGCCCCCGACCGCGCAGAACTTCGCGAGCTGCACCCAGTTCTGCGCCTTGCGCATGCCGGCGCGGACACGCCTGGCGGTGGGCAGCGGCGGCGCCGGCGCGGCGGCCGCGCTGGGCGGCTCCAGCCCACCGGCGGCGCGGGCGTCTGACTCGTCCGGCACGGCTACGAGGTTATCCCGAAGTGGCCGGCGATCATCGGGGTCACGTCGCGCAGGTGCCAGGGGCGGCGCTCCGCGGCGCCGGGCTCGACGCCACAGGTCAGCAGGACCCCGTGCGAGTCGCAGCGGTGCAGCGACCCGTGGCTGCCCCCGCCGACGTGGTGCGAGCCGCCCCAGTCGACGAACTCGTAGCCGGGCGCCGCCGAGAGCAGCAGATCTCCGGCGCGGCGGCAGGCGAGCGCCGACCACAGCCGGCCGAGCGCGTCGGGGTAGTCCCCGGCCGTCAGCCGTCCGCCCGTCTCGGTCAGGTCGAGCACCGCCGGGTCCCCGTCGAGCGTCCAGCGCTCGCCGCGCTCGTCGGTTCCGCCGCCGCCGGGGGCGAAGCTCAACTCGCCGGCGGGGCCCGACACGACGCCGGTCTCGCCGTCGCGCCACGCCACGAGGTCGACCCCGTCGATCGACCGCAGCCGGCGCGCCAGCTTGGGCAGCATGCGGGTGCGGCGGTCGGCGTCCAGCACGTAGACCATCGCCGAGCGGGCGCCCGGGCAGACCGCCAGCTCGGCCTCCTCCGGAGCGACGTCGGCCGGGCTCAGCACGCGCCAGTCGGCGAGGTGCGCCGCAAGGTTGATCGACTGCTCGATCTTGCTCTGGGAGTGGTCGGAGATGACGATCATCGCGTGATCCCTGAGGAAGACGTCGATCCCGCCGCCGGTGTGGACGACGCGCTCGAGCGCGCGGTCGGCCTCGGCTATCGAGGTCGGCTGGGCGTCCGGTCCCTCGCGGTGCGAGAAGGTGTCGTTGTCGGGCAGCGACAGCAGCAGGAAGTCGAAGAGGTCCTGCTCGACGAGGTACGACCCGACGCAGCCGGCGTGGCGGTCGCGCTGGCCGGGCATGCCGAGCGTCGAGGAGCAGCCCGTGCCGCGCGAGTCGAACAGGTCGGCGTAGAACAGCTCGCGCGGGCCCCAGACGGCGTGCCTGAACTGGGCCGCCTCGGCGAGCCTCCGGTAGCGCGAGTCGCCGGCGGGACCGTGGCGGTGCCGGCCGCGGTAGATCAGGTAGGTCGTGCAGGCGGTGCGCACGCCGGCGTCGTCGAGCTGCTCGAAGACGGTCCGGCGATCCTGCGCCAGGTGGGCGAGGTTCATGTTGTAGACGGTGTCCTGCAGCGAGCGAAAGACTCCGAAGGCGCGCGTCGCCGGGAACGACGAGCCGTACTCGACGTAGCGCTCCTCGCCGCGGTGGTACCAGTTCATCGACGGGATCAGGTGCTCGTCGGGGCCGAGGCCGGTCGTGATCGCCGAGGCCGCGACCGGCGTCAGCGACGGGAACGTCGAGACGCAGTCGCGGACGTAGTCGCCGCGGCGCATCAGCTCGGCGAGGATCGGAGCGCGGCCGTCGCCCACCGCCCGCTCGAGCGCGTCGGGGCTCAGCGCGTCGATGACGGCCAGGACGAGCTTCTTGGCGCCGGATCGCCCGCTCACCGCAGGATCCGCAGACCGGCGTACTTGCGGTCGGCGGCAGCGCGGCCCTTGAGCAGCACCAGCACGAAGGCGGCGAGCGCCAGGAAGGACACGGGTGGCAGGAAGACGGCTACCGCGGCGAGGACCAGCGCGCCGGCGTCGGCGTAGAGCTGGAGGAAGCCGACGGCGTCGTCGTCGAGGCGCCGGGCCGCGCGTGCGAGCAGCCCGCCGACCGCGAAGAACGCGAGCGCGGCGCAGGCCGCGCCGGCGACCACGCCGACCAGGGCGGGATCGTCGCTCTGCGCCAGCGAGCCGCCGAACAGCAGCGCGCCCAGCACCACGCCCAGGACCAGGCCCCCGACGCCGAGCACGCGTCGGTTCGCCCCCGAACGTTCGGCCACGTACCAAACCACGGCGAGCGCCAGGATCGCGAGCAGGAAGCCCGGGCTCTCGAGGAAGCGCCAGCCCGAGTCGTCGAAGTCGATCGCGATGTCGCCGCGCGCCAGGCCGCCCGCGAGCAGCGGCGGCAGGAACGGCCGCACGCCGGTGGCGCCGGAGAGGCCGGCGCCCTGGCCGATGTCCATTACGAGGCTGATGGCTTGTGGGTCGAGTCGGGCGGTCGGTACGCTGGGACGTCGTGACGATAGACGACCGCTGCGCGGGGCCGGGGGACTGCCGCGAGGACGCGCGCGGCCAGCGGCGAACCACCGGACATGAGCCCACCGCCAAACCCGCCTGAGCGGTCCACCCGCCGCGACCTCGCGCGCTACGCCGGGCTCTTCTCCGCGCGCACGCGCGTCATGAGTTCGTCCGCCACGCGCGACCTGATGGCGATGAGCGGCCGCCCCGAGGTGATCTCGTTCGCCGGCGGCCTGCCCGACACGTCGAGCTTCCCGAGCGAGACGTTCGCCGCGATGACCGCGCGGATCGCCGACGAGTCGTGTGCGCGCGCGCTCCAGTACGGCCCGACCGAGGGCCTGCCGGAGACCAAGCGCTGCATCGCCGACGTGATGGCCGCCGAGGACATGACCGTCGACACCGACGACGTGCTCGTCACGACCGGCGGCCAGCAGGTGCTCGACCTCGTCACCAAGACGCTGATCGACCCCGGCGACACGATCGTCGCCGAGGGCCCGTCCTACCCCGGCGCGTTGAACGCCTTCCAGGCCTACCAGGCGAACGTCGTCCAGGTCGACATGGACTCCGACGGGATGCGCATCGACCTGCTCGAGGAGACGCTCGACCGGCTCGAATCCGAAGGCCGGCGGCCGAAGTTCGTCTATACCGTCCCGAGCTTCCAGAACCCGGGCGGGGTGACGCTGTCGCTGCCGCGGCGCAAGCGGCTGGTCGAGGTCGCCCGCGAGCGCGAGCTGCTCGTCCTCGAGGACAACCCGTACGGCCTGCTGCGCTACGAGGGCGATCCGGCCCCGACGCTGTACTCGCTCGACGGCGGGGTCTACGTGATGTACCTCGGCACGTTCTCGAAGATCTTCTCGCCCGGCCTGCGGCTCGGCTGGGTCGTCGCGCCACCGCCCGTGCTCGCGCGGATCAACCTCGGCAAGCAGCAGGCCGACCTCTGCACCTCGACGCTCTCGCAGATCCTCGTGCACGCCTACTTCGAGCGCCACGACTGGCGCGAGTACATCGGCACGCTGACCGAGCTCTACCGCGCACGGCGCGACACGATGCTCGACGCGCTCGCCGAGCACTTCCCCGCTCAGGCCGAGTGGACGCGGCCCGGCGGCGGCCTCTTCATCTGGGCGACGCTGCCCGAGTTCATCGACACCTCCGACCTGCTGGCGCGCGCGCTGCGCGACAACGTCGCCTTCGTCCCCGGCGAGGGGGCGTTCCTCGACGGCCGCGGCCGCAGCTCGATGCGGCTGAACTTCTCCGGGGCGAACGAGGAGCAGATCCGCGAGGGCATCCGCCGCATCGGCGAAGTGGTCAAGGAGCAGGTGGCGCTCTACGGCACGCTGACCGGCGAGGCGGCGGAGCAGCCCGCGCGCGCCGAGGCGCCGTCCGCCGAGTCCGACGCCGCGGAGGGCGGGCGGGTCGTCGAGCTGCCGCGCCGCGCCGACCGCGAGCGTCGCGCCCGGCGCTCGTGAGCAAGGTCGCCGTCCTCGCCGGCGGCAGCTCGCTCGAGCGCCAGGTGTCGCTGCGCTCCGGCGCACGCGTCGAGGACGCGCTCGAGCGGCTCGGCCACGAGGTCGTCGCGATCGACGCCGGCCCCGACCTGATCCGGCGCTTGCGCGAGGAGCGCCCGGACGCGGTCTTCGTGGCGATGCACGGCCGCGACGGCGAGGACGGGACCGTCCAGGAGCTGCTCGAGATCCTCGCCATCCCGTACACGGGATCCGGCGTGCCGGCGTGCATGCGAGCGATGGACAAGGTGCTGACCAAGCACCTGCTGCTCGAGCGCGGGCTGCCGACCCCCGAGTTCTTCGCCTTCAACCAGACGGCGTTCCGCGAGCTCGGCGCCGCCGACGCGCTGACCGCGATCGAGCAGCGGCTCGCCTTCCCGATCGTCGTCAAGCCGTCGAGCCAGGGCTCCGCGCTCGGGATCAAGTTCGCGCGCACGGCGGCCGACGTCCCAGGCGCCCTGGTCGCCGCGTTCTCCTACGACGCCAAGGTGCTGCTCGAGCGCTACGTCGACGGCCGCGACCTGGCCGTCTCGGTGCTCGCCGGACCCGACGGCCCCACCGCGCTACCGGTCGTCGAGGCGGTGCCGGTCGGCGGCCAGGACGGCGACTTCTACGACTTCCAGGCGCGCTACGAGATCGGCCGCACGGACTTCATCTGCCCGGCCGAGCTTCCCGACGCCGTCACCGCCCGCGCCCAGGAGCTGGCGCTGCAGACCTACGAGCTGCTCGGCTGCTACGGCTTCGCCCGCGTCGACCTGATGCTCGGCGCCGACGACGAGCTCTTCGTCCTCGAGACGAACCCGATCCCCGGCCTCACCGAGACCAGCCTGCTCCCCCAAGCCGCCGAGGAGGCCGGCATCGGCTTCGACGACCTCGTCGCCCGCATCCTCGACTCGGCCTTCAAGAGATCCCAGTCCGTCCCGACTTAGACGTCCCGGAGGATCTCCAGGCGAGACGGGGGCGTGCCTGCTAAGGCAGCAGGCCCGTGGCGGGCGCCAGCCCGCGAGGGCCCGATGACGCCGCGAGGCGCGTCATCCGTCCGCCTGGAAGTCCTCCGGCGAGACGTTGTCGAGAAAGTCCTTGAACTTCTCGACGACCTCCTCGGTGTCCTCGACCTCGTGCTCGAACTCGATCGCCGACTCGGTGATGACCTCGTCCGCGGCGAAGATCGAGGCGCCGGTGCGGACCGCCACGGCGAGGGCGTCCGAGGGCCGCGAGTCGATGTCGACCTCGCGACCGCCGAGGGCGAGGGTGATCGAGGCGTAGAAGGTGTTCTCGCGCAGCTCGGTCACCGCCACCTTGGTGCACTCGACGTCGAGCTCCCCGAGCACGTCGCTGATCAGGTCGTGGGTCATCGGCCGCGGCGTGTTGGCGCCCTGCAGCTTCATCAGGATCGCCGCGGCCTCCGGGTGGCCGATCCAGATCGGCAGGAACTTGTTCCCGTCGCGCGTCTTCAGCAGCACGATCGGCTGCTTGCCGACCATGTCGAAGCTGACGCCGTAGATGACCATCTCCTGCATGCGCGAGCGGCTCCTCGTGGGGGTTCGCGATCCGGGTCAACAGTCTAGTCACGGCGTCGCGGCCGTCCGGCCGAGCGCCGGCGGCCGTCGAACGGCCACGAGACCGCGCCTCGGCAAGGCCGTGGAGCCTCGCCGCGGTGCGGGATGGGCGATCCTGGATTCGAACCAGGGACCTCGTCCTTATCAGAGACGCGCTCTAACCGACTGAGCTAATCGCCCGCGGGCCGGCGATTCTAGCGAGCGGCTTCTACGCGCGGTCAGGCGACGCGGATGGCGTTGCGGCGGGCCTGCTCGACGAGCCGCTCGGCCAGCTCTCGCGCCTCGCCCGTCGTGTCGAAGTCGATCTCGACCCGGCAGCCGTCGCCCTTCGCTCGCGCCCGGACCGGGCGTCCGAGAGCGCCCGACAGCGCGTCCTCGATGCCCGCCACGGCCTCCGCATGATCCGCGTCGACGGGGCGGGCCCGACGCTCGGTCGCGCGCCCTGTCTCGACGTCGCGCGCGCGGCGCTCGGTCTCGCGCACCGACCATCCGTGCTCGCGGGCGTCGAGCGCGAGCCGCTTGCGCGCGTCGTGGTCCTTGCAGGTCAGGATCGCCCGGCCGTGAGCCTCGCTGAGGGCTCCCGACTCCACCAGGTCGAGCGCCGCGTCGGGCAGCTCGAGCAGGCGCACGAGGTTCGAGACGGCCACACGGCTCTTGCCGACGCGTCGTCCGACCTCGGCCTTCGACAGTCCGAGGTCGTCGACCAGCATCGCGCACGCCCGGGCCTCCTCGACCGGGTTGAGGTCGACGCGCGCCATGTTCTCCGCCAGCGCGAGATCGAGCCGCTCCCAGTCCTCGGTCTGCCGCACGACGGCCGGGATCGAGTCCAGCTCGGCGAGCTTCGACGCCCGTAGCCGCCGCTCGCCGGCGACCAGCTCGTACCTCCCTCCCGCCAGCGGCCGTACCACCACCGGCTGCAGCAGGCCGCGCGAACGGATCGACTCGGAGAGCGCGACCAGCGCCTGCTCGTCGAACTCCCGCCGCGGCTGGCGTGGATTCGGCTCGATCAGCTCGACCGGCACCTCCCGCAGCCCGGTCTCCTCGGTGGAGCGCGGCAGTATCGCCGACAGGCCGCGGCCCATCCCGCGCTTGCCAGCCTTAGGCTCCAGCTCACGGTCAAGCACGTGCGGCTACCTCCTTCGCAAGCTTCAGGTACGCGGCCGAGCCGGCGCTTCGAGGGGCGTGGCGCACGACCGGGAGCCCGTAGCTCGGGGCCTCTCCCACCCTGACGTTGCGGGGGATGACCGTGTCGAACACCAGGTCGGGGAAATGCTCGCGCACCTCCCGCTCGACGTCCTGCGCGAGCCGTGTCCGGCCGTCGTGCATCGTCAGCACCATGCCCGCGACCGTAAGCCTCGGGTTGAGGTTCTGCTTTATCAGCGACAGCGTGTCGAGCAGCCCGGCCAGCCCCTCGAGCGCGAAGTACTCGGTCTGGACGGGAACCAGGACCCGATCGGCCGCTACGAGGGCGTTGACGGTCAGCGGACCGAGCGACGGCGGGCAGTCCAGGATGGTGAACAGGAAGCGGTCCCGCACGGGGCCCATCTGCTCGCGCAGCCTCGTCTCGGAGCCCGGGAGACGGGGAAGCTCGACCGTGGCGCCGGCGAGGTCGGGGGTCGCCGGGACGGCCGAGAGCCGCTCCATCGGCGTCGGGCGAGCGGCGTCGGCGATCGTGCAGTCGCCGCTCAGGCAGCTATAGGCGTTTGGCTCCAGCGCCTTCTCGAGGCCGACGCCGACGGTCGCGTTGCACTGGGGGTCCAGATCGACGAGCAGCGTCTCGTAGCCGGCGTCGGCGATGCTGGCGGCGACGTTCACCGCCGTGGTGGTCTTGCCCACCCCGCCCTTCTGGTTTGCGATCGCGAAGACGGTGCCCATCGGGTTGGAAAGTAGCCTCGCGCGCGGTCGGACACGCGGGTCGATCACTCTAGTTCAACCCCGAACGGACCCCAAGGGCCGCTTGGTCGCCATGCCGGGACGACGGGGAAAGCGGTCCGGGGTGGGCTCCTGCTTGGTGTAGCGGTAGAGATTCCGCTCGCGGGAGCCCTCGAAGGGCCGGACGGCGATCGGATCGTGGGTCGACAGGCCGAGGGCTTCGGCGGCCGCGGCGCCGGCCTGCTCCTCGTCGGCGTCGCGGGAGCCCTTCCAGGCGATCAGCGACCCGCCGAGCCGCAGGAGCGGCGCCGCGTACTCGGCGAGGACGGGGAGGGAGGCGAGAGCCCGCGCCGTGACCACGTCGTAGGCCTGCGCGCCTTCGGTGGCAGCCCACTCCTCGGCGCGGGCGGGAATCGCGTGCGCGTTGGGGATCTGGGCGGCGGAGGCAAGCCGGGCGATCACCTCGCACTTGCGCCGGGTGGACTCCACGAGGTCGACCTGGGCGTCGGGAAGGGCGACGGCGAGCGGAAGACCCGGGAAGCCGGCTCCGGCGCCGATGTCGGCGATCCTGGCTGCCTTCCGCAGTTCATCGATCTGGAGCGCGCTGAGGCTGTCTGCCAGATGGCGATCGAGGGCGTCGCTTGGGTCGGACACCGTGGTTGGCGGCGCGGGCTCCTCGGCGAGGGCGTCCAGGAGCGCCATGAGGCGGTCGGCGGCCAGATCGCCGAGACCGTGGCGGGTCGTGAGCTCGGAGACCGTTTCTCGTGAAACGGTCAGGGCTCGGAACGGCGCGTGGGAGTGACGACGAGGCGCCGATCGGGCTCGTCGCCCTCGCTGTGGGACTCGACGTCCGTTCTGTCCCTGAGATAGAGGTGAACGACCTTGCGCTCGAGTGCGCGCATCGGCTCGAGCTCCACGGGACGGCCATAGCGGACCGCCTCGGCCGCGGCGCGATCGGCCGTACGCTGGAGGGCCTCCTGGCGTCGCGCTCGATATCCCGCCGCATCGATCACGACCTGCTTGTCGCGGATGCCGCCGGGGAGGGCGATGCGGACTGCCAGGTGCTGGAGGGCGTCGATGGTCATGCCGTGCTTGCCGATCAGCAGGCCGAGGTCGTCGCCCTCGACCGTCGCCCGCAGCTCGTCGTCGGTCTCGCTGACGTCGACGGTCGCGTCGAGGCCGAGCTCGTGCACGATGCGGGTCACCAGCGCGCGGAGGCGCTCCGCCGGCTCGTCGGGCAGCTGCGACGCGGCCGCGCGCCATGCCTCCTCGTCGACCCGACCGATGACCTGGGCCGGCCCGTCTTCGGCGTCAGCGAGGACCTCGAAGGAGACGCAGTCGGCCGTAATGCCTGGAAACCGCGGCTCGAGTCGCTTCAGGGCGTTCCACTTGGCCTCGCCGACCGTCTCGCCGGAGTCCTCGACGCTCAGGTCGAGGGCCGTGGGCTCGCTCGAGCTGTCCGCTGGTCCGTCGCCCATCTGGGGCCCAGCCTACCGGCGCCGACCGGAGCGCTTCTTCTTCTTGCGCGGCGAGGCCGGCGGCGGCTTGGAAGACCCGTTGCCGCTGGCCGCGGCCTTTACCGAGGCCTTGGCGCCCACCGCGACGGGGGATGCCGAGCCTCCATCGTCCGACGCGTCGCCGTTGAGGTCCGGGCGCGGGTAGAGCTTCCGGACGACGAGCTGCTGACCGATCGTCCAGACGTTGGTGGTGATCCAGTAGAGGATCAGCCCGGCCTCGAAGTTGATGATGAAGACGACGAAGACGAACGGCAGCGCGATCATGATCCGCTGCTGAGTCTTGTCGCCGCCGATCGACGTGATGAGCGTCGCGATCAGCTGCGTGCCCACGTAGAGCACGATCATCACCCCGAGCACCAGCGGATGGTCGGTCAGCGGAGCGGCGAGATCCGGGATCGGACCGAAGCTGGCGTTGCCGGCGATGTCCTCCTGGAAGGAGTCGCTGCGCAGCAGGTAGAAGAGCGAGATGAAGAAGGGGATCTGCAGCAGCAGTGGCAGGCAGGAGCCCAGGGGATTGACCTTGTTCTCCTGGTAGAACTTCATCATCTCCTGATTCATGCGCTGCTTGTCGTCCTTGTAGCGCTCCTGGATCTTCTTCATCTGCGGCTGGAGCAGCTGCAGCTTCTGCATCGACTTCACCGACTTGAAGGTGAGCGGCAGGATCAGGATCCGGATCGTGAACGTCAGCAGGATGATCGACCAGCCCCAGCTGCCCTCGAAGTCGCCCAGCGTGTCGTGCCAGAACCTGAGGACCGCCTCGCTGGCGTCGATGATCGGCTGGAGGACGTTTGCGATCTGGAGCATGGAGGGGCCTTAGGCGGGCGGGGGAAAGAGCTTCTGATCCTCGACGAAGTCGACTCCGCCGTGACTCCACGGATTGCAGCGCAGCAGACGCCAGGCCGACAGGACCAGGCCGCGCAGTATGCCGTATCGGCGGATCGCGGTGACCGAGTACTGCGAGCACGACGGGTAGTACTTGCAGCGCTGCGGCAGCGCCGGCGAGACGAAGCGCTGATAGAGGCGAACCGGGGCGACGGCTACCGAGCGAGCGGCGCTCATGACTGCGAGTCCCCGCCGATGCGGGCGCCGGCGAGGACGGCGCGCAGCTCCTGCTCCACCCCCGCGGCTCCGCGATCCGTCGCGAGGCCCGCCATGTCGGGTCTCGCCACGATCACGAAGTCGTGGCCGTCGGGTAGATCGGCGGCACAGCTCCAAAACGCGTCGCGGAGCATTCGCTTGACCTGGTTGCGCGCCACGGCCCCGCCCACCTTGCGGCCGACCGAGACTCCGAGCCGCGGCTCGGAGTCTCCGGCGCGCGGGAACGAGTAGACGACCAGGTAGCGATTGGCGTGCGACCGTCCCTCGCGGTAGACGCGATCGAAGTCGCCGCTGCGCGACAGCCGCCGGCGCTTGCGCCGCGCTCCGCCACGGCCCTCGGCCGCGTCACCCATCGTCAGACGGTGAGGCGGCGACGGCTCTTGTTGCGGCGACGCTTGAGGATCTCGCGGCCGGCGCGGGAGCTCATGCGCGCGCGGAAGCCGTGGGTACGGGCTCGCTTGCGCTTCTTCGGTTGGTAGGTGCGCTTCATCCGGGACTCCTGTCGAAGGTCGCGGAGTATAGGGCCGACACGACCCGGCCGTCGCTTTTCCTCGCGATTTGCGGGTGCCGTCCGGTGGCTCGGGTAAACGCACGTCCCCTCGATGTAGACTCGCCAACTCCGAGGGCAAGGCGTCGTCGCTGAGCCTTCTCCAACCAACTGTCGCCGAACAGGTCCGGGAGGGCCGAATACGCCCGTGCGCGATCAGCTCGAGCCGATATGGGACCGCGTCCGCCAGGAGATGCGCCGCGACGTGGCGGACTTCAAGTTCCACATCTGGCTCGATCCGCTCGAGCTGGCGGGGGTCGAGCAGCGAACACTGTTCGTCCGGGCGCCCGACCACATCCGTAGCTGGGTGCGCGACCGATACCTGCCGCTGGTGCGCGAGGCGGCAGAGCGCGGATACATGCCGGACGCGCTCATCGAGCTCGTCGACGAGGAGTGGCGGCCGAGCTCCGGGGGCGGCGAGGCTCTCGCGGCGGCGGCGGCCCCGGCGTCAGACGCGCTGAACCCGAAGTACACGTTCGAGCAGTTCGTCATCGGCAAGGGCAGCCGCTTCGCCCACGCGGCCGCGCTCGCCGCGGCCGAGCAGCCGGGCCAGGCTTACAACCCGCTCTTCATCCATGGACGGCCGGGGCTCGGCAAGACCCATCTGCTGCACGCGATCGGCAACTACGTGCGGCGCTACGGCTCCGGTCTCAGCGTCCGCTACGCGACCGTGGAGCAGTTCACCAACGAGTTCGTCGACGCGGTGAGATCGCGCGACACCCAGGCCTTCAAGGAGCGCTTCCGCGGCGTCGACGTCCTTTTGCTCGACGACGTCCAGTTCCTGGCCGACAAGGTGCGCACCGAGGAGGAGCTGTTCCACACCTTCAACGAGCTGCACGACTCCGGTCGCCAGCTCGTCATGACCTCGGACCGCAGCCCGTCCGAGCTCGAGGCGATCGCCGACCGGCTCGGCGAGCGCTTCGGGTCCGGGCTCGTGGTGCCGATCGAGCCGCCCGACTACCACGTCCGCCGCGCGATCCTCGAGAAGCGCGCTCGGCTCGACTGCGTCGACGCCTCGCCGGACCTCGTCGAGGAAATCGCCGGCCGCGTCACGAGCAGCGTCCGAGCGTTGGAGGCAGCCTTGATCCAGGTCGTCGCCTACGCCTCCCTGCGCGGTGAAGCGCCGACCCCGGACATCGCGCGCAAGCTGCTCGACAAGCTCGGCCCGGACCGCCGCGCAGCGAAGCCGAGCGTCGAGGAGGTTCTCGACGCCACGGCCGCGCTCTTCGGCGTGACCGCCGGCGAGCTGCTCGCGCGTGACCGCCGGCCGGTCGTCGCCCGCGCTCGCAAGGTCGCGATCTACCTCGCGCGCGAGCTCACCGACAAGAGCCTTCCCGAGATCGGGCGTCGCCTGGGCGGGCGAGACCACAGCACGATCCTCGCGGCGGTTCGCAGCCTCGCCGGCGACATCGAGCGCGACGGTGAGCTCGCCCAGGCTGTCGACAAGCTCAAGCGACAGCTCGAGGTGCCGGTGTGATGGCCGACACTGCTGCAAGACTCCACAGCTCCCCACAGCCGTCTGACGCTTCCCGACCCCTCTAGCGCGCGGCATCCTCCAAGCTCACAACATCCCAACAGCACCTACTTCTCCTAGAGACCAGATAGATCCGTTGAAGCTAGTTCTTTCCCGTGACACCTTCCTCGATCGCCTCGGCGTCGTCGCCCGCGGCGTCTCGACGCGCAGCGCGATCCAAACGCTGTCGGGCGTCCTGCTGCGTGTCGAGAACGGTGCCGCCGAGCTGCAGGCCACCGACACGGAGCTCGGCATACGCGCCAACGTGGAGGCCTCGATCGAGCGCGAGGGCTCGGTCGTGGTCCCAGGCCGGCTGCTGCTCGACGTCGCCCGCTCGCTGCCGAGCGAGTCGCTGTCGCTCGAGTACCGGACCGCCGAGCAGGACATCGAGGTCAAGTCGGGACCCGCGACGTTCCACCTGCGGACGCTGCCGCTCGAGGACTTCCCCAAGCTGCCGGAGCAGGGCGCCGACGTCGCGGTCTCCGTTCCCGCCGCCGCTTTCATCGAGACGGTCGATCGCGTGGCCCGCTCGGCGTCGCGCGACGAGACCCGGCCGCACCTCACCGGCGTGCTCGTCACCGCGTCGGGCAACACGCTGCGGATGGTCGCCACCGACTCCTACCGCCTGTCGGTGAAGGAGACGCCGCTCGGGGACTCGCTCAGCGGTGAGCTCGAGGTGAACGTTCCAGCCCGAACCTTGCAGGAGCTCAGCCGGATCGCCGCGTCCTCGGGCGCCGAGGCGATCACCGTCGCCGCGCTCGAGAACCAGGTCGTGTTCACGGTCGCCGACGTCGTGCTGTCCTCGCGCCTCGTGGACGGTCGCTTCCCGAACTATCAGCAGCTGCTGCCCGAGGCCTACGAGCACGAGCTGCGGATCGACCGCGGCGAGCTGCTCGACGTGGTTCGCCGCGTCAGCCTGCTGGCGCAGAAGAACGCTCCGCTGCGGCTGGCCTTCGCCGACGGACAGCTCGAGGTATCGGCGCAGACGCCGGACATCGGCGAGGCGAGCGAGTCGCTGCCCGTGCCGTTCAAGGGCGAGCCGCTGGCGATCGGCTTCAACCCGGAGTTCTTCCGCGACGGCCTCGAGAGCGCCGAGACCGACGAGCTGGTGCTGAAGCTGATCAGCCCGCTGCGGCCGGGGCTGATCCAGTCGGGTGACGACGGGGGCTTCATCTACCTCGTCATGCCGATTCGCCTCAACGTCTAGGTGGGCCGCGCCGTCGTGCGCGCGCAGCCACGGCCGACGGTGAGGATCCGCGCCCTCGCCGCGCGCGACTTCCGCAACTACGAGCGCGCGGAGGTCACGCTCGGCGAGCGCTTGACGGTGATCGTCGGTCCCAACGGCGGCGGCAAGACGAACCTGCTCGAGGCGATCTACTTCGGCTGCACCGGTCGCTCTCCGCGCACCTCGACCGAGCGCGACCTCGTACGTCGCGGCGCCTCCGCGACGCGCGTGACGGTCGAGACCACCGGCACGGACGGCGTCGAGCACAGGCTCGAGGCGGCCCTCCAACCCGGCGAGCCGAAGGTCCTGCGCGTCGACGGCGCGCCTGTGGACAACCTGTGGAGCAGCGACACCCGCCCGCTCGTGAGCGTGTTCCTCCCCGAGCGGCTTGAGCTCGTCAAGGGCGCTCCCGCCGGTCGCCGCGGCCACCTCGACCAGGTCGTCGCGGCGCTATGGCCCTCGCGAGCCACGAGCCGCGCGGCCTACTCGCGAGCGCTCGCCCAGCGCAACGCGCTGCTCGGGCGGATCCGCTCCGGCGCCGCGTCGGCCGATTCGCTCGGCTCCTGGGACGCCGAGCTCGCGCGTCACGGAGCCGAGCTGATGGCGACCCGCGCGGAGGCGGCCGAGGCGATCGGGCCGCACTTCGCGAGACGGGCGGCCGACCTCGGCCTGCCCGGCCCCGCCGAGATCGCCTACCGGCCGCGCTCGCCGGCGACGTCGGCCGACGAGCTGGCGGCGGAGCTGCTGGAGCGCCGCTCCGCGGATCTCGAGCGGGGGTTCACGGCTCATGGCCCCCACCGCGACGACCTGCGCCTGCTCCACGACGGTGAGCCGCTACGCGGCTTCGGCTCGCAGGGCCAGCAGCGAGTCGGTCTGCTGGCGCTGCTCTTCGCCGAGCGCGACCTGCTCGCCGAGACGCGCGACCGGCCGCCGCTGATGCTGCTCGACGACGTGATGTCCGAGCTCGACGTCGCGCGACGGGAGCTGCTCGCCGGGCTCCTGCGTGACGGAGGGCAGGGCGTCGTGACGGCCACCGAGCTCGAGCACGTTCCGGGCCACGACGCGGCGGGCGTCGCCGTGCTCCGCGTGGACCGCGGGACGATCGCGGCCTCGGAGAGCGCCGCGTGAGGCGCCGGGGACCGCGTCCGATCGCTGCGGCGATCGAGGGCGTCGTGGGCGGCGCCTCGCCGGCGACGCCGCTGGCGCGCGTCCAGGCCTGCTGGGCTGAGACGGTCGGAGCGGCCATCGCGGCGGAGGCCCAGCCGGTCGCCGAGCGCGACGGCACGCTCACCGTCGCATGCCGCTCGGCCACCTGGGCCAACGAGCTGGAGCTGCTGGCGCCGGAGCTGTTGGAGAAGCTCAACGGCGCGTTGGGAGGGCGGGATGCCGGCCCTTTGAAGGGTCTCCGCGCGAAGGTCGGCGTGATAGCTCAAAATTAGCCCGTTTTGCAGGGCTTTTGTAGCGGATCGAGGCGTCCGACGGAGGGGTTACTCTGCTAGTATTCAGGGCCGGAGTCATCGCACCCCGACGTAGCGCAGAGAGAGCGCCGCGCCGGGGTCTTCTCATGTTGGACTGACGGAAGGATCGCTTGACGGACAAGGGCTCGAAGAACGGCAAGGCGCAGAGCTATGGGGCACAGGACATCACGGTCCTCGAGGGCCTCGAGGCCGTGCGCAAGCGGCCCGGCATGTACATCGGCTCCACGGGGGTGCGCGGCCTTCACCACCTGATCTACGAGGTGATGGACAACTCCGTCGACGAGGCGCTCGCCGGCGAGTGCGACCGCGTCACGATCGCGATCCATCCCGACAACAGCGTCACGGTCACCGACAACGGCCGCGGCATCCCGGTCGACGTCATGGAGAAGGAGGGCCGTCCGGCCGCGGAGGTCGTGCTGACCGTCCTGCACGCCGGCGGCAAGTTCGGCGACGGCGGCGGCTACAAGGTGTCGGGCGGCCTCCACGGCGTCGGCGTCTCGGTCGTCAACGCGCTCTCCGAGCAACTGCGCCTCACGATCTGGCGCGACGGCCACGAGTGGACGCAGTCCTACGAGCGCGGCGTCCCCCAGGGCCCGCTCGAGAAGGGGTCCGCCACCGACGAGCGCGGCACCCGCATCACCTTCCTGCCGGACCTCGAGATCTTCGAGACGATCGACTACGAGCGCCAGACGCTCGAGCAGCGCTTCCGCGAGATGGCCTTCCTCACCAAGGGCCTGCGGATCGAGTTCTCCGACGAGCGCGGCGAAGGCTTCGAGACCGACTTCAAGTACGACGGCGGCATCGTCGACTTCGTCCACTGGCTGCACTCCCAGGGCACGAAGGAGCCGCTGCACAAGAAGGTCATCTACCTCGAGGACGGGGGCGAGGTCGGCGACGTCGAGGTGGCGCTGCAGTGGAACTCCTCGTACCAGGAGAACCTGCTCTCGTTCGCCAACAACATCAACACGCACGAGGGCGGCTCGCACCTCTCGGGCTTCCGCTCCGCGCTGACGCGGACGATCAACGCCTACGCGCGGCAGAAGGGGCTACTCGCCGAGAAGGAGCCGAACCTCGCCGGCGAGGACGTGCGCGAGGGGCTGACGGCGATCATCTCGGTGAAGATCCAGGACCCGCAGTTCGAGGGTCAGACGAAGACCAAGCTCGGAAACCCGCCGGTCGAGGGCTTCGTCCAGACAGCCGTCAACAAGGCGCTCGCGGAGTTCCTCGAGGAGAACCCCGCCGAGGGCAAGCAGATCATCACCAAGGCGGTTCAGGCTTCGCGCGCTCGCGAGGCCGCCCGCAAGGCGCGCGACCTGACGCGGCGCAAGTCGGCGCTCGAGAACTCGACGCTGCCCGGCAAGCTCGCCGACTGCAGCGTCCGCGACCCGGCGCTCGCCGAGCTGTTCGTGGTCGAGGGCGACTCGGCCGGCGGCTCGGCCAAGCAGGGCCGCGACCGCAACACGCAGGCGGTGCTGCCGCTGCGCGGCAAGATCATCAACGTCGAGAAGAACCGGATCGACAAGGTCCTCGGCAACAACGAGATCCAGGCGCTGATCACCGCGATCGGCACCGGAATCCGCGAGGAGTTCGACGCCGAGAGGGCGCGCTACCACAAGGTGATCATCATGTGCGACGCCGACGTCGACGGCGCGCACATCCGCACGCTCGTGCTGACCTTCCTCTTCCGCGAGATGCCCGAGCTGATCGAGAACGGCTACGTGTACCTCGCCAAGGCGCCGCTCTACAAGGTCAAGAGCGGCGGGCAGGACATCTACATCGAGAAGGAGTCGGAGCTCGAGGAGATCCTGCTGCGCGACAAGCTCGAGAAGATCGAGGTGCTCGGCCGCGGGGGCAGCGGCTTCAGCCTCACCCACACCCGCTGGCAGAAGTACAACCGCCTGCTCAAGCAGTACGAGGGCTGGGCCTCGGCGCTGCGCGCCGAGTTCGGCCACGACACGATCACCTTCCTCGAGGAGTCGCAGATCCTCGACGCCGGCGTGACCGACGCCAAGGCCGTAGAGGAGCTGATCGGGCAGGAGGCGCCGGAGGGGGAGCCCTACGAGACCGAGCTGATCTCCCAGGACCCGACCGAGCTGGTGATCCGCGTCGTCGAGCGCCGCACCGGGTCGGCGGCCACCTACAAGCTGCGCCGCGACATGTTCGCCCGGTCCGAGTACGCCAACTTCGTGCGCGTGCACAAGGAGCTCGAGCAGCTCGCCGGCACGCCGCCGTTCGACGTCCGGCTCGGGCGCAAGGAGCAGCTGGCGCTGTCGTTCGAGGAGCTGCGCAAGAAGGTGCTCGACGTCGCTCGCGAGGGCGTCACGGTGCAGCGCTTCAAGGGCCTCGGCGAGATGAACCCCGATCAGCTCTACGACACGACGATGGACGCCGAGCGGCGCACCTTGCAGCAGGTCACCGTCGACGACGCGTCGGCCGCCGACCTCATCTTCTCGATGTTGATGGGCGACAAGGTCGAGCCGCGGCGCGAGTTCATCGAGGCAAACGCACGCGACGTGACGAACCTGGACGTCTGAGGAGATCTGGATGGCTGGTGTAGAGACGCTTTCGGGCGGCAACGTCGAGCCCCGCGGGCTCGAGGAGGAGATGCGCTCGTCGTATCTCGACTACGCGATGAGCGTGATCGTCGGCCGCGCGCTGCCCGACGTGCGCGACGGGCTCAAGCCGGTCCACCGGCGCGTGCTCTACGCGATGTTCGAGAGCGGCCTCGGGCCGACGCGGCCCTACAAGAAGTCGGCGGCCACGGTCGGCGAGGTGATGTCGAAGTTCCACCCGCACGGCGACTCGGCGATCTACGACACGCTCGTCCGGCTCGCGCAGGACTTCGCGATGCGCGAGCCGCTCGTCGACGGCCAGGGCAACTTCGGCTCGATCGACAGCGACCCGCCGGCGGCGATGCGCTACACCGAGGCCCGCCTCGCGCGCCTCGCGCTGGAGATGCTGCGCGACATCGACCGCGACACGGTCGACTTCACGCCGACCTACGACGACGCGCGCCTCGAGCCGTCGATCCTGCCGTCGCGCTTCCCGAACCTGCTCGTCAACGGCTCGTCGGGCATCGCCGTCGGGATGGCGACGAACATCCCGCCGCACAACCTGCGCGAGGCGATCGACGCCACCGTCGCCTACGTCGACAACCCGGAGATCGACGTCGCCGGGCTGATGAAGCACATCAAGGGCCCGGACTTCCCGACCGGCGGCACGATCGTCGGCTGGCAGGGGATCAAGGACGCCTACGAGACCGGCCGCGGCCGCGTCGTCGTGCGCGGCAAGGCGCACATCGAGCCGCTGCGCCAGGGCAAGGAGGCGATCATCGTCACCGAGCTGCCCTACCAGGTGTCGAAGGGCGACGGCCGCAACGACGGCTCGGGGCTGATCAAGAAGATCGCCGAGGTCGTCCAGAACGGCAAGATCCCGCAGATCTCCGACCTCCGCGACGAGTCGGACCGCTCCGGCATCCGGCTCGTGATCGAGCTCAAGCGCGACGCGATCCCGAAGGTCGTGCTCAACAACCTCTACAAGTTCACGCCGCTGCAGTCGACGTTCGGCGTCAACACGGTCGCGCTCGTCGACGGCGTCCCCAAGACGCTGTCGCTGCGCGAGGTGATCGGCGCCTACGTCGAGCACCAGCGCGAGGTGCTGATCCGCCGCACCAAGCACGAGCTGCGCGAGAAGGAGGCCCGCCGCCACATCCTCGAGGGCCTGCTGATCGCGATCACCGACATCGACGCGGTGATCGCCCTGATTCGCGGCTCGCGCGACCCGGACGCCGCCCGCGACGGGCTGATGGAGAAGTTCGACCTGACGCGGATCCAGGCGCAGGCGATCCTCGACCTGCGCCTCCAGCGGCTGACCGCGCTCGAGGCCGACAAGCTCAAGCAGGAGCACGCCGACGTGCTCGAGCGGATCCGCGAGCTGCGCGAGATCCTCGGCGACGAGCAGCGCGTGCGCGAGATCATCAAGGAGGAGCTGCTCGAGATCCGCGAGGCCTACGGCGACGAGCGCCGGACGGACATCACGCACTCCGAGGACGACATCGACATCGAGGACCTGATCGCCGACCAGCAGATGGTCATCTCGATCACGAGGTCCGGCTACATCAAGTCGCTGCCGCTCGCCACCTACCGCAAGCAGCACCGCGGCGGCGTCGGTGTGATGGGCATGGACATGAAGGACGAGGACTACATCGAGCACCTCTTCGTCTGCTCGACGCACGACTTCCTGCTCTTCTTCACCAACCGCGGCAAGGTCTACCGCCAGAAGGTCTACGAGCTGCCCGAGATGGGCCGCACCGCCAAGGGTCGCGCGCTCGTCAACCTGCTGCCGCTGCGCGACGGCGAGTTCGTCCGCGCCGTGCTCTCGACGCGCGACTTCACCGAGGGCAAGTACCTCGTCTTCGCGACGAAGAAGGGCCAGGTCAAGAAGACCGAGTTCCTCGCCTACAACACGCCGATCAAGGCGGACGGCATCATCGCGATCAACATCCGCGAGGACGACGAGCTGGTCGCCGTTCGCCGCACCGGCGGCGAGGACGACATCATCATGGTCTCGCGCTCCGGCCAGGCCGCGCGCTTCAACGAGACCGAGGCCCGCGCAATGGGTCGCGACACCGCCGGCGTCCGCGGCATGAACGTCTCGCGCGGCGACAACTGCGTGCTCGCGATGGACATCGCCCGCGACGACACCGAGCTGCTCGTCGTGACCGAGAACGGCTACGGCAAGCGCACTCCGATCGCCGACTATCCCGTCAAGGGCCGCGGCGCGATGGGCGTCAAGACGATCGCCATCACCGAGAAGAAGGGCGGCGTCGCCGGCGCCCTGATCGTCCGCGAGCACCAAGACCTCGTCTTCATCTCCCAGAACGGAATGGTCCAACGCACCGGCGTCAGAGGCATCTCCCAGCAAGGCCGCCCCGCCCAAGGCGTCCGCGTCATGAACCTCCGCGAGGAGGACATCGTCAGCGCCGTCGCCCTCGTCATGGAGGACGAGGCCGATACGTCGGCTGTGACCCAGGGCGCAACCGATGGAGTCGAGCCGATCGGCGAGCTCACGGCCCCGGACGATCCGGAGACAGGTGGCGACCCCGAGCCCTCAGAGCCCGACATCTCCGGGGACACGGCACCGACCGAGGGCGACGACTCAATCGACGAGTAGCGTCTTCGCCACACGGGTCGCGTCACGCGCCGCCCATGCCTAGCGGTGGCGTACGAAAGGTGCGGCGCAGCTAATCTCGATGTAGGGTGGCTGCGCGCGACCGCTGGTAGCGCCCCCGTACGTGATGGAGCCCCTGTTCCAACAGCTCATCGTCGGGCTGATTCCTCAGCCGACCAGCGTTCCGCCAAAGCCGTATGGCCGTGATGCTCTGCAGCGTGTCTTCGGGGATATCTCCCGCGACCATCCGTATCAGCAGATCGCGTTCATCCAAGGCGACGTGGGCGCTCACTTCAACAACGGCCCCCAGGATGTCGCGGTCGTGACGCCAGATCTGATTCAGGTCCAAACGCCGGTGATGAGCGCCGAGTCGGCCCGGGAGAAGGTTGAGCGCATCCAAACGATCGCAGCGGAGCGGTTGCAGCTTCAGGCGTACCTGCTTGGGGGCATCAAGGTCATCGCGCACGTTGCGGTTCCAGGCCACTCACCCGACGCGGTCAAGTTCGTGAGCGAGCAACTGATGCAGGTTGGCGATCAGGCCGATGAGCTGGGCGCGGGGTTCTTCGCTGGCGGCATCAAGTACCGTCGCATCGATCAGCTCAACGAGCCCGGCCGCGAGGACGTGTTGTTGATCGAGCCATTCGTCGGCGACAACGGGTTCCTGTTCATCGACTATGACGTTCAGCGGCGGCAACCCTTCCAGGGCATCGGTGATTTGTCCGGCTGGATTGACGAGGCTTTTAGCTTCGTGAGAGGCCCTACGATGGCGATATTGGAGGGAGCGACCAATGGCTGATTCCCAGACACTTGAGCACACCACAGCGGCGCGCCAGGGCGTTTTCGCCTTTGGCACGGCAGCGCTGTTGGCGACCGGCGCAACGGTCATGGCCGCACCGCCCCCGAACGAGTCGTTGACGACCTCTGTGCGCGGGCAACGAGCAGCGTCAACTTATGTCGAGGAGCTCGCGCGAGTGGCCGTCAACATGGACGACGACCTCCTGGCGGAGGGTTATCGCCAGTTCGCCTCAGATGACTTCGCCTTGGCTGAGGCGGGATTGGGCATCGCGGCGGAGACGTGGCCAGCGGCCTAGAAGCTGCTCCGCGTCTCGGTCTTTCCTTCCTCGTGCTCGATTTCCCTCGTGAGTGGCCTCGGCGTGGCGAGGTCTACATGGTGGACTTCGATCCCGCCCGCGGCTCCGAGCAGGCCGGGATGCGGCCGGCGGCAATCATCTCGAACGACCGTCAGAACCAACATTCGCCGGTCGTTATCGTCGCGGCGATCACGTCACAGCAGGTCGAGCGCCGCGCGCGTTTACCCATCTGCGTGTTCATTCCGCGCGGGGAACTACGCGAGGACAGCATCGTTCTTGCGAGCCAGCTTCTAACGCTGTCGAAGGATCGACTGAAGCGGTACTACGGCGCGCTGACTGATGAGCAGCTCGTGGAGTTAGACCGCGCGTTGCTCGTCAGTCTGGCGCTACCCCGCCTGTAGCCAGCCGCGGGACGGCTCTTCCGCGGGTGGCGACGGTGGCGACCTTTCGCCCGCAGCCGCAGCGAGCGGAGCGTCGCGCGGAGCCCCTGCCGTCGAACCACAAGGAGAGCCCTACACGGCAATCCGCGCCAGGCACGGGGCGTAGTCGCAGCGGAGCGAGCGGAGGCGAGGACGAAAGACGCCACCGGAGACAGGCCCCGCGGCCACCAACGCCAGGCCCTCCGTCATAGACGCTGGCGGCTAACGGAACCCTCGCAGTCGGTCGCCCACGTCTGCTTCAATGATCGGACCAGGGAAAGGAGGTGGTCCAACGTTGAGTGACAGACATTTTGGGACCCTGGAGGTGTCCGGCCGCTAAGACCGGATCGCTGGACCCCGTTTAGCGGAGTCCAACCGGGACACCATCGGAGGTGGAGGCTGGGATTGGTCCCACTGGCCCGAGGCGCTCAGCGCTCTCACGTGCCGCCGCCGAGCTGGTCCAGGCAACGATTCACGCGAGGGGCGTCCCGGTGGGGGCGCCCCTCGTCGTTGGGGCGCTTCAGTTGCCGGCGGTCGAGTCGCCGTCGGCCGCGGCCTGGAGCGCGTCGACCTCGCGCTCGAGCGCCTCGACCTTCGGCCGCAGCTCGGCCACGTCGTCGCTCGCCTTGGTGGCGTCGTCGCGGGCGGCGGTCGCATCGCGCTGCGCCTTGCGCAGGCGGGTCTGCAGCTGGCTGATCTCGGCGCGCGTCGGGCGCTGGGCGAGATCGGTCCTCAACTCGTCGACGTCGCCCCGCAGACGGGCCTGGACGCGGTCGATGTCGGCCTGGGTCGCCGACACGGCGGAGTCCTGCTCGTTGCGGGTGTCGCGGGCCTCGAGGTAGGCGACGACGGCGATCGCGGTCGCGGCGACGGCCCAGATGCCGGTGACCAGCAGCCAGCGCCGCAGCGTGCGCAGCTCGGAGCGGGTCGCGGCGCGCTCCGCGGCGGCCTCCCGGGAGGACTCGGGCGCGACCGGCTTGGGAGCCTGCGGCTCCGTGGGCGTGCTCGACTCCATGTCAGGCGGCGTTTGGGATGTACTGCTCCCAGGACTGCGGGATCGTCGGAACGGCCACGTGGATGAAGATCGTAGAGCTAGGCGCCGACGGCGGTCGCTGCGGCACCATGTTCGCCTGCCGCGGCAGGCGGTCGCCCTTGCGGCGGTTGCACGGCGCGCAGCAGGTGACGACGTTGTGCCAGTCGGTGGGACCGCCCTTCGAGCGCGGGATCACGTGGTCGACGGTCAGGCTGCCGCGCTCCTCGCCGCAGTACTGGCAGGTCCAGCCGTCGCGAGCGAAGACGGCGCGGCGGGTGATCTTGCGCCGGTGCGCGTCGCGCGGGACGCGCACGTAGGTCTTGAGCCGGATCACCATCGGGCGGGGCAGCGTGAAGCTCTCGGCGTGCAGCGCCCACTGGCCGCGCTCGAGGATCTCGGCGCGGTCCTTGAGGATCAGCACCGCGGCGCGGCGCACCGTGCAGACGTTGATCGGCTCGTAGGAGGCGTTGAGCACGAGCACCCGGCCGGACGAGCTGCCGCGCCCTCCGGACCGGCCGTCCGGCGGCGCGCTGGCTGGCGCTGGGTCGTCGTCCCCAGCGTTGTGCTCGGTCACCGGTACAGGTCGCGCCCTCACGGTCGGCTGAGTGTAGCGAGGCTCTAGGGCTGGCTTGAAGGGGCGGCGGGGTAGCAGCCGAGCACGCGCAGGGTCTCGACGCGCCCGGCGAGCGCCTCGAGCGCCTCCGCGACGTGCGGCTCGTCGAGGCGCGCCTCGAGGTCGGCGAAGAACATGTAGTGACCCAGCCGTACCCGCCGCGGCCGCGACTCGATCTTCGTGAGGTTGATCTCGCGGTCGGAGAGCTCGCGCAGGACCGACACCAGCGAGCCGGGCGAGTCGTCGTTGAATCCCCAGAAGACGATCGAGGTCTTGGCCGGCCCGTCGATCGCCGGCTGGGAGTCGCCGGCGCGCGCGAGCCAGACGAAGCGGGTGACGTTGTCGGCGCGATCCTCGATCCGCTCGGCGAGGATCGCGCAGCCGTAGAGCTCGGCCGACAGCCGCGAGCCGATCGCGGCCCAGGGCTCCTCGCCGGCGCCGACGATCCGAACCGCCTCGGCGGTCGAGCTGGCGGCGGCCGGCTCGGCTCCGGGCAGACGCTCGCGCAGGAACCGCGTGCACTGGCCGACGGCGTGGGGGTGTGAGAGCACCCGCCGCACGGCGGCGAGCTCGAGCGGTCGCGCGGCGATCAGGTGGTGGTGGATCGGGTGCACGACCTCGCGCACGATGCGCACGTCTGAGGCCTCGCCGGCGAGCGCGTCGAGCGTCGCGGCGACGCCGCCGGCGAGCGAGTTCTCGATCGGGACGACGGCGCGCTCGACCCGGCCCTCCTGGACGGCCATGATCGCCTCGTGCACGCTGCCGTGGGGCTCGGCGTCGACCGCCTCCCCGGCGGATGCGCGCAGCGCCTCGTCGGTGTGGGTGCCGGCCGGTCCGAGGTAGGCGACGCGAGGGCCGGGCACGCTCACGAGTCGGCCACGGCGCCGTCGCGCACCGCGGTCGCCACGGCCTCCCGCTCCTCGGGCGACAGCTCGAGCTCCGACTCGCCGGCGACGATCTGCTTGACGTACACGCGCGCGCTGTCGCGATGGTGGATCGACGACAGCACGACCCCCGACTGACGGCGGTCGAGCAGCGCCAGCGAGCTCGACTGCTGCCCGGAGAGCTCGCCGTAGGCGTCGTAGCGGACCAGCGAGCGGTGCGCCACGCAGCCGTCGATCCGTCCTTCGGCCGCCGCCATCCGGCGCTCGATGCCGGCGGCCGTGTCCTCGACCCAGTCGCGCAGCTCGAGGAAGCCCCGCTCGAGCCGCGCCGCGTGGTCGACGAGGTCGCGATCGCCCGCCTCCCCGATCACGGTTCGCTGGTCGGCGCGCAGGCGCTTGAGCCTGAAGGCGAGCAAGACCGCGAGCGAGAGGGCGACCAGCGCGCCGGCGCTCGCGGCGAGGGCGACGATTCCCTCGGTCGAGCTGAGTCCGTCCACCGCGTTGAGACTACCGGCGGGCTAAGAGGTGAAGATCGCGGAGAACTCGCCGACGTTGTTGTCGGTCTTCTCCTCGCCCGGCACCGGCTCGATCTCGACCTCGATCGGCACGTTCTGCCCGGTCGGCGGCTGGTCGCCGAGCGGGATCTCGACGGTCTGGGTCTCGCCGGCGGCGATCGTCGGGAGCACGTCCTCGGCGTCGATCGCGTCGCCGCCGCTTCCGACCGTGACCCTCACCGTGATGTCGGTCTCGGTGTTCTCGCCCTGGTTCATCACCTGGACGGCGAAGGTCAGGTCGCCCGAGGCGGCGATGCTTGTGGCCTGACCCGGCACGAGGGTCTGGCCGCCGAGCGTCACGGCCCCGAGGCCGTTGCCGTGCAGGCCGGGCGCGGCGTCTCCGTCGGCGCCGCTGATGCCGCCGATGCGGTTCGCCACCTCGACCGGATCGAGCCAGTCGAGGTCCTTGAGGAAGGTGCTCTCGACGACGCTCTGCTCGAGGCCTTCCTGCTTCAGGACCTCGTCGATCGCCGGCAGGACGCGGCGGAAGTAGACCTGGTCGCTCGTCAGGAAGAGCTGCATCGCCTCGGCGATCTTGCCGGCGGCGCCCTCCTGCTGATCGCCGCCCGCGAGCGCGTCGGGCAGTGCGTCGGCGATCTGCGCGATGCCCTCGCTGCGGAACGACAGCGTCTCGACGACGTACCGCTGCGCGCGGTCGAGGTCGTCGGGGTGCTCGAGGTCGCGAGCCCGGTCGACGAGCTGGGCGGACTGGATCCTGAAGCTGTTGAGGGCGTTCTCGACCTCGACGTCGGTCGCGTCGCCGCCTCCCGAGAGCTGCGGGAACAGCGCCTCGCTCTCCCCGTTCGACTCCTTCATCAGGGCGTCGGTGTCGCGGACCCAGTCGTTGATCGCCGACTCGCGGCGGCTGTCGAGGCAGCCGCGCACGCCGAGCACGAGGAAGATCAGGACGAGGACACCGGCGCCAAGCGCGAGCGAGCGCCTTACCATCATGGTCTGACGGTCGGCCGCCGGCCCCGGGCGGGGTCGTTGGCGGACCGGGCGACCGCGGCCGGCTGCTGGCTGGTCCGGTTCGTCAAACAAGGACTAGATAACTCCCCGCATGTGGCCCCGCAAGGGGCGGAGTATGACCGCTCCGTCGGTTGTCCCGCCTCCGGCCCTCCGGTAGCGACGCAGGTGGGCCACCGTGGGGGCCGAACACGGAAGTCAGATGAGCAGGCCCGAGACCACAGCTCGCCTCGCCGGCGAGGCCCGGACGGAGCGCCTGGGCGGCGCGTCGGAGCGCCGGCTGGTGCTCGGGCGCTACCGGCTGGGAGAGCGCCTCGGCGCCGGCGGCTTCGGCGTCGTCTGGCGCGCCCACGACGAGCGGCTCGAGCGCGAGGTCGCGGTCAAGGTCGTGCCGTCCGGCGGCGGGCAGGGCGAGGACGCTCGCATCCAGCGCGAGGCGGTCGCCGCCGCGCGGCTCAACCACCCGGGGATCGTCGCGCTGTACGAGCTCGGCCAGGACGAGCATTCCGCCTACCTGGTCTCCGAGCTCGTCGAGGGGGCGACGCTCGCCGACCTCGGTCGCGAGGGCGCCGTCTCGGACCGCGACGTGGCGCGCATCGGGACGGCGCTCTGCGAGGCGCTCGGGCACGCGCACGCGCGCGGGGTGATCCACCGCGACGTCAAGCCCGGCAACGTGATGGTGCTCGCCGAGCCGGCCGCTGGCGCCGGCTTCGCGAAGCTGACCGACTTCGGCGTCGCGCAGCTGACCAGCGGCGACTCGCTGACCGCCACCGGAGACGTGGTCGGAACGCTCGCCTACATGGCGCCCGAGCAGGCCGACGGGCGCGGCGCGGGGCCGGAGTCCGACGTCTACGCGCTGGCGCTCACGCTCTACGAGGCGTGGACCGGGTCGAATCCCGTGCGGGCGGCGAGTCCCGCGGCGACCGCCCGCCGCGTCGGCGAGCCGCTGCCGCCGCTGCGCTCTCGTCGTCGCGATCTGCCGCCGGCGCTGGCGGAGGCGATCGACGCCGCGCTCGATCCGGATCCCCGCTACCGGCCCGGTCTGGCCGAGCTGCGCGAGGTCCTCGAGCAGGCCGAGGACGAGCTCTCCGATGATGGCGGCCTCGTCGAGCCGGCGACGATCGAGCGCTTCGGGCTCACCGCGGTGCGTCCTCGCACGCGGCTGGCCCAGGTCCTGCGCCGTCCGCTGACGGCTCAGGGGGGCTTCGGCGGGGAGCCGGAGCGGGCGACGCGCCGTCCGCTGACCGTAGTCGTGGCGCAGCGCGCCGCGGCGGGCGTGGCGGCCGCCGTCCTGGTCGCCGTCGGGATCGGGCTCGGACCGGAGCCGTCCTTCTCGGTCGCGACCGTCGCCGCCCTGGCGGCGCTCGCGGTCGCGCTGCTGCCGCGCGTCGGTTGGATCGCGGCCGCGCTGGGGGTCTGCGGCTGGCTCGCGTCGCCGAGCGGCGGCAGCGAGGGCACGGCGCTCGTGCTCACCCTCGCCCTGCTGCCGATCCCGGTCCTGCTCCCGCGCGCGGGACTGCTCTGGTCGGCGCCGGCGATCGCGCCGCTGCTCGGCGCGATTGCGCTGGCCCCGCTGTTCGTCGGTCTCGCCTCGCTGTCCTCGACGGTCTGGCGGCGGGCCGGGCTCGCCGCCGCGGGGTTCCTCTGGCTCGCTGTCGCGGAGACGCTGACCGGCGACACGTTGCTGTTCGGCCCCCCATCCGGCAGCGCGCCGCGGGCGGGCTGGGAGGACTCGGTCGTCGACGCGTTCGACGACGCGCTCGTCCCGCTGCTGTCGTCGCCGGCCCTGCTGGTCGCGCCCGTCTGGGCCGCCTTCGCCGTCGCGCTGCCGCTGCTCGTGCGCGGGCGCTGGACGGCGATCGACGGAGCAGCCGCCGTGCTGTGGGCGATCGGGCTCGTGCTCGCGCTCGACGCGATCGGCGGCGTGCTCGACGGGGCGGCTGGCGGCGCGCGCGGCGCGATCGCTGGCTCCTGCCTGGCCGCCGTCACGGCCGTGACGGTCGCGGCGCTGGTCCCCTATGGGAAGGGCGACGACCCGGGGGCGGCACTACCCTGATGGGCTCGTTTCGATGAGCGTGTTGAGAAATCTCGAGTCGAAGCTCGGCGGCCTCGTCGAGGGCGCGTTCAGCCGCGCCTTCAGGTCGAGCGTCGAGCCGGTCGAGCTGGCGCGCAAGCTGGCGAAGGAGATGGAGGAGTCGAAGATGGCCTCCGTCTCGCGCACCTACGTGCCGAACCACTACCGGATCTTCCTGTCGGCGGAGGATCGCGAGCAGTTCGTCAGCTACGAGCCCGCGCTGCGCAAGGAGCTGTCCGACTACCTGCTCGAGCACGCGCGCGTCGAGGGGCTCGCGCTGACCAGCCGTCCGGTGGTCGAGCTGATGACCGACGAGCGGCTGTCGCTCGGCGAGTTCGGGATCCAGGCGCAGCTGCTCAGCCCGCCGGAGGACGAGCAGGCCATCGCGGCGCCCGACGCTGCCCCGTCGCAGGGCGACTTCGGTCACACGATGGTCTACTCGCCCGACCGCGCGGCACGAGTGCTCGAGCCCGAGCGCCCGCGACGCGGTCCCGCGCGGCGGGCCGTGCTCGCCGGCGAGGGGCGCCGGACGGTGCTCGACGGAGATCCATTCACGGTCGGGCGAAGCCGCGACTGCGACCTCGTGATCGACGACCCGAACATCTCGCGCCGCCACGCCGAGCTGCGCGCCGAGGGCGACTCCTGGCGGATCGTCGACCTCGGCTCGACGAACGGCGTCAAGGTCAATCGCCGGCGCGTCGACGAGGCCCTGCTGCGTGCCGGCGACCGGATCACGCTCGGCCTGACCGACTTCGACTTCGAGCTCGAGTAGAAGGGGGCGCTGATGGACGAGCCGCTCGCGGTGGCGCTGAAGTTCGGCTTCCTGGCCGTTCTCTACCTGTTCCTGCTGTGGGTCGCGCGCAGCTCGTTGCGGGATCTCTCACGCGGCGTCGAGACGGTCGGAGCGGCTCACACCCCGCCGCCGGAGCTCGGCGGGCGCCAGCGCGACGAGCCGCACGACGGCGGCCTGCTCGGCTCGATGGAGCCGCGGCTCGAGGTGATCGCCGCGCTCGGGCACGAGCCCGGCACGATCTTCGACCTTCGCGACGGCGCGACGATGGGCCGCTCGGACCACGCCGAGATCCGCGTCGACGACCCGTTCGCCTCGTCGGCCCACGCGCGCGTCTTCGCCCGCGGCGACTTCATGCTCGTCGAGGACATGGGGTCGACGAACGGGACCTACCTCAACGGCCGCCAGCTGCGCGGCGCCGAGCGGCTGAAGGTCGCGGACGTGATCCGGATCGGCGACAGCGAGTACCGCTACCAGGAGTAGGGATGGGGCTGCGCGTCGTCGAACAGGCAGGCCTCACCGACGTCGGGCGTCAGCGCGAGGCGAACGAGGACAGCCTCGTGCTCGCCCCGCCGGTCTTCGCGGTCGCCGACGGGATGGGCGGCGCGCGCGCCGGCGAGGTCGCGTCGCGGATCGCCGCCGAGGCCTTCGACGACCCGCGCGATCCCGCCGCGACGCCCGAGCAGCAGCTCGCATGGGTCGCCAAGCAGGCGAACCGCCGCATCTACGACCGCGCGCAGCGCGACGAGTCCCACCGCGGCATGGGGACCACCCTGACGTCGACGCTGGTCGCTGACGACTGCGTCAGCGTCGGCCACGTCGGCGACAGCCGCGCCTACCGCCTGCGCGGCGACCGGCTCGAGCAGCTGACGCAGGACCACTCGCTCGTCGCCGAGCTCGAACGGTCGGGCCAGCTGACGCCCGAGGCGGCCGAGCACCACCCGCAGCGCTCGGTCATCACCCGCGCGCTGGGCCCGGAGCGCGACGTCGAGGTCGACACCCACACCCATCCGGCGCGCTCCGGGGACGTCTACGTGCTCTGCTCCGATGGGCTGACGGGGATGATCTCCGACGACGAGCTCAGCGGCCTGGTGCGCGCGGCGCCGACGCTCGAGGAGGCGGCCCGGTCGCTGGTTCGGGCGGCGAATCAGCGCGGCGGAAAGGACAACATCACCGTCGTGCTGTTCCGGCTCGGCGAGGACGGAGCCGACGGCGAGCCGCCGTCCGAGGAGACGATCCACCAGGGCTTGACAACCGCCGACGTCGTGGCGGCGGGCGCGGGACGCGACCGGGTCGCGCCGCCGACGCGTGTGCCAGAAGGGCGCCGCGGCGACGGGGCGGGCGAGTCGTCTCGGCGCCCGGCCGCCGCCCCGCCGCGCCGCCGTCCCGGCCACCCGCGCGCCCGCACGCTGCTCGCGGCGGCGATCGCGGCGGTCGTCCTCGGAGCGGTCGCCCTGGGCGCCTACGCGGGGGCACGCCAGGTCTACTTCGTCGGCACCGACCAGGACGGCCTCGTCACCGTCTATCGCGGCCTGCCGTACGAGCTGCCGCTCGGCGTCGACCTCTACTCGCCGGAGTACCGTAGCGGCCTGCCGGCCGCCGCGATCCCCGTCGCCCGCCGCGACCGCGTGCTCGACCACGAGTGGCGCGACCGGTCGGACGCCGAGGACCTGGTGCGCCAGCTCGAGACCGGGTCGCTCGACCCCGGGCGGCAGGCTCGGTGAGCGGCCGCACGCGCGAGCTCTTCGGCCTGATCCCGGTCTCGCTGCTCGTCTGCGCGGGGTTCGCCGCGGTGCTGCTGTCGCGCACGCAGGAGGCCAGCGACCTGACGGTGACCTACGGGGCGGTCTTCCTCGGCCTCTGCGTCTTCGGCCACCTGTTCATCCGGGCGCGGCTGCCCGACGCCGATCCGTACCTCTACCCGCTCGCCGCGCTGCTGGCCGCCTTCGGCCTGGTGATGATCTACCGGATCGACGCCGACCTCGCGCGCGAGCAGGCGCAGTGGTTCGTGATCGGGCTCGCGCTGTTCTGCGCGACGGTCTACTTCCTGCCCGACCACCACGTGCTCGAGCGCTACCGCTACACGATCGCGGCGGCCGGGATCGCGCTGCTGGTGCTGCCGCGCGTGCCGGTGATCGGCGAGCAGGTCAACGGGGCCTTCCTCGCCGTGAAGATCGGCCCGATCCAGTTCCAGCCGGCCGAGTTCGCGAAGCTCGCGGTGATCGTCTTCCTCGCGAGCTACCTGCGCGACACGCGAGACGTCCTCGTGCGCGCGCGGCTGAAGCCGCTGGCGGCCACCAGCCAGCTGCTGCTCTACGCGGTCCCGGCGGTCGCGGTGCTGCTGGCGATCGCCGTCCTCGACCTCGGCGCGGTGGCGGCGGTACTGCTCGCGGTGTTCGCGCTGTCAGCGGTCTCGCTGGTCCGCGAGCGACCGTCGCTGAAGCACTTCGGGCCGCTGCTGCTGATCTGGGGGCTGGCGATGGTGATGCTGCTGGTGATCCGCGACCTCGGCAGCTCGCTGATGTTCTTCGGCGGCTTCCTGGCGCTGCTCTACGTCGCGACGTCGCGACTCTCGATCGTCGGCGTCGGCGCGACCCTGTTCCTCGGCGGAGCGGCGTTCGTGGCGAGCGCGGTGAGCCACGTCGAGAGCCGCGTCGACACCTGGCTGCACCCCTTCGACCCAGACCTCTACGAGGCGCCGGGCGGCAGCTTCCAGATCGCGCAGTCGCTGTTCGCGCAGGCCGACGGCGGGTTGTTCGGCCAGGGGTTCGGCGAGGCCCTGCTGGACCTGCCGGGCGGCGGCACGATCCTGCCGGCCGCCCACACCGACCTGATCTACGCCGTGATCGCCGACGAGCTCGGGCTCTTCGGCGCCACCGGCCTGGTGATCGTCTACCTGCTGTTCGTGGCGCGCGGGTTCAAGACCGGGCTGATGGCCAGCGACGGCTTCTCGAAGCTGCTCGCGACCGGGCTGACGGTGGTGTTCGCGCTGCAGGTGTTCGTGATCGTCGGCGGCGTGACGAAGGTGATCCCGCTGACCGGCGTCACGCTCCCGTTCGTCTCCTACGGCGGCAGCTCGATCCTCGCCAACATGGTCCTGCTGGCGCTGCTGCTGATCGTCTCCGACCGCGCCCGCCGCGATCGCGGCCGCCTCGGACCCGGGGGTCTCGTGTGAGCCGGAGCCGCGCGTGAACCGCCAGATCGTGCAGCTCTTCGCCTTGACGCTGCTGCTGTTCGGGGTGCTGGTCGCGTTCACGTCGCGCTGGACGGTCTTCGAGGCGTCGTCGCTCGAGGACAACGCGCTCAATCGCCGCGGGCTGATCGAGCAGCAGCAG
This sequence comes from uncultured Solirubrobacterales bacterium, assembly GCA_963716445.1. Lineage (GTDB taxonomy): Bacteria > Actinomycetota > Thermoleophilia > Solirubrobacterales > Thermoleophilaceae > JAAYBF01. The sequence continues at coordinate 79,578 of OY970313.1, read as the reverse complement.
GTGCCGCGCGGCCTGATCCTGGCGCGCGACGGCCGCGAGGTGCTGGCGCGCAGCGAGCCGCGCGGCGCCGGCAGCCGCAGGGTCTACGAGCGGAGCTATCCGGACGGGGAGACCTTCGGCCACCCGGTCGGGTACTCGTACATCAACGCCGGCGAGACCGGGATCGAGCGCTCGAGCAACGACGCGCTGACCGGCGACCTGAACGAGTTCGGGACGATCTTCCGCGAGCTGCAGAGCCGCGAGCGCGAGGGCGACGACGTCGTCACGACCCTCGACGCGGGGGCGCAGCGCCAGGCGATGGGTCTGCTCGCCGGCAGGTCCGGCTCGATCGTCGCGCTGGAGCCCGCGACCGGCCGCGTGCGCGTGATGGCCTCGACCCCCGGCTTCGACCCGAATACGGTCAAGGACCCCGCCACGCTGCGTGCGCTTAATCGCGACGCCGAGCGCGAGCCGCTGATCAACCGCAGCGTGCAGACCAACTACCAGCCGGGCTCGACCTTCAAGGTCGTCACCGCGGCGGCGGCGCTCGACACCGGCAAGCTGACGCCGGACTCGATCGTCGACGGCTCGTCGCCGAAGACGATCAGCGGCGTGCCGCTGGCGAACGCCGGCGGCGCCAGCTATGGCCCGATCGACTTCACGACCGCGCTGACCAACTCCGTCAACACCGTCTTCGCGCAGGTCGGCGAGCAGGTCGGCACGAGGACGCTGGTCGAGTACATGGAGCGCTTCGGGTTCTACCGCGATCCTCAGCTCGACTATCCCGACGGCGAGATGCTGGCGAGCGGCATCCGCAACTCGGACGGCCGGCTGGTCAAGAGCGACTTCGACGTCGGGCGCGTCGCGATCGGCCAGGGCGGCGCCGAGGGCCAGATCCAGGTCACGCCGCTGCAGATGGCGCAGGTCGCCGCGGCGGTCGGCAATCGCGGCACGCTGGTCCGCCCGCGCTTGACCGAGCGCGTCGTCGGGTCGGACGGGCGCGTCGAGGAGCGGATCGATCCCGCCGAGCAGTCCCAGGCGATGAAGCCCGAGTCGGCCGACCAGCTCGCCGAGATGATGGCGAACGTCGTGCGCGAGGGAACCGGCACCGCGGCGGCGCTCGCGGGCGTCGACGTCGCGGGCAAGACCGGCACCGCCGAGGTCAGCGACGGACAGCTCAATCAGGTCTGGTTCATAGGCTTCGCGCCCGTGGAGAGCCCCCAGATGGCGATCGCCGTGACACTCGAGGACCTGCCGGTCGGCACCTCCGGCGGCGTGGACGCCGCTCCGCTCGCCGCCCAGGTCCTCCAAACCCTCCTGGGGGGTGGATGAGCGACCTGGCCGACGGCGCCGTCGTCGACGGGCGCTACCGGATCGTTCGCCGCATCGGCTCGGGCGGGATGGCGGACGTCTACTGCGCCGAGGACACCCACCTCGGCCGCGAGGTCGCGCTCAAGGTGCTGCATCGCCGCTTCGCCCAGGACGCCGAGTTCGTCGAGCGCTTCCGTCGCGAGGCGTCGGCCGCCGCGGGCCTGCAGCACCCGCAGGTCGTGGCCGTCTTCGACCGGGGCGAGCACGAGGGCACCTACTACATCGCGATGGAGCACCTGCGCGGCCGGACGCTGAAGGACGTCGTCTCGGCGGAGGCCCCGCTCGACCAGCTGCGGGCGATCGCCCTCGGCGTGCAGGTCCTGCAGGCCGCCGGCTTCGCCCACCGCAACGGCGTGGTGCACCGCGACTTCAAGCCCCACAACGTGATCGTCGACGCTCAGGGCAACGCCAAGGTGACCGACTTCGGCATCGCCCGCGCCGGCGCCTCCGAGATGACGGAGACCGGCTCGATCATGGGCACGGCGCAGTACCTCTCGCCCGAGCAGGCGCAGGGCCAGGAGGTCACCGCCCGATCGGACGTCTACTCGATCGGCGTGATGCTCTACGAGCTGCTCACGGGGCGGCTGCCGTTCAACGGCGACAGCGCGGTCGCGATCGCGCTCAAGCACCTCTCCGACCCCCCGCCGCCGATGTCCGGCGACGGCGTCCGGATCGAGCCGAACCTCGAGGGCGTCGTGCTCGGCGCGCTCGCCAAGGATCCCGCCGAGCGCTGGCAGTCGGCCGAGGACTTCGCCGCCGCGCTCGAGGCCTGCCGGCCCTACGTCGAGGCGTTCCACGCCGGCGACGAGCCGGCCCAGGACACGGCAGTGTTCGCCGCCGTCCCGGTTCCGCCGCCGGCCGGCGGCGAGGTCGTCGCCCACGATCGCCCCCGGCGCTGGCCGGCGATCGCCCTCGCGCTGCTCGTGCTGGCGCTGGTCGCGCTGATGGCCTGGGTCTTCACCCGGCCGGAGCAGATCGACGTGCCGAAGGTCACCGGGATGCAGGTCGGCGACGCCCGCGAGCGCCTCGACAGGGCCGGCTTCGAAGAGGTCGAGGTCGAGCGCGAGCGATCGCTGGCGCGGCTCGACGAGGTGCTGCGCCAGGACCCGGACCCAGGCGAGCAGGCGGCGCGCGACGAGACGATCACGCTCGTCGTCTCGGACGGCCCGGGCGAGGTGAGGGTGCCGTCGGTGCGCGGGCTGACGCGGCCGCAGGCGATCCGCGAGCTGCGGAGATCGGACCTGCGCGCGGCGGTCAGCCAGCGGCCGTCCGACGACGTCGATCCCGGGCTCGCGATCGGCACCTCGCCGCCCGCCGGCGAGACCGTCGACAGGCGCTCGCAGGTGCGGCTCTTCGTCAGCTCCGGGCCGGCGGAGGTCGACGTGCCGAACGTCGTCGGCCTGTCGCTGGACTCGGCGACGTCGCGCCTCGACGACCTCGGGCTCACCTACCGCGTCACGCGTGAGGAGTCCGACAGCCCCGAGGACGAGGTGATCGGCCAGGACCCCGCGGGGGGCAGCTCGCTGGAGCCCGGAGGCACGGTCGAGCTGACCGTCGCCGAGCCTGCCGAGCAGGTGTCGGTGCCGTTCGTCACGGACCTCGCCGAGCGCGAGGCCCTCGGCGCGCTGCGCGAGGAGGGGCTGACCGGCTCGGTGCGCGAGCGCGACGTCGAGGACCCGGAGCAGGACGGCGTGGTGCTCGAGCAGCGCCCAGCCGCCGGCACCGACGTGGACGCCGGCAGCACGGTCGTCCTGGTGGTCGGCCGCTTCAGCGGCGAGCCGCCGCCCGCGGCGCCGGAGACCGGCCAGTGAGGGTGGCGGTGCTCGGCGGCGGGCCCTCGGGCGAGCACGACGTCTCGCTGCTGTCCGCGGAGGCGGTCGCGGCGGGCCTCCAGTGGGCCGGCCACGAGCCGCTTCGGGTCGCGATCGATCGCGACGGCCGCTGGTCGCACGAGGGCCGTCCCGTGGCGCTCGAGCCCGCCGCCGGCCTGCTCGACTGCGACGTCGTCTTCCCCGCGCTGCACGGCCCGTACGGCGAGGACGGCACGCTGCAGGGCCTGCTCGAGGCGCTCGACGTGCCCTACTGCGGCGCCGGGGTGGCGGCGAGCGCGCTCTGCATGGACAAGGTGCTGTTCAAGGACGTGATGGCGGTGGCGGGGATCCCCCAGGTGCCGTATGCGGCGCTGCGCGAGGGCGACGACCTCGGCGAGCTGGCCGAGCTCGGGCTGCCGGTGTTCGTCAAGCCGGCGCGGCTCGGCTCGTCGGTTGGCATCTCGAAGGTCACCACCGCAGCGGACCTGCCCGCGGCGGTCGCCGCCGCGCTCGAGCACGACCCGCTGGCGATCGTCGAGGCGATGTCGGACGGGATGGAGGTCGAGTGCTCGCTGATCGGCAACGACGACCCCGAGGTGTCGGCGCCGGGGGAGATCGAGTTCGACGCGGACTGGTACGACTACGCCGCGAAGTACACGCCCGGCGGCATGCGCCTGATCGTCCCGGCGCGGCTGCCAGGTGCGGTCGCCGAGCGCGTCCGCTCGACCGCCGCCGACGTCTACCGCCGCGTCGGCTGCGCCGGCATGGCGCGCTGCGACTTCTTCGTCGAGGACCCCGACGGCGACGCCCGCGTCCTCGTCAACGAGCTCAACACGATCCCGGGGTTCACCGCCACGAGCGTCTTCGCGAAGCTCTGGGAGGCGAGCGGCGTCGAGTACCCGCAGCTCCTGGACCGGCTGCTCGGCCTCGCCGTCGAGCGCCACCGCCGCGAGCGCGGGTAGAGATTCGCCCTTTCCAGCCTCATAAGCGACACCACGCATCTCTCTTGCCCGCGCAGGCCATGCTGCTGGGCGTCCGATCGGGCCGAGTGGAAGATTGACTGGGGCAGAGCCCAGTCAATCTTCCACTCGTTCGAGAGTCGGGTGTGGATCGGGGCGTCGTAAGGCGATTGGCTAGGCCAGCTCCCAGAGCCGGCCGGCGAGCACGGGCAGCGGCTTGATGCGCCAGTCGAGGGCGAACTGGGCGAGCTCGGCCTCGGCGCGGGGGAGCGGGAGGTCGCAGACGGCCGCGACCTCGACGGGCGCCATGCGGCCGAAGCGCTCGATCGCCGCGAGCACGCCGGGTCGCGGCTCGCCGGTCGGGTGGGCGCCGGCGGCCACGGCGTGCTCGCGGACGAAGTCGTACGGGCGGACCCCGCACGTCCAGCGCGTCTCGCCGCCGTCGCCGTCGAAGCGCAGCGTCGGGAACGGCACGCGCTCCTCCCCGGCGGAGGCCGAGCAGCGGACCTCGTCGGCATCCCGGACGACCTCGGGCACCTGGCGCGACTCCTCGAGGTCCGCGCCGAAGGCCTCGACGATGGCGTGCGAGCCCAGGTCGACGCGGAAGCGCTCGACGTCGAGCCCGGTCTCGCGCGCCTGCTCGACCAGCGCCTCGCTGGTGTCGAGCTTGAGGCGGCGGCAGAGGATGCCCTCGCGCAACGCTCGCAGGTAGCGGAACGCGGCGGCCGGTCCCTGCTCCTGAGCCGCCTTGACGGCCATGCAGGCGGGATAGGTCGAGCCGAGGGCGGCGTCGCGCCAGGCGAGCGGATCGGTCGGCATCCCGGACTCGGCCGTCGCCTCGAGCCAGTGCTGGACCATCCCCGCCCTGCCCGGCGGGCCCTGGCCGGCGTCGGGCCCGTACTCCCGCGCCAGGCCTCCCATCACGAAGGTCCATTCGAGGTCGTCGCCGAACTCCACGACCAGGGACCGGACGACGGGCTCGAAGGCCCACGACCACACGCACGCCGGGTCTGTGATGCACCGTACGCGAACCGCCATCGAAGACCTCACAATAGGGACAGTGATCGGCACCCTCCTGAACCACCGCTTCCGGCTCGAGGAGCAGATCGGCGCCGGTGGGATGTCGACCGTCTACCGCGCTTACGACACCACGCTCGAGCGCTGGGTCGCGATCAAGCTGATGCACCGCGACATCTCGTCCGACCCGGACCAGCTCGAGCGGTTCAGGCGCGAGGCGCGCGCGGTCGCGCGGCTCAACCATCCGCACGTCGTCACGGTGATCGACTTCGGCGAGGACGACGGCGCCCCCTACATCGTGCTCGAGTTCATAGAGGGCGAGACGCTCAAGCAGCGCATCCGCCGGGTGGACAGGCTGCCGGTCGGCGAGGCGGTCGCCTACGCGATCGAGGTCGGGCGGGCGCTCTCGGCGGCGCACGCGGAGCGGCTGGTCCACCGCGACGTCAAGCCGCAGAACGTCCTGATCGACCAGGAGGGCCGCGCGAAGGTCACCGACTTCGGCATCGCCCGCTCGCTCGAGGTCCACGGGCTGACCGCGACCGGCCGCGTGCTCGGCACGACCGACTACGTGTCGCCGGAGCAGGCGCTGGGCCACGAGGTCACGGTCCAGTCCGACGTCTACTCGCTCGGGATCTTGCTCTACGAGATGCTGACGGGCGAGCCGCCGTTCAGGGCGGAGAGCCAGGTCGCGGTGGCGATGAAGCACGTCCAGGAGCCGATGCCCGACGTCCAGCGCGCCCGCCCCGACGTCTCCGCGGCGTTGGCGGCGGTAGTCGATCGGGCCACCGCCAAGGAGCTGGGCAACCGCTACGCGACCGCCGAGGACCTCGTCCAGGACCTCGAGCAGGTGCTCGCGATCGAGGCCGCTCGCGCCGGCGAGACGACCGGCGAGGCGGCGACCGTCCTCCAGACGCTCCCCGGCGACACGACCGAGCTGGCGCCGCTGCGCCTGCGCCGTCCACGACGCTGGCTGCTGACGGTGCTCGCCGTGGCGCTCCTGACCGCCGCCTCCGTCGCCTTCCTGGCGCTGCGCACCGAGCGCGGTCCCGGCGATCCCGACACCTCGGCGGCGGACGGGCTGCGGGCGGTCAAGCTGACCGCCGGCGCGGCGCACGACTACGACCCGCAGGGCGACGAGGAGGAGTCTCCCGACGCGACCCAGTTCGCGATCGACGCGAATCCCCAGACCGTCTGGGACACCGAGAAGTACGAGAGCGACTTCGAGAGCCTCGGCAAGGAGGGCACCGGCCTCTACGCCGACGCCGGCGCGCGCAAGGTCGTCGAGCGTGTCGGCGTCTCGACGTCGACGCCCGGCTTCGTCGCCGCCGTCTACGCCGCCGACGCGGTTCCCGACGACATCTCCGGCTGGACGAAGGTAAGCAGCGACATGACGATCGCGGTCCGGCAGGAGATTCCGCTCGACACCGGGGGGCAGCCGTTCCGTTTCTACCTGCTCTGGATCACCGCCCTGCCGGATGGCGGGAAGGCGACGGTGAAGGAGCTGACGCTGCTCGAGTAGCGGGCTCGGGAGGCCCCCGATGTCATATACATCGGCGTTTCCATCTGGGCCACCAAACACAGAAGGACGTATCAGTCCTGGTGCGAACCGCCTCCAGCCGGAACGGTGTCGCCCGTGGACGACGATCCGCTCCTTCGCGTCGCCGCGAACATCCGCCGCCTGCGACTAGAGCTGGGACTGACCCAGGACGTCCTGGCCCAGGAGGCAGCGATGGACGCCGCCGAGATCCGCCGCTTCGAGGCCGGACGGCGCGATCCCGGCATCCGCGTCCTCACCCGGCTCGCCCATGGACTCGGCGTCCGGCCGTCAGAGCTGCTCGAGGGCGTCGAGTAGCGGGTCGCCGCACTCGCGCCCGCACGACGCTACTCCTCGCCGACCACCGACAGCCCGCGCCGCCGCAGCGCGACGATCGCCGCGTCGTCGCTCAGGCCGCTCGCCCACGCGCGCACGTCGTCGTGCACCAGCTCGGTCAGCGCCTGCGGCTCGCGCGTCATCGAGGTCGCGTCGAGCAGGATCCGCGTCAGCCCCTCGGCGCCGAGCAGCTTGCCCTCGCGGCGAGCCTCGAGGATGCCGTCGGTGAAGGCGAACAGGACGTCGTCCGGGCCGAGGTCCAGCTCGTGGGCGACGTAGCCCGGCGCGTCGTCGATGCCGAGCGGCAACCCGCCCGCGATCGCCTCGGACATGCCGCCGTCGGAGCGCAGGACCAACGGCGCCAGGTGGCCCGCGTTGGCGTAGCGCAGGCGGCGGCGGCCGAGGAAGCCGAAGAAGGCGGTCACGAAGCGGTCGCTCGGCAGACGGCTGCGCAGCAGCGTGCTCGCCTGCTCGAGCACCTGCGCCGGGTCGTCGCAGTCCCAGCTGCGCGCCTCGATGAAGAAGCGGGCCATCGCGCTCAGGGCGGCGGTCTCGACGCCCTTGCCGACGACGTCGCCGATCACCACGGCGAGGTCTCCGTTGGGCAGCGGCCAGGCGCCGTAGAGATCCCCGCCCGTCGGCTGGTCGTCCGCCGGCTCGTAGAGGACGCCGACCTCCCAGCCCGGGACCGTCGGCAGCGACTCGGGCACGAATCCATGGGTCAGCGTGCGCGCCAGGTGACGCTCCTGCTGGAAGTCGTGCGCGTTGGCGAGCGCGGCGGCGGAGATCCGCGCCACCTTCAGGACGAGGCTGACGTCGTCCGGGTCGAACTCAGGCCCATGTCCGCGGACCAGCGAGAGGATCCCGAACAGCCGCGGCCCGAGCTCGATCGGGACGTGCACCGAGGGCGAGTCGCCGCCGATCGAGAGCGGCGCCCTGGTGCGCGCCACCTCGCCGAGCCTCGACGTCTCGATCGCCGCCGGAAGGCCCTCCTGCGCAACGGTCGCCAGCCGCCGCGAGCCGGGTTGGACGCGAGTCAGCCGGCCGTGGTCGGCGCCGGCGATTCGCACCGCGTGGGCTACCACCTGCCGCTCGACCTCCTGCGGCTCGAGCGTCCCCGACGTGCCCTCGATCGCGCGCTTGAGCAGCAGCTCCTCGCGCGCCTGGGCGGCCTCGGCGACGAGCAGCTCGGAGCGCTCGCGTGCGAGCGCCGCGAGGTCCGCCAACACGGTCACGATGTCGAGGTCCGCCTTCCCCAGCGGTCGTGCCGGGTCGACCGAGTACACGACCAGCGCCCCGAGCGTCCGGCCGAGCGGCGTCCGCACGGGACAGGCGATCGCCGAGGAGCGCCGGATCAGCTCCCAGGCGTCGGCGCTCGACGCGGAGGTGACGATCTCGCGCGGGTAGCCGGCCGCCTCCCAGTCCTCGAGGCGCGGCAGCAGCAGCGGCCGCCCGCGCTCGAGCGCCGCCTCGGTGAGTCCCGGCCGGCGCTGGTCGTAGGGCCGGCGCATCGCCGGGGCCAGCGCGTCGTGCAGCTGCGGTGACGAGAACCAGGCCGCGGTCGGCTCGATCGTGGCGCGCTCGCGGTCGACGGCGAGCAGGATCGCCGCATCGGCCCGCACGAGGCCCCGCAGATGCTCCAGCACGAGGTCGAGCGGATCGCCGGGCGTGCGCAGCGCGGACTCGGCGCCCGCGAACGCGGGCACCGCGGCCGTTGGGTTCGCGTCCGGGGCAGTCATCGATGCGTCAGCTCCAGGGTAGGAGCGATCGCCCGCCGCCGCCAGGGATCAGGCCGACTCGGACGCCGTCTCGGCCGATGGTGGGCGCCGGCGCCGGCGCAGCAGCAGATAGACGGCCCCGCCGACGATCGCGACGGCGACGAGGTAGTCGAAGTAGTGCAGCGAGTCCTTCCACTGCTCCCAGTTGTCGCCGGCCGCCTTGCCGATCCAGGTCAGCATCAGCACCCACGGGACGCAGCCCGCGAGGGTCAGGGCGCTGAAGCGCCAGAACGGCATCCGCGCCACGCCGGCCGGCAGCGAGATGAACGTGCGGATGATCGGCAGCATGCGCGTGAAGAAGACGGTCGCGTCGCCGTGGCGCTCGAACCAGCGGTCGGCCCACTCGAGGTGGCTCTTCTTGACGTGCAGCTTCCTGCCGTGCTTCTCGAGGATGTCGATGCGGCCGTAGTAGCCGACGGCGTAGGCGATCCAGGAGCCGACGAGGTTGGCGATCGAGCCGACCGCGACGGCGGCGAACAGCGAGTACTCGCCGTCGGAGACGTTGAATCCGGCGAACAGCATGGTGGCCTCGCTCGGCACCGGGATGCAGGCCGACTCGAGCACCATCAGGACGAAGATGCCCGCCAGCCCGAGCTCGGCGACGACGTCGGTGGCCACCTCCACGATGGGGTCCGTGAGGGAGGCGATCAGCATTGGGAGCGGAGTAGGCTAGCGGGCTTCGTGGCCGTTCCCCTCTTTGCGACAAGCCTCGATCGGCACCTGCCCCGCCTGACCGAGCGGCTCGCCGAGGTGGTGGCCGGCGGGCGCTACATCCTCGGGCCGGAGGTGGAGGCGTTCGAGGAGGAGCTCGCGCGCTATCTCGAGGTCCGTCACTGCGTCGGCGTCGGCAACGGCACCGACGCGATCACGATCGCCCTGCGCGCGCTCGGGGTCGGTCCCGGCGACGAGGTCGTCTGTCCCTCGTTCACCTTCTACGCGACCGTCGAGGCGACGATCTCGGCGGGCGCCACGCCCGTCTACTGCGACGTCGATCCGCGCACCTTCTGCATGACGGCCGAGACCGCCAAGGCGGCGATCACGCCGCGCACCAAGGCGATCGTCGCGGTCCACCTGTTCGGCAACGTCGCGCCGATGGCCGAGCTGCGCGAGCTCGGACTGCCGCTGCTCGAGGACGCGGCGCAGGCGACCGGCGCCCGCCTGCACGGCGAGCGCGCCGGGGCGCTCGGCGACGCCGCGACGTTCTCCTTCTTCCCGTCGAAGAACCTGCCCTGCCTCGGCGACGGCGGCGCGGTGGCGACCGACGACGACGACGTCGCGCGCGCCGCGCGGCGGCTGCGCTTCCACGGCTCCGACGACAAGCAGACGTTCGTCGACGTCGGCTACAACTCGCGCCTCGACGAGCTGCAGGCCGCCGCGTTGCGCGTGCTGCTGCCGGAGCTCGACGGCTGGAACGCGGCGCGCCGGGCGGCAGCGGAGGCCTACCGGCGGCATGGCCTCGGCGAGCACGTGGAGCTGCCGTCGACGGTCGACGGAGCCGAGCACGTCCACCACCTCTACGTCGTCCGTCACGAGTCGCCGGACGAGCTCGCCGCGGCGCTCGGCCAGAGCCGGATCGGCGCCCGCGGCTACTACCGCACGCCGGTCCACCGCCAGCCGGCCACCGCGCGCTACGCCGGCGCCGGGCCGGCGCTGCCGGGCACCGACGAGGCCGCGCGAACGCACCTCGCGCTGCCGATGGGGCCGCTGCTCTCCGAGGACGCCGTCCGCGAGGTCGTCGCGGCGGTCGCGGCCTTCGACGGTTGAGCCGCCGCCCCCGGCCTCCGATGGACGGTTGCGCCCACCAGGGCGTGCGCAAGTGTCCGTTCGCCCGAGAATAGTGGCCGGATGCGCGTCTGGATCGACCTGACGAACAGCCCGCACGTCCTCGTGATGCGGCCGCTGATCGCCGCGATGCGGGCGGACGGGCACGAGGTCGAGGTGACGGCGCGCGACTTCGCCCAGACGCTCGAGCTCTGCGATCGGCACGGGGTCGAGCACACGGCGATCGGCAGCCACGCCGGCGACCGGCTGACGCGCAAGGCGGCGCGGCTCGCCGGCCGGAGCCTCGCGCTCGCCCGCTGGGCCCGCGGGCGCGGCTTCGACGTCGCGATCGGGCATGCGTCGAACGACGTGACGGTCGCCGCGAAGCTGCTGCGGATCCCCTCCGCGACGGCCTTCGACTACGAGTGGGCGACCGTCCAGCACAACGTCAACTGCCGGCTCGCGAAGGCGGTGGTGGTGCCGGACGCGATCCCGGCGGAGCGGCTCGACCGCTACGGAGCGCGCGGCAAGCTGCGGCGCTACGCCGGGCTGAAGGAGGAGTACTACCTCTCGGACTTCGAGCCCGACGCCGGCGTCCTCGGCGAGCTGGGGCTCGACCCCGCCGAGCCGATCGCCGTCGTGCGCACCCCGCCCGACGCGTCGCTGTACCACCGCCACGAGAGCTCGGTCTTCCCGCGCGTCCTGGATCGCCTGCGGGAGCGGGCGCAGACCGTCGTGCTGCCGCGCACCGCCCGCCAGCGCGAGGAGGTCGCGACGATCGGCGGCCTGGTCCTGCCCGAGCACGCGATCGACGCGCAGAGCCTGATCGCATTCGCCGACCTCGTCATCTCGGGCGGCGGTACCATGAACCGCGAGGCCGTGGCGTTGGGAACGCCGGTCTTCACCACCTTCGAGGGACGGCTCGGCGCCGTCGACGAGGGACTGCTCCGAGCGGGGCGGCTGCGCAGGCTCGACGACCCAGAGCGCGTGCTGGTGGAGAAGCGCACCGGGACCGCCCAGGAGCGCGTCCGGCGAGACCCCCGCGATCTGGTGCAGATGCTGCTCACCGCCGTCCATCGACAGTCCCCCCGATGACCTCCCGGATCACATCCTCGGTCGGCGTGCGGCGCATCGGCCAGGTGACGGTCGACGCCGGCCTGGTCGCGCTCGCCTACTACCTGGCCTACGTCCTGCGCTTCGACGAGGGCGTGCCCGACCGCTACGACGAGCTGCTCGTCGACACGATCGTCTTCGTGGTGGCGATCAAGCTGGCGCTGTTCGCCGCCTTCGGCCTCTACTCCAAGCTCTGGCGCTTCGTCGACCAGGCGGACTTCGAGTCGATCGTCAAGGCTGTCGTCGTCTCGAGCTTCGCGCTGATCGGCCTCAGCTTCCTCTTCTCGCCCGGCGACGTCGACCCGCCGCGCGGGGTGATCGCGCTCGACTTCCTGCTCACGCTCGCGCTCGTCGGCGGCGCCCGCTTCCTCGTGCGCGCGCTCGTCGAGCGTCCGCTGCGCGGTCCGCTCGTCCAGCGCGCTTCGCGTGAGGTGCTGGTCGTCGGCGCCGGCAACGGCGGTCAGCAGGTCGCGATGGAGCTGCGCCGCAACCCCGAGCTGTCGACGGCCGTGATCGGCTTCGTCGACGACGACCCGCGCAAGCAGGGGATGACGATCTCCGGCCACCGCGTGCACGGCAGGACCGACGACCTGCCGCGCGTGCTCGACGACACCAAGCCCGACGAGGTGCTGATCGCGATCCCGTCGGCGCCGGGCCTGCTGCGCCAGAAGGTCGTGACCGCCTGCCGCGAGCGCGACATCCCGGTGCGCACGCTGCCGACCACCTTCGAGCTGCTCTCGCACGGCTCGAACCTGCTGCGCCAGGTGCGCGAGGTCCAGGTCGAGGACGTGCTCGGGCGCGAGCCGGTGCGCGTCGAGGTCGACCGCGTCGGTGCCTACCTGTCGGGCAGGGTGGTGCTGGTCACCGGGGCCGGCGGCTCGATCGGCTCCGAGCTCTGCCGCCAGATCGCGCGCGTCAAGCCGAAGCGGATGGTGCTCGTCGACCACGCCGAGAACAGCCTCTTCGAGATCCGCCGCGAGCTCGAGGACGAGCGCCACTTCGGCAACCTCGTCGCGGTCCTCGCCGACTGCAAGGACGCCACGCGGATGGGCGAGCTGCTCCAGGAGGAGCGACCGTCGGTCGTCTTCCACGCCGCCGCCTACAAGCACGTGCCGCTGATGGAGGAGAACCCCGTCGAGGCGGTGCGCAACAACGCCGTCGCGACGCGGATCGTCGCCGCGGCGGCCGGCGAGGCCGGGGTGGAGCGGTTCATCCTCGTCTCGACCGACAAGGCGGTCACCCCCGCGACGGTCATGGGGGCCTCGAAGGCGCTCGCCGAGTGGGCGATCGAGGCCGCGCAGAACCGCTACCCCGCCACCCGCTACGCGGCCGTGCGCTTCGGCAACGTGCTCGGCTCGTCGGGGTCGGTGGTGCCGATCTTCCGCCGCCAGATCGCGGCCGGCGGGCCGGTGACGGTAACCGACGCCGCGATGACGCGCTACTTCATGACGATCCCCGAGGCGGTCCAGCTGATCATCCGCTCGGGCGACCTGACCACCGGCAGCCAGGTCTTCGTGCTCGAGATGGGCGATCCGGTGAAGATCGTCGACCTCGCGCGCAACATGATCCGGCTCTCCGGCAAGGAGCCGGACGTCGACATCGCGATCGAGGTAGTCGGGCGACGCCCGGGGGAGAAGCTGCACGAGGAGCTCTTCGATCCCGGCGAGCGCCCGCAGCCGACGCCGGCCGAGAAGATCGTCGCGGCGGTCCGTCCACGGCTCGAGCCGGAGTGGGTCGAGGGCGCGTTCGCGCGGATCGAGGAGCTCGTCTACAACGGCGACGCGGCCGCCCTCGCGAGCGCGGTGGCGGAGCTGTCGGCGGAGCGAGCGCTGGCGGCCATGCCGGCGGAGAGCCGAGAGCTCGCCGAGGGCTAGCGCCCCACGGCACTACAGTTCACGAACCCTCCATGGAGATCATCCAAGAGATCGGCTCCTACGCGGGCTTCGCGGCCGTACTCGGGCTGGCGGTGCTCTCCGCGCTCTACTTCTCGCAGGCGCGTGACGTCAAGCGCCTGCGCGAATGGGCCGGTCGCGCGCCCGAGCGAGCGCCGCAGCCCGCCGAGCCGCGGCGTGTCGTGGCGCGGCCGATGCCCCGTCCGGTCCCGGGCGGGACGCCGCCGCCGGTGCCGCGCCCTCCGGGCGCCCAGCCCGGCCCGCTGAGCCCGGCCGCGGCCCAGGCGGCCGCGACCGGCGCCGCGCCGGCCGTGGCCAGGGCCCCGGCTCCGGCGACGCCGGCCGCCGGAGGCGTCCCGCCCGAGTCCGACGAGGCGGGCGACGAGGACGTCACCGCGATGGACACGGTGGTGCATCCGCCGCCCGAGCCAGACGCCGACGCCGACGCCGGCGACAGCGCGGCGTCCGAGGGGGGAGCCGACTCCACCGCGGCGGACGCGGCGCCCGCGCCGGCGAGCGCCGACGAGGCCGTGGACGGTCCGCCCGACACGGGCGAGTGGAGCCCGGAGCAGGACGCAGAGACCTCCGAGACCGGCGAGTGGAGTCCCGAGCAGGACGAAGACGCTCCTCAGGCCGGCGACGAGAGCCCGGACAGCGACGAGGGTCCTGAGACCGGCGAGTGGAGCCCGGAGGACGAGCACTCCGACATCGACCTCGACGACGCGCGCGACGTCGTCCCCGTCACCCCGGCGGCGACCGCGGCTCGCCCGCCCCAGCCGCCACGGCCGTTCCCCCGCCGCGGGGCTCCCGCTCCGACCCCGGCCGCCCGCTACAGGAGCGAGCGCGAGCCGATCCTTCCTCCATACGGCGAGACCCGCGCGCAGGCCGACGACGCGCCGAAGTCCCACTCGGGCGGTCGCCGGGCCCTGCTGCTGACGCTGGCCGCCGCGGCCGTGCTCGCCGTGGCGGCGTTCGGCGTGCTGCAGCTCGTCGGCGACGACTCGGGCGCGCCGGGAGACAGCGGCCTATCGTCGAGCGACCCCGACGACCGCGCTCGCGGCGGCGCCCAGGGAACGGCGATCGATCCGTCGCAGGTCACCGTCGCGGTGCTCAACGGCACGACCGTCCCGGGACTGGCCGCGACGGTCGGCGACAAGATCGCCGGCGAGGGCTTCCGGCTCGGCACCGTGACGAACAACTTCGACCAGGAGCGCGCGGAGTCCGTCGTGCTCTACGCGCCCGGCGCCGAGCGCGAGGCCGCCGACATCGGGCGGCGGCTCGACATCTCCCAGCGCGAGGCGATCGACGCCGACAGCCAGTCGCTGGCCGGCGACGCGACCGTGGTCGTCGTCGCGGGCGCGGACCAGAGCCAGTAGCGCCGGCTACGGCCGCACGCCGGCGTCGCGGTAGGCCGCGGCCACCTCGGCGAGCAGCGCACGGTCCACGAGCGTGACCGTCTGGCCGTCGACCTCGAGCGTCGCGCCGTCGTGAGGCGGGTACCAGAAGGCCCTGATGCGGCGGGCCGTCAGGTCGGGCGGATCGCCGGCGCGGACGACGCGCAGCGACTCGAACTCGTCACGCGTGACGTAGCGACCCTCGCCCTGCGGAGTCCGCGGCAGCGGCTCGCCGGCGGACAGGCGGTCGACGGTCCAGCGGAAGACCTCGAGCAGTCGCCGCTGGCTGCGGACGTCGAGCGACAGCGCGGTCTCGCGATCGCGGTCGATCGGGAAGCGGTCGACGCGGACGAGATCGCCGCTGTCGAACGCCTCGTCGACGTAGTGCGCGGAGACGCCCCATTCGGGCCAGTCCTCGAGGATCGCGACGTTGTAGCCGCCGACGCCCCGCATCTCCGGCAGCGGCGCGGGATGGAAGTTCAGGCAGCCGGCCCGGCCAAGCTCGATCAGCGGCGGGCGGATCCGGCTCCAGAAGAGGAACGAGAGCACGGCGTCGACGCTCGCGAGGTCGACCTTCGCCGCGGCCGGATCCGCGATCGCGGCGTAGAGGTCCTCGTCCGACGCCAGCGTCAGGCCCGCGCGCTCGGCCGCCAGGTCGAGCCGCTGCTCCGGCGCCGCGCGGTCGTCGGGCGGTGGCGCGACGACCGCCGCTACCTGCCAGCCGGTCGCCAGCAGATGCTCGAGGCCGGCGACGACCGACCGCTTGTGCTTGCCCATGTAGACGCACCTCATCGCGGTACCAGCTCCTCGTAGAGCGCCAGCGTAAGGCGCGCGGCCTCCTCCCAGGAGTAGGGGCCCGCGGCGGCGTCGCGCGCGCGCGCCTCCTGCTCGCGGCGGGCGACGGGATCGTCCAGCAGGTCGGACAGCGCGGCGCGCAACGCGCCGGCGTCGCCGGCCGGCGACGGTCGCACGGCGCCGTGCTCGGCGGCGACCTCGCCGAAGCCGCCGATCTCCGAGGCGACGATCGCCTTGCCGAAGGCGAGCGCCGTGTAGAGCACGCCCGACTGGTCGATCGTGCGGTACGGCAGCGCCACGACGTCGGCGCGGCGGAAGTAGGCCGGCAGCTCGGCCTCGGAGACGAAGCGGTCGACGAAGCGCACCGCGCCGTCGCAGCGGGCGGCCGCCGAGCGCAGGGGCTCGACGTCCATCCAGGGCCGCCCGACGATCCACAGCTCGGCGCCGTCGATCTCCCGGAACGCCTCGATCAGCACGTCGATCCCCTTGTACGGCCGCAGCACGCCGAAGGACAGGATCACCTGCCGCTCGACCGCCGCCAGGTCGGGCGGGAGCGGCTGCTCGTGCGATTGCCGGGCGAGGTAGTCGAACGCGCCGTGGGGAATCGTGCGAACGCGCGCCGGGTCGGCCCCGTAGCGGTCGACGATCTCACGTGCGCCGTCGCGGGTGTGGACGACGATCGCGTCGCTGTGCGCCACGACCCGGCGGGCGCCCTGCTCGCGCAGCCGGCCCGCGCCGCGCCGCAGCACGTTGTGCGACGTGAAGACGCGCGGCGCCCCGCGCGCGAGCAGGAAGGCGTCGATCGCCTCGAGCGTCAGCCACTGGTAGTGGACGACGTCGGCGTCGCGCCCGGCCGCGCGCCGGTGGCGCAGCATGTCCGGCAGGTGCTCGGCGAGTCGCAGCGCGCGGCGCGCCGCCAGCGAGCGGTCGCGCGCCATCGCGCGGCGGTAGAAGTCCTCGCGCACGGCGAAGCCGGCCGTCCCCGGCGCGCCGTAGGTCGGCCGGCTCGTCGACAGCTCGACGTCGGCGCCGGCGCGGGTCAGCGCGGCGGCGAGCGAGTGGTCGTACGGCGGCGTGTAGGCCGGTGGGTCGACGAGCCGAACGCGCATCGGGCGGCATTGTCGCCGCTGCGAGCGCGCCCCGCCGCGCGCGCAAGCACGCCTGCGCGGCCCGCAGCGCCACGCCCCCTCGAATAGCGTTCCGCCGCGTGGAGTCGAGCCGCCTGGTCCGCGTGGTCTTCGCCGTGCTCGTGCTCGCCACCGCCGGCGCGTTCGTGGTCACGCAGGTGCTGAAGACCGAGATGCCGGTCGTGCTGCGCTTCGCGGTCGCCCCGTTGGCGATCTCGCCGAACGGGGACGGCGTGCAGGACCGCTCGCGAGTCGGCTTCGACCTCTCCGAGCCGGCCGAGGTGTCGTTCTCGATCATCGACTCCGACGGCAACGAGGTACGCGAGATCGTCGACGACCGACGGCTCGCCGGCGACACCCGTCACCGCTTCCGCTGGGACGGCCACGACGACGACGGGAACGTCGTGTCCGACGGGACGTACCGGATGCGCGTGCTGCGACGCAAGGAGGGCCGGCGGCTCGACTCGTTCAAGAAGGTCGTCGTCGACACGAGCTCGCCCGCGGTGCAGCTCGAGTCGGCGACGCCGGGGGTGGTCGACCCGTCGAACGGCAGGCGCGTCGCGGTCCGTCTGCGCTACCGCGGCCCGCGCACGCCGCACCCCGAGTTCCGCGTCTGGCGCACCGACGACGGGCCGCCGCGGATCGTCGATCGCTTCCGCGGCGACGAGATGCGTGGCGGGGTCTGGAACGGCCGAACGATCAGCGGCGACCTGGCGGTCGACGGCGACTACGCGTTCCAGGTCCGCGTTCGCGACCGGGCGGGTAACGAGGGGCTGGCCCCAACCGGCACGCCGACCGCGGCGAAGGCGCTGCCGGCGACCGGCGTGGCGGTTCGCCGGCTGACGCTCGAGGGGCCGCCCGGCGCGGTGTCCGCCGGATCGCTGGCGCGGCTGCGGATCGGGCCCGAGGGACGCCCCTTCTCGTTCGAGCTGAAGCGGCTCGGCTCGCGCAGGGTCATCAAGCGGGACCGTCGTCGCGGCGAGCGGCTGCGCGTGCGGCTGCCCGGCGACGCCCGCACCGGCGTCTACGTGGTCCGCGTGCGCTCGCGCGGGCGCCGCGCGAGCTGGCCGCTGGTCGTCGCCGGCCTGCCGCCGAAGGGGGTCGCCGCCGACCGCCCGCGCCCGCTCGTCGTCCTGCCGGCGATCACCTGGCAGGGCCTGAACCGGTTCGACTCGGACCTCGACGGCTTCGCCGACACCCTGCGCGACGCCAGCGCGATCCCGGCCGTGCGCCCGTTCGCGGGCGGGCGGCTGCCGTCGCGCCTGACCGCCGAGGTCTCGCCGCTGCTGCGCTTCCTCGACCGCGAGCGGCTCGCCTACGACCTGACGACCGATCTGGCGCTGTCGAGCGGCGAGGGCCCGGCGCTCAGCAACGCTCGCGGCGTCGCCTTCGCCGGTAGCGCGATCTGGCTGCCGCGGCGGCTGCGAGATCGCCTGACCGCCGAGGTCGAGCGCGGCGGGAAGCCGGTCGCCGTGTTCGGCGGCGCCTCGCTGCGGCGCACGGTGGCGCTCGTCGGCGACGAGCTGCGCTTCCCCAGCCCGCCGCGTCCCGACGACCTGTTCGGCGAGCGCACGCGCGCCGAGCGCGTCACCCCGCCCGCCCCGCTCGCCGTCGAGCGCGATCGGCTCGGGCTGTTCGACGGCGTCGACGGCCTCTTCGGCGAGTTCGGGCTGATCGAGCGCTCGACCGGCCTGCCCGAGCGGGCGCGCCTGCTCTCCTCGGCGGGCCGCGAGATCGGCCAGCCGGCCTTCGTCGCCTACCGCCTCGGCAAGGGCATCGTCGTCAGGCCGGGAACCCCGCAGTGGGCGCGGCAGCTCGAGGAGCGGGCGCTCGACGTCGAGGTCCCGCGCATCACCAGGCGCCTGTGGCGCCTGCTCGGCCGCGGCTGAGCACTCCAGCGGCGGCATCTGCCATCCTGGCGCCGGATGAGGCGCTCCCTCCTGGCCATCGGCGCCGCCGTCGTGCTGCTCGTAGCCGGCGCCGGCGCGTACCTCTACCTGAGCGACGAGGACCCGCCCGAGAAGCGCGGCTCGGCGAAGGTCGAGTTCGACGCGGACGCCGGGCCCGCCGAGCCGAAGCCGAAGCCGAGGCGCAAGGCGATCGCCGAGCCGTGGCCGACCTTCGGCTATGACATCCAGCGCACGAAGGCCGGCCCCTACGGGCACCGTCCGCCCTACCGGCGGCTGTGGCGCATCGACGCCCACGACTCGCTCGAGTACCCACCGTCGGTCGCCTACGGCAACGTCTACGTCGCCCAGCAGAAGGGCCTCTTCTTCGCGCTGGACGGCAAGACCGGCAAGCCCGTCTTCAAGACGAAGAACTTCAAGCGCTGCGCGGCGTCGGCGCCGACGATCGCCAACGGCACCGTCTACCAGTCCTACATGGACTGGGTCGGCGACCTGAGCAACCCGTGCCCGCAGGGAGCGTCGGACCCGACCGGCTTCCTGATCGCGATGAACGCGCGCACCGGTCGGCCGAAGTGGCGCTTCCACGCCCAGCCGATCGAGTCGTCGCCGCTGCTGCGCAACGGCAAGCTGTACATCGGCTCGTGGGACGGCAACGTCTACGCGCTCGACGCCAGGATCGGCAAGAAGGTCTGGGCCTACCAGACCGGCGACCGCGTCAACAACTCGGCCGCTTACTTCAAGGGGCGCATCTACATCGCCAACGACAGCGGCACCGTCTACGCGCTCAACGCCGGCAGCGGCAAGCTCGCCTGGAGCGCCAGCGAGGCGACCGAGTTCTTCTACGCAGCCCCGGTCGCCGCCTACGGCCGCATCTACATCGGCAGCACCGACGGCACGATGTACGTCTACGGCGCGAGGACCGGCAACCTGCTCTGGGCCACGCCGCTCGGCACCTACATCTACGGCTCGGCGGCGATCTACGATCGCAAGGTCTACGTCGGCACCTACGACGGCAAGTTCTACGCGCTCGACGCGGGGACCGGCGACGTCGTCTGGCAGCGGGACATGCCGAGCGGCGTGCACGCGCCGCCGACGGTCCTCGACGGGCTCGTCTACGTCGCCACCTGCGCCACCTGCGGATCGGCGGCGTCGCGCTACGTGAAGATGGGCGTCGACTCGACGACCGCCTTCAATGCGCGGACTGGCAAGCGGGTGTGGCGCAACCCTGCTGGGAAGTACGCGTCGCCGATCGTCGCCGATGAGGAGCGGGTCTATTTGACTGGGCGGAGCGTGTTGTTCGGGTTGAAGCCGGTGAAGGGGAAGGCGAAGGGGTCCGCTCAGAAGGGCGAGGCGAAGCGGAAGCGGCGGAGGTCTTGACGGCCTAGGGTCGGGCGTTGGTGGCCGCGGGGCCTGTCTCCGGTTGGAGTGCACCGCTCGCAAGCTCGCGTCGTGAATCAAGTGGTTCCGTCCTCGCCTCCGCTCGCTCCGCTGCGACTACGCCCCGTGCCTGGCGCGGTTTGCCGTGAAGGGCTCTCACGTGGTTCGACGGCAGGGGCTCCGCGCGACGCTCCGCTCGCTGCGGCTGCGGGCGAAAGGTCGCCACCGTCGCCACCCGCGGAAGAGGCGTCGGTGCTGGTGCGTTCAGGTACCGCGCCGGTCGTCCGCGGGCCGGAGGGATCAGGGCGTGTTCGTCTCGCCGGCTGTCGGTTGGCGAGATGCGAGTGTCGGTTCCGGCGTAGTCGGTTCCGCTTTCTCCCAGGCGGCTAGGGCGGCGGCGATGATGGCTCCGGTGAGGGGCCAGACGAGGTAGTAGTTGTTGAAGGTGCGGCCGATGAAGAGGAGCGCCAGGATGGAGATGGCGAAGGCGGCGGCGGTGGGCCAGAGCTGGCGGGCGCGGTGGACCTGGAGGAGCAGGTAGGCGGTGAAGGGGAGCCACGTGAGGAGGGCGATCAGGGCGAAGGGGTAGGCGCCGTCGCGGTCGTCGAGTATGCCGGCGCGGACGAGCATGGCGGAGAGGCCGTAGCCGACGATCTTGTAGGTGCCGGCGCCGAACTCGACGGTGTCCTCCCAGAAGGCGGTCGGGTCGGCGATGACGAAGGGGAGGCAGGCGGCGGCGACGATCGCGGCGAAGATCGCGGCGCAGCGCAGGAGCTCGCGGCCGACGCCGCCGGCGAGCGACGCGCGGAGTGGGAGTCCGGCGTTCGACGCGCGGATGCCGGCGCCCTGCTTGACGATCATCAGGGCGAGGAAGGGAACCGCGACGACGGCGAACTGCTTGAAGAGGACCGCTGCGGCGAGGGCGGCGGCGGCCCAGCGGAAGCGGCCGCGGCTGGCGAGCGCGAAGGCGAGGATCGTCAGGGTCAGGGCGGGGGCGTCGTTCTGGCCGAACCAGGCGGAGCGGACGGCGATCGGGTTGGCGACGACGAGCGCGCCGAGGGCGAGGCGCCACTCGAGCGGACCGCGGAAGGCGAGCACGGCGAAGAGGCCGCCGAGCGTCGCGAGCACGACGAACAGGCGGTAGTCGTCGAGCGGGGCGGGGACCACGGCTCGCCAGGCGGCGGAGCTGATCGCCGTGCCGGGGAAGTAGGCGTAGTGGACGAGCGGGACCTCGCGGGCGCGTATCCGGTCGGAGGCCGAGCCGTCGAAGCTGTAGAAGCGCTCCATGCCCGAGAAGCGGTAGTCGTGGCCGTAGGGGCTCTCGCCGTCGAGCACGAGATCTCCGGCGAGGTCGATCTGGTAGGTCGAGTCGTTGGTGAAGAACCATGGGTCGGTCGCGTCGCGCAGGCCGATCTGCAGCAGCGTCGAGGGCAGCAGCAGGGCGAGGGCGACGGCGACGGCGAGCAGGGTGCCCGCCCAGGCGGGCCAGTCGCCGCGACGGCGCAGCGCCCAGGCGGCGATCAGGGCGAGCGCCAGCCCGGCTAGGAGGCACGCCGATCGCGCGATGCCGACGTCCCACTCCTCACCGGCCGCCCGCACGAGCGGTCCGAGGATCCCCGTGGGGTCCACCGTGCCTGGCTTGAACGGCCAGGGGTCGGAGCCGAGCTCCGGGAGGTTGAGCGCCACGAGGCCGAGCAGCACCCCGAGCAGTGCCCATGCCCCGTGGGACGAGAGCCGCCCTGAGAGGCCGAGGGCCGAGGTGGCTCCGCGGTCGGCGGCTCTGTCGCCGCTGCGGTCGGACGAGCTTGCCGTATGGGCTGTGGCGGGTGTGCTCACGCGACCGCCGCCGCCGGCTCCGTAGACGGCTCGCCGCGGCCGGTGCCGTCGTCGCGTCGCGGCCAGGTGATGTAGCCGGCGCCGATGCCGAGGACGACCCAGGTCAGCGGGTCCTCGAGGAAGCCGGGGTAGAAGAGCGACTGCACGAAGAGGGCGAGCAGCGTCGAGAGCAGGGCCAGCCCGAGGCCCGGCTCCAGCCGGCGCACCCCGGTGAGCATCCGCGTCGCGCCGACGAGCAGCCACGCCAGCAGCGCCACGCCGACGGCCCCCAGCTCGGCGAGGACGGTCAGCGGCGCCGTGTGGGAGACGAAGTTGGGCGTCGGGCGGTCGCGCTCGGACAGCAGGCGGCTCGCCTCGGGCTGGCCGCCGATCCCGACGCCGGCGATCGGATGGCGCTCGATCACGTCGACGGTCTCCTCGATCCGCTGCGAGCGATCGGCGGTCTCCGTGCGCAGCGACTCACCGCGGATCGGGATCGACACGAGATAGCCGATCGCCACGACCGCCACCAGCGCGAACGTCCCGACTACGGCCAGCCGGATCCGTCGCGTGCCCGTCAGCGCGGCGATCGTCAGCGTCACGACGACGAGCGCGATCATGCTCGACTGCGAGTAGGAGACGAACAGGCCGGCCCACAGCAGCACGACCAGGCCGGTCCCGAGCCTGGCGTCGATTCGCCGCAGGGCCATCAGGGCCAGCACCACACCGAGGCCGATCACCACGTGACGGCCGTAGAGGCTGGGATCTCCGAACAGCGAGGTGACGCGGAAGAAGTTCGAGTTGGCGTTCGAGAGTTCGAGGTTCGGGGCGAAGAAGAACAGCTCGCGCGTCGCCGCCTGGAACAGGCCGACGGCCGCGAACGCCGCCGCCATCGCCAGCGCGACGCCGCCGAGTGTGCGCGGGATCCAGTCGGGGAACGGCGACCGGCCGAGCGTCCCGAGCAGGACGGCGAACGGAAGCAGGAAGAAGACGAGCGTCTCCGCCCCGGCGCCGACGTCGTCGGCCCAGAGCAGCGACGTGCACGAGAGCGCGAGCAGCGCCGCCGCCGGCAGCGCCACGGCCGGTGGCAGCGCGCGCACGGGCAGGGTGCCTTGCTCGCGCGGGCTCAGCGCCCGCCAGGCCAGGGCGAGCGCCGCCGCGGCGAGGACGAAGTAGAGCAGCAGCAGCCGGCCGAGCTCGCCGTCCTCGGCGAGCGCGATCGGGAAGCCGCCGTCGGCGAGCGTCAGCGGCGGTCGTATCGGGGCGCTGACGAGCAGCGCGATCGGCAGCAGCGCCGGTCGGCGGACGAACGCCGCCGCCGCGGCGGTCAGCGCCAGCAGGCCGAGCGCTCCAGCCGCCGCGCCGGGGGCGCTCGCGAGCGCGTCGAGACGGCCGATGCCGGAGGCCGACTCGACGAGCCCCGCGCCGCCGAGGCCGATCAGCGCCAGCCCGCCGACGACCATCGCGCGGCCGCGCCCGGCCAGCAGCAGCGCCACGCCTGCCGCAGCGACGACGCAGGCGATGTGAGCGAGATCGGGATGGTCCACGGATATCGGTCCGTCGCGAGACGGAGGGAGCGTAGGGGCCGCGCGCCTACGGTGCGATTCGCGTTCGGCGGTTGTACTCCTCGGCGGCCTCGCGGATGCCCTCGCCGCGTCCGGGGCGCAGCTCCTGACGCGCGTGCAGGAGGTAGCGGCGCGGATCGTGACCGGGCGCCGCGAGCGCGGCGACTGCCCGCTCGAGGTAGAGGATCACGCCGAGCGCGCGCACGAGCGGTCGCCGTGTCGCTGCGTGCTTGCGCAGGTAGAGGTCGCGGTTGCGGTGGAACTCGACGATCCTCCGGCGCGCGCTGCGCCGGTCGGTGGTCAGCTGGTCGTGGTGGATCGCCTGGGCGGCCGGGACGTAGAGGACGTCCCAGCCGGCGTCGTGCAGCCGCTTGCAGAAGTCGGTCTCGTCCGAGTAGACGAAGAAGTCGGGGTCGAGATAGCCGACCGCCGCGGCCGCCTCGCGGCGGACGAGCATCGCGCTCGACTGCGTCCAGCCGACGCGGCGCGTGCGGCGGCCGCGGCTCTGCACCGTCGTCAGCTCCTGCAGGAAGAGGACGCCGCCGAGCTCGGCGAGGACGCCGGGCAGGCGCCAGGCGCAGGCCTTCTGCTCGCCCTCCGAGGACAGCAGCTGGGCGCCCGCCGCGGCGGCCCGCGGATGCTCCTCGAGCGCGCCGAGCAGCGCCGCCGCCGCGCCGGGGCGCAGCTCGGAGTCCTCGTTGAGCAGCAGGCAGTAACGGCCGCGCGCCTCGCGCAGCAGCGTCGTGTCGTTCTCGGCCTTGCCGGCGCGGCGGTCGAGGGCGATCACGCGGGCGTCGTGGGCACTGTGCGCGACGGCCGCGGCGGACCCGTCGTCGGAGCAGTTGTCGAGCACGAGCACCTCGCGCGAGACCCCGTCGGGATGCGTCCGGTCGATCGCGTCGAGGCAGGCGAGCAGCAACTCGCGGCCGTTTGTGTTGACGACGCAGTAGGAGACGTCGACCTCGGTTGGCGCCGTCGTGTCGGTCGCCGGCGGCTCACCCTCGCCCGCGCGCGTCTGGCGCTCGGCCGTCAAGCGCCTCCTCCCGCCGCGCGCTCGAGCACGCCGCGCAGGCGCTCGGCGAGCACGCCGCGATCGAACTCGCGCTCCGCCAGCCGCCGCGCGTTGTCGCCGTAGCGGCGCGTCAGGTCGCGGTCGTCGCGCAGGAGCAGCACGCGCTTGGCGAGGTCGGCCGGATCGCCGGGCTGGGCGAAGACGCCGGCCTCGTGCTGCTCGACCAGCGCGCGCTGCCAGCCGTCGGTGTTGACGATCGCCGCCCGGCCGGCGGCGAAGGTGTCGAACAGCTTGTTCGGCGAGTTCGTGGCGAGGATCGGCACGTCCTTGAAGATCGTCATGCAAGCGTCGGATGCCGCCGCCAGGCGAGCCGCCGAGCGCTTGTCGCCCGCCGGCAGCAGCAGGACGCTGTCGAGGCCGCGGGCACGGACGTCCGCCTCGAGCGCCGCGCGCCGCTTGCCGTCGCCCTGGAGCACGAAGCGAACCCCGCCCTCGCCGCGCTCGCGCAGCAGCGCCGCCGCCTCGACGACCTGGGTGAGGTCGTTGGCCTCGCCCATCGTTCCGAAGTAGGAGCAGACGAAGGCGTCCCCGAGGCCGTGGCGCTCGCGCAGGTCGCCGGGATCGACGTCGGGCGAGAAGAGGTCGAGGTCGGAGGCGTTCGGCACGAGCGTCACGCGCTCGGGCGCGACGCCGGACGCGACGATCCCGTCGCGCATGCCGGGCGAGAGCGCGACGACGTGGCTCGCCGCGCGGTAGGCCGCGCGCTCCAGCCAGCGGGCGAGTCGCCGCGCCGCCGGCGAGCGCAGCGCGCCCATCTGGATCGGCGCCTCGGGCCAGAGGTCGCGCACCTCGAAGACGAGCGGCGCGCGCCAGCGCCGTGCGGCGACGATCCCGGGCAGCGCCATCGTCAGCGGCGGCGACGTCGCGAAGACGACGTCGGGACGCGGGCCGCGCAGTACGGCGACCGTCGCCGCGAGCGCGAAGCGCAGGAACCCCGCCAGCCGGCGTCCGTATCCCACGCCTGTCGCGGTCACGTAGTCGCCGCTGCTCCCACGCGCCTCGATCACCTGGATGCCGTCGATCTCGCGGCTCCTTGTGAGCCCCGGGCGCCAGCCGCGATCGGCGGGGCCTGCCGCGGCGGCGGTTACCATCGTCACCTCGTGACCGCTCGCAACCAGGCGTCGCGCGAACTCGTACGAGCGCGTGCCGCCCATCCCGTCGCGGGTCGTGAAGAACTGATGCAGGTAGAGGATCCGCACGTGAGCGGGCACCACGGTAACCGAGCCCCGCGCGCGTGAACCGCGCGCTCGACGTGCTCGTGGCCCTGCTGGTGCTCGCGCTCGCGTCGCCGCTGCTGGCGATCTGCGCGCTCGCGATCAAGCTGACCTCGGCCGGACCGGTGCTCTACCGCCAGCGCCGCGTCGGCCGCGGCGGCGAGCAGTTCGACCTCCTCAAGCTGCGCACGATGGTCGTCGGAGCCGAGCACACCGGCGCCGGCCTCTACATCGAGGATCGCGATCCGCGCATCACGCCCGTCGGGCGGCTGCTGCGCCGCTTCTCGCTCGACGAGCTGCCGAACCTCTTCAACGTCCTGCGCGGGGATCTGGCGATCGTCGGCCCGCGGCCGACCGTCCAGTCCCAGGTCGACCGCTATACGGCCCATCAGCGCCGCCGGCTCGACGTCCGTCCCGGCATCACCGGCTGGGCGCAGGTCAACGGCCGCACCTCGCTGTCGTGGCCGGAGCGGATCGAGCTCGACGTCTGGTACGTCGACAACCGCTCGCTCTGGCTCGACGTGCGCATCCTGGCCCGCACGGTGCGGATGCTCGTCACCGGCCACGGCCTCTACAGCACCGACCTGACCCAGGGCTGGGACGAGGACGCCCGCTAGCGCGGGCGGGCGCCGCCGCGGACCGCTCGCGCCGCCTCGCCGACGCGCACGACCACCTTCTTCGAGGCGCCGCGGGCCATCGTCGCGTCGGCCTTGGCCGCGACGTAGAAGCGGTAGGTCCCGGGCGCCCGCGGGACGAAGGAGCCGCTGAAGCCGCCCTTGCGGGTCGTGCGAAGCGCCTTGACGCCGACCTTGCGGAAGCGGCCGCGGCGCTCGAGCTGGAGCACCTGATGGACGAGCGCCTTGCGCGGCCTTACCTTTCCCCGCAACCGCGTCCGGATGCCGGCCGCTCCACGGCGCGGCGGGCGGTAGAGCGCCAGGACCGGCCGCACGGCGATCGTCACGGTCGGCGTGACCGACGAGCGCAGCTCGCCCGCTCCCGCGAAGCGCACCCGCACGGGACGTGTCAGCTTCGGCTTGACGGTCGCCGAGAAGGAGCCGTCGGCTGCGGTCGTCGGCGTCGAGGACGCCTTCCAGCGCCCGTCGACGCGCGCCTGGACGGTCACCGCCTGCCCAGCGAGCGGCGCGCCGTCGGCGCTGGTCAGGCGGCCGGTCAGGGTGGCGCTGTCGCCGTAGTCGATCGTCGAGCGCGGGGCGTCGACGCTGGCGGTGACGCTGGTCGCCACGCCCTGCGGCGCCACGCCGCCGACCAGGCCGCGCAGCTCGGCTAGCTGTCCGTAGAGCGCGCCGCCCGGGCACTCGGTGGCGTTCGTGTCGCGGTGGCCGAGGACGCGCTGCACGCGCACGCTCGTTCCGGCGGCGTAGCGGTTGCTGCCGCCGCCCGCGCTCTGCATGACGGTCGTGCCGGAGGTCGGGTTGCCGTGCAGGGGCAGCTTCCAGCGGATCAGCCGGGCCATCGCCTGCAGCGCCGCCTGGCTCTGCGGGACGCTGCTGAACGTCCCGATGTTGGCGATCCCGGTCGACTGGGAGTTGAAGCCCTCGGCCTGGGCGCCGATCACAGCCGCCCCGACACCGCCCGCGCGGCCCTCGTAGATCGTCCCGAAGCGGTCGACGAGGAAGTTGTAGCCGACGTCGTTCCAGCCGTTGGTGTTGCGGTGGTAGCGACAGATCCCCAACACGATCTGCCTCGCCTCGGCCTGGCTGTAGTCGTTCAGGTTGACCGTGTGGTGGACGTAAGCCGCCTCGACCTGCCCATAGACCGGCCCGCTGCGTGGCGGGCAGTCGTCGCCCGCCCACTCGGCACGCGAGACCATTCCCGGCTGCGGCTCCTGAGCGCCCGCGATGCTCGCCCTCAACAGGCCGCCGATCCCCACCACGGCGCTGTTCACGACGCCCCTCAACGCAGTCCGCGCCCGATCCGCCCCCGTAGCCGTGCCGGCGGTGTTGACGAAGTTGAGCCGCACACCCCCCAACGGCTCCGAAGATCGGTACTGCACCCAGTCCGCCTCGCCCGCCCACACCGGGTTCGCCATCCCCTCCACCCGCGCCTCCTCCGTCCCCGGGTCCGGCCCATCCTCGGAGTGCGCCCCCACCGGCTCCCACCGCGACCACTCCCCACCATCGCCCCGAGTCCGCACCGCAATCGCCGGCTCCCTATGACCGTCCCCGCTCTCCTGCCACGTAAGCCCGACCAGGTTGAACCGCTTCGGCGCCCTCAGCGGCTTCGAAACCACGCCCTCGCTCCCGCCGGGGGATCCAAGCACCGCCTCCGCGGCCATCGAGAAATCCACCGGCTCAGGCCGGTATGGCGACAGCGACAGCGCTGGCGAGGCCACCACACAGAGCGCAGCGACGACGAAGGCCGCCGTGACAGCAAGCAAGCGTCCCATCCCCCCATCGAACACGACCTGCGTACATCGGTTGCGGCTCTGCAACCCGCCGTGCGTGTCGGCTCAGCGGAGGAGCGCAGCCGGACCGGTCCTTCAGTTGCGTGTCGTGGCTAGCTGGAGCGAGGTCCGGCGAGCACCGTAGCTATGGCTCAGCGGAGGAGCGCAGCCGGACCGGTCCTTCAGTTGCGTGTCGTGGCTAGCTGGAGCGAGGTCCGGCGAGCACCGTAGCTATGGCTCACCGGCGAGCACCGTAGCTATGGCTCACGGCACCGGCTCGGGGCCTTGGCTGCGGTGCTCGTCCTTGAACGACTCCAAGGCGGTGAACAGCTCGTCGCCGAACCTCGCACAGCCGAGCAGGCGCCCGGTGCCGTTGGGCTCGGGGTCGCGGTTCCAGGCGGTGGCGGCGACCTGGTACGTCATCCCGGTCGTGTCCGGCACGAGGACGACCTGGTAGGGGTCCTCGTCGTAGTACTTCTTGAGGCTGGCGCGCTGGTCGGCCGGCAGGCCCTTCTTGAACCAGATGATGATGCGGCCGTGCTCGAGCGTGTGGACGAGCTGCTTGACGTCGGGCGGATCGGAGTAGGCCTTGTCCTCGGCGGGCTCCTGGAAGTGGTCGCCGGAGGTCGGCGGCTTCGACTCGTAGCGGATCACCTCGCTGAGGTCCGCCACGTGCTCGCGGCTCTGGGCGGGGTAGCTCTCGAGCTCGCAGCTCGCGGCCTTCGCCGCCGCGGCGACGGGCACGTCGTCCTGCGGCTCCGGGTAGCTGCCGCCGTCGGGCAGCACGTCGGCCGAGGCCGCCCCGTCGCCGTCTCCGCCGCCGGCGAGCACCGCTATCGCGACCACCACCGCCACCAGTACGACCGCCCCGCCGACCGCGTAGCCGATCAGCTGGCGCCGACGCCGCTCCGCCTTCGAAGCGGCCTCGCGCTGCTCGCGCTCCTTGCGCAGCTGCTCCTTCTGCTCCCTCCTGCTGGCCATCGCGGCTGAAGACTAGTAGGCGAGGCGAGCCCGCGCCACTCTCAAGCGGACGGCCGCCGTGCGCCCGCGGTCCGCGTGCCGCGATGGCCCGTGGCGGCCCGCCGCGGACGCGTCTTGGCGCGCGTACGTCGAGGGCTCCAGCAGCGGTCGACGAAGCGGGCGATCTCGCCGGTAAGGCGCTCGGGGTCGATCCGCAGCTCGAGGAGCGACGAGGCCTCGACCAGTGTCGAGTCCGGCAGCTCGCGCATCAGCATGTCGGCGTCCGAGAAGGGGTGGATCGGGTCGCGCGGGTGCCCGATGACGAGCGTCGGCGGCTCGAGCGTGCGGCGGATCTCGCGCGGCGGCGCGACGCGCCCGAAGAACAGCCCCTGGAGCACGGACGCCGAGGACTTCGGGTCCTGGCTCATCCAGTCGAGCAGCATCTGCCCGAGCAGCGGCCCGCGCCGTGGGATCATGCGCGCGAGCCTGCTCGCCGGCCGCGCGAGGGGCGCTCCAAAGGTCAGCGACACCAGCAGCGGCGTGAAGCCGATCGCGCAGCCGAGCAGCGCGTTGTCGAGCACCGGCATCTCGATCAGCAGGCCCTTGACGCGGCTCTGATCGCGCGCCGCCGCCTCGAGCGCGGCGTTGGCCCCGAGCGAAGTGCCGCCGAGCACGGCCTGGTCGACGCCGAGGTGGTCGAGCAGGCCGAGCGCCTGTCCGCCAAACGTCGTCATCGAGTACTCCCACATCTCCTCGGGCCGGTCCGAGTCGCCGTGGCCGAGCAGGTCGAGGCAGAGCACGCGATGGCCGCGGCCGGCGAGCTCCTCCGCCAGCGGCTGGTGCATGCGGCGGTTGAACAGCAGCCCGGGCATCAGCACGACGGGGCGGTCGCCGCTGCCGTACTCGTCGTAGACGAGCCGGTGGCCGTCGTGGCGGAAGCTGCGGGTCTGCGGCGCCATCCCGCCTCGAAGGCTACGCCTCGGCCGTCTGCGACGGCGCGGTCTCGCTGAGGCCGATGCGCGCGTGAAGCCTGCGCAGCGGGGACGGCGCCCACCAGTTCCACTTCCCGAGCAGCTCCATCAGCGACGGCACGAGCAGCGCCCGCACGATCGTCGCGTCGATCAGCACGGCGAGCGCGGTGCCGACGCCGTTCTGCTTGATGAAGATGATCTCCGACGTCGCGAACGCCCCGATCGCGATCGCGAACAGGAACGCCGCCGCGGTGATGATCCGCCCGGTGCGCTCGAGGCCGACCGCCACGCTCTCGGAGTCGGAGACTCCGCTGTCGCGCGCCTCCTTGATCCGCGACAGGAGGAAGACGGCGTAGTCGGTCGAGAGCCCGAACACGATCGCGAACAGCAGCACCGGCATCGTCTGCTCGAGCGCGCCCTGGCTGGTGTAGGCCAGCAGTCCCTCCAGCCTGCCGTCCTGGAAGATGAAGACGAGGATCCCGAAGACGGCGCTGAGCGTGAGGACGTTCATCAGCAGCGCCTTGATCGGCAGCACGACCGAGCCGGTCATCAGGAAGAGGATCAGCAGCGTGGCGATCACGACGATCGCGATCGCGGTCGGAAGGTGGTCGACGAGGCTGCTCTGGAAGTCGACGAAGTCGGCGCTCGCGCCCGTGACCTGGAGCGTCACGCCGGGGGGTGGGTCGAGGTCGCGTATCTGGCGGACGGTCTCGCGGCTCGACTTCGAGATGTGGGACGTCGCCGAGACCGCCGCGATCAGCACGTCTCCGTTCCGGAGCTCCTGAGGCTGGATGCGGTCGACTCCCCGGAGCGCGCCGACCTGCGCGCTGACCTCGGCGATCTGCTCCCGCTCGGCTCCCCGGACCACGACGTTGATCGGCGTGTCGCGGAACGGCGGGAAGTTGGACCGCAGGACGTCGTCGACCTGGCGGGCGCTGCGGTCCTTCGGCAGCACCTGGGCGTCGACGGAGGTGAACTCGAGCGAGTAGAAGGGGATCCCGAGCGTCAGCATCAGCACGGTCGCGAACACCGCGATCCGGCCGGGGGTCCGCTGGACGGAGCGCGAGAGCCGGTACCAGAAGCCGGCGGTGTCCGGGCGGGCGTCGCTCTCGGCGCGCCGCCGGAGGAACTGCGGCGCGAGCGCGTTGACGCGGTGGCCGAGCAGCGCGAGCACCGCGGGCAGCACGATCAGCGAGACGGCCGCCGCGAGGATCGCGACCAGCGCCCCGCCGAGGCCCATCGAGTAGAGGAACCGCTGCGGGAATACGAGCAGCGACGCGAGCGCCGCCGCGACCGTCAGCGAGCTGAACAGGACGGTCCTCCCCGCCGTGGCCATCGTGCGGCGCATCGCGGGCAGGCCCGGGCCGTCCTTGGCGATCTCCTCGCGGTAGCGCGACACGACGAACAGCGAGTAGTCGATCGCCAGCCCCAGCCCGAGTCCGGTGGTGAGGTTGAGCGCGAAGATCGAGATCGACCCGAGCTCCGCGGCGACGCTGAGCATCAGGAACGTCCCGACGATCGCCAGCCCGCCGACGAGCAGCGGCAGCGCGGCGGCGACGAGGCTCCTGAAGAACAGCAGCGAGAGCAGGAACAGCAGCGGGAAGGCGAGCATCTCCGCCCGCTGGAGGTCGGACTCCACCTGGTCGTTGACCTGGGCCTGCCCCAGCGCGGGACCGCCGACCAGCACGTCTCGCTCGCCGGACAGCTTCTCGGCGATCCGCTCGCCGGCCTCCTGCCACTGCTTGTCGTCGGTCGGCCGCAGGGCGACCGCGAGGTAGACGGCCTTGCCGTCGAGCGCCGTGAAGTCCAGCTCGCGGTCGCTGCCGAACCCGGTGACGTAGGCGACGTCGCGGTCGTCGTGAAGCCTCTCCTTGACGCGTGTGACCCGCTCCTGCGTTCGCAGGTCGTCGGCGGGGGCGTTCTGGAACAGCACGACGAGCGCGGTGTCGCGATAGCCGGCCCGCTCGAGGCGCTCCTTGGCCTTGACGGTCTCGGTGTCCGGGTCGTCGGCGCCGTAGGGATCGAGCTTGTCGGCGACGCCCGAGCCGAGCGCCCCGGCGATCAGGAAGAGAGCCACCGCCAGCGCGACGACGAGCTTGCCGCGGCGCTCGGCGAGTCGGGCGAGTGCGTCGAACATGTCAGATCCCTCCGGTGACGGGTTGACCGTGGCCCAGGCGCCGCTCGAGGCGGTCGCAGAGGTCGATGAAGAAGCCCTGGTAGGCGATGCCGGTCTCCAGCGTCAGCAGCGGCATCCGGTCGCCCGATTCGGCGCAGCGTGCCTCGGCGACGGGCTGGATTCGCTCGAGCTCGCCGCGTATGCGCTCGTGCTGCCGGCGGATCGAGGTCAGCAGCTCGGCCTGCTCGTCGCGGTCGAGGGCGTCGGCGAAGAAGAAGCGCAGCATGCCCTCGTGGCGCAGCTCGGACTGCAGCGGGCCGCCGCTCGTCAGCCATCCGCGCAGCGCCTGCTCGCCGCTCGGCGTGATCGTGAACACGCGTCGCTGCCTGCCGCTGGCCGGATCGACCTCGCCTTCGATCAGCCCCGCTTCCTCCAGCCGCTTCAGCTCGGGATAGATCTGCCCGTAGCTGATCGCCCAGAAGAAGCGCGTCGAGACGTCGGCGGTCGCCTTGATCTCGTAGCCACTCTTCGGGCCCTTGCGCAGCATCCCAAGGATGACGTAGGCGGTGCTGCCGAGCTCCATGTCGCGGCAAGATATATCACGACGATATGTCGCGCAAGCCGGTCAGCGCACTGCGCGAGGATTCTCGATCGGCGTGAGCGTCGCCTCGATCTGCTCGCGCAGCGGCTCGAAGCGCGGCGGCAGCACGAGCGACTCGCCGAGGTGCTCGGGATCCTCGTCGGCGGCGAATCCCGGGCCGAGCGTCGCGATCTCGAACAGCACCCCGCTCGGCTCGCGGAAGTAGATCGAGCGGAACCAGAAACGGTCGATCACCTCGGTGGCGCGCGCCCCGCCCTCGAGCGCGCGCTGCCGCCATGCCTCGTGGTCGTCCATCTGCGACGCCCAGGCGATGTGGTGAACCGTCCCGGCGCCCTCCTGCCCCGGCTCGACGGGCGGCTCGTCGTAGGCCCAGAGACCGCCACGTCGCTCGCCGCGCACCTCGTAGCCGTCGCCGGCCGGGGTGAAGCCGAGCGCCTGCTCGAGCAGCGACCTGCTCGCCTCGGGCTCGCGCGCGTAGGCCCGCGCGCCGTGGAAGCCCTGCAGGGCCAGCTCGCGCGGGACCTCCGGATGGTCGGCGATCAGCGGCTCGTCCGCCACGTCGGCGACGACGAGCTGGTGGCCGAGTCCCTCGGGATCGGCGAAGAGCAGCGACCCGTCGCCGCGCTCGCTGGCGACGTCCTCGCCCGCGAGTCGCTCGGCCCAGAAGTCGAGCGCCTCCTCCGAGGCCACCCGCCAGGCGATCGTGTGGACCATGCCGGCGCCGTCGCGACCGCGCGCGGCGCCCGGGAACTCGAAGAAGGTGACGTCCGCTCCCGGGGTGCCCCGCTCGTCGGCGTAGAACAGGTGGTAGACCGACGGCTGGTCCTGGTTGACCGTCTTCTTGACCATCCGCAGCCCGAGCACGCGGGTGTAGAAGTCCACGTTGCGTGGAGCGTCGCCGGTGATCGCCGTTATGTGATGGATGCCCTCGAGTCGCATCCCACTGAATTTAGCTCAGCGGAGGAGCGCAGCCGGACCGGTCCCCCGTCGCAGCTTCGTGGCTCGCTCGAGCGAGGTCCGGCGAGCACCGCAGCTATGACTCACCGGGAGAGAGTGAAGGGGGGGTAGCGGTCGGTGGTGAGCAGGAACGCGTAGGCGCTGACCCGCACGAACCAGCGCTGGACTCCGACGACGAAGTCGAACAGCCCGCGCGGGTAGCGGCCCGTGAAGAGGATCGCGAACCAGGCCACGACCACGGCGACGAACGCGCCGATCGCGAGGAAGAACAGCACGACGTAGTGCGGGATCGCGAGCAGCCACTTGACGAGCGGCATGCCGCGCATCAGGTCGCGCTGGGCGTCCGGATAGTGCAGATCGAGGCGCACCGACTGGCGCTCGTCGGTCGACGGGTAGCGGTCGTCCAGCAGCGTCAGGTACACCTGCACCCGTGCGGTGAAGCGCGCCAGCTCCTGGTTCCAGTCGAACCACCAGCGCGGGTACTTCTTGCGGAAGAGAACCATCAGCAGCGGTCCGAGGACCAGGAATCCGCCGGCGGTGACGCCGTAGGCGTACGCCTCGCCACCGGAGTCGTAGCCGTAGGACGTGCCCGACACGGTGGCGAGCACGATCGCGATCGGGATCACCGTGAAGATCCTGAAGAAGGTCGTCAGCCGATTCAGCGGCCGGTCGGGGTAGTCGACGTCGTAGTCGACGGGGTAGGTGTCGCTGGTCGCTGGGGCCGGCTCGCCCTGGGGCGGGTACGGATCGTTCATCGCAGCGCTCCTCGCGGATCGTGTGGCGGCGTCCGTCGGTTACCGATTCGCCGCTTCGTCCGCGAATCCTGGCGCAGAGCGCCTTCGAAGTGCCGGCGGCGTCAGTGCTGCGGGAGCTTGACGACGGTGACGAAGAACTCGTCGATCTGACGGACGACTTCGATGAAGCGCTCGAAGTCGACCGGCTTCGTGACGTATGCGTTGGCGTGGAGCTGGTAGCTGCGCAGGACGTCTTCCTCGGCCTGGGAGGTGGTCAGCACGACGACCGGGATCGTCCGCAGGCCCTCGTCGCCCTTGATCTCGGCCAGCACCTCGCGGCCGTCCTTGCGCGGCAGGTTGAGGTCGAGCAGGACGAGGTCCGGGCGGGCGGCCCCGGCGTACTCGTCCTCGCCGCGCAGGTAGCGCATCGCCTCCACGCCGTCGGTCAGCGCGGTCAGCCGGTTGCTGACCTTGTTGTCGTCGAACGCCTCGCGGATCATCAGGGTGTCGCCGGGGTCGTCCTCGACGAGCAGGACCTCGATCGGCTCCATGTCCTCGGGTGGCGGCGTGGTCAACGGTTCTCCTCGAGCGCGGGCAGTGTGAAGCGGAACGTGGTGCCGGGGCGGGAGTCGGAGTCGAGCCAGATCCGTCCCCCGTGGTACTCGACGATCTTGCGGCACATCGCGAGCCCGATCCCCGTGCCAGCGTACTCGTCCTTGGGATGCAGGCGCTGGAAGATCGCGAACACGCGCTCCGCGTACTCGGGCTCGATCCCGATCCCGTTGTCGGCGACCGAGAAGAGCCAGTCGCCGTCCTGGCGTTCGACGGCGATCCGGACCTCGGGCGCGGCCTCGGCGCGGAACTTGAGCGCGTTGCCGACGAGGTTCTGCAGCACGACGGTCAGCAGCGACGGCTCGCCTCGGACGGTCGGCAGCGGGTCGGCGTCGACCCTCGCGCGCGACTCGACCATCGCCGCGTCGAGGTTCGACAGCGCCCGTCGCAGCGCGGTGTCGAGGTCGACCCGCTCGAGGTCGCCGCCGCCGCGCCCGACGCGCGAGAACGCCAGCAGGTCGTTGATCAGCTGCTGCATCCGCTTCGCGCCGTCGACGGCGAAGTCGATGTACTGGTCGCCGCGCTCGTCGAGCTGTCCCTTGTAGCGCTGCTCGAGCAGCTGGCAGAAGCTCGCGACCTTGCGCAGCGGCTCCTGAAGGTCGTGCGACGCGACGTAGGCGAACTGCTCGAGCTCGGCGTTCGAGCGCTCCAGCTCGCGCGCCTGCTCGTCGAGCTGCGCATGCGCCTCGCGGCTGGCCGAGAGCTCATGCAGGATGCGCTTGCGCATCGAGTCGATGTCGGCCGCGAGGTCGCCGATGTCGCGCGGCCCGCGACTGCGCAGCGGGCGGTCGAACTCGCCGCCCGCGACACGCCGTACGCGGCGAGCGAGCGCGCCGACCGGCAGCGTCACGGTCCGTCGCAGCATGATCATCGTGGTGAGCAGGGCGGCCAGGACGAGCAGCGCGATTGCCGCGAAGGAGATCGAGAGGAACGTCGCGGCGTCGGCGAGGTCCCGTCTGCCCTCGGCTCGCTCGGCCGCCAGCCGCCGCTCCTGGCGATCGAGCGCCGCGCGAACGCGCTCGAACAGCCGCCGGCCGCGCTCGATGCCCGCGGTGCCGATCGCCCCCGGGCCCTCGGCGCGGACGCGGACGATCGTCGGCCGGGCGTAGCGGTCGCGCCAGGCGCTCGCACGACGCTCGACCCTCGCCAGGTCGTTCGCCACCCCCGCCAGCGAGCGATGGTCGACGAGCCGGCGCAGCTCGCCTCTGGCGCGCACCTCCTCGATTCGCCCGGCGCGATAGGGAGCGAGGAAGTCCGCCTCGCCGGCGAGCACGTATCCGCGCACCCCGGTCTCCTCGTTCACGAGGGCGTTCGAGAGCCGCAGCGCGGCGCTCGACGCCGGATCGAGGCGGTCGACCACCAGCTCGCGCGCGTCGGTGAGCCGCACGATCGCGACGACTCCGGCGACGATGCTCGCCACCGTCACGATGCCGAGCAGCACGGTGGCGATGGCGAACCACTGGTTGACCCGGAAGCGGCCGCCGCCGCGGCCGCCGGCCGCTCTGTCGCCGCGCGCCATCGGTCAGCGGGAGCTCGTCAGCAGGAGGACCGCGAGGTCGTCGGTCAGCGGCTCGCCGTTGAGCTGCTCGACGTCGGCGATCAGCCGGGCGAGCAGCGGCGGACCGTCCGCGGGCCGCTCGCCCGACGACTCGAGCTGGCGCTCGACCATCGCGACCAGCCGCTCCTCGCCGAGCCGTGTGGAGCCGGCGCCGATCCTGCCCTCGACCAGTCCGTCGGTGTAGAGCAGCAGCGACCACGAGTCGCCGAGCACGGTGCGCGCGTCGG
The DNA here is from genome assembly GCA_963716445.1 of uncultured Solirubrobacterales bacterium. Taxonomy (GTDB): domain Bacteria; phylum Actinomycetota; class Thermoleophilia; order Solirubrobacterales; family Thermoleophilaceae; genus JAAYBF01. Next base: position 42,621 of record OY970313.1, on the reverse strand, counting down.
GCCAGGAGGTGTGCTCGTAGATCCCGAGCGGCGGGGCGCCGGACGGCACGTCTACGACGCGGACTCCGGAGTCGTCGATCGCCAGCGGCGGCGGATGCCCCGCCAGCCGCACGTTGGCCGAGCGCCGGTCGGGCGCGATCTCCACGGCGCAGAGGGTGGCGAAGACGTGCGGCGCGTGGCGCTCGTGGGGAAGCATGCGATGCAGCGTCGCCATCACCTCGTGCGGCGGGTGCAGGGCCAGCGTCAGCGCGCGCCAGGCCGCGCGCAGGCAGGCCCCGAGCGCCGCCTCGTCGGGCCCGTGGCCGCAGACGTCGCCGATCATCAGGTGCACCGAGCCGTCGTCGAGCTCGACCGCGTCGTAGAAGTCGCCGCCGAGCAGCGCGCGGCGGCGCCCCGGGCGGTAGTCGCTCGTCAGTCGCAGGCGGGGGTCGGCGATCAGCGGCGCCGGCAGCAGACCGCGCTCGAGCCGCGCGTTCTCCCGAGCCTGGAGCCGCGCCTCGAGCAGCTCGTGCTCGGAGAGCTCGGCGCGCCGGCGCTCGATCGCGTAGCGGATCGCGCGCGCGAGGACCTCCGGCTCGACCTGCCCCTTGACGAGGTAGTCCTGCGCCCCGGCGCCGAGCGCCTCGATCCCCAGCCGCTCGTCGTCACGGCCGGTCAGCACGACGACGGCGACCCACGGGGCGCGGTCGCGGATCTGGCTCATGCCGTCGAGGCCGACGGTGTCCGGGAGCCCGAGGTCGAGCAGCGCGCACGACACGTCGCCGTCGAGCGCGGACAGCGCGTCGGCGAGCGTTCCGACCCTGCGCACGGCCAGGTCGGGCGCCGCTAGCGACAGCCCGTCGCGCACGAGCAGCGCGTCGCCGTCGTCGTCCTCGACGAGCAGCACCGAGCTCGAGATGTCGGTGACCCGCGCGGCCCCCCGCTCGCTGCTCAGCGCCACCTTGAGGCCATCTGGTGGAGGTTCCAGGCGATCGGTCGAGGATAACGCGCGCCGGGTCTCGCGCCCGGCTACTGCCTGCGCGCGATCGCGTCCGCGAGCTGCGACTTCGACAGCCTCGAGCGGCCATCGATGCCGAGCTCGCGCGCGCGGTCGTAGAGCTCCTGCTTGCTGCGCCCCTCGAAGTCGACCCCGCCGTAGGTCTTGCCCCTGTTCTCACGCGCGCGGGGGTTCTTCGCGCGGGGGTCGGAGGGTCCCTTCTGCTTCTTCGGAACCCAGCGGCCACCGACCTTCTCGAAGCTGTGCTTGAGCGCCGCGTAGGCGACCCGGTGCGCCCGCTCGCCCTCGCCGTAGCTCTCGACGGCGCTGTCGTGAGCCTTGGCGAACGTTCGCTGCGCCTTCGCGGGCGAGCGCCTGATCGTCGAAGGCAGCTCGCTCTGCTTCGGCTTTCCGCTCGACGTCGTCTTGGGCATCGGCCTGCCTCCTCCCAGTGGTCCCACCGGGACGGCTACCCCGCCCCGGCGGGGCGAAAACGCCTGCTAGCCCGCGGCGGCCAGCGCGGCGTCGGCGATCGCCAGCGCGACCTCCGCACGGGGACGCAGCGACTCCGCGAGCACGTACTCCTCGCGGGCGTGCGCCCCGCCGCCGCGCGGCCCGAGGCCGTCGATCGTGAAGGGGATCGCGGGGGCGAAGTGGCTGGCGTCGCTGGCGCCGCCGCGGCCGGCCGCGATCACCGGCCGGCCGAGCCGCTCGGCGGCCGCAGCGAGCAGCGGCGCGGTCGCGTCGCGGGCGTCCATCGCGGGCCAGAGTCGGGCGAACTCGGCGTGCAGCTCCACCCCGTCGACCGCCGCCGGCAGGAGAGCGCGAACCTCGTCGAAGGCGGCGGTGCGGTCGGAGCGCAGGTCGCAGAACAGCTCGCCGTCGCCGGGCACGACGTTGAAGGCCTCGCCGGACTGGAGGATCGTCGGGACCGCCGTGAGGCTGTCCGGGCCGTCGGGATCGCCGGCCGCGGCGACCGCCTGGGCCGCTGCGGCGAGCGCCAGCAGCGCGTTGCGTCCGCGCTCGGGCGCCGCGCCGGAGTGCGCGGAGAGGCCGTGGGCGCGGATCCGCAACGTGGCGGCCGCCTTGCGCCGGACGATCACCGCATCGCCGCCGTCGGCGGTGCGCTGGCCGGCCTCGAAGCAGAGGCACGCGTCCCAGCCGGCGAAGGCGCCGACGTGGGCGAACGGCGCCGAGCGCCACTCCTCGTCGGTGACCAGCAGCAGGGCCACCTCGGCGAAGTCGGCGCCACGCTCGGCGATCGCGCGCAGCACTCCGAGCGCGAGCGCGTCGCCGCCCTTCATGTCGACCGCCCCCGAGCCGACGAGCCTCCCGCCGTCGCGCGTCAGTGGCCGGTGGTCGTCGTGCCCGACGACGGTGTCCAGATGGCCGAGCAGCAGCAGCCGGCCACGGCCGTCGCCCGCGAGCCGCAGCACGACGTCGTCGGCATGGCCTGGCGAGGAGCAGGGCCGGCGCTCGATCGCCGCCGCCGGCGGCGCCAGCGCGCCGACAACGGCGATGCACTCCTCGGCGCCCTCGACGTCTCCCGACGGCGACGACACCGCGACGAGCGCCTCGAGGTCACGCTCGGCGCGAGCCGCGATCTCCTCCGCTGCCCTCGCCACCCAGGCGTTCATCGCGGGAGACCATAGGTCACCCGGCACGCGTCGACCGCCGCCGACCGGTTCCTTGACCTCGCCTGTCCCGCGGCGGTGCTCGCGGGTCCCCTTTTGGGCGTGGTTGGGGCGCTGTAGGAGTTGACTTGGCTGTGGACCGCTCCCTGAGGGTGGTTGGGGCGCTGTAGGAGTTGGGCTAACGGCGGGACCGGTCCCTTGGCTGGGTAGGGAGGAGAGGAGTGGCTGGTGGCCGGATCGCGGTCTCTAACCCCCGCCGCCATGGCTCACGGCTGGGCCCATTTGGGCCCGTCTTTCAACGAGTGGAAGTTTGACGGGGCTAGATCCCAATCAAACTTCCACTCAGTCCAAAGTGGCGGCCAAATATCCCCGCTCACGGCTGGCCCCATTTGGGCCCGTTTTTCAGCGAGTGGAAGTTTGACGGGGCTGGATCCCAATCAAACTTCCACTCAGTCCAAAATGGGGGCGAAATACCCCCCTAAACCTTCCACCGGGTGCCCGAAACGAGCCGAGCGACAGCCACATCCCGGCCACCAGCTGCTCCCTTCCGCCCTACCCAGCCAAGGGGCCACGTGACGCGGCTGGCTCACGTGTACATCGCCCCAGCCACCTCAGCGCGAACCCGCGCCTCAAGGACGACTCACAGGAGCGCCACCTCCAAAGGATCTCGGCCCCACAGCACCCACGCGCCGCTACGGCTCGTGCCCAGGCTCGATGCGCCTCGCGCGGTGGAACTCGAACGGCCGCTCGCTGTCGTCGCCGTGGGCCTCGATCGGGTCGAGCAGGAACGCGTGGTGGTCGCCGGCCGGGAAGCGGTCGAGGATCCGGCCGGCGAACCAGTTGCGGCACTGCTCGAGCACCGGTGTGCCGCCGGGGCCCGGGCGCCAGTCGCAGTGGGCGAACTTGTCGACGTCGTCGCCGGTCTGGCCGCCGAACAGGGTGGCCAGCTCGGTCGCCTCGATCGGCACGAGGTGGACGATCATCAGCTCGGCTCGGCGGGCGACCTCGAAGGTCCGGTTCTTGTCCGAGAGGCAGACCAGGAAGCGCGGCGGGCGGATGCTGCACTGGGTCGTGAAGCCGACCAGGCAGCCGGCCCGCTCGCCAGCCACGGCGACCGTCACGATGAACATCGGGTAGTCGAGCGCCGAGACCAGCTCGTGCACGGCGCCGGCCGCGTCGTCGCGGCGCTCCGCTCTCCCGCCTACGGAGATCCCGTCGCCTCGGCCGTCTCGCGACGCGGGTCCTCGAGGCCGGGCCCGGTCTTCGCCTCGCGGCCGCCGCGCTGCCCGGGCGGCTCGCCGTAGATTCGCCCCCGCCCGGCCTCGCGCCCCGGCGGCTGCGACGGGCGCGGCAGGTCGGGCGCCGGCGGGATCGGCAGCGTCGCGGCGTGGCGCTCGGTCAGGTCGACGGCCTCGTCCCAGTGCGTGAGGTGGATCCCGTCGCCGCGCTCGACGCGGTAGCTGGCCTCCTCGCGCAGCACCTCGACGCGCAGCAGCGTGCCGCGGACTTCGATGCCGAAGCAGATCCGGTCGATCCCCTCGGGCAGCCGCGGCTTGAACAGCAGCTTGCCCCAGTGGTCGCGCATGCCGCCGAAGCCGGCGATCGTGGCGATCACGGCCCCGGCCAGCGAGGCCATGTGGACGCCGTCGCCGGTGTTGTTCTCGAGGTCGCCGATGTCCATGTGCGAGGCCTCGTAGAGGTAGTCGCGCGCGAGGCTGAGGTGCCCGACCTCCGCCGCGATCACCGCCTGGGTCGACGCCGACAGCGACGAGTCGCGCACCGAGAGCGGCTCGTAGTAGTCGAAGTTGGCGAGCTTCTGCTCGAGCGTGAAGGCGTCGCCGCGGGCGTGCATCGCCAGCACGAGGTCGGACTGCTTGACCACCTGCTTGCGGTAGAGCTGGAAGTACGGGTAGTGCAGCAGCAGCGGGTAGCGCTCCGGCGGCGTGTTGACGAAGTCCCACGAGTCGTGGTTGAGGAAGCCGTCGTCCTGGGGGTGGATGCCGCGCCGCTCGTCGAACGGGACGTGCATCCGCTCGGCGGCTCGCCGCCAGGCCGTCCGCTCGCCCTGGCCGACGCCGAGGCGCTCCGCGACGTCGGGGTGGCGATCGCAGCACTCCGCGGCGACCTGGAGGTTCTGCTGGGCCATCAGGTTGGTGAAGACGTTGTTGTCGACCAGCGCGGAGTACTCGTCCGGTCCGGTGACGCCGTCGATCCGGAACGCGCCGAACTCGTCGTGGTGGCCGAGGCTCTGCCACAGCCGCGCGGTCTCGACGAGCAGCTCGCAGCCGAACTCGCGCTCGAACTCCTCGTCGCCGGTGACCGCGATGTAGCGGCGCACCGCCGAGGCGATGTCGGCGTTGACGTGGAACGCCGCGGTGCCCGCCGGCCAGTAGCCCGAGCACTCCTCGCCGTGGATCGTGCGCCACGGGAAGGCGGCGCCCTCGAGGTCGAGCTGGCGTGCCCGCTCGCGCGCCTGGTCGAGGATCGAGTAACGCCACTCGAGCGCGTGGCGGACGGTCGCCGGGGCCGTGAAGGTCAGGACCGGCAGGACGAAGGTCTCGGTGTCCCAGAAGGCATGGCCGTCGTAGCCGGTGCCGGTCAGTCCCTTCGCGGGTATCGCGCGACCCTCGTTGCGCGCGGCCGACTGGTAGATGTGGAACATCGCGAAGCGCAGCGCCTGCTGCAGCTCGAGGTCGCCCTCGACCTCGATGTCGGCGCGCTGCCAGTAGCGGTCGAGCATCTGGCGCTGCTCCTTGGCCAGGCCGTCGAAGCCCTCGGCGATCGCGCTCTCGAGGCTCGCGTCGACCTGGTCGCGCAGCCACTCGACGCTCTGCTGGGACGACCAGTGGTAGGAGAGGAACTTCACCAGCCGCAGCTTCTCGCCGGGGCGCAGCTCGGCCGACAGCGTCACGCGGCCGAGGCTCGGCTCCGACTGGGTGAGCGTCTCGAGGTCGCCGTCGTAGTCGATCACGTGGTCCATGCCCGAGGCCATCGCGAGGCCGGAGGCGTGGGTCACGTGGCCGAGCACCGCGCGCAGTTCCTGGTGCACCGACAGCTTGGACGCCAGCACGTCGCCGAGCGTGCGCGCCTTGCGCGGGTCGTCGCCCTCCGGGACGTGCGTGCGGTTGGTCTGCAGGTTGGACTGGACGGCGATCCGCACCTCGCTGTCGACTGCCTCCACCTCGTAGTCGATCGCCACGACGCTGCGCAGCGACAGCGAGACGAGCCGCTTGGACCTGACCCTGACCGCGTGTCCCGACGCGGTGCGCCACTGCAGGTCGCGTTCGAGGATCCCGCTGCGGAAGTCGAGCCGGCGCTCGTGGTGCTCGACCGTCCCGCGGTGGACGTCGAGCGGCTCGTCCTCGACCTGCAGCCGGATGATCTTGCCGTCGGTCACGTTGACGATCGCCTGTCCGTCCTCGGCGAAGCCGTAGCCGCGCTCGCCGTACTCGAGCGGGAAGGACTCGTAGAAGCCGTTGAGGTAGGTGCCGCTGATGCCGACCGGCTCGCCCTCGTCGAGGTTGCCGCGCAGGCCCACGTGGCCGTTGGAGAGCGCGAACAGCGACTCCATCTGCGGCAGCCGCTCGAGCGCGATCCCGCGCTCGACGAACGCCCACGGCTCGGCCGGGTGGCACTCGCGGTCCCTCACGCCAGCAGCTCCGAGAGGTCCGAGACGACGACGTCGGCGCCGTGCTCGCGCAGCGCGTCGGGCTGGCCGTGACGGTCGACGCCGACGGTGACGGCGAAGCCGCCGGCGCGTCCCGCCTCGACTCCCGCCAGCGCGTCCTCGAAGACCGCTGCCGCGTTGGCCGGCACCCCGACCAGCTCGGCGCCGCGCAGGAACGAGTCCGGCGCCGGCTTGCCGTCGAGGCGCTCGTCGGCGAGCGTCACCCCGTCGACGCGCGCGTCGAAGAGATCGCCGATGCCCGCCGCCTTCAGGATCCGCTCGGTGTTGGCGCTCGAGGAGACGACCGCCGTCTTCAGCCCGGCGTCGCGCGCGGCCTCGACGAACCTGACCGAGCCGTCGTAGACGTCGACGCCGCGCTCGTCGATCAGCCGCTGGACGAGCTCGTTCTTGCGGCTGCCGACGCCGAAGACGGTCTCCGCGCCGGGCGGGTCGTCGGGACCGCCCTCGGGCAGCTCGATCCCGCGCGAGGCGAGGAAGTCGCGCACGCCGGCCTCGCGCGGCTTGCCGTCGACGTGCTCGCCGTAGTCGCGAGCGAGGTCGAAGGGCTGCGCGTCGTCGCCGAGACGCTCGCGCAGGAGCTCGTCGAAGGTGCGCTTCCACGCCTCGGCGTGCACGCTCGCGGTGTCCGTCAGGACGCCGTCCATGTCGAACAGGCAGGCGCGGACTTCGCTCGGCAGGCGGACCACTCGCTATAGCTTCCCTGATCGGCCGCAAACGCAACGGCGAGCCATCGAGCGGAGGCCCCAGGCCCCGCTCAGCGCTTGCGCTCGGCCAGCTCGGCGAGCCGTTCGAGGCTCTTGTCGTTGCGCCCGCGGACGAGCAGGTGCGTCAGCGGGTTGAAGACGAACGCGGTCAGCGAGTCGGCGGCGTCCTCGGTCATCGTCACGCGCGTGTGGCCGTTCTCCGGCGCCAGCTCGAGCGTGACGCGCGCGGTGCCGAGCGGGCGCGCCTTGGCACGCAGCTGGATCCGCCGCGGGCGCGCGATCTCCTCGACGACCGTGTGGTCCTTGACGGTCAGCGGGCCGACGCCGACGGTGTGGTGGAAGCGGGATCCGGGCGACGGCCAGTCGGGGTCGGCGTCGCGGACGTCCTTCGAGCCGACGACCCAGTAGCCGTAGGACTGCGGATCGTCGAGGACCTCGAAGATCCGCTCGGGGGACGCGGCGATGCGCCGCTGGGTCCGTGCCATCGCGGGGCGAGGTACCCGCCGGGCCGACCGTCAAACGGACCACGGCGTTTCCGCCGGATGGCGAGGGGTACTCGTGCCACGTGGACGGAGCCCGTGCGCACTGACGCGGTCGTGATCGGGTCCGGGCCGAACGGACTCGTCGCCGCGAACATGCTCGCCGACCGCGGCTGGGACGTCGTCGTGCTCGAGGCGGCCGATACGCCGGGGGGCGCCGTGCGCAGCGCCGAGGTGACGGCGCCCGGCTTCGTCTCCGACCTCTACAGCGCCTTCTATCCGCTCGCGGCCGCGTCTCCCTGGATCCAGGCGCTGGAGCTCGAGCGCCACGGCCTCGAGTGGACCCGCATGCCGGCGGCCGTCGCACACGTCCACGGCGACGGCCGCTGCGCGCTGCTGTCGAACGAGATCGACGAGACGTGCGCCTCGCTCGAGCGGTTCGCGTCCGGCGACGGCGACCGCTGGCGCGACGTGATCGCGGACTGGCAGCGCGCCGGCGGGCCCTTCCTCGACGCGCTGTTCACTCCGTTTCCGCCGATCGCCCCGGCGGCGCGGCTCGCGAGGGCGCTGGGCGGCGACCTGATCCGCTTCGCGCGCTGGGGCCTGGCGCCGGTCCGCCGCGTCGCCGAGGAGCGGTTTCGCGGCGAGGGTGGCGGCTGGCTGCTCGCCGGAAACGCGCTGCACGCCGACCTGACGCCCGACATGGCCGGCAGCGCGCTGTTCGGGCTGGTGCTCTGCGGCGTCGGCCAGCAGCTCGGCTTCCCCTTTCCGCGCGGCGGCGCCGGCCGCCTGACCGACGCCCTCGTGGCGCGGCTCGAGGCGGCCGGGGGCGAGCTGCGCTGCGGACCGCGTGTCGAGGCGATCGACGTGCGCGACGGTCGCGCCCGCGGGGTCCGCTGCGCCGACGGCACGGCGATCGAGGCCAAGCGTGCGGTGCTCGCCGACGTGTCCGCGCCGGCGCTCTACGGGAGCCTGCTGGCCCCCGAGCACGTCCCCGCCGGGCTGCGCCGCGACCTCGACCGCTTCCAGTGGGACAACGGCACCGTCAAGGTCGAGTGGGCGCTCGACGCGCCGATCCCCTGGGCGGCGCGGGACGCGCGACGCGCCGGCACCGTGCACGTCGCCGACGGAATCGACGAGCTGACCGCCTCGACCGGGGAGCTGCTGCGCAACCTGATCCCCGCCGACCCGTTCCTCGTCGTCGGCCAGTACGCCGCCGCGGACCCGACGCGCGCCCCGGCCGGCTGCGAGTGCGCCTGGGCCTACACCCACGTGCCGCAGAAGGTCGAGGGCGACGGGGCCGGCGAGCTCGCGGGCGACTGGGAGGGCGGCGACGGCGACCGCTTCGCCGATCGCATCGAGCGGCGGATGGAGCGCGTCGCCCCCGGCTTCCGCGAGCTGATCCGCGCGCGCTACGTCCAGACGCCTCCGGCGCTCGAGCGGGCGAACCCCAACCTCGTCGGCGGGGCGCTCAACGGCGGCACGGCGCAGATCCACCAGCAGCTCGTCCTCCGTCCGACGCCGGGGCTCGGCAGGTCCGAGACCCCGGTGCGCCACCTCTACCTCGCGTCCTCTTCCGCACATCCCGGCGGCGGCGTCCACGGCGGGCCCGGCGCCAACGCCGCCCAGGCCGCGGCCGGCGGCGCGGCCGTCGCCGGCTCGCTGATCCGTGCCGCGGGCGCCGTCGGCGCGCGCGCCGGGCGCCTGATCCGGCGTTAGTCAGCCCTGCTCGGCGGGGTCGTGCAGCCGCTGGCGGACGCGGGCGCGGGCCTCGCCGTAGCTGTGCGTCTCGTAGGCGATCAGCGCGCTCAGCAGCGCCGCGAGGATCGCGACGGTCGCAAGCGACGGCAGCTCGACCGCAAGCGGGACGAGCGCCACGAGCAGGACGGCCATCCCGAGCCGACGCCTGTTGAGCGTGTGGACGTTGCGCCAGCGGAATGCGACGTGGGCGAGCAGGTAGACGGCCGTGCCGCCGAGCAGCGCGACGGCCGGCACCAGCTTCAGCGGATCGTCGACGTGTCCGAGCGTCTTCTTCATCCCGAGCGCGATCAGCACGATCCCGGCGACCATCGGGAAGTGCAGCAGCGAGTAGGAGTCGCGCGCCATCGAGTTCTGCTCGCGCCCTGGCGTCGCCTGCGCCAGGCGCCGCTCCGAGACGAGCGCGACGACGTCGAAGTACATCCACCAGAGCGCCGCCGCGACGGCGATGCCCAGCACCGCGGCGGCCACGACGCCGGCGTCGACGCCCGCCTCCGCACCGACGCCGATCGCCACGATCGACTCGCCGAGCGCGATGATCAGGATCAGCCCGTGGCGCTCGGCGAAGTGGGCCGGCTGGAGCCGCCAGCCGCTCGGGTCGATCACCAGTGGCCCGCCCATGTCGAGCGCCAGGGCGAGGGCCCAGATCGCCCCCTGGAGCGCGCCGTCGGCGAACGCCGCCGCGACCAGCAGCCCGACGCCGATCGCGGTGCTCGCGGCGAGGCCGGCGGTCGCGTGGCGCAGGCCCTCGTCGTCACGGCTGGCGAGCACGAACAGCGCGATGTGGGCGGCGCGGACGCCGCCGTACGCGCAGGCGAAGAGCAGCGCGTGGTCGTCGAACGCCTCCGGAATCGCGAGCGACACGACGAGCAGCGCCGCCATCGCCGCGAAGATCACGATCCGGACGGCGCCCTCCTCCGGGTCGACGACGCTCGTCAGCCAGGCGTAGCCGACCCATGACCACCACATCACGCCGAGGACCAACAGCCCCTTGGCCAGGCCCTCCCAGGTCGGCTGGTCGGACATCACCGCCGTCGCCTGAGTGAACGCCAGGACGAAGACGAGATCGAAGAACAGCTCGAGCGGCGTCACTCGATCCGTCTCGCGCCGCGTCGCCGTCAGGCGGGCGCTGCGTGTGGCCATGGCGGAATCCTCGCAGGACGTAGCCCCGGGCCCTGCCAGAACCAGCCGTCCATCGAACTTGCTATAAAAGTAAACACGATGGCGACGGGAGCGAGACTGGGTGGGACGCTGACCACGGGCGCGTCGTTTGTGCCGCGAACTCTTTGCGGCCCCTTCCATCAGCCTCGGAGCCATGCCTTCCCTTCGATCCGATGCCAGACCAGCTGGCCGGCCGCGCCCGGGGGTTCCGGCCTGCGATCCGTCTTCGACCGGCCCTTCGCTGCGCCCACTTTCAATTGGCCCGCCTTCGCTCCGAGCGCGTTCGCTCGGCCCGCGTTCGCTCCGTCCGCTTTCGCGTCGACCCCTTTCGGGCCGACCGCGTTCGCTCCCTCTGCTGTGGCTCCGTCCGCTTTCGCGCCGACGGCCTTTGCGCCTGCCGTCTTCCCCAACCGGAGCCGCTGGCAGGGGGCGCGCGACTTCACGGGCGTCCATGGCGTCGCGCATCACGGCCTCACCCATTCTCGTCTCGAGCGTGCTGCCCGGGAGCTGAGCTCGGGACAGATAACGCGGCTGATCAGAGCGGTGCGCGATTGGAGCGATGACGCCGGCCAGGGGGTCGAGGCCGCTTGGCTCTCGGCGTCCATGCACGGGCAGCCGATCGACGGGGCCAGGTCCACGCTCCACTTCGGGGCTACCTGGCTGCCCACCTTCGACGAGTGGCTGGTTGCGAAGCAGCGCCGTTCGACGTCGCGCGCACGGAGACCCCGCTTCTGGCTCGAGCGCTGGCGCCACGAGTGCCTGGCCGTCTTCGCGGCCTTCGCTCCGAGCGTCATCGTGGCGGTCCTCCGCCGTGTCGCGCGCGATCGCCCTCACGCGCTCATGTCGCTCATCGCCTCGGAGGGCAAGCGCATCGGAGTCCGCCTCGAGCGCCTCGTCGACACGATCGTCAGGCACGGCCCGCCCCTCGCCGCCACGAACGAACTGTCCGTTCCTCAGAGGTGGGCCGAGAGCCGAATGAGTGGCTAGCCGAAACCCGCCTCCAGCAACCAGGAGGTGGGTCCATGAACGACCCGACCATCTATGAAGGCGAATGTCTCAGCTTCCACGCGACGACAGATCAGGCACGACGCTTCGTCGACGAGCTCGACGCCCGCGGACGATTGGATTTCGCGGTCGCGGCAGCGATCCTCGATACCTCTCTGCAGAGCGGCCGGCCGCCCGCGGGGCGAGCCGAGCGGGTCCGTGGATCGCGATGCGGGCTCTTCGAGTTGCGCGTCACCCCGCCGGGTCGCAAGGGCCCTCACGTGAGATTGCTGTACCTCCCAGTCGGGCGGCGGATGCTCGTCGTGAGGGGTCTCATCAAGCGGCAGGCAAGGCTACCCCGTGGCGACATCGACATTGCGGACCGCGCGGCAGGCGCCCTTCTGGGAGCGTCGGGTGACTAGACGCACGACGGGAGGCGGGGAGGAGATCGAGCGGCGACGCGCATACGAGCGGGAGCTGCTCTACGGCGAGGCGGTCGAGACTGCTGGGGCGCTCCTCCAGTCGCTCGGCGTTTCGCAGCGTGAGCTCGCACAGAGGCTCGGTCTCAGCGAGGCCAGGATCAGTCGAATCCTCAGCGGTCGCGAGAACGCGACACTCAGGACGGTGGCGGATCTCGGCTGGGCATTGGGAGTTCGGTTCTCGCTCGTCGCGACTCCCTTCGACGACCGGAGCGGCACTCCGAGCGCCGCCGACCCTCCTCCTCCGGACTGGCTGGCGCGCCATCGTAGGCTGATCGCGAGCCGCTCCGAGGTTAAGGGACCGCCGACGCGCGAGTAGTCGGCGATGTAGGTTCCGCCGATGGAGCGGGTGCACGTCCTCGTCGTGGGAGCCGGGCTGTCGGGCATCTGCGTGGCCGTGAAGCTGCGCGACGCCGGGATCGAGGACTTCGTCGTGCTCGACCGCGCCGACGAGGTCGGCGGCACCTGGCGCGACAACACCTACCCCGGCTGCGGCTGCGACGTGCCGTCGGCGCTCTACTCGTTCTCGTTCGAGCCGAAGCCCGACTGGAGCCGCTTCTACGCCGGCCAGCCCGAGATTCGCGCCTACGCCCGCACGGTCGCCGAGCGCCATGGCGTCGTGCCGCACCTGCGCCTCGGCGTCGACATGCGCGAGGCCGCCTGGGACGACGACGCCCAGCTGTGGCGCGTCCGCACGTCGGCCGGCGACTACGAGGCCCGCGTCCTGATCGCCGGCACCGGTCCCTGGCACGAGCCGGTGATCCCCGAGCTTCCCGGGCTGGAGAGCTTCGAGGGCACGGTGTTCCACTCCTCGCGCTGGGATCACGACCACGACCTGCGCGGACGGCGCGTCGCGGTCGTCGGCAACGGCGCGTCGGCCGTCCAGTTCGTGCCGGAGATCCAGCCCGAGGTCGAGCGCCTCCACCTCTTCCAGCGCACGCCGCACTGGGTGCTGCCGAAGCTCGACCGGCCGCTGACGCGCGCCGAGCTGTGGCTGTTCGCCCACGTGCCCGGCGCTCAGCGGGCGCTGCGCCGGCTGATCTACGGCGCCTCGGAGCTGTTCGGCCACGGGCTGCGGCGCGAGGGCGCGATGCGCCGGCTGCAGCGGGTCGGCGAGCGGCACCTGGCGCGCCAGGTGCCCGACCCGGAGCTGCGCGAGGTGCTCACGCCGCGCTACACGCTCGGCTGCAAGCGGATGCTGTTCTCGAACGTCTACTACGGCGCGCTGGCGGAGCCCAACGTCGAGGTCGTCCCGGCCGCGGTGACGGAGGTCCGACCGCGGTCGGTCGTCGGCGCCGACGGGGTCGAGCGCGAGGTCGACACGATCGTCTTCGGCACCGGCTTCAAGCTGCTCGACATGCCGATCGCGCGGCTGCTGCGCGGCAGCGACGGGCGGACGATGGCCGACGTCTGGCAGGGCAGCCCGCGCGGCTATCTCGGCACGACGGTCGCCGGGTTCCCCAACGCCTTCATGCTGCTCGGCCCGAACCTCGGCAACGGCCACACGTCGGCGACCGTGATCATGGAGGACCAGGCGCGCTACGTCGTCGACGCGCTGCGCACGATGGACGAGCGCCGGCTCGCCAGCGTCGACGTTCGTGTCGAAGTCCAGGACGAGTTCAACGCGCTCGTCGACGAGCGGCTCGCGACCTCGGTCTGGAACGCCGGCGGCTGCGCGAGCTACTACCTCGACCGCAACGGGCGCAACAGCTTCATGTATCCGTGGAGCACGCTCCACTACCGGCGCCGAACGCGGCGCTTCGACGTCGACAGCTACGTGTCCCGGCCAGCGGCGCCGCTGCCGGCCTGAGAGGAAGCGCCTTGACCGCCACCCATCCCGTCCGTCCAGTCGACGACAGCTTCTTCGAGACCGCGCCGCTGGTGATCCCGGTCGCCGTCGAGCTCGACGCCACGCCCGCCGAGGTCTGGGAGGCGCTCGGCAGCGACCGCATGTGGTCCTGGTTCCCGCCGCTCGACCAGCTGCGCTGGCTCACCCCGCGGCCGCTCGCCGAGGGCGCCGTCCGCGTGCTGCGCGTCGCGCGGCTGTTCACGATCGAGGAGCACTTCTACCGCTGGGAGGACGAGCGCCGCGCGACCTTCCACGTCACCCGCTCGACGCGCCCCGTACTCAACGCGCTCGCCGAGGACTTCCTGCTTGAGCCGACCGCCACCGGCACGCGGCTGACCTGGACGATGGCCCTCGACCCCAAGGTCCCGGGCGCCCGCTTCCTGCGCTGGCTCGCCCCGCTGCTGGCGCCAGGCAACAAGCTCGCCATCAGCGGAATCCGCAAGATCCTGCCGCGGCGCTGAGTCGCTGCTCAGACAGCCGTCTGGCGGATGAAGAGCCAGGCGGCGGCCGACACCGCCAGCATCCTCAGCGTGAACGTCACGCGGCGCTCCAGATGCCGCTCGGAGATCAACGCCGCGACTTCGCGGCTGTCGATGACGAGAGGATCTTTCGGTCGGCGCCACTCCGAGCGCAGCATCCTGACCATGAGGGCGAGTCCCAACGCGAGGAATCCCAGGTAGGCCGCAGTCGGATCGATCGGCGCGAGGGCGAGCGCGAGCGCACCCAGCGCGACCAATGCGAGCTGCAGTGCGAGCAGCAGGTACCAGGCGATCGGCGCGGCGCGCCGGACCCAATGCGCGACAGCGCCATGGGAGCGCGTCGCTTCGAGCGCTGCGAGGCCGTTGATGTGGTGCCGCAGCTCCCAGACCGCTAGGAGCAAGGCCGCCAGGTAGCAGGCTCGATCCGCTCCCTCGGCGACCGTCGGCGCTTTGGAGATCGGAATCGTCGCGGCGAAGAGGAGCGCCCAGAGGATCAGCCAGACCGGTCCGACGACCTTCGTCGGGCCGTCTCGCACCGTCCAAGGCGCGGGCCATGCGTCGGGGCAAGCTCGCCAAGGTCGCCTGGCATCGCGGGCACGTCCGCGATACAGGTCCGACAAGGCCAGCGCCGCTAGAGCGGCCGCCAGCGCCGAGGTCGCGTAGGTCGCGACGTCATGGGTGGCGTCGATCGCCAGAGCCGTGATCGTGGACGCTCCAAGCACAGCGCCACCCAGAGCAAGCATGTGACGGGACGCTGTCCCTGGACGCCGCATGAACGAAAGTCGTACGGACTCGATCGAGTGCAGGAGGGCGGGCGCGTTGCGCGCGTTGCTCTCGTACGTCGTCGGCGGCACGATCGGCTGACGAGGGTCGGGCTCGCCGCCACGCGCGATCACCCGTTCCCGCAGCCACGCTGCCACGGCGTTGGCCCGGCGCGGGAGGACCGAGGCTGTCAACCAGCCCCAGCCTGCGACGAGCAGGAGCTGCGACGGGGGCTCCCCCGCCTCTGGCAGCCACCCGCTCGCGAACATCGCGAGGACGAGCGCGAGAAGCAGGGCTGTCGGCGCGATCGACAGCATCACCCCGTGTCGGGAGCGACCGACTAGCGCCTCCAGCAGCATCGCGACATCCTCTCGTGTACTCCCGACGGCAGGTGTCACCGCCGGCCCAACGGCCGGCTGTCTGGGCGCTCCGAGTCGACTTACCGTTACTGCTCGGGTCAGGCGTGAAAAGCGGTGAGGCGCGCTGCCTCCTCGTTGACGGCGTCGCGCGCGCCGGCCGAGAGCTTGTCGAAGGGTCGTGGCTCGACTCGTCCCTTCTCGTGCTTCCAGGTGCCTGCCACCTTCCCGTCGACCAGGAACGTCGGCACCGACTGCGGCGTCTTCGTGCTGAAGACCTTCGGCCGGTGCTCCTCGGGGAGGATTCCCGTCCCGCGCGCGTGGGCGAGCAGCGTGGAGTCCCAGGTCGGCAGGAAGCGCACGGGAGCCGGCGCGCCGGCGGCGGGCAGCGGCAACCGTGGCAGGTCGACCAGCAGCTGGCCCTGGTTGCCGCGCAGGTGACGGAGGTCCATCTCCTCGAGGGTCGTGCTCACCGGCTTGACCGCAGCGCCGATCCAGTTCGCGACGTCGGCCGGCGCGGCCGGGCCGAAGCCGCGCAGGTAACGCTCGATCAGCAGGCGCAGCCCCTGCTCGGGCGTGCCATTCGGCGGGCCCAGCCAGTCCTCGGCGAGGGCGTAGACGTCGGCACGCCGGCGCTCCCAGGTGCCCGCCGGGGGGATGCGGACGAGGTCGAGCCAGACTCCGACGCCGTTGAAGGTGGCCGCGTCCATGCCGTCCATCAGCTCCTTGCGCCCGACCACTCCGTGCCGCAGCCGTCTCCTCACGAGCGTCGCGGCGGCGATCGCGTCGGCCTCGCCGAGCTTGCCGCGGTGGTAGCGCAGCCACGACTCGCGCCGCGGCTGGCGGACGGCGAGCGCGGCCGGCCAATAGTCGCCGGCGGAGACGAGATGGATCGTGACCCGCATCAGGGTCCCCTGCACGACGGTCCGCCGCTCGAGCGCCCGCGTGAGCTGGGAGCGCTCGAAGCCCTCGAGCCGCGACCAGAGGCCGATGTACATCGACGGCGCGTACTGGGCTTGGATCCCGCCGATCCGCTCCAGCGCCTTCGGCAGCGAGAGCCGCTTGCGCGACAGCAGCAGCTGACGCTCCAGCAGCGCGCGGTTGCGCTCGCGTTGAGTTAGGACTCGCTCGGCTCCGACCGACACTGCGCGCGAAGCTAGCGCAGCCTTCGCGGTGGCGACCTGAGCCGTCCTACAGCAGTCGCCGCTCGCGCAGCCACAGCTCCGTCCGGCGCATGCCCTCGTCGAGCGACACGGCGGGTGCGTATCCGAGCAGCCGGTGCGCCTTCTCGATCGAGTAGGTCCCCGGCCGCGCGAGGTAGCGCATGCTGGCGGCGTTGATCTCCGTCCGCTTTCCGCGGACGCGCGCCGTCGCTCCCGCCGCGGTGGCGAGCGCGACCGCCGCGGGCGTCGGCAGGCAGATCGGCCCGCGCTTGTCGAGCATTCGGAAGTAGTGCCCGAAGAACTCGCGGCAGGTGACGCCCGCCGCGCTGCCGAGCGTGAGCACCTGTCCCACGGCCTCTGGCCGCTCGGCCGCAAGCGTCAGTCCCGTGAGCAGATCGTCGACGTAGACGGGGCTGAAGACGCCGCGGCCCATCGCCGGCAGGACGAACCGGTTGGACTTGATGATCTCGACCGGCAGGATCGTCCAGGGCCGCGAGCCCGGGCCGTAGACGTCGCCGGGGCGGACGATCGTGCCGGCGATCTCCCCGGCCGCGTGGGCCTGCAGCACCACCTGCTCGCTCGCGATCTTCGTGT
The DNA here is from genome assembly GCA_963716445.1 of uncultured Solirubrobacterales bacterium. GTDB lineage: Bacteria > Actinomycetota > Thermoleophilia > Solirubrobacterales > Thermoleophilaceae > JAAYBF01. Next base: position 25,555 of record OY970313.1, on the reverse strand, counting down.
CGACGTAGGGATTGCCGTCCGGGCGGACGGGATGGCGCTCGTCGACGCCGTTCGGGAAGTCGAGATCCGAGAACGCCCGCACCGACGAGATGTGAACGAGCCGGCCTACGCCGGGCTGCGCCACGGCATCGATCACCCGCCGCGTGCCGAGCACGTTCACCCGCCACGAGTCCTCCAGGTCGAAGGCGTTCGAGACGATCGCCGCCGTGTGGACGACGACGTCGCTCCCGGCGACGGCCCCCTGCCAGGGACCCGCTTCGGCGACATCCCCCGCGACGATCCCACCCCTCTCGTCGGCCACCACGTCGACGCCCGCCACCTCCGCGCCGCCCGCCCGGTATCGCTCGGCGAGCGCCCGTCCGATGAAGCCCCCCGCGCCTGTGATGAAGACCTTCACCCGTTCACCAAGGCCACGCTATCGGAGCCCGACTCGCGCTCGAGGCACTGAGCGACCAGCTCGTGGGTGTGATCGCGCGGACGATAGCCCCCGCTACTGATGAACTCGGCGACGCCCTCGCGGCGCCACGCGGAGAAACGCGTTGCCATTCGCAATCGCGTCGGCCGTCGCCCGCGACACGCTGAGCGCATGACCCCACTCATGCCAGGCCGTAGGATTGCGCCGTGCCGTTCACTCTCAGGAACCTCAAGCAGGACCTGGAGGATCTCGGGTCGAAATTCGACGGCGCGCCGGACCTGGAGTTCCGCTTGGCGACCCGGGCGCTCGAGCTCGAGGAATCCGGCCTGAGCTACCAGCGCGTCCCGCCGAACTATCGCTTTCCGTACGGCCACACGCACAAGAAGCAGGAGGAGGTGTACGTGGTCGTGGGCGGGAGCGGGCGGATGAAGCTCGACGACGAGATCGTCGAGCTCCAGGAATGGGACGCGGTGCGCGTCCCGTCTGGTACGTGGCGAGGCTACGAGGCCGGGCCAGAGGGCCTCGAGATCCTCGTCATCGGCGCGCCCAACCTCGGCAAGACGCCGCGCGACGACGTCGATGGCCAGCGCGACTGGTGGATTGACTAGGACCAGAAGGTGAAGACGAGGGTGAGAGGCAAGCCTCTTCTCTCGTTTCCGAAATCCGCCGAAAACCAAAACGTCTTGCTCGCGCCGCGACAAGTTCATGTCGTCTGGCCAGAACGTAGCCGTCAAGCGAACGGAGGGGCTATTACCTGTTCCGTCGATGCCCCAACAACCGGCGTAGGCGGCTACAGGAAGCCAGCCAAGTGGTAGCGCCACAAAACCCTTAATACCGTCCGAGGGCTTGCTAAGCTTCTGCCCTATACCACCCGGCCCCTCGTGGGCCGGGTTTTTTATTGCTCGCGAGAGCGCGGCGCTTCGTTTTCTACCAGCCAACCCGCAGATTGGCTAACGCCAAGACGCTGCAGCCCGAATCTACTTGCCGCCCGGCTTCCCGATGTCAACCGGGCCGGTGGGCTTAGGACGGGGGACGGTTGGGGTGCGGCCGGCGTTCTCGCTACCGCTCGGCGGGCGCTTAGGAGGACTGGGAGTCGCAGGACGACGAGGATTTGGTCTTGGACCGGCCATCGCTACACCGCCCTTCGCTCACGTATGGTCACTGAGCTTGGCTTGTCGCGCGCCACCGTGGCTCGCCTGCCTTGCTCGCCGATGAACCGACCCCTGGCAGCAGAGCGATACTTGCCGTCCTTCGATTCGGCCTGAGTCGTCTTGGCGTAGGTCCCCTTGGGCGTCTTAGTCTTCTTCGACTGGCTCGACCGCACCTCGGATCTCCTCGACTTGCTCATCGCTAACAGCGTAGCGCTCTACAACGACAAGATCATCAGCAGCGAGCCACGCTCCAAGAGTCCTGTCCAGCGGCTCTAGCCGCATCTCGCCGGACTCGCGCCTCGTGACGCTCCACCGCTCCTCGAGGAAGAGGTCGCGATGCTGAGAGCCGTATCCGCTGTGGGAGTTCGGGCCGTAGTACCCGCCTACGAGCTCCCCGCTCTTCAACGTTGCGACCACCAAGCACGGCTCCCCGCTCTCGAACGCGTAGTCCCATGACGAGGGAGTTCTGTGAGTGATGCTGACCTTGAGCGCGCTGAGAACCCACGGGCGCGCATCAGAAATCATCCAGCGTCGTCCGGCGTAGGCGATGAGCACCGGCAAAAGCAGCCCTACGCCGATTGCGATGCAGGCCGTGATCCGAAGGTCGGCTTCACCGTGGAGCAGACGTTCAAAGTCGGATCGGTCAGCGCCGGCCACAACAGCGACCAGCACCGGGATGGAGTACACCAGCAACGAGTAGTAAAGGGTTTGCAGTACCCGATCAAACGGCATCTGCTCGCTGGGCACCTCATAGATCCGCTCCTTGACAAGGATCGCCACAAACCCAGGCATCACAAAGGCGGCGAGTATGAGGAGAGCTGTTCCCGTCGCAGGCGTCACGGCGAAAGCACGCTACCCCTCCCTACAGACGTAGGCCTGGGCCCCCCGGCCCATCGTCTCCATCCCCTCAGGCGAATCACTCGCCGGACCATGGAGCGCCATCGAAAGCGAAGATGCGACCGACCCTCATTCGTGCGCCCGAGGTCTCGCCGATCATTGACGATTCAGTCGGAGTGCCGGGGTTTTGGCACCCGTTTTGCCACCAAGGCCTCTCGGGCCGTTTTCCGGCGTCTCGGCGGGGTGGCTGTCGGTGGTGTCGGAACCCGCATCTTCTGGGTTCCGCTCCGATGGAGCTGAGGGGACTCGAACCCCTGACCTCTGCCATGCGAAGGCAGCGCTCTTCCAGCTGAGCTACAGCCCCGAGCTCCCGCCGGGCGGGGCTCCAATGCTACCGGCGGCGGCGCGAGGCGGGTGGGGAGCGGCAACGACGAGGGGGTGGCGTAGGCTTTGGCTCGATGGGCGTTCTCGACGACGCGATCCGCGAGCATCTAGAGCTGAAGCGTCGCCACGGCGCCGCCGAGGGCGAGTTGACCCAGCAGGAGCAGGAGGCTCTGGGGCCGCCTCAGCGCACGCCGGCGAAGCCTGCCAAGCAGCAGGCTGCGGGCGCGGCTGAGGCGGAGGCCGAGCAGCCGGCGGAGGCTGAGCCGGCCCAGGCCGAGGCGGTCGAGCCCGAGCCGGTCCAGCCCGAGCCGGTCGAGCCCGAGGCGGCCGCCGCCGAGCCTGAGCCGCGCGAGCCGGAGATCGAGGACGACGAGTCTGTCGAGCCGGCTGCGGGCGACACTCCGCCGCGCGGGTTCGAGCAGGTCGAGGAGCGACCGGCCGACGAGGCCGCCGGTGAAGAGGACGTCCTCGAGGAGACCCCTGAGTTCCTCCAGGAGACGCCAGAGCACGACCGCCTCTGGTTCGAGCAGAAGCCTCCGCGCGACTTCCACTTCGACGACGAGTAGGTCGCGTTCGCCCGGGCCTTCCGAGCGACGCGCCAGCAACCCAAGGAGAGTCCGTGCCATATCGCCGCAGTCGCCCGCGCAACGTCCTGCTCGCGATGGCGGTGCTCGCCGCCGTCGCGTGCACGAGCGCCTACGCAGCCCTCGCGATCGGCGGCGAGGCGCCCGTCGTCACCCGCGACGCGCTGGCGGCGGCGGAGGGCCCGGCCGGCGCCAAGGGCAAACGCTCGGGCTCTCGCGCGTCGACGTCCCGGCCGGGTCGAAGCTCGCGCTGCATCGCCACCCCGGCACGCAGATCGCACGCATCGAGCGCGGTGTGCTCACCTACACGGTCGTGACCGGCCGCGTCGACGTGATGCGCGGCTCGCCCGAGGACGACCCGACCCGGGTGCGAACGATCGCCGCGGGGGAGACCGGCAAGATCCGCGCCGGCCAGTGGATCGTCGAGCGGCCGGGAACGATCCACCGCGCCGCCAACCGCGGCGCCGCCAGGATCGTCATCTACGTAGCCTCGCTGGTCAAGACTGGCTCGCCGCCGGCGATCCTGTCGAGCGCTGAACCGGCGCGGACCGGTCAGCGCCGGTGGCGCACCTGCCTGACCCGCCGTAGCTCGAGGACGTCGTCGTCGGCCGGCGGCGGGCCGGTGCGGCCGGCGCCGAGCAGCTCCGGCTCGATCCGCCTGCGCACCAGCTCGCCCTCGACGGCATCGACGCGCAGCGCGGCCGCACCCGGCCGAGAGCTGACCGCCCGTTCGAAGGCACGGCCTCGGAAGAGCAGCGCGGCGCCGTCGTCGGCCGCCCAGCCGCCCGGCAGCTCGCCGCTCTCCACGGCGGCCAGCCACGCCGGCAGCCGGTCGGGCTCGCCGTCGGCGTGGACGGAGAGCGATCCTGGCAGCAGTCCGAGCCCGGCGATCGTCTCGGGTGGCCCGCTCGACTTCGTCACGCCGCCCTCGAACCAGCACATCGCTCCGGCGCTGATCCCGGCGAGCACGGTGCCGCGCTCCCACGCCTCGACGAGCAGCCGGTCGAGCCCGTGGGCGCGCCAGATCGCGAGCAGATTGCGCATCGAGCCGCCGCCCACGTAGATCATGTCCTGCTCGGCGATCACCTCGGCGAGCGGCTTCTCACTGCCGTGGAGGTGGAACAGCGAGAGCTGCCGCGCCACGCAGGCCCGCCCGCCGAAGCGGGCGCGGAAGGCGTTGATCTGGGCGGCCGGATCCCCGGACGCCGTCGGCATGAAGAGGATTCGCGGCTCACGCGCGTCCGTCAGCGTGAGCACGAAGTCGTCGAGCGCGGGGTTGTCCGGCTCCATCGTGAACCCGCCGCCCCCGAGCGCGAGGATCGTGCGGTCCGCCTCCGGTACGACGTTTGAGCCGCTCACGCGCTCGCCAGCTGAGGCACGCGGGCGCCCAGGTACTCGACGTCGAGCGGCAGCTCGACCACCTCGCCGTCGATCGGCTCGACCCGATAGGCCCGGGCGCGCGGCCGTGAGCTGACGACGCGCGACAGCTCCTTGCCGCGGAAGTGCAGCGCGGCGCCGTCGTCGGCGGCGAAGCCGGGCCGCATGCCGTCGCCGACGAAGCGGCGGTACTCCTCGCGCCGCGCCGGCTCGGCGTCGTAGTGCACGCAGTTGGAGTACGGCAGCAGGCCGAGGCCCTGCACGCGGTAGGGCGCGCCGTGGAAGGCGGTCAGCGCCTCGGCGAACCAGCACAGCGAGCCCGCCGACGGGCCGCAGAGCACGACTCCCTGGCGCCAGGCGCGCCGCAGCACGGAGTGCAGCCCATGGGCGCGCCAGGTGCCGAGCAGGCTGACCAGGTTGCCGCCGCCGACGTAGATCGCGTCCTGCGACAGCAGGTGCTCGGCGAAGGCGCCCTCGACGCCGTCGCGGTCGCGCCGGAACAGCGACACGTGGCTGGCGTCGCAGCGCGTCGCGAACTGGCGGTAGAAGCGCACGACGTAGTGGTCGGCGTCGCCCGACGCGGTGGGCAGGAAGCACACGCGCGGACGCGCCGACCCGGTCAGCGAGAGGACGTAGTCGTCGAGCAGCGGATTGCCGGCCTCCATCGAGAAGCCTCCACCCCCGAAGGCCACGATCTGCGGTATGCGCGAGGCCATGCCGTGATGCTCGCCGGCTGGGAGGTCTCTCCGTATGGACAGCTGGCGAAGATCGAGGCGCCGGCGCCTCGACAGAGGGACAACTCAGCCGGCTCCCCTGACGTCGAGGATCTCGGGCTCCGGCTCGCCCTCCGAGCCGACCACCCGTGTGCGTGGGTTGGCGATCCCGATCAGGGAGACGATCCCGCCGAGGATCGCGAGCGCGCCGGCGACGCCCATGCCGGCGCGGTAGGCGGACGTCGAGGCCTGCTCGACCGGCCGGTCGAGCGCGGGGCGGTTCTGCACGCCGCCGGCCAGCGGGCGCGCGTCGGCCACAGCCGCGCGGGCCGGGGCGGGCAGCGCGGCGGCACGGTCGCCGAGCGCGGCCTCGAAGCGCGCGGCCACGATCGCTCCCACGACCGCGATCGCCAGCAGCGCCGCGACGCGCGCGACCTGGTTGTTCACGCCGCTCGCGACGCCGGCGTTGTGCTCCGGCACCGCGCCGAGCACCGTGCTCGTCAAGGGGGCGACCGTCGCCGACAGGCCGAGCCCGAACACGAGCACGCCGGGGAGGAGGTCGGTGACGTAGTCGACGTCGGCGCCGACCTGGCCCATCCAGACCAGCCCCACCCCCGCGACGATCGGCCCGAGACCCATCAGGAGTCGCGGTCCGATGCGGTCGGCGAGGGCGCCGAAGCGTCGCGACAGTACCCACATCACGACGGTGATCGGCATCAGCGCCAAGCCCGCCGCGATCGCGCTGTAGCCCGCCACCTGCTGCAGGTAGATCGTCGCGAAGAAGGTCGCCGCGCCGAGACCGCCGTAGATGGCGAGTGTCGCCAGGTTGCCGACCGCGAAGTTGCGCGACCTGAAGAGCTCCGGCGGCAGCATCGGATGGTCGGAGCGGCGCTCGTGGAAGACGAAGGCAGCGAGCAGCAGCAGCCCGACGACGAGCGGCACGAGCACGCGTGGATCGCCCCAGCCGTAGCGCTGCTGCTCGATCAGCGCGAACACGGGCCCGCCCAACCCGAGCGACACGAGCAGCGCGCCGACGTAGTCGATCGCACGCGACGCCTGCTCGTCGACGCTCTCCTGGACGCCGGCCCGGACCAGCGTCAGCGTGGCGAGCACGAGCGGCACGTTGATCGCGAAGATCCAGCGCCAGGACACGTGCTCGACGATCGCCCCGCCGGCGAGCGGGCCGACGACGAAGGCGATGCCGGTCCAGGCGGTCCACGATCCGATCGCCGCGCCGCGCTCGTCGCGCGGGAAGGTGGCCGTGATCAGGGCGAGGCTCGCCGGGACGAGCAGCGCTCCGGCGGCGCCCTGCAGCGTCCGCGCCGCGATCAGCAGCTCGGGGCTCGGCGCCACGGCGCAGATCAGCGAGGTCGCTCCGAAGGCGATCAGCCCGGCGACGAAGACGCGTCGCCGGCCGAGGACGTCGCCGAGCGAGCCGCCGACGAGCAGCAGCGCCCCGAGCGTGAGCAGGTACGCCTCGACGATCCACTGCTGAGCGACGAAGTCGGCGTCGAGCTCGTCTCGGATCGCCGGCAGGGCGACGTTGACGACCGTTCCGTCGAGGAAGACGACGCCCGATCCGAGCACGGCGGCGAGCAGCGTGTAGCGCTTGACGCGGTCGCCCGGCATTGCCTCACCATCGCAGCACCGCCGCCGATCCATCGCCAGGCGGTCGATCGGTGCGCTGTACAATGGCGGAGTGCTGGACGCCTTGACGGAGACCGACCCCGCCCTCGCCGGAATGCTCGCCCGCGAGGATCGACGGCAGGCCGAGTCGCTCTGTCTCATTCCCTCGGAGAACTACTGCTCGTCGTCGGTGCTCGAGGCGAACGGCACCGTGCTCGTGAACAAGTACTGCGAGGGGTATCCGGGCAAGCGCTACTACGAGGGCAACGAGATCATCGACGAGGTCGAGCGGCTTGCGATCGACCGCGCCAAGCAGCTGTTCGGCGTCGACCACGCGAATGTCCAGCCCTACTCCGGATCACCGGCCAACCTGGCCGTCTACCTCGCCTTCCTCGAGCCCGGGGACACGGTGATGGGGCTCTCCCTGCCGGCGGGGGGGCACCTGACCCACGGCTGGCGGGTCTCGGCGACCGGGATCTGGTTCCAGGCGATCCACTACGGCGTCGCCCGCGACAGCGGCCGCGTCGACATGGACGAGGTCCGGAAGCTGGCTCTCGAGCATCGACCGAAGGTGCTGTTCTGCGGCGGCACGGCCGTGCCGCGGACGATCGACTTCGAGGGCTTCGCGGACATCGCCCGCGAGGTCGGCGCGGTCATGGTCGCCGACGTCTCGCACATCGCCGGGCTGATCGCGGGCGGGGCGCATCCGTCGCCGGTTCCCCATGCCGACGTGATCATGACCACCACCCACAAGTCCCTGCGCGGACCGCGGGGCGCCATCTTGATGTGCCGCGAGCGCTTTGCCGCCGCGCTCGACAAAGCGGTGTTCCCCGGCCTCCAGGGCGGACCGCACCAGCATCAGACCGCCGCCATCGCGGCGACCTTGGGCGAGGCGCTGCAGCCGTCCTTCGCCGACTACGCGCACCAGATAGTCGCCAACGCCAAGGCGTTGGCCGACGCCCTGCTGGAGCGGGACTTCACGCTCGTCTCGGGCGGCACGGACAACCACCTGATCCTCCTCGACATGGCGCCCAAGAGCCTGAGCGGCAAGGAGGCCGCGACCGCCCTGATCCGAGCCGGCATCGTGACCAACGCCAACGCGATCCCCTTCGACTCGCGCAAGCCGCTGGACCCGTCGGGCGTGAGGATCGGCACTCCCGCGGCGACGTCTCGCGGGCTGATGCCCGAGCACATGGAGCAGATCGCCCACTGGATCGACGAGGTCGTCCAGGCCGCGCTGCAGGGTGACGACCACGCCATCGACCAGGTCCGCTCCGAGGTCCATGAGCTGATGGGCCGGTATCCCGCGCCGGGCTGCCAGCCTCTTCCCGCCACGACCTCGTCCTGAGGTCGGCCGCTGTTGAGCGAGTCTGAGGGCTCCGTCGAGCCGCCCAAGGGGGCAAGGGCAGCCACGGCGCCGCTGTTGCCCGCGCCGCCCAGCACCGAGCTCTACCAGAGGTTCCCCGCCGGCATTCGGCGGATCTACAGCGAGGCCCTGGCGGCGCGCGACCTTCACAAGCGGCACGGGCTGCTCCTCGACCTCGCCGAGTCGTCGCTCGTGTACCTCGCCTCGCTGGCCCTGTCGGACTATCGGAGTCGGGCGGCGCAGCCCTCGGACGCCGTGGAGTCGCTGCTCGAGCGGCTACGCGCCGCGAACGTCACCTTCGGCCTATCGCTCGCGCTCTTCCGGGCCAGCGCCGCGGCGGCGCCGGACACGCTGTTTCCGACGACGGGGCCGCTGGCGAATCGACGCCTGCCCGCGGTCGAGCGCCTGGGGGCGGCGATGGACTGCATCGACGCGGCCGTCGACGGGCTGCTCCCGGACGCCAACCCGTCGGGGATCGACGTTGGCTTCTACGTCACGCGCGCGCTCGACGCCCAGGCCCGCGGGGTCAAGTGGTGGGGCGCCTGGACTCGCCTCGTCGAGTACCGCAACCTCGTCTATCACGCCGCCGCTCGTCGCTGGCCGATCCACAACGACGACTACTACAAGTGGCTGACGCCGCTCCTCCACGATGCCGTCGTCGAGCTGCTGACCCATCCGCCCGCGGCCGAGGCGGTCCTGTGCCATCCGCTGGCCACGATCACCCTGCGGACGACCGACGGAGCCGGCCAGACTCGCCATACCGTCTGCGGCGAGGTCCGCGGCGTCTGGACCGAGCACGAGATCGCGATGCCCGAGTCGGTCACCGAGCTCTGGGCCACCGACGAGTGGCGAGCGACCGACGCGTCGACCTACGTCCTCGAGGAGGACGACTCCGGCGCGTTCACGATTCGGGCGCTGTACTGGGATCTGCACCAGAGCCCGCCGCCGCCCTTGGATCTTCCCTCCTCGGAGGGCGCGGCCGCGCTTTCGGTCGAGAGCCCGAGTCGGCGGTTGGAGCGATCCGGCACGGCGCTCGAGGGTCGTGGCAGCGCCCCGGGGACCTGCGGCGAGTTCGTGCAGGGCCTTCTGCCGGACGGGACGGACTTCCACGTGACCTGCCCGATCAACAAGAGCGCCACGGTCGTCGTCGAGATCCGTCAGGCGCCGGAGCTCTCGATCGTCGGGCTGCTGCCCGAGCAGAGCAAGCTCGATCTGGCCCTGCGGTACACCGCCGAGCACTTCGCGCTCGGCGCCGTCGAGTTGCGAGTCCGGCACTGGAGCGACCTCGACGTCGGAAAGGGCATGAGCTCCAGCACGGCGGACGTCCTATCGGGCATCCGCGCCGTCGCCAACGCGCTCGGCGACCCGCTCTCCCCGGAGCGGGAGGGCGAGCTGGCGACCCGCGTCGAGTCGTCCGACGGAACGATGTATCCCGGCGTGGCGGTGGTCAATCACAAGACCGGCGAGAAGCTTCGCCACTGGCCCTGGTTCCCGGAGTTCGTGATCGTGATGCTCGTCCCGCGCGACAGCGTCGACACGGAGGCGATCTCGTTCGACGGGAAGGCGAATCACGCGAACGAGTACCAGCAGCTACTGGTCGACATCGAGCGAGCGGTCGAGCAGCGCTCCGCCGAGGCCTTTGCCGCACAGGCGACGAGGTCGGCGGCGCTCAACGCCCCCTACCTCGTCAACCCCTACGCCCAGACGCTCTCGACCCGCCTGGAGGAGTTCGGGGCCCTCGGCCTCAACGTCGGCCACACCGGCACCGTCTGCGGACTGCTCTATCCCAACACGGACGACGGCCAGGTGCGTGCGAGCCAAGCATGCTTCGAGCTACGGCAGATCTATCACGACCTGCGCGACGTCAAGGTGGTCACGACACCGCGCTGCCCCGTCTAGCGCGAAGACGATGGAGCTAGCCGGACGACTTTCGAACCCGGCCTTCATCCAGAAGATACGACGGCTCCTCCAAGATTTGTAGAACCTTCCCTCGTCCGACGAGACGAGAACTGGCTGGCGCTCGATGGTAGGTTGATGCGGCATTGACCGGTCTTGGGGGCGGGCTGGAGCGAAGAGAGAGGGAGAGATGTTTCGTAGGCGCAGTCCAGAAGAAAAGGTCCAAGCCGAGTTGGCGACGATGCGGCAGGAGCGCGCGGACAACGAGCGCGACTGCATTGGGCTAGTGAATCGTCCGCGCTACGTGCGCGCAAAGCAACGGCTCCAGGGGATGGGCCCCAGCGCCGTCGAGCCACTGATCCAGGTGATCCAGGAAACCCCCGCGCCCCCGTCTGACTATGAGCAGCGCACCACCGAGGATGAGCTCAATATCGGCATTGCCGCCGACGCCGCCGGAGTTCTCGCAGAGATCGGGGACCCTCGTGCGGTTGCGCCCATGCTCGATCACATCGATGACTTCTTCGGGCTCCACTATTCGCTGGCGAAGATGCCGGACGGCGTCCAAGCCCTGATCGACACCCTCGCTGAACGAGACGGCGATTCTGGTGTCCGATTCGCGGCCGCGTCAGGACTAAAGGGGGCAACGACGCGAAGGGACGACGCAATGCAGGCACTACTCGACATAGTTGCCGCGCGGACCCAGGACGTCTTGATGCCCGCTGTCGACTCGCTTGGCATTTTGGGCGATGGCGATCAGCGTGCGATTGATGCCCTCACGGCGCTGGTCGCCGACGAGCAAGTCGATGAAGGGGCGCGCGTCACCGCCGAGAAGCGACTGGCCTACATCAACCGCCATGCGTAGCAGACTGGCGCGGCCTACTGCTTATCCCACACGGTCGGCGAACCACTGAACGCCTGACTCAAGCCAGTAGCTGCATGAGGCGGTCCGCGTGTTCGCGTAGGCCTCCGCGACCCTTATGTAGACGGCGCGCTCATCCTCGTCGCCGTGCCATGCCCCCTCCGTATCGAAATCGAAGTCCGTGGACTCCGAGTGATGGACCACGGCGACGAACTGGTGATTCTCGTAGTCGGAAGGGCGACGGCATATGAGGTAGATTTTGTTCTGATTGCCGTCAGGCCGATCCACGACTTGAAGCAGTCGCCGCTCCCCATCTGCCAGCGGAGGGATCTCCGGCTCGGACTCGGGGGCACCCCCCGCCTTCGGGCTGGCAGCCTGCTCGGCGCGCTGACGCTCGATCGCCCGCGGCGTCAAGGCCATTGGAATATCGCCTGGCCCGTAGCCTTCTGCCTGCAGCGTGTCGAGCAGCCCGTCGATGATGTGCACGTAGCGGGGATCGTCTTCGCGATCAGAGGCGTAGGCGCTGAGGATGTCCCAGGCGCCGTAGTAAGACCACTCGCCGATGGAATCGCACGCCTCGACTATCTCGTCGAGCGCTCGCTCAGGGTCTACTTCGAGGGCTTTCTTCACAGTTCGCCCCAGGTCGAGGCCGGCAGCCATATCTCCACCCGGCGCGGGTCCCTCAGACCGTCCGAACGACTCAAGGACGGCGGGGGCGTCGGGAGGAAGCAGACGCCCGGGCCGGTCACCGCCGGACGAAAACAGATCCTTCAAGAGCCCCATGAGACGGCCATACTAGCCTCGACTGGTGGCTAGCGCTTGACGGTGCTTACCGGGCGAATCGGCGGTGAGCCTAGCAAGCATGATGCGACTTGGGCGAAACGCATAAGGGCTGGCTCAGTCCTGATCCTGCGCCAGCTTGAGGACGTTTCTTATAGGTCAAGTTGCGCCCTGGGGCGAGCATTTCAAGCTCCCAGGGCGTCTGAGCCTGCCTGCCCGTCTGGGAGATAACGGACTCGGCAGCTTCGGCGGGACCTATCCTCGGCCCTGCGGCTTGTCTCGACTCTCTGCGGTGGAGGGCGAATGGTCGATCAACCACCTCACCGACAAGCTTTACGAGGATGGCCTACGCACACGCCCGACCAAGAAGCGCCCCGCGGGCAAGGTCAATGCCTCGACCCTGCACGAGATACTGCGCGATCCGTACTACATCGGGATCGTCACCTACGGCGGCGTGGAGTACGAGGGCACACATGAGCCGCTGATCGACAAAGACACGTTCTCGCGCGTGCAGGCGATCCTCACCGCGAAGCAGCACGCGGGCGAGAAGCAGCGCCGCCACCTGCACTACCTGAAGGGCACCATCCACTGCGGGCATTGCCGCCGTCGCATGAGCTTCTCGCGTTCGCGAGGCAACGGTGGCACCTATGACTACTTCATGTGCGCGGGACGCCACAGCGACCGCTCCGGCTGCCCTCAGCGGTACATCCGAACCGATCAAATCGAGGATGCGGTAGCCCGCCTCTACGGTCAAAGGCTCCGACGAAGTATCGAGCGGATAGCCAACCTCCTCCGCGAGCAGTTGATTACGGGCTTTGAGGGCGTCACCGCCAAACGACAGGACGACTTGGCCGAAGCGCGGCGGAAGCTCACGCGCCTTGAAGACGAGCGCCGCAAGCTCCTGCAACTCGTCTACGACGGCCGGATGCCGGACGACCTATTTGGCGAGGAGCAGGATCGTCTCAAACGTGAGATCGAGGCAGCCAAGGCAACGCTCGAACGGGCGACCGTGCGACTGGCCTCGCTCACCAAGACCCTCGACGAAGCGCTAACGCTCGCACGCAACGCGGAGGAGACCTACGAGACGGCCGATCCGGCGCTACGGCGACAACTCAATCAAGCGTTCTTTGAGCGCGTCTACATACGCGACAAGGAAGCAGTCAGCGCGGACCTTGCCGATCCCTACGCCGACCTACTCGACGGCGGGCTTGCGAACACGCTCGAAAAGATCACGTCGCAAGCATCAGACCAAAACGGCCTTGGTTCGAGAGAGAAGGTTTTAGTGGAGCCAGCCGGGCTCGAACCGGCGACCTCCTGCTTGCAAAGCAGGCGCTCTTCCAGCTGAGCTATGGCCCCGCGAGCGGAATGTTCGCACGCTGGTCGGCTCCGGCCAAAGGTCAGCCGGTCGCGAACGCCATGTCGAGCAGGCGTGCGGCCTGGCGGCCGGGGTCGGGCGAGTGCAGCAGGACGACGCCGAAGGTCCGGCCGCCGCGCCGCGCGACACCGACGAAGCAGCGTCCCGCCGCGCTGGTGTAGCCGGTCTTCAGGCCGACGGCGCCGCGATAGCCGGCCCGGATCAGCGGGTTGTGGCCGCTGAGGTAGAGCTTGCGGCCCTTGATCGGGAAGCGGTAGGCCGCGCTGGCGCGAGCTGCCGGTCTGGCGATCCGCGGCTCGCGCAGCGCCAGGCGGGCGAGCTCGGCGAGGTCGACGGCGCAGGAGCGGTCGCCGTCCGACAGGCCGTGGGGCGAGGCGAAGCGGGTGCAGCGGAGATCCCACAGGCGCGCCTTCTCGTTCATCAGCCCGACGAAGCGTCGCTCGCCGCCCGACACGTGGTCGGCCAGCGCCAGCGCCGCGTCGTTTCCGGAGACGATCATCAGGCCGCCGAGCAGCGGCTCGATCCGCACCCGGCGACCGCGCGGCAGCAGGCCGACGGCCGAGCCCTCGTAGCGCAGGCGCCTCGGGATCCGAACGGCGTCGCCCGGGCGGGTCGCGGCGGTCACGGCGAGCGCCGTCATGATCTTCGTCAGGCTCGCGATCGGCAGCCTGCGCAGGGGGCGGCGGCGGTAGAGGACCTCGCCGGTGTCGGCGTTGAAGACGAGCGCGGCGCGCGGCGGTCGCCTCCAGTGGACGGCGAACGCATCGCCGGGAGCGAGCACGACGGGCGCGGGGGAGCGCGGCTCGAAGGAGCCGCCGTCCGAGGCCGCCGCGGGCGCGACCGCGCCGGCGGCCACGTGCACCGGCGGCTCGTCGCCTCCCGTCTGGAGGGCAGCCCAAGCCGCGCCCGCGAGGGCGACGACGGCGAGTACGACCTGCAGCGCGACCGTCGCCGCACCGCGCCGCCGGCGACGGCCGAAGCTGAGTCCCGCCGCCCTTCGCCGCCGGCGCACGCCCCTACTTCTCCGGCGGGTTGAGCAACGCGCCGAGGACGCCGAAGCCGACCATCGCGAGGATCGCCAGCGACGCCAGCACGAGCACGTCGATCCCGGTCCGGATCATCACGTCGACGGTCAGCACCGCCAGCAGGCCGACGAAGGCGAGCGTCCCGACCAGTGCCACGTTGCGGCCGATCATCGGTACACGGCCGTTCGCTGGGCGCGCGTGTAGTCCTCGTGCACGCGGTTGGCGAACAGGCGGATCAGCAGCAGGCCGAACACGAAGCCGCCGATGTGCGCGAAGTAGGCGACGCCGCCCTCGCCGCCGGCCACCGGGCTCCCCAGCTCGCTCGCCCCGGCGGCGAGCTGGAGCAGTATCCAGACGCCGAGCACCAACAGCGCCGGCAGCTGGATGATCGTGAAGAAGAACACGATGATCACCAGGGTGACGACTCGCGCACGTGGATACAGCAGCGCGTAGCCGCCGAGCACCGCGGCGACCGCGCCCGACGCGCCGATCGTCGGCACCGCGGCATCCGGCTCGACCAGCGTCTGCAGCGCGATCGCCGCCAGTCCCCCCAGCAGGTAGAAGGCCACGAAGCGGGCGCGTCCCATCGAGTCCTCGATGTTGTTGCCGAAGATCCAGAGGAACAGCATGTTGAACGCCAGGTGCAGCAGGCCGCCGTGCATGAACATCGAGGCCAGCAGCGTCAGCCAGGTCGGCGCGAGGTCGTCCGGCGCCTCGCCCTGTACGCCCGCCTGACCCTCGCACGCCACCTGCCCGCCGACGAGGTCGCAGTGCTTGCCGGGGTGTGAGATCTCGTACGGGATCGCGCCGTACTCGGCGACCTTGGCGTCGAACTCGGCGTCGCTGCCGAAGTAGGCGCCCTGGAAGAGGAAGAACATCGCGACGTTGATCGCGAGGATCGCGACGGTCAGGATCGGGAACCGCCGCGTCGGGATGTCGTCCTTGAGCGGGATCAACGCGCGGCCGCGACGCCGCCCACCGGCTCCGCCGCACGCTCTAGCGTCTGCTCGGCGAAGTAGCTCGACCGGACCAGCGGCCCGGCGGCGACGGCCTCGAAGCCGAGCGCGTACGCCTCGCGCTCGAGATCGGCGAACTCGTCGGGATGCCAGTAGCGCACCACCGGCAGGTGGTCGCGCGTCGGGCGCAGGTACTGGCCGACGGTCAGCACTTGGACGCCGTGCTCGCGCAGCACGCCGAACGTCTCGAGCAGCTCCTCGCGCGACTCGCCGAGGCCCGTCATCAGGCCGGACTTGGTCACCACGGCGTCGCCGCCGAGCTCCTTCGCGTTGCGCAGGACGCGGCAGGAGCGCAGGAATCGCGACCCGCGGCGCGCGAGCGGGTAGAGCCGCGGCACCGTCTCGACGTTGTGGTTGAAGACGTCGGGGCGCTCGGCGATCACCCGCGCGAGCGGCATCTCCTCACCGCGGAAGTCGGGCGTCAGCACCTCGACCTTGGTGCCCGGCGACAGTCGGCGGATCGAGCGGATCACCCCGACGAACGCCGACGCGCCGAGGTCGGGGAGATCGTCGCGGTCGACGCTGGTGACGACCGCGTGGCGCAGCCCCATCCGCTTGACCGACTGCGCCACCTTGAGCGGCTCGAGCGGATCGGCGAAGGTCGGCTTGCCGGTCTTGACGTTGCAGAAGCCGCAGCGCCGGGTGCAGGTGTCGCCGAGGATCATGAAGGTGGCGGTGCCGCGCTGCCAGCAGTCGCCGATGTTCGGGCAGGCCGCCTCCTGGCAGACGGTGTTCAGGCCCTCGCCGTCGATCAGCTTCCTTAGCTCGCGGTAGCGCTCGCCGCCGGGCGCCGGGACCTTGAACCAGCGCGGCTTGCGGGCGCCGAACTCGACGACCTCGCCGGGCGGAAGCTCGCGCGCGCCGCCGGGGTTGGCGCGCGACCGGGTGCGGTGCTCGCGGCTCATGCGGGAGAGGCTACGGGGCGGTTGCCGCGACGGGGCTGGGGGGCGGGAGCGGCCGGGTCTTGGTCGCGGCGACGAGGCGGCGCGGTGTGATCAGTCGCTGGCGGAGGTGGAAGGCCTCCGCGAAGCGCCAGGCGACGCGCTTGCGGAAGCAGGACATCGAGACGGCTCGCGCGGTCTCGACGCCGATCGACGTCATCTGGGCGTCGTCGACTCCGCAGGTGGCGATCCACTGGAAGGGGGACAGGTCGTTGGTGACGTTGATGGCGAAGCCGTGAGTGGTGACGCCCCGGGAGACGTGGACGCCGATCGAGCCGATCTTCGACCCGCCGGCCCAGACGCCGGTGAGGCCGTCGGGCGCGGTGGCCGCGACGCCCTCGTCGCGGAGGGCGGCGATCATCGCTCGCTCCATCGTCGCGACGTACTCGCGGACCGAGCGGACGCGCATGATCGGGTATCCGACGAGCTGACCGGGGCCGTGGTAGGTCGCCTGGCCGCCACGGTCGGAGTCGTGGACGTCGATGCCCTGTTCCCGGTACCAGTCCTCGCCGCGCGGCAGGTCGGCCGGCTCGGCTCGCCGCCCGCGCGTGTAGACGGGCGGATGCTCGAGCAGCAGCAGGCAGTCGGGCACGAGGTCCGCCTGCCTGGCGTCGCGAAGCCGCTGTTGAAGCGCGACGGCGTTCGGGTAGGGCACCTCGCCGAGCGTCGTCACCCACAGATCCGCCACGGCTTCGATGTTAGAGCCGCGCCCCCGCGCCTTAGCGGGTGACCGGGACGGTCCACGAGTGGACCATTGACTGGGGTAGGGCCCAGTCGATAGTCCACTCGCTCACCGAAGGCCAGGGCGCCCCTGGACGGCGGCTACGCTGGCGCGGTGAGCCCGCGCGAGCGCTTCTGGACGAGCCGGCTGCGCTGGCGCCTGCGCGGGGCGACGCAGTGGCCGGCGTTCGTGGTGCTGACGCTAGTCGACGGCATCGTCCTGGACGCGCTGCCGCCGGTCTCGACGACCGGGCTCAACCTGATCGAGGGCGTGCTGATCGCGACCTTCGCCAACCTCTTCCTGGTCGGCGCCGTCGCACCCTGGCTGACGCGCCGGCTCGCCGACCGCCGTGCCGCCGCGCTGGTGGCGGCGGGGTCTCCGGCGCCCGCTCAGGCGAACCGTGACGTGCTGCAGGACCGGGTCGCCACGGCGCTGCTGCTGGCCGGGCTCGTCGGAGTGGTCGCGTCGGGCCTCGCCAACCGCCCGGTGATCGTCTCTGAGACCGATGCCACCGAGGAGAACGCCCGCGCCCTGACGCGCTACGTCGAGCGGTCGGGCAACGACGAGCTGATCCGCAACCTCGAGACGGCGAACACGATCCGCCTCGGCGAGGGCTACTTCCGCAACTGCATCGCGCGCGACGACCGCCGGCGCTTCTTCTGCGTATTCGTCGACACCCGCGAGGACCCGGCCGAGGTCGTCAGGGACCGCAGCGCCGAGCCCAACACCGTCTTCCGCGGCCGCTAGATCTCCGTTTGGAGAGTTGTGCACACCTGGGTGTGTCGAAGGCTCCAATACGCCCCGCGGGCGGGCGGGTGGGCGGGAGGGGGCGAGACCGACGGGCGAATGAGCGGCCGGCTGTCGGTCAGCTCGCTCCGAGCAGGCGCAGCGAGGCGCCGCCGACGACCTCGTAGACCTCGACGCGGTTGCGGCCCGGCCGAATCGCCCGCTCGGGCACCATCACCGCGAAGCCCTCGCCGGCTCGGTCGGCCTCGTCCGGCTCGACGCGGAGGTGGAACGAGCGCCCGACGGCCTCGATCGTTCCGTTGACCGCGATCGCGATGTCACGCGTCGCCCCCGCGTCGCCGCCGGCGATCGGGCCTGCGACCTGGGTGGGCAGGACACGCGAGCGCGGGTCGACGCGGCGCATGTCGCGCGCGCCGACGATCGTCGCCCTCAGGGCGCCCGGCGGCTGGGACGCGAGGTCGGCGACGCGACGGCCGATCAGCGAGCGGTTCGGCCCGATCCCGGTGTAGAGGCGGTCCCAGCCGCCGGCGCCGAAGCGGCGCAGCCGAAGCCGCAGCAGCGCGCCGCGGCGGCGCTCCAGCTCGGCGGCGGAGATCCTCAGCCGTCCGGTGAACTCGCGCTTGATCATCAGGACCGAGCGGCGCCGCGCGACCGCGCGCGAGAACGCCGAGCGGCCGTCCACCCGGTACGGCAGCCGCCAGCCGAGCACGTCGGCGATCGTCGGGGCCACGTCGACGGTCCTCACGTAGCTGCGCGGCGCGCGGGCATGGCGCTGGCCCGGCAGCTTCACGAACAGCGGCACCGGCGCGATCTCGTCGATGTTGCTCATGTCGGTGTTGCGACGGCTCTCCACGCCCGAGTCCGACGAGATCCCGTGGTCGGCCGTCACGACGATCAGCGCCCTGTCGAACGTCCCCTCGCGCCGCATCCGGGCGATCAGCCGTCCGAGCTGACGGTCGAGGAAGCCGATCTGGAGCTGCAGCCGCTGCTGCGCGTGCAGCGCCAGGTAGGGCGCGTAGAACCCGGGCGTGCTGTTCATCCCGGGTATCGGGTCCTTCCAGCCCGCGCGCACCTGCTTGCCGGACGGAAGGAAGAGGTACGGCCCGTGCGGCAGCAGCAGGTGCCCGAGCCAGAACGTCGGCTCGTCGCGCGGCTCGATCGACGCGAAGAACCGCTGCAGCCGCTCGCGCCTCCCGTATTGGAGCTGCTTCAGGATGCCCGGTCGGCGCGCCTTCGCTCCCGGGCAGTAGCGCGGCGGGCAGACCGACGTCGCCGCCTCGACCCGCTCGATCTCGTATCCGTGCCGCGCGAACATGTCGAAGATCGTGCGCGGATGCCCCAAGTAGGTCGGCTCCCCGCCCTTGCGCGGCAGCTTCCCGTCGAGGATCTGCGGGATCGCCTTCGTCGTCGAGTCGTACGTCGTCGTCGCGTTCGGGAACCAGTAGCCGGATCGCGCCAGCTCCGCGAACGCCGGGTACCTGCCCGCGTCGATCCGCCCGCCCGGTCCGCGCAGCAGATCCGTCGGGAACTCGTCGAACAGCAACAGCACCACCGGCGGCTTCCCCTTCGCCGCCGCCTCCGCGCTGCGCTCGTCGTCCCCGCGCACGAACGCCACACCGGCCACGACCAGCGCAGCCACGATCCCAGCCGCCAGCACCCGCTTCAGCACGCAGCCACTTTAAGCCAACCCACCGCCCGGGTGGGACCACCTCGTGAACGCGCGCGCTCCTAGCCGAAGGCCACCAGCTCACAGCCCAGCCGCCGAGCCAGGCCCTCGCCGCCGCGCGCCATCACCCAGTCGTGGTTCCACTCGAATACCGGCCCAGCCACCGGAGCCACCGCGTTCATCCACGCTCGCGTCGTCCTCACCCGCCAGTCGTAGGTGACCGCCGTCACGCCGTCGCGCTCGTACAGCCGCCAGGTCCCCTCGCCCTCGAGCTCCCCCACAGCCCGTCCCGCCATGTAGGCCGGCGCCTCGACCGTCTCGACCGTGAACACGAACTCCACCACGTACGGCACCGCGCTCCGCCACCGAACTCGATACCGCCGCCCCACCCCCGCTCCGTCCCCGTGCTCCAGCTCCTCGCTCGCCACCACCCCACGCCACCACTCCGGCCAAGCCTCCGCATCCCGGATCGCCTCCCACACCGCCTCCCGCGGAGCCCGCAACAGCCACGTAGACAGGAACTCGTACCGCGCCACGCGCAGAGCCTAAGCCGCCGCAGACCAGCGCCGCCCCGAGCCCTCCACCTGGAGCCGACGGCAGACCCCCCACGTCCCGGAGCCCTTCACCGGAGCCGTCGGCAGACCAGCCCCGCGCGGGGGCTCCGGGGGGCGCGAGCCCCCCGGCCTCAATCCGGAGCCCTCCACGGGAGCCGTCGGCAGACCAGCCCCGCGCGGGGGTTCCGGGGGGCGCGAGCCCCCGGCCTCAATCCAGCGAAGCGACTACGTGCTTGACCTCGGTGTAGTCCTCGAGCGAGTACATCGACATGTCCTTGCCGTAGCCGGACTCCTTGTAGCCGCCGTGTGGCATCTCGGGGGTGATCGAGAAGTGGTCGTTGATCCAGACGCAGCCGAAGCGCAGCGCCCGTGAGACGCGCATCGCTCGTCCGACGTCACGCGTCCAGACGGACGCCGAGAGGCCGTAGCGCGTGCCGTTGGCCCACGCGATCGCCTTGGCCTCGTCGTCGAACGGCTGGACGGTGATCACAGGCCCGAAGATCTCGTCCTGGACCATCTCGTCCTCCTGCTCGAGGCCGGCGACCACGGTCGGCTCGAGGTAGTAGCCGGGGAGGTCCGGCTGGCTGCCGCCGGTGACGATCTCGACCCTGCCCGGCTTGCGCGCGAGGAAGCCCTCGACGCGCTCGCGCTGGCGGGCCGAGTTGAGCGGGCCGAGCGTCGTGTCGGGCGACAGCGTGTCGCCGACGACCTGGTTGCCGGCCTGCTCGGCGAGGCCGCTGACGACGTCCTCGTAGACGTCCTTCGACACCAGGACCCGCGTCGCGGCGGTGCAGTCCTGGCCGGCGTTGTAGTAGCCGGCCTCGGCGATCGTCTCGAGCGCGGTCTCCATGTCGACGTCGTCGAAGACGACCACCGGCGCCTTGCCGCCGAGCTCGAGGTGGACCTTCTTCAGCGTGTCGGCCGCCGCCGCGGCGATCCACTTGCCGGTTCCCGGCGAGCCGGTCAGCGAGACCATGTCGACGTCGGGATGCCGCACGAGCGGCGCGCCCGCCGGCTCGCCGTGGCCGCCGATCACGTTGAGCACGCCGGGCGGGAAGATCTCGGCCGCCCACTCGGCCATCTTCAGCGTCGTCATCGGCGTCGTCTCGGCGGGCTTGAGCACGACCGTGTTCCCGGTCGCGAGCGCCGGACCGATCTTCCAGACGGCCATCATCAACGGGTAGTTCCAAGGTGTGATCTGGCCGACCACCCCGACCGGCTCACGACGGACGAACGACGTCTTGCCCTCCATGTACTCGCCCGCCGCGAGGCCGCCCATCGTGCGCCCGGCGCCGGCGAAGAAGCGCAGGTTGTCGACCATCGAGTCGACCTCGCCGCGCGCCTCGTGGCGCGGCTTGCCGGCGTCGGCGGACTCCATGTCGGCGATCTGCTCGGCGTGCTCCTCGAACGCGTCGGCGAGCTTGTAGAGGCAGTTCGCGCGCTCGCCCGGGGTGGTCGCCCACCAGCCGTCGAAGGCGTCGCGCGCCGCGGCGACCGCGCGGTCGACGTCCTCCTCGGTGGACAGCGGCGCCTCGCCGATGACCTCCGTGCTCGCGGGATTGACGACCTCCTCGGTCCGGCCCTCGGCCGGATCGACGAACTCGCCGCCGATGAAGTTCTTCAGCTTGGTGATCGTGGTGGCCATGTCGGTTCTCGTAGCTCCTCTCTCGTAGCCGGCGGACGGCCTAGGCGGGCTCCAACGCTCCGAGAACCTCCTCGAGCGGGGTGTGCTCGAGTCCCGTGCCCTCCGCCACGGCGGCGAGTGTCACCCGCCCGCCCAGCACGTTAACGCCCTTCGCCAGTCCCGGTTGGGAATCGATCGCTCCCCTCAGCCCGTGGTCGGCGAGCGCGAGCACGTACGGCAGCGTCGCATTGGTCAGCGCGTTGGTCGAGGTGATCGGCACCGCGCCCGGCATGTTCGTCACGCAGTAGTGGATGATCCCGTCGATCTCGTAGGTCGGATCCGAGTGCGTCGTCGGGCGCGAGGTCTCGAAGCAGCCGCCCTGGTCGATCGACACGTCGACGAGCACCGCGCCCGGCTTCATCAGCCGAAGCTGCTCGCGCTTGATCACGTACGGCGCGCGCGCCCCGTGGATCAGCACCGCGCCGATCACCAGGTCGGCGCGCGGCAGCATCTCCTCGACGGCCAGCGTCGACGAGTAGACCGTCGAGGCGCGACCGGCGAACGCGATGTCGAGCTCGCGCAGGCGGTCGACGTCGCGGTCGTAGACGAACACGTCGGCGTCCATCCCGATCGCGATCTTCGCCGCGTTGAAGCCGACCACGCCGCCGCCGATCACCATCACGTTCGCCGCGGCGACGCCGGGCACGCCGCCGAGCAGCACGCCGCGCCCGCCGAGCGGGCGCTCGAGCACGAACGCGCCGGCCTGCGTCGCGATCTTGCCGGCGATCTCGCTCATCGGCGCGAGCAGCGGCAGCCGCCGCCGAGCGTCCTCGACCGTCTCGTAGGCGACGCAGGTCGCGCCCGACTCGCAGAGCGCCCGCGTCAGCTCGGGCGCGGGCGCGAGGTGAAGGTAGGTGAACAGCAGCTGCCCGCGGCGCAGCAGCTCGACCTCGCCCGGCTGGGGCTCCTTGACGCCGAGCACCAGCTCGGCCTCGGCATGGACGCTCGCCGCGTCGGGCGCGAGCCGCGCCCCCTGGGCCGCGTAGGCGGCGTCGGCGATGCCCGACCCCTCGCCGGCCCCGCGCTGGACGAGCACCTCGTGGCCGTGCTCGGCCAGCTCGCGGGCGCCGGCCGGGGTCAGCGCGACGCGGTACTCGTCGGGCTTGACCTCTGTCGGCACGCCGACCTTCATCGCAGCGCTCGGACCTCCGTCTCGAAGCCGCAGTTGCGCTGCTCGAGCTCCGGGAAGAGGTCGTCGGGCTCGACGCACAGCTCCGGCGGCAGCGCGCCGCGCGCCGCGATCCGCCCGCGCGCCAGCAGTCGCACGGCGGCGGCCGCGGGGGCCGCCGTAGAGACGATGCTTCCGCCGATCTCCCACTCGTCGACAGGTTTGGTCGTCGCGGTCACGGCGACGACGCCGTGCTCGCCCTCGGCCTCGACGCGGTGCACCGACACCGTCTGCGGCGAGGCCGGCATCGCCGCGCGCGAGGCTGCCGCGAGCTCGTATTCGTGGGTCTCGGCGAGCGCGCGCACCCGCTCGAGGACCTTCGGCGAGAGCGAGAGCCGGAAGCTGCAGTCCGCGCAGCCGAAGCTCGACGGGAACGTCCTGACCTCGGAGTGCAGCGTGTAGATCGTGTCGGCGTGGCCGATCGGCTCCGGCAGGTCGACGGCCCCGCCGGGCTGCATCGGCTCGAGCGCCGTCGGCGTGCCGCCGCGCTGGGCCATCGGGTTCATCGTCAGCTCGTCGACGAGCGTCTGCAGCGCGTACGGGAAGCTCGCGCCGTCGGGTGGGTCGAGGTCGCGCCCGGCCGCGATCACGTCGACGCGCCGTGGCCGCTCGCCGAGCTCGCGCACCGCGCGCACGGCCATCACGTTGGTCTTGCCGGGGCTCGAGCCCATCCCGAGCAGCGCGAGCAGCCCGGCGCGCTCGAACTCCGGCGACAGGTCGAGCTGGTCGCCGGTCATCCAGTAGAGGCCGCCGAGGTCGACGTAGTGGCTGCCGGCCGCCAGGCAGGCGCGCATCGCGTCGAGGTTAACGCGGTAGCTCGCCGCGTTGACCAGCACGTCGACGTCGGCGAGGGCGTCCGCGAGACCGTCGCGGGCGTCGGCCTGCGCCGCCCGCGCGCGGTCTCCACCATGGGCCTTCGCGACGGCCTGCGCACGCGCGCCGTCGAGGTCGAGCAGCAGCAGCTCGCCGACCTCCTCGGACTCGGCGAGGTCGCGGACGATCGCCGGCGCGATGATCCCGCCGGCGCCGAGCACGGCGACCCGCAGCCGGTCGCTCACCCGATCAGCTCCCGCGCCCGCAGCGCCAGCCACAGCTCGATCCGATCGCGCGCCGACTTCAGGTCGCGGCCGGTCAGCTCCTCGATCCGCTTGATCCGGTAGCGCAGCGTGTGCCGATGGCAGTAGAGCTGGCGCGCGGCCTTCTCCCACTGACCGTTCTGCTCGATGAACGCCTCGAGCGAGCGCAGCAGCTCGTCGCCGTACTCGCCGCCGCCGTCCTCGAGCGGGCCGAGCACGCTCTGCGTGTAGACGCGCAGCGCGTCGTCGTCCTGCACGGCGAGCAGCAGGCGGAAGGCGCCGAGATCCTCGTGCGAGGCGACCTCCGGCGGCGTCGCGCCGTTGGCGATGCCCGTCGCCTCGAGCGCGCAGCGAGCCTCGTGAAAGCTGCGCCTGACCATCCCGACCGGCGCCACGCGGCTGGCGGCCGCCCGGACGGTCTCGCCGCCGTGGCCGTGGACGAGCGCGGTCCGCATGCCGCGCGCCAGCTCGACGGGGTCGAGCTCGCCGCCGCCGTCGACGACCGCGCACAGCAGCCGCTCGCGGCAGGCCACCAGCGCCCCGACGCCGGCCTCGGCGAGCGCGGCCTCGAGGTCCGGCTCCGCCGCGCCCGGGTCGTCGCAGGAGAAGACCAGCACCGCGGCCTGTCCGCCGACGCCGAACGGACGCAGCCGCGACTCGACCTCGCTCTCGGCGAGCCGCCCGGTCAGCGCCTCGGCGAGGACGTCGCCGGCGAGCCGCCGCTCGGTGTCGCGCATCACGCGCTGACGCATCAGCTCGAGCGCGACGACCGTCGCGGCCTGCTGCAGGATCAGCCGCTCGAAGTCGCCGAGGCTGCCGGCGTCGCGGCTCGCGACCAGCCACGCCTGGGGGGCGCCGCGCCCCCGCGTCGACACCGGCAGCACGAGCGAGCGGCCCGCGATGTCCGGGTGCTCGGGCGCGAAGTCGCCGGGCGCACGGCCGGCCCGGCGCTCGCGGACGCGCACCCGGACCGCGGCGACGGCGGCCTCGCCGATCGGGCGGCGGAAGGTCTTCTCGGCGAGCGTCTCACCGCGCGCGTCGAGCACCATCACGGCGCCGCCGATCGCCGCCGAGACCGCCGCGACGACCTCGTCGAGCCCGCGCTCCTCGATCACCAGCCGCTCGAGCCGCTTGTGGATCGCGATCCCCCGCTGGAGCACCTCGTACTGCTCGTTGACGAGTCGGCCGAAGGACTTCTCGGTGATCGCGATGAACGGCAGCTCGTAGGGGATCTCGAACAGCGGCAGCCCGAGCGCGCGCGCCTCCGTGAGCAGCGGCTCGGGCACCTCGTCGTGCTCGATGCCGACGCCGAAGCCGACGCCGGCGAGGTGGTGGTCGCAGAGCAGGCGGGCGAACTCGCGCTGGCGCTTGGGCGTCGTCAGCTGGAGCCCGGTCGTGAGGATCATCTCCCCGCCGGAGAGCCAGGGCGTCGGATCGGGCAGCTCGCTGATGTGCACCCAGCGGACGGGCGCCTCGGCGGCCTCCTCGCCGCTGAGCAGCTCGAGCCCCATCTCGTCGACGAGGTCGCGGACGGTCAGCATGCTCGCCTCACCCCTATCCCCGCGAGACGACGCGGTCGGACGCCTCGGTGAGC